>NZ_VJVZ01000009.1 GCF_007097145.1 Flavobacterium zepuense | reverse complement strand
GTACGTAATCTTCTATTACCGGGATTACTGGGGTTTCGTGTACGATTAACTGCAACGGTACTACCGTAGCACAGTTGGTTGTATTGCCTGTCGCTACAACACGAATATATAACGGCTCCTCTACAGGGGTTACTGGTGTACTCTCGCTGTTGTAGGCTACTGCTTCGGCAGCCGAAATAAGACCAACATTGCTACCATCTATAGCTCCTTGCTCATCGGTATAATATGTTACTGTATAACCTGGTTGGTTATTTGTTACCTGGTTACCGGCAGTAGTTAAATTAAATACAGCGCTAAAATCGTTAGGTGCATTGTTATCTTCTATTAATACATCACATGCCTCAAGAGGTATAGCAGGGCTAACTACTGGCCTGTTATCTATGTTAATAACAAATGTATATTCGTCCGAGCATATTACTGTATTTGCATCACCAGTCTCAGCATATATATATAGTGTAGTATCCTGGGTAATTTCAGTATTTGGAGCAATAATAGAACCTGTACCATTTTGAACTGTAAAATACTGACCAACGTTTAATGCAGGCAGAATATAGCTTTCACATGCAAAAACTTCGGCTGGCTCATCAACTTCAGGTTTTTCGTTAACGGTAACCGTAAACGATTCTTCATCGGTACAGTTATTAGGAGTAGTATTAGACTCTGCAAATATGTAAATAACCTGAGTTTCGCTTATTGGTGTACCGGGATCTAATTGGTCACCCTCTCCGTTAGCTTCAGTAAAATAATTACCTACTGCAACTTCAGGCAATAAATAAGTTTCATCACTACAAATAAATACATCTGCTATATCTACAACAACAGGCTCCGGAGTAAGAATAATCTGGAAACTTGAAGTAGAGTAGCAATCAACGTCATTTACATTAGTTAAACGCACATATACAGTAGTACTACCTGTAGTAAAAGTTTCCGGAGTCTGGATAATGCTTGTATTTTGTGTAGCACCAATTTGGGTAGTATGGTAGCTAACTAAATTTTGCTCGGGATCCTGACCATTGTAAACAGCCTCGTCCTGAACGGTAAGATCAAAAGTTTCAGATCCGTCATTACCAGCATCACAAGCCTGAAGATCACCCGGTGTGCCCGCCTGCGGTGCAGGGTTAGCAAAAATAGTAAATGAACGGGTTGTATAACATCCTGTAATATAATCTTCTATCCTTACCCATATAACTTCGTCCCCTGGTGAAGGATAAGCATTAGCAGGGAATATTTGAGGAAAACCTTCGTTTGCTGCTTCTTCAGATCCATAATAAGTAACAGGATATAATTCAGGATCCTGGTTTCCCTGAATAACAGGTGTGTTTACAGTAAGGTCAAAAATATATGGCGAAGCCCCAACAGCACATATTGTAATGTCTTCAGGGTCATTAATAGGCATTTCATCCGGAGCGAATACAGTAACCGAATCGGTTGTATCCTCCATACATTGCGGATTATTTATTGTAACCTCATAAACACCCGGCTCACTAACTGTTAAACTTGGCCCATCGGCATCAGGTAATGTTTCACCATCCTGTGTCCATGAGTAGGTAGTATCCTCTTCATCAAGATCAGCATCAATAAGTGCAACAATGTCTACAGAAGTTCCCGGACAAAGAATAAAATCGTCGCCTAAGGTTAACGGACATAAAATAGCACAACTTGTACTACCTGCGCCCGGAGCACCTGTATTACTTTGTTCAAAACTAATCTGGCCTGCCTGATTACTAAAATTGGTAAGTAAGATAACGTAGTACTGCCCTACCTGGGCATTGTTAATTGTAAGCGACTCAAAGGCAGAACCTGAGTAGCTACATCCTACCTCTGTACTATTATTAAGGTTAGCCGGGCCATAAATAGGCGGCGGACCCGCGAATGGGCCCCAGGCTATATAATCCACATCTATAGGTGTACCTCCATTAGTATACTGGGCAATATCAAAAGATAATGTACCCGAAGTACCAATTTGAAAATAAAACCAGGCGGGATTAGGTTCACTTCCAAGGCAGCCATAACTGTCTGCCGCCGAAGCCGGATCTGCGGGCGGGCTGTTTGTGGTATTATCAAACGTAATGTTGATACTCGCACAAAGCGGCTGCATTGATGGAGCAGTAGATCCCTGCCCAAAAACGCTTACCGTAATTAAACCCAATAAAAATAAAAAATAGTACTTTTTCATCTCAGTAGTTTACAATTTTAAAACGCGAAATTTACAATAAATTGGTTCAAGTCAGCAAAAAAAAATATTTTTTTTTAATATAAACAGCTTAACTCTGATTTTCCCTAAGTAATAATGCAAATTTTTTATTTTTAATGTTGCACTTGGCAAATAACACTACTTATATCACAAAAACCTGTAATAAAAATCGCACGCACGGTAAATTCCTATAATCAACTTTTATAACTATCTTTGCCTCCTGATTTTTTATATTAAATAATATCTGATGATCCATAGCGACGATAACAGGGACGAAATTGGAGAAAACCATATAGCCACAAGCGCACAAACACCACTTAGGGACGATGCTTTTGATTTAAGCGACGACGATAAAATAGCCTTAATAAAAAAAGATGTTGAAAGCATTTTAAAAACATTAGGTATGGACCTTACTGATGACAGTATAAAAGGTACACCTAACCGTGTTGCAAAAATGTTTGTAAAAGAAATATTTGGAGGCCTTAATCCTTCTAAAAAACCAAGTTCTTCTACTTTTGATAATAAATACAAGTACGGCGAAATGCTGGTAGAAAAAAACATCACAGTATATTCTACCTGCGAGCACCACCTTTTACCCATTGTAGGCCGCGCACATGTTGCTTATATTAGCAACGGTACCGTAGTGGGACTCTCTAAAATGAACCGTATTGTAGATTATTTTGCAAAGCGCCCGCAGGTACAGGAAAGGCTTACTATACAAATTGTACAGGAGCTTAAAAAGGTATTGAATACTGAAGATGTTGCCTGCGTTATTGATGCAAAACATTTATGTGTAAACAGCCGTGGCATTCGCGATATTGAAAGCAGTACTGTAACTTCTGAATTTGGCGGAAAATTTAAAGAAGAGAGCGTAAGGAGGGAATTTTTAGATTACATTAAACTGGACACCCAGTTTTAGGCATTTAGTTAACCTTATTATTTATATGCACCTATACCAAGACCAACAATTAAAGATATACAATTCGCTTAGCGGAGAAAAAGAATCTTTTACCTCCCTGCACCCCGGTGCTGTAGGAATGTACGTATGTGGGCCTACCGTGTACAGCAATGTGCATCTTGGCAACTGCCGTACTTTTATATCTTTTGATTTGGTTTATCGTTACCTTAAACATTTAGGGTACAAGGTGCGGTATGTGCGTAATATTACCGATGTGGGCCATATTGAAGATGATGCCGACGAAGGTGAGGATAAAATTGCAAAAAAAGCAAGGCTCGAAAAGCTGGAGCCTATGGAAATAGTACAGCAGTATTCGGTTGATTTTCATCAGATACTGGAGCTCTTTAACAACCTTCCTCCAGGTATTGAGCCTACCGCCACAGGCCATATTATTGAGCAGATTGAAACCATTAAAAAAATAATTGATAACGGTTTTGCTTATGAAGCAAACGGATCGGTTTATTTTGATGTGGTTAAATACGATAAAGACCATAATTACGGCATATTGAGCAAGCGTAACCTTGACGATATGCTATCTAACTCACGTGAGCTTAGCGGCCAGGAAGAAAAGCGCAACCCTGCTGATTTTGCCCTTTGGAAAAAAGCCGAGCCTGAACATATTATGCGCTGGCCTTCGCCTTGGGGAGACGGTTTCCCGGGGTGGCACCTGGAGTGTACTGCTATGAGCACTAAATACCTTGGCAATCATTTTGATATTCACGGTGGCGGTATGGACCTTAAATTTCCGCACCACGAATGCGAAATTGCGCAAAATGAAGCTGCCACAGGCCAATCTCCCGTTAATTACTGGATGCATGCCAACATGCTTACCCTTAACGGTAAAAAAATGTCTAAATCTACCGGCAATAATATACTGCCACGTGAAATATTTACAGGTAATAATAGTGTACTAAGTAAGGCGTTCTCCCCTGCTGTTGCCCGTTTCTTTATGTTACAGGCACACTACAGGAGCGTTCTTGATTTTAGTAATGATGCCATTGTGGCTGCCGAAAAAGGTTATAACCGCCTTATGGATGCCATTACAAGTATTGGCGATATTAAAGCCCACACTACTTCCACGCTTGATATTGCTGCGTGGAAACAGTTGTGCTATGATGCTATGAACGACGACTTTAATAGCCCTATACTTATAGCACAGCTGTTTGATGGTGTTCGTTACATTAACCTGCTTAAAGATGGTAAAGAAACCTTAACATCTGCCGACCTTGATACCCTTGCCAAAACATTAAATTCTTTTGTGTTTGATGTATTGGGTTTAAAGAATGAACAGGGCGAAGAAAACAATAACGAAAAGCTTGAAGGTGTGGTTAATATGCTTATTACAATGCGTAATGAGGCACGTGCCAATAAAGACTTTGCACTATCAGACCAGATAAGGGATAGGCTTACTACACTGGGCATAGAGCTTAAGGATACTAAAGAAGGTACAACATTTACCATTAACTAACCGTACTTTGAAAGCAGGCAGCATTATAACCTACCCTTTTGTACTGCTAATACGCTTTTACCAGTTGGCTATATCGCCAATACTGCCTTCAGCATGCCGCTACAGCCCTACCTGTTCTCAATATACCGTAGAAGCTTTGCAAAAACACGGACTTATTAAAGGCGGATGGCTGGGCATAAAACGCATTGTTAGCTGTAACCCCTGGGGTGGCAAAGGTTATGACCCGGTGCCCGATAAGGCCTGTAACCATAATCATTAAATAAGATAATACAACAAACTAATAAATCAACCTCATTAAAATGATACACAGTTTAAGTATAACATGGAATCCTACCGAAGGACTGCACCTTGGCCCTATTACATTACGCTTATACAGCCTTATGTTTGTGGTGGCTTTTGGGCTTGGCTGGGTTATTATGAAAAAAATATTTGACCGTGAGGGTGAGCCGGTAGAAAAACTGGACAAGCTTTTCATTTATACCCTTGTTGCCACGCTTTTAGGAGCAAGGCTTGGGCATGTTTTCTTTTATGACTGGGATTATTTTAAAGACCATCCGGCAGAGATACTTTTGCCTTTTAAATTTGACCCTGAATTTGAATTTACAGGATTTGCAGGCCTTGCGAGCCACGGTGCTGCCATAGCTATTATACTTACTATGTTTTGGTACAGTAAAAAGGTAATACACAGGCCGGTACTTTGGGTATTGGACAGGGTTGTTATACCGGTAACCAGCGGTGGTATATTTGTTAGGCTTGGTAACTTTTTTAACAGTGAGATTTTAGGTAGCGAAACATCGCCTAAACTGGCTACAGCTGTACGATTTATTAAGGGAGAAGATAACCTTAATAAATATAAGGCTATGAAAATTACCGGTGCCACAGACCCTAACAAGGCGTATGATCTTATAGAGCACGATCCGCAGTTTGCTGACACACTTGCTAAGATACCATTCAGGCACCCTGCACAATTGTATGAGGCATTTGGATATGTATTTGTGTTCCTTATCATATTTTATATGTACTGGAAAACCGATTCGCGCAAGCATCATGGGCTTATCTTCGGGGTATTTTTAGTATTACTCTGGACGGTTCGTTTTGTGGTGGAGTTTGTAAAACAAAGCCAGGGTGGTTTTGAAGGCGAGCATCCTATACTACTAACAGGCCAATGGCTTAGTATACCGTTTATAATTGCAGGTTTATACCTGATATTTACAGCGAAAAAACGTACTGAAACTCTATAATATAAACCGCCTTAAAGGCGGTTTTTTTATGCATTGCCGTAACATAACCACCATTGTTACGACCAACACTATAAACCTCCCCTGCAATGACGCACTTTTTAAGTTTTACCTGGAATTTTAATGATGGCATAAACCTGGGTTTTTACATCCTGCACTTTTACAGCCTTATGTTTGTAATTGCCTTTGGGCTTGGATGGTATATTATGAAAAAGATATACGACAGAGAAGGTGAATCGGTAGCGAAACTTGATACACTGTTTATTTACACCATTTTTGCAACAATGCTGGGTGCGCGCTTAGGTCACGTTTTCTTTTACGACTGGCACTATTATAAAGACCATCTTTCAGAAATAATACTGCCATTTAAATTTAGCCCTGAATTTGAATTTACAGGCTTTACCGGCCTTGCCAGTCACGGCGCAGCCATTGCTGTTATTGGTACAGTTGTATGGTACAGTAAAAAAATAATCCACAGGCCGGTACTCTGGATGCTGGACAGGGTTGTACTACCTGTTGCCAGTGGTGGTATATTTGTAAGGATTGGCAACTTTTTTAATAGTGAGATCCTTGGCAGCGAAACATCACCCGAGGTTGATACTGCGGTACGATTTGTGAGAGATACAGATAATATAAGCCCCAGCGCTGCCATGAAAATTACACAGACCACAGACCCTGATACGGCATACAACCTTATTGCTAACGACCCACAATATGCTGATGTATTAAACGGTATTCCGTTTAGGCACCCGGCGCAATTGTATGAAGCATTTGGATATATTTTTGTATTTCTTATCCTGTTTTATATGTATTGGAAAACCGATTCGCGTAAACACCACGGACTTATATTCGGGGTATTCTTAGTGCTGCTGTGGAGCGTTCGTTTTGTGGTAGAATTTGTAAAACAAAGCCAAGGTGGTTTTGAAGGCAAGCAGCCCCTACTCCTAACCGGGCAGTGGCTCAGCATACCGTTTATATTGGTAGGCTTGTACTTTGTCTTTACAGCTAAGAAGCGTGCCGAGACATTATAGATCTGAAATAAAAACAACAAAAACCCTGCTAAGGAATTCTTAGCAGGGTTTTGATTTTATTGGAGTAGGTATATTACTTTTTAGTACCGTTCACAGGGTTTGGCCTTACGTATTTACCATCATCAAACTTTACAGAATAGTTTGATTTAAATAGTTGGCTTGGTTTGTAATAATCGGTAGTGATTATTTGTGCGCCACTGTTTTTTGCTGCCGTAAAATGCGAATAATCATTGGCACGCGCTTCTTTAGTGTCAGAATCGGCACGGGTACGTATGATATACCCTTTCTTAACGAGATCAGGAATTGCTGCATCTTTAGAATTGTTCCTGAACATAGCAGCAGCCTCCGGTGTACCCGGTTTTGCATTTACAAAAGCAACACGCCCTTTTAAAGAAGGATGGTCTTTCATGTAGAGCTCCATTTTCTTATCGCTGTTATCTAACAGGAAAAAGAATTTGCCTTTAGCTTGTTTTAAAGTTGGCCAGTTTCCGGCAATTACTGCTTCTTCAAGTGTTTTATATTTGCCGCGAACCATATCAGGCGTTATAAGTTTATTCTCACCCAGGTTTTTCTTAATTACAGCATCAACCTCATCAAATAGTTGTGTTGTAAAAGCCTCCGGCGTTGTACCAAAACGATTGGCATCGCCATCTTTAGGCTCCAGCGTAATAAATATCGGCACATGCCCCGGGTTAGCATCGCTCCACGCTTTTAACTGCTGAAGGCAGCCTTCAAAAGTTGGTGTCCAGCTCCAAAAGTCAACATCGGTAACGTGAAAAACCTTAAAGCCCGGTTTGTTCATTTCACCATTAGTATCGTAGGTTTTATCAGCCTTAGCCAGGTCAAGCCCTTTAGGATGGGCATACTTACCGCCTTTACTATCGGCATAAATATCAATTTCAAGATTGCGAAGCCCCATATTAAGCTGATCGATAATAGAAATATGGTCGTACTGCAAACCCTTCATGGCAGTAGAGTCTTTTGCAGCCAATACCTTATACAAGGCAGGTTCGATACCAATTTTATAACTATTGTGCGATCCTATAACCTGTATCTTATTCAGTTTGGTGTTGTCGTCCTGAGCATGCGCTGTAAAAGAGGCTACCGCAAGTAAAGCGGTAAATGCCGTGATAGGTAATTTCATAAGTAAATGTGCGGTTTTTATTGCACCCGCAAAACTAAAAGCCCGGTGTTAAGGCTGTGTTAGCCTAAAAAAAACATAAAGAAAATCCTTTGTAAGGTTTGTGTAAACTAAGTTGCAAAAATGCCCCTGTTACAAACGATATAGTTAATAACGCAACTAAGGTTTACTTAACAATACCATGATTTTTTGCACGATAATCCACACCAAATTAATTTAAAGATAACCTTCAGTAAAAATAGTTTGGCGCTGTATAGCCTTATTTCGCAGTCAATATTTATACGCTATAAACAGCAGCTGTCATCCACTAAAAAATTACTAAAAAACTCAGAGTAATAATTTTTAACAATACACTATGAGATAATAAAAAGGAATACGCATGCACAACCCAAAAAACGCCAGAGCATAACACATGCAATGGCTTTAAACACAAAGTATCATTAAAACCAATAATTTAAACTGAATGTACTCTAAAATTACACCACAACTTAAAAGCCTGTGTTTTGTAGTACCCGCCCTGCTATCACTACAGGCCGGTTATGCCAACAACATAGTAAATGAGTCGGCAAAAATTAATGTTATCAGCAATAGCGCCCTGCTACAGGAAACTGTAAAGGGTAAAGTGCTTGATGAGAACGGCATGCCGCTACCGGGAGCATCGGTACTGGAAACAGGTACAAGCAACAGCGTAGCTACCGATATCGACGGTAATTTTGAAATCAACGTAGCAGTAGGAAGAACCATAGATGTTATATATATGGGCTACAAAACACAAACAATAACTATAACAGGCAGTACAGTAACTGTTACCCTTTTACCCGATGCATCAGAACTTAACGAAGTTCTTGTAGTAGGTTATGGTAAACAAGCTAAAAAAGACGTTACGGGTGCAGTTAGCCAAATAAGTGAAAGCCAGTTTAGGCAGGGTGTAAACATCTCTACCGACCAGCTTTTGCAGGGTAAAATTGCCGGTGTGCGAGTTACGCCAACCAGTGGTGAGCCGGGAGCTGGTATAAATGTAAACATTCGTGGTGTAGGCTCTATCAGGAGCGGTAGTACTCCATTATTCGTGGTAGATGGCGTGCCGTTAACTAACGACGGTGTAAGCCCTACAGGCGCTAACGTAGGTTTTGGTGCTTCGGCTGCAAAAAACCCACTTAACTTTTTAAACACCAGTGATATTGAGTCGATATCCGTGCTTAAAGATGCTTCTGCTGCTGCCATATATGGTGCAAGAGGATCTAACGGTGTTGTAATTGTTACTACTAAAAAAGGTGCTAAAGGAAAGGCAGGCTTTACAGTGGATTCTTATTTAGGTTTCTCTAAAATAATGAATAAGCTTGACGTACTTTCTGCCGACGAATACCGCAATGCTATTACCGATCCTGCTTTTGACCACGGTGGAAATACCGATTGGCAGGATGTGATTTTTAGGGATGCAGTTACAAAAAACAACTCCTTATCCTATTCTAAAGGTACCGATAGTGGTAATTATTACGTGTCTTTAGCACAAATGGACCAAGAAGGTATTGTTAACCAGAGTGCGTTTAAACGTACTACCGGAAGGGTAAACGTAGCCGAATCGTTTTTAGATGATAAGCGCTTAAAATTTAAAGTTAACCTTACTGCCAGCGAAACAAAAGATAGTGGTGTACCAACAAGTGATGACGGAGGGTCTGACGGACAGCTGATTATCCACACACTTATGGCAAATCCTACACGCCCTGTTTTTGACGAAACCGGCGCGTATACTAACTTTAACATGAATGCCCATTACAACCCGGCATACCTGTTAAGTATTTATGAAGATGAAACCCGTACAACACGTGTGTTGGGTAACATGGAAACATCTTTTAGGATACTAAAAGGACTGGAATATAAAATGAATTTAGGTATAGACCGATCTGTTGCAGAAAGGAATACAACAATTTACCGTAACCTTACCGACCGTAGCACAACAGGTCGTTACGTACAGGGCAACGTAGACTCAAAAAATACCCTGATAGAGCACTATTTAACCTACGACTTCCTTACAGGAAAAAATAAGTTTGACGTTATGGGCGGTTTCTCTTACCAAAAATTTGAAACAAGCGGTACAAGCTTTATTGTAGACCAGATAGGTGAAAGAGGCGAAGGCATAAAGCCTTCAATCAATCCAGGTTACAGAGGTGTGCAATCGGGTGTATCGGGTTATGCCCAAATTAACGAATTGCAATCGTATTTTGGAAGAGTTAACTATGCTTTTGATGGTAAATACCTTTTAACGGCATCGTTAAGGGCAGATGGTTCTACACGTTTTGGCGAGAACAATAAATACGGTTACTTTCCATCGGCTGCGGCAGGTTGGAATATCTCTGAAGAAAGCTTTTTAAAAGAATCTACAGTGGTAGATAACCTTAAACTTCGCGCAAGCTGGGGCCAGACAGGTAACCAGGAAGTACAAAATAAAGTTACTCAGGCCAGCTACTCTCTAACCGCTGCAGATGGCTACTACTTATATAACGATCTGGGATTAATAAACGGTGTAACGTATTCCCGAACTGCAAACCCCGATCTTAAATGGGAAGTGGTAACACAATATAATATTGGAGTTGATTTTAACCTTTGGGCTGATAAGCTATATGGTAGTGTAGATTACTTTAATAAAACCACTACAGATGCTATTCTCTTTATTCCGGCTCCTGTATTGAGCTCTACGCCTAACGTATGGACAAACATGGATGGTGAAATAGTAAACAGCGGCCTTGAGTTTATGTTAGGCTCTAAGATTATAAATACAGAAGATTTTACATGGGATTTAGATGTAAACGGCGCCACTCTTAAAAATGAAATTAAAGATCTTCCGGTATCAGAAATTTTATCAGGTACTATTTCCGGCCCTGGCCAGTCGGGTGTATTGGGTAATATCTACAAAAGCGGGTATGCAGCGGGTTCATTCTACCTGTTAGAGCACACAGGCTTTGATGCAGATGGCGCTCCTATTTATAAAGATCAAAACGGCGATGGTGTAATAAGCAACAACGACCGTGTTATTACAGAAGGTGCAATACCTAAATTTACCTATGGCCTTAATAGTAACATGCGCTACAAAGATTTTGATTTTTCATTCTCTATAATTGGCCAAACCGGCGGTTACCTTCTTAATAACACAGGTTTAAATGCCCTTAACATTAACAACTTGGCATCTGACAGGAACACGCTATCAAATTATTCTAACTCCGGTGCCAACCAGTCAAATGCACCTCAGCTTTCATCATTATACCTTGAGAAATCCGATTTCATAAGGCTTAACAGTGCCCGTATAGGTTATACTTTTAAACACCCAAGCATTGCCTGGATGCAAAGTTTAAACCTATATGTTACTGGCCAAAACCTGTTTACAATAACAAACTATTCTGGTTTTGACCCATTAATAAACAGCAACAAGGCTAACAATGGTAATCAGTCTCTTGGTATTGATTATGGAACTTACCCAACAGCAAGAACATTTATAATTGGTGCAACATTTAAAATATAACGCTATGAAGTTAAAAACAATAATTAACAGCAAAACTATAATTACAGCCTGCCTTACCGTACTGTTAGCAGGATGTACTTCTCTTAACGAAGACGTGTTAGACGAAGTTCTGGTAGGCGAAGCATCAAGCTCTACCAACGCACTGGCAGCAGTGTATGATCGTTTAGGAGAAAATACTTTTACCAGCCATGGCGGCATGCTTGCCATGCAGGAATACAGCAGTGATATAGGTATATTGCCTACCCGCGGATCTGACTGGGGAGATGGTGGCAAATGGCGCGCCATGCACGAGTTTACATGGGCACCGGACAATGCGGTTATTACGGATAACTTTAACCAGATTACCGATGGTATTACGCGTTCTTTAGTAGCTATTAAAGCAATAACTGATGGTAATGACGAACAAAAGGATTTATTTCTTGCGGAAGCAAAAGGTATGCTTGCTTTTTACACATATCATACGCTTGACCTTTACGGACAGGCTCCTTACCGCGACCCTCTTGTACCCGGCGCACCTTTGCAGATATTGCAAGCAGCAGACGCAATAGATAATCTTATTCTTGATGTTGAAGCGTTATTGCCACAACTTGCCGATATGGGCACTCAGGGCACACACAACGGAAGGTTTACCAAACAAGCTGCTTATGCACTGCTTAGTACCATGAACCTTAACCGTGCAGTGTTTAAAGACCGATTTAACAGCTCATCTAACTTTAACTTTACAGAGGCTGCTGTCAGCGGTGGCGGTAACGATATGGACAGGGTAATTTATTACACCAGCCTTCTTATAGACTCCGGGACATACAGCCTTGCAAGTAATTATTTTGATAATTTTTCTTTAAACAACTCTGGTGCACCGGAACTTATTTTTGCAATTACGCAAAAGATAGACAACCTGCACAATGGCAGTAACGACCTTGCTTACAACTCTATGGAGCGTAACCAAAGGTGTTCTGCAACAAACAGGGGTACCAACGCCTCATGTATTACCCCTGAGTTTTATAGCACTTGGGATGGTTTTCATGATGACCCCCGCTTTGCACGTAAATACCAATATGCAGATGGTACATGGTTTATGAACGACGGTACCGATGTTAGCGCGCCTGCAACAAGCATTGTAGCCGGTACAACGTTACCTTGGTTTCATTTTAACCGCGGTATACAAGTGGGTCAGCAGTATGGCCCTAAACTTACATCTGCCGGAGCATTTGAAATGACTGGGGATGGAAGGATAAAAATATCGGCTCTTGTATGCGAAAAAAGTGCTACTACGCCAATGGATTTTACTCCGGAACTAAACTTTGATAATCCTACGCAGGCAGTATTTGCCCAAAACCAGATAAACAGAGGTGCGCGTAGCTTTAAATTTGAATTTGACCCTGAGGCAGGCAATGGCACAAGCGCTGTAGATATACCGCTATACCGCTTAGGAGGTATTTATACTTTGAGGGCCGAAGCTTACATGCGTAAAGGTAATACCAGTGCTGCCCTTGCAGATATTAACTTACTGCGTACCAGCAGGACCCGCGAGTCGCTTTACGGTAACGCACCCGGCGTAGTTATACCAGCTATAAATATGGATATCCTGTACCGCGAAATAGGTTTTGAAATGTATTGGGAAATGTGGAGAAGGCCACAAATGATACGCTTTGGTAAATTTGATGCTGCGAGGCCTACATCGGCTAAACCTGCATCAGAGCCTTACCGCAGGGTATTCCCTATTCCGCAGCGAACAATGGATGTTAATAAAGAGTTTACCCAAAATCAGGGTTATTAATACCATCTCTGTTAAAGTTATATTAAAGCCCGAAACTATACGTTTCGGGCTTTTTGTTTATGTCACGTATACTAATTATAAGGATTGGGCAATGTTGATTAAATACTAAAAATCCCTACCATTTCCCTTCTCCAACTCGTACAAAAGTATTTTTTTATTTTATTAGTCTATAAAAACCATAGACTATATATTTTATTCGGAATAATTGCTACATTTGCCCCGATAAAACCACAAATAAAGCACAAATTTTATATGAAGAATGCTTACTTCAAAACACATTTGAGGCTTATAGCCTTATTGTTTTTATTCTTAATCTCACAAAACACCTTTGCCCAAAGCCAAACCGTAGAAATATCAGGTATTGTTAAAGACAGGGAATTAAAAGAGCCACTGCCGGGCGCTACTGTTGCCATAAAAGGCACAGCAGAAGTTACCTCAACTAATGAAAATGGCGAATTCTTTATAAAAACTCAAATACGTTATCCTTTTACACTGGTATTTTCAGGGATAGGCTTCAGGTCGCAGGAAGTACAGGTACTATCATCGCAAAGTAAAATTGCTGTTGAACTTAATACCGAAAATACCCTGCTTAACGAGGTTGTTGTTTCGGCATCCCGTGTAGAGGAAAGGATACTGCAATCGCCCATATCCATCGAAAAAATTGATATAAAAGCCATCAAAGACAACCCCGCCCCTACTTTTTATGAGGCATTGGATAATGTAAAGGGGGTTCAGCTGTTAACATCAAGTTTGACACTTAAAGTGCCCAATGCGCGCGGCTTTAATGTACCCAACAACTTTAGGTTTATGCAATTGGTAGATGGTGTAGACGTTCAGGCAGCAACCTTGGGCGTTCCGTTAGGTAATGCCATTGGCCCAACAGAACTGGACATACAAAGCGTTGAAATTACCCCCGGTGCAGCTTCTGCCCTATACGGAATGAATGCGATTAACGGCCTTGCCAGCCTGCAAACACGCAGCCCATTTACACATCAGGGATTAAGCCTGTATCAACGAACAGGAGTAAACCACGTTAACGATAACGACAAAGATGCATCTATAGTTACCGAGGTTGCCCTACGCTATGCAAAGGTGTTTAAGGATAAATTCGCCATTAAAGTAAATGGCTCGTTCTTTAAAGGTACTGACTGGATATCTAATACGCTAACCGACCAAAACCCTAACAACCTTGTAACCGCCAACCCCGGTTTTGGCGAACTTAGCGGCGTAAACAATCCTGCTGCCGACCTTTGGAACAACTATGGCGATGAGCGTAACAACCGTGTAACTGTTACCGCCACCGTAGATGGAGCCCCTAAAACCTTTAATGTGTCGCGTACCGGTTATCTTGAAAAAGACCTGGTAGACCCTACCGTGACCAACGCCAAGTTTGATGCCGGTGCCTACTATAAAATTAGGGAGAATTTAGAGGTATCGTATGTATATCGCTATGGTTTAATGGATGGAACGTTTCAGCGGGGTAATAAAATAAGACTGGAAGATGCTACTGTACAAAACCACAAGGTTGAGCTTAAAGGCGAGGAATTTTACATTCGCACCTATGCATCGTTAGAAGAAACAGGCGACTCCTACAACCTTAAGCCACTTGCCGATAACCTTGACCTAACCCACGCCTCAAATGCCGATTGGCGAACGTCTTTTCAAAATGCACTACAGGCATCTATTAACAATGGTACCCCGTTACAACAGGCATTTACCAATGCACGTACGATGGCCGACCAGGGACGGGTTGAACCAGGAACACCTGAATTTGATGCGCTAAAAAATACCATTATCAGCACAAATAACTGGGATCATCTTAACTCCGGTATTGCCGGAGCTCCGGCAACAGGTGGAGCGTGGTTAAAGCAAAAGTCGGCGCTGTACCATGTAGAGGGCCAGTATGATTTCTCTAAATACATAAAAATATTCGACCTTCAGGCAGGTGCTGATTACAGGCAGTACCTTGTAACTCCGGATGGCAACAACTTTGTTGATTTTGGCCGCCAAGTGGCAGAACGCAACGTTGCGCTTGCTAACGGTACATTTGGGGATAAGCAGAAATATGAAAAATATGGTGTTTTTGCACAAATAACCAAAAGACTGTTTGACAATAAGCTAAAAATAAACGCATCATTACGTGCCGACAGGAATCCTGAGTTTGATACAAAATTCAATCCGCGTATTGCCTTTGTATATTCGCCAACAGACAACCATAATTTTAGGGCATCATTTCAAAACGGATTCAGGTTCCCGTCATTGTTTGAAGCGCTTTCATTTGTAAACAACGGTAATGTAAGGCGCGTAGGTGGTTTGGCTCGCGTTAATGAAGGTATTGGGTTTTTAGAAAATTCTTATACTCTTACCTCAATAGATAACTTTAATGCAGCGGTAAATGCTGCTGTAGATGGTGGTGCCGATAAAAACCAGGCTGCGCTTGATAACAAAAATATACTGGTAAAGGCTAATTTATCACAAATGAAACCTGAACAGATAAACTCGTTTGAAATAGGTTATAAAAGCGTGGTGCTAAACAACACTATTTCTATAGATTGGGATGCTTATTTTAATATCTATGATGGCTTTTTGGGCCAGGTAGAAGTTGCGGTACCCAAAACAGGTACAGTAGGTACAGATGCTGCCGTACTGGCCATGCTAACCCGTAACCAGCAGGATCGCTACAGGGTGTTTACCAACAGTGCAAATAAGTATAAAAGCTACGGCTCTACCTTTGGCATCAAATACAATTTTTATGAGGATTACAATGCAGGCTTTAATGTAAGTTATAACGACCTTGTAACCAACAGCAAGTCGGATATTTTTACAACGTCGTTCAACACCCCTAAGTGGGTAACCAACCTATCATTCGGTAACAGGCAGATAGTAAAAAATGTAGGCTTTAATATTGTCGGCCGCTGGCAGGATGCTTTTTACTGGGAAAGCACCCTGGCAAATGGCGACGTTCCCGCTTATTTTACTATGGATGCGCAGGTTAATGTAAAAATCCCGATGGTATATGCAACTGCAAAAATAGGCGGTACCAACATTTTAAATAACAGGTATTACCAGTATGCTGCCGGGCCAACTATTGGCGCGCTTTACTACGTGGCTCTCACTTTTGAACTGGCCAATTTGTAATCAGGCTATATATGTTTGTTTTGTTTGTTTGAACCCCACGCCCATGCGTGGGGTTTTGCTATATTTACACCCTTCTACAAACACTATTTAAATGATATCCTCAAAATACATATTAGATCATGAATACAGTAATTTACAATTAGGGCTGGATGATATTATGTACCGCGATTACGAGCGATGTACCTTTACCAATTGCGATTTTACGGCCTGCGATTTTCTGGCGGTTGCCTTTATAGACTGTGTTTTTATAGACTGCAATTTTAACGAGGCGAAGATCAACTATGTATCGCTCCGTAATGCCGTGTTTACCAATTGCAGCTTTACCGGTGTAAATTTTACCATGTGCGACCCCTTGCTTATGCAGGTAGAATTTAAAGATTGTACACTGGATTATGCCAAATTTTACACTCTTAAAATTAAGGGTACAGTATTTACAAATTGCGGCCTTATTGCGGTAGACTTTATGAACACCGATCTTACTGGCGTTATTTTTGACAATTGCAACCTTCACAAAAGCGTTTTTGTAGATGCAATTGCCAATAAAGCTGATTTTACTACCAGTTATAACTTTACGATAGACCCGGAACGAAATAAATTACGCAAGGCAAAGTTCTCACAGGCAGGACTTAAGGGTCTTTTAGAGAAATATGACCTTATTATTTCGTAAAAATAACCCGTAAACGTTAGGGTTTTAATAAAATTGACCTTACATTTGCATCTTACTACTGACCACGTTATAGGTCTTTAGTTTTAAAGACCCAGGGGCTTCCACCCACGGGTCTTTGCTTTTTATGGCAATTCATGTTTCTTACCACATCTTTTTAGCTCAATCCTAATTGCCTGCTATTTATCATACGTAATTAATAATATCTGTTGTGTTAGCAATATAATGGAATTTTGTTTATTTTTAGATTTTAGGGGGGACATTAACGTCATGCGCCGCTAACCTAAAATATACATAGGCATATATTTAAAATAGCGGCAGCAACGAACGTTAATAATAGCACCAATAATGACTTCGTGATGAAGTAGTAAAATATTAGTTGGCTTTTAGGGGATTACAAAGATGGCAAATTCCTACATCCAAAAAAATGACATAGGTTAGCTTAATCGTTTTTTTCGTATCCTGCTTAAACTTTCCGGGTGTATACCTAAGTAAGAAGATAGGTGCTTTACCGATATGTTACTTACCATTGTCGGGTTTTTATCAAGCAGCTTATTATAGCGCTCCTCTGCTGTAAGCGATAGCAGTTCCATCTCTCTCCTTAACCTTTTAATGTAATGCATCTCGGCCATTTTCCGGCCTACAATATTGTTTTCCAGGCTGGTTTTGTGCAGGTTCTCAATATCCCTGTAAGGAAAACTTATAACCTCGGTATTTTCAATAAACTCTATAGTTACGAGGCTTGGCTCATTTGTAATTAGTGAATAATAAGCTGTAACAAACTCTCCTTCAAAGAAAAACTCTATAGTATATTCTTTATCGTCGTGCATAAAAAAGTTACGGGTAGCACCTTTAATCAAAAAGTTCATGTAGGTTTCATGCTCCCCTTCCCTAATAAGCAAGTCTCCCTTTTTAAAAGACCTGTGTTTAAAGTTAGCAGACAGCTTTTCCCAATCGTCGTCTTCAATGGGTATAAAACTGCCCAGCATCATCCTGATTCGTTGAGCGTGTGGCATATATGTAAGATGTAAATAAAAAACCCTTTAAATTTAATTAAAGGGTTTCCAAATATTGTAAAAAATTTCTTAGAAAACAAATATAGGCCTTTCGCTCATCATTTCGTTAACCTCATCGGCAATTTGCTCTAATAATTCTTCGTTAGTATGGTCTTTAATTACCCTGTCAATAAAATCAACAATGGTCTCCATATCCGCCTCAACAAGGCCACGGGTTGTAATTGCAGCAGTACCCACACGGATACCCGACGTTACAAACGGCGATTTATCATCAAACGGCACCATGTTCTTGTTCACAGTAATTTCAGCTTTAACAAGGGCGTTTTCAGCCTCTTTACCTGAGATATTTTTATTCCTTAGGTCAATAAGCATCATGTGGTTATCTGTACCTCCGGAAATTATGTTGTAACCGCGTGCCACAAAAGCATCGGCCATAACTTTAGCATTTTTTTGTAACTGCCTTGCATAGGTAAAGAACTCATCTGATAAAGCCTCACCAAACGCAACAGCCTTAGCAGCAATAATATGCTCTAACGGCCCGCCCTGGTTACCCGGGAACACCGCAAGGTCTAATAAAGCCGACATCATCCTTATCTCCCCTTTAGGCGTTTTGTGTCCCCATGGGTTTTCAAAATCTTTACCCATAAGTATAAGTCCGCCCCTTGGCCCTCTAAGGGTTTTGTGGGTAGTGGTTGTAACTATATGGCAATGAGGTATAGGATCGTTCATTAACCCTTTGGCAATTAGGCCGGCAGGGTGCGAAATATCGGCAAGCAATATGGCGCCAACGCTATCGGCAATTTCCCTGAAACGGGCAAAATCCATATCGCGCGAGTAAGCCGATGCGCCTGCAATTATAAGTTTAGGCTGCTCTTTAGTAGCAATTTCCTGAATTTTATCATAATCTAAACGGCCTGTTTCTTTATCAACACCATAAAAGGTTGGTTGATAAAGCCTTCCTGAAAAGTTTACAGGAGAACCGTGTGTAAGGTGCCCACCGTGCGAAAGGTCGAAACCTAAAATTTTATCGCCTGCCTGTAAGCACGCGTGAAAAACAGATGCATTTGCCTGAGAGCCAGAGTGTGGCTGCACATTAGCATATTCTGCGCCAAACAAAGCCTTTGCCCTGTCTATGGCTATCTGTTCTATAACATCTACTACTTCGCATCCGCCGTAATACCTTTTACCCGGGTAACCCTCGGCATATTTGTTGGTTAGTACAGACCCTGCTGCTTCCATAACCTGGTCGCTTACAAAGTTTTCTGATGCAATTAGTTCCAGGCCGTGTATCTGCCTGTCCTGCTCTTCAAGAATTAGGTCAAAAATTTGTTCGTCGCGTTGCATTATATAATTTTTCGTTAATTTGACGACAAAAGTACAAAAAACGTTTGGTAAAACGAGATATGCCCCTATATTTGATGACTCAATAAAGCAAAAAACACACGAAAAAATATGCCACTTACAGCAAACGATCCTAATAGAAAATCCTGGCTTAACGTGCCTAAAGACAGTGATTTCCCCATACAGAACATCCCTTTTGGAGTGTTTATTACTAAAGATGATGTGGTTACAATAGGCACCAGGATAGGCGATTTTGCCATAGATCTTGGCGCCCTGCAACAGCTAAATTACTTTGAAGGCATAGAGCTTACCGATGACATGTTTATGCAGGATACGCTTAACGATTTTATAAGCGATGGTAAAAAAACATGGCGCCTGGTGCGCAACAGGATAGCCGAACTATTTGATACAAAAAACACTACGCTTAAAGACAACGAAGCCCACAGGGAAGTTGTTATTTTTAATATAGAAGATGTAGAAATGCAACTGCCTGTGCTTATAGGCGATTATACCGATTTTTACAGCAGCAAAGAGCATGCTACTAATGTAGGTAAGATGTTTCGTGACCCGGAGAATGCACTGTTGCCCAACTGGTTACACCTACCGGTAGGCTACCACGGCAGGAGCAGTACCATTGTACCATCGGGTATACCCGTGCACAGGCCAATGGGGCAAACGCTGCCAAATGGCGAAACCCAGCCCGTGTTCGGGCCATCTAAACTGGTTGATTTTGAGCTTGAAATGGCTTTTATTACAACCGATGCCAATGTTATGGGTGAATCTATCCCGGTTGAAGAGGCTGAAGAGCATATTTTTGGCTTAGTGCTGTTTAACGACTGGAGTGCCAGGGACATACAAAAATGGGAGTACGTGCCGCTTGGGCCCTTCCTCGCCAAGAACTTTGCCTCATCTATGTCGCCATGGATCGTTACACTTGATGCCTTAGAGCCTTTCAGGGCGCAGGGGCCGGAACAGAACCCTAAGCCATTAGAGTACCTTCAACAGGAAGGTAAACATGCCTATGACATTAATTTACAGGTAGCTATAGAACCGGAAGACGGTATTGAGACCGTAATAAGCAACTCTAATTTTAAGTACATGTACTGGAGTATGGCGCAACAGCTTGCGCACCACACCATTAACGGATGCCGCGTAAACAGTGGCGACCTTATGGGCAGCGGTACGATAAGCGGCCCTACCGAGGATAGTTTTGGCTCAATGCTGGAGCTTACATGGGGCGGCAAAAACCCTATAACGCTAAGCGATGGTACTGAGCGTAAGTTTATTAACGATGGCGACTGTGTTATTATGCGTGGCTATTGCCAGAATGACGAAGTTCGTATTGGCTTTGGCGAGGTTAGCAGCAAATTGCTGCCTCCCTTCACAAAAAAACAGAATTAAGATTTAATTTATAGTTTGTAAAAAAGCTCCCAAATGGGAGCTTTTTTTTGTAAGTAAATAATTACAATTTAAATTTTAAAACAGCTTAATATTTCACTTTCGGACTTCGAGATTCGGCTTTTTTGCATTAAAATATTTTTGAGAGGGCTCCTTACTAAAAAACACAATTTTTAGCTTCTGCCTTTTTAGATATATTTTTTGAATATGATAATTTTAAAGCCCATTGCTTACATATTAAGCAATAATAATCTTATAAAATTTATTCGGTAGTATTTATTGAATTGTCATTCTTAAATTTAATGCTTTCAAATGAAGCATTAGATTAAAATGAATACGATATCTGAAACTAAAAAATGGAACCCTTTTGTTATTGCATGGGTACTTGGATTGCTTTTTTATGCATTAGAATATGCCGTGCGGTCGGCACCAAGCATCATGCTGCCCGATCTTATTACCGCTTTTAGCACCACACCCGGAAGAGTGAGTGCCGTAATTGGCTCTTACTACCTTACCTACTCTGTTACCAGCCTTGCTGCAGGTATCGCTATAGATAAAGCCGGGGCAAAATATCCTTTATTTATTGGGGCAATACTTTTGGGGCTTGGCTGCATTCTCTTTTCAGTTGCCTACCTGTACACGGGTTACGCAGGCAGGCTATTGCAGGGCATGGGGTCGGCACTGGCGTTTCCGGCCTGCGTGTACCTCGCAGCAAGGGCATTTTCGCCTAAAAGGCTCGCAACAGCTATTGGTGCTACACAAAGTTTAGGCATGCTCGGCGGATCGGCCGGTCAGTTCCTGTCGGCTCCTGTTTTAAAGGGCGGGCTGCCCGTTAACTACTTCTGGATCATTATGGGCATAGCCTCCTTTATTATAGCAGGTCTCATCATTTACTTTACACCTACCCAAAAAGGAGCCATTGCCATTGTAACCACACCGCCCAAAAGAAGCCTGTTAGCACCTTACAAGATAGTATTCAGCAATCCGCAAAGCTATTTATCGGGGTTAATATCCGGGCTGCTCTTTGCCCCTACCACCATCTTTGCCATGACGTGGGGCGTGGCATTCTTTCAAACAGGCCGCGGACTCGATTATACAACCGCTACCCTTGCCTGTGCCCTGGTTCCGCTGGGTTGGGCAGTGGGCTGCCCACTATTAGGCTGGCTGGCCGACAGGCTGGGCCGCAAACCTGTACTTGTAGCCGGTGCACTGGTCATGATACTTAGCCTGGCGCAGCTGTGCTACTTCCCTACGCTTATGCCGGCCTACTTTAGCACCTTCCTTATGGGTGTTGCATCGGGTGCGGCTATGATACCGTATTCGGTAATTAAAGAAGCTAATCCTGATAGTGTTAAGGGCAGCGCAACAGGAGCCATAAACTTTTTAACCTTTGGGGTAACCTCATTACTTGGGCCCGTATTTAGCTACCTGTACGGAAAATCGCTAAACATAGTAACCAATAACGAGGCTAATTTTAGGGGCGCCATTTTATTCTTCATAGTAATTATAACCGTTGCAATTATTGCTTGCCTGTTTTTAAAGGAAACCGGCAAGGGTGCAAAAAAATAAACACAAGTTTCAAAAAAACTTAACTACGCTCCCCTTTTTTGGAGCGTTTTTTGTTTAAGATAACCTAAGATTAACAATTACACCATAACTTTTTAGGGGTTATTAGTGATATTTGAATATTTATAAGAATTTTAAGTTGTTTATTTTTTCAAAAACTATACATTTGCAGCCATGAATAAAAAAGAATTACATAGCACCCCTATGTTTAGCATAAACACCCCGGTACCCTGCCGGATGGTGCGGCCATGTTAATGCCGCAAAAGTTTACGCTTAAATATTCACTTTTTTATTTTACTGAATTGAAAACACCATCTGTTTTATTGATAGGGTTTACCCTTACAAATCATTCTTTTATCAGCAACCTTAATTCGTTTTTAAGCCCGCGCTTAAATCCGTAACGGTATGCTTATATATTAAGCCGGTCCGCCCGGTTTGTTTCCCAAAAAAGATCATTTAGCCATTTTACCATAATTTATTTCTTTTATCCCCTGAAATGAATATACAAATTGTAATAGCCCGAGAGGAGCACTACAAGTTTTCACAGGAAATTTGCGACACCATGTACGAGTCTGCCATACAGCGCGGTACTGGTATTGCAAAACGTTCGCCTGATTACATCGTTAAAAAGATGGAAAACAAGGATGCTGTGATAGCTGTTGCCGACGGCAAGTTTGCAGGCTTTTGCTATATAGAAAGCTGGAGCCACGGCAAGTTCGTAGCCAACTCCGGCCTTATTGTGCACCCTGACTACCGCAACCACGGCCTGGCTAAAAAAATAAAAACCAGGGTGTTTGAATATTCGCAGGAAAAATATCCCGGTGCCAAGATATTTGGTATCACCACGGGCCTCGCGGTTATGAAGATAAACTCCGACCTGGGCTATAAACCCGTACCTTTTAGCGAATTAACCGATGACCCTACATTTTGGAAGGGTTGCAGTGGCTGCAATAATTTTGATATCCTGCAACGCAAGGATTACAAAATGTGCCTGTGCACGGGCATGCTGTATGACCCAGCCGAAAAGAAAAACGAAAAAGAAGAAGACCAATATACCTTTAACAAAAAAGTGCTGGACAGGCTTAAGGCTATCAAACAGGCACTTTTCCTTAAAAAAGATACCGACGAATGAAAAAACTTGTTTTAGCCTACAGTGGCGGCCTTGACACGTCGTACTGCCTTAAATATTTAAAGAACGACCTTGGTTATGAGGTGCATACCATACTTATAAACACCGGCGGCTTTGGCGAAGAAGAGCTTACCGCCATAGAGAAACGTGCGTATGAGCTGGGCAGTGCCCACCACCTTAACCTTGATATTATAGATAAATATTACGAAAAAGCAATTAAGTACCTGGTGTACGGCAATGTACTTAAAAACAATACCTACCCGCTTTCGGTTAGTGCTGAGAGGGTTTTCCAAGCGCTGGAAACCGTGCGTTATGCTAAAAGCGTAGGTGCCGATGCTATTGCCCACGGCAGTACCGGCGCGGGTAACGACCAGATTAGGTTCGATTTGGTGTTCCAGACCATAGCTCCGGAAATGCAGATTATTACCCCTATTCGCGACCTTAAGCTTACCCGCCAGCAGGAAGTTGAATACCTTCAGAAAAATGGCGTGGAGTACTCTTGGGAAAAAGCACAATACTCAATAAACAAAGGTATTTGGGGTACAAGTGTTGGCGGTAAAGAGACATTAACATCCGGCCAGCCGCTGCCAAGCGAAGCTTATCCATCGCAACTTTCAAAATCAGAAGCCGAGAAAGTTACCCTACATTTCGAAAAAGGAGAACTTGTTGGTATTAATAACGAATTTGAAAAACCGGCAACCAACATCCAGAAGCTTGAAAAATTTGCTGCAGCATTTGCTATAGGCCGCGATATTCACGTGGGGGATACCATTATAGGTATTAAAGGCCGCGTTGGTTTTGAGGCTGCCGCGCCCATCATCATTATCAAAGCGCACCACCTGCTAGAAAAACACGTGCTGGGCAAATGGCAACAGTACTGGAAAGAACAGTTGGGCAACTGGTACGGCATGCTTTTTCATGAAGGCCAGTACCTTGACCCGGTTATGCGCAACATAGAAACGTTTTTGGAAGACACGCAAAAAACGGTGACCGGTATCGTGACCGTAACGCTTAAACCGTACCATTTTTCTTTGGACGGAATTGAGTCGCCGCACGATTTAATGAACACCGGCTTTGGCCAGTATGGCGAAGTTAACAATGCCTGGACGGCAGATGATGCCAAAGGGTTTATAAAAATAGTGGGTAATGCCCAAAATATTTACGCACAGGTAAACGGAGAAAAATATGATTAGTATTGGCATCATTGGCGGATCGGGCTATACGGCAGGCGAATTGCTTCGCTTGCTGGTTAACCACCCGCAGGCTCAGATCGACTTTGTATACAGCACCACCAATGCCGGTAGCCCCGTGGCTTCGGTACATGAGGATCTGTATAGTAGTATCAACATCAATTTTACCGATACTGTTAACCCTGATGTTGACGTGGTTTTTCTTTGCCTGGGGCATGGTAAGTCAATCTCGTTTTTAAGCGACAATTACTTTTCGGCAACCACAAGGATAATAGATCTGGGCAATGACTTTCGCCTTACGGCAGATGCTAATTTTGATGGTAAAGTATTTATTTATGGTCTGCCGGAACTGAACCGCGAGCAGATAAAAACGGCGCAGTACATTGCCAACCCGGGGTGTTTTGCAACAGCTATTCAGTTAGCATTGCTTCCGTTAGCTAAAAACAACCTGATTACCGACACTGTGCACATAAATGCCACAACGGGCAGTACCGGTGCCGGGGTGCAGCCATCGGCTACCTCACACCACCCGTGGAGGACCAATAATATGTCGCATTACAAGGCATTTGGTCACCAGCATTTGGGCGAGATCATACAGAGTTTGCAGCAACTACAACAGGGTTTTGATGAGGAAGTTTTGTTCATTCCCAATCGCGGCGATTTTACCCGTGGTATTTTTGCAACACTGTACACCAAACTAACAGCCGATTTTAATGAAGTGGTAGCCCTTTACGACAGCTATTATAAAGACGAGCCGTTTGTGCGGGTTACTACAGATAGTATCAGCCTTAAGCTTGCCATTCAAACCAATAACTGTTTTATCAGCCTGGAGCAAAAAGGTAAATACCTACTCATAACATCAGTAATAGATAATTTAGTAAAAGGTGCAAGCGGCCAGGCAATCGAGAATATGAACCTGATGTTTGGCTTAGACGAAACAACAGGATTGAAACTGAAGCCGGCAGGGTTTTAAAGCCCCCCGACCCCCTATGGGGGAGTTAGGTTTGCAACATATAACTTTTTAACTTTTAACTTCTAACTTTCAAACATTTATACAATGAGTTTATTCAATGTATACCCAATATACAACATTACCCCTGTAAAGGCGCTTGGCGCCAAAGTATGGGACGATAAAGGCCAGGAATATCTTGACTTTTACGGCGGGCACGGCGTAATTTCGGCGGGGCATTCCCACCCTGATTATGTAAAAGCCATTACAGAGCAGGTGGGCAAAATAGGATTTTATTCTAACTCTATACAAAACCCAATTCAGGAAGCACTGGCAGACAAGCTTGTAAAAGCATCCGGCTATCCTGACTATACGCTTTTCCTTTGCAACTCCGGTGCCGAAGCTAATGAGAATGCGCTTAAGCTGGCATCCTTCCACAACGGTAAAAAGAAAGTTATAGCTTTTAAAAAAGCATTTCACGGGCGTACGTCGGCGGCTGTTGCAGCTACTGATAACCCCTCTATCGTTGCGCCGCTAAACGCCGGTCACGAAGTGGTTTTTCTTCCGTTAAATGATATCGAGGCATTCAACATTGAGCTTGCCAAAGGCGACATTTGCACCGTAATTATCGAGGGCATACAAGGCGTTGGCGGATTGGATCAGGGTACTACCGAGTTTTTCCAAGCCATTGCTGCCGCATGCAAAACAGCCGATGTAGTCCTGATATTAGACGAGATACAAAGCGGTTATGGGCGTTCGGGCAAGTTCTTTGCACATCAATACCACGATATTAAGCCCGATGTTATTACGCTGGCTAAAGGTATGGGCAACGGTTTCCCTATCGGAGGCATCCTTATCTCGCCTAAATTTAAAGCATCATACGGTTTGTTAGGCACTACGTTTGGCGGTAACCACCTGGCTTCTGCGGCAGCGTTATCGGTATTGGAAATTATCGAAAACGAAAACCTTATTGATAATGTAAACACTATAGGTACTTACTTTAAGGAGCTTGCAGGTCAGATTCCCGAAGTAAAAAACATTAAAGGCCGTGGCCTCATGCTGGGCCTTGAATTCGATTTTGATGTAACCGAGCTTCGTAAAAAACTAATTTACGACGAGCATATTTTTACAGGTAATGCATCGCAAAAAAACCTGCTGCGCATATTACCACCACTTTCTATAACCAACGAAGATGTGGATGTGTTTTTTACAGGACTTAAAAATGCTTTAAAGGCATAGTTAGTTTCCTGCAAGGTTTTTAAAATAGGAAAGAGCTTTGGAGAAGCGGCATGTCTATAGAGAATAGATGGCCCTGAAGCGGTAGTCCCGGAGGGACGGCATATAAATACCATACTATGCCGCTCCTCCGGAGCTCGTGCCCTATCCAGCCTTTAGATTTACTATAAACATACCGCTTCTCCGAAGCTAAAAATAAGGTTATACATTACAGATAAACCTGCAAGGTTTTGAAAACCTCTCAGGTTAGTAACAACTAAAAGAATGAAAAACTTCACTTCCGTAGATGATATACAAAATCTTAACGAGCTGGTATCGTTAGCCAAAGCCATTAAAGCGGCACCTTTTGCGAATGCCGAACTGGGCAGGAACAAAACCCTTGGGCTGTTGTTTTTTAACCCGAGTTTAAGAACCAGGCTCAGCACACAAAAAGCGGCGCTTAATTTAGGCATGCACGCTATTGTTATGAACCTTAATACCGAAGGCTGGCTACTGGAATTTGAAGACGGTGTGGTTATGGACGGCAATAAAGCTGAACATATTAAGGAGGCGGCACAGGTGGTCTCGCAATACTGCGATATCATTGCCGTACGTAGTTTTCCTACCCTTACCGATAAAGAAAAAGACGAAGAAGAGCAGGTTATAACTGCTTTTAAAAAATATGCATCGGTGCCGGTAATAAGCCTTGAAGGATCTACCGAGCACCCGTTACAGGCTGTTGCCGATGCCCTTACGGTGGAAGAATATAAAACCATTGCCCGCCCTAAGGTGGTGCTTACATGGGCGCCGCACCCGAAGGCACTGCCGCATGCGGTACCCAACTCTTTTGTAAAAGTGATGAAAAAGGCCGACGTTGATTTTGTAATTACCCACCCTGAAGGCTATGAACTGAACCCTGAATTTACTGCCGGTGTTACCATTACCCACAACCAGGACGAAGCGTTTAAGGATGCCAATTTTATTTACGCCAAAAACTGGAGTAACTATATAGAGTACGGGCAGATTACAAGCAAAGACCCATCGTGGACGGTTACAACCGAAAAGATGGCGCTTACCAATGACGGTAAATTTATGCATTGCCTGCCCGTGCGCCGTAACATGATAGTGACTGACGATGTGCTGGATAGCGATGCATCTATCGTAATTCCGCAAGCTAATAACCGTACCTATGCCGCACAGGCCATACTGACTAAAATTTTGGAAGATGGAAAATAAACCCCGGCTTACAGTTGTAAAAATTGGCGGCAATGTAATAGATGATATGTCGGCTTTAAAGGCATTTCTTATAGATTTTGCAGCAATAGAAGGCTATAAAATACTGGTGCATGGCGGAGGCAAAATCGCCACTAAAACTGCCGAAAGCCTTGGCATTACTGCCGTTTTTTATGAAGGAAGACGTATTACTGATAAACCAATGCTTGATGTGGCGGTTATGACGTATGCCGGCTTTATCAATAAAGATATTACAGCGCAATTACAGGCACTGCTCAACAACGCCATGGGCTTTACCGGTGCCGATGGTAACTTGATTCTATCTGAAAAAAGAAAAAATGCTGCCGTTGATTTTGGTTTTGTAGGCGATGTACTTGCCATAAATGCCGAACTAATTAATGTGCTGCTGCTGCAAAACATTGTACCTGTCTTTTGTGCCATAACACACGATGGTGCGGGCCAGCTTCTTAATACCAATGCCGATACTATTGCAAGTACGCTTGCCGTGGCATGCAGCCAACATTTTGATGTAAACCTGCTGTATTGTTTTGAGAAAAAAGGTGTGCTGATGGATGCCGAAGATGAGGAATCTGTTATAAAAAACCTTACTTTTGAAACCTACCAACAACTGCGTGAGCAAAAAGTTATCCACTCCGGCATGCTGCCCAAGCTGGAAAACTGCTTTAATGCCCTGCAGCAGGGGGTTTCTAAAATTGGCATAGGAAGCCCCGAAATGCTGAAAAAAAACAACAGCATTTTTACGCTGGTAACGGCCTAATCAAAAAATAACTGCATGAGTGGCAAAACATTACATACCCTAACACAAGAGGCAATACAACTATTAAAACGGCTTATTGCAACGCAGTCTTTTTCGGGTGAAGAAGATGGTACTGCGCTGCTTATAGAGGCCTGGTTTAACAGTAACAACATATCGTTTGAGCGCGAGAATAACAACATCTGGGCGTTTAACAAATATAAGGAGGATGGCAGACCCACCCTGCTATTAAATTCGCACCATGATACCGTAAAACCTAATCTTGGCTATACGCTTAACCCGTTGGAGCCTATAGAAAAAGACGGTAAACTGTTTGGGCTTGGCAGTAACGATGCAGGCGGCTGCCTGGTGTCTTTACTGGCTACATTCGCTTATTTTTATGAGACGGAGAACTTGCCCTATAACCTTGTGGTTGTGGCATCTGCCGAAGAAGAAAGCAGTGGCCCGAACGGGCTAAACAGTGTACTTAAGCACCTGCCCGAACTTGATTGCGCCATTGTTGGAGAACCTACCGAGATGCAACTGGCCATTGCCGAAAAAGGGCTTTTAGTTTTAGATGTTCTTGTTGAGGGTACCCCCGGCCATGCTGCACATCCTAACGATAATGTCTCTATTTACAATGCCCTGCCGGTTATAGAATGGTTCAGGGATTTTAGGTTTGAGAAGGTATCGGATGTTCTTGGCCCAATTAAAATGACGGTTACCGGAATCAATGCCGGTAAGCAGCACAACGTGGTACCGTCTGATTGTAATTTGGTAGTAGATGTTCGTGTAAACGACCGCTATACCAATTTAGAAGTACTTGATATTATTCGTAAAGAAATAGGCAGCAAGGCAAAGGTAACTCCGCGATCGCTACATCTTAACTCATCATCAATACCTAAACGCCACGATTTGGTTTTAGCGGGTATCGAGTTAGGAAGAACAACATACGGGTCGCCCACATTAAGCGACCAGTCCGTTTTAAGTTGCCAGTCGCTAAAGCTGGGTCCGGGCTATTCGCCACGGTCACACAGCGCTGATGAATTTATATATATTAAAGAAATTGAAGAGGGAGTAGAATTGTATATTAAAATACTTTCTAAATTCCTTAAACAAGATACCATACCGGCACAAAAAGCCGCAACACAATCTGAATAAATGAAACTCTGGGAAAAAGGCATACCTACCGATAAAAAAACCGACCTGTTTACTGTGGGCAACGACCGCGAACTCGACTTAGTATTGGCCGAGTACGATGTTATCGGCTCTATGGCACATGCTAAAATGCTGGGCAAAACCGGCTTGCTAACCGCACAGGAAACGAACGATTTGGTAGCTGCCCTACAGGACATCCTTAAAATAATCAATGATGGCGAATTTACCATTGAAGATTCTTTTGAAGATGTACACAGCAAGGTAGAATACCTGCTGATACAAAAACTGGGAGACACCGGTAAAAAAATTCACGTAGCGCGTTCCCGTAACGACCAGGTACTTACCGATGTTCATTTATACCTGAAAGCTGAAATTCAGACCATAAAAAATCAGGTTAAAGAGTTATTCGACTTATTGATAAGCCTGAGCGAACAATACCAAAACATATTATTACCGGGCTATACGCATTTTCAGGTGGCCATGCCATCCTCTTTCGGGATGTGGTTTTCGGCGTATGCCGAGACATTGATAGACGATGTAACTATGCTGAATGCCGCATTAACCGTAGCCGACCAGAATCCGTTAGGATCGGCGGCAGGATATGGCAGCTCCTTCCCCATCGACAGGACTTTTACTACTCAGGAAATGGGTTTCGCGACCCTAAAATATAATTCGGTTGCCGCACAGATGAGCCGCGGTAAAGTAGAAAAAACCACCTCTTTTGCAATGGCGTCGGTAGCGGGTACGCTATCGAAATTATCTATGGATATTTGCCTGTACCTGAGTCAGAATTTCAATTTTATAAGCCTGCCGCAGCATTTAACTACAGGCAGCAGCATAATGCCTCATAAAAAAAACCCCGATATTTTTGAGCTTATTCGCGGTAAGTGCAACAAAATCCAGGCGCTTCCGTACGAACTTACCCTTATAACCAATAACTTACCGAGTGGTTACCACAGAGAGTTCCAGTTGCTTAAAGAAGGTTTATTCCCTGCGTTGCAAACACTAAAATCGTGTTTGGAGATGGCGCATTATTCTATTAAAGAAATTAAGGTTAACGAAAACATCCTCGACGATAAAAAGTACGATTACCTGTTTACGGTAGATGCACTTAACGAACTTGTTACTGCCGGTGTACCGTTTAGGGACGCCTATAAAATTGTGGGCGAACAGGTAGACAACGGCACATTTACATCGCCAAAGGCGACAAAACATACACACGAAGGTAGCATCAACAATCTTTGTCTGGATGAGATAGTAGCGAAGATGGAAAGGGCTTTGTAATTTTTACCCAAACCATCTGGATTTAAAGCGCTTATTAATTTGTTAACAAAATAAGAATGACTGTATAAAAACCGTCAAAAACAAACTAAGTTTGCAGCCCGCAAAAACAACTCATGGGCCCTAAGCAAACAATAGGTATTGATCCGCTTGATCTAAATGATTTTCTCATTGCTGTAGAAAAATCATTTGGCATACAATTTCAGCCGGAAGAATTGCCTTCGGGGCTTAGTATCCGACAGTTGTGTAAGTGTATATCCAGTAAAATACCATTACCGCAGGACGAAACCTGTACATCGCAGCAGGCTTTTTATAAAGTACGTGGCGCTATTGTATCCGTCACAAATTTCGAAGAAAAATCAATAGAACCCGATACGCTTCTGGAAGAACTTTTTCCCAAGAAAAAAAGGATATCGCAGGTTAAAGCACTCGACCAGAAACTGGATGTAAAACTCAATGCGTTACAACCTCCCGGATGGTTAGAAGCCTTATTGCTACTGGTGCTTATTATATCATTTGTAGGGGTGTTTTTTAAGTTTAAATTCGCCATCCCACTTATTATCTCTTACTTAGGATTATGGATAGCACGAAAAACCGCTAAAAATTTCAGCCTGCACACCGTTGGCGAACTCTCGGAAAAAATGATGCGACTCAACTACATCAAATCAAGGAGGAAGGCATCGGTAAACATTCACGAGATAGAAAAAATTGTCACTACCTTACTGATGGACGAACTCGGCCTCGAAAAGGAAGATATACACCCTGATAATGTTTTAATAGATTAATTCTTATTAAAATATCTTTCAGCATACTTTTATTTTTAGGATGCCGTTGTAACTATTACAACCACCTTAACTGTAATTGTTTATGTACAAAATTACACTCATGTGTTTATTGGCAACCGTAATATCTTCCTGTAAAAAAGAGCATGAAACACCCGTAGATAAGAGTAAAACCATAGTTACCGTAGATTATACGACGGATATTACCCCGGATAGCATTGTTATTACCGACACGGATTTTAAGCATTGGCAGGGGTTTAAAAAATTTAGTAACCCGCTAACCGCAACGTTTAATAAAGGCGTTCCCCACAGTTATACCGTAGCGTTCTTTAAAAATGGAGAGCATTACACGGGCCAGTTTTGGCTGAATAATGGCAATCCAAAAATTAAGCTGCACTTTAAAAATAAGGAAGTAGTTGTAGATACTGTTTACAATTCACCCATTTATTATGAGCTTTTTGCTTTTGGAGACCAGCTTGATGCCTATCATAAAAACCAGGATACGTTAACACGGGATAAATACCTGCTGAATAAAATCGATGAGCATTTTAACGATGCTTTCTCAAATCTTGCTTCGTTTAATTACATGAGTTACCATCAAAATAATCCTGAAAAATTGCGGTTGCTGCTCAATAAGATCGAAAAACAAAATGACAGCGTTAAATATGGCTTATCAACTGTTTACCCTGCGCTGCAAAAAATGCTGAACGTAAGCAAGATATCAAATTTCAATCCGTTTTCATACACGTTAATGGATGCAAAAGGTGCAGTTAAAAAACCGGATGCAGGTAATAGCAAATTATACCTTGTAGATTTTTGGTTTGTAAAATGCAAGCCCTGCGTGGCTGATCATAAAATTATAAACCAGCGCCTTAAGGATTTTAAAAAGCACAGTATAGAGGTTATCGGCATATCAATAGACCAAAAATATGAGGATTGGAGCGCCTACCTTAAAGAGCACAATTACAGCTGGAACAATTACAAACAGGTACACAGCGAGAAAAATATTCCGGCAGATGATTTAGGTATAACCACCTACCCTACCTACATTATTCTTAACGATAAGGGCGAAATTGTATCTAAACGCTACAATTACATTACAGATGTAATTGCTGATTATATTGATACGAAGTAAGCAATTACACCCTCCCCTTAACCTCGGCAGCATCAATATCGCTGTGCGATGTGGTGTAAACCGCTTCGCCATTTTTGATAAGAATAAGCTGCGGGCTTTGGTGTACCACTCCAAAACGTGAGGCAATTTCGTTAGAAATATCCCTGTGTTCCAGCAGATCAAGAAAATATGGTTTAGCGGTATCAATGTCGATAGCGTATTCGCGTTCAAAATTCTTTAATGCCATACGGCTTACTGAGCAGCGTGTACTGTGTTTAAAGATAATCACAGGCGTTTCGGCAGATTCTGTGGCAATAGCATCCAACTGTTGTATATCTGTTAAATCATTCCACACTATCGATGCAGAAGGCGTATCTTTACTATCAGAATTTCTGAATATATTGCTAAACAGACTCATATTGACATATTTTAGGACAATTTGTCGGTTTTAATTGAGGATTTTTAATCAAAAACAGACATTTTGTCGGATTTTACTTATTGGAATATAAATTGACTATTACTTCTCAAAAATAAACAATTTAAGATATGAACTTTGCCAATTTTACTATAAAATCTCAGGAAGCTGTACAAAGGGCACAGCAAATTGCCCAAGGCTTAGGCCAACAGCAAATAGAGAACGAGCATATCGTAAAAGCTATACTGGAGGTCGACGAAAATGTTACCCCGTTTATCCTTAAAAAACTTAATGTTAACCTGCCGCTTTTTGGGCAGATATTAGACAGCATTATACAAAGTTTCCCTAAAGTACAGGGTGGCGAAATGGGTATATCGCGCGATGCAAACACTGCGCTAACCGAGGCATCTAACATTGCCCGCAAAATGAACGACGAGTTTGTAAGCATAGAGCATTTGCTGCTTGCCATTTTTGCTTCGCGCAGCAAGGTAGCCCAAATATTAAAAGACCAGGGCGTTACCGAAAAAGCGTTAAAGTCTGCTATTGATGAGCTTCGTAAAGGCGAGAGGGTAACGTCGGCCAGTGCCGAGGAGACCTATAATTCGCTTAACAAATATGCCAAAAACCTCAACAAATTAGCTAACGATGGCAAACTCGACCCGGTTATTGGCCGTGATGAAGAAATTCGCCGCGTACTGCAAATATTAAGCCGCCGTACCAAGAACAACCCTATGCTTGTTGGTGAGCCCGGTGTGGGTAAAACCGCCATTGCAGAGGGTTTGGCGCACCGTATTATCCAGGGAGACGTGCCCGAAAACCTTAAGAACAAAGTAGTTTACTCTTTAGATATGGGTGCCCTTATTGCGGGTGCCAAATATAAAGGTGAGTTTGAGGAGCGATTGAAATCGGTGGTAAAAGAGGTTACCTCTGCTGAGGGCGATATCGTACTCTTTATTGATGAGATACACACCCTTGTGGGTGCCGGTGGTGGCGATGGCGCTATGGATGCCGCCAATATTTTAAAACCCGCCCTTGCCCGTGGAGAGCTTCGTGCCATAGGTGCCACTACTTTAGATGAGTACCAAAAATACTTTGAGAAAGACAAAGCATTAGAGCGTCGTTTCCAGAAAGTTATGGTAGATGAGCCGGATACCGAAAGCGCTATATCAATACTTCGTGGTATCAAAGAAAAATACGAAACACACCACCAGGTGCGTATTAAAGATGATGCCATTATTGCAGCAGTAGAGCTATCACAACGCTATATTACCAACCGTTTCCTTCCGGATAAGGCCATTGACCTTATGGACGAGGCGGCTTCTAAAATACGAATGGAAATTAATTCCAAACCCGAAGAACTGGATGTGCTAGACAGAAGGATAATGCAGCTCGAAATTGAGATTGAGGCCATTAAGCGTGAGAATGATGAAAGCAAACTGAAATCGTTAGGTATGGAGCTTGCCAACCAAAAAGAAGAGCGCAACGAGATCTATGCCCGCTGGAAAAGCGAAAAAGATGTGGTTGATGGCATTCAGGCTATTAAAACAGAAATAGAGAATTATAAAATAGATGCCGAACGTGCTGAACGTGATGGCGATTACGGTAAGGTTGCGGAGCTTCGCTATGGCAAAATAAAACAAGCTCAGGAAAAGCTTGATACCATGCAAGGGCAGCTTCATGAAAACCAAAATGGTAAAAGCCTTATTAAAGAAGAGGTTACCCGCGAGGATATTGCCGAAGTTGTAGCCAAATGGACCGGCATACCGGTTACCAAAATGCTTCAGGGTGAACGCGAAAAACTGCTTAAGCTGGAAGATGAGCTACATAAACGTGTTGTGGGTCAGGAAGAAGCGATAGAGGCCGTGAGCGATGCCGTAAGGCGTAGCCGTGCCGGATTACAGGACCAAAAAAAACCTATTGGGTCGTTCCTGTTCCTTGGTACAACCGGTGTGGGTAAAACAGAGCTTGCCAAAGCCCTTGCCAGTTACCTGTTTGACGACGAAAATGCCATGACACGTATAGACATGAGCGAGTACCAGGAGCGCCACAGCGTGAGTCGCCTTGTGGGCGCGCCTCCGGGATATGTAGGTTATGATGAAGGTGGGCAGCTTACCGAAGCCGTTAGAAGGAAACCATACAGCGTAGTTCTTTTAGACGAAATAGAGAAAGCCCACCCCGATACCTTTAATATATTGTTGCAGGTACTTGACGAAGGCCGACTTACTGATAATAAAGGCCGTGTAGCCGACTTTAAGAATACCATTATAATAATGACCAGCAACATGGGTAGCAGCATTATTCAGGAGAAATTCGAGAATCTTAAAGGCAATATAGAAGCTGCTATTGAAGCTGCCAAAATAGAGGTTTTAGGATTGCTTAAGCAAACGGTTCGACCGGAGTTTATTAACCGTATAGACGATATTGTAATGTTTACGCCACTTAGCGCCGATAACATCAGGGAAATTGTTGGATTACAGGTTAAAAGTGTTACCAGGTTATTGGCCCAGCAAAACATTACGCTGGATGCCACGCCCGAAGCAATTGACTACCTTGCCAAAAAAGGCTACGACCCGGACTTTGGTGCACGCCCGGTAAAACGTGTTATCCAGAAAGAAGTTATGAACGAGCTTTCTAAACAAATACTTAGCGGTAAGGTTACTACCGATAGTATAATCTTGCTTGACAGTTTTGATGGCAACTTAGTTTTCAGGAACCAGACTGATTTGGTTAGTAACTGAATTGCTGCCGTATAAATAATTATGCCCACGCTATAACGTGTGCATAATTGTTTAATCAGCTAATCCAAAACAAAAACACCCATGCCGTAAGCATGGGTGTTTTCTTAAAAGCGTAGCCGTCTGTTTAACGGGCGCTTCTATATTGGTAATACTGTCGTATGGTCATAACATCTTTATCGGCGTGCTTTCTTCTATAAGAAACCGCAGCAACCAAACCTACCACCCCAAGGCAGCATAACAGCATTATAAAGAGTGTGTTTATAAGGTAGTTACTAAACGTTGTATTATCAAAAGTAAAATCGTTTACAAACATATAACCTGTAAATAACAAGCCAAACGTGGCAGCCAAAATGTATAGTAGTTTCATAGCAGGTAAATCTTTAGGGTTAGACGTTACTTATAACTCCGACTCAAATTTCTACATTTAAACACTTAGTTTCAAGAACTTTGTGACTAAATAACTTTTGCTTAAGAAAACATTTGTAATACTTTATTTGCATCTTTTCCTAAACTCCTTATATTCATTGATGTTTTACTAATAACTTACACACAATTCACGGTTAGTGTTAATGTTTTTACAAACCCTCAACATACCATTTAAAAAAGATTGAAATTTGTAATCATCTTAACTTAATACCAAACATCATGAACTTAAAAAGAATTTTTGGCGCGATACTTACTATTTTAGGTATTGTAGGACTTATTTATGCAGCATACATATTTGCTAACACCTCTACACAAGAGCAAAGCGTTAAAACAACTGCTATATACGGCATTATAGGCCTTATATTTTTTATAGCAGGTATCGGGCTTGTTAAGAATACACGTGACGATTCGAGGATTTAATACATCTTTGAAGGACAATATATTAAGCAGTATTAGGCTGCTTTTTTTATGCTTGTGTATTTTAAAATATCGTTAAAAACACTACGCAATCGGTGTAGATTTAGTACTTTTAAAAATTACACCTTAAAAATCAATACACTATGAGCAAGTCACTTATTGTAAAGAACAGCATAAAGATAGAGGCACCAATTAGCCATGTGTGGGAGATACTAACTAAGCCCCAATACATAAGGCAATGGGGTATGCTGCCGGAAGATTTTGGCGACTACGATATTGTTCCCGCAACAATTATACAATACCCTGACCGCAGGCTAACCGTGTCAGAATTTGTTATAAACCAAACACTTGGCTACAGGTTATTTGAACCTACCTGGGAGGAAGAGGTAACCACGATAGGCTATATATACTCACTTTCTGAAGATGCAGATGGGCACACATGGCTTACTACCCAAATAGGCGATTTTGCAATATTAACAGAGGGCGAAAAATATTTTAATGAAAATACTATCTTTGGGCAAACGGCATCGCAACGGATAAAAGCACTGGCCGAAGAAACAGTAAAAACGCTTTAATTTTTCACTTTTGGACATCAAGATTACTAACGGGCAGCTTACGGCGACCATTAACCCCAAAGGGGCCGAACTTAATTCTTTAAAAAACGACTCAACGGAATTTATCTGGGAAGGCGACCCTGAATTTTGGGGAAAGCACTCACCGGTACTTTTCCCCATTGTAGGTACGCTAAAAAATAACTCCTACTTGTACAAAGGGCAGGTGCACGCATTGTCGCGACACGGTTTTGCCCGCGATAATGTTTTTAATCTTAAAGAGCAGACTGAAAGTACAGCTACCTTTACATTATCATCAAACAACGATACAAAAATTCAGTACCCGTTTGATTTTGAACTGGAACTGAAATACACCTTACAGAATAACACGCTTAGGCTGGATTATTTCGTAACTAACAAGGGCGATGAGGCCATGCCCTTCTCTATTGGGGCACACCCGGCTTTTGCACTTCCAGGTAATTTTAGAGATTATAGTCTGAAGTTTGAAAAGAATGAGCCATTAGTAAGTACCCAGCTCGAAAACGACCTTATAAGCGATAAAACCGTTACGCTACCTGCACAGGATGGCATACTGCCATTATCATACGATCTTTTTAAAAACGATGCGCTTATTTTTAAGCAATTGGAGTCGGATGCCATAACCATCCAAAAAAATGGCAGCGATTATATAAAGGTGTCCTTTCCCGATTTTCCGCATATGGGTATCTGGACAAAACAAGACGCACCGTTTTTATGCATAGAGCCTTGGCAGGGATATTCTGATGCGGCTACATCCTTAGGCAACCTCATTGAAAAAGAAGGAATTGTACTCCTGGAACCAGGCAAACAATATTCAGCCGGATTTACTGTGGCAGTTTTTTCATAAAAAAGTTAACTTTGCACGCAACCTTTTGATGTAAATTTCATCTACACCTAAAATAATCTTTTTTATGAAGACCTTTAAATTTAAATTTATCGCACTATTAGTGATAGCAGTATCTGTAGTTACAGCATGTAGCCTTGATGGCGATGAAAACGAAAGTTACTGTTTTACCCAATATTATGCTGCAGCACAAAATGTTACCGGCTCCGATTCTACCGCAGTTGGTGTACCAATAACATTAAATGTTAGCTTTCAAACTATGACAAGTTGCGAAACGTTTAATAGCTTTAATGAAGACACTACTTTTCCTAAAAAGGTGGCTGTATTGTTAGATAAAACGGGCTGCCAGTGTAATGAAGTTACCACGATGGTTACCAAGCCGTACACTTTTCAGGCAGCTGCGGCGGGTACTTATGAACTTAGGTTTATAACTGCTACAGAAGCTTCTCCTATTGTAAGGACTATAGTTGTAACACAACCGTAAATTACTCAAATAAAGTATTCAAAAATCTTCCTGGCCGGAAGATTTTTTTTTGCCCTTTATTAACTATTCTTTAATACATTTGATAACCTACTCCACAGCCAATGAACGAATTTAAAAAACAGTTTAACGAAGTACGCGAACTCCTTAAGTTTGATGACTACGCACTTGTTGTAAAACGTATAATTGATTTTACGCTTGATACCGGGCAGGTTGATTTCTACAAAAAAACAGCCGATCTTTTAGACTGGCTGGATGATAAGCCCAATAGTGCCGACACTAAACAAAAGCTTGATGCGCTTTTAGACGATCTTTACTCGTACTTATCAACCAAACCGTTGGGCGAGAGGAACAAAATACTGGAGGCAATAGACCTTAAAAAGGCCTACTCCCCTGCTGCTTTTGCTTTAGGCCCTGTAAATATAGAGCTGTTTGAAGGCGATATTATAGGCCTTGTAGGCGAAAACGGCAACGGCAAAACTACCCTGCTGCGCCTGCTGTGTGGCGAATTGTTTGCTACATCGGGCAATTTAAACTATAACTTTAAGTATGACGATAAGTACGACCGGCGTACTAAACTGGTATACATACCCCAACGTACCGATACCTGGCGCGGCTCTATGTTTGAGAATTTGGTTTTTACGGCTGCCATGTACGGTTACAGTCCGGATGAGAACCACCTTATTGTGCAACTTACCATTGCAAGGCTCGGCCTGCGAAAATACAGGCAACACAAGTGGAAAGACCTTTCATCAGGCTATAAAATGCGTTTCGAGCTGGCGCGTATGCTCCTTCGCAAGCCTAAGGTATTATTGATAGACGAACCCCTCGCTAACCTGGATATATTGGCACAGCAAACCGTGCTGGAAGATTTCAGAGCCATTGCTAAATCGCCTTTTCGTCCGTTAGGCATCATCTTAAGTTCGCAGCAATTGTATGAGGTAGAGAAAACTTCCGATCAGGTTATCTTTTTAAAACATGGCGTACAAAAAAACCTTTACGATGCCGAAGCACAACAAACGCAACTCGTTATAGAGTTTGAAAGCGAGTGGTCGCAAAGCATGCTTAATGACGTCCTGAGCCATTTTGGGCTTGTATCATTACAGTTTAACGGCGGTACCTATATTGCCACGTTTAATGATGCCACTACTGTACACAGCTTCTTACAACTGGTTACAGAGAGGCAGGTTCCGTTGGCTTACTTCCGTGATATTTCTAACTCTACAAGACGTTTCTTTGTGTCCTAACCTTCCCCACACACTATGTTTAACAAAATACAAAACCGCCTGTTACTTAACCATCCGCTGTTGTGGAATACAAGGATCGTTACTGCACTTATAATAGCTACAGTAATAAATATTATCTTTTTTATTGGGGGATATATTTATGGTGCTATAGATTTTACAGAGTACAAATCAGCCGACTATTATGTTGATGAAACCATTGCTTTTGTAACTTTTTTTAGCGTTATACTATCGTTACTATTGTTTATCATATGGCTGGTATATTACTTAAGGAACAATGCTTACAAATACTTTTATCCAAAGCAAAAGGCCTCGTTATATAAAGAATGGCTGCTCATCTTTGTTATATGCCTTATTAACTGCCTGTATACTGTAAGCTTTTTATACGGTAAGGAAGTAAGGCTGAAAGGCTACTATACAGAAGCCGAAGCGCTAAAAAGACTCGATGTTATAAGCAAGGCATCTATGTTTGCCGATAATACCTGGCATTTTGAAGCTGACACTATAATTAATGAAAAAAATATACATCGCGAGTATTTTACGTATAAAGGCAAAAAATACCTGTTTAGGTCTTTGGTTAATATGGAAACATATTCATTTTCGCTACAGGATCATGAACAGGATTCAGTTAACAGGGTTACTGTACAGCAATGGCTTGTTGCTAACAAAAAAGATTCGGTTAACCATGTTATGCAACAGCTATTACAAATTGCAAAAGAGCATAATTTAAAAGCGAACCTAACCCCGCAGCAATGGCTGGATAATGTTTACAATTACCCCGATTTTAACAAGTACCTTGTAATCGGTGCAAATGATTATGCCCCGGTACACGGGTATGATTATCGTTACGAAAGAAATTCAGATCTAAATGAGGATCTTTCAGAATACGATTTGACCTTAAAGTATGATGCCGAGTCTAACATTGTGCGTATTGTTGATGGCAAAAAAGAAATAGACCCTAAATACTATATTCCTTTAGATCAGTTAGAATATGCTTACTCTAAAATTTCTGAAGGATGGACAAACCCTCCTTTACAACCCGAAATACTAATTGTTGTACTGTATTTAAGCATTGGGCTTTCACTTATAATCTTTTCATTCAGGGTAACATCGGGCAGGGATTGGCTTATAGCCTTGGTAAGCTTTGGGGTTACCGCTATAATTACAGGAGTAGTGTCGGCACTTATTACCAATGTTTTTTTCAGGAATGTAATGCTGATAGACGATGAGTTCTTTTTCCTGACTATATGGGTAGTAATTGTGCTTTTATTACTATGCTACTTTATATACATTGCAAAAAAGAATGCAAGCAAGGGTATATCGGCTATAATAATCAACCATTTACTATGGCTGCTGCCCGCAGTTATACCGGTAATAGCCGCCATTGTTTTTGATATATCTAAAGAGTTTAATGAGCAAATCCCGGTTGATGAAGGATACGTTACTATTTACAACCCTGTATACCTATTCTTAGAAAACTACATTATGCTTATTGTAGCACTTAATATCCTACTGGTATTTGCCTACATGTACTTTTTTACGGTATCTATAAAAAAATGGAAAGGCATTGCCGAGGCTTAAGCGTTTAGTTTGGGCAGTGTTTTAATATAAAGTTCTTCTACCTTTTTGCGTGCCCAGTCGGTTTTACGCAAAAAGGTAAGGCTTGATTTAATGCTGGGGTTATCATTAAAACATTTAATGTTTATGAGTTCGCCCAGGGTATCAAAGCCGTAAAAAGCTTCAAGGTCTTCCAATATCTTTTTAAGGGTAATGCCGTGCATCGGGTTGTTAGAAGTAGGTTTTTCCATGCCGTAAAAATACTAAATAATAAAATTAGATGTTAGTATAATAATTCAACTTCATCCTATGAAAAACATTTACCTTGTTATAACCTTCCTGTTCTTTACCAAATTATGGAGCCAAAGCGCTACCACTACTATTTACCTTATTCGCCATGCCGAAAAGGTTGATAACAGTGCCGACCCTGAGTTATCTGAAGCCGGTAAGGCCCGTGCAGCAAAATGGGCACAGTATTTTAAAGACAAACCTATTGATTACTTTTTTGTAACCAGCTATAAACGTACAGCCCTTACCGCCTGGCCCATAGGCGAAGCACAAAACAAACACCTGTTTGAAACCTACGACCCCGATATGCCCTTAATGGGGCTTGCCAATAAATACCGTGGCAAAACATTGCTTATTGTAGGACACAGCAATACCATACCGGCCGCAATTAACGAGTTGCTTTTAGAAAAAACATATCCTGATATACCCGATAATGAGTTTGGCTACCTGTACAAAATAACCGTTACAGGCAGTAAAATTACCCACGAGCTCATTAAAACGTAACACTTTCTTAATGCTGTTGGTGCATTAAACATTTGTGCTTACATTTGCAGTCCTTATGCAAAAAACGGTTAACATATTAAATAAGCGCGCACGGTTTGATTACGAGATAATCGAGAAGTATACGGCGGGCATTGTACTGGCAGGATCTGAGATAAAATCCATAAGGCTGGGCAAGGCATCTATTGCCGAAAGCTTTTGCGAATTTCATGAGCATGAGCTGTTTGCTATTAATACCAGTATAGAAGAATACGCCTATAGCCGAAGCTTTACTCATATACCTAAAAGCGAACGCAAGCTCCTGCTTAACAAAAAAGAGCTTAAAAGCCTTTTAAAAAGCGTGCAGAACCAGGGATTAACCATTATACCCCTACGGTTGTTCACTAACGAAAAAGGTATGGCAAAGCTTGATATTGGCCTTTGCCGCGGTAAGAAAAACTACGACAAACGCGAAACCATGAAAGAACGCGACACCAAACGCGACCTGGACAGGATAAAGAAAGAATACAAATAGAAAAAGCCATCGTTATGATGGCTTTTTGCTTACTACATCTCCGCCGCAGCATAATTAATTTTTATTTTCTAAAAGAGGTACAAACCTAAATTCGCCCAACTCATGTTTTTCAAACTGGGTTTCGCTTTTGCGTATTAGTAATGTCATTATCTGGGGTTGATTTTCGCCACCAACAGGTATTACCAGCCTGCCTCCTATTTTTAGCTGGGCCATAAGCGGCTTGGGTATCATGGGTGCGCCTGCGGTTACAATAACGCTGTCAAACGGGCCGTAATTAGGCAGGCCTTTGTAGCCATCGCCAAATGAAAGGTGCTTGGGCCTAATACCCAGCTTAGGTAATAGTAACGATGTGGATTTAAACAGTTCGTTCTGCCTTTCTACACTATATACTTTGGCGCCCATCATGTACAAAACAGCCGTTTGGTAGCCTGATCCGGTACCAATTTCCAATACCTTGTGGTCTTTTTCCACCTGTAATAACTGGCTCTGAAAAGCCACCGTATAAGGCTGCGATATGGTTTGCCCGGCACCTATAGGGAAAGCCTTGTCCTGGTAGGCGTAATCTTCAAAACTGGAATTAAGAAAAAGGTGGCGCGGAATTTTTTTAATGGCTTCCAGCACATTTTTATCGGTAATGCCTTTTTGCTGCAGTACGCTTACCAATTGATTACGAAGTCCCTGATGTTTGGCGGTGTCTTTCAAAACGTAGATATTGTTGAACCGTAAAAATAGTGAACAAATTGTTAAATTTCCAAGCGCTGAAAATAACTTTGCCAACAAAAATAAACGCAGTGCAATCGTTGTTTTGAATGCTATTTTTTGGAAATTGACTGTAAATAATCTTATTTTTGATAAAAATATATTCTTATGCTAAAAGTTGGCGTTTTGGGCGCAGGCCATCTGGGAAAGATACACCTGCGTTTGCTAAACCAGTCCCAAAAATATGAGCTTGTTGGTTTTTACGACCCTAACAGCGATAATGCAGATAAAGTTGCACACGAATTTGGATACAAAAAATTTGATACAATAAGCGAACTCATACAGGCGGTAGATGTAGTAGATATTGTTACCCCTACCCTTTCGCACTACGATTGCGCCATAGAAGTTATAAACGCAGGCAAACACCTTTTTATAGAAAAGCCTATTGCCAATACCGTTGCTGAGGCCGAAGAAATTATGCAGCTTGCTAAAGAACGTAATGTAAAAGGACAGGTAGGCCACGTAGAGCGTTTTAACCCTGCTTTTACAGCTACCAAACACAAGATAGAAAACCCTATGTTTATAGAAACGCACCGATTAGCCGAGTTTAACCCGCGCGGAACGGATGTGCCTGTGGTTTTAGATCTTATGATACACGATATTGATGTAATATTAAGCGTGGTAAAATCTAAGGTGCAAAATATTTATGCCAGCGGTGTGTCGGTTATAAGCGACACTCCGGATATTGCCAACGCCCGCATCGAATTCGAAAATGGCTGTGTGGCTAACCTTACTGCCAGCCGTATCTCTATGAAAAATATGCGCAAATCGCGCTTTTTCCAAAAAGATGCATACATCTCTGTCGACTTTTTAGACAAGGTGTGCGAGGTGGTTAAAATGAAGGATGCACCCGAAGTTCCCGGCGATTTTGATATGATACTTCAAAACGCAGAGGGCATCAAAAAGCAAATTTACTTTGATAACCCTGATGTTGAGGCCAACAACGCCATTTTAGACGAACTTGAAACCTTTGCGGATGCCATAAACAATAACACTACCCCGGTAGTAACGCTGGAAGACGGCACCGAAGCACTTCGCGTAGCCCATAGAATTATTGAGTGCTTTAAAAGTTAATACATGCTACAGGCCAATATACTTATAGATGTTAAGCAATTCAATTGTGAACACAATGCGTTCACAATTGAATTGCCCATTATTACACTCAAATGACATCTAAATTTAAATATACTGCTTATGTATCAGTACTCTATTTAGTATTTGTAGTGCTGATTATTTTTTGGCATGTAAGCATATTTAAAAGTGTTTTTACTACCGTACCCGGCGGCAAATTTGTTTATATCATTGCTGCTATCGGGGTATTGTCTTTATACAACTCGTTCAGGACAAAAATAGTTGCGGTTTCGTTTGACGATTATAGCCTAACCGTAAAGCGCTATTTTGGTTTCGGCAAGCCGCATAAGTATTTCCTTAACGATATTACCGGATATTTTACTTCCAGTGTATGGGGCAGGTACTCCCGCCACGAATACATATACATAATGGCAGGCACTAAAAAGGTGGCTAAAATTTCTGAACAATACCATTCTAACTTTAATGAGATCAGGCCTTACATACAACGCAGGCTGGTTTATTTGGGCAATCTTGAAACCAATGTAATTACAGATCTTGTAGATTTTACAAACTAACCAAACTCATATACAAAACAAACTTATCATGAAAAACATAGCAGTAATAGGCGCCGGAACCATGGGCAACGGCATAGCACACACCTTTGCACAAAGCGGGTTTAGCGTTAAGCTTATTGATGTATCAGAAAAATCGTTAGATAAAGGTATGGCTACCATTGCTGCCAACCTGGAGCGCATGGTTGCCAAAGGCACCATTACTAACGAAGACAAAATGAAAACTATTGGCAATATTATTACTTATACCGATATTAAAGATGGTGTGGTAAATGTTGACCTGGTTGTTGAGGCCGCTACCGAAAATGTAGACCTTAAACTTAAGATATTTAAAGACCTTGACGCGTTTTGCGATTCCAATACCATACTGGCTACCAATACATCGTCTATATCTATCACGCAGATAGCGGCAGTTACTAACAGGCAGGACAAGGTTATTGGCATGCACTTTATGAACCCAGTTCCTATTATGAAACTGGTAGAAATTATCCGTGGGTACAATACTACTGATGAAGTTACCAAATCTATAATGGAGCTGTCGGAAAAACTGGGTAAAGTACCCGTAGAGGTTAACGATTACCCTGGTTTTGTGGCTAACCGAATATTGATGCCCATGATTAACGAGGCTATAGAGACCCTTTACAACGGAGTTGCCGGCGTGTATGAAATAGATACGGTTATGAAATTAGGTATGGCACATCCTATGGGTCCGCTACAGTTAGCCGACTTTATTGGGTTAGATGTTTGCCTGTCTATACTGTACGTAATGCACGATGGTTTTAAAAACCCTAAATATGCACCATGCCCGTTATTGGTAAACATGGTAAGGGCCGGTAAGTTTGGTGTAAAATCTGGCGAAGGTTTTTACGATTATTCAGAGAGTAAGAAAGCGGAGAAAATCGCGCGCCAATTCTCTAAATAGTTTTCAGCCTGCCTGCCGGTAGGCAGGTCGCAGTCGCAGTTAGCAGATTGACCCTAATAGCAGGCAGTTTTTCCATTTCGACCGAAGTGTAACGTAGTGGAGAAATCTTCTTATTTATTTTGAGATTTCTCCCTATGGTCGAAATGGGACAACATTTTACGCAATCCGTAACTCAAAACTCTCAACTCTTAACCCTAAACCCTAAACAAACCTTGGCAAAAATAGTCCCTTTTAAAGCAGTTCGCCCGGCACGCGATAAAGTAAGCCTGGTTACATCACGCTCTTATGATGAGTACAGCCCTGCCGAACTGGCCTCGCAACTGGACTATAACCCATTCTCGTTTTTACACATTTTAAAACCGGCATACATCAACCAGCAAAAAGCTTCGGCAGAAACAAGGTTTAAGTCGGTTCACACCAAATACCAGGAGTTTAAAGATGAGCAGGTGCTTAAGCAGGAGGCCGGCGCTGTATTTTACCTATACGAAATTCAGAGTAAAAACAGGGTTTTTACCGGTATCATTGCAGGTACCTCTATAGAAGATTACCAAAACAACGTGATTAAAAAACACGAAGATACCCTGCCCTACCGTGTAGAGTATTTTAAAGATTACCTGCATCAAACGGGCTTTAATACCGAGCCGGTGCTTATTACCTACCCCGAAAAACCCGAACTGCAACAGTGGATACACCACCGCAAGCAAAAGCGTCCGCTGTACTTATTTTCGTCGCTTAACCGCGATAAACACACGCTGTGGCGCGTTAAAGACGAAGCCGAGATACAGTGGCTGCAACAGCAGTTTGAAGGCATAGAGAGCCTTTATATTGCCGATGGGCACCACAGGTCGGCATCATCAGAGTTATTGTACGAGCAGGATAAGGCTTCCGGTAACGGCAACCTCAACTACTTTATGAGTTTTTTAATTGCCGAGACCGACCTGAAGATATACGAGTACAACCGCATTATTCACGACCTTAACGGGCTTACTAAAGAGCAATTTTTAAAAGCATTATCTAAAGATTTTACAGTTACCAATAAGCACCTGGAACTTTGGAAACCCGAAGAAAAATTCAGCTTTGGGATGTACCTGCGTGGCGAATTTTACGCCCTGCAGTTAAAGAATACCGAGTTTGATTCGGTTTTAGAGGCATTGGATGCCCAGATATTATACGAAAAAGTACTACACCCGCTTTTAGGTATCAGCGATTTACGAAATGATGAGCGTATAGAATACATACCCGGCAACAAACCTATTACCATCATTAAAGAACTGATAGATAACGGCGAGTATCAGGTTGGTTTTATGCTGTTTCCTGCCAGTATTAACGAGATTAAGCAACTGGCTGATAACAACCTTATCATGCCGCCAAAAAGCACTTATATTGAGCCTAAATTCAGGAGCGGGCTGGTGGTTTATGAGTTGTGAGTTAAGAGTTTAAAGTTCATATATAAAAAGAAAGCCGACTGTTATTTACAGTCGGCTTTCTTTTTATGGCGTCATATCTTGTTATTGCTTCGCAGTAAGGTTAAGCATGCCTTTCTCCAAACCGTTTCCAGTAACTTCTAATTGGATGTCACCCGACTCTATGCCTGACTGTACCAAAACAACCAACTTACCGCTAAAGAGCTTCATAGTCGGCTTATGGAAGATCTCTAACGAGGTTGCATCGCCGTTACAGGCTGCCCTGTAGGTACCGGCACCGCTAACTTTAAAGTTCAACTGGTTGGTAGCCGTTGGGCACGGATTGCCTTTTTCATCAACCACACTTACCGTTACAAAAGAGATATCCTCACCATCGGCAGTTAAGGTTTTCCTGTCCGGGTCTAAAACCAAATGGTGCGGTTTTCCGGCAGTGTGTATTTCTTCTTCGGCTACAGGCTTGCCGTTTTTATCAAAAGCAACCACCTTTAGGGTCCCCGGCTCATATTTCACGTCCATCCACATAAGGCGGTACCTGTTTTGTGGTGTGGCTTTGCTTTTTTTCTGGATGCCCATACTTTTGCCGTTTACAAAAAGTTCGGCACTATCATAGTTGGTGTACACAAAAACCGGAGTAGTTTGCCCTTCGCGGCCTTCCCAGTTCCAGTGTGGCAGTATGTGTAGGGTTTCGTCTTTGGTATTCCAACGGCTCCTGTACAGGTAAAAACGGTCTTTAGGGATGCCTGCAAGATCTACCATTCCAAAATACGAACTGCGCGACGGCCATTTTTCGTCATAAGGGGTTGGCTCGCCAAGATAATCAAAGCCCGTCCATACAAACTCGCCTATAACCCACGGCTTATCATCCTGTAACACAAAATCCTCATCGGGTACATTACTCCAGCTGCACGCCTCAAGGTCGTAAGACGATGTTTGCAGGTCATTATATTGCTTTTCTTTAGCCTGAACCACAGGGAATTTATAAATACCGCGTGAGCTTACTGTAGATGCCGTTTCAGACCCTAAAATAAACCCTTGCGGGAACGCTTTGTAAGCATCTTCATAAAGGTGTACTCTGTAGTTAAGCCCCGGTACATCTAACAACGCCCCAAAGCCCGACTCCATAGTTTGTTTTACCTGATCCATACCCACAGTTACAGGGCGTGTAGGGTCTTCCCTATGAAAAACATCCTGCAAAAATTTCGCCCTTGTAAGGCCTTCGGCACCATATTGGTCGGGTACCTCGTTACCACTGCTCCACATCACAATGCATGGGTGGTTGCGGGTTGCCCTTACCAGGTTCACAATATCTTTTTCGGCATAATCTTCAAAAAAACGGTGGTAGCCGTTCTCAACTTTAGGCTTTGCCCATTCGTCAAAACTCTCGGCAAGGAACATAAAGCCCATTTCATCGGCCAGTTCCAGCTGCTCCATAGAAGGCATGTTGTGCGAACTGCGTATGGCGTTACAGCCCAGGTCTTTTAAAATGGTAAGCTGCCTGCGCAATGCAGCCTTATTAACCGCAGCCCCAAGCGGGCCAAGATCGTGGTGAAGGCACACTCCTTTAAACTTTGTTATTTTACCGTTAAGGCTAAAGCCCTTTTGCGGTTCATATTTAATTTCACGAATACCGAATTTTATAGTTTCTTCGTCTTTTAAAACATCGCCTGCATACAGTTGTGTAACGGCAGTATATAGATAGGGGGTTTCAGGGCTCCAGAGTTTAGGTTCAGGAACCACTAAATTTTGCTCAAAGCCCTGATCTACTGCATCGCTTTTGTGTGAAGCAACCTCTCTACCTGTAGCATCGAGTATTTTTGTTACCAAATAAATACCGCTGCCTGAAGCTGTTGTTTTAATGTTTACAGTTGCGGCATTACTGGCAATCGTTGGCGTAGTAATATATGTAGCCCACTGCTCAAAACTTTCCTGATTTTTAACCACAATATTTACCTTGCGATACAAACCCGCACCCGGGTACCAGCGCGAAGAATACTCCCTGTTGGTAAGTTGCACAGCAAGCGTGTTCTCTCCTGCCACCAGGTCTTTGCTAATGTCTATGTAAAAATAGGCATAGCCATACGCCCATTGCCCAACTTTTTTACCGTTTAAATATACCTGTGGCTCGCTCATGGCGCCTTCAAAAACCAGGAGTGCTTTTTTGCCCTCTGTAAATTTGGGCAGGGTAAAGGTTTTGCGGTACCAGCCTGTGCCTATGTGTGGCAGGGCTCCGGTACGTCCGGTTTTTTCGGTAGCTTCCTTTTCACCATTTTGTACGATGGCCACTTTTTGCATGTCCCATTTTTTATCAAACGGGCCATAAATAGCCCAGTCGTGCGGCACACTCACCTTTTCCCAGCTGGAATCGTTAAAGTTAGCTGCAAAGGCATCGCCCTTAACTTCTTTCGAAAACTTCCAGCCGTCTGTCAACGTAACGGTTTGCCTCGGCGAAGCCGAATCGGACGTTGTTGAACATCCGCTTAACACCAGCATCAAAGAAAAAAATAGCACGCAAAACTGCAACTTAAAGGTCACCAATTTCATTTTTATAAAATTTTGTAATTGTAATTAATCAATAAAGGCATGTAAAAACCCACCACTACCTACCTGTTGTAAACAGCATTGCAAAATACGCAATTAACCACGATAAAATTACTGATTAATCTAAAAAATCGTTTTCATTTGGTTAGCGTTCTATTATCTTTGGCGTATGGGAGTTGTTTATACAGGCTCTCGAACAATCATCATCCTGCAACTTACTGATGGCAAAATATTAAAATTATACCATGTCAATACAAAATAACTTATCTAAAATAAAAGCCACATTACCCCAGCACGTTACCCTTGTAGCGGTAAGCAAAACCTGGCCTGTGCCTGATTTGATGGAGGCTTACAACGCCGGCCAGCGTATTTTTGGCGAGAACAAGATACAGGAAATGGCCGATAAGCACGAGCAAATGCCTACAGATATTGAGTGGCACATGATAGGCCATGTGCAGACCAATAAGGTAAAGTATATGGCTTCGTTTGTTACATTGGTGCATGGGGTTGACAGCCTTAAACTACTGGCCGAAATAAACAAACAGGCCAAAAAGAACGGCAGGGTTATTGACTGTTTATTGCAAATGCATATTGCAGAGGAAGATACTAAATTTGGGTTGGATGAAGCTGAACTCAACGAGCTGTTAGCATCGGATGAATTTAAGGCTATGGAAAACATTAAGGTTACCGGCCTTATGGGTATGGCAACTTTTACCGAAGATGAGGCCCGGATTAGAAAAGAATTCATGTATTTGCAGTCAGTTTTTAATAATCTTGCGAAGCTGCCAACAACCGGCAACCAACAACTGACAACCCTAAGCATGGGAATGAGTGGCGATTACCTGCTGGCCATTGAATGCGGAAGCACGATGGTGCGCATTGGCAGCAGTATTTTTGGACATCGATAAAAAACATGGTTTTGATTTACGAACTTCGTATATTTATGCCTTCAAACTCAAATAAAATTTTTTGTACGCAATACTTGACATAGAAACGACGGGGGGACAATTTAATGAAGAGGGAATAACCGAGATTGCCATTTACAAATATGACGGCCATGAGGTTACCGACCAGTTTATAAGCCTCGTAAACCCCGAAAAACCCATACAGCCCTTTGTGGTAAAACTTACCGGCATTAATAATGCCATGCTGCGCAGCGCACCTAAGTTTCATGAGGTGGCCAAGCGCATTATTGAGATTACCGAAGGCTGTATTATTGTAGCACACAACGCCCAGTTTGACTACCGTGTGCTTAAAACCGAATTTAAGAACCTGGGCTACAATTTTGAAAAGCAAACGCTTTGCACGGTAGAGCTGTCTCAAAAGCTACTGCCGGAACAAAAATCGCACAGCCTGGGCAAACTCGTTCGCGCACTGGGCATACCCATGAGCGACAGGCACCGCGCCACCGGAGATGCACTGGCAACGGTTCAGCTATTTAAACTGTTATTAGAAAAAGATACCGAGAAAGAGATCGTAAAAAGCCTTATCAAGAGCGAAACCAAAAAAGGCATTTCGCCCAAATTACAGGATTTGCTTGAGGGTATTCCGTCGGTTACAGGGCTTTACTACATTTATAACGAAAACGGCGACCTTATTTTCCTGGGCCGTAGCCGCAACGTAAAAAAACGTGTTAACCAGCATTTTACGGGTACATCAAGAAAAAACAAGCGCATTCAGCGCGAAGCTTTTACCGTAACTTACGAGGAAACGGGCAGCGAGCTTATCGCCCTGCTTAAAGAATGCCACGAACTTAAAGTTAATAAGCCTGTGTACAACCGCATTCTTAAGGTAAATACCGCACCGTGGTCTATGTACCCGGAAAAAGACCCGCATGGCTACATTACCCTTAACCTGCTTAAAACGGATGGCCGTAAAAAAGAAATTATTTCTTTTCCGGGTATTGTAGAGGCGCGCAGCGCTCTTTTTAAAATTGTAGAAAAATACAGGCTGTGCCAAAAAATAAATCGCATGGATGATTCGGCTAAAGAGGCGTGTTTTCCGCTGGAGCTGGATGGCTGTAACGGTGCCTGCGTGGGCCGCGAAATGCCTGAAGAATACAACCTGCGTGTAAACGAGTTTATTGCTGCCAACAGTTTTTACAACCAAAGCATGGTTATTATAGACCGTGGCCGCACCATTGATGAACGCAGCGCGGTACTTATAGAAAATGGCGTTTACAAAGGCTATGCGTTTTTTAACCTTAATTACCAGGTTAATAAAATAGACATCCTTAAAAATATCATTGTGCCTATGGAAAATAATAAGGATACTAAAAAGATAATCCAGGACTTCCTGAGAAAAAAGAAAGCCTTAAAAATAGTACGTTTCTAACGTATTTAGTATTTTTGGTATAATGCAGCAACCTAAAATTTTAAAGAGCGGATTCCTACCTGAAGAAACCCGTAAAAAACTCCACACAGTAATTTATGAGGCCGATACCCGCGCGGGTAAGCTTTTTGATATTATACTGCTGTGCGTTATCCTGCTGAGTATCGTGGCGGTAATGCTGGAGAGTGTGGCATCTATAAAAATTGTATATGGGCGCCAACTGGCATGGATTGAGTGGATAATTACCGTACTTTTTACGTTGGAATATATTGGCCGTGTGATAGCCGTTCGCGAACCCCTAAAATATGTGTTTAGTTTTTACGGCTTTGTAGATCTTCTGGCTACCATACCCAAATATGTGGGCTTACTTTTCCCGGGTACAGGCTTTCTTATTGCCGTTAGGGCGGTGCGACTATTGCGTGTTTTCAGGATATTAAAGCTAACGCATTTTGTAGGGGCAGGTAACCAGTTAATTAACGCACTCCGCAAAAGCCAGGTTAAAATCGCGGTATTTTTATTCAGTGTTTTGGTGCTTTGCATTATTATGGGCACCTTAATGTATATGATAGAAGGCCCTGAAAGCGGCTTTACAAGCATACCCATCAGCATATACTGGACTATCGTTACCCTTACTACCGTAGGCTTTGGCGATATTACCCCTATTACCCCGCTTGGGCAACTGGTAAGCGTTATCATTATGATAATGGGTTACGGTATTATTGCAGTGCCTACAGGGCTTGTAACCGCACAGTTTATGAACGATGAAAAACCTCATTTAAATACCCAGGCATGCCCTAATTGTGGTGCTAACCAGCACCGTGACGATGCTAAATTTTGCTACAACTGCGGCGCAAGCCTTTCTAAATAAATGGATACCCAACGCAAATACCTTATTACTGTTATAGGTCCAACTGCCATTGGCAAAACCGCCATGGCTATAGAAATTGCAAAGCATTTTAACTGCGAGATCCTATCGGCCGATAGCAGGCAGTTTTTTAAAGAAATGGCTATTGGTACCGCTGTACCCAGTAACCATGAAATGGCGGCAGCTAAACACCATTTTATCCAGAACATATCCATCTTTGATGAATATACTGTAGGCGATTTTGAGCGTGATGCCATTGCTAAACTCAACGAGCTTTTTACCACTAATAACTTTGCGGTTTTAGTGGGTGGATCGGGGCTTTATATTGATGCGGTTTTAAAAGGTTTTGATGATTTCCCCGATGTAGACCCCGCCATACGGCAACAGCTTATAGCCGATTTTGAAGAGAAAGGAATTGCATATTTACAGTCGGAATTAGAGCGTTTAGACCCAATGCATTTCCACAACGTAGCAAAAGATAACCCGCAACGGTTGATGCGTGCGCTGGAGGTTTGCATTGGCAGCGGCAGGCCGTATTCGTCGTTCCTGAATATCAAAAAGAACAGCCGCACCTTTATCCCAATCGTCATTGGGCTTGAAGCCGATCGCGAAACCATGTATAGCCGTATTAACCAGCGCGTTGATATTATGGTGGGTATGGGGCTAATTGACGAGGCTCGCGAACTCTATCCGCATAAAAAGCTGAATGCATTGCAAACTGTTGGCTACAGGGAACTTTTTAGCTATTTTGACGGCGATTTTACACTTGATTTTGCCATCGAAGAAATTAAAAAGAACACCCGCCGCTTTGCCAAACGCCAGATGACCTGGTTTAAGCGTACCGAAGGTGCCAGGTGGTTTGATTTTAAAACCCCGCCTGCCACTATTATTAATTATATAGAAGATTCATTATAATGCCAATATCCCCGGATTTTACATCGGTTTACTCGCACGACTTTGAAATTAATTTCCTGCAATGCAGCCCTAACGGCCTGCTGCGCCACACCGAGCTTTGCAACCTGCTGCAAATAACAGCCGGTTACCATGCCGAACTGGGCGGCCTTAGCTTTACCGATATGCAGCAGCATGACCAGGCATGGGTGCTAAGCCGCATGCGCGTAGAGGTTGATGAATTGCCTAAATGGCGCGATGTTGTTACCGTGAAAACCTGGATTTATGATTTGCAGGGATCACGATCTATACGTGCGCTGGAAATGTACCTTGGCGATAAAAAAATTGTGGGTTCCATTACCTACTGGGCGGTATTTAATACAAAACTGCGCAAGGCCGAAGCCCTTGCCCTGCCCCACGAACATTTTGAAAAATACCCTGAAAGGGAATCGACCGCTGAATCCTTTAAAAAAGTGAACCTAAACCGTGAGGCCGCGCTGCACAGCGAACGCAAAGTGGTATTATCTGACCTGGATATTGTAAACCATGCTAACAACGTAAAATATTTAGAATGGTGCCTGGATGGTATAGACCATAAACCTATTTTAAGGCAGCAGTTGCAAAGCTTTGATATGAACTTTATGCGCGAACTTAAACTGGGCGATGCAGTTCAGTTATATTCAGGCATTGAGGATAAACAGACCTTTTTTAGTATTAATAAAGACGATAAAGCCTGTTTTGCGCTGGAGCTGAACTGGAAGTAAGTGCTAGCTTGCATTATTATAAAAGCCCTAACTTTTCTTCTTCCAAATCTAAATATAACAGGTGCCTGCGCACAATTTCCTCGTCAACAACAAGGCTTTTGTTCTTTTTAAGCAACAGGTCGCGCTGAACATTTAAAAGATCGAGGTAAATAGTTTTTGTTTCTTCGTCCATAAGCGAATTATCGTCAGACTCTGCGCCGCTATTTTCCCATTTACTGGCAAAAAACTGCAACACCTGCCTGTTTTGCAATTGCGTACTGTAATTCGTTTTTAGGTGATCAAGTGCTTCCTGCGCCATTAACCTCCTTATTTTATTGTACATCTGGTCTTCGGGCATTATAGAGTCGGGATCAGGCATGTTTATCTTCTTAATCAGCCATGGTAATGTTAAGCCCTGCAACAGCAATGTTGACAATATCACTACAAAGGTTATAAAGAGTATAAGGTTACGCTGCGGGAAAGCCGAGCCATCATCCAACGTTACGGGTATAGAGAGTGCCGCTGCCAGCGATACCACACCCCGCATACCTGCCCATCCTAATACAAGCGGCCCCCTGAAACCGGGGTGTCCGGCATCGGCTACCGTTATAAAATTTCGTGCTATCAGCGTAGTAAAAACCGCCGCATATACCGATATTATCCTTGATACCACCAATGCCAGTGTAATTAATAAGCCGTAGCCTATGGCTGTACCTATACCGGTGCCATCCAACCCTTCGATAATTTCGGGCAGGTCGAGCCCAATTAGCATAAACACAAGCCCGTTGAGCACAAAGCAAAGGCTCTCCCACACGTTAACCGTGCGCAGGCGCGATGTGCTGTTTAAAAATATCATCCTGTGGGTAGAAAGGTACAAGCCACCACTTACCACCGCAAGTACACCACTACTGTGTACCTCTTCTGCAGCTACATAAATAATATAAGGCGTTATGAGCGTAAGAGCAATATCTATATTGGCATCGGTAGGTAAATGCTTATGGCATTTCATAATAATGTAGCTTGTTACAAGGCCTATACCCACGCCGCCAAAAACCATCCAGCTAAAGTTTAAAGCGGCTTCCTGCCATACAAACTGGCCGGTTGCAACGGCTATAAGCGCAAAGCGGAAAATTATAAGCGAAGAGGCATCGTTAAGCAGGCTCTCCCCTTCTAATATTGATGAAAAACGCCGCGGTACTTTTACAAACTTAAGTATAGCCCCGGCACTTACAGCATCGGGCGGCGATACGATACCTCCCAGCAAAAAGCCCAGTGCAAGCGTAAAGCCGGGTATAAAATGATTGGCTACCAAGGCTATGGTAAAGGCTGTAAAAAACACTACTATAAAGGCAAAGCTGGTAATGATGCGGCGCCATTTCCACAGTTCTTTCCATGAGATAGACCATGCCGCTTCATACAAAAGCGGCGGCAGGAAGATAACGAATATCAGGTCGGCCTCAATGTGCACCGTGGGCATACCGGGTATCAGGCTGATGCCCAGCCCCGCCAGCACTAACAGTACCGGGTAGGCCACCTTTATTTTGTTAGCGAGCATTATAACCCCTAATATTACGGCAATGAGGCTAAGGTAAAACGGAAATGAATCCAGCATTGTGTATGGCTTTAGCGTAATTGAGGGGAAGTTACTAATTTTTATCTTACAAAAAAATTAGTACTATGGTTAAGGAATTTTTGCGGCTTACGACTCTGAAGACCTCACCCCCAGCCCCTCTCCGAAAGAGAGGGGAGCCGAGAACGGGTACAGTTTGTGTATTGCCGTAATTCATTAGGGTATGAGTGAAGCTAAGGCATCACCCTTTTAGCGTTAAGCAAAGTATGAAGTAAGGCGTTAAAAATCATTTGCTGTTTGAGCGCAGCGAGTTCAAATGATTTAGCCGAACGCAATACTTTGTAGCGTAAAAGGGTGCAAGCCTTGAATTTTTGGTTCTTTTGTTTCAAGACAAAAGAACGTTATTTAACACTAAGGGTTAGCGTTGCAGCTTTCACATCTTTGGCTGTAGCCGAAAGCACAATATCCTTACCGCTGCCATCGGCCTGAACGATTACCTGTGCGTAACCGCTGAATAGCTTACGTTTCCACTGGTCAGCGGGAGTTATAACCTGAACAACACCGGGGTTGGCGTTAATCACGTCCCAATCTTTTACTTTATGTACGGGTGTTGCTATAATGTTTAAGGTGTTGATGCCCTGTTTAAGCATATCGGCACTTAGAATATATTTTTGAGCGTCATCTTTAGCTGAGTTAACCTTTTTACCATTCACAAAAATAACGGCATCTACCCCTACCTTCTGATAAAAGAACGTAACCACATTAGTTGCTGATAGTGATGCCAACTCAAACTGCCCGCGGTAAACATAAGCCGGAGCAAGGTTTTTATAATCCCTGTCTTTAAAAGCCTCCGTCCAGTTGTTTTTAGGGTACGATGGCAGTTGCTGTGGCAAGTTAACTGTAGTAAGTGCCTGCTCCTGCAAACCGGTTATGTTTACTAAAGCGATAGCGTCTATAAATTTATCATTTTCAAGCGATGTTGGGTCGCCATTGCCCACCCCTATTATTGTGCCGCCTTTTATACTGAACGTAACCTCATTTGTAGCCGTGGGAATGTGCAGCCCGTTTTTATCCGTCACTTCCACATTAAATACTGCAACCCCATTAGCTTTGTCGAGCGTTTGCCTGTGCGACGTAAGTTTTATCTTTTCCGGCTTGCCTGTGGTTTTCCTAATGTCGGTAAGTATCCTTTTACCATTCTTATAGCCTACAGCCTCTAATGTACCGGGTTGGTAAGCCACCTTCCATTCTAAATGGCCGTATTGCTCCATCATCTTTTTGCCAAGGCTCTTTTTGTTGAGAAAAAGCTCTACCTCATCACAGTTGGAGTACGCCCAAACGTCTATCTCTTTGCCTTCCATGCCCTGCCAGTTCCAGTGCGGTAGCAGGTGCAGCACCGGCTCGCTACCCCACCATGATTTAAGGTAGTACACATTATCTTTAGGGAAACCACACACATCCATCATACCAAAGTAGGAAGTAACCGACGGCCAGCCATAAGGCGTGGGCTCGCCACGGTAATCAAACCCTGTCCAGATGAACATGCCTGCCAGGTATGGGCGTGTGGCATAAAACTTCCACCCCTCCTCTATACTGTAAAATGACGGGCGCGGTTTGCGGTCGTAAGCTGCCTGGTAATGTTTGGCATCATCGGTAACGTAAATACCGCGGGTGGCAAAGGTAGAGCCCTCCTCGGTACCCATACCGGGCTGTTGCTTAAACTGGTTGCGGTGCGCATCTATATCGCCATTACCAAGGTAGTTGTAACCCATAACCTCTACTACCGATGATATCCCGCTCCTGAAACCACTGCTAATGCCCACAGTTACGGGCCTTGTAGGATCAATGCTCTTAGCATAGCCCTGCATGGTATTGGTTATGCGCTCGCCCATGATGTTGCCCTCTATGGCCCACTCCTCATTGCCAACCGACCAGCAAAACACGCTGGGGTGGTTGCGATCGCGCTCTATCATTCGTTTAACGGCCCCGAGGTGCAAATCGGTAATACCCATAAGTCGGGTTTCATCAATAACCAACATGCCCAGCCTGTCGCAGGCCTCTAAAAGTTCGGGTGTTGGCGGATGGTGCGAGCAACGGTAGGCATTGCTGCCCATTTCCTTAAGTTTTTTGATGCGGAAGTACTGTAGCTCATCGGGTAATGCAGTGCCCACCCCTGCATGGTCCTGGTGGTTGTTGGTACCTTTCAGTTTAAGATGCTTTCCGTTTAGGAAAAAACCTTCTTCGGGATCAAAACGAATGCTCCGGATGCCGAAAGTAGTTTCGTAGGTATCCACTATTTTTCCTTCCTTTTTTATCTGAGTTATGAGGCGGTATAAATTTGGATTTTCAATGTCCCATAAAAGGGGGGTATTTATGCGAATCTCAGAGTCCGAAAGTGAAATATTAAAGGGTTTTGGTGCCAAAATTATCTGTTTTGTAGAAATTTCCTTACCCTGCGGATCTACAATCGTTGATACTATTTCTACATCGCCTCCATTATTATCATTGCTCCAATTCTCAATGGCAACCTGCGCTTTTATGTTGGCATAACCGTTTTTAATATCGGTAGTAATGTAAGTTCCATTAGTTTTAACATGCAGTGGATTAGTCTTTTGCACATACACATGCCTGTAAATACCGGCGCCTTCGTAAAACCAGCCCTCCTCCATAGAGGCATCTACGCGCACGGCAATGGTATTTTCGCCTCCATAATTTACATAAGCGGAAACATCATACTCAAAACCATCATATCCACTTGGCTCATTACCAAGGTAATGCCCATTAAACCACACTTTAGAGTCGCGAAATACGCCGTCAAACTTAAGCGAGATGATGCGCCCGAGGTCGGTCTCTGGTATGCTGATCTTCCGGCGGTACCAGCCAATACTCTTGTCCGGGAAGCCCTTACCTGCGGTTTTAAAGCCGTGGCTAAAACTGCCTGCTTCGCTAAATGATTGTTCTACAGCCCAGTCGTGCGGCAGGTTTAATAATCGCCAGGCACGGTCATCAAAAGCAGCAGCAGCAGGGCCATCGCCGTTACCGGTTTTTGCAAGGTAGGAGAAGTATGCTGTACCGTGGTTAAAGTCTTTGCCGGTATCATGAGAGTGCCCAAATGCAAAGTGCCAGCCGTCATCTATTAAGGTTACTTCCCTTCCTGATGGGTTTTGTGCTATAGCAGAAGTAGTTAACGTCAATAATAAAAGGCATGGCAGGCATATCTTGGCAATAGATAGTTTCATAAATACTGTGATTATGTAAAACCGATAAAAATAGGGATTTGAGAATTAACTGCTTAATAGTATCTTGTCAAATACTGCAAATATTAGTAAATGTGGCCCCATTTCTTAAATTAATCTCATATTTCACTTAGCATAACGTTAATATAAGCTGCAAACGGTTCATTTCGCTGTATTTTCGCAGTCCCGAAAATATAATACCTTGAATACCTCAGATACAAAAACAACGCTATTTCTCATTCCCGGTGGCAGTGAATTACAGCTTCCTGAAAATGCCAACAGGTTTAAAACAATACTACAAACCGCTATAAAAGAACGCACTGCAGAGATTATTATGCTGGCAAATACCGTTTTAATTCCGGAAGAGGTTGTGCAATCCCGCGGTAAGTACAAAAATGTGCTGTTAATTGAGTCAGATTCAATTGTTACTACAGAAGATGCATGGGCTGCTGCAAACTATACTCTTGAAGGCCATTTGCCTGTAGTATATAGTGCAGGCTTTGATTACCAGGTTATTGCAATGGAATTTGTAAAGGTTTCTTACGAGGACTTTGAGCGTGTTGCTAAATTTACATAAGCCTAAATGTTTATTAAAGTTTGGTGTAAATATCGGCTTCTTTCTGAAAATATTAAACCCTAAATAAAAACAAGTCGCTGTAAATCAAAAACTTAAATTAAAATAAGTATTTTCTTGTTATATTAATTTATGAAATCCTAAATACATTTTTGCTAACTTTATAATACATAAACGCATTAGCATTCGTAATGTACTGATACTGATTAAAAAATTATAACGGCTACCAAAACGAAGATGACGGGTAGGCAGCCTGCCGAGGAGGCTGTAACGGTGCCTTACACTTTCCACCCGTTCGTGTAAGGTAATAAAACTAACGTCGGCGCGCTACGGCGCGGAAACCGATCAGCAACACGGCAGGATGGCAGCAGTAGGGGTTTAAATATCGCAATAGTTTAATCAGTGTCACTTATCAAAACCGGCCATACTACTGTGGCCGGTTTTTATTTGCCCTAAAATTTATATAAGATAATGAAAAAGCGGCCTTTAAACTGTTAAAATTCAAGATGCAGGCCGCAGTTTGCATTTTGGAAAACCCAGCCCTAAACAAACAACTATATCGATGTAAAAAAGCTGTTTTTAAGGCTTTAGCGCGTAAAACAAGCCATAAGTTAAATTATTTAAGCCTGAGAACATTCTTGTTAAAACCAGCGTAATTTTACAGTCTAATTATAACAAACATGACAACAATTATCTCTGGTTACGCATGGTTAGGACTCCTTTTACTATGCGTTGTTTTTTACAAATTTGTTTTACGTGTGTTTTTCGGGATGGTTATCGTACCTGAAAATAAAATTGGACTGGTTACTAAAAAATTTGTGCTCTTTGGGGCGGAAAAATCGTTGCCGGATGGCCGTATTATAGCCACTAAAGGCGAGGCGGGCTATCAGGCAAAAACGCTTGCGCCGGGACTGTACTGGATGATGTGGATATGGCAATATTCGGTAGACATGACCGAGTTTACCGTAATACCTGAAGGAAAGATAGGCTTGGTATTGAGTAAAGACGGTAAAGAAATACAAACTGGTCGCATTCTGGCCCGGAAGGTAGATTCGGACAACTTTCAGGATGCTACCGCATTTTTAGACAACGGTGGCCAAAAAGGGCGCCAAACGGCCTTTATTACCACAGGATCATACCGTATTAACACCTTTTTATTTGAAATTGTAATTGCAGATCAGGTTAAGATATACGAGAACATGATAGGCATTGTTACCGCATTGGATGGCGACCCTATCCCCATAGGCCAGATCGCCGGTAAGTTTGTAGAGGGGCACAATAACTTCCAGGACTTTGATGCCTTTTTAGAAAGCGGCGGTAACCGTGGGTTACAGCCTCATGTAATGCTTGCTGGTTCTTACTATATTAATACATGGGCTATCCTTATAGAACAAAACCCTATGACCGATGTACCTATTGGTTACGTGGGCGTTGTAATATCCTATATAGGAGAAGACGGGCAGGATGTTACCGGCGAACATTTTAAACACGGTAATATAGTTTCTAAAGGGCAGCGCGGTGTCTGGATGGAACCCTTTGGCCCCGGCAAGTATGCGCTTAACAAATACACTACAAAGCTGGAAGCCGTGCCCACTACCAACCTTGTACTTAACTGGGCGAATGCCAGGAGCGAATCGCACGAGTTGGATAAGAACCTTTCTACCATAACTGTGCGTTCTAAAGACGGTTTCCCTTTTAACCTTGATGTGGCGCAAATTATACACGTTCCCGCTAACGAAGCCCCTAAGGTTATAGCGCGGTTTGGCAGCATGAACAACCTTGTATCACAGGTGTTAGAACCAACTATAGGCAACTACTTTAGAAACTCGGCGCAGGATAGTGATGTTATCTCATTCCTGAGCACAAGGAAAGAGCGCCAGGAGTCGGCCAAGCATCATATTAAGCTTGTGTTAGATGAGTACAACGTTAATGCCGTAGATACGCTTATTGGCGATATTGTGCCTCCTGAATCGCTTATGAAAACGTTGACCGACCGTAAAATTGCCGAAGAGGAGCAAAAAACTTATCAAACGCAAAAAATGGCACAGGAACAAAGGCAGGGCGTGGAGAAAGAAACCGCTATTGCCGATATGCAGAAAGAAATTGTACGTGCTTCGCAAAGTGTTGAGATAGCGCAACGTACCGCCGATGCTACAGTTAAAAAAGCCGAAGGTGATGCAACCAGCCTGAAACTAAATGTAAATGCAGAGGCAGAGGCGACCAAAATGCGTGCAAATGCTGAAGCAGAGGCTACTAAAGCCCGTGCCGGCGCTCAGGCAGAAGCTACAAAACTTACAGCCAGCGCCGAGGCTGAACGCATCTCTAAAACCGGACTTGCAGAGGCTGAAAAGATCATGGCTGTTGGTAAATCTACTGCCGAGGCGTACCAGCTACAGGTATCGGCTATGGGTGGCGATAACTTTACAAGGTATAAAATTACCGAAGAGATAGGCAGAGGCAACATTAAAGTTATTCCTGATGTAATAATATCGGGCAATGGCGGTGCCGATAACCCTATTAGCGGCATTATGGGCCTTAAGCTTATGGAAATGATGGATGCCCGTAAAGATAAAACCGGCCCGGAAATGAATTAGCTCTGAATTTCTTATACCATCAAGCCTTCACTTAAGTGAAGGCTTTTCTTTTTATATCAATTTCAAAAACTGCTTTAACATTCTTTAACATCTAATTAATGTATCCCTAAAATTTAGTTAGTAATTTTAAGTTCATAAATTTTATACTTTATGAACTACTCTGATATTCAACAGCATTTAGGCAAAGATGCCGAAAGTTTGCTGGGCTTTAACACCCCTAAAATTTCTAAAGATTTGTTGCATCTGCCCTCACCTACCTTTGTAGATGATATATTTTTACAAACCAACCGCAGCTCACAGGTTCTTAAAAGCTTGAGTGCTTTATACGGCCACGGCAGGCTGGCAAAAACCGGTTACGTATCTATTTTACCTGTAGACCAGGATATAGAGCATACCGCGGGCGCATCATTCGCGCCTAACCCAATGTATTTTGATCCTGAAAACATCTTAAAATTGGCCATAGAAGGAGGCTGTAACGCCGTAGCTACCACATTTGGTAACCTTGCCATAATGAGCCGCAAGTACGCCCATAAAATTCCGTTTATAGTTAAGATAAACCATAACGAATTGCTTACCTACCCCACCAAGTACGACCAGATAATGTTTGGCAGCGTTCGCGACGCCTGGAACCTGGGCGCCACAGCCGTGGGTGCAACTATTTATTTTGGATCGGAAAACTCTGACCGACAAATCGTTGAAGTTGCCAAAGCTTTTGAAGAAGCCCACCAACTCGGTATGGCATGCATACTTTGGTGCTATACGCGTAACAACGATTTTAAGAAGGATGGAATAAATTATGAAGTAGCTGCCGATGTTACGGGTCAGGCCAATCATATAGGCGTTACTATTCAGGCGGATATCATCAAACAAAAACTGCCGGAAAACAACGGCGGCTTTACTACCATCAACTTTTCTAAAAGTAACCCACTAATGTATAGCGATTTGTCATCAGATAATCCTATAGACCTGTGCCGTTACCAGTTAGCCAACTGCTATATGGGCCGGGCAGGACTGATTAACTCGGGTGGCGAATCAAAGGGCGAGAGCGACCTTACCGAATCTATCCGTACAGCCGTTATAAACAAACGTGCCGGTGGTACGGGGCTTATACTGGGCAGGAAAGCGTTCCAGCGACCGTTTAACGAAGGGGTAAAACTGTTACAAGCCGTACAGGATGTTTACCTTAGTCCGGATATTACCATAGCTTAATCATAAGCTTAATGTTATAAAACAAATAGCCCTGCATCAATCAAGATACAGGGCTATTTATATATTCCTAAATTTTTTAGTTTCCTAAGGCGTAGCTGATATTTACATTTGCCGTAATTTCAATCTCGCCTATAGCAAGTGTTTCCTGCTGCATATCGGCTGCTTCGCTTTTCATAGCCATACGCATCATCGGCTGAGGATAATAGGTTTGGGTATTATCTGTTACCATTATAGCTTTACCCAACGATTGTCCTAATGCTGTAGTGTAATCGGTTGCTTTTTTCTTAGCGTTCTCTACCGCTTTAACCCTTGCTTCGCTTTCGTACTGAGCCTGCTTAGATGTTTTAAATGCCACACCGTTTATGGTATTAACACCGGCATCGGTAAGGCCTATCATTAAGGCGTCATACTTAGCAAGGTCTTTTAAATGTATTACAATAGTTTGCGATGCTACAAAGCTGTATTTCTTTTTAGTGTAATCGTAGTTTTTATTAAGGTTTACCCTTTGGGTTTGGTAATCGCCCTGCGGTAGCTTTTGTGCCTTTAGAAATTTAATTACCGCATCTATAGCGGCATCATTGGCCTTTTTAACCTCATTAGCATCGGCACCGGTGTTGGTAACACCTACGCTGATATCTGCCTGATCCGGCGCTACAGTTATCTTGCCCTCTCCGTTTACACTTATTTGCGGCTGTGGGTTTTGTTGCTGCACCTGTGCGTTTGCCAGTGTGCCTACAAATACTAATACTACTAATGCAATTTTTTTCATGGTGTTTGATTGTTATGTTTTCTGTAAGAAATTCAAATTGCGTGCCAGTTTTAGTTTTTTATATTTTATTAGTTTTAGCCAAATAGAACAAAACGATAATTGGAACGGTTAATAATATAACCATCAACGTATTATCATAAAGCATATGCGGCTCGCGCGAAAGCGTAATTGCATACCCGCCAATAGCCCCGCCAAAGTGTGCCACGTGGCCTATGTTGTCGTTTTTAGCCTTCATTCCATAAATTGAGTACAAAAGATATCCAATACCGAAAACATAGGCAGGCAGTGGCAATATAAAATATAATGTAAGCTCCATACCAGGTGCCAGTAATATAGACGAATACAATACCCCTGTTACTGCTCCCGATGCCCCTATGGCACGGTACCAGTAATCGTCTTTATGAAAATACAACGTTAGCAGGCTCCCAGCTATAAGGCTAACAAAATACACCAGTAAAAATGCCAGTGGCCCCATAAATGCTATAACAACGGGCGCAAAAAAGTATAGTGTAAGCATATTGAATATAAGGTGCATTATATCGGCATGCAAAAATGCACTTGTAAACATTCGGTACTGCTCCCCCGCCCTTATGCTGCCTATGTGAAACTCATACTTTCTAAAAAACGACTGATCGTTAAATCCTTTATAGCTTACAAGTGCGTTAACACCAATTATAACCCATAAAATTATCTCGTTAAAATTCATATCCCTTTTAAAATTTGTGGTACAAAGCTAACGCAATTGCATTAAAGGTAGTATTACCAAACAACTATTTTAAGCATTCTATAAATTTGCAGGCTACAGCAACCGTTACAGGTAAACAATAAATAAGTTATCTTTGCATAAAAACAGAATGCAGTTTATTGCCTATATACTGGCCTATCCTTTTATCTGGCTTATATCTAAATTACCGTTTCCGCTATTGTATCTTTTGTCTGATTTTGTATATGTAATACTGTACAGGGTAATCGGTTACCGAAAAGCTACAGTGCGCCTTAACCTAAGCCTGGCTCTACCCCACCTTACTATTGCTGAACGCAAAACCATAGAGAAAAAGTTTTACCACCATTTTTGCGACAGCTTTTTTGAAATGGCCAAAACCCTAACTATATCCGACGAGCAAATAAACAAGCGCTTTGTATTTACTAACTTTGAGGTAGTTCGCGAACTGGAAAAACAACAAAAAAGTGTTGCCATGCTATTAGGCCACTATGGGAGTTATGAGTGGATGTTGGTTATGAATAAACACCTTAGCCTAAAAGGTTACGGAATTTACAAGCCTATTAAAAATAAGTATTTTGACAGGCTGGTTAAAAAAATGCGCAGCCGTTTTAATGCCGAGCTTATAGGCATACGCGATGTTATCCCTACCATGCGCAACAACATTCGCAATAATGTACATGGGGTGTATGGCTTTATAACCGATCAAAGCCCAAAACTATCGAGTGCTATACATTGGGGAGATTTTTTTAGTATGGAGGTACCCATACATGTAGGTGGCGAGCTGCTTGCTAAAAAAATTGGCCTGAATATGATTTTTGCCAAAATAGAAAAAACCGGCCGCGGTTATTACAAATGTACATTTATACCCGTTGAAGAAAACATTAAAGACGTACCCAATTTTGATATAAGCGATCGCTTTATGCACATGCTTGAGGAGCAAATTAAAGAAGTGCCCCCATATTATTTATGGACGCACAAACGCTTTAAACACCGCCGTAACGATCCTGCTGCTATAAAGTAAACCAGTTATCTACATTTACAGGAGTTACAGTTGCATCATTTGTATGCACAAACTCGTTATTTTTACTGTTATATTGGTAGTCTAAAGCCCATTCAGTATGATTTTCTGCCAACGCTTTTATGCTGTCGCATACATACTTAATTTCGGCATTGGTGGTAGTAGGGTGAATTGACATCCTTATCCATCCCGGTTTCTGTATCAGGTCGCCTAAAGATATTTTATCAGTAAGGTAATTACTCTGTTCCTGATCTACGTGCAGCAAATAATGTCCGTAAGTACCGGCACAGCTGCAACCGCCACGGGTTTGTATGCCAAAACGATCGTTAAGCAACTTAACACCAAGGTTAAAGTGCAGGCTATCAATATAAAAAGAAATTACCCCAAGCCTATTTTGGTGTTGTGGCGCAAGAATGTTTATGTTAGGTACGTTGCCAAGGCTTTCAAATACATACTCAATAATTTCTTCCTCGCGTTTAAGAATATTATTTACACCCATTTGCTCTTTAAGCCTCACAGCAAGCGCAATTTTTATAACCTGAAGAAAACCCGGTGTGCCGCCATCTTCGCGTTCCTCTATATTATCAAGGTATTTGTGTTCACCCCAAGGGTTGGTCCAGCTAACAGTACCACCTCCCGGGTTATCGGGCACCATATTTTTATACAACTTCTTATTAAAGACTAAAACGCCCGTTGTACCCGGGCCTCCTAAAAATTTGTGCGGAGAAAAGAAAATGGCATCCAATTGAGCATCTTCATCTGCCGGGTGCATATTTATATCTACATACGGTGCCGAACAGGCAAAATCAACAAAACATATACCGTTATATTGGTGTATTAGTTTTGCCACTTCGTAATAAGGTGTTTTAATACCTGTAACATTAGAGCAAGCCGTGATTGAAGCTATTTTAAGGGTGTGGTCTTTATATTCTTCTAAAAGGCCTTTAAAACTATCAAGGCAAATAAGCCCTTTAGAGCAGGCAGGTATTATAACTACATTGGCAATAGTTTCCAGCCACGAGGTATGGTTACTGTGGTGCTCCATGTGCGATATAAAAACCACAGGTTTTTTCTCGGCAGGCACATTAATATGTGTCCTCAGGTTTTCGGGTACTTTAAGGCCCAATATCCTTTGCAGTTTATTTATAACACCTGTCATCCCACTGCCGTCGGTAATTAAAATATCATCGGTACAGGCGTTAACATGATGCTTAATAATATGGCGCGCTTCGTGGTAGGCATTGGTCATGGCCGTACCGCTAACGGTAGTTTCAGTATGGGTGTTGGCAACAAAAGGGCCAAACTCATTAACAATCTTATCTTCAATAGGGCGGTACAGTCGGCCGCTGGCAGTCCAGTCGGTATATACAATTTGCTGTTTGCCATAGGGCGAAACAAACTCCTGCCCTATGCCAATAATATTTTGCCTAAACTTTAAAAAATATTCTTCCAGTTCGCTTTTAACAATAGTATCTGCAGCCTGTAACATAATAAAATAAGATTATTAACTATGCAAATGTAAAAAAATAAAAGAGCAGATTATCACAATTAAATAATACTTGTTCAACGCGCTAAAGAAAGAGGCATACATTACTTATATTCCTATCTCTACCTGAAAACGTACATACCAGTTTTTTTTAGATGTGCCATCAAAATAGCTAAGATCATCTAACGTTACTTCTGCCTGAGCCTTAAATGCATGTTCCCAAATATATTTTGTAACACCAAGGCTGTATTGTTTGGCGTTTGGCGCTAAGGTAACAATATCGTTATTAACCTTTTGGGTAGAGAATCGGCCTATGATCTCGTAATTGGACGGAAACAGGTAGCTTGCTTCATAATCAAAACCATGGCCTGTAAAAATATATTGTATATCTGTTGCATCATCAGGGTTTACGGTTATGGGGTTATCTGCAATACGCTGCATATACGCACTCATAAACGCCCAGCCGTTATATTTTACCATAGCATCTAATAATATAGACTGCATATCACGCTTCTCAAAAAGGTCGTTGCCCAACTGCCCACCGGTACGCCTTGCCTTGTCGTTATATTGGTAAGCACCGGAAAGCATTAACTTCGGTTTGGTTTCCCTCATAAGATCACCTTCAAAATAAGCACCATCTTTTGTAAACGCCCCAAGCGGATATAATTCTACCTTACCGGTGTAGGCAAGTCCGTTATCCGGCTTATCGGTAGAGTTCCTTCCTTCACCTGTAGATATTGCACCTCTAAAATTATAAGAAAATTTATCTACACGCTCATTTTGGTTATGTACCTGGAAACCAAAATCCCTGTCTATAGTAAATCTTGCATTATTGATACTTCTGTCAGTGAGTTGCAAACCTCCCGATGAGTTTACACGCTGCCTGTTACCGGGAAGCTTAGTCTGTCCAAAACCAAAATTCCAGTGCTTATTAGGCCTGTAAAAAACAATTGCATCCCTTATTATATTAATATTTTCACCTTCCTGTATTTCGCCCACGTCGCCCGGTGCGAATGATAGCTGTAAGGCATAAATAAATTTAGGGTTACCTACATAACCGTCAAACCGTAAACGCAACCTTCTTATCTGCCCGTCGATTGCCGGGTCTTCGTCTTCATTTTGAATATAGGTTGCCCTGTTTTGCATCCTGAAGCGGATATTAAACTGAAAAATACTATCGGGCGATGTAATACCCAATCCTTTACCATAATTATAGTATGGCAATGCCGATAGCTTAAGGTCGTTATCGGTGGTTGTCTTCCTGATATCGATCTGGGCTACCGCAGATAATCCCACAAGAAATAATAGCAATGTAAGTTTTAGTTTCATTTAAAAGGATATTACAAAATTTAAGTTTTAATTTGCCAAAAAATTTAAAATCACTTTAAAGTATACTTAGATAATTGCGCACAGCTATTACATAAAGCACCCGTGTAAAGTTTGCGCAAACTTAATATTAATTATCACTATCTAATGTTACCTTAATATTACCTTTGCGAAAATTTAAAGTTATGCCACAGTACATTGGTTATCATTTTATAGTAATTCCTAAAGAGCCGGGAGCCGAAATACTTATGGCCGAACTGGGCGAAAAGCCCTTTGAAAGTTTTGAGGAAACTGAAAATGGGCTTTCTGCCTATATACAAAAGCAATTTTGGACGGAAGATGTTCTTAGTGATATTCAGATTTTGGAATCGGAAGAGTTTACAATTACTTACGAATTTGAAGAAATTGAGCAGGTTAACTGGAACGAGGAATGGGAAAAGAATTTTGAGCCCATTGATGTTGACAATACCTGCCGCGTTCGCGCCCCATTCCATGAAAAAATAGACGTTACTTACGATATTGTTATAGAGCCCAAAATGAGTTTTGGTACCGGCCACCATGAAACTACGTTTATGATGATACAGCATTTATTGGAAACTGATGTTGCCGGTAAAAAAACCCTTGATATGGGCTGCGGCACTGCTATACTTGCTATTTTAGCAGAAATGAAGGGTGCACAACCTATAGATGCCATTGATATAGATAATTGGTGTTATCTTAACTCTATAGAAAATGCTGAACGTAATAATTGCTCGCATATCAGCGTTTATGAGGGGGATGCCGCTTTATTGCAAGGCAAAAGTTATGATGTTATCATTGCTAATATTAACCGTAATATCCTTTTAAACGATATGCAACAGTATGTTAATTGCCTTAATAAGGGCGGTATACTTTTACTTAGCGGTTTTTATGAGGAAGACATACCGGCCATTGATGAATCGTGTACTGAAAAAGGGCTTACCTTTGTAAAAAAACACCAAAAAAACAATTGGGTTTCGCTAAAATATATAAATTAGCATGTATTAAATATTTGAATATGAGTATCAAGGAAAAAGTATTAGAAGAAGTACTTACAGAGGAACAGGTTGGCAACAATAACGAGATTGTGCTGTATAATGATGATGTAAATACTTTTGATCATGTAATTGAAACTTTAATAAGAGTTTGCAAACATACACCAGAGCAGGCAGAACAATGTTCTATACTGGTGCATTATAAAGGTAAATGCACAGTTAAAACCGGAGAATACAAAGAACTAAGGCCCCAATGCTCCCAACTTCTGGAAGCTGGCTTAAGTGCAGAGATAATATAAAAGTGGATACCTGTTGGTATCCATTTTTGTTTATAACTTTTGAAATTGATATTAAAACCACCCCGGTTATCAAAAATGCACTAAAAACTTCCGTTTAATCAATTACTCGCTAAAAATGCAATAATTAAAAGCTAAATAGTTTGTTTTTTAAATAAAAAATATAAATATTTGTCATTAGACTTTGTCAATATTTTATGATGAAGAAAAAAAATTAAATTAACATCTTTAAATTATTTTTTATGAAAAAAATTTACATTTTAGCATTTGCTTTATCTGGCTTGGTTGCTAATGCACAGTTTTCAGATGATTTTGAATCTTACACTAGTGGCGATCAATTGCTTGACGGTCATTGGTCATCATGGTCAGGAAATGCATCAGAAGCTATTGAGGTTTCTAGTGATGAGGCCAGTGGTGGTGATTTATCGGGCTATATTGGCGATACCGGGCAGGATGCATTACTACTTTTAGGTAACAAAACAAGCGGAACTTATACGGTACAATTTGATATGCTGATACCAGCTGACAGATGGGCTTTTTACGGTTTTATGGATGCTGAAGACACAGAAAGTGAATTTAGTTTAAGCATGTATGCTAACTTCTTTACTAACGCCCAGGGCCAACTTGCATGGGGTTTTAATACCGATGATGGCTTTACAGCAGTAGCACTTGCAGATTTTGTTCCTGAAGAATGGTTTACTGTTACACATGAAATTAACCTTGATGATAATACCGTTGTAATTAAAAAAGATGATGTTGTTTTATTTGAGGGTGATTTTCCAAGTGCCGAAGCTTCATTTGGGCAAATTGATTTCTGGAGCCTTAATAATGAAACAGACGGTAATAACAATACCTATTACATAGATAATATACAATATGTAGAAGGAACATTATCTACTAAGGATATTATAGCAAATAAGGATGCTTTAGCAGTTTACACCAATAATAATGTACTTAATATTGCAGGCCAGGAAAATATATCTGATGTTACATTGTTCAACATTGCAGGTCAGCAGGTAGCACACTCAACACCAAATAGCGTAACAGCTCAGGTTAACCTTGATAACCTTTCTACAGGTATCTATGTGGCTAAAATAGCTGTTGGTAACAAAACTGTGACTAAAAAAATATCTGTAAACTAATTTATAGTTTAATAGAATAAAAAAAGGATGCCGAGTGGCATCCTTTTTGCATTTTAACTTAAGTGCTTTATTTTTCAAAAACATAGGTAATACTGCCTGATGTATAGGTAGCTCCTCCTGCATCGTTTCTGTCAGGATATCTGGAAAGTATATTATCATCAACTAATGTAAGCTTATCTCCACTTTTAGTTAAGGTAATAATTTGGTCATCACCATTCTGGTCTTCATAAGCAGCGGAGATAACAGCATTGTTACCTGTACCATCTGCCTCCCATGTACCTGATACATTTACACTACTTAAACATCCCGATGAACCTGTAGAAGCGTCAACTAAAATACCTGTTATAGTATATGTAAAAGTGCTGTCTTCCCTAAGCACTATTTTACCTGCATCATAGCAGTTAGATTCTTCAGTCTGGTCTATGTGTGGAGTCCCATTCAGGTTAAAGTCCGTTGCTGCTTCTGTATTTACTTCCTCAAGTTCGTAAGTTCCTGCAATAGTTACATCGGTTTTGTCATTGTCATCATCACTACAAGCTGTAAATCCTAATGCAGCTACAAAAAGTGCTCCTGCTAATAAATTGATTCTTTTCATTTTTTTGATTTTATTAATGTTAGTGAGCCAAAACTAAAAATGAGTTTCTTAATAATGTTTTAAAAACATTAATTTAAAATTTAATTAACAGGGCTTTATTGCTAAAATATTCGGAGTCAACAATATCACAATGTAACATCAAATTTCGGATTAGCCATATACCAGTAATTATTAACTTTAGTTTACCACAGTTATAAACAATAAATTGATAATAATTTACGTTGAAAAATATCATTTAAAAAATTATATCAATACATTTTCACAAATACTACATTTGTAGCCCTACTATCTAAACTACAACAAAACAGGTAAAAATCCTAAATTACCTATACATTGCCTATACAGCGACCTAAACAACTACAACGATAGAGTTTTTAATTAAGCATGTAATAAGCGGTAGACCTACTGTAAATTCAACGCTTTTAAAAAATAAGAACACAAAAATTTTAAAGTTAATTTTTTGTATAGTTTCTATATAGGCGTAAAATCTATATCGTTTTCGTTGATTACATACATTTACACCATAACCAAAATTTTAATTTTAATATGGAAGTAAAAAAACTACTTAAAAGCAAAGTTATTAAAGCTTCAGCTTTATTAGGCTTATCACTATTATCACTTAATACAAATGCCCAAACAAATGTAACTGTTGATGCAAATGCTACATGGTTGTCTGCAATGTTGTGGTTTACTAATGTACCCGGTGAGCCTTTTGAGAATTATGCCGGCGACTGGCCTCTTGATGCCTTAAAAACAACATTAAACACCACAGATAATACAGTATCATTATATCCTAACTATAGTGCATACACTCCGGGCGATCCTACATGGTCTAACGGGCCAATAGGCAACAAGATAATGCTTGCACTTAGTTACGTTCAGGATGATGCTCTCGTAGGCCAGAATATGACTTTTAGCGGCACAGTTATCAGTAATACTTTAGTAGATGGCTATACCGTACAGGCTTTCATAAAAGTACTTGATGCAAACTACTCATCTCCGCCTCTTGCAGAACTTGTTATAGAGCTTGATGAAGAGGGTAACTTTACGCTACCTGCAAATGTAGGTCAGTATCCGGCTGCGGCACACGTACAATATGGCTTTATGACAAGAGGATTAAATGCAAACCCTGTTGATGAAGCTGCATTTGGTAAAATGGTTGTAGGTGGCGGTGAACCCGGACAGCCAAGTACAGATACCACAGTAACAATAGATAACGACTCTAATCTTATTGGTTATGCAAACTGGTTTCAGTTAGATGGTACAACTTATATTAATGGTGGTGAATGGGGTGTAGATGCTCTTAAAACTGTAGTAAATACAGATAATACTTTAGATCTTCATCCTAACTTTAGCGCTTATGGCGATGGCACAGATGCAGAATGGGCTAATGGAGCTGTTGGTACAAGAGTTTTTGAAGGTAACACTTACGTACAGGACGATGCCCTTGCAGGACAAACATTTAACTATACCGGCCACACTATTAGCAACACACTTGCAACAGGTTACACCGGTATTGCATTTGTAAAAATATTTGATGCTAACTACGCAAACCTGCAAATGACAACAGCACCGCTTGTAGCTGGTGAAGATTTTAATATCGTAGCAACTGCGGCAGCAGGATCTCACGTACAGTATGGTTATTCTGTTACAGGCGTAAATGCTAACCCTACTCAGGAATCGGCTTTAGGTTTTGCACGTGTAGGACAGGAAAGCACCTCTGGCTTAACAGACCTTGTTAAAAAATCGGTTGCTATTTACCCCAACCCGGCAACTAATGCACTAAACATTGCTGCTCAGGATGGTATTGATAGCGTTCAAATATTTAACATGCTTGGCCAAAAAGTAATTGATGCTAACCCTAACCAGGCTACAGCTACAATTAATGTTTCAGGCTTTAAAGCCGGTGTTTACATAGTTAATACTATAGCAAACGGCAAGCAGAGCTCTGCACGTTTCATTAAACAATAATTCACTTTCATATTTTTCATATTCATGTTGATAAGTTTAACCGCCCCGCCCAAGCGGGGCGGTTTTTATTTGCATACTTTTCTTGTATATTCGTAATTAAATTAAAATCTGTAAAGTATTTTGAAAAAAAAATTACTTTTTTTTATATTATTCTCGCTAACGGCATTCGCCCAAGATTTGCCGCCCATAATAAAATACAGTTCGGCTAACTATAACGCCGGCAATCAAAACTGGATGATTAGCCAGGATGGCAACAATTACCTGTATTTTGCCAATAATGAAGGGTTGTTAGAATATAACGGCACTGCATGGATGCTCTACCCTACTCCTAATGAAACCATTATGAGATCGGTTAAAGTTATAGGCGATAAAATATATACCGGCTGCTACATGGAGTTTGGCTACTGGAAAAGACAAGCCGATGGGCTTTTAAAATACTACTCACTTTCTAAAAGCATCAAGAAAAAAATTATAGACGATGAGCAGTTTTGGAATATTGCTCAGTACGACCATTGGGTTATTTTTCAATCACTTAGCCAAATATTTATTTACGATTGCAAATCGGGTAAATACAACATCATTACATCGGATACCGGTATGAATAAGGTATTTGCAGTAAATAATACCATTTTATACCAAACATTTAGCTCAGGCCTTTATGAAATAGAGAATGGCACAAGCAAGCTTATTAGTAATGCTCCACTTTTTGCCAACAGCAAGATTGTAAACATTTTTAGTAAAGATGATTGCCTGCTCATACAAACCCAATATGACGGTTTTTACGAGTTTAAAAACAACATAGTAACAAAGTGGGCTATTGAAGCTGATAACGAGTTACAGTCAGGAAGTGTGTACAGCTGCCAGATGCTTAGTGACGGCAGCTTTGCTTTAGGAACTGTATCTAATGGTATATTTATAGTATCGCCCCAAGGCAGGGTAACCTACCACATAACTCAAAATAAAGGGCTTAGTAATAATACGGCACTATCATTATTTGAAGATGCCGATAAAAACCTGTGGATAGGCCTTGATAATGGCATTAACTGCATTAATATGCAATCGGCTGTGCATAATTTGGTAGATGATACCGGCTTTTTAGGCACAGTGTACGCTTCTGTTTTATATGAAGGCATGTTATATGTGGGTACAAATCAGGGATTATTTAGTAAGCCCTATAATACCGATGCCGATTTTAAACTGATACCCGGTACAAAAGGCCAGGTTTGGTCTTTATACGAATATGATAATACGCTCTTTTGTGGGCACGATTATGGCACATTTATTATAAAAAATAATTCTGCACAACAAATAGTTACAGGCATTGGCACCTGGAAATTTGAACGCCATCCAACCAATAAAAATTTATTGATACAGGGCTATTATCAAGGCCTTGCGCTGTTAGAGAAAACCCCCACCGGGTGGAAATACAAAAACCGGATAGATGGGTTTAACTACTCCAGCCGATTTTTTGCTGTTAATGGCAACAACATTTATGTGAGCCATGAGTATAAAGGCATCTTTAGGGTAACGGTAGACCCTGAATTTACTAAAGCACGTAAGATCTTTACCTATAAATCGCCCGCAAAGGGTAAAAATGCCAGCCTTAGCACACTAAACGGCGAAATATACTACGCATCAAAAGACGGTATCTTTAAGCTTAACACAAAAAACAATGAGTTTATAAAGCAGCAACAACTTTCTAAAATATTTGGAAATGACGAATATACATCGGGTAAACTAATCCCTGATAACTCAGGAAAATTGTGGTTTTTTACCAAAAATTACATAAATTACTTTTCATCAGGTAAATTAAATTCAGATCTTAAGCATAACATCATCCCAATACCGTCATCTTTAACAAACTCAATGCTGGGGTATGAGAATATCTCTCAAATTACAGCCAGCACCTACCTTATAGGTACTACAGATGGCTATTATACCATCAATATAAACGACATCAATTTTAAGAATTACAAAGTATTAATAACTAACGTAGCGGCTAACGAGCTAAATAAAAACACTTTTAATTCAGCTATTGCCGGCCAAAGCGAGTTTACCTATTCTGAGAATAACCTAAACTTTTCTTATACAGTACCCGAATACAGCAAATATGTAAATGCTGATTTTCAGTACAAGTTGGAAGGCATGCAGGATGAGTGGAGCGAGTGGAGCAACAAATCGTTTATAAGCTTTAAAAACCTTCCTCCGGGTGATTATACTTTTAAAGTAAGGGCAAAAACGGGCAACTCATTATCTGTAAATACTGCAATTTATTCGTTTACTATACTAAAACCCTGGTATGCCACCACCCTGGCGCTTATTGTATATTTAATATTGGCGCTTATTGCAGCTTACCTTGTTAACAGGGCATACAAAAACTATTACCAAAGGCAAAAAGAAAAGCTTATTGAAGAAAATAACAGGCTATTAGAAATTAAAGAGCTTGAAAATGAGCAGGAATTAATGAAGGTTAAAAATGATCAGCTTCAACAGGAATTTGAAAATAAAAATAGGGAATTAGCAGTTTCTACCATGAACCTCATCAAAAAGAACGAATTACTATCCCTTATTAAAGACGACCTAAAAAAAACCGGCGAAGGGGGCGATAAAAGCTTAAAATCGGTTATTACAACTATTAATAAAAACATTAATGAGGATGATACCTGGGATATGTTTAAAGAGGCATTTAATAATGCCGATAAAGACTTCCTGAAGAAGATTAAAAAGGCGCATCCGCTATTAACACCAAACGATTTACGGTTATGTGCTTACTTAAGGCTCAACTTATCATCTAAGGAAATTGCCCCACTTTTAAACATTTCAGTACGTAGTGTAGAAATAAAACGATATCGTTTGCGTAAAAAGATGGACTTACTTCACGAATTAGGGCTTGTTGAGTACATACTCTCGGTTTAGTAAAACACAACAAACTACAAAAGCACCTATACATTACCTATACACAAGCTTATTTTACAAGGTTTTCGCTAAAGCATAACACAGCCTTAAAATTTCTTAAAATCCTGTTAACACTGGCTTAAAAGCTAACATTAGAGTTTTTAAGCCATTATTTGCAGATTGTATATTTTTTGTAGAGGTATATTTTAATGACAGCAATATAAAGTGGTTTAATTTTATAAAATCACAAAAACCATTTATTTATATGAAGTCAAAATTATTTTGGATTGCTTTTATGCTAATGTCCACATTTTGCTTTGCGCAGGATGTAGAGATTAGCGGACAAGTAAAAGAAGCCGTAACCGGATTGCCTATACCCGGCGTTAATGTGGCTGTAAAAAATTCAACTTTAGGCACCACAACCGACCTCGATGGAAATTACACCCTAACCGTTCCCACAGGTGCTACAGTTGTATTTAGCTACATAGGCTTTGAGAACTTTGAAAAAGTAATTACTAACCCCGAAAACATTACCGTATCTCTTAAAGAAAGTGCTAAAACGCTTGATGAAGTTGTGGTAATAGGTTACGGCAGCCAACGCAAAAAAGAAGTTACAGGCGCAGTAAGTACTGTGAGCGCTGCCACATTAGAAAAGTTAAGGCCCTTTAAAGTAGAACAGGCATTGCAGGGTACTGTATCTGGGGTTAATGTAACAACCCAATCAGGTGCACCGGGTGCGGGCCTAAGCATTAGGATAAGAGGTATTGGTACCAATGGTACTGCCGATCCTGTTGCTATTATAGACGGCTACCAAGGCGAACTTGGACTTTTAAACCCAGCTGATATAGAAACCATTACCGTACTTAAAGATGCGCAGGCAGCCATTTACGGTACACTGGGTGCTAACGGTATTATATTGGTAACTACTAAAAAAGGCCGTAAAAACCAAAAACCACAGGTATCATATAATGTGTACAGTGGTTTCCAGGAAACTACAAGAAAATTACCTACGCTCAATGCTACAGAATATGGCGCGTTACTGAACGAAAGCTATGCCAATGGCGGACAGCCGCTTCCCTACCCTAATCTTTCAGGCTTGGGTAAAGGAACAGATTGGCAAAATGAAGTTTTTGGTAAATCGGTACCCGTTATTAACCATGATATAACCGTAAGCGGCGGATCTGAAAAAATTACTTATTCGGTAGGCGCATCGCGCTTAGATCAGGATGGTATTGTAGGTGGCGATAAGGCCGATTTTCTTAGGAATACAGCCCGTATGGCGCTTGGGGCAGATATTACCGATAAGCTTAAAATGAATGCCAACGTAATTTTTACCCAGTTTGATCGCAGGTCGCTTAACGAAAATGCCTTAGGTTCGGTGTTATTTAATGCACTTAACGTGCCGGCGGTGTTAACACCATACGATGCTGAGACGGGGCAGCTAACACTTGTTCCTGCTACTGTAGGTTATGGTAACGAAATCATTAACCCATTAGCCCAAATAGAAAACACGTATAACAATTATAACTTCAAAAAACTAAACGGGTCTTTTGGGCTTGATTATAATGTAATTAAAGGATTAACCGTAACCGGCCGAATAGGCTTTAACTCAGCTAACAGCAAATCAAGAACGTTTGCCAAGCAGTTAGACTACGGTACGGGGAAAATATACAATGTAACCCGCAGCAGTGTTACACAAGGTGCTGTTAATGATAACAGCTACACGTTTGACCTTTTCGCGGTTTACAATAAAACATTTGCCGAAAACCATAATATAACTGCCACTGTTGGTACCACTATTTACAAAGAATGGGGTAACGGATTGTATGCTACAGGTTTTGATGTACCTAACAACTCCTGGGAATTTGCCGACATAGGACTTGCAAACGGCTTGAGCGATGCAAAGACAAACAGTTCTTATGGTTATGATGAAAGAAGGATATCACAATTTGCAAGGGTACAGTACGACTACAAAGGCCGTTATTTGCTATCGGGTATGATAAGGCGTGATGCCTCAACCAAGTTTGGCCCTAACAACCGTGTGGGTTATTTTCCGTCGGTTACCGGTGGATGGATCATATCTGACGAATCGTTCTTTGGCGATTCAGCCAAAATATCACTTTTAAAGCTTAGGGCCAGCTACGGTACCCTTGGTAACGACCAGATACCTAACAATGGCTACCTTTCTTTACTTGGCGGCGAGGCAGTTTATGTTTTTGATAATGCCATTACACAAGGTACCGCTACAGGCCAGGTAGCTAACCCTAACCTTAAATGGGAGGAAGCCCAAAAATTTGATGTGGGCCTTGATATGAACATGCTTAATGACAAACTAACCTTTGTTGCCGATTACTTTATAGATACCCGTAAAGACCTGTTAATCCAGCGTATACCGGTATCGGGGATTATTGGCACAAATGCACCCGGAGCAAGCTCTCCTACGGCAAATGCAGGTACGGTAAGAAACTCAGGTTTAGAGCTGGCGCTTGGTTACAAAGATAACCTTTCAGATAACTTCTCTATAGATGTAAACTACAATGTAACCTTTATTAATAACGAGGTAACAGCGGTTAATAACGGTACCGGTTTTGTACCGGGTGGCAATTTTGGCCTTGCCGAAACCTCATCGAGGATGGAAATTGGCAAGCCTATGGGCTACTTTTACGGCTACCAGATGGAAGGCATCTTCCAGAACCAGGCTGAGATTGATGCTGCCCCTATACAATCAGGGTTAGGCAGTACGTCAGTTTCACCGGGAGATATCCGCTTTAAGGATGTTAACGGCGACGGAATGATAACAGCTCTTGATAAAACCGATATAGGCAACCCAATACCTAATGCTACTATGGGCTTTAACTTAACCCTTAACTACAAAAGCTTTGACTTTACCACTTATGTTTTTGCATCATTGGGCAACGATATGGTTAGAAATTACGAAAGGACTGTACCCAACGGTAACCGCCTTAACTACGTACTTGACCGCTGGACGGGCGAAGGCACCAGCAATAGCGTACCAAGGGTAACTACAGGTGCTACAAACAACAATGTGTTCTCTTCGTATTTTGTGGAGGATGCTTCGTACTGCAGGATCCAGAACGTTCAGTTAGGCTACTCTATCAAGCCGGAGCTTATAGGAAGCTTTTTTACAAGGGCCAGGATTTATGTTGGTGTAAACAACTTATACACATTTACTAAATATATGGGTTATGATCCCGGTGCATCATCGGGTGCTCCTGTGGGCAGCGGTGTAGACTACGGTTTTTACCCTGTGCCAAGAACGTATATGGTTGGGGCAAACATTAATTTTTAATTTTAAGTACAATGAAAAAGAATATAATAGCAGCTATAGCAGTATTTAGTATAATAACATTATCCGTGTCGTGCGGAGACGATTTTGTAGAGCGCGACCCTGTATATTCTATCAGCGGTGAGAACTACTTTAACTCTAAAGACGATTACGAAAAAGCCCTTATAGGCGTATATGATGTTTTGCAATCCAGCTATGTAAATGTAATGTTAGGCGAAATTGCATCAGATAATACCCTTGCAGGTGGCGAGAGTGCTACGGATACTCCCGGTTTCCATCAGGTAGATGATATGAACCATACCCAGGTTAACCCTAACCTGCGTGATGTGTGGAACTGGATGTTTGCCGGTGTGAGCAGGGCAAATTATATAATGGAATTTCAGGATAAGACCGATTTTGAAGGCAGGGAACAAATAATCGCACAAACCCGTTTTTTAAGGGCTTATTTTCACTTTGAGCTTGTAAAATGGTTTGGCGGCATTCCAATGAAAGGCGATGTTCGTTTTGAAGTTGGCGATGAAACATCCATACCACGATCTACACCAGAGGAGGTTTACGCTTCTATAGAGGCCGATCTTTTATACGCTATAGATAACCTGCCTACAGGCGCACAGGCTAATGGCCGTGTGACGGTGGGTGCGGCAAGGGCATTGCTTGGTAAAGCTTACTTATATTGGGCTACTACAGGCACAGGCGCTCAGGTAGGTACTGCAACACATCCCGAGAAATTTGCACAGGCAGCTGCCATGCTCGAAACTGTAATACAAAGCAATACGTATACTTTAGTACAGGATTACAGTACCATTTTTGAGAATAATAACGAGAACAATTCAGAGTCGGTATTTGAAATACAATATACTGATGCTGAAGGTGGAAGCTTTGACTGTTTACAGTGTAGCGAAGGTAACGTGGCAGTGGGCTTTAACGGGCCAAGGGGCTTTAACGGGCCGTTATTTGAGTCGGGTTACAGCTTTAATGTACCGGTACAGGAAGCATATGATGCTTTTGAGGAAAGCGACTTGCGCAGGGATATCGCTATACTTAACATACAGGCGTTTGCCGATGCAAATACCGACTGGAACAATGGTGCCGGTGTACAGTATGGACAAGGCTATCAGCACACCGGTTACTTTAACCGCAAATATATACCGCGTGTGGGCGATGCTAACTTACAGGATGTTAACCTTACCAACCCTAACAATTACAGGTCTATACGCTATGCTGACGTATTGCTTATGGCATCAGAAGCTTTTGCTAAAACCGGCGATGATGCTAAGGCATTATTATACTTAAACATGGTAAGGGAGCGTGCTTTTGGCAACGCAACCCATAACATTAGTGCATCAGGGGCTGCATTGTTCTCGGCTATAGAACTTGAAAGGAGAAGGGAACTTGTAGGCGAAGGCCACCGTTTCTTTGATCTTGTAAGGACAGGAAGGGCTGCTGCCGAAATAACAGGCTTTACAGCAGGTAAAAATGAGGTTTTCCCTATCCCTTACGAAGAAATGCAGTTCTCTAACGGTAACTGGACACAAAACATTGGCTATTAAAAAATTACAACTATGAAAAACATTAAATATTTAATAGGTATCCTTTTTATTGGCCTTATGGCCGGATGCCAGGGAGATGATGGAGATATCTCCTTTGTAGAGAATGGCGAGGCTCCAAAAAACCTTTCGGCGCTATTTACAATAACACAGGATAATACGGGTACGGTTACTATAAGCCCCAACGGCGAAGGCGTAATAAGCTACGAACTGTATTATGGCGACGGCACAGCAGAGCCTGTTGCACTTGGCCTGGGTGAAAAAACAACCCACGTTTATCCGGAAGGTACTTATGATGTGCGCATTATTGCTACTAACATTAATGGCAAAACTACCGAGGCTATCCTACCCCTAACCGTTGCTTTTATCGCTCCGGAAAACCTTGAAGTTACGGTAACTAATGTAGTAGGCAACCCTTTTTTAATAAACGTTACCGCTACAGCTGATTATGAAACATTTTTTGAAGTTTGGTACGGTGATGATAATGCAGCAGCTCCGGTTCAGTTTAATGAGGGTACTACGGTATCACACACGTATACAGCACCAGGCACATATACTGTTACAGTAGTAGCCTATAGCGGTGGTGTGGCAACATCTACACAAACCGAGACGGTCACTATATCTAACCCTATGGTGTTGCCTATAACTTTTGAAGACCAAACGCTTAGCTATACCTTTGGTAACTTTGGTAATGCCATAAGCACGGTTGTAGACAACCCTAACTCCGGTGGCATAAACACCAGCTCAAAAGTAGCAATGCAGGTAAAAAATGCAGGTGCCGAAACGTGGGCAGGTTCATTACTAACATTAGATAACCCTATTACCAACATTGGCGCGATGCCGGTATTTAAAATGAAGGTATGGAGCCCTGCAGCCGGTACGGTATTTCTTCTTAAGTTAGAAAACCTTGCCGATGCAACCATTAACCATGAGGTACAAGCTGTTACAACCGTTGCCAACCAATGGGAGGAACTAACTTATAACTTTAGTGGGGCCAATGCAGCGCAAGCCTATTCTAACGTAATTGTGTTCTGTAACTTTGGGGTTACAGGCGGAGGCGAAACCTATTATTTTGATGAGATCACGCAGTCGGCAGGGGCAACAAACTCTATGTTCCCTATGACTTTTGAAAATGCCGGTACTGATTATACGTTTAACGATTTTCTTGGTGCTGCAACATCGGTAGAAAATAACCCTGCACCGGGCGGAATCAACACCAGCAATAAAGTAATGAGGATGTTTAAGCCTGTTGGCGGCCAGCAATGGGCAGGATCATACAAAACGTTTACCAGTGCAATTGATTTTTCATCAAACCATATCGTAAAAATGAAGGTGTACAGCCCCATAGCAGGCCTGCCGGTTATCTTTAAGTTTGAGAACGGCGTTGAGGCAAATAACATCGAAAAATCAACCACCACTACTGTTGCTAACCAATGGGAAGAGCTAACATTTGATTTTAGCGATATTAACAATGCCAACGGTTATAAAACCATTACCCTGTTTTTTAATGCCGGTGTTTTAGGCACAGATGATATGTATTACTTTGATGATATACAACTTACAAATTAAAAACTATGAAAGAGAATTTTAAGAAATTAGGAAAGTTCCTGTTGCTGCTTGTACTGGCAAGTAGTTGTCAGGATGATGATAAAAGCTTTGGCGATATCAATGCACCTACAGGTTTGGTAACAAGCTACGAAATCGTGGGCAAGGATGATGCAAACCCTAACGGTAATGGTAGTGGCCAGGTTGTGCTTCATGCTAAGGCAGATGGTGCTATGACCTATAAATTTGTATACCCTGACGGTAGTATTGATGCTAACGGGCAGGGGCTTATTACAAAACGTTTTTCTGATAATGGCGTACACAGCTATACAGTTGCGGTATTAGCAACGGGTAAAGGCGGTGCTACCACTACAGGAAGCATTTATATAGAAGACCTGTTGAGCATCTTTAACGATCCTGTTACTACACAGCTATTAACAAATAACAGCAGCAAAGTATGGTACTGGGCACAAAGTGAACAGGGACACCTTGGTGTAGGGCCTAACACCCCTACCGGCAATAATTACTGGCCTGAGTGGTACTCGGCGCAGCCTAACGAAAAAGCAGCTTCCGAAACCAGCAGCTGCCTCTACGACAACAAACTTACATTTACACTTCAAAACGATATCATCAAATTTAATCTTGATAACGGTGGTAAAACATTCTTTAACAAAGACTTTACTTACCTTGTTGAAGCGCAAAATGAAGATTATTGCCTGCCTTATGATACTACACAAGATCATACTGTTTTATTAGGCCCGGCCGAATCGTTTGTACCGGAACAGTTTACCACCGGTATTCAAATGAAATTTACCAATAATGGTTTTATGGGCTATTATATTGGCGCTGACACGTATGAGATCTTAGAGATTACTGCAACCCGCATGGTAGTTAGGGCAGTTATGGGTGGTAACGAGGGCCTTGCCTGGTACCATACTTTTACAACGGTAGACCCTAACGGTACGCCGGATCCTCAGTATAATACACTTTTTTGGGCTGATGAATTTGATATAGATGGCCCTCCTAACCCTGCCAACTGGACACCGGAATTTGGTAACAACAATGGTTGGGGTAATCAGGAAAAACAATACTATAAAGCAGAAAATGCTGTGGTACAAGGCGGTTCGTTATTTATAACTGCTAAAAAAGAAGAAGTAACCAATGTACCGGGTGGTCCGTTCCACTACACATCTGCACGTATAAAAACGCATAATAAATTCGACTTTACCTATGGCAGGGTAGAAATCAAAGCAAAACTAACATCTGGTGTGGGTACATGGCCTGCGTTATGGATGCTGGGTTCTAATTATGCCACTACTCCGTGGCCTGCCTGTGGCGAGATCGATATGATGGAGTACGCGCCATGGCTTGGTACAAATACCATGCACGGTACACTGCATTACCCGGGTAACTTTGGCGGTAGTGCAAATTCAACCACTACAAACATCGATAACCCAACAGATTGGCACGTATATACGCTTATCTGGAGCCCTAACTCCATTACCTGGTCTATTGATGGTGCACCGGCATACAAAACGTTTATAAACGGCCCTCAGCACCCGTATTTTAACTGGGATTACTTCCTGATATTTAACGTTGCCATGGGCGGTAACATGGGTGGAACCATCGACGAGAATTTTGTACAAAGCGCCATGGAGGTAGATTACGTTCGCGTTTACCAATAATATTTTTTCCTTTTCCAATAACATCTATCCAATTTCACTATTTCCAGTCAGTATCGGGAGGTTACCACACACGTAACCTCCCTGCTTGCTGGTTTTTTACTAAAAAATAGCCAATGAAATACACTTTACCAAAATACATACTTGCAGCATGCCTTGCTGTTGCCATGGGATGTAGCGCTACAAAACAGAATAACGTTGCCGTAAAAAGCACACAACTGCCCTTAGACCGCAAAGTAGACAGCGTACTGGCACTAATGACCCTTGAGGAAAAAGTGGGCCAGATGAACCAGTATAACGGCTTTTGGGAAGTTACCGGCCCTGTGCCAAAAGAGGGTGCGGCTGCCTTAAAATATGAGCATCTTAAAAAAGGCTGGGTAGGCTCTATGCTTAATGTTAAAGGGGTAAAAGATGTAAAGGCTCTGCAAAAAATTGCCGTAGAGGAAACCAGGCTGGGCATACCGGTTATTTTTGGTTTTGATGTTATCCACGGGTTTAAAACCATTAGCCCCATACCTCTTGCCGAAGCGGCAAGCTGGGACTTGGAGGCCATAGAAAGATCTGCACAAATTGCCGCAGCAGAAGCGGCAGCAAGCGGCCTTAACTGGACATTTTCCCCTATGGTAGATGTAAGCCGTGATGCACGCTGGGGCCGCGTGATGGAAGGCGCTGGCGAAGATACCTACCTTAACAGCCGCATTGCCGAGGCACGGGTTAAGGGTTTCCAGGGAAATTTAGGCGAGTTTAGCGTGGCAGCGTGCGTAAAGCACTTTGCAGGCTATTCTTTTGCCGAAGCAGGAAAAGACTATAACACAGTGGAGGTTAGCAATAACACACTTCATAATATAATACTGCCTCCGTTTAAAGCTGCGTCTGATGCAGGTGCATTAACCTTTATGAACTCATTTAACGAGCTGGAGGGCATCCCCGCAACGGGCAATGCTTTCTTGCAAAGGCAGCTACTTAAAGGCGAATGGGGCTTTAAAGGCTTTGTTGTGAGCGATTGGGGCTCTATGGGAGAGATGATTCCGCATGGGTATGCTAAAGACATGAAAGAGGCAGCTATGTATGCTGCCAATGCCGGCAGCGATATGGATATGGAATCCTACGGATATGTAGAGCACCTTGCGGCACTGGTACGCGAAGGAAAAGTATCTCAGGATAAAGTAGATGATGCCGTACGCCGCATACTGCGTGTAAAATTTATGCTTGGCCTGTTTGATGATCCGTATAAATATTGCAACGAAGCCCGCGAAAAGCAAACCATTGGCAAAAAGGAGTTTCACGATGGTGTGCTGGATGTGGCAAAAAAATCTATCGTGCTGCTTAAAAACGAAAAGAACCTGCTTCCGTTAAAGAAAACAGGGCAAAAAATAGCGGTTATCGGTGCATTAGCCGATGATAAAACGAGTCCGCTTGGCAGCTGGCGCATCGCAGCCGATGACGGCACTGCGGTAACCGTATTGGAGGGTTTAAAAAAATATCCGGGCAACGCCATTACCTACTCAAAAGGGGCTGATGTCGCTTTAGGCAAGGTGGTCTTTGGCAGTGAAACCAAAATTAACATGACCGATAAAAGCGGTTTTTCCGAAGCTGTAAATGCCGCAAAGTCAGCTGATGTGGTTATTATGGTTTTAGGTGAACACGGCTTGCAAACCGGCGAAGGCCGCAGCCGCAGCGACCTTAACCTGCCGGGCGTTCAGCAGGAATTGCTGGAAACCGTTTACAAAGCCAACCCTAATATTGTGCTGGTACTTAACAACGGCCGGCCGTTAACCATACCGTGGGCGGCACAAAACATTCCGGCTATTGTAGAGGCCTGGCAGCTGGGCACACAAAGCGGTAATGCTATTGCACAGGTGCTGTATGGTGATTATAACCCAAGCGGCAAGTTACCTATGAGCTTTCCACGCAATGTAGGTCAGGAGCCTTTATATTACAACCATAAAAGTACGGGCAGGCCGGGCAACGGGCAGCCTACCGAAAGCGTTTTTTGGTCGCATTATATTGATGTTCAGGATGGTGCCCTCTACCCTTTTGGCTACGGCCTTAGCTATTCTAAATTTGAATACAGTAACCTGAAAGTGAGCAGCAACAGCTTTGGCAAGGGCGGCAAAGTATCGGTTAGTGTAGATGTTACAAACAGCAGTAAGGTTGATGGTAAAGAGGTAGTGCAGTTGTATTTGCGCGATCTTATCGGGTCGGTAACGCGGCCTGTACGGGAGCTTAAAGATTTTGAGCTTACTGAAATAAAGGCGGGACAAACCAAAACCATTACCTTTGCAATAAACGAAAAAACGATTGAATTTTATACAGCAAATAACAAATGGGAAGCCGAACCGGGCGACTTTAAAGTGTATGTAGGCGGGAACTCTTCAGCAACATTAGAGGCGTCCTTCGGCTACACCAATTAACATATCAAACTATGAACAAACTATCTGTATTACTGTTACTTACAGGCGTTATTGGCACTGCCCAGGTTAAAAAAGGCAAGCTCATCTGGGAAGAGAACTTTGATGGTAAAGCCCTTAACGAAAAGGTGTGGAATTTTGAGCTTGGCAATGGCTGCCCCAATAATTGCGGTTTTGGAAACGCTGAAAAACAGACCTATACCAAAACAAACCATAAGGTGGAAGGTGGTTTTTTAACCATCACCACCAAAAAAGAAGGCGATACCTATACCAGTACCCGCATAACTACTGAGAGTAAAAAAGAATTTAAATACGGCTATATGGAGGCGCGCCTTAAGCTGCCTACGGGTAAAGGCATATGGCCCGCATTCTGGATGCTGGGCGGCAACATAGATAAAGTGGGCTGGCCTTTAGCAGGTGAAATTGATATTATGGAATATGTTGGCCGTGAACCACATATGGCCTATGCTACTTTACACACTACTGAGACACATGGCGAGCATGCCAATGGGGAAAAAACGGAATTCAAGAATTTAGAGGAAGGTTTCCACACGTTTGGAGTAAATTGGACTAAAGACAAGATTATCTTTTATGTAGATGATAAAGAGGTACATAGCTTTGCTCCGGTAGACAAAAGCGACCCTAAAGTATGGCCATTTAACCAACCCTATTACTTTCTGCTAAACTGCGCTGTAGGTGGTTATTTTGGTGGTATGGAGGTAGATAACAGCATCTTCCCGCAGGAATATGTAATTGATTATATAAAAGTATACTCCAATTAAGGATTTTTTCATTCAAGTTTAGTTAGTTTATCAAGAAAATAGAGCCGCATATTGCGGCTCTATTTGTTTTAACTTTAATACAAAGCGATACCTAATCCAAACAAAACCGCTAAGGCAAAAACATAGTAAAAATAACGGGTTGAATGTAAAAATATGGCAATTAAGCTTGTGAGTGCCAAGGCGATCATCAAACCTAAGATGCCGCTGCAAATAGAGCGCACGGTACCTAAAAAACCGTCATCCTGCGGAAGTAGCCCAAACATAAACAGCAATGAAGCCGCCTGTGCTGCACTGGCAAAAAATATAATGGCAAGTATAATGATACAGGCAAGTTTAAGCCAGTCAGTACTTTTAGTTTCCATTAATGAGGGAGCTTGTTTCTAAGCAATCCGTACAGGTAAGTTCCTACTAAAGAGCCTAATAATATTACTCCCACACCCCAAAATCCTGCGCCTATCAATATAAAAATTGGCCCAGGGCAGGTGCCAATAAGTCCCCATCCTAAGCCAAAAAGCAATCCACCCACAAAGTAGTTGGTAAAGCCCTTATCTTTATCGGCAATGGTAATTGGTTCGCCATGAATATTTTTAATTTTGCCACGTTTAAATATCTGTATACCAATAACTCCCACCACAACGGCAGTCATTATTATGCCAAACATATGGAACGACTGAAAGTGGAACATCTCGTAAATACGGTACCATGACACGGCTTCTGATTTTGTAAGCACTACCCCGAAAAGAACGCCTACCAGTAAATATTTTATGAATTTCATCTTCTGTAATTAAAAAATTAGTGGCAATAGCAGCCACGACATGATCAGTCCACCAATAAAAAAGCCGATAACCGCAATAAGTGATGGCAGTTGCAGGTTGCTCAACCCACTGATTGCGTGGCCTGAAGTGCACCCACCGGCGTAACGTGTACCAAAACCTACCAATACACCGCCAATAAGCAATATCGCCAGTATTTTAGTGTCTTTTAAGGCTTCAGCGCTCGTTAGGGCATCCGGTAAAAGCTTGCCGTTGGGCTCATCTATGTTAAGCTGGTGCAGTTCGGTAATTGTTTGTGGGTTAAGCACAACGGTATCGGCTTTAGTGGGGTCGGTTAAAAATGTAACTGCGAGCCAGCCGCCTATCATTGCGCCAAACACAACGGTAAGGTTCCAACGCTGGGCTTTCCAGTCAAACCTGAAAAACTCTGCGGTTTTGCCCGCTCCCATTATGCTGCACATAGTGCGCAAATTGCTTGACATGCCAAAGTTTTTACCAAAAAATATAAGCAAAAGCATTACTGTGCCTATTAAAAAGCCCGAGATATACCAGGGCCAGGTACCATAAATGTTAAACATGGTGATTTTTATTTTGGTACAAAAATATAAATAAATGGCACGCGGATTACACGGATACGATAATCCGCTGAATCCGTGTTATCGGCGTTCCCTAAAAATTACTAACTTTGCTTTACAATTAACCACCGCTATGAAAAAATACCTGCTTCTGCCCTTTCTTGTGCTTGCCGTAATTGCCTGTACCAGCACGCGCAATACCATCAAAAACATTGACGATAACGCTGTTATGCCGGCACTTACCAAAGAAAAAAACTTTGTTATTACAGAGACCAGCAGCGATAAAAATTATGGCTTTGACCAGGATTACCCTATTAATCTTGGGTTCATGCCCTACCAAAGTGCTGAGATAAATGTTAAGCGTTACTTTGGGGCTTTAAGCGGCCCTGATGGCGAAAAACTTACTTATAATAAGGTAGATAGCTGCTGCCCGTTCCCTTCTAAACGTACCGATATGGGTGCCGGGATTTTAGATATTTATGAGGTAAAATGGGATGGCCTTACCGAACCTAAGCGTATTTATATAAATCTTTACGAAAAAGGTAATATATTGGCACCTATAGGGTTTGGCATTAAAAAATAAGTGCAATGTTACTATACAAAATGATACTAAGCCTTGTGTTACAGCAAGGCTTTTTCTTTTTATCTTTGCAAAATATTTCTAAAATATAAGTATGAACTTACAAAATATCCCCCAGATAAAAAATACAGATAGCGGCAACTTTTTCCTTCTTGCAGGCCCATGTGCCATTGAAGGAGAAGAAATGGCGCTGCGTATTGCTGAAACAATTGTAAAGGTAACCGACAGGCTGCAAATACCTTACGTCTTTAAAGGCTCGTTTAAAAAGGCAAACCGCTCACGTATTGACAGTTTTAGCGGTATTGGCGATGAGAAGGCGCTTAAGGTACTTAGAAAAGTATCGGAAACGTTTGGCGTTCCTACAGTTACGGATATTCATACCGAACAGGATGCCGATATGGCTGCGCAATATGTTGATGTACTGCAAATTCCGGCGTTTTTAGTTAGGCAGACCGACCTTGTTGTGGCTGCTGCCCAAACAGGCCGTACGGTTAACCTTAAAAAAGGCCAGTTTATGAGCCCGGAGAGTATGAAACATGCTGTGCAAAAGGTATTAGATAGCAATAATGAGAATGTAATGGTTACCGACAGGGGCACTATGTTTGGCTACCAGGACATGATCGTAGATTTTAGGGGCATCCCTACCATGAGGGAGTTTGCAACTACCGTGCTTGATGTAACACACTCATTACAACAGCCTAATCAGCTCGCGGGTGTTACCGGCGGAAGGCCCGATATGATAGAAACCATTGCCAAGGCAGGTATTGTAACCGGCGCCGACGGTATTTTTATAGAAACCCATTTTGACCCTGCAAATGCTAAGAGCGATGGCGCTAACATGCTGCACCTTAACTACTTTGAAGGCCTTATGGAGAAGTTGACTGCCATTAGAAAAACCATCAATCAATTTTAATAATACGCATACACAAATTATCTAATGATCAAGCCTTTAGCAAAGGTTCTACTAACTTTTATTATTTTTTCACAGTACGCCTTCGCACAAGATGCGGTAACAGAGCCTGAAAAATATACAGCACACAATAAAGGAAAATTCTATATCTATTACGGTGGAAACCGTGAATCCTACTCAAAATCAGATATAAATTTTAGCGGAGACGGCTACAACTTTACATTACACGATGTAAAAGCCCAGGACAAACCTAAAGGTTGGACCATAGATTATGTTAACCCAACCCGCATGACAATACCGCAAACTAATTTTAGGGTAGGATACTTTATATCAGACCATTACAATATTTCGATAGGTTTTGACCACATGAAATATGTAATGACTACTGACCAGTTTGCTAACATGAATGGTTATATTGATTTGCCACAGGACCAGTCTGGAGCGGTGTTTAATGGCATCTATAACAATGTGCCTAAGCAACTTACAAAAGATTTTTTAGAGTACGAACATACCGATGGGCTTAACTATGTTAACCTGGAAATTGCCCGTGTAGACGACCTTTTAAAGCTCTGCAAAGTAGCCAATAATTCGGATATTTTTCAGCTTAATATAACCGAAGGCGTAGGTGGCGGAGTGCTGTATCCCCGCACAAACACTACGCTTATGGGCAAACAGCGCCATGATGAGTTCCATATTTCGGGTTTTGGGGTCTCTGCAAAAGCAGGTATCAACCTTACCTTTTTTAAGCATTACTTCATTCAGGGTGAACTTAAAGGCGGCTACATCAACATGCCCGATGTCCGCACCACATATGCCGGTATAGACAGGGCTTCGCAGCACTTTATGTTCTTAGAACGCATCATTACATTTGGAGGAATATTTAAAATATAATCTCACTTTTACTTACACTACTACGCCCCTTAATGGGGCGTTTTTGTTTTACACACTTTTCATCAAAAAGTGCTTAATATTTCACTTTTGGATTTCGAGTTACGCTACAAAATACATCTCAAAAAGGAGACTTACTACTATCTGTTTTACCCCTAAACGTAATTTGTAAGACTCATTATATACCGTTCGGTATATTTTTATGATGCCAGTTTGGCTAAATTCCATTTTATACCGATCGGTATATTTATCCGATTTGCATCATTAAAAAATCGATAAACATTCCCGACTTCATTTGCAATTTCTATAGAAAAAATTTATACAAAAAATGCCCTGTCTTTCGACAGGGCATTTTTAAAATTTGTGCATGTATATGCTTATGCAGTTTTAGCAGGAGCATTAAGTTTTTGGCTCAGGTCTAAAGATATTGCCGAACGCTCTAACTTTAGTTTACCCGCCATAGTTTCTATAATTACGGTATCTTCATAAAGTTCTGATATCTTACCGTGAATACCGCTTTTAGTAATAATCTTGTCGCCGGTTTTTAAACCGCTTTCAAATGCTTTTTCAAGCTTGGCCTTTTTTTGTTGTGGCCTTATCATCATAAAGTACATTACCACGATGATAAGTAAAAAAGGTAATAATTGTTGTAATTGTGCCATTTTATATCGTATTGATTAGTGTGCTGCCGGTGCGCCGCCCACAGTCATTGGGTTAGTACCTATGCCTTTGTTCTCTATGTTAGCCTTAAAGTTAAGGGTTTCAGTACCTTTTTCTGTATTAAGGGTAAGGGTTACGGTTTTTTGTACAGCCCCGCTTTTTCCGCTTGAATCAAATACTACCTGCACCTCGCCTGTTGCGCCCGGTTTTACAGGCTCTTTAGTATAGCTTGGTACTGTACAGCCACAGCTTGCTTTTGCATCGCTTATAAGCAAATCGGCAGTACCTTCGTTAGTAAATTTATAAGTGTAGTTTACTTTTTCGCCCGCTGTAATGGTTCCGAAATCGTGGTCTAAAGTTTCAAATTTAGCAAGGGGTAGTTTACCTGACTCAGCATGAGCAAGTTCTGCTTTTTTAGCAGTTGCATCATCTATACGTAATGCGGCATTCTCTTTTTTGCATGATGCCAGTACCAAAGATGCCATTGCAAGTATGGCGACTGATTTTTTGATCATAATTTTTAATTTTAAGTTGTTTTACATTAAACCTCTGCCGGTTTTTATAAGCTTGTTTGTATTTTGGTAATCCTTAACCAGGTTATCCAGTATTCCGTTTATAAAAATACTGCTTTTTGGTGTAGAATATTCTTTTGCAATTTCAAGGTACTCATTTATAGTAACCTTAACGGGGATAGACGGGAACTTTAAAAACTCGCAAATAGCCATTTTAAGGATAATAGCATCAATCTCGGCAATACGCTCGGTATCCCAGTTAGGCGTTTTATCTATAAACTCTTTGGCAAGCTCCTGGTCGTTAAGCATTGTTTTTCTAAAAAGATCGCGCACAAAATCCTTGTCATCAAGGTCTTTGTAAAGCTTAGGCACATAAAAAGCATCGCGGCCTTCGGGCGTTAACTGCCTTAGCTGCTTGCTTAAAAGCGTGTTTACCACGGGTATATCATCTACCCATGTAAGCTTGTAATCTTCAAGGTATTCGTAAAGTTTTTCGTTTGGCGCAATAACCTCTGTAAACAAATCGGCTACAAACTCCCTGTCTTCATCATACGAGCTTGTTTTGCTTTCCATGTATTTAGCATAGATGTCGCTCGCCTTAACAGCCTCAAGAAGTATAAGGATGTAATCGTCATTACGTTTCCAGTTATCAATCTTACGGTCGGCCATAGCAATACTTAACGGATTGCTCTCCTCCAGCAGGATAAGTACCTGATTGTTTACAAATTTTTTGTTGGGATTGCGCTCTGCGGCGGTTGCCAGATGTTTTTTTTGCGATTTTTCTATAAAATCGGCTTCAACGATCCTTAATTCTACCAGGGCCGAAACCATGATAAGGTACAGATCGCGAATGTTTTCTATGCTATGGAACAGGAATTTTTCTTCCTTTTCCAGGTTATCTGAATCATTTTGGCGCATTGCATAAATAGACTGCATTACCTTAACCCGAATATGTCTCCTGTTTAACATCCGCTTTATAAGAACTTTTAAAAATTAGCAAGGCGAAAGTAAAACACTTTCGCCCGGCAAAATTAAGAATACTATTTTTTTTACGCTAATTATTTAGCGGTTTCTTTTTTTCTGTCATCAACACGCTTTTGCGCAATTTGCATTGCTGCCTGGTGCGTGGTAATACCGTTAGCCTCTGCATGGTGAAAAATTTCAAGCGTAGTGTTGTAAATATTCTCGGTCCTTTTAATGGCCTCCTCTTTACCGTAACCTACAATTTCGCCATATACATTTATAATACCACCGGCGTTAATTAAAAAGTCGGGTGCATAGGCAATACCTTTATCCATAAGTATTTTACCGTGTACCTGCTCTACCGCAAGCTGGTTGTTCGCTGCACCGGCAATAACTTTAGCTTTAATTTTATTAATAGTAGCATCATTAATAGTAGCACCAAGGGCACAAGGGGCATAAATATCTACATCGGCACTATATACGTCATCACCTGCAAATATAGTAGCACCATATTTACCGGCAATGTACTGCATCCTTTCTTCATTAATATCAGATATCTGTACCAGTGCTCCCTCTTTAGTAAGGTAATCAATAAGGGTTTCGCCTACGTGGCCTGTACCCTGTACCAGCACTTTTTTACCATCAAGATTGTTAGAGCCAAACTGGTGCATAGCAGCAGCTTTCATACCCATATATACACCGTAAGCAGTTACAGGAGACGGGTTGCCCGATCCTCCTCGGCTTTCAGATATACCGGTTACATGCGGGGTTACATCCCTAATAAGGTCCATATCGGCAGTTGTAGAACCTACATCCTCGGCAGTAATGTATTTACCGCTAAGCGAATCTACAAACTGGCCAAAACGAGTAATCATCTCCGGGGTTTTATCGGTTTTTGCATCGCCAATAATTACCGCCTTACCACCACCCAGGTTAAGACCTGATATAGCCGATTTATAAGTCATTCCCCTCGAAAGCCTTAAAACATCGTTAAGGGCTTCCCATTCATTGGCATACTTCCACATACGGGTACCACCAAGTGCAGGGCCCAAAACTGTGTTATGAATACCAATTATTGCTTTTAAACCAGTATCTTTGTCATGGCAAAAAACAACCTGCTCATGATCGTTAAAAGATGGCTGACCAAACACCGGGTCTACCTTGGTAAGCTCATTAGCCTTAACAACTTCTGCTATCATAATAATTGATTTAAATTTGAAGGATGTTCTAAAATTGTTTTACAAATTTACACATTTTATTGTTCAAAGATAAAATTAAGGTTATTTTTTGCATAAAATACAAAATACGAAAACGTTTTTTAAGATGTTTGCAATAAGGAAACTGCAATATTTTTAACAATAATTACACATTTGCTTAACAGCGAAGCAATAAAAACATGAAAGAATTACAGTATTTAAATAAATATTTTGCTAAATATAAATTTCAATTTTTCTTAGGAATTTTTATTACCATCATAGCACAGGTATTCTCATTATTTACACCGAGTTACATAGGCGACTCCATTTCGGCCATTGAGCAATTCAGCAAAGGGCTAATGACCCGCGATGCGGTTAAGGATGAGTTGTATTTGGATATTATGCTTATTGTAGCCACTACATTAATAGGGGGTGTACTTACCTTTTTTATGAGGCAAACCCTTATTGTAATGTCGCGCCATGTAGAGTTCGACCTTAAAAATGAAGTATTCAGGCATTATGAAAACCTGTCGCAGGGCTTTTACAAACGCAACCGCACCGGCGACCTTATGAACCGTATTAGCGAAGATGTTAACCGCGTGCGCCAGTATGTGGGCCCGGCCATTATGTATGCCTTTAACACCATTATACGCTTTGTGGTTATTATTACCCAAATGTGCATTATATCGCCTAAGCTAACGCTGTACACCCTGTTGCCACTACCTATACTGGCATACAGTATTTACTGGGTAAGTAAAGAGATTAACAAACGCAGTACGCTAACGCAGCAAAACCTGTCGTCGCTTGCCACGTATACACAGGAAATGTTCTCAGGCATACGGGTTATAAAAGCCTATTCGCTTGAAAAGCAAAAAGAAGAAGGCTTTACAGAACTATCGCGCGACAGCGTTAAAAAGAACATGAGCCTGGCTAAGGTTAACGCGCTATTTGGCCCGCTGATGATTTTCTTAATAGGCATAAGCAACCTTGTAGTTATTTACGTAGGTGGCAATATGTACATAAACGGCAGCATTGCCGATATTGGTATTATAGCCCAATTTATACTCTACATAAACATGTTAACCTGGCCGGTAGCATCGTTAGGATGGATAAGCAGCATGGTGCAGGAGGCCGAGGCTTCGCAAAAGCGTATTAACGAGTTCCTTAAAACCGAACCGGATATTAAAAACACCAACCCTAACCACTCTCCGGTATTGGGACAGATAACTTTTGACAAGGTGTCTTTTACCTATGAAGATACCAACATAACTGCACTGACCGATGTGTCGTTTACCGTAAACAAAGGCGAAACACTTGCCATACTGGGGAGGACAGGATCGGGTAAAAGTACGGTATTGTCTTTAATCAGCCGTTTGTATGATGCCGATGGTGGCGTGGTTAAAATTGATAACGAGAATATTAAAGACCTTAACCTGGACGACCTGCGTGGCAGCATAGGCTTTGTACCTCAGGATGCCTTTTTGTTTAGCGACTCTATAGAGAACAATATAAAATTTGGTAAAGAAGAGGCTACTCACGACGAGATTGTAAACGTTGCCAAAAAAGCCGTAGTACACCATAATATAGAGAATTTTACCCATCAGTACGAAACCATACTTGGTGAGCGTGGTATAACACTATCGGGCGGGCAAAAACAAAGGGTATCTATTGCCAGGGCACTTATTAAGGATGCACCCATACTTTTATTAGACGATTGCCTCTCTGCGGTTGATACTGAAACTGAGGAAGCTATACTTAACAACCTGCAGGATTTTTGCCGCGATAAGACTACTATTATTGTGAGCCACAGGGTTTCATCGGCTAAGAATGCCGACAGGATAATTATACTGGAAGATGGTAAAATAATTGAGCAGGGCACTCACAATCAATTGCTAAGTCAGGCAGGATATTACAAAGAATTGTACCTCAAACAAATTTCTGAAAAAGAATTAGGGTAATTAGTTGGATGGTATCGTTTTTTTTTAGATTTTTGGTAGCTGCATAAACCAATTAAAAGAACATAGGTTATGAGAGAAAATGATATGCTGGAAAAGGAAGAGATCTTTTCTAAAGTTTTAAGAGCAGGAAGAAGAACTTATTTTTTTGATGTTAGGGCTACTAAAGCCGATGATTACTACATTACCATTACTGAAAGCAAGAAATTTACCGAAGAAGATGGTTCTTTTCATTTTAAAAAGCACAAAATTTATCTTTACAAAGAAGATTTTGCCGCCTTTAGGGATATCCTTGACGAGATGACAAACTATGTACTTAACAATAAAGGCGAAGAGGTAATATCTGAAAGGCACCAAAAAGATTTCAGGAAACTATTTGGCGACAGGCCGGAAGAAACAGTTACCACTGAAAGCTTTACCAACATTAATTTTGACGATATTTAATATATCTACACCATACAAAAAGCCCGAAGAACATTTAGTTTTTCGGGCTTTTTTGTGGTCTACTGTCATTGCGAGGGAGGCACGACCGCGGCAATCTCAATCGGGAGGCAGGAATAAATAATGGGATCGCTTCGTACCTCGCGATGACACGTTACTACTCATCATTCATAAAAATATACTTACCCTATCCTCAACCCGTTCTCTACTTTAAAATCGGGCGCAAGCAATATAACATCGCCCTCCTGCCCTACGGCGCCAAGCACCAGGCATTCGCTCATAAACTTGCCTATTTGCTTTTTAGGGAAGTTTACAACCGCAACTATCTGCCTGCCCACCAAAACCTCCTTAGTGTAGCGCTTTGTTATCTGCGCCGATGTTTTACGGATGCCTATCTCTGTACCAAAATCTATAGTTAGCTGAAATGCAGGTTTACGCGCTTCAGGGAAGTCGTTTGCTTCCAGCACAGTGCCCACACGCATTTCGGTTTTCTCAAATTCTTCCCAAGTCAACATTTTGTTTCAGGTTTAAAGTTTAAGGTTTGTTTTAAAGTTGATTGTAAATACTAATACTGTAAACTGCGACTGCGACTGAAAACTTACTCCTTCTCAAGCACCACATCTACCGGCTTATTTATTTTACGGCCAAATTTCATGGCTGCCTGCTGGCTTTCGTTACTGCAAAGTACATACATATTGTAACTGTTAAGTGGTATGATAACGGTTTTAAATTTACCCCCGTTCGCTTTGCCGTCTATATCTTCTATTTTAAAGGCAAACCGGTCGGCTTCAAAAGTATTGGATACTGATAAAAAGTAATTATCCTTCGCATACGGAAAAAAGTAACGCTCTTTTGCAGTCTTAACACCTTCAGCCAGGCGCTGGTTATTATCATCAATAAGATAATTAAACCCAAAAAGCATGGGCTGGTTCGCGTTCTTCCAGCTGTAAAGGTTGTTAGTATTAATTACTTCACGCCCTACGCTATCAACAATAGTGATCTTTAAATTTTTGATATTCTCCTTTTTACCGTCTTCATGAACGTCCAGTACCACATACGAGGTAAAATCGTAGCCGCAATGCATGGCATTTTGCTGTGCCTTAACCGATAAACTGATTAATATAAACGCTATAATGTAACGCATAAAATTATTTTATGCAAATATAACGATTATTTAAAATAACAAATGGTTGTTAAACCTGCGCAGATAATAGCAATAATCGATTTACAAATGTCTTTGATGTGTTTTTGATTAGTTAACAAAATGAGGATTTCATAATTAAACCAACTAATTTTAGTCTTTCGTTAAATATTTCCAAACAAAATTTTTAATTATGAAAAAACAACAACCTACCTCCGGCTTTAAGGCCAATTTTTACAACCTATCATTCTTTCTATTGCTCTTTTGCACCTCGTATGCGCAAACGGTAACCCCCTGGATTACATCAGGCGACCAGAGCAAACTTATCCAGCAACAGGCTACGGTAAGTTTCGCTGCTAACTCCGGCACTAATGCTTCTACTATTACAGTAACGCCGGGAACCACTTACCAAACCATAGATGGCTTTGGATGGACACTTACCGAAGGCAGCGCCGAAGTGATCAACTCGCTTGCCGCAACACAGCAAAACAACTTACTGCAGGAACTTTTTAACCCATCAACCGGGTTAAGTTCTAATGTTGTACGTATTAGTATTGCCGCATCCGACCTTAGCAGTTACAGCTACAGTTATAACGAATCGTCCGGAGATACTAACATGAACAATTTTAGCCTCAACGGCCCTGATCTTACTTACCTGATACCTATCTTAAAGAAAGTATTGGCTATTAATCCCAACATCAAGATACTGGCAACCCCGTGGAGCGCTCCCCGCTGGATGAAAACCAATAACAGCTGGGTGGGCGGCAGCCTGCAAACCAACTATTATTCGGCGTACGCAAGGTATTTTGTAAAATACTTTCAGGCAATGCAGGCACAGGGCATCAATATTTGGGGCATCACACCGCAAAATGAGCCGGAAAACCCATACAACGAGCCAAGTATGACTATGAACTCTGCCCAGCAGAAAGATTTCATCAATAACCATTTAGGCCCGCAAATGTCGGCTGCCGGTTTCGGAGGCATCAAGATCATTGCTTTCGACCATAACTGTGATAACACCGCTTACCCTATAGATGTATTAAATAACAGCGGCTATGTAGATGGCGCGGCGTTTCACCTGTATTCAGGCAACATATCGGCCATGACAACCGTAAAAAATGCTACCGGTAAAAATGTGTATTTTACAGAGCAGTGGGTAGGCGGCCCGGGCAGCTTTAGTGGCGATTTTGGCTGGCACATGCAAAACGTAATTTTAGGGTCGGTTAACAACTGGGCAAAAGTTGCGCTGGAATGGAACCTTGCCAACAACCCGCAATATGGCCCCAGGACACCCGGTGGCTGTACTACCTGCCTTGGTGCTATTACGGTTAACAACAGTACAAGCTACACCCGCAACAGCCCCTACTACATTATAGGGCAAATATCTAAATTTGTAAAGAACGGCGCGGTAAGAATTGGCAGCAGCAGTACAAACGGCAGCATAACCACATCGGCCTTTAAAAATACTGATGGCTCTACCGTGCTTGTTATTTACAACGCAGGTGGCAGCAATACGGTTAAAGTGGTTCAGGGTGGTAATGCATTTAACTATACCGTGCCTGCATCATCAGCCGTAAGCTTTAAATGGACAGATAACACTACTCCTCCACCATCAGGATTTCCGGGCTACTACAACATCGTTTCAAGGCTAAGTGCAAAAGGCCTTGATGTTGCCAACAATGCTACTACAAGCGGCTCGCCTATACAGCAGTGGGAACTTACCAATGGCGGCGGCAGCAACCAGCGCTGGAGGTTTGAAAACGCAGGCAATGGACAGTATTACATAAGGGTAAAATCTACAGGAATGTACTTAGCGCTTGCCAGTGCCAGTACAGCCGACGGTATTAAAGTGCAGCAAAGGAGCTTTACAAACGATAATACCTCTAAATGGACCGTAGCCAGTGTAGGCGACGGTTACTACAGGATAGACAACGTATACAGCGGCAAAGCGCTTGATGTTACAGATGTTTCTACAGCCAATGGCGCACTGATACAAGTTTGGGCATATGGCGGTGGTACTAACCAGCAATGGCAGCTTAACCAGGTAGAAAGCACTGCAAAAATGGGTCAGCCAGATAAAGATACCAACGAAATTACAGATAGTACCGTTATGGTAAAAAGCCTTTCGGTTTTCCCTAACCCGGCCAGCAATACGGTTACTTTAACCAGTGGCGAAGCAGGAACCTATACCCTTATAGGCCTTACAGGAAATATAATCAGCACAGGTAAAGTTACCGAGGGCGAAAATACCATTGATATAGAAAACCTTTCGGCAGGGTATTACCTTATCCGTTATGAAAACAGCAACGGTGGTATAAGGACACTAAAACTACTTAAAGAATAATAGGATTTACGAATTTCAAATTAAGGATTATGATTTTAGCCCGGCAGGATTATTTGACGGGCTATTCTATTATTTTTTCCTCCAAAAAAACTGCCCGAAAATAGTCACGGTCGGACGAAATTTCGACCATTTTTTATTTCACGACTATGATTAGCCTAAAGGGTTCTATTATTATAATCAAAAGTAACAGGTATTTTGCTCGTTACAATTTGCGGTTCGCGGATTATCTTTTTTTCGTAACGTGGGGTAATAGTGGTATCGGTATATTTTTCATCCTTGTACTTTATATGCTCTATAATGGCTGATACCTTTACGTTTACATCAACCGGCTGCACTAAGTTGTCGTTTGCCAATGCCATATAAAATTTGCCCTGTAGCATGGTCGCATCGGTAAAGCGTTTGTAGGCTGCGGTGCCTTTACCTTCATCATACGATTTATACGTTTTATCCTGAAAGAATAGCTTGCTGTTAAACTCATTTACCAGTGCATACTGAATATCCTCGCCTATGGCAGGTATGGCCAGGTTGGCAACAACACCGGCTGCTACACCACCCAATGGCGTGGTAAAATAGCTGGCAACGCCTTTTACACCCTCCACGATCGATTTGCGGTTTTGGTTCCAGTATTCGTTACTCTCCTTGCCTACGCCAACCCAATACGCCCAGGCAACCACTTTTTTAGTTTCATCTTTAGTAATGCTGTTTACTGGGAGCGTAAATGACACTGCCGCTTTAGTTTCAGCTAACGATGATTTCGCGTTTACGCGCTGGGTTTTATCCAGTACAGCTTCTTCATACTTTTTTTGCAAGGCAATTACCCTGCGGTTTTTTTGCACATGCAGCGTATCATACCCTGCAACGGCATCTTTAGTAACCGATGTATACACCGTATCCTGAACCGTTACCCACTTTACAGCGGTATTAAAGTTCCTGGTGTCAGCATTTTTAGCAACACGCTGTACGAGTATGTTACAGCTGCGCTTGCCTTTAGCCTTATTAACAAACTTAAACACAAAAACCGACTTATCCGTTACCGTGAATTCGTTTTTCTCTTCTTTTTTAATTTCCTGATTGCGGTATTTAACCACATCGGGGTATTGTAAAACAGTGACTTCGGTAACCGGGGCACCGTTAGGCTCAAGGATAAAGATAACGCGGTCGCCGGCAGCAAAGCCATACATCAGTTCTTCGGTAGCGCCGGGTTCTAACTTAATTTCTAAATCAGCTACGGTAGTTTTTTGTCCAAAACAAAGCCCGCTAAACAGCAGGCAAATAAGTAAAATTCTGTTCATTATAATTTCTTGGCTTCGTTCCAAAACACATCCATCTCCGCAAGGGTCATATCGGCAAGGGGTTTACCAAGCTCCGACGCCTTACTTTCAAGGTACATAAAACGTTTTATAAATTTCTTGTTGGTACGCTCCAGCGCGTCTTCGGGATTAATATCTAAAAATCGGGCGTAGTTAATAAGCGAGAACAGCACATCGCCAAACTCGGCTTCGGTCTTGTCTTTATCGCCTGCCTTAACTTCATCATGAAACTCCTGCAACTCCTCCTGAACTTTTTCCCATACCTGCTCCGGCATCTCCCAGTCGAAACCAACGCCCTTAGCCTTATCCTGAATACGGCTGGCCTTAACCAGCGCAGGCAGGCTTTTGGGCACGCCTTCTAAAACAGATGTTTTGCCTTCCTTCAGCTTTAGTTTTTCCCAGTTTTGCTTAACCTGCTCTTCATTCTCCACAACCACATCGCCATATATGTGCGGATGGCGGTGTATCAGCTTATCGCTAATGCTGTTGGCTACATCGGCAATATCAAAATCGCCGGTTTCGCTGCCTATTTTAGCATAAAAAACAAGGTGCAGCAGCAGGTCGCCCAGCTCTTTTTTAATTTCGGGCAGGTCGTTATCCAGTATCGCATCGCCAAGCTCGTAGGTTTCCTCTATGGTAAGGTGGCGCAGGCTTTGCAGCGTTTGCTTTTTATCCCACGGGCATTTTTCGCGGAGGTCGTCCATTATATCCAAAAGCCTGTTAAAGGCATCAAGCTGCTGCTGGCGTGTGTTCATAACTGAAAATTTTGGCTAAAATTAAACATAAGTGTACCAAATAAAAAATCCTGCCCTTTAAAAGTAAAAGGCAGGATAATTATATAGATTTAAAAATACTATTCTTCGGCTTTAACCTCTTCGGCAGCAGGAGCTTCCTCAGTGGCAACCGGTGCAGGTGCAGCAGCAGGCTTGTCTTTAGTAACAAGGCCTTTTGGCTGTAGCATGTTATACCAGTTTAATATCTTTTTAATGTCTGATGCATAAACCCTGTCTTCGTCAAACTCAGGCAATACTTCCCTAAAATAGGTAGTAAGTGCAGCGTTATCTTCTTTGTGAGATAGTGCCGGGCCGTTGTCTTCTTTCTCGGCTATAGCGCGAAAAACTTCAGCAAGGCGCACTTCGCCATCATAAGAATATACCGATATTTCAGATAAAAGGCTCACGTTGCTCCTTAACCCTACTGTTATTTTTTTTCCGTCAGTTAGCGATTCAGCCACAAAACCGGTCCTTGTTTGAAGCTTTAACTCATATAAACCCGGTTTTCCGGAAATAGCTAATATTTTTTCGATGCTCATTATTGTTCTGTCTTTTTAATAGGTTGGCAAATATCTAATCTTTGACTTTAAAAACAAAAATTATCTGCCTTTTTTGGCAACAAATTTCATTTTATAATCCGGTCTTGTTTTGCCCTCCATTATGTTCTGTAGCTTTTTTTGTATTAAACGCTTTTTAAGCGATGATATTTTATCGGTAAACAAAATACCTTCTATATGGTCATACTCATGCTGAATCACACGGGCTATAAGGCCATCGTACACATCGGTATGCTTATTAAAATCTTCATCAAAATACTCTATGGTAATTTTTTCGTGGCGGTACACATCCTCACGAACCTCTGGTATACTAAGGCAGCCCTCATTAAAGCACCATTCTTCGCCCTCTTCTTTTACAATAGTGGCGTTAATAAAGGTCTTTTTAAATGCAGAAAGCACTTCCTGCTCTTCTTTGCTAAGGTCTTCATCATCGCTAAACGGTCGGGTATCTATAACAAACAGGCGTATAGAAAGCCCTACCTGCGGCGCTGCAAGCCCCACACCATAAGCGTTATACATGGTATCGTACATATCGGCAACAATTTGCTTAAGTGCCGGATATTCTTTAGGTATCTCCACCGCTTTTTTCCTTAATACCGGGTCGCCGTAGCCTACTATGGGTAGTATCATAATCGTTTTGCTTTTAAATTCAGCACATTGGCTTCAAAATGCCATTATTCCGTCCGGCAAAAATAGTAAATTAAAATGATTATTTTTTTGACACTAATTACACTAATTTCCACAAATCCTGAAGCGTTTAATTTATTAGATTAAAAACCCGACTAAGCCATGACATTTTTCGGCTCGAATTAGTTTAATTCCCACAAATTATGAAACCTGATAGAATTATATTAATTTTAAAAAATTGGTGTAATTTGTGTATTTCGTGGCTATCTTATTCGGCACCTAAATGCTAAATTTTTGTGAGAATTTCCACCGCTGCTCTATAATGATTTTGCCATTCACTACCTTTGCGCAACACCCCATTTTTGAATGATACAGCAAATTAGGCAGTTTACCGATAACGTAAATTTTACGCGGGCCGTAATCGTTACGGTTGCAGCCGTCCTGCCTGTGCTTGTACTATCGCAATTTGGGTATTTTGAAACCGGCTTTACCATTGCCGTGGGCGCTTTTTTAACCTATCCGGCCGATATTCCCAGCAATATAGTGCACCGTGCCAAGGGTTTAGGCGTAGCAACTATTGTAGTTGTAGGCTGTACTGTGGCGGTAAACCTGCTGCACCCCCTGCCCTGGCTGTTTTACCCGGTTATTACGGCGCTAGTGTTTTTCCTCTCACTAATATCAGTCTACGGGCAGCGGGCTACCATGATAGCCTTTAGCGGACTGCTGGCTATCGCACTAGGAACCGGACATATACATGTAGGAATGGAGATTTTTGAGTATTCCGGACTTGTGTTGGCGGGATCGCTGTTTTACACTTTTTTATCGCTTACGTTTAACTATTTGAGTCCGCACAGGTATACCGAACTCACTGTTGCTGAATGCCTTAAGCTTACCGCCAAATACATGAAACTGCGCGGCGACCTTTGGAATGCCGATGCCGACAGGGCCGGTATTGTTGAAAAACAGCTGCACCTGCAGGTGGAAATAAACACTACTCACGAAAATTTGCGCGAAGTACTTATAAGAAACCGATCGGTAGCCGGAAATTCCAACCGTAACCGCAAGATGCTCATGGTGTTTACATCGCTAATGGAAATACTGGAGCTGGCGCTTTCTACCTCGTTTGACCACAGCCAGTTGCACCAAAAATTCGGTACACACAGCAAGGTGCTTAACACCTATCAAACCCTGGCGTATAACCTTGGCTCTTCGCTAAAAAGGGTGGGAAAAAGCATAGAGAACCGAAGTAAATATGTACCCAAGCACAATCTTATTGCTAACCTTGAAGCTTTAGAAAAAGCCATTGAAGAATACGAGCAACTGCTTGGCCGTGAGGCTGCTGCCGAAGGCGTATGGATGCTTAAGAACATGCTGCACTATGCCGAAAAGCAGATTGAAAAGATAAAGATAATTGAGCGCGCCTTTAGCCAAAACATTACATTTAAGGAACTTAGCAAAAGCCGGGATAAAGATCTGGACAAATTTTTAACGCCCGAAAATTACCCGCTGCGAGCCCTCCGCGATAACCTTAGTTTCTCCAGTACCATCTTTAGGCATTCGCTGCGATTAACCATTACCATTGGGCTGGGCTTTGTAATAGGGGCGCTGTTCCCGCTGCAAAACGTGTATTGGATACTGCTTACCATAGTGGTTATTATGCGCCCGGGTTACGGCTTAACCAAGCAACGATCGTACCAGCGTATTGTGGGTACCATAACGGGCGGCATCATTGCTTTTGCATTTTTAAGCTTTGTGCATCAGCCGGTTATCATTGGTACACTTACCATTGTGTGCATGCTGCTGGGCTTTACGTTTACGGCTATCAATTACCGCATAGGTGCCACATTTGTAACCATTTACGTAATTTTCCTGTACGGATTGCTAACCCCAGATATCAGCCAGGTTATACAGTACCGTATAATAGATACTGCTGTGGGAGCGGTATTGGCTTTTGTAGGAAACTACTTCTTTTGGCCGTCGTGGGAGTTTATGAACCTGCCTATTTTCATTAAAAAATCGATAGAAGCCAACCGCGATTACCTTGCCGAAATATCCCAATACTACAACCAAAAAGGCACTGTTACAACGGGTTACAGGCTGGCACGCAAGAATGCGTTTGTAGAATTAGGCAACCTTATGAGCAGCTACCAGCGCATGGAGCAGGAGCCAAAATCAAAACAGAAACAGCAGCAGCAGGTGTACAAACTGGCGGTGCTAAACCATACATTATTATCGTCGTTAGCGTCGTTAGGCACTTATACTCAATCACATAAGACGTATACAGCATCTGAAGCCTTTAACGTAGTGGTAAACACCGTAATACGCAATTTAGACCAGGCTATTACCCTGTTAAACATGGAAGTACAGGCCCAGGAAGCTATGGAAGCCCAAAACGAAGAACTCGCCATGCGCTTTACCGAACTTAAAAACATTAGGGCGAGGGAGTTACGCGAAATTCACGTTACGGATGAAGAGGAATTTAACCTTAAAATGGAAGAAGCCCACCTGGTTATAGAGCAACTGGTTTGGCTGAACGGCCTCTCTGAAAAAATCCTGAAAGCCACCAAACAACTTGAGCTGGGTAAGTAAAAATGGCTTAATATTTCACTTTTGGATTTTGAAACTGTACTTTTTAGTACTTTTACAGATCATTTTTTGTAGTATAAAACATCTAAAAGAATTAATATTTCACTTTTGGACTTTGAGATTGGATGATCTTCAAAATTTAAAGATTGAACGATTTAAAATTTAAAAATTCGATGCCCAAAATTGGATTTTGTGATTTAAAATTTGTTGTTTGTGATTTGCTTTTTGTTTTTGGAATTTGTGATTTGGAACTTGCAATTTAATTTCTGATAATTCCAAATTCGTTCGATTCTTTAAAATCGGACAGGTTTATAACCACACCCCTTTTAATAACCATTTCTACCGCCTTATATTCCTGCTCCGGAATATTGCCTTCTTTATACTCCCGTTTCAGCAATTTTTTAAGGATGGGGTCATACTCTTTAGTACGGGATATATAATAGGGTGCAAAAATAAACGCCTCCTTATCATACTTAGCAAAGCGCTGTGTGGTAATGTAACCGTATTTTTCGGTAAGGGCAATTAGGTTTTCGAGGTTCTTTTTGTAAACAGGTAGTACAAACTCAAGCCACGTTGTTGGGGTGTAGCCCTTTGCATAACCTAAGTATGATGGGATATCTGCATCCGGGTACGGACACATAGCCACAACATCCGCATAATATGAGGCAAAACCGGCGTCGGCCTGCGCCCGTTGCTGCGGTTTAAGGCGGGCATACTTCATGGTACAGTAATCAAGGTAGTTCATCAGCTTAAGCTGCGCCGCAACGGTTTTACTGTCTGCCAAAAGCAGCGTCTCCCTTGCATCCTGGCTATAGCCAAAGGTTGTTACCAACAGTAGCATTAAATAGTAGGTGTGCCTCATACAAAAATTTTGTTATTACTAAGGTAATAATTTTAGCTATATAAAAAAACAGCCCCTTGCAGGCTGTAAATTAATACGATAATTGTACGGTTTTATACAATTGCCATTTTGCATTGATATTTTTGTAAATACTAAGAACGCCTCCAAAATGTGTACTAAAGGCTTCTATAAGAGCATACTCCCCATCCTCCCTTATTAAAGGCGCAGATAAAGATAGCATATCAGTTGCAGTAAGTCCTATATTAAATGTTTTGCCATCCTTGTTATATTTTCTATCGTAATACAAGGCAACTTTTAGATTAGGAAAGGCATCCTGAGTCCAATCACTACCTGCAAAGGGTTTGTTATACAGTTGCTTAGGCCCGCCTCCAAAATTTCTGCCGCTTCTTTTACCGACATAAAATGGAAGGCAGGACAATACAATCTCAATTCATCCGGTGTTTGCTCCATTACAGCTATCTGGCGCGTTAAAAGAATAGAATCGCCAACAACGGTTTTAGAATCATATTTATTAGAGAAATCATCTTTATACCTTAATAATTCCAGTTTTATGATTTCTTTTCCATCTGCAACTACACCAGGCACCTGCCCCCGGCAAGCCCCGGCACAAAACAAAAACGCTATTATAAGTACTTGCTGCATAGGTTAAAACAGCTCCGAGGGGCTGTAAATTAATACGATAATTGCACCGTTTTATATAACTGCCATTTACCGTTTACTTTTTTGTAAATATTTAATTCGCCGCCAAAGTGCTGACTGGACGTTTCTATCAAAGCAAATTGTTTGTCATTATTAATTAGGGGTACTGATAGTGATAGTATGTTTGATGTACCCAAACCCATCTTGCCCGACTTATTTAATTTATACCCGGCAGTGTGTTTTGCATCATCAAATAAAAACACCTTGAAGTCTTAAATCGGCTTTAGTCCATTCGCTATGAGTTGTCCCAATGGGTATAAAATTATCCTGACTGTTTTTACCAAAAATGTCGCTACCCTCCTCTGTTGTTATGTTTTTGCTTGCAATTAGCCAATTCATTAGCGCTACTGGGCATTTTTCCGGCTTTAAGATAAGTTTATCTACCAGTATCGAATCGCCAATAATTGTGTTTGTTACAGGTACGTTAGAAAATGAATCCTTCCGTCGTGCTAATTCCAGATTTATGATTTCTTTCTCATCTGCAACTACGCCATGTTCCTGCCCCCGGCAAGCCCCAACACAAAACAAAAACGCTATTATAATTAGTTGCTGCATAGGTTAAAACAGCCCTATAGGGCTGTAATATTATGGTTGCTTGGTTAAAATGTATTCTCCCCAAGGTATAGTGTAACTTGTATACTGAGGTTCCTGTCCATCAACTGTATAATATCCCTCTGTCATCCTGAAAACCAGTTTTATTTTTTGGGTGGCTCCCACGTCTGCCCTTCTAAAAATCATTTCCTGATCCATTCCGGGAATGTCTCTCCCTGCCTCTATAAAACCTGCTTATAACCGTATATCCCCAGTTGTAACAGCGATAAAGCTTTTAATGCTATTCGCCTGTGGATTAGTTATAGATGTTAATAAAGGCAATGTATTAATCTTTTCAACACCATTAAGTATATATTTATATTCACCTATAACTAAATCTTCATAATAACCATAAGGTGCGTTAATAATGTGCTGCATTACTTTTTTTTGTAAGGTTACTGTAAGCGATGTAGTACCGTTAGTATACTTCCAGGTACCAACATACCTGTTTAAATCATTATTAAGATCTTTATAATAGGCTCCTGTTGCTTCTGGATAATTGGCATCGTTAATAGGTAATATAGGGCTTTGCCCCCGGCAAACCCCAACACAAAACAAAAATGTTATTATAAGTAGTTGCTGCATACCATGATACTTAAGGCTAAGATAATTAGTTAAATTCACATTTCCTTACGGCTTTCCGTAAAAGCATTAATTTATTATTTCGGTATAGTTATCCATTACCTCCAAATTGAATAACTGATTATCTTTACTGCTGTCGTCAGTCCATCGTTTGCCATCAGTTAGTTTAAAAAGGAGCTGGCAAAACTTAAATTTTTCCGTACTTTTACCTTTTCCAAATTACACACAAATGCCCGAAACCATTACCCTATTACTTGCCTTTTTAATAGCTTTAGGCTTAGGCATTTTTATTGGCAAAGCCCTGTTTACTGCTAAGGCTGCCGCCGAAACTAAAGTACAGCAGGAGCGCCACAGCAACCTGCTCCTTACCATAGAGCAGCTTAAGGCGCAGGCCGAAAACGAAAAACAGGCCCTGCAAAACCAGTACGTGCGGTTGCAGCAGGAGCGCGACGGGCTTCGCACGGCTAAAGATGCCCTGTCTATACAGCTTACTAAAAAGGAAACCGACTTTGAGAACCTTTGGGAACGCATGAAAGAGCAGCGCCAGGAGACGGACGAGCTTCGCGAAAAATTCACCAAAGAGTTTGAAAACCTTGCCAACAAGATACTGGAGGAAAAATCGGTTAAGTTTACCGAGCAAAACCGCGAGAACCTTAAAATTATACTGTCGCCACTGCACGAAAAAATACAGCTTTTTGAAAAGAAAGTAGAAGATACCCACAAGGAGAGCATTGATTACCATGCGGCGCTCAGGCAACAGATATTGGGCCTTCGTGAAATGAACGAGAACATGAGCCGTGAAACCCTTAACCTTACCCGCGCCCTTAAAGGCGATACCAAAATGCAGGGTAACTGGGGCGAGCTGGTACTGGAGCGCGTGCTGGAAAAGTCGGGTCTGGAAAAAGGCCGCGAGTACTACGTTCAGCAAAGCCATGCCCTGGAAGATGGCGGCCGCGTACTGCCCGATGTGGTTATTAACCTGCCCGACGGTAAAAAGATGATCGTAGATAGTAAGGTGTCGCTTGTGGCCTACGAACGCTACATTAATGCCGACGACGACCCTATGAAGATGGTGCACCTTAAGGAACACGTACTTTCTATACGCAAACACGTAGACCAACTGGGCGACAAAAATTACCACGACCTTTACAAAATAGAAAGTCCTGACTTTGTACTGCTCTTTATACCTATGGAGCCCGCCTTTGCGCTTGCCCTTAATGAGGATGCCACGCTATACAGCAAGGCTTTTGAGCGTAACATTGTAATTGTTACCCCTACAACTTTACTGGCTACCCTGCGCACTATAGACAGCATGTGGACGAACCAGAAACAACAGGAAAACGCTTACGAAATTGCCCGCCAGGCCGGTGCCCTTTACGATAAGTTTGAGGGTTTTATCAGCGATCTTACCAAGGTTGGTACCAAAATGCGCGATGCCCAAAGTGAGTATCAAAACGCTATGGGCAAACTGTTTGATGGCCGCGGCAACATTATTACCTCTATAGAAAAGCTTAAGAAAATGGGTGCCAAGGCTAAAAAATCACTACCCGAAAATATTATTACCCGCGCACTGCAACAGGAGGAGGAATCGCTTTTTGATGCCGGCCAGGATACACCTACACAATAATTACCTTATACTTATGCACAACGGTTTTAGAAAAGTAAACGCCTCTAAAGTTACTATTAACGAGCTTATGCTGCCCAGCCACGCTAATTTTAGCGGCAAAATTCACGGGGGGTACATACTTATGCTCATGGACCAGATAGCCTTTGCATCGGCCAGTAAATACAGCGGAAGTTACTGCGTTACCGCAAGTGTAGATACCGTAGATTTCCTAAACCCCATAGAAGTGGGTGAGCTTGTTACCATGAAGGCTTCGGTTAATTATGTGGGCAACAGCTCTATGGTTATTGGTATCAGGGTAACATCAGAAAATATCCAGACCGGTAAGGTTAAGCACTGTAACTCGTCCTACTTTACCATGGTGGCAAAAGATAATGCGGGTAAAAACGTAGTTGTGCCGCCTTTGCAGCTTTGTAACCTGGAGGAAGTGCGCCGTTTTCATAACACCCTTAAACGCATTAGCTTACGCAACGAGAAAAATCGCCACGAGGAAACGTTTGACTATACATCGCCCGAAGCGCTGGAAGGGCTAAAACAGTATCGTGTAAAGTTTGATTTATAAGCGATTTTTATATATTTGCCTTTTTTCCAACACATTGTATATGAAAAAACACTACCTGTTTGGCCTCGTGCTGCTCTTAACTGTATTTACCGTGTTTTTATCATGCGGATCTGATGATGGCAGTGATTATACCGATCCTACTCCTATAGATACCATTCCGGCAGGGCCGCAGTCACCCGTGGTGATGGACCTTACTACTGTGCCGTACCCAAAGCTATCCGACTATAAGTTTTTTGAAGGCGATCTTAAAAACCTGTTGCCCGTTTATGGCGTGCTTCCGTACAATCTTAACAGTTCGCTGTTTACTGATTATGCCCTTAAAAAACGCTTTGTATGGATGCCCGCAGGCAAAAAAGCTACGTATGCGGGCGACGGTACCGTGCTTGATTTTCCTGTAGGAGCTGCCCTTATAAAAACATTTTACTATAATACCGTAGTGCCCGATAACAGTACCGTTATTATAGAAACCCGTATTATGATTAAAAAGGAAAACGGCTGGATATTTGCCGATTACCTTTGGAATGAAGCGCAAACCGAAGCTACCCTTAGCACCGCCGGGCTTACCACACGAATTAGCTGGATAGAGAACGGCACCATAAAAATTACCGATTATGTGGTACCTATGACCTCTATGTGTATTAAGTGCCACGAACTTAGCGAGGCACCTGTTGCCATTGGCCCCAAGCCGCAAAACCTTAATAGGATGTATACTTATTCCGATGGTACTAAAAACCAGCTGGCTAAATGGATAGAGTTTGGCTATTTAGATGCAGCGCCGCAAACTATCGCATCAACGGTAGACTGGACCGATACCACCCAGCCATTAGACCTGCGTGTGCGCTCCTACCTTGATATTAACTGCGCCCATTGCCATACCGATAATACCGATTGTGGCTACACCCCTATGAACCTTGCCTTTAATAAAAGCGGACTCACACCCGGTAACCTGGGCATTTGCCGCGAACCGGTTGATTTTGTTACCGGAGACCAACAGTACATCGTAGTGGGGCAAAACCCTGAGGGTTCGCTCCTGCACTTTAGGATGAACACCGGCATACAATCGGAAATGATGCCCACCCTGGGACGCAAATTAGTACACGAAGAGGCCGTTGCCATGATAGAACAATGGATAAATTCTTTAGAGAATACCTGCCCATAAAACAGCAAAAAGCCCTGACGCAAAAGATAGCGTGCAGGGCTTTTTTAAAAAAACACCTTTAACCTTATTTTTTTACTACTGTAATATTTTTAGTTTTGGCACCGCTGTACACTTTTAAAAAGTAAGTACCTGAGCTAAAACCATTAAGATATATTTTTACCGAGTTTGTAGTAGCTGTATTATCTAACAGCTGCCTGCCGGTAACATCAAACAATTGTACCCTGTTTATAATTTCTTTACCACTCACGGTTACATTATCGGTTGCCGGGTTAGGGTAAAAATCAAAGTCAGCCACAGTTACATCGCCTATAGCTGCCGTGCTACCAACTGTTGTTATAGTGCCCGTCATCATTGGGTGCACTTCGCAGGCATAGCTTGTACTGCCCTCTACGGTAAACGTGTGAGAGAATTCCTGATCATCGCCGGTAAGCATATCGCTGGCAAAAGATTCTGCACCGCCGGCATCGGTAGTTACGGTATGCGGCAGGTTATCATCCCACGTCCATGTCACAATATCGCCTGAGTTTACCTCTATAATAGTCTCGGTAGACGGTACCCCCATAAACCACGGAATTAAATGCGTCATCTGGGCGCTCATTGCACCTGTAGCCAATAACATTGCAAAAAGTAGTTGTTTTTTCATGATGGTAATTTTAAGTTTTTTACTTTGTTTTAGTAATTACTGTAAAGTACCGTCAATTTAAAGTAATGGCATTGGGCTATTTAGGTAGCACTATATATGATTTAGAATTTAAAGGCTGCCACTTAGTATTCGATTTTTTACCCTTTGGGGGTTGAGGGTTTCGAGTTTAGGGTTAAGGGTTGTGAGTTTGGGGTGTCTAAACTCTATTATCTATTATCTATTATCTCACATCTTTACCTACAGCTCTATTGGCTTAAAACTATTCAGTTTGCCCAGGTACAGTATGGTTTTTGTTTTAGCTTCGTTTTCGGCATACATTATCTCAAACTTAGCACCGTAAACAATCTCATCAAAAATATACGATGTGCTGGCAGCAACCGTAGTGCTAAAAAGATCATCAAAAGCCTTTACCTGAACAATAACCTCTCCTTCGGCGGCGTCAAAATCTTCTTTGGTAAAGCCATAAAACGGGCTATCTTCAACAATGTGGTGTACCAGTGTCCAGCTTAGTGAAAGTGTGCTTATGTGGTTTATTTCCAGCGGAAGCACAAAAAACTTGTTTACCGGCACCTCATTCTCCATAACTATCATCCCTACCGTCATACGGGCTTCCGCATCCATAAGATTGGTGTTTTTAAACGGCGCCACACGCAGCATTAACGCAGTCCCACCCCTATAAGGTGAGATAAGCGCATTATGCGAAAACTTTATAAAGGCCTTTGGCCTGCTAAAACGCCCGTAAAACAAACCCGTGGCAATGGCAAAGCTCAAAAGGCCTGTAAGCGCCTCGGCAGCAGCCACAGCACTGGTGGTAAAACCACTTGGGCTAATGTGCCCGTAACCCACTGTGGTAAACGTTTGGGCACTAAAAAAATAGGCCTTGCCAAACTTTAGCCACTCGCTCCCCTTAGTATCTATACCGCTAAGGTACTCTACCCCAATACCGTAGTACATTAGCGCAAATAGCAGGTTTACCCCGGCATAAAACGCAAGCAGTATACCCATAAACTTCCAGCCGGGCATGGTAAGCATGGTGTGGTACCAACTTATGCGGTTAAAAAGCGTAATGCCGCTTTTTTCTATATTAGCCGACCCATCTTTATTTATAAACCGCCCACCGTAGTTTGATGCACTGGTGCCAAAACCGGTGGTATCGGTGCTTTTAGCTTTAGTATTTATCTTCTCTAAAATGTCCATGTAGTGTTGTAGGGATAAGTAACACAAATGTAACAAAAAGAGCGTGCGAAATGAAAGGACTAAAGTTAGTGCAGTTTAAGCCATAAAAAAATCCGGAAGGCTTTGCAGCGCTCCCGGATCTTAATTATCCTTACTAAACAGTATCGCTTAGTTCTTAACCACTTTTTGCGTTACGCTGCCTTTAGCACCGGTAACTTTTACAAGGTAAATACCGGCTGCATAACCGCTAAGACTGGCTTTTACCGTAACATCATCGGCTGTAGCAGCTTGTAGCAGCTTACCGTAAATATCATATATTTCGATGCTTTTAATACCATCAGCCGCATGTATTGTAAGTATGTTGCTTACCGGGTTAGGATACATAACAACGCGCGTTGCATCGGCTGCTACATCTTTTACAGAAAGGTTAGTATCTTCATACGCCACCCAGCTTTGCGGAAGGCTGTTATCTAAACTATCGCTTATAAGCATAAGGTAAGCACCGCTGCCATCGGCATCCGGCCACGGTTCGCTGTCGCTGTATTCTACCGCATCAATAATGTTCCCAAAACCATCGGCCAATACTAAATTCTGGCTGCTATTTGATAAATTACGCTGAAACTGCCCAAATGCAGCCACGCCGTATTTAGCCTCAAACACCTCAGGGCTGCTTACAATATGAATTTTTTGGCCCGAAGCTATAGTAGCATTAACAGGAAATTGGTACGACACGCCAAGCTCCCTTAAATACACACCGGTAAGGTTAACCTGTGTGGTGCCTGTATTTTTTATCTCGATAAATTCCTGATCATCACTTTCCGGAAATTCATCGGTTTCCGACGGATTGTAGTTAATCTTGGTAATAACCAGCGAGGGGGTCTGCACATCGGCACAGGCCGTAAAGCTGCCTATGTTAGCATTAATCCAGGTAAAGCGCTCCTGTAGCCATGCTTTAAGGTTGGTAATTTCCTGTGCGTGGTTAGGTGTGGTGCCCCAGCGCTGCTGTTCGCGCACAGTGGCATCGGCTATAAGGGCAACGGTTTCGTCTATATAATCAGAAATAGCCTCATAGCTAAGCGGCTGTCCATCGGCCGTTACCTGGTTCCACCTGCGTGAAAGATAACACCTAAAATCATCATCGTTAAAAAGATCGGTCCAAAATTTAGCGCCTTCATTACCGCCATCGCTAAACTGCCAAACATCGGTATGGCTGCGGTCAAAACCATAATCAAACAGGTCGTTACCGTAAGTAAGGTTAAAATCCCAAATTGGGCCTGCCCTTAGCTTGCCGCCTTTATCTTTATGAAAAAAGGTGCTTATCTGGTAACCATCGGCGTTAGATGAAAGCTCGTTCATTACAAAAAAGTCTACAAACGTAGGGATATCAATAACAGATGGGTATCCGTTAATAAAATTGCTGTTACCTGTAGAAGCCTTGCTGGCAAGGTCTAAAAACTGGTTGTGAATGTAGGTATTCTGCGCCTCTGTTACATCTTCCGGCTTAGGCAGTTCGTGTATAAAATCGGTCCATCCCGCATACGAATCCATTGTCCAGGCTACAGGGTCGCCACCTGTGGTTTTATCAGCCTTGGTAATATAACCGCCTGTAAGCGCCATACCACTATCGGCATCTTCGTCAATCGCTTCTATGTTAATACGATTGGTATCATCTTTAAGTTTTTCCTGCAACACATACAGGCCGTTGTACTGGCCGTTAAGTATCACTTCGCAATACTGGGTACGTACGGTATAATACCCTATAGCGCGCGACAGGTTATAGGTAAGGTAGTCGCGCATTAAAGATGGATCGAAAGCCAGGCCGTTAAGTATCCAGTCGTTTTGTTTGGGCATTCCTAAAATGCTTACTTTTTGTTTGGTAGTATCGTTATCCTCATAAGTTGTCCAGCCGTATTGTTTTTTAGGCAGGTCCTGAGAGGTAGAACCGCGAACTTCTATCTTAATACGCCCGTCATAATCAAGAAAATCATCATTGTCCTGGTCGGTTACAAAGTTGGTACTGCCATCTTCATGGTAAATTATCTTCATGCTGGCAGGCACTTTGGGGTCATCCGGAATCTCGGTAGGCTGGCCGGTATTAGGGTCAATATCGGTATTGATAATTACAATAGGCAGGTTGCTCTGGGTAAAGTTAACCTGCGCATAAAGCGTGGCCTGTAATAACAAAAATGCAAACAACAGCAGTTTTTTAGACACCAGTTTTTTTGGGTTAAGTAATTGTACGTTCATGTTTTAGGGGTTATGTATAGCCGCAAATGTAATATTATTTATGAACCACACAACAACTTTAATTAACATTTTCATAACATTTTATTAAAACATCTAACAAATTACCAGTCTTTGGTTGTAACTACTGAAACGTGTACATAAAAAGTAGACAAGATTGTAACAATTACTATATTTGAGCTACTAATCAATTAATCAATCAAAAAACGTATGAACAAATTTGTATTGGCCATTATGGCCTGCGCCACGGTAGGCATTGCCGGGGCACAAACGGCACAGCCCGGCAACCCCGCGCTGGTATCGAGCAAGGAAGACCTTGCCAAACTGGCTGCCGCCGAAAAAGGAACCTACAAGTACAGTGTAGAGGATTACTTTAAAAAACCATCGCAATCGTCGTTCCAGTTCTCGCCAAACGGGCAGTACCTGTCGTATAAAGAGCGCGATGGTAACGGCAAGAGCCACGTGTTTGTAAAGAACACCACCACTAACGAGGTTAAAAAGATAATTGAGGAAAAAGACCAGCTTATCCGCGGGTACGGCTGGGCAAATAATTCCCGACTTATTTACATGCAGGATAAGGGCGGCGATGAAAATTTCCACATTTGGGCTACCGACCTTGATGGCGGTAACAAAAAAGACCTCACCCCTTTTGATGGCGTTAAGGCCAGTATCCAGATGATACTTAAAGAGCAGCCGGACTATATGATCGTGCAGCTTAATAAGGATAACCCGGAAATTTTTGAGCCGTACAAGATTAACATTAAAACCGGCGATCTGGTTAAGCTTTACGAAAACAAAGATATAGCCAACCCTATTGGCGGTTTTGATTTTGATAAGGATGGCAGGCTGCGCGCCTATACCCAGCAACAAAACGGTACCGAAAATGTGCTGTACTACCGGACTGCCGATGACAAGCCTTTTGAAAAGGTTATGCAAACCACCTGGAAGGATGATTTTGGCATCATTGAGTTCGACTATACCACCCCCAACCCGCATGATGCGTATGTGCTTACCAATCTTGAAAATAATACAAGGGAAATTATCCTGTATGACCTTGAGAAGAAGAAAACCATTAAAAAAATATACAGCAACCCTACGTTTGATGTAGGCGGACTGGTAACATCGCGCAAGCGTGGCTATGAGGTAGATTACTACTTTTATACCGGTCAAAAGGAGTTTACCATTCCTGTAAGTGCTAAATACAAAAAAGTGCATGCCACAATGCAAAAGCAGTTTGGCGACAAGGAGTTTAGTATTGCCGGCATTACCGATGACGAGGATAAATGCCTGGTATACGTTACCAGCGACAGGCTGTATGGCATATACTATATTTATGATATTAACAAAGGAACCTTTAAGGAGATCCTTAACATGATGCCTCAGCTTAAAGAGCAGGACATGGCCGAGATGCGCCCTATTTCCTTCAAATCGCGCGATGGGCTTACCCTTTATGGTTACCTTACCATCCCTAAAGAGGCATCTAACAGTAAAAAAGTGCCGCTGATTGTTAACCCGCACGGTGGCCCTTATGGCCCAAGGGACAACTGGGGCTTTAACCCGGAAACGCAACTGTTTGCAAGCCGTGGCTATGCTACGCTACAGGTAGATTACCGCGGATCTGGCGGTTATGGCAAGGCATTCTCTATGGCGGGCAACAAACAAATAGGCCGTAACATGCTTAACGACCTTGAAGACGGTGTGGCCTACGCAAGGACACTGGGCTTTATTTTACCCGATAAAGCGGCCATTTACGGCGGAAGCTACGGTGGGCTTGCCACTTTGGGTAGCCTTGTAAAAACACCTGATATGTACACCTGTGGTGTTGATTATGTTGGGGTTTCTAACCTCTTTACGTTCTTTAAATCGTTCCCACCCTACTGGAAACCGTACCTTGCACAGGTATATGAGCAGTGGTATGACGAGAACAGCCCTGCCGACCAAGAAATTATGAAGGCGGTATCTCCGGCGCTTAATATCGATAAGATGAAGAAACCGCTGTTTGTGGTTCAGGGTGCTAACGACCCAAGGGTTAACATTAACGAAAGCGATCAGATAGTAGAAAGCCTTAGAAAAAAAGGTATGGATACCCCGTACATGGTTAAGTATGATGAAGGCCACGGCTTTGGCCGCGAAGAAAACCGTATTGAGCTGTACAAATGCATGATGGGCTTTTTTGCCAAGCACCTTAAATAACGGTTACACAATTTGCAACTGATTTGATTATAATGCCTCACAAACGTGGGGCATTATTATTATATTTACTTTTTATAACCACCAATTATGATACTTGCCCATATACTCAACGCAATAGTTATTGCCTTTGGTTTCTCTGTTGTAGGCCTGCTGCTTAATTTTCCCATCAGGAATATGGCATTTTACAACAAACTATCGCACTTTAATTTTGTGAAAGGTAAGAAGTCAAATAAATATATTGGGGTGCTTTATTTCAGACAAATGCTTATTACAAGTTTTTGGCGGCATTTCAACCCTAAAATTAAAATTTCAGAAAAGCCCACTCATGAGGAACTGCTTACCCTGAGAAAAGAAATAATCTACGCCGAAATCAGCCATCTTATTGCTTTTGTGGGTGTACTGGTTTTTACAGGTATTAAATACAGTTCTAAGCATTACAGTTTTACAATAGCACTCCTGGTAAGCAATGTGCTGTTTCATTTTTATCCGGCTTTGGTACAGCAGTACAACAAACGAAGGCTGGATATCGTTCTTGCCCGAATTAAAAGGTAATAAGATCATGCCATATAAACCAAAAACGCCCATGCAAATGCATGGGCGTTTTTTATGTTATACGAGCAGTATATTATTTACTCAGGTACATTTTACGGCGTGAGTACAGTTCGTAAAACTGGTCATCCTTAAGGTCGTCTATAAAGAGGATGCTCTCACCGGTAGATTTCATCTCCGGTCCAAGTTGTTTATTTACACCCGGGAATTTACTAAAAGAGAATACCGGTTGTTTAATGGCAAAACCATCAAGCTTAGGGTTAAAGGTAAAGTCTTTTACTTTTTTAGCCCCCAGCATCACCTTGGTTGCGTAGTTTACATAAGGCTCTCCGTATGCCTTGGCAATAAACGGTACGGTACGGCTTGCGCGCGGGTTAGCTTCTATTATGTAAACAATATCATCTTTAATGGCAAACTGTATGTTTATAAGGCCTACCGTTTTAAGCGCAAGCGCTATCTTTTTGGTATGGTCTTTAATTTGCTGCATTACAAACTCACCCAGGTTAAACGGTGGCAGTGTAGCATTACTATCGCCGCTGTGTACACCGCAAGGTTCAATGTGCTCCATGATACCTATTATGTAAACATCTTCGCCATCGCAAATTGCATCGGCTTCAGCTTCAATCGCACCATCCAAATAGTTGTCAAGTAAAAGTTTATTACCCGGTATGCTTTTAAGCAAATCGATAACGTGCTCCTCAAGCTCCTGTTTGTTAATTACGATCTTCATACCCTGGCCACCCAATACGTATGATGGGCGAACCAACAGCGGGAAGTCTAACGTTTCGGCAAGCTTGCTTGCTTCGTCAGCACTTTCGGCTATACCAAATTTAGGGAAAGGTATGCCAAGCTCTGTAAGCAGGTCAGAGAAACGGCCCCTGTCTTCGGCAAGGTCAAGCGCATCAAAGCTGGTACCTAATATTTTAATGCCATAACGATCCAGCTTTTCGGCCAGCTTAAGGGCAGTCTGCCCACCTAACTGAACGATAACACCTTCCGGTTTTTCATGGCGGATAATATCGTATATGTGCTCCCAGAACACCGGCTCAAAGTACAGCTTATCAGCTGTATCAAAGTCGGTTGAAACCGTTTCCGGATTACAGTTTATCATAATTGTTTCATAACCACACTCGGCAGCAGCCAGTACACCGTGTACACAAGAGTAGTCAAACTCAATACCCTGGCCAATTCGGTTAGGGCCGGAGCCCAGTACCACAACCTTTTTCTTATCGGATACAATACTTTCGTTATGAACGTAGCGTGTACCGTCTGCCCTTTCTATCTCTGCCTCAAAAGTTGAGTAGTAATACGGCGTTTTAGCCTCAAACTCAGCTGCGCAGGTATCAACCAGCTTATAAACGCGCTTAACGCCCATTTCTTCACGCTTGTTGTACACTTCGCTTTCAAGGCAACCCATCATGTGGGCAATTTGCCTGTCGGCGAAGCCTTTTTGCTTGGCCTCAAGTAACAATTCTTTAGGCAGCGTATCTATCTTAAAGTTAGAAACCTCCCTTTCAAGGCTGTAAAGCTCCTCATATTGTTTAAGGAACCACATATCTATCTTGGTAATTTCGTGTATGCGGCTTAATGGTATACCCATTTGTATAGCATCATAAATTACGAACACACGGTCCCAGCTTGCGTGGGTAAGCTTATCAATTATCTGCTCATAGTTAGTGTACCCTTTACCATCGGCACCAAGCCCGTTACGCTTAATTTCAAGCGATTGTGTAGCCTTGTGCAGCGCTTCCTGGAACGAGCGCCCAATACCCATAACCTCACCTACTGATTTCATCTGAAGGCCTAACGTTCTGTCGGCGCCCTCAAACTTATCAAAGTTCCAGCGTGGTATTTTTACGATTACATAATCCAGCGTAGGCTCAAATAAAGCCGATGTAGATTTAGTGATCTGGTTTTGAAGCTCATCTAAATGGTACCCTAATGCCAGTTTAGAGGCGATTTTTGCAATTGGGTAACCGGTAGCTTTAGATGCCAGTGCCGATGAACGCGACACGCGGGGGTTGATCTCGATAGCCACGATATCTTCTTTATCATCGGGGCTTACCGCAAACTGAACGTTACACCCGCCGGCAAAGTTGCCTATGCTGCGCATCATCAGTATGGCCATATCCCTCATTTTCTGGAAGGTAGTATCGCTAAGCGTCATTGCAGGCGCAACGGTAATACTATCTCCGGTATGGATACCCATAGGGTCCATATTTTCAATAGAGCAAATAATTACTACGTTATCATTTTTGTCGCGCAGTAGCTCTAATTCGTATTCTTTCCAGCCTAAAAGTGCCTTATCTATAAGCACCTCGTGTATAGGCGACATTTCCAGTCCGTAGGTAAGCAGGTCGTCAAAATCTTCTTTGCGGTGTACAAAAGCTGCACCCGTACCCCCAAGTGTGAACGATGGGCGTATAACCAGCGGGAAACCAAACTCCTGCGCTATCTCTTTACCTTTAAGGAACGAGTTAGCGGTTTTAGCGGGTGCTGCAGGTATGCCTATGCGCTCTAAGAGTTGTTTAAACTGCTCCCTGTCCTCGGTAATATTTATGGCATTAACGTCTACCCCTATCAATCGCACGTTAAAGTCGCTCCAAATACCTTTTTCCTCAGCCTCAAGGCAAAGGTTTAGGGCCGTTTGGCCACCCATTGTAGGCAGTACGGCATCAATATTTGGGTGTGCTTTAAGAATTTCTATTATCGATTTTGTGGTAAGCGGCTTAAGGTATACATGATCGGCCATAGAGGGGTCGGTCATAATAGTAGCGGGGTTAGAGTTTATCAGGATAACCTCTATACCCTCTTCCCTTATTGATCGTGCCGCCTGAGAGCCGGCATAGTCAAATTCGCAGGCCTGCCCAATAACTATGGGGCCCGAACCGATAATTAAAACAGATTTGATGGAAGTGTCTTTAGGCATTTTTGTGTATTGTAGTTATATTAAAAAGTTCCACAAGTGAAACACGGTGCAAATTTACGTTTTTTTCCTTGATATTAAGGCTCTTCTGACCTCACCCCCAACCCCTCTCCAAAAGAGAGGGGAGCCTGTACGGATATTGTTGGTATCAACAACTTATGCAGCACCTGTAACACAGGAGTGTAGCTGCTCCCTCTCCTTTGGAGAGGGCTGGGGTGAGGCCTGGGTATAAAAAAAGGCGTTACTAAAAATAAGTAACACCTTTATGTATGTTTAATATAAACATTATTTTTTATGCCTTGGTTCGCTAGAAACAGTTAGTTTATGACGTCCTTTAGCCCTTCTGCGAGCAAGCACTTTTCTTCCGTTGGCAGAAGCCATCCTGTCCATAAAACCGTGCTTATTTCTTCTTTTTCTTTTCGATGGTTGAAATGTTCTCTTACTCATTGCTTTGTATCTTTAAATCTTGTTGAAATATCTTATCTTTGGGATTCAGGGATATAGCCGCCCTTAAAACCGAGTGCAAATATACAAAGGTTTTTTTTTTGCACAAGTAGTTTTTAAAAAAATATTTTTTTATTGGAATTTACTACCTTTGCAACCGCAAAAATACAACAATCACTATGTTTAATAAAATCTTTAAGCTGGTTCTTACCGCTTTAACCGTTATTATAGCCGTATGGCAGTTTACAGAAAGCAACATTGGTAACGGCATTTTCCTGCTTTTACTGGCAGGTATTTTTGTATTACTATATTTTAAGAACGAATTTATTATTCTTGCGTTCCTTAAATTAAGGAAACAGGATTTTGACGGCGCCAACAAATGGCTTGATAAAATTAAAGAGCCACACACTGCCCTTGTACAAAAACAGGAAGGCTATTACCACTACCTTAAAGGCCTTATGCTAAGCCAGACCAACCTTAAGGAAGCCGAGAAGCACCTTAAAAAAGCGGTTACCCTTGGCCTTAATATGGATCAGGATATGGCAATGGCTAAACTTAACCTTGCAGGTATTGCAATATCTAAAGGACGTAAGATAGAAGCTACTGCCCTGCTTACCGAAGTTAAGAAACTGGACAAACAGGGAATGCTGAAAGACCAGGTTGCAATGATGAAGGCCAACCTTAAAAAAGGGCCTGTGCCCCAAATGAGAAGATATTAAAATACGGACCGCCTTTATGGCGGTTTTTTTATAGGATTTACCCGAGTTATCTGTATCTGATAATTTTAACTATATTTGATCTATGAAATTAATTGAAGAACATATCGACAGTTTAAAGAGCCTGTGCTACACCCACAATGTAGACAGGATGTATCTTTTTGGGTCGGCGGTAACTTCAAATTTTAATGATAAAAGCGATATAGATTTTTTGGTAAAGTTTAAAGCCATAGACCTTGCCGTCTATTTTGATAATTATATAAATTTTAAAACCAAGCTAAAAAACTTATTTGGCAGAGAGGTTGACCTTATAGAAGAGCAAACACTAAAAAATCCTATCCTTATTAATTCTATAAATAAAAGCAAAGAACTGGTTTATGGATGAGAGGATATTAAAATGGCTTTTTGATATTTCGGCTGCTATAGATGAAATAGAAAGCTACTTTGAAAATTCTGAAAAGAATTTCTTTACCTACAAGCAAAATACAATGCTTAAACGTGCTGTTGAGCGCGATTTAGAAATTATTGGCGAAGCAGTTAACAGGATCATCACACGCGATGAAAGCCTCGCAGCAAAAATAACAAACTCTAAAGCTATAATCGGTTTACGAAATCAGGTTATACACGCCTATGATAATATTTCGGATGAAAATATCTGGTCAATTTTAATTAACCATCTGCCAAAATTAAAAACTGAGGTAAAAGCTCTTATTGCTAAATACCATCAATAACCAAGCCTTACATCATAGTTTTTGTGTAAAAACCACACTATTCTTCTCACTAAATCAATTATATAAAATACCGAAACCGATATAGTAAAAGCTATTTTTACTTATATTTGTTTATCCATTTTATAATAAACTTTTCCAAATCCAATTATTCTATAACCCAAATTCACATTTTTATGAAACGCATTTTTAGCGCATTTTTTGTGCTCGCTGTACTGGCGGGCTGCGGCAGCGATGATTCATCTGCCGAACCAACCCCTACCCCACCCGTTGTAATAGACCCGGATCCTGAACCTGTACCGGAAACTCCGTTGGTTCCTGTAGTTACTAATTACAGCGGCTATACACTGCTTTGGAACGACGAGTTTGAAGGCACTACCCTTGATGCCACAAAATGGGCTTACGAGACCGGCACAGGCGTTAACGGCGATTTTGGTACCGGACAGTTAGACCGCGCTACCGACAGGCCGGAAAACGTGAGCCTTATAGCCGCTACCCCAACTACCGAAGGTGCCCTTGCCATAACTACCCGCAAAGAAACCTACATGGACCGCAATTATACCAGCGGGCGCATTAACACCAATACTAAATTTTCGGCCGGGCCGGGTACGCGCATTGAGGCGCGCATTTGGGCTCGTGACGTTAAATACAAAGGCCAGGGCTTTGCCTTCTGGATGATGCCTGCCGAAAAACCGGCTGACCAAAGCTATATTATGTGGCCTCAGGGTGGCGAGATTGATGTTATGGAGTATGTGGGCGCTATACCTTTTGCTAACCTGGGCAGCGTACACTACGCCTGGTTTTGGGAAAACAACCAGTTCCAGAGCTGGAATCACGGCCACATGGGGGCATACTATAATTATGCCGAGCAGCAAAAACCTGACACAGACCCTGAATTCGGCGGATGGCCGGTTGCTGCTAATACGCCTAACACAGGCAGTGGCAGCTATCACCTATACAGGATAGACTGGTATACCGATCGTATTGAGTTTAGTATTGATGAGCACGTGTACCATATAAATTACATGAACGATGGCGCCGCATTTAACAACGCAGCCGATGGCCAGGACATTAAAAACACCGTTACCATAAACGGTAAAAACGTAATGAAATCAGAGTACACCAACCATTTTAACGAATGGCAGCCGTTTATGCACAAGTTTTATTTTATACTTTCGGCGGGTGTGGGTGGTAACGATACCAACAGCTATGGCGGCGCTATTGTGCCCGAAGCAATCTTCCCATGCACTACACTTATAGATTATGTTAGGGTGTACACCCGAAATTGATTTTAAGCAAATTATAGTAGAGCCATCCTTAGGGGTGGCTTTTTGTTTTGAGGAATTCAGGAATGAGTATCTTTGAAAATAAATAGAGTAACTAATATCTCCTTGTTATTTCATGAGCCAAAATATCCTTTTTGTGTGTTCAGCAAATAAGCAACGGTCTAAAACAGCCGAAGATTATTTTAGCACGGTATACCCTGAGCTAAATTTTAAATCGTGCGGCACAAATATAAAACTCTGCGAAAAAGAAGGTACAAATCCTGTAACAGAGGAACTGTTAACTTGGGCTGACATTATTTTTGTTATGGAGCACAGCCACTCAAAAGCAGTAAAACAATATACAAGCAGCAAGCACGGCAGCAAACTAATTGTACTCGCTATACCCGATGTTTACAAATACTATCAAAAAGAACTTATAGACATTCTTTAGTTAAGGTAAAAAACTACTTGTAGCTTTTAGAAACAACTGCATCTCTCACCGAAAGAACTAATCTACAGTACTTTTTGTATGTAAATTATACTCCCGTCCAGGCGCTTGTGCTCTATGTAATCTAATTTTTTAAAGGCACGGTAATAAAACATGTAGGGCTTAAGGTTAGGCACTATACTGTTTAACGATAGTATAAAGTCTTTTAAATTAGTGCCAAAAACAACAACCTTGTTGCCATGCTGGGCCACATACAGGTTTTGAAGATCTTTCATCATTTGGTAAAAGTAAATAATTCCCATTACAGTTTGGCATATTATTTCGTGCATAAATTTATTCTTCAAAGTAATTTCTGCTATAAACCTGACGTCCATCTTTAAATTTTCTTACAAAAACAATAAAACAAGCACTAATAAATGTGTAAAATTTAACAAGAATAATAGATGATTTATTAAGAAACATGATTATTATGTAAGCATTCTTCTTTAAATAACTATAACGTTTAATTAATATATAATAATCTAATAATTAGATGGTTGTTTAAATTATAATTTATAAATTTATAGTGCTTATTTATACGAAATGAATAAATCATTACTATACCTTGTTACGCTGCTGTTTCCACTCTTCCTTTTTAGCCAGAGCGACTCGTTATCGTTAAATGATACCACCCAGTTTAGTAATGCAATCCGCATAAATCTTAGCAAGTATAAATTAGAATCAGCACATGCTTACCGCACCGGAGATATTGAGCGGGGCAAGTTTTTATTCGACTCTCTTGTACAATACCGTTTAGCAGGTACCAAATTTGATAATTTTACCCTTAAAAGGATCAATAAATCTAAAGTAGGGAAATCTAAAATAGAGCTTGCCGATATTAAAAAACCCATTGTATTTATTACTTATGCTTCGTGGTGTGTAACCACACAGGGCGAAATACCCGCTATTAACAAGCTTGCACAAAAATATGGTAAGGATGTACAGTTTGTGGTGCTGTTTTGGGATCGCAAGCACGATATTAAAAAGATAGCAAAAAAATTTAGTAGCCGTGTAATGGTATGTTACGCCCACGAGAGTTACAAGAACGACTCACGCACCGTAGGCATCCTTAAGCACACGTTAGGGCTGCCAACCACCTTTTTCCTGGATGAGAACCTAAAAGTGTCCGACATTAAGCGTGCTGGCGTACAGGTATCGCTTCAAAAAGGCGATTATCAAAAAGGCTATGCCCTAAACTACAATGCATTTTTAGAAGGCATGGTACCATTCCTTTTAAACAAAGAGCTTGCTAAAGAAATGCTTGTTATTAAATAACATCATACCAGCAGGTTAAGCAGGTGGGGTTTGTCATTTAAATAATCTACAAAAAATCCAAGGCTTTTCATGTTAGAGATAAGCACATCAAAGTCTGATGCTTCCCTAAGTTCTATACCCACTACAGCCGTACCTTTTTCTTTACTGTTTTTCTTGGTGTATTCAAAATGGGCAATATCATCGGTTGGGCCAAGAACGTTCATAACAAACTCACGTAATGCTCCCGGCCTTTGCGGAAACTTCACTAAAAAGTAATGCTTTAGCCCGGCATACAAAAGTGCACCTTCCTTAATTTCTTCCATACGGGTAATATCGTTATTACTGCCGCTTATAATGCACACCACATTTTTGCCTTTAATCTGTGCTTTATACTGGCTCAACGCCGCTACCGAGAGCGCCCCTGCGGGCTCTATAACAATAGCATCTTTATTGTATAACGATAGTATTACCTCGCAAATACGGCCTTCATCTACCAAAAGCATATCGCTAAGGGTCTGCTTACAGATGTCGAACGTAAAACTACCCACTTTTTGCACCGCAGCGCCATCTACAAATTTGTTGATACGGTCCAGGTGAACGGTCTCGCCTTTTTCGAGCGCCTTAGTCATACTTGGCGCACCGGTAGGCTCCACTCCTATTATCTTAGTATTGGGCGAAAGTTGCTTAAAAACGCTGCTTAAACCCGCCGCAAGTCCGCCACCGCCTACGGGAACAAAAACATAATCTATAGGCTGCTGGGCCTGCTCTAAAATCTCTAAAGCTATTGTTGCCTGTCCTTCTATAATGTACGGATCATCAAACGGATGGATAAACACCGCTCCTTTTTCGGCACAGTACAGCAACGCAGCTTCTTTAGCTTCATCAAACGTATCGCCTGCCAAAACTACATCGGCAAATTCGCCGCCAAACATTTTTACCTGGTCCAGCTTTTGGTTGGGCGTGGGCGTAGGCATAAAAATAGTGCCGTGCGACTGCATTTTATTACAGGCAAGCGCCACACCCTGGGCATGGTTGCCTGCACTGGCGCACACAACTCCATGAGCCAGTTCGGCTGCAGAGAGTGTTGCCATTTTGTTGTAGGCACCTCTTATTTTGTACGACCTAACCTGCTGCAAATCTTCGCGCTTAAATAAAATATTGGCATCATACATTTCTGATGCCGTACGGTTGGGCGAAAGCTGCGTTTTGTGTACTACATGCTTAAGCCTTTCGGCAGCACGTTTAACATCATCAAGAGCAGGAAAGTATATTGTAGAATGGGTATTCATAGTATTTTTGATTTCCTGCAAGGTTTTAAAAACCATGTAGGTATTAATTAAACCTACAAGGTCTTGGAGACCTTGCAGGTTATTATGTTGCGATGCAATTAGAAATTAAATCGCTTGCATCGAATGCCTAGTTATTTTCCGGCCTAAGGCTGCGCACGGTCTTGCCCGCCTGCCACATTTCGCTGTCGCGAAGTTCGGCTAACTCAGCATCAAGATCTACACGGTAATCCGGTTTACTGTTACTTTCTATGCTGTAGCCCGCCTCTTTACCGGTGGCAACGCTATCGTATAATTCTTCAAAAATTGGCGATGTAGCATCTCTAAAACGCTTCCACCAGTCTAACGCACCACGTTGGGCCGTAGTACTACAGTTGGCATACATCCAGTCCATACCATTCTCTGCTACCAATGGCATAAGCGACTGAGTAAGCTCTTCAACCGTTTCGTTAAATGCTTCCGATGGACTGTGCCCTTTTTTACGAAGCACATCGTACTGAGCCGCAAAAATACCCTGGATAGCGCCCATAAGCGTACCACGCTCTCCGGTAAGGTCGCTGTATACTTCTTTTTGGAAGTTGGTTTCAAACAGGTAACCGCTACCAATAGCAATACCTAACGATACTACCCTGTCAAACGCTTTACCTGTAGCATCCTGAAAGATTGCATAGCTGCTGTTCAGTCCACGGTTTTGAAGGAACATTCTGCGTAATGATGTACCCGAACCTTTTGGTGCAACCAAAAACACGTCCACATTTTCAGGTGGAACGATGCTTGTCTGGTCGTTAAACGTAATTCCGAATCCGTGTGAGAAGTACAATGCTTTACCGGCAGTAAGGTATTTTTCTACCAACGGCCAGTATTCTATTTGTGCGGCATCGCTTAATAAGTAACATATAATAGTGCCTTTTTGCAGGGCTTCTTCAATTTCAAAAAGGGTTTCGCCCGGTACAAATCCATCGGCAACAGCTTTATCCCAGCTTTTAGAATTTTTACGCTGACCCACAATTACACTAATGCCATTGTCTTTAAGGTTTAGTGCCTGGCCCGGGCCCTGAACGCCGTAGCCTATAACGGCAACTACCTCATCTTTTAATGTTTGCTGTGCTTTATCTAACGGATATTCTTCGCGGGTTACTACGTTTTCTTCAACTCCCCCAAAATTTAATTTTGCCATTTTAGTCTGAAATTTTTAATTTATCTGATTTGTTTGTTAATAGCTTTTTATACTCTGCAAAGTTCCCCACTTTGCGGAGCTAAGTATTCATATTTGGCTAAAGCCAATTTTTATCCTTTTTATCAACCCCTGACTAAAGTCAGGGACAATTGATTAACCACAGCAATCGTGGCAACTTGAAACCTGGAACTTTAAACAAAGAATTTTACATTGTAAAAACGCCATCCCTTTTATCAAGAAATTCATTCTCTACAACCGGTTCGCTTGGTTCGGCGGCCTCAAAGTCCAGTACAGCTTTATGCATACCTTCGCTGGCTTTAATAATTGCAATACGTGCGCTGCGTACAAATTCTATAAGCCCCCAAGGCTCTAAAGCTGCGGCAAGTGCATCTATTTCTTCTTTATGGCCTGTGGTTTCAAACACAGTATAATCATTACGGATTACAACCGTATTGGCGCCATACTGCCTAAGCAGCCTTTCTACTTTTACCTGTTCTACTATAACCTTTGTAGGCACTTTGTACATAGCCATTTCCTGCCACACGATCTCGTCATCGGTATTGAAAAATACTTTTAATACCTCAACCTGTTTCTCGATCTGGCGGGCTACTTTTTGAACAACCTCTTCCGATTCGTTAATTACCAGCGTAAAGCGGCTAATGCCCTCTACCTCGCTGGGGCCAACGTTAACCGACTCTAAATTTATTTTCCGCCTCGAGAAAATTATCGCAATACGGGTTAATAAACCCACATGGTTCTCGGTATATACGGTTATGGTGAATTCCTTTTTCATAATTTCTATATTCAGGATGATGCTGCCATCATCGCTTGTTTTTCCTCATAATTTATTTGGGCGCGGCATGCTCCGCAAAGTCTCCCGACTTTGCGGCAGTGATGGCATGTCTCCCGACATGCGCAATATATTATTCAGTTTTGGGTCAGAGACCCTGAAACACTTCCACAAAGTCGGGAGACTTTGCGGAGCAAGTTTCACTCGGTTCCGCTTACTCAGTACCACAGCAATCGTGGCAACTTGAAACCTGAAACTTTAAACAAAACTTTTTAACCCATCTCCTCCCTGCACAGCACTATTTCGCTTACGCTTTTGCCTTGTGGCACCATTGGGAAAACATTATTTTCTTTACCCACCATAACTTCCAGCAGGTAACTGCCGTCGTGGTTTAGCATGGTTGTCATGGCATCGCGAAGTTTATCCCTTTCGGAAACGCTATTGCCCGGTATGCCGTAGCCTTTTGCCACTTGTACAAAATCCGGACTCTCAATATTTACAAACGAATACCTTTTTTCGTGGAACAGCTGCTGCCACTGGCGTACCATACCCAAAAAGCAGTTGTTAAGGATCATAATTTTTACATTAGGCTTGAACTGCATGATTGTCCCAAGCTCCTGAATGGTCATCTGGATGCCGCCATCGCCAATAATAGCAAGCGTTTGGCGCGAAGTGTCGCCATAAGCAGCACCAATGGCTGCCGGCAATGCAAAACCCATAGTACCTAATCCACCGCTGGTTACGTTACTTTTAGAATGGATGTATTCGGCATAACGGCAGGCTACCATCTGATGCTGACCTACATCAGTAACAATAATAGCATCGCCACCCGTTAGCTCGTTAAGGTTACGGATAACCTCACCCATTGTAAGCGCATCAGACGTCGGGTATACCTCATCTTTAATAACTTTCTCTATTTCTCTTTCGGCACAGTCTTTAAATTTTTGATGCCACGCCTCATGCGTTTTATTATCGACTAAAGCTGTTAGCAGCGGAAGAGTTTCTTTACAATCGCCCCACACCGGTATATCAGCTTTTACGTTTTTATCAATTTCAGCCGGGTCAATATCCAGGTGGATAACCTTAGCCTGGGTGGCGTACTTATCAAGTCGGCCGGTAACGCGGTCGTCAAAACGCATGCCTATGGCAATAAGCACATCGCACTCATTAGTTAAACGGTTCGGGCCGTAATTACCGTGCATACCCACCATACCAACACCTAACGGATAGTCGGTCGGGATGGCGCTCATACCCAATATCGTCCACGCCGCAGGTATACCCGATTTTTCAAGAAAAGCCTTAAACTCTTCTTCGGCTTTGCCTAAAATTACACCCTGGCCAAATACCACAAATGGGCGTTCGGCAGCGTTAATGGCAGCGGCGGCCTGCTCTATATATTCGTTTCTAACCACAGGTTTAGGCCTGTAGCTGCGTATGTAATTGCATTTTGTATAGCCGCTGAACTCCATTTTTTGAAGCTGGGCATTTTTAGTGATATCAATAAGCACCGGACCCGGCCTGCCCGAAGCCGCTATGTAAAAAGCCTTAGCCAGTATGGTTGGAAGCTCTTCGGCATCGGTAACCTGGTAGTTCCACTTGGTTACGGGGGTGGTTATGTTGATTACATCAGTTTCCTGAAAAGCATCGGTACCCAAAAGGTGCGCAAACACCTGCCCGGTAATACACACAAGCGGCGTACTGTCTATCATGGCATCGGCAAGGCCGGTAACCAGGTTGGTAGCTCCGGGGCCGCTGGTAGCAAACACAATACCTGTCCTGCCCGATACCCTTGCGAAGCCTTGAGCCGCATGTATGGCGCCCTGCTCATGGCGAACCAGTATGTGTTCTAATTTCTCATTATAATCGTAAAGGGCATCGTAAATGGGCATAATCGCACCACCCGGATAACCAAAAATGGTGGTTACCCCCTCCTGTATAAATGCCTCAAGCAATACCTGCCCGCCTGTTAAGGTAACCGACTCCTGTGGTTTTGTGTCCGGAGCATTTTGTTCCAATGTCTTTTCCATAATCCTACTGTTTTGGTTTATGCCTCATCGGTTACGCAGCCTTCTGCTGCCGATGATACCGTACGGGCATATTTATAAAGCAATCCTTTTGTAACTTTTAGTGCGGGCTGTTGCCAGGCCTGCCTTCTTTTTTCCAATTCCTCATCTGATACATTAAGTACCAGTGTATTGTTTACCGCATCGATCTCTATAATATCATCATCGTGCACAAGGCCAATGGTTCCACCTTCATAGGCTTCCGGGGTAATATGCCCCACCACAAAACCATGGGTACCTCCGCTAAAGCGGCCGTCAGTTATTAATGCTACACTTTTACCAAGGCCGGCACCAATAAGCGCGCTGGTAGGCTTAAGCATTTCGGGCATGCCCGGTGCACCTTTAGGGCCTTCATTACGGATAACAATTACGTCACCATGCTGCACCTTCCCATCCGAAATTCCTGCAATCAGGTTTTTCTCGCCATCAAAAACACGCGCAGGGCCGGTAAACTTCTCACCTTCTTTACCCGTGATTTTTGCAACGCTGCCACCCGGTGCCAAGTTGCCGTATAATATGCGTAAATGTCCGGTTGGTTTTATAGGATCTGATAATGGCCTGATGATTCTTTGGGTTTCAAAATCAAGGTCGGCTGCTTCTTCAAGGTTCTCTGCAACGGTTTTTCCGGTAACGGTAAGGCAGTCGCCGTGTAGCAGGCCTTCTTTAAGCAGATACTTCATAACGGCAGGAATACCACCGTTGTTGTATAAATCCTGCATTAAGTACTTACCGCTGGGCTTAAAATCGGCCAGAACGGGTGTTTTATCGCTCATGGTCTGGAAATCGTCCTGAGTGACCTCAACACCAATGCTTTTTGCCATAGCAATAAAGTGCAGTACAGCGTTTGTGCTGCCTCCCAAAACCACCACAATTCGCATAGCATTTTCAAACGCTTTGCGCGTCATGATATCGCTTGGCTTGATATCTTTTTCTAATAAAAGCTTAAGATGTTTGGCAGCATCAATGCATTCCTGCTGTTTCTCCGGGCTTAGTGCCGGATTTGATGATGAATACGGCAGACTCATGCCCAGCGCCTCAATAGCGGCTGCCATAGTATTGGCTGTGTACATACCACCACAGGCTCCTGCACTTGGGCAGGCATTGCGAATTACGCCTTCATAATCTTCTTTATTCATGGTACCGGCTATTTTTTGACCCAAAGCCTCAAAAGCCGATACGATATTTAGTGTTTCGCCTTTATAACAGCCCGGTGCAATAGTACCACCGTATACCATTATAGAGGGGCGGTTAAGCCTGCCCATAGCCATTATGCTGCCCGGCATGTTCTTGTCGCAGCCCGGCAGGGTAATTAGTCCGTCGTAATACTGCGCGCCGCAAATAGCCTCTATACTGTCAGCAATAACATCGCGGCTTACTAAAGAATAACGCATACCATCGGTACCGTTGCTCATACCGTCGCTAACGCCAATAGTATTGAACACCAAACCGGCAAGGCCGGTATCCCACGCGCCTTTTTTAACCACCTGAGCCAGGTCATTAAGGTGCATATTACAGGTGTTGCCGTCATAGCCCATACTGGCTATACCCACCTGCGCTTTTTTCATGTCATCATCATTAAAACCTATGCCGTAAAGCATGGCACGCGCAGCGGGTTGTGTATCGTCCTGGGTAAAAACCCTTGAATATTTATTTAATTCCATTTTTAAAGTTTCAGGTTTAAAGTTTCAGGTTGCCACGATTGCTTTAAACCTTTGTATTATTAATTTTGTTAAGCCTCAACCTTAACCTCTCCAAATGAGAGGGAAATACCTATACGTAATGAATAGCCTGGGTTTGTGCTTTTGTTATTTGAATATTGTTATTTGGAATTTACCCTAACTGCAACTTAAACTCCTCCAGTGTTTTGCCTAATACCAAATTTTGATAGGCTTTTTGAACGGTGGCGCTCAGGCTGGTATCCCAGTTTTTTGTAAAGGGTACATCATCCAGCGAATAAAGCGCTACGACTTCTGCGGCAGTACCGCAAAAGAAGGCAGCATCGGCGCCACGCATTTCATCGGGGGTAAAAAAGCGCTCTTCCGTAGGTATTTCAAGTTCTTTACAGATATCTAATACCGTAGCACGGGTAATGCCCGGTAATATGCTGCCTTTTGCAGGAGTATACAACGTTCCGCCTTTTTCAAAGAACACATTGGCACCACTGCTTTCGGCAACAAAACCGTTAGCATCTAATACCAAAGCTTCGTCATAACCGGCATCTTTAGCTTCCTGGCAGGCAAGGATTGAGTTAACATAATGTCCGCTTACTTTGGCCTCTACCTTAAAAGCTTTAGGGTTGGGGCGCTGAAAGCTCGAAGTCATGATACGCATTTTGTTGGCCAGGTAACCGTTGCTCCACTCCCATGCTTCTATAGCCAGGTAACTCTCTTTACCTTTAGAAAGCGACATATTAGGCGAACAAATAACTAATGGCCTCAAATAGGCATTGGTAAAGCCGTTGCGCTCCAGTACTTCATAAGATAATGCTGTAAGCTCTTCGGTAGTATAATCAAACGGCATGTGCATTAATTCTGCCGAGCGGCGCAGGCGGTCATAATGCTCCTTTGCCTTGAATATTTTTGTCCCGTTATCGGTCTGGTACGATTTAATACCTTCAAAAACCGCATAACCGTAATGTAAAGACTGTCCGTATAAATTGATATTGGCTTCGGCTGCCTTTACAAAGCTGCCGTTAAAGTACATGATAGTGTTCTCGTTAAAATACATAGCTGTTTAATTTGTATTGGTATAAAAAAGGCCCTTACTCATGGGTGAGAAAGGGCCGGTTTGTATGGTGCCGGAAGTTCCTTCTCACATTTGCAAGGGAATGACGTAAATGACATCAATAATAGTAATTGTTTTCATAATCGTTTTTGCCTTTAAAAAATAAAGCCGCTCCTTTTGAGGGGAACGGCTATTTATAATTTTAGTTTATATAAACATACATATACCCTCCGGCCTTATTGCTGAATGACAATAATGCTGATGAGAATGACATGTATGATGTTGTTTGCTTTCATATTTATAAGACGAATTTAGCGATTTATTTCAACAAACAAAGCATATCGTTGATTTTTTTTTACTTAAACCTAAATAGTATTGAATTATAAATCAATTATTAGTTAATAAAATTAAACATAATGTAATTTTAAGTTGAATTTGATAAATTTTAGAAAGTGAAACTGATTTTAAAGGTTTTAAATTTCGGATTTCGAAAAAAGGAATTTTTAAATTTCAATAGGCGATTGACAATTAGCAAACTTCTCAAAGGCCTTCCCCCTCTGGACAGCTATCGGGACTCTTTAATGATAGTGGAGCCGGGAACGGGTATCGTTCGTAATTGTAATCGGATAAGACTAAAAAAGCCTGCTATTTTTCAACAGCAGGCTCAATCTTAAATCTGAATTCTAAAATCTAAAATCTTCTTAGTATCCCGATAACGGAATCTCCATTACATACGTTTTTCCGGCAGCTACATCGAGCTTACGGTCGCGCAGCCACGGATTGTGTATCTTTAATATTTTATAATTAATGCCCTGCTCTTTAGCAAAAACGGCCAAATCTGGCACTGAGGCCGTAACATTTACAGTTTTTACCGGGATAACCTGATACAAGTCGGCGGGTTGAATATTAAATTTATAAGTGGCCGGACTCTGCATAATTTCTTTAAGCGCCAGTATCCTGAACACGTAACGGGCAGTTTCTTCGGTAAGCAGCAGATCATAATAGTTAGTTACCCCCTGAAACGTAATTTGCTTATTCACACCGCCTACGCCGCCGTTGTAGGATGCCGCAGCCAATGTCCACGATCCAAATTTAGCTTTAGACTCTATCAGGTATTTACAGGCGGCCTCGGTAGATTTTGCCAGGTGGTAGCGTTCGTCTACAAGATCGTTTACCTCAAGTCCATATTGTTTGCCGGTTTCGGGCATAAATTGCCATATACCCCTTGCCCCTGCCGGAGACACCACATTTACAAGTCCGCTTTCTATCACTGCCAGGTATTTAAAATCATCGGGCACGCCATAACGTTTTAAGATAGGCTCTATAACAGGGAATGCCCTGTTAGCTCGTTTAATAATAAGCTGGGTGGTAGCATCAAGGTTAGCATTAACCAGTAGCTCCCTATCCAGCCTTTCGCGAACATCGCTTATTTGTAAAGGCGCCTTTTCGCCTGCAAAATCAATTTCGGCAGGAAAGTAAGCCACTTTCTTTTCGGGCTGCTTTTCTGCTTGCCTGTTCGTAGCCGTGTGCACCAGCACAGTGCTTACTAAAACCATAGAGGCAACAACCCCTGTTCTTTTTACCCACTCCATTTTCTTTTCTTTTTTTATAGTAATGATGATTTTTCTTAGTTGTTTATAATAATTGCAGGCAGGTGCTCATTAAGCCACTTGTACTTATTAATTATCATAACATGCTTACCCCCTTTTACAGGAATATAATTTTTTAAATACTTAGGCGGGAAAACCTCATCGGCATCGCCATGAATATGTATTACTGTTTCGTCGGGCACGGCCCTGTCCCAAAGTATAATACTTTTTAACGCCCAGTCCAGGTATTTCTTATCCCTGACAGACAGAAATTTTTCGTATAAATTAAGCCGCCTGCTAATTAAATTATTGCCTACAGCCACTTTGGCCAGCCAGTCTACCCGCGTCATTATCCCGGTAGGGAAAAACCGGTAGGCCTGCGTCATCTTGGCGAAGCGCATCCTTCGGGGAAACTCTGCATTGCAGCGCACGCTCGATATAATGATAACCTTTCGCGCCTTTATAATCCTCGACAGTTCCTGCACGATAACCCCGCCAAAAGAAACCCCTATTAACACCGGGTTCTCATGCTTAATGTTTTGGGCCAGGCGCTGGGCATAATCGGCCAGCGGTTCATTCCCAATCGGCAGCAGCCACTCTAAATAAAAGCACTCGTAGGTATCTTCCGGTAAATGAATGTTCTCAAATATGGTTGGGCTAGCGGCCAGCCCTGGCATAAAATATACCGGTATTCTCTGCATGCTGTGAGTTTTAACGTGTGCCAAAGGCATACAATCAATTTTTATTCCGAAATTTGTATAAAATTAAAGTTTTTATGGCAACACACCGGCCTCAAAAATTTTAATTTACAAATAAATTATGAGAACACGATTATTCTTAAAAAGCCAAAGGGGCACGGCTAATCTTGGCTGGCTTCAGGCTAACTTCTCGTTTTCGTTTGGATCATATTATAATCCGGAGATGGTTCAGTTTGGCATGCTTCGCGTGCTGAATGACGATACCATTGCCGCGGGAAAGGGCTTTGGCACCCATCCGCACGATAATATGGAGATCATTACCATTCCCCTTGAGGGTGGCCTTACTCACCGCGACAGCATGGGCAACCAGGCTACGGTAAGCTTTGGCGAAGTACAGGTTATGAGTGCCGGTACCGGTGTGCAGCACAGCGAAATGAATGCCAGCAAAACGGAGCGTGCCAAAACGCTACAGTTATGGATCTTCCCGCAGGAGGAAAACGTTACCCCGCGCTACGACCAAAAAGGTTTTGACCTGGAGGGCAGCCGCAACAGCCTTGTAAATGTAGTTTCTCCACAGGATAAAAATGATGGCAATGCCTTATGGATACACCAGAAGGCGTTTTTACATATGGGGCTTTTTGATGCTGAACAGGTTTTTAATTACGATATTAAAATTCCCGGTAACGGAATTTATCTTTTTCTTATAGAGGGCAAGCTGGAAATTAACGGCGAAACAATAAATGAGCGCGATGCTTTTGGTGTCGTTGAGTTTGACAGCCTTACCATTACCACAAAATTACCTTCCAAAATATTGATCATAGAAGTGCCAATGCAATTTAACTCATAGCCATGGAAATTAAAGATAACGAATTCTCAAGACAGTTTGAAACCACTATAGACGGCAAAATGCTATCTATAGAATACTCTGTACAGGAGCGCAAACTGTTTCTTACCAAAATTAATGTACCTGAAGGTATTGACGAAGACCCTGCCGTTAGCGACATGCTGAAAGAAATTTTGGCTATTGCCGAGGAGCGCCGTTTTCGTGTTGTACCCACCCACCCCAAGGTAGCGGCTTTTTTCAGGAAAAATCCAAGGTATAAAGACCTGCTGCCGCCGGGAATACGATTATAAACAATTCCAATAAAATAATAATGCAAAGTTTAAAAGGAAAAAATGCACTGATTACCGGTGCAGGTAAAGGTATTGGTAAAGCCATTGCGCTTGCACTTGCCGCCGAAGGCACCAATGTAATATTGCTTGCGCGCACGGAAGCTGATATTGAGGCACTGGCTGCCGAAATTAAAATACATAATGTAAAGGCTCTCGCTGTTACTGCTGATGTGGCCGATATTGCTTCGGTTAACAAGGCTGTGGCACAAGCACTGAACGAATTTGGCTCTATAGACATACTCATTAACAATGCGGGTGTTGGCAAGTTTGGTAAATTCTTAGACCTGTCGCCCGAAGAATTTGAGCAGATCATTAAGATTAACCTGTTTGGTACATATTATGCCACCCGCGCTGTATTGCCGGGAATGATCGAGAAGCAAAGTGGCGACATCATTAATATATCCTCTACAGCGGGACTTAGGGGCGCAGCGGCTACAAGTGCTTATAGTGCCTCTAAATTTGCAGTGATGGGCTTAACCGAATCGCTTATGCAGGAAGTCCGCAAGCACAACATCCGCGTTACAGCGCTTACGCCAAGCACTGTGGCTACCGATATGGCTAAAGACCTTAATCTTACCGATGGCAACCCCGATAAAGTAATGCAGCCGGAAGATGTAGCCGAACTTATTGTGGCGCAGCTTAAGCTTAATAAAAGGGTGTTTATTAAAGACAGCGGCATTTGGTCTACAAATCCGTAATACAATATGAGCAACCTATTATGCCCGCTTTGCAGCGGCAGCTCAACATCCTATTACCTTAAAGGGCAAAGGGAGTTTTTACAATGCTCCGTTTGCCTTTCGGTTTTTACAAACCCAAAGTATTTCCTTTCGCCCGAAGAAGAGCAGGCGCATTACCGTCAGCATAATAATGATCCTGAGGATGTTCGTTATCAAAATTTTGTGCGCCCGGTTGTTGATGCTGTGCTTGCCGATTTTAAACCGCAGCATAGCGGACTGGATTTTGGGTCGGGTACCGGGTCGCCCATCCTGAAGTTATTAAGGGATAACAGTTATGACATAAGAGAGTACGACCTTTACTTTCATAACGATGCATCCGCGCTGCAACAAACCTATGATTATATTGCCTGTAGCGAAACTGCCGAACATTTTAAAGAGCCCTACAAAGAGTTTGAACAATTGCGTAATTTGCTTAAACCCGGTGGCAAACTGTACGTTATGACAGACAGGTTTGATGAAAACCGCGACTTTGGCTCTTGGTACTATAAAACCGACCCGACCCACGTTTTCTTATACCACGTAAAAGCTTTTGAGTGGATACGACAGGAATTTGGCTTTAAAAGCCTCGAAATAAATAATAGGGTTGCGATATTAGCGTTGTAATTTTATAAAAATTTGTAGCTATGGATAAGCATTTTTCAAAAATATATTTCACAGAAAAACAACACAATAGCATCAAAAATTCGATTAGAGAATATGAAGAAGGAAAGTTTCTAACGAATGATGTTGCCGAAAAGGAAATTCAGAAATTGCTTATGGACTAATTGAAAACCATAAACTAAAAAAAGCCGTGATCAATTTAGTCACGGCTCTTTTTAATTTTATATTGTTTGATATACTTACGCCAGTAATGTTTCAAAAATATTAGTATTATCGGCATCAATCACCTGTGGTTTTTGGGTAAACTCAGCCTTTACAAGGCCATCTTCATCAATAGATAATAGTTTTACTTCTTGCAAGGTGTTAACCAGCTCCGGGTTCCAATGTATTTTTACTTTCACGTAGTTTTCCGTAAAGCCGTGAATGTAGCCCTCCCGGTTTTCACTTTCAAACAAAACGGTACGGGTAGTACCAATCTGGCTTTCGTAAAAGGCACGGCGCTTTTTAACCGAGAGGCCCCTTAACATCTTGCTGCGTTTTGCGCGTACATTGTTAGGTACTGCGCCATCCATAGTAGCGGCAGGTGTGTTATCCCTCTCGCTGTATGTAAACACGTGCAGGTACGAAATATCCATTTCGTTTAAAAAGTTGTATGTTTCCAGGAAATGCGCATCGGTCTCGCCCGGAAAACCTACAATAACATCTACACCTATGCAGGCATGCGGCATTACTTCGCGAATTTTATTAACGCGTTCTGTATATACCCCACGAAGGTAACGGCGGCGCATTAGCTTTAAAATATCGTTACTGCCACTTTGTAGCGGAATGTGAAAATGCGGTACAAAGGTGCGGCTTTTAGATACAAACTCTATCGTTTCGTTTTTTAGCAGGTTAGGTTCTATAGATGATATTCGCAAACGCTCTATCCCCTCTACTTTGTCCAGCTCCTGAACCAGCTCGTAAAATGTATGTTCGTGTTTTTTGTTACCAAACTCGCCTTTACCGTAATCGCCAATGTTAACACCGGTAAGTACAATTTCGCGGATGTTTTGTGCCGATATTTCTTTTGCGTTTTTAAGTACGTTTTCTAAGGTGTCGCTACGCGAAATGCCACGCGCCAACGGGATGGTACAATAGGTACATTTATAATCGCAGCCATCCTGAACTTTAAGGAATGCGCGGGTACGGTCGCCTATAGAGTAGCTGCCCACGTAAAAGTCGGCTTCTGATATTTCGCACGAGTGTACCTCGCCCATATCGTTTTTACTCAGGTCGTTTATATAATCGGTAATCTTAAACTTTTCGGTAGCACCAAGCACCAGGTCTACACCATCTACCGCTACAAGTTCCTCAGGCTTAAGCTGGGCATAGCAACCCACGGCGGCAACAAAGGCCTTATCGTTATTTTTAAGTGCTTTTTTAACGATCTGCTTAAACTGCTTATCGGCATTCTCTGTAACAGAGCAAGTATTAATAACATAAATATCGGCAGTTTCCTCAAAATCAACACGGTCAAAACCCTCATCCTGAAAACTGCGCGCAATGGTAGATGTTTCCGAAAAATTCAGTTTACATCCCAATGTATAAAAAGCGACTTTCTTTCTTGCTTCCATCATATTCCTTTCTTTTAGGGCAAGTTAGCCCTTGTATCAATCGCTTACGCGAGCCTGCAAAGTTACAAACAAATTGCGAGTAAAAAAACGATGAATTTTAAGCAATGGAACGCAAGGCAAGAGTAAGCTAATCCGAGTGAAGCAAAGGCCTTCAACTTCGTTGCATTAAGCAAAATATGAGTTGAGGCGTTAAGAACGATTTGCTGTTTGAGCGCAAGCGAGTTCAAATCGTTTAGCTTCAATTCATATTTTGTAGCATAAGAAGTTAGAGCCTTGAACTTTTGGTTCTTTTGTTTCAAGACAAAAGAACAATGACTTATATTTGAAACAATAAATTTACCCGAATGAAAACACCCTTTTTAATTGTTACCTTTCTTATTACATCGTGCTTTGGCGCTGTAGCCCAGGATAAAAAGTCGTTAGAAATAGCCGCTGCAAAAATGTACCGAAATACTGTAGAAGCAAATGCTACTGCTATGGTTGACGACATGTATCCAAAATATTTTGAGACAACCCCAAAGCAGACTTTTATTGACGCCACTAAAAAGATGGACAACCCCAACTTTAAAATGACGGTTATAAGTACACCATCTAATCTTGAATATGGCGTGATAAAAAAGATAGATGCCGGTAGCTATTGCGTGATCAAGCACGACCTGCTTATGAAGATAGCCTTTAAAACCATACTGCCACCCGGCGAAATAGAAAATATGACGGCAAGCTTTAAAACCAACCTTAAGGCAAGCGAAGTGGTGTATAAGCCGGCTGATAACTCTTTTTTAATCAAAAAGAAAGAGGAAGTTATTGCGGTGGCTGATAAGCTTACCAACAACCAGTGGAAGTTTATTAAAAAAGACCATATTGCCATAATGGATAAGCTGTTAGACAAAAAAGTGGTTAAAGCGTTGGGTATATGAATAGTAAATTTATATTCTGTATAATCGCATTTTTGGGTTGCACATTTTGTTTTGCACAGGATATGGTTACACTCGAAAAGAGGGCTAACGAATTGTATAATTATTTAATGACCGGCAAATACGATTCTGTTGTTCCGTACATCCACCCGTCTATGTATGATGAGATTCCGAAAGAAGAATATTTAGCAGATCTAAAATCGCTAAATACTAAAAAAGACGGAATTACGGTAAGTATGATTAATGTGCCCCCGAGCTTTAATTTTAAAGAAATAAAAATTATTAATAAAAACTACTATTGTGTTTTTTATTACAACCAGCTTATAAAAATTTCGGTTGAGCACGTAGTAGACGGATTTACGAAGGAACTACTTATTAAAGTTTACAAAAAAAAGTATAATACTGATAAAGTTGTATTTAACGAAAGAGAAAATGCATTATTGGTACAACGGAGATTACAACGTGTTGCATTAGCTGATGAACTTAGCAGCTACGAATGGAAATTTTTTGCCAACATAAAAGATCAAAAACTTAGTGAAATACTGGGCCTGTAACAAACTATTTAAGCCCCCTTTTGCTTTTGTAAGAATAAAGCAGTATCTTTAATTCTAATCATGATTACAAACAATTAAAATATAAAGTTATGGCAAAAGGACAAGACGTTAAAAAAGCGGTAAAGAAGGAGCCCTTAAAGACCGCTAAAGAAAAGAAAGAAGAGAAACGCGACAAAAAGAACAGCAAAAAAGATTTTAGCTAATTTTTTATAATTACACAAAAAAGTCCTGTATTTACAGGGCTTTTTGCATTTAGGGCGGTACTGTAATTAGGTTTTTAGGGTATTTTTCGTTATGTTTGTGCATATACGCTTACTAAATTACCCTTATTATCCGCCCATGGAATTATATTATTCACTCTCTGTTCTTATTGTTTTGGCAAGTTTTTTTGCCTACTTAAATGTCCGTTTTTTAAAGCTCCCATCAACAATTGGTATTATGGTACTTGCTATGGCAGTATCTATTTTCCTTGTTATTTTTGGCAGCGTGTTCCCTACTACGCTTAGCCGTATTTCGAGGCTTATTCATAGTTTTGATTTTACCGAGCTCCTTATGGGTGCCATGCTTAACTTTTTACTCTTTGCAGGCGCCATTCACATTAATATTAAAGACCTGCGCGAGCAACGTGGCCCTATCGTGGTGTTCTCTACCGTTAGTGTTATTATCTCTACGTTTGTTGTGGGTACCACAGTATACTACATCCCTATAACCGACCTGAATATACCTTACATTTACTGCCTGCTTTTTGGGGCGCTAATATCGCCTACCGATCCTGTTGCGGTACTGAGTATCTTAAAACAGGCCAAGGTGCGAAAATCGCTTGAGACTAAAATTGCAGGCGAATCGCTTTTTAATGATGGTGTAGCCGTTGTGGTTTTTGCTGTATTACTGCAACTTGCACAGGGCACAGCCGAAGACCTTACCCCCCTTAACATTGCGTGGCTTTTTGTAAAAGAAGCCGGTGGCGCCTTTTTACTGGGTATTATCTTGGGGGTTACAGCATCACGCGCTATGCGTAAAATAGACGATTATAAAGTATCGGTACTCATAACGCTTTCGGTTGTTATGGGTGGATACTTAATTGCACGGGGGCTGCACATATCGGGGCCGCTTACCATGGTTATTGCCGGTATTATAATTGGTAACTTTAAAAGGCGTTGGGCTATGTCGCCTACTACTAAGGACTACCTCGACAAGTTTTGGGAACTTAATGATGAAATTCTTAATGCTATACTCTTTCTTTTTATAGGCTTTAATTTATTGGTAATTAAAAACCTTGATAGCTACTGGTTTCCCGGCCTGGCTTGTATTGTGCTTGTGCTGTTCTCCAGATTTATATCCATTTGGCTTCCCGCTAAGTTTATACCCTTCCGCGAAAAATTTACGCCAGGTACCATCAAAATATTAGTTTGGGGTGGCCTGCGTGGTGGAGTTTCCATTGCACTGGCACTTTCTATAGATGATGGCCCATACACCAACACCATTGTTGCCATTACTTACTTTGTGGTGGTATTCTCTATCATTGTACAGGGGCTTAGCATTGGTAAAGTGGCTACTAAGATATTAGCGAACGAGTAAAACTCCTGAGGAGTGTAATCCTGCAAGGTTTTTGCAACCTTGTAGGTGTTTTTTCTCAATGTTATAAACCTACAAGGTTGCAAAAACCTTGCAGGTTGCTCACTAATAAGCATATCAATCCTCCGGAGTTAAAACACTATAAATTATCCGGCAATATTTTACCGGGGTTCAGTATATTGTTAGGGTCGAATAATTGTTTGATACCTTTCATTAACTGAAGGTGGTGGTTGCCAAAGGCAATATCCATATAGTTTTTTTGAACGTAGCCAATGCCATGCTCGCCCGACAGTGTGCCTTTTAAAGAGACCGTCAATTCAAATATTTCGCGGATGCCTTTGGGTACTTCATTTTTCCAGTTATCATCGGTCATATCGCCTTTAATGATGTTTACGTGCAGGTTGCCATCGCCGGCATGGCCGTAGCAAACCGACTGGAAGCCGTACTTTTTACCGATAATTTTTATACCTTCTAATAATGTAGGCAACTCATAACGCGGCACAACCGTATCTTCTTCTTTATAAACCGAATTCGATTTTACGGCCTCAGCAACGGTACGGCGTAGTTTCCAAAGGGTATTTTTTTGGTCGGCGGTATCAGCAAATAGAATTTCGTCAATTTCAAACTGCTCTACCACGCCCATAATTTTCTCGGCTTCGGCAAAAAGCACATCGGGGTAATTGCCATCTACCTCAACCAGCAAATGCGCCTGAACCTCATCTTTAATATTAAGGTTAACGTTGTCAAGGTACTTAAGTCCCCAGTCTATCGCATCACGCTCCATAAACTCCAGAGCACTTGGTACAATACCTGCCCTAAAAATAGCTGCAACAGCTTCGCACGCCTGACCTGCATTAAAGAACGGAATAAGCATCAGCACATTGTGCGTGTTTGCAGGCAACAGCTTCATTACAATTTTAGTGATGATGCCCAGTGTACCCTCGCTGCCCACCATAAGCTGCGTAAGGTTATATCCTGTAGAGTTTTTAAGGGTATTAGCGCCTGTCCAGATAATTTCGCCATTAGGCAAAACCACCTCAAGATTAAGTACATAATCTTTAGTAACGCCATATTTTACGGCACGTGCGCCACCACTATTTTCTGCGACATTACCGCCAATGGTGCAACTGCCCTGGCTGCTCGGGTCAGGTGGATAGAAAAGCCCTTTTTCGGCAGCCGCTTCTCTAAATACTTGCGTTATCACAGCAGGCTCTACAATCGCCTGAAGGTTCTTCTCGTCTATTTCAATGCTCTTAAAGCGCTCCATGCTAAGCCCAATACCACCGTAAATACTCAGTGCCCCGCCACTAAGGCCGGTACGCGCACCAATGGGCACCACGGGGATATTGTGTTGGTTTGCCAGCTTCATTATTTGTGACACCTCCTGTGCAGTGCCCGGTTTTACAACCACAGTAGGCGGAAAATTGTAATCTTCGGTCTCGTCGTGGCCGTATTCAGTACGGGTTTCGGTATCGGTAAAAATATACTGGCTACCGGTTACGGCTTGTAATGTTGAAAGTATCTCGGGCGAAAGGCTGGTGTTTTGCATGGTTGCGCTTGTGCTTAATAAGCCTCAAAAATAATGATTTTAGAATATACATCACGAAGTATATCATTCATTATAAATAAAAAACAGCCCAAATAGGACTGTGTTCATAGTATATTTCTTTAATGTGAAAAGTTAATACCTCCTCTTATTCCTCCTTGCAATTAAACCGTCTACAGAATATTTGCCACTACCGGTAATAAACAGCAGTACGTAGATAAGCAGGTACAGGGCGCCCATTTCCTGTTTTTCAAAATCGTTGGCGTGTACCACAAATACCACCACAAAAAAGTTGATGATGAGCGGCAGGGCAACCAGCCTTGTGGCAAGGCCTATTATTAAAAATGCAGAGCACAAAAGTTCGGCAAAAATGGCGAGTAAGAGCGATGCCGAGGGGCCTACACCTATAGGATCGGCAAATTCTATGGGCCCGCCTTTTAAAAGCATATTAAATTTCATTATACCGTGGGTAAGCATAAAAACCCCTGCTACTATGCGTACCAGCAACAGTGCAAAACTGTTCATTTTTTTATCAATGGAGCTGTCAAAAATCCACATGGCGTTTAATTTAATTTGTTGTTGTACTGTAAATTTAAGGAAATTAATTACAAACGGCGCTCACAATGAGGATGTTTATTGTTAAAACAGCCGTTAAACTGCCAACAAACACTATATAAAACCCTGAGTATGGGCATGTGCTTCGGCATCGGCAGAGGTTTCTACCAGCAGCACCGGCGTTACCCTAAAATTATCTACAATGCTCTTTACAGCCTGCATGCGCCTGCGGTGCTTAACGCTCCTAAGGTAAATGCACAATACCCTGTTAGGGAATTGTGCAGCAATATCGGTATAAATAGTAGCGTCGTGCTCGCCGCTATCGCCTATCAAAATAAAATTAAGGTTAGGAAAAGCCTCCAGTATATTGAGTATCTCCTTTTGCTTATGCGGTTTTTCTGATCCTGTAACCTTCTGAAAAATACTGTTGAAACTGCGCAGCAGCACCGCCCCTTTAGGAAAACGGTTATGATCTAAAAACAGTTTAAGATACTGGTACATATTCCACGGGCTGTTGCTCAGGTAAAATATGGGGTTCTTTTCTTTGCCTTCAATACCCTTGTGCAGCTTTTGGTACAGGCTGGGCGCATCCTGCAAAGGCATACGCTTATACGAGTTTACGAACAGTGAGTTGAGCAGCACCTTCCATTTTAGGAATGATGTTACACCAGTGTAAAGTATCGTATCATCTATATCGGTAATCACGCCAAAGTCGGCATCAGCTTCGGGTATCAGTAATTCTCCCTGAAAAACCTCGGTAACCTTTGTAGCATCGTTTGTAGGAATGCTCAAATCGTAAAACAGCCAGCCTTCGGCATCAGAGAGTTCCCTTAAATCGGTATCTGTAGTTACATCAAACAAAAAATAGCCATGGGCATCAGTACGGGTTGTATACGTAAAGTTGTGTACTTTTAGCTGTACGGTTATGCCTGGAATTTCGTACGTATCAAACTGCCTTATAGCGTTTTTTATAGTAGCTACGAACGATGGATTTTCTTCATAATCCAGCGGAACATTATCCAGCACACGGCCTTTTACATACAGGCGGTGTGGCGTGCCATAACTGCAGTAGGGCACAATCTGTATCGCATCGATCTTATAAAATCCAAAAATCTTTTTAATCCGCTTTAGCATGGCTTATACTTCTATTTTCTAAGATACTGCAAAAAGCCGGAAAACTAAAAATGTTTTAACTTATTGCTTTTTTAAATTGGGTAAAAACATGGCTATGATGCCTATTAACGGCAGGTAAGCACAAATATCATACACATGCTCTATGCTGGTGCTGTCGGCCAGGTTGCCTAAGATGGCCGACCCCAATCCGCCCATACCAAAGGCAAAGCCGTAAAAAAGGCCTGATACCATTCCCAGCTTTTTAGGAAGCAGCTCCTGAGCATACACCAATATGGCAGGAAATGCCGATGCCAACAGTAACCCAATGATAACAGATAACACACTCGTCCAGAACAAGGTGGCATACGGCAACATCAGGGCAAACGGGGCAACACCTAATACCGAGAACCATATAACATATTTACGCCCAAATTTATCGCCCAGAGGTCCGCCTAATAGTGTTCCTGCGGCCACCGCAATTAAGAAAAGGAACAGGTAAAACTGCGCATCTTTAACAGAAACGCCAAATTTGGCTATCAGGTAAAAGGTGAAATAGCTTGACAAACTGGCTATGTAAAAATATTTTGAGAAGATTAGTACCAGCAGTATTATTACCGATACCACTACGCGTGTAGGCGAAAGATCGGGCATTACAATAACCGGCTTTGTTTTGGCTGTAAGCGTTAAGTGGCTTTGGTACCAACGGGCTATGCGCCATAAAACACCCATGGCAATAAGGGCTATACCTGTAAACAACACAATGTATTCCTGGCCGTGGGGCACTACGATCCATGCAATTAATAGCGGACCAATGGCAGTACCCGTGTTACCCCCTATCTGGAAGATAGATTGTGCCAAGCCCCTCTTACCTCCCGATGCCAGGAATGAAACCCTTGATGATTCAGGATGAAAAATAGACGACCCAATACCCACTAATACAACCGATACCAATATCAGCGGAAAAGTATTGGCATACGCCAACAACACAGTCCCCGACAGCGTGAACACCATTCCGATGATTTGCGAATAGGGTTTGGGGTTCTTATCAGTATAAAAGCCCACAAAGGGCTGTAACAGCGATGCCGCCATTTGATAGGCAAATGTTATAAGCCCTATCTGGGTAAAATTAAGATTGTATTTATCTTTTAGTATGGGATAAGCTGCCGGTATTACTGCCTGTAGTAAATCGTTAAGCAGGTGGGCAAAAGCAATAGAAAAAAGTATGGAATATACTGTTTTTTGGGCGTTATCTGTAGTAAGTATCTTAGGAGATTCAAGCGTATTCATGTAAAAAATTTATGCTGCAAAAATACGGCACCCATTTTTGTTTGAAGCAGGAATTAGAAGTTTTTAGCCACGAATTACACTAATTTAACGAATTAAAAATGCAATACATTGTGTATTACAAGTAAAAAAATTTGTGCAATTAGTTTAATTTATGGCTAAATTTCTACCAGTACTTCAACAGGAAATACCATCCCGCCAGTGTTATAAACGAAAGCGGTATGCCTATGCCTATCATCATTCCGGCAAGGCGTGGTTTTAACCCGTGTGCCGAAGCCAGAATCGCAGCGGTTATCATAGGCGCCATGGCGGCTTCCATTATAGAAACATCGATCATCTGCCCATCAGCACCTAAAATAATTTTGTAGAGGATGAAAAAGAACAACGGCATGAGTATCAGCTTAGAGAAAAGCCCGAGCCATAAAAATTTCCAATGCCTGCTTTTACGTTCTATTTTTAATTGCAGCCCCACAGCAACAAGCGCTACGGGTGTTACAGTACTGCCCAAACGGGTAAAAATACTTTGCACGGTATCTATAAAATCATAATTAAAAATATTCATACAGGCCGCAACCACAAAGGCTATAAAAGGTGGAAAAAGTAAGATCTTGCGCGCTATGCCACTACCCCCACCCGATCCTTTAGAATAAGCTGCTGCCAGTAAAATCCCAAATGTAGATACCACCACAAACGTACCGGGCTGATCTACAATTATAGCGGTTTTAAGGCCCTCTTTACCGTATAATGCCTCAATTACCGGGAAACCCACAAACGATGTATTGGCAAACCCCGCGGTTATGGCCAGGCAGCCTATAAGCTTTTTAGGCCAGTTAAATAACCGACCCAAGCCAGCAAAAAATACCCAGGACAGTAAAAAGCCTAACCATGCAACACCTATAGGGTATAACAGGCCGGCGCTAATTTGTATTTTAGGGATGTAGAATAACGACAGCGCCGGTAACGAAATGTAAATTACAAACTGATTAAGCGCGGTGTGGGCGTTGGCAGGAACGGTTATAACGCGTTGCAGGCCCCAGCCCGCAAAAAGGCAAATAAATATAAGGATAATGCTATCCATACGGTTAAAGTGGTTAGTAGCCCAAAGATAAGCCATGCAGGGCAAGCCTTACAGCCTGAGTGGTAAAAAATTGGTAAATAATTTTGGTATCACAAAAATCTCACTAAGTTTGTAATATATTTTATTACAGTAATGATATCGGGTAAGTTTGCCATAACGCTGCACATATTAACGCTCCTCTCTAAATCTCCAGATGATTTTTTATCGTCGGAATATATAGCGGGCAGCATGAATATTAACCCTGTGCTGGTGCGCAAAGAAATTGCCAACCTTAAAAAGCACAACATTGTAGAGAGCCGTGAAGGTAAATTTGGCGGTACACGCCTGGCAAAACCTGCTGTAGAGATTACATTGGAAGACATTTTTAAAATGACCTTTGAAACCGTTACGCTGGGGTATTGCAAAAACGACCCTAACCCTAATTGCCCTGTAGGTAAAAATATTAACGAAAGCCTTAATGCTTTATATACCGATATTAACTCACAAATAAGCGATAAGCTAAAGGGTATTTCGCTATTATCATTTAGTAGCGGGTTTTAGATTTTTTTTACAATTAACTGTCATATTTTTTATTACATAAAATTCTTACATCATGAAAATCGCCGTTATTGGAGCCACAGGATTTGTAGGCGCCGCTTTAGTAAACGAATTTGCAAACCGCAACCACAAGGTAACCGCTATTGCACGAAATCCAAAAGCACAAACCGCTGAAAATGTTACAACTGCAGCAGCCGATGTATATGATACCGCTGCCTTTGCCGATGTGCTTAAAGGCCACGATGTTGTGGTGAGCGCCTTTAACCCGGGGTGGACTAACCCCAACATTTACGATGATTTTATTGCCGGTGCAAAGGCAATTCAGTTAGCTGTAAAAGATGCCGGTGTAAACCGCCTTATTGTTATTGGTGGTGCGGGCAGCCTTTTTGTAGCACCCGGCGTACAAGCGGTAGACACCCCTGATTTCCCTAAAGAATATTACCCGGGTGCCTCAGCAGCGCGTGATTACCTGAATATTATTAAAGAGGAAAAAGAATTGGACTGGGCATTCTTCAGCCCGGCTTTCGAGATGCACCAGGGCATAACTACGGGCCGCACTGGCAACTACCGCCTTGGGCTGGACAACCCTGTTTTTAACGATGAGCAACGCAGTATCCTTTCGGTAGAAGACCTGGCCATTGTTATTGCCGATGAAGCAGAAAACCCTAAGCACCACCAGCAAAGGTTTACGGCAGCTTATTAAAGTTTCGGGTTTCAGGCTTAAAGTTTATTGAAAGTTCTGCATGAATATCAGCATTTAAATAAATCTAAGGGAATAGGTAAAATCTTATTCCCTTTTTATTTGTAGAACCTGCCAGATGGCAGGCAAATAAGTGTGCTTTCAATAAAAAACTGTAATTTTACTTTACAAAGACCCAAACTGTGGATAAGCCCGAAAAACCGATCTCTGCCCTTAACGAACGTGATGGCATTGCCCAACCTGAAAGCATTAGCCCGCAGGCCATTGCGCACGTTACGCAGCTGCGTAAAAAACAACCGTCGGCAGAGGAGCTGGTAAAAGGTATATTAAACGGCAATAAAACGGCCCTAAGCCGTGCCATTACACTGGTAGAGAGCACTAACCCATTGCATCTTGAAAAAGCCACAGCGGTTATAAACAGTTGCCTGCCGTATGCAAATAAGTCGGTTCGCATTGGTATTACAGGTGTGCCGGGCGTGGGCAAGAGTACATTTATTGAGGCTTTTGGAAAGCACCTGACCGGACTTGGCAAAAAAGTGGCAGTACTGGCGGTAGATCCCAGCAGTTCGCTATCGCATGGTAGTATTTTGGGAGATAAAACCCGTATGGAAGAGCTGGTTAAAGATGCTGATGCTTACATACGCCCCTCAGCGTCAGGCGATACGCTTGGAGGTGTGGCCCGTAAAACCCGCGAGGCTATTATCTTATGTGAGGCCTGTGGTTTTGATACCATTATTATAGAAACCGTGGGCGTTGGCCAAAGCGAAACCGCCGTACACAGTATGGTCGATTTCTTTTTGTTGTTGAAGATATCGGGTGCGGGTGATGAGCTTCAGGGCATTAAGCGCGGCATTATGGAGATGGCCGACCTGATAGTTATAAATAAAGCCGACGGCGATAACATTAAAAGGGCAAAGCTGGCCAAAACCGAATTTAACCGGGCGTTGCATTTGTTTCCACCCAAAGCATCGGGATGGCAGCCAAAGGTAACTACATGTAGTTCAATAACGCACGACGGTATTGCCGAAACCTGGCAGACCATCAGCGAGTATTTTGACCTCGCCAAAGCCAATGATTTTTTTGCCTTCCGCCGAAGCGAGCAAAATAGCTACTGGCTTACTGAAACCATTAACGAGCAGCTTAAAGCTAACTTTTACAGCCGCGAAGATATTGCTACCCTACTGAAACAAAACAAAAAAGCGGTGCAAAACAACGAATTGTCGCCTTTTGCAGCCGCAAGTATTTTATTGGGGAGGTATTTTGGTTTGAATGGCTGATCATCACGTTTGCGCACCGTTATCGCGAGGTACGAAGCGATCTCATTTTGGGGAGTATTATGATGATGGGATTACTTCGTCAATTCGGGCTAAGCCCTCGGGTGCCGCGCTACGTTGCACTTCGCTCGCAATTACGCCTCATGTCTCAGATGATGTAAACTGCGACTTAATACTGTAAACTCGCAGCTTACTGCTTCTCGTAGCGCTCTACTTCTCTGTCGTAAAACTCATTAGCAAGCACAATAAGGCCTTCCATTTCGGCATTAAGCTCGTTCTCATCAAGATCTTCCGGCTCTTCAATAATCTCTACCTCATCATCTTTAAGATTTAAAATAAAGCGCGGGTAATCAAGATGAATGATAAAAATATCCTCAGGAAAATCGGTGTTATCGGCCAGTACAAATTTTGGTAATTCCATTTTTTTTCGTTTCAGGTTTAAAGTTTCAGGTTTCAGGTTGCCCGGCACCCAAAATAAGTTTATTGGTTAAATAATTAAAGCGAAGATACAAAAATAATGCGGCTGCCGTAAGGCCCGCCAGCAATCCTATCCATATTCCGGTTGCTTTTAAGGGCGTGTAAAGCCCTAAATAAAAGGAGATAGGAAAACCTATGACCCAGTAGGCCACAAAGGTAATAACGGTAGGTATCTTAACGTCCTGTAATCCGCGGAGGGCACCCAGTACAACTACCTGTATACCATCGGATATCTGGAAAACAGCCGCTACGATAAGTAAGGTAGATGCTATTTTTATAACCTCTGTATTATCCTTCAATTGCAGGGTGTTTTCGGCATTTACAAACCAGTGCGGCAGGTAGTTATGCAGTATAATAAACAACAAGGCAAACACGATCTCTATAAGTATGGCAAGCAAAAATATGGAGCGCGCCACAACACGCAGGTTTACGTAATCCTTAAGGCCTTTTTGGTTGCCCACACGCACCATACCGGCCACACTGAGCCCCATGGCAAACATAAACGTCATGCTCGAAAGGCTTAAGGCAATCTGGTTTGCAGCCTGGTTGGTCTTACCCAAATAGCCTGAAAGCCAGACAGCTCCCGTAAAAAGGGCGACCTCAAAAAGCATTTGCATACTGCTTGGCAACCCTAATGCAGTGATTCTTTTAAGTATTGATGTTTTTATTTCAGCAAAGCTAAAATTGGTAAAGTATTGTTTGAGCTTTGCATTCCGCGAAAGCGAATAATGCATGTACACCAGCATGGCAAGTCTTGATAGTACAGTACCTATAGCCGCGCCCAGCATTCCCATTTTAGGGAAAAACCACACGCCATAAATAAGCACATAGTTAATGAATATGTGAATTACATTACTGAATATCACCGCATACATGGCGTATTTAGTGAGCGACATACCATCGGCAAATTGCTTATAGCCCTGAAAAATTACCATAGGTATGAGCGAAAACGCCACCCAGTCGATATACGGTGCAGCAAGGCGTATAACCTCCGGCGATTGGTGCATAAGCCCCATAAGCGGCTTGGCTACAGCAACTATACCAAACAAAAACAGCCCTAAAAAGGTACACAGCAACAGCCCATGATGAAACGCCGACCGTACCATAGCGGAATCTTTTGCGGCATCACCCTGTGCTACTATAGAGGTTATAGCGGTACTAAAACCTATGCCTGCGCTCATGGCAATAAACACAAAACTGTTACCTAACGATACGGCTGCCAGCTCTGTAGCGCCCAGCCTGCCTACCATTATGTTGTCTATAACGCCTATAAGGGTATGGCCCAACATACCCAGAATAACGGGGTATGCCAGCTTAATATTAGTCCTGAACTCTTTTGTATAGGCTGAAAACACGGTGCTCAATTTTTGCGCAAAGGTAGATATAAGCTTTCATACCCTTAGTCACAACGAGCTAAAAACTTATAAATCATCACTATAAGTGTAAACATTCTTAATTTTATTATTTTATTTGTAATTAATTAACATAAAATTACAAATGTTAGCAATTTGTTTGTACTAATTTTACCCCACTAACATAACACAAGGAAATCATGAAAATGGGAAGCACGTTTAAATCTTTAATGCTGGGAGCATTATTATTTGTAGGAGGCAGTGCCTTTGCACAAAAGATAGAGGGATCATCTAATGAGGCGATTGACAGCTATTCTCAAAAATTTAAATTGGGTATAGGTGTTAATGCCGGCCTTACCACAGGCGAATATTTTAACTGGGCGCTTGGTGGCGATGTAAGGCTGCAGTATGACCTTACACAAAAAACATCTTTAACGCTAACTACCGGTTTTACCAACCTTTTTGGAGATGAAGAAATTAAAGACCTTGGTTTTATACCTGCTAAAGCGGGTTTTAAAGCCTTTGTTTGGGAAGACCGTTTTTATGTATTGGGCGAAGTAGGTGCCGGTTTTGCGGTGACTAATGGCTATGACGAAACTACCTTTTTATGGGCTCCGGGCATAGGCTACGCTTCTAAATATATAGACATTAGCCTACGTTACGAGGGTATGAACGACTTTAATGCCGACCAGATAGGGTTGCGTTTAGCTTACGGCTTTGAACTGTAATATTTTTGATTTATATATAACCTAAGTGTTCAAAACTAACCTTGAAAACCTGCTGCTTAATGTGGCAGGTTTTTTTACTTTTGCACTCTTAAACATCTCGCATTCATGAAATTATTTGTTATAGACTGGAGTAAGGATGCCACCACGCCGCTGCTGGATATTTGCAGGCAAACACCCCATAAACTGGCCGGATTTGAATTACTTGATGGTGCCGAAGCTTACCGCAAGACCGGCATAAGCAAGCCCGATGCCATAGTGGTAAACTATGCCGAAAAGCCCTTACACGGGCGGCAAACAGCCGATAGCATCCGAAAGCGAAAGCTAACATCGGCCATACCTATCTATTTTATTAATGGTAACGAAGATGATAATGAGCTTGTATCCAACATTGGCATTTGCCTTTCGGAAGAAGAATTAAAAGACCTGCTGGAAATCTAACTTTCAATACGCAATGCACAATTGGCAATAGGCAATATGCAATTGATGATGTATAATTAAACATTGCCTATTGCCAATTGTGCATTGCTTATTGCTTGTTGGATTAACCACTACTTCTCCTCCATAAGTTTTTTCTTGTAGGCATTTATATTATCAAGTACATCCTCGTTCACTTCGGGCTCTTTTATGTCGTCGTAATTTTTTAGGTGGTCGTAAATGGTTTTTGCCACAAGGTAGCGTGCCGTTTCTTTATTGTCGGCCGGGATAACAAACCAGGGGGCATTATCTTTAGAGGTATGGTTTATGGCATCTTCATAATACTTTTGGTAATCATCCCAAAGTTCGCGCTCCTCCAGGTCAGACGGTGCAAACTTCCAGTTGTGTTCCGGTTTGTCAAGCCTTCGCAGCAGGCGCTCGCGTTGCTCCTCTTTACTAAGGTGTAAAAAAAACTTAAACACCACCACCCCATTTTGAGTAATGTGTTTCTCAAAATTGTTGATCTGCTCAAAACGGTCTTTCCAGATATGCTTGGGTATATCGTCTACCGAATTAATTCCCGGCAGGTTCTCATTCAGTAAATACTCGGGGTGTACGCGGGTAATCAATACATTTTCGTAATGCGAGCGGTTAAATACCGAGAACTTCCCTCTTTCCGGCAGGGCAATGTAGTGCCTCCAAAGGTAGTCGTGCTCCAGCTCAGCACTGGATGGTGTTTTAAAACTGTACACGTTTACCCCACGGGCATTAAAGCGCCTAAACACCTCACGTATAAGGCTATCCTTACCACTGGTATCCATACCCTGCAGGCACACCAGCACGCTATAGCGGTTATTGGCATACATCTTATCCTGTAGCTTGCCCAGCTTTTTGCTTACCTTTTTAAGTTCGTCGTGCGTTTTAAGGTCAGAGCAGCTGGTATCAAGGGTTGTAGGGGTATCGGTTATCGAAAATTTCGAGGTAACTTTAAAATCATCGGTATTTATCGCTTTCATAAAAATGCGTTATCTTTATATAAATATAACAATTTAAAGCGTACCGCGTTTTACGCTAAACCATAAGATTATGCAAAAGTTTCACCTGGAACTGCTTTTCCGAATTATAGGCATCGGGTCGGCATCCGGACTCTTCTTTAACAACGACTCCCTTTACCTGATATCCGACAACAGCCACATGCTGTACCAGTACAATATAACCGACAAAAAGCTCGAAAAAATATCGCTCAAGGCAAAAGACTATACAGGTCCGCTTGAAAATGTCCCTAAAAAAGACAAAGCCGATTACGAGAGCATTACCGCCAAAGACGACCAATTGTACCTTTTTGGCTCAGGCTCTACCGAGATCCGCAATACCATTACCCACCTTAATTATAAGACGGGACTGGTGTACCCGAAGATCGATGCGACCGACCTGTACCTTGTCATGCAGAGTTTTGGCGAAATTACCCCCGATAATTTTAATGTTGAGGCCGTAGTGAATGATGGCGATACATGGTACCTGTTTAATCGTGGCAACGGCCCAAAGGGTCAGAATGGCGTGTTTACCCTTGATGGCGATATTGCCGATACCGCTTTCCAGATCATTTACAATGAGGTTAAACTGCCTAAGATAAACGGTGCCCAGGCAAGTTTTACCGATGCCGTTAAAATTGGCGAAAAGCTGTATTTTATTGCTGCCGCCGAGAAAACCACCTCTACCTATAAAGATGGCGAAGTGGCGGGCACGCTTATAGGCCGCATTGATATTGAGAGCATGGAACTGGAATTTACCGAGGTAATTTCGCTTAAAAATAAATTTGAGGGCATTACCCTTTACAAAGAAACCGATAAGGCACTGGAGTTTTTACTATGCGAGGATACCGATAATGATGCCAAGCAATCGGATATTTTTAAATTAACGATAGATAAGTAGTTTTCAGTCGCAGTCGCAGTTTACAGGCTACACCGGGACTTAAAACCGCGACTGTGCCTGAAAACTTAAAAAATATTTTCATGTTGTTCCAACCTTTTAATTGTTTTTCTGCTCTATATAAACAAAGAGACCAATTGTGATAGAAGAAAAACTCATAACAGCATGCAGAAAGATGCACCGCGACTCCCAGAGGCAGGTGTATGAGCTATTAGCTCCCAAACTGTACCACACCTGCAAACGGTACCTAAAAAGCGAAGAACATATAGAGGAGGCCATGGCCGATGCCTTTTACACTATATTCACCAAGCTGGACCAGCTTAAAGAAGGCAAGGCATTTGAGGCCTGGGCGCGCAAAATTGCCGTTAACCACTGCCTGCTAAGCCTTAAGCGCAACGTAAACTTTAATATTTACATAGAAGATATGAGCCGCGGAACCGAGCCCCAGGAAGCCCAACACGTGGGGCTGGAGGAAGAAGACCTGCTTAACCTGCTGGAGTATCTGCCGGAAGGCTGCCGCACCGTGTTTAACCTTTTTGCCATAGAGGGTTACAGCCACAAAGAAATTGCCACCATGCTGAATATTAGCGAGGGAACATCTAAATCACAATTAAACGTCTCCCGCACAAAACTGAAGGAATTAGTAAACAATGTTTATTACCAAAACACGAGCAGCCATGGAAAATAACGATAAAATATACGACCAATTTAAAGACGCCGCCAGCAAAGCCGAAACCAAAGACTTTGCCCGCATGGAAGCCGTGTGGAGCCGCGTAGAAGATAAGCTGGACAATAAAAAGCAACGTAAAATAGTCATCTGGTGGAAGTACACCGGCATTGCCGCCCTGCTCCTGTTGTTTATAGGTATTGGCTTTATCATGTTAAACAATAACAATGTTGTTAAACCCGATGTCGCCCCGCAAAACAACGTAACGGTTATAGATACCCAGGCGGTTAAGGAAACCTTTAACCCGGAGAAAGTAACGGTTAAGGAAGAGGTTGTTGTGGAAGAGATGCCAAATAATACCAAAGGCAGAAAGGAGTATGTTGTTACATCTAAAAACAAAAAGGCAACCAAGCAGCCTATCGTTTTTAACGGCACTATTGTAGATGATTCCGGTATGCCTGTCCCGGGGGTGAGTATTTTGGTTAATGGAAAATCGGCAGCAGTATTAACTGACTTCGATGGCAAATTCACCGTTAATGCACATGTAGGCGATAATATTACTACTGATTATACAGGTATGGTATCGGCTATATTTAAGGCTACGTCAGAAACTAATAATACTACCGTAGCAATTAATAGTGGCAGTGAGTTGAGCGAGGTGGTAGTTGAAGGCTACCGCACGACAACAAGATCAAAATCTAATGTTGCGGTAACAACTGTAAGCAGCTCAGTAATTGAAAAACAATCCAGAAGAGAACGCCGTAAAGGAGAAAGGGATGCTAAAATAGCGGTTGGAATGAACTACGAACTTGAAACAGCCTCACCTACAGGTAATGCAAATGTTGCATCTGCGCCAAATGGTTATAGTAGGCAAGATAATAGGAATTACAGGGATGGCGACAGGCAATCTACAGTTGTATCAAGCGAAACCATTGAAGGCAGGCCAAATGCATCTTTCGTACAATCGCTGCAAGGGCAGGTTCCGGGGTTAAACGTTACCACAGGTAGTGGTGCACCGGGTTCACAATCATTACAAGGCCGTGTTGCAGGGGTAGCAATAACTCCAAATGCCGGGGTACAATACGACACGCTTTCGGATGGGAGGACGTTTAACAGAGCATTGCCTAATGGAGTTGCTATTAGAGGCGTGGCCTCTATACAAAGCAACTTTCCCGAGCCTTTGTATGTTATCGATGGAAAGCCTGTAAGTGCAAGAGTTGCCAGAAAATTAGATGCTGTAAATATCGAATCTATTGAAGTACTTAAAGATGCTGGTGCAACGGCGGTATATGGCAGCAAGGCTGTTTATGGAGTTGTTGTTATTAAAACAAAAAAGCTAACCCGTAAGCAACAACGCGAACTTAAAAAGGCTCTTAAAGAAGATGAGAAAGCGGGTTATATAGATAATGCTACGGGCAAGTTTGTACCCATGGAAAAAATAAAAATAGACCATGAAGAATACGAGGCTTTTGAGGAAAACAAGTTCGAAAACCCTGCCACAACCCCACTTAGCACGTTTTCTATAGATGTAGATAATGCGTCATACACTAACATTCGCCGTTTTTTAAACAATGCCGAGGTAGTACCTAAAGATGCCGTTCGTGTTGAGGAAATGATTAATTTCTTTAAATACAATTACCCGCAGCCCCTTGGTGCCGACCCGTTCTCCATCAACACCGAGTACAGCAACGCCCCGTGGAACCCTAACCATAAGCTGCTTAAAATAGGGCTTCAGGGTAAGGAGATTCAATCTGCCGAACTGCCTGCTTCTAACTTTGTGTTTTTGATAGATGTGTCAGGCTCAATGAGCGATGTTAACAAGCTGCCACTGCTTAAACAAAGCATGAAGCTATTGGTAAACCAAATGCGCAAACAGGACCGCATTGCCATTGTGGTATACGCCGGTGCTGCCGGGTTGGTACTGCCAGGCACCAGCGGCGATCAAAAAGCTAAAATCATTGCAGCACTTGACAACCTAAATGCAGGTGGCAGCACCGCAGGCGGCGCAGGTATTGAACTGGCTTACAAAACCGCACTGGAAAACTTTGTAAAAAAAGGCAACAACCGTGTAATATTGGCTACCGATGGCGACTTTAATGTGGGTGCATCCAGCAATACCGATATGCAAACGCTTATTGAAGAAAAACGCAAAAGTGGCGTGTTCTTAACCTGTCTGGGCTACGGCATGGGCAACTATAAAGACTCTAAGTTGGAAACCCTGGCCGATAAAGGCAACGGCAACTACGCCTATGTAGACAATATGCAGGAAGCAGACCGTTACCTAAACAAGGAGTTTAAAGGCAGTATGTATGCCATTGCTAAAGATGTTAAAATTCAGATAGAGTTTAACCCTAAGTATGTACAGTCATATAGATTAATTGGCTATGAGAACCGCAAGCTTCGCGACGAAGATTTTGCCAACGATGCCATAGATGCCGGAGAACTGGGCAGCGGCCACACCGTTACCGCGCTGTATGAAATTATCCCTACCGGTGTAAAAAGTGATTACTTTAACGCTGCACCTGAGCTTAAATACAGCACGCCGCAAACCGCTACAGGTAATTATAACGATGAACTGGCTACCATAAAATTCCGATCTAAAAAACCGGATGAAGATGTGAGCAAAGAAATTGTAAAGGTTATTCCGAATATCTCACTGCCAATCCAAAACACGTCGGTCGACTTTAAATTCAGCGCCGCTGTGGCGTGGTTCGGATTAAAATTAAGGGATAGCAAACTGGTTCCGGATAAATCAATCGAAGCCATTAAAAACCTCGCCAAACAAGGCCTGCAAAACGACCCTGAAGGTTACCGCGCAGAGTTTATAAGGCTGGTAAATATGGTGGAGTAGAATAGATGGGAGATATTAGATTTGAGATTTGAGATAATAGAAAAAGTTCCACAGAAGCCTGCCGGCTAATCTGTGGAACTTCTCTTTTTTTTATACTTTTTAAAAGTCTATTTTCTAATATCTATCATCTTAGATTAATTAGAAGTCATAGCCCTTGTTTCGGTAGTAACCGGGGCCGGAGCAAATAACGATGATAAGAAATTATCTATGCACCCCATATTTTCTATACTTGTAGCGTCTGATTTAAGGGTGGTGCCATCAACAAAGTATTGCTCCCAGGCATTGGCGCGTATACGTGCCTGCATGGGTCCGTATTTTTCTAAAAATTTAAGGTCCTTTACTTTTACCACGTAGCCTGTGGGGCTGGTCATGACAACAAACTGGAATTTCACATTATTTTTCATGAGACCGTTCTGGCTGTTGCAGGTATTTTTAATATCGATACCCATGCCCTTATAAAAATTATCCATAAACGAACCCGTTTTAAGGTTAGGGTTTTTATCTAAAACAGAGGCGATATCTACATTATCGGCAGAGTAAGCGCGTTCCCAAATAAGTATATTGTCTTCTATCTTAAAGCCGTTTTGTGCAAGGGCCGGTAAGGAACATAACAGGAGTAGTAATAGCTTTTTCATAATAAGTTACATTTTAAATTAAGAAGTCATAATTTAATTTAATTTAATGTAAAATTACTTTCTAAAAACATACAATAACCCAAGCGTACAGACATTTATAAATACTTTATGACAATATCATAAAGTTTGTTAATGGCACAATTTTTACAAAACAAAGCGGCCGGAATAAATCCGGCCGCTTTACTATAGTATATAATGTAGAACTTAGTCTATCCTTGTAATTTTAGCGCCAATGGCAATAAGCCTTTCGTCGATACGCTCGTAACCACGGTCTATCTGGTCAGAATTTTGGATGGTACTTACGCCTTTTGCTGAAAGTGCAGCAATAAGCAGCGATATACCGGCCCTGATATCGGGAGACGACATTAGTATACCTTTAAGCTTCGATTTAAACCCAAGGCCAATAACGTTAGCACGGTGCGGGTCACACAGTATTATCTGTGCACCCATATCTATAAGGCGGTCTACAAAGAACAGGCGGCTCTCGAACATTTTTTGGTGAATAAGCACACTACCACGGGCCTGTGTAGCCACTACCAGTACGATACTTAAAAGATCGGGCGTAAAGCCCGGCCACGGGGCATCGGCAATAGTAAGGATAGAGCCGTCTATATAACTCTGAATTTCGTACCCATCGGTGTGGGCAGGAATGTAAATATCATCGCCCCTGCGCTCTAATGTAATACCCAACTTACGGAAGGTAGACGGTATAACGCCAAGGTTATCCCAGCTAACATCTTTAATGGTAATTTCGCTCTGGGTCATCGCTGCAAGGCCTATCCAGCTGCCTATCTCTATCATATCGGGCAGTATGCGGTGGTCGCATCCGCCAAGGCTTTCTACACCTTCTATCTCTAAAAGGTTAGAGCCTACGCCTGTAATTTTAGCGCCCATGCGGTTAAGCATGTTGCACAGCTGCTGTAAGTACGGCTCGCAGGCAGCGTTGTATATGGTAGTTTTACCTTCGGCAAGCACGGCAGCCATAACAATGTTAGCTGTACCGGTAACCGATGCCTCATCAAGCAGCATGTAGGCACCTTTAAGCCTCTCGGCCTCAACGCCATAAAAATGGTCTTCTTCGTTGTAACGAAATTTTGCCCCAAGGTTAATAAAACCTTCAAAGTGGGTATCCAGCCTGCGGCGGCCAATTTTATCGCCACCCGGCTTAGGGATATAGCCTTTACCAAAACGCGCCAATAACGGGCCTACAATCATTATAGATCCCCTAAGGGCAGCACCTTCTGTTTTAAACGCTTCAGATTCCAGGTACGACAGGTTAACCTCATCTGCCTGGAAGGAATATTCGCCATGAGCCAGTTTCTCTACCTTAACACCCAGGCTGCGCAACAAGCTTATAAGCTTATTAACATCAATAATATCGGGTATGTTGGTAATGGTTACTTTTTGCGGGGTTAGCAATACGGTACAAAGCACCTGCAGTGCCTCGTTTTTGGCTCCCTGCGGCTTAATTTCGCCTTTAAGCGGCGCTCCTCCTTCAATTTTAAATGTTCCCATGCAGCGTAAAAAAATTAGGGTTTACGGTTGTTATTGTTATTTTGGTTGTTATTTCGTCCGTTGTTTGCATTGCTCCTCTGCATTTTAAGCTTCGGATTGTTGTTGTTGTTGCTACCAAACTGGCTTTTGTTGCTCAGTTTTTTATTAACCTTCATCAGATCGGTCGCATTGCTAAGCTCCTCATCGGTAGCCTGCAGGTTTATCCTGCCGCCCGATAGTTCTTTAAGGTGCTCAAATATAACATCGTCCTTAACGGTATCTTTATTCCAGCTCAGGAACGATTTCTTCATGTGGTTGGCTATCACTATAATAAGTGCATTTTTAAGCTCGCCGTCTTCCCAGCTGTTGGCAACATCTATCATATACTTAATGTTGTTGCCGTAAAAGCGGTACTTGGGGAAATTTTGCGGATATCCCAGCGGCGATGGCTTAAGTGCAATAGTCTCCGGCGATGGCGTAGGGTATGGCGAATCAACATCAAGCTTAAAATCAGACATGATAAAGATCTGGTCCCACAGCTTGTGCTGAAAATCGGGCACATCCCTAAGGTGCGGGTTAAGGCTGCCCATAACGCTTATAATGTAGCGGGCGGCCTTATTGCGCTCGTCCCTGTCCTGCAGGTCCATTGCCTGCTGTATAAGCTTTTGCAGGTGGCGGCCATACTCCGGTATTATAAGGTGCGGGCGCTCGGCATTATATTCAAGAAAATTTATAGCTTCCTGTGTGTTGTACATGTTATGTGTTGTGGTATTTTATAAAGATATAATGCCTTCTATAGTAGATAGTGCCACGTATTTATCTATAATTTCCTGAGGGCCTTCCATCTTTACGTTAACAGATATACTGGTGTATTTGCCTGTTTTAGACTGGGTGGTTTCTATAACCGCACCCATATTATTAAAAGTATCTTCTACTTTATTTATTTTTTCGGTATCTGTAGGCACAATAAATTTAAAAAGGTATTCGGCAGGCCATTTGGCGCTTCCTGCCAGCTCCTCTTTAAGTCTGGCGTAAAATTCTTCGCTTTTGTTATCCATCGTCATAAAAAATAAAGAGCAAATATACAGTATACTGTCCTAACTTTTTTTAAAAAACGCCAGCAGCATGCAATTTTGCCCAACATTAGTAAATATTTAAAAGTGCAGAGGCAACCTTTTGCCGGGTTGCGCATCTAAAGTATACGATTTAGGTTTATAAAAATTGGTTATTACTAAAAGCCGCTGTAGTATATGCAGTGGCTTTTTTTATGCATTGCCCACTATAACCAGCGTTATAGTAACCGATACTACTGCTATAGCAATAAAGCTAAAGCGTATTATTTTATTAAGCAGGTTCTTTTTTTGAAAAAGCTGTATTACAAAAAATAATGCCGACCCCATTATAAGGTTTAAAAATATCCAGGTAAGAAATATTTTAGAGAGCGACAGGCTCGCCGTGGTTAAGGTATCATTAAGGGCAAGGCACAACAGCACGGCAAAAACAGGCAGCCATATAAAATACAGGGCCACAAGCACATGAAATGCTATATGTTTAACATCGTAATTTTTCATTAAAGAAGTTTTTGCGGATTATATATAACGCAGTACCGCTATATATCAACTTTATAGCAGCAATACCCGCGCCACATTTGCAACAAATATAAACTTTTTTTTAAGCTGGCAAATATGCTGCACTATTTTACACAAAAAGCACCTGCCTTAAAGTGCTGTTCTGTAGGATATTTAGTACCATATTAACCTCTTAAACAATAAATTTTGGCAAATTAATGTAATACAATCAGTTAATGTATTAATAATATTGATAGCAATTTTTATTAACTAAACACTTAAAAATCAAACCACAAACAGAATATATATAAATACCCTAATTACACTTTAGTAGGAGTTTAACAATACGTTTTAATAAATATTTAACATTGTATTATATTTTGAAAATTATTAATTATATTTATACCCAGATTTATTTGCCCCACAAATAGATACCGTTATTATGCCCAATTACTAATTTTACTAATGCAAAAAATGAAGCTAAAAGAACTTAAAACATGGCTTAACAAGCTTTCTGACGAAGAGCTTGAAAAAGATTTACTTTATAACTCTCTTGACTACGGAATTTCCGGCACTGTTACAGAAGTTAACCACACCGATGAAGACCTGTATTATGTTGGCGATGAGCCTATTTTACTGCACACCCGCGAAGAGCTTTTAAAGCGTGGCTTTACCGATAAGCAAATTGCAGAACTTGATATAGAGATACCGGAAGGCTGCTACTATATTGAACTGAGCAACGAATACAGCATTATAGAAAGGTTTATCTAAAAAAATCACACAGTATTATTTTTATTGCCGCACTCTTAACATTATGTTAGGCAGTGCGTAGGGTTTTATTTGCTATTTTAGCTTGCAACTTGTTTAACAAGCTCTTATAGCAAAACCTTACAAAACACGCTTTTTAGCAATGATAAAAAATATACTTACGATTACCTTAAACCCTACGGTAGATAAAAGCACCACGGTAGAGAACCTTAAACCCGAAAAGAAATTGCGCTGCACCCCGCCCAAATATGAGCCGGGGGGCGGTGGCATTAACGTATCCCGTGGTTTGGCAAGGCTGGGCATTAAATCAGTAGCGCTGTTTACAAGCGGTGGCCGCACGGGAGAGCTTTTAGAGGAACTCCTTAAAGACGAAAAGGTTACCACCAGCACCATACCTACCGCGGCCGAAACCCGCGAGAACTTTATTGTGGTAGATACATCGCACAACGAACAGTACCGCTTTGGGATGCCCGGTGAAGATATTACGCCCGATGAGGTTAAGGATATTAACACCATTATAGACAGCCTGTCTCCCACCCCGGATATTGTTGTAATTAGCGGCAGCCTGCCCCCGGGCATTGAGCCTGCGTTTATGCGCACGCTTGTTAAGGGGCTTAAGAATAAAGGTGCTAAAGTTATTGCAGATACATCGGGCGAGGCGCTTTCCGAAGTGCTAAAGGAGGGTGTTTACCTGCTTAAACCTAACCTTGGCGAACTGAGTACCCTTACGGGGATGAAGGAACTGGATAACGAAAGCGCCGATGAAGCTGCCAAACAGCTTATTGATGAGGGTAAGGCCGAGATTGTTGTGGTGTCGCTTGGTCCGCAGGGCGCTTACCTTGTTAGTAAAGATGAGAATATTCATGTGCCGGCGCCTTCGGTTAAAAAGCTAAGCACCGTGGGTGCAGGCGACAGCATGGTGGCCGGAATGGTGGCTATACTGGCGCAGGGCGGCAGCCATACAGATATGGCGCGTATGGGCGTGGCATGTGGGTCGGCTGCTACTATGAGCACCGGCACGGGGTTGTTTACCAAAGAAAATGCCGAGAGGCTGTATAAGTGGCTTTCTAAGTAATTACGAATTTCAAATTATGAATTACGAGTTATAATTCCAAAAAAGCAAATTCCAAATTTCAAGGGAAAAATTCCAAAAAACAAATTCCAAATTTCAAAGGTTACATAATATCTAAAAATCTGATATTCCAATGATCTAACCATCCAATAATCTAACCATCTAATTATGAAGTACCAGGAAGCTAAAGATATATTTGACGAACTTAAAAACTTTGAGGGCAGGGCTACCTTTAAAGGAGAAGAAACTATAATTGACTACTTTGTGCTGCTACCTAAGGCAGAGCTTGAGGATTTTGACGTTAAGGGCTTTTTAGACCAGTATACCACAAGCAGTAGTTTTGAGATTGAAGGCAACCATAAAGAGGCTTACACGCTGATTGGCATTAACGAGGCAAAGCCCGATTTTTTTGCAGATGCCGATTACCTTGCCAAGCTTACGGTTTGGTAAGGCATTAAATATGTCGCGAAAACGAAACAGTACTGATAGTCTGCGAAAAAAATGTTAACAAAATTTAATGTTTTATTGGCTTTTTGTTACCAAAATTTTAAAGGTTTATAGTCCATCTTTGTAAAACAAACCTTCTAAAACAAATGCTATGAAAAAGAACATCGACTTAGCGACTATCAAGAGTTTTATCCTTACAAACGCCCTTACAGAGAATGTGATGCTTATGCTTCACCCATCAAACTTTGAGAAACTGGTTACTAAAGGCACCAGAAAAGTAAAATCGCTATGCATCTCGGGCATCAATATTATTGCCGATGAGAACAACGAAATTAGCGAAGGTGAAATTGATGTGTTAGAAGTAAAATTCAACTAATATTGATTAGATAATTACTTTTTTTACCATCATACACAAAAGGCATAGGTTCGTAACTTATGCCTTTTGTGTATTTATAATTATACCGATTGGTATAATTTGGAAGCGACATCAAAAATCGAAAAATAAATATACCGATTGGTATATTCTAAAGCCTTTTGGCATATTACAAGCATAAAAAAGAGTTGCAAAATATGCGTCTCTTATATTGTAACTCGAAATCCAAAAGTGAAATATTAAGCTATTTTTTCTCTATTTCCCTCAGGTTTTCAATCTTCTTATGTTCAAGGAAACCTTTAATATCTTCAAAATGCTCTTTAACGCGTTTGTTGCCAAATTCAAACACCTTAGTTACCAGTCCGTCAAGGAAATCCCTGTCGTGCGATACCAGTACCAGAGTGCCTTCAAAAGCATTGAGGGCATCCTTAATGATGTCTTTAGTCTTCATATCCAAGTGGTTAGTAGGCTCATCCAGGATAAGCAGGTTAACCGGCTCCAGCAATAGCTTTATCATGGCAAGGCGGGTTTTCTCGCCACCCGATAACACCTTGACTTTCTTGGTAGTATCATCACCACTAAACATAAAAGCACCTAATATATTCTTAATTTGAGTACGGATGTCGCCCTCTGCAATACGGTCTATCGTTTCAAAAACGGTAAGGTCTTCATCAAGCATAGCTGCCTGGTTCTGAGCAAAATAACCTATCTTAACATTGTGCCCCAACTCCATTTTACCGTCGAAACTGATCTCGCTCATCATGGCCTTAACCATGGTAGACTTACCTTCGCCATTCTTACCCACAAAGGCTACCTTCTGGCCGCGCTCTATAACCATATTGGCATTGTTAAACACTACGTGGTCACCGTAATTTTTAGTAAGCGCCTCAACCACAACGGGGTACTGACCCGATCGTGGTGCCAGTGGGAACTTTAAGCGTAATGCCGATGTATCTACCTCGTCAACTTCCACAAGCTCAAGCTTTTCCAGCATGCGCACTCGCGACTGTACCTGCTCTGTTTTCGAGAAAGTGCCCTTAAAACGTTCAATAAACGCCTGATTATCAGCAATAAATTTCTGCTGCTCGTCATAAGCCTTTTGTTGGTGGGCACGTCGGTCTTTACGCAGCTCTAAGTAGTGTGAATATTTGGCTTTATAGTCGTAAATACGGCCCATAGTAACCTCTATGGTACGTGTGGTTATGTTGTCTACAAAAGCCCTGTCGTGGCTTATAACCATCACAGCCTTAGCACTATTGATAAGAAAATCTTCCAGCCATTGTATACTTTCAATGTCCATGTGGTTGGTAGGCTCATCCAGCAAGATCAGGTCGGGTTTTTGTAACAATATCTTGGCCAGCTCGATGCGCATACGCCATCCACCGCTGAATTCAGATGTTGGGCGGTTAAAGTCCTCACGTGTAAAGCCAATACCTACAAGCACTTTCTCTACCTCTGCCTCATAGTTTATCTCTTCTATCGAGTAAAATTTCTCACTAAGCTCTGATACCTTTTCGATGATCTTGTAGTACTCATCACTCTCATAATCAGTACGTACGGTAAGTTCTTCGTTAAGGCCATCAATTTCAGCCTTCATTTTAAAGATGCCTTCAAACGCTTTAGATGTTTCCTCAAATACGGTGGCGTTGTCCTCGGTAAGCAAATGCTGTGGCAGGTAAGCAATTATAGTACCCTTAGGTGCTGATATTGCACCAGTTGACGGCTTGCTTACACCGGCAATAATTTTAAGCAGGGTACTTTTTCCGGCGCCATTTTTACCCATAAGGGCAATCTTATCGTTCTCATTTACAGAAAAAGAAACATCGCTAAACAGCGTGGTACCGCCAAATTGTACCGAAAGTGCATCAATAGTAATCATTTACATCTAAATTTTAAAGCCGCAAAGATAATGTAATTAGCACATTAAGCAAATGCGATTTTGCTTGCAAATACAAGTAATTTTTGCTAAATTTATGATAACCAAATTGCAAAAGTCATGAAAAAATGGGTCCGTTCCGGCCTTGTGTGGGCCGGGCTATTATACATAATTACCATGGTATTATTCCCGCTGATTGACCATGAGCGCTTTGATACCGCCAAAATACTTTTGGGCATACCGCTTTGGGCTGTTGTAGGGCTAATTATCGGTTATCTTTTTGACAAGAAGAAAAAGACCAAAAAGGTGGCGAGATAATTATTACTGTGGCATCTTAAAAGCAAACAACTGATTACAGGGTTAATTAGACTTATAAATAAGATAACCATCTGTTTTAATATCTAAATTGCCTAACAGTATTTTACTTCCATTGGGTAGTGCGGACTTAAAAGGGACTCCAAAGTTTATGATTACAGTAATGCTTTCATTACTTAAAGTACGGGTAAAGCTAATCAGGCCATCTTTAAACTGAAGGTTTGTGTACCTGCCGTATTGCAACGCTAATTCGCTATTCCTTAAAGTAATGAGTTCCTTATATTTATTTAAGATAGAGCTTTGCTGCCTCTCTAAAGCCTGTACATTAATTTGGGTGTAATCAGGATTGACTTTTATCCATGATTTTTTCGAAGAAAATTCGGCAAAGCTTTTACTGCTCCACTGCATTGGGCTGCGTGATTTATCCCTATTATTGACATTGCCTTCTGTAAGGGCTTCATCAGTATTTTTGCCGTTAGCCAAAGCCATTTTATAATGCGTAATTCCCTGAATATCTTTTATATCGCTTAAATTGTGGGCTACAGAATTATGCATACCTATTTCTTCGCCATAGTAAATAAAAGGCCCCCCTTTAGCCGTGAGTATCAACGCAGCGAGGGCCTCCGCCCTTTCAGTATTGCCATCGGCCAGGCGGTCTATCATCCGGGGCATATCATGGCTCCCGAAGAATAACGTTGGGTAATTAGCCATGTTCTTTTCCATACTTTGCAGTTCATCAAATATCTTCTGCGCCGAGAAAGCCGGAATGCTCCCAAAATTGAAATTAAAAACAACATCCAGCAAATCAGGCGACTGGTATTGTTTTAGTACCTCAATTTTATCGCTGCCAATTTCGCCTACAATAAAACGATCTTTATACGCACTAACTATTGATTTTATAGTACGCATGGCGTCTTTTACGCCGTTTTGGTTTATGTCATATTTATGCTCTTGTACGCCCTCTTTTACCGGGTTATCCCGCGTGATGCCATCGGTAGCAAGAAAGTTAATTACATCCAGCCTAAAGCCATCTACACCGGCATCCAGCCAAAACGTAAGCACCTTTTTTACTTCATCTACAACCTTTGGGTTGCCCCAGTTAAGATCGGCCATACGCACATCAAACTTATGATAATAATACTGGTTTGTTGCTGCCTCTTTTTGCCATGCTGTACCACCAAAAAAAGATTTCCAATTGTTGGGCTGGTCTTTCCAGATGTAATAATCCCGGTACGGATTATCTTTAGATTTCCTGGATTCCTGAAACCATTTACTATCGGTAGAGGTATGATTTAGCACCATATCCATAATTACCTTAATACCGCGTTTATGCGCTTCTTTTAAAAATAAATCAAAATCCGCTTTAGTACCATAGGTAGGGTCAACAGTATAATAATCGGCTATGTCATACCCATTATCCACCTTTGGCGATTTTAAAAAGGGAGTAAGCCAGATGCCTTTAATCCCCAACCCACTAAGGTAGTCCAGTTTTCCGGTTATCCCTTTAAAATCACCATACCCATCGCCATTGCTATCGGCATAGCTGGGCATGTAAATTTGGTAAAAAACAGTTTCTTTCCACCATATACGGGAACCTGCCAAATCTTGTGCATACATTGTAAAACAACTAACAAAGGAAACCAGTAAGCATACAAATTTAAATTTGGCAGGATGCATTTTACTTTTTTGATTGAATTTGATAATCTACCACCACTCCGTTAACCATCATTTTAGAACCTGAGTAAGTTACTTTTCCTTTTGCAGGAACCATTACCAATATTGCCGAGCTTTTAGCATTTAGTTTTATCTTGGTTGAGGCCGTAACATTTTTGGCTACAAATGTGCCCGATATCGTATTATAAACATCTACTTTATCGCCTTTTTCCACCATTACAGTAACCGTTTTACTCTCATTAAACGGGTTGTAATACAGGTAGGAAGGATACGCTTTGTCATGAAAAAAATCGGTAGCAAGTAAGTCTAATTGCAGTACACCTTCTACATTGGTATTTTTAATAATACTGCCAAAAATACCTACGTGGCCGCTGCCGTAAACACTTAATTGCGATTCCTGCGGGTTTTGCCCCAATACCCAAAGCGGGCCATCGCCCTGCGCCACCGGGCCTTTTATAGCCTCGTGCTCTTTGTAGTTAGATTGTTTAATCATCCCCTCGTAAGCAATAACACCTTTACCAACATCGGATAATTGCGGAATTATTTCATGGTCGTCCGGCATGTACTGCGGATAAAATAATTTTGACGCATTGGCTGCATTCAACATCCATTTGCCTATGGCATTAGCATACGACTGATCATAACGCACTATGGGTACTAAAGGCCAGGCGGCATCGTACGTATTCATAAGAAACCCGTAGCCTCCGTGGTCTACTGTGCTCCCTACAATACCCGAAATATCTATACCGTTCCAGTTGCCTACCAACACACCCCAGCCCTCACGGCATATAGGAGTACCATCAAAGCTCCAGTGCAGCATTTTATTTACATCGTAGTCTTTACCTAATTCGGCATTAATGCGCACGGCTAACTCGGCGCCAAAAGGCATAAGCAGCTCATAGGTAGGGTTTTTAGATTGCGACTGTAATGCTTTAAGTGCAGATAATGCTCCTTTTAAATATTTTGCATCGCCAAATTTTTTGTAAGCTGAATACAGTACCCACGCATGCCCGGCAGCAGCATCGGGCTGAAGGCAAATATTGTTTGTCATAGGCTTCATTTTGCCATAATCAAAATACGAATAGTCGTAATTGCCATTCAATATCACATCGGCCTCATAAAACTTGTCTGCTATTTTTCGTGCTATTGCCTCAAAACCAGGCTCATTAGGATACTTATCATAAATGGCATAAAATAGCAAATTAGGGTATACATCATACCACCAGTCGCGGCCATAGCCGCCACCAAGCAACGCTACTTCGGGGCAGGTATTGTTCATCATGATGTCCCAGCCGGTCTCGCTATTAAAGTAATTTTTAAGCATGCCCACGTAGTTGCGGTTTTGCTGGTTGGTTTTATCTATACCCACAAGTGTTGCCCCTAAGGTTGCCCCCATATTTGCCAACGCCTCATGAAACATCCCTTTATTATGGTCAGGCCCCTGGCGTACATCGCCAATAGCGGTATATATACCCACAACATCCTGCGGAAAGTTCTTTTGGCTTTTATCGATCCAAACTAAAGGCCAGAATGTCCCGGTGGCATTAAAATTAAAAACCGTTGCATCAAAATCGTGTGCCAGCTTATTATAATCTATAATCTTAAAGGGCTGTGGCACATCGGCCATTTGGTCTACGCGCGGTATGGGCTGCTGCTTTACCTGTGCGTTGGCACCTAAGGTTATAAATAACAGGCACGGAACTAAGGCTTTATAAAAAATGTTCATGGATTAGAATGATTTTATGATTTAACTAATTTGGCCGCAGCCTCTTCAATTACTTTAATGTCTATCTGTTCGTCTTCTTTAATGTGTTCAGGCGCTATTTTGTTGCCCTCGGTTATAATTTTTTTACTTAAATATATAGAGAACAGCTGTAGCAAAGCTATAATACCTATGGCATAACGCAGGGCAAAGTCTTCTGAAACTACATAATATAATACAAGAAAGGTACCTGCCCCTAAAAGCCTGCCTGCATACAAGCCTGCCTCATGGTTAAGTATATATGTAAATTCGCCCCTTTTTTCTATACGTGATACAATATCTATAACACGCAACTGGATTGGGAAGTACGCCAGGTCCATTAAAGGGCGCGCCATGAGCAGCAGCAGTAAAAATACTATCACACCCGTTTGATTGAACAAGAAACCGTTTAGGCATGCACCAACGGCAAACAGTATTAGACCAACTGAGAAGGTTTTTACCCTGTCTGAAGGTTTACTAAAGCGCCCAATAAAATAGATAATAATAGCTGCTAATATTGCTCCAATAGATTGTGCGTTGCCCAGCGCGCCTTCTTCGCCTAATATCTTAAAAATAAGCATGGCGGGCGCTGTAACTAAAAAACCCTGTGCGAGGCCTTTAAATAAGGCTAATGACAGTAACTTATACCACAGCGAGTGGAACTTAAAGAATATATACTGTTTTTGCACCGGATTTTCGAACCTGCCCATAAAGCACACTACCGATGCTAAAAATGTAATTACAAACACAACACCTGTTATTGTTAAGTAAGCCGTGTGTTTATCTGCCTCGCCGGTTTTAGATTGTATAAACCAGCCTATGGTAGCCGGTACGGCTATTGCAATGATGGTATATATAAACGTTTCGAGACCATAATAGTAATTTCGGTTTTCATCGTTTGTAATAGATATGGCAAGGTAGTCTCTGTTAGACCAGTACAGGCCAAAAGACAGCCCCATGGTAATGCCTGCAACGGCTATACCGGTTAAGTCTAAGGTTTTTAAAGACATCATTATAACCATAGATACCCCACTAAGCATCATACCTATTGAGTACAATGTTTTGATATTAAAATGCTTTAAAAGAAAACCATTTAATAAAAACGTAAGTGGTATGCCTGTGTAAATAGCCAATTGGTAAATAACTACCTTAGAGGTGTCGTTAGAGTTCCGCATAATGTACGCTGCCACAAAAATATCTATTACCGGCAGTACCAGCGCATACACCAGATTGGTTAAGGTAAGGATGCGAAAATTATGAGTCTGACTTTTAAAATGGTCAAACTCAGATGTAAGTTTCTTAAACATAGGAGTTTATTTTAAGAGTGAGAGTATCTCTGTTATAGAAAATTTAGCGCCGCAAACAAACTCGTCTGATGCTCCGTAATATACCGTTACCGTATCGCCATCAGGCTCTACAATATGGCCGTTAGTAAATACAACATGTCCAAAAAAGCCGCTTATTTCATAATCGGCAGTGGGCACCATTATAGGTTCTTCAGTACGGGCAATTACTTTGGTGGGATCGTTAAGGTCTAATAAAAAAGCACCTAAGCAATACTGGTGATTTTCGTTAGCGCCATGGTAAATTTCCAGCCAGCCTTTAGCCGTTTTTATTGGTGCTGCTCCGGCACCCACCCTTTTGCTGTCCCAAAAGCCTTTTCTGGTTTTAACAATGCAGTGGTGGTTACCCCAGTGTATACCATCGGGAGAAGAAGCAACCCAAATGTAATTGCCTCCAATATCTACACTACTCGGGCGGTGAAGGGCGTAGAACAACCCGTTTATTTTTTCTTCAAAAATGGCACAGTCCTTATTGTGGGCAGGCAGTATCATGCCATGCTTTTCAAAACGTTTCCAGTCGGTAGTGGTACGCAGGCCTACACCCACACCATTATCAGACACTGATGTAAAGGTTAAGTAATACTTATCATCTATTTGTGCTACGCGGCAATCTTCTATACCAAAGGTTTCCAATATACCTTCGCCCACTAACGCAGGATAATCCTCATCTTCATAAAAATTAATACCATCGTCGCTCCATAATAACCTAAGGTGTGATAAGGTTGTTAGATAATCTGCTAATTTGTAATTAATAACCCTTGCATCAGTAGCTATAAGTTCCGGATCATTTTTATCAATCTCCATAATGGTTATGCTGCCATCACTGGTTAATATAGGAAAAGAAATAGTATCTTCTTTTTGCTGAGGCCTTTCGGCTACACGTACAATAAGCCACGTTTTGCCCTTTAAGGTAAATACACCCGGGTTAAGCAGGCAGGTAATCTCTAAGCCTTCAGTACTCGGCTTAAGATCTTTTGGAGATAGCAATGGGTTTTGTACAAAGCGTTTTGCAATGTCTTTCATACTTTTAGTTGTAATATATTAAGGGTTAGCCCAGACCTGTAAAAGCATCTGAGCCAACCCAAATTTTAATTAATAGCCGGGATTTTGTGTAAGCGTACCGGCAGAACCGTCAATCTCTAATTGTGGTATAGGATATAACATATGCTTAGGCTGAAAACTCTTACCATGCGCCGTTAATACCTGTTGTGCAATACCCCAGCGTTTAAGGTCGAGCATCCTTTGATTTTCAAAACCAAGTTCTACCCTTCTTTCGTGAATCAGCCAACTCTTAACAAGAGCACTATCAGTAGATGCCGGCCTGTCCGGCAGCGTACCCGCCGGTGGCACAACACCGGTGGCATCAACACCGTTCCTTGCCCTTTGGCGTATTTGGTTTATTATATCTACAGCCCCGGCATGATCGCCGGTTTCAAGAAGCGCTTCGGCCTTCCATAATAAAGCATCGGCATATCGCATGTATACTTTGTTATTAGGAGCGTCATCATTCCCCTCATTAGCACCGTTAAGGCTACCCAGCATTTTATTTACATTTTGGTTAGGAACATCAACTGTATAAAGCAACCTGGGGTCATTAGGCTCAAACGAATTTATGAAATCAGCACTTGGCGCAAAAAATCCCCAACCCAGTGGTGCGCAAATACCATTACCCCTGCGAGGTGTGGCATTGGTTTGATGGTCAAAAGAAAATATAACTTCATTATCAGTATATTCACTTGTAAAATTTTCGAAATAATTCGCATTCAGGCCAAAACCCAGCCCGGCTAATTCGTCTACCAAAGGCGGCACCGCACTCCAATTTTGGGTATACAGTTCAGATTTTGCCATAAGTGCAATAACGGCACCTTTAGATACACGCCATCTTTCGGTTTCCGAAGAGTATTTAGAGCTTGGCAATAAATCTTTAGCTAAAGCCAGGTCTCCTTTTATCTGCTCCCAAATAAGGGTCTTATCCTTACGCACAGCTACTGCAAAAGCCTCATCCAGGGTTTGAACCGGCTCTAAAAGCAACGGAACATCTCCAAAATTTGTAACTAACGAAAAGTAGTAATATGACCTTAAAAAGTAAGCTTCGCCTAATAATTGGTTTTTTCTTGCCTCAGAAATTCCCGTTACGGCTTCTATATCATCTCGTTGTAACGAAGCCATAACCAGGTTAATGCGCTTTATGCCTTCATAATTATACACCCATAACCCGTTTGGCCCACCGTTAGTAGAGGTAAACGTAAAATTATTGATTTCGTCTATCCACGGCTGATCACCATCTGCATTCCATTTTTTCTCCATATCATCAGAGGCAATATCCTGCATTACGTAATCATTCTGAAAAACAAGCCCATTTGACCAGTCCCAGTTGCCAAGGATATTCAATCTGTTTGATAATAAATCATACGATGACTTTACCGAATTTTCAATTACATCAATGGTAACCAGCCCTTCTTCGGTAACTAATCCCGTTGCCTGCGTATCAAGATCATCATCGCAGCCGGCCAAAGCAAAGAAACCTGCGATTAGAGTAACTTTTATTATATTTTTCATTGCTATTTTTTTTAAAGTTTTATTCTGGCACCAAAAAGCACAGCGGATGCCTGTGGATATGTTCCCTGATCTATAAGTGATGTAGATTCCGGATCAAGGCCTGTATAGTCTGTAAACGTTAACAGGTTTTGTCCTGAAACATATATACGCATATTATCAATGCCAGGAATATCACTGTTAAAGGTATAACCTATCTCAATGTTTTTTAATCGTAAGTACGATGCATCTTCTATAAAGACACTTGATATCCTGCTACCACCGTTATCATTTTGTGTAACCCTTGGTATCGTGTTGCTTGTGCCCTCGCCATTCCAGCTATTAAGTATTGCTGTTGTAGAGTTAAACGGACGGCTATCATAATCTAATATCTGTTTAATATCGTTATAGCGGTCTACATCATTTACACCCTGTAATAGGAATGACAAGTCGAAGTTTTTGTACGAACAATTAAATGCAAAACCATAGGTTAATTTAGGTATAGAACTGCCTATGTAAGTACGGTCATCGGCATTAATTTGTCCATCACCATTCAAGTCTTTAAACTTTATATCTCCAGGCTGTGTGCCGTTAGCATTGGCGTATAAGTGCGAACTAAACTCGTTGGCATTTTGATAAATACCATCAAACTGAAAGCCGTAGTACGAGTTTATAGGCTGTCCTACTTCGGTCCTGCTACGGGTACCCGGGCTATCTATATACTCAACATTCCTGTTAAGTTTGGTTACATTGTTAGAAAGCGTTGCAAGGTTTGCGTTGATGTTATATTTAAACATCCTGTCGTTATTGTTTAAATTTACGGCAAGTTCGAAACCTTTATTGGATACCGACGCCGAATTTATACTTGTTGGACTAAGGTTGCCAATAATTCTTGGCGGAGTAACGTAAAGTAAAATATCATCGGTGTCTTTTATAAAGTAGTCTGCCGAAAAGCTTAACTTATTGTTAAGTACCGAAATATCAAGGCCTATGTTTGTTTGGGTTGTTGTTTCCCATTTAACATCAGGGTTTCCCAAACGCAATAAACTTGGGTTAGCACCTAATGAGTATAAGTTATACCATTGCCAGTTTGCTATTTCCTGATTGCCCGTTTGGCCCCAGCTGCCTCTTAGTTTTAAGTTTGATACCCATGTGGTATTTGCCATAAAACTTTCGTTGGAAAGTATCCAGCCTGCTGATGCTGAAGGGAAATATCCCCACCTGTTGTTAGGGCCAAAACGCGAAGAACCGTCGGCTCTTACCGATGCCGTGGCAAAATATTTATCTTTATAACCGTAGGTTCCTGATGCAAAGTAGGATAGCAATGTCCAACTTGTCTGGCTACCTGAACTATATGGGTAAGGTAACGTAGGGCTGCCAACGTTTCCATAATCTAAATATTGAAAGGCAGGGGTAGTATTTTCAAAATTAGACCTGCTGCCCCCAATGCCTGATTGCGTGTATTTAACAGTTTCTACGCCTAACAATGCATTAATACTGTGCACCTCATCTAATGTTTTTACATAATTCAGGGTATTAGACCATGTAAAGGTTACGTCCTGGTTTCTGTCTTCGTTAAGGCTGTTTGGCCTGTTATTCCTTCCTAAGCCGTAGTATTGTGTATCTGGACTACCAATATTAGGGTCGCCATAATTTTGTGCAAAATTTTTGTTGTGTATAAACCTGATGTCTGCTCCAAGATTAGTCCTGAATTTTAGCGATCTGTCGCTTAAGAAATCATACTCCGCATATACGTTACCAAACGTTTGGAACATATCCCGCTTATCATTGGTAAAATGTACTATAGCGAGTGGATTTGAGCTGTATTCATAATTTTTGCTCCATCCTTCGTTGGGGCCGGTATAAAAAGGTAGGTCGGTATATGGGTCTTCTGCTGAATAAGTAGGGTCGTTAACATCTTTATATACAGGGATAACCGGTGGGCGTATTAAGGCATGGCGTATCACTCCCGGAGCATCTCCGCTGGACGACAATCGGTCCTGAGATGAATATGTTATCTGCATATTACTTCCTACGGTTAAGCGATCGGATAATTTAGCATTAATATTAGTCCTAAAATTTACCCTTTTATATTTGTCGTTATTTTCGGTCACAATGCCATCAATGCCGTAGTAGCCTCCTGATATAAGATACTGTACCTTATCCGTAGCGCCACTTGCCGATAGCTGTACATTATTAGACAGGCCTGTTGTAAACAACTCATCCAGCCAGTCGGTATCCGCTAAATCGGTTCGCGTAACCCTGTCTAAAGTATAAGGATTTAAGGCAGGATCTCTGCCTGCAGTATTGTTCCAGGCACGCTCTTCCATTGTAAGGTACTGGTCGGTATTTAACAGCTTAGGCAAATTGCTAGCATAGTGAACGCCTGTAAATACATCTAACTCTAAGCTTGTTTTACCCTCGGTACCTTTTTTAGTTGTAATAACTACAACACCGCCAGCGGCTCTTGAGCCATATATTGCAGTAGAAGCCGCATCTTTTAAAACAGTCATCGATTTAATATCTGCCTGATTTAAGAACGAAATGTTACGTGTTTGCACGCCATCAACTACATATAATACATCGTTGTTATTTAAGCTGCCTTGTCCCCTAATTCTTATCTGTACACCGTCTCCGGGAGCTCCTGTGCTTGCTGCAACAAATACACCTGCTACCTGGCCTTGTAATGCCTGGCCAACATCTGGTATTCTCGTTTTAGAAAGGTCCTGCATATTTACCTGCGCTACGGCACTGGTAATAGAAGCTTTTCGTTGCCCTGTATAACCGGTAACAACTACCTCATTTAGCTGTTTTGCGTCTTCTGCTAATACTACATTAAGTGTAGTATCGCCGGTAACGGCTTCTTCTTTGGTTAAATAACCTATGTAGCTGAATACTAACACTGCGTTAGTACCTACATTGGTTATGGTATAATTTCCGTCAAAATCTGTAGTAGTGCTTATTGTTGTTCCTTTAACAACTACATTGGCCTGCGGTAACGGGCCGGTAGCATCGGATACTGTACCCTTAACGGTTTGTGCATACATGACGCTTCCTGATAGCAAGGTAAACACCAGTAATAAACTGTAAATATTTTTTTGGCTCATATCAATAATGCTGAATTGTTAATAATTAGTACTTGTTTTTTCATCGTAGTTAAAATGGGTTTGGGTTTAATTGTGATAATGCAACTATATCGTTTGAGTGATAAAAGTATTATATACCTGCGAAAAGCAGTGTACACTATTTATTCAATAGTGTACACTAAACAAAAAACATTTGATTATCAGTTATTTGAAAAAGAAACTTCTTTTACTTTATACTGCAATTGATAATTTTTAGGGGTAGTATTATATGTTTTTTTAAACTCCCTGTAAAAATAGGAACGGTTATTAAAACCCGATTTATAGCAAATCTCAGAAACCGTAAGTACATTTTTACGTAAAAGTTCTGCCGCATATTTTAAACGTATGGTGCGTATCAGGTCGGCCGGAGCTATACCAAATACTTCTTTTGTTTTTCTATAAAGTTGTGATGCACTAATGCCCAGTTCTTTTTCCAGGTAAGCACCCTGAAGGTTCTCGTTATCGATGTTTTTACGGATAAGGTCTATTACAGATCGTACAAAGGCTTTCTCGTTATCCTGAACAGGCATATCGGCCAGGATACCTGTAACGCTGTCTTGTGTAAAATGTTGCAGTATCAGTTCTTTTTCTTCAAGCAGCTTTTGAATCCGAACCAACAAATGGTCAGGGTAAAAAGGTTTTGGTATATACGAGTTTGCTCCATTCTCTAATCCTTCTATCCTGTGCTCTACCGAATTTTTTGCCGTTAGCATTATAAATGGTATGTGGCACGTTCTTAGATTGGTTTTAATGTTCCTGCAAAGTTCTACTCCATCCATTAGCGGCATCATTACATCGCTTATTATAATATCAGGGAGTTGCTGTTCTGTGAGCTGCAATGCCTCTACCCCATTATTTGCGGTAATGATCTTGTATTTTTCTGAGAGGAGATCGTTAAGGAACAGGTGTATCTCCTTCTCGTCTTCTACGATCATTATTTTTTTCCTGTTATCTTCAATAGCATTAATTATCGATATTTTAACAGGCTCCAAATCGTCCTTAGGCACCGTTTCTTCAACAAGATTTTTAAGATGATGCGATATTAATACGGTAGACGATATTTCCATATCAATTTCCTTCTCAGTAAACGCCGCTTTTTCACAAGGCACCAATATGGTAAATGTTGTGGCTTCATCGGCCACGCTCGATACTAAAATTTCGCCCCGTAAAACCGTAACAAGCTTTTTAATGTATGCCAGCCCTATACCTGTCCTAAACAAATCGGTATCGGTGGTTTGGTTGGTATCCGATAGAAAGAAACGATCAAACAACGAATCAAGTTTTTCTTTAGGAATGCCTTTACCGCTATTAGTAATAGTAATATTCAGGGTCTTAATATCTTTATCCTCCACACGGCAAGTAAGGGTTATTGTACCATTAACAGGTGTATACTTAAAAGCATTAGACATTAAGTTGAATATAATTTTTTCCAGCTTGTCCTTATCAAACCATCCCGGCATAGCCGATGGTATATTTAGCATATATTCAATATTTTTATCCATTGCCCAGTCATCAAACAGTTCGGCAATTTGCTCTATAAGGTTTACAAGGTCAAACTTCTTTACTGTAATTTCAAGCGAGTCATGTTCTGCCTTTCTAAACTCCAGCAACTGTTGGGTAAGGAATAGCAACCTTGAAGCGTTCCGCTGAATCATGTGTATAAATTTCTGATTGCGGTCGGTAAGATTTTTAGCTTCAGACAGCTTTTGCACCGGCCCGACAATTAGCGTAAGCGGGGTTAAAAACTCATGGGCAATGTTAGTAAAAAACGTAAGCCTGTTTTCGTGCAGCTCTTCTTCGTTTTTCCTGAAAAGTATATTTTGCCTTAGCGATTGTTTTTTTAAATAATAACTCCTTACGAAAAGAATAAACGAAACACCCAGTAACAAATATATGGCAAGGGCAAGGTTAGATTGCCACCATACAGGACTAATCCTTATATCTATGGCATGTACAGAGGCGCTCCAAACGCCATCGGCATTGCTCCATTTCATAAAAAGGGAGTAATTGCCGCGAGGAACATTGGTAAAAGAAATAACCTTCCTGTTATCAATTGCGTTCCAGCTTTTATCAAAGCCTTTTAACTGGTAGGCAAACCGGCATTTATCGTTATTTGTATAGGTAAGTGCCGCGAGGTGAATATCAAAAAAGTTTTGATTGTGTTTTAAGGTTATGGATGGGTAGGTGGTAGAATTTGGCGCTATAACCAGTCCCTGATAATATGGCGTGGGCAGGTTTTGCCCGCTTATCCTGTCAATAAGAAGATCTGGCACTACGGTTGATTCTTTTATTTTTTGAGGTATAAAGTAATTAAAACCTTTTATGCCTCCCATAAAAATATACCCGGATGCTGTATCGCTATAAAATGCACCGTCGGAAAACTCGTTATTTTGCAGGCCTTCGTTTTTAGAATAGTTGGTAAATTTTGCCTGGCCCACAGCAAAATCAGATAAGCCAAAGTTAGTGCTTAACCATAGGTTGGATTTATTTATGGGTATAATGCCGTGAATGGTGTTATTAGGCAGGCCATCCCTAACCGTAAAACTTTTAAACACGGCTTTACCATTACTATCTACGCTTTTAAGCATATTAAGGCCAAAGCTGGTACCTATCCACAATTTATTGCTTTCATCTTTAACAAGGCACAGTATATCGTTATTAGAGAGGCTTTCAGGATCGTTAGCTATGTTTTTATAGGTTTGGAATTTTCCTGTGCGCTTATCAAAAAGATTAAGTCCGCCCAGTCGCGTACCTATCCAAAGCTGGTTGTTGTTTTCGGGTATTATAGAAAATATAATGTTGCTGCTAAGCATGCCGTTTACACCGGTCCCTGCAACGTATCTTTTAAAATGAGTAACCTTTAACTTATTACCTGCCCGCTTTATTTTGCACTTAACCATGCCATAGCCACTGGTACCTAAATAAATATACCCATCAGTATCCTGATACATGGCATAGGTAGATTTAAAATAGTCGCATGCAGAGGAGCCCTCAATTTCCCCCCAGCTAATAATTTTTGATGTATTTTCATCGAAAACCGAAATCCCATCACCATCGGTACCTATATAAATAAGGTTGTCTTTGCCCTTGCATAAAGCAAAAACAGCATTATTTACAGCGCTATTACTTTCATTAAAATTCTGGTACGTAAGTGGTTTATCTGGGTTTAGATAAAAATCTTCTGTAAAATGAAATAGTCCCTTACCTTTTGTACCTACCCAAAAAGAATTTTGGCCCGATTTTAAAAATGCCCTTACGATGCCGCCATCCAACTCCGGCATTTGTATTTTAGAGATAAGGTTAAAAGCTTTTTTAAGAGGGTACATTTTAAAAACGCCATCGCCATCGGTTCCTGTCCACAATACATTTTCGCTGCCCTGTACTAAGGTTGTTATTTTTTGGTTTTTAAGGTATTTAGCCCACGGCATGGCTATTTTATTACCGTCAGGATCTATAATTGTATAGCCCGATCTGCCCGCGAGTATTAACCCCTGTGGTATATGCCCTATTATACTTTGGACATTTCTTTCTGATATAGTTGTTGCTGTTTTACTATTTAATGCAAGTATTGCTGCTTCGCCTTTAATATTGATCGTAAATATTTTATTAACCGGCAGCACATCAAACTCTTTTACAGCATCAGATAGTAATGTGGTTTTAGCTATTACCTTTTTGCCATTGGCGGCTGCTTTAATAGTAAGAGTATAAAGCCGGTTGCCTTGTACCAATGCCAGTAATTCTCCATTAGTTGAAAATTCAATCTTTTTTATAGTTTTGGCATTAATTCCTGAGCCTTTTAATGGCACGAAATCATTCCCGTTAAAATAACCCAGACCCCAGTCTTTAACTGCACAAAAAACCTCTTTAGAGCTGTTTAGTGCCATATTAAACTCCGACTCTGATAATGGTGGCTTATTATTCCTGGAAAAATAATAAGGTGTAAATGTATCGGTCTTTTTATTATAGCGGTTAATGCCGTGCAGGGTTAATGCCCAAATTTGTCCCGTTTTATCCTCACCAATTTTAAGGATAACCTGGTTGCTTAACGCATTTTTATTGCCGGGCTCCGGCCTGAAAATCTTAAACTCATTGCCATCATAACGGTTTAGCCCATCCCATGTGCCTATCCATACAAGGTTTTGAGAATCCTGAAAAATACAGTTTATAGAACTGTTAGACAATCCTTTAGTGTTATCTAATTGTTCTAAGGAATATTTTAGCTGAGGATTTTTAAAGGAATGTAAATCGTTATTAGCGATAGGTTCTTTTTGCGTCCGCAGTGGTATGATGTCCTGAGCTACAGTAGTGCTGCAAGTAACACATACTCCAAAAATGAAGATAACTATTAAAAATATATTTTTCAAGAGGATATTCTTTTCTAATTCTATAGCTGTCTAAATATTAGGTGTACAGAGAGTGAATGCTACCAATTACAATTTAAATGATAATTAGAATTATTCTTATTATCTCCACCTTTGATTCACCGGACACTAACAAATATACAAACTAAAATCCTTAAAAACAGTTAAGTTTTTACTCCATATTTAAGGATAACGTAATTATAAATATTTAAAATTATTTATTACCCAAAATATCTTACTTAAATTTAATTAATCACTATTTAAATTATACTTGTGTCATGTCTTGAGAAAAAAACTTATCCAGAGGCAGAAATATTATCACATTTACCCTCTTTTAAACATTTTTTTGGCAACAAATTCATCAAAGAAAAATTCTCTGTAGGTGTTACCTATTGGAATTTCGTTTTTACCAATATATACCGTATTGTTATCAATAGAATTGATATGGTTACTATTAATTACATACGACTTGTAATTACATACGGCTTGCTTACTCGTACAAACACCTGTTTGGGCAACCCACAATGTTTTGGCAGAAGATTTATACTATGGTTTTGATACTAAAGTTTTCTTAATCAGGCAAGAATGGTGTTTCAAATAATTACCTTTAAATACATTTTTATAAAAAAAAGTTTTTGAAATGAAAAAAAATAACACACCTACTAACGAAAATGCCAAACTGGATGATCTTGAAAAAAACAGGGAGTATAGTGACGGACAGTTTATTACTACAGATCATGGCGTAAAGATAAACAACGATCATAACTCTTTAAAAGCCGGCGAACGCGGCCCTTCTTTGCTTGAAGATTTTATAATGCGCGAAAAAATAACGCATTTTGACCACGAACGAATTCCTGAACGCATAGTTCATGCACGAGGGTCGGGAGCGCATGGTTACTTTGAGGCTTTTGGCAACGTGAGCGAATATACTAAAGCAGGGTTCCTAAATGACACCACAACTAAAACCCCGGTATTTGTTCGTTTCTCTACTGTTGCAGGTTTTAGAGGATCGACCGATCTGGCACGAGATGTGCGTGGATTTGCCATAAAATTTTATACCCAGGAAGGTATTTTTGATATGGTAGGCAACAACATACCGGTATTTTTTATACAGGATGCCATGAAATTTCCCGACCTGATTCACGCCGTTAAGCCCGAACCGCACAATGAGATACCACAGGCTGCATCTGCGCACGATACTTTTTGGGATTTTATCTCCTTAATGCCCGAAAGTATGCATATGGTTATGTGGGCTATGAGCGACAGGGCTATACCCCGCTCCTACCGTATGATGGAAGGTTTTGGTATCCATACATTCCGATTTATAAATGCCGAAGGCAAATCTACTTTTGTAAAATTCCACCTAAAACCAAAGCTGGGTACGCACGCTGTAGTGTGGGATGAGGCGCTTAAAATATCAGGCAACGACCCCGATTTTCACCGCCGCGACCTATATGATAATATAGAAATGGGCAACTTCCCCGAATGGGAATTTGGCGTACAGTTAGTTCCTGAAGAAGATGAACATAAATTTAATTTCGATCTGCTGGACCCAACCAAAATAATCCCTGAAGAACTGGTACCGGTAACTAAAATAGGTCGTTTGGTACTTAACCGTAACCCTGACAACTTTTTCGCCGAGACCGAACAGGTGGCATTTCACCCGGGGCATGTAGTACCGGGAATTGACTTTACTAATGATCCGCTGCTGCAAGGCAGGTTATTTTCCTATACCGATACACAACTATCAAGATTAGGAAGCCCTAACTTTCATGAAATTCCCATTAACCGCACCATAGCACCCATGCACAACAACCAGCGTGATGGACACATGAGGCAGGAAATAAATGTGGGCCGCACAAGTTACAGCCCTAACTCACTAAATAACGGCTACCCGGTTCAGGCTAAGGAAGCAGAGGGTGGTTTTGTGAGCCATTACGAGCGTGTTGAAGCACACAAAGTACGCGAGCGCAGCGAAAGCTTTGCCGACCATTTTAGCCAGGCTGCACTATTCTTTAACAGCCAGACAGAGCCCGAACAAAACCATATTATTAAAGCGTTGCGTTTTGAGCTAAGTAAAGTAGAGACAGTTGCTATACGTGAGCGTATGTTAGGATTACTTAATCAGGTTGACAAGAAATTAGCACAACAGGTAGCTGCCGGCCTTGGCCTTGCTGTACCTGCGCAGCCTGAAAAACCTATCAACCACGGTGTGGGTGCTGATGCCGACCCTAATAAGCACGAGCCAAAGCGGGTAGATAAGACCTACCAGCCCTCTCGTGCCCTAAGCATGGTAAACAACCCAACCACTACTAAAAGCATAGAAACCCGCCAGGTAGCCTTTGTATGTGGCGAGGGTGTTAACGAAAAATCGGTTAACGCTCTTAAAAAGGCATTAGAAGCCAAGGGTGCAACAGCTAAAATTGTAGGCCCACACGCAGGAAATATTGAGGGAGATGCCGGTACAGAAATTAAGATAGATTTTGCTTTCTTCTCTTCTTCTTCTGTTTTGTTTGATGCTGTGTATGTGCCATCATCTCAAAATAATGCAGCTTTAGCAGATAATGATAATGTTATTGAATTTATTAATGATGCTTACAGGCATTGTAAAGTTATAGGCTTTGATGCCGATCTGGACACGCTTATCAAAAAGACCACTATTGGCAATAAGCTAACAGGGGGTAAAGATATGGCGTTGCCAGGCATAATCATTAACAAAGAAATCTCTAAAACTTTTGCAGATGATTTTACGACCCAAATGGGCAAACACCGTATTTGGGAGCGCGAACCTAAAATCTCTGAATAATTACTAAAAGTGGGAGGCAAATGCCTCCCACTTTTTAATTCATAGCCAACAACATCTCAGTTTAGAGAATCATTTAGCATATCATTAACACAACTTTTATGATTACCTTAAGCTACGTTAATTATCGCTTTTTGTAAATTCAAATTAAAATACCCAAGACATGGATGATATTACTAAAGCACTCTTTTCTGCTTCAAGGCAGGGAAATGTACCGGTACTAAAAGAAATTTTTACACTTATAAACGATGTAGATGTAACTGATGAACGTGGCTATACTCCGCTAATTATTGCAGCCTATAATAATCAATACGATGCTGTAAAGGCTCTTTTATATGCCGGCGCAGATATTAATGCTACCGATGGCAGCGGCAACACCGCACTTATGGGTGCCTGCTTTAAAGGATATGAAGATGTGGCCCAACTGCTTATTGCAAATGGAGCCAATATAAATGCTATGCACGGCAACGGCGGTACAGCTTTGATGTTTACAATAATGTTTGGAAGAAACAATATGATTGACTTACTTTTAGATAATGGCGCAGATATTTTAATTAAAGATAAGCGCGGACTATCTGTATTAGATATAGCAAACCAGCAGCATAATACGTTTGCAGCCGAAAAAATGGAAAGAATGATGGCGCAGCAGTAATCTTACATATATACTGTCAATAAAAACGGTCTTGATTTTAAATCTTGCAAACTTGTTAGCAAGAAGTGTAAAATAATTTCAACAAAAAACCCCTCAAAATTAATTGAAGGGTTTTTTTACCTTAAGTAGCGAAGACGGGAGTTGAACCCGTGACCTCAGGGTTATGAATCCTGCGCTCTAACCGACTGAGCTACCTCGCCATTTTTACTATGTGTACATCCTTGAATGCGGGTGCAAATATAAAACTTTATTTAAAGCTTCCAAATAAAATTTTCGTAAAAAAATTATTTTTACAATTACTTTTTTTTGAATGTTAATTATTATATATTTCCGAAAATTTTTACACCAATGGACGAAAAAACGAAATATGAACTGGAATTCCCGATAACTTCATCGCCCCAGCTTCTATATCAATATATCTCTACACCTTCAGGTTTGTCTGAATGGTTTGCCGATAACGTGAATTCACGAGGTGAATTCTTTACTTTTATATGGAATGACACAGAGGAAAAAGCCCGCCTGTCTTCTAAAAAAAGTGGGGAGAAAGTTAAATTCAGGTGGATCGATGATTCTAATAACGACAGTGAGTATTATTTTGAGCTGCGCATCCTTGTAGATGAGATAACTAAAGACGTATCGTTAATGGTGGTAGATTTTGCCGAAGATGATGATATGGCCGAATCTAAACAGCTTTGGGAAAACCAGGTATCCGACCTTAAGCATGTATTAGGCTCTGTTTAATAAAATAAGTTTTATTACCGTATATTTGCCCTGAATTTTCAGGGCTTTTTTTATGATCAATTACAACGGCAGCCTGGTTGCCGACTCCAATATACTTTTACACGAAAACAGGGCTTTTTTATACGGAGACTCTATTTTTGAAACGGTTAAGGTTTTAGACAACAAGGTATTATTTTTAGAAGACCATTACTTTAGGTTAATGGCTTCCTTACGCATTGTACGCATGGAAATACCCATGTATTTTACAATGGAATATATGGATGAGCAAATACAATTGCTCATAGCCGATATGCCTGCTGCGCCGTCTTACAGGGCGCGTATATCCTTCTTTAGGAAACCCGGCGGCAAATACCTCCCCACCGATAACAACTGCGAGTTTATAATCACCGCAGAGCCTCTAAACATGGCGCTGTACAGCATAAACGAAGGCCTGTATGAGGTGGAGCTGTTTAAAGACTACTATGTTACCAAACAGCTGCTATCTACCCTTAAAAGCACCAATAAAATGGTGCAGGTAACGGGCAGCATATTTGCACAGGAAAATGATTACGACAACTGCCTGCTTATAAACGACGATAAAAATGTTATTGAGGCCCTGCAAGGCAACTTATTTATGCTTACCGGCACTAAATTAATTACCCCACCATTATCTGACGGATGCCTTAACGGCATTATGCGCAAACAGGTGCTGGAACTGGCTAAAAAAATTGAAGGATTAGAAGTTAGCGAAGCATCAATATCGCCTTTTGACCTGCAAAAGGCCGATGAACTTTTTATTACCAATGTAATTACCGGCATACAGCCCGTTACAAAATACCGTAAAAAAGAATACACAAGCAGCCTTGCTTCAGATGTACTGAAGCGGCTTAATGCTAAGATACGGTTTAGTTAAAGTAGGTTTATATCAATTAAGTGCAGGATTTTCAGGAGCGTTAGACCATATAAGATATTCTCCGCCAAGCTCCATTATCTTTTCTTTCCAGAAAGAAGCACTTGATTTTCCTATAATCTTGTTACTGTAACTGTTCTCGGATATTATCCAGGAATTTTCTTCTAACTCGTCTTCCAATTGGCGCGGGTTCCAGCCACTGTACCCTAAAAAAAAGCGGATATTGCTCTTTTTTATCATACCCTGGTTTATAAGCTCTTTGGTAGATTCAAAATCGCCACCCCAGTAAATCCCGTTAGATATCTCTATACTATCGGGTATCAGGTCAGGAATGTTGTGTATAAAATACAAATTATCCTGCTCTACGGGTCCGCCATTATAAATCTTAAAGCTGCCCCTTATCTCCGGGATAAGGTCGTTTATGGTGTAGCCAAGAGGTTTATTTAAAATAAAACCTATTGAGCCCTCAGGGTTATGATCGGCAAGCAATACCACCGACCTGTTGAAAGAAAGATCTCCGATTGTAGAAGGTTCTGCTATAAGCAGATGGCCTTTTTGGGGTTTTATTGAAATCATCTTCTTGCAATTTGTAATAAATTTAGACCAAAAAAATGTGCCCGCCAAAAAATTTCACAAAGTTTTAAAAAAAATCCCCCTGCGAAGAGGGGGATTTAAGATATTGTACCGTAACAATTAATTATTTAGTGTTTACGTGGCCATCAAGCTCAGCTCCCGGCTTAAATTTCACTACGTTCTTAGCCGCGATGCTTATAGATTTACCAGTTTGAGGATTTCTACCTTCCCTTGCAGCCCTGCTTGATACAGAGAATGAGCCAAAACCAACAAGTGAAACTCTTCCACCTTTGTTTAGGGCACCACTAACGTTCTCTATAAAAGACTCTAAAGCTTTTTTTGCTGCACCTTTAGAAATTCCTGCATCAGCAGCCATTGCATCGATTAATTCTGATTTGTTCATAATAATTGTTATTAATTGTTTGGTTAAAATTATTGTTTTTTCAATTCCTATTCTACAAATTTAATAGGAAATACAAACTACGCAAGCGTTTTCTACACATTTCATTTTAATTGTTGATAACTTTTTTCAAAATGTTAATAATACTGCTTGTTTAATCAGAATATTATAAAATCAAGTTAAAATAAGCTAAAAAACCGTAGCATTTACAGTAAATGTCATGCCGTTTAAGAGCTCTTGAGCCGTAATTTTCTTTCTTCCGGGCATCTGTAAGCTCTTAATTTGTATAAAACCGTCTTTCACCGCCACTTTAATCTCTTTTTTATCGGTAATTATCGAACCTATACCAATATCATGTTCATCAGGTGTAAAAGCTGTTTCATATACTTTTACATTCCATTCCTGCCCGTTATCCTGCATTAGGGTCCACGCTGCCGGGTATGGGCTAAGCCCTCTGACAAGGTTAAAAATTTCCTGCCCCGGTTTTTGCCAGTCTATCTTGCAATTCTCCTTATTAAGCTTGTAAGCCGTTTTAACATCATCATCAGCGGGCTGAATGGTAGTTTTAGCATTGCCACCCTCTATAAGAGCAAGAGTTTTAATCACCGTATCTTTGCCAAGGTTCATTAGCCTGTCGTGCAGCTCCCCCGCTGACTCATTAGCCCCTATCTCAGTCTCGGCCTTAAGTATCATGGCACCGGTATCAATCTTATCGTCTATAAAAAAGGTGGTAACACCGGTTTTCTCTTCACCATTAATAACCGCCCAGTTTATAGGTGCAGCACCCCTGTATTGTGGCAGTAATGATGCATGCAGGTTAAACGTGCCCAGTTTAGGCATTTTCCACACTGCTTCTGGCAGCATACGGAAGGCTACCACCACCTGAAGGTTAGCTTTATAACTTTTAAGCTCTTCTAAAAAAGCTTCGTCTTTTAGGTTAGTGGGCTGCAACAACGGCAGGCCTTTCTCTAAAGCATATTCTTTTACCGCCGAATATTTTACCTTTTGCCCCCTGCCCGCAGGCTTATCGGCGGCGGTAATAACGGCTGCTATATCATAATTTCGCTGGTATATGGCATCCAGTATACCCACAGCAAAATCAGGGGTACCCATAAAAACTATCTTAAGCTTTTCCATTACTTTATTGTGTATTGATTGTAATCGTTAATTGTTATCCTTTCGTTTTCCAGCAGCAATTGCAGCGCAAAAACGGTTTCCTGAGCTGTGAGCTCAAGCCGCGTTTCTATATCGCGCGAATTTATGCTTTCTTCCTTTAAAATCTCTAAAATAGCTGTAGCGGTTTCTATGGGGCTTTTAGGCTTACGGGCTTTGTTAATGCAATACGAACATATACCACAGTCGGCCGTGGTTTCCTCATCAAAATATTCCAGTATCATGCGCGCCTTACAATGGGATACATCGGTAACATACTGCACGGCGCTTTCAAACTGCTTAAGCTTGATGGCATTTTGCTGTTCTAAAAATTTAGATACCCTGTTAATGGTATGCTCGTCTTCCCTAACTTCATTAAAAACAATACTGCTATCATTACCGCTGGTGCGGAGTGCCACTACGCCCTTTTGCTCCAGTTTTTGAAGCATATCTATAAGCGCTGCTTCAGATATGTTTGCCTTTTTGGTTATCATGGCTGTATTGATGGCAGTTTCCATCTCAAAAATACCGGTATAATTACGAAGTATGGTCAGTATAGGCTCTTCATCGGCCGAGTTAAGGCTTATGTAGCGCACTACCTCTTTACTGGGAATTATAAATTGCAGGTTAACCTTCTCGGTAAACTCTTTGCTGAGTGTTAATATTCCCTGACGGTCTAAAAACTGAAGCGCATTAAAAGCCTTAACCGCCGGGAATTTATACTTATGGCAAAACTCGTTAAAGTTAAACGGATAGGTTTGCCCCATGCCCTCGCCATAGGCAATTTGTAAAAAGGTATTCAGCTTAAGATATACCTCCTTAAGAAACTTTTTATCGGGCAGCACTTCTATAAACTGGCTTTTGGTAGTTTTAATGTCCGATGCATTTACCAGCATAACTGCAAAGGCTTTTTGCCCGTTACGCCCTGCCCTGCCCGCTTCCTGATAGTAATTTTCTATATTTTCGGGTAGTTGTATGTGCAGCACCGTCTTTACATTAGGCTTGTCTATACCCATCCCAAAAGCATTGGTAGCCACAATAACCTGTGCTTTTTCGGCCAGCCAAAGCTGCATGTTAGCCTCTTTTTCTTTCTCTTTTAGTCCGCCATGGTAAAATGTTGCGCTAAAGCCAAACGACCGTAACTGCTGTGCCACATCATGGCAGGCTTTGCGGTTGCGCACATATATAATAGATGGCCCCGGATTTTTAGTAAGTATCTGCTGAAGGCGGTGCAGCTTATCTTCAACCTCAAAAACCATGTAGGCAATATTTTCCCTCGCAAAAGATTTTTTAAATACAACGGGGTTGGTTAACGCCAACTGGGTAACAATATCTTCCTGCACCCTATGTGTTGCCGATGCTGTTAGCGCCATAAAAGGCACGTGGGGCAAATGCTTTTTTAGTGCCGATATTTTTAAGTACGCCGGACGAAAATCATGCCCCCATTGCGATACGCAGTGTGCTTCATCTATCGCCACAAGGTTTATAGGCAGTTCTTTTAAGCGCTCTATGATCCAGTCGGCCTGCAGGCGTTCCGGAGACAGATACAGGAATTTGTAATTGCCAAAACGACAATTATCCAGCAGGTCGCTTATTTCGTTTACCGAAAGGCTGCCCGTTAGCGCTATGGCTTTTATGTTACGCTTAGCCAGGTTTTGCACCTGGTCTTTCATTAATGCTATAAGTGGCGATACAACCAGGCACAGCCCCTCCTTCATCATCCCCGGCACCTGAAAGCAAATTGACTTGCCCCCACCGGTTGGCATAAGGGCAAAGGTATCCCTGCCTTGTAAAACCTCAGCAATAATTTTATCCTGCGGTTCGCGAAAGCTGTCGTGCTGCCAGTATTTTTTCAGGATCTCTAAAGCCTGTTGCTCCATAATATTCAGGAAAGATGCCCCAGTATAAAATCTATCCTGTTTTGGGGCGTGTCTTTGGGCACTTCTATTAAATTATAGCCATATTGTGTATAGGTTTCCTGCAAATGGCTGCCTATAAGTTCTGCCTGTTGGTAATTTTCATAACGCGCCTGGTCGGCTGTATAAATTTCTTCCCATGGCGGCAAAAAGAACGCTTTAGTATACGTATGTTCGCGGCAGGTCTCATCAAAAGCGGCAGGATACGAATCGCCTATGTAATGCATGTATGCCAAAACATCGGGCAGGCCGCGGTCTAAAAATACAACATCAGCAGTTTCTGCCCTAGCATCAAGGTACTGTTTAGCCCTGCCTTCTAACAATAACTCACTAAACAACAGTGGCTTTTCTAAAAAAAGCTGACTAATACCACGCTCCTGCGCCTGTAATGTAATTTCGCGTGAAATCTCCGGATAGCAGGTATATCCCTTTAAAATAAGCTCTTTTATAAGCGTGGTCTTGCCCGATCCGGGCCCACCGGTAATAACGATAATGATATTGCTCACATTAATTTAAATATGCTGTAAATTTAACGAAACAAATTATAGCAATAACACAAGAAATTATTTACCTTTAACAGGAATTTATTAAGAATTACGAAATTTAAGTCTTAAAATTTTTTTAACACACCTAAGACTTTGTTAAACAATTTTTATTTACGGCAGACGTTATCTAATTTTGAACCATTAATGAAAATGAGCTATGAAAAAACAATCGTCACTTGCAGGAAAAAGGTACACTGATTACCAAACGTCTTTTAACAGAAAAGACACATTTATCAAACTTATAGAGATATCTGCCGCCACTATTGTAGTTATCATGGTGTGTGCCGGCTTATACAGTACATATAACAATTAAAAATATTTAATTGTTTACACTTAAGCGCGTTTATTCGCGCTTTTTTTATGCAATAAAGTTATGCTTTTTTAGGGTAAGCCCTTTTAAACATTAAAAAGGTAAGGGTGGTAAATAACACTAAAAGTATAACCCTTGAGGCAAGGTAGCCCCAGCCAAACTCTGTTAGCCTTTTTATATCGTTAATGAGGATATCAATCGTGCTGAATAAAAAAATAACAGCAAGAATCAAAAAAAGATAAAAAGCGAATTTTTTCAAAAGGATAAGTAAATTAAGCGGGAAACCGGGGCTTCCCGCTAATTATAATTATTTTGTTACAATGGTAGTTGTAGGTGTATAGATACCAAATGTAATACCGGCAAGTAATCCGTTTACAAAGCTGTGCTTAACAGTTACAGTATAATCTGTAGCTCCGCCTGCCATTTCTTTAGCATCAGAAACTCCTGCAGGTATCAGTCCGTAAATTACATACGTATTCCATTTTTTAACTTCGGTACTTCCCTGAGCACCTTTACCTACTACAGTTGTGTATGTGTAGCAAGATGTTAACATCATACCCATTGCAAATGCCAGAGCAGTAACTTTAATCGCTTTTTTCATTTTTGTTGATTTATTAATAGTTTTTTGTGGGTTTACAAGATGAGGCTATTTGTTATGACAGTCCCTTTTTTGCGTAGCAAGGATATTGATTTTTTACGAAAATAAAAAATTTTAATCTTCAAAACATCAATTAAAAATATGATAATCAATAAATAACCTATTAATAAACCAAGGCGCACCGTATTTATACCTACATTTACATAAATACTTAAAAATGATAAAGTTTAGCATTAACGACGAGGTATACCAAGCCGGTAAATTTGGCCTTCGTGTAGCTCTTTTTGTATGGAAGATTAACCATAATAACGATGGTTCTGTTACCTACACCTGCTCGGCCAACAAGGGCCGCGACGAAAATGTTTATACTGATAAAGAAGTATATTACCTTGCCGATCTTTGGTAATTGAATAAAAATTTGATTATATCTAACTTCATAGGCTGGCTAATATTTCACTTTCGGACTTTGACTTTGCACTACATTGACCCAAAAATATTGTATCATCCAATCCGAAAGTTGGTAATTTAATTTTGTGCACAAATTTCTATATTAGTCATCTCGAAATATCGATATCATCTTCTCAATATTAAAATTGTAGTAAGCACAATGTGCAAATGGTATTTCTGCTAACTTTACCATTCTATAATATAATTTACAATGAAAACAAGTTACCTGTTATTACCCTTATTGCTTTTGCTTATCGGCTGCAAGGCCACATCTACAAATACCGCTCCAGCTGCTTTTGATGCCTCATCGCCTAAAGGGCTTGTTGTTGCTACCATAACTTTTGAGGGCGATGTACCCAGCAATGATATTTACCGCTTTTTTTATGAGGCCCAAAGCGGAGATAAAAAGTTTAAAAAACAAAATTCCGGCAAAATTGTTATTAAGGGCCGCGAAAATGGCGAAAGTGCTTTTAATGGCGACTTTAACAATAAAAAATCGTATCTAATTGTTTTAGAGAAAGATCCCGGCTCTTATGCTTTTACACAATACAGTTTCCTGGATCACATTGGCCCTAACGGAATGGTTAGCGACAGCAACAAATTTGCCATACCTTTTGAGGTTAAAAAAGGTGAAATTACCTACATAGGCGAGTTGAGTTATGTAGACCGTGCGCAAAAAGGTTCACCAAGAATTTTTGTAGCCGACTATTTTAACCGCGACCTGCCCGAATTTAAGAAGAAATTCCCCGGTATAAATTGGGATAGCACTGTAAATAAAACAGTTAAAGCCGGAGATAATGGCGGCGGTATCATAGATTTTAGGGAATAGCCTTATATTTTCATCGACTGGTCTAAAATTCAACGTGTTGTTTAAATTTTCCCAATTATGTTTAAACATTAGGCAGAGTTGTTAATGCTGTTGATTTTCTTGTAAGAATTTAGCAAAAAGTCAATTCGTATATCCTTAAATTTTAACAAGATTTTATATAATATTAATGATGGTTGCAACAGATAAATGTTAAATTATCAATGTTTAACATTTTTAACAATTATTTATTCAGTCATTTCTACTACTTTTATACCACCTAAATCTTTTATAATTATGGAGAAAATTACCCTTGACGCTATGCGTAACTTTATTATCGAAAATGAATTAACCGACAGTGTGGCAATTTCACTGCACCCAGACAGTTTTGATGACCTGGTTATGGAGTACCTGGACACAAACGGCAACCAGATTGAGCGCCCGTTTGAAATTTTAGGCATAGAGATACTTCAGGACGAAACCGGAAATGTGCCTACTAACAAGTTTAATATTCTTGACACTGTAGAGTAATTTAGACACCTTACAAAAAACATTACACAAAAAATTAATCCCGTAAGATACTACCTTACGGGATTTTGTTTTTCACCAATTTACTATTTGGTTTACAGTGCTGTAATCTGCTCTATCAGGTCATTATAGCTTACACTTTCCTGATTGCCTGATAACAGGTTCTTTAACGTGAATTTGTTGTTGGCAATTTCTTCGTCGCCCGTTAGTACCGCAAAAGGTATTGCCCTTTTATCGGCATGCTGAAACTGCTTGCCTATTTTGGCAGCATCGGGGTATAACTCGGCTTTAATACCGGCTTCCCTAAGCTTTTTAATTGTTTTAAGGGCATATAACGCCTCTTTGTTGCCAAAGTTTATAAACAGCACCTTAATGCCATCAGTAACCGTATCCGGGAACAGGCCTAACTCTTCCAGAACAAGATAGATCCTGTCAAGCCCAAAAGAGATACCCACCCCACTCATATTCTTAAGCCCGAAAATGCCGGTAAGGTCGTCATAACGGCCACCGCCACCTATAGAGCCCAATGCAACGCCTGCCGGGGCAGCCACTTCAAAAATAGCGCCGGTGTAATAATTAAGTCCGCGGGCAAGGGTAACATCAAGGTCGAGCAGGCTTTGGCTAAGGCCAAGTTCTGCTACATTTTCGCAAATAAAGCGCAGCTCCTCCACTCCTTTTTTACCTTCTTCAGATGATGTTAACAGCTCATCCAGCTTATCCAGTTTCTCGGCAATGGTACCGGTAAAGTTAAAAAGCGGCTGTACCTTTTCTATTGCTTCAGGTCTAATTCCTTTAGCTTCCATTTCACGCTTAACGCCGTCCTCGCCTATTTTATCCAGCTTATCCAAAGCCACCGTAAAATCAATCAATTTGTCTTTAGCACCTATCACTTCGGCAATACCGCTAAGCACTTTGCGGTTATTTATTTTTATGGTAGCACCCTCCAAGCCAAGGGTACTAAATACTTTATCATACAATTGTACCAACTCTACCTCTTGCCATAGCGAAGTACTGCCCACCACATCGGCATCGCACTGGTAAAACTCGCGGAAACGCCCTTTTTGTGGGTTATCCGCACGCCATACGGGCTGTATCTGGTAACGTTTAAAAGGGAAGGTTATATCATTTTGGTGCTGTACTACGTAGCGTGCAAAGGGCACGGTAAGGTCGTAACGCAGGGCTTTTTCAGATATTTGCGCGGTTAGCCTAAGGCTGTCTTTGTTGCTTAATAACTCGTCGTTAGCTTTACTAAGATAATCACCACTGTTCAGTATCTTAAAAATAAGGCGGTCGCCTTCTTCTCCGTACTTACCCATAAGGGTATCGGAGTTTTCAAAACTTGGGGTTTCGATAGGCTGAAAACCAAATGACTCAAAATGATGCTTTATAGCCCCAATTACGTATTGACGCTTAGCCACCTCTGTAGGTGAAAAATCTCTTGTGCCTCTTGGTATTCCCGGTTTTGCCATCGTAGTTTAATTTTAGACTGCAAATATAGGGAATGGGAATTTTAGAATTCAGATTTAAGATTCTTGGGTGCGAAATAAAATTTGAGATTTAATATTCTGTAACATAAAGCCCCTGTTTTATACTAATTGCTTAATTTAGTTGCCATAAAACAACCTGCATGTTTAAACTGTTTAAAGAAAACACACGTATTGCCTTTGGTTCCATAAGCAGCCAAAAGCTCCGCACAACATTAACCGTACTTATTATAGGCCTGGGTATTTTTGCATTGGTGGGCATTTTAGCCGCCGTTGCGGTACTGGAAGGCACTGTAACCAGTAGTTTTGCAGGTATGGGTGCCAATACGTTTTCCATAAGCCGTTATGATTTTTCAGATCAGGTGGGCCGCCAAAACATGCGCGATGCCCGCGAAAACCCCATTATATCGTATCCGCAGGCGCAACAGTTTCAGCAAAAATTCAACTTTCCGGGTGCTAATACGTCGCTATCGTTTACCGCAGCCGGCAACGCCGAGGTTAAGTTTAACGATAAAAAAACAGATCCTGAGATTACTGTTATTGGTGCAGACCATTTTTACTTACCCAATAGTGGACTCGAAGCTGTAAACGGACGTAATTTTACCGGTTTTGATATTGATAACAACAATTATGTGTGTATTATAGGCTCTGATTTTGAGAAGGGTATTTTTAAGGATATCGACCCTGTAGGGCAAACCATCTCAATCCGTGGCGCGCGTTTTAAGGTTATTGGGGTGCTTAAAGCCCGTGGTTCTACCTTTGGTAACCGCCAGGACCTTAACATCATTGTACCCATACAACTGGCACGATCGTTATTTACTGCCCCTAATATAGATTACGGAATAAAAGTGAGCGTAAACAACAGCGATTTTTTAGATGGCGCGGTTAGCGAGGCCATACTTGCCATGCGCCGTGTTAGGAAACTGAGCCCTACCCAGGGCGAAAATTTTGGTATAGAACGCAGCGATGAGTTGTTGGAATCGTTACGATCTGAAACCGACACGCTTAACGTAGCAGCCTGGGTTATTGGTATCATAACCGTTTTCGGGTCGTCTATTGCGTTAATGAATATCATGCTGGTATCAGTAACCGAACGTACCCGCGAAATAGGCGTGCGCAAATCGCTTGGCGCGAAGAAAAGCACCATTGCCATGCAGTTTTTTACCGAAACACTTATCATCAGCCTTTTAGGCGGTGCGCTTGGTATATTTTTAGGGATAATGGTAGGTGGCGTGGGCGTTTCTGCCATTGCCGGGGTAGATTTCCCAATACCGTGGATGGCCGTATTTGCCGCCCTTATAACAATTGTTGTCGTAACACTATTCTCTGGCTCTTACCCGGCCGTTAAAGCTGCCGCATTAGACCCTGTGGAGGCGTTGCGGTATGAGTAAAACTTGTTTCAGGTTTAAAGTTTCAAGTTTTTTAAAGTTCTGTTTCCACAACCGTGGTAACCTGAAACTTTAAACCTGAAACAAAATTAAACAGCACAGCCTATCATCCTGTCATTACCGTAAATATCCTGCCTTAACACTACATTTTTAAAGCCTAATTGCTCCAGCATTTCTACGGTTTCAGTCCCTAAATACTGGTTTATTTCAAAATACAGCCTGCCTTCAGGTTTAAGGTTGTTTTTTGCAAGGATGGCTATTTTACGATAAAACAAAAGCGGGTCGGTATCTTCTACAAACAGCGCGAGGTGGGGTTCGTAATCCAGGACGTTTTGCTTAATTTCCGCCTTTTCCAATTCCCGCACATACGGCGGATTAGACACAATAATATCGTAATGCTCTGGCAGTATTTCAGCCGCTAAAATATCCTGTAAAATAAAATTTACCCCGGCTTTGTTGGTTTCAGAATTTCGCCTGGCAACCGCCAGCGCCTCGGTAGAAACATCAATGGCAGACACCTCAGCATCCGCTAAATTCTTAGCAAGCGAAATAGCAATACAACCGGATCCTGTACCAATATCCAGCAGTTTAATGCTGACTCTAAACTCATTTTCTTTAATGATCCAATCCACCAGCTCCTCTGTTTCCGGGCGGGGTATCAGCGTATTCTCGTTTACCTCAAACTCAAATCCGTAAAAGTGTGCTTTTCCAAAAATATACTGAATGGGTTTTTGCATTTCGAGTTGGTGCAATACATCGTTCCACTTTTTAATTTCAGAAGCAGATAATCCGGCATCAGGATTCAGGGCAAGGTCTACCCTGCGCCAGCCTTTTAATTCTTCTAGCGCAATATGGAAGAAACTCTCCGCCTCCATAGCATCGTATAGCGGGGTAAGTTTCTCGAGAAAGTAAGTCCGATAGTTTTTGAGCGTCATTTGTTTCGGGTTTCAGGTTATTTTAAAGTTCAGTATCCATAACCGTGGCAACCTGAAACTTGAAACCAATTTATAACTTTTTAAGCATCCACACAGGGCACGAGTTGTGGCCTGTGCAACCCAATGGGCTGTCTAAATACACAAACCCTGATTTTATATACAGCTTTTGGGCGGCATCCATATTGGGGAGTGTTTCCAGGTAGCATTGGCTATAGCCGAAATCTTTAGCCGCATCAAGGCATTGGGCTATCATTTCTGCACCAATCCCTAAGCCACGTGCCTGTGGGGCAAAGTACATTTTTTGGAGTTCGCACGTTTCGACGTCGCCATTTTCTAACGGCCCTGTACCGCACCCACCTATAACTTCGCTGTCTTTCTCAACCACATAATAAACCGACTTTGGTGCCTCATACACCTCAAAAAGCTTGTCGAGGGTGGGGTCGGCATAAGCAGTGCCCACTAATGGTGCATTGAGTTCTATAAATACGTTGCGAATTACGGCCGCTATGGCTGCATTGTCTTTGAGTTCTATTTTTCTAATGGTAACGGTATGCATAGTGCAAACTTACTACAATTGTTTATTTGTTGATAGGGTTATTTGGTTATTTGGAGAGCATCAAACATTAAACTTTGTAACTTTGGGACTTTGGGACTTTGCAACTTTTAACTATGCACAACGAAATTTACATGCAGCGCTGCCTTGAACTGGCGCAAAACGGCCAAAGGGCTGCCATGCCTAACCCTTCTGTTGGGGCGGTGCTGGTATATAACGGCAGGATTATTGGCGAAGGCCATACCTCCCCCTACGGCGGCCCGCACGGAGAGGTTAACTGCATTAATTCGGTTAAACAGGAAGACAGGCACCTTATACCCGATGCCACGCTATACGTTAGCCTGGAGCCTTGTAGCCATCATGGTAAAACACCACCCTGCTGCGACCTTATCATTCAGCACCAGATAAAAAATGTAGTTGTTGGCACTAAAGATCCGCATGAAAAAGTAGCTGGTAACGGTATTAAAAAACTGCGGGAAGCCGGTAAAAATGTTACCGTAGGCATGTTGGAAGCCAAATGCCGCGAGAGCAACAAACGCTTTTTTACCTTTCATGAAAAGAAACGCCCGTACATTATATTAAAATGGGCGGAGAGCACCGATGGGTATTTGAGTCCACAGAAGACCGTTGCCCTTAGACAAACTCATGTCGACGATATGGAAGATAAAAAACCGGTTTGGATTACAAATCAGTATTCCCGCCAGCTGGTTCATAAGTGGCGTAGCGAAGAGGCGGCGATACTTGTGGGTACACAAACGGTTTTAGACGATAACCCCCAACTGGATGTGCGCTCCTGGACAGGCCCTGACCCCGTGCGGATTGTTTTAGACCGAACTGGAAAAGTATCTGATGCCTATCATGTTAAAAATCTAAAAATTAAAACAATTGTCTTGACGGAGCAACGTGATTTGCATAACTTAGAGAATCTAATGTATGAAACCGTGCTTTTTAATGAGGCTTTGCCGCATGCTATTGCCGCAGTGCTTTACAAACACAATTTGCTTTCGGTTATTATAGAGGGCGGCAGGCAAACCCTGCAAACCTTTATTGATGCCGGCATGTGGGATGAAGCCCGTGTGTTTAAAGGCCCGGTTACGTTTGGCACCGGTACTAAGGCGCCTCAGTTTAGCGGCAGGCTTATACATAAGCAGGCCATACAGGACAACGAACTCTTAATTTTTGGAAATTATGATCAACACGATAATATTTGACATGGGTGATGTCTTTTTAAATAAAGACAAGCAGGCAAAGGTAAAGGCTCTTGCAAAAATTGGGATAACCGACTGGAATGATGATCTTGAAAAGCTGGAAAAAAAACTGGAAACCGGAAAAATAGGCGAAGAAGAATACCTTGCCGGGATTCAGCCGCATACTAACGGCGCATCGTTAGAGGCTATTAAAGATGCCTGGAACGCCGGTATTACCGATTTTCCGCTCTACCGCCTGGAGTTTTTACAAAAGCTTGCAGCTAATTACCGCCTGTTCCTGCTTAGTAATACCGACCCCATACATATTGAAAAATTTGAGAACGAAGCCGGCGCCTCCTTTTACAGCGACTTTTACCAGTGTTTCGAAAAGATTTACTTTTCGCACGAAATTGGCGTTCGCAAACCCGATGCCGAAGCTTTTAATCATGTAATAAATAAGCACGACATTCAGCCTAAGCGTACCCTTGTGGTAGACGATAAAAAGTTTAATACTGATGCTGCTGCCGAATTAGGCTTCCAAGTGTGGAATTTAGAAAAAGACCATGAAGACGTGGTAGACCTTTTTGATAAAAAAGTGCTTACACTGGATGAGCAACCGTAAAAATTGCTTATTGTCTATTACTTATTATTCAAATTAGGATTTAACATCTCAAACCAGCGGCACTCTTCTCCGTTATAATCAAAGGTTTCGGTAAATATAAGTCCGGTCTTTTCCAGGATATGGCATGACGCTTTATTTGCTGTTAGTGCTGTTGCATTAAGCACCTTAATGTTAAGATGATTGAAAGCATAATCCCTAAAAAAGAAATTAGCCTCTGTAGCATAGCCCTTAGCCCAGTGCTTTTCTAAAAGTCGATACCCAATATCGTAATACTGATCACGTCCGTTTACATTGCTCTGCAATTTTAGTCCCACCCAGCCAATAAATTCATTTGTTTCTTTAAGGATGGCAGCCATACGGCCAATACCATTGTCAATATACTGCTGCCTAATATTCTGTATCATAGCCCTGCTTTCATCTATTGTAGTTACAGGCTTATTGCCAAGGTAACGATGTACATTGGGGTTAGCGTCCAGCTCGAACATAGCTTCATCATCCGATGGCTGGAGTTCGCGAAAGTATAGGCGGGAGGTTTCGAGTGGAGTTGACATTGATATTATTTTAGTTAGCTAAAAATAATAAAGAGAGGTTTACAATTACAAAAATTAATTTTTCAGCAAACCCTCTTTCCGCATCATTCTTACAGCTTTTTCGGTTTCATTGTCGCCATCCGTTAAGCTTCCCGGCAACATGATAAGCCTTTTTTTAAGCTTGTTATTTTTATCTGAAAAATAAACCTCAAAATATCCGCGGGTTACGCCTTTAACTGCTTTTTTAAGTACGACCTCTTTAATGGCACTCCTTTCTATAACCGGGGTGCCGGAATTATCCTTACTCCTTAAAACCGCAAACAGTAAAAAAACAGCCATAGCTAAATACAGAAAAGCCCACACGTTTTGCCCTACAGCAAATTCATTATAGGCTCTATATAAAAAATAGGCCGCTAATGTGCCGTAAATAAATAATATCCTTACAATACTATTGCCTACTGCAATTTTAGACAAATCGCCTACAACGCCATCGCGTGTAAGTACGATCTTATCAGGCAAAATGTGGCAATATCCCGTTTTGGTGCGAAATACCTTTTCTTCCATCTTATAATCCGGAATTTACAATCCCATTTTAAAAGCCTCAATAACAGGCTCTGCTTTTGCCATATCGTATTCTTCTACAAATACCTCAACCGCCGACCCTGCCAGTGTGCCAAGGCCCGACATGGTGCTTGATTGTATGTTGTTTTTTACAAGGGGCTGTACACCGGCTTCTTTAAGCTTAAGCTCTAACGCCTGTGCAAGAATCTCGCTGCCTGAAAATATTTTTTTACGTGCCATACTATTCTATTGTTTTTGTTTATTCTTCGTTTTGTTCTTCAGTTTCTTCATCATCATACTCTTCCTCATCTTCTTCTTCGTCAAAATCAAAAAATAAAGGTTCAATCATTATCCTGTCGGCAAGCGATTCTACACGCTCGGTAATTTCTTCGGTAAAAAATAAGCGCTGTGTTTTTGCAATACCATCGCTCATGCGCATAATACGGGTATCATGCCTTAGCTTTAATATAGGCGAAGCCTCATCCAGTATAAACATTTTTAGTTGGTTAACATCAAAGCCTGCCGATGAGAACATCTCACTCAGCCTGCCCGGTGTACCCACAAGAACATCTATACCCAGCGATATCTGGTTTTTATCATAATCTATATCGCCTTTTTCATGTACTCCATACACGCGTAAATTAGTATGGTTGCCGTATTTTTTAAAAAGCTCTATAACCTCCAGCACTTTGGCCTTTTCAGATACTATTATAAGGGCACGCGGCGACTCCTGAAACTCTTTTTCAAGGCGCTGTATTACGTTTATTACAATAGCAGTAGTTTTACCTTCGGATGACGGTGCCGATATTACACAGTCTACACCGCTTTTAATGGTGCCAAAGGTTTCTTTTTGCAACGATGTTGGCTCGGTTAATCCTGCATCTGCCAGCGACTCGGAAAGGTTTGGATTTATCTTCTTTAAAAACATTATATTATTTTTAGACACGAATTACACTAATTTCACAAATTAGCAAGCTGCAAAATTAGTGTAATTCGCGGCAACTTCCTACTTACTGGCAAAAAGCCTCACATCTGTTTCAGATATTTCGCTGCCGCCAAGAATTATAAGGCGCTCTACCACGTTGCGCAATTCGCGTATGTTACCTGTCCAGTCGTACTCCTGTAAGAGCTGAGTAGCCTCCTGCGTAAAGCGTTTTTGGGCATTGCCCTGCTCGCCTGCAATTTTCTCGGCAAAGTGGGCTATAAGCAGCGGTATATCATCGCGCCTGTCGTTTAGTGCCGGTACTTTTACCAAAATTACAGCAAGGCGGTGGTACAGGTCTTCTCTAAAACGGCCTTCGGCAATTTCTTTTTTAAGGTCTTTATTAGTAGCCGCAATAACGCGCACATCTACCCTAATATCTTTCTCTGCACCCACACGCTGTATCATGTTTTCCTGGAGCGCGCGCAGCACTTTGGCTTGTGCGGGCAGGCTCATATCGCCAATTTCATCCAGAAAAATAGTACCCTTATCAGCCGCCTCAAACTTCCCGGCACGGTCTTTAACGGCACTGGTAAAGGCCCCTTTAACGTGGCCAAAGAGTTCGCTCTCTATAAGTTCCGACGGGATAGCCGCACAGTTAACCTCTATAAAGGGCGCTGCGGCACGCTCGCTTTTTTCGTGCAGCCAGTGCGCTACAAGCTCTTTACCCGTACCGTTTGGGCCGGTTATAAGTACGCGGGCATCGGTAGGGGCTACCTTTTCTATAATTTGTTTTATGTGGTTAATAGGCTCGCTGTCGCCTATCATTTCGTAGTTTTTGCTTACTTTCTTTTTAAGCATTTTATTCTCTACCACCAGCACTTTACGGTCGAGCGCATTGCGTACAGTATTTAAAAGTCGGTTCAGGTCGGGTGGCTTAGAGATGTAATCAAAAGCCCCCAGGCGCATGGTGTTAATGGCTGTTTCCAGGTCGCCGTGGCCGGATATCATTACAAACGGAATTTCGGGCTTTATCTTTTTTACAGCTTCAAGCACCTCTACCCCATCCATTTTGGGCATTTTTATATCGCACAGCACCAGGTCGTAATCATCATTTTTGATTTTCTCGAGGCCCATCTGGCCGTCTTCGGCTTCTTCAACCTTATAAGTGTCGTTTTCTTCCGAAAGTATTTTACCCAATACGCGGCGTATTGCAGCTTCGTCTTCTATAATTAATATTTTAGGCATATTTTTAAGATTGTTGGATAGTTAGATGTTTAGATTGTTAGACTATCCGAATTAGACTACATTCAAAAATAGTGATTCTATTAGGAAATGTTGTTAATAGTATCTTTAATCCTTTGCTCTGCTTCATCTTTATTAATACCATTGTAATAATCGCGTACAAATGGGTGATCAAAATCCTGATGTGGAATAACCTCAGGCCTCTTACCTCCCGGCCTCGTTTTTACATTTGCAGGGATATTAATAGTTCGCTCATATCCCTTAAAATTATTACTTATCCAGCCAAAATAACCTGTGTCATGTTCAGGATTATTAAAATTTGCTTTGTAATCTTCAAAGCTTTTTTCACTTAAAGATACCCATAACCCGTATTCAAGGTCTTCACATCCATCAGTTACATGCTGAGAAAGCGTTGCCCTTATAAAACGCGAAGTTTCATCTGGATAATTAATGGTACAAAAATCTGATGTTAAGGTAGCTATAGAAGATTGCTCCTCTGGGGATAATGCCGAATAATGTACCGGCGCATTATAGCCTAACGCAGGCCAGCTATAATGCTGCTTGCCACAACAGGCACAGGTGTAGGAAACAGAATCGGTTTTGATTTTGAATATTTTTTTGAGGCGGTTTAGCATTTGATAAAAATAGAAAAAATCTTTGTATTGGTAAAGATGATACTATCAAAACCAAAAAACATTAAACAATCTTTAATACCCAAACTCATTACCGCTATACCCATTTATAAAAATATTTACCTATATTTATAATTATCAAATTGTTAAATGAAAAAACAGCTCTATCTTATTTTATTTTTGCTTACCACGGCGTGCATTTGCGCACAAGAAGGCTACCCCGAACCCAAAGCCGAGGCCAACAGGCTGTTTTACATTCAGCATAGCAACAACCATAACACTTTTGTGTATGATGCTAATTTTACTAAACCTAAAGAGCTGCACACTACAGAGCCTATTAAAATTTACCGCATTACCTATACTAAAGGTGGCATAAGGGAAGAACTGAGTAACATTCAGCGTAAAATGGCATATGGCGTTGATATCATAAAGAAGAATACTGTTTCTGCCGAGTTCAAACTGGTGTCTTATGCTGCTAAATCATTAAACCTAAAGCTTAACCACGAAGGTAAGCCCTACGTTACCGTAAATGTAAACGGTAAAGAACTGGTACTGCGCAAAATGTTTTTATCGTGCAATAAAATTGGCACATCGGTTAAAACCATCGATTTTTACGGCAAAAACACCGCGACTGGCAAAGAGGTTTGCGAGCGGCTGGTGGTTAAAGAGTAGTACTGAGTATTCAGTCGCAGTTTTTAGTAAACAGGAAATTCTTTGCGAATCTCTATGCTTCTTTGCGCATTTTTGTGGTAAAGTCTTTAAAACAAACACTTAATTACTCCTGAAAACAACTTAGAAAGCCCATACCTGAAACAAAAAACCTATTTTTGCAAAAAATTATAGCGTGAATTACCTTTCAGTAGAAAATATATCTAAGTCTTTTGGCGAGCGTACGCTTTTCGAGAACATTTCTTTCGGCATTAATAAAGACCAGAAAATTGCTTTCGTGGCAAAAAACGGCAGCGGAAAAACCAGCATCCTTAAAATTATTAATGGTGATGACACCCCCGATACCGGACAGGTGGTTATACGTAAAGAAATTAAAATGGAGTTTCTTTCGCAGGAACCAAACCTGGATCCGGAACTAACCATTGAGGAAAGCATCTTTGCATCCGATAGTGAAATATTACACGTTATTGAGGCATATGAAAAAGCGCTTGAAAACCCTGAAGACGAGGTTGCCTATCAAAAAGCTTTTGAGCGTATGGAACTGCACAATGCCTGGGATTTTGAAACCCAGTACAAGCAGATTTTGAGCAAGCTTAAGATGGAGGACCTTAAACTAAAGGTAAAAAGCCTGAGCGGTGGCCAGAAGAAGCGCCTTGCATTAGCTATTATCCTTATTAATAAGCCCGATTTGCTTATACTGGATGAGCCTACCAACCACCTTGACCTTGAGATGATTGAGTGGCTGGAAAATTATTTTGCTAAAGAAAACATTACCCTGTTTATGGTTACGCACGACCGTTTTTTCTTAGAGCGTGTTTGTAACGAAATTATAGAGCTTGATAACGGTAAACTGTACCAATATAAAGGTAACTACAGCTATTACCTACAAAAGAAAGAAGAGCGTGTTGCTGCCGAAAATGCCAGTATAGACAAGGCACAAAACCTGTTTGTTAAGGAGTTATCATGGATGCGCCGCCAGCCTAAGGCACGTACTACCAAGAGTAAATCGCGCCAAGACGACTTTTATGTTATTAAAGAAAAAGCCCAGAGCCGCCGTAAGGAGCACGTGGTGGAGCTTGAAATTAACATGGAGCGTATGGGCAGCAAAATTGTTGAGCTGCACAACATTAGCAAGAAGTTTGGTGATAAGGCCATACTGGATAACTTTAGCTTTAACTTTAAGCGTGGTGAACGTATAGGTATTATTGGTAAGAACGGTACAGGTAAGTCTACTTTCCTGAACATGATAACAGAGAATATTCCTGTAGACAGTGGTAAAGTTGTTGTAGGTGAGACTATTAAAATAGGCTACTATACCCAAAGCGGTATTAACCCTAAAGAAGGCCAAAAGGTTATAGATGTTATTAAAGAATATGGCGAGTATATTCCGCTTTCTAAAGGCAGGATCATATCGGCCGCACAGCTTTTAGAGCGCTTTTTGTTTGACCGGAAAAAACAGTATGACTTTGTAGACCGCCTTAGTGGTGGCGAGCTTAAAAGGCTGTACTTGTGTACGGTTTTGATTCAGAATCCTAACTTTTTAATCCTGGATGAGCCTACTAACGACCTTGATATTGTTACCCTTAATGTGCTTGAAAGTTTCCTGCTAGATTACCCTGGTTGTTTGCTTGTAGTAAGCCACGACAGGTATTTTATGGATAAGATAGTAGATCACCTGTTTGTATTTAGAGGCGAAGGCATTATTGAAGATTTCCCCGGTAACTATAGCGATTTCCGCAGCTATGAAGACAGTTCTGAACCTACCAAAGCTGAACTAAATACTGTAGGCGGCGGCGATAAAAAAGACTGGAAAAAGAACAACGTTAAACCCGGACTTACATTTAATGAGCAAAAAGAATTCTCTAAAATTGAAAAAGATATTAAAGACCTGGAGCGCGAAAAAGCGACAATAGAGAAGCAATTTGCCGATGGCACAATAGCTGATGCCGATATTGCAAAGAAAGCAACCGACCTTGAAAAAATACTGAAGCAACTCGACGAAACCACCGAGCGCTGGTTTGAACTAAGTGCAAAGCTGGAATAAATTAAGTTTAAACAGCAGGCATTGCCTATATAATAACCGTAAAATTGATACTGCATATTAAAGCACTGTGATTTTACGGTTTACTTTTTTTACTATATTAGCTACCTGTATTTATAACTATGCCGCTAACTGTAAGCTATCTTAAATTTTTATTCCGATCTGTAAACGCTCACGGCATACACTCCCCTTTTGTGTACAATTTAGTTACCAAAGGCTTTTACAGGAGGCGTTATGTAGAGTCCGATCAAAAATATGATACCAATGCTACAGGTTTAAGCAAAGAAGCTTTAAACATACTGTTTAAAACCATATCTCATTTTAAATCCTATAAGCTGCTTGCCTTAGGCACTGATACTACATTTATAGCCGAAATAATCCGCACCGAAGCTGAGCAAACCAACACAAAGGTTTGGTTTTACTCTACCATGGTGCCTGTGCCCGATGGTGTAGACCTTGCTTACCTTTCCGGCAACGACGAAGATTCGATACTGCCCGCTTTTAAACAGGCATTGCAGGACATTAATAATAACAGTGTGGTTGCGATAGGCAACATCCACAGGTCGGCCGACATGGAGACAGCCTGGGAAACCATAAAAAAAGACCCAAATGTTACGCTCACTATAGATACGTATCATTTAGGCCTGGTGTTTTTTAGGCGCGAGCAAACTAAGCAGCCCTTTATTATTCGCCCCTTTAAATCGACTGTACTTGATGTTTTTTTAGGCATTAAAAACCTGTGGGGCCTATTGCATTAGTTAGATCGTAATATTATTAATAATAACACCACTTTAATAAAACGCTAAAAAGGGCCTACCTTTCGGCATGCCCTTTCTCGCAAATTATAAAAAACCTTATCTAATCCTTATTTAGTTATTTGCAGCTTCTTTAGCTTCTTTATTTTCGTCGCTTTTAGCTGTCATACGCTCCCATTTAAATTTAGGGGCAAATTTAAGCTTAAGGCCTGCAATTTTACGGTTATCCTCGCCAGATAAGCCTTCTTTTTCTACCGTATTTTTCCTTGAATCAAGCGCTTCGTAATAAGCTTTAATTTTATCAAAATCCTGTCTTGAATATGAATCTTTATTGGCCTCAAAAGTGTCAACAAACTTTTGGTACACGCTAAGGATATTATCCTTGTTAACCCATGCAAATTTCATATCGTTACCAACAACTACACCAGGGCCAAAAAATGCATCGGCAAGAGAGTTTCCAGATCCTGCAGCCGGAGTAGCTTCTGCTTCCATTTTAGCTTTAGCTTCACTTTCAGCCTGTGTTTTTACACCATCATATTTAGATTTGCTTTCATTTATACGTTCCTGAGCTTTAGCATCATTCTCTAAAGTTGCAAGAGCAGCTTCTGCTTCAGCAGTTTTTGTTTCATATTCAGCCTGGATAGCAGCCCAGTTGGCGGCACGCTCCTGAGCGTCAAGATTATTCACAGAGTCAACGAAAACTACATAATGATCTACATGTTTTTCGGCAGTCATTTTTGCTTCATCCTTACAAGATGCAAAACCAGCTGCAACTACTACAGCTCCTAATACTAATTTGAAATTTTTCATGGTTGTTATATTTTATGTTACTTTTTAAGATTAACCAAAATTAGCTTACAATTCACCATATATCAAAATTTTAAATTATTTATTAAGAATACTTTAATATGTTTGTGATATTTTTAAGAATTTTAATAAATAGTTAACACCAACAAGTTTAGAGTTTATGGTTTATTGATGGTATGTAGCCGACAACTATAAGCTATAAGCCATAACCCATAACCCCAAACAATAAATCGTTAGCTCCTTAACACTTTCATAATTAAATAAGAATTTCACTAATAAATAGTAGCTTTGGTACTTATTTAGATAAAGCATGATAAAAGCTATTCCTTTTTACACAAAACTGGCCCACATAACCATTTGCATATTAGGTATTGGATATTTAGTAATAATAGGTAAAACAATTTTAGCCCCTCTTATACTGGCATTGCTTTTTGCCATGCTGCTTATACCTTTTGCTAATTTGCTGGAGCGTAAACTGCACTTTTCACGCGGGCTCGCATGTTTTTTGGTACTCCTTGTACTTGTAGGCGTAATAAGCGGCATCATGGTGCTTTTAGGGAGCCAGCTTACTGCCTTTGCACAGGATATCCCAGCATTTGAAAAACAGGTTATGGAGGCGCTGGAAGGCCTGCAGGCATGGATAGCCGAATCGTTTAATATTGATAACACCAAACAGGCTGAGTATATTAATAACACAACAGCCGATGCATTGGGTACCGGTACAGCAATAATAGGTGTAACCTTAATGTCGCTGTCATCATCGCTATTGTTTACTGTCTTTATATTTCTATATACCTTTTTCCTATTGATGCATCGTAGCCTGTTGCTGCGTTTTGTGCTGGCTCTTTTTCATAAAAATCATAGCCCGGTTGTGTTAGAAGCCGTTGGCCGTATACAATACATTATAAGAAAATACATTTTAGGGCTACTGCTGCAAATGGCCATTGTTGCAACATTAAGCTGCATTGTATTTACAGTATTAGGAATTAAATATGCTTTCTTATTAGGTATGCTAACCGGTATATTGAATGTAATACCTTATGTAGGCATTTTTATATCGATGCTCCTGTCTATAATAGTAACATTTGCAACGGCTACCCCTAACGATATTTTGTTCGTAGCCATTGCGCTAAGTTGCATCCATTTGATAGACAGTAATTACATAATGCCTAAAATAGTGGGCTCTAAAGTAAAGCTAAACACATTAGTAGCAGTTATAGGCCTTGTTGTAGGTGAGCTTGTTTGGGGCATTACAGGCATGTTCCTGTCTATACCGGTAATAGCTATTGCCAAAGTAATTTTTGACCGTGTAGAAGGCTTAAAACCTTGGGGAATGGTACTTGGTGAAGATGACACCCTTGCCCAAACCCAAAAAGATGTTCCTGCTGACGAGGAGTTGCCACCGATGGAGTAAGTTACAGGTTTAGTTAGGAGTTGTAGCTACGTACAATCGCAAAAAACCGGGGTTTAACCCGGTTTGAATTTAAACTATTTAGACAAATTACTTTACCACTTTAAAAGTCTGGATCATATTTCCTGCAGTAACTTCTAAAACATAAACACCTTTAGCCAATGCAGCAAAACTATTAATTGTAACAGTATTTGTAAATGCCGATACTTTAGATGCATCGGTTTGTATTTGCTGGCCGTTCATGGTAAAAAGCTTTATCTGGGCTTCTCTCTCAAAAGGCAATTTAAAGCTAATATGCAGCACATCATTAACCGGGTTAGGGTAAACGCTTATATTTTTGCCACTATTTATATCGCTTACATCTGTAGTTGGCTCTTCGATATTATAACGGGCTAATGCTACCTTATACTTATTAGCTTCAAATGTTTGACCGGCTGCGATAATCTTACCGTCGGCCTGCTCACACAAGGCATGAAGCTGCTCAAAATCATTGCCTTCCGCAGAGGTAAAGTCGGTACTTACCCTGCCCCCGTTTCCAAAAAGGGTATCGGGTGAACCATCAGCATTTAAAAACAGTAAGCCAAAGTCGGGCTCATCGCCAAAACTCATATACCCGCCTAAAACTATCTTGCCATTGCTGCGTATACAAACATCGGTAGCTGTTTCATTATACTGCGCATTAAATGGGTACTGGATCTTGCCACCCTGGCCAAACGTTTCATCTAATAAACCGTTAGTATTTAAGCGTGCCGCACAAAATGCATTGTTAGTGTTAGTAGGTGTAGTTGTGCCGCCGCCAAGAAGTATCTTGCCATCGGGTTGTAATCTTAATGAATACAGGTAATCGCCAAAGTTATTAAAATCTATATATGTAATTCCGTTGGTACCAAAAGAAGTATCCTGGGTACCATCTTCATTAAGCTGCATAATGGTAAAATCGGTAAACGACGCATCTACAGCGTGGCCGCCCATTACAATTTTCCCATCATTGTTTACCGCCAGTGCAACAAGGTTATTGGTGCCATAGTTCATAACCGCATTCCAGTAACCATCACCACCGCCAAAGGCAGTATCTACAGTCATATCGGCATTATATTGGGCTACCATCCATTGCATATCCTGTAACTGATTGTCTGTTATCGTGTAGCCCCCGGCAATAATTTTACCATCTTCCTTAACATATAAAGAATACATAATAATTCTCTTATCTGCTATTTCATGGTAAGCAAAGCCGGTACCGTTTAACGTAGTATCTAAAGACCCATCGGCATTAAAACGCGCATACCCCACGGCATTTGAAGTTCCGTACGTAACAAACGATACGAGTATCTTATCGCCTACCAGGCACATCGATATAATTTCTTCATCAACAAGTGTTTCGCCAACCATTACAATCCCGTTTGTACCAAAAGAGGCATCGGGCGAGCCATCTTCGTTAAACTTCATAAGCATAAGGTCGTCATAATAGGTGAGGCTGATGTTACCCGTACCGGCGGTTATTGTTTTTCCGTCGGGTAAAATTAATGCCCGCCTTGCAGTTGCATGGTAAGTACCCGTATAATTAAGAGCTTTACCCTGTGTACCAAAACTGGTATCTAATGAGCCCGGCTGGGCATAAGCGGTTACCTGACATAAAAGGAATGCGCCCAATAAGTAAGAAAGGTAATTGTTTTTCATTTAGTAAAATTTTAGATTGGTTTGCTAACCAATAACATCTAAAATTAATTTTACCCTAACAATAATTGTAAAATAATAAAAATTACATAACAAAAACCTTAATAAACAAAAACGGACACAAGCTAAATGCAGTGTGTCCGTTTTTTATTGAGTAGCCTGAGATAATTAATACCTAAGCCATTTAAATATTTCTTTGTACGTAGGCTTTTTGCCATACATCAGGATTCCTATCCTGTAAATTTTTGAGGCAAACCACACCACACCAAAAAATGTAGCAAACAGTATTGCCATAGATAGGGCAACTTCCCATAGTGGTACGCCAAATGGCAGGCGCATCATCATTACAATGGGTGATGTTAGCGGTATCATGCTAAATACGGTGGCTACAGTGCCATGAGGGTCGTTTATAACGGTAAAGAAGCCTACATATACCCCAAGCATTAGCGGGAGGATGATAGGCAACAGGAACTGCTGAGAATCGGTCTCGCTGTCTACCGCTGCCCCTATAGATGCATAAATTGAGCTGTACAGGAAGAAACCACCTGTAAAGAATATAAGGAATGATAACAGCATGGTACCCCATGGCAGGTTAAATATCTCCGGAAGATAAGCCTGCAAGCCTGTTGTAGCGGCCTGGGTTGCTTCCGGGCTCGCGGCAGACGTTGCCCCTACCTGTAACCCAAATACATTACCCGCCACAAAAAGCAGGATGCCGCCCAGTATTGCCCAAATTAAAAATTGCAGCAAACCGGCCATTGATGTGCCTATAATCTTGCCCATCATTAACTGGAACGGTTTAACTGATGATATAATGATCTCTATAATGCGGTTGGTTTTCTCTTCGATAACGCTGCGCATTACCATGTTACCGTAAATGATGATAAACATCATGATGAGGTAGCCAAAGGCAAAGCCTATACCTATCTTAATTTCGTTTAGCCACCTAAGGCTTTCTTCACCGCTGAATTTGCTTAGACGAATGTCGGCATAGGTTTTAGCTTCGTCGATCTTTTTATAATCGATGCCTGCTTTTTCAAGGTTAAACCTGGTAAGCTTATCGTTTACCACATCTTCTATATTGCCAATAAACTCCATCGACGGACTCTCGTTGCTAATATATTCTACCTTATGCAACAGGTCCTTAGCATCGGTTACGGCAGGCACATAAATTAGGCCTTCGTAGCCCTCTGCGGCCTTTTCTTTAGCCAGGGCAAGCGATAGTGCCGAAAGATCTGTATAATGGGTTTCCTTGTCGTTCTTAAAGTCTTTTATTAGTGTACCGGCCTGGTCGTGCACGGCTATTTTTACAACCTCATCGCCGTTAACACTGGCAAGGTAGCCCACCAGTAAAGCCATTGCCGTAAACAGCAGCGGGCTAAGGAACGTCATTACTATAAACGACTTGTTACGCACCTTGGCGTTAAATTCTCTTTTTATAATTAAAGACAGGCTCATGTTATTTTTGTTGGCTAACGGTTTGTATAAAAATGTCGTTTACGCTTGGTATTTTTTCCATAAAATAGGTAACGTCCCCTTTATCGGTAAGGTAGCGCAGCAGCTCGCGCGATGGCGTACCCTTAGGCAGCTCCACCTCAAGCTTAAGCTCATCGTCCAGTGTTTTAAAGCTGGCCTGCCTGGTGGTGTAGCGCGTACTGATATCGGCCAGCAGGTGCTGAAAATTCTCCGGCGCAATACCCACCTCAAACGTATTGGTACGGTAGCGGCGCTTTACATCCTGCAATTCGCCCTCTATAAGTTTGTTAGATTTATGGATGAGCGCAATATGGTCGCACATATCCTCTACACTTTCCATACGGTGGGTAGAAAATATAACGGTTGTACCTTTATCCCTAAGCTCCAGTATCTCGTCTTTTATAAGGTTGGCATTTACCGGGTCGAATCCGCTAAAAGGCTCATCCAGTATAAGCAGCTTGGGGCGGTGCAATACCGTAACCACAAACTGAATTTTTTGTGCCATACCCTTGCTGAGTTCCTGTATCTTTTTATTCCACCAGCCTTTTATCTCCAGTTTTTCAAACCAGTAGTCCAGTTGCTCTTTTGCCTCTTTTTTAGATAAGCCTTTAAGCTGTGCCAGGTATAGTGCCTGCTCGCCTACTTTCATGGTTTTATACAGGCCACGCTCCTCCGGCATATAGCCAATTTGCGAAACATGGTGCGGGGCCAGTTTTTCGCCATCCAGCAGGATCTCGCCGCTATCGGGCATGGTTATCTGGTTTATGATGCGTATTAGCGATGTCTTACCTGCGCCGTTAGGCCCCAGCAGGCCATAAATGCTGCCCTGCGGCACACTAAGCGAAACGCTGTTAAGGGCGGTATAATCGCCATACTGCTTTACAACGTTTTTAACTTCCAGTATTGGTTTCATTCAGTAGTTTAATTGTGGTGGTAAAAATACAGATTATATGGCGCGCATCTAAGCAAAATGTTACATTATAACGCTAACAAAATATTGGTAAATAAAAAAACCCATCCTTATTTGCATAAAGATGGGAAAAATTGCTATGAAAAAGAAAAATTCACTATTTGCATAGTGAATTTCAAATGTATAAAATTTTCTTAAATTATGAAAACATATCCTTAACTTTTTCAAAAAAAGATTTCTCGCTCTTTTCCGGGTTTGGAATAAAGTTTTCATCATTAAGGTATTTCTCAAAAAACTGGCGCTGGTCTTTGTTTAAAGTCTTTGGAGTCCAAACATTTACATGCACTAAAAGGTCGCCGCTGCCATAGCTGTTAAGGCTTGGTATACCCTTGCCTTTAAGCCTTAAAATCTTGCCGCTTTGTATGCCTTCTTCCAGTTTAATCCTTACTTTACCGTTTACCGTGTCAATATCTTTAGATGTACCCAGTGCAGCCTCTGCCACACTTATGTAAAGATCCAGGTGCAGGTTTTCGCCTTCACGCTTAAGCGTTTCGTGCTCAACCTCTTCAATGGCTACTATAAGGTCGCCCGGTATACTGTTAGTGCCCGGTGCATCGTTACCTTTGCCGCTTACTTTAAGCTGCATGCCATCGGCTACACCGGCAGGTATTTTTATTGATACCGTTTCGTCTTCCATAACCATACCCTGCGCATCGGCATGGTTGGGTTTACCATCTATTATCTGGCCGGTACCACCACAGCTGTGGCAGGTAGATGCGGTTTGCATCCTGCCCAGTATGGTATTGGTTACCTTCATAACCTGGCCCGCACCATTACAGGTAGGGCAGGTTTTGTAGCTAACACCCTTAGCCTGAATTTTACGTTTTACCTTAACTTTCTTTTCTACGCCGTTTGCAATTTCATCCAGCGTAAGCTTTACTTTAATCCTAAGGTTGCTCCCCTTCATCCTGCGCTGGCCACCACCGCCGCCAAAACCGCCAAATCCTCCGCCGCCGCCGAAGGCACTGCCAAAGATATCGCCAAACTGGCTGAATATGTCATCCATATTCATGTGGCCGCCGCCGTTAAAGCCTCCGTTGCCACCATCAAAAGCAGCATGGCCGTACTGGTCATAACGCGCTTTTTTATCGGCATCGCTAAGCACCTCGTAAGCTTCGGCAGCTACTTTAAATTTTTCTTCGGCTTCTTTGTCACCCGGGTTTTTATCAGGGTGATATTCTATAGCTTTTTTACGGTAAGCTTTTTTAATCTGCTCTGCCGTAGCGCCTTTTTCTATACCCAGTATTTCGTAATAATCTTTTTTCATTTCACCTTAGTTTTACTGCACCCGCCTTTAATTAATTACCCAATACAACTTTAGGGAAACGTATAATTTTGTCGCCCAGCTTATATCCTTTCTCTACCACATCAACAATTTTACCTTTAAGGTCTTCGCTTGGTGCCGGTATTTGGGTAATAGCCTCTGCAAAATCAGCATTAAATACGTCGCCGGCCTTAATTTCTACCTGCTCCAGCCCTTTAGAGGCAAGGGTATCTTTAAGCTTGTTGTGTATAAGCTCTACACCTTTAAGGAGTACATCGTCTTCGCTTTTAGCAATTTGTGCCAAAGCCCTGTCAAAATCATCCATAACAGGCAATAAAGCCTGAAGCACTTCCTGATTGGCAGTTTTAAACAAGTCCAGCCTTTCTTTAGAGGTTCTCTTTTTATAGTTGTCAAATTCGGCAAACAGGCGTAAAAACTTATCCTTTTCTTTAGCAAGATCTTCACCCAGTTGCTCTACTTCAGATAAACCTTCGGCTGTAGGTATACCTTCTGTTGCTTCCGGCTGTTGGTCAGTAGTTTCGGTGTTATTTACTAATTCGTCCTGTGTTAGCTCGTTTTCGGCATTTTCAGAATCTCTCTGGCTCATATTTTTAAATATTTTCTTAAACATCATTATATTAATGGTCGCTAAAGCGATGTGCAAAAGTATTGCCAAATGTTATAAAATGTCAAATTGTCACACCATATTTTTAAAGAGGAACTTTAGATGATAGATAATAGATGAAAGACCTTTATGCTAAACTTACAAAAAAACCGCCTGATTGGCGGTTATGAGCGTAATTCGTTTTTAATTGCTTTTTCGAGGGAGAGGTATTTAAACTGGTAGCCCTCGCCTATTATTTTTTTGGCGCTTACGTTTTGGCTGTCATATAGTAAGGTGTGCATTTCGCCAACGGCCAGCTGCATGGCAAACCGGGGTATATTTGGTATAAAATAAGGCTTATCTAATACCTGGGCTATGGTTTTAACCAATTGCTTTTGCGTTACAGGGTAAGGAGCCACGGCATTATAAACACCTTCTAACTCATTATTAAGCACATAGTAGTAAATACCGGCAAGATCACGAAGGTGTATCCATGATTGTAGTTGCTCACCACTGCCAAAGGCAGCACCAAGGCCAAATTTTACAGGAGCCGCCATTTCTTTTAAAACACCGCCTTTGCCCGATAGCACCAGCCCGGTGCGTATAAGCGCTACTTTAATTTTAAGCTGCTCTATTTGCAGGGCGGCTTCTTCCCACTTTTGTACTACAGTACCTAAAAATGAATTATCACGTTCTGTACTGTCTTCAGAATAAATAGCCTCCAGGCTGCTGGGATAAATACCAATAGCCGAAGCACATATAAACTGGCTTACTTTATTATCCTTACTTTTTAAAAGTGTATACAGTAAACGGGTGCTTACTATACGGCTTTCCAGTATCTCTTCTTTATACGATTGTGTCCATCTTTTAGATATAGAGGCACCTGCAAGGTGAATAACAGCATCTACATCGTCTATGCAGTTTTCGTCGATCTCTCCCTTTTTAGGGTTCCATAAAAAGCCGGTGTATTTTTCTTCATTCTGAATTTTATCTTCGCTCGTGGTAAGATAATTAACGTGCAGGCCGTTTTTAAGCAGCAGCGATACCAACTCTGTTCCTACCAATCCTGTCGCGCCGGTTAATAAAACTTTCATAGCAATCTATTTTGTGGCAAAGGTATTGCCAACGCTTTAAACGGAGGCATTAAACAAGGTGTTTAACTAATTTTTAGCAATGTAGTATTACTACTTACACCCTAAACCGTTATACTATTTTACACGAACACTCCACTCAAAATCCATTTCAGATACCTGGTCGCCGCTCTCATCCACCCCTATAGATTTCATCCAGAAGGTTTGCCCCTCGCCCGTTGCAATGGTTTGCGCTATAGCATCGGCAATCAAATGCCCCTCTGTACAGGTAAAAGTTATCCTGCCTTTTGCCTTTTTACTAAAGTTACCTTTATTGTTAGCTACAAGCATAGATATTTTTTTGCCGCTGTTTTTTATATGGTACATAACCAATGCACCGGTTGTAAGTTCTGCCGCCATAGCCTGTACCGCAAAGTACATACTGTTAAACGGGTTTTGGTTTATCCAGCGGTGCTTAACGCTTACAATGCATTTTTCGGTAGTTATTTGTTTTACCCTTACCCCGCTAATATAGGCCGATGGCAGCTTAAAAAGCAGGAAAGTATTGAGTTTTGATGGCGTAAATTCCATTTATAGTTTGATTTTAAAGCTAATATACGCTTTATCATGCCGATTTCAAAATGTTAATTTTTTGTTAAATATTAGTACTATGCGTTACACACTACCTGTCTTTAGCCATATATTTGCATAGGATATTAATAGATATAGACCTCTACTATGGAAACTACAGCACACAAAACCACATCAACACTATTGCAGCTTAGCGCATTAACGCAATATTTTATACCGTTTGGCAACTTTATATTCCCGGTAATTATATGGAGCAGCAAAAAACATGAGTCGGAATTTATAGATTTTAACGGTAAGCAAGCCATTAATTTTCAGTTGAGCCTGTTTATGTATACCATTCTTTTGGCAATAATTGCAGTGCCAATATTTTTATATACCTTTTTTAAAGATCTGGATTTTACTCAGGTTAACGACTGCGAATGGGTTTTTAATGAATTTAACGATGGCAAAGTAACCAGCCTTGCCATTATAGGTTTTATAGCAGCCTTTGTATTGGGCGTAATGAAAGTAGCCGAGTTCTTCCTTATAATATATGCCGCGGTAAAAAACAGTAATGGTATTAAGAGCAACTATCCGTTAACCATAAATTTTATCAAATAAAAAAATGCCTCATCAGCATTATATTACTGCTGCCGGCAGCAGCCCTGAGTTCAGTTATCAATCAATCATCAAATCACAGCCCGTTTGCCGGCAACGGGTTTTTATCATCATCATCAATCAAAAAACGAAAACAGTTATGAAACAACTAATCATTGCAGCAGTTACAGGCTTAATCACCCTGGGAGCACATGCACAGGTAACCGAGGACCGACAGGCCTATGATGTTACTAAAATTGACGTTAAGAACGGCATTGAGGTAATTTTTACCCAAAACGACACCTTAGCGCTTAAAGTTGAAACCGGTACTGCCCAAAACCTAAGCAGCATTGCTACCGAGTATGACGGCAATACCCTACGTATTTATATTAAAGGGCAGGAAAACAACAGCACCGCAACATACACCCAGGCACGTGTGTATGTAGCACAAAAAAATGTTACCGTATTTAAAGCTGCGGGAGCTGCCAGTATTAAATTGCCAAACGATACAAATTTTGAGCAGGTTAGTATTAGCCTGGCATCGGGAAGTAGTTTTATTGGCCATATACAGGCAGCAGGTTCATGCAGCATTAAAGCGTCAGGCGGTGCGGGTTTTAGGGGTAAGGTAGTTACCGATAGCTTTAAGGGCGATGCCACAAACGGCGGTTATATTAAATTAATGGGCCAGGCTACTACCGCCAGCATTTATTGCAGTGGCGGATCGGTACAGGCGGGTAAGTTTGTATGCAACAGGGCTGATGTATTTGCCAAGAATGCTTCATCGGTATTTATTGGTGCGGGGGCGTCTATCAAGGCCGATGCCGACAGCTCCTCATCTATTACCTATTACGGCGACCCCGTAAAGATAGACCTGGGCACTAATGCTTATGCCGTAAAACGCGACAATTTTAAATTTAGCCTTAATTAAAAACTATGCCCTAACCGGCACTAAAAATAAATACATGAAAGCTTATGAATATTGAGAACACCAAGGCCCAAATGCGTAAGGGAGTTTTGGAATTCTGCATCCTATCTGTTTTAAAAGAAAAAGATGCCTATACTTCAGAAATACTCGATACCCTTAAAAACGCGAAGCTGCTTGTTGTGGAGGGAACGGTTTACCCACTGCTTACAAGATTAAAAAACGACGGTTTATTAAACTACCGTTGGGAAGAATCTACATCGGGGCCACCAAGAAAATATTACGGTTTAACCGATGAAGGAAAAGTATTTTTAACAGAACTTAGCATTACCTGGACAGAATTGTCTGATGCAGTAAATATAATAACCAGCCAAAAAGCATAGCCATGAACAAAACAGTAAGTATAAATTTAGGAGGTTTCTTTTTCCATATAGATGAAGATGCCTATCAAAAGCTTAACCGCTATTTTGATGCCATAAGGCGCTCGCTTTCGCCCGATGGCCGAGACGAGATCATGAGCGATATTGAAGGCAGGATAGCTGAGCTGCTTACAGAAAAGCTTAAGAACGACAAACAGGTAGTAAGCATTACAGAGGTAGACCAGGTTATTGCCGTTATGGGCCAGCCCGAAGATTACCGTATAGACGAAGACGATAAAAGCACAGGTAGCGCCTACAAGGTACCCAACTTTGTTTTTCCGCGTACTAAAAAGTTTTACAGGGATGGTGACAAAGCCATTATAGGCGGTGTGTGTGCCGGCCTGGGCCACTACTTTAGGATAGACCCATTGTGGGTTAGGATATTGTTTATCATATCGCCTTTTGTAACCTTTGGTACCAGTGCGTTTGTATACATTTTATTATGGATTTTAATACCTAAAGCCATTACCACCACCGAGAAACTGGAAATGACAGGCGAACCTATAAACATTTCTAACATCGAAAAAAAGGTAAAGGAAGAGTTCAGCCAGATTGCCGATAAGTTTGGCAATGTAGACTATGATAAGCTTGGCAACAACGTAAAAAACGGCGCCGAAAGGATTGGCACGGGAGTCAGCACTGCCATACTTGCCATTTTAAAGGCAGTTGCCAAGGTAATAGGTGCGTTAATAACCATTTTTAGTGCCATAGGTTTAGGATGCCTGTTGGTAGGCCTTATAGCGCTCCTAACCTCATCATCTATAGCCGGTGAATCATGGTACCCGTATGTTAACAGCATGAATTATACCGAGACACCTATGTGGGTTATAGGCATTGCAGGCTTTTTTGCCATTGCTATTCCGCTCTTCTCGTTATTCCTGTTGGGGCTTAAAATACTGTCAGACAACCTTAGGTCGGTTGGCAACCTTACCAAATATACACTTGTAGTGTTATGGATAGTAAGCGTAAGCGCCTGCATTTACCTAGGCATTATGCAATCGGCACAACTCGCAAACGAAGGCAAAACGGTTGTAAAAGAGCAAATATACCTTGCCAAGAACGATACCCTACAGGTAAAATTCAGGTATAACGACTATTTTGCAAAATCAGTTAGCCATGATTACGATTTCCGCTTTAAACAGGATTCTTTAGGTAACGAGGTAATATATAATAACGATATAGAACTCTTTATACTTAAAACCGATGAAGCCCAACCTTATGTACAGGTAGAGCGTATTGCCAGCGGAAGCACCATGCAGCAGGCAAGAAAATCGGCCGAAAGCATAAAATATAGTTTTAAGATTGAAGGAAATAACCTAATTTTAGACAATTATTTGCTAACAGGTACCGATGCTAAATTCCGCAGGCAGCGTGTTGAAGTGTTTTTATACCTGCCGGAAGGTGTATATTTTCACCCGGATAAGAGCCTACAGGACTACGACCGCAGCGACGATGAGTTCTTTGACCTTTGGTTTGATGGCGACCACCGCTACCAGATGGGTAAAGACAGGGTTAAATGCCTTGACTGTGTTGTAGAGGGCGTAGATGGCGACTTTGAGGCGGTTGAGGGACATCCTATGAGCGAAGCTGAAATAAAGATCCAGATGGCTGAACAGGCAGCACAAATGAAAGTTCAGGCTGAAGAAATGAAAATTCAGGCCGAAGAAACCTCAAAGAACATGAGGGAGCAGGCCGAAAACATGAAAAAGCAGGCCCAGCAAATGGAAGAGGATGCTAAAAAAATGGAATAAGATTAAGATCGATAAACTATCTAAATTAAGATATTATGATTAAAGTTATTGTACACATAGCCAAAGCTATAATAATTGCTGTTACGGCATTGCTATTTAGCTCGTGCAACTTTGAAACGGTTGATGGCAGTGGTAACGTTACCAAACAAGCCCGTGCTGTAACTGCAGAGTTTACAACAATTGTAGCTGGCGAAGGCTTAGATGTTTATATAGAACAGGGCGTAAACCGCTCTGTTACCGTAGAGGCCGATGATAACCTGCAACAGCATATAAAGGTTGAAGCAAGCGGTACAGAGCTTACAATTAGCTGCGATGCTAACATAGGCAGCGCTGCTTCTAAAAAAATCACGATTATACTACCGGAAATTGCGGGTATAGAGGCTAACAGCTCGGCATCTGTAAAAGGTAAAACAGTTATAAAAACAGATAACATTAAGCTTGATGCTAATAGTGACGGACAGGTAGAAGTTACCGTTATTGCAAAAAATGTTAAAGGGGAAGCCAGCAGCTCCGGTACTATTAAGTTATTAGGCACTGCCGAAAACCTTGTTGCCGAAGCCAGCAGCGGCAGTACCTTTAATGCCGGCGAGCTAAAGGCACTTAACGCCGATGTAGAAGCATCAAGTGGTGGCAGTTTTATTGTAAACCCCATAGAAAACCTTGCGGCAGAAGCATCCAGCGGTGGCATTATACGTTACGTTACAACCCCTAAAAAAATCGATACAAAAGCCGACTCAGGAGGCACCGTCTCTAAACAATAAAATTTATGAACCCCGCAATTGCGGGGTTTTGTTTTTTTAATGGATTTCAATAATTGTATCTTTGAAAAAATTAATATGCAACTTATGCCACGTTATAGTAATATTGAAAGACTGGGAGTCATTGAAACTGATAGAATTATTACTAAAGAATTAGGGTGGATTTTTAGAGAACAACCTATAACAGATGTAGGTTTGGATGCGATAATTGAACAAGTTGAAAATGGAGAACCATTAGGCAAATTTATAGCTCTACAAATAAAAACAGGCGAAGGAAATTTTTATATAA
>NZ_VJVZ01000008.1 GCF_007097145.1 Flavobacterium zepuense | reverse complement strand
TAACTGAAAAGACTCTCTCTTATTATGTTTCTCAAATACATTATAACTATTGGCTAAATCTTTCTATTCCGATTATACTAATAGCACATTTACCAACAACAGATGAAACCTACTGGATTGAAATAAATGAAAAGATCTTTAAAAAAAATAAAAAAAAATGGAAATTAGAAATTCCATTGAATCAAAAATTTAATTTAAAATCTAAGGAAAGAATCAATCGTATTTTCTCATCTGAAAATGACAAAAATTTCAACATTTTTATCAGCAAAAGCACTGATAATGAATTTGATTTAATTGAAAATATTCAGCTTATAGATGATGCTGGAAAAAGTATCATCAATATTAGCAATCTAATAAACGAACAGACAGCTACTACAAGTAAGCTTACAGAAAAAATAACTATCTATATAAATGAAGGTTTAACAAACAAAGACGCACGTGTAATCGCAGCAGTGAAAAATTTTGGGAATGCATTAAATTTAAGCTCCCGAAGAGTTGAATATGAAATACAAATATTTTCTGAACTTTACTCCGAAGGTATATTCGCATTAGAAAGTTTAATATTACATAATAGGAATAACAATATCAGTATGAAAAGTTTATATAGCGATTTTACCGCTCTATATACTCTACCTCAATTAATAGAAAATGCTTTAAATTCATATACTAATTTAAGAAAAACTGTTGTTAGTATATCTTTTGATAATCCTGTATTCAAAGAAGCTAAAAATCAATATGCACAAGTAATAGATTTATTAATTTTTGAATTTAAAGAAGCTAAAATACTAACGGAAAATTTAATTGAAAACCATTTCAATTATTGACGAGTACATTTAGCTCGTCTCCTATCATGTTAATGTTTAATACTCCATAAATAGTAACGGCCACCTTTTCAGGTGGCCGTTACTATTTATTTTTTCTTTAAAAGCTCTATTACTGCTGCTTCCAGCTGCTGGTCTTCGCCGGCATTTACTTTAGCAGGTTCGTTTTTAACCTTAACATCCGGCTCTAACTGAAAGTTCTCCATCAGCTTACCCTCGTTAACGGTACGCATACCTACCTGCGGCACCCCAAAGATGGTTTTGCCATCTACCATCTTTTCCCACCATACGGCAGTACCGGTACCCGGCACCGGCATACCTATAAGCTTGCCTATGCCCAACGCTTTGTAAGTATATGGAAACATGTGCGCATCGCTATAGTTACCCTCGCTTATTAGTACCGCCGATGGCTTGTGCCATTTAAACTGCGGCTCATTACCCATATTTTTTTGGCCGCGTGGCTCAAAAGACATGTATATTTTTCCGCTCAGGAAAGTAGCAAGGTCGTCATGCAGCCATCCCCCACCGTTAAAGCGGGTATCTACAATAAGGGCCTCGGCATCGTTATACTTGCCCAGTGCTTTCTCGAACACATTCCTAAAGCTTTCAGAGTCCATACCCTCTACGTGCACGTAACCCAGCTTACCGCCCGAAAGGCGCTCTACATCTTTTTCACGTTTTTTAACCCAACGGTCATACGCCAATTTGTTCTCGTTGCCAAGGGTTATAGGCTCTATAACCTCGTTCCAGCGTTTACCGGTCTTGTCATCAAAAAAGCCTACAAGTGTCTTTTTATCGGCTTTACGGTTTAGCAACGCGTAGTAATTTTGCTCCGGGGTAATTTTTACGCCATCTATCGCCTCAATAATAAAGCCTGCCTTAATTTTTTGTTTTGCTTTAAAAAGCGGACTCCTGTCTAACACTTCGGCGATTTTAACACCGTTGCCGGTATAGTTGTTATCAAGATATACACCCAATGATGCCGTAGCATCATTAGCAGGCGAACGCTCCGGGCGGTAGCGGCTGCCGGTGTGCGATGCATTTACCTCGCCCAGCATTTCGCTTAACAAATCTGAAAAATCAACGGAGTTGTTTATGTACGGTAAAAATTTAGCGTACTCCTGTTTGTAATAATCCCAGTCTACACCATGCAGGTCTTCCAGGTAAAATTTCTTTTTAAACTGCCTCCAGGCATGCTCAAACATATAGGCACGTTCGGCAGTTTCGTTAAGGCTCATTTCGGCAGCAAAGTTAATCGGCTCCTTTTTAGCATCCTTAACTGCTATTTTAATCAGCTTGCCGCCTTTATCAATAAGGAATATATTCTCTTCCTTGCTATCCAGTTCTATTTTAGAATCTTCGCTGTTAAGGTTTACAAACAGCTTGGTTTCCTTATCGCGGAATTTTGTCCTCCAAAGGTTGGTACCTTCCTCAAAACGCGTTAGGTAGTAAATGTTCTCGCCATCTTTATCCACCACAAAGTCAGACAACCTTGATGAGTGTATGGTGAGCTTGGCTTTACGGTCCTGAAGGCCTTCAAAATCTATTTTTACAGGCTTAACAGCTTCTTTTTTCTCATCTTTATCTTTATCCTTGCCTTTTTTGTCTTTCTTGTCTTTCTTGTCTTTGCCATCTTTATCATCATCCTTGCCCTTTTTAGCATCGTCCTGCTCTTTCCATAAAGCATATTCGGCTTTGCTCAGCTCAAATTTCTTTTGGGCATTCTCTGTAAGGAAAACAGCATACACATCGCTCTCTGCACCCCAGCTGCCGTGCGAGCGGTAACCATCTTTATCAGACGCCCAGTACACCATTTCGCCCTCCATACCAAACTTAGGGTTCTGGTTGTTGTAACCGCTCTGGCTAAGGTTAATGGGCGCTTTGCCATCATTAACATTAATAAGGCCGATATCGGTATTCCAGCGCTCGTAGGCCATATAGGGCACAAGCAGCCATTTACTATCGGGCGACCATGTAAAATACTGGTCGCCATCCTGGTAAGAGTAATTGTATTTACCGGCAAGCACCGTGCGAACGGCACCGCTGGCAAGGTTTTTTATACGGATGGTAGTACGCTCCTCTATAAAAGCAACCTCTTTACCATCGGGCGAATACTGCGCCTGGAACGACTCTTTACCCGATGTTACAACCGGGCTTTCTTTAAACTGCGTGGCATCAAAAAAGTATTTATCTTCTTTGTTAACCAGGCTGGTTTCATAAATATTCCAGCAGCCGCCACGCTCGCCGCTGTATAAAAGGCTGCGTCCATCCGGGCTAAACTGTATATTACGCTCCTGCTCGGGCGTATTGGTAATCCTTTTTGTAATGCCAAATTCGGTACTTACCACAAAAACTTCGCCGTGTACTATAAAGGCTTCTTCTTTACCGTTTGGCGATATGGCAAAATCGGTAGCATCGCCCCTAAGCGTCTGGATCACTTTTTCGTTGTAACGCTCATCGCTTTGTATATCTACAACAAGTTTTTTAGGCTGGCCGCCATCGGTTTGGGTGTAAATTTCACCATCCCAAGTATAACAAAGCGTTCCGTTATTAGAACGGCTTAAAAAGCGCACCGGATGCTTTGTAAAATTAGTTATCTGCTGCGGGCTGCTTTCTTTATTATTTGCTAACGATGCTTTCCATACGTTAAAGGTACTGTTACGCTCGCTCAGGAAATAATATTCGCTACCGTTGCCGTAAACGGGGTTGCGCTCTTCGGTATTGGTTTCGGTTACGGGGTAATAGGTTTTAGACTGCAGGTCGTACACCCAAATATCGCGGGTAACAGATGACGTTTGGTGCTTACGGAAAGGGTCTTCATATCCTTTCCTGTCATGAAACAGCAATTTTGTACCGTCCGGGCTAAAAACGGCTGCCTCGGCAGGTGTGGCAAGCAGTCGCTTTTCCATACCGCCATTAATACTAACCTCATACAATTCCGGCAGGAAAAACGTAGGCAGCACGGCAGATGCCACATCATCTAACCTTGATGACGTATAAATTACCTTATCATTGGTGTTGTTAAAATCAGAAGGCACATCATCGGCAGAATAATAGGTAAGCCTTTTTGATACTCCCCCAGCGGCGGGGATAACAAAAACATCTTTATTACCGTAGCGTGTAGACGAAAACGCAATTTGTTTACCATCGCCACTCCATACCGGGTCGGCATCATAAGCTTCGTGTATGGTAAGCCTTACTGCCTGGCCGCCGTTTACTGGTATTGTAAAAATATCTCCTTGATACGAAAAGGCAATAGCCGACCCATCGGGCGATATTGCGGCATTCCGTAGCCATTTGGGGTTAGATGCATCGGGTGTTTTTACAGTTTGGGCACTCATGGTACCACCTGCCAAAAGCAATAGTAAACAGGTAAATCTTTTCATATAAAAAATCTATTTTGCACAACAAATATACACATTGTTGCAATATGGTTCTTACATGACTAACTTATTAAAAAAATGTTACATAAAAATCACAATTAGCTGATGCTTAGCGAATTTGAAAACATCAAAATTGTAAGCCGTGCCCACGATTTTTTATATATTTGCTTTTACCAATAAATTCACAAATTATGAAGAAAAGCTGCCTGGTGCTGCTTGTACTGTTATGTACGGCGGTAACCTTTGCCCAAAAACGGGAAAAAATAAAAGGTTCTAAAAATGTTACGGTTAGCACCAAAGAGGTTCAAACTTTTGACAGCCTTGAACTGGAAGATAATATGGAGGTGTACCTTACTAAAGGCAGTACCCAATCTTTAGAAATTGAGGCCGATGACAACCTGCACGAGAGCATTCAGGCCGATATTCATGGTACAACTTTAAGGCTGTATACCAACAAAGAAATTACAGGCGCGAAAAAAATAACGGTGCGTGTTACTTATACTGGAGAACTAAAATCGATCATTGCGAAACACCAGGTGATGCTGTATGCCCTTACCGAGCTGGAGTTAGAGAACATTGCTATTAAAAATGTTGATTTCAGCAAATCGTTTCTTAATGTAAAAGCGGGCACTTTTAGCATCAGCCTTAATGACAAGACTACGGCCGAAATTAATGTTAAGGCCGAAAGCGCTACGGTTGAACTTAGCAAAAACGCCGACCTGAAAGCGCTTATTGCCACACAGAATCTTAAAATGGATATGTACCAAAAAACTACCGCTGCCATAGAGGGCGACGCTGCTGCTATGCAATTGCGCGTTGATAACACGGCTTCCTTTACCGGTAAAAAATTAACCGTTAAAAATGCAACCGTTGTTGCCGAAGGTTTTGCAAAATCAAGCATTTTAGTTACCGAAACCTTAGACCTTGAAGCATCGGGTAAAACTGAAATTGAATTGTTTGGCGCACCTACCGCTGTTTCTATGAAGAAATTTGCCGATAGCGCCGCGATTTATAAGAAGGAATTATAGAATAGACAGTTTAAAACAAAGAAAGCAGCTTAATAGCTGCTTTCTTTGTTTTAATATATAAATAAGCTTACGCAATTATTAATGACTTTCTAACTCACCAAGGTAACGTTCTGCATCAAGCGCGGCCATACAGCCTGTACCTGCGGCGGTAATTGCCTGGCGGTAAATATTATCCTGAACGTCTCCGGCTGCAAATACACCCGGCAGGTTAGTATTGGTAGATCCCGGTTCTGTAATAAGATAGCCTGTTTCATCCATTGTTAACTGGCCTTTAAAAATATCGGTGTTAGGTTTGTGGCCTATTGCAATAAACAAGCCTGTAATGTCAATCACCTGCTTTTCGCCGGTTTCGTTGTTTACTACCCTAAGGCCTTCTACAACCTGGTCGCCTATAACCTCATCAACCTCAGTATTATAAAGCACGGTAAGGTTCGGCGTATTTTGTACGCGGTGCTGCATTGCTTTACTGGCACGCATTACATCTTTACGAACCAGCATGGTTACGTTTTTACAAATGTTAGCCAGGTAAGTAGCCTCTTCGGCAGCCGTATCTCCCGCACCCACAATGGCTACATCCTGATTGCGGTAAAAGAAACCATCGCACACCGCACAAGCCGAAACACCACCGCCCCTTAAGCGTTGCTCACTTGGCAGGCCAAGGTATTTTGCAGTAGCACCGGTAGATATAATTATTGTGTGGGCAAGCACTTGCTTGTTACTATCAATAGTAACTTTATGCCAGCCACCTTCTTCTTTACTAAATTCAACAGCAGTAGCCATGCCTATGCGCACCTGTGTACCAAAGCGTTCTGCCTGTTGCTGTAATTGTACCATCATAGTTGGCCCATCAATACCTTCAGGGTATCCGGGAAAGTTATCAACCTCTGTAGTGGTAGTTAGCTGTCCGCCCGGTTCCATACCGGTATATAATACAGGGTTCATATCTGCCCTCGCGGCATAAATAGCTGCCGTATATCCTGCAGGCCCCGAACCTATTATCAAACACTTGATTTTTTCTATCGTATCAGACATAATCTTTATCTTAATGTGAAATTTTGATGATGCAAATGTATGTTTTTATACAAGAAATAACTAACCAAAAATCTCAGTTTTACCTATGCCTAAATAAAAATAGCTTATAGTGTTTTGGTATATTAAATTTAATACTATATTTGCACCCACAATTACAGCACATAGTTTTACTGCTACTGTAATTGAGAAGACCATTCGGGGTGTAGCGTAGCCCGGTCATCGCGCCTGGTTTGGGACCAGGAGGTCGCAGGTTCGAATCCTGCCACCCCGACAAAATAGAGGTCAAAACACCTCAAAACCCGTAAATTGTAAGTATTTACGGGTTTTTTTGTGCCTTTTTGGTAACGAAATACCCCAAAACAATCAATATAAATGTGAGCAATTCGGTGAGTAAAAATGGGTATCCCAAAAACTACTCACAAAAAGTATTTTAAGTTGCTGAATGTAAATATTTTACACCTGTTTCTTTAACACTTTTTCATTGCCAAATGCAGCCTCAAAACGCCACCTTTTTGAAGCAGTTTAATTGAGTCGGTACTTAATGTTCAATTTAACTTAAATGCATTTGGTATGAAAAACACAAACACCTTTGGAATCCAATTTATTATCAGAATTTTCAAACAAGGAAAAAGCAAGCAGGCTACTGTTTACGCCCGTCTTACTGTAAATGGCCGTAGGACCGAAATTTCCCTAAAACAAAAAGTTGACCCCAACACGTGGGACGATGCTAAAGGTCGCGCTAAAGGAAAGGGCGAAGAATGTATAAAGCTGAACAACCATTTGGAACGCATACGCAGCCTCATTGCCGATGGCTATAACGACCTTGTACAGCAGCGAAAGCCTGTAACGGTCGATACTGTTAAGGCTCTCTTCCTTGGTTGTGACGAGGAAATAATGACATTAGTAAAACTAATGGACTATCATAACGAGCAGTCGTTACATAGGCTTGCACCGGGAACCATGAAGAACTACAGCACCACGCAACGGTACATTATCAAATTCATCCGCGAGAAATACTACAGGAATGATATGGTACTCTCAGAACTTAAATATAAGTTCCTACTAGATTTTGAGACTTACCTGAATAACTATACTCCCAAAGACCATCAAAAGCCATTAAATAATAACGGGATCATGAAGCATATTGAAAGGCTTCGTAAAATGATAAACATGGCCGTGCTGCTTGATTGGCTTCCCAAAGATCCTTTCGCCAACTTCAAAAAACATTATGAGAAGGTAGAACGCTATTGCTTAAATGCTGCTGAACTTAACACACTAGCACAAAAGGAATTTAAAATAGACCGTTTAAAAAACGTCCGTGATATGTTCCTTTTTAGTTGCTATACCGGGCTTGCCTATATTGACCTTGCGAAACTTAGAACTGAAAATATCGTAACCGGCGTTGATGGGGAGCTTTGGATATATACCAACCGTGCAAAGACCGATACGAATGTACGTGTACCGATACTGCCACAGGCAAGGGAGTTAATGGAAATGTACGTCGATGACCCGCGGGCACAAAACGATGGTACAGTCTTTCCGGTGATCTCCAACCAGCGTATGAATGGTTACCTGAAAGAGATCGCTGACCTTTGTGGGATAACCAAGACACTTACCTTTCATATCGCCAGGCATACCTTTGCTACCACGGTAACGCTGAGCAATGGTGTACCTATTGAAAGCGTATCAAAAATGTTGGGACATACCAGTATTCGTACAACACAAATTTATGCTAAGGTTGTGGAGGCAAAACTTAGCGAAGATATGGGGAAGTTAAGAGACCGCTTATCCACGAACAGGACTAACAAATAATACTTTCTTATTCATATTAGTTAGCCCTGAAAAATATAATTTCAAATGTATTGGTGCAAAGAATCTCAGGTTTCCTTAATGATGCAAGCTCACAATTGTCCAATAGGTCAATCACATAGTGGTTCTGAACTACTTCGTAATTGGGCGCATGATTGTCTGGGAAGAGAAGAGGGGAAATGTCTGGGCGGATAATGAAACGCAGCTATTAAAAAACACTTTCCATAATGCTTACAATTGATTTTGGCAAAGGCTTCTCAAAACGAAACCTGGAACAGATGTGTCAGTTTTACTTGGTATATTTAAAAGCGCAGACACTGTCTGCGCTTTTAAAAATCATCAAATAGCTATAGCAAAATTTTAATTAGGCGGATTGGACTTTGTTAAACTACTACGGATGTAATGTAGTAAGTAATTGAAATTTATGAGATAGAAGCTGCTAAAATAATTTGAGTTTAAACGAATCAAACAAGCGATATCATGCGATGCTAGTTCTCCTAACTAACAAGGGATGACTTGCGTGGAAAAGTCCACCAAATTAATGGTCATCGGTTCAAATCAATTCCCTACTAATATTTCCTCTACCGTGGCGGAACAGCACGATTTGCTGTATGCTTTTTCAAATCGTACAGGTATGCATCATACAACCATCTATTGTTGATGACTTAAAGGTTTGTATAGAATCTATTATGCTGCTGGCAAAGATGTGTGTCTCCAAATTATCTTATATAATTGATCTAGTCAGGAATTTTAGTATTTTAATTTTATTAAAGTAGATGAGGAATACAAATTGTTAATATGGCAATTGATCGTATTAGATTATATATATCTGTATAAGTTCATTTTAGAGAGATATTACAGGGAAACCATGAAGGTGTGAATGTTCAGGTTTAAGTACTGGTACTGCCATTGTAACTTGATTACTTTTTTTAGTGTTTCTCTGAGGTGGTAATAATCACGCGGTTTTGTGATATAAATGTTGGCCCCATCAGTAAAGGTTTCATGCTTATCCTGGTCAGTACTACTGGTAGCATAAATGGCAATAGGCACTGGAGCGAACTTATCAATGGCCCGGATTGTTTTAAGGAAGGCTTTGCCATCTACACTGGGCAAGTTCAAATTCAGTAATAGGATATCAGGTATAACGGCTTCCGGCGTAGTTAAATAGATTAATGCCTCATGGCAACACTGAAAACGCCGATAGTTATGCTCCGCATTTAATTCCTGCAAAGCCTCTTCAAAAAACATCCTGTCTTCGAGGTCATCATCTATGAGTACAATACCGATATTTTTTGCAGATAGTTTCATAAACTTAAGAATATACCGTTACATTTTCGATAGAGGCAATTGTTGTAACAGAATGACCCGGAAGTGCCGTTGTACCTACCGTGCACACAACGATCAACAAATTCAATTTTTCTTATTCTATTAAAAGATTGCATAGGTTACTAAATTCCAGACAAATGGACTTATAAAAACTTTAGAGGACACTGTTATAATTTGGCAATGTAACTTATCCAATTACAATACATATTCCTTTAATACTTCAGACATTTGCCATTCACTCCAATTGTACGATAAAAGCCGACTGATCTTATCCTTGAGAACATTGAAATCGGCAGGTTTTACAACGTAAAAATTAGCACCGTAATCTTTTGCCAAACGTATCATTTCTTCGTTATTGCTTGTGGAATAAATAATTACGGGGGCAGCCTTATCCAGATTATTTTCTTTAATTGCCTTTAATGCTTCAAGCCCATTCATGACGGGCATATTGATATCTATAAAGATAATATCAGGGGGTTCACCGTCGGTTTTAAGCGTTTTAACAAGCTCCTTGCCGTTTGCAGCAACTGTGAGGGAGCAATGAGGCGCAATGGTTTTTAAAGCCTCCTTGAAAAATTCAACGTCGTCTATATCGTCATCAGCGAGATATACATTCTTTAGCTGTAGCAGCATAAGCTTTATTTTTAAAGACTGACAAAAAGTTAGTTTTAAAAGATAAGCTTGCTACACTTGGCTTGTAAAATTTTGCTCCCGGAAAATCGAGTTGATAAAGTAAAGATAATAATTATTTTATGAATTGATTTTTAAAGTATTATACCTTTTAAAAAAAGATGCCTAAAGCTGCTGGCTGTGGTTAGCAAGCAGATGACAGATATGATCTGGATTTGCATTTAAGAGATTTATGATGGGTATAAACAATGTATATTTTTTCATTAGAAAGGCCTGCTTAAGACCTGCAGCGCGGAGCAAATTTTAACTTGCAGCCTGTTGTCAGCTTAGCCCTTATTATAACGAATCTTATTTTTACTGTGTAAACTTTCAAATTAATATATTACAGGCTTTGGATCTCATTATAGTGGTCTATGCAAGTACAGAAATGAGAATTATTTTTGCAAATAAAAGTTTGCGCGAAACATATGGCAAAGGAGAGAATTTTTATTTTCTGCACTACATTTATATTTTAAGCTGTTGAAATGCTTATTTCGACTTTTTACCGGGTTGTCTGATCGGAAGAACAATTTTAAATTCTGTTCCCACATCAACCACCCCATTTGCCTCAATTGAGCCATGATGCCGCTCCACAATCTTTTTACAAAGTGATAAGCCTAACCCCGTACCTTCATATTTGTCCTTCGAGTGAAGCCGCTCAAAAGCATTAAACACCTGTTGGGAATATTTATCATCAATACCGATACCATTATCATTGACAAGGATTTGTAATTTTCCATTGTCTTCATTGCACCTGATTTTTATTTCGGGCGTAATCGTTTCCTTTGAAAATTTTAAAGAATTGTTGATCAGGTTGTAAAATAGCTGGTGCATCAGTATTGGCGAACCTTCAATGTGAGGCATGCGTTCAACATCTATCAAAGCATTTTTTTCCATAATAACAAGTTCTAGGTCACCGTTAATATTTTCAATTACCTGGTTGAGGTCTACATCTTCTACAGGATTTCCTGATGCATTCAGGGAAGAATAACTTAATATTCCGTCAATCATCATGAATATCCGGTCTGAAGCATGTTGCACTTTATCTAAATATCGCTTACTTTTTTCCTGTAACACAGGTTGCAGCTCTGACTTTAAAAGGTTGTTAAACATTTTAATCTTCCTGACTGGCTCTTTCAGGTCGTGGCTGACTACATGGGCGAATTGCAGTAAATCCTCATTGGATCGTTTCAGTTCCCTGGTTCTTTTTTTAACAAGTTTCCGCAATCTTTCTGCAAATAAGCGTTGCTCCGTGACATCCTGTACTATGCCAATGACATCGGGGATCACTGCTTCCGATTGATCAAACAGCGTGCCTTTAATGCGCAACCACTTTGTATCACCGCTACTGTGGGTAATGCGCACCTCATAGTTCAGCTGTCCTGTAATTGCCGCATTCTTGTAAGCTTCTTCGCGAATTTGCACATCCTCGGGATATATCAGCTGCGTGAGATTTTCGCGGGTACAGTTCTCATGTCCTATGCCCCACATTTCGTAAAATCGTTCTGAAGCATGAATCACGTTACCCACGGTTTCAAAAGTACCAAGTTCAGCGGACTGAACGGCAAGGCGTAGGCGTTCTTCCGCCTCAATTGTTTGCTCCCTTGATAGCTGTAAGTCTGTAACGTCTGCGGCAGTATTCATAACGGCGAAAAGTGTACCGTTATCATCATAAACCGGCGTAAAATTATAATTAAAATAATGGCGTTTCAGTACGCCGGATATTACAATGTCTACCCTTGCATTTACTGCTTTATAGGGAACACCTGTAGCAATTACATTACGAAGTTGTCCAAAAATTTCCTGGTTTTCCAGCTCAGGCAGTATTTCAGTATATTGTTTACCAATGATGTCATTCCCTTTGCCAAATGTTTGGCGCATGGATTCATTGGCTAAGATAATTTTCAGGTTGTGACCGGCGTAAACGCCAATTGGGAACGGGGCGATTTCAACTACATTTCGTAATATAGCCTCGGTTATCGTGGTATTAATTTCCATACAGGTACTATTGAGGTCTTTGCAAAAATATTCTTATTACGCGGTAAAAAATTTTAATGCAACGTTAAAAAAATTGCTATTAACAAATTTTTATAACATGTTTAAGAGCTGACATACAGTGCTTCGGGTTTTAATACTATAATTTTGTACCATTAAATATTTGTCAAATAATGTACGACTGTAGCCTGATATGCTACGTGACTAATTGCAGCCATGAAAAACGTAAAAAAGCAGGACCTTCCCGAAAAATTATGCCCGGTCTGCCAGCGCCCTTTTAACTGGAGAAAGAAGTGGGAACGCAATTGGGATAAGGTTGTCTATTGCAGTAAGAAATGCAGCGGAGCTAAAAATGGAGGAAAAATATAAAACACTTCGCCTGGTCCTGGGAGATCAGCTAAACTTACAACATACATGGTTCTCAGGGAAGGATTCGTCGGTGCTTTATGCGCTAATGGAGGTGAAAACGGAAACGGATTACGTATGGCATCACATACAGAAGGTGTGCGCCATATTTGCCGCAATGGAAGAGTTTGCGAATGCACTACGAAAGTTGGGACATGAGGTGTGCTATATCAAATTGGATGACCTGCATAACAAACAAAGCTTCCAGGAAAACTGTGACGCGCTAATAGACACATATCAAGTTGAAGAATTTCAATACCAAATGCCGGACGAGTATAGGCTCGACCAGGCTCTTAAGGTTTATTGCGCAAACCTCACTATAAATAATTCTTTAGTTGATACGGAACATTTTTTTACGCACCGCAATGAAGTAGCCGAGTTTTTTTTAGGCAAAAAATCGTTGCTTATGGAAAATTTTTACCGCCACATGCGAAAGCGCCATTCTATATTAATGCTCGGGACTGAGCCCGTTGGTGGGCAATGGAACTTTGACCAGGAAAACAGAAAAAAGCTGCCAAAAAACCATAAGCCATTTCCCCCATTATTGCTGCATAACGATGTAACGGTGCAACATAGGAGAATTACCGCAACAGGGGTAAAAGTAATCGGCACAATTCAGGCGAATGATTTCCAATGGCCTGTAAATAGGCAGCAGTCCAAAGAACTGCTGGATCATTTTATTACGTATTGCCTGCCACTGTTTGGTACTTTTCAGGATGCTATGCACACTGATGAATGGTATCTGTACCATTCGAGGCTGTCCTTCTCATTAAATACTAAAATGCTTTCTCCCATGGAGGTTATTGATGCTGCTACGGAGGCATGGCATAAAAATAGAATAACAATTGATATCAACCAGGTGGAAGGATTTGTGCGTCAGATTCTTGGTTGGAGGGAATATATGCGTGGTATCTACTGGATGAATATGCCGGATTTCGAAACGATGAACTTCTTTGGACACGAAAGGACATTACCGCAATGGTATTGGAGCGGCCAAACAAAGATGAATTGCCTGAGAAGTACCATCGGCCAATCGTTGCAAAGTGCGTATGCCCACCATATTCAGCGGCTTATGATAACGGGGAATTTCGCATTACTGGCAGGAATTGCACCCGAGCAGGTAGACTTTTGGTACCTGGGGATTTATATTGATGCAATCCAATGGGTAGAAATAACCAACACACGTGGTATGAGCCAATATGCCGATGGTGGTATTATCGGGTCAAAACCCTATACGGCAAGTGCTAACTACATCCATAAGATGAGTAACTATTGCGACGGCTGCCGCTATGACCACACGGAACGGGCAACCGAAAACGCGTGCCCTTTTAACAGCCTTTATTGGGATTTTCATGATCGCCATCAACTTAAACTACGGGAACACCCGAGGCTAAAGATGGTATATGCCCTTTGGGATAAGATGGAACTCAATGAAAAGGAAGCGATATTAAATCGTGCTGCTCATGTACTTAAAAATATTGACAATTTATAATAATGCCGATCTTTAGCTTTAAATGGTAATCGCTATTTTCATCGATCGTACATTACTGGCAACAATGTTCCGTTTAATATTACTATTTTGCGTTTTTAAAAGATAATAAATTTAATTAAAGTGCTTGTAACTTTACACCCTAAATAATTCAAGTTTGATGATGAAACGAATGTACAACCATGTACTTCTGGCTGATGATGATTATGATGATTGCGAATTTTTCGAGGAAGCCTTTACAGCTGCTTTTCCCGAGGTTAAATTGTCAATATCGAGTGATGGAGGAAAACTGATGGAATATCTTAATAGCCCGCCGGTACCTGCGGCAGATGTTATTTTTCTGGATTTAAATATGCCGGTTAAAACCGGGCCGGAATGCCTGCTTGAAATTCGTGCAGATGAGAAGCTTAAAAAAAATGTTGTAGTGGTTTTTACTACTAGTAACAATCCTGCTGATATCGAAAAAATGTATAATTTAGGTGCTAACTATTTTGTTACAAAGCCTACAGACTATGAGCAATTAAAAAAGCTGATTGTCACAGCCATCGATCGTGTATGCCTCAGCGGTAATAACCGGCCTGAATTTAAGGATTTTTATATTGGTTAACCTGCTTTCGTTATACTTTCAGTTATTATTAATTCACGAGTACATCTTTAAATTCGGCACTAATTCATAGCATTTCCCAATCTGTGGTGGCTTGTAAGTATTTCGGCATCATATTTCTGTAATCAGGGTTTGACACAAATAAAAATATTTTGCATCTTTGAACTACCCATTTCTAATATTTTCCAATGTCTTCCACCCCTCAAGAATTTTTACTTTTAAATGCTATGCCCCAAATGGTTTGGACTAACCTCCCGGATGGCAAAGTTTCACTATACAACAAAAAGTGGGAAGAATACACAGGTTTAAAAATGGCAACGGGTGTGGAATGGATAACTCCGGAGACTGTACATCCTGAAGATTTACAAAACTTGGTTAAGAAATTCCAACATGCGTTAAAAGAAAATATACCCTTTGAAGCAGAAGCGCGCTACAAACGGGCAGATGGCCAGTATCGCTGGCACCTCAACAGGTCCTGCCCCCTAACAAATGATGAGGGGAAAATTTACTCGTGGATTGGTACTGCTACAGATATTAAAGACCAAAAAAATGCCGAGCAGGGATTGGTAAAAAAAACACTGGAGGAGACTAATACACACTTGGATTTGTTGAGGAACACAGTACCTGCTATGATATTCTACCTTGATAAGGAACAACGGTATAAGTCTTACAATAATGCTTTTATGGAGTGGTTTGAGGTAGACGCCACAACAGCCCTTGGAATAACGGTACGTGAATTTTTGGGCGAGGCACATTATGTAAAAGCATTCCCATATCTGGAAAAAGCATATAATGGCGAACAGCAAATTTATGAGGTTTTTGCCCCTACACGGATGCGTGGGGGTAAATGGCTGAATGTAGTATATACCCCCCATATAGATAATCAGGGAAATATAATAGGCGTTATTGTACATTCAACGGATGTAACACAAAGTAAGCAAACAGAAATTTCCCTGCGTGAAAGTGAGGCGCGTTTTCGTGCACTTGTAGAAGAAGCCCCCGTTGCCACCTGTCTGTTTACCGGTAAGGAAATGACAATAGAAATTGCTAATGATATGATGCTTGGGGTCTGGGGTAAAGACGCTTCAGTTATAGGCCGGAAGTTAGAAGATGCAGTTCCAGAATTGAAAGGGCAGCCATTTTTGGATATTTTAGACCAGGTATACACCACGGGAATTGCATACACTAAGACAGCGGCAGCGGCAGACCTTGAGGTGGATGGCGTATTGTCTACTTACTATTTTAATTTCACTTATAAGCCCCTATTCGACCAGAATGGGGAAGTATATGGAATTATGGATATGGCAGTAGATGTTACTGAACAGGTAATCGTACGAAAAAAGATAGAAGAAAGTGAGCGGAAGCTTAGAACTCTTATACAGTCTGCACCCCCTGCAATAGGAATGTTTGTAGGGAAAGATTTAATTATTGAATCCCCAAACCAAATGTTCAAGGACACTATTGGCCGTGGCAATGAAATTGAAGGAAAATCATTAAGGACCTTAATGCCTGAACTGGAACAGCAGCCATTTTTAGGCTTGCTGGATGATGTTTTTACAACAGGCAAAATGTTCCAGGTGGACGGAGCAAAGCTTCAGGTTTTAAAGGATGATAAGCTGGAAGAAAAATATTTTAATGTTACGTTTTCTCCCCTATTTGATGAATCGGGAAATGTATATGCTATAATTGATGTAAGTGTAGATGTAACCGATGCTGTACTGGCCAAAAAAAATATTGAGGAAAAAGAAAAGGAACTGCGCGAAGTTATTACTGCCGCACCTGTAGGTATATGTGTTGTAAGTAGCTTGCATCTAAACATAGAAGAAGTCAACGACCGGTTTCTGACTATTATCGGTGCGGAGAGAATTGAACAAAGTAAAATTATTAGCGTATTTAGATCAGAATTAGAAAGCGTTTTTGGGTCAGGGACGAAACACACTGCCGAAGAACGTGAAATGATAATTCTCCGCAATGATTTAAAAGAAAGTATGTATGTAACTTTTGAATTTATCCCTTTCTTAAATGAAAATGAAACCGTAATTAAAGTCATGGTTGTAGCTATCGAGATGACACAACAAGTTCAGATGCGCAAAGAGATTGAAAAAGCTGTGGCAGAAAGGACAAAAGAACTGGATACTCTTAACATTAACCTGCAAAGGTCTAATTACGAACTGGAACAGTTTGCTTACATCGCTTCACACGATTTGCAGGAACCTGTGCGTAAAATCAATACTTTCTTAGGAATGCTTGAGAACAGTTTAGAAAATATTAATGATAAATCTATAAATTACCTAGAAAAAATTAAAAACTCTACACAAAGGATGGAGGCTCTGATACGAGATGTCCTGGCATTTTCAACGTTATCTCCAAATTCAATACTACTGTCAAATGTAAATCTGCAGGATATATTGAATGAAGTAAGTAGTCAAAATGAGGTGTTGATCAGTAATAAACATGCGGTGGTTGAGTACTCTAACTTACCGATAATTAAAGCCATACCATCGCAAATGTTACAGCTTCTTAATAACTTAATGTCCAATGCATTAAAATATTCCAAAGATGGGGTTTCTCCGGAAATAAGAGTTGGCGCTACTAAGTTAAATGACAAGGAAATCAAAAATCTCCCACAGCTTTCGCCTCAAAAAAAATATCTTAAAATAGAGTTTACAGATAACGGCATAGGTTTCGATGAGCAACATGCGGATCGTATTTTCAAAATATTCCAGCGCCTGCACGGTAAAAATGAGTTTGAAGGAACCGGAATAGGATTGGCTATCTGCCAAAAAATAGTACATAATCATGGAGGTGAAATCATTGCCAGGCCTAGGCCTGAAGGTGGAGCCATTTTTACGATTATTTTACCAGATTAGCTTCCCTTGTTGTAGAGCGTTTAAATTCAGCACTTTATTTGGTATCTTTCAATAGCAGATGGATTAAATACAAGTCGTGCTTATTAATAATTATAACTGAACTATAGCTCTTAATTAGTCAAAGTCTGAAACATATTACCCTTTAACACTACCATGAAATAACGGCAAAAACCTACTGAAAACAGTAGGTTTCTGATTGTTTACGTTTTGTCGAAAAACTTTTGTAGGTCATTTGATACAGGCGCTTTATTTAAACAGAACCACGAGCCCCAAAAATTTTAATTTTGGCAAGCGCTGTATCAAGGGTCTTTAAATCTTCCTTTGTAAAATTAAGGTCAGCAGCCCCAAGGTTTTCCAGGAGGTGCGCTGATTTTGTTGTTCCCGGTATAGGGACAATCCATGGTTTTTGCGCCAGCATGTGCGCCAATGCCACCTGAGCAGAGGTAAGCCCACGCTCGTGGCCAAATGCATTAAGTACATCGATGATTACCATGTTCTTCTTCATCGCTTCAGGCGTGTAACGCGGCAATGTAGGGCGGTTATCATTTTCCTCAAAAAATTTCGTAGTGTCATTCATCAGTCCGCCCAGGTAGCCCCTGCTAATTGGGCTGTACGGCACAAACCCTATTCCCAGCTCTTCTAGTGTCGGGAAAATATCGACTTCAGGTTGACGCCACATTAGATGGTATTCGCTTTGTATGGCAGTCAGGGGATGTACTTTGTGGGCACGGCGGATTGTCTGTGCATCAACCTCACAAAGGCCGTAGTGTTTCACTTTACCTTCCTTGATAAGGTCTTTTAAGGTTCCGGCTACATCTTCTACCGGTACATTAGGGTCAACGCGGTGTTGGTAGAACAAATCGATCCTGTCGGTTTTCAGTCGTTTTAGCGATTGTTCTGCTACTGCACGTATGTGCTCGGGGCGGCTGTCACGACCAACCGATTTTGCGTTCTCAATTTTGAATCCGTATTTCGTAGCAATAACAATATCCTTACGGAACGGATTTAATGCTTCACCCACAAGTTCTTCATTGATGTGCTGTCCAAAACGGTATACTTCCGCAGTGTCAAAAAGAGTAACACCCTGTTCATAAGCTTTTCGTATAAGTGCTATCATCGCATTCCTGTCAGGAAGGCGGCCACGGTTATGGCTCATTCCCATACAGCCAAGGCCAAGGGAAGAAACTTCAAGCTTATTTTCCCCGCTTCCCAATATCCTTGTTTTGTCTAATTTTGATGGTGCCATATCACTATCTTTTTTTTCTTCTATATTTTCTGAACTGGCAAATCCTATCCCCGGTGCTGCGACTAAGGCAGCAGTCAGGGTTGCTCCGCTTATCAGGAACTTACGTCTGTCTGTTTTCATAGTAGAATTGTTTTAGATTAATAAATAATTTTATGTGTGTTGGTCTGTAAATATTGGAACTGTATTGCCTAATTTGGCAGGGAAAATGCCATTATAGAACCTGATGGCTGTTCTTTTGCACCAGCGACAGAAATGACTACATATTGTTTTCCCTGTGCCATGTAGGTAGATGCGGTCGCATTAGCCAGTGCCGGAAGTGTTGTTTCCCAAAGTAATTTACCTGTAGTTTTATCCAGCGCCCTTAGCTTTTTATCATCGGTACCACTTATAAAAATGATGCCGCCTGCTGTAACAATCGGTCCACCTTTGCTTTCCTGACCCGTCTCCGGAGCACCTTGCTGCTGGCGGGATTCGTCATTTCCAAGAGGAAGCTGCCATGCATAATCACCTGTAGCCATGTCGATAGCGCTCAACGTACCCCAAGGCGGTGTAATAGCTGGATTACCGCTCGGGTCTTTCCATGTCTTATAGCCCGTTGCATTGATAAACTGGTTTGCTTTGGCCCCCCTTCGGTTAACTGCAAACTGGTTGTCTGCATTTTCCTGTACCACGGGAATTGATTCTGTATCGGAACCTTTTTCCATGGTTATCAGGTCGGGTGCCTCCGTCGACTTAATATAGAACAAATTGGTAACCGGGTCGAAGGCAGCGCCGCCCCATTCAGCGCCACCTCGTGTCCCCGGGATTTCTATAGTCCCTTTCATGTCCGGTGGTGTAAACAGGCCTTCATATCGCATCGACCTAAATTGTTTCACCAATGCATCGTGGTCTTTTTTTGAGTAGTTGCTCAGGTCTGCTTCGGTGATAAGCTGGCGTGCGAATGGTTTTGGTTTTACGGGAAAAGGCTGGGTAGGCGATGCGAGTTCACCCGGCATCGTAGACGCAGGTACTTTACGTTCTTCAACAGGGAATAGCGGGACACCTGTTTCGCGGTTGAACACAAACACAAAGCCCTGTTTTGTGATCTGGGCAACCGCATCCGTTTTCTTTCCATCTTTTGTGATGGTGATCAAAGCGGGCGGCGCGGGCAGGTCATAATCCCAAAGGTCGTGGTGCACCGTCTGGAAATGCCAGATGTGCTTTCCGGTACTTGCATCCAATGCAACCACACAATTAGCATAAAGATTATCTCCTTTACGCTCCGCTCCCCAAAAATCATACGATGAGGAGCCAAGGGCTAAAAATACCATACCACTTTTGCTGTCTACACTCAAACCGGCCCAATCATTTACACCGCCCACTGTTTTATAAGCGTCCTTTGGCCAGGTTTCATAACCGGGCTCACCCGGATAGGGTATAGTATGGAACGTCCATACTAATTTACCGGTACGGCAGTCATACGCCCTGATAAATCCGGGCTGTGAGCCATAGGTATCCGGCACACGGCAGCCAAGGATGATCAGGTCTTTATAAATTCCACCGGGAGAGGTTAGCGACACATAGAACTCTTTGAGGTTGTGGTCACGCAGGCCCACTTTCAGGTCAACCTTACCGCCACTGCCAAAACCCAGGATAAGTTTACCTGTCTTAGCATCCAAAGCGATCAGGTGGTTATTGGCAGACATCAGTATCCTCTTATCATTGCCATTTTCCCAGTAGGTTAGGCCCCTGTTTACTTCAGTTCCATTTTTGCCATCCAGTGGGTCGAACGACCATAGCTGTTTTCCGGTAGCTGCATTTACCGCGTAAGCATTTTGATTTGCAGAGCTTGCATACATGATGCCATCAACAATGATGGGGTTACATTCGCTTTTGCCCGGCTGTGCACCAGGCTTCTTATCCAGGAGTGTTAAAGTCCAGGCCGGTTGAAGCTGGCTGACATTCTTCGGTGTAATCTGGGATAAAGGTGAGTAGTTTGTACTGCCCTTATCTCCTTTATAGACCGACCAACTGCGCGCGTCATCCGATTGCGCGTAGCTACTTTGGCATACAACAATGGCAAGCAACAATAGCAGGCCGATATTGCCCTGATAGGTTTTTAAATTTTTCATTGGCGTTCTTTAAGTTAGATCGGGTTTTAAAGCGTTGCAATATCAATCACAGGGCACTATTTTTTCAATTATTCAAAACTGTGGTACTGCTCGTCCGTAACCGGTTCCAGCCAGTCTACAATGCCTTTTTCGGTATTAATACTTACGGCATAGTGCGTAAACCTACTCTCTGGAGAGGCACCATGCCAGTGTTTAATGCCCGGCAGTACATTAACAATATCGCCAACTTTAATCTCACGGATGGATGAACCTTCTTCCTGGTAGTAGCCTATACCTTCTGTTACAATAAGTATTTGATTGCTGGGGTGTGTATGCCAATTGTTTCTGCAACCCGGCTCAAAAATCACTTCGCCAATGGCGCAGTTGGTAATTTCATCCGGTGTAACCCTCATTTGTAACCAGGCTGTACCTGTAAAATATTGTGCCGCAACCGGGCCGAATCCCTGAGGGGGTGTGCTACTTTGTTCTGTATTTTCCATATTTTCTATTTGTTGTAATGTTTATTGCTATAATGTTGCTATGTCGATCACGTAGCGGTAACGGGCTTCTTTATTTACTACTTTATCCCAGGCATCATTAATTTCCGAAGCTTTAATTACCTGTATTTCAGGGTAGATTTTATTTAAGGCACAATGATCGATTACTTCCTGTGTCTCCGGGATACCGCCTATGAGTGACGCATTAAAATTTACACGGCTAAAAAAGAATTTAGCATTATCAATTTTAAATTCGCCATTGATAGGTTGCCCCACCTGGGTAAAATGCCCGTAGGGCTTTACACAAACGGCATAGTCCGAAAGTTCATAGGCATACGGAATGGTTGATATCATATAATCTAATGTACCTGCGTACGGTTTAAGCTTATCGATCGAATCAACCACGATCACTTCTTTAGCCCCGAAACCTAAAATATCTTTTCTTTTATTTTCGCTAGTAGTAAACGCATATACTTCGGCACCTTTGTGGACTGCAAGCTTGATGGCAAGGTGCCCTAATCCGCCAATTCCTGCAACGCCTACTTTATCGCCTTTCTGAAAGTTTGCTTTCATTAGTGGAGAGTAGGTTGTTATACCGGCACATAAAAGCGGTGCCGCATTTTGCAGGCTGATGCTTTCCGGTATTTTAATAGCAAAATGTTCGGTAACCACGATGTTGTTAGAATAACCACCCTGTGTAATCCCTGTAGGTGAAGTTTTATCCGGGGTTCCGTAAGTACCCACCATACCTGTGGTTTCACAGTGGTGCTCTTCACCATTTTTACAGCTGTTACATTGCATACAGCTGTCAACCATACAGCCCACACCGGCTTTATCGCCCACTTTAAATTTGGTTACGTTTTTGCCGACTGCCGCTACAATACCTGCTATTTCATGCCCCGGAACCTGTGGGTACACCTGTTTGCCCCAATGCCCCCTAATGGTATGGATATCGGAATGGCAGATGCCTGAAAATTTGATATCGATCAGGATATCATTGTCCCCAACGGCACGGCGTTCAAAGTTCCAGGGGGTAAGTTTGCTGGTGGTATCATGGCCTGCATAGCCTTTTGTTTTTACGTTCTTGCTCATATATTCTGTTTTAGTTGTTTGTGAAAAAAGGTTTAGTGGCCCGGCAAGCAGTAAACCTGTGCCAGCCACTGTGGTTTGCTGGAGAAACTTTCTCCTTGAAGGTTGAATGTTATCTGTTCCCATAATTTATCCTCATTTATTTCCCGTCAATTCCGGTTTAATCTCTATAGCAATTGGCGCGACCTCTACCAGTTCAAGTGATTTTACCATTTTGAGTGTCCCGTTTTTGTATTTCAAAAAGTGCGGTGTTTTTAAATGGGTTTGGTAGGCTTCTTCATTAGCATACGCTTCAAATACCATCACCTGTGTGGGGTGCACCTTATCGTATACAGCCTGCAGTGATAATACACCCGGCTCTGCTTTTACCGCAGCTTTGGCATGTGCTGCAAGTGCAGCCCGATACTCTTTAAGATATTCAGGATATACTTCGATTTTGGCGATGCGTAGCTTCCTTTCATCCTGCTGCGCAGATGCCTCCTGGGCAGGGAGTAAGAACATTGCGAGAATTATTATTACTGAACGGACAGCGTCTTTTATACTTCGTTCGGACTGTTTTGCTCTTCTATCCATATCCTAATTGTTTAATTATTATTTTTTAGTGGCAATCACTTTGTCTAATGCTGTTCGGGCAATATCTCCCTGTTTTTTATTTACATACTGGTCAATAATGGTAAAGGCTTGTAATAGTTGCGGCGCTGTAATGCCTGTATTTATAGCGATGCCAATGTGTGCCTGTAATTGGGGTTCAACACCTGTCATGGCGGCTAATGCGGCAACGGTAACAAGCTCGCGTTGTTGGTAAGTAAGTACATCACGGCTAAAGATATCCGCAAACAAATGTTCTTTCAAAAAAGTATCAATGGCCGGGGCGAAGGCATTGGCACCCGCAAGTGCTTTTTCTTCCTTACCTGTTAGCTTTTGTAACGTTTGTTTTCCGGTTTGGTACTTATGGCTGTCGTTTACAACACTTGCTTCTTTACCGGTTATATCTTTTTTACCCTGACTTTTGCGCTCTTCAAGTAGAGCCATAAAAGTATTTATAGCATTAAGGCTGCGAGGGAAACCACAGTAGGCATAAAGCTGTACCAATACCTCTTTAATCTCGTTAATAGTTAGCCCTGCATCAAGGCCTGTGTTTAATGTAACCTTCAATTGTTCAAGGTTACCTGTTGCGGTTACTGCTGAAATCGATACGATGCTTTGTTGTTTTGCATCCAGGTCCTGTGCTGTCATAGTTGTATTTAGTATTAAAAAAATGAATAGTAATCCAATGATAAAATGGGTCCTTCTCATAGTTTGTGATTATTTATTTACCTTATTGTATTCGTCCTCGGTTACCGGCTGGAGCCAGGTCACATTTTTTTCTCCTTCGTAGTTCGTGATGGCGATATGTACAAATTTGCTCTTTGCAGAAGCACCATGCCAATGCTCTATATCTTCAGGGATGTTTACAATATCGCCCTTTTTAAGGTGTTGGGCCGGTTTGCCTTTTTCCTGGTAAAAGCCTTCACCTTCAGTCACGATCAGTACCTGGCCTTTTGGATGGGTATGCCAAACAGTTCTTGCACCCGGCTCAAAAGTTACACTGCCAAGGGCAAATTCATTGTTTTTATCCTTAGCCTGTAAAGGATGCAGGAAAGCATTGCCTGTAAAATAGTCGTTTGATAATTTATCCCCTTTTGGAAATAATGAAGTGTTTTGTTGTGTCTCCATAGTTTTGTTATTCTGTGGATTAGCGCTTTTACAGCATATAATAGTTAAGATAAGGATTATAGAAAGTATTCCGGTTATTGTTTTTGTTTTCATTAAGATAGTATCTTATATTGTTAATCCACCATCTACCACCAAGTTGTGACCTACGATCATACCGGCCGCATCACTGCAAAGAAAAACTACCGCATTTGCGATTTCTTCCGGTCGGCCCATGCGACCAATCGGGACCATCTTTACCATGCCCTCTAATGCTTCCTTTTGCCCTCCTGCAATCATCTCATCTGCCATTGCCGTATGAAATAACCCTGGGCTTACGCTGTTGATGCGGATGCCCTGGCCGGCATACTCTACAGCCGCACTAATGGTTATCCCAATAACCCCATGCTTAGCACCATGGTACACACCACGCTGCGCTCCGGCACGGATTCCGCCAATTGAAGAACAATTTACAATGGCACCGCTGCCTTGTTTACGCATCTGTTGCAATTCATATTTCATGCTGCTCCAGATACCGCGGTAGTTGATGTTGTTCACGCGCTCAAAATCCTCCAGGGTCTGGTCGGCTGCTTCTGCCAGTTTATTCTGTACCCCTGCATTATTATAAGCATAGTCAAGGCGTCCAAACGCTGCAACGGTTGTAGTAACCATTTTTTCTACCTGGTTGTCATCCGAAACGTCACATTGTATGGCTAATGTTTTATAACCTTCTGCCGCCAGTTTTTCCGCTGCATCCTGAACTGTCTTTTCATTCCAGTCAGCCAATGCAACTGCTGCCCCGGCTTCTGCAAATGCTTTTGCGGTAGCGTATCCTAAACCTGATGCTGCCCCTGTAACCAGTGCAACTTTTCCTTCCATGATATTCATTATACCTGTTTTAAATTATTACAATACAAAGGTCAGGCGGTTGGGGCTAGCCGGACGTATACAGAATACAGGTTTACATACCATTTTTACAGGTTTGGGGCCGGCAACTAAAACAGGTAGAAGATTTTAAGTTAAATTTGTCTAAAAATTAAAGCCACCATTATGGAGCCTATACATAGAATAGATACGGTAAGTGAGCACGACGCTTTTTACCACAAAGAGAATTTGCACCCTCTCGTTAGCATAATTGATTTTAGTGAGACGTTCCCTGAAGTTTACGCGTCAAGGATGAGTTTTGGCTTTTACGCTGTTTACCTGAAAGATGTAATGTGTGGCGATTTAAAATATGGTCGTAATACCTATGATTACCAAGACAGGACATTAGTATTTGTTGCGCCCGGGCAGGTCATAAATGTAAATATTAATAAAGATTATAAGCCGCAGGGCTTTGCCTTGTTAATCCATCCCGACCTGATTCATGGCACGCCTTTGGGCAGGCACATGCAAGACTACAGTTTTTTCTCCTATGAATCGAGGGAAGCTCTGCATCTTTCAGAGAAAGAAAGGAGAATCGTGCTTGACTGTTTTGAAAAAATAAAATATGAATTGGTGCAGGGAACGGACAAGCATAGTAAAACATTAATTGCAGCCAATATTGAATTGTTCCTTAATTACTGTGTACGTTTTTACGACCGCCAGTTTATCACCCGTAACGACGATAACCTAAGTAATATCGAAAAATTTGAAGGCCTGCTTAGGGAATATTTTCAGTCCGATAAACCACAAACCATTGGATTGCCCGGGGTTGCTTATTGTGCCGAGCAACTGCACCTGTCTCCCAATTATTTTGGGGATATGGTTAAAAAGGAAACCGGCAAGACGGCACTGGAATATATCCATTTGAAAATTATGGATCTGGCAAAGGAAAGAGTACTGGACATGAGTAAATCGGTTAGTGAAATTGCGTACAGCCTGGGCTTCAAATACCCACAGCATTTTAGCAGGGCCTTTAAAAAAGTAACGGGTTATTCGCCGCTTGATTACCGGTCGTTAAATTAATAGCTAGTTTAAAATTTACTCTTTATGTTCTATAAAATATAATTATTTTAGAAGAATGGAATCATTTACCCTCACTAAAGAACAAGCCAGGAAGATTATAATTAATGCCGCAGGGCTCGCCCGGAAGGCACAATTCGGATCTGGCATAGAAGCGGTATACAGGGTTATTGACCATTTAGGGTTCGTGCAGCTTGACACCAATTATGTTGTGGAACGTGCCCATCACCATGTTATGGCAGCCCGCATACCCGATTATGAAACGAAGTGGCTCGCACAACTTACGGAAGACAACCGGATATTTGAATACTTCCCTTCGGATGCCGGTTACCTGCCTATGAATGAATTCCGTTTTTCACTGCCTGTAAAAAAAGCTTTCGGAACCCAACGTAAGCCGCTCACGCAAGCTGAAATCAATTTAATGGCAGAGATACTGGAACGGATCGAACGGGAGGGCCCACTTATGGTTACCGATTTTGAGAACGACCGGAGGGAAATCAGTTCCGGCTGGTGGGACTGGCGGCCGGCAAAAGTGGCTCTTGAAAAGCTTTACCTTGACGGGAACCTTGTTATAAGCCGTACTACAAAATTCCAAAAGGTATATGATCTGCCACGTAATATGGTGCCGCAGGAAACGGAGCTGGCTATGCCTACTGATGAAGACTATGCACGTTATGTCATACAGCGCACGTTAAAAGCACTCGGTATCGCTTCCGTTAAAGAAATGGCCTGGCGGGGCCGGCATGTTAAAGGCAACCTCATCAAAAAAGAGCTGCAGAAAATGGTGCTGTCCGGTGAGGTTAAAACTGTGACGGTTAATGATGTAAAGGGGCCGTTATTTATGCTCCCGATACAGGATTTTGAAATTGAGCTTTCAAGTGATGTCTTTATCCTTTCGCCTTTTGATATCCTAAACGTTTTCCGGCACCGCCTAAAGGACTACTTCAATTTTGATTACCAGATCGAATGTTTCGTACCGGCGCCCAAACGCGTATATGGCTATTTTTCATTACCGGTGCTGGCCGGTGATATCTTTATTGCACGGATGGATGCTAAAGCTGACCGCAAGCTAAAAATGCTGATTGTACATAACATCCATTTTGAATCAGTTCACATTGATCAAATTGTTATCGAAAAGTTTATTGTGGCTCTGAAAAAATTTATGGAATTTAACCACTGCCGGGATCTTATCTTTAAAAAAACGAATAACAAAGGTTTGCTGAAGGTGATCAGTAAAAGTTTTTAGGAATAGCTTTAAAGCAAATTTAATGCGAAAAATCACTAATTCTTACATAATTTTAATTGCAGCTACTTAATTAATTCTTAGCTTCTTCAGCGAAAAATGCCTAAAATAAATGCCAATACAATAACTATTGGATAGGTACCGAATTACAGGTACAGGTAAAACAGCGTTATTAGATATTGCATAGAAAAAGGATAATTCTAAAAATTATATAAATTCAGCAGGTATAATCTACACAAACAATAATTGCTTAAAAATATCCCGGTCGTAACGTAAATTGATACACAGGGCATCATTGATAAAATGATGCCTTCTTTATGCACGGTCTTTCAGGTTTTAGGAAGTACCCTGATACTTCTATATCGTTTCGAATATCTTTTCTATAAATAATTTGTCCATTAATAAATGTCAATAACTGCCCGGTTCTTCACGAACCCTATCGTCTTGGAATGATTGGGAAACTTTTCCCAAGATGCACCGGTAAAAGGCAGCTAATTTATTGCGGGTAAAGCCAGTGGTAAAAGCAAAAGACTACGGCATAATGGCTTTCCTCGCATACTCACAAACCCACCCTTCGGGACTTATTCCGTTTCCTTTTGTTTTCCCGCTTTACCCGCATTGTTTAACTGCTTTCTTTTTCCGGTTTTCTTTTGGAAAAAAGTTATGCGGAGCGCAAGCGAGGCAGGACTGTAACAGATTTGAAGACTGGCAAAAGATACAAAATGGATGTATCATTTAATAAAGACGATTATGACAATTATCGGAAGAGTGACAAGGGACGCCGAGGTGCGCAGCCTGTCAAACAACAAAAGTGTAGTGAGTTTTTCTGTAGCCGTTAATCACGACTACAAAGACAAAAACGGGACAAAAGTAACCCAAACCGAATTTTTTGACTGTGCCTATTGGTTTTCTACAGGGGTGGCGCAGTACCTGACCAAAGGCAGCCTTGTAGAGCTTGCAGGGCGTGTGTCTGCCCGTGCGTGGATGGGCAACGATGGGCAACCCAAAGCGGGGCTGAACTTCAACACAACGGATATTACCCTGCACGGTGGGAACGGGAACAAAGCCGAAGCCCAAACCCAACAACAAGCGCAACAGCCTGCCGACCAACAAGGCGCAACCGCAGCCCCTGTTAACAACGAAACCGTACCATCTGCGAATGCAGCAGCAGCACCCGTGTACGAAGCCGAAGTAATCCCCAATGGCGCAGCCATTGATGACGACCTCCCATTTTAAACTGTTTAACCTTAAAATTTAAAATCATGGCACATCATATAAATTTCAACGAGCAAACAGGGCAGCACGCATTTATGAGCGTTAAACGACCCGCATGGCATGGGCTTGGGCAGGTAGTGGAAAACTACCCTACAAGCCGTGAAGCCATAGCGGTTGCAGGCTTGGACTACGAAGTAACCAAAGCCCCCATTTTTGCAAGGGGTGCAGGGCTTTTCGATACCTATCCCGTACCCGACCAATATGCCACCATGCGCACCGATACCAAAGCCGTGTTTGGTGTGGTAGGAAAAGATTACCAAATCGTGCAAAATAGTGATGCGTTTGCCTTTTTCGATGCCATTGTAGGCGGTGGCGAGGGCATACAGTATGAAACCGCAGGCGCAATCGGCAATGGGGAACGCATATTTATTACTGCCAAGCTGCCCGGCTACATCCGAGTGGGCAACGGGGACGATGTTACAGGCAAATATATTTTCCTTACCACCTCCCACGATGGCAGCGGCTCAATAACCGCAGCCTTTACGCCCGTGCGTATCGTCTGCCAAAACACCCTTAACGCAGCCCTGAAAACCGCAACCAATGTAGTGCGCATACGCCATACCGCAGGGGCTAAGGAACGACTGGAGCAGGCGCATAAAGTAATGGGCGTTGCCGATACCTTTTCATTACAGTTAGAGGGCATTTTTAATCAGTGGGCAAACGTGCGCATTGAAGATAAACAGGTAAGGCAGTTGATACAGTTGGCACTCTGCCCGAACAAAGAAACCTACAACCTTTTGAAAAAAGGGGCTACCGATGAACTTTCAACAATGTACAAAAATGCCTGTGATGCTGCCTTTGAGTATGCTATGGCAGACGACACGCAAAGCCTGTCAACCACCAAAGGCACGTTGTTCGGTGCATACAACGCCGTTACGGGCTACTACCAAAACGTCCGCAGCTTCAAAACGGGCGAGGATAAACTCAAAAGTATCTGCTTAGGCGGTACAGCACAGGCACGGGGTCAAAAAGCCTTTGACCTGTGCGGGGATTTTGCACGGCAAGGGGCAGCCGCCCTGATACTGAACTGATAGTTAACCGCAGCCCTGCTTTGCGGGGCTGCTTAAAATTTAAAAAGTTATGAGCATAGTAGCACAGACCACAGAACGCAAGGCAGTTACCACACTAAAAAAAGTACTGCCGATTATGGAAAGGCTCGACCACGTGGCAATGACCGCAGCCGATGCCTTTGACACTAAAACCGCCCTGAACCTGATTAAAAGGGTTATTGAAAGCAACCCCGAACCGAAGCGCAGAACCCAAAAATAACACGTTATGCCAGTTACAAATTTTTTCGCCCATATAGCAGCCATCCCGTTTGAGGGCTGCCTGAACATTACCGTCAAAAAGGACGGGGAACAACTGACTACCTCCGTACTGTTGCAAAATGATGGCTGCGGGGATGCCGCAAAAAACCATATACCGCCCCTGATACTAAAAGGGAGTGCAAAGGAACTTTGTGAGGGATTTTTTGATGCCGTTACTGCGCCACTTGCCGAAACCTCTAAACTACTTGTCAATATGGAGCAGTACCTCAAAGGGCAGGAAACCGCCAAGAAAACTGCCGCTATGGAAAAGAAGAAAACCGAAAAAGCAGAGAAATTTGATAAACCTGACAAGACCACCACGCCCAAGGAAATAAAGGAAATGAAATACAGCGGCACTATGGCAAAAGTCGATGCGCTCGAAGCCGAGGGCAAGTACAGGGATGCCTGGCTAAAAGTCCCGCAGGCTTCCGAGTTCCCCGATAAAGCCGAAGAAATGCAAAAGCGCAGGGCAAGCCTGTCGGCTAAGTTCAGCCCCGACCTGTTCGGGGCAGGGCAGCCTGCCACCGATGTAAAAAATGTTGAACCTAAAAACGAGAACGATGCTACAGACGAAACTGATGCCGAGGGTATTCCTGATGAAAGACAAGGGGAATGAATTTGCCCTGACCGACCCCGACCCGAAATGGAGCATAGAGGCCGTGATGAATTTCTATGCCAACAGCTACCCGACACTGACCACCGCCAAGACAGTCGGCCCTGAAATTACCAACGATACGGTACAGTACCGTTTTGAAACCACGATGGGGACAAAAGGATAATAGTAAAATATAATGTTATGGATTATGCAAAAGTTAATAACAGGGCAGTTACGGCTGCCCCAAAACAAAAGGCAAAAACTACTGCACAAAAACGCAGCCGAGTTCCTTATGGGCTTGCAGCGCAGGAAAGACACCGCCGAAGTACTTGCCGACCGCCTGCAATCAGCCCCGCAGGGGCTGCTGCCTATGGTTTTCTGAAAACCCGTTTCCTGCCTCATCACACGGGGCAGGCTGTGGCAGGCGGCAGCGAAAAACAGGATTTTTACCGCAGTTTTGATTTGCTGTGCAGCCACTATAGAATAAAACCTGTTGACACAAAAGATTTTACCTATCCCTATAGCAGGGAGGTCGCCCTGCACGAAGCTGCCCGGCTGCTGCGGGATAACCACCCGCAACATATTGAAATTACGATGGTAGAAGATAACGGCAAATTTGTGTTACAGGTAACCGAGCGTTTTGACACGCAAAATATATTGTTCTATATCCCTGTGCTGCCCCTGCATACCCTGATGCGGGACAAAAAACGCAGGAAAGCGACACGGCTGCTGCTCTGTATTTTTCGTTACCTCTGCTATTCCGCAGGCATTCCTTTTTACACCGAGGAAAACAGCTACCTGTATTGGAATTATGAAATGCTTGCCGACTGGGTAACAGGCGACCCTGACGGATGGGACGCGGAGGAGTATCACAATAATGTACGGGAGGTAAGGGCTGCACAATATATCGGGGAAACCATGATGCGCAGGCTTTGGAACACCATACACCGTGACCGTTTTGGGGAATGGCTTGAAAAGTTCCATCCAAAGGATGGGTTTGAGTGCGACTGCCACCGCCTTGCCAAAAAATTCTATGCCCTTTCGCAGGAGTACCCGAAAGTGAATATCTATGCGCATGCCGATGAAAGCTGCCTGCCTGACCCTGAAAGTGATTGTTATGATGATACTGACTGCATTACTATGGAAAAATACATCGGTTTTGTCGCTTCCACCGACGGGTGGCTCTACAATAACCTTGAACAGTCCATCAACAGCGAATTTGGCGAGTGCCTGTCGATACAGGAACCTGTCCTGAACCGCTGCTTTGACGGGCGCAGTCAGGATAACGACACCCTTGATTATGAGTGCCGCCTGCTGCCCCTTGTCAATGAATTGTGCTACCTCTTAAATAATAGGAATTATGATACCTGAAACCCTGCAATTATACGAACCGAAAGCCGCCCTTGTTGTTTTTATTACGCATGGAAGCGCATGCCCTTATATCGAATACTATGATATGGACAGCAGCGGCTGTCCCATCAACCCGCACCCGCTTACGGTACGGGAAGCCCAATGCCTTTCCAAAGCACTTGATACCCGTGAGCAGTCAGGAAAGGCATTCTTGCGCCCCGAGGGCATTTTACCGCCCAACGTGTTGCACCTTGACCCATCACAGAACGGCAGCGTGGTATGGTACACCAAGCCCCAACGCCGCAAGCTTTACTTTGCGGATAGCCTTGGTTTGGATAATGGCACAATTGCCCTGCCTGCGCTTGTTTGGAAAGCCAATAAAAAACAACTCCAAATCTTCGCCCTGAACATTAAAACGAAGCCCAAAGCCGAAACCCCATTATTTCATGCCCCATTCTTTAACCTCTATCAAAAAGGATTTGTGTGCATGGGTAACGTCACTATAGCCATCAAAGCGGCATCCACATTAGAGGAATTTATTAACGCCTGGCAGGGCTATTTTTTTGAAAGCTATTTCTCCCACCACATCAACGAACACAACCCCGTTGGCGTAAACCTCTTTAACCTTTATAAAGAACTCATGGCAGACCCCAAAAAACCATTCCCTACCGATATCCTTAGAACCACACCGCTAACTCTTAAAAATTTACTGTAATGGAAACAAAGATAAAAGCGCATTTTACTGCGCCCGAATTATTGAGCCCCAATAATCCCATAAGCGTGTGCCTTATCGGGGCAGGCGGTACAGGCTCACAGGTGCTGACAGGCTTGGCACGGATGTCGCACAGCCTGCAACAATTAGGGCATGCAGGCTTTCAGGTCAGCCTATGGGATGATGATGTCATTACCGATGCTAACCGTGGCAGGCAGCTTTTTGCCGAGTGCGAAATCGGATTATCTAAGGCAGCCGCCCTGATTACCCGAACCAACCGCTTTTTTGGGACAGCATGGAAAGCCATAGAAAAACCGTTTACCAATGACACCGCAACAGGCAGGAATGCCATTTATATATCGTGCGTCGATACCGCAGCCGCACGGTTCGGGATAGCCGAAGTACTGGACGAACTGGACTTGAATGCAAGCCGTTCCGATATGCCCCGCTATTGGATGGACTTCGGAAACAGCAGGGACACGGGACAGGTTATCCTGTCTACTATTGGAAGTATAAAGCAACCTGCATCAGAAAAGTTCCTGCCTGTGGGCAGCCTGCCACAGGTTACAAATGAATTTGCGGAACTGCTCACACAGGGCGATACCGAAGACCTGCCAAGCTGCTCCCTTGCCGAAGCCCTTGAAAAACAGGATTTGTTCATCAACTCCGTTTTGGCACAGATGGGCTGCAGCCTTTTGTGGCAGCTACTCAGGCAGGGGCTTACCACCGAAAGGGGGTTCTTTCTGAACTTGGGAAATTTTCGCAGCCAACCGTTAGCGGTTGGCTGATTACGCCGGTTTTCTGGCGCAAAAAGGCAATCCCTCCCCGTGGTCGGGAACGCCTTTTTGCGGTTTCAAAGCGGTGCGCACGTCTGGCAACAGCATCGGGGAAACCCCTGCTGCAATTGCTAGACGTGCGCGCTTTATTGTGTCGGTGCACCCGCACCGACTTTTTATTGCATAGGGCACGTCATCCACATGTAAAAAATCATGTGTACGGCGTTATCCAACATTGTAATATTGTGATTAGCTATATGGAATTTAAGTAAAATTGGTTCTTACAATTTAAAAACCCGCTTTAAATGCTCCGGATAATAATCTAAATCGCCAGCAATATCACCATCTTTAAAAATATCAAAGCAGTTGTAATCTGCTACAACTTCAACACCGCAGAAACGATAATTGCTAGTAATTTGGATAAGCGCGTCGGCAGTGCTCCTGCCTTCAAAAAGTACCTGACCTGAATCATCAAAACTGGCTTTCGGTGCATTCCATGTACTGCAAACCATAAACTGCTTGCCCAGCAATTTTCCGCCTGTGCCGTATTGCTTTGTTACATCTTCTCTTGTTCTTCCGTCGCCGGTAAGAAATTTTGCGTTTTGAAGACCACTGTTGAACACTTCGTCAACATATTTTTTGTAAATCCAGGGTGCTCCAAACCAATTGATGGGTGTCTGCAAAACTATAATGTCAGCATCAATGTGTTTTTCAACTTCCTCAATGGCATCGTAGCCATTTTCAACTTTCGTTTCCAAAATTTCAAAATTGTTGGCCTGGAAAAATTCTTTAGCTTTTTGATGGAACGAAGCATTTAGTGTACCCTCGCTCCAATTTGGATAAGTTAGGTGCGTATTGATTAATAAAACTTTCTTAGTAGTACTCATCTTAATTTTCTTAAAATAATTTTGATTGATTATAACTTACAGTTCAATACTTCTTCCAAATATTTTGGATAGTTTTCCAGATCTTCTTTTATATGCTTGTTATGGAAAACATCATAACAATAATGTCCCGGAACTACTGTGTACCCAACGAATGAATAATTTGCGCCTACATTAAACAATGCATCATCGGCACTTTTGCCTTTCCACAGCCGCTGTTTAGGGTTGTTGAAACTTTCTTCGGGTGCGTTCCATGTAGCAGAGAGTAAAAACTTTTTACCCAGCATCTTTCCACCGGTTCCATATTCTTTTGTCGGGTCTGTTGTAGAACGACCGTCGCCAGAGAGAAATTTTTGACTTTTCATAGCGCTTGTAAAAACATCATCTACCTATTTTTTATAAATCCACGGTGTATTTTCCCAGTTCACGGGTGTTTGTAATACAATAATATCAGCTTGCATATGTTTTTCCACTTCATCTTCTACATCGTAACCTACCTCAATTTTTGTTTCCAGAACCTTAAAGTTTTGTGCGATAAAAAACTCTTTAGCTCTGTTATAAAAAGCTTCATTCAGTTTTCCTTCAGATAGTCCGGAATAGGTTAAATGCGCATTGATAAGCAATACTGTCTTCTCTTTAACGGCAACGTTTGTTGCCGCAGTTTGTGCAGTCACTTTTGTCCAAAATGTTGTTACCGTAATCAATAATGCCAATAGAATTCTTATTTTCATCCTGTTGTGATTCAAATTATATGTGTATTTTCTGCTTTACTTTCTTAGGTAGGTTTAAAATAAATAGGCAATTACCACTAAAACTATTGGCAAAAAGCCATCTGCATTTCATTCATCCTGGCACCACACACTTTTAGTTTTGCAAATTCCATTTCCAGTTCCTGAAATTCTGCGTTCGATAAGTGGACATCATAAGCACCTAAATTCTCATTAAGATGCGGTATATTGCGGGTACCCGTAATAGAAACGATAAAAGGTTTCTTGGCCATGAGCCAAGCCAGTGCTATTTGGGAAGCCGTTGCATTTTTATTGGATGCATAACGGTTCAGGAGATTCACAATTGGCATATTTACTGCTAAATTTTCAGGAGTAAACCTTTCAAATGACGAACGTAAATCCAACTTACTATCAAAAGGTGTTTGCGAGTTTAGTTTTCCTGTCAGATAACCCATTCCAAGCGGTCCCCACGGAACAAAACCGATACCCAATTCTTCGCAAAGATCCAATACGCCATTTTTTTCTACACTACGCTCCATGAAAGAATATTCACTCTGGATGGCCGAAACAGGTTGCACAGCATGCGCTTTTCGGATGGTTGCCGTACTGGCTTCCGATAAACCAAAATGCAATACTTTACCTTGCTGTATCAGGTCTTTTATCGCACCCGCAACATCCTCGACAGGCACATCGGGGTCAACACGGTGCTGGTAAAAAAGGTCAATATGGTCCGTCCTTAGGCGCTTCAATGATTCCTCAGCGACTTTTTTAATGTGTTCGGGCCTGCTGTTCAGGGTTATATTTGGGGCACCGATTTCAAAGCCAAATTTAGTGGCAATCGCTACCTTATGCCGAAAGGGTTGCAGGGCTTCACCTACCAACTTCTCATTGGTGTAAGGGCCATACACTTCAGCAGTATCAAAAAAGGTAACGCCACTTTCATACGCTTTACGAATGGTTTTTATTCCTTCTTCCATTTTTGCCGGTGCTCCATAATTGGCACTAATACTCATGCAGCCTGCTCCTAAAGCAGAAACTTTTAACTTACCCAGATTCCTTATAGTCATTTTGTCTTTTTTATCCTCCTTTTTAATATTCATTTCAGCAGTGCCTGACGAAGCTGTCATCAAATTTGGTGCAAGCAGTAATCCTGCCCCTGCAATTGCTGTCTGCTGGAAGAATTTTCGACGGGAGTTATCGGAATTGCTAGTTGTACTATCGTTTTCCATTTTAATATGTTGTTAGTTCATAGGCAAAACTACAATTGTAAAAAAATATCTATGGAAACAGATTACCTGTGAAAAAGATACAAATTACCGGTAATGAAAAACGCCTCTATTCGGAGGCGTTTTGATGACTTAATTTTTGCTGATGGCTTGCAACCGGAACTCTTTTGGTGTGAGATTAACCTGCTTCTTAAAGAATTTTGAAAAGTAATTGGGATATTCAAAACCTAGCTCGTAAGCAATTTCAGTGGTATTCAGTTTCTGGTTTTCAACCAATAACTCTTTTGCCCTTTTAATAATAAAGTCATGGATATTTTCCAAAGCCGATTTTTGGGTAAAATGTTTGATAATATCGCCCAGGTAGTTCGCCGTCACACCTAATCGGTCAGCAAAATATTGCACGTTTGGTAGTTGTTTTACAGGCTCATTATAGTAGTCAATAAGGCTTTGCTGAAAATCTGTGACAACACGGTTATATTGCTTGGGATTAGTAGAAAATTGCCTTTTATAAAAAGCTTCCACCAACGAGACCAGCACATTCACATATGAAAGTAAGACCCCAAAATGATTCTTATCGTTTTCATAATATTTAATCATTAATTTAAAAACTGCGGCTACCTCTTCCGCCTCATCGTCGGTTAAGTGTAAAGCCTCGTGACGTCCGTAGTCCAGGTATGTTTTAAATAAAAATCTGTTTTCATTGATTATTTTTTTCGAAAGTTGCAGGTACATCCCCGTGTAGGTAGGTTCTGCATCCCAACCGGGCTCAATAATTAAATCGGGGGTGTTAAAAAACACCGCAGAGACAGGCGCAGTATTCGGGGTAGATTTTCTTTTGTATTTAATTTTTATTGATATCCTGTAAAAATCTACTTTAACCGGATCAGTATTGATAACAATTTTTGGAGGGTCATAATAACCAACATCAATATCGTTATCCAATGGCTTTGATAAACCGATTGCCTGATTGTAAGAAACAAAGTCTTTATAGATTTTCATTCCGCAAAGTTATAGAATTGGCAGATTGATATAATCTGTAAATTTAAAATAATAACATTTCTAAGTAAATCAAAAAATTTTAGAGTTATAAAGGGAACAATAACCTGTGCAATATCCTGCGGAAGTCAGTGCCCGCAATTTTGCAGTTAAGTACTCAGTACAATGGCTGATGGCCGGTAATTTGCGGCGTAATATTCCACTACAGAGATTGCCAATTTAATATTTTTTCATCATTGAACAAGTTAACCTGACCGACCAATTCAATGTTACAACTACCTGGCAAGGGACTGTATGTTTAGTTGTCCTTATCCTATTTGGCTATAATTGGCTATATATTGTCGTGTTATAGTTTAAAAGATAACCCTCTACACATTATAATTTTGACAGTATAACATTAAAAATTTTATTATGGCAAAGAAATTTCCGCTTACACCTGATGGTGTTAAAGCATTCCAGGCAGAATGGTACAAGTCCGACGACCAGCAACTACAGGATGATGCCGTAGTGGCATCGGCAGATGTTATAAAATGGTTTTCTACGCATTTTGAACTCACCACGGAGCAATCTGAGTATTTCAGGGGGCTTCCGAAAGGATACCTCTTATCTTTAGGATGGGGTGTTGCATCCGGTGTAATTGGCCGGGTACCACTATCTTTCGACAACGGGCAGGAGGCTTCCGCAAAAGGGCTTTGCCCCAAAGCCAAAGTATCTGTAAATGTCAGCGTGTCAAATGCGTACAACTGGCAGACAGGTGCCGTAACTACCACCGGAACAGTTGGTGGCACATTAACTTTTTAATATATTTGTGGTGCGTCATACTACTTGTGGCGCACCACAAATTTTTAATTATGACACGATCCATCCTTTTGATTATAGCATTATTTCTTACGGCAATATCTTTCGGGCAGACAGCAGACGATAAAGCAAAAATTGCGAATAGGGATAAATTTCTTTTTGGTGTTACGACAGACAACAGGAATTTTGTTGAGACCGTCCCCTTTACGCTGGTAAATAATCTCATTTTCACAACCGTGCAGATCGATGGGACCAGTTACAACTTTCTATTTGATACCGGGGCAGTGACCATACTTTCTTCCAGACTTCGGGAAAAACTGCATTTGAAAGAAGCAATGCGCAATACGCTCATCGATGGGTCAGCCCAGGAGCAAACCGAAACATTCTACACCCTCAATAAATTAAAGCTCGGAACTGTAAATTTCAGCAACATCGGTGCCGCATCGATGAACCTCGCAAAAATGAGCGAACAATTTTGCACACCAATCGACGGCATAATAGGTGCTAACCTGATGCGCAGCTCCTACTGGAAAATAGACTATAAAAATAATGTACTTATATTCTCCGATAAAAAAATAAAGCCCACCGGCAAGACGTATGAGTTGCCCTTTGAAGAGAACTTTTCCGGTACCCCATTGATAAAATTGTTTTTTGGCAACTATAATTTTGAGACTATTTTCGACACAGGGAACAATCAGTCCTTTAACTTTCCTGACAGCCTTTACTTTAAAAGCTCAGCGTCTAAAAATAAAATACTCAGGAAAGGTTCCGGCAATACCGAATTTACCCTTTACGGCAATAGGAGCATCGTCAACCATGCTTCCATTCTTGATAGCGTTACCATTGGCAAGAGGCTATTCCAAAAACAGGTTGTGCGTATTAGCCCAAGCCCGCTGCCTTTGTTAGGTAACAAGTTTTTAATGCAGTTTGATGAGGTTATTTTGGATTGGAAAAAGCACCTGATTCACCTGCCCTTTGAATACAACCAAGAAGAACCGCTTAAAACATTGGGTTTTGACCCACTTTTTATTGACGGAAAGGTTGTTGTTTCATTTATTTGGGAAGGAAGTGTGGCGCAAATAAAAGGCCTGGAGTTAGGTGATACAATTACAGCAATTGACGGCCAGTCACTCATTGCTATTACTGCCGAACAATGGTGCACATTGCGGGATGCGGTTAAAGAAAAATCTGCCCTGGCATTTAAAGTGCTAAAAAAAGATGGTTCTGTAGCGTTGTATGAACTTAGCAGGTATACGTTGTTAGAGTAAATTGATAAATTGCTTTACATGATTAGCTACGCTACCTTACGTAGTCCGGCGATACACACTTTTGCCAATATTCTACAATCGTTTTAACAATGTCGTACAGGTCATCGAAGCTGGATGGCTTTATAAAGAATCCCTGTACCGATTTTGAATAGGCATCGACTACATTGCCCTGTTCCGCGGCTGTAGAAAAGAAAAGATAGGGGATGGATTTGATGCGCAATTCTTCATTTTCATGGATTTTCGCCCGTAGCTCCATGCCGTTTAGCTTTGGCATATTAATGTCTGAAAATATGATAAACGGTTCTGTTTTAGTTCCGGTCAGGTAGGTAAGCGCCGCTTCTCCGTCGCCAAAGAAGACGATCTCATTTTTATAATGAAGCTTGTGAAATACCTCAGATAATAACTCCTGGTCATCGAGGTCATCTTCTATAATAATTATTGGCCCTGATTTATTCATAGTAATCTTTTAGTGAATGACTTATATGATATATAGCATGTCCTATGCTAAATATTGTTTATGTAAATATTGTAGAATTTTCACAAAGCTGGTTGATAGTCCCTGCCTGAAGGTGTTTTACAACTTCTGTTAATGCATTTTGCAGATCCCTGAAATCCTGTGGCTTATTAAAGAAACATAATGCCCCTAATTCTTTTGCTTTGGTAATCTCTTCGGTATGTTTGGAGGTAGAGTACATTATAACCGGGATATCCTTATAAGTATCATGCCCTTTTAACATGGCGAGGACTTCCCATCCGCTCATCCTGGGCATATTTATATCGGTAAAAATTATGTCAGGCCTTCCGTCGCTGCTTTGGGCTAAGGTAGACACAAGGATATGTCCGTCATCTAAAGTAATGCACGATACGTTACCTGTGGAGATTTTTTCAATGGCATCCCTGAAAAAAAGCCGGTCATCGCTATCATCGTCAATAAGTAGAATTTTATAGTTCATAACTTTAAAATTTATTATTGTAAGGAAATAATATTGTAAATACGGCACCATTATTCGTTTCGCCGCTCGCAGAAATAAAGCCATTGTAGCGTTCAACGATTTTCTTGCATAAAGCCAAGCCTAATCCCGAACCTTCGTAAACTTCTACATTATTGAGCCTGGTGAATGAGTTAAAGATGTTTTCTGCGTATTTCTGATCGAAACCAATACCATTGTCAGAAAGTGTTATCTCTGCGTAATTCGTTTTATTACGAAATACCTCTGAGGATTTTATTGAAATGTGCGACGGTTTTCCCTCGATTGCAAATTTTAGCGAATTCAGTATCAAGTTGTAAAATAGCTGATGAAACAGCATAGGGCTTCCTTCAATCACAGGCAGTTCTTCATACTCAATTACCCCCAGTTTGGAGAGTATGACTACCTCAAGGTCTGTTTCAATCTGTCGCAAGGTCTCATTCAGGTTTACATTTTGCAATGCTTCTGTATCGCTCTCAAGTTTAGAATAGTGCAGTACACCTTCTATCATAGCATACATCCTGTCAGTAGCTGATTTTATCCTGTCAAGGTAAAATTTTACGTCTTTGGGCAGTTCATTACCATGTTCTTGTATGATCCGGCTGTGAAAAGTACTTATTTTCCGTACCGGCTCTTTAAGGTCATGGCTGGCAACATGTGCGAATTGGCGCAGGTCATCATTGGACCGCTGTAATTCGGTAGCCCTTTTTGCCAGTTCATTTCCTAATTCCAGTAGTTGCTTTTCAGCATTTTTAAGATCTGTGATCTCCCTTGCGATGGCAAGTATCGTTTCTACTCCACCCGCTAAATTCTTTTCGGGGGTAATACGGGTATAAAAGTAGATGTCTCCTCCCGGTGTGTTATGGGCAGTAATCAGTTCAAGCATTTTGCCGCTTTCAAACGCCCTCTGTATGCTGTTAGAAAGTTCCATATTACCCGCAGACCCCATTTCTGAGTTAGTTTTGCCGAGCATAAGATTATTTTTAATGCCTGTCAGCGCTTCAAAAGCAGTATTGGCATACACCAGACTCAATTCTTTATTCCAACGGGTTATAACATCCGGGGTATTTTCAACCAGGGTTAGGTATTCATCCCTGCTTTCTTTAAGTTCACTGGTACGCTCCGTAACCTCTTGTTCCAGCTCCTGTTTGTATTTCTCCTCGGCACTACGCAAGGCTTCTTCGGCAACTTTACGATCATTAATATCCAGGAACGTTACCACCACACCATTGATACGGTCCTCATCGGTGCGGTACGGCACTACGCGCATTAAATAGGTCTTATCGTCAATAGTTGTAACTTCTTTTTCTATAACCGATAACTTTTCCAGCACCGTTTCCGCATCACTTACCAGATTACGGTAATTTAGTTTATGAGTGATGTCGGTCAGCGGACGGCCATAATCTGCGGGAATAAGGTTAAATAGGGCGCTTGTTGCCGGTGTATATAAAGCAACCCTGAAATTCCGGTCAAGGAATATAGTACCGATATCGGTAGAATTTATAATGTTCTGCAGGTTATTGCTCGCAATACTTGTCTCTTCAATTTTTATCTTCAGTTCCTGGTTTACAGTACGCAGCTCCTCATTTATTGACTGGAGTTCCTCCTTACTGGTTTCCAGCTCTTCCGCTGCCGAACGCAATTCTTCGTTCATTGCCTGGAGTTCCTCATTGGAAGCCTTCATTTCCTCTGCCTGGTAATCATGCTGCTCAATAGCGGCACGAAGCTGTGATTTAACCCTGACCAGTTCCTCTTCCAGTTGTTTGGCTATAGGCTCATCTGAAGATAGTAGTATCTCCCGGTTACTTTCATCAGCAGCAGGTTCAAATACAACTAATATGAACCCTTTTGCGGTATCACCTGACCGCAGTACGGGCCTGATGTGAATATTTACTGTTTCTGTACGATCATTGATGTTTACTTTTAAGCCCCTTGCTTCAACAGCAGACTGGCGCTGGGTCGACTTATATAATGCTGAGCGCAGCTCGAGCCTTAATTCCGGTTTCACCAGTTTCAGGAGATTGCTGGACAGTTCCCCTCCAAGTATTTGTAAATACCTGCCCACCTGTTCCGTTAGGTGCAGGATTTCATATTCTTCATTAACAACCAGCGATGGCGGTGCATATTCCTCTAAAAGCTGTTGGTGCAGGTCGCCGTAGGATATCCGTTCCAATATCCTCTTTTCATGATCCTGCGTCGTGGAATCCCGCCTGAATTTTTCAAATTGCATCGGCGTAGCTTCCGGTACGGGATACGCTTTCATGGTTACCTGCCTTCTCTGGAAAACATGATTTTCCCTATTGTAAGTGGAATATAGATCGGATGTGTTATCAACGGATTCAGATGTGCCAAGGAAAAGGAAACCACCCGGGTTTAAAGCAAAATGAAACGTTTCGGTAACCCTTTCCTGGGCGACCTGGTTAAGGTATATCATCAGGTTACGGCAGCTTACCATATCAAGGTGGGAAAATGGCGGGTCCTTTAAAACATTGTGTGCTGCAAACATAATGGTCTCCCTGATTTCTCTCCGTATCCTGAAAGAATCTCCTTCTTTGGTAAAGAAGCGCTTGAGCCTTTCGGGAGATACATCGGCAGAATCATTTAGGCTGTACAAACCGTCTCGGGCATGTGTTATAGCCGCCTCATCTATATCAGTGGCAAAGATCTGTACCTTGGGTGCGTCCATATTACCTTCAGTAAGTTCTGCACATAGCATTGCCAGGGAATACGCTTCTTCACCTGTCGCACAGCCGGAAACCCATATCCTTACATCGTCGCCCGATGATTTATCCTTAAAAAGTGCTGGCAGCACTTCATGCTCCATAAGTTCAAAGGGTTTTGTGTCCCTGAAAAAGTTTGTAACTGAGATTAACAGGTCTTTTAACAAAGCGACAGCCTCGTCGTTATTCCCCTTTAGAAACCTGGCATAGGCCTGTAGGTCAGGCAGGTTGCGTACATTAATGCGCCGTTCTATGCGGCGCAGCAAAGTAGGTAGTTTATAGTTTGTAAAATCATTGCCGGTATGCAGGCGCAGATGCGTGAAAATTTCCCGCAAAGCCTGCTGCTGGTCACCGGTTTGTTGTTTTGCTTCAATGGTAATCGCTACCGTACCGAGGCTGTCCTTATACGAAACTATTTTTGCAGGAATTTCTTCAACAGGCAGAATTTCATCAACCAATTCTGTAGCTATGGCATTACGCGGCATTTCATGAAACTCAGCCTGCCGGGGATTTTGTACAAAACAGGCACCACCCCTTTCCTTTACCCTTTTTAATCCCATCGACCCGTTAGCACCAGTACCGGATAAGATTACGGCTATAGCCCTTGGGCCAAATTCATCCGCCATGCTGCGGAAAAATATGTCGACAGGCGCACGCCGTTCTTCGACCGTAACATTTTGCGAGATGGCAATGTAATCTTTTTCTATAGAAAGGTGCTGGTTGGGTGGAACAACGTAAATATGGTTGGGTTGCAGGTACACTTTTTCTGTGACCTGTGTTACCGGTAAGTTTGTTTCCAGTTGCAATACTGCTGTCACCTGGCTATCATGGTCCGGAGAGAGGTGCAGGATAACAACATACGCAATACCAGTCTTTTCCGGCACCGCCCTAAAGAAGTTTTGTAATGCCTGGATCCCACCGGCGGAAGCTCCAATCCCTACGATTAGAAATTCGCTTTTCCCTGGCTTATCCTGTAATTGCCTTACTTCCTTTATTCCGTTATCTGAGTCCTGATGTATCATATGCTTATATCAATTGAACAAAGTTATTCTTTTGCTGCATTTTTCAATTTATATAATTCTTCCAATAATCTGTCGTTGCTTAGCTGCTCATGCCCCATAACGGTATCACGCAAAAGGTCGGCGCGGAGTTCGGCATCTTTTGCCTTTTTAAAATACAACGCCGCCAGTTGAGGATGGTTTACCTCTGAAAGGTGGTCGCCAATATGATTTAACAGCATCATGCTTTCTTCAATGGCCGCCATAGCGTTATATAAACTGCCTTCAATTTTTTCGGTGATACTTGCCAAAAGGGTATCAACAGAATAGGCATGGCCGGTATGGCACCGGTACCGGGTCAGGTCGCCATCCGTTATTTTAGACAGTACACCCTGGCATTCTGGACAGGTATAAGGGGAAAGTTCGCCAATTTTTAGCGAGCCCCGGTCATACGCACTGTCCCCGGCAGCGATACCTATTTCAATTTTTGTTTTTTCGTCTTTCATATGCTCCCTATTTAAAGGTACTGCCGTTGTGGAAAGTTGTGTAAGTACCGCTGCCATATCCTTTACAGGTATACAATAATCAACAGCTACTTCGCGCGCAGCATTCGCCGGCATGGAAGGGACTTCGGCATCATCCGGGTCCTGTACTATAGCAATGCCACCACTATGCTTTATACGCCAAAGCCCTGCTGTACCATCATCTAACCTGCCTGAAAGCACAATCCCTATAACCCGGTTTCCATAATTGTATGCCGCAGAACGGAATAGCGGGTCAACAGCGGGCCGGAAGTGATTTTCCTTGGGCCCGCGTGACAGCCTTATTATACCTTCCTCAAGCAACAAGTGGTGATCGGGCGGGGCAATGTAAATTCGGTTTGGTTTAATAACTTCATTATCCAGCGCATGTGCGGCATAAATAGCGTTCAATTTATTGAGTATATCCGGTACAATGCCACGCATGCCTGGAGCCATGTGCCATACTATAAATATAGGGGTACGAAAATCGGGGGGCAGGCGCTCCACTAATTTTTTTATAGCGTCAAGGCCTCCCGCTGAGGCTCCTATTACTATAATTCGGTCATGTTCTATAAGGTGCCTGGCGCTGTTATCTATATAACCTGAGCCAGGATTATTATTATCGTAAGGTGTCATGTGGAAAGGTAATTACTTATATCGGTTATAGCAAGGTTATTAACATAGCGTATTAGTTACCAATTAATTATCAACTGGGCAATCGTGTCAGCTGGCCCGGAGGGCGACAATGGAACTTAAAAGTTCCTTAGGGAAATCATGTAAGATGTATGGATATGTAGATAGGATATCACATAAGGAATGTGACACGTTGTGCAGCGTGAGATCCTGGTTATTATAGCTGCATAAAGACACACTTACACGGGTAAAAACTTCAGGATACCGTTCAAGGATTCTTACTACCTGTTCTTCCTCCAAACCGTTTAACTTTGATAGATTTTCGTGAGATCGTTTGTATAAAATAAAGCGGGTAAGGTTTTCAATAGTAACAGAGATAAGATATCCCATTGCGTTTTTCCTTAAATGTAGGCAATAAATTTAAGTTTAATTGCTATGCCATCTATTTCATCGAAATCTTTAGATATTATTCGCTCGATGTTAAAATATAATAGTAGCCTTGATGAGCTTGAAACATAATTAAACTTAAATCCCTAAGTTTTAAAATACAGATATAACTTGAAACATCATAATAATCAGCAACTTATTTTATAAAAAATATTATGTCGGTTTAGGGATCCAACTGGAATCTCTCAGCCTCTGCGGTCCTGAACCCCACTATGTGCTGGAATTTAATTGCCTGTAAAATGGTAGGAAGTCAAAAAGCTACTCGTGATTTTAACTGATTTTTTTTGCTTTTTATATCATTTTTGCAATATAGTTATCCACGCTGCTTGTTACTTTGAGGATTGGATAAAATTAGTCACTAAAATAGTTTTGAATTTGCTCAAACTTTATAAATGCAATCAACTCACTTTTACATTTCACCTTAAAGCCTCTAAAACAGGTAAACTTTGACAGGGGAATTTCCGCTAATTGCTCTACAGTATCAATTTCAAGACTATTAAAAAAATTTACCATCCTTTTACTGAATGGAAATCTACTTTCGGAAAGTTTCATTTGAAGTTTTGAATTCGGATCTACCATGTTATTTAATTCTTATGAATTATAATGTATGGTAAGTGTTTGAAGCTACGCTGGGAGTTACGGAACGTTTTTGACGCCAAAAAAATAGGCGCAGACAACTACACTTACGGACACTGTGGCACTGGTATACCAAGACTTCGCATAAGCGAGCGCCCACGCCGTAGCATGAGCGTCTCCACTTAGTCTCGAAGTCTTTAAAAATTACCAGTTTTCAGTGACGAGACTTAAAGTAAAAACACTTTAAGATTTTCTAATATTTCCACAAAGATAGGGAGGTTTGCAGTAGTATCCAATAGCTATTTTTGAGCCTCTCAGAATTTGAATTTTAATTTACTAATGGGCTTCGCCTTAAGCAGGTCGGAATTTTTAACCCTTAGCACCTGACCACGTCCGCCATTCTTCTCAAACACTTCGATCAGCAGTACTTGGCCCTTTGTCAGGGTAAAAACATCCAGCAAAAAAATGTTTCTCTCATCAGCATTGCCGTTGACAGGCAGCAGCGGTTTATACGTTCGCAACGGTATTAAAGTACGCTCTTGTACCACAGTACGTTTGGCTACCTTTCGGTCAACAACCTTGAACCGTGCAAAATCGACCACAAAGGGGACATAGGTTCCATTGTCGATCTGCGTGTGGAAATAATATTTGCCTTCGTGGACGTAAATACCCCTTAAGCTAAACGTAATTCCATAACTATCCGACCTGATATCCTTAATCGTTCGTTGGTCTTTTTCATACAGCCGTTCCATCAGAAGCTCCGTAACTGAGGCCGGTGCTTTGCCTAATTCCACAAAACGGACATCGGCAGCTTGCGAGCGGTTGACTAAAGTTTGCCCCGAGGCAAGGTTGTAACTCATTACCCAAGGCGAATCGCTGTAACAGGCATTGAAACTGTAGAAATTGCCATCTTCTGTAATTATCGAAAAATTAGTTTCGGGGTCGAAGCCTTTTGTAGCCGCTTTTACGCGTAGCACATTGTCGGCATCATCCGCTTTACCTGCAACGATATAATCACTCCCCAGGTCCACATAGCGGATTCCGGCTGGGAAAATAATATGGGAGGTCTTATCGTAAGTAACTTCTATGGCATAAGGGGTTATTGGTCCAAGGCTTAACGCGTCAGGCTGTTTTACCTGTGCAGTTGCATTTACTGCTATTATTAATAGTACCGTTAGCAGGCTGTTCTTAATATGATGTAATTTCATAATCTTAATTTTTTAAATTATTTCTGTTTAGAGACCAAGAACAACTGGTATCCCTGTTTCAGGGTGGCTTTTTGTGCCGTTACCCTTTTCGAAAAATAGCCCGACACGCCCTGTATCAGCCCACGTGTCATATCCGAGGTGAGTTGCTGCCCGGCAGAACGGTTCAGCGTAAAGCTGCTACCGCTCGTACTACCCATATTGGCAAGTGTGCCATTTACTGCCGTAACCTCCGGTGCGTACGGCAGGTTCAGTCCTTTCTGGCCGTCAAGGTCATACACGCTCAGATTGACTGGCACGATGCTGCCGTCAATTTCCACGGAGACGACCTGCATTTGCAACCTGTTTCCCTGGAATTTTGTGCTGGCGGTCACTGTAGAACCACTGGGTAATACCGCTTTCCCTATTCGCACATCCTGTTGGAGGCGTAGCTGTACGCTGCCTTCACCAACTAATTTAAGGCTCTGGTGGATGCAGGCGCGGATGCTATTGGCTGGAAGTGGAACATCTTGCGGACCGCTCGCTGTTGCAAAGCCTTGTTGTTCGCCGTTAGCCAGGCGCGCCAGGAGCAAGGAGTCCGGAACTTTGCGGTATAGTTGGGATACAACAGATTTCCTGTCTGCCACTACTGTAATAAATTCGTCTTCCGGCTTTTGTTTCGACGGCTTGGCGGTAAGTGAATCCTTTTGTACAGTGCCCGGGAAATATTTTGCTGCCATCTGGTAGGATTTCTCCATCAACGCCAGGCGGTCATCCGGTTTTTGGCCCTGTGCAGCCTGCCTCGTCTCCAGTTGCGCCTTCAGCCGTTCATTTTCGGATTTTAAGGCATCCTGTGCAGGGTCTCTCTGATAAAAATTCCCCAGCGAGTGCTGCATTGTCTTGTAGCTGCTCAATGCTGGATTCATATCTTTTGGAGGCTTTATTTCATGCCCGTTTTTAGGACTTCCGGTGGGCTCGCTCTGCTGCTGGGTGCTGTCGGATTGCCAGTAATCGGATAGGGTCATAAGCGTTTCCCGTTTTTTCCTTTCTTTTTCCTGAAGCATCTCCTGTTCATAGGCTTTACCTTTATCGGTGGGTAGCCCGTCTCCTGAAGCCTGTGGTACCGCCGCATTAATCCCGACCGTTATCACATCTTTTGCCTTGTCCCCGCTATTGCGACCGAATATCAGGTAAAGGCAGCCGATGAATAGCAATCCCATAACGCTAAAGATCAGGGGCTTTTTGAAACGTCCTTCGCCATTCACTTCTGCAGTCTCATTTGTGCCCGGAACTGGGTTGCCCTCGGTAACCTGCACGGCCGCCTTCTTTTTCTCATTCTCTTTCATAATCTTCTGTTTTAAGTTCATTTATCTTTTTATTGGCCTTTACCGTTACCGGGTTGGTGATGTGTTTGATCTCCATACTGCTTTTAGAGGTACTGACCTTACACACTATCTGCACAAGCACCGCAAGGGTGATTAATACATAGCCGCCAAAGCTATATGCTATAATGCGGCGTGCATCCTTTGCCGGTACTTGTTGCCAACGGGTGTCCATGCCCTCAAGCCAGGGTTTTATTGAGTTGGTAAGCGCTTTCATAATTTCTTATTTGCGGTCGATTACCTCGACATCCTTGTTCTCCAATACCCTGAACTGTTCGATATTAAACCCCTGCGGGTTATCATCCGAACGAACGGAGTTGACCAACAGGCAGCTCGTAACCAGGCTTCTGCGTGTCACGTTACTGGCACGGATGATGGATTCCCTGGCATACGTTCTGACGGCGTAAGGATACTTCTCAAAATTGCATTGCACACTGTCCACTTCAAGGCGCTGCTGCACATTCGCCGATATGATACGGTTGTAGTACCCTTTTTCAGATAGGTCTCTGTAGTAATCAAAAGCACTTTTATCGGCAAGGCTGAATGCCCTTTTCATATTGCTTTCGATCGCCGCCTTGTCCGGTGCAAGGGTAAAGAACAGCTCGTGGAAACGCCTGACGTGCTCACGTGCTTCTACAGGGCGGTTGATAGCCGCGTCCTGTGACAGGGCCAGCATCAGTGATTTTCCCTGGTCCAACACATAGACCTTTTCACGTTGCTCCCTGGCAAAACGGTAGGATTCCCAAACGGTGTAGCCTGTAGTAATTAAACACACGGCGGCGAAGATGAGGGCATACAGGCGTATTTGCCTAAAACTGTTCTCGATATTCCTTAAGGTTTTAAATTCCATAATTATAAGATTTAGTTTTTACTCATAAGCCTGCCGGTAACGTTGCCTGCGGCTGCACCTGCCGAGGCACCGGCAACACTCCCGACTTTCTGGGTAGCCTGGTTGACATTGCGGGTGTAATTTCCTGCGCCACCTGCCTGGATGATCCATCCGGTAACCGTAGGTATGGTGAAGTAGCCGATGATCCCGATGATCATAAAGATGATGTACACCGCATTAGAGGTATCCGGGATAAAGGTCGGGTCAGACAGGTTCTCAATATCCTTCTCCAGTATCAGCGACTGTATCTTGGCCAGCATCGAACTGAAAAGGTCGGAAACAGGAAGCCACAAATACACGCTGATGTACCGGGTAAACCATTGGTTGAGCGTGGACTGAAACCCATCCCACACCGAAATGGCAAAGGCAATGGGGCCGAGTATCGAAAGCACAATAAGGAAAAAGGTACGGATGGTATCAATGACCAGCGCCGCCGCTTGGAAAAGGATCTCTAAAAATTCCCTGAAAGCATTGCGGATGTCCTGCTTTAATTGGTACATACCCCGTTCCAGATACATGCCCGACATCGTGGCCAGGTCGGCAGGCGACCAGCCCAGTTCTTCCAGCTGCTTGTCAAATTCCTCATCCGATACCAGGTAGGCGGTCTCCGGGTTGCGCAGCATCGCTTCGCGTTCCAGCTGGTCCTTCTGTGCCTGCAATTCGTTAAGGTCCAAAACCTGGCCTTCTAAAATACCGTGTGTTCCCGTAACTATGGGGCTGAGTACAGCATTGACCGTCCCCAGTACCATCGTGGGGAAGAACATGATACAGAGCCCTAAGGCAAATGGCCGAAGCAAGGGAAACAGGTCTATGGGTTCAGCGCGGCTGAGTGCCTGCCAGACTTTCAGGGCAACGTAAAACAATGCCCCCAGCCCGGCAAGCCCTTTAGCAACAGCCGCCATCTCTGCCGAGAGCGGCAGCATCTCATCATAGAGATTGCGCAGCATCTCGTGCAGGTTACTAAATTCAATTTCCAGCAGCATGGCTCCTTACCAGTATTTTTGGTTTGCAGGGCCATAGAGCTCCAGTACGCGCTGGGTGTCATGCTGCTTGCGTGCCCTGACAAAACTTACCGAAATGTTCTTTTTGGTATAGTAGCGCACCAGGTTATAGTAATGCAGTACTTCCGCATGCACACGCTCAATGATATCGATGCGTTCTTTATCGCTGAGCGAAAGGCTTGAAGCCGTGATGATCTGGCTCAGGTCACCCAACAGCCCTGTGGTCTCGTTGAGCAGCTTGGAGTAGCCAAAGGCAATAGCACTCAGTTCCTGCGGGCTAAAGTTCGGGTCGTTCATCATGAGGCCGAATCCCGTTACATACATATCGGAGATGTCCCCAACCAACAACACTGTTTCCTGAACCCTGCGGGCATCCTGTACGAGATTGTTTACCGATTTCAAGGCGTCATAATATTGCTTACCCTGGTCAAACACTTTCTTCACCTCTTTAAAGCTGTTCAGCGTGTTGCTGGCCGTAGCCGACGTTTCAATAATCTGGTTGGCCGTGTTGATAATGCCCTGCGCATAACTTCCGGGGTCGCTTACGACCCATTGCGCCTTTGCCGGTGCGGCAGCCAGTACCAGTACTGCCCACACCACATAAATGATCTTTTTCATGGTTTTACTATTTAAGTGTTAGTATTTATTCCTCACGGCGCTTTGCCGCGATACGCCGGATGGCGAGTTCTACATTGCCTCCAAGCTGGCTGGCCAGTTCCATGACTTCCATTTTTTCGCTTTCTTCGGTGGTGTAGGCCAGGTATTCCTCCAGGCTAACCTCCGTAGCATAAACTGCCGACTGTACGCCGCCGAGGCCGATCCACACTTCCTTGTACAGCCTTGAAGGGTCGTTGTTCATATTGATGGAAAGTACCTGCGCTTTTTCCTTATCCGTAAGCCCAAGCATCGCCTGGATATCGTCAAACTTGTTCATGTACTTGCGCTGGTCCAAAAGGATTTTACAGTCGGAATTGTTGATGATGCTTTCCTTCACAATAGGCGACTGTATGATGTCATCCACCTCTTGCGTAACCACGATGGCCTCCCCAAAGAATTTCCTGACGGTCTTAAACAAATATTTGATGTAATCCGCCATGCCTTCCTTGGCAATGGCTTTCCAGGCTTCCTCAATAAGGATCAGCTTGCGCTGCCCTTTGAGCCTGCGCATCTTATTGATGAATACCTCCATGATGATGATGGTCACGATCGGGAACAGTATTTTATGGTCTTTAATCGCATCAATCTCAAAAACGATGAACCGCTTGTTCAGCAAATCCAGCTGCTTGTCGGAGTTGAGCAGGTAGTCGTATTCACCGCCCTTGTAATAGGGTTCCAGTACGTTGAGGAAGTTGGCCAGGTCAAAATCCTTTTCCCTCACTTTTTTCTCCTCCAGTACCTTTTTATAGTCTCCCTTTACATAGTCATAGAATCCGTTAAACGAAGGATTGGCTGACTGTTGTTTGATTTGGTCGATGTACCCGCTCACGGCATTGGAAAGGGCTACTTCCTCAGCACGTGTCGGCGGCTCGTCATCCCGCTTCCACAGCGTGAGTACCAAGGTCTTGACACTCTCCCTTTTTTCGATATCAAACACACCATCGTCGGTATAGAAAGGGTTAAAAGCGATGGGGTTGCTTTCCGTATACGTGAAATACACGCCGTCTTCACCTTTGGTTTTTCCGTGGATGAGTTCGCACAGTCCCTGGTAGCTGTTACCGGTATCCACAAGCAGCACATGGGCACCCTGCTCGTAATATTGGCGTACCATATGGTTGGTAAAGAACGACTTTCCGCTGCCCGAAGGCCCCAATATGAATTTGTTGCGGTTTGTGATGACCCCGCGTTTCATCGGCAGGTCGGATATATCCAAATGGATGGGATTGCCCGTCAGGCGGTCAGCCATCTTTAGCCCAAAGGGTGATGGCGAGTCCCTGTAATTGGTTTCCCCGCTGAAAAAGCACAGTGCCGGTTCGATGAACGTGTAGAAACTCTCCTCGCTGGGAAAATCACCAGCGTTCCCCGGGATTCCTGCCCAATACAGGGTAGCCACGTCCGTGGTGTTGTGCCTGGGCTTGCATTCCATCAGTGCCAACGCACTTCCGGTATCGTTCTTCAGCTGCTTCAGTTCCGCCGGGTCATCCGACCAGGCGATCACATTGAAATGGGCGCGGATGGATGACAGCCCAAACGAATGGGCTTCATTCAAATACCGCTCGATCCATTCCTTATTGATCTGGTTGCTGCGGCTGTACCGTGCCAGTGAATGCATGTTCTTGGCTGATTTCTCAAATTTCTGAAGGTTGCTGTCACTGTTGTCCAGGAACAGGTACTGGTTGTACATGTGGTTACAGCTAAGCAGCAGCCCGACCGGGGCAGCAAACGAAAGCCGGCAATCGCTGCGGTCGGTAGACAACTTTTCATAGCGGGTATCTGCTGACACCGTTCCCGGGAGGTCGTCCGTATCGGAGAGCGTATGCAGGCACAGCCTTTTGTTTCCGATACGTACCTCTTCACTACCCAGGGCAATATCCTGTAATGGTTCATCAGCTTGCGTCGATAAAGTCAGGTATTGTTCCAGCAAGCCCTGCTTTTCATCGGTACCTACAATATCTTCCTCGGTGAGGCGTGTCATCTTTACCAGCCCCGAATCGTTCACGATACGCTCAAACTGGGCAACGGCTTCCATAAACTGGTGTACGGCTTCTTTGTCCCTCGCTTCCTTCGGGATCAGCTTGCCCCGGCAAAGCGACGAGAAGTTGCTTTGCATCCGCATGCGCTCCTTCGTCGTTTTGGTTAGGAACAGGTAGCAATAATGGTTCAGGAACGGGCGTTCGTTAAAATGCTGCTTGTAGGACTTGCCTAAAAAGCTTAAGCCTTCTTCTGTTAAATCGGGTGCATAGGTTTCCTTGATGTACCAGTCCTGTTTGTGTACGACCGTGTAATCCGGCAGTGTCTTAACCGCTTTATGCCACGCGGCATGGATGGCTTCATACTCTGCCGAGCCTACTGTAAAGAGTTCCGGAAGGCTGACCGCAAAACATGCGGTGATGTCAGCGTCTTTGCTCAGGATACAGTTCTCTTCAACCGCCAGGAGCGGAAACTTTTTTTCCAGCGTTGTTGCTTTGGCTGTATTTCTCATGGCGTCTCCTTTTTAAGGTTCGACCTTACAAAGCGCCCAATACGCCTGCGGGAAAGTATGTACTTAGGATGGCGTTTACGCGCCGCAACCTTCATAAGCCCGTGCTCCCCGTACTTTTTGTTCATGGCAAAGGTTTGCCAGATAAGGAGCGATGCACCGCCACCGCCAATGCCGATGCACACATAGGAACCCATACCGGCGATGTAAAGCACCATGACCAGGACTACTATACCAAGCAGGCCGCCGGCGAAAATAAACAGGTACTGGGCTTTCAGCCCTTTGAATTCCACCGTCCTGCCAATACCTTTATTGATGTTATAGCTGTTCATAACATTCAGGGATTACAGGAAGAAGGACCTTAGGATGGTAGCTGCTACGATCAGGAAGATACAGGCACCAAACCAACTGGCCGCCGTTTTGCTGGTATCGGGATCGCCGCTACTGAACTTGTTGTAAACCTTTACACCGCCAATTAGGCCAACGACAGCCCCGATGGCGTAGATAAGCTGGGTCGCTGGGTCAAAATAGGATGTCACCATCTGGGTGGCCTCTGTGATACCCGCCGAGCCGTCTCCCTGGGCAGATGCCCCCAATACTGACAGCAGCAACGCTGCCGTGATCAGTACTTTTCTGTTTTGCTTCTTCATAATAGTTACCGAATTAATGTTGTTAATTACCTGCTAGTTTCAGGATTACGGCAAATGTGCAGATCAAAATGGCGCAATCAGGAAGGCGGCACTCAGTGGTGTACCTTGTCTGATTATGGTAGAGGGATTAGGTGGGGCTACGGATGTACCGTCTTTATTTATGATTACTTTTGTGTTGACATTAAAGGGGAAACCATAATTTGAAAGGTCATGTGATCCTAATGACTGCGAGAATGGGTAATTGATAAACTATCAGGAAATGGAAATAAACAGGCAGCCCAATTATATATCAGAAATAAAGCTGATACTCTCCCAAGCGCGTAGTAAGGCATATACGGCCATCAATGCAGCTATGGTGGAAGCGTATTGGCAGATAGGGAAACGCATTGTGGAAGAAGAGCAAAACGGGGCAGACCGCGCCGGCTATGGGGATACGATCCTTAAAGTGCTATCTGAAGAACTGGCCCTCGAATTTGGCAAGGGCTTCTCGCAGACAAGCCTTAAAAATTTCAAGAAGTTTTACCTGACATTCAGGGAAGTACCAAAAGGGCAGACACTGTCTGCCCAATTGAGCTGGTCGCATTATGAGCGGCTGATGCGTGTGCCCGATATCCAGGCGCGGTCATGGTACATTGCTGAAGCGGTTACCCAAAACTGGTCGGTGCGTGTTCTTGACAGGAACATATCTACCTTATACTACCAAAGGCTGCTTTCTTCACAGAAGAAAGAGCTGTCAAATGATTCCGAAGTACATGAAACCAATCCTACGGATGAATTTATAAAAAATCCCGCAGTGCTGGAATTTTTAAAACTGCCGGTCAATAAATCCTATACGGAACAGGAGTTTGAACAGGCACTGATCGATAACCTGCAACAATTCTTACTGGAACTGGGCAAAGGGTTCTCCTTTGTAGCACGTCAAAAACACATCCGTACCGATACGGCTGATTTTTATATCGACCTTGTCTTTTACAACTACATCCTGAAATGCTTTGTTATTTTAGAGCTTAAAACCAACAAGATTACCCACCAGGACATTGGGCAGCTGGATATGTACGTACGCATGTACGACGACCTGGAGCGTACCGAGGGCGATAACCCTACAGTAGGAATACTACTGTGTACAGAAACCGACAGCACCATAGCGCGGTATTCGGTACTGCATGAGAATAAGCAATTGTTTGCCAACAAATATTTAGCCTACCTGCCTACGGAAGCAGAGCTGGCAGCGGAAATAGAGCGCGAAAAGTTGGTCATCAAACAACAGTTGGGGTTATAATAAAAGCGATTAAATCTATTTTTACGGGACTAAAATTTGCAGGTACGTATGCATTAATAAGTGTAATGTAGGATTTTAGAATGTTAATAGATGCCTTTGTTACGCTGTGCTTACAATAGTTTTCATAAATTTTAAACTGGTCAGTTTAAAATTTATTATCTTTGCACCATTATGGGAAGAAACAGGGAATTTGATTATGAGCAGAAATTAGACATTGCACTGGAACTTTTCTGGGCACAAGGGTTTCATGTGACCTCTATTACTGACTTAGAGAAGCATATGGGAATGAACCGCAGCAGTATTTATCCCACATACGGTGATAAAAAAGCATTGCTTATTAAATGCTTGACTAAGTATATGAAGTCCAAAGTATCGGAATATGAAAGCATTCTAAAAGAACCCTTACCTGATGCAATTGAAAATTTAAGAAAGATATTCCGTTTGTCAGTTGATCAGAGCATCAATGAAGAAAGAACGTGCCTGGCCGTAAAGATGGCATTTGAAATCGCAGTAACGGATGAGGACATTAGACGTTTGCTGGCGAATAATGACAAGAAGATCGAAGAGATTTATTTTGAAATTTTAAAGGCCGGACAGCAGCAAGGGTGCTTCAGAGATGATTTAGATACAAGATTGACTGCCGGTTTTTTTACAGGCTCCTCAAGTGCATTATTTAAAAATTATGCATTACATAAAAACCGGAAGGCGATCTACGACATGATGGAAACATTAATCCAAATGGTCAAGGCATAACCTTGACAGCACCATTGATATCCAAATACAAATAAAAAAATTTAACCTTTTTTAAACTGGTCAGTTTATTATGAATTTAAGTGTAAATAAAAGAACGGCATACATCGGATGCCTGGGCGTAATCGGAATTATAAGTACGGAATTTGGTGTGATTGGCATCTTACCGCAGATAGCGGAACATTATAATATAACTATCGGGACCGCAGGTTATCTGCTGAGCCTATTTGCCTTGAGTATTGCTCTTACAGGGCCATTCACGGTTTTGTATGCCTCAAAATTTGATAAAAAGAAAATTATGATGTATGCCATGATACTATTCTTACTATCTAATGTATTCTCAATTTTCAGCCCGCCTTTCTGGTTGCTTATGGTTCTCCGGATACTACCCACAATGTTACACCCTGCATTCTTTTCCATGGCGATTGCCGCTGCAACAAAAGATACTACTCCCCAGATGCAGATGAGGCTTACCAGTATCATAATTGGCGGTATTGCGCTTGCACAGGTAACGCTCATTCCCTTAACCACATTTATTGCAAGCATGTACACCTGGCAACTGAGCTACGTTATTCAGGGCATGGTAATTTTAATAACATTGTTCATAATGTATAAGTTTTTACCGGCTATGATTAATAACGAGGTTAAGTCCTTTAAAAACCAATTGGGCATACTTATAAGGCCAAAGTTCATTGCAGGTACTGCTGTAAACCTTTTTCTGATCACCGCCTGGTTTTGTTCCTATAGCTATTTCGCCGACTATCTTTCGAAAGCAAAAGGCTTAAGTGCGCAGCAAATCAGCTATATGCTCTTGCTATTTGGTGTAATGGGTGTGCTTTCTAATTTTGTGGCGGGCCGTTTATTAGGAAAGTACATGACACTGACTACGCTATTTTTCATCACAGGTACGTTTTTGGTTCCATTTGCATTTCAATATACAACTGGCTCCTTACTCAGCGTAGCCCTAGTAGTCGGTTTTTGGGGAATTATGTATGGCCCCTGTTTCCTGATAGGTGTAGGTTATATGGTATCGGCTGCTCCCGATGCAAAGGAATTCGCCAATAGTTTGCAAACTTCGTTTGGAAATCTCGGCGTTTCGCTGGGTGCCGCCACCGGAGGGTGGTTTATCAATCAGTATGGGATATCAATTACACCATGGGTTGGTATTGGGTTCGGGGCATTGGCAATTATTATGATTTTATGGAGAGCCTGGCTGGATAGAGGTTTTAATGATGGTGTGCCTAAGTAAAATTTTTATTTACCTGCAATGAACTTTACCAGTACTTAGTACTGTACAGCGAAAGCACAGCCGTGAAAATGTGGAGGATTAAATATAATCCCCCACATTAAAACCATCTTCCTTGTCATTCCGCAGAAAGGAAGGACTTTTACCATGTTGTTGGGTAATACCGCTATCCAACAGCATGGCTATTCTTTTTGATGCATCACCAATTTTACTTTCGATCAATCCCAAAAGTTCAGTCCCGTCAATTTTTGAAGCTAGTGCCGCCGCTGTTTTCTCTTCTGAGGGAGCAAGCGCCTTACGCGCCAGCATCTCTTGTACGATAGCAAGTTCATCAAAAGTAATCCCCGTGGCAAAGCCATCTTCGGTGCCGGAAGCTGCGTAGTTTCGCATGTCTTCCTCTTCAACCGCTAAGTCTGGTAGCCCCTCAGCGTCATCAGACTCTTTCTGCGGAATTTCAGAAACTCGTGCTGTACCCTCATTTCTATTGTCAGAGCTATCGGTTATGCTTATATCATTTTCCGTTCTGACTTGAGCAATAGTACCGAGAGATGAATAACTGGGAGTATTTCTTGGCCTGCCTATAATATCCGGCAATCCAGCCAATGGATCTTCCTTTTGTTGTACGTTGTCTTTGTCTTTTTTCCCTTGCGTTATTACATACAGTAATAAGGCAACTGCCAGTACCAACAGGCAGATAATAATTGTTTCCATAGTTACAATATTGGCTTATACTTATCATCAAAACTTTTTTTAATCTGGTCGCCAAATTCCCTGAAATGGTATTCCAGCACATTCTCTAAATAGGAATACAGGTTTACCTTGTCTTCGCCGATAACCTGCACGATACGGGTAAGCCGCTCATGGAAATCCTGACGGATGTAAACTGATTTTCCAAGACGGGCGTTGCCCTCCGTATTTCGTAAAAACAGTGCTTCGTAGTCCCTGATGGTATTATTTCGCTGCTTTTTCTCCTTAGGTACTGAAGGCTCATTCTCAGGGTTTTGCTCACTGGCGCCAGCTTTCGGCTCAAGCCCCTCTTTACGCACACCTCCCGCCATTATAGACATCAGGTACTGCTCATCGATCTCCCCGTTGTTGCTGTTTATTTTATCGTCCCTATCCATAGCCATCATAATTTCAGCATTTCTAAAAACTCTTTGATAAAGGCATCAAGGTTACAACCCTGCATCAGCCGTTCATCAGGTGGCAATAAGGTAGATCGGAATACCGCCCTTGCATCGTGTTCACTTTCTTTCCTGAAACGCACACTGCTTGCAATAGCAGCTTCCATCAGGTTAAGCCCGAGCGACCGGATAAATTCCCCATAGGACGCATACAAAGGGGTACGCTCCCTGCCATCCACCTGGTTCCAAAAAAGGTAAACTTCTCGTATGTTGACACTTTGCTGTTTCATCAGTACATCGGTAATCAACTGGGTGAAAACCAGGGTGCTTTCCATGACCACCCGGTCAGCAATGATGGGCGTAAATACGTAGTGCATCCCAGCCAGTGCTTTAATAATTCCCGCTGAATTCACGGTTCCGGGCAGGTCAAAAAAAAGTATGTCTATGGGAACTTCTGACGAAGCGATAAATTCCCGGGCAGCTTCAAGCACGGTCTCCGCTTTTTGCTGCAGGATGGGATAGGCTTTTTTATTCAGGGCTGTGAACTGCCGGTGCGCCATTTTCTTAAACACTTCATTCCCCATAACGGTTTTCATATCCCGTTCGCGCATCTGCACCAGGCTGTACTGGGGGAAGTCGCAGTCGAATACCGCTACATCGTATCCCAGGCGGTAGTGCATCACACTGGCTACTAAACTTGTAAAAGTGCTCTTACCAACGCCACCCTTTTGGGAAGCGAAGGCTACAAATAATGTGTTGTGCTGTGTTTCCATAGTGATGTACTTAATTGTATATATGTATTTATACTGTCCTACTATTTTATGTATACCGTTATAATTGTAAAGTGCTGCGTAAATCCGTATATATGTCCCCAACTACCTACAGAACAGCGTACACCGGTATATTGATATGGGTGTATGCCCATACTGCTGTTGGTACTTTTAGACTTATATCCGCACTTGTTTACCCCTATTTATAGATACTTCAGGCCGTAGGTATATAAGACCTTACCCGCATACGGAGGTGTTGGCGTAGCTACGTAAGTACGTTCATACATACCAACGTACTTACAAAAACAAGTACAATAGTACACTGCTACTTTGCAGATTTTCTGCATTGGAAGGCACTGGCACTATACGTCTTTCTTTGGTACTGCCATTGCTATCAATGATTTGAACAACAATACTTTACTTTGTACCTAACAAAGTGATCCCTGACAAACTTAGAGAAACGGCAGGGAGCCGTTTTCATCCATGCTAACCATAATCCGTCCCGCAGGGCGGATTTTCCTTTCGAAAGAAAGGAGCAAGTTGTGTTTTGAGGCACCCAAAACTGCGCGGGTGCCCCAAAACAACTTGCCCTTGCAGGGGGCTGGAAAACACCCTCCGAAGTCGGGGTTTTGTACAACTTAAATTGGACGGATATGGAAGGAGCAGATGAAAAAAGAGGTCTTGGAGGAAGGAAGCCTAAGGCGGATCCCAGTACCCACCGGTATGTCTTTCGGTTAACCGACCAGGAAAATGCCCGGTTCCTGACGCTGTTTGAAGCGTCCGGAGTGGATACCAAGGCGAAATTTATAGTGTCCGTGCTTTTCTCAAGGGAAATAAAGGCGATAAAAATTGATGCGGCAGCGATGGATTATTACATGCGGCTGACCACATTGTACGGGCAATTCAGGGCGGTTGGGGTAAATTATAACCAAATAGTAAAAATCCTGTACCGGAATTTTTCAGAGAAAAAAGCGGCTGCATATCTCTTTAAACTGGAAAAACAAACGGCTGAATTGGCTTATTTGTGCAAACAGATCATGGAACTTACGGGAGAATTTGAAGCCAAATACTTAAAAGAATAACCGCTATGATCGCAAAAATTGGGCATGGGGCTAATATTGTGGGCGCACTTTCCTATAACCTGCAAAAGGTACATCAGGAAAACGGGCAGGTTTTATTCACTCAAAAAATGCGGGAAAGCAGGGATGGCACGTTCAACCTGGGTGATTGCTACCGTTCTTTTGAACCGTATTTAGCGGCTAACAGGAATACCGAGAAACCTTCGTTACACATATCACTCAATCCCGACCCGGCTGATAATGTAGACGATGACCGTTATATCAAAATGGCGCAGGAGTATATGAATGAAATGGGATATGGCCAGCAGCCCTATATTGTATTCAAACATACCGATATTGAGCGCACGCACATTCATATTGTTTCGACCAACGTGGACCGCATTGGAAAAAAAATACCGGACACTTTCGAGCACAGGCGCTCCATGCAGGCCTGCCGGCAATTGGAAAAAAAATACGGGTTAACGGTTCCGGCGACGGAAAGGCAGCATGATACTGGCGCAGCACTTTTTAAGCCGGTAGACTTTAAGCAAGGGAATAGTAAAAGCCAGATTGCTTCTGTGGTACGCTACCTCCCGAAGTATTACAGCTATCAAAGTTTTGGGGCATACAACGCATTGCTGTCCCTCTTTAATATTACAGCACAGGAAGTGACGGGGGAGCAAGCTGGGAAACCAAGGCAGGGTATGGTCTATTTTGCTTTGGATGCTTCGGGACAAAAAGTGAGCAATCCATTCAAGTCATCACTATTTGGTATAGGTGCAGGCCATGCGGCATTGCAGGCACACTTCGAGAAATCAGGTGAATTGTTTAAAGAGGGAAATCCGAAAGGCATTCTTAAAAATACCATTGAACTCGCAATGCACACTTCAAATAATGAAAACGGCTTTATAGCACAACTAAAAGAACAGGGCATAAATACCGTTGTCCGTCGAAATCCGGAAGGGCGTATTTATGGGATAACCTTTATAGACCATGCATCAAGGTCGGTATGGAATGGCTCACAGTTAGCCAAAGGGCTATCTGCCAATGCATTCAACCAATGGTGGAATGAGGGAATAAAGCCACAATCGGCAGACGCTGTAAAATCAATAGCAGCAATGCAAAATACGCCATCTAAAGAAAAGGCGCCGGAAGGTTTGTTTGGTTTTTTGGACAAAGAAACTAGTGGTGGCAACACTACAAAGAATCTGTTTTTAGATAGCATAGGCAGTTTATTGCCATCAGGTCAGGGTGAAGATTATGACGAACTGGCGTTTGCCAACCAAATGAAGAGAAAGAGAAAACATAAAAGATGAAATACAAGTACTGTCCGGCACTCAATTAAACGATTGCCTGAATTCTATGGGCGAGAGATTCGTCTTTGTCTTAAACAATTTACTGAAGGATTGCGAATGTTCAAAACCCAGTTCAAAAGCGATCTCACTTACGGTTAAATGGGTGGTGGATAATTTTTCCTTCGCTTTTTCTATGAGCTTCAGGTGAATGAATTGTTGCGCGTTTAGCCCTATCTGTGACCGGAGCAGGTCACTTAAATATCCGGCCGACAAATGCAATTGCTCTGAAAGAAACTGTACCGTTGGTACACCCTGATCAATCGTTTGTTGCGAAGTAAAATAGTCTTCCAGAAGGGTTTCTGTTTTTTGCAGCACATCATTATGTACCCCCTTACGGGTAATGAACTGACGTTTATAGAAACGGTTGACATAACTCAGCAACAATTCAATTTGGGAAACGATTACTTCCTGGCTGAACTCATCCACACGGGCATTGATTTCCTGTTCCATGATTTTATATACCGATAATATAATTTCCCTTTCCTGGCTGGATAAATGTAGGGCCTCATTCATCGAATACGAAAAATAACCGTACTGCCTGATTTTTTTTGCCAATGGATAGCCCAACAAAAAATCAGGATGGATAAGCAACAGGTACGCATAGGTATTACTGTTGTATTCGGTAGTGCCAACCAATTGATTGGGCGCTGTAAACAGCATACTGCCATCATTATAATCATAATAGTCCTGTCCGTATTTCAACCTGCCGCTGTTTTGCGTAATGAAGGTGATCTTATAGAAATCCAACACATCATAAATAGGTGCCATTTCCGTATTAAAAGGATTGCTTTCATTGAAATGGACCAAACTTATGAGCGGATGCTGCGGTTTGGGTAAACCAAAAGCTTCGTGGCTTTCCGATATGGAGCGAAACCGTACTATGTTTTTATTTTTCATTGTTCAAATCTAAGTAAAAAACCTATGGCGTATGTATTGGCATTGCCATAGGTTTTATGTTTTTAATACTACCAGGGAAGTGCATTATCTGTACCTGCAAAATCAGCGGGTCCGGTAAAACTTCCATTGGAAAGGTCTTCTGACAGTGCCACGCGTATTGGTTCCAATGAGCCGTGTTCCACAGTATCAGTCCCCTGAAAGTTATTGAGTGCCGTTGCCGTAAAACCGGGGCTTACCAAATGGACTTTGATGCTGGTGTTTTCGAGTTCATTCGCTAAAGACAGAAAAATGCCGTTGAGTGCCGTTTTAGATGCCCCATATACCGCGTCAAATGCTGCCCGGTACGGATTGTGGGGATTTGCATTTAAGGTAAGTGAACCCAAAGCACTGGATACGGTAACAATGCGTGCAGCTGGTGCATTTTGTAGCAATGGTAATACTGCCTGCGTTACAGCAAGTGTGCCGAATACATTGGTGTCCCATACTGTACGCAGTTCACTAATAGAAGCAATACTGGGCTTTTGGGCACCTAATACCTCTTCCATGGTACGCCCTTCTTTTCCGGCATGGGAAATGGCAGCGTTGTTAACCAATAGGGTAAGATACCCCGATTCGTCCTGAATTTTTGCTGTTGCTGCCTTAATGGACGCAGTGTCGGTAATATCCAATTGTATGGCTTTGGTATGGCTGCCGATTTCAGAGGCCGCAGCATCCCCTTTTTGCAGGTCTCTTGCTCCAACATATACTACATAACCTGAAGCGGCCAGTGCTTTGGCAACCTGAAACCCTACACCGGTATTGGCGCCTGTGACAAGTGCCACCTTCTTTTTATTCGTTTCCATAATTTTTATTTTAAAGATTTAATAGTGCAAAATTCCGTTATACTTATACGGTTGTTGTAGTCAAATCAGGAATTATCGTAGTCGAATTGAAGATTGCAAATAACGATACTTCGTGATGAAAATCCTTGAAAATAATAATCAGCACCAGCAGTGCCATTGGCTGCCATCCGCAGCCAAAATGCAATGACTACGTTGCAGACGTTTTAAATTCAAACCTGAATAGTTAACGATTTTATTATGCAGGGAGAAGATGATTTAAGGGGGTTGGCCAAGATAATGGCTTTCATGCGCGCAGTAAGTATATTACTGGTACTAATGCATTTTTACTGGTTCTGTTTTGGTTTCTTTTACGATAAAGGTTGGACATTACAACTGGTCAATAAGATACTCAAAGGCTTCCAGGAAAAAGCAGGCTTATTTTCGCAGGTCATATATTCCAAGCTTTTTGCGCTTGTACTGCTGGCGCTTAGCTGCCTGGGTACCAAAGGGGTTAAAAATGAAAAGGTAACCTGGCGAAAAATTAATGGAATGCTTGCTGTCGGCCTGCTTCTGTTTTTCCTAAATACGCCATTACTGAGGTCTTATGGCACTATGGGTGTGACCTTATATATGGTTACTACCGGCACCGGATACATTGCCCTGATGGTGTCAGGTGTATGGATGTCACGATTATTGCGGAACAACCTGATGGATGATGTGTTCAACAATGAAAATGAAAGCTTTCTTCAGGAAACACAGTTGATGGAAAATGAGTATTCGGTCAACCTCCCTACTAAATTTTACTATGATGGCAAATGGCACGAGGGCTGGATAAACGTAGTCAACCCCTTCAGGGCAACCACGGTACTGGGAACACCGGGTTCAGGTAAGTCCTTTGCCATCATCAATAACTACATCCGGCAGCATATCGAAAAAGGGTTCTCCATGTACATCTACGATTTTAAATTCAGCGACCTTTCCACCATTGCCTACAACCACCTGCTCAACAATACCCACGGGTATAAAGTGCAACCGAAATTCTACGTAATTAATTTCGACGACCCTAAAAAGAGCCACCGCTGTAACCCCATTAACCCCGATTTTATGACGGACATTTCGGATGCCTACGAATCAGCGTATACCATCATGCTGAACCTGAACCGAAGCTGGATACAGAAACAAGGGGATTTCTTCGTCGAATCTCCGATTATCCTGCTGGCAGCGATCATATGGTTCCTGAAGATCTACGACAATGGCAGGTACTGCACTTTCCCGCACGCGATAGAACTGCTGAATAAGAAATATGCGGATGTTTTTACGATCCTAACGACATATCCAGACCTTGAAAACTATCTTTCACCCTTTATGGATGCCTGGCAGGGCGGCGCACAGGACCAGCTTCAGGGGCAGATTGCCTCGGCCAAAATCCCGCTGTCACGGATGATCTCACCCCAGCTGTACTGGGTAATGACCGGGGATGATTTTACTTTAGATATCAATAATCCCAAAGAACCTAAAATACTTTGCGTGGGCAATAATCCCGATCGGCAGAACATCTATTCTGCTGCGCTCGGATTGTACAATTCAAGGATTGTAAAGCTGATCAATAAAAAAGGGCAACTGAAAAGTTCTGTGATAATCGACGAGCTACCCACAATTTATTTCCGTGGCCTGGATAACCTGATCGCCACAGCGCGCAGCAACAAGGTAGCGGTCTGCCTCGGTTTTCAGGATTACTCGCAGCTTACCCGCGATTACGGCGATAAGGAAAGCAAGGTGATACAGAACACCGTAGGTAATATCTTTAGTGGGCAGGTAGTCGGGGAAACCGCCAAGAACCTTTCCGAGCGCTTCGGGAAGGTATTGCAGAAAAGGCAGAGCATGACCATTAACCGAAGCGATAAGTCTACGTCCATTTCCACGCAGTTGGACAGCCTCATCCCGGCCTCTAAAATTTCAACCCTGACCCAGGGGATGTTCGTAGGCGCAGTATCCGATAATTTTGACGAACGCATTGAACAAAAGATTTTCCATTCGGAAATTGTGGTAGATACAGAAAAGGTAACTGCGGAAGAAAAGCGTTATCAAAAGATACCGGACATTAGGTCATTTATCGGCAAAGACGGTAAGGACACCATGAAACGGGATATAGAAGATAATTACCGCCAAATTAAACTGGATATTGTAAATATTATTGACCTGGAGTTACAAAGGATAAAGAATGATCCCGACCTGGCACATTTGATATCCACGCCAAAAAAATAAATAACGGTCTAAATTAAAGCCTGTAATCGGAAATATTCCGATTACAGGCTATTAAACTACAGCGTACTTCTGCCATTACCAAACGGATTACCCTTACCCGGATAAAAATAAAGTGCTATTTTTGCACCCTAAATTTTTAAATCCATTATGAAAGAACTAATCGAAAAATTGAGCACAGAATTTGAAGCCTTTAAAGCTGACGCAGAACTACAAGTAGAAAAAAGCAACAAGGCTGCGGGTACCAGGGCACGTAAATCATCGCTTGACCTTGAAAAGCTTCTGAAAGAATTCCGTAAGGTTTCTCTTGAGGAATCAAAAAAATAATAAAAGGCTTGCCGTATTTACTACAGCAAGCCTTTTTCAATTAAAGTAATAATCACTTTTCAAAGGCAAAAGTAACCTCGGATTGTTCATTTAGAACAAGCTTCGCAGTAAATGATTTACCTGACTTGCTTTTCATTCCCTTCAGCACGCTGGTCTGCTTGTTTTTTATGAGGTTTACAATCTCTTCATGGGATAACAATACCCCACAAACCTTCCTGAACTGCAGCCAGCCGCAATCACCCTCAGGGCATTTAACAACCTTTTCGGTTATCAGTAAATGATGCTCGTTGCACCTGGGACATAGTAGTTGGGGGACACCTTCCGTTTTAATCTGTACCTGTAACAATTCCAAAGTAACGTCCCTTGCATACGATTCTATTTTATGCTGAAAATCGTCACTGTCCAGTTCGCCTTCTTCAATACCTGCTAAAGCGAGTTCCCATTCAGCGGTCATGGTAGCCGAGCTTATCTTTTTGTCAGCTACAAGGCTATAGACCGACGCTCCTTTGGGTGTCGGCAGCAGTGCTTTGCCTTTGCGTTCAATATAATCCCTACCCAGCAAGGCTTCGATAATACCGGCACGGGTAGCTGGTGTGCCCAATCCTGCATGTTTAATAGCCTGCTTCAATTTTGGGTCGTCAGTGTCAACCATTACATGCTCCATGGCACTTAGGAGGCTGGCCTCAATATACAGCTCCGGTGTCCTGGTTTGCTTCTCAAGCAGTGAAATTCCTGTAATGCTGATTTGGTCATCCGCCTTTACTTCGGGAATGGTATCTGTTGACGCTTCAGCATCGGTGAACTCCTCCTGTATGCCGCGCCATCCGGGTTCCAGTACTTTCGATGACTTTAATTTGAAATCATAGTGCAGCACCTGCAGGCTGATATCGGTAACTTCCCGGACACAGCTTTCCGACACGGCTTCCAGCAATCGCAGTGCAATCATGTGATAAATAGTACCTTCCTTTACCGATAGCGCCGAGGGCACTTTTTCGGTAACCAGCAGGCCATGATGGTCGGTGACTTTCGCTTCGTTAACGATGTGTTTGTTAAGCCTGCCAAATTTCACCTTTGAAAGTAGCTTTCCCAGGGCAGCATCACTTTCCATCCCCCTGATCAGCCCGGGCAACTCCGGCCATAGGTCCTGGGTAATGTATTTGCTTCCGGTACGCGGATAGGTTATGAACTTCTTTTCATAAAGGCCCTGTGCGATCTCCAGCGTTTCGGAGGCGGTGAACCCAAATTTACGGTTGGCTTCCTTCTGTAGGCCGGTCAGGTCAAAGAGCAAGGGTGCCGGATCCTCCATTGTTTCTGATTCTACGCTGGTAACAACCGCATGGCCTTTACGCTGTATGGATTTTAAGGCATCTTCTGCCTGTGCCTTGTCATCCCAGGCCAAAACCGAAACGCTTTTAAAATCAATAAACGATTTTGTATGCTGCAACTGGAGCTGCCAGTATTTTTCAGGGATGAATTTTTCATGCTCGTCGTACCTTTTGCAAATTAGCCCCAAGGTGGGGGTCTGCACACGGCCAAGGGAATACACCCCCGAACCGGCGGCGATGCTAAGTGCCTGTGAAGCATTGATGCCTACCAACCAGTCAGCGCGGCTGCGGGCACGGGCGGCAAGGTAGAGGTTATCAAAATCGCTGCCTGCCAGCAAATTGGCCAGCCCGTTGTTAAGCGCCTTTTCAGTCAGGGAACTGACCCATAATCTTTCAAAGGGCTTCCTGCAATTGAGGTACTCATAAATGTAGCGGAAGATGAGTTCCCCTTCGCGTCCGGCATCTGTGGCAACAATGATACTGTCGCATTTTGTAAATAATTCCCCAATAACAACCAGTTGTTTTAATATCCCCTTATCCGGTAATAGGCGCTCTTTTCCGGAACCTTTCCTGGGGGTAAGTAAAAATGGCGATGGAATGATGGGCAGGCTTTCTTTTTGAAATCCTTTAATACCATAATCTTCCGGCAAGCCTAAGGCGACCAGATGTCCAAGTGCCCACGTTACGGCATAACCGTTGCCCTCAAGGTAACCTTCCTTTTTAACTGTTGCCCCTAACAGCGCAGCCAGTTCACGGGCCACGCTGGGTTTTTCTGCAAGTACTGCTATCATAATGCATCGTTTTGGTGTTACATTTTCCTTCCTTTACTTTTTGCAGGGGCATCCTGCTGCTCTTGTTGCTGCTGTTGTTTTCCCGCATCAGGGTCTTTCTGTCCCGCTTTTTCATTTTCCTTAGCAGTGGCAGATTGCCCGGCTTTGTTTTCCGCAGGCGGTGCCTGGGTAGCTCCGGCAGGCAGTGACTCCTCTTTTGATTTTGAGGGGTTGTTGAATGAAAAGCCTACTTTTCCGCTTTCACTGTTGTAGGTAATATAACCCTGGTACTCCTTTTGGTTTTTGTCTACAAGGCCGCTCACATAGACCGTTAACCCGTCCTTCAATTTATTATACTGGTCATCGGTAAGTTCCTTACCCCTGAACTCCCTTGGGGCTTCATCATACGTCCTGCCCTGGGATTGGCCCTGCGCAGGCTTGTTATCGAACAGGAATTCTACGTAACGTTTATCGGCATTGAACTGTACCGTAGCATCGAACGATGCACCATTCTTTGCGGTCATCCCTTCAAGCTGTAACGGTTTGCCCTCCTGCAAAACTTGTTTTTGGGCATCATCCAGTTTCACACCCTTAATTTCCTCGGGTATCTTTATCCATTCTGCCTTGTAGGCTACCAGCTCATTCGTTTTACGGTCGACACTAATTATCGAAGGGACATTCTCACTGGTCTTTTGGTTGAAAAGGTCAACGACCCTGCCCATGTTACCGGTATTTAAAAGGTTATCCTTGTCTTCTTTGGTAAATTCGTGGCCGAAAAACGGGTAGTTCAGGTTGGGTTCTTTACGGATCCCATGCATGGCTACTACAACCTGTCCTGCATCATTGGTCTGCAGGGACAGCCTGGCATCGAGTTTTGCCACAGCATCCCCCATGGTGAGGGTAAGCGGTACCGTATCGTTAGTCTTAAACCCTTTAAGCAGGGGATCCATTAAGTTCATTTTTTCAAGGCGTTCCTTGCTAATTCCTAAATTGGCGAGTGATTCCCAATTAACCTGTTCCGGTTTAAATTTGTACTCGCTTGTTTCCTGTGTTGACGGCGTTGTTTCCATAGTATTACGATTTTTAAATTGATATTCTGAATTAAGGGCGTATTTGGAAATGAGCTTTTGGGCATCTTTCCCGAGGTTGTCCAGGTGCGACTGCAGTTCAAGGGCTATATCCTTTCCCAAGGCATAGGGTACACGAAAAAAGTCAAAACGGGTCGGCTCTTTAAGCTGGCGCATGAAGTTTCCGAAGAAGTTGGTGAAGAAGTCGCCGTTCCGCTCTATACGCATAAAGTCGGGCTGTTTCTTATCGTCGATTGCCTTAGCTTTTACGGTGCCGTCCTTTGACAGACCGGTAACCCCCTTGATGGTATTCTCCTTTTTATCCAAAACGAGCATCATTTCGTTGAGCTCATCGGAAGGGTTCGGGGTGTGCACTTTTTCTGCCATAGCGAAATTTTTAGATGCTAAAACTATCCCATGCTTTTATTGTAGGGGCTTCAATGGTAGTCGCACCGGCTATTTGTCAGCCTTTGGCATTGCGCGAGTGTTGCGGCGCATGGAAGCTATCGCGGATAAACTGGTGCACATCGGAAAGCTTGTAATAGAGTTTACCGCTGATAGTGTAATAAGGCAACCTCCCCCCGGAACGGTAGCGTTGCAGGGAACGTGCACTGATCTTCAGCATCAGTAGCACATCCTGGTTGTCCAGTAATTCTTCGCCATCAATACTGTTGTGGCGTTGTTCTACCTGGATTATTTTTTCAGCAAGCAGGTCAAAGCGTTGCATTACACGTTCCATCCAGGCGTTAAATTCCATTTTGTCTATGTTCATGGCACTACGGTTTTGAATTAATACTACCGCCAAGTTTGTTATTATTGAAAACTTTATCTGCCAAGTTGTGCCAATGGGTACGTACTTTTTTTTATGTGCAGGCATAAAAAAAGCAGTACACGGGGTACTGCTGATTGAATTTCGTATTGCTATAAGCTCTTATCCATATAGTGTTCGAGCGAGTCTTTTAACTGGTCGATAAAGAGGGTACGCCGTCCTGCCCGGTCTTTCATTCGGTGAAAGGCGTGGTGGATATCGCCCAAGGGCGTTTTAAACAGCCCCTGAAAAATGAGGCCTACTTTACGTACCCCGATCTTCCCGTGGGAGATGACCCCTGAAATGTACAAAGCGTAGATAAGCTCGATAAGGGCGTTCTTGGTTCCGGTCCAGCATAAATCTTCAGGGAGGTCCATCAAGCCGTTCTGTACGGGGTTGTCAGGGTCTACACGGGACAGTAAATAGGCATACAGGAGGTCATGCGCCAAAATGCGGGCCACCAGGTGGTCGTAATAGGTTGAGAAATGGGGATCCATTTCAAAGTAAAAAATGTCGAGCCCATTAATAAAATGCAACCTGTCCCGCTGAAAAAATTCGGTGTCTTTATCCGTCCTTCCGGAGCGGTAATACCGGTAGAAATCCATATCGAGGTGCCCTGCCTCATTTTGCTTCAGGAGTTTTAACTGCCCTGAAAAATATTTACGGAACATTTTCCCTCCCTGCACCGGGCAGGTAGTCTCAATGCGGTACACATCATTATAGAAAATGAGCTTACCCATGACCTGCGGTTTTACTTCCCTGAAAAACCCGATTTCTTCAGCACTGTCCGTAAAGGGGATTTTGTTTAGATGCTCCTTAAGTGCGCAAAGGGCCTCGTGTAAGACGTTGATCATGCTTCCGGCGTGGTCAATTGCATTGCCTGCGGAAATGGACAGTTCCTGCTCCCTTGTGCTTATGTCTGAAAGTATCTTCCTGTAAAATGCAGATTGTACCATACATAATAAGTTTAAGTACACTATACCGGGGTGCGGTTAAGCGTAGGAGTTGATGGGTTGCCATGCGTAAATTAGCCTTGGTAGTCCCTTCGGTAAGCATTCGGTGTCATCGTGGTATGCTTTTTAAAAAAGCGGCTAAAGCTTCCGGAAGATCCGAAACTTAATTGTTCGCTAATGGACTCAATGCTGTCATCCGACGTTTCCAATAAATACTTAGCTTCACTGGTAATGACATCGGCAATACACATCCCGACCGTTTTTCCCGTAACCTCTCGGACGGCTTTGTTAAGGTATCCCGCGGTAACAAACAGTGCATCAGCATAAAATTTCAGGGCATGTTCCTTGCGGAAATGCTGCATCAGGAGTTTTAAAAACTGCATGGCCAATGACTCCTTTCGGGTATACTTCAATGCTCCGGTATTCGTGCTGTTATTGTACTGCCAACCAGCCTGCAAGACAAGGAGGCTTACGGCTGCTGCAAAGGATGGCTTCGAGAAACGGGAAGGGCTTGACCGTGTCCCGTAAAAATAATGCAGTAATTTCATGATGCGCAGCATGACTGCCCTGTCAAAAGTATCGGGGAACAGTTTAACGGCACCACTACTTACAAAGGCTTCTATAAAATTAAAAAACAATTTTGTGCCCATGATAAACTGCCATTGTACCTTTACGATATAGCATAAGACTTTCTTACCATATTTCAGTATCTCGTGATGCTGTTTGCTGACAGCGACAACAAATTCTCCCGACGTACAGGAAATCCGCTTTCCGTCAATTTTTAGGGTAAACATTCCGGCCTTGACAAAAATGAATAGAAAGCAACCGGGCGATACGATCCTTTCTGTCATTATAGCATCATCACTTCCACTTCCAATGTATAGCACTTCAGCGGGCATTTGTCCTAACGTAGGTTCCATAAACGGGAAATTTAGAGTTAATAAATAATGCCAGGCAACGTTTGTCACCCGGCATTACAGTCAAAATAGCTAAAGGGGTACAAGTTCATATTCGCCAATCCTTGTGATCAAGGTATATCGGACAGCCAGGTCAGTGCTTACCAAAGCGCCCGCAGTTGCCGCCACGATATTTCCGACAGAAGTTTCCCAGTCGGTATCTTCACAGCATTTATTGGAAAGGGAGTGCCGGGCAATAGATGTAACCGTTAACAGCACATTTTTGTCGGTAGCGGTGAGGGAATCCGAGCCACTAATTGTATTTTCCAGGCTGACAATCTCAGGGTAAATCTCCTCAAAAGGTTTTGCTTTAAGGCTGTCAAAGCCTTCGACGAAATCTGTTAGCACCTCCCTGGCTTCTGTAGAAAGCGATGACTGCTGTAGGATTACTACTAATGTAGCTTTAGGCGATTGGATACTCGCTGTTAGCAATGTTTCGGTAGTGTCATCCACCGCCGTTGTTGTAAGGGTTACTGTGCCCGTAAGCGAGTTAACAAGATTGATCACTGCCGCAAGGGAATCCGGGCTGTAATTACCGGATTGATATTCGGATAGTGTACTTCTATAGCTTTCGCCTGCAAAATCTATTGGGTTCGATTTATTTCCAGCCACTATACCACCTAATCGGGTATTTGCAGGGGCACCTTTTGTATTGATATTGAATGTTTCCGGGCTATCCTCAGATGAACAGGAACATAGTAGGGCTACAAACAGTAGTCCTGCGAAAGGAAGATTTACTTTCTTCATTAGTTGATAAATTTAATTTGACTGATTCAGTGATCAGTTCATTTACCCGGGTAAGACAAACTGGTTGCCATATTACTGGCATGTTGGCTTTTGAATTCATTGACAAATCTATAGGCAGGCATAACACATTGCAAATCATTGAGTTTGGTAATTCGCATTTAAGACTGTGGATTTTCGGAAAATCCACAGTCTTAAATTTTGTTAAAATAGCCGTATTTGGTAGCATTTTGGCTACATTTGGTATGCCTCCCGTTCACATTTCTGCCTTACTATCGCTATGTTCTAAATAGTCCGAATATTAACTATTTATCTTTTTCAAATGGCAGTAAATAAATCTTCTAAGGCAACATTATTCTGTGTAATCACACTAATAGTGTCAGTATCCGTGTGTGCTGCTCCCATTGATTCCCTTGACACGAAAGACTACAAATATCTTTTTTCCAGGATCAGGCAATCAAAGGATAATACAGTTTTACAAAAGGTATATCTCGAATCGTTCCTCAAAAAGGCCAAAGCGGGACAGGACTGGGAACTCCTCGTTACCGCCTACAAAAATTATGTAGACTGTACGGATAGCGAACTCAAAATTATGTACACGGACAGTATGCTTATTGTGGCTAACAGATCCGGAAGCGACAAATTAATTGGTTCTGCGTACCTCTCACGTGGTATAGTATTCTATGGCCTTAAAAGGCATGAGCAGGCGCTTGAAAATTACCTGGCCGCAGACCCCTTCATAGAAAGGTCGAACGATGAGTATTTAAAATACAAGTTGAAATACAACATAGCACACGAAAAATATTACCTCAAGAAGAACGAGGAGGCCATTCAGCTCTTTACCTCCTGCCTGGAATATTTTAAAGAGAACAATGCGAGGGCGTATCTCAATACACTGCACTCCTTAGGGCTTTGCTACAACAGCGAAGGCAACTATGGAAAGTCGGAGGCTATGGTGGCTTTGGGTTACCGGGAGGCAAACCGCCTTGATAACCACGACATGGATTGCTATTTTTTGCACCTTGACGGGCAGAACCAGTATTGTAAACGGAATTATGCGCTGGCTATTCAAAATTTGAAAAAGTCCATTCCCGCTATCGAGGGGCAAAATGACTACGCCAATGTAGCAGTGGCCGATTTTTATATTGCCAAGAGTTACTGGGCAATGAAAAGGTACCGGGAAGCAGTGCCTTATTTGAAGAGAGTTGCTAAAGTATTCGATGAGCGGGAATACATTCGCCCGGACCTCAGGGAGAATTTTGAACTCCTGATCCGGTTTTACAAAAAAGAGAATCAGCCGAAAGAGGTGTTGTTCTACGTGGACCGCCTACTGAAAGCGGACAGTATCCTTATCAGTACCCATGACCATCTTTATGACACTATCCATAAGCATTATGATACCCGTACATTGGTTCAGGAAAAACAAAATATGGAACAACTTTTGGCTAACGAGCGTTCCATGAAAGGTGTCCTTAAGATAAGTTTGACTGTCCTGTCCGTGGTTGTTGCGCTGCTGCTGGCTTGGTTGATTAACCGAAGGCGTCAGGACCGTATATTCAGGAAACTTTTAAGCGAAAATAAAAAAGAGGCTCCAAAGGTGGTGAGGGGTGTACCCCGTGAACTGGATATTGCCCCGGATACAGTAACCAAGATTGTACGGCTTTTGGAAAAATGGGAACACAATATGAAGTTCCTGGAAAGGGACATCACGCTTCCTGCTCTTGCTGTCTACCTGGAAACGAATGTTCGTTACGTCTCTGACATCATTCTATTTTACAGGCATAAAAAGTTTTCAGAATACATAAACGATTTGAAAGTGGATTATATTATTGAGCAGCTTAAAACAGATAGGCATAAACGCCTTTTTACCCATGATGCTCTGGCTGAAGAAGCAGGATTTAGTACAACGCAGCGTTTTGTTACCGCATTTAAAGCACGCACTAAGCTTTCCCCAAATTACTTTAGTGCCAAGATCAGGAAGGAACTTGAAGAGAAGGAAAAGTAAAATAGTTACCAGCAGTATATTAATTCGCTGAATTTAATAAATTGACTTTCAGATATTTCGATTAATGCTGGCTAATTATTTCTAAATGTTTATCTATACTTCTAATGTAAACTTACCTGTATAATTAACCCCTAAATATATAATCCATAAATGAAGTTATCGATGTAGGCCCATTTGATATTTTCCTGACCATTTATTGCCGCTTTCCCATCCATAGCTTGACAGATCATCCTAAAAATTATCTCTTTAGTAAAGGCCTGGTCTTGGATGGAGTATTTAATTTCAGCGGTAATCTCCGATATCGCCGGTGCTTCATCCTTTATCGAAAGAATTTTAAACCTTTGTAAGACCTTATCTTCAAAATCCCTTCGTATTTTACCAGCTTCTATACCAAAACTTACCGGTTGTGAGCCAAAATAATGCTTTTGTCCAGCAATTTTCCCATAATTTTTGTTTTGCCAATTTACCAGTAATTCGTAGACCTCTTTTTCAGGAGTAAAATCTTGAAAGTTTTCAGAGTTATGAACTGTATCTATAAAGTTCCTCGGTTGCCAATTTGCAATTTCTTCACTAATTTCTTTATGCCACTTCTTATGATCACCGTATTCTTTAAAGGTATTGGCAATCTCCCTTAAATTGTCTTTTAAGGTTTTTGGTTTTTCTGTCACTGGAGGATTTACTTTCTGCTTCTGCAAAGCCTGAGCCCAGTCATTTAATGCAAAAAGTGTGCACCAACATTTTCCTGCAACATATTTATTGCCATAGTTAACATCCCTGCCGTGGAGAATTCCATTTCTGTAAGGCATAAAAACCTCATCAGGATTTGTTTTTTTTCGGGTAGTATTAAATATATCTCTTATTGCCTCTAGCCCGGTAGAATGAGCCGCAATGCTATCCCAAGCTGATAAGTCTGTCTGGTCATTAAAAAAGCCTTTACTTTTACTTATATCATTGGTAGCACCATCAATAACCATTAGTAGTATAGGTATACATGAATCGTAACGCCGTTCTAGTGTATTTTGATAGGCGGTTTTAATAAGATCATATCGTATCGAGAATTCAGGCAAAAGCCTGAATCTATTCAGAAGCCAGTTAATTTCGGATGAGGTGAAATAGTCAGACAGTATTTCCTCGCTTTTTTTTACATCACCCTGGTCTGCAAACTCAATTGCATTTTCCATCACCGGGATATTCATGGACTCATGTGCAATCCAGCCCTGTCTTGCAAAATGACTATTAAACTTGTCGGGAAGTTGCAGGAAATATTCTGTTTGTTTTTTCAGCTCAGGTAATTCCGAGAGTGCTTTTTTAAAAGCTGAATCACTTGGGCTGAATAATGTAAATAGCCTTAGAAATTTCCCTAGTAAAGAATATCCAACAACATCCTTTTGTAATTTTGAGTAGGATGGGTTATCTGCAATCTTGTTTCTTTTTTCATTCATGTAAACTTAGACTTTTTTAGGCAAAACTTGGTTCGGACATCTTGTATACATCTATTTCGGAGTTAGCTAATTACATACTTACGCAAATGAAAAGTCAAAATTATCCTACTGTTATTCAATTAATTTGGTTTCTTGTCAACCATTTTTTCATATTTTCTTTAAAATTAAAAGTTACAGTATGATAATCATCCTCAAATATAGCTCTATTTTCCAGCTTGATTTCCTTCCAATGGCTGAATAATTTTTCAATAATTTGATATAAATAAGGATCGATATTTTTGAGTTGCATTAAATTTTTTGAATAGTCAAACGTATCGTTAGGATCTGCAAAAATTGATACTAATCTTCCGATGTAAGCATCGACAGCCTGCAAGTTTGTGGTTTTACCCTGCTTGTAATATTTCTTTAATGAGGCCAATTCTTCAGGACTGCATTTATAAACGTCGTAGTCAAGTATAAATTTTTTTCTATCAAACTGTAGATCCAGATAGATTGGTAGCATCTTTACATGGTCCAAACAATTACCCATATGTTCAATTAATGACGTTGATATACACCTTGACAATATATTGCTCGATCGAATAGTCATCTCAAGGCTTGATCCAATATAACATTCTTTTAGCCTTAGGTAAACGTGGAGCATTTCGTGAGTAAAGGAATCTATACACAGATTATTTTTATTAATGTAAAAGGTAACATTCTTATTTTCAGTAAAACAGCCATATTCATTATTAGATGAATTGGTAAAATTGACAATATATTCCTTATTGATTTGATCCCAAAGATGTTGGTTTCGGGCATCTAAAAGTTGAGTTATCATAGTTTCTGCACCTTATGTATTGTTAGGAATTATTTTACAAAAATTAACGAATTTAAAAGACTATGCAGAAAATTCGTCCCATAGGGTTATTGATCTTGTATTTTCTATTCGCAGTATCAATAATTATTCTGGTTTTAGAAATGATGATATGTGATCTCAGTCATTTGTTAATTAGTACAATCTTATCTATAATTTGATAACTACAGGCAAGCACAAACCACTTTTGAACTTATCTATAAAATTAAATGATAAATCGCCCTACCGTTTTCTTTTGAACAAAATTTACTCGTAAAGTTCCTTTCAAACCTCGTTGATTATAATATTCGCCTTCCAGCACTTTTATGTCTAAATAATATTTTAGATGTCCAGTGCCTAGATGGTTGTGAAGTTGCTGAATTAAAGTATTAGGATTATTTGTATATATATAAAAAATTTCAAAAATATCGTTACTGTTTTTTACTATTTCTTCTGAAACACTAAATGCCTGAGAAGTTTGTATAGTACTGCCCAAATCGCCATAATAAGTATAAATCTTTGTTTCGGACGCAGATTGTTTTATTTCTAAGATGCATTTTTTTTTCATCGGTAATTGTGTTGCAGGATCAATAAATGTAGATGTTAATATTCCTTCATATCTTCCATTTAAGTTAGGTATATTAATTAACCATTTACAAATAAAATATTTCCAAAGATATTTATCAATTGCCAGTAGAATTATTGACAAAATTGAAATAGTAGAAAACACACCCACGTATCCATAAACTGTATTCAGATATTTATTTAAAGAAATTTCTTTCTCAATCCATTGTGCAAGAGGTGAAATAAAAAATACTAAAACCAGAATTAGTATAATTAACTTACTTGTGTGATAATATCTAAAGTTCATAATTTAATATTCTAAATAGTTCCACATTTGAAGCATGTAATCATTTACATCTTTTACTGACCACTTTCGACCTACAAACAGATATAATAATTCTGAAACCTCGCCCCAATTTTTACAATCTTCAACATTAGTCGTTTTAGTGTAAATATGCCTGATCGATTCTTTTAGCCTATCTGTCCAATTATCATAATCATTAAAAATACTATTTGGTACATTCCATACAAGGCATTCAAGTAAAAATGAGGTAATATTATCGCCAACAGGGATTCCATCATCAATCATTTTGTAACGTATGCGTCTATAAATTCTGGTTAATCTTTTGAATCTTTTTTGAGTTTGACTGTTTTTCCATTTTCCATTTTCTATGTGTTGTAATGGAAAATTCACTATTGACTGGCCTGAATTTGAGATAAATTTAACTCCTTCGACTTTTGCCGTTTCGGAATCATATCTGACAAATTTTAAAGTGGGCACAACATCAGTTTCGACTCTTGTAGAATCCGGAAGAATCGTAATACATTTGTTATTATCTTTTACATATTTTGAGCCAAAGTAATCAACTAAGGCATGATAAACGTCCTGCCTGTAAGCCGAAAATGTATAATTGCTATCTGAATATCCATAATCGGCATCAGTTTTTCCATTAGGTAATTGTACAAAGATTGAAGCGTCTAAACGTACATTTATATCAACATCACTATTGTTCTTGACATTTGTATCATTTGCGTAGGATCCCTGTCCAAAAGTTTTTGTTGTTTTATTTCTTAATGCTGAAGAACCTTTAATAGCTTCTTTAACCTGAGTTTCACTATTAGCTAATTTTTGTTCTTCAGTGTAACTTGGCGGATATCTATAATCATTTAATTGATTTTCAGTAAATTTTGCCATATTAATAAATATTAAAACCTGTTAAACTTGCACTTAATTATAAATTTCATATTTAGGAAACTGATTCTGTACAATTTTTTCCGTTTTTTTTCTTTGCAATATTGCGCATTGCATAATTTGCTCTATCCAATAAGGTATCCAATGTATCAGCTTCACTTTTATATTCCGCTATCCCACAAGAAACTGTAATTTTATATATAGTCCCATCAATAACGAAATTGTTATTAGCTATAAATTCACGTTTTCTTTCTGCTGGATTTTTCGCCTGAGTAAGATTAGTATTTGTGCTTATTACAACAAATTCATCACCTGTCTCGTACCGACGAAATGTTTCATCTGTTATTCTAGTATCATGCAATAATAATCTGCCAACTTCAGCAATAATTTTATCACCGATAGTTGGGCTATAATGCTCATTAAAGTTTTTGAAATCGTCTATATCAATTATTATAACTGACAAGGGCGCATTTTTTAAAATGGATTCGGAAATTTTAGTTTTGAGATAACTTTCTAGTAACTTATAATTTTTTAAACCAGTTTTCGAATCAGTGTATGTTATATCTTTAAGCTTTTGTATTTTTTTACTATAAATACTAATTACAATAATTGTGGTAAGTGTTATACAAAAAATGCAAATAAGTAAAATGCTTGTCAAATCTAAAGTTATGTTTTTTAAAAAAGCATCTTTGATTTGAATCCTATGTTTAAAAATTTTAAATAAGCACCATGCTATAAGTAGTCCTAAAATCCATTTAGCTATGTCGTAAAAAACTTTAGGAATAAAGTCTTGCTTGAACTTCAAATAACCTTCTTTAATTTTATTCATTAGAAGCCTTTCTATATTAGTGAAATAATTTTAGTTATCCTGCCTACATCAGCAAATCGTTAGAGTAATAGCATGAAATAAATTTCAAGTTTATGAACAAATAATTTTGGATGTGATTACGGAAATATAAATGTATTTGTAAGTTACAATTAAAATTACCTAATTTTACTCAGCACATAATTTACCAAACTGTAAGAGATCATCTCGCAATCTTTTATAGAATATTACTTTTGATTTTTGCTTACTTTGAATTCTTTGACTTCAACATCTGTAAGTGATTCGTAAACCTTCGCAAAGTCAGAAAGTGAATAACCCATTGCGTTTATTATCATAAATAATGTTGAAGAACTAGGCTTCGAGTTTGCGTTAAATGTATCGGATACTGTTCCCTTGCGCATACCAATAGCTAAAGCAATTTTATTGTAACTATCAGACAACACTGCGATATCTTCACAGTTGATAAGCTTTCGTAAACTTGCGGCAGTCTTTAATTTAATATTTTCTTCTAACTCTTCTTTCACAACTGCAATTAACAATTTCTGAATAAATTTATCGGTACGCTTTGGCGTACCGATAAATTTTAATATATTTGGCTCGGTACTATGATAAACAGTATCAAATTTGTTAATTTTGCGATTCTTCAAATATTACTATTAGAAGCATTCGCTTAGAATCTCGCCTTAGGAAACTGGTACTTTATTAGGAACGAGAATATAAGTGCAAATGCTCACGCCATATGGCGTGGGCTCACTTATTGTTCCATGGTATACCAGTACCTCTAAGGCAATAGCTGAGTTTAAACCCACGCCTCCTTTTTAGGGACAATCTTTCTCAGCTATATTCCTAGCGTTTTACTTCTTTTCAGCATTGGTTTCGCATACAGTAGTAATACGTAATCTGTTATGCCTATGGTTTAAATTTTTCATAGTTAAGTGGCCCGGTCAGTACTGGTATTCCTTCTTCGAGTTAGTTTAGGGGAAAGGCCGGGTTACTCTTTTGTTTTGGTAAATAAAAAAGCCCTCTGTGTAAGTTTGGCGACTCACAGAAGGCATAGACCAATAAAACCGTTTGTTTCATTTAATCTTAACCAATGTTATGAAATTTATTTCAGCTAACAATGGGCTGAGGGTGCTTTTCTATTCTCTTACTTTAGCATCTTTCCCTTGTAGTGCCTTAGCCCGGGCACATGCTTCACCTTTGGGTGAGGCGTATTTTCAACAATCCATTACCGGTACCGTATCCGATGCTTCGGGCTCATTGCCCGGAGTTATCATAATGGTAAAAGGTACAACACGCTCCACAATTTCCGATGGTGAAGGCCGGTTTTCTATAGCAGCCGCTAACAATGAGGTGCTTGTGTTCTCATTCACAGGATTTAAAGCTGTTGAAGTTGCAATCGGGGAGCAAACTATTTTCAACATTATGCTTCAGGAAGATGCAACCCAGTTGAAGGAATTGGAAATTAATGCGGGATATTATTCTGTAAAGCAGAAAGAAAGTACCGGAAGTATTTCACGAATTACTGCGAAGGACATTGAAACGCAGCCGGTCACTAATGTATTGGCAACTATGCAGGGAAGGATGCCCGGTGTCAGTATTACCCAGTCCACAGGTACGCCCGGAGGTGGATTTGATATAGCTATTAGAGGCCGCAACAGTTTACGAGGAGATGCGAATGCCCCTCTATATATTATTGACGGTGTGCCGTATTCTTCAGAAAGTATAGGTTCAAGCTACACATCAGCTACACTTTTTCCGGTAACAAGTAATCCGCTCAACAGTATTAGCCTTGATGCGATTGCAAGTATCGAAGTTTTAAAGGATGCTGATGCTACCGCCATATACGGTTCCCGGGGTGCCAATGGTGTAGTCTTGATTACAACCAAAAAAGGTGCAGTTGGCAAAACACAGGTATCCATTAATGCTTCAACTGGTGTAGGGAACATCACACGGTTTATGGACCTGATGAATACCCAACAGTATCTTGCAATGCGGGCCAAAGCTTTTGAGAATGATGGTGTTACCCAATATCCCGAGTATGCCTATGACATCAATGGTACCTGGGGCCGTAACAGGTACACCGACTGGCAGAAGGAACTTACAGGTGGGACATCGGAAATTACAGCTTTTCAAGGCTCCGTTTCCGGTGGTACGGGGCAGACGCAATTCCTATTTGGCACAAACTACCACACACAGACGAGCGTAGTGCCGGGGAACTTCATTTATAAAAAAGGGGGTGGTAATTTTAGCCTGAACCATTCATCAACCGATGAGCGGTTCAAATTAAGTCTCTCCGGTAGTTATGTAGTACAGGACAATGACCAGCCGGCTTTTGACCCTACGATTGATTCCCGTTCACTGGCACCTAATGCGCCCGCACTGTATGATGCACAAGGGAATTTAAACTGGGAAAATGGAACGTGGACCAATCCATTGGCTAATCTGGCGGCTGAATTTAAATCCAGGACGAATGATTTTATCGCAAATTCTGTACTGTCCTACAAGATTAACGATGACCTGATAATTAAAAGCAGCTTTGGTTATTCTACAACCAATCACGACGAGACAAGGACGGCACCGTCAACAGTATACAATCCTGCATTTAACTTGGGTAGTGAATATTCAGCCCTATTTGTCAACACCCTGAACCGCCGGTCATGGATAGCCGAACCTCAGGTAAGTTATAAGCTGGATTTAAACAGGGCAAAAATCGATGTACTCGCTGGCGGGACTTTTCAAAAACAGGTCTCTAATAATTTAACGCAGTACGGTATTGGTTTTACATCCAATAGCCTGATCTATAATCTGGCCGCAGCATCCTCTAGGACAATACCGCTTAGTGATGAAATAACGTATAAGTACCAGGCATTTTTTGGACGGATAAATCTCAAATGGGACAGCAAATACATTATAAACTTTACAGCAAGGCGGGATGGCTCAAGCCGTTTTGGCCCTAAAAACCAATTTGCAGGCTTTGCAGCCCTTGGCGCAGCCTGGATAATCTCAGAAGAGAAATTCTTAAAGAACCAGAACGTTCTAAGCTTCGGGAAAATAAGGGGAAGTTACGGATCTACCGGAAGTGACCAGATTGGCGATTATCAGTTCCTGGATACGTATACTTCATCAGGTGTTATGTACCAAGGGATTGTAGGTTTATTGCCATCCCGTCTGTACAATCCTGATTTCGGATGGGAAAAGACCAAAAAGCTTGAGGCAGCCCTGGAACTTGGTTTTTTAAAAGACCGTATCTTCCTGACGGCTGCTTACTACAGGAATCGCTCTTCTAACCAGTTAGTCGGGTTGCCTGTCCCCGCTACTACAGGATTTACATCCTTACAGGCAAACCTGAATGCTACGGTTCAGAATACCGGCTTTGAACTAAGCCTTGACACAAAGAATATTGATACAAAAGACTTTTCGTGGTCAACCAATATCAATCTGACCCTTCCCCATAATAAGTTGGTTTCTTTCCCTGGATTGGAGAGTTCTGTTTACAAAGAGCAATACCGTATTGGAAAGCCACTCGCTATACGGATGGTATACAACTACAAAGGCGTTAACGAACAGACTGGTGTGTATCAGTTTGAAGATGTTAATGGTGACGGGCAGATTACATCACCCGATGATAAGCAGACCGCCGTCGACCTTAGCCCGGAATTTTATGGTGGCCTTCAAAATCAGGTACGATATAAAAGTTGGACTTTGAGTTTCCTGTTCCAGTTTGTCAAACAGAAAAATCAGGGCTTTACCCTTGGGAATGGTGGCATGATGAATAATCAGCCTGTAGAGCTTGTCAATAGCTGGCAGGCACCAGGGGATAGCAATTCTTATCAGGTGTATACCACTGGTTTTAATTCTGAAGCCGTTACAGCGCAGTCACTTTATGAAAGCAGCACTGCCAATATTGTTGACGCATCATTCATAAGGTTAAAAAATATCGCAGTCAGCTATACTCTGCCTGACTTATCCAACGGCCTTAAAAGCAGCATACTGCTGCAAGCCCAGAACCTGCTAACGATTACACCGTACAAGGGTGGCGACCCCGAATTTGGCACGTTAGGCTTTCTCCCGCCTCTAAGGGTGATATCTGCCGGGATTCAATTAACATTTTAAACTTCATCAGTATGTACACACAAAAAAAATCAATATCTGGCTTCCGCGCTTTTTCTTTTACACTGCTGGTATTGCTATCTGTTTCCTGTGATTCCTTTGTAGATGTTGAATTACCTAAATCACAATTGACAGGAAGTTCTGTATTTCTGGAAAGCAATACAGCAAATGCAGCGATGGTAAACATCTATGCCGGAATTCGCGATCAGGGCATTTTATCCGGTACGTCACTTGGCATTTCCCATAATTTAGGGGTGTATACCGATGAACTTACTTTTTATGGAGCGTCATCCTATGCGGCATTTTACTTTTTTAATAATGCATTGTTGCCTTCAAATATTTATGTTACTAATTATTGGAATGCCGCATACAGTCAAATCTATGCTGCAAATGCTGTCTATGAAGGGGTAGATGCTTCAACGGCGCTCTCCACGCAGGATGTCCAGCGCCTGAAAGGTGAAGCCCTTTTTGTAAGGGCGTTGTTGCATTTCTATTTGGTAAACCTGTATGGTGACATTCCCTATGTGACAACAACAGACTATCAGATCAACAGTTCCGTGCCCAGACTGCCTTCAGGGGAAATTTATGGGTATATTATCAGCGACCTTCAACAGGCTATTGTCCTTTTACCGGAGGAATATTATGGTATGGGTCGTGTACGCCCAAACAGGTATGCCGCTGCTGCACTATTAGCACGGGCTTATCTTTACAATCACCAGTGGGCTGAGGCCGCAGAACTGGCATCGTCTGTCATAAATTATAGTGCTCTATATTCAGATGAAATGAATTTGCAGCATACTTTTTTAAAGGATTCCCCGGAAACGATATGGCAGTTATCTCCGGCCATGGAAGGGCGTAATACAGATGAGGCAGCGACATTCACATTACTTGCAGCCCCGCCTGCCACAGTAGCCCTGACAAATGAGTTAGTAAATGCTTTCTCTCCCGAAGATGCCCGTAAAGCAGCGTGGATAGGCCAGGTTACAGACGGCAACAGCATTTGGTATTATTCGGCTAAATACCGCCAGGCCGCTACCGAAGCAGCTTCAAGCGAGTATTCTATAGTATTCAGGCTACCTGAACAATATCTTATCCGTGCTGAAGCGCGGGCCTTACATGGTGACTTTACAGGTGCCCTTGAAGACCTTGACCATATACGCCACAAAGCAGGGCTGGCTGGCAGCCCCGCTACTGACCTGCCTGATATATTACAGGAAATTCTTACTCAACGAAGGCTGGAGTTATTTACGGAATACGGCCATCGTTTTTTCGATTTAAAACGGACCGGGCAACTGGAAACGGCACTTCAGGGTATCAAGCCGGGATGGGATCCAACGGATTCTCTATTCCCTCTGCCTGAGACAGAACTTTTAGCGAATCCGAACCTGTTACCACAAAATCCAGGTTACTGATGGAAAATACAATCTACAGATGCAATCATTCTGCTTTGAAGCTTAGCTGTTTTCTGGTATGCCTGCTGCTACTTATTACCTGCCCTGTAGTCGGGCAGGTAATAAATGCTAAACCTATTACGCGTGAAGATTATCATCTTTGGGGAAGCCCCGAATTGAAGGAAGTATCAGATGATGGGAAATGGATAAGTTATAGTGTTAGCTATGAAAATGGGGCGGATACACTCTTTGTAAAGGGAAGCGAAAACGCAACTGCATACAGTTTTCCACAGCATAATAACGGCACATTTACCTCATCAGGATATTTTGCCTGCCAAAGGGAAAATAAACTGGTAGTAATGGACTTAAATGGTGGCTTGATAAAAAGTTATGATGATATTAAATCATTTGAATTTTCAAAGAAAGCAGGAATGCTTATACTATTGTCCAATGGTAATGGAACTAACTCACTTAGATTGACTGACCAGCAGGGAAAAACAATTTATAGTCTCAAAGATGTATCGTCTTATGCCTTAGCCCCAACAGGCACTAAATTAGCTTACACCACGTCAGAGGGAAAAAAGTCAATATTAGGGGTTTTAAAATTAGGGCACCGGATTGAGAACATTGTAATTGCTTCAAGTTCCATATATTCATATTCCGATTTTGTATGGCATACTACCGGAGTGGCATTTTCTTTTTATATTATTGATGCCAGTGCGCCGGTGGGAATTGGGTATTACATTCTTTCAGATAAGAAACTCTATCAACTGGATCAGGCTACAAATAAGAATTTGTGGCCGCAAACGGGGATTGTAAAAGACTGGGTTTATAAACTTACTATATCGCCAGATATGAAAAATGTTTTTTTTGCTACACAAAAAACAAACCACAATAGCGAAACGCTTAATCAACTGGCGGAAGTCTGGGCCGCCGATGACAAATATGTGTATCCACAGCGGCAAAAGGCAGGGAATGCAATTGGAGCAAAGCTTAGTGTATGGAAGCCCGGGGAAAAATCATTTAAAGTATTAGAATCGGATACCCTGACTTGGAATATGGCTGCGGGAAATTACAATTATCTGGTGTCAGCCAACCCTCTGAAATATGAGCCACAATTTAAATATTCCGCGCCGATGGACTTTTATATTAAAGACATGCAAAAAGGAACGACAAAACTGCTACTGTCAAAGCACAGCGCATATCCTTTTCATATCAACGCATCACCATCCGGAAAGTACGTTGTGTACTTTAGCGATGGGGATTGGTATTTATATAGCATGCTTTCAGGGTTGCACAATAACATTACCGCCCATTTAAACAGTAATTTCAGGAATGAAAGGAATGTAATTGGAGGTGAAATTGAAGCATGTGGCATTGCCGGTTGGTCGGGGGATGATGAAAGCTTATTCCTGTATGATAATTTTGATATTTGGGAATACCGCCCACGTAGCGGCTATATAAAAAGGATAACACATGGCAAAGAAATGAATGTTCAATTTCGCGCAATAGCTGAAAATAACAGGGCTGGATTGATACGAAACTTCAATGGGTACTACAGCCCCATTATTTCTACAAATAAAAATATGCTTCTAAAAGCAACAGGAGAAAATGGAAATACAGGGTACTTCCTGTGGTCACGCAGGTACGGGGTAAAAAAACTCATATATGGTGATAGCTTTATTGACCAGGGCAAAATCATAAATGGCGGTATAGTGTACCGAGAGCAACGTTTTAATCTGCCGCCAAGATTGATGCTAAAAGATAGTACCCATTCGCCACAATGCATTTTCCAAAGCAACAGTCATCATAGAAAATACGAGTGGGGATTTTCAGAACTGATTCAATATACAAACAGTAAAGGCGATGCGCTGAAAGGAAACTTGTGGTATCCGGCGGGATTCCGAAAAGGGCAGAAATATCCAATGATAGTGCATATTTACCAGCGCCAATCCCAGGACTTTAATCTTTATCCTGTTCCTATGCTTTACCAGCCGGTCGGATTTGACCCCCTAATGTTTCTTTCGGATGGCTATTTCATATTGTATCCTGATATTACCAACGATATTGATAATCCCGGCACAGCTGCCAACGAATGGGTAACCTCGGCGGTCAGGAAAGTGCTGGCCACAGGAATGGTTGATAGTGATGAAATTGGATTGATTGGACACTCGTTCGGAGGATATGAGACGGATTTCATAATTGGTCAGACCAATATATTTAAGGCTGCGGTTGCAGGTGGTGCGATTACAGACCTTCAAAGCTATTACCTGGGTATAAACTGGGATTCCGGAAAGCCCGACTCCTGGCGACTTGAGGATCAGCAATGGCACATGAGTAAGTCCCTCTTTGATGACAGGGATAGCTACTATAGCAACTCCCCTATAAATTATGCCGAAAAAATACAAACGCCTCTTTTATCCTGGTCTGGTAAAAATGATAATCAGGTCAACTGGCACCAAAGCGTTGAATTGTATCTTGCCCTTCGCCGGTTAGGAAGAAAGCATGTTATGTTGCTGTATCCCAATGAAGGCCATAATTTACAAAGCCCGTCCAATCAGGAAGACCTTTGCCAAAAAACAAAGGAATGGTTTGATTACTTCTTGAAAGGTGACAAAAACATTGAATGGATTAAGGAAAGTACGGAATAGTATTGGAATCATAAAAAGAGGCGGTGTACTGATAGTTCAATACACCGCCTCTATACTTAAAAAATAATTACAATGGTCGGAATACCGCAGTTACACAACCTGTCGGCTTGTCATAGGCAATCAGGCCGTTAGGATAACTCGCCCTACAGACCTGTCCCGGTATATCAGAGCAGGTAAGTTCAACCATACAGGGTTGGCCGGCAGCATTGGCATGCCAACCAGTTTTAGGTGCTGTTACAACATCAGCATCCTGCATTGACATTGTGGTAAATGCTCCAAAAATGCCTAACAAAAATACTGCTACTGGCAGCATTTTTTTTAAAAATAAATTTTTCATAATAAAAGAATTAAAGTTGTTGATCTACTCTTTTACAGGTTTTCGATCTAAATCCTGATACTGGCCGGTATAATGTTTACTGATTTAATGCGGTATTCCGCTTCGCTTTCAGTAGTTCTTTTTGTAAAGTATTCGATATGGTATACGACATCAACTGATTTTCAATTAATACAAAGATCTGGGTTGGCGTGACAATGAAATTCCTGAGGGATGCATCTTTTAATTTTGGGATATAGAAACTCATTACATAATCCCCTGAGGTTACATTATAAACGTCAATCGTTGATGCATTAGACCAGTGCTTGATATTATCGTACTTTCCCCGTAAAGTTGAATGTATAAACAGCAGATCCTCACATATGGCTGTATGGGCATTGACAGTAAGTGGCGGTGCGTACATTTTTAATTGATTGCCTTTCTCAATATGTGCGACCTTAATCTGGGCTTTGGTAGTTGTATCTATCGTATGCCCTCTGTAAAGTAGTTTGGCTTGTTTATCAGCGACCACAAATTGGTTTCGATAATGGTACACATAGATGATTTTGGATGTCGCTTTGCTGTACAAAAGTGTCCCATCCGTGTCAAATATGCCGTCGCCGTCAGACTGCTTCTCTAAAAGGTTTTCAGCCAATTTTAATTTATCTTCTTTTCGAAGATCGAAAGTCCCAAGAATATTTTCGCCGGTATTACTTTTATTCGACCGTAAAACAAATCGTGTAGAATCAACAGGCTCCAATAAAGTAAAGTACGCAAGGTCGCTCATTAATAAACCTGCTTTCCAGTTATTTATCTTTCCTCCATATATGCAGGGAACTGTACCGTCACTCAAATAAAAGTATGGTGGATTGACCCGCAGCTGAAGGGATTTAAAAGTAAAATTGCTTGATTCAGGCTGAATCCTATATTCTTGTGAGTAAATAAGCGATGTATCAATAGCAGTTACTACAAGAGGTGCAGTATAATTCCCTAAATAGAGTATCCCTTTGTCGTACCCCGCAAAATAATAGGAATTATAATGTATATCAAGTTGCTTATCAAACTCCGCTGGATGTGGTGGAAAACTGCGGATAAATGTCCCCTCGGTTTGTATCAAATCTTTTGAAAGCAGATACAATCCGATAGTAGTTGTTGCACTAAAAAATGCAAGAAGCCCCAATACTATAACTCTCTTAATGGTCATATTACTGATTTTTGAGTTGGTGGATAGAAAAGTACTCCTGTTATAGCAAGGAGTATAAAGAATATATTAAAGTACAGGTGCTCTGACCAACCCATTTTTTCAAGTATGCCACCACAGGAACACGGAACATAGGATGCGTAATGGAGGATTATCGAAATGTAGGTCGTAAACATGACCATCAGTGAAAAAGCGGCGTAAAGTGCAAACAGGCGATACTTGGGAAATAAAAGGAGTATGGACAATAAAAATTCACTTACGAGTATTATTGGGGCAATCCATTCGGCCAGGGCACTTAACATAGGCGATTGTCCCAGTTGAACAGTGAAATTCTCGTAGTCTATCAATTTACTGGTAGCCGCGTAAACAAATAGTAAGATGTAAGATAAACAGACTAATTCGATGATTACCTTTTTAAACAATGCTAAAAATCTCATATCCCTAGTTTTATGTTCAACCAGCGCAAAACTCATACACAATAGCTAAGTTTTACGACCGGCAGAATTGATAATTATAAAGCCAAGGTATATTTTATAAACCGATATTTTAGCAGCACAAACACGCCAAAAGCATTCAAAAACAATCTATCACATGTCAGTTCCTTTTGTCAACAAAAGGCGATGAGTTGTGCTCCTGTAGTAACTACTGAATTTTATTCTTAAGAATGCTAACATCCCTTTTTAGTTCTAATAATAAATTTTTTACAGTGTCGTGGGGAATATTATCAGGTTCATATTCGGTAGTAGTAAACCCGCAGGCATATTTCCAGGCTTCGAGGATTTGTGAAGGGGTAACCTCATAAGGTTCAAAATCCGGGTTATCAGAATGGAACATAAACTTTTTACCCTTCCTGAAAACACGCTTGTAGACAATGCCGTCATTTTTTGTAAGCATGATATACGTGTGGCCATCTTTAATATGTTCTAAATGCTCGACGTATTCACCGACAATAAAGCTGCCTTCCTGGAATGGCGGCATGGAACGGCCCTCAATGGGAAATGCACGGTATTTACCATTGCGTAAAAATGGCAATGCAATATGCTGCAGGCTTTCAATAAATTCCGGGTCGCTATAACCACTTAGATAACCCGCCTTTGCTTTTTGTGGGATAATCTCAATAAGGTTCCCGCCATTCTGGTCAACGGTAATGGGAAGTACAATTCGGTTATCGTCAAGTTTGATAAGCCCGTCCATATCGATTTTACGGATATCTACGGTTAATAGTAAATCGATGCTGACGTGGTAATACCGTGACAGTTTTATGAGGTTTTCATAAGGAGCCTGAGACTTTCCCTGCTCATATTTAGCAAGGATATCACGCGAAATAAAGAGGCTCTCGGCAACGATTTCCTGCGAGACATCTTTTTTCATTCGGAGGTGCCTGATATTGTCAGAGAATAAAGACATAAGCGTTTTGGGATTATTAATCCCGACAAATATAAACTAATTTGGGAATATCTATCCTAATTTTGTACCGTACAAAATGGATTGATTATGGAACGCTCGATTGTGCATATGGACCTGGACACCTTTTTCGTATCCTGCGTAAGGCTACAAAACTCTGATTTGGAAGGGATTCCCCTTATTGTTGGCGGTGGCGACCGTGGCGTGGTGGCGTCCTGCTCCTATGAGGCACGCCGTTTTGGCGTGCGCTCGGCCATGCCCATCAAAATGGCGCTAAGGCTTTGTCCGGAAGCAAAAATTGTAAAGGGCGATATGGAATTGTTTTCCCGTTATTCCAATACCGTAACCCAAATTATAGAAGAAAAAGCACCTATCGTTGAGAAGGCATCCATTGACGAGCACTACCTGGATATTACCGGGATGGACAGGTTCCATGGTGCCTACAAGTGGACGAATGAGCTGGCAGCGAAAGTGACCCATGAAACCGGCCTGCCGATCAGCTTTGCCTTATCAGTGAACAAAACCGTTTCCAAGATCGCGACCGGTGAGGGCAAGCCAAAGGGCAACCTTGAAATATCGGGTCAACAGGTACAACAGTTCCTTAACCCGCTTTCCATCCGCAAGATTCCTATGGTCGGTAACGCCACCTTTACGTTGTTATCCCGTATTGGTATCCGCAACATACAAACCCTTGCTGAAATGCCGGGACAGGTCTTGCAGGAGATGATCGGCAAAAACGGAATGGAACTCTGGAAAAAAGCCAACGGGATCGACAACACACCCGTAGAGCCCCACCGCGAACGTAAATCACTTTCCACTGAGGACACTTTTCACCAGGATACCACCGACTTGCATTTCCTGCGCGCTGTATTCTGTGGCATGGTCGAAAAATTGGCCTACCAGCTACGGCAGGAGAACTGGTTAACATCGACAGTAACAGTTAAGATCCGGTATTCCAATTTTGATACCGAAACCCGGCAGGTTGCCCTTGATTATACCTCTGCGGACCATACCCTGACAAAGGCCGTTTTGGAACTTTTTGAAAAGCTGTACCATCGCCGCATGAGCCTGCGCCTTGTCGGCGTGCGCTTTAGCGGGCTGGTACGCGGTACCTACCAGATCAATATGTTTGAAGATACGGTCGAAATGATGTCGCTCTATCAGGCTATGGACAAGATCAAAAACCGTTTTGGCGCCAATGCCGTGATGCGCTGCAACGGTGCCTTCCTGAAACCTAAAGCTATTTAATATGTACCTGAACTGCCACTCTTTCCACTCCCTGCGCTACGGTACGATTCCGGTAGCAGAACTCATCCTGCTTGCAGCCGCCTGTGGGGTAACGAGTATGGCGCTTACCGACATCAATACGGTAACCGGCATCTATGAATTTTACAGGCTGTGTAACGAAGCAAGCATTAAGGCAATCGTCGGGATGGAACTGCGCCATGAGAACCGGCTGCATTATATCGCACTGGCTAAAAACCGCACAGGCCTTGGGGAGATCAACCGGTTGCGCACACAGCATAACCTTGCGGGGACGGTATTGCCACTTGCTGCGCCGGATTTTGAAAACGTCGTTGTAATATATCCTGTTGATAACATCCCTGAGATGCTGAGGGATAATGAATACATAGGCATCCGCCCTGAAAACCTCTCAATGCTGATACGTTCCGAATGGCAGTCAAAGCTGGATAAAATGGTCGTATTGCATCCCGTTACTTTTCGGGATAAGCAGGAATACAACCTGCACCGAATCCTGCGGGCCATTGACCTGAATACCCTCGGAAGCAAGCTCACCCCTTTGGACTATTGTTCTCCGGGCGAGGTAATGGTGCATGAAAGTGACCTACTTGAAACGTATAGCCAGTACCCTACCATTATTGCTAATACAAAAAGGCTAATGGACAGCTGCCATTTTATATATGAATTCAAAGTACCCCGTAATAAAAAGCACTATACCGCAAACAGGGATACCGACCTGCAACTTCTGACCCGCCTGGCTAAACAAGGCCTGTTAAAAAGGTATGGCAAAGGAAATGTTGATGCAGAACAGCGCATCGAGAAGGAACTTAAAGTCATCCATGAACTCGAATTTAGTGGGTACTTCCTGATTACCTGGGATATTATCCGTTACAGCAACTCCATGGGTTTTCTGCATATCGGGCGCGGCAGTGGTGCCAACAGCATCATTGCCTACTGCCTGGGTATTACCGATATCTGCCCTTTGGAACTCGACCTGTATTTTGAGCGCTTTCTGAACCTGAACCGTAAAAGCCCGCCCGATTTTGATATTGACTGGTCCTGGAAAGAGCGCGATACGATCCTCGAATATATTTTCACCCGGTACGGACGCGAACACGTTGCCTTTTGCGGTACCAATGTGGAATTCAAATACAAGTCCATTTTCCGTGAAGTGGGCAAGGTCTTTGGGCGCCCAAAGGAAGAACTCGACAAACTCTCAGGCACTTCCATGGACCAGCACGACAAAAACGAGATCGTCAGGCAGATACACAAATACGGGATGATGATGGAGAAATACCCCAACCAGCGTTCCATGCACTCCTGTGGCATCATCATTTCAGAAGAGCCCATTACCGATTTTACGGCACTCGAAATGCCTCCGAAAGGTTTTCCGATCGTACAATTTGATATGCATGTTGCCGAGGAAATAGGCTTTGAGAAATTTGATATCCTTTCCCAAAGGGGGATCGGGCATATTGATGATGCCGCCAAGCTGGTAAAAAAGAACCGTGGCATCGATATCAATATCCGCGACACTTCCATTTCAAAAGATGAAGCCACCTGCAATGAGTACTTAGGGCGTGGTAATACCATCGGCTGCTTTTATATTGAAAGTCCTGCCATGCGCGGGTTGTTAAGGAGGCTCAAGTGTGATAACTATAAAGTACTGGTGGCGGCTTCTTCCATCATTCGCCCCGGCGTAGCGCAATCAGGGATGATGAGGGAGTACATCATCCGCCATAATTGTCCTGATAAGTTCGAGTATTTCCATCCCGTATTTGAAGAGCAGCTCGGCGAAACCTATGGTATTATGGTATACCAGGAGGACGTTATAAAGATTGCCCTGCATTATGGCGGGCTTCCAGCGGCCGATGGTGACATCCTGCGACGCGCCATGAGTGGTAAAGGCCGCTCCAAAGAGGCATTACAAAAGGTAAAGGATAATTTCTTTGAATGTTGTGCGCGGCAGGGACATCCTGAACAGTTGAGCCAGGAAATTTACCGGCAGATCGAATCCTTTGCCGGCTATTCGTTTTGTAAGGCGCACTCCGCATCCTATGCTGTGGAAAGCTACCAAAGCCTGTACCTCAAGGTGCATTATCCTATTGAATTTATGGTAGCGGTCATCAATAACCAAGGCGGGTTTTACCGTACCGAAGTCTATGTACATGAGGCACGCATGTCCGGCGCCCGGATACACAATCCCTGTGTGAACAAAAGCGAGATTGAAACCACTTTATATGGCAAAAATGTGTACTTAGGATTTATGCATTTACAGGGATTGCAAAAAGAAGTAGCACAAAATATTGTTACGGAGCGTGAGGGGCATGGTGACTATTCGTCATTGGAGGAGTTTATCTACCGGATACCCATCGGTATTGAAGGGGTGCAGCTGCTGATTTATATTGGTGCATTTCGTTTTACGGGAAAAACGAAAAATGAATTGCTGGTGACCGCCCGCAGGATAATGCTACGTTTTACCCCAAAAAGCATCGGGCCGATGCTGTTCCCTTATGCCGTACAGCACTACGAACTCCCGATACTCTTACGCTCTCCCTATGAGGATGCCTTCGATGAAATTGAACTGCTGGGCTTCCCGGTATCGGTGACGCCCTTTAACCTGCTTAAAACATCATACCGGGGCGACGTTAAGGCATGCGACCTTGTACAGCACCATAAAAAGCAGGTTAAAATGTTGGCCTACTTAGTATCGCGCAAACATGTGCCGACCAAGATGGGTGCCATGTATTTCGGTACCTGGATCGATGCAAACGGAGAATTCTTCGATACAGCACATTTTACAAATAGCCTTAAAGAATATCCTTTTAAAGGCGGGGGCTGTTATTTGCTTTTGGGTACAGTGGAAGTGGATTATCATTTTCCAACCATCACCATATCCAAAATGGAAAAGATGCCTTTCATTTCTGACCCGCGCTATAGGGAGAGTGATGCCGAGAGTTCTCGCACACAGGAAAAGCTGCGTGAGGATGTATCAATGACCCACCGGGAGCCGTATCCCCAGGAACAGGAGATCAACCTGCCAAGGCATAAGATGATTACTACAAGATAAGTTTAGCAATGAAAATGAATTATGGCACTTTTTGATGATGACGAACTGTTTACAGTTGGCACCGCGCCAAAAAAATACATTGACTTGCCGGATCTGCACAAAATACCTTTTTTTGGACTTTTTTAATACTTCTCTACATATCTTTTATGCCCTGTAAAATGAGGAAAAAATTACTTATTTTAATCAAAATATATATAAAGTTAAACTGACCAGTTTACATTTACAAAATGTCTACTACCAAGTTTATGGGCGAACTAAAAACCGTCTTGTTATATTGTAGGAATATTGCCGATTTAAAAAAGTAAGACTATTTAGTATAATTATTTAACACCTTTCTAAAAGGTCTTATTTTCTAATGCAATTTTAACTAAATTTGATTGAAATTTAATACGTTATGATTTTATTAAAGCTACATCACTGATTGCTTTCCTATTGGTTCTATAAATGTATTCCAAAAAAATATTTTCATAACCGAAAGTAAATCAGAAGCAATTATAATTTTCGTCATGTGGAGCCGATTCGATTGTAATGAAAACTATTTGGGAAAACAAACAAAAATGGTATTTGTTTTTTTTTATAGAGCGGAAAGGCTAGGCGGATATAAAAGTGTACATCGCTAACGATATAATGAGGTAAAGAAATCATTTATTATATTTAATAGAGTACGAATATTAAGTTTTAAAGGAGATTAGATATTTAAATACCAACCAATACATGCACTTATCAAAACTTAAATTATGGAATTTCAGAAAGTTTGGCTCTAATGAAGAATTCAATTTGGATAAACCACATCTTAATTTAGATTTCACATCGGGTCTTAACGTATTAATTGGAGAAAATGACTCTGGAAAAACAGCCATAATTGATGCAATAAAATTAGTTTTAAAAACACATTCTTACGAATGGCTAAGAATTGAAAAAGATGATTTTCACTATAATTCAACCAGATTAAGGATTGAATTAATGTTTAAGGATTTGAGTGATGATGAAGCTAAAAATTTTACTGAATGGTTAAGCTGGGAAGGTACTGGAGAAAATATAATACCGACTTTAAAATTGTCCTACGATGCAAATATTAACAATGGTAGAATTATTCCGTCGGATATAAAAGCCGGAGCTGATGATATAGGATATTTATTGACAGCTGGAGCAAGAGAATTTTTAAAAGTAACATATCTTAAACCTCTAAGAGATGTAAAAACTGATTTAGTTCCTAAGAAAAATTCAAGACTTTCTCAAATTTTTCAAGAGCATGAAGCATTTAAAGGTAAAGATGAATCACACCATTTAGTAGGAATTTTCAAGAGCTTCAATAATTCTATTAAAGAGTATTTTCAAGGTAAGGATGGGCAAGAAAACATTTTAGTTGATGATAAAAATGGTAAAGAATTAAAGGATGAAATTGATAAACATTTGAAATCGTTTTTTGATCGAACTAAAGAAACGGATATAAAAGTTAGCGAAGGAAAACTTAAAAATATACTTGAAAAATTAGAGCTATTAATTAAAGATGAGGTCAATGTGGGCTTAGGAACATTGAATAGATTGTTTATGGCTTCTGAATTATTACATCTTAATAAAAAGAACTGGGATGGAATCAGACTTGGTTTAATTGAAGAATTAGAAGCGCACCTCCATCCTCAGGCTCAGATGCAAGTTATTGAATCATTGCAAAATCAAAATAATCTTCAACTAATATTAACAACTCATAGCCCAAATTTAGCTTCAAAAGTTGGTTTAAATAATTTGATTATATGTACGGACAGTTATGCATTTCCCTTGGGAAAAAAATACACCAAATTAAAAGAATCAGATTATCCTTTTCTTGAACGATTTTTAGATGTAACCAAATCAAATCTATTTTTTGCGAAAGGTTTAATTTTTGTCGAAGGAGTTTCCGAGGAATTAATATTACCGTCGTTAACGGATAAATTATTTGAGTTAGATTACTTAAGTAATGATTTGACTTCGGCTAGCGTTTCAATTATTCCAATAGGTAATACAGCATTTTTAAGATATTCAAAAATATTCCTAAGAAATCATCACCCTTACATGGATATTCCTGTTAGCATTGTGACTGATTTGGATTTAAGGCCAATTGAATTTGCTTTGAAATACAATATTCCTAATGAGAAAAAAAAAGAAAAAAACATAATTACTGAATACGATGTCGTAAATTTTAAAAATAATAAGATTGACAATTTTGAAAAACAATCTTTAAAGGCTTTTATTGGAGATTTTTGGACTTTAGAATATTGTATTGCTTTACATCCCTTTCTGAGAAAAATTCTTTTTAAATCAATTGTCCAATGTCTTGAGGAAATTAGAGCGGATATTTATGATGGCACGAAGGAAAGCTATAAGGGTATTAAGCCGATTTCGCAACTAGATTATGAGACAAAATGGAATGCGTTCATTGATGGCAAAACTGAAGAGCAAGTCGCGTTTGATATGATGTATTACTTCATTATTGATAATAAAAAGATTTCTAAAGCTATGATAGCTATGTATTTCTCTCAATTTTTAAAAACAGATATTGACAGTTTAGAACAAATTGTAATTGCAAATAATCCTATTGAATATCTCATAAATGCTATAAAATATGCTGCCAGAAATTAATGTATTAGAGGAAGATATTAAATATGCAGAGAGTATATTGCTTCCTGGCGGAAAAGTTTTTGATGATGAAAGACGAGAATTTATAAAAAATTTTGAAACGATTGATTTGCAGGCTGTTCCGGGGAGTGGCAAAACTACCGCTCTCCTTGCTAAGTTACTTATCTTAGAAACAAGACTCCCGCTGCTTAATAATAGAGGTGTTTTAATACTCTCACATACAAATACTGCTGTTGATGAAATAAAAGAAAAGATAGGCAAACATTGCCCAAAACTATTTTCTTACCCAAATTTCATAGGAACGATTCAAAGCTTTGTTGATCAATTCTTAGCAATACCATACTATCAAACAAAGTATAAAAACAGACCTTATAGAATAGATAACGAGATTTATAATGAAACAGTTGATAAACTATTTTCAGCCCATCTCAAAGGATTTAATCTACAAGAAAGTAAAAATGCAAAATACTTTATCCGCTCAAATGAAGGGATAATTTATAAATATCGGTTGTCTTTCGCAGACAATAAGTTAGATATAATAAGTGCGTTGAATAAAAATTCAGTCAACGTTGTTAAGCCTAGAAGAGGAAAAGATTGGCAGGATTTTACACAACATGAAAAAGACAGGGTTATAAAGTGGATGGTAAGCTTTAAGCTTAAAATACTTTTAAAAGGAATTTTGCATTTTGATGATGCCTATTTTTTATCCGAAATTTATCTAAAAAGATTTCCCAAAATCAAAATGATTCTCCAAAAACGATTCAAATATATCTTTGTTGATGAAATGCAAGATGTTGATATACATCAATATGATTTATTAGAAAAAATATTCTATGACAATGATAATAGTCTTTCTAATTATCAACGAATTGGAGATAAAAATCAAGCGATTTATAATGGAGATGTAGGATTAGATGAAATCTGGATATTTAGAGACAATGGCAGAACCAAAAATATTAATGGCAGCCAAAGATTATCTCAAAATATAGCAGAACTAGTTGATTGTTTAGCATTAAGCAGAGATGGAAATTTTAAAATTGAAGGTAAAAATGAAAACTGTAATTTAAAACCCCACCTTATAGTATATTCTTTAGAAAACATCAAGAATGTAATTCCTAAATTTTCAGAAATAATTTATAATTATATAGCCTCTGGAGATATCGAAATAACCCAAAAGAATAAATACAAGGTTATTGGTTGGAGTAGAGATAAGATAAATGATATTAATAAGTTAGGTATCAAAGATTATTATGAGGAATTAATTACAAATACTTCAAAGCAAAAGATAGATTATGAGAATTTGGATTCATATTTGATTTTTTTTGATAAAGATAAAAGGACTTTAGAGCCTGTAAGGAAGAATATATTAAACGCTTTAATAAAAATTTTAAGATTTGAGGATATATATTTTTCAAAACGTGAATTATTAGATTATTTAGAAACAACTCATGCCGAGAAATATATTGATCTCAAAAGAAATTTGTACTTATGGAGTATCAATTTAGTTAGAAATAAATTTGAGGAGGTGTATTTATCTGTTAAATCTTATGTACCTGATTTTCTATATATTTTTGGAAAAAATATAAATGAGTCGTCTTCATTTATAAATACAGCATCATCAACTCAACAGATTTTTGTAGCACCAACACCGGTTAAGAATCCCAATCAGGAAAATTTTCATGGTTTTGATATAAATATTTCTACAATACATTCCGTAAAAGGTGAAACCCATACTGCAACATTATATTTGGAAACATACTATCAGAATGGCAATGATAATTACGAAACTCAAAGATTATCTGATCAATTCAAGTTTGCCAATTTCTGTAAAACGAAAAAGTATCACAAACAATCAACGAAAATGGCTTATGTAGGTTTTTCAAGACCTACACATTTGTTGTGTGTGGCGGTATGCAAAACCAGATTTGATTCTCATTTAAGAGATATAAATGCAGATAAGTGGAATATAATTGAAATTTGAATTATGGTAAATTTTGAAGTTATCAACGATGAAATAATTTTCACATATAGTTATTCGGACTATATTAATAATGATTGGGTTCGTGAAGGTCTTAAAAATGATGGCTATATAAATTATAAATCTACCTTTCATTTTACTGATGAGAATTTATATGAAGAGATAATTCAAGAAGATGAGGATGAAAATGCGCTCTCAATTTATGATATGGGAGAATATAAACCAGTATCTTTTGTTTTCGCGAAAAAATCAGTAAACTATTTTAAAATTACACGGGGTATAATAAGCGATAATAGAGATATTTATTTTCATAAAGATATAGATTTGATTTTAGAATATTTTGTTGCAGAAACCAAAATATCCTTATTCAAACAGATTATATCTCTCACTAATCAAGATATTTATATAGGAGGCAAAAAAGAAAATTCAATTCCCTTTGTAACCTTTGAAGGTTTGGTAAAAGAATTCCCTACAACTTATGAAAAAAATTTATATGCGGAAGCAAGAATAACTGCTATAATTAAAAATTATTTTGAAACAACTACTGATTCAGAGATTAAATTTCAAAAATATATCAATAAGAAAGTTTCAAAAAAAGGTGAGAATTTGAGTAAGTTGTTTAAAGAATATGAATTGCAAAAATATTCTACAATACTTGAAAAATTAGAGGGAATGCTCAGTAGTGAAAATTCTTATAATGAAAAAGAATGGCAAAATGAAATTCTAGAAATAATATTAATACTATATCCTAAGTATATCCTTTCTTTTACAAGTGTTAACTTGACAATTGACTCAAAGAAACGGAGGTTTTTAGATTTTATGCTTGTCGATAGTAATGGGAATATAGATGTAATTGAGATCAAGAAGCCTTTCGAGAATTCGATAATGACGGATCGCTTGTACCGTAATAATTATATTCCACACAAAGATTTAACCGGTACGATAATGCAATTGGAAAAATATATATATCATTTAAATAGAGGGGGTGTTTTAGGTGAGAAAAAATTAAATGAAAAGTATTTGGATAAGTTGCCTAAAGATTTAAACATAAAAATAACTAATCCACAAGGTTTAATTATAATGGGTAGAGAAAATAATTTATCTTCAGAACAAAAGTCTGATTTTGAGGTCGTAAAAAGAAAGTATAAAAACGTTATAGATATTCTTACTTATGATGATTTAATCCAAAGATTAAAGTTTACAATAGAACAAATCAAGAAAAATTGATTGAATGATATATGAGTGAGTTTACTAAAAGAACAATTGAATTCATTTTAAACAAAGAAAATGGATCGACGATTTATGCGCATAACTTTTTCATCAAACCGGAGAATGAAATTTTCAAATATAGAAATGAATTGCAAAAGCAATTAAAGGAATACGGGAGCCTTTATTACTAAGCATAAAAGACAATGTTCCTAGAAATATATTCCTTTTACCGGATTATATTGGAAAAGTTTTCGTAGATATAGATTTAAGTAAAAAAAATATTCATGAGTTAAAAGCAATTATGGAGACAGAAGAAAGCAGAAAGTTAATAAAAGATGAGCTTTTTGTGTACAGCACAGAGTTACAAAAAGTAAAATTTTATAGTCTGTTCTATAAAAAATACAAGAAAAAGCTGAAACAAATCGATATTGCGCTTAAAGATAAAATTGAAGAACTTTTTTCGGGGACTACCTTAAGGGCAAAGCAGTTGTATACTAAGCTTTTTCTTCTGTATAAATACACAAAAAATGAACGGAAAACCGCATTTATCAAAACGAAACTGGAAAAATTTCTAAATCAAACCGCTACCCATGAAGAAAAATAAACTCCTGGAAAATCCACAGGATCAAAATGGCACACAGGGGGAAACGCGTAGCAGCGCAATATTATTAAAGCGCTTTCACGTCTACAAAAGTAGTTCGGATCGGCAAGGAGTTGACCTAATGGTTGAAAAGAAGCCTGAAACCGTCCATGAGCTTGAACAGTATAAAAAAGAGTTTCCTGTATTTGGCCTGGTACAGGCAAAATACTTCCAGAAAGGTACAAGCCTCCGTATTCATTCGGATTATGTACAAGATTCCGAAGGTCCCTTTACAAATTTCTTTGCATTAATCCATAGCACCGACGATCAGGACAAGGATCATTGGTATTTCTTTAAAGCGACAGAGATCATAAAAGAATTGCCTTTAAAACGGGATAAACTAGATAATCTCTATTATAGTTTCAGTGTAACAAAAAAAAGGGATTTTAAGCAGTATCGGGATTTGTCTCATACCACTATCAACGACATCATAACCGAACAGATAATCAACACTTCCCGCTTTCGCTACCAGACAATAATTTCAAACGCTGACGCGAAATGGATAAAACAGGAAACCGCCGATAAAAATCTGAACGAACAATTTCATAAAAGTTTTGAAGGTTTACATATTGTAGACAAGCTTTGGCACGCCGTAAGGTATTACAGGGAGTTCGGGCAAATCCTGGCGTGGCGTATGGTGGAAAAAATGGCATTTCGCTCCAAAATCACCGACCAGACCCATTATAACAAGTTTACCCTGAAATCAACCAATCAGGAAATAATCGATTTCTTTGAAAGCATTACCATTACAGATGAAATCAGGTTAAGCAAACCTACTTTTTATAAAGGTGTCAAAAATCCACAGCTAAAGGTAAATGAGATTATCCGTCAACTTAATCAAAGTTGTGTCAGCATTTTTAACGGAAAAGGTCAGGAAAAAATTCACATATCCATTGATGACCCTGGGCAATGCGACTGTGCTATGTGCCATTATGAGAGCCTGGCCTTTAGAACAGCTTTTGAGAAGTCGCAACTTGTTGCGCCTGATGACGTATATTACACGGAACTTCTTTCGGCCCATATACTTTTTCTGTTGGGGCATTATACCTCATCGAAGTTGAAGCTTGAATGGGTAATTAACGAAACAAAAGCATCTAAAGACTTAGTTCCTGGATATATTGCCGTTCATAACTTCGAAATCATACAACGTTCACTACATGAAAATCAAACGGTGGATCTTAACTACGAACTTTTAAAACTTCCTTTAGAATCCGATAAAAAGCAAATTTTAAAATCCATATCTGAAAGAAGCCTTCTTAACGATTATAGGGTATCTGTAGACAAACTCTACCTCCAAATTAAGGAATTAAAAGACAGGGATTTAAATTATTCAACCGGACAGACAATTGAGAAACTACGGTCGAAAATAATAGAATGTTACTTTTTCTACCGAGGAAACAGGTGTTTTTTTACTAACGAATTTGAGCTAATATTTGAAAAATACGTCGAGTGTTGTTGCATCTCTTATTCGATGCAAAGCGAATACAGGAGCCATTTGGCCGCTTTTGGCGATTTTGAAATTACCATTATGCTTTTGTATTGCCGTCCGGAGAAACTCCTTCGATTTATACAACGAAATAATTTGGAAAGCATAAAATGTACAGATGAGGGCAAAAAACATTTTAAAGAATCCCTTAAAAATTTTTTAGATGAAAAAAATATAACTTTTTTGGATGAGCAGATTAGACACCGGAATAACAGGACTGAAAACCCTGCACTGCGGCAAAAAATTGTCTCTGTATTTACCAATGCCTGTTATCTTATCAGCTACTTAGAATTTGACTTTGAACAAAAATTTCTGAACGCTTTTTTTGATCTTGCCATCAAAGTTGACTTTTCAGCGCACGACTTAAGCGTCCTGTCGTTTATTGTATTGGACAAATATGAATCGTTAAGTGATGAGTCACTTACAAACCTTTTAAAATCAATTCTGGATCGACAGGACGAAGCTTCCTATCTTCCGGCTAATATCCTGAATGCACTAAGAAAGAAAGGTTTTAGCTTAACAGATGAAAAGTTGTTTGAAGAACTATCAAAAATAGCCGTGAAATCCCCCACAATCAACTTGATACCGGCACTTTGGAAAATTCTCAGTTTAGAATCTAGGAAACAGTTTCAAGTAACTATTACCAACAGCCTGATATCTGATTTCCATCCATCATTGTATTGCGAAGCAGTATGCATAGATATTTTAGACACCCCATTAGAATTCCTGGATCAGTATTGTGTCCGGATTCGTCAGCTTTTAGGACGTAGCAGATACTATTTTCAAGACCACAATAACCCGATTACCGGATTGCCGTCTTATATGCATGAAGAGTTGGATGATTTCATTCAAGTACTTCACAAATTAGGAAAGGAAAATTTTGAAAATACATTGCTGGATCAAATCATTAGCTTACACCCTTATTTTTATTTCTTTATCAACCTTAACAATTACGAGACAGATGGATTATTTGAAATAAACTGGCTTACTGATGATTATTCCAATCGCAAACTCGAACTGGTAAAGGCAAACCAAAATGCAAGCAGGATGGTAAAAGAAAAAATAAAATATTCTCACAACAAAGGGCTGCTAAGAAAAATTGCCTACCACTTCCTATAAAGTACACTGAAATCATCTAAATTGTTTGCAATTGACTTATCAAAGCACTTTCAAATTAAAGAGTTGAAGAATGGACATTAGAAATTTGGAAATAAATGACTTTTGGTGCCGGTTGAGTGACCGTGTATTCAGTATCGGATTAGGCATTCTGCCTAAAGATATACATTGCACGTTGGTATTCGATAACCTATTAGAGGACGTAAATTTTCATCTCACAAAAAACACCGCTAATCACAATGATAAACCACAAATAAAGATTGTAATAATCAATAAAGAAGTATTATACCAGATGGCAGAAGACATTCTGCCATCGTTTTTCACAAATATTCTAGAGCGGTTCGACATGAAAAGCTACAGGGAAAAACATAACGATGAAGTTGGTTTTATTTCTACAACTGAAATAGAAAATTCCGATTTAGAAGCAGTATTCAAAAACGCGATATCTGAAGCTTTTTCTGATATCTCTAAGATCAAGTCAGCTGGAAAAAAACTTGAAATTAAAGGTGACATTAATTCTAAACTCGAAAATTTTGTGATAAAAGACGAATTAGTTGATTTTATCTTTAATACAGCTGAGGCGATAGAAGAATCCTATGAAAAATCCCTTGATGGAGGCATCCTTTTGACACAAGAAGAAGCGACACATATTTTTCGAATCGACAGTGAATGGTATACCTTCAAAAATTTGAGTGTATTTGAATTATTGAGTCTCTTTGTAACCCGGAAAACCGCTTACCAAATTATTTGCAGAACAATCAATGCACTGGAGGTACTCAAAGAGGCAAAGACCTACGGGGATACAGAAAAATACAACTACCCAATACGGATAGTTTTGCCTGATACGGATTTAGATGCATTTATTTGCCCAAAATGTAAATTATCCGGATCAGAACACGATTTACATGCTTAGATGAAATTTCAATAAAATTGATGTTTTCTTCTTAGTTAATTATTAATGACTAAAAAAAGGCTAAAAAAAATGGAACCTAATATGAAGGACTTTCAGATGGAAATTGCCATCATTAAGAAGATTGAAGAGCTAAGTTCCGAACAAGTTAGTCTACCTTTGTTAGAAGGCCAGGCATATATCACAAAAATAAATAGGGAGTTTGAGTTAAGTTTTGAAGGGATATTCCGTAACCCTGAAAAAGGCTTGATGGATATGGTTTTAAAAGGTAAATCATACAAAATTACCTCACACGATTTTGATAGTTCTTTACAGAACCTCTTTCGTAATCTTCCTGCTAAGCATACATTCAGTATCAACGGCATGTATAAAGGCAACATTATGGATAAATCCAAGTTCAGAATGTTCTTTTTTGATACTTCCAATGGAAACCGTCCATTTTATCTCAAATTGGAATCTCCAAAGCATGATGGGGTAATACCCTGGGCCTTCCATAGTGTACGGATTAATACTGGAAAAGCAATCTACGATATTGTACAGCATGAGCAGGATAGTATCAGCTATATCGTAATAGAAAATCTTACACCTGTAGATTTTGAGAATTTTCAAAAAGATTCATATGCTATCCAAAAGGGCATTGGCTTTCTTACCGGCTATATGCCAGGTGGCGAACATTATATATTCTCGGATACTGACTTTCAATATAACAGGTTAGCAAGGGTATCGTTAAAGTCCATATACTATCCGGTAACATCTAACCCATCTCCCTTTTCATATGAATTTTCCAATAGCGAAAAAGAGGAAATGAAAAGTTTTAAAGACCTGCTTATCAAAATCCCTTCTTCCGTAATTTCGACATTTGTAACCCAGATACGTGACAACGAAGATCTATCCGTCGCAATTTTATTCTTAATAGAAGTTTCCCATCTAAAATCGATAGTTTCTATGCCAGGCGTTTTCTCAGTAATACTTGAATCGCTGGCTAATATCATAATAAACCCTTCACAAATGCGGTCAAACCTTATCACCGACAAGAAACTCGCCCAAAAAATTGTCAGCGAATTGAATACCGTTTTGGATAAATACACTTCAAGAATTCATCCAGATGCTGTTATCAAAATCAGAAGGAGAATAGCTGTGTTAAATAGCCCCATAAAAACGCAAAAAATTACCAATGCTATGAAACTTAGGGAACCTTTTGACCAATTGGGTATCCCTCTTTCTCCTTCAGACGAAAAGGCCATTGACTACAGAAACTACCTGCTACACGGAAATATTTTGATGAATGATGGATCAGAGCGTAGCAGCGAAGAAATTGACGATCATATGTTTTACATAAGTTCAAAACTGTATACACTCATAAGTAAGCTCCTTTTAAAAAACTGTGGTTTTAGTGGCTATGTCATTAACCATGCAAAATTTCGCAATGGTAAAAATATCCAGGACGAGTCAGATTACTTTGAACTGATTTAGAAGTAATCCAACTAATTCCGGAAAATTTTAAACTGCAAGTGAGTTTAAAAATGAGTTTTGTAAAACTCCGGTAAAATAGCCAAAAGAAAAATACTCGGCCACCTAACATCGGTTTCAAGAGCTATGCAAAAAAGAAAAAAAATGAAAGATTACGACAATCTTATTGATACAATAGGTTCGCTTGAAGACCTATACTGCTTTGTCGATGATGCCTCACTGGAGATAGAAGAAGGATATGATGCCGCGGCACCCTTCCTTAAATACAGGTCAAAGACACAAGACCCGATTGAAAAACAACTGTTAACTTGGGAAATTGAAGTCGCCTGTTTTTCGTTCATAGGCAGTGAAATTTTTTCTTTCGCGGTCTCAAATGCGACCCAGCCCGGGAGCATAGTATTATATCCTGACCGGGAGCGGATGGAAAATGAAGCCATTACCTACATTACTCAACGAGCCCGTGAGGCAAATTCAGCTTTATTACGAGGACGTTACAACCAATTATTATGGCAATACCCTGCCACAAAAAACCGAAAGTTCGCTTTAGCAGCATATAACTGCTATTGTGAGGTTATCCAAAATTGTACCGAACGCGACAGCAGAGACGGGGGAACCATCTCAAGCTTAGTGGCCAGGATATTGGAAAATACCCTCGGGCTGGTGACTTCTGCCGGTATTGAACCTGCCATCCTTAAAGAAAGGATTAAAGAACTATTAAACAACCAAAGTATTCCGTTTGCAACCAAACACAGCGTTATAGAACATATGTTAGGAGCGGGTAAAGTGTTTAAAGTCGTAGATTTCGATGGCCTTTTGCAATTATTCGAGTCCGAGATCCAAAAGGTAATAAAAAACAGGATTGATGACTTCATGCTCCTTAATTATTATTTACCTACGGCAATTAAAATATCCGAAAAAGTAAAGGCAAACGCTCAACCGTGGTATGAGCAAATGGGTTACCTCAATCTGGGTATGGCTGAGAAAGAAACCGATAAGCAACGGGACTGGATTAAGCTAACCTATTATACTGCAGCAATAGAAGCCTTTAGACTTAGCGGAAATTCCACAGAAAAAAAACGCACTGAACAACTGCATTATGAGCTGAAAAATGGCGTAACACTAGAGCATCACATTTATCATTTCGATGATGATGAAATCCAAAGGCGTGTACAAGTAGATGATTTACTGAAAAAAAAGGCTAAAAGGTTACATAAGCTGCCCCTGAAAGAATTCTATGGCCTGTTATCAAAAGGACTTTTTTTTCCAAAGTTTGCTGAGATTCTTAAAATTACACAAGACGGTAGCGTACCTTGGCTCAAGGGAATTTCGAACTATCATTTTGACGGAAATAAAAATATTTCAAAGCTGGAAAATGAACAGGAACAAAAACACCATATTCTTGAAGTATATGGCAATCTGTTATCCGACCACGCGCTACCGCTGTTGCATTATACACTGATTGGCGGAATCAGGGAAGGACGTATTACCGTGAACAACTTTATGGAGTTTCTCGTCGAACACACATGGATTGGAAAGCCGACTATTTCATACAATCTCAATGGTGAACCGCATCAAACAAATTGGATTTTTCAGGTGGCTCCGGCAATCACCGAATTTATACACCAGGTGCGCGCATGGGGTGAAAGTGATTATTATAAACCCAGCTTCATACTTTGTACCGATAGTTTAGCCTTAAAACTTGAGGGGCTTTTCCGTAGCTTCAGCCAACGATTAAATGTATCCACAAGTATAGGCAAGCGCAAGGGGACGCAGGAAGCCCTAGCTCACGACATATTAAATAACGAGGCAATCCGTAAATATTTTGACGAAGATGACCGCTTATTATTTGATTACGTGTTTTCCAACGAAGGTGGTCTTAATATCCGCAATAACATTGCCCATTGCTTCTATAGCCCTGAAGAATACCATCCCGATAAAATGTTACTGCTCCTCGCCGTACTCCTACGGCTAGGTAAATACGATATTAAAATAACAGAAGGAGATACGGAATCGCAATAATTCTCGCGTTGACTATGTGATAGATTGCTCGCAGTAATCTCTAGTGAGTTTAGAGTAATAAAACGTTAGAATTTAGTAAACTTGAACTCATACTTACAAAGTTCTAAAGAGTCAATTAGTTCAATGCAAAAACTTAAAGCATTTAAATCAATTTGTCGTAACTCGTTGCAATTTGAAAACTTAGAGATGAAATACCCTTTTTACAGGGTTTTAGTTCGAAGTTCGATTAGCGGCCGAAACTGACGTTCTAGCTAAAGTGGCAACCTAAACATAACTAAACTCTAAAAATTGCACATATCCAATATTGAAACGGTTTCTATCTGTATTTTTTGATTTTTGGTTTATCTTTTTTACACTGTTGCGCCCCCGGGCTCCCAAACCCTCTGTAAGATTACAACCTCTCTGCATATGAAATTTTGCAAACAAAATTATCTCTACAGAAATGTAGGGCCAAACAATGTCAAATAATTGATAACTCAAAACAAATTTCAATTTGAATGTAACTTACTTCTACAGTATAAATAAGTGGTAAACTTAAAATATGATCGAAGTATGAATGTAGAACTTATAACTAGAGACGATCTTGAGCAATTCAAAAAAGAATTGCTGGAAGAAATACGCCGTTTTGCAATCTATCCCCAAAAGGCGGGTGAAACCTCGAAAACCTGGCTTAAAAGTTTGGAGGTACGTAAACTATTAGGCGTCTCAGCTGGCACACTACAGAATCTAAGGATAAATGGAACTTTGCCATATACAAAAATAGGTGGCCTAATGTATTATAAATATGAGGATATCCTGAAACTAATGGATGGAAACACTGCGCGTTAATATGTAATACTTAAAGAATTTAAAGTAAATGTAGTATTTCATAATTCAAATCATTAAATTTGTATCAGTTACCGCTCAAATTAAATGTGAACAATTCGGTGAGCATATAATTGAGGATGAACACATTATACTGATTCAGATACGCTTACAAATAAAGGTTGTCGGACTGCCACCCCGACTTCAGAGGACAAAATGGATGAATTTCCATTTTGTCCTTTTTTATTTTTAACCAAATTGCTGTTTATCAGGTAAATAATCCGCACTGCTTCATTGACCCTACCAGTTCGAAGTGCATTATTTTCAAAACCCATTTTTTCAGGGAACATCGAACTAATGATATTGCGCTTTAATTCCGGCTCTGCCGCCTCATACACACAATCCAGCTTCATCAGGTTGCCGATGCCCTGTTTCAGCAATGCCCGAACATCTGTTGTATCCTGGTTCAATCCGGCCAGCTTCGCCTTCAGCCGTTCCAGCTTCTCGCTGTTGCCCGTTTTCATCTCCCGGTAGTCCTCCGGCTCAATCTGTTTGGAGATCAGCAGCTCACGCAGGTAGTCCAGCTTTTCCTCCATTGCAGCAATATCCTTTGACAACTGTTTATGGTCTTGCTGAATATCGTGGGTCTGTCCCTTCCAAACCTGTTCAACGACCACCCTGAATACATCCGCTAATTCCTCACGCAGGATATAACGCCTCAGTTCGTTTAAAAACTGGTCATTGGCACTATCCGCCCGGAAACGGAAATTACAGCCTCCAAAGCAGTGGTAATAGGCATAATACTTCGTATGCCCTTTAGAAGAGCTGCCCGTAAGCAGCTTAGCGCATTGGGGGCATTCCAAAAAGCCTCTTAGAGGCAACAGGGGCGCAGATACGACCTTCGTCTTATACTGGTTCCTTTTCCTGCCGTCCAGCATGTCCTGTACGCGGTAAAACAGGTCTTCGGTAATCAGCGGCTCGTGCAGTGCTTTTACAAAGTGGCTGGCATCACCTTTATGCTTAGGTACGAATATCTTTCCGCAATACACCGGGTTACGGATAGCAAACCAAAATAAGGACTTGGTTTTGTTAAACCCTTTCTTGCGCGCAAGCTTATACACCTGCTCGGTATTAAATACACCCTGTGCTATTTCCTCATAAGCCCAGCGGATAATACCCGCATACGGCTCTAAAGGCTCAATAGATTTCTTTCCGCTATCATCTGTCTTGTTAATGTAACCGACCGGAGCCAATCCCATATACCTGCCATCCTTCATTGCCTGCCGCATACCGTCGATAACGTTCAGCGCCCTGCGCTCGTTCTCTACCTGCGGGGCAGCAAGGTAAAAAGCCAGCATCAGCTTGTTTTCCGGCACGGACAGGTCTAAAGGCTGCTCGACAGCCTGCGGTTCAACACCCAGCTTATTCAGGATACTGATCATCTGGTAAGCATCACCCGTATTACGGCTGAACCTATCCCACTTTAAAAACAACATCAGGTCGGTCTTGCCTTTGTTTTTCTTTAATTCCGCAAGATAGGCCTTCCACTCCGGGCGGTTAAAGCTCTTGGCGGAATGGTCTTCAAAAATGACCTTACGCACCTCAATGTGATGTATCCCGCAGTACTTGCGCAACAGGTCTTCTTGGCTGCGCAGGGAATAGCCTTTCGCCTGTTCGTCACTGCTCACCCTGCAATATAAATCAGCTATTTTCATTCTAAAAAGTTTAAGTTATTATCAATCTGACGTGTACCCATACCATTACCATAAAGATACAAAATACAGTATCAAGGCTTCTTCAGGTACTGCGCCACCATTATGGTCGCCAGCAACTGTAAAAATTCCAGCACCATAGCCGCCTGTTCTACCGTTACCTCCATGCCTTTTTTGCGCAGCATCTCCACAACCTGCTCCGGTTTTAGTTTTGTCTCCATTGCACTCCCACATTAATCGTTCTACACCATTCCCCCGTGCAGGGATCTACCGTTCACAAAGGCTAAGATAGTAAATAGTTTTGGTAAAATAAATACTATATAAACTTTTTTATTATCTTTGTTCAAGCGATAAAATTTTTGGAAAGCAATTACAGGCCGAGCCTGCTTTTGGTTAAATTTGTGCAGGTAACACCCTAACCACCGATAGCCGGAACTTAAAAAAATACTGCGGACAATGAATAAGCCCTATAAAGTCACCTACAAAACCTACCTGAACGACCGGCTCAAGCAGGTATCGCTGCATGGACAGCAGACGTACCCTTTATATGTGCAGCTGACCTATGAGCGTAAGACCATTTTCTTTAAGAGCTATTATTTTGAGTTGTTCTCCAAGCCCCGGTACTTCCTCTCGGTCGCCGGGTTGAGCAAAGGGCCATCACTCGAAGAGATCACCACCAAAGAAAACGCGGCCATTGATTTTATCATCAGTAAGTACAAAGATGATTTTTCCATCGAGCTTTTTAAGGAAAAGTATGCCTACTACAGTAAAGACCTCTGCGATGAAACAGAGGGCGGATTTATCGATTACCTGCAAGTCTTTTTTAAGGACGAGGGCATGCCCACGTTTGCCGTGGCCATCAGCCAGGGCGCAAAACTTCGGGTGGCCTACGATGTGGTGCAGGATATGAAACGGGCGCTTACAAAGCCGCTTTATGACAAGTTGGTACAAAATTCCTTGTACTACGCCCCGCCGTACCTGCCGCTTTACGGCTTTATGAAGGAAACCAAAAGCTGGCCGATGCTCTGCCTTACAGTTATGGAATGGGAAGATAAAAAAACAAATGCATTATTTGAGAAATACTTAAAAAAACACTATCCATCCATTAATTCTTGCAAGGTAATGGATGAAGTAGAAAAATGGCTGCAAAATAATCCAACTAAAACATTATAATTGGTGCGATTATTTATTCTGTCAGTGCTAGCTGATTCTGTGACGTATTGTCCCAGTTGCACAATTCACTAATCGCACAAGTGTATGTTGTCCTGCCCAACTCCAACGTTCATTACCGCAATCCTTTTTCCACTGAGTATGTGTCCCATCATAATATACACTATTTCCCTCATGAATTTCCTTTAAGTCAACATCACTGACTTCTTTAGGCGTTTGTGAATTCATTTCATCGATGAGTTCCTGTGTAATGTAAGTGACATCCACTTCTCCTTCAATTATTAGTTTTGCTGTAGCGGTGCGAATTTCTTCTATTGTCATCATATTTCAGTTTTTTAATTAATTTTAAATTTAATACAAAAAATTGATATACAATACATTATGTTGTTTTTTTAGTCATAGTAGGAACGTTTACTGGTATAAAAATTTATCTATTTCGAATAATAGATATTGCAGAATATCGTATTGATAGCAACACATATCAGGATGCTAAGAATTATATAGAAATGCTGCTCGAAAACGATTACTTCCGTATGTCTCCTTATCATAAAGAATCACCTGATAGTTTGTAATAATAAGCTCCTATTAAATTTATTATAAAGTAGTTGATATCTTGATGTTTTATCAACCTATGGAAAAAAAGATTGTGAAGGATCCATATTCCCTTATGAGCTTTGCTCAAGCACCCATGATTTATTAAAACAATATACCGAAAGAGGGTAAGTTGAAGTGTAATTTAATAATTTACTTAAAATCCTCTTCAAAATCAGTATTTTAGCTTTGAAGTTCACCCTGAATGCCACAATACGCCGATTACAGCGATAAAGAATTGTCCTTCCTGCTCAGGCAGGGAGATGAACTTGCCTATGCCGAAATTTATGATCGCTTCAAAGGCCTGTTGTTTGTACACGCTTATAAACGGCTCAACAATCAGGAGGAAGCAGAAGATGTACTCCATGACCTGTTTGCGGCGCTATGGGACAGGAGGATGGAACTTCCTATTGAAACTAACCTCCCTGCCTATCTGTATACCGCCGTCCGTAATCGAATATTTAAGATTATCGCCCATAAGAAGATAACTACTGCGTACCTGGCGCAATCCCAAAAAACGGATGTAAAAGAATATGGTGCCACCGATCATCTGGTGCGTATTAAGGCGGGCTTTTAATCTTAAAAATGATGAAAAAAATATTATCACACACTATTATAATATTCACACTGCTTATACTAAGTGGCTGTAAAAAAGACTGGCTGGACGCTAAAATTTGATACTACTTTTCCGCCGATAAAATCGCCTGTTAAACTTAAACCTTACTTATTCCTAAGATTCGTAGCAACCAAAGCTACCCTATACAATTATGCATAGACATTACCAACTTGTCTAATTTCTAAAACACCTAAATTTTATGATTAAAAAACTCCTTTTGTTATGGATCATGGTATCCATAATACCTGCACGACTATGTGCCCAAGACATCCTCTGGGAAAAGTCCTATGGTGGGAAACATGCAGAATACCTGCTTGATGCCCAACCTACAGCAGATTATGGTTTTATTCTCGCCGGGAGTTCACTTTCCAAGAAATCCGGCAATAAGACCGAAGATAATAATGGAGACCTCGATTACTGGGTCTGGAAGATGAATGAAGCCGGTGATGAAGACTGGCAGAAAACAATAGGCGGCTCCGGTTCCGACCTTCTATACAGCATAAGAAATACGCCCGATGGTGGCTTTATTCTGGCAGGGTCATCCGATTCCCAGGCTGGTGTTCAAAAGAAAGATTCCTGTAGGGGCAAAGAAGATTTCTGGATCATCAAGCTCAATGCTAAGGGGGGCAATGAATGGGAACGAACCATAGGTGGCCCTGGCCAGGATATTGTAAAAAGTATTATCCCTACTACAGATGGCGGGTATATTATAGGCGGCTCATCATCATCTGACATCAGCGAGAAAGTCTTAAAGGGATTACCTGATCCTTATGGCAAATGGGAAGAATGCCGCGGCAACCTTGACTATTGGGTTATAAAACTGGACTCTAAAGGTGTTGTTACATGGCAGCGCACCTTAGGTGGCAGGTATGCCGATGTACTGGAAAGCATTGAGCAAACAAAAGATGGTGGTTACATTGTTGGTGGGCATTCTAACTCACCCTCCTCAACCGATAAATCGCAAGAAAGCTATGGCGAGGGTGATTACTGGATTGTTAAACTCGATAAAGAAGGAGCTACCGAATGGCAGAAAACCTTTGGCGGCGATGAGGATGACCACTTAAGCAGCATCCTTCAAACCAAAGATGGCGGTTATGTAATTGGCGGCAATTCGGCATCAGCCACTTCGGGCAACAAAAGCAGGTCGAATAAAAAGGGTACTGACTTCTGGATAATTAAACTGGATGAAACCGGCGAAATAAACTGGCAGGAAACGTACAATACCGGCAAGGTTGATATCCTAACCTCGCTGCTTGAAAATGCCGATGGCACATTGCTTTTAGGCGGCTATGCACAAAGTGAAGTTATCGGTACTACCAAATCAGACAAAAAAGAGATCAATGACTATATCGCCATCAAAATATCACCTGAAGACGGCGAGGAACTCTGGAAAACGGCCGTAGGCAGTAAGGGCGAAGATATCCTCAGGAAACTCATTGAAACGCGTGATGGCGGTTACTTACTCGCAGGGACTTCTAAAGGCGAAGTATCACGCGATAAAAATACAGGCAAAGGCAGCAATGATTTTTGGGTAGTAAAACTAAAAGATAAAGACAAGAAAAAAGAAAAGCGCGAAACCCTGCTTGAAGCCATTCCAAACCCTGCAATGCAATTTACGAATATCATCGTGGGCTTTGAGTTTAACAGCGGCACACTTTCCTTATTTGACCTCTCCGGAAGGCAGCTGCAAAGCTTTCCTGTTAGCCAAAGAACCATTCCATTAGACATGGCAAGTTATCCAGAAGGTATCTACCTGGTCGAGGTGAAAACCGATAAAGGGACTGATTCAGTCAAAGTTATAAAATCAAAAAATTAATCAAATATAATTTTATGTCATTTAAGTACAGACTATTTCAAAGGTTGATAGCATTTGTATGCTTAATGCCTTTACATATATTGTATGCACAGGACGAGCCTGTGATCAAAACAGAATTACCCCAAATCGCGCCACCCTCCCCAACAGTAGCGTCATTTATGAAGTTTGAAGAGGTGCCAGTAAACAATTACACCGGGATACCTGATATATCTGTTCCCCTATACAAAATACAGACACGTTCTAAGGATATAGAATTAAACCTGGCTTTAAAATACCATCCAGCCAGTATTGCGGCAGAAGAGGTTGCCAGCTATGTAGGGCTTGGTTGGAATTTAATGGGCAGCGGCACAATATCCCGAACGGTAAGGGGACTTCCCGATGAGTGGAATGATGTTAATAAAAGGATCGGTATTTATTGGGGATTGAGCCGCGATCAGGCAATCAGTTACAACAGTATGTTGTCGTATTTAGCCAATCCGGCGACTGCAAATCAGGCAATTATTAATGAGTTTATCTGGGATGGATTCGAAAAAGGAAAATTTGATTATCAACAGGATCTGTATCAATTCAATTTCCTTGGCCATACGGGAAGATTTTACATAAAAAAAACAGGAACAGGTGTGCTTGAGATTGTCAGGCTGGATAATGACGACACGGTAAAAATAACCTTGGATTATAATTCCTCAGACTACAAGGTCAACTCATTTACCGCCTATGACGATAAAGGATATAGGTTTACTTTTGATGTAAAAGAAACCACGACAGAAAACACATTTTCTGATGCTATAAATTGGGATGCAACTTTGTCGGGTACTTTTACCAGAAGTTACACGTATTATAGCGCGTATCATTTGTCGAAAGTTGAAGATAATAATGATAAAAGCCTGCTAATTTATAAGTATAATGAATCGGATGAGCCTATGATCGAGCAGCAGCAGGACCATTCCCAAACATATACTATTATGTTTGACCAAAATACTTCCACAGTTTTGGCATATCTTACGGCATGTGGCAGTGATGTAAGCGCATTGGAACCTCGCCAGAAATCAAATACGTCTAGCAGGTCAACTCAAACCAAAAAACTAAAGCGTATAGTTGTTGAAGGAAAGGCGATTATTGACTTTACATTAGTCTCAGGAAGAGCAGACGGGAATTCCAATGCAGATTCTCACAGGTTGAAAGAGATTATTATCAGGAAATGGAATGCAAATTATACCATTGCTACTGAGAAAATTAAAAAATTTGAACTTTTTCACAGCTATTCTGAAGTACTTGAAAAACGTATGATATTAGACAAAGTTACTGAAAGTAATTTCGTCGACACGAAGACCATGTCCCATAACCTCTATTACAATACGTTAGAGCGAGGATTGGTTAATCAAACTATTAGTAAAGATTATTGGGGGTACTTTAACCTCATACCGCAAGGCAGATCCGATCTTTACAAAGAAACGTCACCATCATTTTGCACGACAGATGTCTTGCAGAAGATAGGCTTGCCAACCGGTGGCTGCGTTATCTTCAATTTTGAATCAAATACCTATTCTTATATTGGAGATGAACAGCTCACAAATTTTGACGATAATCCTTATAATTGGACTAACCTGGCTAACGACCATACTTTTACAACATCTTCTAATAATACGTCATACGTTTTCACGATTACTGATACACAAGAGGCATTTATTAACTTTTCGACGAATTTTAGAAATTATCCAGGAAATCCGGAGTGGTTTTTAAATATCCATAAAGCTCCGAATCTTACTGCGAGTGTTGGTGGCTTCACGACATACAATGGTGATGTCAGTCCTTGTTCAAAATACATATTGTTGCAACCTGGTGATTATCATGTAAGTTTTTTCAGTCCTGATACGGGGCTTTTTAGTGTAACAAATCAGCAAAATGTTTTTGGTATACAACATAGGTCAAAGAACATAACACAGCACTATCTATATGGCGGTGGTATTAGGATCAAAACTATTGGATATTTTGATGTAGATGTTGATAAGAAATATTATTCAGGGGCAACTTATCAGAATGGAGTTATTCCGGCAAAGCAAAAAAACTACGACTACCAGTTCTTTGACCAGGCTATGAGAAGTAGTGGTTCCCTTACATTCCATAAACCGGTCTATGAATTTACCCGAAATGTACCGGCATATGTGCAATGTGATACAGGAAACTATGTATTAGACATAACATATACTTCAACAACAAGCCATAATAACCTGTTATCACAACGCACTCATGGCTCAGATGTAGGTTATAAAAATGTAACAGTATCAGAGACTGGGAATGGGTACACCCAATATGTTTATACATCGCCCATTGATGAACCGGAAGCCGGATATTCAATGGCCTATCCTTTTAAACCTTCAAAAAATTCTGATTATAGGAGAGGCCTGCTTAAATCAGACAAACTTTATAACAACGCTAATAAATTACAAACTGAAAACACCTATAACTACAGCTTTGATATCGGTGAAGAAGTAACAGGACTAATTATGGCTGAGCCGCAGTCATGCCCATTTACCAGGCTCTTTGCTACTTATAACCATTATAAAAACAACCTGGATACTTGTAGTCCGACCGGCCCCGAGTCATGTACTAACTGCGGAATTCCAACTTCTTTTATTACCTACCAACCGGTCATTGAAGCTTATGGAAGATCGAAACTTACAGATAAATCGACTAAAGAGTATTTTTATAACGGAAGTTTGGTACAGGGAACTGTTGAAATTAAAAGCTTCTTTACCTACAACACTGTTAACAAAAAAATAGAAACGAAAAAAGTTGAAACCTATAATGATGGGTCTGCTATCGAGAATGTTGAAACAAAATATTATTATTTCAACAACACCGCGGCAGCGACATTAAGGAACAATATCGCAGAGATTCAAAAAATTGAATCGCGCAAAAATGGCACCCTGCTTTCAACCCAAAATATAAGCTATGCTACTTTTACAGGTAACAATACATGGTTGCCTTATCTGATTCAAAGCTCAAAAGAGTCGCAAGCATTGGAGACGCGTGTGCGGTTTACGAGTTACGATGAACATAGTAATCCCATTGACGCCAAATTGGAAAATGGATCACCCGTATCCTACATATGGGGATACAATAAGACTTTGCTAATAGCGATGGTGGAAAATGCGTCTTATAGCTCAATTCCCGCAAATTTAATTACCGCAGCCCAAAATGCTTCAGATGGCACGAGCGAGACAACTCTTTTAACAGCGCTGAATAACCTTCGTGCTGCACTTCCGGGAGCGCAGGTTACTGCTTACACCCATCGCCCTTTAGTGGGAGTAAGTACAATAAGTGACCCTAAAGGCTACAAGACATCCTATTCATATGATAGTTTTGGAAGGTTGAAAGAAATCAGGGACATGGATAACAATCTGGTGTCAGAGCATAAGTATAAATACAGGACCGAATAGCAATAGATTTAAACCTATCACATGAAAAATATAATTTACATGATCTTTTTGCTGCCCCTGTTAGCAATCGGTCAGACAGATACACAAAATTACGTATTAACTTCTACTTACCGTGATCCTACTACCAGTAGTAATTCCAGCCTTGCAAAACGTGATATTACGTATGTTGACGGCCTAGGACGGCCAATTCAGAAGATATCAGGAAAAGGATCATCTACAGGTAAAGACGTCATCACACACATCGAATATGACACTTATGGAAGGCAACTTAAAGAATATCTCCCATACGTTGCAACAACGGATAATCTATTTTTTGACGCTTCAGCGAGAACCAGTACATTAAGCTATTACACGTCTAGTGAATACGAAGATACATCAAATCCATATAGTGAACAATTTGTTGAGGCATCCCCTAATGGAAGGGTACTTAAGCAAGCTTCACCCGGTGACCCATGGCTTGGGAATCCAACTACCAGTAATGACCATACCGTTAAATATGCATACCTAACCAATACCGCAACTGAAGTAAAGAGGTTAAGCGCTAACTCCACGTGGAATGGTACAAATAAGGTCTATGATATTTCATTTGTGTCTAATGGCAACTATGCCGTCGGGCAGCTTTATAAGACGATTACCCAAGACGAAAATAAAGCTTCAGCAGTATATTTAGGAACTACGGTAGGTTCTAAATTAAATACTACAGAAGAGTTTAAGGACAAGGAAGGTAAGCTGATTTTAAAAAGGACATTTAATAATAATGCCGATGCGAGTGGAGCTCCTTCATATGAAATATTAGACACCTACTACGTATATGATCAATTTGGCAACCTAAGCTATGTTTTACCTCCGTTAGCTAGTGGCGCGTTGGTTACTGAGTTATGTTATATCTATAAGTACGATGCCCGAAACAGGATAATTGAAAAAAAAATACCGGGAAAACAATGGGAATTCATTGTGTATGATTCACTCGACAGGGTTATTGCGGCGGGGCCAGTCTTCTCGCCTTTTGGAGGTACAAATACAGGCTGGATTTATAGTGTTTACGATGCCTACAATAGATTAGCTTATACCGGCTGGTATGAGGCTTCCAGTGCTAATCCAACCTCTATAACTACAGCAACCCGTAAATCTTTACAAGAGTTGAATAACGGAACAGTTGTAAATGCCACAAGAGGTGCAGGAACTATCGATGGAATAAGTACAGATTATAAGCCCGTTACAACTTTACCAGCAGGATTTAAACTTCTATTGGTAAATTATTATGATGACTACGCCTGGCCAGGAGCACCGGCGGCACCAACAGCAAGTACCGTAATAGAAGCACAAAACGCATTGGTAAATGCAAAAGGAATGTCAACCGGCTCATGGGTTCGTACATTAATCGCCCCTACAAGTGTAATTGGTGAAGTCAATTATGTTATTTATGATAAAAAAGCAAGGCAAATAAGATCTCACAGCAACAATTATCTGGGTGGCTACACGCAAATAAATAGCAATCTGGACTTTGATGGCACTACGCTTTACATCACCACGAAACATAAGAGGTCAAGTAGTGACCAGGAGTTATCATCCAGCGAATATTTTACATACAATGCCCAGGATATGCTGGTAAAGCATACGCATCAAATAGGAAGCCTTGCTACCCAATTGATGTCTTACAATGAATACCTTCCTTTAGGCGAGCTAAAACGCAAAAAAGTAGGAGGAACTGACATTACAGGTTCAACGGCACTTCAATTTGTTGACTATATCTATAATGCGAGAGGATGGCTAATCTCAATAAACAATGTTGTTGGTCTCACCTCATCAACTGCCCCCCAAGACCTGTTCGCTTTTAAAATAAATTACAACAGTGCAATTTCAACGGATGTCAATGGTTCAGTAATCCCCCAATACAATGGCAATATAGCTGAAACCTCTTGGCGTACGTCAAGTGATAATATCCAAAGAAGATACGGTTATAAATACGACAATTTAAAAAGGCTTACGGATGCTTGGTACCAAATTCCCCAGTCATCAGTACAACTTAGAAATTCATACAATGAACATACAAAATATGATAAGAACAGCAACATTCTTAACCTTGTCCGTAATGGCGAGCTTGATAATAGCAGTAGTGTAATAGAGACAGATAATCTTGCTTACACGTATCATTCAACGAAAAAAAATCAGCTTGTAAGAGTTGAAGATAGTGTTCCAGGTACTTACGGTTTTAGCGATGGATCAAGTACTCCTACCGACGAAGATTTTACCTATGATGAGTTTGGCAACCTTAAAACGGACCTTAATAAAGGTATTACAAGTATTATTTACAATCACCTCCACTTACCTGTCACGATTCAGTTTGGAGGAACGAACAAAAAAATAACGTACCTTTACGATGCTTCCGGAAAGAAGCTACAAAAGGTTGTTACCAACACAGCTGTTTCGCCTGATCCCATAACGACTGATTATTTAAGTGGGTACCAGTATAAAAATAACGTACTGGAATTTTTTCCAACAGCAGAAGGCTATGTAAAAGCAACAACTGTAAATTCAGTAAGCTATTACAACTATGTATTCAATTATCTGGATCATCTGGGTAATGTTAGGGTAAGCTATACCGTAGACCCGGTTGACAACGTTCTTAAAATTCTTGAAGAAAACCACTATTACCCTTTTGGCTTAAAGCATAATGGTTATAATGTAAACCAAAATATACTTGATGGAAGGACAACCTTTCCGCCTGTTGTACTTACCCCAGTTATAAATCCAGGCGATATTACTTTTAAATATAAGCACAACGGCAAGGAACTACAGGACGAACTTGGGCTTAATATCTATGATTATGGCGCGAGAAATTATGATCCAGCTATAGGGCGATGGATGAACATTGATCCCAAAGCTGAAACATCCAGGCGATTCTCTCCTTATGTCTATGCCCTTAATAACCCTGTATATTTCCTTGATCCTGACGGGATGGAATCCGAAGGATGGATCGAGCAAATTGGCGAAGGAGGCAGTGCCACTTATACTTATAATGCGTCTGTAAATACCGTTGCAGAAGCAGAAGCCGCAGGGTATGCCGGTGCCACCAATGTTTATGGAAGTGTAAGTGTAAAAGCTAATGACAACTCTTATTCATTTAATTTAAATGAAAACGGTTCTGTTACCGATAAGACCAACAACTACCCATATATGGGTTTTAACGGAAGCATGACCACGAATGGCGGTACGACAATTAACACCCAATCTTTCCAAAATACTATTGATGACAATGCTTACGCGAATTGGCAAAAAAATGCTCATGGTGGTATAACTCCAATGGAATTTAGCTCTCCTATTTTCAATTGGGGATGGGCGGTAAAAGGAGTTAGTGGTATATTTGGAGCGTTATTTACTAGTGAAGCTGCCGCAACAACGGAGGCAGTATTGGCAACGGAAAGCGGAATAGAGCAGTCAAGAATTCTTGGTGCATTGGGTGAAAATGCCGTTGGTGTTGGTCAAAAAACTAGAATCCCATCTCTAACAGGCACTGCTAAATATAGAATTCCAGATATACTTACAAAATCTACATTAGAAGAAATTAAAAACGTAAGCCATCAAAGTTTGACTAAGCAATTAGTTGATTTTCATTTGTATTCACAGGAAAAGAATATACAGATGATATTGTGGACCAGAGCAAACACCACTTTTTCAGGTCCTTTACAGGTTTTGATTGACCAAGGAACCATAGTAAACAAAATAATTCCATAAAATATTTTACAACAATGAACATAGAAATTGAAAAGATAAAATCACAGCTTAATGCTGTGGGAATAGTAATTACCGATATTTATGATTTAGTAAATAGTAAAAAAGCATATCCTGACGCTATACCAATTCTGGTTGGTTTATTAGAGGATGGAATTGAAGATGAAAATACAAAAGAGGGTGTTATCAGAGCATTAGCGGTAAAAGACGCTATAGGTATCGCTACACCGGTTTTAATCCGCGAATACTCAAAATTATCGTTGGAAAAGGTTCTTCTACGCTGGGCTATAGGGAATTCAGTCTATGTAACAATGACAAAGGGATGCTTGGATGAAGTCATAAGAATTGTTACAGATAAAACAAATGGTATATCGAGGCAAATGTTTGTCGCAGCTTTGGGAAAAATAAAAACAGAAGAAACCGAGTCCATATTAATCAGCCTATTAGATGACGATGAAGTTGCTCCACATGCCCTTGAGGCTTTAGGACGTTTGAAGTCACTCAAGGCTGTAACAAAAATTAGTTCGCTAAAAAATCATGCTAATCCGTTAATTAGAAAAGAAGCATTAAAGGCTTTAAAAAAAATCACATAATCGTTTGATGATAATTTGCTATATGGACGATAATATTATTGGATGTTTCATTTCGTCAAATATAGGCGATGAACATGGCCCAATATTTAGGCAATACATTTGGAGTGACAACGGAATCGGCAATGCTCTAAAAAATTTAAAGTATTACAATTATGGTAAAGACATAAAACTGATTCTACTTCAATTTTATGTTAACCCGATACCATATTTAAAGGAAAATCTGAAAGAGGTAGAAGAATATCGTAAGAGAGAAAAGTCGATTGGATTAAGCATTGTAATAGATCAAGATAATTTTTTTTCAAAAGACGAGACACACAAGTTTTTATTTTTAAAAGATGAAATAATCAGTAGGATTATCCAGTTACAGAAAATTAATTTGGACACAAATATTGAAATTCTCATAAATGATTTACTTGATATATTCGAATCTTTTTTAAACAGTTAGATTAGTTTAGAGATAATGAAAATGTATGTTACGAATTCATATTGGATAAATGCTTCCCATGCTTAAAAGAATCTCTGCCTTATATAAAAATTTTGCATTCATTGTAAAAAGAAATTAAGTATGGCAAGAACAAATACAAAAATTGGTGATATTTTTTGTGCGCAAATTGATAGCAAAACAAAAAAATATTTTCAATACATAGCGAATGATTTAACTCAACTAAACAGTGATGTAATTAGAGTATTTAATACCAAATATTCTGTTGAACAACAGCCAGAGCTATCTGACATTATTAAAGATGATGTTGATTTTTATGCTCACTGTGTAACGAAGATTGGATTAAAATTAAATTTTTGGCAATACATCGGAAATATGGGTGATGTTGGTGAAAAAAATGTTCTTTTTAGAACGAGCGGTGATCGCGCTGACGTTGGAAAAAATGCTTCTCGCGATTGGTACGTGTGGAGGATTGGCGAAGATTTTAAACGAGTAGGAATACTCGAAGGCGAAAACAGAAAGGCAGAGATAGGCGGTGTTATCCCGCCCGACAGTATAATTTATAGGATGTTACATGGTGAATACGATTTTGTCTACCCAAATTTTGAGTAGAAATCGTGCTTCATAACATACTTCTTTTAGCACTGGCTGCCCTTAAAGGGCGGCCAGTTTTTTTATGATTTAACCTTAATTGTCTCTTTGATTTCATTCATGCCTTTTTGCAATTGTAAAAACATCTCCGTAATTGATTCAGGACTGAGGTCATCGGGCGTAAATTCCTTTGTGGCTATGCTACAGTTGTATTCCCATATTTCTAAAACTTCAGAAATCCTGATCTCATAAGGCTTATAAAAAGTGTTATCCGATTGCAGGGTTAGTTTTTTCGCTCCGCTAAGGTTTAATCTTTTGTAAACAATATCCCTCCTAAATGGAACTGAGGATAATCAATATAATTCTATTGTTGTAACACGTGTTCGGAGATAAGTTTATTTTATTTATGTAAGTAATTACCTATATTTATAAAACATTAAACCATTTATCGCACAATGAAACAAACTATCAAAATTCAGCGATCCTTCGCTATTTTATTAACAATTATTTCTTTAATCATTTACAGTTGCCGTAAAGAATTTCCACTAACATCAAAGCCGCCGGTACCCGAGGATCAATTGCAGCAAGCTAAAAAATGGTATCAGGATAAATATCCTTTCCAACCAACAACCCACAAAACTTTGGATGTGGATTTCAGTCATGCCTTGGACCTAAGTCGGGTCATCCAGCCGGCCTGGGATAGTGCGACCACGTACATCCGATTTGACGACGACGTTATTGAAATGCCTACAGAAAATACCGTATTGTACTCCGGACTAAACAATGAATCCGGCATGGCCTATAACCCTGCTTATAGCAGAAGTTCGTTTTTACTGATCAATCAGGGAGGTCAGTATAATGCCTATGTTATGACGATCATTGGTGACTCTTCATACATAAAAAATGATCCTCAAAAACTCATAAACAACAAATACAAAAAGCATGATGCAGATTTTAGTGGCGTGCTGCTCTACTCAACCCCTGAAGGTGAGTTTATAAATGGGTGGTTCTACAAAGAGGGTAAAATATCCGGTAGGCTCTTTCCGAATCAGTCAACATACAACGACCCATCTGTGTATGATACCAAGAGGACTAACTCACTGAAAGAAAATATGATGATGGCTTTAACCACGTGTAAGGAGTGGTACCAATGGGTAACAGTGGACGGCGTAACCTATGGCCCGACTTATCTGGGAACTACATGCACAACGACTTACATAGATCTGCCTGATCCCACATCGGGTGGCAGTGGTAGCGGTACTCCGCCACCATCATCAGGTGGAGGTGGCAGCGGTGGTAGTGGTGGCAGCGGTGGTGGCAGTACCACCCCAACGCCAAATCCTTGTACACCGGTACCTGCATCTGTAACTAATGGTGACAACAATAAATTAAAGGTAATGGTCGTGCAACAGCCAGATGGCGGCTATCCGCCGCCAACCACACCCACGCCAAACCCTTGCGTAAGTGCTACAGAAAAGAAAGAACAGGATTTAATAAAGGAGCTGGATAAAAATAAGGTGTTATTGCTGCCATGCGCGGTAGCAGAGGCATTCAAAACGTTAGCAAGCTATAAAACCCCAGCCTCAGTAAACGCGAGATTGGACGCCTTTAACAATCCGGCGTTAAGAAATAAATCAGTGATTCCGCGAAGCCTTAATGCACTTGGTACTTTTAAAACTGTGTTGGATGAACGAAAGGCATCAGGAATCAAAGATATTGCTGGTAAAGAATAATTGCAAGCTCAGCAAATGGCAAATATGAGCGCGGAAGGAAAGTTTTGGAAGCTTTAACGAAGACTCCACAGGCTAAGCCTGCACCGGGCTTTGGCGAATTTGCACCACGTATCGACGCCTTTTTAAAAGAGCACCTTTTTGCTGATATTTTTGAAAGTACGATACTTACTTACCAGCAACGGGAACTGGTAACTATTTCTGCGCTGGCTGCTATGACAGGTGTCGAGGGGCAATTGCAGTTGCATATCAAGATAGGTATGAACACTGGCTTGACACAGGTGCAATTGCTTGAGGTGGCGTGGCTAATTGAAAAGAACGTAAACATTACGCAGGCAAACACCGTAAGGAAAGCTTTGACAAAGCCTGAGCTGCAGGTTGTACAAGCTGATATGATGGTGCGCATCTCTGAAATTGAGATTTTGCCCCAATTCCTTGAGGAATACAAAGCCATCCTTAAAGAAGAAGCGACAGCATCTGTAAAAATCGAGCCGGGGGTGCTTGCTATTTTCCCGATGTTCCAAAAGGAAAGCCCAACCCAAATAAGGATTATTGAGATATATGCCAATAACGCTGCCTACCAATCGCATTTGCAAACACCCCATTTTCAACATTATAAAACTACTACTTCAAAGATGGTAAAATCTTTGAAGTTAGTAGATATGACCGCTTTGGATAACGATGCGATGAAGGAGATTTTCAGGAGGTTAGAGTAGCTGACAAGTCCAATTTACAGTTATATGCAGTTGTTTGCATAATTGAGTATTAGTTATAATTAAATATTTGACTTCTGTATTATAACACCATTTGTCATATCCCGACAAATTAGAGGTCAAAACACCTCAAAACCCGTAATTATAAGTATTTACGAGGGTTTTTTATGCCTTTTTGGTACTAAAAACACTCCAAATTAATCAAAGTAAATGTGAACAATTCAGTCTTCTTTTATTAAATTAAGGCAATATTTCGGACTGTAACCATATTTTACTTCACTTGTAATCTCTTAGAGAGCAGCATACTTAAAGTTTTTAAAAGTAACCGTGCCATCACCTATAGAGCATAGCGCTATACGCAAGCCCAAAAAGCCACTAAGGGCATTATGGTTATAAGAAGAAACCTCGGCAGAATTCTCTGTTTTCTTCCATTCTTTGCCATCAAGACTATAGAACATATCCACATTGTTATTTACATTTTTCAGTCGCAGGTACACGTGCCTTTTATGGACATTTTTCTCTGTGGGAAACTGCCACCCCCTAAGGTTGGTTAGTATATCCTGTTTATCGGCCAAAATACCAGAGAAGTAAGTGTTGTTATAAAAAAGTACAAGGCCACCTGTAGCATCGCCCTCAATTTCCATTTCTACTTCAGCGGTATAGGAATGTCCTGATGGCACGCACACTAATGGTGCACTATCACCTACTCCATTTCCTTTGCCCTTAACTACAAGGCCCTTGATAGTTGCTTTAAATCGCGAAGTATCTACACCTCCAAAAAATTTCCACTGCGGTTTAAGCGTGTTTCCTAAAAAATCATCGTTAAGAGAAAATTGAGGAAGTGCAGTACCTTTCGGCTTTGCAATGGGCTCATCTGTTTTTATACCGTCAGGAATTTTATACCATCCATCTTTTGTCCATTCTACAGGCTGCAAAAGGGTTTGACGGCCTAAATTGTAAAAGCCTTTTTCATAAGCATGCAGCATCATCCACCATTTGCCGTTGGCATCTTCAAAAATGGTGCTGTGCCCTTTAGACCACCATCTTTCAGCATCACTTTCAGTTCGTACTACCGGGTTGTAGGGAGAATTTTCCCATGGCCCAAACGGTGTTTTAGAGCGTGCCGAAACCACCATGTGGCTGGTAGCAGGGCCGGCCGTACCACCTTCGGCAACAGTTAAATAATAATAGTCGCCTTTTTTAAACAGTTTAGGCCCTTCCATACAAAAACATTCTATAGACCATTCGCGGGGAATTTTCCAGCCATCATAGGCGTGTTTTACATCTCCCACTATTTTAAGCCCGTCTTTAGACAGGCCAATATAATCGCCATTACTGAAATACAGGTAACGGTTGCCTTTATCATCGGTAACATGGCCGGGATCTATATTGCCTATCTTAAGGTCAATCGGCTCGCTCCATGGGCCGTTAATATTTTCGGCGCTGATTACAAAGTTGGTTTTATTAGCAGGAAAATAGATGTAAAACCGGTTGTTATATTTAACCAGATCCGGCGCCCATACATCACCTACATATTTTTGAAGCGCATTGGTTAAAGGCACCCAGTTAACTAGGTCTTGCGAATGCCATATAGTCAGGCCGGGATAATAGTCAAATGAAGAGTGTACCATATAGTAATCCTTCCCGTCCCTTAATAAGCTGGGATCTGGATAATCGCCACCAAAAATGGGGTTCTGATAGGTGGACTTATCGCTACCGGCCCCTTGGTTCTGGGCAAATGCATTAATGGCAGATACCATAATTAGTAAAACGGTAAGTATTCTTTTCATGGATATATTAAGTAGTTTGATTTGTTGATAGGAAAAAATTATAACCTTACAAGATTTACAAGGATAACATCATTTTCTCTAAGTTCTATCTCTTTAGTAAATAGTCCGTTGCCTCTAATTGATACCTTCTCGGTTACAAAGGGTTTGCCATCATTCTTGCTTTTAATTTCATTAAGCTGTTGCCTGGTTAGCTGGGATGGTTTTCCCATTTCTGTATAAGTGGCGTAAGCATCGTTAGCTTTATAGCCCACTTTATACAGCTCTAAACGGTAGTTACCTTTTGGCATTCCTGAAACCGAGACAGTTGTTTTGCCCTTTGCCTTTGCCGGCAAATCTCTAATATAATATTGCTGGTTGTTTACACCCTCGCCGCCATCAGTATAGGTAAAGTCCCAAAACAGCATTTGCACATCACCTTTACTATTCTTTGCGGCCCATGAACGGGTATCGGTATTAGTAAGTTCGGTTTCGCCCAGCCTGTTTAAAAACTGGTAGGAATAAAATGCCGGTTTATTAATACCTTGAGTATTTAGCAATCCAAATCCACCGTGGAAAGGTGTAAAACGCGGACCTGCCTCTTCAAAAATATCTGTAAATACCCAATATGACATTGAGTTAGGTGCTGTACCTGATTGTTTTAACTTATCAAGGATGTAAGCCGCCTGATGGTAACTATCATGCATAGGATCGGCCGGAGTGTAAGACGAACTCCACTCGGTATAATGTAGTTCTATATTGGGGATAGCCGAATTCTGAATCTGCTTTCGCGAATTAATCACATCCCCGCTTACAGCCATAGGATCTTTGCTCAACACCGTTCCCGAATTGCCAAACTCGTCAAGGAAACCCTGATTGACACCATAGGAATGGGTGCTGGCAAAATCAATAGGTACATTGTTTTGTTTACAAAAAGCTATAGTTTCCGGAATCCATGCTGCACCTGCAGTAGCAGGGCCGCCTACTTTATAATCGTTGTTTACCCTTTTTATAGCCTTGGCCGCAGAAGCATAAAGCTTAAAATATTCATCTTGTGTTCCGGCCCAAAATCCATCAAGGTTAGGCTCGTTCCATACCTCAAAGTACCAGGTTTTTACCTCTTCAGCACCGTAGCGCTCAGTAAAATGAGCTGTAAGGTTATAAATGAGTGCTTCCCATTTATTATAGTCTTTAGGCGGGGTAACGTTGCCTCTCCACCAAAAAATGGTCTTATTGCCGCTCGCCAATGCAGATGGCATAAAGCCCAGCTCTACAAACGGTTTTACATTTATACTTAAAAGGTAATCGTACAATGCATCTACATACTGATAGTTGTATTCTGCATTACCTTTGTTATCTTCTTTATAGATGGCCATATCATCAGTAAGCAGGCCGTGCATACGTATATATTTAAAGCCGCATTCTTTTTTTACATAAGCCAGTTGCTGCTGCCAGTCCGCTCGCAAACCTTCATTTGCTCGTCCGGCACCAATACACTCTTTAAACATAGTGTTTAGTGGGCCCGATGATTTGTTAAAGTCTATTGATATTGTGCGTTTAGGTGTAGCAACCTGTGCTTTTACAGTATAAAAAGAAGCAAAGGAAACTAAGAAGCCAAAAAACAGACTTCGAATCCATTTTTTGGATAATTGGAAATCATTTAGAGTTAAAAATATACACATGACAATAAAATTGGTTATTAAATAACAAATATACATATTTAACCTTATGGTCGCATATACCATAAGAAAAAAATAATTACTATTGATAGATCTCTTTGGTTAATGTTGTTTGCTGACTTTTACCAATTAGTATAACCGACTTTTAATAAGCTAATTACAATCTTAAACACCTAAGATCAAAGTAATTACAGCATTATCATATTAGGCAGAATGATTGGCGAAAGTTCTCAAAACCCTAATATTTACTGGCATTTTCATAAAAAGCTTACATAGAAATTTGATTTAATATATATTTGCGCCATCATTAACTTATATACAATATGGCATCAGGTTTTTTTGCGATTTTAGACGATATAGCTGTATTAATGGACGATGTTGCGGTAAGCAGCAAGATTGCAACCCGAAAAACAGCAGGCATACTGGGTGATGACCTTGCGGTTAACGCCGAAAAAGCCACCGGCTTCCTGTCATCCAGAGAGTTACCTGTACTTTGGGCTATTACGAAAGGTTCTTTTCTTAACAAAGTTATTATCCTGCCTATCGTTTTTTTACTGAATTTCTTTTTGCCTGATGCCATCAAATGGATCTTGATACTGGGAGGCTTTTACCTTGCCTATGAGGGAGTTGAGAAAATTGTAGAGTACTTTTTTCATAAAAAGCACGAGCCTGAAACAGCTGTCGATGAAGTGGCACAGGAAGGTGCCGATGCCGAAAAATCCAAGATAAAATCGGCGGTTACAACCGACTTTATTTTGTCTATAGAGATAGTAATCATAGCATTAGGGTCGGTATTAGATAAGAGCCTAACCATACAAATTGTAACAGTTTCTGTTGTTGCATTGCTTGCTACAGTGGGCGTTTACGGCTTGGTAGCGCTAATTGTACGTATGGACGATACCGGTTACAAACTCATAAAACACAGTAACAACAAGGGTATCTTAACGGCTATAGGCCAATTTTTAGTGAAGCTATTACCACTGATTATCAAATTTTTAGCAGTAATTGGTACGCTTGCGCTACTGCTGGTTTCAGGAGGGATATTTGTTCATAATATAGAGTATTTTCATCATATTTTGCCAAACGTGCCTGCCACCATTAAAGAGTTTATTTTTGGTTTGGTTGCAGGATTATTAGCCGTAATTTTGGTAACAATTATCAAAAAAGTTATCGCTGTTGCAAAACCAAAACACACTGCATAAACAGGTAAAAGTGCTTAATATTTCACTTTTGGATTTTGAAATAACTAAAATAGCGTGATTTTACTTTGAAAATAACAATACAAAACTTACAAATAGCTTAATATTTCACGTTTGGATATTGAGATCGCTTAAAAAGCACACGCATTACATAAAATTTAAAGAAGCCGTACAACAATGTGCGGCTTTTTGATTTTTAAGAAGATTTAGATTTTGAAATTTCGGTTAAAATAATGCACCAGTCGATTTTTATCGGTCAACCGTAGATTGATTTCGGTGCTAACCAATTTTATCATTATTTTAGTTGCACATACATAACTATCGCCTTTGGGAGTACAGAATCTACAGGCAACTTACCTACTTTTAAATTATGAAGAATTTTCAGGAAGACTGGTCCAGGCGCAAATTCATCACTTCCCTATCCGGCGTGGGCGCGGCACTGGCACTAACACCCCAACTCTCGTGGGCAATAGAACAATTAGACTCCAGGGTAGCCGATATCATTGCTAAAATTATAGGCATGGGGATTGATACCCACAACCATGTTGACGTTCCGCTAAATACAGCCGAACTGCCCGGCCCTAAGGTTGACCTTGCCGGTGATATGAAAAAATCGGGCCTGGCTGCCATCTGCATGACCTTTGCCGTTGATTATCAAAAGCTCATCAATCCCGGTGATGCCTACAACCGTTTTATAAACGGGCTGGATGCCATGGATAAAATACTGGCAGACAACAATATGAAACGCGCCTTAAACCTGGCCGATCTTAATGCTGCCTACAAGGCCAAAAAGCCTACGGTTATCCAGTCGGTCGAGGGCGGGCACTTTCTTGAGGGTAAGATAGACCGCCTTGGCGTTGCCTACAACCGCGGCCTGCGCCACCTTGGGTTGCTGCATGATAATGATGCATCGGTACCTTTGGGCGATGTATTTACCAACCCCGTACAATGGGGTGGGCTTACCGCCTTTGGGGCAGATGTTGTTAGGGAATGCAACAAAATGGGTATCCTGGTAGACCTTTCGCATGGTAATAACGATATGGTTAACGCCGCGCTAAAGGTTGCTACAAAGCCGGTACTGGTTTCGCACACGGGGCTCGACACCTTGTTGGGTCAGAATCCTTTTATGGCTAAGATGATGAAGCCAAGGCTAATAAGCAAAGAACAGGCTAAGATCGTGGCAGATGCTGGCGGCGTTATTGGGGTATGGACACACCTTGCCGATACCCCGCTGGAGTATGCACAGAATATAAGGGCAATGGTTGATGTTGTAGGAGCCAACCATGTTTGCATTGGTACAGATACAAAACTTACTGCACCCTACAGGAGTCCGGACAGCAACAAACCCAAACCTGAAGGCCAGGACCGTAAACCCGATGAGAACGGCAACCAGCCAAAAGACGGCAATAAAAAAGAAGAACCACGAGTTGGCGAACGTACCAACCTGGCATGGAAGGACCAGAAAGACGGTTTTTACCCTACCGTTGTAGATGCCCTGCTAAAAACCGGGTTTAACGAAAGTGAGATAGTTAAGATAAGTGGCGGTAACTTTTGCCGCATTTTTGATGCTGCCACTGCCGGGCATTGATGAAAGAGAGAGTTAGAGTAATAGCAATTCTCCCCGGCGCCCTCGCAAGTGTTTCGCTCGTGCCTGTATTACAATAAAAAATAAAACCGGTACAAGCAAAACGCTTGCAATAGCTGCGAAAAACATGTACAGCTAATGTAAAAATTTTATGCGCGTTTTGCATTTAGCTTTTTAACTTTTGATAAAAATTCCTGAGAAACCCCAAGATAAGATGACAGGTCTTTGTTATTTATTGTTAACGCTTTTTGCGGATACCGCTTTACAAATTCTGCGTACCGCTGTTTAAATGTCTTGTTTAATATATCTAAAAGCCGCTGCTGCATAAAAATATTGGCCCGCTCTACCATTACAATATGAAACTGCACTAATTTAGGCAGCTGTTTAAAAAGCTGCATCTTATTTACTTTATTAATAACCAGCACCTCACTATCCTGTATAGCCTTAATATTATACCGTGCGGGCTTTTTATGGTAAAATGCTTCAATATCGCACATCCACTCTTTACTAAAAGAAAAGAAGATCACACTTTCCGACCCATCTTCATTCACGATAAAAATTTTAAAAGCGCCTTTTAAAATAAAACACTCATATGTGTTTTGCGCATATTGCCGCTGCAAATATTCATTCCGTTTTACCGTAATATATTCAGCTTTTGCAGCAATTATTCGCCACTCCTCATCTGTTAAAGCAATTTTACGTTCGATGTTGCGCCTAAGAGGTTCAAACCTTACAGTATTCATTTTGTAAATAAATATTTATATAATTGTTAATTAAATGTATTAAATTTACTAATTTATACTAAATAGCTAAATATAAACACTATTAGTGTAATTTATTTATAAAAAGTTGAACAAGTTCAATTTTTTATAAATAAATACAAAATACCTTCGCAGCAGTACATCCAACTTTATTTACTAACAAATTATTATTTTTATGAATTTAAAATCTACTACAGCAGTGTTGCTAACAACACTATTTTTAACCCTTTCAGCATGCAGCAGTGAGGAAGAAATTACACCCGGCAACAATGCAGCCAACAATGCTACAACATCTGCAACAACCGCAGTTACGCCATCCCAGTATCAAACTGTTGCGCCTGGAAACTGTGCGGCCGTTCCCGGTTGGGCATCTCAAAACGGAGGGACAACAGGTGGCGGAACCGCTTCTGAAACAACCGTAACAACCTATGCACAGCTAAAGGCCGCAGTGGAAAACACCTCTGTAAAGGTTATAAGGGTTTCGGGTACTATTACAATTACCACGCGCCTGTCGTTACAGGATCAAAACGGCAAAACCATATATGGGGCAAGCGGTGCAAAACTTGTATCTACAGACCAAACTGCATCAAACTCGGGTATTATTAACATTAAAAGATGCAATAACATTATAATTAGAAACCTTGTGTTTGAAGGTCCGGGCGCCTATGATACAGATGGATGGGATAATGCCATCTTAGATGATTGCAGGAATGTATGGGTAGACCATTGCGAATTTAGGGATGGTGTTGATGGTAATTTCGATATCAAAAATAAGTCCGATTATATATCTGTTACCTATTGCAAATTTAACTACTTAAAAGCGCCTAAGCCTGGTGGATCCGGCGGAACGGACGACCATAGGTTTTCTAACCTGATAGGCTCCAGCGATGGTGCCACGGCCGATGCAGGCAAACTAAGAATTACTTTTGCGCGCTGCTGGTGGGCAAGCGGCTGTAAAGAAAGGATGCCAAGGGTACGGTTTGGAAAAGTACACATTGTAAACAACTACTTTAACAGCTCTGTAAGTAACAAATGTATTATGGCAGGCGTGCAGGCAGATATTCGTGTTCAGGACAATGTGTTCGAAAATGTTGCCAACCCTATTAACTTAATGTCGGGCTATACAGCCGTAACGGTTACATCAGGTAATATTTTTACAGGCACATCGGGCACAACAGCCGGCAGTGGCACTGCATTTACACCTCCCTACACCATTATAACTCTTGCAGGTACAGCAGTTAAGGCTAATGTTACTGCAAGCAGTGGTGCCGGTGCAACAATCGGGGGCAATATTTGCGGCTCATTTTAATAATAAAGATATATAATTAAGAAAGGCTCAGGTGCAAATGCACCTGAGCCTTTCTTAATTTCTATTAACATGGTTTTACTTCTTTTTCTTTAAAGCACTTTTATCACGCAACACGCTTCCCCTAAAATCTTCAAGGGGTTCTTTTTGACGTATGCGCTCAAAATCTTCCCAGGTGGCGCAAAGCATGTTATAGCTCTCGTTATCTATTATAATGGGCAGGGTAACGGTTTCTATGCCGGTAAAATCTTCGTTTAAAAAATCGGCTACATCATCTACTACATAAAACCATTCTTTATCAAACTGAATTTTGTTGATGGTAGCTTCTTTACGTATAATGGCTTCGGTGATCTTTTTCATGGCTTTGGTAATAAAAGTAAAACCAAAGATACGGCAAAGCTAAATACCGCATCTTTGGTTTATAAAATTTTTAGTAGTGCCTGTAGGTTAAGGCCTGTCGCCGCTGATTATCTTAGAGATAATACCCCTGTCTTTAGTGCCGTCGGCAATAATAACCCCTATTAAATGTACCGCTATAAAAGTCACCATATAATAGAGCGATAGCTTATGGATGTCTTCACTTATATCGTGTATGCTCTCCGGCCCGAATTCTATAATTAACCCCGTACACAATGATACTGCAACAAGAATATAAAACAGCACGTACACCCATGCCTTAAACTTGTTGTAACCCGATACTGCCTTGAGCGGGCTTGGGAAAGCCTGACCCTGTACATAGGTAATAACACAGCGTATGATAAACAGGCCCGTAAGTACGTAACCGGCTATAATGTGGGTATTCCACATAGGGCGGCGCACTTTTTTGCCAATGGTTCCCGCAAGGTCTTTATCTATAGTAACACCCTCATCGCCAAGGCTATCCTGTATTATGGTGCCCATATTGTTTTTGTTCATCCACCCCAGGCGGAGTAAAACGGTAAGCAACAAGTATAAAAAAGTAAAGGCAATGGCCCAGTGAATCAACCTGCTGGCAAGTGTAAAGCGTTTATCTTTCATAAATTATTGGCTTATAACCCCTGTGGGCTCTATGTGTATGTGTATGTAGGCAAACTGCGGCAGGACTTCCTGTATATGGTCCTGCACATTATGAGCTATGGTGTGCCCCTCCTCTACCGTAAGGTCTTTATTTACCCAAACGTGCATATCGGCATGGCTCATAAGCCCCATTTTGCGTATGTGGCATTTTTGTACATATTCTACTCCCGCCACCTCGGCAGCAAGTTCGGTTATTCGCACGTTTAGTTTAGGGTCCAGTTCTTCATCCAGCAACTCGCCAATAGCAGGTCGTGCAATAAGGTAAGCATTTATAATAATTACAACCCCTGCAAGGAGGGCAGCCCAGTCGTCGGCCACTTCATAGCCCGGCCCGCCTATAAGCCCTATAGTAATGCCTATAAACGCAGCGCCCGATGTTATGGCATCGCTACGGTGATGAAAAGCATCGGCCTTAACAGCGGCACTATTAATCTCGGTACCGGTTTTTATAACGTAACGGTATAAAATTTCTTTAGTAGCAATAACTACCACCAGTATAATTAGGGTAAATGCCTTTGGCGATTTATGCGGCGTGCGGATGTTGTGCACGCTCTCTACCGCTATAATTATTGCAGCAAGTACCAAAGCGAGGGCAATCCCCAGTGCTATAAGGGCTTCGGCTTTACCGTGCCCGTAGGGATGCTCTTTATCTGCCGGTTTGCTGGACCATTTAAGCCCGATGTACAACATACCCGATGTTACAATATCGGTGGTGCTTTCTATAGCATCGGCAATAAGGGCGTACGAATTTCCAAAAATTCCGCCAAGGGCCTTTATAACAGCCAGTATGCTGCTAACCACAATACCCGTTAAGGTTGTTTTTAGCCCGGCATTATTTGTAAGTTGGTTGTGATTTGCCTCCATGAAGTTCCTGACTTAATTAAAATGTAAATACCTGGAGGAATTATTTTTCATATCGCAAAAATAAGGGTAAAGGGTAACTTTATCAAGCAATGCGATACAAACTTTAGTAACAACACTTATTTTTATACCGCCGTGCAACCATTTACACACGTTATACGTCTTACTAACATATCAATAACCTTACTTAAACAAACCATGCACAAATTTTTACTCGCCTTTTTGCTTATGGCCGGGATAACAGCCCAGGCGCAAATTAAAGGAAGGGTTACTTCAGCAAGCGGAGAAGCCATACCTTTTGTGAGCATTACCATCGAAAACACCTACAACGGCACCAATGCCAACGAAGAAGGCAACTACGAACTAAGCGTTAAAGGGCCCGGCAGGTATACTGTGATTTTTCAGTCGATAGGCTTTAAAACCAAAAAAGTACCGGTAAATGTTACTGCATTGCCTCATACGCTGGATGTTACGTTATCAGATGAAAATTATGAACTGAGTGAGGTGGTAATATCCAACAGCGAAGACCCGGCCAATGCAGTTATACGCCAGGCGATTGCCCATAAAAAAGAAAATTCTGAAAAAATAGGCCGCTTTGAAGCCGACTTTTATTCAAAGGGTATTTTTAGGATAAAAGACCTCCCTAAAAAGATATTAGGCCAGGAAGTAGAGCGTCCGGATGGTGTAGACAGCACCGGCACGGGTATTATTTACCTTTCGGAAACTGTATCGCACATTACTTTTGAGCAGCCCAGTAATATTAAGGAGCGCATAGTAGCCTCTAAAGTTAGCGGTAACAGCAACGGCTTTAGTTACAATACCGCACTGGGAACCTTTTATAACTTTTACAACAATTATATAGAGTTTGGCGCCAATATGGTATCGCCGCTGGCTAACAACGCCTTTAACTATTACAAGTTTAAACTGGAGGGTACTTTTTTTGATGACAACAACAACCAGATCAATAAAATAAAGATCATTCCGCGCCGCGATAAAGAGCCGGTATTTGAAGGCTACATTTATATTGTAGACGGTTCGTGGGCCATTTATGCCGTTGATTTTGATATTAAAGGCTACCGCATGCAGCGCCCCGTGTTAGAGAACCTGAACCTGAAACAAAATTTTAGCTATAATACCGAGAACAGGATATGGGCCAAGAACTCACAGATATTTGATATTAAAGCAGGTATGTTCGGCATTGGATTTACGGGTGGCTTTACCCACGTATATACCAATTATGTTTTTAAAGATAAGTTTGAGAAGAACACTTTTGGCAAAGAGATCGTTTTTATAGAGGAGGGCTCCAACAAAAAAGATTCGGTGTACTGGAATGCCATGCGCCCCGTGCCACTTACCGATGAAGAGGCAACCGACTATACCAAGAAAGACAGCATACAAACGCTGCGCACATCGCAAACTTATTTGGACTCGATTGACAGGAAGTCGAATAAATTTGGCATCCTTGATGTGCTTACGGGCTACACCTACCACAATTCGTTTAAAAAGACCCGCTATACCTATGATGGCCCTCTTGATCCTACAGCCATTAGCTTTAATACCGTACAGGGGTGGAATTTTAATGCAGGCTTATCGTACAACAAAGTAGATGAAGATGCAGGTAAATATACCTACGCAGGCGCTAAATTTAACTACGGCATAGCCGAAGACAGGCTGCGTTTAGTGGGTACGTTTACGCACCGCTTTAACTATAAAAATTATGCAACGTTGTATGTAACAGGCGGTAGCCAGGCCGTGCAGTTTAACCCGGCAGAGCCTATCAGTCCGCTTATAAACATGTTCAGTACCCTGTTGTTTAAAGATAATTACATGAAGCTGTACGACAAAACCTTTGCCCGGGTACAGTACAGCCAGGAAGTATTTGTAGGCCTGAACATGACAGGCTATGCCGAATATTCCCGCAGGAAAGCGCTGTTTAACAATACCGATTATGTGCTGATAAAAAATGATGGGGATTATACCTCTAATAATCCGCTAAATCCGTTTGATGAAGCCAGCGTTCCGTTTGCAACACACCACCTGTACAAGGCAGGCGCGGTAGCCAGCATAAGGTTCGGGCAAAAATACATTACAAGGCCTGACGGTAAAATAAACGTGAGCGAGGGCAACTACCCTACGCTGGCCTTTCAGTATGAAAAGGCCTTTGCCGGCAGCGAAAAAAACTATGAGTACGATTTTATTGCAGCACGCGCCATGTATAATGTAACGCTGGGTAATAAAGGCGATTTTGGCATCAACATTAAAGCGGGTAAATTCTTTAATGGTGAGGGTATCTCGTTTGCCGACTACAAGCATTTTAACGGTAACCAAACCCACGTGAGTGATGGTAACCGCTACCTTAACGTGTTTAACATGCTGCCGTACTACACCCACAGCACTAACGATAGTTATGTAGAGCTGCATGCCGAACACGATTTTAAAGGTTATATCATGAACAAAATTCCGCTGCTAAATGCCCTGCAATGGAACCTTATAGTGGGCTACCACGCCCTTGCCACACCCGATAACAAACCGTACCAGGAGTTTACCGCGGGGTTTGACAATGTAGGCTTTGGTAAATACCGCTTTTTCCGTATAGATTACGTGCGTGGATACCAGGGTGGTTTCCAGACCGATGGTGTGGTGTTTGGCCTTAAGTTTTTAGGTTTGTTAGATTAGGCAATGAAATTTTAGGCGCTGATTTATAAGAAAATCCGCATACTGCGTTATAACAGGTAACCAATACCAACATTTTATATGACGCATTATTTAAAAGCCTTATAACTTTTTACCGTATCTCGCATGGCTTTACCACGTGCGGGATATTTTATTTAGTTTACATCAATCACCTTACTTAACCAACAAACCAATGCTCAAATTAATTACCGCACTATTGCTTTTAGTGGGCTTTGCCACGCATGCCCAGATAAACGGAAAAATTACCTCTTCAACCGGCGAAGGCATCCCTTTTGTGAGCATCACAATAGAAAACACTTACACCGCTACCACCGCCAACCAGGATGGCCAGTACGAACTGCCCATGAAGGCTCCCGGAAAGTACACCATGGTTTTCCAGTCTATTGGCTTTCGCACTAAAAAAGTACCGGTTAATGCCGCTGCGTTTCCGCATACACTTAACGTAGTGATGGAAGACGAAAATTACGAACTTAAAGAGCTTACCATCTCCAACAGCGAAGACCCTGCCTATGCCATCATACGCCAGGCGATAGCGCACCGCAAAGAAAATGCCGATAAGAGCGGCCATTTTGAAGCCGACTTCTATTCTAAAGGCATGTACCGCGTTAAGAACATCCCTAAAAAATTCATGGGCATGAAGGTAGATGTAGGCGAGCACGGGCTGGACTCTACCGGGAGTGGTATTATTTACCTTTCAGAGAGTGTGTCGCGCATTACTTTTCAGCATCCTGATAAGATGAAGGAGCGCGTAATAGCCTCTAAAGTAAGCGGTAACGATAACGGCTTTAGCTTTAACACCGCCCGCGAAAACAATTTTAATTTTTACGATAATTACCTGCACTATGAGGATGCCGACCTGATTTCGCCCATTGCAAAAAGTGCACTGGGTTATTATAAATATAAATTTGAAGGCACCACATTTGATGATAACGGCCACCAGGTAAACAAAATAAAGGTGATACCGCGCCGCGATAAAGAACCGGTTTTTGAAGGTTACATTTATATTGTAGAAGGCTCGTGGGCCATTTATGCGGTAGACCTTGACATTAAGGGCTACAGGATGCAGCAGCCGGTTATAGAGAACCTTAACCTGAAACAAAACTACAGTTATAATGCTACCAATGGTATCTGGGCCAAGAACTCGCAAACGGTAGATTTTACTGCAGGTATCTTCGGGATGAACTTTATAGGCAAGTTTACCTATGTATACAGCAATTACGAGTTTCGCGAAGCGTTTGACAAAGGCACGTTTACCCGCGAAATCGCCGTTATAGAAAAAGACTACAACAAAAAAGATTCGGTGTACTGGAACACTATGCGCCCCGTACCCCTAACCGGTGAAGAAGTAGCTGATTATATTAAAAAAGACAGCATGCAGGCCAAGAGGCTTGCTTCCAGAGATTCACTTACCACTAAGCGAAACAAATTCCACCTGTTTGATGTTTTAAGCGGTTACGAATATTACAAGAGTGACACTTTAAAAAGTCTGTCATTTCGCTATGACGGTGTGCTTAACATGCCCACATACAATACCGTGCAGGGTTGGGCGCTGGAGTCGGCCCTTTCGCTAACCTCATCCAAAAAGAAACGATATTTTTCGGCTTCAGCCTCATTTAATTACGGCATTGCCGAAGACCGCCTGCGTGTAAAGGGCAAGCTTTCTACAAGCATAGGCAAACTGGGGGTATTTACGTTTACGGGTGGTAATACCATAGAGCAGTTTAACCCTAACGAGCCTATATCGCCACTACTAAACAGTATTAGTACCCTGTTTTTTAAAGATAATTACATGAAGCTGTACGACAATGCTTTTGCCAAAGTGGCTTATGGGCGCAACGCTTTTAAGAACCTTTCGCTAAGCGGTAGTGTGGAGTACCTGCGCAGGAGGCCGCTATACAATAACGCCGACTGGGTTTTTATTAAAAACGACCACGATTATACCTCAAACAATCCGTTAGAGCCGTATAACTATACCTCTGTCCCTTTTGTAAAGCACGACCTGGTAAAGGGTACTATTAGCGGAAAGATCCTCTTTGAGAAAGATTACATCACCTACCCTAACGGTAAGATACCGGTTTGGGGTCAAAACTACCCTGATATATCGTTTATGTACCAAAAGGCATTTTCCGGCAGCGAAAAGCAGTATGAGTACGATTTTGTTTCGGCGCAGGCATCCTATAGTTTTGATGTTAGCAATAAAGGTAACTTTGGCGCAAGCCTTAAAGCGGGCAAGTTTTTTAACGCCGATGGCATTGCCTTTATGGATTACAAGCACTTTAACGGCAACCAGACCCACGTGGGCACCGCGCAAAAATACCTAAATGTGTTTAACCTGTTGCCTTACTACAGCCACAGCACGAATGACTCCTACCTGGAAGCCCACGTAGAACACGACTTTAAAGGCTATATAATGAACAAGATCCCTTTGCTTAATGCCCTGCAATGGAACCTTATTGTAGGTTACCACGCCCTTGCCACCCCCGATAGTAAACCGTACCAGGAATTTACAGCCGGGTTTGGCAACCTGGGTTTTGGTGCCTTTAGGGGGCTGCGGATAGATTATGTTCGTGCCTACCAGGGCGGCTTTGCTACCGATGGCGTTATTTTTGGACTCAACTTTTTTATGGATTAGATAAAGTTGTATCGAAGTTTCATTTCGACCGATGTGCAACGTAGTAGAGAAATCTCAATATGCTGAATAAAAGAGATTTACCCTTCGTCGAAATGGAAGCCGATGCAGAATTATTTACTTTTAAAGCAGTCTTACTTTTACTCCACAACCTCCATCTGTTGAATTTGCCAGGCGCCATTTTGTTTGGTGAGGGCTACGTAAACATCTACATCTTTTTTGGCGCCTTTTACGGCAATGGTAAGTTCTGCATGCCCGCTATCGTTAGTGGTTTGTATGGTGCCGGTGGGCATAAAGCCATAGCCGGTAATACCACCGGTCCAGGCTTTAATTTCTGCCTTGCTTTCTATCGCGGTAATGGCGGTTTTATAAGCATCAGAACTTTTCATAAAACTGCTTATTCCATATACAAACGCAAAACCAATTGCTACAAGCACCGGTATTACAATGGCAATTATAGTTAGGGCTTTTTTACGTTGCTTTTGTTTTTGAAGCCTGAAATATTCCTGCGGGTTGCTTTGCAGCAGGTCGGGTTTAGGTTTAGAGGTATAGTCCATAAGTTGATGTGATTGGTTTGATGTACCGAAAATAATCAATTTATAAGTTACATAGCATTTAAGACCGACTACTTTTTAAAACATCATTAAGAATACTTTATAATATAATTATAAGAGCTTAAAGGTTTTAAAGGGTAACTTTATTACATACATAACATTAAACCAACTAATCATGGAACTTACAGCAACAGGAACACACAAAAGGAATTTTTCTAAATATGATGCATCGGGTACCGACCCTAACCGCTATGCATCGGTATCCAACACCAAAGAGGCTGAGAGCTACTTACATAAAGGTAAAAAAAGCATCATTCCGGGGCTAAGGGTTAATGTAGGTACTACTGAGCGTTTGCTTATGATAGCCGCCGGATCGTACCTATTATACCGCGCCCTAAAAAAGGATGATAAAAGAAAGGTAGCCGAAGGCATTACCGCCGGAACCATGCTCTTTAGGGGTATTAGCGGGTATTGCCCCGCTTATGATGCCGTAAACCATGCAGGTGCCCTAAAAGGCGATAATGTTACGGCAACAGCATCATTAACCATAAACCAACCTGTAGAGGAAGTCTATGGCGCATGGCGCAACCTGGAGAGCCATCCTGAATTTATGAACCATTTAGAAAGCGTTACTCCAATAGACAACTATATATCAGAATGGAAAGCCAAAGGCCCTGCGGGCATTGGGCACCTGAGCTGGAAAGCCGAAATATTGATGGATGAGCCTAACAAGCTGCTAAGTTGGCACTCTATGCCGGGCAGCACGGTTAACAATTCAGGCAAGGTTAAATTTACCGATAACGGATTCTCTACCGAAATCGAGGTTACCATATCCTACCATGCACCACTGGGTAAAGCAGGCGAAAAAATAGCCAAATTGTTTACCCCGGTTTTTGAAAGGATGCTTACAAAAGATATTCAGAATTTTAAAGAATATATAGAAACAGGTGTTTCGCCTAAAGCATCATAAGCTTTATCGAAATTAGTTTTTAATTAAATAGCAGAAGTAACTATAATGTTGCTTCTGCTTTTTTGCGTTTGGTTTTAATCTATTTTTAGTTTTTCGCGAAGTTCATCTAAAAAAGCAACCTGCCGTTCGTTAATCAGTACTTTGGCCTCATCGTAAGTAAACCATCCGGCTTTATCCACTTCGGCAAAAGCTTTCATTTTACCTGATTTTGGCGGCCATTCCATCTCAAAGGTATTGCTGGTAATTGCGGCGGCATCAAGATTGCCTTCACACGCCCAGCACAATACTTGTTTGCCTGCTTTTTGGGTTATGGGCTGCAATGCTGTAAATTCGCCCGATGGCTTATAACCTGTTTCTTCCTCAAATTCGCGTATGGCGGCATTAAGAGGTTCTTCATCAGGCAATAATTCGCCTTTGGGTACCGTCCACCAGCCCTCGTTCTTTTTAGCAAAAAATGGCCCGCCGGGATGTACCAGGAAATACTGAAGCTTTGCATCCTCCAAACGGTATAATAATATGCCTGCACTTTGTTTCAACGCTTGATGTTTTGGTTAAAGATAATTATATTTGTGTAAATACTTTTCGCCATGACCAACAGGCCTAAACTACACCTACCGCTCACTGCTACAGACAAAGTACTGGAAGTTACCTCCTACCTGCTTTTAATAATCCTGTGGGGATTTGCTATTTACAGCTACCAAAATTCGCCGGATATAGTTCCGACACATTTTAACGGCAGTGGCGATGTTGATGGTTATGGCGACAGTGCATCGGTTTTCGGGATGGCAGGTGTATGTACATTGCTGTTTATATTGTTGACATTCCTTACCGGGAAGCCACATTTATTTAATTACCCTACCGAAATTACTCCGGACAACGCACTGAAACAATACACAAACGCAACAAGATTGCTTCGTGCTTTTAAGATAGCCATACCGCTTATATTTATTTGTATAGAATACTCAAGCTTTGAGGTTGCAATAGGCGATAGCGAAGAACTTGGTAAAGGCTACATACTTATGATATTTGCCTTAGTTTATATACCGGTACTTTACTTTTTAGCCAGATCTTCATCTGCTTCAGATAAAAAGAGTTAAAATTACTCCAGGTAGTAGTCCTGTTTTTGCGTAGTAAAATAATCAATGGCAGCTTTGCCAAAACGCTCTATGGTAAAGTAGTTAAACGTACCCCCTACTACAGCGCCCACCCCAAAAGGTATAAGCCGTCCCAGCGCAGTACCCGCACGTTTAGAGCCATATTTGGTTACCAGTTTCTGACCTATTTTCTGGTTCATGCGGTTCTTTATCCTGTCGGTAATATGCTGGTCAAAATGCCCAATAGAAATCTTATCCCCTTTAGATAGCGCCGCTTTTTCGGCCACCAGCACACCCGCCCAAATACCGAGTATGAGTGTGAATTCTTCTTCAAAATCTTCCTGTATGTCCTTATCATAAATAAGCCCTACGCCAAAGGCTAACGAGGCCATCCAGCGTAGCATAAGCAGCACATCGGCCGATGTTGCCCCTACCTCTACCGCTATCTGTGCAGCAGTGCCCAGTCCCGGTATAATGCCCGGTAAAGCCGTTGCCACACCGGCAGCAGTATATTTGTTACGGTTTTTTTTTAGATATGCCGAAGCCAGCGCATGCTGTGACAAGGCAGGGTTGGCATACCGTAGCATAACAATATCGTTACGAATAACGTTAAACGTAGGCATTACCTGTTTGATGACCTTGTGCAAATCCATAATAAAAGGGTGTTTACATAAAGGTAGCTATTTAAGCCACCGCAATAGTTAATATTATGGCAAACTTAACGGCTCAAATTATCAGGATTGATAGGTGCCGAATATTTATTGAGGTATTTTTCCAGCAATTTGCCTTGCTTAAAGCTAAGCTTCCAGATAATTTTATTGGTAATGGTATGGCACCACAACTCTACAAAAAAATTATCTATAGCATACAGCAGTTTTTTGTTAGTGCCATCTATGCAGGCATCTATCAATACACCTTCATCCCATAAAATGCGGTATTGTTCTTCTTCATTTAGATTTTTGTAATCTGCTAACTTCATAACACAAAAATACAAAATGTACTTTAATATTTGGGGTAACGCAGTTTATACAAAAATTATTATACCGTGATTTTTAACTAATATTTACAAACCTATTAGCAAAAATTAACACTGCAAATCAGGAAATTAGCTAAAAAATAAAAAGCTATGAAACTGATACTCCTTCTCCCTAACATTGCGCTTTTTGCCATATCTTTTTTCAATTTAAACGACACAACATCACAGCCTAATATTGCAGTAACACTGCTGCACCTTTTTGTAATGCTGATTTGCCTAACTTTTACAGGCCTTATAGTTCGCTCTATGTTTACTATTAAACAGGTAGAGATGAACGAGCACACCAACGAGGTTATGCATCAGGTTACGGCATAATATTAATACTCCCGATATAATAAATCCCCGGCTCAATGTAATTTGAGTCGGGGATTTTTGTTGATACACTATTAACATTACGCGGATTTACAGAAAACAAAAAACCACGCAAAAGCGTGGTTCCTGTATATTTTAAACTATAATTTTTAATTATATAGCTTTTTGCTCTTTGTTTTTCTTGTAGTAATAAAAAGCAAATGAAATACCTAAAATGGCTAACCAAATAAGCTTTGTATTGATTGGAAGACCAGCTTCGCTATCATCATCATTACCTTCTACACAGTCATCATTAACACAGTCACCGTTATCATCACCTTGAGCAAACATAACGAAATCACTAACCAACAGGAAAGCAACCATATACCATTTTAAAAGATTTGTCTTCATAATTTCGGGGGTTTAAATTATTACTGCAAATATAACAGTTAATTCCTAAAAAAAAAACATTACGCTCTATTTTAATAATTTATTGTCATTAATATCGATGTAGTGCAATTAATGCTTCAAATTTCTTAAAGAAACGCATTAAACCTTTCTTATAAATCAACAAAAAGGAAAAGGATGATGACCGATTATTCCAAAACTATTACAGCAATGTAGAACAACAACACAACTACAAGAAGTACCCAATAATACATCATCCTTACCTTCCTTCGCTCATCGTAATCAACCAGTTGTATGGTATCTGTACTTGCTGTTATATTATTGTCCCTCAACAACTCATTTACCCTACCGCTGTCTTGTATGAGTAAAAAATAGCGGGTATCGCTGCCTGATATTGCCTGATTATCGTCAACATGAAAACGGATATTGTTACTTAATAAAAGCGCTTCAAAGTTAATTTTATCCTTAAGCGCAACATACAGCTTAAAGTGATCCTGGTTTTTTATGTAGAAATTGTTTGGCATGGCTAATGATAATACAATCTTAAAGTTCACTTTTAATAACGTAAAAAGCGCGATAAAATCGCGCTTTTTCAAAGTAACTTAAATTACTTTCTAATAGCCGTTACTTCGTATTTAAAAGGAGCATCCTCCATTTTATCTACAACATATATATAGAATGGAGTTTCAACTCTTTTCGCTATAAAAGCGCTACCTGAATTCCACCAATTATCAGATCCACTCGGAACATTAGGAACATCACTTTCTAACTCTTCTCTATATACTTCATTATCGTTAGAATCTTTAATAATAACGGTAAACATTTTGTTATTTGCAGATTCTATTGTAGATCGTTCAATCTCAAGGTCTACAATTCCGCCAACAGCAAACTTTTTATATTCAGCAATCATTCCGTCAAGCTTCTCCTTTGCCCACATTTCTTTTTCTGAAGTTTTTTTAATAATTTCAATTTGTTGAGCTAACGAAACATATTTTACAGAAGTTTTCTCCCCGCTATACTTTTGCTTGCCTGAAATTTTCTTTACAGTATAACCTTTAATTTGGGATGCATCAATAGAATCTTTTTTAAACAATTCAAGTTCAGCCTTTTCAGCTTTTTGAATTGAATCTTTTGCAGCAGCTTCTTTCGCAGCAGCCGGGTCAGCAGGAGCATCTGTTGTCTTTTCATTTTTGTTACACGAAACTAAAACAGCAGTACACGCTGCGAACAGCATCAATTTGTTTGTTTTCATTTTACTTTATTGGTTTATTTTATCGTGCCGAAATTAATAATTTTTACTAATATTTCTATTTTTTATCGAAAAAGTAATAATATTTTTATATTATAGATAATTTGCATAAACCAAAACTGTAAAATACCTTTGCCTTATATTTGATGCTTTTTGAAAAAAGACACCTATAAAACCCTTGCTGCTCCATCATCCGAAACACTGTTTAAAGAAAAGAACAGTAAGTTTTTTGGCTATGCCTACCCGGTTACTACTGAAGATGAGGTTAAGCCATTAATCACTGATCTTAGAAAACAACACCAATCGGCTGGACATTTTTGTTATGCTTTCCAGTTAGGGGCAGATACTGTTTACTACCGCACTAACGACGATGGCGAACCCAACAACAGCGCAGGAATGCCTATTTATGGGCAAATACAAAGTTTTGGTGTTACAAATGTGTTGGTTGTGGTTGTCAGGTATTTTGGCGGGGTGAAGTTGGGTGTGGGCGGACTAATCTCTGCGTACCGAACCTCGGCACAAATGGCTTTAGAGGCATCAGAAATCGTTGAAAAAACCATCGATGTACTTTATACTGTAAAATTTGGCTACCAGGACATGAACAAAGTAATGCGTATTATTAAAGAGAAGAACCTTAATATCGTATCGCAAAAAATGGAAAACAACTGCGAAATTACCCTAAGCACCCGAAAACAAAATGCCCCAATGGTGTTTGAGGTATTTAGCAGTTTACATACAATTACGATTAAGTGATCAGTCTCAGTTTTCAGTTTTCAGTTAATTTTTGGACTGAAAACTAAGACTGAAACTGCGACTAAAAACTATTTTCCCAGCTTCTCTTTTACATAGTCCGGCGGCACTACCGGGCGGCCTGTTTTCATGTCTACAAACACTAAAATCGAGTTGCCAATTGTTAATAACTCACCTGCTTCGTTGTAGATTTCGTAGTCGAATTCTATCTTGACCGACTCCTGTTTTTTTAAGATAGTTCTTACAGTTAAGAGATCATCATAACGGGCCGGTTTTTTATAATTTAATGTTAAGGAAACAACAGGCAGCATAATGCCGTTTTGCTCCATAAACTTATAACTAAGTCCCAGATTTCTAAGCCATTCAACCCTGCCCATCTCGAAGTACTGCGCGTAATTGCCGTGATACACAACCCCCATCTGATCGGTCTCTGCATAGCGAACACGTACTTTAAATTCGTGAAAATTCATATATTTAAAATGTTAATTTTTTATTAATTTTAGGTTGATGCGCTTACAATATTTTTTTATAAAAATCAATACACCAAAAGTTTTTTTTTGCTGAATTTTGTAACCATATTTGTTCTCCCTAAAAGGAATGAATTTCCGGTCATTCCCTTTTGTAAGACAACCTTTAATAAACAACTAATTATCAGGATATATGACTAAAACTGCGCAATCGGTATGGGAAAACTGTCTACTATTCATAAAAGACAATATTCAGGATCAGGCCTACAAAACCTGGTTTGAACCCATCAGGGCAGTTGAGTTAACTGACGGTGCTTTGTACATTCAGGTACCCAGCAAATTCTTTTACGAGTGGCTGGAAGAGCATTATGTTAAGTTGTTAAAAGTTGCACTTACTAAAGAACTTGGCAATAGCGCAAAGTTACTTTATAAAATTAAGATGGAAAACACCTTTGGCAACAAACAGCCCTTTACAGAGCAGTTGCCAAGCGCCCATCGCGCACCTGTTAAACCGCAGGAGGTTGATTTCCCGCTTCAAAATAAAAACCCTGAGCTTAAAAACCCGTTTGTTATACCCGGCATTCGTAATCTTAAAATAGAGTCGCAGCTTAATGCAAATTACAGCTTTGACAACTTTTTTGAAGGCGACTCTAACCGTCTCGCCCGTTCTGCAGGATTGGCTGTGGCAAACAAACCGGGAGGCACATCGTTTAATCCTCTACTTATATTTGGTGGCGTAGGTTTGGGCAAAACCCACTTAGCGCATGCCATTGGTATAGAAATTAAGGATAAATACCCGGATAAGACCGTTCTGTACATATCTGCCGAGATCTTTACCCAACAGTATATCGATTCGGTTAAGCGCAATACCCGTAACGATTTTATTCACTTCTATCAGTTGATAGATGTACTTATTATAGACGACGTTCAGTTCCTGTCCGGCAAGACCGGTACCCAGGATGTGTTTTTCCACATCTTTAACCACCTGCACCAAAATGGCAAACAGGTTATCCTTACATCAGATAAGGCACCGGTAGATATGCAGGATATAGAGCAGCGCTTACTATCGCGCTTTAAATGGGGCCTTTCGGCAGAATTGCACCAGCCGGATTATGAAACCCGTGTATCGATACTAAAGAACATACTATTTGGAGACGGCGTAGAAATGCCCGAAGAAATAATAGAATATATAGCCCGTAACATTAAAAGTAATGTACGCGAGCTTGAGGGTGCCATAATATCGCTTATTGCGCAATCATCTTTTAATCACCGCGAGGTAACGCTTGAGCTTGCCAAAATGGTGGTAGAAAAATTCGTGAAAAACGTTAAGCGCGAGATTTCAATCGATTACATTCAAAAAGTGGTGTCTGATTATTTCCAGCTTGATGTAGATACGCTGCAATCTAAAACCAGAAAACGCCACGTGGTGCAGGCCAGGCAGCTTGCCATGTTTTTTGCAAAGAAGTTTACCAAAGCATCGCTTGCTAACATTGGCTCGCAAATAGGCGACCGTGACCACGCTACCGTACTACATGCCTGCAAAACGGTTGACAACCTTGTTACTACCGATAAGCAGTTCAGGAAATTTGTAGACGATATCAACAAAAAACTATCGGTTTAATGCCCGTTAAGATATTAATGGTTTGCCTGGGTAACATTTGCCGCTCTCCGCTGGCTGAAGGCATACTACAATCTAAACTTCCTGCTGATAAATTTTTGGTAGATAGCGCCGGTACAGGCAACTGGCATGCCGGTTCGGGTCCTGACCCACGCTCTGTAGCCACTGCAAAAAACCGCGGACTTGATATCAGCTGCCAAAAAGCACGGCAGATAAAAAAATCTGACTTTACAGATTTTGACCATATTTATGTTATGGACAGCTCTAACCTTAAAGACGTTACACAGCTTGCACCAAACCCCGAAGCTAAGGCCAAAGTAAAACTAATGATGGATGAGATTTTTCCCGGCCAGAAAGTTGATGTGCCCGACCCTTACTATGGTGGCCCCGAAGGTTTTGACAATGTATATGATATGCTTGATGAAGCTTGCGAACTTGTAGCTGTTAAGCTTTTAAAAGAGCACCATATTCAATAATTCCGCTGTTACAGCACTTCTATTTATCTTTAGTAAGTAGTAATTAACACGAAAGGAAGTTAATTAATATGCCTATTTTTGCAATTATCTAAACAAGAAGATGAATACACCATCCCCTAAAGGAAAACTATATTTATTACCGGTGCCGCTTGGCGAAGAAGGCGACACTAAAGATGTGTTACCACAGGCCGTAGAACGCGCCATTGAGTTTATAGACCATTATATAGTGGAGAACGATAAAACAGCGCGCCGTTTTATTAAGGCTATACTCCCAACAAAAAAGCAACCCGACCTTAAATTGTCGGTTTTAAATAAGCATACAAAACCATCCGAGCATAGTGGCTTTTTACAGCCCTGCATGGAAGGTAAAAATGTTGGCCTGATGAGCGAAGCCGGTTGCCCCGGTGTGGCCGATCCCGGCGCTGCCATTGTAAAAATTGCACACGAAAAAGGCATACAGGTGGTTCCGCTTGTGGGGCCATCATCAATATTGCTGGCTATGATGGCGAGCGGTATGAACGGGCAAAGCTTTGCTTTTAACGGTTACCTGCCTATAGAAAAAGGCGAGAAAAGGGCCGCCCTAAGAAACTTTGAGAAATTATCTCAGGATAAAAGCCAGTCGCAATTGTTTATAGAAACACCTTTTCGTAACAACAAAATGCTGGAAGAAGTGCTATTGGCTTTACAACCTACTACACACCTGTGCATTGCTGCTGATATTACCCAACCTACCGAATTAATTAAAACCAAAACTGTAGCCCAATGGAAAAAAGAAGTGCCCGACCTGCATAACAGGCCGTGTATCTTTATCATTCATAAATTTTAGCGCTACATTAAAATTGGCCACCTGCATTTTGTGGCTTACCCGTTCATATAGTTGTTAATAAGCTTTTCTAAGCATATCGGCATATTCGTCCGGCAGCGGACTATTTTCTACAGCTTTTGCCGCTGTTTCAACATCATAATCAAAGCGTATAAATTCTACACCAATGCTGTCTTTATTTAAAACACTGGTATTTTCGTTTATGGCAATGATAACATAACATCCCCTTACATCGCCGTCTTTGGGTTTACCTACCGACCCAAGGTTTATGGCATGGCGATAATGAGGTGCATCTGTACCTGAATTTAAAATCCTGTGATACGGTTTGTGGGTATGCCCAAAACACATTATATCGGCATCGGCTTGTTCCATAATACGAAGCAAACTTTTCTCTTCCCGGTCTTCAAACAAATACTCATTAATTTTACGGGGGCTGCCGTGTACAAGCAACAGGTTAAGCTTATCTTCGTTCAATTGAAATTCTACCTTAATATGCGCTGGCAAATTCCGCAGGTAGTTACGCTCGCTGTCTTTAATAATTTCGTTTGTAAAAGATATAGATACATTTCCGTTTGCCTTATCATGGTCGGTTTTATAGGCACAACCGCACTCGTTGCTCATCCTGCCAATACCAAAATCATAATTTCCTGCAATCGTGGGTATATGCCTTTTACGTATCTCGTTAACCACCTCGTTAGGCCAGATGTTGTACCCCACAAGGTCGCCCAGGCAGTAAACAGAGTCTACATTTCTTGTATCAAGATCTTTAAAGAAAGCTTCTAAAGCAGGCAGATTAGCATGGATGTCGCTAAATAATGCTATTTTCATTGTTATATTTTATTTGTAGTTGTATTGTAATATTTATCTCTAAACCAAAATGCAAGGTTTACCAAGGCTATTAACGCCGGTACTTCTACCAAAGGGCCTATGACCCCCACAAAAGCCTGCCCACTGTTAATACCAAATACCCCTATAGCTACAGCAATAGCCAACTCAAAGTTGTTGCCGGTAGCGGTAAAAGCTATAGCCGTATTTTGAGAATAATCTGCTCCCATTTTTTTGCCAATAAAAAAACTTACCACAAACATTATGGCAAAATACACCACTAACGGAATGGCTACGCGAATAACATCTAAAGGAATTTGCACAATTAAATTACCTTTTAAGCTAAACATAATAACAATGGTAAACAATAACGCTATTAATGTTATGGGAGAAATTAGAGGAATGAATTTGTTTTGAAACCAATCTTTACCCTTTAATTTAATTAAGCTGTAATGAGAAATAACTCCGGCTAAAAACGGAATCCCCAGGTAAATACCCACGCTCTCGGCAATCTGTCCAACAGTTATGTCTATCTCGAGGCTTTTAATGCCAAATAAAGGCGGCAGTAATGTAATAAACACTTAGGCATAAACACTATAAAGCAATACCTGAAATATACTGTTAAGCGCTATTAGCCCTGCTGCATATTCGCGGTTGCCTTCTGCAAGGTCATTCCAAACCACCACCATAGCAATACATCGTGCAAGCCCTATCAATATAAGGCCGGTCATATATTCAGGATAATCCTGAAGAAAAATTATTGCCAGAAAAAACATTAATACCGGCCCTATCAGCCAGTTTAAAACTAACGATGCTGTGAGTACGCGGGTATTTTTAAAAACCTCTCCAATTTTATTGTACTGCACTTTAGCCAAAGGCGGATACATCATTAAAATTAACCCTACAGCCAAGGGAATATTTGTGGTGCCACTGGAAAACGAATTTATAAAACCTGAAGAAGAAGGAATAAAATATCCTATTAAAACACCTAATATCATGGCTAAGAAAATCCATAATGTAAGGTAACGATGTAAAAAACCAAGCTTTTTTCGTTGGTGTACGGGTGCGCAGTGATCCATAAGTTATAAAAATTAGCAGCAGCCTCCGCCGGGGGTGCATGAGTTACCATCATTGTTACCCAGCATTTGCAAACTCACCTTAGGTTTAGAAGGTATACCGCAGGCATCCTGCGCCAGGCAGGCCGTTTGTTTATTTAGTAATACAAAGTCGATACCATTAAAATTAAGGTCATATTTACCAATAGTTTCTGATTGGTATTCTACCTCAATTTCAAAGTCGCCCATTCCCAATACCTTCTCAGATAGTGCAATAATATCAAGCAGTTTCTTAGGCTTTAGCCTGTGTTCAAAATCGTTAGCATCCCACAGCTGAAAATTGGCCACTTCTTCTTTACGCACCACTCCACCACAATCTATAAAGTTTTTGGTTATAACCCCAACTTCGGTAACGTGAAAATTCTCGGGCACAAAAGTGCCGTTTGGCAGTTTAAAATTTACAGCTTCGGCGGTAGCCAGATGGTTTTTAATTTCAGATAATTTCATGATCTGTATATTTTTAGGTTAACAACATTCGTTTTTCTTATTCGCAATAGAAAGGGTAATATGATCAAAAAAAGATTTTATTTTCTCAAAACCAGCCTCATCAATACAATAACAAACCGAGGTTCCCTCAATACTCCCTTTTATTAGCCCGGCATTTTTAAGCTCTTTTAAATGCTGCGATACCGTGGCCTGCGCCAAAGGCAATACCTCAACAATATCGCCGCAAACACAGGCATTTGTCTCTAACAAATACTCTATAATAGCTATGCGCGCAGGATGCCCTATTGCCTTTGCCAGCGCTGAAAGCTCATTTTGGCGCTCTGTAAACTGATCTGATTTTGTGATGCCCATAGCATTTGTTTTTATTTATCGCAATATTACGATAAATATTATTTAGTTTTGCAGCCGGTATATTAATTTTTAGCATGCTTAAATAGCAAGGTACTTTGTAACTTTGCGCAACTTACAGACATACATGCAAACCAAAACGTTCGGCCTTTTCGACTTTACACAAAAAGTAAACTATAAAAACGAGATACTGGCGGGCTTAACCGTAGCCATGACCATGATTCCGGAGTCGCTTTCGTTTGCAATACTGGCAGGCTTTCCACCACTGGTGGGACTTTATGCTGCCTTTATTATGGGGTTGGTAACCGCTATTTTTGGCGGAAGGCCGGGCCTGGTATCCGGCGGTGCGGGTGCAACGGTAATTACACTTATAGCATTAATGCAGGCACAAGGCATAGAATATGTTTTTGCTGCTGTAGCCTTAGGTGGTGCATTTCAAATATTGGTCGGACTTTTTAAACTGGGTAAATTTATACGGCTTGTACCGCAACCCGTTATGTACGGCTTTGTAAACGGACTGGCAGTGGTAATATTCATGTCACAATTAGGTCAGTTTAAAACCATTATAAACGGCGAAGAAGCATGGCTAACAGGTTCTACCCTATATACAATGGCAGGATTGGTAGCGTTAACCGTTGCCATAGTAATTGGCTTTCCTAAAATTACCAAAGCCGTACCGGCATCGTTAGTAGCTATTATAGTGGTGTTTGCAGTAGTTTTAGGCTTTGGTATCGAAACCAAAACTGTTCAGGATATAGCATCAGTACAAGGTGGCTTCCCTCCTTTCCATATTCCGAATATCCCTCTAAATTTGGAGACACTCCAAATCATACTTCCCTACTCCTTAATCATGGCAGCTGTAGGACTTACCGAAGGCCTGCTTACGCTGAATTTAGTAGATGAAATTACGGGTACCAAAGGCAACAGTAACCGGGAATGTATTGCCCAGGGCACGGCTAATATAGCCAACGGTTTCTTTTTTGGTATGGGTGGCTGCCCCATGATTGCTCAAACACTGGTTAATCTTTCAGCGGGATCGAGGGCAAGGCTATCGGGTATTATAGCTGCAATAACCATACTTATCATTATACTTTTTGGGGCGCCTGTTATCGGCAAACTACCCATGGCAGCACTTGTTGGCGTAATGATGATGGTTGCCATCGGTACGTTTGAGTGGGCCAGTTTCCGTATTATTAATAAAATGCCTAAGCAGGATATATTTACGGGTATCATGGTTGCTCTAATTACAATTACACTACATAATTTAGCTTTAGCTGTGCTGATTGGCGTTATCATCTCTGCATTGGTTTTTGCCTGGGAAAGCGCCAAACGTATACAGGCTAATACCCATATTGATGATACCGGCGCAAAGCATTACGCGATTTTCGGGCCATTATTCTTTGGGTCAACCACTACTTTCTTAGAAAAATTTGATGTAGCTAACGATCCTGATCAAATCGTGATCGACTTTAAAGAAAGCCGGGTTAACGATATGTCGGCCATTGAAGCGCTCAACAATATCACAAAGAAATACAGCGCTGCCGGTAAATCGGTTCACCTAAAACATTTGAGTCCGGACAGCAGGCAATTGCTTAAAAATGCCGAAGGTGTAATCGTAGTCAATATACTGGAAGACCCCAATTATAAAGTAGCTACCAACAAGGCTTAGGCCGCATTATTGTTGGGGTTTGATGTTAAATTCTGTATTTTTACAATATGGCAAAACTCATCAACCTTAAAGTATTCAGAAACTTCTTCAGCTCATCATCTTCAGGCGGCATCCTATTATTATTGTGCGTGGTAATATCGTTAACCATTGCAAATACCGGCCTTGCCGATAATTTTGAGAACCTGCTGCAAACCGGCCTTGGTTTTGAAACTACTGTAATACATTTAAGATATCCCCTTATAACCTGGATAAATGATGGCCTTATGGCTATTTTCTTTTTACTGGTTGGGCTTGAGATTAAACGCGAAATTGTTGAAGGGGAATTATCTACAGCGCGCCAAGCGGCGTTACCGGTACTTGCGGCCATTGGCGGTGTTATTGTACCTGCCCTCATCTACAGTATTTTTAACCATAACGAGGCGCGCACTGCTGCCGGATGGGGTATACCCATGGCTACCGATATTGCTTTTGCCTTAGGGATACTCTCATTATTGGGTAACAAAGTACCCATCGGGCTTAAAATATTTTTAGCTGCTCTTGCCATTGTAGACGATTTGATGGCTATACTGGTTATTGCTATTTTTTATTCGGGTGAACTGCATTGGATATACCTGGGCTATGCAGCTGCTATAATAGCCTTACTAATTATATTTAACCGATTAGGCGTTAAAAGCCTGTGGATGTATTTGATATCCGGAGCTGTTATATGGTATTTTATACACCATTCCGGCGTGCACGCCACTATTGCCGGGGTGCTTACTGCCCTTACCTTACCTACTACACCTGACGCCACTGAATCGCCGTTAGAAAAGCTGGAGCACCTACTTTCTAACCCGGTTAACTTTATTATAATGCCTATTTTTGCCATTGCCAATACTAACATTACGTTTGAGAGTGGGATGACACAATCGCTTTTCAGCAATTTAGGGCTGGGCATTGTTTTAGGGTTATTTTTAGGGAAACCAGTAGGGATATTTGCCATGTCATGGCTATCGGTAAAACTTAAGGTTGCCCAGTTACCCGAGGGAGTAAGATGGCCACATGTATTAGGATTGGGATTATTAGGTGGTATAGGATTTACAATGTCAATTTTTATAGCATTGTTGTCTTTTGATAAGCCCTGGCTACAAGCCGAAGCTAAATTTGCCATCCTAACAGCATCGATATTGGCAGGAATTGCAGGATATGTGACGCTGGCAAGCTATAATAAGAGGAGTAAATAAGTTTCAAAATTATGGAACTGGGCAGCCAATGTAAACAAATTAAAAATTTGCGACCGCATATTTTAAGGTATTATTAAAAAAGGGGCAGTCAAATTATAAAATTGTTTTTTCGCACACCAAACCCTTATTTCATAAGGGTTTACCGCATTTTTTTGATTAAATTAGCGATAAACGAAAACTACAATGCCACTATTTCCAGACCTTACAATCGTGATTGTGCTTTGTGGTGGTGTAATAGTATACCTCCTTACTAAGCTATTGAATAGCAGGGCAGGCTATAAGGAAAGGAAGAGCTACCTGTTATTGCAATATCAAAACCTTCGTAAAAAATCGTTACAGCTGCAGGAAAATCTCAGCCAGTACATTCTTAGCGGCGACCACTTAAAAGAAACGTTTACTGATGGGATGACCTATGGGGAGTACCTAAAATACCTGCAAAAAAACCATGTAAAAAACCTCAGCGAAAAGGGATACGCAAAAGTTAAAAATAGTAATAATAGATTACAGCAAAAAAAAGTTGGAGAAATATTAAGTGAGCAGGAAATTGTGCTTAAAGATGCGGAGGATAAATTAAAGCTTCTATAAGCTTAGTTAAGCCTTACTTTAGGCTCAGGGTGCGCAACGATAGCAGAAGTATCATAACCTCCAAATTTTTTGATATAGCTTTTTAATGAAGTACCAAAACCATCGCGGAAAGCCCTTTTACCATTACTATGCAAAAAGTTCTTTACCGAGTTTGCGCCTGCAAGGTGTGCAGCGGCTAATAGGCCCGATTCGGTAATCATGATGCCATTTATTATTTTGCCATCAAAACGGTCTATCTCGTTTCTAAGTTCCCATTTGTTTTTAGAACACAATGCTTTAAAAGCACGTTCCTGTAACGCAGGGTTATTTAAAAATTTATTGGAGTCTTTAATGCCCAGTGCACGTAAGGCGCTTTTGCCAAACTGGTACTTACCCATGTAACCGTAACGGTTAACTAATTTGTAAAGGCCCTGAGATTCTTTAATGGCTACGGCTTGTTTAAAGCCTACATACGTTTTGCCGGTAAAGGGGAAATTGAAATTTACTTTGGCGGTTTCGTCAATAGTAGGAACTGTGTAATTGGTAATTTCGTCTTCGGCTAAGTGAAAGCCTTCTATTTTACCAAACTGTTTTTCTTCTTTAGGTTTGAAACCTGAGCTCACGGTTGCTATAAAAAGTCCTAAGCCCGCAAAGTATATCCATTTCTTAATCATGTGTATTTATTTCTCATAATCTGTCACCTTATGAATTTCACAGATGCAAATATACAACAAAAAAACACAACCTGATTTACAGCACCTTAGCCGCACACCCTACTTTAACTTTTTGTTAAGACCATGTTACCTTGTAAGAATAACGCTTAATTACCCTGTTTAAAGGGAATTACAAACCCGGTAGCTTTAAAATTTTTGTAGGGCATTTAGGGTAAAAAAAATTCCGGAAAAGTTTAAAAACCTCCGGAATTCTTTATAATTTATGTAAGAATTTACCTCTTTATACCCATCTTTTCTACCCAGGCAACATACTTTTGGCGGTTAACTTCGTGCTGCGCCGGAGTAACTGCAAATTCATGGTAGCCAAAATTAGTAACACTGGCGCAAAAATAAATGTAATTGTGCTGCTCAGGGTTTAGTACGGCATCAATAGCCGAGATATCGGGCATGGCAATTGGCCCCGGAGGTAATCCCTCATATTTGTACATATTGTAAGGAGAATCAATAAGCAGGTCTTTAAAGAACACACGTTTAATAACCTGGTCAAAATCGCCCGACTGCTTTTTAATAGCGTAAATAACGGTTGGGTCGGCTTCCAGCTTCATGCCTTTTTTAAGTCGGTTAAGGTATACGCCTGCTACACGTGGCCTCTCATCGTTCTTAACGGTTTCTTTATGCACAATAGCCGCAAGTGCCGATACCTGCAATGGCGTTAAGTTTTGCGCTTCTGCTTTGGCAAGCCTTTCCGGTGTCCAGAATTTACGGTATTCTTTCATAAGCTTATCCCTAACCTTGGTGCCTGTGGTGTTCCAAAAGAACTCGTAGGTATTAGGTATAAAAATGCTCAGTACATTATCTTCGTTAAAGCCGTTCTCTTCTAAAAAAGCTTTATCGGTAAACGCTTCAAGTAACTGAAGGCTGTCCGGCTCAATTTGCTGCGCTATACGGCCTACCGCCCTTTGCAGGGTTTCCTGGTTATTGAAGGCAATATTCACCGTTAGGGGCTGGCGCAGGGCTATTATAAGGTCGTTGCTGCTCATGCCGTTCCTAAAAACAAACTTACCCGCTTTAACGTTATTGGGATATTCTTTTTTCTCGGCTGTACTCACAAAGCGGTCCATATCTTTAACGTATGGCTTAACCAGTGCTTTTACCTCCTCAAAATTACTGCCTGTGGGTACAAATACCGCCACTTCTTCTTTATCAAAAGCCGTGTTTGGCGAAAATATATCCTTATACAACATATAGCCATAAATGGTACCGCCGATAACCACGACCAGCGACACGATGCCTACAATTTTCCTTAAGTTCAAAATGCTATGTTTTAGTTATTGTTTATTAGTTGGTACAGCGCCTCATCATGGTATTGGTTGTGCTGCCTGTTCCAGTCTTTTTTTATCCCAATTAATTGGAAGCCAAAATTAGTAAAAAGGGTGGTACTTGCAACATTATCTAAATGGATATTTGCATACAGCTGGTGCAGCTGCAATTTGGTAAAAGCGTAGTTAATAAGCAGGCTTAAAGCCTCTTTGCCAAACCCTTTATTACGGTCCTGATCCTGTTCTATTATAATACCCACACCTGCCCTTTGGTTGGCGGGGTCAAAGTCAAAAAGGTCTATCAAACCCACAGTAGCGGTGGACGCTTTATCGCAAATGGTAAGGCGTAATTGCTTGGCCTCATAAATATCCTGATGGGCATTTTCCAGGTACTGGCGTATTAAAAAGCGGCTATAGGGCGTTTGCGTATTGCTAACATGCCACATAGCTTCGTTATTTTCTATACGGTAAATAAAATCAAGGTCTTCGGGCTCCAGGGCCCTAAGGTAAATAGTGTTTCCCGTTAAGGTTACCATTCTGCTTCGCCTTTAAAAACAAATTTAGCCGGGCCAATAAGATATACATTGGTAAACTGCTTTCCGTTTTGAGCAAAAGAGACTTTTAACTCGCCGCCAGGTGTGCTCAGGCTTACATGGTTAGCATCGGTCTTACCCAAAACTTTCATGGCTATGGCAACGGCAGTTACACCAGTACCACAAGACAAAGTTTCATCTTCTACACCACGCTCATACGTGCGTACTGAAAATTTGTCATTTTCAGTCTGACTTACAAAGTTTACGTTGCTACCTTTATCTCCATATAAACCGCTGTAGCGGATGTTTGCCCCTATGTGCTTAACATCTAAAACCGGCAGGTCGTCTACAATTTCAACGTGATGTGGCGATCCGGTATCTAAAAACACGTAATCTTCGTATACCGATACGGTATTTACATCCTTCATGTGCAGCGATACAATGCCATACTCATCTATAGTGGCATGATGGCGGCCATCTACCGCATCAAATTCGGTTTCGTTATCTATAATCCCTAAGGCATTGGCAAAAGCCACAATGCACCTGCCGCCGTTGCCGCACATGGTGCTTTCATTTCCATCAGAATTATAGTATACCATACGAAAATCAGCACTTCCTGCGTTTTCTAATAAAATGAGCCCATCGCCCCCAATACCAAATCGGCGGTCGCAAAGCTTTGCAACAAGTTTGGTATCATTTTTGGGAAATATATCATCGCGGTTGTCTACCATGACAAAGTCGTTTCCGGTGCCCTGGTATTTGTAAAAAGTGTATTCCATTTAGTGCATATAATAAGGACAAAAGTACGAATATAAACGACATAAAAACATGGCTGCTACCGCACTTTAACCATTAAAAAAATTAAATACTGTTTACTATTATGAAACAAATTTCAAGCCTGTTCCTGGTTTCCCTTTTAAGCGGAGCCACAACCCTTGGAGCTTACAAACTGGTATTTGATAACGACACTCCAAGTTCTGCCTTATCAATAGCCGCTCCCCAATCTGCATTTAGCAGGAATGTATCATTAACCGGCGCTGAAGCCCCTACCGATTTTACGGCTGCAGCCGATAAAGCCGTGCATACAGTGGTTCACGTTAAAAACACATCGTATGCTACTGCGCCAAGCAACCCCATGATGGAGTTTTTTTACGGCTCTCGCGGCGGCCAGCAACAGGCCCAGGTGGGTACCGGTAGTGGTGTTATTATTACCGAAGACGGCTACATTGTTACCAACAACCACGTGATACAAAACGCATCGGAACTGGAAGTTACCCTTAACAACAACAAATCGTACAAAGCAAAACTTGTAGGCACCGACTCTAAAATGGATATTGCCCTGCTTAAAGTAGATACTAATGAGAAGCTGCCGTATGCCACCTTTGGCAATAGCGACGACATGAAAGTGGGCGAATGGGTGCTTGCCGTAGGTAACCCGTACAACCTTAACAGTACTGTTACCGCAGGTATCGTTTCGGCGAAAGCAAGGAATTTAAGTAAAGATGGCCTGCAATCGTTTATACAAACCGATGCTGCCGTTAACCCCGGCAACAGCGGTGGTGCGCTGGTTAACACCCGTGGCGAGCTTATAGGTATTAACACCATGATAAGCAGCACTACAGGCTCTTATGTAGGCTACTCGTTTGCTGTACCAAGTAACATTACCCGCAAGATAATAGAAGACCTTATGGAGTTTGGTAATGTACAGCGTGGTGTACTTGGTGTACAGGGCAACGAGCTTAACAGTACTTCGAGCAAAGAACTGGGAACAAACCAAACACAAGGCTTTTATGTTAACAGTGTAGTAGATAAAAGTGGCGCCCAAAAAGCAGGCATTAAAAAAGGTGATATTATTGTAAAGATAGACGATAACACTGTTACCGGTTTTGCCGATATAAGCCGTTCTATTGTTACTAAACGCCCTAACGATGTGGTTAAGGTTACGGTAGACCGTAATGGCGACCTGGTTACCCTGCCAGTTAAGCTTACAAAAAATGAGATTAACAGCCTTACGTATGACGGACTTGAGTTACAGGACCTTTCAGCGGCTGAAAAGAAACAGCTTAAAATAGATTATGGAGTGAGGATAAAAGAGATTACCGATGAGAATTATATGCCTTACTATGAGGAGCTTAAAGACGGTATCATCCTAAGTATTAATAACGTTAAGGCTACAGATATTGAAACCGTAACCGAACTGTTATCGCGCAAAGGGCAAAACGAGCGTGTGCGTGTAGAGATGCTTACTAAAAACCGTCAGGTGGTACGCTTTATAATGTAATTATTCATCTTGCTTTATATTTTTAGTGAAGTCCCGCCTTTTTAGGCGGGATTTTGTTTTTATGGCTATTCCCTAACGATTATCTTGTAGCCTATACCCCTAATGTTTACGATAGATACAGCAGGATCTTCAGAAAAATATTTGCGGAGCTTTGTTATAAAGACATCCATGCTGCGGGCACTAAAAAACGAATCGTCTTTCCATAGCTCCAGCAATACATTCTGGCGGGGCAGTACCTCATTTTTATTCGCTATAAGCCTGTATAGCAGCTCATTTTCCAAGTGGGTAAGTATAATTCGCTTATCGGCACGGCTCAACTCCATACGGGTACGGTTAAAACGATACTCTCCTATATTATAGAGCGTAATAGCATCGGGAGCTACAGCAGGTTTAGATGTCCGCTTAAGCAGGGCATTCATACGCACCACCAGCTCCTCTATACTAAAAGGCTTTTTAAGATAGTCGTTACCTCCCGTCTCAAAACCTTTAACCACATCTTCGGCCAGGGAGCGTGCCGTTAAAAATATTACGGGTATATCAGTGTCCTGCTTACGAATTTCTTTTACAAGGCTGTAGCCATCCATACCGGGCATCATAATGTCTACCACACAAATATCAAACTTTCCGGGCACAAAAGCCTCCAGCCCGCGGAGTCCGTCCTGAGCCCATTGCACTGTAAAGCCATTTTTAGTAAGCATATCGCCGGTTATCTTACCAAGCGACAGCTCATCTTCTACAAATAATACATTTATGCTATCCATTGTCCTGATCCTGAGGTAAGGTTATTTCAAACGTGGTGCCTTTGCCGGGCTGGCTTTTTAGCAGTTTTAATACACCCTTGTGAAGGGCAATAATTTCATAAGCGTAGCTAAGGCCAAGTCCGTAGCCTTTTACGGTGTGCACATCACCTTCAGATACGCGGAAGTACGGCTTAAAAATATCTTTATGATGCGCCTCGGCAATGCCAACACCATTATCTTCTACCCATATCTTTACCTTTTCACCCTCTTCCCTGGCACTAAAATAAATCTGGGCATTACCCTCAGAATATTTTAAGGAATTATCTACCAGGTTACAAAACACATTGTACAAATGCTCGGCATCCGCCTTTATGTACATATCATCCGGGATACTATCGGTGTTAATTACGGCGTTGAGCGCCTCGGTAGATGGTTTAAATTTACCTGCTATATCGGCAAGCATCTGCTTAATATTTATATTCTCCTTTTTAAGGTTTATCCGGCCATCGCTAAGCTTGGCGTTGTATAAAATGCTCTCGGCCATTTCGGTAAGGCGCTTTAAGTCGGCCTGCATTATGTGTATGTATTCGCGGGCGGCAACCTTATCATCAAGCATATCATATTTATCAAGCGCCTCTGTAGCCGCATACAGCGTAGCTAACGGTGTCTTGATCTCGTGCGTCATATTATTGGTAAAGTTATCTTTCATTTCCAAAAGCTTGCGGCTTTTTTTAGTACTGTTTATAAGCAACACAACAGCACTTATGCACACTATAAGATAAACTATAGAAAGCACTATATCCCATACCATATTTTGAAACACCACGCTTTCTAAATTAAACAGTATGAGCCTGAACTGGTTAAACGGATTTATTTGAGAGGTTTTAACCACGATAAGAGCATCGGCGGTATTGGGCATTGGGTTGGGAAAACTTGTCTTTTTATCACCAATATTGTAGGAAAGCCCATACTCAAGATTAGGATAAGCAGCTGAAAGCCTTGATTTAAATTTATTATAAAGCACACTATCTAATTTGCCGCTGCCTTTTAAAGAAAGTATAGAGTCAAGTGTTTTTTGAATGCTGTCACGCAGCATGCCATGCTCAGCATCGCCCGATAGCTTAACCTGTATGCTTATCCCTTCGGTTAAAGAATCGGGTGGTAAATGCCTCATTTCCGGAGCCAGTATGGCCCCGTTACCATTAATATTCCCCATGATAGACATGCCATCATAATCAAGGGCATATTCTTTAAGCATATTCTCTGTTTCCTCACTTATAAGCGATTTTTGGTTATTGTAAACGGAGTATAGCCAGTACAATTGGAAACACGTAATAAAAGCCACCGCCATTAGCGCATAAACTAACAGCAGGTTGGGCTTTTTAATGGTGGTAAACCTCTTTTTCATGCTCCAAATGTATATAATAAATATATGCTAAAAAGCCACTTAACACTAAATAACATTGCAACGTAACGCTTTAGCATTTTTGCAATTTACAGCTTAACACTGATTAACAGTAAATAGCAGTGCGTAACCAAGCAGCCTGCTATTGCAGGATACATTTGTATTATACAAAAAACATTATTTATAACTTAAAAGATACTATTATGAAAACTAAATTGTTGTTACCCATCATCCTGCTATTACTGGCTTTTGCAGGCAATGCACAGCAAAAAAGCAAATTTGCACCACAACTGGATGCAGTACTAAAAATGTTTACAACCCGCAATACCGAAGCTGCCGCCGATGTGCTTGCAGAGAATTACACCATTGCCCGCATATTTCCGGGTATGGAAGAACAGGTGCTTAAAGAAGTTCTAAAACAGATACCCACCTTTAGCGGCTACATTATTAAAAACGAAAAGCCCGACAAAGACGGTACCCACCTTACGGTTGACTTTACAGTTATAAACGATGAGGAAAAGAAATTCCCAGCTAACTTCTTAATATTGAAAGACGGAAAGATACAGGAACTCAACATACTTGAAAATGCAACTGTAGAAACAAAATTACCCAATTGATTGATGATACTGCTTTTAGGGTAAACAAAAACGGACGGCTAAAATGGCCGTCCGTTTGCAATGTGTTGCAGTTATAAATTACTGTTTTACAATTTTAAGGGTAGCAGTCTGCGTACCTGCCGTTACCTTAACAAGGTAGGTGCCTGTACTAAGCGCCGACATATCTGTCACCGCCTGAAGCTGTGTGTTATCCCTGCTTAAAACCTGTTGTCTCATAAGGTTATACACCGTAACATTCGTAATTGCACTACTATAATTAATAGTCAGCACACTGTTTACCGGGTTAGGATAGTATGTAAAGCCTTTATTAGTAAAATCATCTGTACCTAAAGTAGTGGTAATTGTTACTTCAAAAACCTCACTGCTGCATTCGCCATTGTTTTGAACCGCATAGTATGTAGCACCGTTTACAAGCTCTGTAGTAGTAGGTATTGCGTTAGTACCCGCTTCTGCATCCTCCTGGGTAGGATACCATGTAACCGAAGCACCATTAACAGTTAGTATTACAATATCAGTTATTGTTGCGCCCGGAGTGGTAATGGTTTGCTCTTCAGCCCCTTCAATTTCGGGCAGTGCATCAATATTAACTGTAAATACTGCCTCAGCAAAACAGCCCTCTACAATTTCAGATTCGGCATAAACGTATAACGTTGTCGTCTCTGTTATTTCATCACCGGCCTCATACTCGGTGCCAGTACCTTCAGTACCACCATAATAGGCTCCGTTAGTAAGGGCGGGCAATACGTATGTAGTACAAGAAAACACGTCTTCTACTTCATCCAGGTTTACCACATCAATAATAACCTCTACAGGAGTACGCTCTTCACTTTCGCATGTGCCTTCAATAGCCGCAGCATAATAAGTACCTGCTACTAATGCATCACTTTCAACCACTACGTCATCGCCTGTGGCACTGTAATACCATACAATATCTCCATCAAAATTAGGAAGATCTGCACCTGTGGCAGCATTACATAATGTAATATCTTCTTCAATTTCAGGAGCTTCAAGATTACAATCAGTAGTTACATTAATGAGATAATCTTCTACCTGACCGTAACCGGCGCCATCTTCGCTGGAACAAGGGTCGCTGGTAAACTCATAAAACAATTTAAACACCCTCATATAGGTTAAACCCGGAAGCGCATCTTCTGGTACTTCTATATCGCCGGTAAGCTGTACACCATCAGTTCCGTTAGAATCAACAAGGTAGCCTATTTCATTCTGTTCATCATCATCTTCAAAATCTCCATCGTGGTTCCAGTCTATAAATACGGTAAAGTACGTTTCATAACCATCGCCATCAGGGTCGTTTGTATTACCTTCAAGTGTAATCTCATACGTTTGGCCCGCCGTAACCTGTCCCGGCGTTAATCCTGTGAAATTCTCTACACCCGGAGAACCATTAATAGCTGCCGAAGAAACATTATCAATACCTGCAAAATTTACAAGCGTAATAGGCTCTATATCTTCCTCAAACGGCACATCGCAGTAGCATTCTAACCCGCTGTTGATTACCTGTACAGGTGTACTGGTTGCTGTTTGTCCGCTACCTGTGCATGTAATAACGGCCCTATACCATGTGCTGGCAGTTTGTGCAGCACTGTACGTAGGGCTCGTAGCTCCGGTTATTGGTGTATAATCAGTACCGTTAGTAGACGATTGCCACTGAAAAGTTAAGCCGCCTGAATAGTAAGCAGGTGATAATGAAAGCTGTGCCTGCTGAGAATTGCATATAGTGCCGTTAGCCGCTATAGTTGTTGATGCCGACGGTGTACCTTCGCACGGCAAAGAAGCTGCCTGGGTAACCGACACATTATCAAAATACAGCAGGGCATCTATATCAATATCTTCATCAGGATTTGCAGCCGACCTAAGCCTTAAATAAACATTGCTGCCTGCCGGTGGGGTAAATGCTACAGTGCGTGTGGCACAATCACCTGAAACAATGTGGTTTGCAGGAGATACAGTTTCTATAAGTGTCCATGGGCCTGTTGCCGAAGTGGAGTATTCAACAGAGAAATTACCCCAATTGGGAGAATTAGGATATGGAGTATCGTCATAATAATCTATAAGCTTGTATTCGTAAGACAGCGTTGCCAGCTGCCCGTTAGATATCCCTAAAGTAGATGAAACGCTGGTACCTTCTTCATAGTAGGTATATAACTCTGTAACAATAGAGTAACCGTCGCACGATTCATAATCATCCAGCCAATAGGCGTCTTCAGGGTTCGTCCAGAATACTTCGTCACCCTCAAAATCTTCAGAGTAAGAAAGTTGTGAGTAAGAAAGCTGTGTAAAAAACAGGCTTAAAAACATAAAGCCCGTTAGCAAACGTAATTTTAAATTCATAGCAGTAGTGAGGTTAAAAGAATTATAAGTACATTAAAATTAACACATTATGTTTTCTAAAAGTTTAATTTTTAAATATTAATGCGTTTTTTAAGATATTTTTAACAAAACTAAGTCAAGCAAGACTTTATTTCTTAGTGACATTGATTTCCCTAATTTCATCGTTAGCCGTAACCTTTAAAACATAATCGCCATGGGCAAGGCCCGTAAGATCTAAACGAGAAAGATTTTCGTTAAGATCTTCAACTACCACCTCACGACCCTGATTATCAAAGATAAGGATGCTGCTTATGGTTCCGTCAAAGCGAACATTAAGATAGTCTTGTACCGGGTTAGGATATACCTGTATCCCACCCTGAGCAGTTATAGGGCTTATGGTAATACCATCCTGTAAGGCGCTAACATCATCTATATACACGTAGTAGTTGCTCTTTGGGTTAATGCCGCCGCCTGCCCTAAAGCGCAAATATACTTTGCTACTATCGGCTGGAGTAAAGGTAACCTGCCTTAAAGCACAGTCGGCACTACATGGTTTTGAGGTGTTATAGCATCAATCTGTGTCCACGGGCCGTTACGTGTAGGGCCATAATCAAGGGTAAGGCTGCCCCAATCGGCTATATTTTCAGGCTGATACGGCAGTACATTATCATATTTAAGGAGCTTGTAACGGTAAATCAGTACAACCTCTTCGCCATCGCTAACTCCTATTGCAGGCGAAACCGTCTCTACCACATTACGTTGCGCCGCATTTACATTGGCGCGAAGGGCAAACGGTGTTTGGCAGGTTGCAACATCGGTAACTTTAAAGTCAAGGTCAGTCCATTTGTGGTCTACCTGAGAGAAGTCCTGTTGGTAATCTATCTGTGCCGATACGTTTACCGGGAGTAAAACACTCAAAATCAACATAATGGCAAAGCATATAGAATGTAGATTTGTTTTCATGACGGCAGTAATTTATTGTTTCTAATAAAGTTACCACTTAAATAATCAGGCTACTGTTAATAAAATATTGTTTAACGCCATTTTACCGCAGCATTAATAAGATTTTAACAAGACTGACTAATATTTAAAAAATAGTAAAAATAATTGCGAATTTATTTTACGAAAACGATTGATATTTATACATTTGCCTCACAATACAACAATTCAAACATTTTTGCTCCCGATGAACAATACCGTTTTATACGAAAAAGAACTTTCTTACCAGGCCGACAGGCGTAAAGCAGGAGTAGAATTTATAAATATTGTGAGTGAACTGTGGTACGACAAGTCTATTGAGCTTGTGCTTTTCCGCAACCAGCTAATAGACAAGAGTGTAGGCGAAATAATCAACCTGCATGAATATGCCGGGGAGTTCATTAAGAAACCCATCAATGTTTTTGATACCGTAGAGATTGCCCGTGCCATTAAAGTGGCCAATTTACAGCCTTCACGTATCGACATTGGTAAGTTAACCTACGAGTATCAGCTTGATAATAACCATTATAACGATGCCACTGCCTTTGTTAACCACAAGCTGCGTGATGCAAAGGTAAGCCGCAACATACAGCCTAAAGACGTGGTACTGTACGGCTTTGGTCGGATTGGCAGGCTCCTTGCCCGCGAAATGATGAGCAAAATTGGCAAGGGTGCGCAACTAAGGCTAAGGGCCATAGTAGTTCGCGATAAGAATGATGCTACCCTGCTGGAAAAGAGGGCATCACTGCTAAGGCACGACTCTATACATGGCGATTTTCAGGGATCTGTAGTGGCCGACACAAAGAACAACACACTGATTATCAACGGTGCAACGGTACATATTATCAGCGCAGCCAACCCTGATAAGATCAACTACACAAAATACGGCATCAACAATGCCCTTGTTATAGACAATACCGGTGCTTTTACCACCCACGAAGCCTTAGAGCGCCACATGGCTGCCGAAGGCGTTGATAAAGTGCTACTTACGGCTCCGGGCAAAGGCATACCCAACATTGTATATGGTGTAAACCACAACGACCACAATCCTGATACTACCGATATTTACTCGGCGGCATCGTGTACTACTAATGCCATAACCCCTGTGCTTAAGGTACTTGAAGATACTTTAGGCGTTGTTAAAGGCCACCTTGAAACCATACACGCCTATACCAACGACCAGAACCTTGTGGACAACATGCACAAGAAGTACCGCCGTGGCAGGGCAGCAGCCCTTAACATGGTGATTACCGAGACCGGTGCAGGTAGTGCTGTAGCAAAGGCAATACCCTCGTTATCAGGTAAGTTAACAAGCAATGCTATACGCGTACCGGTACCAAACGGGTCACTTGTAGTGGTTAATGTAGAGGTAGAACGCCCTACAACCATAACCGAGGTGAACGAGATCATGAAACACTACGCCCTTGAAGGCGAATTAGTAGAGCAAATTAAATACTCGGTAAATAACGAACTGGTTTCCAGCGACATAGTAGGCACTTCGGCGCCGGCTATATACGATAGTAAGGCCACCATTGTAAGTGCCGACGGTAAAAATGTAATACTTTACGTATGGTATGACAACGAATACGGCTATAGCCACCAGGTTATCAGGCTGGCTAAATACATTGCAAAAGTAAGGCGTTATACTTACTACTAAGAGACCGACCTAAACCAACCATTTTTTTTCTTCATAATTGTTAAATCCGCCCTTTTTTGCCGAGGGGCGGATTTTGTTTTTAAACCATCAAAAAGTGCTTAATTTTTCTCTTTTGGACTCTGACATTCGTTATCAAATCACACTCTAAAAATGCCGTTGGCGAAGCCGTTTTAAATTCAAAATCTAAAAAAATAATTAAACACCTAATTATCATCCATTTAAAATATACCGATTGGTATATTAGTGTTAAATGTAATTTACTGCAAGATCCGCTTCAGTACCATGCTACCAAACCTGTTGTAATTTTGCAGAGGGATTTAGGGATAATTTTTCGGGATAAGGTTTAGGGATACTTTATGATGGCAGGTTTTGATTTTAAGATTTGAAGTTTGTAATTTTAATACACAATGCAAAGGCTATTAATTCACTACATTTATACAACGGCAAACGTAACGCAGCATAACGATGGACGACCAAAATAGCGAACAATTTTATACCAACCTGCCGCTGAGCAAAGTACCGCTGGGCGAAATGTTGGGCCGGATTAATTTATTTGCCAATGTGCCGCCCGACTGGCACGTTGTAATTACCGATATTATCGGCTCTACCCAGCAGGTAATGGGCGGTCGCCACCAGGACGTTAACCTTATTGCCACCGGCAGCATTGTTACCGTTTTAAACATTGCCTTTGGTATGCAGGTTACCGTTCCCTTCTTTTTTGGGGGCGACGGCGCTACATTTATCGTTCCGGCTACGCTTATCGATAAGGTTATGGATGCCCTTAGCCTGTACCGCATTAACACACAAACCAACTTTAACCTGCAACTGCGCACCGGCACCGTGCCTGTTAAGCAAATTTATAACGAGGGGCACGAAATTCACATTGCCAAGTTTAAACGTTCGCCGGCATTCTCCATCCCGGTGGTGCTGGGCAACGGACTCAACTATGCCGAAAAGATAATTAAAGGCGACGATTACTTGTTCTCTGCCACCCCGCCTAAGGAAGATAAGCTGGACCTTAGCGGTATGCAATGCCGGTGGGATATGATAGCCCCGCCCGAAAATAAGGAAGAAATTGTAACCCTGCTGGTAGTGGCGCAAAAAGGCATTCAGCAGTCGGTTGCCTTTAAAAAAGTGCTCGAAAAGATGGACGAGCTGTACGGTTCGCCCGAAAAGCGCCAGCCCATATCGGTAGCCAAGCTAAAGCTGAAAACTACCTTTAACCGCCTGGGTACCGAGATGCGTGCCAAAATAGGCCAGGTAAAGTGGATGCAGCTGCTGCGCAACTGGCTCACCTCATTTTACGGCTACATTTACTTTAGCACCAAAAAAGGCAAAACCTACTTGGAAAGCCTCGTAGAAATGAGCGATACGCTGGTAATAGACGGGAAGATAAACACCGTAATATCAGGGTCGGCAAAGCAGCGGGCAGCCTTGCAGCAACTGCTGGACGAAATGGAAACCGCCGGCGAAATACTGTACGGCCTGCACATAAGCGGCGCATCCATCATGTCGTGCTACGTGCGCAACCTCGAAGACGACCACATCCATTTTGTAGACGGCGCCGAAGGCGGCTACACCCAGGCCGCAAAAGTGCTAAAGGCCAAGTTGGCGAAGTGATTCAAAGCAAATAAATAATCCTGAATCAATCGAACTCCGCACCGTCATCGCTAGGATAACTAATATAGAAGTTTAAAGTAACTGATATGACCATAAATAAAGAAATGAGTATATTATTTATTTAAAATACATATACTAAAAAGTACAGTTAGTTGTTAAAAGCGTATATTTTGATTAATAGCATACACGAATATGTAGAATGTTTTTTAGGAACCAATAAATTAAAATCCACATAATCGCTCAGAATCATATTCTGACCAAGTGTTTTATTTGGAAAAGCAATAATGTATTTTAGCGATAAAATTAACCGTTTATAATGGTTTAACCTTTCGTTAGCCATATTTATGGTATAGATATTGTAAATTTATTATACGAATTATTTTGAATTCACGTTTTTTACGTAATATTACACAGTTATAAATCATTATTGTTCAAGTTTAAGGCTTAATAATTGTTTTAAATATTTGAAGTATACTATGCAAAACACATGCCCCCCTCACAACCAAAATCATAGCCATGGAGATATTTTCCATAAGATATCAAGCGATGTTGTTTCTTTCAATCACAAACCAAAAACCGACAACCAACAGGTTGACAAATTTTTAGATATCATTAATGATATTAGAAAGGATTTGAAAGAAAGGACAGATGCTATTGAAAACATTTATATTCAAATTGAAAACCTTACATGGCACGCTTATAGTGATTCTGAATTAGTTTCTTTGCGTGAATTAATTAAATTGTGTCACACTTCGGTTAAAGAAAACAATAATTTTATACAATCTATTAATGTACTAAGTAATAACGGTCTTCTACCTATTGAAATATCCAATTTTAGAGAAGCTATCGATGATTTTGCTGAACTGGTTGAAGATATTGATTCTACATACAATCGCCTTATTAATGACTCTGATTTTGTTCAAATTACAAAACACTTAGAAAAATTGTAAGATGAATATTTACTGCCTACCTGAGTTTGTCACTGAATTTGACAAGCTTATAAAAAACAACTCTTATAGTTTTATAGAAACCGAAATTATAAAAAGTTACTTCAACATCTCTTTTGAAGAAGCAAAAAAGGGACACGTATTGAACGCGTCTCAGCAAGCACCATTTATCAAAAGAAGATTAAAGGGCAGTGGAGGTGCAAGGCTATATCTAACCGCTATTTTAAAGGATGAAGATATATATCTTGCTTTTGTACACCCTAAATCAGGATCTGCGGGTTACGAAAACATTAATGATGGTAAAAAATCTCAGCTACAAAAAGATGTCTTAGACAGTATACTTACTAAGGACTTTTATAAAGTAAGTGTTAATGGAAAAAGTCTTTCCTTTACTCCTTTTAAAAATATTAAAGAAGAGGTAGAGACAGAGTTGGGTGAATAGATTTTACCTGTTAAAATACAAGTATGGTTTAGGAACGTTTTCTTTAATGAAAAAGATTTTCATTTATATATACAGAAACATTATTAAACAACAAACCCGCTTAGTGCGGGTTTGTTGTTTAATAATGCAATCATTTATAGAAAGGCAATAATATATTGTCCATTTATCATCTTAAAATATAATATATTATTTTTTCTTCTTAAGGGTTGTAGTTTTAATACTTGTTTTAGCTTTCATGCATTATACAGTAAGGTTCCGTCCATGTCACAACGCTTTGTTCCATTCCGAACATAGCGCGTCAAAGTGAAAGAATCTCTAAGAACAACACTAAAACAAAAAAATACCTGAATTAAAAAACCCGTATTTCCACCTGAGTTTTAACGGGGTGTTTGTTGTAGTTTAGCCCATGTAATACACTGATATGCAGGTTACTTATTTACTAAAGTAATGTATTGGCTGTAATATAGTGGAGCAGGAACCACTGTAATAAACGAGGCGGTTAACTTTTCTGAAAAGCCTTACGAGTAGGAAACAACTAAAAATTACAACCTTATGTCTAATCAAAATTCAGTTGACACATTAATCCCGGGCGGATGGACTACGTACCACAAACCCACTGCCGAAGACCTTACCGTATTTAACGAAGCTATGCACGGCTTTGTGGGTGTAAAATACACACCGCAGGAAGTTGCCACACAGCTTGTTAACGGAACCAACTACCGTTTTAAATGCAGCGCTACCATGCCGCCGTCTAACGCAATATGGGAAGCTATAGTGCTTATCCATAAGCCTATACACGGCAAGCCTGTTGTTTACGGTATAGAAAAGCTTTAAACCAATTACCAAAACTAAAAATTACAAATTATGTCAAATTCAGCAGAAACATTAGTAGCAGGCGGGTGGACAGCATACCACAAACTTACTCCGCAGGACCAAAAAGTGTTTGATGAAGCCATGAAAGGCTTTGTGGGCGCAACCTACAAACCGGGATCGGTTTCAACACAGGTGGTTGCCGGAACCAATTACCGATTTAAATGTGTAGCATCGGTACCTCCTGCCCTTGTGGTTTGGGAAGCTATTGTAGAGATCTTTCAGCCCCTTAACGGCGGCGCTCCCTATATTACCGGCATTAAGAACATATAGTAGCAAGCCATACTAACTACTATACACAAAAAAATCCGCCTGGGGGAATAACCCCCAGGCGGATTTTATAAAAGGTACTCCACTCTTTCGTTATATTTTCCACAAAAAAACTCCCCTGTTAATCAGGGGGAGTTTTTGCTTTAACTACAATTGTTTTAGTTTTTAATGAATTTGTAAGTGGCCTGTCCGCCGCCGCTTAGCTGTATAATATATACACCGTTAGCCCACGCCGCAACATTAACCACAGCGCCATCGTGCAATTGCTGAGCAGTTACATCTGCGGTATGAATCAGCCTTCCGTTAAGGTCATACACAGTAAGATTTACATCTTGTGTAGCCGAAGCATACTGTATAGCAAACTGTGTTTTTGCCGGGTTAGGGTACAGCGCAAGCCCTGCAAAGGCAACATCATTTACACCTGTTACGCCGTTAACGGTAAGCATTGCACTTGCCGAGCTTAACGAACTGGCACAATCGGTCAATACACAACGGTAAAGGTAGTGGTGCATAGCAGCGGTCACATTAGTTACAGTCAACACTGGCTGTGTAGCGTTAGCAATGTTGGTCCACGTGGTGCCGTTATTAGTGCTCACCTGCCATTGATAGGTAATGCCTACATTCTGTGTAACAACAGTAAAAGTTGCTGTTTCGCCTATGTTTAGGGTAACAGCATCAGGCTGATCGGTAAAGGCAAGGTCAAGGTACTGGTATTCAAAAGCACCAAGGTCTACAATACTGTTTTTAATACGTGGGTTACCGGCTGCATCAAGCGCAGGATTTAACTCCAACATCAAATTAATACCGGCATCTACCGCGGGCCCGCAGGCAGTAATATTATAGTTACCGTTTGCAGCATCTACAAATAGCGGGGCGGTATTTAGCTGCACGTTGTCAGATATTGTAAATATTGGGGTAAAGCCATCGGTAACAATGGAGTTAACAAGAGTATACATGGCGTTTGTAGCCTGCGATTCCGGATATACCTTAATAACCGGGTAGCCATTCGCGGGACTATCTATAATCGAATTCTTAACACTTATGGTACTGCCCTGCAAAGCAAAAAGGTTAGGCCCTGTGGCTGCCGTTGCCGTATTGTTTGCAAAGGTGCAATTTATAATATCTGTAACAGAGTGCGCCATGTTAATGGCGCCACCGCTATCTGCCACGTTATTGCTAAACTGTACGCTCTCTATAGTAATGTAAGAAGGATACCCGGGAACACCCTGAATATAAAAAGCCCCGCCGGAGTTTACAGCATTAGATACCAGGCCCCCATTACCATCAAATACTCCCCTGCTTAAATTTAGGGTTGCCCTGTCTATAAATATGGCGCCACCCAGCAAATTAGCAGTATTGTTATAAAAATTAAAACCATCTATACTTATGTTATAATCTCTTTCTATAGCTATAACGCCACCGGAACCAAAATTACTGATAGAATTGTTAGAAGCCTCTATGTTTGTTATAATCGTAGGCTCTAATACTGTGCCTACATCACCACTTTTATAAAAACACATACCGGCACCCGATGAAGCAGCTGTGTTGCCTGTTAATTTTATATTATCCATAATAACCCCTGCATCATAAACATATACGGCCCCACTGTAGTCGGCCGTGTTGTTTCTTATCCAAAGATTTTTTAAAGTTGGCCTCCCATCTCGAATAAATAATGCACCCCCGCTTCGCATCCAGCCACTTGGATCGGTTGCATGGCCATCTTCAATAATAAAACCGTTAAGCTCGGTATTTTCATCATGGTAGCGCGATGTTATTACATTATATACGTAATAATCATCTTCTATATACCCGCTTAGTATGGTAGGATGTACTTCCCATGTAAGATCTCTATCAGTAAGAGATGTAGCTCCGCTTATAAAACCACCATAAATTTTTTGGTTAGAATTTAACTTAAAAGTAGAATAATGTTCTTCATTAGTTATCCTGGGCTTATAAGTGCCTTCTGCAACCCAAACCTCGGGATTTGTAACTACACCCCCATTATCGCATCCGCATTTAAGGGCTTCTTCAACAGTAGTAAAAGCCGTAGTCCAGCTTGCACCATCGCGGACTGTATTTACTGAAGATGCATCTACATAAACGCGGTTATTTACCCAGCTATTCTGTAGTTCTATAGCACCCATATCCATCCCACTACCTACGGTGCGGGGGTTACCATTAAAATCAGTTGTTAGTGTGTTTAAGCTACTATTTGCAGTATTAAGATGCGTACTGCAGGAGGCTGGGGTAAAATTACCCGATCCCGGATCTACAAACTGCATTTCGGCTGCAATAAGATTATTATAGGTACCAATCCCAAAGCCGTAGGCACTTATACAATTATTATAGGTTAGGTTATTAGTTGTATTAGCCGTTATTTGGCCCAGAAAAACCGAGTTATTAAAGCTAACGGTACTACCCTCTAAATATATAAGGCTTGTTGGCTGTGCACCATTTATACTACTAAACGTAGCGTTTGTAATAACTGTAGTACTGCCTGTCAAAGCCAGGTCATCACCATCAGCCGGGGTATCGTTGCTGTTAAAAATACACTGAACAATCTCTGCATCAGGACAAGCATTAATACTCAATCCGCCACCATAGCCATAATCATCCGTGCCTGTATTATGGTCTACCAACACATCTTGTATATAAATAGTATCTACCTGGTAAAAATACCCGCCGCCGCCAACGGTGTATAAATCTTCAAATGAAACATCGTTTAGCGTAATCCTGCCTTTTTGATAATACAATGTCCCTTCATACATCATTATCCCGGCGCCGCCTGCAATAGCCTGGGGGATAGCTACTGTGGTACTGGTAAAAAGGTTATTATTTATTATATCAACATTATAAAGGCTTATGGTGCTTTGATAACCATATATACCTGCGCCACCTGCCATACCATCACCCATGGTATGATAGATGCTAACAGAATTATCTTTAACTGTAACGTTTCGTACTTCTATAACCGAACCAATTACCTGCATACCACCCCCACCGGATACAGTACCCGTTATTGTCCAGTCGGCACCTTCAATGGTAAACCCATCGAGCAGGTTTAAGGTACTCAGGGCATTGGTAACTTTAAGTATGGTTTTAGAGTGAACCGTTTCGCTTAGGTAACCGCTTAAAATAGTGGTTGTTCCGGTAACATCGGCACGTGCTGTAAGGGTAGATTCGGTACCGGCAAAACCGCCGTAAATTTTTACGCCATTCTTAAAAACAAATGATGCATTAGTATCAAGCGCAGCAGATGGTTTATACGTTCCCTGCTTTACCCAGATCTCGTCGCCGCTTTGGGCATTTTGCAATGCGGTAGAAAGGCTGCCGTATGCAGTGGCCCACGAGGTTCCGTTACCTGAACCGTCCGGCGTTACATAAATAATGGCGCTGTAACAGGGCGCCAGGATAAACAGTGCAAAAGTTAGTAGTAGGTAATTTTTTTTCATAGATAAAGGTGTTTTTGTAATTTGATATTGATAATTTAAAACGACTGCCATTCGTTTTATCACATTCAAACTCATATAACAGTTTTGTAATAAAAAACCCTACTATTATTGTGAATTTTATACATATTACACAAAAACCACCAAAAAAAACCCTTGCCGTACGGCAAGGGAGTTTTGCTTTAACTATAGTTATCTTAGTTTTTTACAAATTTGTATGTGGCCTGTCCGCCGCCGGTAAGCTGTATAATATATACGCCGTTAGCCCATGCCACTACATTAACCACAGCGCCATCGTGCAATTGCTGCGCGCTCACATCTGCTGTATGAATCAGCCTTCCGTTAAGGTCATACACAGTAAGGTTCACATCGGTAGTTGCTGCTGCATACTGTAAAGCGAACTGGCTATTAGCCGGGTTAGGGTATAGCGTAAGCCCTGCAAAAGCAACATCATCTAAACCTGTAACACCATTAACATTAAGCATTGCATTTGCCGAGTTTAACGAGCTGGCGCAATCGGCCAAAACGCAACGGTACAGGTAATGGTGCATAGCTGCAGTAACATTGGTTACGGTTAGCACTGGCTGTGTAGCGTTTGCAATGTTGGTCCACGTAGTGCCGTTATTAGTGCTTACCTGCCATTGGTAGGTAATGCCTACATTCTCTGTAACAACCGTAAACGTTGCTGTTTCGCCTATGTTTAAGGTAACAGCATCAGGCTGATCTGTAAAGGCAAGATCAAGGTACTGGTATTCAAAAGCACCAAGGTCTACAATGCTGTTTTTAATACGGGTTTCTTCACCGGCATCGTGTTGCGGGTTAAGCGTAATCAATGCATTAACACCCATATCTACAGCAGGGCCACAGCCAATAAGGCGGTAATCGCCGTTAGCAGCATCTACAAATTCCGGATCGGTATTTAATTGCAGGTTGCCACCGTTGGTAAACACGGTTGGCAAGCTGCCTGTTAGTAAAGAGTGCTCTATAGTAATACCGGGATTTGCAGTAGTTTGGGCAGGCCATCCCATCATATCATTTCCGGTGCCATTTACAATTATACTATTCTTTACAGAAAATGCGCCGGGAGTTATACCCGATACAAATGCCACATTACCATTCGTACTGGCTACATTGCCCACAAAAGTACAGTTAACACAGCTTAAATGATTATTGGCCGATGATATAGCCCCACCATTTGACCCTGTATTACCCGAAAATAATACACTTTCAAAACTTGTTGTGTTTGGTGTACCGGTGTTATCAGCAAAAACTGCACCTCCGGTACTGCCATCGGCAAGGCTATTATTTTTGAATACACCACCTGCCATTGTTACAGTACCCTGACTAAGATAGGCGCCGCCGCCGTAATACATTGCGGTATTGTTCTCTATCTTAAAATCTTCTATAGTGATATTTGCATTGATCTCAGTTTTTAACCCACCACCTGCAAAATCAGCCGTGTTATTACTTATCTCAAGATGTTTTAAAACTGACTGCGGAATTACGCTTCCCGATAATGTCCAGTAAGCTATACCGCCACCCATACCATCTAAAGAGGTATTACCAGTAACTTTTAAATTATCGGCGTGCAGAGCACTATACTGAACAAATATACCACCGCCATCCTGGCGCGATGTATTATCCCTTACCCATACGTTATTTAGGGTAATTGCACCATCTCGTACCGATATACCCGGCCCACAGTTGTAATTTACCGGCCCCGGATCCTGAACTGCATAACCATCCTGAACTATAAAACCGTTAAGCTCTGTAGTAAAATCGGTATTGGCAGCTTCTACCACTACATAAACTTTACCCAACTCTGTAAGGCCACTCAAAATACTTTGATGTGTTGCAAAAGTAGTATCACGCTCAGTAAGGGTTGTGGCACCGTTTATAAGCCCACCATAAAGCTTTTGGTTCTTTTTAAGCAAAAAACTTTGGTATAGGTAGTTATCGGCATACATAGGATCTTCTGAATTTACAGGCACTTTAAGGTTGTAGGTACCCTCTGCCACCCAAACTTCTGCCGGGTGTGTGCTCACACTATTTACCACGCAGCCGCAGTTAAGCGCATCCTGAAGATCGGTAAATGCGGTAGCCCAACTTGTACCGTCCTGGGTACTATTGGTAGATGCCACATCTACATATACCCTGTTATCCCACTGGTTTTGCAGCTCTATAGCCCCCGGATCTATGGCGCTGCCCACAATACGTGGGTTTCCATTTAAGTCGGTTGTAATAGTGTTGTAACTGTTAGTACCGATATTTAGGTACGTACTGCACGATTTTGGAGTGTAATTACCCGAGTGTATGTTTACAAAGCCCATCTCGGCAATGGTCACGTTATTTTGGGTACCCTGGTCTATAAGATATTTGCTGATGCTCTTATTATGAACTATGGTGTTACCAGTTGGGCTATGCCTAAAACGCTCCAGAAATACACAATTGTTAAAGGTAAGGTTGCTAAAGCTAATGGAAACGCCCTCCGGAGCCGGGTCTACATTTATGGGATTGTTACGCCCAAAGGTGTTATTACTAACCGTTACTGTAGTATTAGCAAAATAAACTGCATGCCCGGAATTAGAAGAGCCGTCGCTCGTAGGGTTACAAAAATTATTATAGTATAAATTATTAATTAGCTTTACTTTGCTGTCGCTCATTAAATGCAAGCCTGCCCCTGTAATACTGTTGTTACTTATAAGGCGATTGTTTTTTACTGTAACAGCTTCTAAATGCACACTATCGGCCTGGCTTATAAATGCGCCACCGCCACCCAGTACTAAATAATTGGTATTGTTTATCCTGTTGTTATCTATAGTACCTTTTTTAAAGTTTATTTTTCCTTTCAATACAAAGATACCTGCGCCCGACCCCTGCGATCCGCCGTTGTTTACAATCGTTGTATAGCTCATGTTTAGGTTATTATCCTTTACGTGCACATTGCGGAGCTTGATATCGCTTTGGCGCGAATAAATACCTGCACCACCAATAAGCGAATCAGAATTTGCATAAGGTAATACATTAATTAACTCTATGGTATTATGGTTAATGTGCACATTTTTAAGCTCTATTTTAGATGCTATAACCTGCACACCGGCACCGCCGTTTTGTGCTGCCGTCATAACCCAGTGCGCATCGCGAATGGTAAACCCGTCGAGCAGATTTAGGTCGCTCAGGGAATTTTTTACTTTAAGTATGGTTTTAGAATGTACAGATGTACTAAGCAGCCCGCTTAAAAATGTGGTGGTGCCGCTTACATCGGCACGTGCTGTAAGAGTAGTTTCGATGCCTATGAAGCCGCCGTATACCTTAACCCCATTTTTGAATGTGAATGAGGCATTAGCATCAAGCCCTGTAGTGGGTTTGTATGTGCCCTGCTTCACCCAGATCTCGTCGCCACTCAGGGCATTTTGCAATGCGGTTGAAAGGCTGCCATAAGCATTTGCCCACGACGTTCCATTACCGGATCCGTCTGGCTTTACATAAATAATGGCGCTGTAACAAGGCGCCAGGATAAAGAATGTAAAAATGAGTAGTACATAGTTTTTTTTCATAGATAAAGGTGTATTATAATTGGATGATCGGTTAAATTAATTAGCGGTATAAAGCAATCTTAACACAATGCGGCAATTATTGCGATTTATCACTTTACGAATTCTATAACAATTCCATAACAAAAAACCCTACTACTATTGCAAAAATTTTATAAATTGTACAATTACTACCATTAAAATGAATTAAAAAAAAGCAGACACTACAAGGCATAAAAAAACTCCCCTGCCATAAGGCAAGGGAGTTTTAACACTATATAAAACTTAGAATATATTAAGCTTGTGCCTGTGCTGCCTCGGCGCCTGCCGCTGCAATAAGGTTAAGTGCGCTACCTGCTACAAACCAGCCAATCTGGCCTGCGTTGTAGCTGTGGTTAACCACGATAACGTCTTTTTCGCCACCATCGTGAATTACCTCGATAGTAAGCTGTTTGCCTGGGGCAAACTCTTTAAGGTCTACAAAGTTAAATACGTCGTTTTCCTGTATTTTATCGTAATCAGCCTCGTTATCAAAAGTAAGCGCAAGCATACCCTGTTTTTTAAGGTTGGTTTCGTGTATACGTGCAAACGATTTTACCAGTACAACCTTAACACCAAGGTGGCGTGGCTCCATGGCAGCATGCTCACGAGATGAACCTTCGCCGTAGTTATGGTCGCCCACAACAATACTTGGTACACCCGCAGCTTTGTAAGCACGGGCAGTAGCAGGTACTGCATCATACTCGCCTGTAAGCTGGTTTTTAACGTTGTTTGTCTTCATGTTATAAGCGTTTACAGCACCTATAAGCATGTTGTTAGATATATTATCTAAGTGGCCACGGAAACGTAACCAAGGGCCCGCCATAGAAATATGGTCGGTAGTACATTTACCAAATGCTTTAATAAGCAATTTAGCACCCAATATATTTTCGCCATTCCACGGAGTAAACGGAGCAAGAAGCTCTAAACGCTCAGATGTTGGGCTAACAATGATCTCTACTTTAGATCCATCAGCAGCCGGTGCCTGGAAACCAGGATCTTCTGCATCAAAACCTTTAGGAGGCAGCTCATTACCTGTTGGCTCATCAAGCATTACTTCTTCGCCATCTTCGTTAATAAGCTTATCTGTAATAGGGTTAAAACCAAGGTCGCCCGCAATTGCCAGAGCCGTTACAAGTTCCGGAGAACCTACAAATGCAAGGGTGTTAGGGTTACCATCGGCACGCTTAGAGAAGTTACGGTTAAAAGAGTGTACAATAGTGTTACGCTCTTCTTTCTCGGCACCTTCCCTGTCCCACATACCAATACATGGCCCGCAGGCATTAGCAAATACGGTAGCGCCAATTTTATCGAAGGTATCAATAAAACCATCACGCTCTATAGTATAACGCACAACTTCCGATCCCGGAGTGATAGTGAATTGCGATTTTGTTTTTAGGTTTTTCTCTGCCACCTGTTTAGCAAGCGATGCAGAACGTGCAATATCTTCGTAAGAAGAGTTGGTACAAGAACCTATCAAACCTACCTGGATGTTTAAAGGCCAGTTGTTTTTCTCGGCTTCTTCCCTCATTTTAGAAATAGGCGTAGCTAAATCCGGAGTGAAAGGGCCGTTAAGGTGTGGCTCAAGTTCGCTTAGGTTAATTTCTATAACCTGGTCAAAATACTGCTCAGGGTTAGCATAAACCTCGTCATCACCTGTAAGGTAAGGAGCAACAGCATCGGCAGCATCAGCCACATCAGCACGGTTTGTTGCACGAAGGTAACGGCTCATAGAATCGTCATAACCAAAAGTAGATGTTGTAGCACCAACCTCTGCACCCATGTTACAAATAGTACCTTTACCTGTACAAGACATGGCTGTAGCGCCTTCTCCAAAATATTCTACCACAGCGCCTGTACCACCTTTTACGGTAAGGATACCTGCAACTTTAAGGATAACATCTTTAGGGGCTGTCCACCCGCTAAGCTTACCGGTAAGTTTTACACCAATAAGTTTAGGGAATTTAAGTTCCCATGCCATACCGCTCATTACGTCTACCGCATCGGCACCACCTACACCAATGGCAAGCATACCAAGGCCTCCGGCGTTAACAGTGTGAGAGTCGGTACCAATCATCATACCACCCGGAAATGCATAGTTCTCTAAAACTACCTGGTGGATGATACCTGCACCCGGTTTCCAGAACCCGATGCCGTATTTATTTGAAATAGAAGAAAGGAAATCAAAAACCTCATTGCTTTGCTCTTTAGCACGCTTTAAATCGGTTTTTGCATCTACTTTTGCCTGTATAAGGTGATCGCAGTGTACTGTTGTAGGCACGGCAACCTTAGGTTTACCGGCGTGCATAAATTGTAAAAGAGCCATCTGGGCGGTTGCATCCTGGCAGGCTACCCTGTCCGGAGCAAAGTCAACATAATCTTTTCCTCGTGTAAATGCCTGTGTAGGATTACCCTCCCACATGTGTGAATATAGGATTTTCTCGGTAAGTGTAAGCGGACGGCCAACCAGTTCGCGTGCCTTGTCTACGCGCTCGGCCAGGTTCTCATACACCTTTTTGATCATTTCAATATCAAAAGCCATAGTAAGTATATTAATGTTCGTTTGTAAAAAGTCTGTAAATTTACTTAAACTTATTCCAATTTAAAAATTTTTAGCTATTCTTTAATTTCACAGAATTATTATTTGGAAACATTCTATTTTACTGCATTTATTTTAATAAAATTAAGAATCAGGCCCCTTTGGTTACATATTGAATAATTATTTTAAGAAATTTTAACAATTCGAAAACAAACTGCTTAAATTTATAAACATACTACAGAATGTATAATCGTAAAAATGCTATATATACAGCTAAACCGATGTAGTTTGGCGCTTATTTTCCGGAAAATTTTGTTTGCCGTGATAAAACACAAGCAACCCTGCAAGCAGCAATCCTATACCAAACAACCCACCGCCAAATAGTATAAATTTTACCATATTAGGATTGATGCTTCCGCCTTTTATAACATCAGATAATACAGCAAATAACATATAGGTACTAAATAATCCCAGCAACAGGCCAGTAACAAGCCCCACTATTTTATGGTTGTAGAATAATTCTATCAACAATACCAGCACTACAGCAAGTGCAATGTAATTGATGGTACCGGTGCCCATGTAATTTTCCAAAAACCAAAATACACCTAAACCAATAAAGTAGACCAACGGGATAAGTCTGAATATTTTTTTCATAATAGTAAGGTTGATTTGTAAGTATACTAACGCATAATTGTTGTTTTAGTATTAGTTTACAATGCTTTAAAATTCATGCTATTGGCAATTTCAACACATTCTGCTCTTAGAGTCGAAAGCTCTAAAAGTTTCAAAGGGTTTTTATCAATGTTAAGTAACGGTTTATATTTTCTGATATAATTTCCTTCAAAAAAATTTAAATCACCTTCAATTAATATCCAATCTAATTCAATATTTTCAACGATCCACTTTATAATTTCTTGTTCATCTTTGGCACTAAATTTAAAATTCTTCTTATTTATTTTATTTAGCAATGATCCTTGTTCAGGTCTATATCCTAATACAGCCCCAAGACTTCTAAAGAAAGTACCATGCCCTTTAGCAAAAAGCTCTTGATTTAATCGTCTTTTTAAATTTTTTGCTAACCCAATATAAATAATATCATGTCCTCTGTCGATTAAATGGCTACAAAATATTTCAGGTAAAAGTGATGGCTCTTTTATTTTTAAACAATATATACCCGGTAATGCTGGAATGGCATTAATTTGAGTAATACCTTTGAACTTTAAGGGCAAAATTGAATCATCCTTAATTTGAAATTTAGAAAAAGAATCCTTTTTTGCTGTTTTATACTTAGAATCAGACTCTTGTTTATTTATAAATGTAACTTTTGAATCTGATTTTGGAATAATCCAATTTCTTCCATTTTGAAAGGCGTGAGGAATTTTATTCTTTCGAAGAAGTTCTCTCAATGGTTTACCTAGCCTATCAACGCTATCTCTTAATATACCCGCCTTAGCTAATATTGCATTAGCTGTAACAGCATCAATTTGAATCAGATTATTAACCCTCAAATAATCGTCTATATATTCTATAATCTTTTCCATACTACAAACAAAAAAAGCTGTTTAAAACAGCTTTTTAATTATCATTTCTTCGGTAATCCCTTCGGCATCTGCCTTGTAATTTTTTATGATACGGTGGCGCAGTATGCCTGTTGCCACAGCCTGTACGTCCTCTATATCCGGACTGTACTTGCCTTTTAGCGCAGCATTAGCCTTAGCCGCCAGTATAAGGTTTTGCGATGCCCTTGGCCCTGCACCCCAATCAAGGTATGATTTTACATAATCGTTACTAAGTGCATTGCCCGGCCTTGTTTTGTTTACCAGCGTTACGGCATACTCTATAACATTATCAGCCACGGGTATACGACGTATAAGGTGCTGAAATTCTATAATTTCCTGCGCGGTAAACAGTGGGTTAACGGTTACGGAAGCATCAGCCGTTGTGTTTTTAACCACCTGTACTTCTTCCTCAAACGTAGGGTAATCCAGCTTGATGGCAAACATAAAACGGTCTAACTGGGCTTCAGGTAACGGGTAGGTTCCCTCCTGCTCTATGGGGTTTTGCGTAGCCAGTACAAAGTACGGCAACTCCAGCTTGTGGTGGTGCCCCGCAATGGTTACGGCTTTTTCCTGCATGGCCTCCAGTAGTGCCGCCTGGGTTTTAGGCGGGGTACGGTTAATCTCGTCGGCAAGGATAATGTTAGAAAAAATAGGCCCTTTTAAAAATTTAAACTGCCTGTTCTCATCTAATATCTCGCTACCCAATATGTCAGATGGCATAAGGTCGGGCGTAAACTGTATACGCTTAAAATTAAGCCCCAGCGCCTGAGAGATGGTATTTACCAACAATGTTTTTGCCAGTCCCGGTACACCCACTAAAAGCGCATGCCCACCTGAAAATATACTTAACACCACCTGGTTTACTACCTCATCCTGCCCTACTATTATTTTTGCTATCTCCTTTTTTAAAGCGGCCTGTTTTTGTACTAAATTTTGTATAGCTGCTACGTCTGACATAGTTTTGATCTTTGATTTTAAAATTAAAGCTAAGGAAATCCTTAGCTTCAAACTTATAAATTATTTTGTTGTTTACCTAAAGTTTAGGCTACAAACGCTTTTATTTTTTTAGCCAGTTATTGGCAAATTTGCAGTCGCGGTACTCGCCGTTTACTTTAACGTAGGTTTCTTTAATTTTAGCCGCGCTCCACTTTGCAATGGTTTTAAGCTGCTTTTCTTTTAATGCCAACTCCTTAATTTTTGTGTAGTCTTTAGCATAATCAGCAGGGTGCTCATCATAACGATTGGTTACCGTTAGTATTTTCCAGCTTGGCGTACCAAGGCGATCCTGATCCATAATAGGCTCAGATATGGTTTTATCCTTAAGATCGGCTACCTGGTTGTAAATTGTAGGATCCATTTTAGTAAGCTCAAAACGCGTCTCAAGCGTGCGTGGGTTCATTAACAACCCACCGCTGTTACGAGTATCTTTTTCATCAGACTCCGACCTTGCCGCATCGGCAAACGAAATTTCGCCGTTTACTATCTTAGCCCTTATCTTCTCAATTTTTTCTTTGGCTTTAGCCAATGATTCCGGTGTAACTTTAGGTGTCATAAGTATGTGCCTAACATCAAGCTCCTGACCGCGTATTTTCTCTACAAACACGATATGGAAACCATACTCTGTTTCAAATGGTTCTGATATCTGCCCTTCATCCGTACTAAAGGCAGCATCTTTAAATTCTTTTACCAGCTGCGATTTCCTGTTTACAGGTATGTATCCACCGCTTGACGCTGATGCTTTATCCTCGGTATACAATACTGCCTTACTATAAAAGCTGGCACCATCCTGTACTTCTTTCTTTATTTCTTTAAGACGGTCGATAACTTTTTGCTTTTCTGCCTGCGATATTTCCGGCTTTACCACAATTTGTGCTACTTCCATCTCTGCACCAAAGGTTGGCAGGTCTTCTTTAGTGAACTTGGCGTAAAACTGCCTTACCTCTTCAGGAGTTATCTCAACCTCATCTATGATCTTTTTTTGCATCTGCTCCGTAAGCTTTTGGTTTTTGATCATATCAAAAAGTTCTGCCTTAAACGTTTCAAGGTTTTTCTTTTTAAAGTACGCCACCATTTTATCAGGAGAACCTAAATTCTCAACAAAATAATCTATCTGGCGGTTCATGGTTTCATTAACCTCAGCATCCGATACTACAATACTATCCTGAATGGCCTGGTGGGCATACAGCTTATCTTCCATAAGTTTACCTAAAAGTTCGCATCGGGTAACATCTGAAATAGGCATATTGCTCGCCTGAAGCTCTTTATAGGTAAGGTCGATATCAGAATCAAGTACTACAAAATCGCCCACAACAGCAACCACACCATCAACTTTTAGCTTAGCACCGGGCGTTAGTTTCGGCTTAACCGAATCTTTTACCTTTTCCGGAATTATTTCCTGTGCGGCAGCAAAGTTTAAACCCAAAAAGGCAAAAGCTAAAAACAGGACAACCCTGTTATTTATAAATCTCATATTTGTTATTTTTAATCGCGTCATCCGTAATTTCTTTTTGGAATTTCTTTATTAACTCCAGTTTCCTGTTATTTATTATTAGCTGCTGCAAGGTAGGCTTTATATATTCGTAAGGCGCCACCTGGTTCCTGTCTATTACCTTGCTTACCTTTACCATGTATACATCGGTACTATCGGGGTACTGGTATGATGTGCCGCTGCTTATGTATTTTTCCCTGTTTACTGGTGTTATAAAAGGCAGCTTTTGGTATACCTCATTCATATCCGTCCAGATACTATCGTTAAAGGCATAGCTTTTAAACTGAAGCGCCATATCATTAAGCGCCTTTATATCTTTTTTATTTCCGCTTAAAAACTTTTGGCGTGCCAGGGCAAACTTAGGGTGGTCTTTAGCCATTTTAATATACTTTAGGCGCACCAGCATAGCCGTAGCCCTAAAGTTTTGTTTGTTAGCATTGTAATATTTTACAAGCTCTTCCTGCGGTACGGCAGTATCAGTACTTTGCTTAACCACTTCCTCTAAATAAGCCTTGGTATACAGGTCGGCTGTGTACTGCTTAATCAGGCTTTCAATCTCTTTTTGCTTGTCGTCGCCTACGTTAACTACCGCGGCATCATACAAAAGCTTTTGCGAAGCCCAGCGGTCTATATAGCTTTTAATAATTGCAATACTGTCCTGTTTAGAGGTACCGGCAGGCACTATGCCTTTAAGCTCTTCCCTGTCAAGGTAGGCATTGTTAACCCTTGCCACCGCAGCATCGGGGCCGCCGGTTTCTTCCTTGCTTCCGCACGAAAAAACCGCAAAGGCAAACAACAACAGCAGTGCGTTTTTAACCATTACTTTTTAAGCTCTGTTTTAACTTTTGCAAAAGTATCCTGGTTAACCTTAACCGTAAACTCTTTCTTAAGCTCGTCTACCCATGTGCTCTCAAGGTATTGTTGGTAATCGTTAACTACACGGCCTTTAGCTTCATCCAGCGTTTTAGGACCCGCAGGCAATACTTTGTTGGTTTTTACCACATAGTAGTAATTGCCTTCTTTAATAATATCGCTAACGCCTGTTTTCCAAACGGCTTGTTTAGGCAGGGCATCGCTATCCTGATCGTAAACGCCGGTTTTTTCCATAACGTTTACTTTATCTTTTGTATTAAGCGCCGTTTTTATAGCAGCAGCATCTTTACCTTTAAGCAATTGCTCACGTGCTGTTTTAATATCTTTTTCGTTAGTAGACGAATACACCTCGGCATCTACCCTGTTTTTCCACTGGTAGTTAGCCTTGTTCGCTTCATAAAACTTCTGAAGGCCTATGGTATCGTTCTTGGCTTTTTCCCAAATTTCTTTCTCCATCAGGTCAAACAGCAATAAACCATCCCGGTATTCTTCCATTACCATAGAGAATTCAGGGAATTCTTTTTCAAGGTTATCATTGTAATAAACATTAAGCTGCTCATCTACAAAACGGTCGTAAAAAACATCGGCCGCTTTAGCCACCGGCTTGGCGGTAACGCCTGTTCTTTGCTGGGCATCTACGTAGTTAAGATAATCCTGTGCGGTAAGTTTTTTGTCTTTATTAATAGTAAGCAGGGTCTTGGTATAATTGCCTTTTTTAGGCGCTTTCCAGCCCTGAGCATAAATACTGTCGTTTATGGCAAGTACTGCTTCCTGGTATACTTTTTTATCTTTTTCTACGCTATATTTCTTTTTAAGTGTGCTTGTAAGCGATTGCTCAATTAACCTTGAGCGCTCATCCCTTTTAACCCTGTTCTCAAAATCAGGCTTAACATCAGCATACGGTTTTAAAGGCTCTTTAGATACAAGCCTTACAATATGCCAGCCAAACTGCGTTTCGAACGGCATTGATATATCACCCGCTTTTTGAAGCCCGAAAGCCTGGTCTTCAAATTCAACAGAAGTTAACTCCCCTGAACTGAATTTAGCAAGCTGCCCACCATTGCCGGAACTTGATTTATCTTCAGAGAATTGTTTTGCCAGTGCAGCAAAATCTTCGCCCTGTTTTAATTTTTTATAGATGTCTTCTATCTTGGTTTTTGCTTTGGCAGATGCTGCTGCATCCGGCTGTTGCGGCTTCATGATCATGATGTGTGCCACAGTAACATCGCCACGGTTATCCCTAACATCAGTCACTTTTATAACGTGGTAGCCAAAACGGGTCCTTACCGGTTTAGATACCTGGCCTTTTGGGGTATTGTAAGCAGCAGTTTCAAACGGGTAAACCATCCTGAAAACGGTAAAATAACCCAGGTCACCCTGATTTTCTTTAGCCGAAGGGTCTTCACTGTATTGTTGTGCAAGCTTGCCAAAATCTTCTCCGGCAGCGGCTTTTTTAACAACATCCGCCGCTTTGTTGTAAGCTTTAAGGGTATCTGCCGGCGATGCGTTTTCATCTGCCATAAACAGTATGTGCGATGCCTTAACTTCTTTAAGGGAACGGTTGTAGGCCTCTTCTATAAGCTCTGCCGTTACTTTACTGTCTGTAAGGTAATTTTTAGAAAGCTGTGTGCGGTAGCTTTTAAGCTCGCCCTGGTATTTTTTATTGTTTTGAAGCCCAAGCTTGTTGGCCTTGTTTACTTTTAGTTTGTAACCAATAAAAAGGTTAAGGTAATTATCCAGGTCTTTTTGAGAATCGTCTTTTACAAGATCGAGGTTTTTCTTGTAAACCCTCTTAAACTCATCGGTATAATAAGGTTTGTCATTAACTGTAAATAAAACTTCTTTTTGCGGGGCGGCTGCCTCTTTAGATGTTTTGCAGCCCGAAATTAGTAAAGCCGTTAATAGTAGGCCTGATAGAACCTGATTTAGTTTCATTATAAAATTAATTTATACGCTTTAGTACGGTTAGTTAACGCAGCATAAGGCAAAAAATTATACCCTTGCTTTTTAGCAACTCACAAAAGTAAACAATCATACATATTATGCAAGGATATATTTGCAAAAAGCCTGTAAATGTAAAAAGGCATCCTTTAATAAGATGCCTTTTTACTGTCTGTATAGATTTATGCCCGTGTTTTATTTTTTTACGATGATAAAATCTGAGCGGCGGTTAAGCTGGTGCTCCTCATCGGTACACGGCACATCATTACTGCATTTGTTGCGCAGCTGTGTTTCGCCATAGCCTTTTACGCTCTCAATTCGCTTAGGATCTATGCCCTTGCTTACAATATAGCTGTACGTTGATTTCGCCCTGTCATCCGAAAGGCGCAGGTTATAATCGTCTTTACCACGGCTATCGGTATGCGATTCTATCTTTATTACCACATCAGGAAAATGCTGCATTACAAAAACCACTTTATCCAGTTCTGTTGCTGCCTGCGGTGTAATGTAGTATTGGTCAAAATCAAAATAAATGGGGTTTATATCTACCTTCTCTACATTATCTTCAAGCTTAACCAGGTCTTTATAGGCCTGTAGTTCTACATTACCGTTAGCATCGGGCTTATTAGTAGTATAACCCTCTAAAGCAGCCGTAACATCAGGTTTTGCATCACACGGAATGGTTATGCTGTATACACCTTCTTTATCAGATGCGGTGCTAACAGCACTTCCTGCAACATTAGCCTTTATCTGAACACCCTGTATAGGCTCGCCGCTTTTTTTATTGGTTACTTTCCCTGTTATTACCTGCTCGCAGGTAACATCTTTAGGTGTAAAATAGTAAATATCATCATCGCCCCTGCCCCCTTCACGATTAGACGAAACATAACCCCAGCCCTCATTATTGATGATGTAAGCAAAATCATCGCGGTTGCTGTTTACAGGTTTCCCAAGGTTTTGCGGCAGCGTATAGCTATCGTCGGCTAAGGTGCTTTTAAAAACATCCAGCCCACCCATACCGTAATGCCCGTCTGACGAAAAGTACAAGGTACCGCCATCGTAGTACGGAAACATCTCCCTGCCCTGTGTGTTAATTTGCGGACCGGCATTTTTAGGTGTGCCAAGAGCACCATCAGGGTAAAGCTTGCAATAATAAATGTCGGTAGCACCATAGCCTCCCGGCATATCACTCACAAAATAAAGCCATTTGCCATCGCTGCTTACTGCGGGCTGCCCCACCGAATAATCGGCACTGTTAAAGGGTGCAGTTTGCTTTTTAGTGAGCCTGTCGCCCTGTATCTCGCCGTAAACTAACTGAATGTTGTTAGTACCTTTTTTACTGTTTTGAAGTTTGTCCTGCTTATCTACATTATTTACGCTTACATATACCGTTTTAAGATTGGGAGAAAAGCCCACTGCGGCGTTATGGTAACCGGTTTGTGCATTGTTTAAAAACTTTTTCTCGTTGCTAAAAGTTCCATCGGCATTGCGGTCGGCAATAAAGATGGATAAGTACGGCTGCCCGTTCCAGTCGTACACCTTAGCACCATTGCGCACAGAATCTTTAGCCGATGTAAACACTACCTGCTTATTATAAAACACGGTGCCAAAATCGGCCATAGCGGTATTAGAGGCAAGATTTTTCAGTTCAAATTTTTCAGGTTTTCCGTTGATGCTGTCTAAATACGTTTTTTGTTTTGTTAGCTCCTGCACCCTGTTCTCATCATGTTTATACATTGAGAACAGCACAAGATCGGCCTGGTCGTATTTTTTTTCCATTCGTAGCGCCTGCGAGTAATGCAAGTCGATGTTCGCGCCTTCTACAATAACACCACTCTCAATATATTTCTCGTAATACATCACAGCTTTACCGGTATTACCTGTATAATAATTAGATTCGGCGGCGTTTATAAGCGACTGTGGTTTTGGGTTATCTACCGTTGTAAAATAATCCTCGTAGGCTTTGGCAGCATCAATGTAGGCAAGGTTAGCAAACAGGTTGTCGGCTTTCTTCAGTTTTGATTGAGCAAAAGTTACTGTTGCACATAACACTAAACCCCATAAAAATAATCTTTTTGTCATAGCGGTATAGTTTAAAAGAACCTTGGCGATTTAATACGTGTTGATTTAGGCACTAACTGGAACTTCAGCACAAACTCATGTGAGCCATCGTTATATTTATTGAGATCGGTAGTAGAATAGTCATAAGAATAACCCACGAATATGCCGCGTGTTATCTGGAAGCCTGCCAACGCACTAACCGAGTCGTCATACCTGTAGGATGCCCCAAGCGTTAGCTTTTCATACAGTAAAAAGTTAGCCGAAACATCTACAGTTATAGGTGCCCCACTTACTATTTTACCCAATACCGCCGGTTTAAATTTTAAATTATTGGATAAATTAAAAACATAGCCTCCCATTACATAATAATGCAATCGGTCTGACACTGTCGACTCCTGTATATCATCATAATAATCGGCCCTTAAAAAATTAGGCACCGATACCCCTGCATAATACGTATCGGTATAGTAATATATACCTGCACCAATTGCTGGGTTTATTTTGTTGTTAATGTTGGTATTTAGCAACGGGTCGCCTTCCTGGTAATAGCGCCCTTTAGACCAGTCGATATCCAGCACCCTTGCCCCGGCTTTAAGCCCAAATGCTATTTTAGACTCTAACCCCACATTAATGCTATACGAAAAATTAGCATCTACATATACCTCATTAGCAGGGCCTATTTTATCGTTTACCGCACTAAGCCCAAGCCCTATTTTTTCGTTAAACACAGGCGCATGAATACTAAAAGCCTGTGTTTGCGGCGCACCATCTATACCCACCCATTGGGTGCGGTGCAGCAAATTTGCCTCGAGGTTACCGGTAGAGCCTGTATAACCGGGGTTTACTACCAGCGTATTATACATATACTGGGTGTACTGCGGGTCCTGCTGCGCATAGGCTCCGCACCCAAGCACTAACAGCCAAAACAGAAGATAATAATGTAAAACCGGGTATTTTTTTTTCATACGTAACATTGTTTATAGGCAGTACAGGGCTTTACGCTTTATTAAATTCGATCATCATTACAAAGGCACCTTTAATATAAGCACTTATAACCGCTGCCCTAACCTTGTGCATTTGTAATAGTGATTGTAAAAATAGCATTTTTAGCCATATTCATTGTATTATTATTAACAGTTTTCATAATTGTTGTGCGGGTTTATTGCATTATGCCCTGTGTTGCCACCATTGCTGCTTGGCAATTGATGCAGTCCGGGTAACGTTATAACGAAATATTATACTAAGGTTAATTTAAATAGCTTAGAAAAATCTATTTTTGCACTCAATACGCTAAACAACAGTTACGGACACAATGAGTTTCAAAGAAGAGATAGAAAGAAGACGCACCTTTGGTATAATTTCGCACCCCGATGCCGGTAAAACAACACTAACAGAAAAGCTACTGCTTTTTGGTGGTGCCATACAGGAGGCGGGTGCCGTTAAGAGCAACAAGATTAAAAAAGGCGCCACGAGCGACTTTATGGAAATTGAGCGCCAAAGGGGTATATCGGTAGCAACATCGGTACTGGCGTTTAATTATAAAGACAAAAAAATAAACATATTAGATACTCCCGGCCACAAAGATTTTGCCGAAGATACTTTTAGGACCCTTACCGCTGTAGACAGCGTTATTGTGGTTATAGACGTTGCAAAAGGGGTTGAGGAACAAACCGAAAAACTGGTAGAGGTATGCCGTATGCGCAGTATCCCTATGCTGGTTTTTATTAATAAATTAGACCGTGAGGGTAAAGATGCTTTTGACCTGATGGACGAGGTTGAGCAAAAGCTTGGCCTTACCGTTACCCCGCTGAGTTTCCCTATTGGTATGGGTTACGATTTTCAGGGTATATACAACATCTGGGAAAAGAACATCAACCTGTTTAGCGGCGATAGCCGTAAGGATATAGAAGAAACCATTGCTTTTAACGATATTACCAGCCCCGACCTTGAGGGAATCATCGGCGCAAAGCCGGCAGAAAAACTTAGGGAAGAGCTGGAACTTATAGATGAAGTATACCCTAAATTTGACCGCCAGCAATACCTTGATGGTAAACTGCAACCGGTATTTTTTGGTTCAGCCTTAAATAACTTTGGGGTGCGCGAGTTGCTGGATTGCTTTATAGAGATCGCTCCTTCGCCAAGGCCTAAGGATAGCGATACCCGTAATGTAAAGCCCGATGAAAATAAATTTTCCGGCTTTGTATTTAAAATACACGCCAACATGGACCCTAAGCACCGTGACCGCCTGGCGTTTATTAAAGTAGTATCGGGCACGTTTGAGCGTAATAAGCCCTACCTGCACGTTCGCCACAATAAAAACCTTAAATTCAGCAGCCCCAACGCATTCTTTGCCGAAAGGAAAGAAATTGTAGATATTTCTTATCCCGGTGATATTGTTGGCCTGCACGATACGGGTAACTTTAAAATTGGCGATACACTTACCGAGGGTGAGCAAATGAGCTTTAAGGGTATACCGAGCTTTTCGCCGGAACACTTTAGGTACATTAATAACGCCGACCCAATGAAGGCCAAGCAGCTTGAAAAAGGTGTAGACCAGCTGATGGATGAGGGTGTGGCGCAGCTATTTACCCTGGAGATGAACAACCGTAAGGTTATTGGTACCGTGGGCGCCTTACAGTATGAGGTTATACAGTACAGGCTGGAGCATGAGTATGGAGCTAAATGTTCTTACGAATTATTTCCTGCCTACAAAGCATGTTGGGTTAAACCCGATGACCCAAAAAATGAAGAGTTTGCCGAGTTTAAAAGGATAAAGCAAAAATTTATGGCAAGAGATAAGTTTGGGCAGCTTGTATTTTTGGCCGATAGCGAATTCTCTATACAAATGACGCAGTCTAAATACCCAAGTGTAAAATTATTCTTCACATCAGAGTTTGATTAAGAAATTTACACTAACTTATACACTGTTTTCGTTTATTATATATACCCTTGCTTACCTGCACAATTACAGGCAGAAAAATAGCCCTATTGGGCAGGTAAGCAAAAAACATATTGTACCATAAGTAGCAAAAACACCATGTATATAATCTTTGCAGGTTTGTATACAGGTAAACGTTAATGCATTTTTTTTACCAGTTTATTATGATAAGAAAAACATATATACTTGCTGCTGTTACACTACTATTTATTAGCACGGTCTACAGCCAGGCTTCAAATAGTCCGCAAACACCGTCTACCCAAACCCGGCAGCGCCATGAAGTACTGCTGGAAATGAGCAAGGACTATAATAAGATATTATTATTTGGCCTGGTAGCAAGCATATCGGCATCTTTTGTACTTTTTTATAAGCTGAGCCAAAAGCATAACAAAGAAAAGATTTTGGAGGCCTATACCGCCGAAACACGCATATCGCGCAAAGTACACGACGAAATTGCTAACGAAATTTACAGCACCATACTGTTTGTGGCAAGCGAAGAGGTTGTTTCGGGTACAAAAAAAGACAAACTTATCTCGCAGTTAGATGATATTTACCTTCGTACACGCAACATTTCGCGCGAAAACCATGATATCGATACGGGCTTCAGGTTTCCTATACAACTCAAACTCATGCTGGGCTGCTATGCCAGCGATGGTGTAAATGTTTTAATAAAAGGCCTCGAAAAAGTTGAGTGGGATAACATTATTGCTTCTAAAAAAATAGCTACCTACCGTGTTTTACAAGAACTTATGGTAAACATGGCAAAACACAGCCATGCAACGGTAGTGCTTGTAGATTTTAAGGAGGAAAAGAAAAAGATAAACATTACCTATTCGGATAACGGTATAGGAGCCGGTGGCGAAAAAATAATTTTTAAAAATGGACTGCAAAATGTAGAAAACCGTATGGTTTCTATCGGTGGCAGTATTATTTTTGACTTTAGCGCCGGGCGTGGGTTTCACCTTACATTAATTTATCCGGCAAACACGATATATGTTTAAGAAAATATTAATTGTAGAAGATATAGACAGTATCAGCCTTGGCGTAACCACGCTGTTGCATGCTAATTTTGATGCTGATGTACGCAGTACCAAATACTGTGATGAAGCCCTTTTAAAATTAAAAAAAGCTTATAATGAAAATGTTCCTTTTGATTTGGTAATTACCGACCTGTCTTTTCAGGATTCGCAGCGCGAAACTAAAATTTCAACCGGAGAAGACCTTATTCACCAAATAAAAAAAGAGCAGCCTTTTATACGTATCATAGCCTATTCTATAGATGATAAGCCCTTTAGGATAAAATCGCTTTTTGATACCTACAGGATCGATGGTTTTGTAGCAAAAGGACGCGAAAGTGTTACCGAACTAATTGATGCTGTTACCCTTATATACAACACCGGCGAAAAATACATTTCTCCGCAGCTTGCCTACATTTTAAAAGATTTTTCGCACCACATAGATGAAGATGATGTAGAATTGCTTATTTGCCTTAGTAACGGGATGACCCAGGCCGAAATTAGCGATACCTTTAGAAATCAGCTAAAAAAAACATCCAGTACGAGCAGTATTGAAAAAAGATTAAATAGGCTTAAATTAAATTTTAAGGCAAATAATACTATTCATCTTATATCTATTGCAAAAGATATGGGTTTAATATAACCTATGTTAGCTTTTGTTATATTTATCGATAAAATTTACCTTTTTAAGTTTTTTTTAACTTGCATTTACGGAAAACCGTAAGGAATATCATTAAACATTTTATAAATTTGATATCTTTATTTAATTAATTATTTAAAATTTTATTGGAATATGTAACATATTTATATTTATTACGCTACTACACAATTTAAGAGGAATACCATTTTTTTGTAATAACTCACTATATGCTATGAAATATATAATTGTAAAAGGAGCACGAAGTTCCGGCAAGGCCGAGACGATCCACGAAGTTTGCAGAAGGTTAAAGCCTGAAGTTATACGTAAGGTATATTTTTCAGAATCCGGTAAGGTATCATTAGAGCAGGTAGCCAACATCACTGATTCTAACGACGGTACACTTGTAATTACGGTACGCCAAAAAAATGTATTAATTGTATCGGGCGCGCCAACACAGCAGCGCAAAAGTATTACCAATATTATTGAATCTGTAGAAAAATTAGACCTAAAGCCTGATTTTGCTATTGTTGCTATGCGGGGCCTCGAAAAATTAAAGGACTTTGCCACATCTAAAGAATTAGAGAAATTTGGCAAATGTATTTACGAGACCAAAATTTGGCGCATACCCTCTAACAAATACAACCTTACAGAGGAATGGAACAAACGAGTCTCTTACCTCACGGCGATTACCCTCCACAACATTTAAGTTAGCTTATGGCATAGAAATACACTACTATTATTACCTACTACTCATCCTACTACATCCCATTAAAAAACCTGCACTATTTTAATAAGTACAGGTTCGTTATATATAGTTACTATCTTATTTAATGCAATACCCTCCACACCTGAACGGTATACGGCGGCAGGTTTAATGTCCTACCTCCACGCGGAAACACCACCTTAGGGTCGCCCATAAGCAGTTTTAGTTTATCTACCTTAACCTCGCCGGTATTTTCCAGCATGGCAACCTGCGGCTTGTCAGACAGGTTTACCACCACAAGCACTTCTCCCACTTTAGCCGATCGTGTAAATGAAATTACATCATCGTTATCGTTCGGCTGGTCTTTGTACACCCCTTTATCTTTAAGGGCCAGCTCTAAAGCATTGAGCCTGTATAGCGATATGTAAAACTTAAACAGGGAGTTAGCATCGGCCTGTTCTTCTTCTAAAGAAATACCATCGGCTGGCTTTGCGGCACGGCTGCTCCAAAGCGGCGCAATATCCTTATACCAGTAGGCCATACCTGTACCGTTATCATCCTTGTACCATTCAAAAGCTTCAGGAAAGGGCTGCACGGTATCATCTTTAGCCTTTATAAGTCCGCCTTTCATCCCTATTTCCTGCCCGTAATGTATAGATGGTGTTCCTACTCCCATAAGCAAAGTAAGAGCGGTAGCTGCCTGTAACTTTTTAGTATTGGTAAGTTTATCTGCAATACGCCCGGTATTATTGTCTTCAATATAAAGTATAGATCGCTTACCTTCAGGGAGTTTTACAAAGGCACTATCGGCAGCAGTAATTATTGCCTGCTTATTAAAAGTAGTTATAGCATGCTGTAATTTAGATGAATACACTACATCTACCCCAGCCTTTTCAAAATACTCATAACCCGATGAATTTTTATCTGCCGGATAGGTAACAATCTGTAACTTAGGGTTTATCTTTTTAAGGCTGGCTATCAGGGGCAACCATAACTCTTTAAACAGGCTTACTTTATCAGTCGGGTTTAATTTATCGGCCATGCCGGTAAACACAAAACCATCGGGCGCATCATAAAAGTTTTTGTCCTTGTTTGGGTCGGCCCAATAGGTAAGCCCTTTTACAGCGTTATTTTTCACTTTTGGATCTTCACTGTTGGCAATTGCAGCCTGTAGATAGTCCATCTCAAATTCAAAATAAATTTTCATGCCACGGTGGTGCACCTCGTTAACCAAACCAATGTACTCTTTAAAGATACCGTACTGAGGTACGAATTTTTCAAAAGCGGTAGTAGCATCAGATTTTTTATCTTCCAGTTGGTACACCGGCGAAAGTTGAATGGTTGTTACCCCAAACGACTGCAGGTAATCCAGCTTTTGCTTAATGCCGGTAAAATCGCCGTTGCCATCGGCATTACTGTCAAAAAAACTGCGTTGGTGTATGGTATAGATAACTTCGCTTTGTGCCAACAGGCTTGTAAAAGACAGCAGGCAAACTAAATAGGCAAATGGTTTAAACATAGCAGGTAGTTTTAAAGGCACTATTAAGGATGCCTCATTACATTTTTTTTCAAATATAGTTTTTTACTAAATATATGTGTTGCTTTTTATAACGCTAATTGTGCAAAGTAGGTATGCAGTACATTTTATAAATTATAGTACATTTACAGGAACAAGCCAAACCACCAATGGAAATAGTATTACTTATTGCCCTTATAATAATAGTCATAGCTTCCATTAACTCGCTGTCGCGGAAGATAGACAAGCTGCACGAGAGCCTGTTTGAAATGAATCGCAGGATCGATGCCTTAAAACGCCGTACTGAGCAGGATGCACCTGTAACTCCTACTGCAACTTCTGCTCCATCCGCTGCTACCCCATGGCCTAAAGACCCCACCCCGGCACAGCCAATTGCACCACCACCTACTATTGCCGAAAGACCTGTTGTACCTGTACCTCAACCCGTTGCTCCAACACCTCCTAAACCTGTAGAACCTTTAGAGCGCGTAGCGGCTATACAGGCACCGCCTGTTGCGCCAAAACCGCAGCCTAAAGTTGCATTGCCTCCACAAAAATCGTGGTGGGAAAACTTTAAGGAGCAAAACCCCGACCTCGAGAAATTTATTGGGGAGAACCTCATTAACAAGATCGGGATTCTTATACTGGTACTGGGCATAAGCTACTTTGTGAAATTTGCTATAGATAAAGACTGGATTAACGAGCCTGCGCGTGTGGGCATAGGCATACTGGCCGGTGGTATTGTAATGCTTGTGGCACATAAGCTCAGGATCAATTACAAAGCATTCAGCTCAGTGCTTGTTGCCGGGGCTATTTCTATATTTTACTTTACCATAACAGTTGCTTTTCATGATTACCAGTTGTTTAGCCAAACTGTTGCTTTTATAATCATGGTTGCCATTACTGCGTTTAGTGCGTTTATATCGGTAAATTACGACCGTAAGGAATTGGCTGCCTTATCACTAATTGGTGGCTTTGCAGCGCCTTTTATGGTAAGCACCGGCAGCGGCAATTATATTGTGCTGTTTACCTACATTGCCATTTTAAATATCGGGATACTATCTATAGCGTATTACAAAAAATGGAGCCTCATTAACGCTATGGCTTACGTGTTTACCATAATTTTATATTGGGCATGGCTGTTAGATGTAGATGGCAAGGATGCGCCTTATGATGGCGCACTTATATTCGGGCTGGTATTTTACCTGATATTTATTGTAATGAACATTGTTAACAACATCAGGAACAAATCGGCCTTTACCAATATGGAACTCGCCATACTGGTAAGCAATACCTTTTTGTTTTATGCAGCCGGTATGTATGCGCTTGATAGCTTTATGCCGCAGTACAAAGGCTTGTTTACACTACTGCTTGGGTTCTTTAATTTTTGCTTTGCATGGCTGCTGTTTAAAAAACTGGCCATGGACCAAAAGATCATTTACGTACTTATAGGGCTTACCTTAACCTTTGTTACACTTACCATACCTATTCAGTTTGAAGGCAATTACATAACGCTGTTTTGGGCTGCCGAAGCCGTGCTGCTTATGTGGCTGGCACAAAAATCGGGTATACAAACGTTCCGGTTTGGGTCGGGTATCGTGCACTCGCTTATGCTTATAAGCCTGATGATCGACTGGACCAATTTATACTACGGTAACAATTTGCTTACGGCACTACTTAACCCCGCCTTTTTAACAGGGCTGTTTGCAATAGCATCGTGCATTGGTGTATTGCTACTGCTAAAAAAAGACAGCGGTGTATATGCGGTTTACGGTATTCCGTTCAACGTAAAGAACTACAGCAGTGTGGCTAAAATAATCACGATACTGCTGGTGTATATTGTTGGCTCTATAGAGCTTAATTATCAAACCACCAATTATTTAGAAAGCAGTTATGCCGTTTTTAGCTTTGCGGTTTTATACCACTTGGTATTTACCATTATCTTTATAAAAGTGTACTGTAAAGGTAAAGAGCCTAAAGCAGAGCAATTTGGCAGCGTACTCGGCATTATAAATGTAGTGACCTTTATTTTATTTTTCTCGAGACTGGCCTATTATGAGGTACAGTATTATTTGTTATCGCAAACGGCAACCATGCTGGCCTACTGGCTGCATTTTGCTCTGCTTGCCGCGGTGGCATATACGGTAGTTTTAATATATCAGTTAAATCGTGATAAGGCACCTGCACTATTCAGAAACAAAGGTATACTACCTTGGATAGCTGTATTTTTGTTGGTGTATTTTGCAAGTTCAGAATTGGTGCTGCACTGGCTGGTTATAAGCTTAAACCCTGTACCTAATGACGATGTGTTGACCATTGCCGAATGGGAGCCTATCTACACCATGTGCAACCAGGCAATTAAAACCGGCTTTCCGGTATTGTGGGGTGTTATTGCCTGCGGGTTGCTGCTCATTGGCATTAAAAAACAAATAAAAAACATCCGTATTACAGCACTGGTATTGCTTGGGCTTACCATCCTTAAATTATTTGTATATGATATAAGGAACGTATCCGAAACCGGTAAAATTATAGCCTTTATATTGCTTGGTGTGCTTATACTGGTAATATCGTTTGTGTACCAAAAACTAAAATTGCTGGTTATAGAAGGGAAACCGGCAGATACTAACGACGAAAACAGCCTTAAAAATGAAAATTAAAACACTCTTATTCCTGCTTTTAAGTGCAAGCGCCTTTGCACAGCAGTTTACGGTGTCATCTAAAATAACCGGGGTAACTACATCCGGGCTGCACGCCGTGCCGCTAACACCAGAGTTTAGGTGCCATGCCGATGTTAACCTGAGCGGCATCCGTATATGGGATAGTAAGAAAAAAGAAGTGCCCTATTTGCTGGAAGAAGCTAATGAGGGCATCTCTAAATACAACTTTAAAGAATATACCATACTTTCTAAAAGCGTTGTGGCCGATACTACATCTCAGGTGGTTATTCAAAATACAGGTGCTATAAAGTGGGATGCCATTACCCTGGCTATTGCCAATACCGATGCTACCAAAACCTACAGCATTAGCGGCAGCCACGATAATAAAGAATGGTTTGGCCTTGTAAACAACCAGATGATCAGCGGCCTGTACAACAATACCGATACCCAGGTGTACAAAACCCTGCCCATGCCGGTAAACGCCTACCGCTACCTTAAAATTAGCTTTAACGACAAAAAAACGCTTCCGCTTAATATACTTGCAGCGGGCAGTGTTAAGGGTACACGTACAGCCCCTGTACTATTAGAGGCTGCTAACAGCCACGTAAAAATAATGCAGCTGGCGCTGGAAAAGAAAACCCGCGTTACCATAAGCTTTAACAACCCGGTTACCATTAACCGCATTGCTTTTGATATTAAGTCGCCATCGCTATACAAACGCAACGCCCGCTTGTTTGTACAGCGCGTTAAAAGGCGTAAAAAGAAAACCGTACCCTATATGGAGGAGTTTTATGCGTTTGATATAAGCTCTTCATCTAAAAATGTGGTTGACGGCTTAAATTTAAACGAGAACACGGTTGTTATAGAGATTGATAATAAGGATAACGAACCGCTGGAAATAGCATCGGTAAAAGTATTTCAAAACCCTGTGAAGCTCATTGCCGACCTTAAAGCCGGTGAGCAGTATATCGTTATGGCAGGCAATAAAGAACTGGTTGCGCCTGACTATGATTTGGAGAATTTCCGTGACCAAATATCCGACAGCATCCCAAAAGCTGTTTTAGCTAAGCCTGTTGTTTTATCGGCTAAGCCAAAAGGCATAAACGGTGGCAAAAGCCCTTGGATCATGTGGGTATGCATTGCTATAGGAGCCCTTATTTTATCATACTTTTGTTATAGCCTTGTGCAGGACCTTAAAAAGAAAGAAAACCCCGCGCCATAATTGCGCAACAAAACAAACACAAATGCTGATTATAGGAATTGCCGGGGGTACCGGTAGCGGTAAAACAACTGTGGTACAACAAATAATAAACGAATTTCCGCAAACGGAAGTCGGTGTTATATCGCAGGACCATTATTACCGCGACACCACACACCTTAGCTACGATGAACGCGCACTTATAAACTTCGACCATCCCCGCGCCATTGATTTTGAGCTTTTAGTAGCCCAGCTTAAAGACCTTAAAGAAGGTAAGGCCATTCCGCAGCCGGTTTACTCGTTTGTAACCCACAACCGCACGGCCGATACCATCCTTACACACCCCTGCAAGGTTATTATCGTAGAGGGGATATTGATACTATCAGACCCGCAGCTCCGGGAATTGTTTGATATTAAGATCTTTGTACATGCCGATTCAGACGAGCGGCTTATCCGCCGCCTGAAACGCGACATTGCCGAGCGGGGCCGCGACATGAACGAAGTGCTTAACCGCTACCAAACCACCCTTAAACCCATGCACGAGCAGTTTATTGAACCTACTAAAGCCTTTGCCGATATTATTATCCCTAACGACAGGTACAATACCGTAGCTATAGATGTGGTAAAGGCAGTGATTAATCAAAGGATACTTTAGTTTACAGTCGCAGTCGCAGCAGGCAGTTACTGCTGTTTAAAACTTTGTGCTGTTTGTAGTTTAAACACTGCTTTATAATTTAAAAAATCCATTACTTTGCAGCTGGAATACACAATCTAAAAAAATGAAATTACGCAAAATAATGTCGCGCTACCCAGTTCTTAATTTTTTAAGCAACCGCTACGTGCTTGTTATTATTTTTGTAATTGTATGGATGACGTTTCTTGATAATTATTCGTATTTTGAACACCAAGTGCTTAATAATGAAATTCAGGAGCTGGAGGACAATAAGCAGTATTATATTCAGGAAATTAAGAAGGACAGCACCAGCATTAAGCAGCTAAAAAACACCGACCAGACCGAGAAATACGCCCGCGAAAAATATTACATGAAGCGCGAGAACGAAGATATTTATATTATTGAATTTGAAGAAGATGCCCCTGCCGACGAGGACTCAACATCTCTATAAAAATATACCGCATGAGCGAAAATCTTTTTGAAGAATTTGGGCCTGTATCCTCTAAATTGTGGAAACAGCAAATACAGTTTGAGCTAAAAGGCGCTGATTATAACGAAGCCCTTGTTTGGGAAAGCCCTGAAGGCATTAAGGTTAAGCCTTTTTACCACATTGATGATGCTAAAGATGCCGCTACACCTAACACAAAAGCCTCTCAGTTTGCCATTTGCCAGGACATTTTTGTTCAGGATGTAGAGAAAAGCAACGCCCGCGCATTAAGCACCCTTAAGCGCGGTGCCGAAGCCATTCGCTTTACCCTTACCAACCCCGATGTAGATGTAAACAAACTATTATCAGGTATTGATAAAGAGGTTTCTGTTTACTTTCATTTAGAATTCATTTCAATCGATTTCGTAAAACAGCTTGATGCTATTGCGAAACAAAATGAGTCGCAGTTTTATGTTCAGCTCGATCCTATAGGCCACCTTGCAAAAGATGGCAACTGGTACGAGGGCTGCGATAATTTTGAAGCGCTAAATACCATAGCCATTGCCTGTACCAACCTCAGTTTTTTAAGTGTAGATGCAAGCCTGTATCAAAATGCGGGGGCAAACATCGTACAGCAAATTGCCTACGCCCTTGCCCATGCCAACGAATATTTTAATCGCATACCTACCCTTTACAGGCCACTTACCATCCAGGTGGCTGTTGGCACCAACTATTTTTTTGAGATCGCAAAACTGCGTGCTTTAAAGCTTCTGTTTGGCTTAATTGCCAAAGAATACGGCCACGAGCATGATTGCCATATTATAGCCCTGCCCACCAAACGCAACAAAACATTGTACGATTATAATGTGAATATGCTGCGCACCACTACCGAGTGCATGAGCGCCATACTGGGTGGCGCAGATGCTGTTATCAACCTGCCGTATGATGCTCTTTACCATAAAAGCAACGAGTTTGGCGACCGTATTGCCCGTAACCAGCTTTTGGTTTTAAAACATGAAAGTTATTTTGATAAGGTTAACAACCCTGCCGACGGATCGTATTATATAGAAGAGCTTACCCAGCAGCTTGCCGATAAAGCCCTTGCGCTCTTCAAAGATATTGAGGCAAACGGTGGCTTTTTAGCCCAGCTTAAAGAAACTACCATTCAGCGTAAAATACATGAAAGTGCTATTAAAGAACAGGAGTTATTTGACAGTGGCAAAGAAATTCTGTTAGGCACCAACAAATACCCTAATAAAGCCGACAGGATGAGCCACGACCTGGAGCTTTTCCCTTTTGTAAAAGCTAACCCACGAAGAACCTTTATAAGCCCTATCATACCAAAAAGGCTGGCCGAAAAAATGGAGCAGGAACGATTAAGTACTGAAGAAAAACCCTAATATAACTCATTAACAATTATGACAAAAAATTACCTTGCCCTTATTTTATGTACACTCTGTAGTATAACAAATTTATTTGCACAAGAACCAGATCCTCAATGGCTTTGGGCACACAGTGCTCCTGCATTACAATCGCAAGGTTCATCTATCACGACAGATACAAGTGGCAATAGTATTGTTGCTGGCTATTTTAGTGGCTCAATCACTATTGGAAGCCAAACTTTTAATGGAAGCAGCTCATCATTTGATACGCCACCCTATATTGCAAAATACGATAATTCGGGTAATGTGGTATGGGCAAAAGCATCTTCTACAGGTTCCGGTGATGTAACCGCAGTACTTACAGATGATAATGACAACATTTATGCTATTGGACATTACACTGGCATTATAACCTTTGGCGACTTTACATTACAGGCTAATGCCAATACTTCTAACATATATATCATTAAAATTGCTGCCGATGGTACTATTTTATGGGGTAAAAATTTCATTGGCGATGGTTTAACCGTAACCGATGCCGCTATAGATGATAATTACCTTTACCTTTTAGGGAGTTACATGGCAAGTTCAGTTACATTTGATACTATAACCCTTGGATCCGGAACAAATTCGGAAGTATATACTTTAAAATGCGATCATGATGGTATAGCTGTTTGGGCGGGACAAATTGGTGGAAATAGCGCGTTAGCATCGTCAAGCATCAGTTTAGACAACCAGGGAAATTTTTATATATCAGGGTCATTATTAAGTTCTCAGATAACTTTAGGAACTGCTACTTATACCAATGCTGGGGAGATAGATATTTTTATAGCAAAATATAATGCAAGTAACCTGTTAGTGTGGGGCACGACCATAGGCGGGCCTACAACAGACTATACGAGTCGTATATCAACTGACAATGAGGGTAATGTGTACGTGCAGATGCAATCTTTCATGCCTGATTTTAATATTGGCAATACAAACTTAACCCCATTTGGGAATTGGGACTGTATACTTACAAAATTCGATACCAATGGTAATATAGTTTGGGCACAACAAATAGGTGGAAGCGGCAATGATACCAATTACGGGGGTGTTATTACAGATCAGGAAGGTAACATATATCTTTCAGGATTTACACCTTCATCTCAATTTACGATTGGCAACACTACACAAACTTTTACTACACCTGTACTATATACATCAAAGTTAAATAACGCAGGTAATTTAATTTGGATTGAAACAGCAACCTCAAATCTTTTAGGTGCAACGTCTCCTACAGAAATGGCGCTTGATGGTGATAATAATTTAATGATTACAGGAATGTATTATTATAACTTAGTAGTAGGTAATATTAACCTACAAAATCAAAATCAGGTTAATATGTTTGTTGCAAAATTAGGCCAAGAAAGTACTTCGGGCATTGCAAGCGTTACAGCTAAAGAAATTAACATCTACCCAAACCCTACAAAAAACATCTTAAACATCCAGTCATTTGACAGCGCTAATTCACAATTCAGCATTACCGATGTTATGGGCAGGCTCGTTAAAAGTGGTACCATCAATAACCAAACTATTGATGTTTCGTCATTACCATCGGGCTTATATATTTTGGCTATCGACGGAAAAAGTACTAAATTCATAAAAGAATAATATTCTTTAGGAATATCATGAACAGAAAAAACCTCCAGCACTTAAAGCTCACGGCTTCTGAAACGGAACTTAAACCTTATACCCCCGAACAGGAACCTTTTGTTACCGCCGAGGGTATTGAGCTTAAAGAAACCTATACCGAGGCCGACACTGAAAATTTAGAACACCTGTATTTTGGAGCCGGTTTTGCACCTAACCTTCGTGGGCCGTATGCCACTATGTACGTGCGCCGCCCATGGACGGTGCGCCAGTATGCCGGTTTTTCTACCGCGCAGGAGAGTAACGCTTTTTACAGGCGCAACCTTGCTGCAGGGCAAAAAGGTCTTTCGGTAGCGTTTGACCTTGCTACACACCGCGGTTACGACAGCGACCATGAACGCGTAGTGGGCGACGTAGGCAAAGCAGGTGTTGCTATTGATAGTGTTGAGGATATGAAGGTGCTGTTTAACCAGATACCGCTGGATGAGATGTCGGTTTCCATGACCATGAACGGTGCTGTGTTACCTATTATGGCATTTTACATAGTAGCTGCCGAAGAGCAGGGCGTTGCGCCAGAACTACTGTCGGGCACCATACAAAACGATATTTTAAAGGAGTTTATGGTGCGTAACACATACATATACCCTCCTGCCCCATCGATGAAAATTATTGCTGATATTTTTGAATTTACCAGCAAAAAAATGCCAAAGTTCAACTCCATAAGTATCTCCGGTTACCACATGCAGGAGGCCGGTGCTACTGCCGATATTGAACTGGCATATACACTGGCCGATGGGCTCGATTACATTCGTACAGGCCTTGCCGCAGGTATGAAGATAGATGAGTTTGCACCGCGCCTGTCCTTTTTCTGGGCTATTGGCATGAATCATTTTATGGAAATTGCCAAAATGCGTGCAGGGCGTATGCTGTGGGCTAAACTGCTGAAACAGTTTAACCCTAAAGATGAAAAATCGCTCGCATTGCGCACCCACTGTCAAACCAGCGGATGGAGCCTTACCGAGCAGGATCCTTTTAATAACGTGGCCCGTACCTGTATTGAGGCGGCGGCAGCAGCCTTTGGTGGTACACAATCATTACACACCAATGCGCTTGATGAGGCTATTGCGCTGCCAACCGATTTTTCGGCGCGCATTGCCCGTAACACACAAATATTTTTACAGGAAGAAACCAAGATAACCAAAACGGTAGACCCCTGGGGAGGCAGTTTTTATGTGGAAAGTCTTACCAACGAGATTGCACAAAAAGCATGGTCGCTTATAGAGGAGGTTGAAGAATTAGGCGGAATGACCAAAGCCATAGAGGCCGGTATCCCCAAATTGCGTATAGAAGAAGCCGCAGCACGCAAACAGGCACGTATAGACAGCGGCCAAGATATTATTGTGGGTGTAAACAAATACCGCCTTAAAAAAGAAGATCCGCTGCATATTTTAGATGTAGATAACCAAATGGTGCGCCGCCAGCAATTAGAGCAGCTGGCCACCATTAAGGCATCCCGCGACAGCGGTAAAGTAAAAGAGAGCCTGGAGCAGCTAACTGCTGCCGCACAACTGGGCACGAGCAATTTACTGGAACTGGCCATTGCAGCCGCGCGCCACAGGGCTACGCTGGGTGAAATTAGCGATGCACTGGAAACAGTTTATGGCAGATACAAAGCACAAATTAAATCGTTTAGCGGAGTGTATAGTAAAGAAATTAAAGACGATGCAAGTTTTGCAAAAGCCAGGCAGTTAGCCGATGATTTTGCAAAGCTTGAGGGCCGCCGCCCACGTATCATGATCGCTAAGATGGGTCAGGACGGGCACGACCGCGGCGCAAAAGTAGTGGCTACAGGCTACGCCGATGTAGGTTTTGATGTAGATATCGGCCCGCTCTTTCAAACGCCGGCAGAAGCCGCTAAACAGGCCGTAGAGAACGATGTACACATACTTGGGGTATCATCATTAGCAGCGGGGCATAAAACCCTTGTGCCGCAGGTTATAGAAGAGCTTAAAAACTACGGGCGCGAAGATATCATGGTAATTGTGGGCGGGGTTATCCCTGCCCAGGATTACCAATATCTTTTTGATGCAGGTGCTGTGGCTGTTTTTGGCCCGGGTACTAAGATAAGCGAAGCAGCCATCCAAATTTTAGAGGTACTTATAAAAGGCTTTGAGTAATGAAATTAGTAAACGTCATACTATTATTTCTATCGGTCAGTTGCTTTGCGCAGGTAAAGACCACGCCGCTAACCAAGGCTACACTTCCACAAAGTATTACGTACCAGGGAAAAATAATCAATGCTGTAAAGTTTAAAGATAGCCACGGTAAAACTATAGTGGTTACCACCGAAACCGGTGAATACCCCAGCAAGGCCGAAGACGATGAATCGTATAGGGATGCCGAATTGTTTGCCTATTGCTATGTTTTAGTTGATGGCTCTTGGAAACAGCAATGGAAAATGTATGACTTTTCTAAAGAATGCCCTGTAGACCTCGAAGCCAATTTTGTAAAAAATACCTTTGCCCTAACCGACCTTGATAAAAATGGCACAGCCGAAGTTTGGCTTATGTATAACACCGGCTGTCACGGCGACCCCAGCCCTATAGCCATGAAAGTTATACTTTACGAAGGCACTAAAAAATATGCCATGCGTGGCACTACCAAAGTACGGGTTAGCGAAACCAAATACGAAGGTGGCGAATATACTTTTGATGAGCCCTTTAAGCAAGCGCCCAAAGTTTTTGAAGAATATGCCATCAAACTTTGGAATAAAAATATTTCAATAGGGTACAACAATTAATGTTCGTTACATTTTAGCCTAAACAATAGTTAAAGATTACTAATTTTTCTTATAATCTTAATTTATTGTAGTCCAAAAAAAATGTAATTCGTATTTTTGAATAACAACTTACAAAATCACATTGCAATGGATATTAAACAGGTCTTTATAAACAATAAAGGGTGGATAGATAAACGCCTTGAGCTTGACAACGATTATTTCACCAAACTATCTGAAGGGCAGGCTCCTGAAATCTTATACATAGGTTGTTCAGACAGCCGTGTTACCGCAGAAGACCTTATGGGCATACAGCCCGGCGAGGCCTTTGTACACCGTAATATTGCCAATATGGTACCTAATACCGACCTGAATGTGATGTCGGTTATAAACTATGCTGTAGCCCACCTTAAGGTAAACCATGTGGTAGTTTGCGGCCATTACAATTGTGGCGGTGTTAAGGCAGCTATGGAACAGGCCGACCTGGGTATACTTAACCCGTGGCTGCGTAACATTAGAGATGTTTACCGTATACACAGCGCAGAACTTGCAACGATTGAGAATGACAACGACCGCTATAACAGGCTTGTAGAACTTAATGTGCAGGAGCAGTGTATAAATGTCATTAAAACTGCCGAAGTACAAAAAGCCATTATACAGCGCGGCCTTACCGTACACGGCTGGATTTTTGACATACACACAGGTACCTTAGTTGACCTTAAAATTGACTTTGAAAAAATAAATGCAGAAATAGCCGAGATTTACCGTATTGATGCTGATTAATCAGCACATTACTAATTTAAAGCCGAACAGTATTGTCCGGCTTTTTTTATAGGGTTATGGTTGCTTTTTCAGGAATAACAGGATCCCACGTGCCGCGCGTTTGCGGATCTTCAATCTGTACGCCCCAGTCATACATAGCCTTTAAAACCGGTATAAGGGTCTTGCCCCTTTCACTAAGCTCGTACTCTACCCTGGGTGGTTTTTCTTTATATTCATACCGCACAATCAAGCCATCCTCTTCCAGCTCCCTAAGCTGCTGGGTTAAAATTTTACGCGAAATATCCGGTATTTGTACCGTTAGCCTGCCAAAGCGAACGTTGCCGCTTATCAGCCTTATTAAGATAATGGGTTTCCACTTACCACCTATATAATTTACAGTGCGCACTACAGCACAGTCAAACGGGTTATTTTGGTATTTTCTCATTGGTTACGTTTATGTTACCACTTTTTTGCCATTAGTTACTCTTTTGTAACCACGCATTTAGGAGGACGTGTGGTGCACCTTAATTTACTTTAGTTTCTTTGTGAAACAAAAGTAATTAAAATTAGATAAAATGGAAAACAATCTTGATTATAACACTGAACTTCAGGGTAAAATAGCCCTTGTAACAGGCGGAACCAAAGGTATTGGCAAAGCAATTGCCGAGAGCCTGTCTCAGGCAGGAGCTACGGTAATAATAACCGCAAGAAATCTCCCAAAAGATGTAAATAAGGCGCATAACTTTATAGCGGCCGATCTTTCTCAAACTGAAATCATTACGAAGTTAGCTAATGAAATAACCGAAAAATTTGGCAGGATAGATATCCTTATTAATAATATGGGTGCAAATACCTTACCGGGTGGAGGATTTAGCACCTTAACCGACGAACATTGGGACGAGGCACTTCAGGTAAATTTATTATCATCGGTACGGTTAGACAGGGCTTTGCTGCCAAATATGTTAGCACAAAAAGCCGGCGTAATTATTCACGTATCATCTACAAGTGGTATGTTTCCTCTTTGGGAAGCCACAATGGCTTACAGCGCGGCTAAGGCAGCACTAAATGCCTATAGCAAAAGCCTTGCAAGCGAAGTCTCGCAACATGGCGTACGCGTAATTACGGTTTCTCCGGGATTGAATAAAACTGAGGCTATGTCGGCATTTTTAGAAGACCTTGCTAATAAAGCCGGTATTACTATGGAGGAGATGACACAAAACCTGATGGCCAGGGTGGGCGGAATACCGCTTGGAAGAATGGCAGAGCCCGAAGAAACCGCGGCGTTAGTACGCTTTCTTGTATCGCCAAGGGCATCATATATTACGGGGGCTAATTATGCAATAGATGGCGGTAACTTTCCTGTTGTTTAAACTGTTGTTGATCGTACTTTTTATAATCCCTTTTGCGCAGGCAGGAGGGATTGTTATTTTATAATGAGTAATAATCCACCGCTTTTCCTAAATTTGCTGTTATGAGAAAATCACTATTGCTTTTAGCCGGTATATTGCTGTTTTGGATAAACGCTGCTGCCCAAAAAACCAACCAATATGTAAAGCTTGAAACACCACAAGGCTGGTGTGTTATTAAACTGTATAACGAAACACCCGTGCACCGCGATAACTTTATAAAGCTGGTTAAAAGTGGCTATTTTAACGCTACTACTTTTAACCGTATACTTAAAAATTTTGTGATACAGGGTGGCGATGCCGACTCCCTTTATGAAAAGCCACACGTGCTTAAGCCAGAGCAAAAATGGCTTGCGCCGGAGTTTAACACTAAACTGTACCACAAACGTGGCGTGGTGGCTATGGGCCGTGATGATAACCCTGAGCAATCCTCATTCGCTACGCAATTTTATATCGTGGATGGTACTCCCCGTACCTCAGGAAAATTAGACACTATTGCCAATAAATATAAGATCAATTTTACCGACGAGCAACGCAAAACCTATCAGGAAGTTGGCGGCACCCCGCACCTTGACCAGCATTATACCATTTTTGGCGAAATTGTAAAGGGAATCGACCTTATCGATAAAATTACCGCTGTTAAAGTAGATAAGAACGGTAATCCAGATTCGCCCGTTTGGATGAAGCTTACCCTATTAAAACCTAAAGACGCAGAGAAACTCCTTAAAGAGTAGCCTACCCCTACCTAATTTCAATTTTCAACGAAACCGTTCATACTATTCCTTTCAATCAAAGGAAGACCAATCGACACGTTTTGTATAAAATTTGAAACGTATTAACCACCACCCGATTCTAAATCAATTTAATTTTGAAAACGTTGTAGTTGCTAAAAATGACAGCGCAGCAAAAAACAAATCAAACTAATTTAAATTACGAATCGGATGAAAAAACTTACTATTTTAACGTTACTCTTATGCCTTAGTGCCTTTACTGCCTTTGCAGTTAACGTGCCCCCGGGAACCAATAACCTACAGGCCGCCATTAACAGCGCCAGCCCCGGTGCAACCCTAAACCTGCAGGCGGGAACGTACTATATATCGTCTACCGTTACGCTCAATAAAGCCATTACCATTCAGGGTGTAGGGTTGGCTACAATTATCCAAAAGACAAACGGTGCCAGTACCGATGTTGCCGCTTTTGTAATACAGGATGGTGTAAACGGCTGCACATTGCGCGACTTCAGGCTTTTGGGCCAAGATCAGGGCGGGCCCGGTATCATGGTATTTTCAGATAACAACCATCTTATAAACATAAACGTATCTGATTGCGGCAACAACAGCGCTAACGGCCCGGGAAGCTGGAGGTCGGGCATTTTGCTTGACGGCGCTGCACATACCGAACTTACCAGTATTACATCGCACCACAACAGCTGGGTGGGTATCTCTCAAAACAACAGCCCGGAAACATCAATAACCTCAGCCGATTGCTTTTTAAATCATGGTGAAGGCCTTACGATTGACCTTGGTAGCGATAACTGTATTGTACGCAACTCGCTGTTCAACGAAAATAACGTAAGCAACCGTGGCGTGGGCGGTATAGGTATTGATGATGTAAACGGTGCCGATATACAGTACTGTACTATTAACGATACGCATAACCTGCACGGTATTACTTTCCAAAACAATGTGGGCGGCGAAGATGGCTGTATCATTACCCACAACACAATAAACAACAGCGCCCAGGATGGCGTGCACATTAGGAACTGCCAGTTTGCCGTAACCAATACCACTATAGACCTTAACAACTACAGCGGTAACGGCGGGGCTAATGTAGTATGGGAATGCCAGCCATTAACAGCCGGGCTTGCAGATGTTAGCCAAAACCTTGCCTTAAAAGTGTTTCCTAATCCGGCATCTCAGTTTGTTTCTTTAGATATGGGTATAAATGCCGGTGCGTACACTTTTGAACTATTTTCGCTTTCGGGGCAATCAATTTTATTTGTTGAAAAGCAAGGAAATGCTCAAATTGATATTTCATCGTTAAGCAAAGGCTTATACCTGTATAAAGTTCGGTATACAGCGGGTATGGCAACAGGCAGGCTGGTTGTAAACTAATACCAAAAATTATACTTTTAATAACCCGCAGCTTTATAAGCTGTGGGTTATTTTTATATCTATATATCCCGCTCAAGTGACTGCACTTTTTGCTAACTTCCTATACATTTTAACCCCTCCCCATTAATTTTATGCCTAATTTTGTTACACAACTCCGCATAAAATACACCTGATGATAAAGACCGTTTTTATAGCCAGTACCGAAGCGCACAGTGGTAAATCCATTGTTTCTATCGGGCTGGTAAATATGTTATTGGGTAAAGCCCAGAAAATAGGTTACTACAAGCCCATCATTACCAATAACCAGTTCGAAAAAAAAGACAACCATATAGATGCTATCTTAAAGCACTTTGCCCTGCCCATGACGTATGAGGATACCTATGCCTTTACGTGGCAACAGGCCATGCAGCAAATGGAAACCGAAAGCCAGGGCGAGATTATCGATACCATCATCCGAAAGTTTAAGTACCTGGAAAACAATTATGATTTTACGATTGTAGAGGGTACCGATTATTTGGGCGAAGGATCGGCCTTTGAGTTTGAAATTAATGTACAGATAGCCAAGAACCTGCGTGCCCCGGCCATTATTGTGATATCGGGCGAAGGAAAGTCTACTGCACAGGTGGTAAACGGCGCCTTAACGGCCATGCACAACTTTGATGCCCGCGAAATACAGGTGCTTGCCGTTGTAGCCAACCGCGTTAAGCACGAAAGCGTTAAGGATGTGGAAGACCTTTTAAAACAGCAGCTTCCGCCGGATGTACTGCTGGCAATTATACCCGAAGACCGCAGCCTGCAAAACCCTACCATGAGGGAAATCTTTAACAAGCTAAACGGTAAACTGCTTTTTGGCGAAGACCAGCTGGATAACCAAGCCGATAACTTTGTTACCGGCGCTATGCAGGTGCCCAACTTTTTAAATTACATTAAAGAAAATGTAGTTATCATAACCCCCGGCGACCGTGGTGACATCATCATAAGCGCATTGCAGGCTAATTTATCTACCAATTATCCTAAAGTAGCGGGCATTATACTAACCGCAGGTTATGAGCCCGAAGAACCCATAACAAAGCTTATTAACGGCTTGCAGAACATCATGCCCATTATTGCGGTGGAGGCAGGAACTTTCCAGACCAGTAACGAGGTTGGTGCCATACGCTCTAAGATAACCCCTGATAATACCAAGAAAATTCAGCTTGCCATAGATACCTTTAACCGCTGCATTAACACTGCCGAACTGGATAAACGCATTGTAACCTCCAAGCAATCGGGTATTACGCCGCGCATGTTTCAGTACCAGCTTACCGAGTGGGCTAAAAGTTCTAAAAAACACATTGTACTGCCTGAGGGTAAAGACGAGCGCATCCTTAAGGCGGCCGCAAGGCTTGTGAGCCAGGGTATCGTGAACCTTACCCTACTGGGCGACGTTACCGAGATTACCACGATAACAAACCGTTTGGGCATAGATTTAGATCCTGCTGCCGTGCGTATCATCAATCCGGCAGATGACGTGTATTATAACGACTATGTGGAAACGCTTTATGAGCTGCGCAAAACCAAGAACGTAAACATGGAAATGGCGCGCGACCTCATGACCGATGTATCGTACTTTGGCACTATGATGGTGTACAAAGGCCACGCCGACGGTATGGTGTCGGGCGCGGTGCATACCACCCAGCATACTATAAGGCCTGCGTTGCAGTTTATTAAGACCAAACCGGGCATATCGGTAGTATCATCCATATTTTTTATGTGCCTGCCCGATAGGGTCTGCATTTTTGGCGACTGCGCCGTTAACCCCAACCCTACCGCAGAGCAACTAGCGGAGATTGCCATATCATCTGCAGAGAGCAGCGAGCGCTTTGGCATAGAGCCAAGGGTGGCCATGCTTTCGTACTCGTCGGGCACTTCGGGTGAAGGGGCGGACGTAGAGAAAGTGCGCCGTGCTACGGAGATCGTTAAGCAAAAACGCCCCGACTTAAAGGTAGAAGGCCCTATACAATATGATGCCGCCGTAGACCCCGTGGTGGGCAGCAGCAAACTACCGGGATCTGAAGTGGCGGGGCAGGCCAGCGTGCTTATCTTCCCCGACCTTAATACCGGTAACAATACCTATAAGGCGGTGCAGCGTGAAACCGGCGCCCTTGCCATCGGCCCAATGCTACAGGGGCTAAATAAACCCGTTAACGACCTTAGCCGCGGCTGTACCGTAGATGACATCTTCAATACCGTTATCATTACAGCCATACAGTGTCAGGACAATTAAAAACCATAAACCCATCTTAAGTGAATATTTTTGTAATCAATTCCGGCAGCAGTTCTATTAAATACCAGTTATTTACCATGCCCTCTACACAGCCTGTTTGTACCGGCCTTGTAGAGCGTATAGGCCAGGACGGCGCCACCATTACCCATAAAACCTTTGCCGGTAAAGAAACATCTAACACCTTTACCCTTACTATTCCGGATCATGCCACAGGCCTTAATAAAGTAAATGAGCTGCTTACCGATCCTGAATTTGGCGTTATTAAAAACACCGATGAAATTACCGTGGTGGGCCACCGCATTGTTCATGGCGGCGAGGCATTTTCTACCACTACTGTAATAACCCCTGAGGTTAAGGAAGAACTCAAGAAAACCTTTCAGCTGGCACCCCTGCACAACCCACCGGGGTACCTGGGTGTGGAAGTAGCCGAAAAGATCTTTAAAAATGCGGCACAGGTGGCAGTGTTTGATACGGCTTTTCATCAAACCATGCCGGCACACGCCTACAGGTTTGCGTTGCCAAACACGTATTATACCGACCACAACATACGCAGCTATGGCTTTCACGGCACCAGCCACAAATATGTATCTGAGCAGGCCAATGCTTATTTAAGCAAAGCCGATAGTAAATTGATATCAATTCACCTGGGTAATGGATGCAGCATTACGGCTATTAAAAACGGGCTATCTATAGATACGAGCATGGGCTTTGGCCCGCTTAGCGGACTGATAATGGGCACCCGTACTGGCGATATTGACCCTACTGTGGTATTTTACCTTATAAATACATTAGGGTATGATATAGAGCAGGTAAGCAACCTGCTAAACAAACAAAGCGGTATGCTGGGGCTTACCGGCTTTAGTGATATGCGCGATATTACCAAAGCCATGAACGAGGGCGATGAAAATGCTAAACTGGCATACCATCTGTATGCCTACCGCATTAAAAAATACATTGGCTCCTACACCGCTGCCCTTAATGGCCTTGATGCCATTATTTTTACAGCAGGCGTGGGTGAAAATGATGCCCTGGTACGCCAGCTGGTTTGCGAAGACATGGACTACCTGGGCATACAATTAGACAACAACCTCAACAGCACACGCAAGCCGGGCTTACGCGAAATTAATACGCCACAATCTAAAGTAAAAATACTGGTAATACCTACCAACGAAGAACTGGAGATCGCAGAGCAATGCTATAATCTTATTAACAGCGCGCTGTAATATTAAATACAAAAAACCGCCTTGGTAAAAATGACACCCAGGCGGTTTTTATATACCTAAGTTTGTTATTAGGTTGGCGAGGCACTTCTTTAAAATATCGTAGTGGCTTTGATGCGAATCTCGAACTCCAAAAGTGAAATATTAAGCCTTTTTTTTGATAATCTTCCATCTAAAATTAAATCACCCTAATTTGCAATAGAAACCCTTTTTGTAACCGTGTTGTGTACTTTTACTGTATAAATACCTGGTGCAAGATTTGTAACCGGAATGGTAGCCTTTGGCTTATTGATGTTATTCTCAGAGTAAACCATTGCCCCTAAAGTATTGAATATCTGAACTTCACCTAAATTTTCGGCCCATGTACTCTCAACTGTAATGACCGATCTTGCCGGTGAAGGATAAATAAGAAAATCATTGGTATCGGCAACAAACTCAGGCGATGATAACACATTAACTGCTAAAGGGTTAGACATAACCCTATCCTCATTATCCTCATTCAGTTTAATCAGCACACTATAGTTGCCACTTGCCTCAGCTTCATGGGTTTGCCCGGTTGCACCCTCTATCTTAACGCCCTCCTTATACCACTGGTAACCAATGGCTGCCGGAGCAGTAAGGGTATTTTGGTTATTTGTAATGTTTACCTGCGGCATAAGTATAAGATCTGCAACCTTTTGCGCAATCAATAAGCCGCCGCTTTCACCGGGATGCACACCATCCGGAAAGGCAGACGGGGTATCTTTACTGGCATCGAAGACATCAATGACCGACACGCCTGTTTCATTTGCAACAGTCACAATATCAGGCCTTATATCACTTGCCAGCCTGGTTTCGTTAATATCAAATGCACTACTAAAGGCCTTTGGCGGTAAAGCAATGAAAATGCGGGGGTTAGACGGCAAATTCTGCAACTGGTTTATCATTGTTTTGTAATTGTCAATAAAATTTGATCCCAGAGCATCCCACGTAATCTGCCTTGAGTCATTGGTTCCCAGCATGATAACTATAATATTGGGTTCGCTGTTAACAGCATTAGAATAGTTTGCATTAGTTATGTACGATGCACCGCTATTAAATAATAGCGTCTTTCCGCTGGAACCATAATTAGTAGCAGTATAACCATCTGGCAATAAGTCCTGTAACCTTGCCGGATAACTGTAAACACCAGGATTACTAAGGCTATATCCATACGTAATGCTATCGCCCATACATGCCACTTTAATAGTGTCCGAAGGTTGCAATGCTACCGTAGCAGTGCTTATAGTAACTCCATCAGAGGCTCTTGCTGTAACTGTGTAATAGTAAAGGGTATCGTTGATAAGCCCATCGTCAAAACAAAAATTACCGGTAAGGCTTTGCTGCACAACAACATAAGAGCCACCCGGCATTATTGATCGTTGTACGGTATAGCTAACATTGTCGGCGGCTCCCTCCCACTGTAAAAGGACTTCGCCCCTTCCCGCTATACCTTTCAATTGAAGCTGTTCAACAGAATAGCAAGTAGTTAAAAATGGATTATTTGGACTGGAATTTGCAAAAGTGGCATACGAAGTGAAAAAGCAGGCAAGTAATAGTAATGAAGTGAGTATTTTTTTAGCATTCATAATAAAAAAAGGTATTTTGTAGTCATAATTGGGTAAACCTGCTACAATGTTAATGATTTTGGCATTGTAAGTGTGGTTTGTTCAACTAAAATAAAATAGGAAATGCGATAATCAATCTAAAATTTTCATAAAAATATCTTAACACCTTAACTATATCGTTTTAGCTTAAGGTGAATCTTATATTCATTAATTAAATAAATTTGATAGTTAAGACTTTACACGTTGATAATACACCAATATCTCATTATCAATCAACTACGCTATACTCTTGTATAGTAATCTTTTAACAAGACAAATCTATATATCGGGAAAAACCGATATAACTTTGCTCCCATGGAACAGGTTGATATTTTTAAAGCTTTATCTAACAAAACACGCCTACAGATACTGGAGTGGCTAAAAGACCCGGAAACAAGTTTTCCTGAACAGAAAGCTAACGGGTATGCAAACGGTGTATGCGTAGGGCAAATACAGGCCAAGGCCGGGCTTACGCAGTCTACCGTTTCCGACTATTTGTCGGTGTTGCAACGTGCCGGCTTTGTTACATCTACCCGCATGGGGCAATGGACATATTACAAGCGCAATGAAGAAGCTTTTGAACACCTGAGCACCTTGATTAAATCGGCTCTATAATTAAAATTGAATAAAAAATGAGTACACAAAGTTTGTTTACCCCCTTTACTTTAAAGACATTAAACTTAAAAAACCGCATAGTAATGGCGCCCATGACGCGCGCTTTTTCACCTGATGGCATACCAACCGATAAGGTTGCGGCATATTACCAAAAAAGGGCCGAAGGCGAAGTGGGATTAATACTATCCGAAGGTACGGTTATAAACAGGCCGTCTTCTTCTTACGATAAAAACGTACCTAACTTTCACGGCGAGCAGGCGCTTAACGGCTGGCAAAATGTGATAGCCGGCGTACACAAAGCCGGTGGGCAAATGGGCCCGCAAATTTGGCACATGGGTATTATGGATAACCACCACAGCGGTTGGCTGCCCCCTACCCCTTTTGAAGGCCCCTCAGGGCTTAACAGGCCGGGCTTTAATAACGGTAACACCATGACCCAAAAAGATATAGACGATACTATCGCCGCTTTTGGACAGGCTGCTGCTGATGCCCAAAGGCTGGGTTTTGACTGTATAGAAATCCACGGGGCGCACGGGTACCTTATTGACCAGTTTTTTTGGGAAGGCACTAACGAGCGTACCGATATCTATGGTGGTAAAACCCTTGCTGAGCGCACACGTTTTGGTGTAGAAGTAGTTAAAGAAATAAGGAGGCGCGTAGGTAACGACTTTGCCATTATTATAAGGGTATCGCAGTTTAAACCATCGCATTACGATTATAAACTGGCTAAAACTCCACAGGAAATGGAAACATGGCTTACGCCGCTTGCCGATGCCGGTGTAGATATCTTTCATTGTTCGCAGCGCCGTTTTTGGGAGCCTGAGTTTGAAGGGTCTGACCTTAACTTTGCCGGATGGGGTAAAAAACTAACGGGCAAAGCCACTATTACTGTAGGATCTGTTGGGTTAACAGGCGATTTCTTTGGTGCCTTTGCAGGCGAAAGCTCGCAGCCGAGTTCTTTAGATGAATTGACGAGGAGGTTAGACAGGGGCGATTTTGACCTTGTTGCCGTAGGCAGGCCTATTCTTGCCGACCCAAACTGGGTTAAAAAAATTAAAGCAGGTCAAACCGATGCTCTTAAAGGCTTTAGCAAAGAAGCTCTTGGCGAACTTATCTTAGAATAATAATCCTGCAATATCTTTAAATTAAAACGGCTTCCAGATATCTGAGGAAGCCGTTTTTTATTTAGATCATTAAATTACAGTTTGCTAATGTAGCTGCCGTAAATATCTTTAAACTGGTAGCCTTCGGTAAAGCGGTCTTTACTCAGTTTTTTATTTTCAGATAATCCCCAAAGGATAAACTCCTTTAAAAAGTATTGGTCTTCGGCTGGTGTATCAGGCTGGTATTTAAGCATCAGTTGCTTAAGCGGGATGATGCTGTCCAATTGTTTTTTATACTCCACATCGGTAGCATCGTCCAGCAATTCAAAACCACTTTCGTTAAAAAACCAGTCTATCAGTTCTTGGTACGGCGTTTTTTCGTTAGGTTTTTCGAGTTTTTCGATCTTAGGGAAGTAATCGGGGAAGATGGTTTTAATGGCATTGCCTATTAAATGTTCGGCCACCACAGCGGCGCCCTCCTGCTCCCCTTCATAAACCAGTTCTACCTTACCGGTAATGGCCGGGATTATACCCACAAAATCGGTTAAACGCACCGTAGTGCTCTCAGCACCCGATCGTAATGCACGCCTTTCGGCAGTACTCAGCAGGTTCTCAAAAGCGGTGATGCTCATACGGGCGCTCACACCACTCTTGTAATCTATAAATTCGCTCTCGCGGGCTTCAAAACCTATTTGCTCTAATATATCTTTGGCTAAAGAGGGTACATGTATTACGTCGCTCTGGCGGCCGTCAAGGTTGGCTTCCTGCTCTGTAATAGTCCTTGCAATTTTAACCGTTTCGGGGTAATGCGTAAGTATTTGCGACCCTATCCTGTCTTTAAGCGGCGTTACAATACTGCCACGATTGGTGTAATCTTCCGGGTTTGCAGTAAATACAAACTGAAGGTCTAACGGCATACGCACTTTAAACCCACGTATTTGTATATCGCCCTCCTGCAGGATGTTAAACAACGCTACCTGTATGCGCGCCTGTAAATCGGGCAGCTCATTAATAACAAAAATACAGCGGTTGGCACGCGGAATCATACCAAAGTGTATAACGCGGTCATCAGCATAGGATAGTTTGAGGTTAGCAGCCTTAATAGGATCTATATCGCCTATAAGGTCGGCCACAGTTACATCGGGCGTAGCCAGTTTTTCATAAAAGCGGTCGTTGCGGTGCAGCCAGCTAATTGGTGTATCATCGCCTTTTTCCTCAATAAGGTTTTTAGCGTAGCGCGAAATAGGCTTTAATGGGTCATCGTTAATCTCAGATCCTTCTACAAACGGGATATACTCATCCAGCAAATTAACCATAAGGCGCGCCAGCCTGGTCTTTGCCTGGCCGCGTAGTCCTAAAAGGTTAATATTGTGGCGTGATAGTATAGCACGCTCCAGCTCCGGTATTACGGTATTTTCAAAACCCCAAACACCTTCAAAAACCGTTTCGCCTTTGCTTATTTTGGTTCTAAGGTTTTGCCTTAATTCGTCTTTAATGTTTATGCTTTTATAACCTGCAGCTTTTAGCTGCCCTAAAGTCTTTGTATTTTGTGTGTCCATGTATGTGTCTAAAGTTTAAAAAGTCAAATGTCGAACGTCTGCCGTCCCGTATCTATTATCTTTGGTTTATTATCTATTATCTCAAGTCTCAGCTTCTTACTTCACCCTCTTCTTCCTGTTGGTTTCATAATCTTCAAAGATCATCTCGCCCAAGCCTTTTAAGCCCGTGTAAAATGCCTTGCCCTGGTTAGCCTCGGTAAAACGGTTTACAAAGCGTTGCAGGTAAGGGTCACTCGCAATCATAAATGTTGTAATAGGTATGTGTAGCTTGCGCGCCTGTGCTGCCATGGTGTAGCACTTATCGGTAATATATTCGTCCAGCCCATTACTGTTCATGTAATATGAGCCGTCTTTTTCCTTTACGCAGCTCGGCTTCCCGTCAGTTATCATAAATATCTGCTTGTTGGTGTTACGCCTTCTGCGCAGCATATCCATAGCCAGTTCCAGCCCCGCAACGGTATTGGTATGAAAAGGCCCTACCTGTAAATAAGGCAGATCTTTAACCGCTATAGGCCATGCATCATTACCAAAAACCAATATCTCTAAGGTGTCTTTAGGGTAACGTGTAGTAATAAGCTCGGCAAGGGCCATAGCTACCTTTTTAGCGGGGGTTATACGGTCTTCGCCATACAATATCATACTGTGGCTTATATCTATCATAAGCACCGTACTCATCTGTGCCTTAAACTGGGCATCCTCTACCACGAGGTCGTTCTCGGTAAGCATAAAGCTGTCTACCCCATTATTAACCTGGGCGTTCTTCAGGCTTTCCGTAAGGGATATCCTGTCCAGCCCATCGCCAAAATGGTATTCCCTAAACTCACCGGTATGCTCGTCGCCACTACCGCTGTACTTGGTTTTATGGTTGCCCGAACCGCTCTTTTTAAGGTTGCCAAAAATTTGCTTGAGTGCCTGCTGCCGTATCGACTGCTCTGTTTTGGCGGTAATTTTCATGCCGCCGGTGCCGTCGTCTTTAACTTCGTCTTTTATGTAACCTTTCTTCTTAAGGTCTTCAATAAAATCATCAATAGTATAATTCTTATCGATAAGCTTATATTCTTTATCCAGCTCGCGGAGCCAGTCTAAAGCTTCATCTAAATCGCCTGAAGTATGGGTTATTAACTCGGTAAATATTTCGAAGAGTTTGTCGAACGGAGACACATTTGGGGCTTCATATTTCTTAAATATAAACCCTTTTTTCTTGTTTGTTTCCATGACCTTAAATTTATTACATAATACAATTGGTACAGCGCAAATATGTAATAATTTTTAGTTAAAACAGGCCGCCGTAAATGCCCAATTTTGTAGATTATAGCCTGCTATCCTGTTAAGCCCCTTAAGTTGTCGCGCATGCACCCTACCGTTACCCGTTGTATTTATTAACTTTGATAACAAACAAAAACAGACGATTATGCAAAAAATAACACCATGCCTTTGGTTTAACGGAAGAGTAAACGAGGCACTTGAACTGTACAAAAAAGTATTCAGCGATTTTAAAGTTAAGCAAATATCGCATTATGGCGAAGCTGGGCCTATGGAGCCGGGAAGTATTATGACGGCCGTTTTTGAGATTTTTGGGCAGGAGTTCATGATACTTAACGGCGGGCCGAATTACCATTTTACCGAGGCGGTATCATTTACTATTCATTGCAAAGATCAACACGAAGTAGACCATTACTGGGACGGGCTTACCGCAAATGGCGGGCAGGAAAGCCAGTGCGGATGGCTTAAAGACGCGTTTGGGCTTTCGTGGCAAATTGTGCCCGATGCGCTGGTTGAACTTATGACCCGTAAAGATCCTGAAAAAGGCCAGAAAGTTATGCAGGCCATGATGCAGATGAAAAAAATTGACATTGCAACGTTAGAGCAGGCTTACAACAGTTAGCACTTAATATACCAATCGGTATAAAGTAGATCCTGACTTAAAAGGGCACTTAAAATATACCGTTTGGTATATTTAAACTATAAATGCTGGTTGATAAAGGGATCTGAGAATTTTACTTCAGAGAAAACTGTTGTATCGGTTAGCGTCATTAAAAATGCTACTAAGGCGTTTTTATCAGCCTGGCTAAGGTTTAATTGCCTTGGCAGGCCATCATTACCACGCAATGTTGCGGCAAGGTTTGGATGGTTCTTTACGCCGCTATTATAATGCTCTACTACATGGGCTAAATTTGTAAAGCGCGAATCGTGCATGTAAGGCCCTGTAAGTGCTATATTTCTTAGGGTAGGAATTTTAAAAGCACCTCTTTGCTGAGGGTTTTGTGAGATTTCAAAAGCGCCTAAATCAGTCGTAGATGTTGCATCTAACCCATTGTTTTGAGGCCCGCCATTAAGGCTTACAAAAGCCTCTGTGGTATGGCAGGCAAAGCAGTTAACGCCGCCTTCGTTATATGGTTTTAAAAAAAGTTCCTTGCCCCTGTTCTCTGCCGCGCTAAAATTAGGGAAAGGGTCGCGCATATTTGCAACCTGAGCCCTTCCGGTATCATATTTAGAATGGTAGCTTACCATGCTCCTTATAAATTGCGATAGCGCTTTTGCGATAAGATTGTTTGTAGCATGGCTATTGCCAAATGCCGCTGTAAACAACTTAGCATAATATGATTGCGATGCCACTCGCTGCGATATTTCATCCAGCGTTAAGCCCATTTCGGTATGGTCTAATATGGGCATTAGTACCTGATCCTCTAACGTATTGGCACGCTCGTCATAAAAGAAATGTCCCCGTTGATAATAACGCGTATTAAACATGGTCATAGAATTCCTCCGTGTAGGTGTACCTAAAATGCCATGGCTAAACGGGCTGGAATCGGCAAATGCTTTTTCCTGCCTGTGGCACGAACCGCAGGCTGTAGAATTATTAGAACTAAGGTTTTTATCATAAAAAAGTACCCTGCCTAATGTTGCACCGGCATCGGTAATTGGGTTTGATGCCGGTGTGTTGTCAATGCCATTTACCGAACTTGGTAGTGTACCTGAATCGTTTATAAAGAAATAATCGGGTATATCCTGGTTGCTATAGTTATACGGCTCTTCCGGCAGGTTAATTATATTTGATACAGGTGCTGTAGGTACAGGCTTGTAATCAGGCCCATCGTCCGAACATGATGCGAACGCCAACAATAATATAAAAAAACAGTAATGGTATTTCATAGCAACGGGTAAGGTTACAAAGTCTTGCGCTCCTTTATACAGCAAAGGTAGCAGATGTATACGATGATTTTTTATAATCAGTTTGTTTTAACACCTGGTTATTTGTATAAATTATCTCCGTAGAGACGCAATGCTTTGCGTCTCCCTATCAACTACCGTATTACGCCAGACGCAAAGCATTGCGTCTCTACCCATAAACAAACAACCCCGCGTGAAAACGTGGGGTTGTTTGTTTATTAATTGTATTCTGTTGCAGTGTTACCTTTTCAGGGTAAAGTGTGCTTTAAATTCTTTGGTCACCGCCCCTTCAGGGTAGGTTATGGTAAACCAGTAGTCGTCTGACGGTACCGGGTTG
>NZ_VJVZ01000007.1 GCF_007097145.1 Flavobacterium zepuense | reverse complement strand
AGAGATAGAAGGTGTAAGCGTGATCGACTACCCGCACTACTTTACCCCGAACGGCGATGGCTACCATGACGAGTGGAACATCATCGGTATGCAGAACCTGCCACAGGCAAGGATCTACATCTTTGACCGCTACGGCAAGCTGCTGAAACAGATCAGCCCGTCATCCGCACCAAGCGGCTGGGACGGCACCTTTAACGGCAACCCTGTACCGTCAGACGACTACTGGTTTACCATAACCTACCCTGAAGGAGCAGTGACCAAAGAATTTAAAGCACACTTTACCCTGAAAAGGTAACAATCCAACACAGGATATAATTAATACAAGGACAACCCCACGCAAACGCGTGGGGTTGTTTGTTTATGGGTAGAGACGCAATGCTTTGCGTCTTACATAACATATTTAATACGGTGTGGGAGACGCAAAGCATTGCGTCTCTACGGAGAAATGGATGAACCGGACGGGATGTGGAACGCGATTGCAATACCAAAAGTTGTTTACATTTAGCCCTGATGGCAGCGGCATCCTGCCAACCGCAGGGTGGCAGATACAGCGGACAGCAGGAATAGGGCTTATTAAAATGCGCAAGCGTATTGCTGCTAAATGAAAAAGCCCCACTTTACAGTGAGGCTAATTTTTGTCTTGGGTAAAATATATTATTTATTGTTGTATTGCTCAATAGCTTTTTTAAGGATGGCTACAGAACGTATAAGATCTTCCTGTTTAAGAACGTAAGCAATACGAATTTCGGTAAGGCCTACATTAGGAGTAGAGTAAAAACCGGCAGCAGGAGCAACCATTACAGTTTCTCCGTTATAATCGAAGCTTTCTAAAAGCCATTGCGCAAATTTATCGGCATTATCAATTGGTAATTTTGCAATGCAGTAAAACGCACCTTTAGGGGTAGCCACTTTTACACCTTCAATTTTAGTAAGCTCGCTAACCAAGATATCTCTACGGCCACGGTACTCGGTAATAACCTCGTCAAAGTAGCTTTGCGGAGTTTCAAGCGCAGCTTCGCTGGCAATCTGGGCAAAAGTTGGCGGGCTAAGGCGTGCCTGTGCAAACTTCATGGCAGTTGCCATTACTTCCTTATTTTTAGAAACAATACAGCCAATTCTTGCACCACACATGCTGTAGCGTTTAGAAACCGAATCGATCATAATAGCGTTCTGCTCAATACCCGGTATATTCATAACCGAATAATGCTTGTCGCCATCATAAGTAAATTCGCGGTATACTTCATCGGCAATAAGGAAAAGGTCGTGTTTTTTAACCAAATCCGCTAATTGCTGAATTTCTTCCTGCGTATACAGGTAACCTGTGGGGTTACCCGGGTTGCATATAAGTACGGCCTTAGTTTTAGGTGTAATAAGCTTTTCAAAATCGGCAATGGGAGGTAGAGCAAAACCTTCCTCTAATGTAGAAATTACAGGAACCACTGTAACGCCCGACGCTACTGAGAAACCATTATAATTGGCATAGAACGGCTCAGGGATTATTATTTCATCGCCCGCATCCATTGTGCTTCCTAAAGCGAACATAAGTGCTTCAGATCCACCTGTAGTAATAATAATATCGGCAGTATCAACATTAACGCCATTTGCCTGGTACGAAGCGGCAAGTTTAGTACGGTAGCTTTCAAAACCTGCTGAGTGGCTATACTCTAATATTTTTACGGTATTGTTTTTTATAGCTTCAAGTGCTACTTCGGGAGTTTTAATATCGGGCTGGCCAATATTAAGGTGGTATACTTTATGGCCTTTCTTTTTTGCTATTTCGGCAAACGGAACAAGTTTCCTTATAGGAGATTCGGGCATTTGTGTGCCTTTTTGCGATACTTGCGGCATTGTGGTTGCTTTTAAAATTATGTTGCGCAAATTTGCGACTTTTTTTAGAGAATTTATAATTTTAAAGCGGTCAAATTTTAAGGGGTATTATTAAACAAAACGCCCTGCAATTGCAGGGCGTTTTTAATATAAATTCATGTTATTGATTTGGTACCGATGTTTTCTTTTGCAGGATGTTCACTTCTTCCTTTTTAACTACCTCTCCTTTAATTTTTAAGGCTATTGTACCGCCGGGAACGTTAACCGCATTACTTTCAACCGTTATGGTTTTACGAATAGGGCCGGGGTTCATGTTATATTTAACCTCAATTTTTCCCGTTTTGCCGGGTGCAATAGGCTCTTTAGGCTTAGTGGGCACAGTACAGCCGCAGGTAGATTTTACATCGGTAATTATTAGTGGGGCATTACCGGTATTGGTAAACTCAAAAACCCTCACGCCGTTGTCTTTGTCCTTGCTTGTTGTGCCGTAATCTATGGTGTCGCTTTTAAACTCGATCTTTGCCCCACTTTGTGCGTAAGATGTTGTTGCGATAACCAGGAATGCAATTAAAGATAAAATTCTTTTCATTGTAAAATTATTTGTTGGATAGTAAAAATAGGCAGTTTAAATTTAAGTACAAATATTGGTGTCTCTTTTTTTTAAATTGTACTTATATGGTTACTTTTGCATACTATTTTACAAAAATCACACCAATTTTTTTGCAAATTTATTTACAGCAATTAACGTTATGACAATTCCATCGCAATTTGATGCCAAGGCAGTAGAGAATAAATGGTATGAGTACTGGATGAAACACAACTATTTTCATTCGGAGCCAGACCACCGTACACCCTATACCATAGTAATACCTCCACCCAATGTTACCGGCGTGCTGCACATGGGGCACATGCTTAACAATACTATTCAGGATGTACTTATTCGCCGTGCCCGCCTTAAAGGCTTTAACGCCTGTTGGGTTCCGGGAACTGACCACGCCAGTATTGCTACTGAGGCTAAGGTGGTTGACAAGCTAAAAAAAGAAGGCATTAATAAGGCCGACCTTACCCGTGAGGAGTTTCTTAAACATGCGTGGGAATGGACCGATAAATACGGAGGTGTTATTTTAGACCAGCTTAAAAAACTGGGAGCATCATGTGATTGGGAACGTACTAAGTTTACCATGGACCCCGATATGAGCGCATCGGTTATAAAATCGTTTGTAGATCTTTATAACAAAGGCCTTATTTACAGGGGTTACCGTATGGTTAACTGGGACCCGGAAGCTAAGACTACGCTATCTGACGAAGAAGTTAACTATGAAGATAGGCAGGGCAAACTGTACCATCTTAAATATAAAATAGAAGGCACGAACGATTTTGTTATTGTTGCCACCACACGCCCTGAAACTATTTTGGGCGATACTGCTATTTGTATTAATCCTAATGATGAGCGCTATACCCACCTGCGTGGTAAAAACGCTATTGTGCCTATAGCCAACCGCGTTATACCTATTATTTTTGATGAGTATGTAGATATGGAATTTGGTACGGGCTGCCTTAAGGTTACCCCTGCACACGATGTTAATGATAAGGAGCTTGGCGAAAGGCATAACCTTGAAATTATTGATATTTTTAATGAAGATGCCACGCTTAACAGTTTCGGGCTGCAGTATGAAGGTAAAGACCGTTTTGTGGTGCGCGAGGAAATTGCGAAAGACCTTGATGCTTTAGGCAATTTGGAAAAGATAGAAAACCACGTTAATAAGGTAGGTACATCTGAAAGGACTAAGGCAGTTATTGAGCCAAGGCTTTCTGACCAATGGTTTCTTAAAATGGAAGGCCTTGCAAAGCCAGCTATCAAGGCAGTGTTGGAAACCGAAGAGGTAAAGCTTTATCCTAACCGCTTTAATAACACCTACAGGCATTGGATGGAAAACATCCGCGACTGGAATATTTCACGCCAGCTATGGTGGGGCCAGCAGATACCGGCTTATTTTTACGGCGATGGCAAAGAAGATTTTGTAGTTGCCGAAACACCGGATGCTGCATTAACCCTTGCTAAAAATAAAACAGGCAACCAGAATTTAACGGTAGCCGACCTGAAACAGGATCCTGATGCGCTTGATACATGGTTCTCTTCATGGTTATGGCCTATGGCAGTTTTTGGCGGGATTTTAGAACCTGAAAATAAAGATTTTAAATATTATTATCCAACTAACGATTTGGTTACCGGTCCGGATATCCTTTTCTTTTGGGTAGCGAGGATGATCGTTGCGGGTTACGAATACTCGGGTAAAAAGCCGTTTAGCAATGTTTACCTTACCGGTTTGGTTCGGGATAACCAACGCCGAAAAATGAGTAAATCGTTAGGTAACTCGCCCGATCCGTTAGACCTTATTGAAAAATTTGGTGCCGATGGGGTTCGTGTAGGCCTATTGCTTAGCGCAAGTGCCGGTAACGATATCATGTTTGACGAAGAGCTTTGCAACCAGGGCAAAGCGTTTAGCAATAAAATATGGAATGCTTTTAAACTTATAAAAGGGTGGGAGGTTAGCGATATTGCCCAGCCTGATTATGCCGCTAAAGCAATTGCATGGTATGAGGCACGCCTTAACAGGACACTTGCAGAGATTGAAGATCACTTTGAAAAATACAGGATTAGTGATGCCCTTATGGCTATCTATAAGCTGGTATGGGACGATTTTTGTTCTTGGTTCCTGGAGATGATAAAGCCGGGCTACCAGCAGCCTATTGACAGGGTTACCTTTGATAAGGCGATCGAGATGCTGGAAGCAAACCTTAAATTACTGCATCCGTTTATGCCATTCCTTACCGAAGAAATTTGGCAGCTAATTGCTGAAAGGACTCCAAAAGAGGCGCTTATTATTGCAGAATGGCCGGAAATTAAATCTTTTGATGAGCAACTGCTTGCTAACTTTGATTTTGCTGCCGAGGTAATATCGGGTATCCGTACAATTAGGAAAGACAAGAACATTCCGTTTAAGGATGCTATTGAACTTAAGGCGCTTAATAACGATAATACATCAGACTATTTTGACAGTACTATCGTTAAAATGGGTAATCTTACAGGTATTGAGTATGTTAACGATAAAGTGGGTGGTGGACTTACCTTTAGGGCTAAAGCCAACGAATATTTTGTACCAATAACCGGTGCCGTTAATGTTGAAGAGGAAATTGCAAAACTGGAAGAAGAACTTAAATACAACCAGGGCTTCTTAAAATCAGTACAGGCAAAGCTTAGTAATGAGAAATTTGTAGGCAGCGCCCCTGAGAAAGTTGTAGCGATGGAAAGGCAAAAAGAAGCCGATGCACTTGCCAAAATTGCAACTCTTGAACAGAGCCTTGCAGTGTTACGATAATATAATTGCAAACACAAATAAACAAAGCCGCTGAGTGATCAGCGGTTTTGTTATTTATATAAAGTTCTGATTTCTATTTTCTAAGGTCTATAACTTTACCTGATTGAAGGTCTATGGTAAAATGGTCTGCCGGGGCGCCATTCAAAAATTTATCCAGTATGGTTAGGAATAGCCCCAAGTTGTTTTGCAGTGTATCATCAGGGTTGGGTTTGCGCTGTTCAAATGCAACTATTAATGCTTGGTATTGTTTTATACGCTCACTGCCTACATCGGCTACAACCAGCTGGTCGGCGCTGCGGATGCGGTAAAAATCAGTTATAAGGTCAAGGCCTGTCCATTTTTTGTAATCGTTCAGGGTTATTTTATTGTACTTTGTGAAGCTTTTCGCTTTGGCTTCCGCATTCTTCCATAGTACGTTATCATTTTTGTGATTCATGAAATTTTCAAGTGCAATGCCCTCTGAATTGGCTATCAATATCAAATCATAACCACTAACTCTGGTTAAGAACTCTTTAAACCCGGTGGGCCAGTCATCCGGAATAAAGCGCAGGCGAACCAGTTCTTTAAGGTGATAATCGGTAAACTCGTGGTAACTTTTGGTTTTTAAAATGGCATTGTCCCAAATGTCTTTGGCATTTTGGCTTTTTAGAAACTGATGCTCCATTTTGTACAATTCAAAAAGTTCATCAAAGCGCGGAACGTTATCTATGGCAATGGTTTCTACTTCGGCAATATTGTTACTTTTCAGAGTAAGTAGTTTGTAAGCAGGTATATAAGCTGCAAGCGATGGTGTTTGCACATTAATAAGCGTGTTTCCTTTTTGGCTGGTGCGTATGCCGGTATCATTAATATGCATGTGCCCGCCAAAGTGTAGTTTAATACCGGCATCGGCAAAAGCTTGTGCTACTTCCTCCTGCGGTACACGATCCAGCTGCCATTTGCCTTTACCCATAAGTGCTTCAATTTCGGGCGAGGCATCATCATTAAATTCAACAATAGGGTAATGGCTGAAAGCGATCAGGGTTTTTCTCTTTTGTTTGGCTTCTGCAGCAATTTTTGTAACCCATTCTATAATGTGCTTTTTGTTGGTCAGTACATTATTATAACCTAAGTCGGCACCTTTATAATTTTTAGGGTCGGATGCATCACCGTTAGCGTTTTTAGGAATGTACACATTGCCATCGATCGCAAGCAGCCAGAGTCCCTCTACCGGTTCAACAACATAGCTAACATCGGGTACAGTAAACCCTGGAGCCACATCATACATTCGGTTTGATAATTTTGCAGCCTCTTTGGCTTTATCAAGACTATAATCATCTGAAGTGTACGTGCTAAAAGGCGTTCCCCAAAATTTATAAACCTGCTTTGGCAAAAAACCAAATTCACCTAAATAGTCGGTCACGCCTAAATACCCCATTTTTGCAATGTCTTTGGTGATAATCGTTGGCAATTCGGTAGCGGGATCTTGTTTGTGCAAGCCTTCTTTACTGAAAATGGGCTGGCGTTTGCCACCTGTACCTAAAAAATCATCTTTACCGGCATCCTGCGCAAACGGACCTACGGGGTCGTGGTTACCGGTGGTAATAAAAAACTCAATACTGTATTTAGTGCTATATTCTTTTAAAATGCGTGCCAGGCCTTTAAGATGTAGCGGTTGGCCATCATCGGTATAATCTCCGGGAAGGGCAACATAACGGACACCGCGTTTGGCAATGTCATCAAGCGCAGCAAGGAATGCAAAGTAGTTTTCATTAAATATGCGGGTGGAGTGCAGCTGGGCATCCATAGTGCGCAGCAAGGTGGGCTTATTGTTCTTTGGGTTTAGAACACCTTTGTAATCATTATCCTCAGGAGTGCCATAAAGGTCCTGTAAATGCACGTCGGCCAAAAAGGCAACCTGCACCTCTGAGCGGCTTTTTTGTGCCTTTAAAGCGGTCGAAAATAAAGCAAAGAGAATAAGAAAACTGTAGGCAGTACGCATTATTATATTTTAGTGCAAAAGTGGTAAAAATTATATAAAGCCAGTGTTACGTAATTGCAATACTAAGGTTAGCTGTTACTAATTTTAGTATTTGTTTGGTACGTGGCTCTTGTTTATATAGGTACCTTTGCATACAATTTGCGTAAACAATTTATGAAGAAGGAACGAAGTATCCCAATAGTTAAAAAAGCCGGTTTTAAAGAACGGCTCAGTGCCTTATCTAACCTGCCGGAATTTTTTAAACTTGTATGGCAAAGCAGCCCTAAGAAAACATTTTTTAGTTTCTTTTTCAGGATATTACGGTCGGCAATGCCAGTGGCGTTGTTATATGTAGGTAAACTTATTGTAGATGAAGTTGTGCTCCTTAGCAGCAGTACAACTCCTACAGACCATACTTACCTTTGGCAGCTTGTAGCGTTAGAGTTTGGCCTTGCCATTGCTACCGATGCCCTTAACCGGATAGTGAGCCTGCTGGATGGCCTTTTGGGCGACTCCTTCTCTAACTTTACTTCGGTTAAGATCATGCAGCACGCGGCAAAGCTCGACTTGGAACAGTCTGAGGACTCTGAGTTTTATGATAAGCTGGAGCGCGCGCGCCAGCAAACCCTGGGGCGTACCATGTTGCTTTCGCAGATAATGGGGCAAATACAGGACCTAATCTCTATGGCCTTCCTTATTACCGGGCTGTTTACCTTTAATCCGTGGCTTATTGCGTTGTTGGTTATAACTATACTACCATCATTTTTAGGTGAATCGTATTTTAATAACCAAAACTATTCACTAACCCGCAGCCAAACCCCTGAGCGTCGCGAACTCGATTACCTGCGCTACCTGGGTGCCAGTGATGAAACTGCTAAAGAGGTTAAGATATTTAACCTCGCCGATTTTATTATTGGTAGGTTCAGGCGCCTGTCTGACCAGTTTTATAAAGACAACAGCAAGCTTGCCACGAGGCGGTCGCTTTGGGGTACGTTCTTTTCTATGCTGGGCAGTACGGGCTACTACGGTGCTTATGTTTTTATAATCCTGCAAACAGTTAACGGTAAGCTAAGTGTGGGAGATCTTACCTTTCTGGCAGGCTCGTTCAGGCAGTTGCGCACATTAACAGAAGGTATACTATTGCGCTTTACTACCATATCGCAGGGAGCGATTTACCTTATCGATTTCCTTGAGTTTTTCGAGATAAAGCCTGCTATTGTGGTTCCTAAAAATCCCGTGCCTTTTCCAAATCCTATAAAACAGGGCTTTACTTTTGAGGATGTAGGCTTTAAATACCGACATGCCGAAAGCTGGGCCAACCGCCATTTAAACTTTACCCTTAACCCAGGCGAAACACTGGCATTAGTAGGGGAGAATGGTGCAGGTAAAACCACATTGGTTAAACTACTGGCACGCCTGTATGAACCTACCGAAGGGCGTATTTTACTGGATGGGATTGACCTTAAAGAATATGATCTCGATGATTTAAGGCTAAACCTTGGTGTTATCTTTCAGGATTATTTACGGTACCAGATGACGCTTTCTAACAATATTGCGGTGGGTAATATTTCTGAACTTGAAAACGAAGAACTGATCAAAAAGGCTGCGCAGGGCAGTATGGCCGATATCCTTGCCGAAAAGCTTGCAGGGCAATACGGCCAGGCGTTGGGCAAGCGCTTTAATAACGGGGTGGAGCTGTCCGGTGGGGAATGGCAAAAAGTGGCGCTGGCACGCATTTATATGAAAGATGCGCAAGTGCTTATTTTAGATGAACCTACCGCTGCTTTAGATGCCCGTGCCGAGTATGAGGTGTTTCAGCGCTTTGCGCAGATGACCGAGGGGAAATCTGCTGTGCTTATATCGCACCGGTTCTCTACCGCGCGCCTTGCCGACAGGATATTGGTTTTGGAGAAAGGGCAACTTTTAGAAATAGGCACGCATGAAGAACTCCTTGCCATGCATGGCCGCTATGCCGAATTGTTTAACCTGCAGGCCAGTGGCTATAAATAGAAAATGCTGCCAACCGGCAGCATTTTCTATTTATAGGTGACATCTTATTTATGATACGTAAAAGTTCGCTCTACGATTAGTTTTTGTTTACCATTGATAGAGATTATCTTTTTATTCCAGTTGTTGGCAGAATCATAACTGTATTGGTAGGTTCTGCTGTTTACCGTTTTGCCTTTAGCATCGGTAGATTTTGTTGATGTAAGGTTGTTAAACTTATCGTATGCAAACATAGCTTTCATAACCACCGCACCTTTCTCGGTCACGGTGGCCTCAGTCATGTTATTGTTTTTATCGTAAGTATATAATTCAACACTTTCTGCATTATCTGCCCTCCTGTAGGTTACCTGAGAACGAAGGTTGCCCTTATCATCATAACCACATTTCTCAGTATACTCTACTTCGCCTTTATCATCCGTGGTTATGCTGCTTATAAGATGATCGTTATCGTCATACTCGTATAATGTTGTAGAGTTTAGCTGGTCGTGGGTTGAACGTGTTTCAGCGATCTTACGTTTTTTATCATCGTATTTGTACTTGCTCTGAACCTGTACCGACTGTATACCCAAAAACATATTTTCGCCAGCAAGATTGCCGTCCTTATCATAATCATAAGTAATAATGTCTATAGGATTGTTTTGGGCGTTGAAGGTGGTCTTTTCTGAAACCTTGCCATCTTTAAGCTTCGTTTCTATCCTGTCAAACTGTGTATTGTCAGGATTTCTACGTGTTATAGAGGTGTTTATTTTACCGCTCTCATCATACTGATACTGAGAAATTAATCCAGGCTTATCGCTTATATACTGTGTTTTTTGTATAATCTTATCCCTTCCGCTAAAAGAGGTTTCTTCCATAGGTATGTTAGCAATCCTGTATAGCTTTTGTTTAATAAGCAGGCCTTTATCATCAAATTCCAAATCATTATCCGGCTGGCCCTGATCGTCTCGGGTGCTTTCGCCCTTAACGCCATCTATGTACGTGTACGACTTTTGGGTAACGGTTTTAACATCGCCCTTTAATTTATAAAATGCCCAGTCGGTCTTATCCCTGTCCAGTGTTTCTTCTTTCTTTTCATCTCCACAAGATGTTAGTAGTAAAAGCATAAGGGGCAATGCGCAAAAATATTTCATTTGTTTTGTTGTTATGGATTTCAAAAATCACTCTTTTTTTTGAAACAGGCAACAGTTATGAGGATTATTAGATGGCTGGATTTTTAAAATCTTAACTTTTAGATGGTGCAGGGTACTATACAAAACAAAATCCGCCCTAACGGAGCGGATTTGATGTATTTATAAATTTAAAAATTACTTAGCTATAGCAACCTCATATTTTTTAGAAACAGCATCCCAGTTAATTACGTTGTAAAAAGCAGTAATATAATCAGGCCTTTTGTTTTGATAGTTTAAGTAATAAGCATGCTCCCAAACATCAAGTGCAAGTACCGGTTTGCCCGATACTGCTTGGCCTGGCATTAAAGGGTTATCCTGGTTTGCAGTACTGGCAACTACAAGTTTACCTGTTTTATCTACCACAAGCCATGCCCAACCTGAACCGAATTGTTTTGTGGCAGCCTCTGTAAATTGCGTTTTAAAAGCATCAAAGCTTCCAAAGTCCTTTGTAATAGCATCGGCTAAAGCACCTTTAGGAGTACCGCCGGCGTTAGGGCCCATAATTTCCCAAAATAAACCGTGGTTATAATAACCGCCACCATTGTTGCGAACCGCTTTATTATCAGGGGCAAGGGTAGCAAGAATTTCTTCTATGGTTTTCTTTTCAAGATCGGTACCTTTTATGGCTTTGTTAAGCTCATCGGTATATTTTTTATAGTGCTTAGAGTAGTGCAGCTCCATAGTTTTTGCATCTATGTTTGGCGCAAGAGCATCGTAAGCATACGGTAATTTTATAAGCTGAAAAGGGCCTGCTTCTGCCTTAACTTCATCAGGGTTGCCCAATGCAGGTGCAGCTGCTTCTTTTTGTGGCTCTGGTGTTGCCACTACTTCTTCTAAGTTATCTTTGTCTTTGCAAGACTGTAAAGCAGCAAATACTGCCAGTGCCGAAAAGAAAATTTTTACTTTTTTCATAAATATATTATTTAATAAGCGAATTGATTGTTTCTATGTACAACGCCTTGGCTTCATCGGCAGATAGATGCCTTACCTGCATCCATGCATTTAATTTAAAAGCCTCCCTAAGGTTAAACCCGGGAAATGTGCTTTCATCTGCCGTGCCCGATGTTGCCTGTTTATAATAGGCGTAAATACGCAGCATAACGTCCTGCGGTAAAGCATCGGTCATGTTTGAAGCTCTCTCAAAGGCTTCATTAAAAAGGGTATCTAAGCTTTTTTCGTCCATTAAGCTTTAGTTGCAATTATTGTTTTGCCACCTATGGCTTTTTGGTTGAGCTTTACATTAACCTCTGTACCTAAAGGTAAGAATAAATCTACTCTCGAACCAAATTTAATAAACCCGGCATCAGTTCCCTGTACCACCTGCATGCCTTCTTCGGCGTAATTAACTATCCTTCTGGCTAATGCACCTGCAATTTGCCTGTATAAAATTTCGCCAAAGTAATTATTTTCTATAACTACGGTGGTGCGTTCGTTTTCTTCGCTGGCTTTTGGGTGCCATGCTACCAGGTACTTGCCTGCATGGTATTTGCTGAATTTTATCAACCCGTTTACAGCGTAACGCGTAACGTGCACATTTATGGGCGACATAAAGATAGATACCTGTAAGCGCTTGTCTTTAAAATATTCCGGCTCGTATACCTCTTCTATAACTACCACTTTACCATCTACCGGTGCAATAACTATATGATCGGCCGCTGTAACAGGGCGTTTTGGGTTCCTGAAGAACTGTAAAATAAGTATCAGGAAAATAAGTGCAAATACCTGCACAAACTTTAATAGCCAAAAGCTGTGTATAAACTGCTCAGACAATAGTACAACTCCTACGGTTACCACCAGGGCAATAAGGATAATTTTAGCTCCTTCTTTATGAAACATAGTTTAAGATTTGGTAATACAAAAATAAGAAAGGTATTGCAAATAATATGCTATCAAGGCGGTCAAGTATTCCGCCATGGCCCGGCATAATGGTACCGCTGTCTTTTACGCCTGCGGTACGTTTAAGTTTAGATTCTACAAGGTCGCCCAATGTACCAAAAATAACCAGTATAGCGGCAAAAACCATCCACTGTAAAGGGGTAAGTATGGGGTAATATAATCCTATTATATAAGCGCCCGCAAGGCTAAACAACATGCCGCCTATAAAGCCTTCTACGGTTTTTTTTGGGGAGATACGCTCAAAAAGTTTGCGTTTACCAATACTTTTACCCACAATGTATGCAAAAGTATCGTTGGCCCAAATGATTATGAACATACCAATTATGACGTATTTACTTTCGTCGAAATTATTGCGCGGACTTATAAACGGCAGTTTTATAATAAGCATGAAGGGGATGACCACATAGCCAATAAGCCTTACCAGCCTGCCAGTTTTATCGCGGGGTATGGCAGGGCCTTTTTTAAAAAGCTCTATTAACAGGCTAACCGAGATAAACAGTGCAGCGGCATCTAAAAGTAAGTTTACGTAAGCCTGGTTGTTAAAAAACGGGCCAAAAAGAATGAATCCTGCTGCGGCTATAATGAGGGGTGTAGTTTTATCAAGGTTCGCAAGACGAGAAAATTCGTTTACTGCAATAAACAGGAAAATACCAAAAAGCGCTATAAAACTAATAGGGGAGTAAAGTGTAGCTGCTAAAAGCAATAAAATGTAAACTATGCCCGAGAGCGCTCTTGTAATGCTTTCGTTCATGCTACAGGTCTTCTAAAAGCAACAGGTACAGGTTTTTTGCAACGCTGCCGTAATGAAGAAAGTCTTCATCTTTTGCTTTTTCAAAATATTTTATTGCGGTTATATTAGTAGGGTAATCTTTGTCGTATTTTTTCTTGATGTTCCTAAGACAGTCGCTCTTGTTGCCCATTATCTGGCTTGTAGTGGCATAGATAACCATATTGTCCGGCAGTTCGTTAGGCTTGTTTTGTTTTATCTGGTTAGATGAAAACAAAATTGAACCTTCCTCCGCAACAAGAAATTCACAGGTAGCAAGTAAAAACATTGGGTTTGCAGGTTTATCGTAAATAAGCCTGTTTTCGTCTAATAGAGGACGAAGTTTAGGCTCAAAGCACAAGGCTTCACACTCAAACCAGTCGTTTTCTTCAAGCACGTTAAGAAACTGCTCATGCACTTCGCCTATGTTATCGCAATAAATAAATTTGCCGCCGTTTTTCCTGAAATTCATCATAAAAAGTTCGTCAGCAGGCAATTGCTGATCAGGAAGAAACTCACTTGTTTCCTGATTTTTATCGTCGCCCGAAACGTCACCGGCACCAAAAATTTTTTTAAAAAGGCTCATACCTGTATATTCCCTATAGTGTTCCTTAGTAATCAAAGATAAAAAAATCTTAATTCAATTAACGAATTGAATTAAGATTTTTAGATTTATTTGTGAAAAATTGCTTAAGCCTCAGTAATTACCTCAGGGCCTGTTTTTTCGTAGGGCCTTTTGCCAAAAATATCTTCAAGGTCGTCTTTAAAAATAACCTCGCGCTCTATTAAAATATCGGCAAGTTTTAAAAGCTTGTCTTTATTTTCTTCAAGTATCTGGATAGCGCGTTGGTATTGCTGCTCTATAAGCAACGAAATTTCTTTATCGATTATCTGTGCAGTATCTTCAGAGTATGGTTTGCCAAAGTTATACTCACTCTGTCCGCTTGAATCGTAATACGTAACATTACCAAGTTTATCGTTAAGGCCATAAACAGTAACCATGGCACGGGCCTGTTTGGTTACCTTTTCAAGGTCGCTTAATGCACCGGTAGATATTTTATCAAATATTACTTTCTCTGCAGCGCGGCCACCCATGGTAGCACACATTTCGTCCAGCATTTGGTCCGGCCTTACAATAAGCCTTTCCTCCGGCAGGTACCATGCAGCACCAAGGCTTTGCCCACGTGGCACAATGGTAACTTTTACAAGAGGTGCGGCATGCTCAAGCATCCAGCTTGTAGTGGCATGGCCTGCTTCGTGTATGGCAATGGCACGTTTTTCTTCAGGAGAAATGATCTTGTTTTTCTTTTCAAGGCCACCCACAATACGGTCTACCGCATCAAGGAAATCCTGTTTATCAACCGCTGTTTTGTTATTACGGGCAGCAATAAGCGCAGCCTCGTTACATACGTTGGCAATATCAGCACCCGAGAAGCCCGGAGTTTGTTTTGCAAGGAATTCTGTGTCCAGGTCTTCCGATTTTTTTATCGGCTTAAGATGCACTTCAAATATTTCGCGGCGCTCCCTGATATCCGGAAGGTCTACATATATCTGCCTGTCAAAACGGCCGGCACGCATGAGCGCTTTATCCAGTACATCGGCACGGTTAGTAGCGGCAAGAACAATAACGTTAGTATTGGTGCCAAAACCATCCATCTCTGTAAGAAGCTGGTTAAGGGTATTCTCGCGCTCATCGTTAGATCCGCTAAAGTTATTTTTACCACGGGCACGGCCTACGGCATCAATCTCATCGATAAATATAATGGCAGGTGATTTTTCTTTAGCCTGTTTAAACAGATCTCGTACACGGCTTGCACCTACACCTACGAACATTTCTACAAAGTCGGAACCTGAAAGTGAAAAGAAAGGCACTTTTGCCTCGCCGGCAACGGCTTTAGCTAAAAGGGTCTTACCTGTTCCCGGAGGGCCAACTAATAACGCACCTTTAGGTATTTTACCACCTATACTGGTATATTTTTCGGGAGTCCTTAAGAACTCGACAATTTCCTGAATTTCTTCTTTAGCGCCTTCAAGGCCTGCAACATCTTTAAATGTTACTTTAATGTCGTTCTTTTCATCGAACAGTTTTGCCTTGCTTTTGCCAATGTTAAATATCTGGCCACCACCGCCCGCAGCGCCACCGCCTGCCATCCTGCGCATCATATAGATCCATAATGCAACAAGTATAATGATAGGTAGCAGGGTAATAATGATATCGCCCCATACGCTTTCCGGCTCAGCAGAATAATCGGTTATTTTACCGGCTTTTGCAGCGTCGTCAAGCTTTTTTACAAAAAGTTCGTTCTTATCGCCAGTAACAACAGTATAGTGCGGGCCTTTGTTTGGGTTACCAAACATATCGTTCTTTACCTTCTCGTTTTCCTTTAAACCAAGGGCTTCTTTTTTTAAGAATACAGAAGCTGTAGTTTTATTGTAAATTACCCTGTCTACTTGTCCTTCATCTAAAAACTTGTAAAAGTTAGAAAGCGATGTAGGCTTAGGATCATTCCATGTAGAGCCGCCGGCTACCCAGTTAATGGCAAGGAATATTAGTAAAATACCCCCATAAATTAACCATGGGCTTACTTTTAGCTTATTAGGTTTATTATCTTTTGACATGAATTTGTTCTTGTTTTAGTAATTGTTTCCTATAGAAGTTATCCTGGCATCACCCCACAGGCTCTCTATGTTGTAGTACTCGCGAACGTGCTTTTGGAAAACGTGTACAACAATGTTTACGTAATCCATAAGTACCCATTCGCCATTTTCTGTACCTTCAACATGCCATGGCTTATCCTTTAACTCTTTAGAAACTATTTTTTGGATTGAGTGAACTATAGCGTTCACCTGTGTGTTAGAAGTACCGTTGCATATAACAAAATAGTCGCATACGGTGTTATCAATGGCCCTTAGGTCAAGAATATCTATATCATTACCTTTTACTTCCTCTATTCCCTTGATGATATTTGCTAACAGATCATCATTACTTACATTTTTGTTCGCCATCTAAAAATTTATATTTTACGCAAAGTTATCATTTTTTGTATTTACTTTTGAACCTAATTTACGATTAAAAAGACAAAGAGCTGATTATTTTATAAATGAATATCATCAAACTCAATGCCATAAACTCTACTAACGACTACCTTAAGCAATTAACCGCTACGAGGCATGTTGAGCATTTTACCATTGTAGTGGCAGAAAACCAAACGCAGGGCAGGGGCCAGATGGGATCTGCCTGGAATGCAGAACCCGGTAAGAACCTTACCTTTAGTATATTGGTTAAAGATTTGCTACTGCAAATCAGCGAAATATTTACCCTTAATGTAGCTGTTGCAATAAGTATTGCACAGGCACTGGAAACTTTTAATATACCCCTACTAAGCATTAAATGGCCTAACGACATTTTGGCAGGCAATAAAAAAGTTGGCGGCATACTTATAGAGAACAGTATTAAGAATAATGGCGAGATATTTTCTATTATTGGCATTGGGCTTAATGTTAACCAACAAAATTTTGATGGCCTGCCCAAAGCGTCTTCAATAGCTGTTGCTGCCAGACGTAACTTTGATAAAGAGGCTGTTATGTTGGCTATTGCCGAACAACTTAACCGAAACCTCATGGTGCTTTTGCACAAGGATGCTAAAACATTATGGGATAACTACCACCAAAAATTGTATAAAAAAGGCCTGCCGATGCCTTTTGAACAAAACGGAAAAACATTTATGGGTATTATACAAGGGGTTAACTACAACGGCAGCCTACAGGTGTTACTGGCAGATGACAGTATAGCCGAATACAATATTAAAGAGGTGCAGCTTCTTTATTAGTCTTAAAGTCGGAAGGTGTAAAGTCAAAAACTTATATTCCTATCAATATAAAAGGAAATAAAAATCAGGCTGTGCCTTACTTTTATTTCCTTTATTTCTACTGAAAAACTGGGACTGAGACTGCAAACTCTTACGCTTCGTCTTCAAAATCGTCTTCGTCGCTACTTTCTTCTTCCTCTGCTTCAAACTCATTGATAAGAAAGTCGATAACCAGTTCTACAGTATCTCCCTCTTCGTTAAGTCCCCAATAAGCAGGGTAGTAGCCATCGCCCCAGCCGGAAGCAAACATTACTACATTATTATCAGTGTCTTCGTTAGGGTGGTGGTCGTTCCAGTCGCCGAGCTCACGCGAAAGTGCATTTTTACCCGAATATTCCATAAATTCTTTAGCAAGGACATCATCATAATAATTAGATTCAGGATTTTTGTCCTGCACCTCGTCCATTTTGGTAATAAACTGTACGTTAGTTTCTTCATCTAAAAAGCAGGCAAGGCCACTCTCTACCGGGAAACCATAAAATTCATCCTCGCCCAGTTCGTTCATTTCTTCAGATGTTAAGTCTTCCGTTAAGGCAAGTATCCATTTTTTGGCATCCTCCGGCCTGAATTTTATTTTTGCATAAGCAATGCGGTGGTGCAGCTTATCAATTTCTGACATGTATATGTATACCGGGTATTTATCGGGCTCTACCGTACGCGAAAAAGGCTGCTGGCCTTCGGTAAAAAAAGGGTCTGCCACAACAATTCGTCCCGTTGGCAGGTTTACGTCGCCAATGTGAATTTCTACAAGCTCCTGTCCGCTCATTTCGCCTTCCAGGTCGTAGGTTATTTCAAAGTCGTTAAGATCTTTCATAATTGTTTTGGTTTTTATCCTGTTAAAATTACTCAAAACGTTGGTGTAGTACCGCTACTTTATAAAATCTTTAACCCCGTGCAGGATTATTCAGGTATTTCCTCAAAAGTACCGTTGCGGTTTATCAACAGTTGTGTAGTTACAGATTGTGGTTTTAACGTTATAATGCGGTAGCCGAAAGAATCGGTATTAACCTCTATGGTATCCGACGCTTTCTTTACCTGAAACGACGTAGCAGGTGTGATATACTGAACAATATTGCCAACCTGTTGCTTATCGGGCATGTGGTAGTGGCCGCAAAAAATGGTGACATCGTTAGAGAGTTGGTGCAATAACGTTCTTAATGCATCGCGGTTTTTTAGCGGATAAATACTATCCATACCTGTAGCAACTGCCAGGATAGGGTGGTGAATGAAAATAACTATTTTTTTAGAAGTGTCGAGTTCCTGCTCCAGCCATTGGAGCTGTGATTCACTTATGTATGAGGATGACGAATCTAAATAAATGTATTTGTAAAACTCATCTTCTTCGGAATAATACAGCTCTGTACCGCTTGCCGATTTATAGTGGCAATGCTTTACGGCTTCGGCATGCTTATCATGATTGCCCAGTATGGCTTTATAGTTAGGGTAGGCACTATGTAGCCGGTTAAAAAAGTAGGGATACATTTGCGGCTCTGTAATATCACCTGCAAAAACAAGGTGGGTAGCATTTTGTAGAGCGCTGTTGTTTAATACATCGTCTAACTGTTTAGCAGGATTATAGCCTTCGCAACGGGTATGGGTGTCGCCCAAATGGGTATCGGTTATAAAGGCAATAACTTTATGCATAGCAAGGCAGGTGTAGTGGTAACAGTATAAAGTTACATAAAAAAGCCTTTTAGTACTACACTAAAAGGCTTTTAAATTATTAAATAAGGTGTTGTTACAGCTTATGCATATTATTTGCAAGGGTCTCAATAAATTTAGTTATTGGCCCTTTAATCATCATGGCCATCATGGCGTTAAATTCGCCTTCAAAATGCAGCTGTATTTCTGTACTGTCATCACTTACTGCATTAAGATCGCCAGTAAGGGTAAAAGGCAGCTTATCGCTTGCAGCACCTAAAATTAGCTTGTTTGGTGCCTGGCGGTCTTTTATCTTAAGCTTAATTTCGGGCATGCCTTTAAGCGCAAAAATAAAAGCCTCGGGGCCGGTAACCTCAAACTTGGCAATGTTATCGGGCATCAGCTTCTCAAAATTTTGAACATCGCTTAATGCATCAAATAAATATTGAGCCGGTTTGTTTACTGTTACTTTAGGGCTGTCTAAATTCATAGTACAATTTTATAGTAATTATTTGTATTACTTATTTTTTCCAAAAAGTTTTTCTATTTGCTTTTTGTTGAATTCTTTGGTATAACTTATAGGTGCTCCTACAGTCTTTAAAGACGATTTAAAACTTACCGAAGCTATTCCCATTGTCTTTTTATAAGCTACCCATATATAGTAATCTTTTACCTCAAGCATTACTGATTCTTTAGGTTTAGTCTCAAATAATTCAATGGTCATTTTGTAAAAATCTTCAAAGGAATTGTCAACATCTTCAAAGGAAAAATTAGCATATTCCTTTAATGTAGAATACTGATGGTCAAGATATCTAAAATTATAAACATTACCATTCTTTGTGCATTCCATTTCTAAAGATTGGCCAAAGGGCTCTATTTTACCAATTACCTCACCTGAGGAAGTAGTTGTGTCAACTTTTTTAATTTGAGCAAAAGATACAGTTGTTAACATAACTGTAAATAGTAAGATAAATTTTTTCATAGGGCGTAATTTGTGATTTGTTAATTGTTTTTATGATGTTCCAAACTTAATGGTAAAAAATAAAACGTGCAATAAATAATTGAAAATAAAATTATTTATCTGCACGTGTTTTGAATTTTAATTTGCCGATTTAATTTTCCTGCCCCCATGTTGATGGATTATTTCTCCATTCTTTAAGGGTTTCCTGTTCGGCTTCAGTAATGTAGCGTTTTGCAACGGCTTCTTCTAAAAGCGTGTCGTAGTTACCAAGGGTGTTAAGGGTAACGTTAGCCTTTTTAAAGTTCTCTACAGATACATCAAACCCGTAGGTAAATATGGCTACCATACCTTTTACGTTAGCTCCGGCAGCTTTTAAGGCCTCTACAGCCATTAAGCTGCTGTTACCGGTGCTAATAAGGTCCTCAACCACTACAACGTTCTGTCCCTTTTGTAAAAAGCCCTCTACCTGGTTTTGGCGGCCGTGTTTTTTAGCCTCAGGGCGCACATACACAAAGGGTAAGCCCATATATTCGGCTACCAGTATACCTATGCCTATGGCACCGGTGGCTACTCCTGCAATAACATCGGGCTTACCATATACTTTTTCTATATGCTTAGAAAATTCTTCCCTGATGTAATTACGGATTGGTGGAAATGAAAGAGTTATCCTATTATCGCAATAAATAGGCGATTTCCATCCGGAAGCCCATGTAAAAGGATTTTTAGGATTTAATTTAATTGCGTTTATTTGTAAAAGCAATTCGGCTGTTTTTTTGGCGGTGTCTGTATTAAAAATCATATTGCAAATGTATAAAGTTTTTGTGAACGACAAACCACTTTTTTTGACAAATAAGGTGGAAAAGGAAACCGATTTCCAGATGTTTTTAATGGAAAGCGTAGATATAGAGCAGCTTTTAAGGAGGATGTTTACCAACCGTATTGAGAAAGCTTTTTTATATCACCCTGATGAAAAACTTGCCCTTAAGATGCTTAAGGACAAGGTACCTGTGGCCAAAGCCGGGGGTGGCCTCGTTTACAATAAAAGGGGCGAGGTGCTCTTTATTTTACGTAACGGTAAGTGGGACCTGCCCAAAGGCGGCATAGAAAAAGGCGAAGAAATAGAAGATACTGCCCTGCGCGAAGTAGAGGAGGAAACCGGTGTGAGCGGACTTAAAATTACCCATAAACTGCAAAAAACCTACCACGTTTTTAAACGTGGTGAACGATATAAACTTAAAGTTACCCACTGGTTTGAGATGAAAACTGCTTATGATGGTGTGCTAACCGGCCAGTTGGATGAAGGGATTGAGAAGGTTGCATGGTTAAAACCTGACGATATTAAGGAGGCACTTAAAAATTCGTATGAAAATATAAAATTACTTTTTGAAGATAGTGCTGTAAAGCAGGAAGTATAGTTTTTTGAAGTTGATTTGATGATTGAAAAACTTGTGGATTTGATGATTTGCTAATTCGGTTATTTGTTAGAAAGCCATAATATAGCTAAAACCCGAATTACCAAATCCACAGTGATTATGGCAGCAGTACCGGCCCTATCCAGCCAAACCAAATAAGTACTCCTAAGGCACTGCCTGCAAATCCTGCAATTATAAAGGTAAATCGTTGTTGTTTAGGTATGATATAAAATACTATCCAGATTAAAATAATTGCAGATATAACACCTAATACCGTTAATATACTCCACGGGTTAAGGTTTAGGTGCTTTGCAAGATTTACTTCATCGCCTTTATTTTTAGTTTGAATATTGGCGATAGTATAAACTATTTTTTGAAGCAGTATTGCTAATTGCCTTGACCATAAAAATGCCACAAATACGGCTACCCAGTTTTTAAACGAGAGTGCCGTTTTTGCCCTTATTTTTTTTCGGTTTAGCCATAAAATAAGCAAGCCAATACTTCCTGAAAGCATTGTTTGTAAGGGGCCTGCTAATATATTTTCAAAATCATGCCCTTTCATTTCTCCACTTAATTGTGCCCTGTATTTTAAAAAATACTCCTTTTGTGGCGAATTCTCTTTTGCTAATATTTTAATTTCATCGGCCTTATATAGTGAATCGAATTTAGCAAGTTGTTTGTCGTTGTAGTCACCATAAGAAACCGATGCATAATGAAGTTTCGGGTTGTATCCATAATATTTACCCACTAAGTAATGCCCATACTCGTGGGTTTGTGTGCCTATTATCGTAGCGAACAAAAAACCAAATACAAGGGCAACGAAAAGGCGGGGATTTACTCGAAAATATTTAGAGAAATTTTTCAACGCGAGGTTCTTTTTTATTCAATAATAAGCAATTATAGAACACAATAACAAAAAAATTATTTGATCTGCCTGCAAACAGGATATTCCATATGTGATTTTTCGTAGTAGGGGGAGTGCTGATAGATCCAGTCTAATTGTGCTTCGGCATCATTGCCAAAGTCTTTATCCGTTGTTTTTTTAGCTTCAAAATCGGCTTTTAGCTTAGGATTGTCTTTTAGTAATTTAGCTGCGGTATCTTCAAACACGTATGCCGAAAAATATTCCTTTTGCTGCAATATGGCATCAAAAAAGTTCCAATTAAAATAGGAATCGGTTGCCTGGGGTTCCAGGGTCTCCAATAGGTATTTTACGCCGGGCTGTTGGGTATCTATTACCAAATCGCCTTTGCTGAACTTTATTTTTCGTGTAGCTGCTACAACCTTTGTATTGTAGTGTGCATAGTGTCCCTCGTAAGCATTCTTACCCGTATCGTAACCTGATATGCGGTAGCTTTCCACCTCAATTTCGGTATCTTTTTCTAAAGCAAACATTTGTATGTTGTTGGCTTTAAGCAGGTCTGTTACAGGCCACCACTGCTTTGGAATAATGTACGCCTTAGGTATCACAACATCTAAAACCGGACTATAGTTTTGATAATACCTTACCACTTTATTAAAAGGCTTCTTGCGGTCGTAATACAGCCGTTGCTGCCCTGATACCTCGCTGGGTTTATATGCGCCGTCGTAGCCTAAAAAGGGCAGGAGAGTGACCTGTGTACTGTCAACAGTCCACTGTAAAGTATATTTGTTTCCCGGCGTATAATTATCACGGTTGGCTATGCGCAGTTCTTTAATGGTGTTGTGATTCTTCTCTATAAAATCAATAGTTTGCACCATATAAGCATAGTTTGCCTTTACACGGCTTGTATAATCTTTAAGCATGTGGGTTTCGGGCATCGACCCCGGTACATCAAACAGCGATGCATACCCGGTAGAATACCGTGGGTAATCCATAAATTGGGCAAAACCTGCCTCCGGCTTATCGCCATGTATGTTTACATAAGGAACCGACTCAATACCTTTGGCTTTTAATCCTGACAGTATTTCGGGCATCATTTCGTTCTTAAAATAATTGCCCAGGTTACCGCCCAGTTTTTGATGCTGCGTGGCAACATACGTAAAGGTGTATTGATAGTCAGCGCCATTGCTAACGTGATTGTCTATAAAAACATCGGGCTTTACTTTGTGAAATATTTCTGTAAAGCTGCGGGCATTGCGGGTATCGTTCTTAATAAAATCACGGTTAAGGTCGTAGTTACGGGCGTTACCCCTAAAACCGTAGCTTTCGGGGCCGTTTTGGTTGGCACGGCTGTGTGAATTTCTATTAAGCGCACCACCAATATTATATACTGGTATGTTAACCAGCACCACATTTTTAGGTGCCTGCATTTTACCCGTAGCCAGGTCGCGGTACAGCATAATGGTGGCATCTATACCATCGGGCTCGCCGGGGTGTATACCGTTGTTTATTAGCAGTACTGCCTTGTTTTTATGTATATCGCTAAAATTGAAATTCTTATCCGGATTAAATATTACTATGTGCAACGGCTCCCCGCTATCGGTAAGGCCCATGGGCAACATTTGTATGCTTTCAAAATCCTTATCCAGCAGCTTAAAATAATCTATAGCCTCCTGATAGGTAGCGGTCTGGTTGCCGTTTCCTTTTTCGTAAGGGGTAAGATAAGCGGGTTTCTTTTGGGCATATATCGATTGCGAAAGCAGTAAAATCAGCAGTAGTAATTTCTTCATCAAAAAAGTATTATTTAACCCTTACCGCGTCCGGTACCAGTATGGTGTAATCGCCGCCGTTTCGTAACACATCGCGCACAATGCTGGAGCTTATGTAAGATGTATTGGCAGCCGTAAGAAGAAAAACCGTCTCAATTTTAGAAAGCCTGCGGTTGGTATGTGCAATGGCTTTTTCAAATTCAAAGTCGGCCGGGTTGCGCAGGCCGCGTAAGATAAATTTAGCACCCACTTTTTTGCAAAGGTCTATAGTAAGCCCCTGATAGGTAATAACCTCTACCTTAGGCTCATCTTTAAACGACTCTTCAATAAAATGCAGGCGTTCGTCAAGCGTAAACATGTATTTCTTTTCGGCGTTAACGCCAATAGCCACAATAACCTTGTCAAAAAGGCTCACACCGCGTTTTATAATATCGTAATGCCCCAGGGTAATAGGGTCAAAAGATCCGGGAAATACTGCTACTTTCATAAGGTTTATAGTTTGGGGAATTTTATTATTGAGATTCTTCGACTCCGTTGCACTTCACTCAGAATGACACGTTGATCTGAAAACTGTGAACCGACAACTAATAACTGTCAACTAAAAAACTACTTCTTCCAAAGCACTTTCCTGTTCAGGGCCAGTTTAATTTCGCTGTCCAGCAAATCGCTCATAGCAATACCGGCGTGCTGTGCCTGCTGAGGGAATATACTCTGCGGCGATAGCCCGGGGTTGGTATTGATCTCTATAAAATGCGGTTCGCCATCCATTACAATAAAATCGGTACGGCTAAACCCGCTCATGCCCAATGCCTCGTAGGCTTTAGCGGCTGTTTCGCGCACTTTTTGTTCGGTTGCGGCATCAAGCCTTGCCGGGGTAATTTCTTCCGACTTACCCAGGTATTTGGCCTCATAATCAAAAAAGTCGTTGTGCGATACAATTTCGGTCAGTCCCAGCACCGTGGTTTTCCCGTTATAGTTCAGCACCCCAACAGAAACCTCGATACCTTTAAGGTACGATTCAATTAGTATGTCGTTATCTTCGGCAAAAGCAAAGTCGAGCGCCTTTTGCAGGTCGGCCACATCGTTTACCTTGCTCACACCCAGGCTGCTGCCGCTCTGGTTGGGCTTAACCATAAAAGGCAGGCCAAGCGTGTTCACAATATCTTCGGCTGTAATGACATCTCCTTTAGATAAATAAATGGACTTAGCACGCGGAATGCTGAATTTAGAAAGCACACTCAGCGTATCCCTCTTATTAAAAGTAAGGGCGCTTTGGTAAAAGCCGCAGCCGGTGTACGGGATGTCTAAAAGTTCCCAGTACGATTGCAGGTGGCCGTCTTCGCCGGGGGTGCCGTGAACGGTATTTACAACAGCATCAAAAGTTACTTTAGCGCCATCGTTATCAAACGAAAAATCGCCTTTATTCACCGGTATTTTGTTGCCGTTAACAAGTACATGCCAGCCTTCGGGCAGTATATGCACTTCGAACGGGTTATATTTTGCGCGGTCTAAATTGTTTAAAATCAATTGCCCGCTTCGTATAGAAATGACAGACTCATCTGAGTATCCGCCCATTACAACAGCTATGTTCATTTAAATAAGGTTATATTGGCAGGGCCCGGCATGCGCTTAAGCCCACACAAAAATATCATTATTTGCGTAAACTTATAAAGTTTAGTATTATTTATATCTTTGCGGAAACTGATTACACATGAGCGTTAAAGAATTTTTAAAGAGTAAAGTTTTTTTTAAGCAGGTTGCCATAGCCTTAGGGATTATAGTTGTTGTAGTATTTTTATTACTGCAATGGCTTAGCATTGCTACCGATCATGGCAATGTTATACCCGTGCCGGACCTGCATAAACTAACTGTGGCAAAGGCTACCGAAACGCTTGAGAATATAGACCTGGAAGCTGTTGTGCTTGATACGGTTGATTTTAACCCTGATTTTCCGCCCTATACTATTACAGAGCAGGATCCGCTGCCTAAGGTTAACGTAAAGGAAGACCGTAAAATATATGTTAAGGTAAACAGCGGCGGTTACAGCACTGTTGCCATGCCCGACCTGATACAAAAAACCTACAGGCAGGCTGTGCCTACACTGCAAAGCCTTGGCCTGCAGGAAGGTACTAAAACCTATGTGCCGTATCTGGCAAAAGATGTGGTGTTAGAAATGAAACAAAAAGGCAAAAAGCTTAAAGCTGGCGATAAAGTAATGAAGGCCAGTAAAATAGACCTTGTTCTTGGCGATGGCAAAACAGGCTACCAGGAAAATGACAGTATTAATGATGTAAGAACGCTGGAACCAGCAGAAGATAATGACGAGTAAGCCAATTGTAGAGCAGGACCCGGATGATGAGTTGTATGAGCACTACCGCTTTGAAGCCGGTAAGGGCCAGCAGCCCCTGCGTGTAGATAAATTTTTAATGAACCTTGTAGAAAATGCCACGCGTAATAAAATACAGCAGGCAGCCGCTGCGGGTAACATTTATGTGAATGATATTGCTGTTAAAAGCAACCACAAGGTAAAATCTAATGATGTGGTGCGTGTGCTTTTAGAACACCCACCGTATGAGTATTTGCTTGAGCCGGAAAACATTCCGCTTAATATAGTTTTTGAAGACGACCAGCTTTTGGTGGTTAACAAAGAGCCGGGTATGGTGGTGCACCCGGGGCATGGCAATTATAGCGGTACGCTGGTTAATGCCCTTGCTTACCATTTTGAGAACCTGCCCATGAACAGCAGCGACAGGCCGGGGTTGGTACACCGAATTGATAAAGATACATCGGGACTTTTGGTGGTTGCTAAGACCGATCAGGCAATGGCTTACCTAACCAAACAGTTTGCCGATAAAACATCTGAACGTGAATATATTGCCCTTGTTTGGGGTAATGTTAATGATGATGAAGGTACTATTGAGGACAACATAGGCCGCCATGTTAAAGACCGTATGCAAATGGCTGTTTTTGCCGATGAAGACCAGGGCAAGCACGCCGTTACACACTATAAGGTGTTAGAGCGTTTTGGCTACGTTACGCTAATTTCCTGTAAGTTAGAAACCGGCCGTACCCACCAGATTCGTGTACACATGAAACACATTGGGCACACTCTTTTTAACGATGCCCGTTACGGCGGCGGGCGTATACTTAAAGGTACTACGTTTACCAAATACAAACAGTTTATAGAAAACTGCTTTAAAACACTGCCACGCCAGGCACTGCACGCCAAAACTCTTGGTTTTGAGCACCCTGTTACTAAAGAATTCATTCGGTTTGATACCGAGCTGCCACAGGACATGCAGGATGTGATAGAGAAATGGCGTAACTATTCTAAATCGCATACCCCGGAGGAAGAAGAAGCGTAGTTTAGTTTTCAGTCGCAGTCGCAGTTTACAGCTGCCGATGGTGGGTAGAGACGCATTGAATACGTTTCATACGTCATACAAAAACAGCCGTACTTAATTAGTGCGGCTGTTTTGGTTTGAGTAAGTTTTGGTATTGCTGGCGCGAGCGTTCCGCTCGTGCCCGTATAACGGAGCCGGTACGAGCGAGACGCTCGCACAGCGAAAAAGGACGTGTTCTCAATATCGCGTGAGATTGCTTCACTCCGCAAGCTTCGTTCGTAATGACAGGCTCCTGGCTAAACGAGCTGTACCCGTTGCTGTCTTTGCGAGGGAGGTACGACCGCGGCAATCTCATTATTCAATAGGGAGATACACTAAACCAACCCCTTCAAAAACTCCTCCTCATTCCCTACCTTAACAGCTTTTAAATAGGCCGTACCTACAATAACGCCATCTACACTTTTAAAGGCCTGTTCTTTCTTTTGTTTGGAGTCGATACCAAAACCAAGAAAAAGGGGAGTGCTGCCGCACAGGGTTTTAAGTTCGGCGTAGCGGCTGGATAGGGTGTTGCTGATATCGTAACCCTGACCGGTAATTCCGGTTTGTCCTACCAGGTACACAAAGCTGTTTTGGCACACCTGTGCAATGCGCTGTACACGGGCATCGGGTGTTAGGGGTGTGACTAAAAACGTAACGGGAATGCCGTATTTTTCGAACGCCGACTTATACTTCGTTTCGTATAATTCAACCGACAGGTCGGGTAAAATAAGTGAGGCGATGTTAAGCGACCGGCATCTTTGCAGAAAGGCATCAAGCCCGAATTGCAATACAGGGTTTAGATATCCCATTAGCACCAACGGAATGTAAATCTCACTTTGCATATCCTCCAACTGTTGTAACAATATACCTAACTTCATACCGTTGGCAAGGGCAATGCTGCTGGTTTCCTGAATTACAGGGCCATCGGCCATTGGGTCGGAGAACGGGATGCCAACCTCGGCAAAATCTACGCCCAGTTGTTGCAATTGTAGTAGCTGACCTTTTAGGCTGTGGAAATTGGGATATCCTGCCGTTACAAAAATGCTTACCTGCTTGCTGTCTTTTTTAAAGGGGTTCATAGGTTTGAAAATTTTTCCATGTACGTATTCATATCCTTGTCGCCGCGCCCCGAAAGGTTCACCACAATGATATCCTCTTTTTTTAGTTCCATTTTGCTTAGCGCCGAAAGGGCATGCGCGCTTTCTAATGCCGGGATAATACCTTCAAGCAGCGATAATTCTAATGCCGAAGCCAGTGCCTCGTCATCGGTAATGGCAATGCTTGTGGCGCGTCCGGTAGCGATGGTATGCGCATGCAGCGGCCCGATTCCCGGATAGTCTAACCCTGCCGAGATGGAGTGCGGTTCGGTTACCTGGCCGTCTTCGTCCTGCATTAATAGGGTCAGGCTGCCATGCAAAACCCCCGGCGTACCCAACACGCTGGTAGCTGCCGATTTACCCGAATTGATACCCAAGCCTGCCGCCTCAACCGCTACAAGTTCAACTTCAGGATTATCGTAATATTGGTAAAATGCACCGGCTGCGTTACTGCCGCCACCCACACAGGCAATTACTTTGTTAGGGTAGGTCTTCCCGGTTTTTTCCAGCAACTGCTGCTCCATTTCTTTAGAGATAACCGACTGAAAGTACGCTACAATTTTTGGGTAGGGGTGCGGACCCACCACACTACCTATCAAATAATACGAGTCAGGGTGGTTAATCCAGTGGCGAATGGCCTCGTTAGTAGCATCTTTGAGCGTTTTACTGCCCGATGTTGCCGGCTTAACTTCGGCGCCAAGCATTTTCATGCGCTGCACGTTAGGGGCCTGGCGTTCAATATCTTTTTCGCCCATATACACAATACAGTTAAGCCCCATAAGCGCGCAGACGGTTGCTGTTGCCACACCATGTTGGCCCGCACCGGTTTCGGCAATAATATTGGTCTTGCCCATGTGTTTGGCAAGCAATATTTGCCCGACCGTATTGTTGACTTTATGTGCACCGGTATGGCACAAATCTTCGCGCTTTAAGTAGATGGTAGCGCCATATTTTTCGCTCAGCCTGCCTGCAAAATACAGCGGGGTAGGGCGGCCTACAAAATCTTTAAGCAGCTGTTTATAATCGGTTTCAAAGGACTCGGTAAAGCAATAAGCGTTAAAAGCGGCATCCAGTTCTTCTACATTGGGGCGAAGCAGTTCCGGCACATAGGCACCGCCAAATTCGCCATAAAAACCAAGTGCATCGGTATCTAAATAAGAGGGTGTTTTCATTTTCAGTACTTTTAAAAAGTTGGCAATAGCCGTTGGGTCTTTTTCTTTTGGTGCAACCTCAAAACGGCTGTTAAGGTCATAACCTGCTAATTTTGGGTGGCTAAACTCCTGTAGTGCCTGTGCCGAATCCGGCCCGATGCCACCACTTAGTATAAAAGGCGTGTTGCCGTTATAATTGTCTAAAATATGCCAGTTAAACACGATACCCGTGCCGCCATGCCTCTCGCTTTTGGTGTCGAATAAAAAGTAATCAACCAGGTTTTCGTAGGCTTTAGTGGCTTCGAGGTCGGCTTCCGTGGCAATACCAAATGCCTTTATAATTTTAAAACCTTCGGGTAATTGCCTGATAAAGTCGGGGCTTTCACTGCCGTGCAGTTGCAATACATCTAATTTGTGCAGGGCAACCCGCTCTTTAATATAAGCTACGGAAGCATTTACAAATACGCCCACTTTTTTCTTAGTGGTGTCAAAGCTTGTGGTAGTAAAACGCTTGGAACCTTCATAAAATATGAAGCCTAAATGGGTTATACCACTGATTTCGGCTACCAGCCGGCTGCTTGCGTTATCAGTCAGTCCGCATACTTTTATCATGACCTTAAGTGTTTAACCAGTTCGGCCAGGTGGCCTTCGCGAAGGATGCTCTCGCCAATAAGCGCCCCTTTAAAACCGGCGGCCTTTAGTGCATCAATATCTTCAGTCGTCCTGATGCCTGATGCCGATATGGCCGGGATATGCTTCGGCAAAATCTTAATCAAATCGAACGAATGCTGTAAGGTAGTTTGCTGCGCTTTAAGGTCGCGGTTATTAACCGCCACCAAATCGACTTCCGCAGGGATAAAGCCGACTTCCTCGGCCGTATGTACTTCATACAAAACTTCCAGGCCCAGGTTGCGGGCCACATTGGTAAGGTAGGTAGCTTCCTGCGATTGTAGTATGGCGCCTATCAGCAAAACGGCATCGGCACCGGCGGCTTTGGCCTCGTACAGCTGAATTTCATCAATTATAAACTCTTTGCGCAGCAGCGGCAAATGTGCAACACGGCGAGCGGTTGCAATATCGTTAAGGCTTCCGCCGAAGTAGTCTTTATCAGTCAAAATCGAAATGCCGCTTGCACCGTTGTGCTCGTAAAAAGCGGCTTGTTCGGCTACGTCTAATCCCAATTTTATGTCGCCGCCACTGGGCGATTTGCGTTTTATCTCGGCAATAATGCCAAAAACTGCTTTGGTTATAGCGTCACTTAACGAAAGAGTTTCACGGTTAAAATGCTCGCTTTCGCGGAAACAATCTATCGAAAACGACTGTTTAACGGCTTCAACCTCCCGGCGTTTGTTGGCAACTATCTGTTCTAATACATTCATGATGTTATCTTTTTTAGGGGATTGATGGCGTTGCCGGATAGCACAGCCTCATACGCTTCGGCGAAAGCCACTTCAAAGCTTTTTTGTGGGTGGAAGGTCTGCAACGCCAGTGCTACATTGCCCGCCAATACGGTGTTTTGCTGTTCAGTGCCTTTGCCTTGTAATAGGTTAGCCAACAATTCTGCGGCTGCATCTACGGTGTCGCCACCTGAAATTTGAGATAAGTTTATTGTTGATTTTAACGGCGAGCCTTCGATAAGTTCGTCACGCTGCTGACCCAGTACACGGGTTACACCAATGAAGGTAAGCTCATCAAAACCATCCATGCCGTGCAATACGGTAAACTCTTTACGTTCTGTACGCAGCACATGCTGGTATTGCCGTGCCAGCTCTAACGAGTAGGTTCCTGACAATTGGTGCGTTGGGTTGGCCGGATTTACCAGCGGCCCCATGCTGTTAAAAAATGTGGCAATGCCTAATGCTTTTCGCAACGGCGCTACTGCCTTTAGTGCGGGATGGAACAGCGGCGCATGCATAAAGCAAATCTTGGCGCTATTAAGCTGCTTTTGCAGTATATCGCGATCGTTGGTAAAAGTGTAGCCTAAATTCTCCAACACGTTACTCGACCCGCAAAGCGAACTCACCCCATAATTGCCGTGCTTTACCACTTTATAGCCCATACCCGCCAATACAAACGCCGTGGCGGTAGAGATATTAAACGTATTCTTGCCATCGCCGCCGGTACCGCAAACATCTATGCTGTCGCCTACATCAAAATGCATGGGCAGGGCAAGTTCCAGCAACGCTTCGCGAAAGCCGTTAAGCTCGTCGAGCTGCAGGCCACGCATTTGTATGCCGGTAATAAGGGCCACGGTTTGCGCATCGTTTAGCGTGCCGTTGCCAATGGCAAGCATGCAATTATAGGCCTCGGTTTTATCGAGGTGGGCGCGGGTTATTATTTTATCGAGTATGTGTTTCATTTTTTTTTGGAGACCTCACCCCAACCCCTCTCCGAAGGAGAGGGGCAACTACACAGGGGGTATTAGAGTAGCGTTAATTGTTATTTATTGAATCGCGTGAAGCTTTTGTTTTGTCCTCACCCCAGCCCTCTCCAAAGGAGAGGGAGCAGCTACACTCGGCTGTTTTGAGCAAAGATATATTGTATATAATTGCGAACTGTACCCGTTCTCGGCTCCCCTCTCCTTCGGAGAGGGGTTGGGGGTGAGGTCCAATTCAAAATTCGTAATTATTCCCTTATCCAATTCTCTATAATTTGCCTGCCCTGCGGGGTTAGTACTGATTCCGGGTGAAACTGTACGCCGCTGGTGGGGTGTGTGGCATGGCGCAGTGCCATAACGGTACCATCGGCGGTTTGGGCAGTTATTTGTAGTAGCGGATTATCCTGTGCGGTAATTTTCCAGCTGTGGTAGCGGCCCACGGGCATGGTTTGCGGCAGTCCCTCAAAAAGCGGGTCAGGCGTAAGTATTTCCATGTCAGTAGCCTTGCCGTGAACAGGCTCGGGGCATTGCTCTAAATGTCCGCCAAAAACTTCGGCAATAGCCTGATGGCCCAGGCAAACGCCCAGCAATTTCTTTTTGCCCGAATAGCGCTTTATAACATCGAGCAGTTCTCCGGCTTCGGATGGGATGCCTGGGCCGGGCGATAGCAATAGGGCATCGCAAGTGTCGAGTTCATCATAATCTACCTCGTTGTTGCGCTGCACAATTACTTCTGCATTATCAGTTTCGCGCACATAGCGCACAAGGTTGTATACAAAGGAGTCGAAATTATCTATTATACCTATTTTCATAATCGTATTTGTCAAAAGTCTTAGAGTCGAAAGTTTTTAAAGTGGTAAAGGCTGAGAGTTCGCAGCGGTTATGGCGCGGCGAACGGCACCCAGTTTGTTGTTTACTTCCTGTAGTTCGTTTTCAGGAATGGAGTCTAACACTACACCGGCACCGGCGCGGTAGTGCAGCTCGTTATTTTTGCTAAAAATGCTGCGTATTACAATGGCAAGGTTCATGTTGCCATCGGTACCTAAAAAACCTATGGCACCGCCGTAATACTCACGCGGACTCACCTCGTACTTCTGGATCAGTTTTAACGCCTCGGGTTTGGGTGTGCCCGATAGCGTTCCGGCGGGAAACGTTCCGGCAAAAAGCGTCAATGCATCGGTAGCTTCGGCCTGGCCTGTTACTTTAGATACCAAATGTATTACGTGCGAAAAATGCTGTACCTCTTTGTATGATGCTATATGCACATCGTTGCAATATTTACTCAGGTCGTTACGTGCAAGGTCTACCAGCATGGTGTGCTCAGCGTTTTCTTTTTCGTCGTGCAGCAGTTCGTTGGTGTTATGTACGTCGGTAGCGGCATTGCCGGTTTTTTTAACCGTGCCCGCAATGGGGTGTATGGATGCCATGCCATCTTTAAGGCGTATCTGTGTTTCGGGCGAGGACCCCATTAAGCGGTACGACTCCATATCTACATAAAACAGGTAGGGCGAGGGGTTAAGCCTGCGCAACTGTCGATACACCTCGAAATCGTCGCCAAAAAAGGGCTGCGAGAATGGGCGCGATACCACAAGCTGAAAAACATTGCCCCTGTAAATATGTTCTTTGGCTTTGTTTACCAAATCTATAAACTCATTATTCGCTATCAGGGTTTTCTCGTCGCCTTTGGTTTCAAAAGGCAATAGCGTAAAACTCTGCCTGCGCAACAGGGCTTCAAAATCGGTGTCGGGTTTTGTTGTACCGTCTATAGAGTTGTATAGAATTTCGCCGGTATCATGAAAATGGTCCAGTACTATTAAATACTTATACAATATAAAGTAGGCCTTGGGTATGTTCAGGTCAGACGGCTTTTCTTCGGCAACCGTTTCTTCAAAATGCGAATATTCGAAACCAAAGTAGGTCAGGAAGCCGTTATTGGTAAACGGATTGGCAAAGTCGAACCCTGCAATAATCTGCTGAACCTGTTGGGTAACTTTGCGTTTATCTGTAATGGGGTGCTCGGTTTTTTGCCCGGCAACATCTATTGTAATAACAGCATCAAACACTGTAATTTCTATAAGCGGGTCGAGCCCGATGTAGGAGGTACTGTCGGCACGGGAGTGGTAATCGTTACCCTCCAGCAGGCACGGTTTGCGGTAGTGGTTGCGCAGCCCCATGTAGAGCCCAACGGCAGTATACATGTCGGCGTTAAAAGAATAGGCTTGTGTATGTAGTTTCATGGTGATTTAAAATTTTTGGGTAAAAGAAAAACGGCTTGCCACATTGTGACAAGCCGTTTAAACATAATGGTATATATACGTGTTTAGGCAACAGTCACTAAAAGAGTTGACTGCCACCACCAAAAATTTACAGATATGTTGTGCGATTGTAAAATCATAAGGTAAAAGTAGTAAAGGTATTTTTATTGAGCAAGAGAATATAATTAAATTTAACTATTACTTTTTTTCTCATTGTCTTGCAATGTGTCGTTATTGCGAGTAGATTTGTCATTATTAAAGTATTAAATTAAAAAGATGAGCATTGACAACAAAATACTTACGTGGAAATTTATCTTATGGCTTGCTCCTATAATTGGTGGTTTATTGGGACTATTAGCTAATTATAAAATTGACCGATTACAGGTAGAGAAAATCAATACAAAGCCAATTGAAAATTCTGCTGCACCAAGCGATAAATTCGAAGAAAATGAAATTAAAGGCAATGAGAATGTTATTGGTAATGATAATAAAATCGATAAAAGTAATTCTATAAAGGGTAATAATAATCAAATACATACTGCACCTATACATAATGGGGATGTTTATAATGGACCTGTATACAATGCACCAGTTACTAACATAACAAATAACAACTATAAACTTGTTAGGCACTTAACTGATGAACAAAAATCTAAATTGCTTCTAATTCCTAAAAATTATAAAGTTCTTATTGCTGTCGCGGACAGTCCAGAATCTAAGGCTTATGCAAAGGAAATCTCTCAATTTTTAATTGTAAACGGTTTTAATATCGAAGAAATTCCACCAATTATGATGATGTCTCATACCTATGTACGAGAAGAAGATTATGTAAATGAGGTTGAAAGTTTTGTTATTGATAGATTATCCGATGATGTATTGCAAATAATCATCCAGAGAAAATAGATTGTAATGTTCTTCAAATTCTAAATTACGTACTAAAAAACGTAAAGCCGCGATACTAAAAGTACCACGGCGTTGCAGGAATTAAAAAACTTGAGTTGTGTGTTTAGTAGCTTGTACTAATTATTGTTTTACAAACTGAAGCTCTAAAGCCAGTTTTACTTCTTCGCCAAGCATAACACCGCCTGTTTCAAGGGCTGCGTTCCAGCTAAGGCCAAAATCTTTACGGTTTATTTTTCCTGTTACAGAGAAACCTGCTTTAATGTTGCCCCAAGGGTCTTTTTGTATACCGCCAAACTCTACAGCAAGGGTAACCGGTTTGGTTTCGCCGTGCAGGGTAAGGTCGCCTGTTACTACATATTCGCCTTCTTCTGCTTTAGCAACTGTGGTAGACTTAAATGTAAGCTTAGGGAATTTTTCGGCATCAAAGAAATCGCCGCTTTTAAGGTGGCCGTCACGATCGGCATTGTTTGTATTTACTGAATCTACATCGGCAGTGAAGTCGAAAGTAGCGTTATCAAAGTTTTCATCGTCAGAAGTTGCAGTAGCCTCAAATTTTGTAAATTGGCCCGATACGTTAGTAAACATAAGGTGTTTAACTTTAAAACCTACTTCTGAGTGTGTTGGGTCTAATACCCATTTTGTTGTTGCCATGATCTTTAAATTTTATGGTTTATTAATTGTTTTTATTTTTTTGTTATCTATTTTAGACAGTACAAAGTTCTGCCTTATTTTGCGCCCCGGCATTGAACTGGGACAAGAAATGCAGCTATATATTATTATAGTGTCATTGGTACTTCCATTAAAAGAAGTTCGGCATCCTGCGAGGCCGCAGTAATGTCTATCGCAGCAGTATCCCAAATACCAAGGCCGTCGCGCTCATTAAGGGCTATGTTGCCAATGGTAATATCGCCTTTAAGAACAAAGGCATAAATACCGTTGCCCGGTTTTTTAACGGTGTATTCGGTTGTAAAGCCTGCATCAAACTTACCCATATGGAACCACGCATCCTGGTTGATCCAAACACCGGCATCATCAGCATTAGGCGATAATATTTGCTGTAGCGTGTTGTGCCTTTCGGCTTCGTTAAGGGTTATCTGGTCGTAACGCGGGGTGACGTTGCGTTTGTTAGGGTACACCCATATTTGAAGGAACTTGGTAAGCTTGTCTTTATTTTTGTTGTACTCGCTGTGGTAAATACCCGTACCGGCGCTCATTGCCTGTATATCGCCTTTTTTAATAACGGCAGTGTTGCCCATGCTGTCTTTATGCTCCAGGTCGCCCTCTAAAGGTATGGAAATTATTTCCATATTATCGTGCGGGTGAGTGCCAAAGCCCATGCCTGCATCTACGCGGTCGTCATTAAGAACACGCAGTACACCAAAGTGCATCCTGTCAGGATTATTGTAATTGGCAAAGCTAAAGGTGTGGTGGCTGTCTAACCAGCCGTGGTTTGCATGGCCTCTTGTACCTGCTTTGTGCAGCACGGTGTTCTCCATTATTTTAGATGTGGTATTAGGCAGGTGGTTGTACCCAATAGGCTCTAACGGTTTTATCTCGTCGATATCATTAATTAGTGCATCGCCCACGGCAGCCGATGTTATAAACATACCGGTGCCCATTAATCCTTTTTTTATAAAATTTTTCCTGTCCATGATTTTGTTGCTTTAGTATTACAGTACAAAATTGCGACATAGGAAGGAGGTGCGCATTGAACTGGGACAAGAAAGAAGTTTTTAGTCGCAGTCTCAGTTTTCAGTCTCAGTTGACACTTAATAGTTTAAAAAAAATAAAATAAAATAATTCTATACAATATTATATAAGATTGTAGTTCGCATTAAAAACTGCGACTGCGACTGCGACTGCGACTGCGACTGCGACTGCGACTGCGACTGCGACTGCGACTGCGACTGCGACTGCGACTGCGACTGCGACTGCAAACTGCAACTAAATTTTCGCTGCCTTTGCCCTTGTTTTGCTTAGAAATTCGGCTGAGATGCCCAGGTAGGATGCTATATAGTGCTGTGCTACACGCTGTGGCAGGGTAGGGTACAGCTCCAGGAATTCGAGGTATTTGTCTAATGCGGTTTTAGAAATGGTGTTAAACAGCCTGTTTTGCAGTGCGGCAAGGTTGCGCTGAAACAATATACGGTAAGCCCTTTCAAACTTTGGGGCACGTTTAAACAGTTCTTCTTTGGTTTCGGGGGTAAATACAAAGAACTCGCAGTCTTCCAGCGTTTCTATGTAAAGCTTGCTGGGCTTGTCTTCATAAATACTAAAGGATATATCGCTCACCCAGGCATCCTCTATGGCAAATTGAAGTATTACCTCAAAGCCATTGACATCTATATAGTATTTGCGCACGCAGCCCTGAATTACAAAGGCTTCAAAATTACACATTTCGCCCTCGTGTAGCATGATGGTCTTTTTAGGTACTTTCCTGTATTCTAAAAGGGAGTTAAAGATATCAAGCTCTTCCTGGGTAAAATCAACGTAGCGGCTTATGCTTTTGTTTATGCGGCTGTACATAACTGTAAGGTTTTACACAAATATAAGGCTTTTGTGTAAAAATAAAAAGTGCCATTTGAGGCGCTTATTATTAATACGTATGGAAATTATACCTACAAGGTCTTTGAGACCTTGCAGGAGTATAAAATGATGTAGCTAACCTGCAAGGTTTTTAAAACCTTGTAGGTTTAAATGGTCGTAAAAGTCAATGCCGCACTTCGAGATGCTCAGTATGACAATTACTTTTACTTACGCAAACTGTGGCTTTCTCCTTAAAATGGCAGCACTAATTAACGATACAATCAGCCCAACGGGCAGTATCTCGGTATAGGTAATAAGGGCATTAAGGAAAGGGTTCTTGTACATCTCCATATATCCGGCCATTTCGGCGGTTTCGGCTTTAATTTTTTCTGCGGAAGCACCACCGGCTTTTAGGTCGGCCAGGTAATTTGCCATGTATTTGTCCAGGTAATCGGGCATAAAAAAGTAGTAGCTTATAAGCCAGATAACCACATAAACGGTAGAGGCAATAAGCGTAATGTATAAGCCAATTAAAAAAGCCTTGCCAAATGTAATAGTGCCACCGTTGTAATTATCCCTGTAATTTACAACGGCTACATATATTAAGGAGAACGCTACGATCATGGAGGCGTAGCCCACCAGCATTCCATACTTAGAATCTACAATATGGGTAGCAGTAAGCGCGAAACCTATCATGCTGATGGGGCCGGCAAGGAGTCCGTACCTGAGTACAATTTTTTTCATAAGGTTTATGTTTTATGTGTTATGATGCTGCAAAATTGGGCATTTATGGGTTTTACACACTCATACTTTAGTATGAATTTTAGGTTTGCATCAACCAATACTACTTATGGGCGATGCCTTTACACAATAATGCCCAGCCTTTTCGATTTTTCTACCGCCTGGGTGCGGCGCTTAACATCAAGCTTTTCAAAAATGTTGGATGAATGCGTTTTAACCGTATTTAAAGATACAAATAAACCGTCGGCAATTTCTTTGTTGCTCATGCCCTGCGCCATTAAATTAAGTACTTCCAGCTCACGCCTGCTAAGGGCAAGCTTTTCAATTTCGGACTGGTTAATTTCTGATGAGGTTTCAGCAGGCAGGTATACTTCCTTCTCAACAATAACGGTATGGGTTTTAGGCCTGGTGAGTTTTAGCGTAAGCCAGATGCCCAGCGCGGTAAACATAAGGGCAATGGCGCCTACGTAAATATCTATGGCGTGGCTTAAAACTAAAAAACGGAATTCCAGCCAGCGCAGCAAAAATAGCAGTAACGCCAGGCTGGAACCGTATAGTAAAATCCTTTTATGTTTGCGTATCCAGGTTAGCATAGTACAGCAAAAGTAGTATTATTTTTCGTCTCCCAAATTGAGTTGCTGGCGTAACACCTGTTCAAAAGTGGCATCGCTTGGGCGCGGCATTTTGCTGTTTACAATTTTGCCCTCCTTATCTATTAATATAAAGCGCGGAATAAACTCTACGTTATAATCGTTGCTGAAAACTTTTTCATTGTCAGCATGTACCTGAAGTACCGATTTGCTTTTTTGGGTGGCATCTACAAACCAGTCGTCTATCCTGCGGTCGGTGCTAAGGGCAACAAACTGCACGGGCTGGTTTTTGTACTTAATGGCAAGTTTATCAAAGTAAGGCGACTCTTCGCGGCAAGGCGCGCACCAGGTTGCCCACACATCTATGGCAATGTATTTGCCCTTAAAATTCTCTAACGCAAAAGGCTCTCTGCTTAAGGTAGTAGCCGCAATGGCAGGTGCCACCATACCTTTATCTAAATTAGAGAGTGTTTTGCCAATGCCCGTAATTAGTTTTTGATATTTTGCATTGCCAAACTGCGGGGCGTAAGTGGCAATTAAATTATCGCGCTGGCTTTTGGCCGATGCATCCTTTACGCTGGTTTTTAATTGCCAGTACAGCATTTTATCTTTAAACGTGCCGGGCTTTAAGGCTGCAATAGCCTTTAATGCCTTGGTGCTTTCATCTATATCGGCTTTGTTGTTTTCTATGTAGCTGACTTTAACGTATTTAAAGTAGTCTTCGTTGCTCAGCATACTATCGTCGTCCAAAGGCACAGTGCTTTTCATGTAGGCAATATCGGCGCTTTCTTTAGTAGCCTTACCGGGAAACATAGCCCTACGCTTTTTTAAAAAGTCCTGCCAGTAGTTTAAATAGGTAATGGTAACCGCCTTTTTATTGCTCTGCACAAAATCGGGGCGGGGTACGTGGTTGTCGGCGGTTTTAAACTTGCTCGATTCTTCCATTTTTTCTTTCCACTCGTTTGTTATCTGCTCGGTAATAAAGTCTACGTTATCTATATAAATATTTTCCTGCAGGTAGTAAGACACGCTGCTGTAGCTTCTTTTATTCTCGTCTTTGTACTGACTTTCGGCCAGCCTTGTACCGGTAATTTTACCATCCAAAGCCGCTTTGTTTTTTTTGAAAGCAATATTAATACTGTCGTTCTTACCAAAAAACACGTTGCCCACATTGGCTTCGTCTAAAATAAGCCTGTAAATATCGGCAGGGATATCCTGCTTTATCTCGTAATGAAAAGCATTGTTAACGATGGGGATAGCCGCAATGGTATCATCTATAAAAAAGCCCAGAATGTAAATGTTCCTTACGTTATCTTTAGTATCTATGGTTCCGCTAACAATGGTTTTGCTATAGGCATCCATAGTTTTTGGCATTAGTAACCAGGCCAATGGCAGTGCAATAACAAGCAAAACACACGCCAGTGCGGCAAGGCGCTTTTTGGTAAAAAAGGCCTGCTTAACACTTTTATGCCTGTACCAATTAAAACCAATGTATACAATTATGAGTGTTATGAGCAGCGCGGCAATTTCTGAATACGTTAACCAGTACCCTAAATCGCTGCCTTTAATATGTTTGGCTACCGAGCCCAAAAAGCGGATAGGATACCAGTCTGGCACTACATTAAAGCCGTATAAAAACAGGTAGGTAATTAGTAACACAAACCCTGTAAGTATAGACCATACAAAGCTTGGTATAAGTACAGAGATGAGGTACTGCAACGCTGTAATTACCAGTGCAGCTAAAAACAAGCGAAAAAATAGCTGAGTTACAAAGCCAAACTCAAAGCTAAAGGTGGCTGCCTTGGGCAGGTCTACAATACTAAACAGCAACCCGGAACATATATAAGCCATTAGTATGAACGAAAGTATGGCGATGGTGTTGCTAATGAGCAGTACCGTAAATTTAGAAAAGTAGATGGATGCCTTAGTTACGGGCTGGGTTTCCATAAGCTGCCAGCCGCCGTTGCGATGGTCCAGCTGTGTAATGCGGCTAACGGTTATGATAATTAACAGCGGAAAGAAAAAGGTGGCAAATGCCTCCAGCACATCATCTAAAACCCTGTTAAAGTAATTGTACGGCACAATATCTGCCGGCGATGCCGGTTCGCTTTGTACCAATAGCACTATGGCATATATAATAGGTATGGCAATGCCCATAAGTACAGACAGCACATAAATACCGGTTCCGCTTTTTTTTATATGTTCTGCCTTAAGGGCAGTAGTAAAGTTTTGCATAATATAAGTAAGGAGTGATGATAGTTAATTTACAAGTTCCATAAACCATTCTTCCAGGCCGTTAAGTATCTTAATTTCGTATACTTCGGCACCCTGGTTTATAAGGTTTTTGGTAAAGGCGGGTATGGCCTCGCGATTGTGCAGTTCCAGCATCAGCCGGCCGCTGCTCTCTAACTCGGTATCAGGATAATCGGGCAGCAGCCTGTCTTTCCACAATGCGGCGTCTTTCAGCGTAAGCTGTACCCTGCACAGTCCCGACTTTTTAGCGAGTTCCTGTATGGTGCCTTCAAACTGTAATTTACCTTTGCTTATAATTCCCACATGGGTACACATACGTTCAATTTCGGCCAGCAGGTGGCTCGATACAAAAATGGTAACGCCTTTTTCTTTGTTTAGCTTTACCAACAGTTGTCTAATATCGCGCATACCATTAGGGTCAAGCCCGTTTACAGGCTCGTCTAACAGCAGCAGTTGCGGTTCGCTAAGCAGCGCCATGGCAATGGCAAGGCGTTGTTTCATGCCCAGCGAGTAGCCTTTTACTTTGCGTTTGGCATCGGCAGCAAGGTCTACCAGGGCAAGGGCTTCATCAATCTTACTTACAGGTATGTTGCGTAGCTTTGCAATGTACTTAAGGTTGTTGTAGCCGCTAAGGTGCAGGTACAGGGCGGGGCTTTCTACCAGCGCGCCTATGTTATCAAACACGTGCGGTAACTGGCTTTGTAATGGCTGCCCAAAAATGCTAATGGCGTTGTTTTGCTCGGGCAGGATGCCGGTAAGCAGCCGCATAGTGGTAGATTTTCCTGCCCCGTTAGGGCCCAGGAAACCGTAAATAGAACCTTTGGGGATGTTGAGGGATACGTTATCGAGCACTTTCCTGTTCTTTGAGTATTGAAATGTAAGCCCCTGTGTCTGAATAATGTTTTCAGTCATGCGTGTTGGTTTGATTGGTATTGGCTAATATAATAACAAAACGGTGTACTATTTATTGTACAGGTGGGTTTTGCACCTTAAATTTGATGTATAAATTGTAACCGAATGAAAATTGTTATATCGCCGGCAAAGTCGCTTGATTTTGAGACCAAACTGCCGGTTCGCAAACATACCATGCCTGCTTTTTTGGCTGAAGCCGAAAAAGTGCACACCGCCGTTAAGGATAAATCGCCTGCCGAGCTGCGAAGCCTGATGGATATTAGCGACAAGCTGGCCGAACTTAATTGGCAGCGTAACCAGGAATGGGCAACACCCTTTACCACTAAAAATGCCCGCCCCGCCATATATGCCTTTAACGGCGATGTATACGTAGGGCTGGATGCCTATACCATTCCGCCTGCAAAGGTGGGCAGGTTGCAGGATAGCCTGAGGATACTATCAGGACTGTACGGTTTGCTAAAGCCGCTGGACCTCGTGCAGCCCTACCGTTTAGAGATGGGCACGCACCTGCCTGTAGGCGATGACAAGAACCTGTACGAGTTTTGGAAACAGGGCATTACCCAAGCTCTTAACGCCGAGCTTAAGGATGGCGAGCTGTTTGTTAACCTTGCCAGCAAGGAGTATTTTGAAGCTGTAGATGCCAAAGCACTTAAAGTACCGGTTATAACCCCCGAGTTTAAAGACTACAAAGACGGCAACCTGCGCATGGTTAGCTTTTTTGCCAAGAAGGCGAGGGGTATGATGGTGCGCTACATTATAGATAAGAACGTTAAGACCCTTAAAGGCCTTAAAGGTTTTGATTATGATGGGTATAGTTTTGATGTTAAACTAAGCAAGGGAAATACACTTGTGTTTACGAGGTAATTTTAGTTGTTGGTTGATGGGTGACAGTTAACGGTTCAAAAATTTACCCTTTATGTAAAGTATACTGATTGGTATATTATTTGTAATGGGTTGTTTAGCGCCAAAAAAATATACCGACCGGTATAAAACTATAAGTAAGAGGATATAGATGAATATAGCAGACCTGTTTAAAAACGACAGCAATGAGCCGGAAGATACAAGGCAATCGGTTGTGATATACTTTAATTATGGCGAAAAAAGCCTGGAGAAACTGCACGAGCTGGAGAGCAAACTGCGCATTGTGCTGTACAACGAAGGGGCAGGCGAACTGGAGGGCCACCAAATGGCTTTAGACCTGTTAGATGGCTTTTTATACCTTTATGGCGATAGTGCCGAGGCGCTTTTTAAAGCCATCCGGCCAACGCTGCTTGCCACACCTTTTATGAAAAATGCCGAAATTAGGCCGAGGTTTAAAAAACTTGAAAATGATGATGTGTCAGAAATTGAGTTTGTATTAGAATAGCAAAACCCCTAAAAGCGATTTTAGGGTTTTTTTTAGCTGAAAACGAAATCCAAAAGTGAAATATTAAGCCCTAATTTGCTGCTTTATCACATTTGAAAATATTTATATATAGATTTTAAAATTGTTGCTGCACGGTAAAAACGTATCCGTAAAATAACCCTTCGGATCCTATTGAAAATTCAAACTGAAGCTGGTCTTCGTCAAGGTAGTCTATCATGTGGGCGCGTCCTTCCATACTATCTAAGTTGATCCTTAGCACATTACCGGTGGTGGTATAAGTTCCACTGGCATAGATAACACCCTCAGGATCACAGTTGTGGTAAATGTCAAAATAGCCATCTTCGTAAAATACAAAGGTGTAGTTATCTTCTACAGGCGCAGGCGCATCGCAATCCAGGTTAACCAGGTTGCCATCTATACTAAGGCCTACGGTGGTCCAGGTGCCTACTACGCTGCCAGTGTAGGGGTTACGAACGCCATTGTTGTTATCATCATCTCCTGAACAGCCTAAGGCAGTTACAGTTAGCACTAAAAGTAATAGGATTTTTTTCATGTTAGTAGTGTTTTAAAAGGCAAAACTAAGTTTTTTATTGAAAGAAAATCCTTAAGAACTTCATAAAACTTATAGCTATTGTCCGCCTTTTAGCTTTGTCATAAAGTGCTTAAACGCAGGCATAATATCCTCAAAAAGAGGGTTTTCCTTGTTGCGCAGCATTACCTCGCTAAACATTTTAAGGCCTATGGCAAACTCAGCAGATTGGTTAACGTCATTAAAATGGTTACGGTCCTGCAGCTTGCCTATGATATTAAAAAGGTTGTCGTGGTTATCAAATTCTACTGTTACAGGTAGGTTAAGTGTTTCATTTTTAGGGTTGTAAGTGTGCTCTAAAATGATCTTGTAGTGGTTGTATTTTGGATTCATAATTTAAGATTTTAAGTATAAAAAAACCTGCCGGTAGGCTTCCCGGCAGGTTAAAGGCATTTAGTTGTGTGTAGTTGGGTAGTATTATTAATTATTGCATTGCGAGATTACCAACTCTATAAATGCCTGTATATTAATGTACTGACGACATATCTACCTTGCTCTTGCCTTGTTTTACAAGTAAAATAAAAGGTATACATACAAGAAATAATATGCCGAGGTATAAGAAAACATCCATATAGGATAGCACGGTAGCCTGTTTCATTACAGAGCCTTCCATGGCCGCATAGGCTTTGTTAAGCGATTCGTTGGCACTCAATCCTTTAGACATGAAGCCGCGCTGTAATTGCAATACGCGCTGCTGTACGTTATAATTATCTGATTGCAGGTGCGATACCAAATCTACCCTGTGTTTTTGTGAAAAACGGGTTATAAAGGTAGATATCAGTGCAATACCAAACGATCCACCCAACTGGCGCATCATCCCGGTAAAGGCGGCACCTTCGCCTATGTTCTTGCCTTTAAGCGTACTAAGCGCCATTGTGGTGATGGGTACAAAGAGTAAGCCCAAGCCCATGCCACGCATAATAAGCGGCCAGAACATGTGTTCGGCACCGGTATCGGGCGTCATAATGCTAAACATCCAAAAGGTAAAGCCAAAGAATATCATAAAGCCCGTTGCTACCATATAGGTTTGAGGAAGGCCATTCTGGATCATCTTACCAATAAACGGCATCATAAAGGCGGTCATTAGTGAGCTGGGTATCAAAAGCATACCTGCATCAAGTGCTGTCCACCCTAATATCGACTGGGTGTAAATAGGGATAACGAAAGTAGACCCGTACAAGCCAAAGCCCATTATAAAACACATTACGGTACCAATGCGCAGGTTGCTGTCATTCAATACACTAAGGTTAACAATAGGGTGTTTGTAAACGGATTCCCTCCATATAAAGGCCAGTAAGCCAAATACGCTTACCACGCTAAGTGCCACAATTTCATGCGATTCGAACCAGTCGTCCTGTTGGCCGTGCTCAAGTACAAACTGTAGCGAACCAATAAATGCGATAAGGAACAGGATGCCCCACCAGTCTACCTGGCTGGCCTTTAGCTTCTCGCCATATTTAGGGCTCTTAACATAAATAAGGCTCAGCATTGTAGCTATAATACCCAGTGGCACATTGATATAGAAGATGTAAGGCCATGAATAATTATCTACAAGGTAGCCCCCTAAAGGCGGGCCAAGTGTAGGGCCTACAATTACGCCCATACCGTAAATAGCCTGTGCTATACCACGTTTTTCTACTGGGTAACTCTCTGTAATAATGGTTTGTGCGGTAACAAGCAGTGCACCACCACCCATGCCCTGGATGAACCTGAAGGCTACAAGCTCCCAGATATTATCGGCGTTACCACAGGCAAAAGAAGCTATGGTAAATATTACTATAGATGCCGCAAAATAATTTCTCCTGCCAAACTGCTGCGACAGCCAGCTTGTCATGGGTATTACAATTACGTTAGCAATTGCGTAAGCGGTTATAACCCAGGCAACATCGGTTAGAGTTGCCCCAAGGCTACCGCGCATTTCGTTTAGCGCAACGTTTACAATCGTGGTATCAACAATTTCGAGCAGGGCACAAAGTACTGCTGTTATTGTAATAATAACGCGATCAAAACCATAAAGCACTAAACTATCGTCTGCCTGAACTTTTGCTCCTGCCATAGTGTGTTATTTTAAGTGTACGTCTACATCTACGTTCATACCCGGGCGAAGCAGCTTCACTTTTTCCTGGTCGTTATTTTTAGTAAGCGATATTTTTACAGGAAGTCTTTGCACGGTCTTAACAAAGTTACCTGTCGCATTATCAGGAGGTAATAAAGAAAAACGTGCACCGGTAGCGGGAGAGAACGAAGTTATTTCGCCTTCAAACTCAACGTCAGGGTAAGCATCGGCAGTAATGATCACTTTTTGGCCTGCTACCATTTTGGTTAACTGGGTTTCTTTAAAGTTAGCCACAACCCAGGCATCGGTATTGTTTATTATGTAGAACAACGCCTGCCCCGGAGCCACAAGCTGTCCCGGCTGGATATCTATGGTAGATACCTGGCCATCAATAGCTGCGGTAACGTAAGTGTAAGAAAGGTTAAGCTGTGCTGCGTTAAGCGTAGCCTGCGCCTTTTTAATGTTCGCTGCTGCAACATCGGTCTGTTTGCCCGATACACTGCTACGGCTCACGCTTGCAGCCCTTTGGCTCCTGCTGGCTGTCTCGGCCTGTTGAAGCACTTTCAGCTCGGCATCAGCCTCCTGTTTAGCGGCCTGTGCCTGCTCAAACTGCTGTTTGGTGATCGATTTGTTGTTATAAAGGTTCTGGTAACGGGTAAAGTCGTTGTTTGCTCTCCAAACCCTTACTTTAGCAGCCTCTATATTACCGCGTGATGACTGTATGTTAGCCTCAGACACCGCCACATTAGCCGATGCTCCGCCTATATCGGCCTTAGCCGCTTCGTAGCTGCCTTCGGCCGCTGCAAGGGCTGCTTTAGCCTCTTCTACACGCACTACGTAGTCTTTATCATCAATAATAAACAAGGTGTCGCCTTTTTTTACAAAGTCGTTATCTTTTACAAAAACTTTGGTAATATACCCTGTAACCCTTGGTATTATTGGGTTCATGTTTTTTTCTATCTGGGCATCATCTGTAGTTTCATGTGCCTGGGAGTGAATGTATTTATAAATACCGTAACCTCCGCCCACAAGTACCAGAGCGATAAGTATAACAAGAAACTTTTTGTTAGTTTTCTTTTTTTCAGTAGTTTCCATTGTTGTTCTATTATTTGTTTTGGGTAAGATTAAAAGAATTGGTTAGTTTTCCTGATGCGTTTAGCAACTCATAAAAACGCTGGGTAATATCGGCTTTGCTAAAGGCTTCGTTAAGTTTAGCCTGTAGTTGCTCTACGTCGGCCTCTAAAAGGTCGTTGGTATCTACAAGGCCATTATCGTATTTATCTTTAACAATGCGGTAATTTTCGCCAGCCTGCTCTACAGCCTCGGTATATACTTTATTTTGCTTAAGCGAAAGGTTGTAGCTTTCAAACGCTTCCTGAACCTCTATTTTAACGCGGTCAGATTTAATTTCAACCTCTTTCTTTGCTTCTTCGGCGCGGCTTTCGGCGGCTTTAACCTTTTTACCGGTTTTAAAGATGCCTGATATATCATACGAAAGGCCTACGCCCACATTAACAGCGTTATACACCGAAAGCGCATTTTGAATATCCAGCGCCACATATCCGGCAGAGAATGATAACGACGGGTAGTAATCGGCCTTAGCGATCTTTACATTAGCCTCAGAGGCTTTTTGCTGCCATCTAAGGGCTTCTAAGTCGCTTCGTTGTGACAATGCCTCATCTGCGGTTACAGAAGGCGTTACACCACCTGAATTTTTAAAGTAAGCATCACTAACCTGTATCTGTGTGCCCTCAGGTAATTTTAGCAGGGTAACCAACTGGTAGTTAATTACAGCAACGTTCTTTTTAGCATCATCCAGCGAAAGCTGAATGTTACTGGCCTGTAACTGTGCCTTTAAAAAGTCGTTACGGGCAAGTAAGCCGTTCTCTTCCATAGCACTAAAATCGGTAACACGCTGGTTGGCACTCTTTAGGTTTTCCTGTATTAACCCAACTGATTGCTGCGCTTTATATAGGTTTGCATACAAAACAATGGTTTGCATGGCGACCTGCTGTTTGGTGTTAGCCGCAGCAAAGGTTTGCGCCTGGTACATGTTTTGGCTTGCTGCAATGTTGTTTTTTAGCCTTCCACCTGCAAAAATAGGCATGCTTAGGGCAGCCTGGCCAAACATGACCTGGTTTACTTTAGGCGATGCCGTGGTTGTGCCATCATCTTCGGCGGTGTCTTGGTTGTTTGATGCAAGCTTGTAGTTTACCGTAGGGTTGGTAAGCCTTAAATACTGGCCCGATATCTTAAAATCAGGGTAGGCGTTGTTCTTAACATTGTCTACATCGTACTTAGATGTAGTTACCCTTGTATCGGCAAGGGTAGACTCAGTACTTTGTGAAACTGCAATAGAAATGGCCTCATCCAGCGATAGTGGTTTTTTATCCTGTGCCTGCAGTGTGCTTAAGGATAAAAACAAGAGGCTTCCGGGCAGTAGATACTTAATTTTCATTTGCTAAAAGCGCTTTAATGGTTTGTTTAATGTGTAGTGTTAACTCGTTTGTAATGTAGCTTTCAAAGGCTTCTTCAGTAGTGAGGCCAAGGGTTTGCTCAAAAAAGAGGGCGTTGGTCCTAAAGTGAACAATAGTGCCTAAAATGGTTACAGGAATCATATCTATATTAATCCCGGCTTTAAAAGCACCTTTTTGCTGGCCATCCTCTATAACCCTTTTAAATATTTCAGAATTGGCTTTCTTTATAGTCATAAAGCTCTCCATATTAAGGATGCGTTTTTTAGTGCTAAGCTCAAAATGCATTATCTGGTACATGCATTTATTAGCATTTATACGGCTGATATAAAGGTCTATAAGGCGCTCAACTTTATCGGCAGGGGAGAGGTCTTCTCTCGAAATGTTCTCCAGTTGTACCTTCATAGTGCTTGTGCGGTGAATGATCAATGCTTCAAGCAGCTTTTCTTTAGACCCGAAGTAATACGATATCATGGCAATGTTTACGTTGGCAAGTTTTGCTATGGTGCGTATGGATGCTCCGTCAAATCCTTCTTCTGCAAACAGCTTTTCGGCGGCGTTTAAAATCTCAATTTGTTTATCATTAAATTCTGTCATAACCTAAATTGTTACCTGAATATAAATAACGGCACAAAGTTAAACACTTGTTTAAATTAAACGTTTGTTTAAATTGTTCTTAACAAAATATTAACAAAAAACGGTTTCGGAAATAATGATAGTAAATATCTATCATAGTAAAATTAAATATTGTTTTCCAGTATATTATAGTGTTTCATGTAAAGTTTTTGTTAATGTATGTATATTTAATTGGAAGATTTTTCTGTTACAGTTACTCTCTCATATGTATAAGTGATTCGATACCATTTTGAAGTTTAAGTAGTATAAGTGTATCTTATTTTACCTGAAATTTAAGATGTAACCCTGTTGCATATAAATATTAATCTACTAAATTTGTAGGGTAGTAAATTTTTTGCTTACATTTGTAAGAAGTCAAACATAAATAATGATCCTAACTTCTATGTTTTCAGTATGTACCTGTTGTTCCTTGTTATGAGTGGCTCTTGCTGCTGCCGTTTAGGTTAGTTATAAATATAAAGCAAAGCTTCTCGGTTTCGGGGAGCTTTTATTTTTTTAAGTTACATGAAACATCCTATTTACACTGCTAATTATTTAAAAAGTGGCCTGTTGCCCAACAAGGCAAAGACCGAATACTGGATAGAAGAATTCTTTCAATGGATGTTCTGTATCGGGCCGCAATACCATGACTATGATTATTTTCTAACAAAGGAAAAAGAGCTTGAAGGCGTGCTTTCTGGGCTGTTGAATCTTGTTGGTTTAGATGATATAGAAATACAGTCATTACTCTTATTATTAAAAGATAAGGCTCTTATACTTCATCAAAAACTTGAAGATGATCTAAAGGCAATTTTTGAATACGATCCTGCCGCAAAATCGCGTAGCGAAGTGCTGGTGGCCTATCCCGGATTTTTTGCAATAGCCGTTTACAGGACCGCCCATGAGTTGTGGAAACAGCACGTGCCCATGCTTCCGCGGCTGCTTAGCGAGTATGTTCATGGTAAAACGGGAATTGATATTCACCCCGGTGCCACCATTGGCAACCGCTTTTTTATAGACCACGGTACCGGTATTGTTATTGGTGAAACATCAATTATTGGCGATGACGTAAAAATGTACCAGGGTGTAACTCTGGGTGCCCTCAGCGTAAGCAAGGCCGATGCCGAGGTAAAACGCCACCCCACCATAGGCAATGGCGTTACCATTTATGCAAACGCTACCATTTTAGGTGGTAAAACGGTTATAGGCGATGAGTCGGTTATTGGGGGTAATGTTTGGATAACCAATTCTATCCCACCCAACTCGCTGGTGTACCACAAGAGCGTGGCATCGGTAAAAAGCAGGGATGCATTTCCTGAGCCCCTAAATTTTGTAATATAAAATCAAATTCGATATATGAAAGCAAATAGTATTTTAGAAACCATAGGCAACACGCCCCATGTAAAACTGAACCAGCTTTTTCCCGGCAAAAATGTGTGGATAAAACTGGAACGCAATAACCCCGGAAACAGCATTAAAGACAGGATTGCCTTAGCGATGATAGAAGATGCTGAAGCAAAAGGCCTGCTGACTAAAGATAGTGTTATTGTTGAGCCTACATCGGGCAATACGGGTATTGGCCTGGCGCTCGTTGCGGCGGTTAAAGGTTATAAACTTATCCTGGTAATGCCGGAGAGTATGAGTATTGAGCGCAGGAAACTGATGTCTATTTACGGGGCGGAGTTTGAGCTTACACCACGCGAAAAAGGCATGAAAGGTGCTATTGAAAAGGCTGCTGAGCTAACGGCATCTACACCTAACGCCTGGTCGCCGCGCCAGTTTGATAACCCGGCTAATGTGGATATTCACCGTAAGACTACGGCTCAGGAAATTATAGCCGACTTTCCTGACGGTATCGACTATGTTATTACCGGTGTGGGTACGGGAGGCCATATAACGGGCGTAGCAGAAGTTTTAAAGCAAAAATGGCCCAGTCTTAAGGTATTTGCTGTTGAGCCCGAATTATCGCCTGTATTGAGCGGTGGCAACCCCGGGCTGCACCCTATACAGGGTATTGGTGCGGGTTTTGTGCCGTCTATTTATAACAGCGATGTTATAGATGGTGTAATTCAGGTGGCAAAAGATGATGCATTTGAATTTGCCCGTAACGTTGCCAAAAAAGAGGGTTTGCTGGCGGGTATATCTACCGGCGGATCATTAGCAGCAGTAAATAAAAAACTTGCCGAAATACCTGATGATGCGGTAGTGTTGACATTTAACTACGATACCGGAGAGCGTTACCTTTCTATTGAGGGGCTTTTTTAGGGAGTTGCAAAGATACAAAGTTGCAAAGTGACAGAGTTTAGCTTTGGGGTTACAAAGCTTTATAAATACAAAACGGGCTGTGATTACCACAGCCCGTTTTTTAATCTAAATATCTAAAATTCTAAATATCTGATAATCGTTAATTAGTATACTAATTTGATAGAAACTTCAAATTCGTCGCTGATGGCAGTATCGCCTAAACCATCAAATACACTTCCTGATTTGTACTCGATACCAAATTTAGTCCTGTCTATGTTAAATGCAGTTGAAGCAGCATTTTTACCAACAGTAAGGTCAAAAGTTACAGGCTTAGTAACGTTTTTAATAGTAAGATCGGCAGTTACAGTATAAACGTTTTTGCTTTTTTCTTTAACAGTTTTAAATACAAGTTTAGAAGTAGCATATTTATCAGTACCAAAGAAGTCAGCAGCTTTTAAGTGGCCTTCAAGTTTCTCTTTACCTTCGCCTGCTTTAAGGTCGGTTACTGCGATAGAGTTCATGTCTATAGTAACATTACCGCCTGTAAGTTTATTGCCTTTAAAGCTAAGAACGCCATCTTTAAAGTTAACTGTACCAGAGTGCTGGCCTGTTACTTTTTTACCAACCCAGTTGATAGAGCTTGCAGTAGTGTTGATTTTTTTGTCCTGAGCAGTAGCTGTAAGAGTTGTTAGTGCTACTACTAATGCAATTGCAATTGATTTGAAATTTTTCATTGTTGTTTAAATTAAAATTTGAGTTTATAAAATTATAGTGTAATAAATAATTCTTCGTTAGGTTTGCGCACTTTTTTTGCATGCTGCATAGCATCTTCTTCGTGGCGGTAGCCAATAGCAGCCATTACTGCGGCATTTAGGCCTTTTTCTTCCAGGTTAAGTATCTGGTTTACTTTAGCGGCATCAAAACCTTCCATAGGAGTGGCATCAATTTTTAAAAGTGCAGCGCTGTTAATAAGTGTAGAAAGCGCAATATATGCCTGTTTAGCGGCCCAATTATTACGTTGCTCTTCGGTAAGCCCATTAAGAAAACCGTTAATATAATCTCCAAAACCACTTACTGCTTCTTTAGCTACGTTGCGTTGTGTGGTAATGTTATTTAAGTAATTATCTACATGCGTAGCACCGGCATTTTGCTCGTTAGCAAATATAAACAGGTGGGAGGCATCGGCAAAAACATTTTTATTGTTGCCACCGGCGGCTTCTGTAAGTTGCTCTTTAACTGATTGTGTTTCTACAATTAGTATTTTGTAAGGCTGTAGACCAAAGCCTGATACGCTGTGTCGAACGGCTTCTTTAAGAGTTTCAAGATCCTCAGCAGATACTTTTTTAGTAGTATCATATTTTTTAACGGCATAGCGCCATTTAAGACTGTCAATATAATTTAACATGGTATTTAGTATTATAATGTTCTGTATTTTTCCAGTAGGTAAACAAGCTGTTCCTGTTCAGCGAGAGTAAGGTTGTTGGCAAAACGGGTTTCGTTCTCTTCCACCTTAGGGTCTATTTCAGTAAGCAGGTCAAGGCCTCTTTGGGTAACGGTTATTTCCATCTTACGTCGGTTGTCGGGGCATACTTCGCGCTTTACTAAGCCTTTCAGCAAAAGCTTATCTACAAGGCGGGTAGTGTTGCTTGTTTTTGCAATCATCCGTTCCTGTATAACGCTCATATTGGTTGGCTTTCCTTTTTGGCCCCTTAGTATGCGCAGTACATTAAACTGCTCGGGAGACAGGTCGTATGCCTTCATAACCTCCAGCGTATTCTCGGCAACTACGTTGTGAGTATACATAACGTTCATGATTGCCTGTTTGGCAAGAGTTAAATTTTCGCTTTTAAGTACCTCTTCAATCTTCATAATCATTACATTTATTATAGCGTTATTAATAAACTTGTATCTACAATATTTGTATGTACAAATGTAGTATATGTAATTGTTACAAACGTAAATAAGATTGTTAATTTTTTGTTAAAGAAATTAAGTGCTTTTGATACTGGAGTAATTTTAGATGTTTATAATTTTTACAACAATGCGTTTTACACCAAAAATACCGGTAATAGCAGGAGTTATGTTGCTGTGCAGCTTTGCAATAAGCTGTAAAGAAAGAGCAGATAACACCGAGATTACCACACAGGAACCTGCAATACCAATAGTAGATACTACCATAATACAACCTCCAAAACCTTTAAAAGTATATAGTAACGATACTGTATCGGTAAATGCGTATGAGTATTCCGGACTGGAATATTACCTCAAGCAGAAAAACGACACCACTTATGTAGTGAACTTTTGGGCTACCTGGTGCGTGCCGTGTGTAGAGGAGCTGCCTAATTTTGAAAAGATCAACGCTAAGTATAAAGAAAATAAAGTAAAAGTTATTCTGGTAAGCCTGGATATGGCCAAGATGGTTGAAACTAAACTGCTGCCATTTATCAACCAAAAACAGATTAAAAGCCAGGTGCTGCTGTTGCGCGACCCCGATGCCGACAGCTGGATACCTAAGGTAGACAGTACATGGAGTGGCGCCATACCTGCCACACTCATTTATAATAAGGATATGCGAAAATTTTACGAGCGGTCGTTTACTTATGATGAGTTAGAAAAAGAGATCAGTAATTTTAAATAATGTAATTTGTATGAAAACAATAAAGTTCCTGGCAATGTTTATTGCCATAGGCGCACTTACCGCCTTTAAAAGTGATATTCCCGTAGGGTATAAAGTTGGCGATATTGCAACCGACTTCAGCCTTAAAAATGTAGATGGTAACAAGGTATCGCTCAAAGATTTTAAGTCGGCCAAAGGATTTATCGTGGTGTTTACCTGTAACCATTGCCCGTATGCACAGGCGTATGAAGACAGGATAATTGCACTCGATAAAAAATATAAAAGCCAGGGCTACCCGGTAATTGCCATTAACCCCAACAACCCTGAAAAGCAAAAAGACGATAGCTTTGTAAAAATGCAGGAGAGGGCTAAGGATAAGAAATTCGCGTTCCCGTACCTGTTAGATGAGGGCCAGAAGATATTCCCTCAGTACGGCGCTACTAAAACACCGCATGTGTATGTGCTTCAAAAAACGGCAAAAGGCAACATAGTAAAATACATAGGCGCTATTGACGATAATTATGAAGATGCAGCCGCCGTAAAACAAAAATATGTAGAAAATGCCGTAGATGCCCTTGTAAAAGGCAAAGAGGTAACGGTAAAAGAAACTAAGGCTATTGGCTGTTCCATAAAAGCATAATACCTTTGCCTAAATTATAACCAATACTATGAATATATCTCAGGAGCAATGGTGGGAAGACGCACAGAATGACAGCAACGCTGTTATACTGGACGTTCGCACCGAAGACGAATGGAACGAGGGTATTATTCCCGGAGCCATTAATATTGACATTTACAAAGGCCAGGGCTTTATTGATGCCCTTGAAGAACTTGATAAAAGCAAAACCTATTATGTGTATTGCAGGAGCGGGGCCCGCAGCGGTAATGCCTGTAATGTAATGAACCAGCTTGGTTTTGAAAAAGCCTACAACCTTTCCGGGGGCATTATGCAATGGCAGGGCCCGGTGGTAGAGCCTCAAAGCTAAGTGTTAGAAACCGTATTACAATGAAAAAGCCCCAATATTGGGGCTTTTGTTTTATTGTGTCCTTTTAGGTGAAGAAAAAGTGTTGATGTTCTCTTTCCAGTAATCTATAAGGTTGCGTATTTTTTCTTTGTACTTATTATAGTCGGTCCCTTTATGGATATACCCCTGTATGGCAAGTTTGTTGGCCTGTTTAACAGAATATTCGTCCTGGGCGTTAGATATAAAAATGTACGGAATGTCTTTATCGCTTAAAAGCTCTTCTTCCAGTATAATATCCCTAAGCTCAAAACCGCCCAGTTTAGGCATGTTTATGTCGGATATTATAATAAAAGGCTCAACTTCCGGTTTCCTAATGTAGGTAAGCGCCTCACTACTATCAGAAAAAAAGAGTATTTTGTTCTTATACCCTAAATCCCTGAATATTTCCTGTAAAATGTCCCTGTCATCTTCATCATCCTCAATTATAAGGATATCCCTGTGCATTTTCATATAGGCAGATCGGTTTAATTGGTTATATAAAAGTAGGCCAAAATTAAATTTATTCCAAAAATATTCAGTTATTAAATATTACAAAATAGTTATAATATATTATTAAAGTTTCTAATCTGGTATTGGTTTTGCAATGTACAATTACGTAAGATTTTTAGTAACTTCGTAACTCACATTAACCACCTATTACTATGAAACTGAAATTACTCATCATTACCCTTTTGCTTGCAATGCCTGTAAGCAATGCTATAGCACAGGAAAGTGCTACCGTTATTATGGACAGGGCTTTTGCCCAGGCTAAAAAAGAAAACAAGAATGTTTTTGTAATGTTTCACGCCTCGTGGTGTGGCTGGTGCAAAAAAATGGAAAAAAATATGCAGGCAGACGGCACCAAAAAATTATTCGATGATAATTATGTAAGTACGCAGCTAACCGTACAGGAATCGCCCAAAAATAAAGCACTCGAAAATCCGGGCGCAGATGTACTGCTGGCAAAATATAAAGGCAGCGATGCCGGTTTGCCTTTTTGGATAATACTGGATGCGAAAGGCAATGTACTGGCCGACTCGTTTGATGCCAAAGGCGAGAACATAGGCTGTCCGGGATCTGAAGCTGAGGTTGCCGCTTTTACAGCCAAGCTTAAAAAAACATCTAAACTTACTGCCGCCCAGCTTGCTGTAATAAGCCAGGTGTTTACCATTAAAAAGGCGTAATTTGCAGGTAAAGCGTAATGCTTACCTTTGCATAAAATTACTATTATGAAAAATTTGCTATACATATTATTTATTGCGCTAACGTTTACATCCTGCCAGGGCCAGCATAAAAAGGGTGTGGAGCTTGTGCCACCATCAACTTTTGAGAAAGAAATGGCTGCCGATAAAGGCCAGATTATTGATGTACGCACACCCAAAGAATACAAAAGCGGACATATTGCCGATGCCATAAATATGCATGTCTATGATGCCGACTTTGCCAAGCAGGTAGACAGCCTTGATAAAAGTAAAACGGTTTATGTGTACTGCAAAGCCGGTGGGCGCAGTGCCGAAGCGGTTGAGCATTTAAAATCGAAAGGGTTTGAGCACATTGTAGAGCTTGATGGCGGTATGGATGCCTGGAATGAGGCCAATAAACCCGTAAAGCAATAGCATGCAAATACCTTTAAACATACTTTTATTATTCTGTATTATAGGCTTGCTTGCCATAGTTTTGGTGTGGCTTATAGTGCGTACGGTAAAATCTGAAAAAACTAAAAAAGACCTCGAAATGCGCTTTGTAGAGATGGAGAATAAAACCAACACCCTGCAATTGCAAACATTGGAGGCGCGGTTAAATCCGCACCTGTTTAAAAATATACTCAACTCCATACAATCGCACGCGTACCAAACGTATTTTGCTATGGATAAGCTTAGCAACGTGCTGGATTATATATTATACGAAAGCCAAAACCGCTTTGTAAGCCCTAAAGAGGAAATTGAATTTGCCCTGAACCTTATCGAGATTAATAAAATTAAGCTTAGCCCGTTATTTTCTATCAGCGTTAAAAAGAAGATAGATGAGTTGGATGCGCTTTATGAGCAAAAGATACTTGCTCCGCTAATATCGATAGATTTGATAGAAAACGCCTTTAAGCATGCCGATTTGCAAAGTACTGATGCGTTTATATCAATTATTATCGAGTTTAAAGACGGTATGTTCACCATAACGGTAACTAATAAGGTATCGCCTAAATCAGCCTTCTTAAAAGACCACAGCGGTATTGGGGCGGCTACTTTAGAGCAGCGCCTTAAAATACTGTACAAGTCCTGCTTTAAGCTGGACCGTTATGTGGAAGAAGATATTTATGTTGCACAATTAAAAATAAACCTGCTTGAACACAAAAATCAGATGCTTATTGCTTGATGACGAGCTGCCCGGCCTAATGCTGCTTAAAATGCTGTGCGAACAAATGCCGGAACTGGAAGTGGTAAAGGCATTTAACAGCCCGCAACTGCTGCTACAGGAGCAGGCAGGCCTTGAGTACGACCTATTGATTACCGATATAGAAATGCCCGGAATGAACGGCCTTCAGGTTGCCGATGCACTTAAAGGCAAAGCGATAATTTTTACCACAGCCTATAAAAATTTTGCGGTTGATGCCTTTGATAGGGATGCGGTAGATTATGTGGTAAAGCCCGTAAAGCAGGAAAGGCTGCAACAGGCAGTGCAAAAAGTGGCGGGCCGTATGGCAAAACCGGAGCCCGCAGCGCCAAAGCAAATACAGCTCAATACCGATAAAGGCAAAGCGCTTATTAATGTCGACTCCATTTTTTGCATGTTTACCTCTAAGATAGACAGCCGGGATAAAATATTGTTTTTAAATGATGGCAGCAAGATAACCGCTAAAAACTGTTCTTTTGAGAAGCTGTTGGACATGCTCCCGGAGAAGGATTTTTGCCGCGTTAATAAGAAGGCCATTATTGCCATTAAGCATGTGCAGTTTTATGCACACGACATTATTACGGCTGACAGGCTCCTGCCCGATGGAACGCACTACACCTTCGCACTAAGCGAAATTTATCGTAATGATTTTATTAAAAAAGTAAAGATTTAGGTATTTACGAAGGCGATGATCCCAACAAAATAGCACTGTTTTGTTATTCTTTAACACTATTTTAAGTTTCATTACATAATTGTCCCCTTTCGTTACATCGTGTCTTATTTAAAGGTATAGCACTGTTTTTCCTTATCATTTTCTCAGTAATATTGTGCCGTATTTTAAAAGCCACAATCATGATGAAACAATTTAGGAATAGCCTTTTTTATATAATAATAATTGCAGTTTTCTCAGTATTAATATATGTAGTGCTTACCAATGGCAAAGGGCTTGAAGAAGGCCGCCAGATATCAGCTGAAGTATCCGGAAAGGGGCAATGGCAGGATTTTTTAGATTCGCTTTTCCATAATCTTACGCATCCATTGGCACTTTTACTGGTGCAGATAATCACCATACTATTTGTAGCCCGCTTTTTTGGCTGGATATGCAAAAAACTGGGGCAGCCAACCGTTATTGGCGAAATGATAGCCGGTATTGTGTTAGGCCCATCATTAGTAGGTACGTTTTTCCCGGAATATTCAGGGCTTTTATTTCCAAAAGAGTCGTTAGGCAACCTTCAGATATTAAGCCAGATAGGCCTTATCCTGTTCATGTATGTGGTAGGAATGGAACTCGATCTTAACGTGCTTAAAAATAAGGCTAAAGATGCTGTTATTATCAGCCATGCCAGTATTATAATACCCTTTACCTTAGGCCTTGGGCTTGCATTTTATATTTATGAGCAGTTTGCACCGGCAGGTGTAGCGTTTTCGTCTTTTGCGTTGTTTTTAGGTATTGCAATGAGTATTACGGCGTTTCCGGTACTGGCGCGTATTGTTCAGGAGCGTGGCTTGCACCGCACCCGCATTGGCGCGCTGGTGATAACCTGTGCCGCCGCCGATGATATTACTGCCTGGTGTATTCTTGCTGCGGTAATTGCTATTGTAAAGGCAGGTTCATTTGTAAGCTCGCTGTACATTATAGCATTAGCAATAGCCTATGTTTTCCTTATGCTTTGGGTAGTTAAGCCGTTCCTTAAACGTATTGGCGAATTGTTTAGCCACAAAGAAAACGTTACCAAACCGGTTGTGGCCATATTTTTCCTTACGCTTTTAATCTCGGCATATACTACAGAGGTTATAGGCATCCACGCGCTGTTTGGAGCATTTATGGCGGGTGCCATTATGCCGGAGAGCATGAAATTCAGGAATATATTTATAGAGAAGGTAGAAGACGTTTCGCAGGTAATGCTGCTGCCGCTATTCTTTGTGTTTACAGGCTTGCGCACGCAGATAGGCTTGCTGGACGACCCGTATTTATGGCAGGTATGCGGACTTATAATCCTCGTGGCCGTGGTTGGTAAATTTTTAGGTAGTGCCATTACGGCCAAATTTGTAGGCCAAAACTGGCGCGACAGCCTTACTATTGGTGCCCTTATGAATACAAGGGGATTAATGGAACTTATCGTGCTAAACATAGGGTACGACCTTGGTGTATTGAGCACAGAGATCTTCTCTATGATGGTTATCATGGCGCTTGCCACCACCTTTATGACGGGCCCTGCGCTCGACCTGATAGGCTATATCTTTAACCGTAAGAAAAACTATATCCCGTCGGAAATTCGCCAGGCGAGTGTATATAAGGTACTTATTTCTTTTGATAGTCCCGAGGGCGGTAAAACCCTGCTTCGACTTGCTAATGCATTTGTAGGCGAAATGAAGGCCAATGCCATGGTAACTGCCATGCATATTATGCCAAGTAGCGAAATACATACGTTTAACTTGCAGGAATATGAGCAGGATAGCTTTAAGCCTGTTTTGGCTGAAGCCGAAAATATAGGGCAGAAGGTTACCACGCTTTTTAAAGCGACTACCGATATGGACAGTGATATTGCTACGGTTGCCAACAAAGGAGAGTTTGACCTGGTGCTTATAGACATTGGGCAATCCATTTTTGAAGGTACATTGCTGGGTAAGATACTTGGATTTACAACCCGTATCATTAACCCGGAAAGCCTCTTAAACACGTTTACAGGGAAGGAAAAACTGTTTGAAAATTCGCCTTTTGATGATAAAACACAGCACATACTTTCTAAAACCGAGTCGCCGGTAGGGATATTGGTAGATAAAGGCTTTAAAAGTACCGACAGGGTTTTTGTTACCATTTTTGATGAAAGCGATGCCTTTTTGATAGATCTGGCACAAAGGCTTATTGTTAATGCAGGCTCTCAGGTAACGGTTCTGGATGCCGATGGATCGGTTAAAAACAATCCTCAGATTAAAGAGAGTATCCGTAGCATAGAACATACGGTGCCCAACCACATCCAGCTGCTTAACCAAAAGAAACTTGAAAAAGAGTTCCTTCAAAGCCAGGATCTTATGGTAATAAGTGTAGACAGCTGGAAGAAACTGGTAGAGTCGCGCAGCCCGTGGCTTAATAATACACCATCATTACTACTTGTAAAAAAATAGCATGAATATTTTTAAAACGATGGCATTGCTGTGTTTACTACAGGGTGCCGCAACGTTGCATGCCCAGGAAAAACCGGCCGATGTGCCGCAGCAGGCCGCAGAAAAAAAGTATGAAGCAGGGTTTGATGGTATGCTTGCCGTATCTTATGGGAGCGACACCTTTGGTATAAACGTAGGCGGGCCAAGCCTTAAGTATCGGTTTAGCAAAAATTTTAAAGTAGGAGTGGGGGCATTTCCATCGCTCATTGTGCTGGATAAAAAAGCTGTACCAAGGCTGGCGGTTTCGCCTATTATAGAGTATAAACATATTATGTTTATTACGCCGTATTATGGTTATGATACCAACGACAAACAGATATGGACGTTTGGTATAGGCTATAAATTTATATAAGTACAGGTAGTTGGTCCCGTTTCGTGGTGGGTGCCTAAGGAGCGGGCTGATGTACCTTATTATACATTGTTTATTATTACTTTGAGTTAGTAAAAGGATCGTTTTGTTTAGCGATCCTTTTTTTGATTTATTTTCATACCAGAGTAAGAAGATTTGAGTGAAGCTAAGGCATTAAACTTCGTTGCGTTAAGCAAAATATACGTTGAGGCGTTAAGAATCATTTGCTGTTTGAGCGCCAGCGAGTTCAAATGATTTAGCCGAGACATATATTTTGTAGCAAAAGAAGTTGGAGCCTTGAATTTTTGGTTCTTTTGTTTCAAGACAAAAGAACATAGGGTTAAACCACTCCGGCTTTTAGCCACCCCTCCAAGGGAGGGGAATGCGACGATTGCTATATTTGCAGGGTAGTTACATAAAAAAACAAGAACCCCACGCTATTAAACGTGGGGCTCTCTACCAAACAAATTAAAATTATTATGTTGACGACAAATAATTTACTTTTTAACAGGGGTACCGTTCCTCATTTCTTCGGATGCAGCTTTTACAAGTACCTCATTTACGGTTAAGCTATCGCTAAACACTTCTACATTATCGCCGGTTTCACGGCCTTTTTTTATCTCGGTGCGGTGCGTAACATTATCCTTAACGGAAAGTACAAAGGCGCCTTCGGCAGAACTTACCACAGCGGTTTTAGGCACTACAAAAGTGCTGTCTTTGCTGTTTAATGCCAGTACAACCTCGGCAACCATGCCCGGTAATAATTTTTTATTATCGTTGATAACATCCATCTCTACACGTTCAGAACGCAGTCGCAGGTCAAGCGCACCCGACATACGCTGTATCTTAGCCTTAAAGATTTCGTTAGGGAACGACCTTACACTAAAGCTAATCTCATCGCCCTGCTTAAGATAGCCCGTATACATTTCGGGTACCGATACCGCAAGGCGCAGTTTCTTTTGATCCTGGATGGTAAATAATGGCAGTTCTGACCCTTTACCGGCAGGGCCTACATAAGCGCCTGTATTTACGTTACGGGCACTTACAACGCCATCAAACGGGGCGCGTATTTGCAGGTAGCCAAGGTTAACCTGTACTTCTTTATACGCCGCTTTTGCTGCCTGAAACTGTGCATAATCAGAGCTTTTGCGCGACAGGGCAATATCAAGGTCGTTTTTAGAGATGGTACCTTCTACTTTACTGGTTTCTAAAAGGCGGTTATAGGTGCTGTTACTTGCAGTGTACACAGCTTCCTGAGAACGCAGGCGCGACTCAGCAGCTGCCAGTTGTGAGCTTATCTCCGGCGCTTCTAAAACAATCAGCAACTGCCCGGCTTTAACCTCGCTGCCTATATCAACTTTAAGCTCTTTTACATAGCTGCTTACTTTGGCATAAATGTCGGTCTGGCGAAAGCCCTGTAATTCTGCCGGAAGGCGTATCTGGCTCGACAGTTTTTCCTTGTGCAGGGTAAAGGTTTCAATTGCAGGTTCGGCCTCAACAACGGGGGCTTCTTCTTTTTTACCACAGCTGGCAAGCGTTAAGAGCAATAATGCCGCTGCGGTGGGTATATAGTAAGTCTTCATATTATTGGTGTGATGTTGTTGGTATATAATGTTTACTTTCTGTGTCTTCGGGGTCTAATGAAACCGACTGGGTTGTGGCCTTGCCCTGTGCCCATGCAAATATAATAGGTAGTATTACAAGTACGGCAAAGGTAGAGAACAGCAGTCCGCCAATTACGGCACGGCCTAATGGCGATACCTGCTCGCCGCTTTCGCCGTGGCCTATAGCCATAGGCAGCATACCGGCAATCATGGCAACACTGGTCATTATAATAGGGCGGAGGCGCAATGATGCTGCCTCGCGGGCTGCTTTTAAGGCATCGCCACCATTTTCGCGGCGCAAATGCTCGGCATTGGTAACAAGCAGTACGGCATTGGCAATAGATACCCCGACGGACATGATAATACCCATATATGATTGCAGGTTAAGCGTAGATCCTGTGGCAAGCAGCAATAGCAATGCGCCCAGTACCACCGCAGGCACTGTAGTTAATATAACCAATGACACCCTGAACGACTGGAAGTTTGCCGACAGCATTAAAAAGATAACGATAACCGCTACTAATAACCCCGATTGCAGGCTGCTCATGGTTTCGCTTAAAACTTTACTAAGGCCAATAGGCTCTACAAATAAACCACGCGGCAATTCGCCCAGATCGGCAATAGCTTTGTTAACATCTTTAGCAGCAGTGCCAAGGTCTACATGGTCGGTATTGGCAGTTACAGAAATATACGGCATGGCACCAAGGTTATCATTCTCCCCGCGTGTAGATGAATGCGTTATGGTAGCCACATCGCCTAACACCGGCCTTGTTGAATTTCTTAGCAACGGTATGTTGGCAATATCCTGCTCTGTCATCATTTTATCTAACGGAACCTGTACCTGTACGTTGTACGACAGGCCGATTTTTTCGTCTACCCAAGTATTTTTATCGGTATAACGGGATGATGAGGTTGCAGCAATAAGCGAACGCGAAATATCGTTCATATCAACCCCCAGTTGTGCTGCCCTAACCCTGTCTATAGTAATATCTAACGTAGGGTAGTGTAGCGACTGTGCTATTTGCACATCTCTAAAATAATCTATTGTATTAAGTTTGGCAATTATCTTATTGGCATACTCCTCGTTAAGTTTCTTGTTCTTACCGGCAATCCTTATCTCTATAGGAGTAGGCGATCCCTGGCTTAGTACCTTATCGGTAAGCTCTATAGGTTCAAAAGATACTTTAACGCTTGGTGCTATTTTTTTAATACGTTGCCTTAGCTCGTCTTTAAAATCGTCCATATCCCTGTGGTAATCTTTAAGGGCTATCTGGAAAACACCTTCGTGAGGTCCTGCCATAAACAGGTAGATAGGCGATACCGAGAACAGCGACGGGTGCGTACCCACATAGGCCGATGATATAGCTATGTGCTCTTTACCCACCATTTTTTCGAGTTCTTTAAGCACTTTGAGTGCTTCGTCTTCGGTGCGCTCCATACGGGTGCCTTCCGGCAGGCGCAGGCGCAGCTGGAACTGGCTTGAGTTTACCTTAGGGAAGACATCCTGCCCAATAACGCCAAGCATTATTATTGCAATTGCGGTAATGGCAAGTAAATAGCCTAATGAAATAAGCTTACGGGCAGGCATAAGCCTGTCCTGCAACTTCATGAACCCACGGCGAAATTTTTCAAACCCGCCCACTTTGCCGTCATTATTATAATCTTCTCTTTCGGCATAGTCCTGTTGCTGAATGTATACGTCTTCGGCAGGCATGGTAACGTTGTGCTCTTTGCCGTGACCGGCCTCTTTCATCAGCCAGTTGGCCATTACGGGTACAAACGTCTGCGAAAGCAGGAACGATATAATCATACTAAAACCAATTGCCATTGCCAACGGAAGGAACAGCGCCCCCGGTATGCCCACCATGGTAAATGCCGGGGCAAATACGGCAAGTATACATAATAAGATAAGCAGTTTAGGGAGGGCAATTTCTTTACAGGCATCCCAAATGGCGAGTGCCTTAGGCTTGCCCATGTCGAGGTGCTGGTGAATGTTCTCTATGGTTACCGTACTCTCATCTACAAGGATACCAATAGCAAGTGCCAGTCCGCTTAACGACATCAGGTTAATGGTCTGGTCGAATAATTTAAGGAACAATACACCTGATATGATTGAGATTGGGATGGTAAGGATTACAATAAGCGCAGCACGCTTATCGCCCAAAAATAGTATTACCATTAGCCCGGTTAGTACCGCACCAATAACACCTTCGGTTATTAGGCTTTTTACAGAGTTGATAACGTAAACCGACTGGTCAAACTCATACGATATCTTTACATCTTCGGGTAATGTGCTTTGTATCTTGGGAAGGTTGGCTTTTAGGTTCTTAACCACATCCCAGGTTGATGCATCGCCCGCTTTGGCAATACTCACATAAACCGATCGTTTACCATTTACCAGCGCATACCCGTTATTGGTATCGGCGCCATCCTTAATAATTGCAATATCGCCAAGCGAAAGGTTTTGTACCGATCCTTTAAATAATGGGATGTTCTGAAAATCGGCAACCTCTCTAATAGTATTATTTGTAGGGGTAAGGTAGTTTTTATTGCCTACACGCACGTTACCCGATGGTGCCGTTTGGTTATTAAGCCTTATGGCTTCAACCACTTGGTCGGGCGTTAGGTTATGTGCGCTAAGTTGCGAGGGGTCTACGTTTACCTCTATGGTCCTTGGGCTTCCGCCGAAAGGTGGAGGCGACAGCAACCCCGGAATATTGGTAAACGATGCCCTAACGTACACGTTAGCAAGATCCTGAAGCTCGTTATTGCTACGGGTCTTACTGCTTAATACCAATTGCCCTACGGGTAGCGATGAGGCATCAAAACGGATGATGAACGGCGGCTGCGACCCGGGAGGGAAGGCGGCCTGTATCCTGTTAGATAGGGCACTTAATTCGGCAGCAGCCTGTGCCATGTTGGTGCCTTCGTAGTAGCTTACCTTCATTAAGGTAAGGCCCTGTATATTTTTAGTTTCTATAGATTTAACACCATTGGCAAAAAGCATGATGTTAATGTAGTTCTTGGCAAAGTACGATTCCATCTGGTCTGGCGTGTAGCCCGCAAACGGGTGGGCCAGGTAAATTACCGGCAGGTTCATTTTAGGCAAAATATCTACCTTAATATCCCTAACGGCACTTATCCCGAAAAAGAACAGCCCTGCTACAAGTACCAGTATAGATATAGGTTTGCGGAGTGCAAAACGTATTAAATTCATGGGTTAGTGCTTATTAAAATTCGTTGATAAAAAGGTTAAAGTCTCCTGTAGCTGCTGCCTTCATAAGCAGGGCCTGCCATACATTGGTGTAAATAACATCGCGGTCGGTCTCGGCGCGGTTTAGTATGTACAGTGCCTGTGTAACATCTACAAGATTGGTAAGCCCGTTGTTATAAAGGGTGGTGCGTTGCAGATAAGCCTGCTGTGCTGCATTAACCTGGCGCGGTGCCTCCTTGTAGTTTTGCATGGCAAAATCCATACGGGCGTTAGCGGCATCGTCCTGCGCTTTAAGCTGAAGGTCTATCGCCTTATACTCATCCTGCAAGCCGCCTGATATTAATTTTTGGGCACTTACTTTTTTGCTCGATCGGGCAATGGAGGTAAGGTTCCACACCACGCCTACACCTACAAGGTAGTTTTGGCGGGAAGGGTCTATGCCGTCAAAGTAATTTTGGGTGTACGAATTTTGGTTGGAAGCGTAGTCCGAATTAAAGCCCGACCCCCTCGTCTGGAACACGCCAAACAGGTTAAACGTAGGCCAGTATTCGCGGCGGAAAAGCTTTAACTGCTGGTTGCTGTAGTTAATACGGCTCCTATAAAACTGCCTGATGGGGTTTAGGCTATCGTTTACAGTTTCGCTGCTTATAATGCCTTTAGGCACACGGGCAATAAGCGTGGTATCGGTAACAAAATCGGTTGGCTCAACACCCATTAGGCGTACCAGCTCGTTGTTTTGAAGCTTAACCTGTTCCCTTATCTGGTTAAGGGCAATTTTTGCGCGGGATACCTCGGCAGAAGCAAGGGTAGAATCTACCCCCGGCAGCAAGCCATTGATAACACGAACGGCAGCGTTTTTAAGTACTACCTCACTACGCTCCAGGTTTTTTTGCTGTGAGCGAACCAGTCTCTGGCTGGCTAATAAGTTAAGGTAAGCAGCGCTAATGCGTATTTTATGCTGAAACTGTTCCTGCTCAAAATCTTTTTGCTGACGCTCAGCATCGGCTTTAGCCAGGGTTATGCGCTGTTTCATGCGCCCGAAAGTGAAAAAATCCCAGTTGATATTGGCAAGGTACAGTGCGCCAAAAGCGGCATTCCAGTTTTGTTGTGGCAATGGTAGCCCCGATGAGGCAACCCCTAAGCCACCTAAGCCGTAAAGCGGGCCGTTTTGCCCGTTTACGGTACCGTAGTCCTGCTGAGCCGAAAGATTTAGGTTAGGCAGGTAATCGCGCCTGGTTTGTTTTACGGTTTCCTGTGCTGCCTGTGCATATTTGCCCTTGGCGGTAACCAGGCCATAATTTGCAACTCCTGTATCTACAGCTTCCTTTAAAGAAAGGTTTTGTGCAGCTCCGTTAAGGGAGTACAGTAGTAACAGCAGCAATACGTGTTTAAAGTGCATGTAAGTAAGTTTTATTAGTAAGGGTAATGTGAGATGCAAATTTACAAACGGAAAAGGTTTAAACAGTTGTTTAAAATGACGAATTAAATTCGTCATGCAATTTTGCCATTATCCTGTCAAAAGTGGTTACTTTGCAGTGTAGAGATAATGCAAATGAGCCGGTTTATAAAAAATATTATTGATAACAAATGGTGGCAGGAAGTTTTGATCCTTGCCTTTTCGTTTATACTGTTTACCCTAAACGACTGGATTTTAATTAAGTCGTGGAAAGGTATTTGGAGCGGCTGTGCCTACTTTTTAATGCTTTACACCCATGCGCAGCTCAACCGCTTTTTGCTGCTGCCCATACTGCTAAAAAAACATAAGGTAACTCTGTATTTATTGGCAACTGCCGCACTGTTGTTTGTGTTTTCTATAATAATGTACCAGGTTGCCAATTTATGGATCTACAAAAATTGTTTTCTCTACAAATCGTCTGAACAGCAAAGCTATGTATTTCAGGCGGCAACGCTGCTGGCAACGCTTATTTGCATATTATCTATTATACTTATATTTAAGTTTTACCGTGACCGCAAAAACCTGGATAGCGAAAAACTGCTGTACAACCAGGCACAGATAAACTCGCTTAAAGAGCAGCTAAACCCGCACTTTTTATTCAACACCTTTAATACCCTTTACGGTATAAGCCTGCAATACCCGGAGCGCACACCCGATCTTATAATGCACGTATCGCAGCTAATGCGCTACCAATTAGAGAGCCATGAGCAAAAATGCGTACCTGTAGAAGACGAGATTAACTTTATAAGCAGTTATATACAGCTTGAAAAAGAGCGTGTGGGCTACCGTTGCAACATATCGTTCATTACCGATGTTGATGATGAGTTTGCCTATAAAATACCGCCCATGCTGCTAATCAGCTTTATAGAAAATGCCTTTAAGCATGGCACCTGTTCTATAGAAAAATGCTTTGTAGATGTGAATCTTTCGGTTAAAGACGGCAAGCTGGACCTTGTGGTTAAGAATTCGGTTCCGGAGAAAAAGAATGATGTGGTTTCTACAAAAATAGGCATTAAAAATACAACCGAAAGGCTTAAGTTACAGTACGGCAGCAATTACAAACTAGATATTACCGAGAGCAGCATTTTTACGGTTAACCTGCAACTTCAGCTTAAAAGGAAATGAAGCAGGAAGTTACCATAAAATGCATTATTGTAGATGATGAGCCTGCCGCGCACTACGTGCTGGCGAACTACATTAAGCAAAACTCGCAGCTGGAGCTTGTTTTTGAGGGCTACAACGGGGTGGAAGCCCTTAAATACCTTGAAGGCCATAAAGTTGACTTGATGTTCCTGGATATTGATATGCCCGAAATTACAGGGCTTGATATGCTTAAAAAACTGGCTAAGCCACCGCGTACCATACTCACTACGGCCTACAGCGAGTTTGCCCTTGAGAGTTATGATTACGGCGTTATAGATTACCTCCTTAAGCCAATTTTTTACCCAAGGTTCTTAAAATCCATTAACCGGTATTTTGAGCTGGCTGGGCCTTCCGAGCCCGTAGTTAAGGTGCCTGAAACATCAACAGCTATAAAAGTAAAGGTAGACAGTGAGACAGTTACTATAGATGTGAGCACTATTTTATATGCCCAAAGCTATGGCAACTATGTAAAGATATTTACCCAGAAACGTAATTACCTTGCTACCATAACTACTAACGATTTAGAAAAATGCCTGCCGTCGCAGTTGTTCATGCGGGCACATAAATCGTATATTATTGCTTTAGATAAGGTAGATGAGATAAATAAAGACCACGTTATCATTAAGCGCAACCCCATACCTATAGGCATTACTTACAGGCGCGAACTTGCCGATAAACTGCGTACCATTAAAAGACCATAACAAAAATCACATAACAAAAATTACACGACTATGATAGAAGTTAAAGCTTTTGCGGCATACGATGCCGAAACGCCATTAAAACCATTTGATTTTGAGCGCAAAGATGTTGGCGCACACCAAATACAGATTGAAATTTTGTTTAGCGGTGTTTGCCACAGCGACATCCATACAGCCCGCAGCGAGTGGGGACCTGCTAACTACCCTGTTGTTCCCGGCCACGAAATTGTGGGCAGGATCGTTAAGGTAGGTAGTGAGGTATCAGCTTTTAAAGTGGGCGAACTTGCGGGTGTGGGCTGTTTTGTAGACTCCTGCCGTGAGTGCCAGAGCTGTAAAGAAGGCGAGGAGCAATATTGCGAACAGGGCATGACGGGTACGTATAACAGTTTTGAGCGTGGTACCGATATACCAACGTATGGCGGATATTCTACGAGCATTACTGTAGATGAAAAATATGCACTGCATATATCAGATAAATTAGACCTTGCCGGTGTTGCACCATTATTATGTGCAGGTATCACTACCTATTCGCCACTACGACACCTTAAGGTAGGCAAAGGCCATAAAGTAGCGGTTCTTGGCTTAGGTGGCCTTGGGCACATGGCGGTAAAATTTGCCGCATCGTTTGGTGCAGAGGTTACCATGCTTAGTACATCGCCATCTAAAGAGGCTGATGCAAGGAAACTTGGCGCACACAATTTTGCATTAACTACAGATCCTGAAGTTATGGCTTCGCTTACCAATAGTTTCGATTTTATTGTGAATACTATTTCGGCTCAACATGAGTACGACACTTATCTTAACCTTTTGGCTAAAAATGGTACTATGGTAGTATTGGGTGTGCCCGAAAAACCATCGGTAGCTCCGGCTATGACCCTTATATGGAAACGCCGCAGCATCATGGGCAGCCTTATTGGCGGTATTGCCGAAACCCAGGAAATGCTGGATTACTGTGCAGAACACAATATAGTATCTGATGTTGAGGTTATTGATATGCAGTATATTAATGAAGCCTACGACCGTATGGAAAAAAGCGATGTTAAGTACCGCTTTGTTATTGATATGGCTTCGATGAAATAACAGCCAATTTGCAATAAACAATATGCAAATAAAAGGGCTGTCTCAAAAGTAAAACACTTTTTGAGACAGCCTTTTTTTAATGCTGTAGTATCTCAAACCATGAGAGTATGTAATCGGCTTCGTCGTGCCAGAAAGGTAATCCTAATACAAAGTGGTTTTTGCCATTAAAGCTTTTATAATCGGTTACCGAGTGGTTTTTGTCGTATTTAAGGTAATTGGCATAATTTAGCGTTTCGGGTATAATATTATCGTCGCTACCGGCTATAAACAGTAGTGGGGGATGGGTTTTATTAAAATCTACCGCAGCCACTTTAGTAAGGGTATCGCGCAATACGCGTTTACTTTCGGGTATTGCATTGTCATGGTAGGCAATGGTTTGCTCCTCATTGCCCATGCCGTTGGTAAAGGCGTACTTCCATTCATTAAGGCTCATTAAATGGGTCTTGTTTTTAGAACTAAAATAACCTAAAGGCTTCCATATTGAACGTAGCATCGACCAGCTAAACGAACTAACACCCTGCGGCGGAACCGAATGTATGGCAACACCGGCCAGTACCAGGTCGCGGTTAACCAATAGCTGTGTGATAAGCCCTCCAAGTGAGTGCCCAATAGCAATAGGCTTTTCGGGCATTTCCTTTACAACTGTTACATAGTAATCAAGCAATTCGCTAAAGCGCAGTCGTGCCAGGTCATTATCGTTAGGCTGCCTGTTGCGTAAATCGGCAGCGGGAGCATCTTTAAAAGGCCACGGCGGGGCAATACAGGTATAGCCCTTACTTTCGTAAAAAGCTATCCAGGGGTCCCAGCAACGGTGCGACACAAAGGCCCCTGTTATAAACACTATGGTTTTAGGGTTAGCGATTTTCATTAGTATAATTTGGTTGTCTTTGGTGTGGTTTGTTTTGTGGTGGGCTAATGCGAAAGCACGTCCCGGATTTCGGGCCTGCGATCAAACATCTTTTTAGCAAAGGAGCAAAGCGGAATTATCTTTTTGCCGTGTGCACGGGCATAAGCCACGGCACGGTCCAGCATTTTAAGGCCTACGCCCTTAAACTCTGGGTTACCCACGGTATGCTCTATAATAAATTTATCATCTCCGGCCCAAACATAGGTCATAATGCCTGCTTCGGTATCGTCCTCTACGGCTCTGAAATGCCCTTTTTTGGCATCGTTAAAATGTTGTATCTCCATCGGTCTTTCGGTTGTCTTTTATTCTGAAGTTTGAATTTTGTTCCGGCAACGGCACAAAGCCTGTTTCTCCCTCAATTTTAGGAAAACGTTGCTCTGTCCACCGCTGTTTGGCTTCTTCGATCATCTCGGGTGATGTGGCAACAAAATTCCAGTAAATATGGCGTGGCTCAGGAAAAGCTTCTCCGCCAAATATATAAACGGTAGTATTGGCATGCATGGTAAATTCGCAAATAGAACTGTCTTTAGCCACCAGTAATTGCTTGGGCAAAAACGTTGTGCCATCATTTTCTATACTGCCTTCTAAGATATAAAGGCCACTTTCGCCATACAGGTCTTTGCCTATCTGCATTTTTTGTTCTGCGGTGCTTTTAAGCTCGATAAAGTATAGCGGACTATACACCGGCACGGGCGACTTTTTGCCAAACGCCTCACCGGCAATAAGCTTAACGGTTACATTACCATCCTGCCATACAGGAAGTTCGTCTTCGGTAATATGTGCAAAGGACGGATCCATCTGTTCCAGGTGCTTGGGCAGTGCTACCCATATTTGCAGGCCGTGCAGGTATTTGTCAGAATGGCGAAGGCGTTCGGGGGTGCGTTCAGAATGTACGATGCCCTTGCCGGAAGTCATCCAGTTTACCTGCCCGGGAACAATTTCCATTTCGGTACCCAGGCTGTCTTTATGCATTATATTGCCTTCAAACAAGTAAGTTAAAGTAGAAAGGCCAATGTGGGGGTGGGGGCCTACATCCAGGTTTTCATGGTCGTTAAGGGCTGCGGGCCCCATATGGTCTATAAAAGCAAACGGACCTACGGTACGCCTGTCTTTAAACGGCAAAAGGCGCCCTACCAAAAAGTTTCCTATACTGGCGGGGCGCTCTTCTATAATTTGATTTATATTGGACATTATCGATTTACTTTGTGAGTGTTAATTTACAAATAAATTTGTGAAAAAACAAAGCTCAAATTACGAAATCGATAAAATTTTGTGGTGTTTAAACCGCTACTAATTTTTTAAGCCATTCGGCAGATAGTATAACATCCTGTTGGATAAGGTTATGGCCCGTAGGCATTTTTTGATAGTCTACCTCAAAGCCTAATTTTTCAAGATTGGCAACATAAGCATCGGTAGCGCTGTGGCTAACGGTAACATCCATTTTACCGGCGCTAAAAAATACCGGTACCTGTTTTTGTGTGCCTTGTGCAGGCAGTACTTTATACGGTTGCATAGGGCGGTACAGTATGGCCCCTGCTAAAAAATCAGGGTATTGTACCAGCATTGCACCGGCAATGTTGGCACCGTTAGAGTAGCCCAGTGCTATAATAGTATCAGGATTAAAGCCTTCCTTAACGGCCAGTTCTTTAATAAAAGTTACCATTTCATCGGTACGGAAACGCAAATCATCTTCATCAAAAATACCCATGCCCAGGCGTTTAAAAAAGCGCGGCATACCATTCTCGTCTACATTACCGCGAAGGCTGAGTATGTTATAGCTTTTGCCAAAATTCTCAGCAAGGGGTATAAGGTCGGCTTCATCGCCGCCAGTGCCGTGAAGCAGTAGCAGGGTATAAGCATTGGGGTTACCCGATGACTTATAAATATATTTAAGTGGTGTAAAGTTCATAATTTTAGGGTTTTAAATATATTCCCGGCACAAGGCCGGGAACGGTATAATTAATTTATAGGTACTAAGTGCGCTTCTATATCCTCACGGCGCGATTCATACTGGGCAGGCAGCTTAAGGCCTTTACCAAGATCTTCCAGCGCTTCATCTACGGTAAAGCCGGGGTTATCGGTAGCGATTTCAAAAAGCACACCTCCCGGTTCCCTAAAATACAGGCTATGAAAGTAGTTACGGTCTATTTGCGGGGTAATGCTAAGGCCTGCATCGGCCACTTTTTGGCGGAAATACATTAATATCTCATCATTTTTAACCCTAAAGGCAACGTGGTGCACGGTACCGTTAGCCACGTGGCCGCGTTTTTCGTCTTTAAGTTCTACAAGGTCTACTATAGCCGCCTGGTCTACCGTATCGGTAGCATAGCGGTAGCGGTTACCTTCCTGTGCAACAAGTTTATAGCCGAAAATATCGGTAAGTACAGCGGCAGTGCCGGTTATGCTGTTAAGGGTAATGGTAATGTTATGAAAGCCCCTTGTAGCAATGTTGGCCTTAACCTCGTCAGTTTCCCACGGTTTGCGGGTATCGGGCGTGGCCGATTCGATCAACTCAAATTTAAGTCCGTCAGGATCAAGGAAGGTAAGGTAACGCTCCCCGAATTTCTCGGCAGGTTTATTATAAATTACATTGTATTTTTCAAAACGCTCCACCCAAAGCTCCAGGCTGCCTTTTGGTACAGAATAGCCTATTTCGGTAGCCATTCCGCTGCCCCTGCGGCCTTGTGGTATACCGTCTCCCCACGGGAAGAACGTTAGTATGGTACCGGCGCTGCCTACTTCGTCGCCAAAGTAAAAGTGGTACGTACCCGGGTCATCAAAATTCACCGTTTTTTTAATGAATCGTAAACCTAATATGTTAGCATAAAAGTTAAAGTTGCGTTTGGCATCGCCTGCAATTGCAGTAATGTGGTGTATGCCTAAAATTTTATTTTCCATGGTTGTTGTTTTTGTAAAAATTAATAGTGTAAAGGTATAACTGGTTTATTTTTTGAACATTGAACTAAGACAAGAAACTCGTTGTGGTGCCTCCGTTAAGTGTGGTAATAATCTCGTTGTATAACAATCCGCTGCCACCGCCATAATGCTGTATTACTTTACTGGCAGGGTTGGTAAGGGTAAAAAATGCCCTTAGCTTTAGTTCGTCTTCTTCGCTTAAGCCGCATCCCAGCAGCACGATATCAAAATGCTGGTTGCTAAAGAACTGCATGGCATCGGCATCTTCGGTTACACCGGTACCCATCCAGTTTTCGTTCTTGTTAATGAGCCTAACTACGGTTTCCATTATTTCGGCGTGCCTGCCAATATATAGGATGTTTATTTTTTGAGACATGGCCTTATAATTTTAGTTGATTATTACAGTACAAAATTGGTACATTGGCTAATCAAAAGCATTGAACTAAGACAACTAATGATTTTTTGTATTTAAATAAGCTGTTTTGTATTAGGCAATCTATATGCCTTGTGGTTAAGTGTTTGAAAATCAATTGTGGTTATTTTTGTGCAGGCTAATTATTAACGATATATCGTAAATTTTTGTTTTGCGTGATATTTCACTAAAATCAGCAGAATTAGTACCTTTACCTCATGTTCGACAATTTTATAAACTACCTGCAATCTAAAATTACCGTTACCGATGAAGAGATCGAAATGGTAAAGGCCGTGTGCCGCCTTAAAAAATTGCGAAGAAAACAATATCTTTTGCAGGAGGGCGATGTATGGCGCTATAATGCCTTTGTATCTAAAGGGTTGGTGCGCACTTATAGGGTAGACGATAAAGGGCAGGAGCACATTTTTCAGTTCTCGCCGGAAGACTGGTGGGCGGGCGACCGCTACAGTTACCTTAACGATACACCTGCCCAGTTTAATATAGAGGCGCTTGAGGACAGCGAGATCGTATTAATAGCAAAAGGCGATTACGAAAACCTGCTGGAGGCCATACCGGCCTACAATACTTTTGTGCGCATGCTGCTGGAACGCAGTTTTGTGCGTTTACAAAACCGTGTTTATATGGGCAATAGCTATACCGCCGAAGAAAAATACAACGACTTTATAAAGGCATACCCTGATATTCCCAGCCGTGTGCCACAACACATGATAGCTTCTTACCTGGGTGTTTCTCCCGAAACCCTTAGCCGTGTGCGTAATCATTCGGTTAAAAAATAACTGTACTTATTTATTTTTTTTGAGTCGTAAATGCTTAGAGCAATTACGATACATCGTTTATTGTAAACGATATACAGTCGGTTTTAAAGCTGACTTGTTTTTAGTTTTTTGATAATTAACGATTTAATAATTAGGTTTCATTTTTGCTTTTCCTTCTGCAACAAAACCGTTGATGTACATCAATAGTTTTTTCTGATACATATCAATGAATCGGGGAGGGGTATCGTTGCAACTTTGTAACATCAAAACGAAGTAAAACAACCCAACGTTTTTGATAGCAAAAATTAGATAACAATAATCATTAAATTTTTTAATCATGTCAAACTTAGTAAATAAAACAGCATTAGTAACAGGCGGTAGCCGCGGCATAGGTGCAGGAATTGTAAGAAGGTTAGCAGCAGATGGCGCTAACGTAGCGTTTACTTATGTAAACGGTAAAGAACGGGCAGAAGCCCTTGTAAAAGAAATTGAGGCTACAGGCCGCAAAGCAGTTGCCATACAGGCAGATGCTGCCAATGCCGAAGCGGTTACAGCAGCCGTAGAGACTACTGTTGCCAAACTGGGTACCTTAGATATATTGGTTAACAATGCCGGGATAGGGACTTTTGCACCTATAGACCAGGCTACGTTAGAAGATTTTGATAGGACCTTTAATGTTAATGTACGTGCCGTATTTGTAGCTATTAAAGCTGCTGCAAAACACATGACAAGCGGGGGCCGTATTATTAACATAGGCAGCATTAATGCAACCCGCGTACCTTTTGAGGGTGGTAGCGTATACGCAGCCAGTAAGGCTGCCATACAAGGCCTTACAACTGCACTATCGCGCGATTTTGGACCGCTTGGCATTACCGTGAATAACATTCAGCCCGGCCCGGTAAATACCGACCTTAACCCTGACAACGGCCCGTTTGCCGACTTTTTACGCACCCAGATGGCAATAGGCCGTTACGGTACTACCGATGAACTTGCTTCTTTTGTATCGTACCTTGCAGGCCCTGAAGCGAGTTACATTACCGGTGCCAGCCTTAACGCCGATGGTGGGTTTAAAGGGTGATCTAAGTCGAAAGTCTTGAGGTCGTAAAGTAGAAAGTTCATAAAGTCTTCAGGTCGAAAGCTGTAAAGTCTTAAGGTCGAGGTTTGTAAAGTCATAAAGTCGCTTGTGGTTTATAGGTTATAGTAACCGTGAGCTCTTTCTACTTTATGACTTTATGACTTTTCACTTCGTGAAAGTTTATACTTTCCTTAATACACCCGCCTGTTTTTGTGTGGTACATTTATAGTAATCTAAAAAAGAAATAGCTATGAAAACTATATACACTAAGATAAGTTTAGTTGTTACGCCGGTTATTGCGGCAGTAATAATGACATCGTGCATGAGCGGGCAAACCGCGGGAGATGCAGGCACTGTGCAGCCGGTTACTACATCGCCAAATGACATAAGGACATCGAGCGATATGAACATTTCGCCTGCCAACATTAATACCAGCGACCCGGCTATAAAAATGCAGGAAGACTCGCTAAAAACTACTCCGGCAAGCCCGGGTAGTGAGTAAATATAGTTAGATGTTGCTTAAATAGTTGCGTTTCAGCCTTTTTTGTGTGTTTTTTATGGTTTATTTAGTAAAACTATAAGATAATTTTTTGTGTTGTAGCAGTATCTTTGAACATTCAATAACTGATAAAAAACAAATAACCATGAAAAATTTAATCAAAAAGAGCCTTATGCTTACCGTACTTGCTGCCGGTTTAACACTTGCATCTTGCGGAAGCAACAAAACTGAAGGTGATGCATCTGCAACCGATACTATCAGCTCAGGAACTGTAGAGCCTGCTACTAACGACACTATTAGCACTACTACAGATACTGTAACTGCACCGGTAAATGATACTGTTGCTCCATAAGCACAGCCAGGACATTAAAATATAAGAAGGGTAACGTGCTATATGTTACCCTTTTTTATTCAAACTAAAATTAATTAAATACATACATTATGAAAGCCACATTAAAAACCACACTATTTGCATTTTTAATGGTTGCGGGCCTAAGCCTGGCTTCCTGTAAAGACAAAGATGCCGCTGCGGGCGATGGTTCAATTGATACGACCAGCACCGATATGGTAGATCCTACAAACGATACTGTAGCACCTGCAACACCAGATACAATATCTGAAACTACCGATACGGTTACAAACCCTGTTGGGCCATAGTAACTACGCCTGTGCTCAGAATGAAAAAATCCGTTTACATATGTAAATGGATTTTTTTATGTCGTTCATTTGCCTATTGCCTATTGCCTGTTGTTTAGACTATTCCTGCGGCATGGCGCTCATATCCATATAGAAAAACTCCCACATGTGGCCGTCTAAATCTTCAAAATTGCGGCTGAACATAAAGGGGTATTCCTGGGCATCTTTATACTGCCTGCCGCCTGCGGCAAGGGCTTTATCGGTAAATTCGTTTACTTCATCACGGCTGTTTACCGATAATGCCAGTATTGTAGATGTTGTGGTTTTAGCATCGGCAATTTCTTTGTCGATAAAACCTTTAAAAAATTTTGGTACCAATAGCATGGCATAAATGGTATCGTTAAGTACCATGCAGGTGGCATCATCATTAGTAAATTGCGGGTTGAACGTAAAGCCTATCTTGGTAAAAAACTCAACCGACCTGTTTAAGTCTGCCACAGGAAGGTTTACAAATATCTGGTTAACTAATGCCATAACAGGTTGTTTTAAATGTTGTTATACAAAAATACCTCCTATAAGTATAAGACTAAATGTGCATTTGCGACAACCATAGGGGTATTTCAGGACAATTACAGCACAACAGTTTCAAAAAGCCTTTGGGCGGTAGTATCAAGATCGTCGCTAAAACCGGGGTGTGGCCGCGACGTTTGTATTACCGAGCTGCGTATGGCTGTAAGCCACCTAAAGCGCTCTGCGGCTTCAAACTGTGCAATGGGGCCGCCATCTTTAGCGCCGCGTGCAATACGCTCAAACGACTCTAAATTAAGTGCCAGCTGCTGCACATCCATACCGGGGCAAAGGCTTAACAGCCGTGCTTCGTTTACGGTATAAAGAACTTTAACGTAGCGCTTGCGCTTGCAAAACAGTATTACGCCTGCGTTTATAAACTCTTCGCGTTCTACCCTTGGAACCACGCGAATTACAGCATATTCATATAAGTGCTTGTCTTGCATCCTGGGCTTGTTTTATAAATATTGCTGAATGTTGTAAACGTATTAAAAAGAACTGTACATAAATTTCTTTTATGGCCTGTGGCGAATCGGGCGACTCATCGTAGCCTTCAAAAACCAGCCATTCATCTGGCAACAGCCCCACAATGTCGCGTATCTTTTCTTCGGTTAGTAGGGCCTTAAATTCGGCATCAACCTCCTCAAGCAGCGATGCCTGGGGTAGGAGCACATGCTCCTTTATAAAGGCAAAGGGCGTTTTGGCATGGCCTTCGGGATCGGTAAACGCGTGGTGAAAATATAACGCCGCACCGTGGTCTATAAGCCATAGCTCTTTGTGCCACAGCAGCATGTTGGTGTTTTTAAAGGTACGGTCTACATTGGTTATAAAGGCATCCAGCCATACAATTTGCGAAGCCAGTTTGGGCTCAACCGTGGTAACCACAGGATCGAAATTTATGGCTCCCGATAAAAAATGCAGCGCAAGGTTAAGCCCCTGGCTGTGCTGCAGCAGGTCCTGAATTTCTTCGTCGGCTTCGGTACGGCCAAAAGCCTCGTCCAGGTTGGCATACACCAGCTCGGGTACGGGCAGGTTAAGTGCACGGGCAATTTCGCCGCCTAAAAGCTCGGCAATAAGGGCTTTGGTGCCGTGGCCGGCCCCTTTAAACTTAAGCACATAGTTAAAATTATCATCGGCTTCGGCCAGGGCGGGCAGTGAGCCACCCTCGCGAAGCGGTGTTATATAGCGGGTTACGTTAACCGACCTTAAATGGGGTTTACTCATGTTTTACGGGCTTTTACAGCGGGTTAATACTGTAAAAATAGTAAAAAATGGTGGATGTGGAAGAATGGAACACTGTTGACACAGATTTAAAAGCCGATTCTCACGGATTTTATGATAGATATAAAATACTCCGCACTAAACAACGATAGTTTATCCAAGGAACATTTGGTTTGTAAATTTCCTTTTAAAATAAAGCCCCATACAATTCTATGGGGCTTGTTATTATCAATTATTTTTTAATCAGTCGGTTGGTAAAGAAACCTTTGTTGGTTTGTATCTTCACGATATAGATGCCGGAGCTCAGGTTGCTTACATCAATAGCATTTTGTACAAGACCCTGAGAGAGTATTTCTACTCCTTGCAGGTTAAATATTTTGATTCCTTCGGCTTGTATACCGTCAGGCATATCTAAATTAACTTTTAAATGTGCAGGGTTGGGGTATAAGGCTATGGTTTGTAAGTTACGTTTGTTTATCCCTAAAGTTTCTACCACTTGGGTATCGGCTGAGTTGGTTATGATAGGCAGGTTGTAATCAAAAAATATCCCGGCTTGCCCGGTAATCATATCGCCCACCTGTATATTGCCCACAGGTTTTATTTTATAAGCAATAAAACCATGGCTGGCAGGCTCATTTGCGGCCTCGTGGGGCAGGTTAATGTTATTAAAGATGAACTTTACCTTATTGCCATCTGTAACCTCTACGGTGTAAGCATGGCTTGCGGTAATAGGCTGAAAAGTTGCCCAGTCCAGGTTTTCATGCAGCAGGTCTTCTATCCTTACTGTAATGGCGCTTGCGCTGCCCGTATTCTGGAACCTGATAATATAATCAAGATATCCACCGGTTTGCTCCATATATATATCGCTGCCCTGTAGTACGGTTTTGTCGTTAGGGTCGTAGGAGTTTACCACATCCTGGTCATAAATAAAGGTATTATCATCGGGGGTAAGGTCGGCAGTGTTTGGTGTAACTGCAGCAACAAAATTTATTATTTCTCCACCATTTACGGTAGGAGGAGTAAACGTTTGCATGGTAATGTCTATTATTTGACTTTCAAACGGCTGTAGGGTGCCTAAATCAAAGTTTAGCCCGTTTGTTGTGGCAGTTGATGGTGCCTGGCTTGAAGTAACAAATGTTTGTATGGTTTCGTTATAAGATAATCCTGCTATGGTGCCGTTAGTGGGCAGGGTGCCTATATTTTGTACTATAAGCCTGTAATTAGATTCAAAACCCGGGCGTGCCTCATTAAGGGGCAGCAGGGTAATGTTTAAATCGTTTACCGACTGATTTGCCGTAAGGCAAAAGTTTAGTTCCTGCTCATTGCCAAAACCTGTAAAGCTTACCTCAGACGATGGCGGCGTTACCGCATAGTAGGAAGGTACATTTAGTAAACCAACGTTATACGTATCTTCCATGATATGTAGATCATATTCGCCGTTTGAGGTAATAGTAGAATAGGTAAATTCTCCATTATTAGCAGTCACTAAAAAGTTGTTTGCGGTAATATCGGCTGAATCGCAGCCGTTTGCATCTGAATCAAATAACACATTACCGGTAATGGTGTTCCCTCCGCATTCTTCGCCTAAGGTATCGTCTGCAATATTCCATTCTAACTCATTAATAAGGTACTCACGTACACCGGAGTCGCAATAGCTTATACCATAAGCGCCCATACTTTTATTTTGCAGGCCTAATTGTGCAAATCGTAAAAGCAGGGCATCATAATTTTGGGTATCAAGCGCGGTATATCCCATGTTAAAATAATCTACATCAGGATTAAAATTCCAGTCAGAAAGGTCCTGGTTAAAACTTGTGGCATATTCTACAAAACTGCCCATTTGTGTAACGTTAGATACATCCCAGTTATTTAGGGGCTGATTAAATAAGTCGGCATTTCTAAACATCATGGTCATCTCTGTAAGGGCAGAAACATTCCAGTTATTTAACGGTTGGTTAAAGGAGTCTGCCTGAAAAAACATCATGGTCATATTGGTTACATTGCTAACATCCCAGGAGTCTAAAGGCTGGTTAAAAGCATTCGCATTATAAAACATGCTTCTCATGTTGGTAACGTTAGATACATCCCAATTGTCTAATGGCTGATTAAATGAAAATACATTAAAAAACATATTCGACATATCGGTTACGTTAGATACATCCCAATCGTTTAGAGGCTGATTGTAATTTGTTTGGCAAAACATGTATGCCATATTGGTAACATTAGAAACGTCCCAATTATTTAAAGGCTGATCAAAAGTTGTTGCCTGGTAAAACATGTACGACATATCGGTTACATTAGATACGTCCCAGTTGTTTAAAGGCTCTATTATAGACACCTGGCTAAACATGTGGTACATGTTTGTAACGTTAGATACATCCCAGTTATTAAGGTCTAAAACTGCCCCGCCAAAGCCGCAGCTGCTAAACATATTAGACATATCTGTAACATTAGATACATCCCAATTACCCAGTGACTGGCTGTAGGATGTAAAATAGAACATAGAAGACATATCTGTAATGGTAGAAACATCCCAATTGTTTAACGATGTGTTGATATCATTTATATCGTAAAACATTCTTTTCAGGCTTGTGGCCTGGCTAAGGTTAGGAGCATCGGTAGCATTGATCTCTAAGTTAGCGCAATTTGCAAAGGCATTTTCCATACTCGTCCATTGGTTAGTGCCCCACTGGTCTACCGAAATAAGCTGCGGTGCATCCTGTTCAATGTCGAGTAGGGTAGCATCAAGCCGGCCAAAGATACCTGACATAGAAACTGTAAAGGTGCCTACGGTAGTATAGGTATGCGACACAGGGCCCGTTTGATTTGTAAGGATGGTGCCGTCGCCAAAATCGATCGTTTAGTTATTGCCGGCATTGTTTACTACGGGCATTGTGATACTAAGATCGCCCTCGTAGGTGTACCATTTAGTTACAAATGGCTGTTGGGCACTCATGCTGATCGTAAAAAGAAGCAAAAGGAAGTAAATTTTTTTCATAGTGAGGCTGTTACAAGTTGTTTCCAAATATAGTAAAATCTTGAGTAAACTGTTAGATATAAATGATATAGGCGAAATCAACAATAGTACAGCCTTTTAAATTGTGATAATTCATATAACTTATCCAGTCGGGAGAATTAATTATGGATATAAAAAATACCCCGCACTAAAACAGTAGTAGTTTTAGCCGGGGATAATTTAAGAGTGGAGAATATTAGCAATATAGTAATTAACTGTTGATGCTGCTGTTACTCAGTGGTAAAGAATAGATTAATCGACAAAGTGTTTAAATATATCGACTAAGTAAAGTGGTGTTTCCTAACTCGGTAAATTTATAGTTAATTATTTGATAATTAGACAATAACGATTGTGTTTATGGTTGTATATTTAAGTACCAACAAAATTACTATGGAACATTATTTTGTGGTTCTGGAGCTGCCAGGCGGCAAGGAACTAAAATTTAAGGAGGGCAAATACAGCCCTAAAAACTTCTGGAAATTAACTGCTGATATGATTTCTCAGGGTAAGGCCAAAATTATTAGCAAGAGGCAGGACACCGGCATATCTGAAGAATTGCGGCGCCATGTAAACAAAATTACTAAGTTTAAAACCTATGTGCTGGTACACATGCAGCTTGGCAAGCAGGATTGGATGGATGAAAACGGTATTTTTAAAAAAATTGCCGATTGGATACGTATACCCTGCCATGACCTTGTTATTGATACCGCTGATAATTTTCAGTTGGTGACTATTGATATGTGAAAAAGTCATAAAGTCATAAAGTCATCATGTCCTAAAGTCGAAAAGTCATAAAGTCATAAAGTCGAAAAGTCGGATGTCAAAAATGTGAAAGTTGAAAATGGTAAAATTGAAACGTATGTTGTAAAAATTACGAATTACAAAATTGGGTAAATCTTTAAAATTTAAAGTTGAAAGGGCATTAGCGCAAACTCGAAATCCAAAAGTGAAATATTAGCGTTTTTTGCGTCAATTTAGACCATTTTTCGAGGTAAAAATGAGCATTTCAAAATCCAAAAGTGAAATATTAAGCCTTTTTTTAGCCACTTTTCGACTTTAGGACGTGATGACTTATGACTCACTAAGTCATTACCTCTTTAAATATCTTTTTAATCACGCTAATTTCATCGGCGTAAAGGGTTTGCTTTCGGCAGGCAAAATACAGGGTATTGGTTAGTGTGGGGTTGCCTTCCCAAAGCAATTTAATTTGTTGATTATCAAGTTCTTTTCTGCATAAAAAGTCGGGTATCACGGCCAGGCCTATGCCGCTGCCCAGGCATCGCACAATAGAGTTTAGGTTGGGTACTATGTAGTTAGGCCTAAAATCGGGGTATTTGCCAAAGTTTAGCTGCCAAAAGCGGCGCAGATGCTCCATATCGCCGGTGGTACCGTACCATTTTTGCTGCTTCATCCAAAACTCAACATCAGCCATGTTGTTGTATTCCAGTAGTTTATTAAAAGTTCCTTCATCGGTAGTGTTACCCGCAACCACAACAATAGTTTCTTTGCTAAAAGCCTCATATTCAACAGTAGGGGCAGGTACCATTTGCGGGGTTATAATGAGGTCTAAAATCCCTTTCTCCAGATTATCAACCATTTGCGGATAATCTCCAAACTGAATGATCACGTTAAACGGCAGGGTGGCAATGTAGGGCTCTAAAGTGATTTGGAAGGTCTCAAAACACATGCCTATACTAATAGTTGGGGTGCTCTTTTCGGTACTCCGCTGAAAGTTTTTCTCTGCTTCCTCAAGCTTTACAAGGCTGTCTATCAAAAAGTTATACAATACTTTGCCGCGCTCGGTAGGTGCCATGCGGCGACCCTTGCGGTCAAACAGTTTGTAACCTGTATAGCTCTCTAACGAGCTAAGGTGCAGGCTTACACCGGGTTGCGATATAAACAGCTGCTGTGCTGCCCCTGTAAGGGTACCCGTTTTGTATACCGCCTTAAAGGTTCGGTACCATTCTAAATTTACCATAGCTATTATAATTATGATACAAAGGTATAACTTATCTTATTTTTATAATAGTTAAATGCGTAGTAAATTTGTACCATCAAAATATAACAACGTATGAATAAGATATTTATAATAAATGGAGGCCAGGAGTTTGGCCATTCCGGCGGTAAGTTTAACGATACCGTTGCTGCCGAAACTTTTACATTTTTTAGTAACAGAACTGATGAGTTTGAAGTGCGTATTACCAATATAGCTTCAGGCTATAATCCTGTACAAGAAGTAGATAACTACGTTTGGGCAGACGTTGTGATATATCATACACCCATATGGTGGTTTCAGCTGCCGCACGATTTTAAGAAGTACATTGATGTTGTTTTTACCGAAGGCCATGCTAAGGGTATCTATAATTCAGACGGCCGTACCCGCTCTAATCCAGCCATAAATTACGGTACCGGTGGTACTATGCACGGCCGTAAATACATGGTTACCACCTCGTGGAATGCTCCTAAAGAGGCATTTACGCTGCCGGGGGAGTTCTTTAACCAGCACAGTGTAGATGAGGGGCCGTTGTTTGGTTTCCACCGGATGAATGCCTTTACAGGTATGGAGCCGCTGCCGGGCATGCATTTTCATGATATTGAGAAAAATGCTGATATACAGCGTGATATGCACCTTTACAGGGAGCATTTAGAGAACGTTTTTATTAAAGAACTTGTTTAAACGAATTACGAATTACGAATTACGAATCACAAATTACGAATCACAAATTAATTTGGTTAATAGTCTGATTGTTTGTAATTTGTGTTTTGTTTTTTTGGAATTTAATCTGATATTATGAATGTAAATTTAACTGCCATTATAAAAAGCCATCCCGGTAAGGAGGATGCGCTTAAAGAAGTACTGTTAGAGCTTGTAAAAGGCTCAACCACAGAGGAAGCCTGCCTAAAATATGACCTGCATCAGGCCGCAGATGAGCCTAACGTGTTCATTTTCCATGAAATATGGCGTAGCCCCGCCGAACTGGACGCACACGGGCAAACCCCACATATTGCAAAATTTGTGAAAGATTCAGAAGCATTACTGTTGGAGCCGGTAAAGGTCTACATCACAAATAAGTTAACTTAATATCTCAGGATCAATAACATGAAAGCCCGTAACTGTAATGGTTACGGGCTTTTTGTAATTTTCAATTCATAATTATAGCGACTCAGCCACATCTTTAAGATCGGCCAGGGTTGCATACCAATTGGCTGTAAGATGCTCTTGCTCAACGGCATCAGCTACGTTGTTTTGGGTAAGGTTAACCGTAGTTTTATCGCCTGCTTCAAGTAAGGTATAAGTAACAAGGTTATAGTTTTCGGGCTTATCCTCCTTGCCACTCATAGAGCTCCAATAGGTAGATGCATACACATGGTTGGGTTCAAAAGTTTCTATAACACCCTTATCCTTATAGGTTTTGCCGTTATATTCGCCTTCATACGTAATAGAGCTGCCCACCTTCCAGTCGGTTGTAACTTTGGCTCCATAAAGGTATTTTGCAATCAGCTCAGGAGAGGTAAGTGCCTGCCAAACCTTACTGACCGGGGCATCTATGGTAATTGTTGCTTCAACTATAAGTCCGCCTTTCATATTATTTACTTTAAGTATTATCCCTTAAAGATAAGCAGGATAATTGAAGTATTGCGTTAATACTATGTTAGATGACACAACTTAAATAATTAAAAGCAGCCTTACTACCGCTACAATTTTACCTCAACATAATTTACTACACCGTTATAGTTGCTGTAAAAACGTATGGTTTTTACCTATACATGACTACACACCTCAATTTTTGCACCTCACTTTTTAATACATTCGTATAAATTCAGTCAGAAAATAATTGATAGTTCAAATTATTATATCTCTAAATACGAATTTATAAATGTGTTAACTCAACCTTCATTTTATTAACCAAACAAACCTTACTATGAAAAAAGTTTACTTATTTGCCTTACTTGCCGTATCGTTTTGGCAGGTACATGCGCTCGATCCAATTAAAGGATATCCTACTATAACAACAAATCAACCGCCACCCAATTGTAATATATTGCCAATTGCCTCGGCAACAGCTACATCGGGCAATGCTGCCCTTGCAGTAGACGGTATCTCCGGCACGCGCTGGGAAAGCGAGTTTACTGATGCACAATCCCTTACGGTAGACCTCGGCGTACTCTCTAACGTTAGTACGGTTACTATTGACTGGGAGACCGCTAATGCTAAAGATTATGTACTGCGAGGATCTGTAGATGGTACCACATGGATTGATATACAAACACTTACTAACATGCCGGCAGGAGAACGTACTGATGCTATTGAGAATATTGGTGCTCAATACCGCTATTTAAAAATGGATGGAGTTATCAGGAATACCGCTTATGGCTATTCAATCTATGAATTTAATGTTTGTGATAATGAGTTGTCGCCACCTGTTGTATGTAATACCGTAGTGCCAGTGCTTGCTACAACATCATCGGGTAACGGGGCGCTTGCCATAGATGGTAATGGTGCAACCCGCTGGGAAAGTGATGCGTCTGACCCGCAATGGCTTACTATAGATTATGGTGTGCTGGCCGATATGAATACAATTTCCATAGACTGGGAAACTGCCAATGCTAAAGATTATACAGTACAGGGATCGGTTGACGGTACAACCTGGGTTGATATTGAGTCGTTTACTGATATGCCTACAGGCCCGCGTACCGATGTTATAGAAGATGTTGATGCACAGTACCGTTACCTAAAGATAAATTGTGTAGTGAGGAATACACCTTACGGATATTCTATTTACGAGGTAGAAGTTTGCGGTCCGCCAATTGTAGTTCCACCATATGAATGTGAGGCGCTTACCATTGCTTCGGCTACAACCACAAGCGGTGTTGCTGCCCTGGCTATAGATGGTAACGATGGCAGCCGCTGGGAGAGCGAACCATCCGATCCTCAAAGTATTACGGTCGACCTTGGTGCGCTTGCCGATATTAACGGAGTTACTATCGAATGGGAAACTGCGAATGCTAAAGAGTATATTTTAAGAGGATCTGTAGATGGTACCACATGGGTTGATATTGAGTCTTTTACCAATATGCCTACCGGCGAGCGTACCGATATTATTGATGAGATTGATGCACAGTACCGCTACATTAAAATAGATGGTATATTGAGGAATACGCCCTACGGCTATTCAATTTACGAAATACAGGTGTGTGGTGAAGAGATAATTGTTGTCCCGCCGTTTGAGTGCGAGGCAGTTGCAATTGCTTCGGCTACAGCAACATCAGGTGATGCTGCCCTTGCGGTTGATGGCGATGCAGGAAGCCGCTGGGAAAGCGACGCTACCGATGCACAAAGCCTTACAGTTGACTTAGGTGAATTGTTTAATATTAACGCTGTTACTATTGATTGGGAAACGGCTAACGCTAAAGATTATATGCTTCGCGGGTCGGCTGACGGTACTACATGGGTTGATATTGAAACGCTTACCAATATGGCTACAGGAGAACGTACCGATATTATTGATAATATTGCTGCCCAGTACCGTTATATTAAGATGGATGGGGTATTGAGGAACACACAGTACGGCTATTCTATTTATGAATTGCAGGTGTGCGGTGAGGAAATCCCTGTGCCGGTGGATTGCGATGCCCTTGCTATAATTGGGGCTACGGCATCTACAGGTAATGCAGCGCTTGCTATAGATGGCGTTGCCGGATCGCGTTGGGAAAGCGAATTTAACGATGCTCAATGGCTAACAATAGACTTGGGCGTGGTTACTGAAGTTAACGTGGTAACTATTGCATGGGAAACCGCCAATGCCAAAGATTACATCTTAAAAGGATCGGTTGACGGATTGGAGTGGACTGATATTGAAACTCTTACTAATATGGCAACGGGCGAACGTACTGATGTTATTGACGGTATTAATGCCGAATACCAGTACATAAGGATGGAAGGAGTGCTGAGAAATACGCCTTATGGGTATTCTATTTATGAGGTTAGTGTTTGCGGCCAGATTCCTGAAATTGAGATAGATTACATTACGATACCGGCCCTTATCCAAGCGGAGGATTATTACAACATGCTTGGCGTTCAGCAGGAAGCCACAACCGATGCCGGGGGCGGAGAGAGTGTAGGCTGGATTGATGCCGGCGACTGGATGGATTATGGTATTTATGTTCCTGCTACAGCAGAATATACCATAGATTTCCGGGTGGCGAGTGCGCAGGGAACAGGTGTAATACAGGTACTTGCCGATGGCGTTTCGCTGGGCAATGTTGCCGTGCCTAATACCGGCGGGTGGCAGGTTTGGCAAACAATATCTAAAAATATAACTCTAACCGAAGGCAATCATAGCATAAGGGTTCAGGCGGCAGCCGTGCCGTTTAACCTTAACTGGATACAGTTTAAAATGCCGGAAACTTCTGCCGTGCAGGATTTTGAAAAGCAAAAAGTGGTTATTTATCCTAACCCGGCCAGCAGTTTTATAAATATTGAGCTTGAAGCTGACAACCATTTAGAGATATTTAATTCTCACGGGGCTTTAGTGCAGCAGCAGGATGTTAAGCCGGGTAAAAACAGGGTAGACCTTAATGGTTATGCAACAGGGCTTTACCTGGTAAAAGTAGGAAATAAAACGTATAAAATTTTCATTAAATAAATGTAGTTTCTATTTTAATGCAAACCCTCCGGAAAGGTTTTTCCCGGAGGGTTTTTTATTTAGGAAAAACCTTTCATTAAACGTTAAACTTAAAATTTTAAGATACCACGGGCATGGCTTTTGTTATATTTAGCACCTATGAAGATACTGCAATACACCCTTTTACTGTTAATAGCTGTTGGTTTTTTATCGTATAAACACGAGGTTAAAACTAAAGCTCTGGCCGAAACGAGCATTGTTAAAACCACTTTACCAGATACCACAAAGCGTTTTAATATCATCCAATTTGCAAAGCAGCATATGGGCATCCCATACATTTATGCGCAGGCCAATCCTAAAAAAGGTTTCGACTGCTCCGGCTTTGTAAATTATGTTTATAAACACTTTAATATCAATGTTCCCAGAAGCTCATCAGGGTTTAAAAACCTGGGCAGGGCGTTAAAACCATCCGAATTTAAAGTGGGCGATGTACTCGTTTTTTACGGCTATCGCGATAAAAACTCGGTTGGGCATGTGGGTATTGTTTGCGAGGCGAATGGTATGAAATCTAAGTTCATCCATGCATCATCAGGCAAAGAAATGGCAGTAACGGTAAGCGAATTGGGCAGTAGCCAATACACCAAAAGGTTTTATAAGTGTATTGATCCACTTAGCTTATAAATACTATCGTAAAAGCTCGGTAAACTTCGCGTCGAGTAAATTGGTAAAGCCATTTTTAATGGTACCGTCAGCATTTAGTATAATAGTACGGTTAATTTTGGTGAATACCCATTTGTGGCGCAGTGCATCAAAATCGGTAGTGCGTAGCTGGCGTGCATCGGCAAAATTATAACTGGCCATTGTTTTCTTCCACTCAGCATCGTTATCAACATTTACTGCAATAAATTCAACATCTGGATGCTGTTTTTTAAGCTCTTCAACCCTGTGGTATACATTTTCAAGATGGGCACGGGCACAGCTCGTCCAAAAGAAAATCACTGTTTCCTTATCAATATCATTGCTAACATTAAAAGGTTTGTTGTTGGTATCTACTAACCCAATCTGCGGAAGCTTACTGCCCTCATTAAGATTCTTGATAGACTCACCAATCTTTTTTATCTCGTTATCGCCGCTATTATCGGTAGATAATTGCATATAACGGTCTAAAAAGGTTTTATTGTTTACAATGTTTTGATCTTCCAGTAAGTAGCTGAAAGCAATATTGTTAAGTACCTCATTTTTAATAGCAGGCTTTTTAAATATAGAGTCGGCAATATTTAGCTTGGCAATATTATCCCTAAGCGAGTTTTCCTGAACATCGCCTTTTTTAAAGCTGCGGGTAATAGCCATGTTATTAAGCATACCGGTTAAGTAGCGTAAAAACGGAGAGAAATCAGTAAGTCTGTTGTCTTCAAACTTAATTGTTTTACGGTGGGCATAATAATCTTTTGGCAACTGTGATTTTATGTCTTCTCCGGTCCTCCTGGCATGAATGTAAGGGTAATATTCCTTTTTGGTATAGTAGTTAAGCATAAGGCGTGATTTAGCATAAAAATCAAAACCTTCGCTCCACTTAACTTCTTCCTTGCTTTGTTTGTAAAAATTATCGCGCACGCTAAAAGAAGAATCTATCGTCTTTTTAAAATCGCGGTACTCATAATTGTAAACATCATAGGATTTATGGCGGTCGTTTTCCTGCTGTATAAACAGGTCCATCATAAAATTATTTTTGCGCTCACCACGGCCACTAAATACTATAGACTGGTCAAAATCAGCCGTATTAATGGTAACCATTAGGCTGTCATTCTTGTCAAAATAAATATACTGGTAATCAGGATCGTGCTTAAAGCTGTAAAGGCCGGGGGTAAGGGAGTCAAATTTTATAAAAAAACGGTTGTCTTTATCAAGACGCAGGGTATCTATAACCTTATTGTTTTTAGTAAACAAAACGTAGGGGGTACGCGGGTTTTGTACCTGCCCGCCAAAGTAGGCAGTGTAACTTTCTTCCTTGCTGCCGCATGAAAATAGCAATAGCAGCAACGGTACCAGCATTCCGGCTTGTATAGTTTTAGGCATTCAGGTGATTTAGTGTGTGTGCACCGCAAAAATATTTTTATTATACTGTTAATGTTGTTAAAATACAGTTAAAATAACAAGAGAGGCGCTATTATTATAAGAAGCAGTAAAAGTGCTTTAAATTTTATACTTTTGCAAAAAATTTTTCAATGTTATCAGTTTCAAATTTATCGGTACAGTTTGGTAAAAGAATATTGTTTGACGAAGTAAACACCACTTTTACCCAGGGCAACTGCTACGGGATCATTGGTGCTAACGGCGCCGGAAAATCTACTTTTCTTAAAATAATAGCAGGCGATATAGACCCTACATCGGGCCACGTACATTTAGAGCCTGGTAAGCGTATGAGCGTTCTGAACCAGAACCACAATATGTTTGACGAAAATACTGTTTTAGAAACCGTTATGATGGGTAATAAAACACTTTTTGCCGTTAAAAAGGAGATGGATGATATTTATCTTAAACCTGATTTTTCTGATAAAGATGCCGACAGGGTAGGTGCGCTACAGGTAATATTTGAAGAGATGAACGGCTGGAATGCCGACTCTGACGCTGCTGCAATGCTATCAAGCCTTGGTATTACAGAAGATTTTCATTATACGTTAATGGGCGATGTAGATGGTAAGCTTAAAGTAAGGGTGCTATTGGCACAAGCTTTATTTGGCAACCCGGATGTGCTTATTATGGATGAGCCTACCAACGACCTGGATTTTGAAACCATAAACTGGTTAGAAAATTTCCTTGCAAATTATGATAATACAGTAATTGTAGTGAGCCACGACCGTCACTTTTTAGATGCGGTATGTACTCACATTTCAGATATCGACTTTAGTAAAATAAATCAGTACTCCGGTAACTATACTTTCTGGTATGAGTCGAGCCAATTGGCTGCAAGGCAACGTGCCCAGCAGAACAAAAAAGCCGACGAGAAAAAGAAAGAGCTTCAGGAATTTATTATGCGATTTAGCGCTAACGTTGCTAAATCCAAGCAGGCTACCAGCCGTAAGAAAATGCTTGAAAAGCTTAAAGTTGACGATATTAAACCGTCAAGCCGACGTTACCCGGCCATTATTTTTGACCAGGAACGTGAGGCAGGTGACCAGATACTTAATGTTAAAGACCTTAGCGCATCCATAGATGGTGAGCTGTTGTTTAAAAATGTTGACCTTAACATGAATAAAGGTGATAAAGTGGTTGTTTTCTCTAAAGACAGCCGTGCTTCATCTGCTTTTTACGAAATATTAAACGGCAATCAAGAGCCGGATGGCGGTACTTTTGATTGGGGCATTACCACCATACAATCCTACCTTCCGGGAGATAACCATTCGTTTTTTGAGAATGATTTAACCTTAGTTGACTGGTTACGCCAGTGGGCTAAAACCGAAGAAGAACGTGACGAGGTGTACCTTCGTGGTTTCTTAGGTAAAATGATCTTTAGTGGCGAAGAAGCCCTTAAAACAGGCAGGGTACTATCAGGAGGCGAAAAAGTACGTTGTATGCTTAGCCGCATGATGATGATGCGTGCTAACGTATTGATGCTTGATGAGCCTACCAACCACTTAGACCTTGAAAGTATTACGGCATTTAACAACTCGCTTAAAAACTTTAAAGGCTCTGTGTTGTTTACAACGCACGATCATGAGTTTGCACAAACTGTTGCAACCCGCGTGTTAGAACTTACGCCAAATGGCGTTATAGACCGCCACATGACGTTTGATGAGTACCTTGACGATGAAAAAGTACAGGAACTTAGGAAGAAAATGTATAATTAAGAAGTTATCGGTTGACAGTTAACGGTTGACAGATGAAATAGATAAAAAAATCCCGTAAGTGTTTAGCTTACGGGATTTTTGTTTAAGATAGTTACGGCGTTATATCTTAACAAATTTAATGGCAAAAGATATAATGTTGGCATCCAGGCCGTCACTTCTGTTGTAATGGTTGTATCTAAGCTCTATTGTTTTTATACCCATTGTCCAGATATGTGCTTTGGTGAAAATATCGGTATAAATAATACCGGCACCGTATTGGTGGGCATCAAATTTAGAAAGGTCGTAATCAGACGTGTAATACTTTTCGGTAGATAAATGTGCATCATACGGTGCAAAATAATCGGCAGCCGTTTGCATGTAATACCTGTACATAGGGAATACCGTAAACTTCTCGCTCAGTTTTATAGGTAGCTCTATATTAGCTGTATGTGCAGTTATTCCCCAGTTATCAGTATAATAACGGTAATAGGTTCGTAACACCAGCCACTCGTTTATGTAATAATTAAGGCGTGCCCCAATAGGTACTTTAAATCGCGTATCGGGCAGGCGCTCTACGTCATCAGCCAATTGAAACTCATTAATGTAGTAATTTGCTTTATCGGCAAAATACACCCTTTGGTAAGGAGTAGAGAGCAGGCCCTGCTGTTGCAACACATCTAAAAATAATGAGAACTGCAAATTTTGATTCACAACCTGCGAGTAGCTTAGTGAAAGAGCGTACGAGTTACGGTTCTTTTTATCATGAAATTTAAAAGCAGTTGGGTTGTAAATTCCGCCATCGCCCTCAACATCAAAATAGTTAAAGATGCCGCCGTTTAAATCGTTGCCGTTATCGGTATAATCCTGTAACTCTTTAGGGTAAATGGGCTGCCAGGTATCAAGGTATACATTAGCAGAAGCACTAAGTTCTGAATTTTTCTCATTAAACAATCGGGTATAGCCACCGCCAAAGCCTATAGATGAGTAATCGTATTCTGTAGAGCCGGAAGCATGTGCATTCCAGATAGTGTTCCTGTCGTCACTACTGTGGCTATAGCTTACTACAAGAGCAGTTAGCTGATCTGATGCCGATGCACCCGAACTTGCCTGCCACGGGCTTGGCGTATTGCTGTCAAACGGGTTAATATTACCCGAAGAAGCAGATGAATAGGCCGATAGTCCTGCATCAACCGTAAGTACATCATCATCGTTAAGCGGCATAGCAATTACAATAGTTGGTGTAATATCGGTAAGTTCTTCCATACCCTTACCACCACTAACAGCCGAGTGTATACCATCCTGCTTGTAGTAGCTCATTAAAAAATCTACTTCGGTACTTTCCAGCACCCTTTTTTTATAGCCCACACCGGTACTGTCCTGCTCAACCTCCTGAGCATAAGCCGTAAGTGAGCCAAAGAAACCTGCTGCTATTAAAAATATTTTTTTCATATTAGTTGCAGCCACAGCCTCCTCCTGTTTTGCCTCCATTAGCTCCCGCCGAAGCTTCACGATACACCTGGTAATTCGTTTCAAAGCGTTCGCCCGGTCGCGCCGTAAGCTTCATATCCGGGTCGTTAATACGCTGTTTTTGATATTCTTTTACAGAACTGCACGATTGCAGCGCCAGTAAAATAAGGCTTAGTATAAGGAGGTTTTTCATGGTTTGTATTGTTCTATATCTATATTTTTAGAGGTATGTATGATACCTTTATCATCTACAATTATGCAGCTTATGCCATTCATTTGGTTAACCAGGTTAAGGCCTGCATCTATGCCCATTACAAAGATGCCTGTAGCCAAAGCATCGGCAACTTCGGTAGTTTTAGCAAAGACCGACACACTTACAACACCCGTTGCAGGGTAACCGGTACGCGGGTCTATAATGTGCGAATAGCGCTTGCCGTTAAACGTTACATATTTCTCATAACTGCCTGATGTTTCTACAGCACTATCCAATAGAGGGAACATGGCAAAAACTTTGTTCTTGTTAAGCGGGTTTACAATGCCTATCTTCCACGGTGTGCCATCCGGCTGCTTGCCCCAGGCAATAATATCGCCCGAAACATTTATCAGCCCCGCCTTACAGCCTTTGGCATACAGCAGCTCCTTAACCCTATCGGCAATATATCCCTGGCCTATGCCGCCAAGACCCAATTTCATGCCCTTGTCTTTTAAAAATATGGTTTTCTTACCCTTATCAAGTATTATTTTCTGGTAGCCAATTTTCTCAACCGATTTTTTTATGGCTTCCGTCGATGGCATTTCTTTCATGGTGCCGTCAAACTTCCACAACTTATCCATACTGGCATACGATATATCAAAAGCACCATCGGTAACCTTAGATATCCTTGTAGAGCGTTCTACAAGGCCTATTAGTTCATCGGTAACTTCCACAGGGGCTACGCCTGCATTTTTGTTGATGATTGATATTGGCGTTGTCGGGATCCAGTCGGATATTAAATTTTCAATGCGCTTAACCTCCGCCAGGCCCATATCTATATAAGCATTTCCCTCTACGGTATCTTTTGCAACCACAGTAATCTCAAACGGGCTGCCAAGCAACGAGAGTTTACGTTTATGCGTAACCTGCCCAAACGCAAGGGTACAAAGCAACGTGACAGCAATGATGTAAAAAGCCTTCATCTATTTGTTTTCGAATGTATGTAGCAATGTTATATACTCGGCAGGTAATACATTTTTATAGCCTGTTTTGCCCAAAACTTTTCCGTTAGCATCCAATACTACCACAAGCGGAAAATTGCCGTCACGGTTGTACTTTTCGGCCAAACCATCATTTTGTTTTTGTTGCTCTTCCGGTAACGCGTTTTGTTTCTTTTTAGGGAAATCGGCGCGTACTAATATCCATTTAGTAGCGGCTTCCGACTTAAATTCTTCACTTTGCCAAATAGCTTTATCCAGTTTTATGCACGGCGCACACCAATCGGAACCCGAGAATACCAGTATAATGTTCTTATTTTCTTTACCAGCAAGTGTTTTGGCATCGTCAAAATTAAGCTGCCAGTTTTGCGCAAAAGCGTTGCTGGTAAAGGTTATTAATAGTAGTAAGATCAGCTTTTTCATGGTGTAAAATCTATATCAAAGGTAACGGTTTGCATCAGGCTTTATATATGAATAATTAACATTCTTAAGCAAATCTTAAGAATTTAAGTAAGATTTATCCCAATCTCACTTATTACTGGGATTGTTCAATAAAAAAAACTCCCGTAAACTAAATATTTACAGGAGTTTAAGCGTTGTAACTAAACTACTTTGCAACTTCTATTTAAAATAAGAAAATGTCTCTTCATTCTCTATATTTAAAAGCGTTTCGTAAATAAGTTTAATAACATTTTCTACATCTTCGCGGTGTACCATTTCTACTGTAGTGTGCATATAACGCAGCGGAAGCGATATAAGTGCCGAAGCCACACCACCATTGCTATAAGCAAAAGCATCGGTATCGGTACCCGTTACGCGGCTTGATGCCAGGCGCTGAAAAGGTATCTCGTTTTTATGGGCAGTGTCTAATATCAATTCACGCAGATTGTTTTGTACGGCAGGAGCATAGGTAATAACCGGGCCTTTGCCTATTTGTGTATCACCCTCAATGCGCTTTTCTATCATTGGTGTAGTGCTGTCATGGCATACATCGGTAACAATGGCTACATTGGGTTTAATGGTCTGGGTGATCATCTCAGCACCGCGAAGGCCAACTTCTTCCTGTACCGAGTTGGTAATGTACAAACCAAAAGGCAGTTTCTTGCCGTTCTCTTTAAGCAAACGGGCAACCTCGGCTATCATAAATCCTCCAATACGGTTATCTATAGCGCGGCACACAAATTTGTTCTCGTTAAGCACCATAAATTCATCGGGGTAAGTAATAACGCAACCCACGTGTACACCCAGTTTTTCAACCTCTTCTTTAGTGTTGCAGCCTAAATCGATAAAAATAGTTTCAATTTTAGCAGGCTCTTCTTTACCGCGATTACGGGTATGTATTGCCGGCCATCCAAATACACCTTTTACAATACCATTTTTGGTGTGTATGTTTACACGCTTAGATGGGGCTATCATGTGGTCGCTGCCGCCGTTACGTATAACATAAACAAGTCCGTTATCAGTAATATAGTTTACATACCATGAAATCTCGTCGCTATGGCCTTCAATAACTACTTTATAAGGTGCATCGGGGTTTATAACGCCTACTGCGGTACCGTAGGTATCGGTAATAAAAGTATCTACATAAGGTTTAAGATATTCCATCCATATTTTTTGTCCAGAAGACTCGTATCCGGTAGGAGCGGCGTTATTTAAATATTCCTCTAAAAAGGTAAGTGAAGTATCCTTTAGTATGGTTTTTGATGACATATAATTATAATTTTCGGCTAAAATATAAATAACATTACAGAGTTATGTATAATTGCATAATTTTGACATAAATTTTTGAAGATGAAAGCAACGCTTTACATTGCGTTTTTCCTTTTACTGAGCCTTGGAGCCAAAGCCCAGATATCTGAAAAAGACAGTATTGCATTAGACAGTATTGCCTTTAATATGCAATTGCAGGAAATTGTGATATCTAACGTTAAAGACAGCCTGACGCCCGAAGAGAAGCTAATGCTAACGGCACTGCGCAGGCGTACGCTAAAAGTGTACCCGTATGCCAAAATAGCGGCCGACAGGCTTACCATGCTTAGCAATAATATGGCAAAGCTTAAAACCGATAAAGAGAAAAAGAAATACTCTAAAATTGTAGAGAAATACCTTCAGGAAGAATTTGAAGGCCAGCTTAAAAAACTATCCCGAAAAGAGGGGCAAATATTGGTTAAACTGATATACAGGCAAACGGGAATTTCTACATTCGACCTTATTAAAGAACATAAAAGCGGGTGGAAAGCCTTTTGGTCTAACCGGGTAGCTAAATTGTTTAACATCAATCTTAAAACTACTTATAATCCGTCGGCTATAGCTGAGGATTATATGATCGAAGGCTTTTTGATAAAGGCTTTTGAGGAGCACCGCCTTGTAAAGCAAGATCCTGCTTTTAAGATAGATTACAAAGCCATTACCCATGCATGGCGCGAAAAGAATAAAAATAAAAAACAGGAAGGATAAAACTGTTTTTAATTAAATCAAAAGCCACATACATGTGGCTTTTACCTTTTGTATGAGCGCTAAATTCTTAAATTAAAATAATTTATACAGTATTTTGATTTTAAGCTTTATATGATAAAAATACTATCGGTATTTTATTAAATAATATAAGAATTTTATAATTCGGTGTTGAAATGCAGGTAGGGTTTTTTAAATACTGATTGTTTAATAGCTAAATTTCACCAATCATTTTAGCTATGAAAAAGAAACTACTATTAATTGCAATGTTTGCAATGTTTTGCATTAACAGCTTTGCCCAGGCAACAGCCTATGATGTACCTGATCTTTCTTCCTGCGGCGACGATCCGTTTTTTGACCTTACCGTTCAAACCCCTATTGTTTTAGGCAATCAATCGCCTAACGATTTTATAGTTACCTATTATCATGACGAAGCTGATGCCCAGGCAGGTACCAGTGCAATATTAAACCCATCAGCACTCTACGTAATATCGTCAAATGAGGAAATTTTCATTAGGGTAGATAACGCCGCAACCGGCGATTATGATATTACAAGTTTTATCATTTATTGGTCGCAGGTATTTATCCCGTGGAATGATGTTACAGTATGTACAAGTTTCGTGCTGCCTACAATTTCATGGCCTGCAATTACATTTTACACAGGCCCAAATGGTACAGGTACTATAGTTCCCGGAGGTACTGTAATTTCGTCTTCGCAAACATTGTATGCGGTACAAAGTGGTGCATGCAGCAATGAGTGGAACTTTGATATTACTGTAGCGGGATCATTGCCTGATGCTGATTTTGAACCTATTACCATGTGCGATCAGGATTTTGACGGGTTTGCCACCTTTTTTCTTGAGATGCAGCTAAGTTATTTATGGAGTTTATATCCTGAATATCAGAATATTGATATAGAACTTTATGAGACCGAAGCCGATGCCCAAAATGAGGTTAACCAAATATGGGATTACGTGTACACCAACACAACTCCAAATCAGCAAACTATCTATGTTAGGTTAACAGCACAGGATTGTGTTTCTATAGAACCGATTACACTTATAGTTGCGCCTTGTATTACAGATAATACTATTGCCGGAAACATACGATATGACAGTGATGATAATGGTTGTAGTGAAACCGATCTTGTTGCAGCAGGCATAACAGTATACTATGTACATGATAACAACTATTACTACACAACTACCGATGAAGATGGTAATTACAGCTTTTTAAACATACCAGATGGTGAGGTAACCGTATATCCTAATCCGGCTTATCCTTTTACAGCGGCAGTTGCTCCTCAAAACTACAGTTTTACGTTTCCGGGTAACGAAGAAGATGTTAACTTTTGCCTTACAGAACAGCAGCCTACTGTAGATGTTGCGGTGTATACTTTTCCGTTTACCTCTTTTGTACCAGGCTTCCCTGCTACTTATGTAATTGCTTATCAAAATACGGGCAGCACAACTGTAGCGTCCGGCGATGTAGCATTATCTTTTGATGATAGCTTACTTAATTATGAGGGAGCATCTTCAACCGCTTTGGTAAACGGCAATCAGTTAACGTTTAGCTATACTAACCTTCAGCCGTACCAAACACAATACATCTATGTGAACTTTACGGTAAGTACTACGGCTGTTAGCGGCGATGTTCTTGCTTTTGATTCAACAATTACGCCTTTAAATGATAATACTCCTTACAACAACACATTTGCATCTAATGCTTATGTAGTAAGTTCTTTTGACCCGAATGACATTAGTGTTAGGGAAGGCGATTTTATTACCGAAGACCAGGCAGATGAATATTTGCACTACACCATACGTTTTCAGAACATGGGTGATGCTAACGCTTCTTTTGTAAGGATAGCAACTAACCTAAATGAAAATCTTGATCTTGATACATTTCAGGCAATAGGGGGTAGCCATAACTATGTTGCCAACCGTGCGGGCAACAGCCTTGAGTTCTTTTTTGATGATATAAACCTGCCTTTTGAAGATGCAGATGAAGCGGGAAGCCATGGCTTTGTATCGTTCAAAATTAAACCTAAAACTACCGTTGGTATTGGCGATATAATGACAGGGCAAGCGGGTATTTATTTTGATTTTAACCCTGTTGTAGATACCAACACGGCTACAACAACTGTACAGGCTACCGCCGGAGTTAAAGATTTAGCTGCAAATGGTTTTGTACTATATCCTAACCCTGCATCGGGAAGAGTAACATTACTACTTCAAAATGCTGAAGCAGGAAATGTAACCGTAACCGATATTTTAGGTAAAACAATGTTTACAGCTGCACTTAATGGCGCACAATCTACCTTAGATGTATCGGCTTTAAAAACAGGCGTATACTTTGTATCAGTAACCGCTAACGAAAAACAATCCACTAAAAAATTAATGATTAAATAAATTCAGGTTTTTAATTTCGTAAAAATGCCGCAGTGAAAACTGCGGCATTTTTTTTTTAAAGCTGTAAAGTTACGTATTACTTCTTTTTAGCAGGTTTTTCTTCAATTTTTTTAGCCCTTTCTTTTTTATATAAAGGTATGGCATACGACACTGTGTAGTTAAACCCAACACCAAAGCTGCCATCATATGTGCGGTTAAAGCCGGGTATATAAAGATTATCAAACGTAGCAGGCTTTTTATCGCTTAAAAGGTTATTTAGCCTAAAACTAAAACCAATGAAAAAATTATTGAATATTTCGGCTTTAATACCACCTACAACCTCAACCCAGTGGGCGCTAAGGCTGCCATATTTTTCATTAGGTGTAACTGTTACCTCGTCAAAGTAATTGCCGGTAGTTTCATCGGTTAGCGTATTAGACGAATTTTGGTACACCTTGTAGGAATTAAGTGTCTGGCTAAATGTAGAAAAGCCATACCTAAACCCTATGTATATCATGTTTTCCATGTCGAGCCAGTTTTCGTAGGCATTGATATCAACACCTAACTTTATATAGCTGCCTTTTGTGGTATAATTTAATTGCACATCGTCCTGCTTATAATCAACATTACCCAATTCAGCAGCAGCATACAGCTTACGGGACAGCCTGTAATCGCCTACAACCTCAATACCTGTAAAGCCATCTTCATAAAAAGAACGGCTTAGGCGGTGCAGGTCTACCCCCACACGTATACCGTATTTGTCTTTAACTATCGGGTTAGCCACAGTATCGGTTACAGCAGCAGGTTTAAGTTCTTTGTCAGCCTCCTGCGAAAACCCCGAAAACGATGCCAGTAATAACAGGCTAAAAATAGATCTTGATATGTACATCATCTTCGTTTTCTATATTAGTATTAAGAACTTCAACATTATCTATCCATAAGGTTGGGCTATCGGTGCCATTGGTAAGAACAGGATTAGGAGGTGTGCCATTAGGAGCATCTAATGTAAATAATGTTTTATAGCCGCATGCACGGGATACATACTCTGTACGTGTGGTATATTTAAACTCAAGATAATCCGTGTTAGGTATTACAGTACCTGTGTTGGGCCTGTAATAAATTAGCCCCCATTTGGTAGATGTGGCATCTACACGCAATGGCAATTTAATAGTGCTAACGGTACCTGCCTGAATAGTATCCTGGCTACCCTCTACAAACAGTTGAAGCCCATTTACAGTTGTAAGGTCATCGGGCGAATCGCTGTTATAAAACTCAATAATTAAGTTAGGGGTAGTAGGGGTGGTATCGGCACAAAGGTCATCTTTTTCACAGCTAACCAAATAGCAGGCAAACACGAACATTATTGTAACCGAAGCAATTAGTCTTTTCATAGCAATGTAACCTGTATGGTTTTTATCTTTTTTCCAAAAGTACAACATTTTCTACGTGGTGCGTTTGCGGAAACATATCTACCGGTCGCACTCGCATAACTTTATATACCTCGTCCATAAGGGCAAGGTCGCGTGCCTGTGTTGCTGAATTACAGCTTACGTAAACCACTTTCTCCGGAGCTATGCGTAATATTTGCTCAACAACATCTTTATGCATGCCATCGCGCGGTGGGTCGGTAATAATAACATCGGGCATACCATGCTGGGCAATAAATGCATCGTTAAATACATTTTTCATGTCTCCAACAAAAAACTCGCAGTTGGTAATATTATTGCGTTTAGCGTTTTCTTTGGCATCAAAAATAGCCTCAGGAACCGCCTCTACACCTACAACTTTGCGGGCTTTGCGCGATACAAACTGTGCAATAGTACCAGTACCGGTATACAGGTCATACACCAGCTCATTACCGGTCAGGCCGGCAAAATCACGGGTAATACTATACAGTTGGTATGCCTGATCGCTGTTAGTTTGGTAAAAAGATTTTGCGTTAATGCTAAATGTAAGGCCTTCCATTTCTTCAAGAATATAGTCGCGGCCTTTATAAAGTATAATTTCCTGATCGTAAAGTGTATCGTTAGCCTTTTGGTTAACACAGTATTGTAATGACGTGATACTTGGGAAAGTATATGCAAGGTAATCCAGTAACTGCTCTCTTTGCTCTTTGTTATCATCAAAAAACTGAATAAGCACCATGATCTCGCCTGTAGAAGCTGTGCGCAGCATTAGCGTGCGCAACAGCCCGCTGTGTTCTCGTGGGTTAAAGAACTCCAGGCCATGCTCGTTAGCAAAATCCCTAACGGCGTTGCGTATAGCGTTGCTTGGGTCTTCCTGCAGGTGACACTTGGTGATATCTAATATTTTATCCCACATACGTGGTATGTGGAAGCCCAGGGCATTACGGTTATTGCCCTCAAAATCTTCGCCGCTTTGCACTTCCTTATCGGTCATCCAACGTGCGTTAGAGAAAGAAAATTCCATTTTATTACGGTAAAAAAAGTGCTTGTCGCTGCCTTTAATAGGCTCAAACTCGGGCAGCTCTACTTTACCTATGCGCTTAAGGTGGTTAAATACCTCGCGGTTTTTATAGTATAACTGCTTTTCATAGTCCATATTTTGCCATTTGCAACCACCACAAGCCCCAAAATGCTGACAGGGAGGTATAACCCTGTCGGCAGAATATTCATGAAAATGCACGGCCTTACCTTCGTAATAGGCCTTGCGCTTTTTAAAAGTTTGTACATCTACCACATCCCCGGGTACTACATTAGGTATAAAAATTACCTTACCATCCGGAGCCTTGGCTACAGATACACCTTTAGCGCCGGCATCCAGCACGGCAACATTATTAAAAACTATCTTTTCTGTTGTCTTTCTTCCCATTCGGCAAAAATAAACTATTGCTCACAAAATTTAAATAAATTTGCAATTAATCCTTTATCAAAAATCTATGCCGGTATATTTAGCGCTTTTCCGTGGTATTAATGTGAGCGGACACAACATGATCAAGATGGATAATCTTAAAAAGCTCATGCAGGCCGAAGGTTATCTTAATGTAGAAACTTACATACAAAGTGGCAATGTGGTTTTTGAACATCCTGAGATCAGTAAAGAAAAGCTATCTAAAGATATACAAAACCTTATGTATAAAGAATATGGCTATGATGTTTTGATTTTTATACTGGATGAAGCTGAAATAAAACAGGCTGTAGACAACAACCCGTACACCGGGCCTGAGCCGGAAGGATCGGGTATTAAGAAGTATTTTGTGGCATTTTTAAACGGTGTGCCTACAACTGCCGGGCTTGATCAAATGTTTAAATACAACCGCAGCGACGATGTTTTTAAAGTAGTAGGCAATGTATTGTATTTAAAATTAGCGCAAAGTGCGGCCGATTCTAAGCTTACTAATGTGTTTATAGAGAATAAACTTGGGTTAAAATCTACAACCCGTAACTGGAACACTACGCTAAAGGTGCTGGAAATGCTGAAGCTTCGTAATGAAGCACTATAAATTTATGTTAAAACTTTGATGTTCAGATATTTTACATTAACTTTATGTCTTCAAAAAGTTATGGCAATTTAAGAAGTGATCTAATCATAACTTACAGGATACGGAGTTAGTTAATTATTATATTTTAAAAAGCCTTTTAGCGATAAAGGGCTTTTTTATTTTAGGGTAAATCTTATATTTGATTTGCAAATTTTACTACCATGAACCGTTTCGACAGGATAACCGCTATACTTATACAACTACAGTCTAAAAAAGTAGTTAAAGCACAAGATTTGGCTGATAGGTTTGGCATTAGCCTGCGCACCGTGTACCGCGATATCCGTTCGCTGGAAGAAGCCGGTGTACCACTGTATGGTGAGGCAGGTATAGGATACTCTTTAGTTGAAGGTTATCGCCTTCCGCCTGTAATGTTTACACCCGATGAAGCCGTAGCATTTATTACAGCCGAAAAATTGATGCAAAAATTTAGCGATACTGCCCTTCAAAGCCATTTTAATAGTGCTATGTTTAAGGTTAAGGCAGTGCTTAGGGGAACTGAAAAAGACCTGTTGGAAAACCTGGACCAGCAAATAGTGGTAACAGGTAAAAAGCATAATAAAGTTATACCCCAAAATATTTTAGACATTCTTTTAAAGGCTATTGCCGATAAAAAGGTGGTTAAAATGGTTTATAAAGCTTTTGGTAATGATGATAGCAGCGAGAGGCTGTTGGAGCCTATAGGCGTTTTTCATGAATACGAAAACTGGTATACCATTGCTTACTGTCATTTAAGGAATGCCTACCGCCAGTTTAGGATAGACCGTGTTGTAAACATACAGCTTACCGATATACCTCAGGAAGAACGCGCATCGTTAAAAGAATTTCAGGAGCTTAAAGAACAGGAAAAGAAAAGTTTTAACGTAAAAAAAGTGGTGCTCAGGGTTTCTAAATCCATCACTATGTATCTGGAAGAACACCGTCATTATCATGGTTTTGTTTCAGAAAAAAATATGGGCGACAAGGTTGAGATGACATTTCTTACCCAATTTACCGATCCCGGTATGGAACGCTGGATCATGATGTTTGCCGATAAGGTTGAAATTATAGAACCGGAAGAATTAAAAGACCGTGTTTGCCTGCTTATAGATACCTATTCGCAAAAATATTCGCTTTCTAAAAACCTGCTGACATAGGGTTGTCATAAACCGTGGCTTACTTTGTACTGTAACAAATTAAACCACGATTATGGAAACCATTACATTAGAACTTATCCCGCTTTTACAGGAAGAAATGCACAACGAGGCTATAACAACCCGCAAAATGCTAAGCCGCGTTCCACCTGAAAAATTCGACTGGCAGCCGCACCCTAAAAGTATGACGCTTAAGCAGCTTGCAGCCCACATTGCCGAGCTTCCCGGGTGGGTTGCTACGGCACTTACAACTAATGAACTTGATTTTGAACGCAATCCGTACACGCCACAGGATGTAAAGAACACAGGCGAACTGCTTGATTTTTTTGAGGCATCGCTTAAAAGCGGCAAACAATCTTTAGCTGAAGCTGATGCCAACATACTTACCGAAGATTGGGTACTACGCAATGGCATCCACATTATAAACACCTATAACAGGTATGGGGTTATACGCATGGCCTACTCGCAAATAGTGCACCATAGGGCACAATTAGGTGTTTATTTACGATTGCTTGATATACCTATACCCGGCAGTTATGGCCCAAGTGCCGATGAAAAATAAATAGAAGCATCATTTGCTTTTAAGTTAAACCTTATTCTTTATAGAATGAGGTTTTTGTATTTAATACAGAATAAATGTAGAATAATTTTATTTTTAGTATTTTGCAGCTTTAAATCAGGATGATTTCTCTCCATAAGCAGGAATTGCTGTTTATAAAATAAAATTAAGATTACAATGTCGATTTTAGAAAAATCAGGGGCTGCAAATGCTATTGCTTTAGAAGACAAATACGGGGCGCACAACTACCACCCGCTGCCGGTAGTACTATGCAGGGGAGAAGGTGTTTATGTTTGGGATACCGATGGTAAACGTTATTACGACTTTCTTTCGGCGTATTCGGCAGTAAACCAGGGGCACTGCCATCCTAAAATTGTTAATGCACTTGTTAGCCAGGCACAAACGCTTACTTTAACGTCCCGCGCTTTTTATAACGATAAGCTGGGTAAGTATGAAGAGTTTGTTACCAAGTACTTTGGCTTTGATAAAGTATTGCCTATGAATACCGGCGCTGAGGCTGTAGAGACTGCCATTAAGCTTTGCCGAAAATGGGCTTATGAGCGCAAAGGTATCGCCGAAAATGAAGCTAAGATAATTGTTTGCGAAAATAATTTTCACGGCCGTACCACTACAATAATTTCTTTTTCTAATGATGAAGGTGCCCGTAAAAATTTTGGCCCCTATACATCGGGTTTTATCAAGATAGCTTATGATGATATTGCCGCGTTAGAGAATGTTTTAAAATCAGAAACCAACATTGCCGGTTTTCTTGTAGAGCCTATCCAGGGTGAAGCTGGGGTATACGTTCCGGGAGAGGGCTATCTGGCAAAAGCCAAACAGCTTTGTGAAGCACACAACGTGCTTTTTATCGCCGATGAGGTACAAACAGGTATTGCACGTACCGGCAAACTCCTTGCCGTACATCATGAAAACGTACAACCTGATATTTTGATATTAGGCAAAGCACTTTCGGGTGGGGCATACCCTGTTTCGGCAGTACTCGCCAATGATGCTATTATGAATGTTATCAAGCCCGGACAGCACGGTTCTACCTTTGGCGGCAATCCTATTGCCGCTGCTGTTGCCATAGCTGCCCTTGAGGTGGTGGAAGATGAGCACCTTGCTGATAATGCCGAAAAGCTTGGTAAGCTATTCAGGCAGGAATTAAGTAAATATATTGCTAACAGCAATATTGTAAGCCTTGTGCGTGGTAAAGGATTGCTTAATGCTATTATAATCAACGATACCGAAGATAGCTCTACTGCCTGGGATATTTGTATGGCGCTAAGTGAAAATGGGCTGCTTGCAAAGCCTACACATGGTAACATTATACGTTTTGCACCGCCATTAGTAATGACACAGGAGCAATTACTTGAATGTGTAACTATTATTACCACAACTTTAAAAGATTTCGAAAAGTAAACCAATTCATTTATTATAAACCAATCAATTATTATTTTATGGAAAACTATTCCTCAGATCTTGAAAGCAAATCGGCTTTTGACAATTTCGAACTTCAGTTTACATTACCTGCCCAGGCATTTTTAAGGGAAACAGCTAAATGGGCTTCATTCTTATCCATCTTAGGCTTTATTTTTATTGGCTTAATGGTAATATTTGGCCTTATTATGTTCGCAGCAGGCAGCGCAATGGGATCTCTTGGCGGAGGTGCCGGAATGTTTGGAGCATTGGGTGGCGCAACAATAGGTGGGGTATACATTGTTATAGCCTTATTTTATTTTTTCCCGGTTTTGTATCTTTTCAGGTTTGCATCAAGTACTAAACAGGCGCTAAATACTAACAATACAGAGCGCCTTACAACAGCAATGGAAAACCTTAAATCGCACTATAAATTTTTAGGTATCCTTGCTATTATAATGATAGCTATTTATATCCTGGTTTTTGTATTTGCAATTGTTGCAGGGGTTGGCGCTGCAAGCGGTATGTAACAGTGAAAATTATATACAGATCCTCTCATTTTTAATGAGAGGATTTTTTATTGCAATTTAGTACCTTTACCCCCATGAAAACCATTTACATTGTATTAATGTTTGCCGCTGCTTTCGTAGCGCTTTACGAGCAATCTTTAGCCAAACCCAATGTGGTTATAATGGTTATTGCCATAGTAATTTTTATGATGGGCTTAATGAAGCTTATGAGCAAAGTACCCAGTAAGGGCGACCCTAATAACGATAACAATGAAGTTTAAGGCAGGCGATGAGGTTACAGTACTGGATGATTCTTTTAATGGCCGTGTAAAGGGCTATAAAAAGGATAAGGTACTCATAGAAACCACCGATGGTTTTGAATTGCTGTTTGATGAAAGCGAACTGGTTAAAATTACCAATTCGCGCGAGTTGTCCTCTTTTTTTTCTAACCAAAGCCTGGGTTCGGTTTTAAGGGAAAAAGAAGAGCCTAAAAAACGCAGTTTTGTAAAAGAAAAGAAGGTAAAAGGCGATGGCTTTGTACTGGAAATAGACCTGCATATAGAAAAGCTGGTGCCTAACAAAAGGGGAATGTCTAACTACGATATCTTAACCCTGCAATCTGAAACGGCTAAACGCCAGATTGAGTTTGCCATTAAAAATAGGATGCCTAAAGTAGTTTTTATACACGGTGTGGGCGAGGGGGTGCTTAAAGCAGAGCTTGATTTTATGCTGGGCCGCTATGAAGGCATTACCTTTAGAGATGCCGACTATCAAAAATATGGCCTTGGCGCTACCGAAGTATACATTAAGCAAAACCCTAACCGATAGTTTTTACTTATTTAACCAGTTAAGTAGGTCGTAAAAGTTTTGTGGCGCTACTCCGTGGCCTGCATTATATTCGTGATACTCCACATCTAAATTCAACGCTTTTATAAACTCAGGTGCTTTGCGTGCCCATTCTACCGGGATAACCTGGTCTATAGTGCCATGCGATACAAAAAAGCGAAGTTTGTTCAGCTTTTCGCTATTTACATCACTAATAATGGTATTGTGCGGGTAACCGCTCAGGGCAGCCACACGGCTTATTTTTTCAGGATAGGTTAATGCTACAGCATAACTCAAAATAGCGCCCTGGCTAAAGCCAATTAGCGTTACGTTATCCTTATCTACAGGGTAGGCAGCAACAACTTCATCTATAAATTTCGCAATAAGATCGCGCGACTGTACTGCCTGAACATCATCGGTAAACTTGTTCATATCGGCATCAAAATCTATGGCATACCAAGCAAAGCCGTAGCCCGGAAGCGTATATGGTGCACGTACTGAAACGATAAGGTATTCGTCGGGCAATTGTGCTGCAAACGAGAAAAGGTCTTCCTCGTTGCTGCCGTAGCCGTGAAGTAATAGTAATAACGGATTTTTTTCCTGCTGTATTTTAGGCTGCCTTACAAGGTGGTATAATGATAACTCCATAGTTACTGCTACAGGTTTTTAAATACTTTTTGAAACAATCCGCCAACTAAAGGTATTGGCCGCATTTGGCCACTAATGGCTGTAAACAATCCGTAACCCCATAACACCGACATGAATATCCAGAATGGGTACACAATCATGGGGTTCCAAAAACCACTAAGGGTGTAGCCTATAGCCACAAAAAGTATTGATAATCCCAGTGCCTGCCTGATGTGGAAAGACGCATAAGGGTTTTTATTTTCAGAATTCATAGACATGGCAATAAGCGCGCCTACAACCAGTATATAACTGGTAATGGCAATGGTTTTGCCTTTTTCAATGGTATCGTTCATTATGTGTAAACTAATGCAAATTATTTATTAAGTATCAGCTTGCCGCGGTTATAAATTCCGTACGCTTTGCCCTTTAATGCAGCGCCTAAAAATGCTGAATTCTTAGATTTTGAAAGTATATCGCTTTTGCCGAATGTCCAGTGGCCTTCGGGATTAAATAGTGTGAAGCTTGCCTGAGAACCTTCGGCAATAGCCTTATTTTCGATGCCAAAAATTGCTTTGCCGGCTGTAAATTTCTCTATTATAACATCTAAAGGCAGTATGGTATTTAGGGCGCCAAAAGCACTCTCGAAACCTATAGTGCCATCTTTTGCAAGGTCAAACTCCAGTTTTTTGTGTTCAATATCTAATGGGTTATGGTCAGACGTTATAATATCTATCGTACCATCTAAAACACCCTCTATAAGCGCTTTTCTTTCGGTATCCGGGCGTAAGGGTGGGGCAACTTTATAACGGCTGTCAAAGTCGGCTAACACTTCATCGGTAAAAATTAAATGATGTACGGCAACACTACAGGTAACGTTAAGCCCTTTAGCCTTTGCTTCACGAATTAACTGTACCGATCTGGCTGTAGATATCGTAGGTATGTGTAGCTTACCGCCTGTGTACTCTAAAAGGTACAGATTGCGGGCAATTTGCAATTCTTCAGCAAGTGTAGGGATGCCTTTAAGTCCCAGGCGGGTACTAACTTCACCTTCGTGCACAACGCCTTTACCTTTAATTTTATCATCCTGAGAATACGCAATAACCAACCCGTCAAAATCCTGAACATATTGCAGCGCAATTTTAAGGATATTGGCATCGCTTAACGATTTGTTATAATCGCCAAAGGCAACCGCCCCGGCATTTTTCATATCAAAAAGTTCGGCCATGTCTTTACCTTCGCTGCCTTTTGTAAGCGCCCCAATAGGGTGCAGGGCAGTGGCAGTGTGCGCCGACCTGTTCACTACAAAAGCAATATCGGCCTGTTTCTCGGCAATAGGGTAGCCGGTAGGTTGCAGGGCAACATCGGTAAAGCCATTGCGGGCAGCCACATCAAGGCCGTTAGCAAGGGTTTCCCTGTCTTCATAGCCGGGTTCGCCAAGACTAACCGAGCTGTCAAACCACCCCTGAGAGATGTGCAGGTTATCAAGTTCTATAACGTCAAAGCCATCAATAGCGGCAATATTGGTTCCAATTTGTTTTATAATACCGCCCTCAATTACAATGTCGGCAGCTTTGTTGTTAAACGGGCTGTTTTTATCAATAATGGTGGCGTTTTTAAATATCAGGTTCATTTTACAAATTTTTGGATAAAGAGTTCGAGTAATAAGAAAACGAGTGTGCCAATGATAAACCATTTCCACAGTTCGCTTGCAGTACGTTCAGATTTTATATCGTTGTATACCGTAGCAACTGAGTCGACTTTGGTAAAGCTGCTAAGTATACCTTTGTTTTGCTGGTTAAGGTTGCTTTCTGTACGGGCATGGTTAAAGCTGATGTTCTTTATGTTTTCATCGCCTTTAAAAATGCTGTAGTTACCGGCGGCCTCTGGGTAATTGCCAAAAGACAGCTTAACCTTATTGTTAAGCACCTGCTGCATGGGTATAAAGTCAGCATCCTGGTTTTTAACGGTAAGCACTTCGTCTTTAGAAAGTACAGCGTCCAATAGCAAACTTTGATTTTGACCGATAGTTATTGCACTAATTCCTGTCTTGCCACTGCTTAGTGCCATGTTATAATACGTAGGCACAATAAGCGGCGAATTCTGGAAGTTGCTGTTGGTTTTATTTACAGGTGCCGAGAAAACATACACATTACCCAGCCTGTTGGTTAGCGATGCAAGAAACGGTGTCTGGTCGTCATAAGTTAGAACCGGCATGGCATTGCCGCTAAGCGTAAATGCGGCGTTTACTTTTGGGTACTGAAAATTATCGGTCTTTTTCTCAAATACCGTTTGGTATAGTGGGTGGTTAAAAGCAATTTTGGTAATAAGCCTTTCAGTTTGGGTAAGCGGCTTATAGCTCATATTGCCAAAAGTGCTTAGTAATGTATTAAGGCTTTGCAGGCTACAATCAGCAGCGGGAATGATAACCACATTACCGCCTTTTGCATAAAAATCTTTAAGGGTGGTTATTAACGACTGCGGAATATCCTTTAGCTCATTTAAGATAATGGCATCTTGTTTTTCGAGGCTGTTATAATCAAGGCCGCTAAGTGGGGTATCTATAAAATTAAATTCGTCAGCCGTATATATCTTCGTCAAAAATGCATTCTTCTGGCTTTCGCCGATGGTTAATACATTCGATTTTTGTGGTTTCGAAATACTGAAGTAGTACGTATTATCGTAGGCAAGGCTGTTATCGGTCACCGCTACATAACCATGAAAATCTTTTTTAGGAATAGTAAAGGTGCTGCTCTTTTTTTCTCCATCAAACTTTACAAGCGTTTTTGCTGTGAGGTTTTTGCCGTTGTAAAGCGCAATAGGCACATCATCTTCAAACTCGCCATACGCCTGCATATCAACCTTTATCTCGTAAAAGTTATCCATAGTTTGCGATATGTACACGCTGTCTATAGCAATATTGCGGATGTTCTCTGCTTCGGGTACTATAGCATACACAGGGCTGCCGGTACTAAACTTGCTAACATCTTTACTATCAAGATTAACGGCATCGGTAATTAAAACTACATCTTTACCGGTGTTTGGGTTTTTAGCCTGTGCCTTGGTTAATAAGAAATCGGGCTTGTAAGGAACATCACTATACGTTAAGTTTTGTAACTCTTTCTGGATTGATTTTATATCGGTATTCCAATAAGCATTGGTAGTAGTAATAAGCGAAAATTGCTGATTTTCGGGCGTGTTTTCCAGCAAATCCTGAACGGCACGTTTAAGCAGTTCGCCACGGCTGCCCTTAGCTTGCATAGAGAAAGAGTTGTCCAGGAGGATCACCATTTCGTTACCCTTATTCTCATTATCCTTCGCTTTAAAAAACGGCTGGGCAAAAGCTATAATTACGCAGGCTAACAGCAACAATCGGGTACACAGCAACAGCCATTTTTTAATTTTAGAGCTTTTGCGCGTTTGCATGCTAAGCTCTTTAAGAAAACGTACGTTAGTGAAATATTGCTTTTGAAAACGACGTAATTGAAACAAATGTACCAGTATAGGAATTACCAGCAGGAAGAGAAAGTAAAGAATTTCCGGGTGTTTAAACTGCATTCGTTTGAAAGTTTGTCAAAAATACACATTTTTATTCTAAATGATACAGCAAAAACAGGGTATAAATTTCACATAATGTTTAAATACTTTACATTTGTAAGTACTAAATTGCATACCATGAAATTAGCGAAAGCACTACTATTACTTGTATTTATGAACGCCGCAGCACAGGATAATTTTAACCTTATTGTTGGTACTTACACAAACGCCTGCCAGAGCAAAGGTATTTATGTGTACGATTTTAATGTTAATACCTTGGAATATAAGCTTAAAAGTAATACCGATGGTGTTATAAACCCAAGTTACCTTACAGTATCTGCCGATAAAAAATTTGTTTACAGCGTAAACGAAGACGGTAAAAAAAGTACGGTTAGCGCTTTTAAATATGCCCCTGCAATAGGTAAACTGGATCTTTTAAATAAAACCGACTCTAAAGGCGCCGACCCATGTTATATAATAAACGACGATAAAAACGTAATTGTTGCCAATTATTCAGGTGGGTCTGTTGCAGTTTTTGAAAGGAAGCCCGACGGCAGCCTTAGCGATGCCAAGCAAGTGGTACAGCACACAGGCAGTGGCACGAATAAAAGCCGCCAGGAAAGTGCCCACGTACACATGGTATATTTTTCGCCGGATAATAAGTATGTTTTTGTGAACGACCTGGGTTTAGATAAGGTATTTATGTACACCTATAACCCCGCAGGTGGTGCCAAAACGCTTGTATTAAAAGGATCAGTAGATGTTAAGCCCGGTAGTGGCCCAAGGCATTTGGTATTTAACCCTAACGGTATTTTTGTATACCTGTTACAGGAGTTAGATGGTACACTTACAACCTTTAGCTATGAGAATGAAACTTTGGTTAAGGTTGACGAAGCCAGTGTTGCACCGGCAATATTTGGCGGTAAAAATGGCTCTGCCGATATTCATTTCTCTAAAGATGGCAAATATTTGTATGCAACCAATAGGGCAGATGGTAACACTATTTCAGCGTTCAGGGTACATACCAACGGAAAAATAAACCTTATACAGCAAATAAGCACACAGGGCGTAGGGCCGCGTAATTTTACTATAGACCCTAACGATAATTACGTACTGGTAGCCAATCAAAACAGTAACAACATTATTATATTTAAAAGAGACAAAAGCACCGGGCTCCTTACCGATACCGGCAAAAAAATAGAGTTATGCCAACCGGTTTGCCTCGTGTTTACGCCTAATAAATAATCAAAACATACATACAACAAAAAACCACCCAATTGGGTGGTTTTTGTATTTATGATAAGAGTAAATCTTATTTACCTTTTTTTCTTTTTGCAGCACGTTTGGCCTCTACACCACGGTTACGCGGTGCGGTTTTGCGGGGCTTGGTTTTACCCGGGCCACCAAGGTTAACCTTTTTGTTCTTTTCTTTCTTTTCATGAAAAGCGCCTTCGCCTTTTTTAACCTTTTTCATCAGGAATTTTACCTGCTTCCTGTCTTTTTCAAACTCAAGCAGCCTTTCGGCAATAACCACTTCTTCGGGTATTAGCAGCATCTCAAGTTCTTTTTCCATCAAAACTTCGGCTTCAACCATAATGTCACCTTCAAAAGGCGCGATAAAGCTAATGGCAATACCGGTCTTATCGGCACGGCCTGTACGCCCAATACGGTGAATGTACTGCTCCGGCGCTTCGGCGAGCTCCATGTTTATAACGTGTGTAATGTCGGATATATCCAAACCACGCGCCATAACATCGGTGGTAACAATACCCCTAATTTCTCCTGCCTGAAACGATGCCATGGTTTGCAAACGGTAGTTTTGTGATTTGTTAGAGTGTATTACCCCAAACTGCTCACCAAATTCTTCTTCAAGATGGTTAATAACCAGGTCGGCTATTTTTTTGTTGTTCACAAAAACAAGTACACGGCTCAGGCTTTCGTCTTTAAGCAAATGCTTAAGAAGGTTTATCTTGGTTAAAAAGTTAGGCACGTTGTAACCCAACTGCGTAATTTTTTCAAGCGGAGTACCACTGGCAGCTAACGAAACCTCTTCTGGGAAATCAAAAAAGTCGTTAAGCATATCATCTACCTCTTCGGTCATTGTAGCCGAGAACAGGATGTTTTGGCGCTTCATCTTCATCATCGATAAGATAGAGGTTACTTGTACCCTAAAGCCCAGGTTAAGCATCTCATCAAACTCATCTATAACCAATTTTTGTACCTCGTCAAAACGCACCACGTTATCAAGGGCAAGGTCCATCATTCGTCCGGGCGTACCCACAAGAATATCAACACCTTCATAAACCCTTGTTTTTTGGGTATTTATGTTTACACCACCGTATACACCCAGCGTTCGCACACTCATGTATTTGGTAAGTTTTTCTACCTCTTCAACCACTTGTACTACGAGCTCGCGGGTAGGTACTACAATTACCACGCGGGGTATGTGTGTTTTGGCAAATTTCCATTGTTTTAAAATGGGTAACAGGTAGGCAAAAGTTTTACCGGTACCGGTTTGTGCAATACCCATCATGTCGCGGCCTGATAATATTACCGGCATTGCACGCTCCTGTATGGGCGTAGGATTTACAAACCCCAGCTCATCGAGGGCTTTTTGCAGCGATTTAGGCAGGTCGAGATCAAGAAATGTGGCCATTGCATATATTTTGTGCAAAGATAGGCATTATATTAGTAATGCCTATTTTAAGCCCGTTTATTACCGTTTTGTACTTATATTGTAAGATTTAATTTAACAAAAAGTTTTCAAAGTTTATTTTTAACGGTGCTATCTTAGCTGTATAAACAAAACAATTATGTCTCAATTTGTAAGTATAGGCCACAGTATCTCGGTGGCAGCCATAAGGGATTACCTTTTTGCCAAAAGAATAGATAAGGGCGATTCGCTCGTGCTTAACCCTGCTGATTACGATCATATAGGCGAGGAGATGAAAAACTCTGACGAGCCTATTGATATCCCGGTAAATGTACTGGGAGTGCTTTTGCTAAAAGATACTACCGGAGATGTACCAGCTGGCAAAGTACAGATAGTAAAAAACGAAACATTATAATTTATTAGTGATTATAAATAGAAAAAGCTTCGACTTATGTTCGAAGCTTTTTTGTTTCCCTGCAAATAGCTTTATGTTCTTGGGGACAAACGTAAAAGGGAACTATTCTTTTTTATGGGGGCTGTTAGAGTAATTTTTATTGTAGATGATCTGCTCGATGGTATAAACAGATAAGTCGTTAAATTCCCTACTTATACTTTGCAATATTTTTTTAGAAGGTATTTTTTGCTGCTTTAATTCGTTGTATCGGTTCAAAATTTTCTTGTTTCTTTCCTTCAAAAAATCACTTACTGTCATAAATCGTTATTTTTGCAATAATTTTCTGTATATTTATAAAGATAAATGTAAGAAAAATAATTGTAAAAACAAATAATATTCTTCATATAAACGGTTTTTGTGGTCATGAAAGATTATATAGGTCTGAATATTAAATACTTGTGTGAAAACAATTTTTTATCGCAGGATGAATTTGGTGCCAAATTTGGCCTGAAGAAGAGCGTGATAGGAACGTATGTGCGTGGCATATCACATCCTAAAGTAGAGGTTATGCAAAAAATTTGCGAAGAGTATAACATTTCCCTTGACGATTTTATAAATCATGATTTGTATTTAAAGAACCAAGGCTATACCGCCATATCAGATTCTAACAAAATATCTGAGCCGCAATCTCCATTATATTCTACCGAAAAAGAAGCCCTCTTAAAAACTATAGAGGCACAGGAGCAAACTATTGCCGCCATGAAAGTTACCATAGATACTTTAATGAAAAAGTAAAACTTTATAGGTATTTTAAGACCCTGTATAAAAGATAATTAATAATTTGTAGTACCTCACTAAAAGGTAAAGCAGTAATGGTTACTGCTTAAATTTTAATTATTAAAAGGCTTAAAACTACCGCCATGGACGAAAATTTTGAAACTATCCGGGAGGCTTTTAAAACTGCGGGCATTGATGTTGTCACCGCAGAATACAGCATTACCGAATATTCGCTAAATACTAACCTTAGTTTTAAGTTTAGCAACCTCACCGAATTTCTTGAGTTTTTGGAATTGCATGCACAGGAAGATTTTGAAAGAGTACAGCATATTAAACTTTTGTTTATTGATGCCGGGGTAGACCCTGATAACTTTTTTTATGTGAATTTTTTTGAACCAAAGGTGGCCGAACTATAATATTTAAACACACAGAGCTATGGATTTAGGATTTTTAAAAATAAAGATAGACATACAGGCGGAACATGATGAATACCGTAAAAAATATGAGTATAAAAGAAAGGAACTTAAGCGCGAAGAGATTAAAAGCATTTTCGACGGTTTTAAAGATTTTTTTAAAGCCGACGGCCATTTTAAGTTTAAGGAAAATGAGCACAGTGTTACAGCCGAGTACAAAGAACATGGAATAAAGCTGGATATGGATATTTATAATAATATTGATAATCCTGACTTTAGTATTACCGGTACTATAAAAACCTACGAAAAGGATGTATATGAGTTTGTAGCCGAAGGTGTTTGCAATAAAGACATGGCCTTACCGGCACCTGATATGGATACTCAGGAAAAACTTATAGGCGACACCAAGCATTATAAAGATTTTTTAGAGGGCTCTATGAAATATTGTTTTGAGTACCGTATTACCGGCAGGGACGGTACATATTTAAACATGCAGGAGGTGATGCAGGCTTTGTAAGGATATGTTAAACCTTAAAATTTATTATAAATAAAAGTTAAAATTCGCTTAAAATTTTTACTTTTGTCCTGATTATAAGAATGTAGGAGAAACTGCCACGGCAGGAATGTAGTTTTAACCAATGGATAATTAAATATAGTCCCGCTATTTGCGTTAACACTACTTAGATGCTACTTTTTATTTAAAGCAAAGGACACATGAAATTATTTTCTCTCATATTATCCGTTATCGTGTTTTTTATATCACTCTACTTTTTTGTGACTGAAATTCCGTATGTAAACGGGTTAAATGATGTTATTTATGTATCGCTGCTTGGTATATTAATGACAATATGTGTAGTAGGGGTAATTATTAACTGGGAGTTTTTTACACAAAAACGTAAAAACAAGTTAGTACTCTTTGTAAACAATGGCTTTTCTAAAAAGATAAAAGAATCATAAAATAAAAAACTCCGGTCACATAAGCCGGAGTTTTTGTTTACTATCAATTTGTATTTATTTACCGTCTTTGTCTACTACGGGTCGGTTTTCACGGTTTGCGAGTTCCCAGGCGGTTACAAAAGCAAGCTGTGCCCTTTTTGCGAGCAGGTCGTACTCAATTTTATTTGGTTCATCACTTGCTTGGTGGTAATCATCGTGCACGCCGTTAAAGTAAAATATAATTGGGATGCCTTTTTTAGCAAAGTTGTAATGGTCACTCCTAAAGTAAAACTGGTTAGGGTCTTTTCTGTCGTTAAAAGTATAGTCAAGCGCCAGGTTGGTGTATTTTTTATTGGCAGCTTCATTTATGTTATGCAAATCGGTACTAAGCCTGTCAGAACCTATTACATACACATAATTGCCATTATCTTTATGGGCATCATCGCGGCGGCCTATCATATCAATATTAAGGTCGGCAATGGTGTTTGCTATAGGATACAACGGATTTTCAGAATAATAACGTGAACCGTGAAGTCCATGTTCTTCACCTGTCACGTGTAAGAAAAGTATAGAACGTTTAGGGCCGTAACCATCTTTTTTAGCCTGCATAAATGCCTGTGCAATTTCTAAAAGTGCCACCGTACCCGATCCGTCATCATCGGCACCATTGTATACCTCGCCGTTTTTCATCCCCACGTGGTCGTAATGTGCCGATATTACAAGAATCTCATCTGGCTTTTCTGAACCTTCTATAAAAGCCCATATATTTTCTGAGTCGTTTAATTTAGGGCTAAAGTTTCGCGCCATAAATGCTGAGGGTACTTTTTGGTACCAGTCTGTAGCTGCTTTAGGGAATGATATTCCGTTAGCCTCATATTGGCTAATAAGATATTTACCCGCTTTTTTTTGTCCGGGTTCGCCCGTATTACGGCCTTCCATTTCATCTGATGCTACAATGTAAAGGTGCTTTTTCAGGTCGGCATCGGTAATCGTTTTCATGTACTTGGCAACATCAGCCTTCGCATAGTCCTTTTGCTTGTTCTTTGTAGAACTGCACGAAAATACCAGGAACGCTAACGGAACGATAAATAGTTTTTTCATCTAATCGTATTTGGTTAAAAGAGAAGTTATAAATATACTATTATTTCTTTTCAAAAACTTCATCTAAAAATAAAAGGAAATGTTTCCACGAGCGTTTATCGGCTTTTTCATTATAAGCTGCTCCTTTAGAGTTGTCATTGCCGGCTTCTTTCTCGGTAAAAGCATGCACAGCATTAGCGTAATTAATAAACTGCCAGTCGGCATGGCCGTCGCGCATTTCTTTTTCAAAAGCGGCGATATCTTTTTGAGGCACGTGCGGGTCATCTGCACCATTCAACACCAATACCTTAGGTTTTATTTCGCTATTAGTACGCGATGCATCTTTGCCTAACCCACCATGAAAAGTAACAACGCCTTTAACGTTCATACCTGCACGGGCAGCCTCAAGAGCACCGGTACCGCCAAAACAGTAGCCTATAACTACAATGTTGTTAGCATCGGCACCACTTTTAATTAAAGCATCAAGGGCGGCTTTAATACGTTTTTGGTATTCTTCGGGGTGGCCTTTGTAGTAGCCTGCTCTTTCACCCGCCTGTTGTGGGGTAGTGGGGTAGTTGCCTTCGCCGTAAATATCAGCTACAAAAGCATGATAGCCTAAAGACGATAACTCTGTTGCCACATCTTTAACATGCTGGTTAATGCCAAACCAGGCAGGCAATACAAGTATACCCGGCTTTTGTTTTAGGGCTTTAGAGGGTATTGCGGCAAAGCCTTTCAGCTTTTGGATCCCCTCGGTGTAAGCAACTTCTTTTAATTGAGCGTGCAGTTGCGCCGACATTAATGCCAGCAGTATAACGATAGATTTTTTCATTATTATGTATGGTTTTAATAAACGTAAAGATAATAAAGAAAGCTCTTACACCAATGGCGTAAGAGCTCCTCCGTTGAATTAGGAATTAACCTTAACAAACATTATTTTTAGCTGTGCTGTAGTTCGTGTTTGCCCTCTTTAATCTCTTCAACAAGTTTTTTGTTAAAGGCAGGAAGGTCATCAGGAGTACGGCTGGTTACAAGCCCGTTATCTACAACAACTTCTTTATCTACCCAGTTGGCACCGGCATTAATAAGATCTTGTTTAACCGACGGGTACGATGTAACTTCCCTGCCGTCTACAACACCTGCGTTAATTAACGTCCACGGGCCATGGCAAATGGCGGCAACCGGTTTCTTTTCATCAAAAAAGGATTTTACAAACGCAATGGCATCTTCATTAACCCTTAATTTATCAGGGTTGATAACACCACCCGGAAGCACAAGTGCATGGTAATCGCCCGATGTAACTTCACTAAGTGTTTTATCTACCTTATATTCAGGGCCCCAGTCTTTCCCCGCCCAGGATTTAATGCTTCCGCTTTCAAGGCTTACAATCTCGGCTGTCCATCCTTGTTGCTCAATATATTCCTTTGGCGATTTTAGTTCGCTTTCTTCAAATCCGTGGGTTGCCAGTATGGCTACTCTCTTGCTCATAATTGTATTTTTTATAGTTAGTAAATTTCATTTATATAAAATTACGCCACACCGTTTACAACCATCATTAAGGCTGTATTAAAGTTGTGCTAATGTTTGTTAACGAATGTGTTAGCTTGTATAACTTTATAAGATAAATCTTTAAAAACACATGAAAGAGATATTTGAGTGGAACAGGCTGTTGTTTAACGATCTGCCTTTTGAGTTCCTGTTAGAGGTTGCCTTCAGGACCATAATAATGTTTACCGTAGTGCTGCTTACCCTAAAATTTGCCGGTAAAAGGGGGGTAAAGCAGCTATCGATATTTGAGGTGGTTATAATAATATCGTTAGGGTCTGCTGCCGGCGACCCTATGTTTTATGAAGATGTGGGCATTGTACCAGCCATACTGGTATTTTTAATAATATTGTTTATGTACAGGGCTGTTACCTGGCTACTGGGCAAGAGCAAACGTTTTGAAAATTTTATTGAAGGTAAGGTAACCTGTATTATTGAGGATGGGCAATTTTCGATACAATCTTTTGAAAAAGAAGACCTGGCGCAGGATGAATTTTTTACCGAATTGCGTTTAAAATCGATTGAGCATTTAGGGCAGGTGCGTAACGCTTATATGGAAACCAACGGATCTATCAGCGTTTATTTTTACGAAGATGCCGATATTAAATTCGGATTGCCCATTCGCCCGCAGTTATACAATCTTAAAAGCAATATTATAGCAAAAACTGGTGTGTATGCATGTACCTTTTGTGCCAATACTCAAAAACTTGAGCCTACCACCGGTAAATGCACCGTATGCGGGCATGACGAATGGGTACACGCCATTAAAACCCGAAGAATAGTATAAAACAAAACCGGCCTGCTTCTTTAAAAAAGCAGGCCGGTTTGCTAACTAACCTAAAAAGTATATATAAAATTATTAACCTCTTCTTCCGCCACCACCATTACCGCCAGATGACCTTGCCGGTGCGCTTTGCCTTTGTGGCGCAGCAGCCGGTGTGCTTCTCATTGCAGGGGCACTTTGCCTTTGCGGAGCCACCGATGGTGCATTCTGCCTTTGCGGTGTTGAAACCGGTGTATTTCTTACAGCAGGGGCACTATTTGTGTTACTACGAACTGATGGCGAACTATTAACCCTTGACGGGGTGTTGCTTCTCACCTCCGGAGCCGAGTAGCTTCTTGATGGTGTAGCATTAGTATTGCTACGTGTGCTTGTATTGTTATTAACCCTTGCAGGCTGGCTTTCGGTTCTTGTTAAGGAGTTACTCCTTACTGCACCATTATCTCGTGTTGTAGCATTATTGCTTGCCGACCGTGTATTTATGTTTGTGCTTTCGCTGCGTGTGGCACTATTATTCACTGCACGGCCCGCTCCATTGTTGCTTCTTACAGTGTTTGTACTTCTGCCGCCAGTATTTGCAGACCTTACAGATGCATTACCACGTGTTCCGCCGGTTCTTGTAGCTGCGTTAGCAGTACGGCTTTGCTCCATTTCACGCCTGTTGGTGTAACCTGTATTCCTGTTTGCAAAGCTGCGGTTAGGATATTGCCTTTCGTAAGCATTAGCCCTGTGGCTGGCATATAACGATGTTGCACGGGTACTTCTCCTGTTGTTTACATATACATAAGTATTGTGTACATTTATGTGGTTGTGCACATTGTTACGGTACCTGTAAACCGGATAAGGAGCCCAGTAGTTGTAGTAAGTAGGGTAATAACCCCAGTACCACGGTGAATAGTACGGGCGGTAGCTGCTTACCCAAAACACATTAAACAAAGCAGGCCTTGTTACATATACAGGCTCATAAATATAGTTGGGCCCGTACATATACACATCACCCACAACCTGTACACTTACATTGTTGTTCCTGTCCCTTTCAACTTCAATAGTTGCTACATCCTGAAAAGTATCTGCGGCAAGCACCGATTGTAGTATTATAAGGTGGGTGTTATTTTCGGTAACCTCTATAACCCTAAGGTAATCTACACGGCTGTCGCCGTTAAGGTCAAGGTTAGATATTTGAATATCCGGGTCGTTAAGCCTGCGCTCAAAATCTTCAAGGTCGCGGGAGTCTCCAAAGATAGAAGCTACAGCCTGAAGGTCCAGGTTATCGCTAATGTCTGAACTATTTGCCCTTACGCTTGTAACATCCTGTGCAAGTAATTCGCCTAAGCTAAGTAGGGCAAAAAGGGCTGTATTTAATATTTTAGTTTTCATGGTGAAAGTAATTTTAGTACACTAAGTAAACTTGTTTTTGTTGTTTGATATGTAATATTCAATATCTGTGCCAATAATTTTTTATTACCTTTACACTTTATTTAAAGCCTTGTAAACAAAGGTGTTTTAGGAAAATTATTTTTATGGAAATTGTAAAGGGGTCAATAAAAGACTACGATTTGATATATAGCATAGCAGTCCCGGCCTGGGAAAACACCTATAAAAACATACTATCGGCAGAGCAATCAGAGTATATGCTGGATATGATGTACAGTAATGAATCTATTACTGAGCAGCTACTTATTAAAGGGCATCATTTTTTACTTGCTGTAGATGGTGGCGAATATTTAGGCTTTGCATCTTACGAGCTTAACAGCGCTTACGAAACCACTAAGCTACATAAAATATATATCCTGCCGGAGGCACAGGGCAGGGGTGTGGGTAAAGCGCTTATAACGGTTGTAGAAAATTCGGCGAAAGCCAACGGAAATGATAAGCTGGCCTTAAACGTTAACCGCTATAACCAAGCCGTAAACTTTTATTTAAAGTCGGGATTTGTGAAGGCCGGTGAAGAAGACATTAATATAGGCAATGGCTATTTAATGGAAGACTTTATTATGGTAAAGCAGTTATAACCTTTTAATCAAAATCTTTTTATTTTACTACAGGATAGCCCATGACGCGATTTAAACCCGTGTGGGATATATTCGTTGTGCCAAAACATATTTGTTTTAGGCTAACGAAAAAAAAGGTTTTGAAAAATATACTACATACATTATTTATTACGCTGTTTTACTGCACAGGATTATTTGCCCAGGATGCCATACATTCCGGGGTGCCGTGGTTTGACCAAAATGGAAAAATTGTGAGTGCTCACGGTGCCAACATTGTAAAAGACGGCAATAAATTTTATTTGTTTGGCGAAAAACACTCTGATACATCCAATGCTTTTGCGGGGTTTAGCTGCTATTCGTCGGTCGACCTGTATAACTGGAAGGACGAAGGCATTGCGCTTGGGGTGCAATCAAAAGGCAGGCTTGGGCCTAACCGCGTGGGCGAAAGGGCAAAGGTTATGAAATGCCCAAAAACAGGCGAATATATAATGCTTATGCATACCGATTCCCTTGGTTATAAAGACCCTTGTATAGGCTATGCTACGGCCAAAACCATTGCCGGCCCGTATGCATTTAAAGGGCCTGTACTGTTTAACGGCACGCCTATCCGTAAGTGGGATATGGGCACTTTTCAGGATAGCGATGGCGCGGGCTACTTGCTAATACACGGCGGGTTAATGTACAAACTTAGCGACGATTATACCAGTATAACCGAAGAGGTTGTTGATAATAAATGGAAAGGCAGCGAGTCTCCCGCCATTTTTAAGAGGAACGGTATATATTACTGGCTGGTATCCGACCTTACAAGCTGGGAACGAAACGACAATGTTTATTATACGGCGACATCCTTAAACGGGCCGTGGGTGCCAAAGGGATTCTTTGCCCCGGAAAGTTCACTTACATGGAACTCGCAAACTACATTTGTATTACAAATTACGGGTAGTAAAGAAACCACGTATATGTTTATGGGCGACCGCTGGTCGTTTCCGTTACAGGCATCGGCAGCTACTTATGTGTGGCAGCCGCTTACATTTACAGATGATGCTATATCAATCCCCAACTACTATGAAAGCTGGAAGATAAACACGGCAACCGGTATGGTTTCAGGAAGTAAGCTGGAGGGGAAAACGGTTACAGCTTCAGATAAATCCATTCGGTATACAGGCCAATGGAAGCAGGGATTAAACTCCATTAGTAAAACTGAAACCAATAGTAATGCAACCAATGCTAAGCTTTCATATACTTTTAAAGGCAGCCAGGTTGCATTATACGGCACAGCATTGCCTATTGGCGGTTATGCCGGTGTTACTATAAAAGACAGTAAAGGCAGCGTAGTGGTAACTACCATTATAGATATGTATTGCAAGTATGCCCAAAGCGGACTTAGGTTTTTAAGTCCGGTATTAAAGAAAGGCAGCTATACTATAGAAGTTACCGTTATGGGGCAGCACAGCAAGTGGTCAGACAAGCGTAAAAATGATTACGGCAGCACCGGAAACGTAGTATCTATAGAAAAGCTTCTGGTACATTAAAGCGAGTTGCGCTCTATGTATTTAAATACGTTTTTAACCTTCTCCTTTTTGTTTTTCAGCACCATGTAAGCGGCAGATTCGCCCAAAGCAACAAAATCAGTACTGATTACGGTTATTCCCAACAGCTCCTTAAGCGGGGTTTCGTTATAGGATATCACACCAATATCAGTACCCAGTTGCAGCTTGTTTCGCTGTATCTGGCGCATTAAATTTACAAGGTCGCGTTCCTGTATGGTAATGTATACGTCGCGCCCCTGAAACTCCATATCGTCGTAAATTTCATCAAGTATCTCAAAATCAATATCAAATTCCGAACAAAAACGCTGAAACCCATGAACAATACGGCGCGGGTAAGGGTTAGCCGATTTGCTTGGATATACCAAAATTACCTTATCGTACTTACGTAATTTTTCAAGGCCTTCTTTAAGAGCATCATATATATCATTTTTAAAATCCTGGTAAATAGTGCCGTACTCGCCGGTAATACCGGGTTTTGTATTGTCCAGCATTATCAGTTTATCCTTGGGTATCTGCTCAATAACCTTAATAATATTATCGGTATAACTAACGTGGTTAGAGTTGTTGTCCCTAAAATGGGGCATTATAATATAGTAATCGTGCGCACCCATATTACGCTCCAACGCATTAATAAACAGGGTTTCATCGCAATGATATACATACATTTCTACTTGTCCGTAGGCACCAATAGCATTTACAAAACTATCATAGATCATCATTTTGTAAGTGCTTGGCTTGTTAACAAGGAAAAAGATACTCAGTTTATTTATCTTATCCATGCGGGTAATGTAATACCCCTTGCCTTTAACAGACACGATAATCTGGCGGTCACGCAGCTGCTTATAGGCTTTCTCTACAGTGTCGCGCGACAGGTAACACATCTCGCTAAGTTCGTTAATTGACGGAATTTTTTCGCCCACCTTAATATTACCCCTCGCCAGATCCATAAGGATGGAATCGATGATCTGTTTATACTTAGGGATGCGGGAGTTTTCGTTAATTTTTAGTTCAAACGATTGCGTCATGGCTTAAAAAATTTATGAGAATGGTAAATATAGTAAAATTATAATGCAGGATTTATTTTTGAAAGCCTTTTTTAGCAGGATACTACAGGATGTATGCACCTTATCATACAATTAAATTTGAGGGTAATATAATGTGATAATTTAGGGCACAACAATTTTTTTTAATAAATTACCAACGTATACACTTATCCTATTGATAAGGTTATTTAAAGTAAGCTGATTATCCCGTTACACGAAAAGAATTATTTATGAGTACACTAAAAACACCTGTTTTGGTAACGGCGTTTATGTTTGCATCGGTACTAACGGCAAACCTCCATGCGCAGGAAAGCATTACCATTACAGTTAAAAATAAGCTGGGGTTTAACCGAAACGAAGTGGTGGCCCTGACCAATAAAGATATTGCCGGTTTTCTTAAAGGAAAAAAAGAGGCTGACATCCGTATAAAAAATACTGAGACAAATGCTTTAGATCCATTGCAATGGATTGATTATGATGGCGATAAAAAAAATGATGAATTACTGTTTGTAGCCAATGTAAAAGCTAACGGCACTGCAAAGTATATGCTTGTAAATTCGGGAAGCACGCCTGCGTTGGAAAGCAAAATTACAACTTATTCGCGCTTTGTACCCGAGCGTACCGATGATTATACCTGGGAGAACGATAAAGTGGCCTTTAGAACCTACGGCCCTGATGCCCAACAGCGCACCGAGCAAAAACGGGAGAACGGCACCCTGAGCAGCGGTATCGATATCTGGTTAAAACGTACATCAGAATCGGTTATCAATAAATGGTATAAGGGGTATCTAACCGACCCGATGTTTTACCATAAAGACCGTGGCGAAGGTTACGATCCTTATCACGTGGGCGCAAGCCGTGGTACGGGTGGTAGCGGCATTTGGGAAAAAGACAGTCTTTTGGTTTCTAAAAACTTTATAAGCTACAAGACTATTGCTACAGGCCCGCTGCGTACGGTATTCGAGCTTACCTATGCGCCTTTTAGCCCGTATGAGGTAAAGGAAACCAAGCGTATATCGTTAGATCTGGGGTCTAATTTCTCAAAATTTGAGGTAAGCCACACCGCTAAAAAATCAGTACCTAATTATGCAACAGGCATAACCCTGCACCAAAACGAAGGCAAGCCGGAAATACTTACAAAAGATGGTATATTTGCTTACCATGAAACTATCGACGGTACGTACCTGGGCGAAGGCCTTGTTATAGCTCCAAATACCATTAAAGATGCTTTTGTAAATAAGAGCAAAACAAAAGACCAAAGCAACCTTATAGTGGTTTTAAAACCGGAAGCTAAAGTTACGTATTATGCCGGTTTTGTATGGGAAAAGAGCGGGCAGGGCGCTAATAGTGCCGACTGGAATGCCATGCTTAAAAAGCAGGCTGAGGTTATTGCAAACCCGTTGCAGGTTACAATAAAATAATAATACAATTTATCATAATACACTACACATGACCAAATCAGAATTCAGGTACGCACACCACCCGAAAGATGTAAAACATTATACTACAGCAGAGTTAAGGGAGCATTTTCATATCCCGACACTTTTTGAAGAAGATACCATAAACCTTGTTTACACCATGTACGACCGCTATATTGTAGGCGGTGTTTTCCCTGTAAACAAGCCTCTTGTTTTAGAAACGATTGACGAGCTTAAAGCCGAATATTTTTTAGAGCGCCGCGAGCTGGGTATTGTAAACGTAGGCGGTAAGGGTAAAGTTACTGTTGATGGCACTGTATATGAACTTGACACTAAAGAAGCCCTGTATGTGGGCAAAGGCAATAAAGAGGTTCTTTTTGAACGACTGAATGGCGAACAGCCTTATTTTTATATCAATTCGGCACCGGCGCACCACGCATATCCTAATAAAAAAGTAGGTAAAGAAGATGCTGAGGTTATAGAGCTTGGCGACCAGAAAACCGCTAACCGCCGTACACTTAATAAACTTATCGTAAACAGTATTGTACCTACCTGCCAGCTGCAAATGGGCCTTACAGAGCTGCATGAAGGCAATGTTTGGAATACTATGCCATCGCACACGCATACCCGCAGGATGGAGGCTTATTTTTATTTTAACCTTGCCGAAGGCCAAACTGTGAGCCACTTTATGGGCCAGCCAGACGAAACCCGCCACATTTTTATGCAAAGCCACCAGGCGGTATTAAGCCCGGAGTGGAGCATACATTCAGGTTGTGGTACAAGCAATTACTCTTTTATATGGGGTATGGCAGGCGAAAACCTTGATTATGGCGATATGGATGCCGTAGCTACCAACGAGCTGCGATAAGAAAACCTTAAACGATTACTATTATGGCAGTTGCGCCTTTTATAACCGATACATTTTTACTACAAAACAAGTTTGCAGAGGAGCTGTATTTTAATTATGCCGAAAAACAGCCCATAATTGATTACCATAACCATCTGCCGCCTGCCGAGATTGCCCAAAACAGGGTGTTTGAAAACATCAGCCAGGTTTGGATAGCGGGCGATCATTATAAATGGCGCGCCATGCGTACCTATGGTATCAACGAGAAATATATTACCGGCAACGCACCCGATGAGGAGAAGTTTGCCGCATGGGCAAAAACGGTTCCGCATACGTTGCGCAACCCGCTTTTTCACTGGACGCAGCTGGAACTGAAGCGTTATTTTGGCATTGATGATTACCTTAATGAGGGCAATTCGCATGAGGTTTACTCGGCCATCAACCAAAAACTGCAACAGCCGGACTATAGCACACAGGGATTGCTGAGCCGTATGAACGTGCAAATGCTTTGCACTACCGAAGACCCTACCGATACATTAGAACATCACAAGCAACTGGCCACCGGCAGTTTTACAACTAAAGTCAGCACCGCTTTCAGGCCCGATAAGGCCATATTGATAGACAGCGATACATATAACGATTACATTGCCCAGCTGGAAAAGGCTTCGGGTACTGCCATTAATACGTTTAAAGATCTGAAAGATGCTCTTTTGCAGCGCATGGATTTCTTTCACGAAAACGGCTGCCGCATTAGCGACCACGGCCTTAACCAATTACCGTTTGCTGCTTTTACAGATAGTGAAGTGAACGCTGTTTTTGAGAAGAAACGCAGCGGCAAATCGATTTCGCCTAATGAGGCAGAGCAGTTTAAAACGGCATTGCTACTGTTTTTGTGCGAGGAGTATGCTAATCGCAAATGGGTGCAGCAGTTTCATCTTGGGGCACTGCGTAATAATAACGTTCGTATGCACCGCCTTTTAGGCCCCGATACGGGCTGGGACAGCATAGGCGATTACCCGCAGGCGGCCACGCTCAGTAAATTTTTAGATGCGCTTGATACCAAAGATAAATTGGCTAAAACCATCTTATATAATCTTAACCCTGCCGATAACGAGCTTTTTGCAACTATGGTAGGCAATTTTAACGATGGCTCACTTCGCGGTAAAGTACAATACGGGTCGGGGTGGTGGTTTTTAGATCAGAAGGATGGTATCATAAGGCAGATAAATGCGTTGAGTAACATGGGGCTATTAAGCACTTTTGTGGGCATGCTGACTGACTCCCGCAGCTTTTTATCATTCCCGCGCCATGAGTATTTCAGGAGGGTGCTGTGCAACCTTTTGGGTCAGGAAATGGATAGCGGCGAACTTCCTCAGGACGTTGCCTGGGTGGGTAATATGGTGTCGGACATCTGCTACCGCAATGCAAAGCAGTATTTCGAAATATAACTAAGAAAAGACAGCCGTAAGGCTCAAAATAAAACAGGATTAAAACAGGCGTGAAATAATGGCATGCGGTTTAAAAATTTCAATCGATTTAGTATCGGTTGGCTTTAAAAATACAATATAAAATGAGTGACAAAATAGTTGATATAATCAATAGTATAAAAGGGCAGGGGATGCTTCCGCTGTATTTTAACCCCGATGAAAGCACGAGTGTAGAAGTACTCCGCGCATTGTATGCGGCGGGAATAAGGGCTGTGGAATATACCAACCGTGGCGACGAGGCTTTTGCCAATTTTAAGGCGATGCTTGCTATCCGCGACAGCGAAATGGCCGGCCTGTACTTAGGTATCGGTACCCTTAAAACCGCTGGTGATGCCAACAAGTACATTGCTGCGGGCGCCGACTTTTTAATAAGCCCGGGTTTTGTGCCGGAAATTTCGGCTATAGCCAATAAAAACAATATGCTTTATGTTCCCGGATGCATGACCCCCAGCGAAATTATTGCTGCCGAGAACAGCGGTGTACAGTTTATAAAGCTGTTTCCCGGTAATGTGCTTGGGCCGAAGTTTATGGGCAGCATACGCGATGTGTTCCCTAAGCTGTTATTTATGCCAACGGGTGGGGTAGAACCTGTTGCCGAAAGCATAGCCGCATGGATGAATGCAGGTGTTTGTGCTGTGGGCATGGGCAGCAAGCTAATTACTAAAGACCTTATGAAAAACAATGATTTTAAAGGCCTTGAGGCAACTACCCACAAACTGTTACAAACGATACAACGGGTACGGGAATAATTACCCTTACCATACTTTAAAATACTATATATGAGCCAAACCGCTACTCTTGCAAACCCTATAGGTAAATACCGCTGGACTATTTGCGCGCTTTTATTTGTGGCAACCACGATAAATTATCTTGACAGGCAGGTGCTTAGTTTATTGGCACCAAAACTGTCGGAAGAATTTAGCTGGAGCGAGACCGATTATGCAAATATTACGGCGATATTTCAGTTTGTATATGCCTTGTCAATGCTTTTTGCAGGCAGGATCATAGACAAGCTGGGCACAAAATGGGGCTACGCCATTGCCATTATAATATGGAGCCTTGGTGCCATTTTGCATGCCGAATCGGTTGCTGTGGGCGAAGCAGCCTCGGGTATTTTAAGCGCGTTTGGCATTATAGCGGTGCCGTCGGTACTTGGGTTTATGATAAGCCGTGCAGTGCTGGGTTTTGGTGAGGCCGGTAACTTTCCTGCTGCCATTAAGGCTACAGCCGAATACTTCCCTAAAAAAGAACGTGCTTTTGCTACGGGCATTTTTAATTCGGGTGCAAATGTGGGCGCTATACTGGCACCTATTACCGTGCCGCTTATTGCTGCCAAATGGGGCTGGGGCATGGCATTTATTTTAGTGGGCGCTGCCGGTTTTGTGTGGCTGTTGTTCTGGTTTATGTTTTATGAAAAACCGCAAAAGCAAAAATGGCTCTCAGCTCCAGAACTGGATTATATTAACAGCGACAAGGAGGATACGGTAGATGCCGCATTGCCAAAACACGAAGAAGCAACCGTAAAAGTATCGTGGTTTAAACTATTGAGCTACAGGCAAACCTGGGCATTTGTATTTGGCAAATTTATGACCGATGGGGTATGGTGGTTCTTTTTATTCTGGCTGCCTAAATACCTTAATGCACAATACGGAATGGAATCGGCCGAGATACAGCTGCCACTGGCGGTATTGTACACCATGACCATGTTTGGAAGCATATGCGGAGGCTGGTTCCCTATCTATTACATTAATAAAGGCTATTCGCCTTATGATGGGCGTATGCGGGCCATGCTAACCATTGCGCTCTTCCCGTTAATTGTGTTGCTTGCGCAGCCGCTTGGCGATTTTAGTTTCTGGATACCAGTTATACTAATAGGCGTGGGGGCAAGCGCCCACCAGGCTTGGAGTGCCAATATATTTACTACCGTGAGCGATATGTTCCCTAAAAAAGCCATAGGCAGTGTTATAGGCATAGGTGGTATGGCAGGCGGTATAGGCGGGGTAATAGTTACCAAGACCGGTGGCGCCCTGTTTGACTATTATAAAGCCTTGGGCCATATAGAAACCGGTTACACTATAATGTTCGCCTTTTGTGCCCTGGCTTATATAATTGCATGGGCGGTTATGAAATCGCTGGTGCCTAAATATGCACCTATAACCGATTTGTAATGAAATTAATATCCCCGCTTGGGGTGTTTATATAAAAAGTAAAATTTGGGTTTATTTAATTAATGTTTTGGGTTATTAATTAATGTATTTGGTTTGTTTAAAATTTGGGTTTAAAAAGAAACACCACCTTAGCAGGGTGGTGTTTTTGGTTATATATGTCTTGGTTGCAGTTTAAAGCTCTTTCTTAAAGTTCTTTAGATTATCGTGTATGTTGTCTTTATCGCTCACTTTATCGGCAGTAACTTTTTTAAGGAGCACGTTATTTATAGGGAGTTCTTTTTCGCCTAAAATGCGGGAAATAAACGTAACATCGGTGGCGTGTACGTTAGTCAGGTAAATGTCCTGTATTGGCGTAAGCACGCGTTTGTAGGTGGGCATAAGGTCTTTCCATTGGTACAGTACATCGGTTTCGATGCCTAATATTCCCAGATCGATTTTACCCGATTCTACATTCTGCATATAAATATTCTTTACAAAACCGCCCCTGCGTTCGTTGGTTTTAATAAACAGCAGGTGGTTTAATTTAGCACCATCCACCACGCGGCAGTTATCTATCAAAACATTTTCTATCCCGCCCGATAGTTCACTGCCCAGTGCCACAAGCTGGTGCCCATTCTTTACCAAACAGTTACGGATTATAATGTTTTTAGCCGGGGTATGCAGCCTCCAGGCATCATGGTCGCGGCCCGATTTAATAGAGATGGCATCATCGCCCTGATCAAAAATACAGTCTTCTATAAGTACGTTCTCGCTCATTTCGGGGTCAACCCCGTCGTTGTTGTGCCCGTGTGCATAAATATTTATTTTGCGGATGACCACGTTTTTAGAAAGGTAGGGGTGAACGGTCCAGAAAGGGCTGTTCCTGATGGATACATCTTCCATTAAAACATTTTGGCAACGGTTAAATTGTATGAATTGCGGGCGCAAATGTGCCGAATCGTTTACCATTTGCCTTTCTTCAACAGGAATGTCCTTTGCAGCCAGGTCGTATAGGTATTTAAGGCTGTTCATATGTGCTGTGGGGCGGGCGAACCATTTTTGCCAGGTTTCCATATTGGCTTTAAGCTCTCCTTTACCCGTTATGGCCACATTGGTACAATTGTAAGCATATACCAGCGGAGAATAGTTGTAGCACTCCATGCCCTCCCAGGTGGTGTGTACGGCGGGCAGGTAATCGTTTGGGTCTTCTGAAAACGAAAGCACGGCACCTTGCTCTAAATGTAGGTTTACATTGCTTTTTAAATGTACCTTGCCGGTTAGCCATTCGCCCTTTGGTATAACCACGATACCGCCGCTTACCGTGGCTTTGTTTATGGCATCGGAAATGGCTTTCCCTGTCTTTACTTTATCGTTTGGAACAGCACCATAATCGGTAATTAAAAATTTGGGGGCGTTGCTAAAATCAGGTATGGTGATGGCCGGCATGCTAAAGGGCGCGGTTACTTTTACCTGCGTAGTTTTTAATATGCTGCTACCCGGAGTGCGGTGACATGACAGCGATAAAAAACATATTAGAAGGGGTATGAGGCATTTTTTCATTGATGGATGTTTAAATTATGGCAGGTGTATAAAGTAATAAATACACAAGCTATACAGAGATAACTTGTGTATTTACAGTAATTATTAGTCGATAGTCTTAAAGTCTAAGGCCGAAAGTCCGGGGTCGGATGTCCGATGTTCGGAAATCTTAAATCTTAAATCCTTTTATTAGTAACCCGGATTTTGCATTGCCTGTTTTTGTTCTGGGGTAAGCGGGCTTCCGTTACTAAAAATAAGGTCAAGGAATGTTTGCGGTATTGGCCTCAGGTTATGATGTTCCTGTATGTTTGGCGCAGCAGAGGCGTTATAAGCCCTTGCGCGGCTCTCTAAGGTCTTAGTCCTTGAAAGGTCTTCCCAACGGTGGTACTCGCCGCAAAGTTCCCTTGTGCGCTCGTTAAGCAGGAAGCAAAGCATCCTGTTATATTCTCCTGATATACCTAAAGTTGCAATAATGTCAAGATCTTCATCAGGCAGGTTGCCGGGATCTGAAACTGTAAGCACGGTAGCAGCTGTTGTTGGCGATATATGTGTAGACTCGTAGTAGGAGTTTTCGGGCATGTACGAGCGTTCGTTAACGTTAAATGGCGCTGTAGATGCGGTATAGGCTGCGCCACCATCGGTATACTCACTACGAATTTCACCATCTTTATAGGCAGCGCGCTCACGCACGGCGTTAATATAAGTCAATGCAGTTGCGTATGATCCTGAGCCTACTGAGGCCAGCCTTATCTCTGCTTCAGCTGCCATAAGGTAAGTTTCTGCCGAACGTGCAAGAGTTACATCTCTAAAACCACGGGTTTCGTTTACACCTATACGTGATGCATCATAATGTTTTGATAATGATGGGAAACGCGGTTCGGCTAAAAGTAACTCGCCACTTGTAGAATGTGCAACGTACACACTTGGAATGGTTTTTCCTGTGGCTGCATAGGTAATTACATTGTTGTATTTTCTTTGTGCAAAAGAGGTGTCATCCTTATCGTTAATAATGTACATAATACCTAAGTCGCCATTGGTGTAATAATCACCCGATGCGTTGTTTAGGCGGTGCTTGGTACGGAAACTTTTCCAAAGGCGTGAATCGTTAACAACATCAAAAGCCTCATAGGTAAAATACGTAGGGGCAAGGCGGGTGTACGGGCGCATACCTGTAAGATCCCTTTTCATCATCGGTAAATCATCATATTTAGATGTAAACATCATGTGGTGAATGTTGACAGATGAAGATGCAAGGTCGTTTGTAAATTGTGCCGAAAGGATAATTTCCGGTAGCGTTTCGCTGGCACCGTTAGGTGCTGTAAATTTCCACAGGTCGCCAAAATTTGTTGCCAAAGGGTGGCTGGAAATTACCTGGTCGCACAATGTTTTAACCTGGTTAAGGTCGGCCACTTTAGTAGCGCTGTTCCATGAATCGTTAATTTCGCTGGCGCGTGACAGGAGTGCTTTTGCAAGGTAATGCCTTGCAGCATCTTTAGTAACTTTAGATGGGCCGCCGCCATCGGGCAGCAACGCAAGCGACTGGTTAAAGTCGGCTATTATCTGGTCGTATACCTGGGCAGGTGTGGCACGGGTAAATTCAACCTCCGGCGCGGTACTTACCGTAAGCTTAATAGGCACGCCACCATACTGGCTTACAAGTCGCAGGTAACTAAACGCACGGAAAAAGTAGCCTTCGCCCAACGCAACCTCTTTTACAGCGGGGTTGGTAGATTGTATCTCGGTAGCATTTATAATAATGCGGTTACAAATATTAACACCAATGTACAGGTAATCCCACTGCCAGTCGGCACCAACGGTATTAGAGTTGGTTAGCGGCACTATAGACTGCAGGTTAGCATTGTACCTGTTCCATGTACCGTTAGAGTCGTCTCCACCTATGGTAAATTCATCGGTACCGTAGTTAGTAGTAACATATTGCAGTTCGTTACCAAAAGGCTGTGCAAGTACACGCTGGTAAGCCCCTATAGACAGGGATATTATGCCGTCTTCGGTTTCATAATAATCATTACCCCTGGCGGTAGTTAGCTCTTCATCCAGAAATTCGTCATGGCAGGATTGTAATGTACCCATTGCCAGCATAAGCGCAGCAAGGTTTACAAACATTAATCGTTTATTATATATTTTCATTGTAGCTAATTTTTAATATTATAGATCAAAGTTAATACCTGTTGTAAAGCCCCTGTTAAAGTACCTGGCGTTAACATCCAGGTCTACCCAGTCTACTTTAGAGTATATGGTACCGGGGTTAAGCGCCTGTACATATATCCTAAGGCCACTTATTTTCAACTTGTCGGTTAATGTTTTAGGGAATGTATAGCCTAAAGATATGGTCCTTATTTTAAGGAACGATCCGTCTTTGTAACCTAAAGCCTCATAATACGGGTCGGCAGTTCCGGCAGTAAATTCCGGCCTTTGCCATTCGGCGTTTTGGTTGTTCTCGGTATAATAGTTAATTTCCCTCTGATTAAAACGGCCACCCTGATGCTCACCACCGGTGTTATATTTGTAGCCCAGCCTTCCGTAAAGGAAAATATCAAGGTCAAAATTACCAATTTTAAAGCTGTTGGTAAGCCCCACTACAAATTTAGGCTGGGTGCTTCCTATTACAGTACGGTCATTATTGGCATCAATTTTATTATCGCCGTTAAGATCTACAGGTTTGGTCTGTCCTGCTTCAAAGCTATTACCGTTAGCATTAAATAATGCCATTTGTTCTGCATCTTCCGGTTTCCATAAACCATCTGATTTATAGCCATAAATAACACCTAATTGCTCGCCAACATACCAGTTATTAACAAGGTCTTTTTCTACACCATTAGCAAGGGCGGTTATCTCATTTTTTTGGTATTGACCATTAAAAGAGGTAGACCACCTGAATTTTTCGGTTTCAATATTTACCGTGTTCAGGGTAAGCTCTACACCGCTGCTTTTAGTAGCCCCAACGTTAGCATAGGTTAAAGGATAGCCGTTTACCGATGTAATTTGCTGCTGTAATAAAAGGTCTTTTGTTTTAGAGCTATAAAAATCTAACGCACCGCTTACCCTTGAATTGAAAAACGAAAATTCTGTAGCAAGGTTGTATTGCGTTGTTTTTTCCCAGCTAAGTTCCTGGTTTGCCAGTATGCTGCTGGGTGTGGTACCCGGTATTAGTGTACTGCCTGTTGGATAATAAATAGAGCTTACAGGCCCTTGTGTGGCATAAGCATCTATAGCAGAGTTACCCGTTGTACCAACACCAAAGCGAAGTTTTAACTGGTTTATCCATTGGGTATCGGCAAGGAAACTTTCTTTGTTGATAACCCAGCTTGCAGCCGCACTTGGGAAGAATGCCCATCTGTTACCATCTGCCAACTGCGAGGCACCATCAAAACGGCCCGACATGGTTAGATTATAACGATCGTTATAATTGTAATTTACCCTGCCTAAGTAAGAAAGTATCTGGTTTTCTATAAGGTTAGAGCCAAATGATGAAAGCGCTACGTTAGATGACGTAAGGGCATTCCATAAATTGGGAGCATATGGTATGTTGTTCGCAGCCATATTGCTGGTTTCAATACGGTATTTTGTTTCGGTTTGCCCTACGGTAAGGTCAAGGTTATGTTTTTCACCAAGTTGTTTGGTATAAAATAACAAATGCTCTAAGGTGTACGACATTCTTTGATCTTTATACAATGACGCATAACTTGAGCCGCTACGTACAACCGAATTAGCATCAAGGTAAAGGCCGTTGCGTTGGAAAGAAAGGTCCGGGCCAAAGTTTACCCTGTACTTAAGGCCATCAAAGAATTTTGAGAATCCGCCAAAATCTATCTGAGAGTAAAAACTACCAAAAATACGGGTGTTTAAACGCTCATCGTTAGAGTATTTCCTTTCATCTATAATTGTTTTTACAGCATCATCACCACCGGGAAACAGTATCCTTTCGCCATTTTCATCATACGGTACCGCATATGAATATACTGCTTTAGCCGATTCATACAGGCCGTTGGTATTAACAAGGCCGTTACGCCCTTCGGTAGACTGGCCAAAGTTTACAACACCATAGCTTCCGTTCATACTACCTCCAAAAGAGAACCAGTCGGTAGGTTTAAGATCTACAGTTACCTTAGATGTGTAACGCTTAAACTGCTGGCCTATAACGGTACCTTTGTTATCAAGGTAACCAAAAGATCCAAAAGCCCTTGCTTTTTCTGTACCGCCACCCACGTTTAGTGAGTATTGGTTAGTAATACCGGTTTGGGTAACATAATCGGTCCAGTCGGTCGATTTTACTTTGCTTCCGTCCCACGTTCCGGTTTCCCACCCTTTTTCTATGTTAGCCCATGAGTTAGGATCCTGCGAGCCTAAAAATATAGCATAATCGTTATCCAAATTAGGCTGGTCTCCCCTTGGGAAAACGTTAGGGTCCTGGTAATACTTGGCCCAACGCCTAAAAGTTATATAGTCAGACGCGTTCATGCTTGGTGCAAGGTCTACCAGTCTTTCTATCGTAGTAGCATAGTTAAGGCTAACGGTAAACCTGCCTGCCTTACCTTTTTTAGTGGTAACAATAACAACACCATTAGCACCCCTTGAACCATAAATGGCTGTAGATGATGCATCTTTAAGGATGTCTATTGCCTCAATATCCAGCGGATTAATATTCTCTATACCACCGCTAATTAGCGGAATACCATCTACCACATACAGTGGCGTATTAGAGGCACTAAGTGAGCGCGCACCACGAATGGTAATGGCTCCAAGTGTACCCGGGCGCTGGCTTGATGTAATATCTACACCCGCCGCTTTACCCTGCATGGCCTCAAGTGCGTTATTTACCGGCCTTGATTTTAGTTCTTTAGCGCTAACACTCACGATGGAGCCCGTTACGTCAGATTTTTTTCGTTGACCGTATCCTACAACTACCACTTCTTCCAATTCTGCAACATCATCGGCTAAAGTAACCGAATAATCTGCCTTATCTGTCACGGTAATTTGCTGGGTTTTCATCCCTATATAAGATATTTCTAAAACATCTCCCTGGTTAGCCTCTATGGCAAATTTACCATCAATATCTGTAGCCGCACTTTTAGCAGTACCTTTTATAACCACGCTTACACCGGGTATGGGGGTGTTGGTGGCATCAAGCACGGTTCCCTGTACAGTCTTGCTTTGTGCAAATGCAGCAGCAGGTAAGAGCACTACAAGCACTACCAAAAATCTTAAAAATAATTGCATCGTAGTTTTTTTCATAAATACATAATTTTTTGCTGTTTAATTTTCATATTTCACAGTAAAATTACTCTTTGCCTATAGCCACATATCCTGTACTATCCTGCCATTTAAATTTTTTTGCAGGATGCTTACAACGTTTTAGTTGATTTTTAATTAAGAAAATATTAGGAAAGTTCAGTAAACACTAAGGCTTTTTAATATAACGTTTTCGTAATTTATTTTTTACTTTAGAATAAAATTACCCTGATTTTTTTTGAAAGAGGTGGTAGTAGTATAGTCCTGCCTTTACTTTTTGATGTTGAGCAAGGCAGAGACGGGATGCCCGGACAGCCAACCAAGTAGGTACAGGATGCTTAACAGTTAGTGTAATTATATATTTGTAAAGATGCCTCACAACCAATTAATAATTAAATAAATAGTGTTGAAAAAATATATACTTATAGTGGCCCTGTTTTGGTTTTGCATGAGTAAAGGGCAAGACAACGCTTCCTTTTCAATTTTTGACGGCACCAAGGCAGTAGCCATTATTTATGATGATAAAGGCACAGCGTTAGATTCTCTCGCCGCACATCTGCTGGCAGAGGATATAGAGCGGGTTACCGGCACAAAGCCATCGGTGAAGCCGTTTAGCAAACAGGTTGGTAGCGATGCTATTTTGATAGGTAACATTAATTCAGCATTCATAAGATCGTATGTAACCGATGTTGTGCCGCAAAGGTTCCTGAACCAAAAGGAGAGTTTTTACCAGGGTGTTTCGGTTAAGGATGGTCATAAAAACTTTATTATTGCCGGTACCGATGCACGCGGAACAGCTTTTGGAGTTTTTAACTTCTCGGAGAAAATAGGCGTAAACCCTTGGTACTGGTGGGCAGATGTACCTGTAAAAAAGCAGTCGGCACTCAACATCCCGTCAAAGCCCTATTTTTCTAACCAGCCTACGGTTGAGTACCGCGGTATATTTTTAAATGATGAAGACTGGGGGCTGCAGCCCTGGGCGGCAAAAACCTTTGAAAAAGATCCGTCCGATATAGGCCCTAAAACCTATGCTAAGATCTTTGAGCTGCTGCTTCGGCTAAAAGCCAATGCCATCTGGCCGGCCATGCACCCTTCTACCAAGGCGTTTTTTTACTATCCGGGCAATGTTGAAATGGCTAAGCTGTACAATATAGTTGTGGGTACATCGCACGCAGAACCCATGCTGCGCAACAATGTAGACGAATGGAAGGAGGGCTTTGGCAAATTTGACTATAAGAGCAATAAAAAACGCGTTGCCGACTATTGGGAGCAACGGGTTAAAGAAGCCAAAGGGTTAGAGGCCAGTTACACAATAGGTATGCGCGGCGTGCACGATAGCGGTATGGAGGGGGTATCGGGCATTGAGGAGGCATCTGCCGTACTGGCTAATGTAATTAAAGACCAACGTGATATGCTGCAGCGCAACCTGGGCATGCCTGCCGCTAAAGTGCCGCAGGTGTTTACCGTGTATAAAGAGGTATTACAACTATACGAACACGGTATTCAGTTGCCCGAAGATATTACCCTGGTATGGACCGATGATAATTACGGTTATATTCGCCAGTTGAGCAATGCGAAGGAGCAGCTGCGGCCGGGCGGGGCAGGGGTGTACTACCACATATCCTACTGGGGCAGGCCACACGATTATTTGTGGCTGTGTACCACGCCGCCGGAGCTGATAGCCGAGGAGATGCTGAAGGCGTACCATACCAATGCCAACAAAATATGGATCGTTAATGTGGGCGATATTAAGCCGGGAGAGTATGATACCCAGTTGTTTTTAGATATGGCGTATGATATTACGCCCTTTTTAAAAGAGGACTATGTGCAGCAGCACACGGCTGATTTTTACAGTAGCATTTTTGGGAATGAGCTTGGGGAAGGTATTACGGCCATTAAAAAGCGGTATTACACGCTGGCCTATGAGCGAAAACCGGAATATATGGGTTGGAGCCAGACCGAACCTACCACAAAGGTTACTACAACGGCTTACAATCCATTTGCCTTTGGCGATGAGGTACATACGCGTATTAACGATTATACCAAGTTAGGCGCTTCTGCTGATAGCGTGTACCGCATAGTGCCCCAAGAATATAAAGATGCTTACTTTCAGTTGGTGCAGTATCCTGTAAAGGGTGCTATGTTTATGAATTATAAGCACTTGTATAGGGATTTAGCGCTTAAATATAATGAAGATGAACGCCTTGTAGCGGCAGCGTACAAAAACATGTCATTAACAGCCTATGACAGCATTGGTAAACTGACCGATGAATACAACCGCGTTCTTGCTAACGGCAAATGGAACCACATGATGAGTTTGGCCCCCCGCGACCTGCCGGTTTTTAATAAACCAGAAATTACACTTGCCAATTATGATGCAAAAGAGGTTGCCGGCTTTAAAATTGAGGGATGTAATGGTACCCCCCGAGCGTTGCCCACATTTTATGCAGGTTTTAACGATACCTATTTTATAGATGTATTTTTAAAAAAAGAGGGTATCGTAAAATGGAAGTTACACGATTTACCAAAATGGATTTTGGTGTCAAAAAAAGAGGGGACGTTAAATTCCGCCACCAATTTTTTGCAGGAGCGCATCGAGTTTAAAATTGATTGGAAAAAATACGCTAACTCGAAGTCCGAAAGTGAAATATCAGTGTTAAAATTGGGCAAAAAAGCCTATCCTGTAAAAATAAATATCGCCCGTTATCCTACCGAAAACCAACCTGAAAATTCCGTTTACGAAAAGAACGGCTTTGCAGTGGCCTATGCTAAAAATTATATCCAAAAGCAGGGTGGTAATGGCTTTAAGTGGTTTAAAATAAATAACTTAGGCTATAGTGGAGAACTCATGCAGGCAACACCTTTAAACGCCTTGCCTTTAGACACCTTAAATGTCAAAACACACCCAAAACTATCGTATGTTTTTATTACAGAGACGGTTACAAGCACTGCCGAGCTGATTGTGGCGGTGTTGCCCACGCATCCGCTAACTAATAAGCACAAGGTCAAGATAGGCGTGCAATGGGACGATAACCCCGTGCAAATAGTTAATTTCCAGACATTTGACAGGAGCGAAACCTGGAAACAGAATGTTTTGAGTAATTTGGCAACAGCCTCATTAGCAGTCAATTTAACTAAAAAGGATAATCACACCCTAACCATTTACATGATAGACCAAGGCGTGTGTCTTGACTTTATCTACCTGAAAACTAAGGATGTAGCGCTGCCATATACAGTATTACCTGAAACAAAGCAATAATAATTTAAGTATTTCTGATTATATTATCAATTTCATAGTAATAATTGAATAAAATTGTTACTAATTCAAAATTTCAGGACAAGGCAGGACAGTTTTTAGCTGGTATGAGAATAAATTTACATTCTATACTCCTAAATAGCTGCCATTATGAAACGCTTTCAATCACTATATATCCACAAGTTTTTGTTTGTCATATTACTGTTTACCAGTGTAGTTAACGCTCAGGATACGTTTCCTGATGGCACAACAATACCGGAGTGGTTCAGGAAAACAGAGACCACCAACATAAACACCTTAGGTAAACAGTATAAGCTCACAGATCATGGGGTTAGCACCGATAGTACCCTGGTTCAGACAGTTAAAATACAGGCAGTGATAGACAAGGCGGCGCAGGCTGGTGGTGGCGTAATCATCATACCTAAAGGCACTTACCTTAGCGGAGCGCTCTTTTTTAAGCAGGGCACGCACCTTTACATCGAAAAAGATGGAGTGCTTAAAGGCAGCGATGATATTAGTAACTTCCCAGTGATTACTACCCGTATGGAGGGGGAAACATGCCAATATTTCCCCGCACTTGTAAATGCCGATGGGGTTAACGGATTCAGTATGAGTGGTAAAGGTACTATAGATGGTAATGGGTTGCGCTACTGGAAAGCCTTTTGGCTGCGCAGGGAATTTAATCCCAAGTGTACTAATAAAGATGAAATGCGCCCGCGGCTGGTGTATGTGTCAAACAGTAAGGATGTTCAGATATCAGGTATTAGCTTAAAGAACTCTCCATTCTGGACCACCCATTTTTATAAATGCCATAATGTTAAGCTTTTAAACCTTCGCATTACCTCGCCTAAAGCCCCTGTAAAAGCCCCAAGCACCGATGCTGTGGACATTGATGTATGCACCAATTTCCTCATTAAAAACTGCTATATGTCTGTTAATGATGATGCCGTTGCCCTAAAAGGCGGCAAAGGCCCATATGCCGATAATGACGGAAATAATGGCGAAAACCGCAACATTATCATAGAGGATAACGAGTACGGATTTTGCCACAGCGCGTTAACCTGCGGTAGCGAATCCATTCATAATTACAATGTTATCTTCAGGCGATGCAAACTTCATGAGGCCGAAAAAACACTGCACCTTAAAATACGGCCTGATACGCCACAGCTGTATGAATACATTTTGGTTGAAGATATTACCGGAGATGCAGGAAGCCTGATCAGCATCAAACCGTGGACGCAATTCTTTGATTTAAAAGGCCGTACAGAACCTTTAATGTCTTATGCGCAAAATATAACCATGAAAAACATAAAGCTGGACTGTAAGGTTGGCTTTGATATTGCCGAATCCGACAAGTACGAATTAAAGGATTTTACCTTTGAAAATGTGGCAATTAGATCTAAAAATGGTGCTGAAGAAAAGGTAAAAACCATTAACAATGTGGTTTTAAAAAATGTTAAAATAAAAGCTGAATAGTTTAAAAACAGGCTGTTATGAATAAGAATATAAAGAAAATGTTTTTCTGTTTGCTGGCCTTTTGTTCGCTATCAATTAGTGCGCAAACTACAGCTAAGATTGACAGGCAGGCATTGGTAAAAAGAAACAATCCGCACATAAGGCAGTTTGATAAACTATCCTCATTATCAGTAGGTAACGGTAATTTTGCCTATACTGTAGATGCCACCGGGCTGCAAACATTCCCAGCGCTTTATGCCAGTGGTGTGCCTTTAGGTACACAATCGCAATGTGGATGGCATAGTTTTCCTGATACTAAGGGCTTTAAGCGCGAAGAAGCTTTAAAAAACTACAACTTCAGAGATAAGGAAGAGCCATATGCCGTTCAGTTTAAGGAGCCGGGCAGGCAGCAGGAAGCGGCTGATTATTTCAGGGCAAACCTTCACAGGCTGCATTTGGGGTATGTTGGCCTTGAGCTACTTAAGGGCAATGGTAAACCGGCAGATATACAGGAGATCATTAATATAGACCAACAGCTTGACCTGTGGAATGGGTTGATAGAAAGCAACTATACAATTGAAGATGAGGCGGTTTCAGTCAAAACGGCTGTACACCCTGTGCTCGACCAATTAGCAGTCACTATTAAATCAGGGCTTATCGCCAAAAAGCAGTTAAAGGTGAATTTTCGCTTTCCGTATCCCACAGGTAAACATACCGATGATGCAACTGACTGGACTTCAGCTTCAAAACATAAAACTGAAATCATTTCTCAGGATGAACATTCATTTGTATTCAAACGAACATTAGATACTACAGTGTACTATGTATCAGTAAAATATGATGGTAAAGCAGTTTTGCAACAAAAAGAGGCGCATTACTTTATTCTTTCGCTACAAGGCGACCAATTCTCGTTTACCTGTACGTTTACTGAAAAAGCACCTGCTGTAACTACAACTAAAATTCATGAAACCTATGCTGCAACATCAACGTATTGGAATATGTTCTGGCAAAAAGGTGCCGCTGTAGATTTTTCAAAATGTACCGATGCAAGAGCCAAGGAGCTGGAACGCCGCGTTATACTGTCGCAATACCTAATGGCAATACAGTCGGCTGGTAAATACCCACCGCAGGAAACGGGGCTTACATATAACAGTTGGTTCGGAAAATTCCATCTCGAAATGCACTGGTGGCATGCTGCCCATTTTGCCTTATGGAACCGTACCGATTTGCTGGAACGCAGTATGGACTGGTACACTACAGCCTACCCAATAGCAAAGCAAATTGCAGAAAGGCAGGGGTTTAAAGGCATTCGTTGGATGAAAATGACCGATCCTACCGCACAGGAAGCGCCATCGGGTGTGGGGTCGTTCCTCATTTGGCAACAGCCCCATTTTATATACATGTCAGAGCTTATTTACAGGAATAAGCCCAATAAAGAGGTCTTGGAGAAGTATAACTTCCTCGTGCAGCAAACCGCCGAATTTATGGCCTCATTCGCTGATTATGATAAGGTTAAGGATCGTTATGTTTTAAAAGGTATCATCGCGGCACAGGAAACCCTTAAAGCTTCAGAGACTATCAATCCACCTTTTGAGCTATCCTATTGGCACTATGCCATGCAGGTGGCGCAACAGTGGAGGGAGCGTATGGGGCAAAAACGTAACCCGCAATGGGACGACCTTATTAAAAAACTATCACCGCTTGCCGCTAAAGATGGTTTGTATCTGGCTTCGGAAGATGCCCTGAATACCTATACTGATATCCGCTTTACGTCAGACCATCCCGCTGTTTTAGGGGCATTAGGCATACTGCCGCAAAGCAGATTAGCAAAGCCGGAGGTCATGAAAAATACCCTGAACTGGATTTGGGATAACTGGAACTGGGATGAAACCTGGGGCTGGGATTACCCAATGGTAGCCATGAGCGCCGCGCGAATGGGCGAGCCCGACAAAGCTGTTGGCGCACTGCTTATGGATAAACGCACCAATACCTATTTAATAAACGGGCACAACTACCAGGATGAGCGGCTACGGGTGTACCTTCCGGGTAATGGGGGGCTGCTTGCCGCAGTGGCCATGATGTGCGCCGGATGGGACGGCAACACAGTTACAAATCCCGGTTTCCCTAAAGATGGTATGTGGAACGTAGTTTGGGAAGGCCTCAAACCAATGCCTTAATAATTAGAGTATTATGAGGAAATATTTTTTAATATTCGCCGTATTGCTGTTTGTAACTCCGGGTTTAAAAGCTCAAAAGACGGCTATACAATTTGCTGATTCTGAGATGAAACGTTTTCCACAGGCGTGGCAGTTAGACCATGGTAGCCGGCTGTATTTTGGTTATTCCCAAGGGCTTGGCTGCCTGGCGTTGCTAAAGGTGTGGAACGCTACCAACGATAAAAAATATCTGGATTACGTAACCAAATGGACTGATACCGTTATTAACGATAAGGGTGAGATCCATTTGTATAAGCCTGAAACCTATAACATTGACTACGTTAACGCCGGTAAGGTACTTTTTGATGTGTATAAGCAAACCGGTAATAACAAGTATAAACTGGCGATGGACAGGCTGGTAGAGCAGATGCGCAACCACCCGCGCACGCTGGAGGGCGGCTTTTGGCATAAGCTTATCTATCAGCATCAAATATGGCTGGATGGCCTGTACATGGGGTCGCCATTTCTTGCGCAGTATGCAGTAACCTTTAATAAACCGGAACTCACGGATGATGTTGTAAACCAGTTTCTTATATGCGCTAAGCATACTTATGATGCAAAAACCGGCCTGTATTACCATGCCTGGGATGAAAGCAAGACCCAAAAATGGGCCAACCCAACCACAGGGCAGTCGCCTAATTTTTGGGGCAGAAGTATAGGCTGGTGGTACATGGCACTGGTAGATACATTGGACTATATACCTGAAAATCACCCGAAACGCCCTGAATTGCTACGTATGGTCAGAGAATTAGCAGAGACACTTACCCGTTACCAGGATAAAACCGGCTTATGGTACCAGGTTGTCGATAAAGGTTCACAATCAGGTAATTACCTGGAGGCTTCGGTGTCGTCTATGTTTATGTATTCATATGCAAAGGCGGTAAATAAGGGATATATAGATACCAAATACAAAAAAGTGGCCGAAAAAGCCTATAACGGGCTGATGGACAACCTGATAGTTGAAAATGCCGATGGCACATTAAAGCTCACAAAGTGCTGTGCTGTAGCAGGTTTAGGGGGTACACCATACCGTGACGGCAGTTTTGAGTACTATGTAACTGAACGCATTCGCGATAACGATGCCAAGGCAACCGGGCCATTTATCATGGGGTGCCTTGAACTCAAAAAATAGAAAAAATATGGCTAATATTTCACTTTTGGTTTTCGTTTTCACGCTTTTTTGCAACTTAAATTTTTACGCTCAGGACAAAACTGCAAAAACCGGTTACGAATATTTATACAACAACCTCCCTTTTGAGATGCCGGTGCTATCTGCACCCGTTTTTCCTGATTACGATGTTTCCATCAAAGATTTTGGTGGGGTGGGCGATGGCGTTACATTAAACACTAATGCCTTTGCCAAAGCTATAGCGGTACTATCAGCAAAAGGAGGTGGCAGGCTCATTGTTCCCGCAGGAGTATGGTTTACCGGGCCTATCGTGCTCAAAAGTAACATTAACCTGCACTTGCAGGACAACGCCATCATCTTGTTCTCGCCCGATAAAGACCTGTATACCATAGTAGATACTTCTTTTGAAGGGCTGGATACCCGCCGCTGCCAGTCGCCTATCTGGGGCAAGGATTTAACTAACGTTGCTATAACGGGCAAAGGCGCTATAGACGGTAACGGGCAGTACTGGAGGGCGTTAAAGAAAGATAAGGTATCGGATAAATTCTGGAAAGAGGCTACCTCAAAGGGCGGTACGTTTAAGCGCGCCGACTACTGGATGCCATCTAAACAGTTTCGCCATGGCGATTCGATAAGCGATATGAATGTACCGCGCAACTTAAATACCGATGCTGACTGGGCATCCATACGCGATTTTTTGCGGCCGGTAATGGTGAGCCTTCAAAACTGTAAAAACGTACTGTTACAGGGCGTTATCTTTCAAAATTCACCGGCGTGGAACCTGCACCCGTTAATGTGCGAGAATATCATTATAGACAGTATCATGGCACGCAATCCGCCGTATGCGCAAAACGGCGATGCGCTCGATTTGGAGTCCTGCAAAAACGCCATTATCGTTAACAGCACGTTTGATGCGGGCGATGACGGCATTTGCATCAAATCAGGCAAGGATGAAGACGGCAGGAAACGCAATTTCCCTTGTGAGAATGTAATTGTGAACAACTGTACCGTGTTCAGGGGGCATGGTGGATTTGTAGTGGGCAGTGAAATGTCGGGCGGGGTGAGGAATATCTGGGTATCCAACTGCCAGTTTTTAGGTACCGATGTTGGCCTGCGCTTTAAAAGCAAAAGGGGCAGGGGAGGCGTGGTCGAGAATATTTACATTTCCAACATCAGCATGTTTGATATCGCTACCGAGCCATTGCTTTTTGACCTGTATTATGGCGGAAAGTCGGCGGTTGAAACCTTAGAGCAGGGTATCGAAACACCTAAACAAGACGTTTTGCCTGTGGTAGATGAAACCACCCCCGTTTTCAGGAACATCTATATAAAAAATGTGGTGTGCAGCAATGCCGGAAGGGCAATGTTCTTTAATGGTTTGCCCGAAAAAAATATCGAAAACATTAATATTGAGAATATTACAGTACACGCCAAAAAAGGTGCAGAACTGACAGAGTCAGAAAATATCAGGCTTAAAAATATAAAGGTCACGGTGGACGGCGGCCCGGCCCTTATCCTTAAAAATGTAAAAGATGTTGCTATAGATGGCTTTACAACTACTGATGATCAGGCTACAGTTTATGAAGTATCGGGCAGCAAGTCGAAAAATATCAACATCAAATCGGTTTACGGTAAAGAAAAAACGTCAATTGCCAGGGACGTGAACAAAGCTGCCGTGAAATTATCCAAAACAAAATAATACATGAAGATCGTGCTATTTTATTTGATGCTGTTAAGTACTTGGCTTGGTTATGCCAGGCCTGATAACGATGCTGTATTTAATGTGCAAAGCTTTGGAGCAATGGGCAATGGCATCCATTTAGATACCGATGCCATAAACAATGCTATCAATGCAGCAGCAATGGCAGGTGGCGGTACGGTATATTTTCCGGCAGGCAACTACCTTAGTTTTTCCATCCGCCTTAAAAGTAATATTACGCTTTACCTCAGTGCGGGGTCTACCCTTATTGCTGCCAATATGGACGACCAAAAGGGTAAATACGACGATCCTGAACCCAACGTGTGGGGCGACTCATTACAGTACCAGGATTTTGGGCACAGCCATTTCCATAACAGCCTTATTTGGGGCGAAGACTTAAATAATATCTCCATTATAGGCCCGGGGTTGATTTACGGCAGAGGCCTGCAAAAATGGGGGAAGACTACACCCGGGCTTGGCAATAAATCTATCGCCCTTAAAAAATGCCGCAACGTTACACTGCGTGATTTTTCCGTATTGCAGGGCGGGCATTTTGCTATCCTGGCTACGGGTGTAGATAACATGACCATCAATAACTTAAAGATCGATACCAATCGCGATGCCATAGATATAGATTGTTGCCGGTATGTGCACGTTTCCGATTGTTCGCTTAACTCCCCTAATGATGATGCACTGGTGCTAAAGGCTTCCTACGCATTGGGCTATGCCGCGCGTACCGAAAATATTACCATTACCAACTGCGCGGTGTATGGGTATGATGAGGGCACTTTTCTTGATGGCTCGTTTAAAACCACACAAAAAGCCGCGCCGGATAAAGGCGTGGTTACCGGCCGTATAAAACTGGGAACCGAATCTAACGGTGATTTCAGAAACATTACCATAAGCAATTGTACTTTTCAGCATTGCCGCGGCTTAGCGCTTGAAACCGTTGATGGGTCCGTGCTGGAGAACATCACAGTATCTAACATTGTTATGGATGATATACGTAACGCGCCGTTCTTTTTCAGGCTTGGCAGGAGGATGCGTGGCCCGTCTGATGCAAAAGTAGGCAGCTTTAAACGTGTATTGATTGATAATGTAATTATTACGGCTTCAAATCCGCAATACGGGTCGATGCTCATGGGCATACCCGGCCATGATGTAGAGGATATCGTGTTTTCTAACATCCATATTAAAATAACGGGCGGCGGGTCTCAGGAACAATCTAAAGTTATAGTGCCGGAGCATGAAACCTCGTACCCCGACCCTCAGGAGTTTGGGAAAATACCCGCCTATGGCTTTTACATTCGCCATGCGCGCAATATTAGTATGCACCATATTACAATGGAATTTGACAACCCCGATTGGCGGCCTGCTTTTATATTAGAGGATGTTAAAGGCGCTGATTTTTATGATATTACCGTTCAAACCATGCCTGATGTAACGGTGTTTGAATTGAAAAATGTAACCGATTTTAGCATCCATCGTGTAAATAATTTAAAGGATAAGAAATTTAAGACGTTAAAAAGCTTAAAATTGTAAAGTGTTTTACTTACACTTAAATCATCGCTAAAAAACTAAATTACTGTACCTCACAAAAAAGTATCATACATGAAAAAAATACTCAGTCTTGCATTTATAACAGGTTTATTTTTCAGTGCCATGGCACAAAAAAAAGCTGCCGACTATTTCCCTGAAAAAGAGCTTACCACCGTAGGCGCATATTATTACCCCGAACATTGGGACGAGTCGCAATGGGAACGGGATATGAAAAAAATGGCCGATATGGGATTTGAGTTTACCCATTTTGCCGAGTTTGCCTGGGCACAGCTGGAGCCGGAAGAAGGCCGATATGACTTCGCCTGGCTGGACAGGGCTGTAGCACTGGCAGCTAAGTACAAGCTAAAAGTAATTATGTGTACAAGCACCGCTACGCCGCCCGTATGGCTAACGCGAAAATACCCTGAAATTTTAAAAAAGCGCGAAGATGGCACCTATATGGATCATGGGTCCAGGCAGCACGCCTCATTTTCCAGCGAAATTTACCGTACCTATTCCATGAAAATGATAGCCGAATTAGCAAAACATTACGGCAAAGACAGCCGTATAATGGGCTGGCAGCTGGATAACGAACCGGCTTCTAACGTTGATTATGGCAACGATGCCCAAAACCGTTTTAGGGTTTGGCTTAAAAATAAATATAAAACCATAGATGCGCTTAACAAGGCCTGGGGTACTAATTTTTGGAGCGGCACGTATACGGACTTCAACCAGATAAACCTGCCGCAACACGCACAGTGGGGCATGAACTTATACCAGCAATTAGACCACAGCCGTTTTTGCGATGCCGAAACTGCCAATTTCCTTGATGAGCAGGCAAAGGTAATCCGTAAGTATACCACCCCAAAACAGTGGATCACATCAAACTATATCCCTAACTACGAGGCACGTTACATAGGCAACAGTTCAGAATTGGATTTTATTACTTATACACGCTATATGGTGTATGGTGAGAGTAATGGCATTGGGCCTAAAGGCTACCGCGTTGGCGAGTACAGCCGCATTGCCATGTCTAACGATTTTTTCAGGCCGCTTTCGCCGCTTTATGGCGTTATGGAGCTTCAGCCGGGGCAGGTTAACTGGGGCAGTATTAACTCGCAGCCTTTACCGGGTGCGGTTAACCTGTGGCTGTGGCACGTGTTTGCAGGGGGCAGTAAATTTACCTGTACCTACCGTTTTCGCGCACCTATTTATGGTTATGAGCAATACCATGCAGGTATTTTAGGTACCGATGGTGTAACGCCGACCAGTGGCGGACTGGAATTTGAGCAATTTATAAAAGATATTAAAGTTTTGCGAAAAAACCAGGCAACAGGCAAAATGCCGGCTGATTACCTGAAGCGTAAAACAGCCATTTTGTACGACCCTGATAATACTGTTGCCATCAACCAGAATAAACAGACAACCCTTTGGGATACCGAAGCCCACGTACTTAAATACTACAAAACGCTTAAAGGTTTTGGTGCACCGGTAGATATCATCCGCGACAGCGTTGATTTTTCTAAATACCCGGTTATTGTAGTGCCTGCCTACCAGCAAATGAGCCGCACTTTGATAGCTAAATTAGAAAAGTATGCCCGCAATGGCGGTAATCTTATACTATCCAGCCGAACCGGTCATCAGGATGAGCAGGGCCATCTTTGGGAAGCCCGCCATGCCGCGCCTATATATCCGCTTATTGGTGCGGAGATCGAGTTTTACGACCTCCTAAAGCCCTATGCGCCTGATACCGTAAAGATGGATAACGCACAATTTGCCTGGGCAAGCTGGGGCGATGTGCTTAAGCCCACAGGCGCCACAAAAACCTGGGCTACCTATCAGGGCGATTTTTACGCTGGCAAGGCTGCTGTTACACATACTAATTTAGGCAAAGGCACGGTAACCTATGTGGGTGCCGATAGCACCACCGGCGATTTAGAGCAGGCCGTGCTTACCAAACTGTACAAACAGTTGAATATCCCGGTGCAGAATTACCCGCCGGGCGTTACGGTGGAGTACCGCGATGGCTTTGGCATAGCCATGAATTACTCTGATAAGCCGTACGAAGTTACGTTGCCAAAAGACGCCGAAGTGCTTATTGGCAAACCTACCCTTAGCACCGCAGGCGTAGTAGTATGGAAATTTAAAAACTAAGGTTCTCTCATTAAATATACCCGGCTGCACTCCTGCGGCCAGGATAGCTATATCCTAAAAAATTCACGATAACGATTCCGTACAGGACACTTCGGGATACTCCTTTACCATTAACTTGTTAGATTAGCTTTTTTATTACCATGATTATGCACACCAATTATATGCGCTTTTTATTACTCCTTGCTTTTATTATTACCCTGGGTACACCTGTTACGGCACAAACCAAACAGGTTAAGTACCTTTCAGGGACCGATAATGAAAACACCGTAGCCTGGGATTTTTGGGTTACCGGCGGACGCAATGCGGGCAAATGGTCAACTATACAAGTACCGGGCCATTGGGAGCAGCAGGGTTTTGGGGCATACAATTACGGCAGGGACTACACCACGTATGGTAAAAATTTTCGTTTTGCCGATGAAAAAGGGCTCTACAAACACACCTTCATGGTGCCGGATTCATGGAAAGGGCAAAAAATATCGATCGTTTTTGAAGGCTCCATGACCGATACCGAAGTAAAGATCAACGGTAAATCAGCCGGTGCCATACACCAGGGATCGTTTTACCGATTTAAATATGATATTACCGATAAGGTTCAGTTTGGTAAAGAAAATAAGCTTGAAGTAACGGTATCTAAAATGTCTGCCGACCAATCTGTTAACAACGCAGAGCGCTTAGCTGATTACTGGATCTTTGGGGGAATATTCAGGCCGGTTTACCTTGAAGCTACACCACAAACGCATATAACATGGACATCTATAGATGCCAAAGCCGATGGCAGCTTTAAAAGCAATATTTATGTTGAAGGTATCCAGAAAACGGGCGAAGTATTGGTTGAATTAAAAGACAAAGCAAATAAAACCGTAGGCTCTGCCACTGTACCTTTAAAAGCAGGCGATACGCTTGTAAAAGCAAACATTTCGGTTAAGAAACCTGCGCTCTGGACAGCCGAAACCCCAAATCTTTACCATGTGCATTATACGCTAAAGCAAAGTGGTAAGGATATTCATAAGACTAACGACCGCTTTGGTTTCAGGACCATTGAAGTACGCAAAGGCGATGGCATCTACGTAAACGGCACTAAAGTAAAAATGAAAGGCGTAAACCGCCACGTTTGGTGGCCGGAAACGGGCAGGACAATCAATGCGAAGATCGACCTGATGGATGTAGAGATCATAAAAGGCATGAACATGAATGCAGTGCGCTGCTCGCATTACCCGCCGGATAAAGCATTTTTACAGTATTGTGATTCATTGGGCTTATATGTTTTAGACGAGCTTGCGGGATGGCAAAAAGCCTACAGTACAAAAGCCGGAGCACCGCTGGTTAAAGAAATGGTAATACGCGATTGCAACCATCCTTCTATAATAATCTGGAGCAATGGTAACGAGGGCGGCCATAATTTTGACCTTGATGATGATTATGCCCAATACGACCTTTCGGGCAGGCCGGTTATACATGCGCACCACAAGCCGGGCAATGCTTTTGGCGGTATAGATTGTAACCACTATGAAAACTACTACAGCAGTAAAAAAATCCTTGAAGACGAGAATATCTACATGGTTACGGAGTTTTTACATGCCCAGGACGATGGCGGTGGGGCAGCCTCATTAGCCGATTTTTGGGATCTGCACTGGAACTCTAAAAAAGGCGCCGGTGGGTTTATCTGGGCATTACTGGATGAAGGCCTTGTACGAACCGATTACAACGGCCGTATTGATACCAATGGCATTAACGCGCCGGATGGTATACTTGGGCCACATCGTGAAAAGGAGGGCTGCTACAACGCTATTAAAAAAATATACAGTCCGGTTAAGATAGATATGGCAGTTTTGCCGGATAATTTTACAGGCACCATACCGGTGGAGAATCGTTATCACTATACCAACATAAACCAGTGTACCCTACAATGGGAGCTTGTAAACTTTGCCAAACCGGGTGAAAGCGTTTTGGGCTACACAATATCCCAAAAAGGCGATATAAAAGCACCCGATGTTAAGCCCACCCTAAAAGGCAACATCAAAATTAATCTGCCTAAAAACTGGAAAGATACTGATGCGCTTTTATTACGTGCCATAGATCCTTTTGGTAAGGAACTATATACCTGGACATGGAAGATAAAATCCAATAAAGACTTCGTGGCTACCCTTGTAAAAACACCTGAAAAGGAATCGGCTGTAGCGGTTCAGGAAACCGATACTGCGATAGAGCTAATGGCTAAAGAAATTGTGATAACCATCAGCAAAAAAGATGGCCTGCTTGCTTTGGTTGTGACCGAAAAAGGCAAGAAAATATCGTTTACCAATGGCCCGGTGTTGGTTTCGGGTACTGCTGCGTTACAAAACATCAAAACCTATAAAGAAGGCAGCAACCAGGTTGTAGAATGCACTTATTCCGGCGATATGAAGAAGGTGCTGTGGAAACTTAAACCGAACGGCTGGCTGGAACTGGCCTATGAATACCAGGCTGAAGGCGACTTTGCCTACTCCGGCGTAAGCTTTAATTATCCTGTAAGTTATGTATTTTCGGCAAAATGGCTGGGCAATGGCCAGTACAGGGTTTGGAAGAACCGTATGGATGGCGTTACCCACAACGTTTGGGGCAACATTATGAACACAACGCAAACGGGTTACGCGTGGACGTATCCTGAATTTAAAGGCTATTACAGCGATATTACCTGGATGGAAATAGATACTGCCGAAGGCAAATTTTTAATGGGTACCGAGCAGGAAAATTTGTTTGTGCGCCTGTTCGACTTTTATGCTTTATCGGGGCCTGTACCGCAGCCGGAATTGCCTAAAGGTGACATTTCATTTTTGGAGGCAATCCCGCCAATAGCGGGTAAACTGGCTTTTGGCATCAACACTGATACCGCTTCCCTTGGCCCGTTAGGAGAGCTTAATAAGCTGCATGGTACAAAAAAGCGGACGCTGCATTTTTATTTTGGTTCGCCCGAAAGCAATGCTAAAGACGTACAATTTATCATGCCATCTGAAAATATTTTAACCGATTAACCACTAAAAACAAACACATATCTTATAATATCATGAAGAAAATATACTACATATTACCGTTGCTTTGTGTGGGGAGCTTTACTGCATCGGCACAATACACCGATAAAAAAGGTAACGATGTTACCTCGCCGCTGCACCTTTTAAAACCGGATTACCCAATGCCCTACGAAGCTCCTAAAGCTGAACAGGTTAAAGCTGTATTAGACCGTGTATTTACCTATCTGGATGCTGAAACACCGTATGAAATGATCAATAAAAAAGACGGGAAGACTTTTACAGATACAAAAAAACTGGATAACTCTGTGGAGCTAAAACAAGGCAGTTACCGCCTTAACAGCTACGAATGGGGTGTTACGTATGGCGCCATGTTAAGCGTTGCCAAAAGCACTGGGGATAAGCGGTATTCCGACTATGTCCGCAATCGATTTAGCTTTATGGGTACCTGGATACCGGCAGTAAAAAAGGCTTTAGCCGATGGTAAAATCACCGATAAGAGCTATCCGTTCCGCGGTTCAATAGAGCCGCATGCCCTTGATGATTGCGGGGCAATTTGTGCCGCAATGATAAAAGCTATTAAAACGGGTAATGCCAGCGAGGCTAACCTTAAACCCACAATAGATGTGTACGCCGATTTTATAACCAATAAAGAGCACCGCCTTAGCGATGGTACACTGGCAAGGCTGCGTCCGCTAAAAAACTCGCTTTGGCTCGACGATATGTATATGGGCATCCCGGCACTTGCACAATTAAGCCAGCTTACAGGCAATAAAAGCTACCTTGATGATGCCGTTAAGCAATTTAAACAGTTTGTTCCGCGTATGTTTAATGCACAAAAAGGCATTTACATGCACGGCTGGATAGAGGGTATGGACCCTCACCCACAATTTCATTGGGCAAGGGCAAACGGCTGGGCATTTTTAACTGCTGTAGAATTGTTAGATGTGCTGCCTGCCAACCATCCTGACAGGCCTTTTGTACTGGCCCAGTTTCAGGCACATGCAAAGGGGCTGGCTTCCTATCAGTCAGGTACCGGGTTTTGGCACCAGTTGCTGGACAGGAACGATTCGTACCTTGAAACTTCGGCTACAGCAATATACACCTATTGCATAGCCCGCGGAATTAACCAAGGCTGGCTTGATGCCCAGGCGTACAGCCCTATGGCACTTTTAGGGTGGAATGCGGTTAGCACTAAAGTAAATGCTAAAGGCGAGGTAGAAGGCACGTGCGTAGGCACAGGCATGGGCTTTGACCCTGCATTTTATTATTACCGCCCGGTTAACAATTATGCTGCACACGGTTATGGGCCGGTACTTATGGCCGGTGCTGAGATCATTAGCCTGGTAAATGCCAGCAAGATAAAAATTAACGACAGCGCTATACAATACTATAAAGACTAAGGAGGGAATGACCATGAAGCATTACTTTTTTATCATACTAACATTACTTTTTTCGCTCTTTACGGAGGCCCAGCAAACGTCTTTTAAGTTTGACTTCGGGTCGGGTAAGGTAGAGAAAGGATATACGCAGGTAATGCCTGAAACTAAATACACTTCCCAAACCGGCTATGGATTCGATTTCGACTCAAAAATAAAATCGGTTGAAAATGACAGTTCGGCATTAAAGGGTGACTACATTACAGGTAAGGGTCCGTTTTATTTTTCGGTAAAACTGCCGGAGGGTAATTATGATGTAAAAGTAGTGTTAGGCGATACAAAAGGTACATCGGCAACAAGTGTACGTGCCGAATGCAGGAGGCTTATGCTACCTCAGGTAACTACAAAACAAGGCGAAACGGTTGAAAGAACATTTACCGTTCATGTGAGGGATAGCCTTATCAGGGACGGTAAAGGTAACGTAATTGATAAAGTTCACGTAAAACCTCGCGAAAAAAACTACCTGCATTGGGATAATGTATTAACGCTTGAGTTTAACGATTCGCTCCCTAAAATATGTGCTATAGAAATTACGCCGAATAAATCGGCAGCCACTATTTTTTTGGCAGGCGATTCGACCGTGGTAGACCAGCCGGAAGACCCGTATGCGTCGTGGGGCCAAATGTTCCCGGCATTCCTTATTCCATCTAAAGTGGCTGTGGCCAATTATGCCGAGAGTGGCGAAACCCTTAAGGCTTTTGAAAACGAAAACAGGTTCGAAAAAATATGGAGCATGGCTAAACCCGGCGACTACCTTTTTATAGAATTTACGCATAACGATCAAAAACCCGGGCCCAACCACCTGGATGCGTTTACCACGTTTAAGGAAACATTAAAAAATTGGATTGCCGAAGCCCGGAAAAGGGATATGATACCGGTGCTGGTAACCTCTACACAGCGCAGGAATTTTGATGAACAGGGGCATATTGTAAATACGCTCTTAGATTATCCTGAGGGTATGAGGCAAGCTGCCAAAGAAGAAAATGTAGCATTGATAGACCTGAGCGCCATGAGCAAAACATTGTATGAAACCCTTGGTAAAGAACAGTCGGTAAAGGCATTTGTGCATTATCCTGCCAATACCTATCCTAACCAAACCAAAACCTTGGAGGATAATACCCACTTTAATCCTTATGGTGCTTACGAGCTGGCAAGTTGTGTAGTAAGTAGTATTCGTGAGCAAAAGCTGCCGCTGGCAAAATACATCCGAAAGAACGTAAAAGAATACAATCCGGCCAGGCCAAATCCTGTTGCAACATTTTACTGGCCGCAAAGCGGTTTTGTAAGCGCAGTTAAACCCGACGGAAATTAAATTCAGACAAAAATCTGAACAGAAATAAAGCATAATGATCATTAAAAAACTATTACCCATTGTTTTTGCCTTAGGCTTAACTCCCGTTGCCCAGGCTCAGGAACAATGGCCTCCTGTTACACAAACAGCTAAGCCATGGACACGGTGGTGGTGGATGGGCAGCGCTGTAGACGAAAGCGGCATTAAAGCCCAGCTACAAGACTTAAGCAATGCAGGCTTTGGCGGTACGCAGGTAGTGCCTATTTATGGGGCAATAGGTTATGAAGATAAATACATAAATTACCTCACCCCGCAGTGGATGAATGTGCTGGATTATACGGTGGCAACATCGGCTGGTTTAAATATGGGGGTAGATATCTCTGTAGGTACGGGCTGGCCCATTGGCGGCCCGCAGGTAAGCACACAGGACGCTGCCACTAAAATGGTCGTTGAAACCTATTCATTAAAGGCTGGCGAAACATTGCAGGAAAAGATCGTGATGAACGATGAAAAGCAAAAAGGCATTCCCGGGGTATTTTTAAGCGCTGTAACAGCCTATGATGAAAATGGAAAAGCAACCGTAATAACCGATAAGGTATTGCAGGATGGTACGTTACAATGGTCGCCTAAAGGCGGCAACTGGCAACTGTATGCACTTTTTGTTGGCAAGACCGGGCAAAAGGTAAAGCGGGCAGCCGCAGGGGGCGAAGGGTATACGTTAGACCATTTTTCGGACACTGCACTTGGCAACTATTTTAAGGCGTTTGATACCGCCTTTGGAAATTCTAACCACGGCGTACGTTCTTTTTTTAATGATAGTTACGAAGTATACGGTGCCAACTGGACGCCTGATTTTTTTACCGAATTCCAAAAAAGAAAGGGGTACGACCTCAGGCTGTATATTAAAGATCTGGTTACAAAAGAGGGTAATGAGCAAATTGCCCGCGTTAAAAGCGATTACAGGGAAACTATGAGCGCCTTAATGCTGGAGAATTTTACCTCAAAATTTACGGCCTGGGCGCACGGTAAAAAATCGATGAACACCAACCAGGCACACGGTTCGCCCGGAAATTTATTAGACCTGTACGCATTGGTTGATATCCCGGAATCGGAAACCTTTGGCAGTACAACCTTTTACATTCCCGGTTTACGCAGGGCCAGTACCGATGTGCAAAGCGTAGAGCCGGATATTGCCGTGCTGAAGTTTGCATCGTCTGCAGCGCACGTTACCGGAAAAAAACTTACCTCTAACGAAACATTTACGTGGCTTACAGAGCATTTTAAAACATCGTGGGGGCAGTGCAAGCCGGAGGTTGAGCAGGTTTTTTTAAGCGGTATTAACCACGTGTTCTATCACGGTACAACTTATACGCCTGCTAATGCGGCTTTCCCCGGATGGCTGTTTTACGCGTCAACCAATTTTGTGCCTCAAAACAGTTTGTGGCCTCATTTAAAAGGTTTAAACGAGTACATAACCCGTTGCCAGAGCATATTGCAAAGCGGCGAGCCTGATAACGAAGTATTGGCATACTGGCCAATTTATGACACATGGGCCAACCCAAAAGGGCTGGATATGGCTTTTGGCATCCACCAGATTGATAACTGGCTGTGCCCGACAGATTTTTACACTAATACCGAGACGCTTAATAGCATTGGGTATTCTTTGGATTATTCGTCGGATAAAATGCTGACAGAGGCTAAAGTTGTTGACGGGCAGATAAAAGTTACAGATAAGGGCGCGGCTTATAAAGTACTGGTAATTTCTAAAACCAAATACATGCCGGTTGCTACGTTAGAGCATATTATCCGCCTGGCAAAAAGTGGTTGTACTATTGTAATGCAGCAGTTTCCGGAAGACGTTCCCGGATTTAATAACCTGGAAAGCAACCGCAACAAGCTAAAGGATTTAATAGCATCAATAACAGTACAGCAAAAAAACAATGGCATTAAAGAGGCTGTTTTGGGCAATGGCAAAATAATCATTACCGATACCATTTCGCAGGGATTGGCTTATGCCAACATAAACCGTGAGACATTAACCGACAGGGGTTTAAAATTCATAAAGCGTAAAATTGATAATGGCACATACTATTATATTGTAAACCATACACCAAATAAAATTGACGGACTTGTTGCTTTAAATACATCGGCAAAAAGCGTGGTACTGTTAGATCCGCAAACGGGTAAAACGGGTGTGGGCAGTTTTACCGCACAAAAAAATAACATAAGCGTAAAGCTGCAATTAGAGCCGGGTGAGGCTATATTTGTAAAAGCGTTAAATGAGTTAGGTAATGCTAAAGATAAATGGAATTATCACGATAAAGATGCAAATCCAATCGTGTTAAATAATGCCTGGAAACTGCATTTTAATAACGGTGGGCCGGTTGTGCCTTCAGATAAAACCATGAAAACGCTACAACCCTGGACCGATTTTACCGATGATGTAGCAACACAATTATTCTCTGGGTCAGCTACGTATACTACTATATTTAAAGTAGAGCGTAAAAATGCCGATGACTATGTATTACAGCTGGATCAGTTATATGAAAGCGCCAGGGTTACGGTAAACGGTAAAGATGCCGGCCTTGTGTGGAGTGTTCCGTATAAGCTGAGCATCGGCAACTATTTAAAAAAAGGCGAAAACACCATAGAAATTGAAGTGCGCAACCTTATGGCTAACCGTATTCGCTACATGGATCAAAATAAACTGGAGTGGAGAAAATACCACGAAATAAACTTTGTAAACATTAAATACGAAAGTTTTGATGCTTCAAATTGGGAGGTACAGCCTTCAGGACTGGGAGGTACTGTAACCATTACACCGGTAAATTTTTTAAAGGACTGATTAATACTATAAAACAATAAATATGTTTAGCTATCAAAAAAAGATAAAGGTACTGGCATCCGTTTGCGGAATGTTTATACTGCCACAATGTATACCTGTAGTAAACCTTTTAGATACAGAGGTTGCAGGCAAAGAAAAAACAGTAATGCTGGACTATTATTACAATAACGAATGGAAAAAAGATGTTGAAGGTAAAGACTACCGCTGGCACTATACCTGGGAGGATAACACTTTTGGAGGGTATTCAGTTTTAGGTGATATATTTAAAAAGCAGGGGGCAAAGATAGCTTCGCTTGAAAGTAAGCCTACAGCTGCCAACCTAAAAAATGCATCGGTATATATTATTGTAGATCCGGATACCGAAAAAGAAACAGCCAAGCCTAATTTTATGGATGAAGAGGCTGCTGTAAGCATTGCTGCCTGGGTAAAACAGGGTGGTGTACTGGTATTGCTAACTAACGATGCCGGCAATGCAGAGCTTAAAAACTTCAATAAACTGTCAGACAAATTTGGCGTCCATTTTAATGAAGACAGCCACAACCGTGTACAAAACGATATTTTTGAGCAGGGTGCTGTAATGACTCCCGCCGGGCATGAGATATTTGGTTCGCCTAAAAAATTGTATGTAAAAGAATACAGTTCGTTAAATGTTACGAGTCCGGCAAAAACGGTGCTTAAAAGCGGGGAGAACAACCTTATGGCTGTTGCAAAGTACGGTAAGGGAACCGTATTTGCCCTGGGCGATCCGTGGATTTACAACGAATATGTTGGCGGAAAAAAAATGCCTGCTGATTATCAAAATCTTGCAGCGGCAGAAGAATTTGCAAAATGGCTATTAAAACAAACAAAATAAAAATGCAGTTATCTAAACATACCTTAAAAAATATAGAAGCAAAACCGGGACTTGAAATTCCCGATGAAAAATTACTGGCGTTACCTGAAAAGGTATTGCAATTTGGTACCGGGGTATTGCTCCGCGGGTTGCCCGATTATTTTATTGACAAAGCCAATAAACAGGGTATTTTTAACGGCAGGGTAGTAATTGTAAAATCTACCGATGGCAGTAATGATGAGTTTGCCCAACAGGATGGCTTATACACCGTTTCTGTGAGAGGTCTTGCCGATGGCCAGGAAATTAAGGAGGATATCATCAATGCATCGGTAAGCCGTGTGTTGACTGCAAAGTCTGACTGGCCTACAATTTTAGAATGTGCCCATAATGCCGACATGAATATTGTTCTCTCTAACACTACCGAGGTTGGCATCCAACTGGTTGAAGAGAATGTTTTAGAGGGTGTGCCATCATCCTTTCCCGGTAAATTACTGGCTTTTTTATATGAGCGCTACAATGCATTTAATGGTGCTGCCGATAGTGGTATGGTAATAGTGCCTACTGAACTTATTACCGATAACGGTGATAAACTTAAAGGCATAATGCTACAACTTGCTAATTTCAATAAACTGGACAGTGCGTTTATCAACTGGCTTACAAGCAGCAATACCTTTTGCAATTCGCTTGTAGACAGGATTGTTCCCGGTAAGCCATCCAGTGCCGACTTAGAAGAGTTAGAAACATCATTGGGTTATACTGATGCCCTGCTTACCATGAGCGAGCCGTTTCGCCTGTGGGCAATAGAAGGCAATGAAAAGGTTAAGGAGGTGCTGTCATTCTACAAAATTGATGATGCTGTAAAAATTGAGCCGGACATTACATTATACAAAGAACTAAAGCTACGCATACTAAACGGTACGCATACCTTTAACTGTGGTACGGCATTTTTAAGCGGTTTTAACCTTACAAGAGAAGCTGTGGGCGATGAACACTACGGCACATTTACCCGCAAGCTTATGAAACAGATAAGCGATGCCATTCCGTATAAAATAGATGAAAATGTAAAGGCAGCTTTCGTTAAAAATACGTTCGAGCGTTTTTGCAATCCGTTTATTAATCACCAATGGCAAAGCATTACTACGCAATATACTTCTAAAATGAATATGCGTAACGTGCCGTTGCTGCTCCGTCATTATGAGCTTAATAGTTCGGTCCCTCAGTATATGGGTACCGGTTTTGCAGCCTACCTGCTGTATATGAAATCGGTTAAGGACAGTGATAAATACTTTGGCGACAGGAATGGCGAGCGGTATGAAATAAAAGACGATGCAGCGGCTTATTTTTATGAGCTATGGCAAAATAATGATGCCCGTGCTGTTGCAGAGCAAGTACTTAAAAATGAATCGCTTTGGAGTACTGATTTAACGCAATTACCCGGATTTGCAAATTTCGTAAAAACACAATTACAAAATATAATTGCCAATGGCGCACTGCAAACCGTTGCAGCGCTGGAGTTGGTTAAATAAATATAATGGCACACAGCGTATTAAAAATCCACAGTAAAGATAATGTAATTGTTGCACTGGCTAATTTAGCCAAAGGCGATACTATTTTGTTTGAAGGGCATACCTATGTTTTGCAGGAAAACATTCCCGCAAAGCATAAATTTTACATGCAGGATATGCAGCCCGGAGACGAAGTATTTATGTATGGCGTACTGGTGGGTAAAATACAACAACCGGTAAAAGCCGGTAACCGGATGAGCACTGAAAACCTTAAACATGCTGCAGAGCCTTACGCTTACCGAGAGGTTGATTTTGAATGGCATGCGCCTGATGTTTCTAAATTTGATGGCAGGACATTTAACGGTTATCATCGTGCCGATGGCAGGGTAGGTACGGCCAATTACTGGCTGTTTATCCCCACGGTTTTTTGCGAGAACAGGAACCTTGATGTTATCCGCGAGGCAATGCATAATGAGTTAGGTTATGCTGTTACCGATAAATACAAGCAATACACGCACCAATTGCTGGAAGCGCACAACAATGGCGAAACCTTAGAGAACATAAGCCTTGCGCCATCTTTAAATATACAAAACAGGCCGTTTAAAAATGTTGATGGTATAAAATTCCTTAACCATCAGGGGGGCTGTGGTGGTATCCGCCAGGACGCGGCCGTACTGAGTAAGTTACTGGCTGCTTATGCCGACCATCCTAATGTGGGTGGGGTAACTGTGCTGAGCCTTGGCTGCCAGAACTTACAGGTGCAGGACTTTATGGACGACCTTAAAGCACACAACCCTAACTTTAATAAACCACTATTTGTTTTTGAGCAGCAGCAATCGCAAAGTGAAGAACAGTTAATTGCCGATGCCATTCGCCAAACATTTGGAGGACTTGTTGAGATCAATAAGCTGGAACGCCAACCGGCTCCGCTGAACAAGTTATCACTTGGGGTAAAATGTGGTGGCAGTGATGGTTTTAGCGGTATTTCGGCAAATCCGTCGGTGGGCTACTGCGCTGATTTGTTGGTAGCATTAGGCGGACAAGTATTGCTTGCCGAATTCCCTGAGCTTTGCGGAGTGGAACAGGAACTTATAGACCGATCGGTAGACCAACCCACGGCAGAGAAATTCATCCACCTTATGAAAAGTTACGACAGGATCGTAACCAATGCCGGGTCGAGTTTTTCTATGAATCCCTCACCGGGTAATATAAAAGACGGTTTAATAACCGATGCTATAAAAAGTGCCGGTGCTGCAAAAAAGGCTGGTACATCGCCCGTAGTAGCTGTATTGGATTATACCGAGCCTGCTACAAAACCGGGCCTCAACCTGGTGTGTACGCCGGGTAATGATGTAGAAGCCACAACCGGTAAAGCTGCAAGTGGCGCAACATTAATATTGTTCACAACCGGACTGGGCACGCCAACAGGCAACCCTGTTTGCCCTGTAATTAAGGTATCTACCAACAGCAGCCTGACAAAACGCATGAGCGATATTATAGATATTGATTGCGGCCCTGTAATTGAAGGGCAAAAAAGCATTGAGCTAATGGGAGAGGAGATACTGGAATATTGTATAAAAGTCGCAAGCGGAGAAATAACACCTAAGGCAGTTTTGCTCAATCAGGACGATTTTATTCCGTGGAAACGGGGCGTTTCTTTATAACGCGTTTGTACTAACAACAGTTTTATTGATTACATCTAACTAAAAATTATACCATAATGGCACAAACTTTACCTAATTTACTAAATCGTTTTCGGTATTTGCTGAGTTTTATATTGTTTTGCATTACAGCAAGTAATGGCCTTATGGCACAACCCCAAATGGAGTATTTAAACAGGGGTGTTGCCGCCACCACAAGCAGCTCGGGTATATTTGTAAGCTGGAGGCTGCTGGGTAGCGAAGACAGTAACACTGCCTTTAATGTTTACCGAAAAACAAATGGAAAAGAAGTAAAACTTAACACTAAGCCCCTTACAAAAGGCACTAATTTTTTAGATACTACTGCCGATAAAAACCAGGTAAACACGTATTCGGTAAAGGCGCTATCCGGTAAAAAAGAGTTGCCAGCCAATGGCTCATTTACGTTAAAAAAAGGCCAGCTTCCTTACCTGTCTGTTCCGTTACAAACCCCTGAGGGATATTCGCCAAATGATGCATCCGTTGCCGACCTTGATGGCGATGGTGAATATGAAATCGTGCTGCACCAAACCGGCAAGGCGCACGATAACAGCCACGACGGCCCTACCGATGAACCCATATTTCAGGCGTATAAATTAGATGGTACTTTAATGTGGACGATTAATCTGGGTAAAAACATTCGCGAAGGGGCGCATTACACACAGTTTATTGTATACGATCTTGATGGCGATGGTAAAGCCGAAGTCGCCATGAAAACCGCCGACGGCACAAAAGATGGTAAAGGCAAAATTATAGGCGATGCCTCTAAAGATTACCGAAATGCTACGGGGCATATATTATCGGGACCCGAGTACCTTACTGTTTTTGATGGCCTAACAGGTGCCGAGGTACACACAGTAAAGTATGCTGTGCCACGTTATTCAGGGACAGATGACCCAACTGAAGAACAACTTAAAGAAGTTTGGGGCGATGGCAATGGCAACCGCAGCGACCGTTACCTTGCGGCTGCTGCCTACCTTGATGGTAAAACGCCAAGCCTAATTATGTGCAGGGGCTATTACACCCGAACGGCTATTGCAGCCTGGGATTTCAAAAATAAAAAACTGAGCCTGCGCTGGCTGTTTGATTCGGATAGCTCTGAAGAAAACAGGAAATACAGGGGTCAGGGCAATCACAACCTTTCTATTACCGATGTAGATAATGATGGCAAAGACGAAATTGTTTATGGAGCCATGACCATTGATGATAATGGTACTGGCTTAAACAGCACTGGTTTTGGCCACGGCGATGCACTGCATGTAGGCGACCTTGATCCTACACACCCCGGCATTGAAATATTTGATATACAGGAACGCTTTGATGATGCCGGGATGCATTTTAGGGATGGCGCAACGGGCGAAGTACTCTGGAAAAAACCATCATTAACTAAAGTGGATAAAGGCCAGGGTCCCGGCCGTGGGCTTGCGCTTAATATCGACCCAAGGTATCCGGGTTCTGAGTGCTGGGCGCTAAATGCAGGGATGTCGGGCATGTATGATGCCAAAGGTAACAGGATATCAGAAAAAGCACCTTCATGTAATTTTGGGATCTATTGGGATGGCGACCTGCTTAGTGAACTACTTAACGGTACGGTTATAGACAAATGGGATTATACCACCGAAAGTACAACGGTACTGCTTGATACTAAAGATTTTGACTGCGTTAGTAATAACGGTACCAAAATGAACCCCGTGCTATCGGCAGATATTTTTGGCGACTGGCGCGAAGAGGTCATCTACAGGACAACCGATAACAAAGAACTCCGCATTTTTACTACTAATATCCCTACCGATCACAGGCTGTATACCCTAATGCATAACCCGCAATACAGGTTAAGCATCGCATGGCAAAACGTAGCATATAACCAGCCACCCCATACCAGTTTTTATATGGATGAAACCATGCCACAACAGCAAAAGCCTAACATTACTATTAAAAAAAAATAGCGCATGAAGACTAAATTTTTTCCTATCTCATTATTGATATTGTTTTCGGTGTTATGCTTTTCTTTTACACGTCAGGCAGATAAGCCAACCTTATACATCATTGGCGATTCTACAGTTAAGAACGGTACGGGCATGGGATCAGACTCATTGTGGGGCTGGGGCAGTTTTATGAATACCCATTTTGATACCCTTAAAATCAATGTGCAAAACCATGCTATTGGCGGCCGCAGCAGCCGTACGTTCCTAACCGACGGGCGCTGGGATAAAATACTATCTACCCTAAAAAAAGGCGATTACGTTATAATGCAGTTTGGCCATAACGATGGCGGCCCGCTTGATGATACCTCACGCGCAAGGGGAACCATTCCCGGTATGGGTAACGACAGCACTGAGATCTTTAATCCCATCCGAAAAGTAAAAGAGACTGTTTACAGCTATGGTTGGTACATGCGCAAATATGTAAATGAAACCAAAGCTAAGGGAGCGACTGCAATTATTTGCTCGCCTGTACCAAGAAATACTTTTGAAACCGACGGTACCATTAAAAAAGACAAATATGCTGCATGGGCTAAAGATATCGCTACTGAAACAGGCGCTTATTTTATTCCGCTAAACGACCTGGTTATAAAAAATTATCAAAAAGCCGGCGCTAATGCAGTAAAGAATTATTTTCCTACAGATCATACCCACACCAACAGGGAAGGTGCAAAACTTAATGCGAAAATTGTTGTACAAGGTGTAAAGCAATTGCCATCAAGCTGCAAACTGAAAAATTATATTAAAAAATAAGAATACAAACTCCCACTGATTATGAAGTACATATCACTATTCAGCTTTATTATAGTTACCATGCTTGTAAATACAAGCTGTGCACAAACCAGGCAAAAAATTCCGGCGAAAGCCGACGTGCTCGATGTAATGCACAGGGCCAATACTTATTTTGTAAACAAATGGCCCGATCCGGGTGCGCCAACCTTTGGTGGGGGCAAGGAGCGTTCGAGCAATTTGTGGACAAGGGCCGTGTACTATGAAGGCTTAATGGCGCTATATGCTGTAGAGCCTAAAAAAGAATATTACGATTATGCCGTATTATGGGGCGAAAGGCATAAATGGGGGCTTCGCAGCGGTGTAGAAACAAGGCATGCTGATAATCATTGTGCTGGCCAAACCTACATCGACCTGTATGAAATAGACGGTAAAAAACATCCGGAAAGAGTTAAGGATATTAAAGAGTCAATAGACAGGATGATGGCAACATCTAAGGTAGACGACTGGGACTGGATTGATGCGTTGCAAATGTGCATGCCGGTTTATGCTAAACTGGGCAGGCTGTATAACGACCCTAAATACTATGAACGCAATTATGAAATGTATGCATTTACCAAAAACAAACATGGCGGCAACGGGTTGTACAACGCTGCAGATAAACTTTGGTGGAGGGATAAAGATTTTGTGCCTCCCTATAAAGAACCTAACGGAGAAGATTGCTATTGGAGCCGTGGCGATGGCTGGGTAGTTGCCGCGCTGGTTCGCACGCTGGATATAACCCCGAAATCCAACCCGCATTATGCCGAATACCTACAGGATTATAAGGATTTGCTTTCGGCTTTACCTGCTATCCAGCGTACCGATGGCTTGTGGAATGCAAGCCTGCATGACCCGGATCATTTTGGAGGCAAAGAAATGACGGGTAGTGCACTATTTGTTTACGGTATGGCTTATGGTATTAATAACGGGATTATAGACCGTAAAACCTACCTGCCCGTACTGCTTAAAGCATGGAGCGGGATTACTCAAGATTGTGTACAGCCCAATGGCTTTTTAGGTTGGGTGCAGGGTACCGGTAAAGAGCCTAAAGATGGTATGCCGCTATCGGTATCCAAAGAGCCCGATTTTGAAGATTATGGCCTGGGTTGCCTGTTGCTTGCGGGTAGCGAGGTTTACAAGCTTAAATAAGATTATTTAGATATAAGTTTTATAAAATTGCACTAAGTGAAATTATAATTAATTAAATTTTTTGATACTATAATTTTACATGACACTACATGACGGTGCTTGTTTTTAATATAGCTATTTTCACACTTTTAACAAGTGTTACCTGTACAAGGTATAATTAGTAAAGAACATATTTTTATGGGCGCTATCTTTGGTGTTATTTTTCACTTCATCGGGGGCTTTGCTTCCGGAAGTTTTTATATTCCGTTTAAAAAAGTAAAAGGCTGGGCATGGGAAACCTACTGGCTTATAGGAGGTATTTTTTCATGGCTTATCGTTCCCCCGTTAGCGGCATGGCTAACTATTCCTGATTTCTGGAGCATCATAGCCGGGGCTGATTCGGCCGTAATTACGCTGGCATTTATATTCGGCCTGCTATGGGGCGTAGGTGGCTTTACCTATGGCCTTGGGGTACGCTATCTCGGTGTTGCTCTTGGCAGTAGTGTTATACTCGGCCTATGTATGGTTTTTGGCTCGTTGCTACCCTCGGTTTATTACGAATTTTATCCGCAGGCGGGTAAAGACGGTATAGGAGCCATTGTATCTTCTGCATGGGGCCAAATGGTATTACTGGGCTTATTGATATGCGTAATAGGTATTGCTATATGTGGTAAGGCCGGAGTAATGAAGGAAAGGCAGTTAAGTGCAGCAGGTACAGATCCGCACGGGGTTGTGGTTAAAACCGAATATAAATTCGCCTTAGGGCTAACTGTTTCAATCATTTCCGGCGTACTGAGCGCCTGTTTTAACTTTGGGCTGGAAGCGGGCAAGCCAATGGCTGATATCGCTAACGAAGTTTGGAAGGCTGCTAACCCAGGTCAGGGAGAATTCCTGTTTCAAAATAATGTAACCTATGTGGTGGTGCTTTGGGGCGGACTCCTAAGCAATTTAATAGGCTGCTTATTCCTCGCTATAAAAAATAAAACACTAAGCGATTATACCAAGCCTAACGTGCCTGTGCTATCCAATATAATTTTTTGTGCTCTGGCAGGTACTACCTGGTTTTTACAATTCTTTTTTTACGGAATGGGAGAGAGCCGCATGGGTAACGGCCCAAGCTCGTGGATACTTCACATGGCCTTTATAATTTTTATAGCCAATCTTTGGGGTGTTATCTTAAAAGAATGGAAAGGTGTAAACAGTAAAACCGTTGCAACAATTTCATTGGGTATACTTGCAATTCTACTATCGGTATTAGTGGTAGGTTACGGTAACTCGTTGAAATAGGTTGCCGTTATTAGTTGTTGGTTGCCGGTTGACAGTTGTCAGACATTATATACTCTGAAAATTCAAACATTAATCAAGAGAAAAATGAAACGATTAGCATTTAAAATGCAATTGCATAAAGGCTTTGAAGCCGAATATAAAAAACGCCATGATGAGTTGTGGCCGGAGCTTGAAAACTTGCTGAAGCAAACAGGTGTAAGTGATTATTCTATTTTTTTAGATGAATCTACAAATGCGTTGTTTGGCACACTGCTTATAAGCGACCGGTCAAAATTTGATGACTTGCCCTCGCATCCGGTCATGCAAAAATGGTGGGCGTATATGAAGGACATCATGCAAAGCAACGCAGATAATTCGCCGGTAAGCACGCCGCTTAAAGAGGTCTTTTATCTGCCTTAAAGGCATGCCTCAATTAAAATAGATTGTTTACCAAATTGCATCAAAAATATTAGTCTCAGGCTGTACAGTACAGGATACCTTACTAATGCAATAGAGGTACTTTTGGATGAGTAATAAATATAAATTCAATCAAATCATTGTAATATATAATGGAAAAGACCTTTCAATATGTAGATTATTTGTGGGATGAGCAAAAAGCGGCACAGCTTGGCGATGACCAGGTGGCCTTGTTCCTGTACCGTTCAAATATTTTAGGTGCCGATCTTAGGATAACAAATTATGGAGGTGGCAACACATCCTGCAAAACAATAGAAAAAGACCCTCTTACTAATGAAGAGGTTGAGGTAATGTGGGTAAAAGGATCTGGGGGCGATATTGGCACCCTTACCCGCAGCGGCATTGCAGGCCTCTACACCGGCAGGCTGCGCGACCTTAAAAATGTATACGGCGGCCTTGCTGATGAAGACCGCATGGTAGGCCTTTTTGACCATTGTATTTACGACCTTAACAGTAAAGCACCCTCTATAGATACGCCACTACACGGATTACTACCCTTTAAACATATAGACCACCTGCACCCCGATGCACTTATTGCCGTTGCTGCCGCTAAAGACAGCGAACAGGTAACTAAAGAAATTTGGGGCGATACTATGGGTTGGGTGCCATGGCAGCGTCCGGGGTTTGATTTGGGCCTTCAGCTGGAAAAATGCCTTGCCGATAATCCCGGCATAAGGGGTATTATATTAGGTAGCCACGGCTTGTTTACCTGGGGCGATACATCATACGAATGCTACATCAACAGTTTAGAGGTTATAGAGATGGCTTCTAAATATATTGCTAAAAAAATTGCCCAGAAAGGCAGTGTTTTTGGCGGGGCTAAGATTGAGGGGCTTCCGCACGAACAGCGCCTTGAAAAAGCTGCGGCCATAATGCCTTTGTTACGTGGGCTTGCATCAAGCGAAAACAGGATGATTGGCCATTTTACCGACAGCGATGTGGTAATGGAATACATTAATAGTAACGACCTGGAGCGACTTGCCCCAATGGGGACTTCGTGCCCGGATCACTTTTTACGCACCAAGATACAGCCACTGGTTTTAAATTTACCTGTGGATGAAAATATAGACGATACTGCTGCAATTCTGGAAAAACTGAAACCGGCTTTTGCACAGTACCGCGAAGAATACAAGCAGTATTATGAAAACTGTAAGCACCCTAACAGCCCAGCTATGAGAGACCCTAATCCGGTTATCATTATTTATCCGGGTGTGGGTATGTTCAGTTTTGCAAAAGATAAGCAAACCACCCGCGTTGCCAGTGAGTTTTACATAAACGCCATTAATGTAATGCGCGGTGCCGAGGCGATAACATCGTATACATCGTTACCAAGGCAGGAAGCTTTTGATATAGAATACTGGCTGCTTGAAGAGGCTAAATTGCAACGTATGCCGGCCGAAAAACCACTTTCGCGCAAGGTAGCCATTGTTACCGGTGCCGGTGGCGGTATTGGTAAGGCTATTGCCGATAAACTGGTTGCCGAAGGTGCCGTTGTAGTACTTACCGACCTGAGTGCAGAAGCTTTGGATACAGCACTTAAAACCTATAAAAAAGACCAGGCCGAAACCGTAGTGTGCGATGTTACCGATGCCAATGCTATTGCAGAGGCTTATAAAAAAGCTTCGCTTGCTTTTGGCGGTGTAGATATTATTGTACATTCAGCCGGGCTTGCTATTTCTAAATCGTTAGAAGATACCACGTTAAAAGACTGGGACATCCTTCAAAACGTATTGGTAAAAGGGCAGTTCCTTATGGCGCAGCAGGGAGTTGCTATTATGAGAAAACAGGGCCTTGGCGGCGATATTGTAAATATTGCCAGTAAGAACGGTCTTGTAGCAGGGCCTAACAATGTGGGCTATGGTACTGCAAAAGCAGCCCAACAGCACATGACGCGACTGCTTGCCGCAGAACTTGCCACCGATAAGATACGTGTTAACACAGTAAACCCTGATGGTGTTATTGTGGGCAGTAAAATATGGGAAGGCGAGTGGGCCGAAGGCCGCGCCAAAGCCTATGGTATAACGGTAGAGGAGTTGCCTAAGCATTATGCCAAGCGCAACCTGCTTAACGAAATTATTTACCCGGATGATATTGCAAACGGCGTTTTTGCCTGTGTTGCAATACTCAACAAAAGTACCGGAAACACTATTAATGTAGATGGCGGCATGGCCAATGCCTTTGTACGTTAACAAGCTTTAAATTAAACACTATGAAGATTACCGCACAGCATATTGCTGATTTAAATAAAACACAGGATAATTCATATCAGGAAGAGTTAAACCTTTTGGATACTAAATTAAGCCGCAATAGTATAAGCCTTGATGAGGTTATTAAAAAAGTGGCCGATTTTCAGGTTGCCATACCCAGCTGGGCATTAGGCGCAGGGGGAACCCGTTTCGGGCGATTTTCTTATGGTGGCGAACCGGCATCGTTAGAGCAAAAGCTTGACGATATAGGCCTGCTGCATGCCCTTACGCAGTCCGCTGGGGCGGTATCGTTGCACATTCCGTGGGATATCCCACAGGATTATAAAACGATTAAAGAAGTAGCACAGGGGCACGGGATTATTTTTGATGCCATGAACTCCAATACCTTTCAGGACCAGCCCGGCGCTACAGAGAGTTATAAATTTGGCTCACTAAGCAGCCATGTAGATGCGTCAAGGGAATATGCCATTCAGCATAACCTTGATGTTATAAAAATAGGCGAGCAGTTAGGCTCTAAAAGCCTTACCGTATGGCTGGCTGATGGGGCTAACTTCCCCGGGCAGCGTAACTTTCAAACCGCGTTGCGCCATACCGAGAACAGCCTTAAATCTATCTACGCCGGCATGCCACAGGATTGGAAACTGTTTATAGAATACAAGCCTTACGAACCTGCTTTTTACAGCACGGTTATCCAGGACTGGGGCACATCGTTCATGCTGGCAAATGCTTGTGGTGAGAGGGCTTATACATTGGTAGACCTTGGGCATCACCTGCCTAACACTAATATAGAGCAAATTGTAGCTACGCTGATGATGAAGGGCAAGCTGGGAGGCTTCCACTTTAACGACAGTAAATATGGCGATGACGATGTTACTGTGGGCGCTATAAAACCGTATGCTTTGTTCCTTATCTTTAATGAGCTGGTTTACGGTATGGAGAACAACCATAACAACCCGGACCTTGCGTGGATGATAGATGCAAGCCATAACACTAAAGACCCTTTAGAAGACCTTATACAGTCGTTGGAGGCTATCCTGATTGCCTATACACAGGCGCTGCTGGTAGACCAGAAAGCGTTGAGGATTGCACAGCAGGAAAACGATGTGGTGCAATGCCAGGAGATACTTCAGGATGCGTATCGTACCGATGTGAGGGCCATACTAAAAGCGGCGAGGCTAAGCGCAGGTGGCGTTATAGATCCGCTTGCGGCCTACAGGAAACTTTTGGTGCGCGAAGAACTTATAAAAGAGCGTGGTACAACATCTAAAGCTACAGGACTATAAGCTATGATTAAAGTGAATGCCGTATTTGATATAGGTAAGACCAACAAAAAGTTTTTTCTTTTTGATGACGATTATAATGAGGTACATAGGGAATATGTAAACCTCCCGCTTACTGTGGATGAAGATGGCTTTGAAACCGAAGACCTGGAGGCATTGCGCGAGTGGATGAAAAATACTTTTGACGGCGTTCTTGATAATCAGGAGTATGATGTTAAAACACTTAACTTTTCATCTTACGGTGCCAGCCTGGTGCATTTAGATTATAAAGGCAAGGCACTTACACCTCTGTATAATTATACTAAGGACATACCGGATTTTGTTACCGATGAATTTTATAAACGATACGGCGACTCACTTACTATTGCAGCCCAAACGGCATCGCCACAATCGGGTATGCTAAATTCAGGCATGCAATTGTATTGGTTAAAATATACCAAGCCCGAAATTTTTTCACGCATTAAATACAGCCTGCATTTGCCGCAGTACCTTAGTTATTTATTTACAGGGATACCTGTTAGTGAATACACCAGCATAGGCTGCCATACCAACTTATGGGACTATGATGCCGAAGATTATCACAGTTGGGTGCATGCCGAGGGCATAGACAAGATATTACCGCCTATTGTACCTACATCGGCGAGTATTAATACAACGTACAAAGACAGGAAAATAAAAATAGGTGTGGGCATACACGACAGTTCCTCGGCATTGCTGCCTTATATTTTGAGCAAGAAAAAACCTTTCCTGTTGCTTAGTACGGGTACGTGGAGCATTGCACTTAACCCGTACAATTCAGAAAGTTTAAGTACCGAAGATATAGAAAACAACTGCCTTAACTATCTGCGAATTGATGGCAAAAGGGTAAAGGCATCACGTTTTTTTATGGGTAATGAGTACCGCCTTCAGGTAGAAAAACTTACCGAATATTATAAAAAAGATTATGGCTACCACCGCAACGTTGCCTTTAACCAGGATATTTACCTGCGCCTTATAGAAAAGCCTAAAGTATACTTTAAATTTGAAGGCATATCGTTACAGCGCCTGCCTAAAGAAACAGAGTTGGAGCCTTTTGATACCTTTGAAGAAGCATACCATCAGCTAATGATAGAGCTCATGGAGTTACAGATAGATACTATTAGCAACGCCATCGGCAACAGCGAGATCAAGACTATTTATATAGATGGAGGCTTTACCGATAATGATGTGTTTATGAAATTAATGTCGCATCATTTTAGTAATTTTAAAGTATTGTCTACACAATCTCCACTGGGTTCTGCGCTTGGTGCGGCCATGGTAATATCAGACAAGCAGGTTACCTCTAAATTCCTTAAAGAAAACTACCGCATGAAAAAGCTCGTGCCGTTATTTTTCGACGTTTAAATAATTTACAATGCAGTTAAAATACAATAGCAACTATCCATCGGTAGAAGACCTTATAAAACAGGCAAAGCGCAAGATACCGCGGTTTGCTTTTGAATATTTAGATGGTGGGTGCAATGAAGATGTAAACCTTATTAAGAATACAGCCGAAATTCGGGATATTGAATTAAAGCCGTATTATCTGTCTAAACATACCAAGTCGGAAATGAAGACTGAGTTGTTTGGGCATACCTATGATGCTCCGTTTGGCATATCGCCTGTTGGCTTGCAGGGGCTTATGTGGCCCAATGCCCCGGAAATTTTGGCAAAGGCGGCATTCGAGCATAATATTCCGTTTATATTAAGCACCGTTACTACCGCCAGTATTGAGCGCATAAGCGAAATTACCCAAGGCCATGCCTGGTACCAGTTGTACCATCCTGCCGAAACTGAAGTTAGGGATAGCATTATAAAGCGTGCAGAGGCGGCACAATACCCTGTATTGGTGGTTTTGTGCGATGTACCTACGTTCGGCTTTAGGCCACGCGATATTCGTAACGGGCTTGCCATGCCACCAAGGATGACGTTGAGAAATATCATGCAAATACTTGGCAGGCCGGAGTGGGCAATTAAAACACTTATGCATGGGCAACCCGCTTTTGAAACTCTTAAGCCTTACATGCCTAAAGATTTAAACATGGCGCAATTGGGGCAGTTTATGAACCGTACCTTTTCTGGCAGGGTAAACGAGGAGCGTATAGCGCCCATACGCGATATATGGAAGGGCAAGCTGGTTTTAAAAGGTGTTGCGAGTAACGAAGATGTAGAAATGGCCATTAGGCTTGGTTTTGATGGTGTAATTGTTTCCAACCACGGGGGCAGGCAGCTTGATGCCGGGCAAAGCGCCATAAGTTCTATGCATCCTATAGTAGAAAAGTATAAAGACCAAATAAAGATCATGATGGATAGCGGTATCCGCTCCGGGGTAGATGTGGCACGGACATTGGCTTGTGGTGCAGACTTTAGCTTTCTGGGCAGGACGTTTATGTATAGTGTAGCTGCCTTAGGCAAAGAAGGCGGCAGCCACGCCATTTCTATGCTAAAAATACAACTGCAACAGGTTATGGAACAGGTGTGCTGCGAAAGGGTGCAGGATTTCCCCAACCATCGTATTAAGTAGCCAAAGACTATAATTAACTAAAACGATATAGTGAATTTGATTTGTATTTCATATATTTGATTATAAATCTCTTACATTATGAATCCATTAGTTAATACCTTCGTGATTCTTGCAATTTCGGTTATTGCAGTATTTTTTCTAATAGCAGCTACGGTTAATAAAATTCCTAAAGAGGATAAACAGAAAAAACCTTTTTCCGGTGTGCCTAAATAAAAATAAAGCTACCGTATTAAGTGGATAAAAGCCCAAAACTAAGTACTGGTTTTGGGCTTTTATTTTGATCTAATATAAATGAAAGCCCAAAATTATTATTTACCAAATGGTAAATAAAATGCTTTCAATAAATAGTATCTTTCAGGTATGAAAGCGTTTATTGACTACATATTGCAGTTTGGGAATCTGAATACCCAACAGACGGACCTTATTATGAGCAAGGCAAAAACTATCGAACTCCATAAGGATGAATATTTTTCGGAAGCCGGAAAGATACCCAGGCAGGTAGGATTTCTTCTTGAAGGTGTTGTTCGTTTTTGCTATTACAATAATAAAGGACAGGAAATTACCCATCATTTTATTGATGAGAACAATTTTGTTTCAGACCAGCAAAAGTTTGAGGCACAGGTAGTGGCATCTGAATACATACAGGCAGTTACCGACTGTAAATTGCTTGTTTTTTCTAAGAAAGATTGGGATGATATAGGTAATACCATTGTTGGCTGGGATGCAATTACCGGACTGATTTTAAAAAATTGCCTGCTTAAAACAATAGAAAGAAGGAGCCCGCTGGTTTCAGAAGATGCCACCACGCGTTACTTATCGTTTATTGAGCATTTTCCCGGCCTTGTTAATCGCATCCCGCTTTCGCACATCGCTTCGTATCTGGGCATTACGCAACAATCGCTAAGCAGGATTAGAAAAAACATCCGGTAATTTACTTTTTACCATTTGGTAAATATTTTCTTATTTTAGATGCTAACCTTTGTATTATTATTTAAAGAACAATGATATGAGCAAAAAAGTTGTATTAATTACAGGAACAAATAGTGGGTTTGGATGGCTAACAGCCAATAGTATCGCGGCTTTGGGCCACAAAGTTTATGCTACCATGAGAGATACGGAGGGGAAAAATGCCGATAAAGCAAAAGCCCTGGCCCAGGTAGAAAACATAACCGTTTTAGAAGTATCGTTAACTGATGAAACGAGTGTAAAAAATGCTATTGACACGATCATAGCGAAAGAGGGAGCAATAGATGTGTTAGTAAATAACGCAGGTGCAGCGGTATTTGGGGTGGCAGAAAGTTCTACTACCGATGATGTGCAGCGCATGTTTGATATTAATGTTTTTGCCCCCTGGCGACTAATGAAACTGGTGTTGCCGTTTATGCGTAAACAGTCGGAAGGTTTAATTATTAATGTATCGAGCGGGTGGGGCAGGTTCTCAGCCCCGTTCTCGGTAGTGTATGGTGCTTCAAAGTTTGCCCTGGAAGGTTTAAGCGAGGGGTTGCATTATGAAGTGCGCCCGCTGGGGGTTGATGTAACCATTGTTCAGCCGGGTGCCTTTCCTACCGAAATGTCGCAGAAAATCCAGACGGGTTCTGACACATCGGTTATAGACGGTTATAAAGCTATAGAAGATGTTCCAAATAAAATGTTTGCGGCTATAGGCCAAATATTTGAAACAGTAAAACCAGACCCGCAGGATGTTGCAGATGCGGTAGTAAAACTGATTAATTTACCTAAAGGGCAAAGGCCATTGAGGACGGTTGTTGACCCTGCCACAGGAAAAATTGTTGAGGCGGCTAACAACGCCGTAGCCTCTGAGTATGCAAAAGTTTTAACAGCCTTTGGCATAAACGATCTTTTAGCGTAAGCTAATATAGGATTTAATGAATGACTAGTCCTAAAATAGTCAACCTATTTTAGGACTAGTCACTGTAAATAAAGCTAAATAAACAGAAAAGAGAAACCCAGTTAAAGTGCTATTTTATAACATTTTAATTGGGTTTCTTTGTTTTATCTTGTGATGTTTTGTGCCCTCTATTTACCGATACAGAAGTTAGCAAAGATATTACCCAGCAATTCGTCGTTACTAACGCTGCCCGTGATTTCCCCAAAATGGTACAAAGCCTGGCGGATATCAATAGCTAACAAATCGGCTGAGATGCCGGAGCGCATGCCAAACTGTACCTTTTGTATTTCTTCCAACGCTTTAATAAGCGAGTCGTAATGGCGGGTATTGGTAACAATAGTTTCGTTATTGCGCAGGGCACCGGTGTTTACAAAAGACAGCAGTTTTTCCTTAAGGTCTTCTACACCACTATTTTCTTTGGCAGATACTAACAGCAGCTGCGGAATATCATTAACCGCCTGAGCTTTTTGAGCATCGGTAAGCTTATCGGCTTTGTTGCCAATAATCAACAGCGGTTTAAGCGGAAACTGGTTTTTGATCTTCTCGATCTCAACCCTAATGCCCGATCCTTCAACAGCAAACTGCGAGGCATCAAACAAATACACCACCACCTGTGCCTGTTCTATTTTTTCAAACGTTTTGCGGATGCCAATGCTCTCAACAACATCTTCTGTTTCGCGAATACCGGCAGTATCTATAAACCTGAAGCCTATACCGCTTATAACCAGCTCATCTTCTATAGTATCGCGGGTAGTACCGGCAATATCACTAACAATGGCGCGTTCTTCGTTTAAAAGGGCATTTAGCAATGTAGATTTACCCACATTGGGTTCGCCCACAATAGCCACGGGTATACCGTTTTTAATCACGTTACCTACCGCAAAAGAATCTATAAGGCGCTTAAGCACAAACTCAATACGCGACAGCAGTTCAAAAAACTGGGTACGGTCGGCAAACTCCACATCTTCTTCGGCAAAATCAAGTTCCAGCTCTATAAGCGATGCAAAGTTTAGTAATTCCTCACGCAGTCGGGCAATCTCGTTACTAAAGCCGCCACGCATTTGTTGCATAGCAATCTGGTGACTGGCCTCATTATCGCTGGCAATAAGATCGGCAACAGCCTCCGCCTGGCTTAAATCTAACTTTCCGTTAAGGAAAGCACGCAGGGTAAATTCGCCCGCATTAGCCATACGGCAGCCTTTTCTCAGCAGGAGCTGAATTATTTGCTGCTGTATGTAAACCGATCCGTGGCAGGAAATTTCTACGGTATTTTCGCCGGTGTATGAGTTAGGCCCTTTAAAGAGCGACAGTAATACCTGGTCGTATATTTTGGTATCGTCCTGTATGTGGCCTAAATGCAGGGTGTGCGATTTTTGACGGGTAATATCTTTACCGGAAACCGACTGGAACACACTTGCTGCAATGGTAATGGCATCGGCGCCGGAAATTCGTAATATGGCAATAGCACCCGCACCCGAAGCCGTGGCAAGCGCTACTATGGTATCTTGTGAAATCATTTTCTGTAATCCTTTCGTTGCTGCAAAGATAGTGTTTTAGTTTTCAGTCGCAGTCGCAGTTTTCAGAGGCATTAATTGTTGAAACTTATAGCCAGGTAGCAAACTGCTAACTGTGACTGCGACTGAAAACTCATTATTATACTGTTAAGCATTACATAAAACGTAGGAAAAATACATGATTTTAAGTATCTTTAACACAACAACCAATGGTACACAACATGAAAAAGATACTTTTTCCAACTGATTTTTCTGATACCGCGCGCAATGCTTTTATATATGCGCTAAACTTTGCCAATCAGTTTGATTCTGAATTGCTTATACTACACGTATACGACCTGCCCATTGTAGAGTCGCAGCCCCTGCCGGAAAGCACGCTTGAGATTTTTGATATTGTAGAGATGCACCAGTTTGAAAGCTTTAGGGAAGAGTTGCCCGGCCTGCATAAAATTGCCGAAGAGCTTAACATGGGCCATATAAAGGTGCGTAACGTGCTGTTGTATGGCGACCTGGTGTATAACATTAACAAGGTTTGTGAAGAGGAAGGGGTAGATTTTGTTGTAATGGGTACTAAAGGAGCGAGCGGCCTTAAAGAAACATTTTTAGGATCTACCACGGCATCGGTTATTACCAATGCAAAAGTGCCTGTATTGGGCATTCCTGCTGAAGCTACGTACAGCCCCATAAAAAATATAGCCTTTACCACGCAGTACAGGGATAAAGATAATGATGCCCTTCGCAATGCGTTAAATATTGCCACTAAGTTTAAAGCAAGGCTTTCCTGCCTGTATATAAAAAACGACGATGACCCAGAAGATATTGATGAGCGTATTAACGAGTGGAAGATATACTACCGCGACGAGGATATTGACTTTTTTAATATTGATGGCGACCATATAGAGCAAACCATACTGGATTTTATTGAGAACCAGCACGCCGACCTTTTAGTAATGCGCACGCACAAGAGAGGCTTTTTTGAGAGCCTTTTTCACCGTAGCCTTACTAAAAAAATGGCGTACCACAGTAAAGTGCCTTTGCTGGTTTTTCACGAAGATTAGAACACCATCCCGCCCCGGCGGGATTTTTTATTATCTATATTTGCCGTTTAGCAAAAACTATGGAATTTTACAATACCCGCAAAACTATTTTCTTACAGGAACTTACCGCGCAGCGCTCTAAATACAATATGTTAAGCATGGCAAGGCTGGTTGTGGCCGTTATCTTCCTTATTTTAGGATATTACAGCATTGCAGCCAATGACAGCAGCCAATTTGTTGTGGGTATGGCAATTTGTGCTGTTGTATTTTCTGTACTTATGAAAAAGCATACCAAAGTATCGCAGCAAAAAGAGCGTGCTGAAGCATTAGTAAAAGTAAATGAGAATGAAATAGCCTACCTGAACGGAACAGCACTTCCGTTTGATGATGGCGTGGAGTTTGTAAATTTTCAGCACCCGTATTCACACGATCTGGATGTTTTTGGGCAGCGGTCACTCTTTCATAACCTTAACCGTACCGAAACCTACAAAGGCAAGCAAAAATTGGCAGCAATGCTAAATGATATAGCGCCCCAGGATGAAATACTTAAAAACCAGCATGCCATTAAAGAACTGGCTGCCAAACCCGAATGGAGGCAGGAGGTTATGGCGCTGGGCCGCAATAATAAAGACAGTGCCGCCGTATACCAAAGGCTTACTAACTGGCTGCAACGGGCAGCGGGGGATGTTTCTAAAATAGCGGGAATTGTCGCTGTGGCATCGCCGGTTGTAATTGTACTATGTTTGCTGGGCTATTTTATAAGCGGAGACAATACATTTACAACAGTAGGAGGCTACTTAATTGCCTTTAACCTTATCTTTATACTTGGCTATGTAAAGATCATAAAAAAAGAAGTAGGCGATACCACCGAGATTCACGATATCATTCGCCGTTACAGCCTTATTATTGAGCAGCTTGAAAATGAAAGTTTCGAAAGTGAAAAACTAGCAGCATTAAAAGCCAACCTGTTTTACAACGACCAAAAAGCCAGCCTACACATAAAAAAGCTGGCAAAGCTTTTTGGCCAGATGGATATTGTAAACAACATATTAGGGGCTGCGGTGTTAAACGGGTTCTTTTTGTTTCATTTTCATGTGTATAGGTCGCTTATAAAATGGAAGAAGCAACACGCCCAAAACGTACCGCTTTGGCTGGATGCCATTGCCGAGGCCGAGGCGCTGGGCAGCCTGGGCAACCTTTATTACAACAATCCTGATTTTACCTTCCCAACCCTTAATAGTAACGGAGCAATTGCCTTTAAAAACCTGGCGCACCCGCTTGTTAAAAAGCAGGTAAGGGTGGGTAATGATATTATTTTTAACCCCGGGTTTACCATACTTACGGGCTCTAATATGTCGGGTAAAAGTACGTTTTTAAGGAGTTTGGGCATTAATATGGTACTTGCAGGTGCAGGTGCCCCTGTTTGCGCTACAGAAGCCGTTGTACACCCCTTGCCGGTATTGGTATCGATGCGATTGTCAGATTCGTTATCGGATTCTGAATCGTATTTCTTTGCAGAAATTAAGCGCCTGCGCCAGATAATGGATGCGCTTGGTAACGGGACTGCCTTTGTGCTGCTTGATGAAATACTGCGCGGAACCAACAGCGACGACAAGCAGATGGGTACCATTAAAGTCATTAAAAAAATGGTAGGCTTAAATGCTGTGGGTGCTATTGCCACCCACGATATTGAAGTGTGCGAAACCGCCCTGCAATACCCTGATAAACTGGTTAATCGCTGTTTTGAAGTTCAGATAATTGACAACGAATTGTATTTTGACTATAAACTTCGCGACGGCATCTGTAAAAATAAAAGCGCCACCTTTATTATGGAAAAAATGGGGGTGGTTTAGAATTGGGAATTTCAAATTACGAATTACGAATTTCAAATCACAAGCTCCAAATTCCAAATTCCAAATTCCAAATAACAAATTTCAAACAGAGACTTGGAACTCCCAACCCACAACTCCCAACCCACAACTCCCAACCCGAAACTCATAACCCACAACCCACAATTCATAACCCGCTGTAAATCCTCAATTTTGCTTTTATCCTTTCATTAACAGCCAATTATTTCTTAATCGTTGGTATGCTCTTTTTTTTGGTTAGTAATTTTATGTAATTATTAATTCAAAACAATACCAAGTATGCCTTTTATCACCACCAACTCCGTTAGCCTCTCCGGCAGTTCAGAAGAAGTAAATATATTTTACCAGGACATCGGCAGGGGTAAACCCGTTGTACTTATACACGGCTGGCCTTTAAACTATCAAATGTGGGAATACCAGCTAAACGAGTTCCCTAAACATAACATACGCGTAATAGCTTACGACAGAAGGGGCTTTGGCCTTTCATCACGCCCTTGGGAGGGTTACGACTATGATACCTTTGCACAGGACTTAGGCCTTGTTTTAGAAGAGCTTAACCTTACCAATGTTACCCTTGTAGGTTTTTCTATGGGTGGGGGCGAGGTTGCACGTTACCTCTCTAAATACAATACCGCAGGTCGCGTTACCAAAGCCGTACTTGTAAGCGCCGTTACACCTTTCCTTTTAAAAACCGATGACAACCCAACCGGGCTGCCACAGGAAATTTTTGATGGTATTAAAGAACAAATTGAAGACGACAGGCCAAAATTCCTGGCCGGTTTTGCAAAAACATTCTACGGTGTACACCTGTTTAGCAAACCGGTAAGCGAAGAGCTGTTGCAGCATGATGCCGTGCTGGCATTAAGTTCGGCAGGGTATTCTACAGTAAAAGCCATGCAGGCGTGGTCTACCACCGATTTTAGGGACGATGTGGATGCCATTAAAGTGCCCTTGCTTGTAATTCACGGTAAGGCCGATGAAACGGTGCCTATTGATGCCTCATCTGAAGAAACGGTAAAACGCGTTCCGCATGCAAAATACCATGTGTATGATGATGCGCCTCACGGGTTGTTCTATACCCATAAGAACAGGTTTAACGAAGACATTATCGACTTTGTAAATTCTTAAATTCCACTTCTAAGGTACTATAAATATATTGCAACGCAATCTTAACAAAAACCCCTTTAAGAAATTTCTTAAAGGGGTTTTTTATCAGGACAAAAGTAAAGAACGTCTAATTTTTAATCAGCTTGGCTGTAGCAAAGCCATCGGCTTGTATAAAATAAGTGCCCTGTGGCAGGTGGGCTATGTTTACAGGTACGTTAGCAGTAGCGTTAAAGTCGGCAACTTTTTGGCCTAATGTATTTGTTATGTTGCCTTTAGTACTGCCCTCTAATCCATTAATATAAAAATAGCCGTTAGCAGGGTTGGGGTATAGCCCTGCCACTACAACCTTAGGATTGCTAACGCCTAAAGATTCTCCTGCAATTTTAGCCAAGTAGGGGTAGTTATCAAAAGTACCGGCCTCAATAGTAATGTTGCCAAAATTTACGGTGCTGTTTGCCAAACCTGCCATGTAAACATCTCCTGTGGCGTTTATTGCAACAGCATCGGCACGGTTGTAGCCTTCGCCACCGGCTGTTATGGCTGCGAGTAGTTGTCCTTGTGGGTTATATTTAAGCACTAACGCATCGCGCGCCGCAATGGTTACTGTGGTGGTTATTTGGCTGGTCCATTGCACGGTACCTGTTGTATAGCCAGCCATGTAAATGTTGCCGTTTGCGTCAAGGCTTAAAGTGTTGCGCCTGCCCATTGCAGCACCGCCAGCGCCGGGTACTTCCTGAACCCATTGATACTGGCCCTGCCCGTTTAGCTTTGCAATAAAAAAGTCTTCGCCAAAGGTAAGCGGGCCTTCCGGAACGATGTCGTCAAACGGGTAAGTACCAAAAAGGTATGAGCAAAAATACACCTCATCTGGCGAGTATGCCACCACTTTAGGATCCGGGCAGGTAATATCTAAATTATTTTTTAACCATTGCATTTGGCCGGCAGCGGAGTATTTTACCACATAAATATTGTAGTCGTTTATCATTTGGGCCGGCGTGTTGCCAAAAACCGACTGCGGACTTGCACACGCGCCGGCTGCGTATATGTTACCATCGGTATCTACACTAACCGATGTTACCCTTGCAACATTTTGCTGCACAATGGTAGAGGCTTTAACGCCATCGGGCGCGTATTTTGATATATAGCTGTTATTGTAATTATCATACGCCACATAAATACTGCCGTTAGCATCGGTGGTAAGGCCGCGAGCGTCTGAGACGTACGGGTACTCTTCATCGGTATGCAACCTGTGGCTCCATAACATGGTGCCGTTTTCATCAAATTTAACCAACAAAAAACGCATATCGGCAACCTCCTGGGGGTCGCCCACCTCGGTATGATCGTCAATGGTAATACTATCATAAAAGCCAAAACTCACAATCACGTTATTATTAGCATCTATTGTCATGGCATATGCCGATGCATCTCCTGTTATTACCTTGCTAAACAACTCATTGCCGTTACTGTCGTATTTTTGATAGTATACGTTGCCCAAAAGCTCATTAAGCGGTACAGCGTTGTCTTTAAGCCCGGCAAAATATATATTTCCCTGCGCATCAACGGCATTACAATAGCCCATATAGTCGGTATTAAATTCTATATCTATGGGCGGTGTTTTAACCCAGCTAAATGTTTGTGCCTGAACATAGCTGCAGCCAAGCAATAGCATTGAGTAAAGTATCTTTTTCATTATAGAGATGATTTGATGCAGTAAAAGTATAGGGAATTTGTAATTAGGAATCCATTTTTTATAGATTTGCCTGTATTAGCTTAGAATTTGAAGCCTGCTATTGAGAATTTGATATTTTGCCAGTACGATGTAGGACTACTAACAGAATAGTCCTCACCCCCAACCCCTCTCCGAAGGAGAGGGGAGACGTTGACGGGGATATTCCGGTATTTCTTAGATTATACGTTGGGGGTATTCAGTCCGGCAACCATCAACCAATAAACAGAATTAATCAAAGCATTCCATCATCAACAAGTCGCCTTCTTTATGCTTTATAACCACCATGCCATCTGTAAGTACCTCGTTACTGCTGCCGGTGCGGTAGCCTATGGTAAGCTCATCGTTATCAAGCTCGTATTTTAGGTTGGATGAGTTTATACCCGAAACCTTGCCCACAGGAATAAGCGAGATGGGGGTGGCGGCAGGGTACCACTTTTCGTATTTTTTGGGTAGTTGAAATATCTTGGAGTTATCATCTAACATTACAATTTTAAGCTGCTTACTAAAGCGCACTATGTTGGTAATGTTGGTAATGGTATGATCGGCACGGCGGCCGGTGGCCCATATAACGTTTACAGCGGGAAATTTACGTTCTATAAGATAGTCAAAAGCCTTTTCCAGGTCGGTTTTATTCTGGTCGGGCGTGTGCACTATTTCCAGCGGGTATTGCAGGCTGCGGTAATACTCAGGGTCAAAACCACGGTCAAAGTCGCCCAACAGCACATCTACCTTTATGCCGAGGTCTATAACGCGCTGTATGGCACTATCGAGCACGATAACCAGTGGCGACCATTCCAGCAGCTGACCCATAAGTTCCATACTGCACGCAGCGCCGTTTGCAATTATTAAAGCAGGTTCCTGGTCGTCTCTAACGATGTGGTGTGATGACATTGGTTACATTTTGGTGCTGCAAAGATAATCCCTTTAAAGCAAAAAAGTACTGAAGTGGTTGCTTCAGTACTTTTTGTGAAAATTCCAAAATCCAAATTTTTAAATTCCAAAATCCAAATCACAAAATCCAAAATCCAAAATCCAAATTTCAAAATCCAAATTTCAAAAATCAATTCCGAATTTGCAATCCCGATCATTAAATTTCTAAAAATCTGATGATCTAAAAATCTAATTTTACAACTCGATATCCAAAAGTGAAATATTAGCCTTTTTTGACATAAAATCCCCCTTTTTTGAGGTCAGAAATGGCCATTTCAAAATCCAAAAGTGAAATATCAGTGTTAAAATTTCAGATTTGAACCCCAAATTTCAAAATCATGAATTGCAATTGTTAAATTTTTCAATCGTTCAATTTTTAAATATTTTTTACTGAATCGTAATATCCAAATTCGTTACCTGGCATACCCTAAAATATCCCAAGGCATAATTGCTTTCGTCAGTCTGGTTTAAAAGGTTGCCACGGGCCATGGTAGGCACCCCCTGAAAAGGGTTGCCACCACCGCCTGCAGCTTCCAGTAATATGTTCATAAATTCGTAGTAACGCTCTGATATTCCGTATAGTTTCACGTTTACTACGTCGCCGGCCTTAAGGTCTTCATCGCTAAAAAACTCAAACATTTCATTATTTTCAGAGAACTCATCGCTGTTAAGATCGTACTCAGGAACGGGTATTACAGAGGCAGTAGCACGTGTAAGGTAGTAGTTACTTTCATCGGGTATGTCGTTATAATAGTAACGAATTTCTATTTCATCGCCTAAAATACCACCTTCCTCAGCCTGTGTAGTATACGTAATATCAGGCGATTGCATCATGGTTTCGGTAGCAGTGTAGGTCTGTCCGCCGCTGATTACCGTTAGGGTATAAGTTTCGCCCAGTTCGGGGTAAAAATTGTCGCAAACGTACTGCCCGCTGCCCGGCGTTTCGGTAAAGGTAAATATCGTATTGGCGCTATTGGTTATAAACACTGTTGCACCGTTAACTACCGGTATTACAGTGTCATAGTAGCCTGTAGTAGTAGTTAACTTAATAGTTTGGTTAGTGCCCGATGTGCCTTTTTCCCAGTCTATAGAGGCCTCTACAACCAGGCGGGGCGGGGCAGTATCAAGGTCTACATCAACTACTTCTTCACACGAAGTTAGTAGTAAGATGTTTAAAATCAGAAGTATATATTTTAAGTTTTTCATGATTGCGTACTAAAATTTAAAGTTATACGTAACACTCGGGATCACCCCAAAGATAGACAGCCTTGTAGCCTCGTTAACCCCGGTATCTTCGTTCTGCCCAAAGGTAATAGAGGCAGCGTTTTGCCTGTTGTACAGGTTGTAAATGCTAAAGACCCACTCGCCCTGCCAGCCCTTTTTCTTCTCAGGCTTAGGAGTATACGTTGCCGAAACATCTAAATGGTGGTAGGCAGGCAGCCTGTTCTCATTACGGTTGCTGTAACTTGGTACGATGATATCGCCATACTGGTATTGCCCGTTAGGGTTGGTTACCGGGCGACCCGACTGCAACGAGAATATCCCGCTAAACGACCATTTATCAGTATATTGATAAGACCCTGTTACAGAGAGGTTATGCAGTTTATCATAACCCGTTTTGTACCATTCGCCGTTGTTAATACCGGTTTCGGTTGCATTCCTGCCAGGGGTTCGCTGCTCTGATCGTGATAGGGTATAAGCTATCCATCCGGTTAGTTTGCCCTTGTTTTTACGCACCAGTACCTCAAGCCCGTAAGCCCTTGCCTTGCCGGGAAGTACCACCTGCTCTATAGCGTCGTTAGCTATCAGGTCGGCGCCATCAATATAATCTACCCTGTTTTTCATGGTCTTGTAAAATACCTCTGTCTCAAGGGTATAGGCGTCATTTTTAAAGTTGCGGAAGTACCCCGCTGCATACTGGTCCAGCAACTGCGGCTTCATAAAGTCGTCACTTGGTGCCCAAACATCAAGGGGCGTTGCCGATGCCGTGTTGCTTATTAAGTGCAGGTACTGCGCCATGCGGTTGTAACTCGCCTTAACCGACTGGTCTTCTCCTAACTGGTATGAAACGGCCGCACGGGGCTCTAAATTGTCGAATTTTGCTATGCTTTCGCTACCGCTGTAATGTTGGGTACTTATTGGTACACCTTTTTCATAAATCTTAAGTTCGTCATTAAAAACAACTGCCTGATTATTAGCATAAAGGTTAACATCCTGCGATCCTAATCGGTTAAACCTGCTGTAGCGCAGGCCGTAGCTCACGGTAAACTTATCGGTAAGTTCGTGTTCGGCATCTAAATACAGGGCGCTTTCAAAGGCATATTTCCTGTCAAGCTGATCGGCATTTATGCCGGAATCTGCGTCGCTTGGTTCTATAGTACCGGGATTAAAGTTGTAGTAAATACCACTAAGACCGTAGGTTAGCTTAAACTTATCGGTTAGCTTGTGTTTAAAATCATATTTAAACGTGTAGCTTTTAATGCCACTTTCCCAGTTAAAGCCAATAAAATCGAGCTCCATACCATACAGGTAATCGCTGTAAATGGCTGCCATGTTGCCACTTAGATTGTCACTGAATTTATGGCTCCAGCCCATGTTAGCTACGGTATTACCGTAGATATTGCTAAAGCTCTCGGCGATCTTAATAACGTCGCGCCCTAAGTAACCCGAAAAATATACCTTGTCATTTTCGCCAAGCTTGTAATTGGCCCTTGTATTAAGATCGTAAAAATAAGCTGAGTTCTCATTATCAGCCAGTTTAAGGAACAGGTGGGCGTAAGAACTTCTTCCTCCCACTAAAAACGATCCTTTATCTTTTTTGATGGGCCCTTCGGCAACCAGCCTGCTCGATATCAGCCCTATACCACCCACGGCATGAAAATCGGTAAGGCTGCCTTCGCGCTGGGTAATATCCAGTACCGATGATACCCTCCCGCCGTAACGTGCCGGTACCCCGCCTTTATAGAGGTTAAGGTCTTTTATGGCGTCTGAATTAAAAACCGAAAAGAACCCAAATAAGTGCGATGAGCTAAAAAGGTTGGCATCATCCAGTAATATAAGGTTTTGGTCGGCCGCGCCACCACGCACATTAAAGCCCGATGAACCTTCGCCGGCATTGGTAACGCCAGGCAATTGCATGAGCGATTTTATTACGTCTACCTCGCCTAATACCGCAGGCATTTTCTTAATATCCTCTGCAGTTAGCTTGGCAACGCTCATTTCCGGACTCTTAATATTGGCGCGCTTGCTTGTGTTTTGAGAGATAACCACCTCCTGCAATTCCTGCGAGCTGTTGCTAAGTTCAAAGTTCTTTTTTGTGTTTTTATTAAGAACAATGGTGGTTTCAGTAGTGCCATAGCTTACAAAACTAACCTGTACGGTGTAAGTGCCTGCGGGAAGTGATATACTATACGCTCCTGAAGCATTGGTAGATACCGCCATTTCCAGTTCTTTAATGTAAACGCTGGCACCTATTAGTGTTTCTTTATTGCCTACATCGGCAATGGTGCCGCTAAGTGTAAACTTTTGCTGGGCAAAACCCGACACGGCCGAAAAGAGTGCCATTAAAAAGTACAAAATAAAACGTCTGTTCATTGTTTTGATTGGGTTAATTGATGATTTGTAGTAAAAGTATTAACTATAACTTTAACCATTGTATTAAATTATGGTAAGCATACTTTTTTATACAAACGCCGTTTGCATAAAAAGCGTTGTTATAACGGTTTCAACACCTATAATGCCCTAATTTTGTTTGTATGGTAAGATACTTTAGGTATGAGAATATATGGTTCAGGAATTTGTTTTTCCTGACACTTATTTTTTGCACTATTATTTTAATAGATCATTTTGAAGGTCCTTCGAATGAAGATAGGGTTGCGGAAATTTCTTATGCGGTATACCCTAATTATTTGCTTATATTAGGTAGTAATTTGCTGCTAGTTAATGGTTTATTGCATAAAAATAAATATGGCGACTTTATTATTTTTTTCCTTTTGTACTGGATGGTTATGACCATTTTAGGTTTCTATATCCCGAATTTTTATAAACCAGAACATGCAGGTGTTACCAGGGTTTTCAGGCAGTTTTTTATTGCTATTGTAGGTAGCGGTTTCTATTTTATTCATTTGTGGATTACACAAAATATTATTACCACCAGCAGAAAACTGGCCGTGACGGAAAATGAACTCAACTTTTTAAAGCAGCAGCTTAACCCGCACTTTTTGCTTAATGCCATGAACAATTTGTATGGCGAATCGCTCGCCCGGCCTGAAAGTATACCCGAACGTATATTAGAACTTTCTACACTGTTGCGCTACCAGATAGAGGCTACCAAGAAAGAGAGCGTTTCGCTTATAAGCGAGATGGATTTTGTAAAAAAGTATATGGAATATTACCAGTACAAAAGTGGCAAGCTTACCGTTATTAACCATGCTGTTATAGCACCCAATCAGGACAGGGTAATTCCGCCTTTGGTATTGATGCCGTTGGTGGAGAATGCCGTTAAATTCTCGTCGGAAACCGATGAACCTTACATAAAAATGGACTGGGAAATTACGCCTCAAAAGTTTTGCTTTATGATAGAGAACAGCTATCTGCCGGAAGGCTCTAAGCTAAACGGCACTAATTTAGGCATCAGTAACTTAATGCGAAGGCTGGAAGTACTTTCTATTAAATATAGTATTGACTGCGAACAGGATAATGAGCATTATAAATTAAAATTACAGCTATGGGACCTACCTACAAATGCCTGATAGTTGATGATGAGGTTCCGGCGTACCTTGTTATTCAGTCGCATATAAAAAACACACCGGGACTGGAGTTTATAGCCAGTGCCTCTAATGGTAAAGAGGCAATACAGCTTTTAGAGCAGCGGCGGTTTGATATCGTTTTCCTGGATATTAATATGCCAATAACCACCGGTATAGAGCTGATGGAGCAGCTGCCTTTTCGCCCTGCAACCATTATTACTACGGCCTATTCTGACTATGCATTAGATGCATTTAAGTATGATGCTGTTGATTATTTAGTAAAGCCCATTGGCTTGCCCGCCTTTACAAAAGCCGTTGAGAAAGCTAAGATATTTTGTGATGCCAAAGTTTTAGCTCCTAACAAAACCATGCTGTCACTAAAGACTGCTAAAGACACTATAAATGTACCTATTACTGATGTTATTTATATTGAAAGTTACGGCAATTACCTTAAGGTATATTTAATGGGCAGGCAAATGCCGGTTGTAGTTTACGGTGCCCTTAGCGCCATAGCTAATGATCTTGATGCCAATTTTGTACGCGTGCATAAATCATTCATTATTAATATTATGCATACTCAAAATACAGCGGGGCAGGAGGTAAGGCTTTCTAACGGAAGCATAGTACCCGTTGGCCGCAAATACAGGATTTTGCTTAGTGAAAAGGGGAGGGGTTAGCTTATTTTTGATTTGTGCGAATTTGTGAAATTTGTGTCAAGCCCTATCGAATTAAATATTAAACAAAAAGCTACCCTTTTCAGGATAGCTTTATAAGAATTTGTAACTAATTATAATTGATTAAACCAGTTTAGCAAGGATAGCGTTAAAGGTATCGCTTGGCCTCATGGCTTTATCTGTAAGTGCGTAATCAGGGTGGTAGTAACCGCCAATTTCCTGTGGTTTGCCTTGTGCACCTATTAACTCAGCATCAATTTTAGCTTCGTTTTCGGTAAGATCTTTAGCGATTTCAGTAAATTTCGCTTTAAGTTCTGCATCTTTATTCTGAGCAGCAAGAGCTTGTGCCCAGTATAGTGCAAGGTAAAAATGAGAACCGCGGTTATCAATCTCGCCTACCTTACGTGCCGGAGATTTATCGTTTTCAAGGAATTTCTCGTTAGCAGCATCTAAAGTTTCAGATAATACCAAAGCCTTAGAGTTGTTTAAAGTTTGTCCAAGGTGCTCTAACGAAACGCCAAGGGCAAGGAACTCTCCAAGCGAATCCCAACGAAGGTAACCTTCCTCTACAAATTGCTGAACGTGTTTAGGGGCTGATCCGCCAGCACCGGTTTCAAACAATCCTCCACCATTCATTAACGGAACGATAGAAAGCATTTTAGCTGAAGTTCCAAGCTCAAGAATTGGGAATAAATCAGTTAAATAGTCACGCAGTACATTTCCGGTAACCGATATGGTATCTTCACCTTTAATGATGCGCTCTAAAGTATAGCTTGTAGCAGCAACAGGATCAAGAATTTGTATATCAAGGCCGTTAGTATCGTGGTCTTTAAGGTATGTTTTTACTTTTTCGATAAGCTGAACATCGTGGGCACGTTTTTCATCTAACCAGAAAATAGCAGGAGTATCCGATAAACGGGCACGGTTAACAGCAAGCTTAACCCAGTCCTGTATAGGGGCATCTTTAGTTTGGCACATCCTGAAGATATCGCCTTTCTCTACAGTTTGCTCCATGTATACTGTACCGCTATTGTTGTCAATTACTTTAACAACACCATCGGCAGCAGCCTGGAATGTTTTATCGTGGCTACCGTACTCCTCAGCTTTTTGAGCCATAAGGCCCACGTTTGGTACGCTACCCATAGTTGCAGGGTTAAAGGCACCGTGTTTTTTACAAAAATCGATTGTAGCAGTATAAATTCCGCTGTAACTCCTGTCCGGTATAATAGCTTTAGTATCCTGGCTTTTACCATCAACATTCCACATTTGGCCGCTTGTACGTATCATAGCCGGCATAGAAGCATCTACAATAACATCACTTGGCACATGCAGGTTGGTAATACCGTTATCAGAGTTTACATAAGCAAGGGCAGGAGCAGTAGTGTAAACTGCATCAATAGCCGCTTTTACTTCAGCTTCCTCAGGTTTGCCTGCAATTTTAGCGTAAACGTCGCCAAGGCCGTTACGGGTGTCAACACCAAGATCGGCAAAAAGCTGTGCGTATTTTTCAAATACATCTTTGTAAAATACCTCTACAATAGCACCAAAGATAATAGGGTCAGAAACCTTCATCATGGTAGCCTTAAGGTGAACCGAGAACAATACACCTTTATCTTTAGCGTCTGCAATTTCTTTAGCAACAAACGCTTTTAGTTTGTTAAGGTTAAGCGCAGAACTGTCAATTATTTCGCCTGCTTTAAGCGGTGTGTTTGCTTTTAAAACGGTAACAGTACCATCTTTAGCCGTAAACTCTATTTTAACATCTGTAGCATCTTTTACCGTAACCGATTTTTCACTTCCGTAAAAATCACCTTCGCTCATGCTGGCAACGTGTGTTTTAGAGTCGGCTGTCCATTTACCCATAGAGTGCGGGTGTGCCTTAGCGTAGTTTTTAACAGCGCGTGGTGCACGGCGGTCTGAGTTACCTTCGCGAAGCACCGGGTTTACGGCAGAACCTAACACTTTGCTGTATTTAGCTTTAGCATCTTTCTCGGCATCGGTTTTTGCATCTTCCGGGAAATCAGGAATGTTGTAACCCTGCGACTGTAGCTCTTTAATGGCAGCTTTAAGCTGAGGCACAGAAGCCGAAATGTTTGGCAATTTAATGATGTTAGCCTCCGGAGTGTTGGCAAGTTCGCCAAGCTCTGTAAGGGCATCACCAATTTTTTGGCCGGCAGTAAGGTTTTCAGGGAAATTAGCAAGGATCCTTCCGGCAAGCGAAATATCCCTTGTTTCTACTTCAATACGTGCAGGGGCGGCAAAAGCCTGTACAATGGGAAGAAGTGAATGGGTGGCCAGCATTGGGGCCTCATCAGTTATCGTGTAAATGATTTTTGATGTATCAGACATTTTTTAAATTTTTAAATATCCTTTCGTCCTAAAAAAAGCCCGAAAGGCTGATTATTAATACGTTATGTGTGTTTGTTTGGGTTGCCTGATTTTACATTAGTGCAATAGCCTGTAATATAAAAGCAAAGCCTGCAAATATAGGAAAACTCGTTGTAAAAGGTAGGGCTTTAATTCGCAAAAAATCGATATAGTTTTTTGATTATGTTTAATTTTGATGGTAATAGATTGTAGAATAGGTATATGATTATGAGCGCTGATTTTCGCACATAAGTTGTTGCATAAAGCCTAATGAAGCAAACTATGTTTTTATTCTTAATTGGCAGTATAGTGCAGGGGGGGGCGCGAGGATAAATATGATAATTAGCCAGGTGACCCCTTATTTATTACAGAGTAATTATATTTGGTTACCGCGCTTTGCGTTACCCCGAAATCAGAACAAATATAAATCCACAAAAAAATCCCCAGATCGTTAGAAATGGGGATTTTTGTGGTGAATTAAACTTTATAATTAGCTTGCAGGATTTTCTGCTTTCTTGATGGCAACAGAAAGCTCTGTACCGTTTTCTTCAAGATCCATGAAAATCTCATCACCGCTTGATATTTTAGATGTAATGATCTCTTCGGCCAAAACATCTTCAACATATTTCTGGATAGCCCTTTTAAGTGGCCTTGCACCATACTGTTTGTCAAATCCTTTTTCGGCAATAAAATCTTTGGCTTTATCGCTAAGTGCTATGTTATAGCCAAGGTCTTTTATCCTTGCATATAGTTTTTCAAGCTCAATATCAATAATAAGGTCTATGTGCTCTTTTTCAAGGGCATTAAACACAATAATATCATCTATACGGTTAATGAACTCTGGTGCAAAGGTTTTTTTAAGCGCGGCTTCAATAACACCTTTGTTGTGCTCATCTGCCTGTAGTTTTTTGGCAGATGTACCAAAACCTACACCCTGGCCAAAGTCTTTTAACTGCCTTGCACCAACGTTAGATGTCATTACTATGATAGTGTTCTTAAAGTCGATCTTGCGGCCTAAGCTATCAGTAAGGAAACCGTCATCAAGTACCTGTAAAAGCATGTTGAAAACATCAGGGTGAGCTTTCTCGATCTCATCAAGAAGCACCACACAGTATGGTTTCCTTCTCACTTTTTCGGTAAGCTGTCCACCTTCTTCATAACCTACATATCCCGGAGGCGCACCTACAAGGCGAGAGATGGCGAATTTCTCCATGTACTCGCTCATGTCTATACGCACAAGGGCATCTTCGCTGTCAAAAAGCTCTTTTGCAATAACTTTAGCCAACTGTGTTTTACCAACACCGGTTTGGCCTAAGAATACAAACGACCCAATTGGTTTGTTAGGGTCTTTAAGCCCTGCACGGTTACGCTGAATAGATTTGGCAATTTTGTTAACTGCCTCATCCTGGCCAATTACTTTACCACGAATAAGTTCCGGCAATTTAGCAAGTTTGTTGCTCTCTGTCTGTGCAATACGATTAACAGGAATGCCTGTCATCATACTTACCACATCGGCAACATTATCTTCGGTAACAGTAATACGGTTGTTTTTAGAATCTTCCTCCCACTGCTCCTGGGCAATAGCAAGGTCTTTTTCTATACGTTTCTCGTCGTCTCTAAGTTTAGCGGCCTCTTCATACTTTTGTTTTTTAACAACGGTATTTTTAAGCTCACGAACCTCTTCAAGCTGCCTTTCGAGGTCAAGTATTTGTTTAGGAACATCAATGTTTGTAATGTGAACGCGTGATCCTGCCTCATCTAAAGCATCAATAGCTTTGTCCGGTAAAAAGCGCTCGCTCATGTACCTGCTTGTAAGTTTTACACAGGCCTCAATAGCTTCCTGGGTGTAAATTACATTGTGGTGATCTTCGTATTTGTTTTTGATGTTGTTTAGGATAGTAATTGTTTCTTCTACCGTGGTAGGCTCTACAATTACTTTTTGGAAACGCCTTTCAAGAGCGCCATCCTTCTCAATGTACTGGCGGTACTCATCTAATGTAGTAGCCCCGATGCATTGAATTTCGCCCCTTGCCAAAGCAGGTTTAAACATGTTAGACGCATCAAGAGAACCCGTAGCGCCACCGGCACCTACAATAGTATGTATCTCATCTATAAACAGGATAATATCATCATTTTTCTCAAGTTCGTTCATAACTGCTTTCATACGCTCTTCAAATTGTCCGCGGTACTTAGTGCCTGCAACAAGGCTGGCAAGGTCTAAGGTTACAACACGTTTATTGAAAAGTATACGCGATACTTTCTTTTGGATAATGCGCAGTGCAAGGCCCTCGGCAATGGCCGATTTACCCACACCCGGCTCACCAATTAGTAAGGGGTTGTTTTTTTTACGGCGGCTAAGAATTTGAGACACACGCTCAATTTCCTTTTCACGGCCCACTACAGGGTCAAGCTTGCCTTCTTCGGCAAGTTCTGTAAGGTCGCGGCCAAAATTGTCCAATACCGGGGTTTTAGATTTTTTATTGGTCTTATTGCCTGCTGCAGGGTTATTGAATGTGCTTTCGCGCAAACTGTCATCCTGTCCTGGATCGTCGTTATAGGACTCTGCTTTTGGCAGATTTTCCATATAGTCTTCTTCGTTTGATGTCATGCTGATAAATTGTTCTTTAACTGTTTCGTAATCAATTTTTAGTTTGTTGAGCAATTTTGTGGTAGGGTCGTTCTCATTGCGCAATATGCATAACAATAGGTGGGCCGTGCTTATAGAGGTGCTCTGAAAGACTTTAGCTTCCAGGAAAGTAGTTCTAAGTGCCCTTTCGGCCTGGCGTGTTAAATGAAGGTTTTTCTTTTCATTGTTACGCTCAGCATTAGGGTTTGCAGGGCTTAATATCTCAACTTTTTTGCGTAAATGCTCCAAATCTACCGATATGTTATTAAGGATAGAAATAGCCTTACCATTACCGTCCCTTAAAATTCCCAACATTAAGTGTTCTGTACCAATAAAGTCATGCCCTAACCTTAAAGCCTCTTCCTTGCTGTAGGTTATTACATCCTTGACCCTTGGTGAAAAATTATCATCCATAATGTTATCTTTAATAGTGTAAATTTAACTATTTAGTTTAAGAATTTACAAAAACCATACCCAGTTAAATGTACTGACAATACGCTTTAAAAGTATTGTCATGCTAAGTGACGAAAAATAAGTGAATAATAAAAGCGTTTTTATATTAGTTTATGAACTTTTATTGGAGGTAGCAATGTTGATAAATGGTTTAAAAATCTAAGCTAAAACGATTAAAATCGTAATAAAATTGCGTATATTGGCACGTTTTGTAATAACTATAAATTTTAATATAACTACTTATGGCAGAAGGAGAAAAGTTAATTCCCATTAATATAGAAGACCAAATGAAATCGGCTTACATTGACTATTCAATGTCGGTTATTGTTTCCAGGGCGCTTCCGGACGTTAGGGATGGCTTGAAACCCGTGCATAGAAGGGTACTTTTTGGTATGTACGAACTGGGGGTGCTTTCTAACAGGGCCCACAAAAAATCAGCAAGGATAGTAGGGGAGGTATTAGGTAAGTACCACCCGCATGGCGATACATCTGTTTATGATGCCATGGTACGTATGGCCCAGGACTGGAGTCTTAGGTACCTTTTGGTAGACGGACAGGGTAACTTTGGATCTATAGACGGCGACAGCCCGGCAGCAATGCGATATACCGAGGCAAGGATGCGTAAAATATCTGAAGAGATAATGGCCGACCTTGATAAGGAAACAGTAGACTTTCAGTTAAACTTTGATGATACACTACAGGAACCTACGGTTATGCCAACCAGGGTGCCTAACCTTTTAATTAACGGTGCAAGTGGTATTGCAGTAGGTATGGCAACTAACATGCCGCCACACAACCTTACCGAGGTTATTGATGGTACACTTGCCTACATAGATAATAATGAGATTGAGATAGACGAGCTAATGCACCATATTAAAGCACCGGATTTTCCTACGGGTGGTGTAATATATGGTTATGAAGGCGTTCGCGAAGCTTTTAAAACAGGCCGTGGGCGTATTGTGGTTCGTGCTAAGATCAACTTTGAAGAGGTTGACGGGCGTGAATGCATTATCGTTACCGAAATTCCGTACCAGGTTAATAAGGCAGAGATGATCAAGAAAACTGCCGACCTTGTAAATGATAAAAAAATTGAGGGTATTGCCAATATCCGCGATGAGTCGGACAGGAACGGTATGCGTATCGTTTACATCCTTAAGCGCGATGCGGTGCCTAACGTGGTGCTTAACACCTTATATAAATATACACAGTTACAATCTTCTTTTAGTGTTAACAATATTGCGCTTGTAAACGGCAGGCCGCAAATGCTTAACCTGAAAGACATGATTCACTACTTTGTGGAGCACAGGCACGATGTAGTTGTTAGGAGGACTAAATTTGAACTTCGTAAAGCCGAAGAACGTGCGCACATATTAGAGGGTTTAATTATAGCATCTGATAATATTGATGAGGTTATCCAGCTTATACGTGCATCGAAAGATGGCGAAGAAGCGCGTGGTAAATTGATTGAAAGGTTTAACCTTTCTGAAATTCAGGCGCGTGCTATTGTAGAGATGCGTTTAAGGCAGCTTACCGGCCTGGAGCAGGATAAGCTTCGTGCAGAATATGAAGAGATAATGAAATTGATCGCTGAGTTAAAAGCTTTATTAGAGAGCAAAGAACTTAGGATGGCACTTATTAAAGAAGAGCTTGTAGAGATACGCGATAAATATGGCGATGACCGTCGTTCTCAAATAGAATATGCCGGTGGCGATGTTAGTATAGAAGACCTTATTGCCGATGAAAATGTGGTTATTACCATATCACACGCAGGTTACATTAAGCGTACCCCGCTTTCTGAATACAAAACACAAAACAGGGGTGGTGTAGGCCAAAAAGGCGTGGCAACACGCGACCAGGATTTCCTTGAGCACCTGTTCGTGGCTACAAATCATAACTATATGCTGTTCTTTACCCAAAAAGGAAAATGTTTCTGGATGAGGGTTTACGAAATTCCGGAAGGTACTAAAACCAGCAAAGGCCGCGCTATTCAAAACCTTATTAATATAGAGAATGACGATAAGGTTAAGGCGTTTATCTGTACTCAGGATCTTAAGAATGAGGAGTACATAAACAGCCACTATGTTATTATGGCTACCAAACAGGGTATCGTTAAAAAGACCTTGCTGGAGCAATACTCACGTCCGCGACTTAACGGTATCAACGCGATAACCATCCGTGAAGATGATGAGCTGTTAGAAGCTAAACTTACCACAGGCGAGAGCCAGGTGCTTATAGCGGTAAAATCGGGCAAGCTGGTTCGTTTTGAAGAAGGCAAGACCCGCCCAATGGGCCGTAGCGCATCGGGTGTTCGTGGTATTACCCTTCAGGACGAGAAAGACGAAGTTATTGGCATGGTATCTGTAAATGATATGAGCAGCGAAATTCTTGTGGTATCAGAAAACGGATATGGCAAGCGAAGCAGCCTTGATGACTACAGGATCACCAACCGTGGTGGTAAAGGTGTTAAAACCCTAAATATTACAGATAAAACCGGTAGCCTTGTATCTATTAACAGTGTTACCGATGCTGATGACCTTATGATCATTAATAAATCAGGCCTTACTATTCGTATGGCGGTAAGTGACCTTAGGGTTATGGGCCGTGCTACACAGGGTGTACGCCTTATTAATATTAAAGGTAACGACTCTATTGCTGCCGTAACTAAGGTTATGCGCGAAGAGGAAGCCGTGGAAGAGGCTATTGCAGAAGGTGATATTGATGCCGAAAATGGCGTTAATGGTATCATAGTACCGGAAGGTACTGATGTTGATGACCTTAACATTGACCCTGCTGATTTTACTGACGAAGACGAACAAACAAACGAATAAATATAATTTTATGAACATTAAGTATGCACTTGCAGCGTCGCTATTGGTATCAATAAGCGCATTTGCACAAAAAGATGAGCTAAAGGCACTTAAAAAATTAAACGACAAAGGTGCTGCAACTCAAACGTATCCTGCAGAATACAAAACATTGCTGGATAAGGCAGAGCCGCTTATAGGTGCTGCCTCTAACGATCAAAAAGCTGATTTTTATTTTTACAAAGCACAATACGCGGTTGGTGAAATTAAAAAGAACCAGTCGTTAGCGCCGTCAATGTTACCTGCTGCTATTGCAGATTATAATCAGGTAATTGAGCTTGAAAAAGCTGGTAAAAAGAACCACACCGAGGAGATACAAACGCAAATTTTGCCTACTATCAAAACTATGGTGGTTAGTGCAGCTAATGATTTTAACAGGGCTAAAGATTACAAAAAGGCATCAGCTGCCTATGCTCTTGCTTACGAGGTAGATAAAACCGATGGTGTTAGCCTTTACAATGCTGCGGCAATGGCGCTTAACAGCCAGGATTACGATAGTGCCCTTAAACATTACCTTGAACTTGACAGGGTAGGTTTTACAGGCGAAGGTACTAACTATACCGCAACCAATAAAGAAACCAACGAGGTTGAGGGGTTCCCTAACCAACAAACTATGGATCTTTCGGTTAAAACTGGAAAATACATCAATCCTAAAGCTGAAAAGTTGCCTTCGTTAAAAGGTGATATCGTAAAAAACATTGCGCTTATCTATGCCCAAAAAGGTGAAACTGAAAAAGCTAAACAGGCTATGGCTAACGCAAGGAAATCTAATCCTAACGATACCGGCCTTATTATTGCCGAAGCTGAGCTTTACCTTAAAACTAAGGATATGGCCAGCTACAAAAGGCTTATTGAAGAGGCTGCCCAAAAAAGCCCTAACGACCCAGTATTGTTCTTTAACCTTGGTGTAGTTTCATCTGAAGCAGATCCTGTAGAGGCTGAGAAATATTACAAAAAAGCAATTGAACTTAAGCCTGATTATTTTGATGCCCTTGTTAATATGGGTGTACTTGCCATTCGCAACGAGAAAAAAATCGTTGATGAAATGAACAAGCTTGGTAACACTGCAAAAGACAATCAGCGTTATGATGTGCTTAAAAAACAAAGGGAAGGTTTATATAGCAACGCTATTCCTTACTTAGAAAAGGCACATAAAGCAAAACCGGAAGATCAGTATGTTATTCAGGTACTTGCGGGTATGTACCAGGCGCTTGAAAGAATGGACGATTACAAAGCCATGAAAGCAAAACTTAAATAGTAATTTTTAAGTTTTATATGATACAAAAATGCCACCTTATGGGTGGCATTTTTGTTTATAATAGATTGGACGCGAATTGAATAAATTCAATTAGATTTAATTCTTGTAATTTATGGCAAAATAAAATGCCCCATACTAAAAGTACGGGGCATTTGATATTTAGAGAATCAGGTTTTACCTTAATTGGGCACCCGTTTGGGTTTCCAGGTTTTGTCTTATTTTAGTCATTATCTTGTCTATTTGCTCATCGGTAAGCGTTTTGGTGCTATCCTGCAACATAAAGCTCACAGCGTATGATTTTTTACCTTCCGGCAGGTTTTTGCCTTCGTACACGTCAAACAGGCTTATATCTTTAAGCAGTACCTTTTCGGTGTTACGTGCAATATCATAAATGCTTTCAAACGTAACACCATTGTCTACCAATAGGGCAAGGTCGCGGCGTACTTCAGGGAATTTAGAGATATCAGTATACTTAATCTTACCTGTAACCAGTTTAGAAATAGCCCCCCAGTTAAAATCGGCAAATAGAACTTCCTGTTTAATATCAAAATGTTTAAGGATGGTTTTCTTAATGGTACCAAACTCAACAATAACATCGCTGCCAATTGCCAGGGCAATACCCTCTGCAAAAACATCATTGGTAAGCGGCTGAGTTTGTACTTTACTAAAGCCGAGCCTTGCCAGTATATTAGTTACATAGCCTTTAAACATAAAAAAGTCGGCTGTTTTTTGTTGCTGAGCCCAGCTTTCAGATGTCCTGCTTCCGGTAACGGTAAGGGTTAGGTGTTTTTTCTCTTCGTAACCCGATGGCATTTTATGGTATGTCTTGCCAAACTCAAAAAACTTAAGGTCGGCACGGCGGCGGTTAATGTTGAAAGAAACAGCCTCCAATGCACTAAACAAAAGCGACTGCCTCATGGCAGAAAGGTCGCTGCTTAACGGGTTAAGCATAAGTACATTAAATTCTTCCTTAAGGTTTTCGGATAGCTTAATATATTCCGGAGTTGTAAGCGAGTTGGCCATCATTTCGTTAAACCCAAGCGATGTAAGCTGCGAGCCTACAATGTTTTGAAGCTTATGATCATCGGTACGCGATGCGTTTGCGATTGAAGCGTTAAGCTTTTGTGTAAAGTTAATATTGTTGTAGCCGTATACACGAAGTATCTCTTCTATAACATCAATTTCGCGCTCAACATCTACGCGGTAGGATGGTATAATAAGCCCAAGCCCTTTTTCTGACATGGTGCTGATTTTTACCTCCAGCGATACCAGTATTTTTTTGATGGTTTCCTTAGGTAATTCCTGACCTATAACGCGGGTAACATTATCAAAATTTAGAAAAACCGAATGGTCTTCTATCTTTTTAGGGTAAATATCCTCAAGGTCGCAGGTAATTTCGCCACCACCGGTTTCCTGTATAAGCAATGCAGCGCGTTTAAGGGCATATTGCGTAATGGTTGGGTCTATACCCCTTTCAAACCTAAATGACGCATCACTGCTTATCCCGTGGCGTTTAGCCGATTTACGGATGCTTACCGGATTAAAGTAAGCACTCTCTAAAAATATAGCCGATGTACCCTCTGTAACACCTGATTTTTTACCGCCCATAACTCCGGCAATGGCCATAGGGCCATTTTCGTCGCAAATAACAATGTCTTCACTGCTTAGCGTGCGCTCAATATCATCAAGGGTGGTAAATTTAGTACCTTCGGTAGCATTTTTAACCAATACTTTAAGGCCTTTAATTTTAGCAGCATCAAAAGCGTGCAGTGGCTGCCCAAGTTCATGCAGTACATAATTGGTAACGTCAACCACATTATTTTTTGGGGTAAGCCCAATAGCTTTCAGCCTGTTTTGCAGCCATTCCGGCGATTGCTGTACCGTAACACCACTTATGGTAACACCACAATAGCGGGGAACAAGCTTATTATCTTCAACCTTAATATCTATTTTAAGGGTACGCTTATCTACCCTAAAGTTGCTAACCGAGGGCGTGATAAGCTCTGTATGTACATTTTTTTGGGTAAGCCCGGCCCTTAGGTCGCGCGCTACGCCAAGGTGGCTCATAGCATCGGCGCGGTTAGGGGTAAGGCCAATTTCAAACACCTCATCGCTAACAATATTAAATACCTTAGAGGCAGGAGTGCCCGGCTTAAGGTCGTCTTTTAAGATCATGATACCGTCATGGCTTTCGCCGATGCCCAATTCGTCTTCAGCACATATCATACCGTGGCTTTCTTCGCCGCGAATTTTGCCTTTTTTAATCTGGAAAGCATTTCCTTCTTTATCGTATAATGTTGTGCCAATGGTTGCTACGGGAACCTTTTGGCCCACAGCTACATTAGGCGCGCCGCAAACAATTTGTACCGGTGTGCCGTCTCCAAGGTCTACAGTGGTAACCCTTAGCCTGTCGGCATTAGGGTGCTGAATGCAGGTAAGCACGTGGCCCACTACAACACCCTCAAGCCCGCCTTTAAGCGACTCAAATTTGTCTACTCCCTCAACTTCAAGGCCAAGGTCGGTAAGCAGGGCGGCTGTTTCTTCGGATTTCCAGTCTAATTTAATGAATTGTTTTAACCAGTTGTAGGATATGCGCATTGGTATCTATTTTTTTAAAGCACGCAAAGATAAGAATTGTGATGGAAAGATAAAGTTTTAAACCGTCTTAAAATAACCTTCAGGTACGATTAAAATTTAGTGTTTTTAATTAATTTTGGGCTTAATATTTCACTTTTGGACATTGAGATTCAACAACCCGCATCTTTACCTGTGCAGTAACATTCATAATTTCCTTACATTTGGGTTTTTAACCGCACAACATGAAAAAAATACTTTCGGCATTTGTACTGTTGCTAACCCTTACAATAAACGCACAGCTTAAAAGCCCGGTCGAATTTTTACCCGCCTACGGTAAACAGGTAACATACTACTATCAACTTGAAAGCTATTTTGCCTATCTCACCCAAAACTCACAAGGGATTCAGCATCGCCCGTACGGGCAAACCACCGAAGGCCGCGGCCTGAATACCTACATAATTTCTACCCCCGAAAATTTAAAAGATATTGAAAACATCCGCCAGAACCATTTGTACCAGGCCGGATTGTCGGATGTTAAGCCTTCTGCAACAAGCGATAAAGCCATAGTTTGGCTTAGTTTTAATGTGCATGGTAACGAGCCCGCCGCTGCCGAAAGTGCCATGAATGTTGGTTTTGAACTTGTTAACCCTAACAATGCCGCCACTAAAGAGTGGCTGCAGAATACCATTGTTATTATAGACCCTTGCCTTAACCCCGACGGATACTCACGTTATGGCAACTGGTTGCGAACCGTAAGCGGTAAAGAGACACACCCGGGAATATCTGACAGGGAGCATATGGAGCCCTGGCCCGGTGGCCGCCAAAACCATTACGGTTACGACCTTAACCGCGACTGGGCATGGCAAATTCAGCAGGAAACGCAACAGCGAATGCTTGTATATAACGAGTGGATGCCTATGGTACATGTAGATGTGCACGAAATGGGCTACAATGAGCCGTACTTTTTTCCACCACCGGCAGAGCCCATGCACGATTATATTACACAATCGCAAAAGGATTTTCATACCGCTATTGGCGAAATGACTGCCAAAAATTTTGATGCACAGGGGTGGAGTTACTACACCCGAGAGGTATTCGATTTGTTTTACCCAAGCTATGGCGATACCTACCCAACCTTTAATGGTGCGGTGGGCATGACCTATGAGCAGGGAGGTATAGGTGCTGGCCGTGCCGTGCAAATGGATAATGGGGGCATACTAACACTACAGGACAGGATTACGCACCACACCTCCGCAGTACTAACAGCTGTTGAAACAGCTGCCTGGCAAAAAGACAAGCTGGTTAAAAACTTTAGGACGTATTTTAAAGACAGCCGCGAACATCCTAAGGGTAAGTATGAAACCTATATAGTTAAGAACAGCGGTAAAACCGAAGAACTTGCTAAACTACTTACACGCAATAAAATACAGTATGCTTACGCTAACGAGTCTAAAAAACTCTCTGGATACAGCTACCAGGCCGATAAGGATAAAGATTTTACGCTGGAAACTAACGATCTTATAATTAGCGTAAACCAGCCTAAGGCAGTACTTACACAGGTATTGTTTGAGCCGGTGCAGCGCTTAAGCGATAGCCTGTCATATGATATTACCGCTTGGGCACTGCCGCATGCCTTTGGGGTTGAGAGCTACGCTGTTAAACGAGATATTCAGGTAGCTACAAAAAAAGAGATTACCTATAAGGGCAAATTTGAGTATGAAAGGGTATATGCCTACTACGTTCCGTGGAATGGCAGGGCATCGGTAAAGGTACTTTCGCTGCTGCATAAAAATAAGATAAGGGTACGGTCGGCCACCAAGCCATCGCTGTACAGGGGTATTAAAGTAAGCCCCGGCGACTTGGTAATACTAAAGGGTGATAACCCTAATATTTCACAATTTGAACAGACAATGAGTGTAATGCTGGAAGGCAAGCGCGACTACGAAGTTATAGAGAGTGGTTTTGCCGTAACGGGTGCCGATCTGGGTGCCGAGTCCTATCCGCTGCTTGAAGCCCCAAAAGTGCTGTTGCTATCGGGTAGTTCGGTTAGTGCTACCGATTTTGGGCAGGCCTGGTTTTACATGGACGAAATTATAGATTACCCTGTTAGTATTATAGATGCCGATAAGTTCAGTAGGATAGATTTTACCGAGTTCAACACCATTATCCTGGCCGATGGGTATTATGAGTTTTCGGATACCGAGAAAATGCAGCTGGACACTTTTATCAATAACGGTGGTAAGGTAATAGCTATGGGTGGTGCCTTAAATATTTTTGAAGACCGCACCAGTTATAGCTTAACCCGCTATGCCAGCGATGCAGGTAAAGCCATAGAGAAAGAGCTGGATGACAAAGAAAGCCTTGATGCCCGTTACTTCACATCAGAAAGCTTGTTAAGGCGCGAGCTCTCCATGTCGGTTTCCGGGGCTATTGTAGAGAATGTGCTTGATGGGAGCCATCCGTTAAGCTACGGGCTTGGCAATAGCTATTTTAGTATGAAAACATCATCGTCGCGCTACCAACTTTTAAAAGGTGCTCAAAATGTGGCTTATGTACCTTCAAAGTTTAAAAGTTTTGGGTTCATTGGCAGTAGCCTAAAAAGGAAATTGCCCAATACGGTAACTTTTGCAGTTGAGCAAAAGGGTAGGGGTTCTGTAATTTATATGGTTGATAACCCGCTGTTCCGCGGATTTTGGGAAAGTGGTAACCTGTTGTTTAGCAATGCATTGTTTTTAGTAAAGTAACATGAAAACCTTTTTTAAAAAGTACCTGTATATAATTACAATTTTTGGTGCCATAGCGCTAACACTGCCTTTTGTGAAAATCATTTCACAGGCATCTGTAGATGAAATGGTTGAGGATGGTTACAGTCACATTAGTTACGATAAACTAAGCGCAGTAAATATTGTTTGGGAAGGTATAGAATATTACTTTTCCCAAAGTGTGGATGGCAACGAAATTATTATTCTCGCCCTGCTTGTTGTACTTACGCTTGTAGCACTAACACAGTTTATTGCCGGACTTTTTAAAAAGCGTAAGACAGTTTTATACACGGCAATACTATTGTTCAGTAGTTTTTTAGCGCTATTGATTTTCACAATTCAAAAATCTAACGATGCCACTATTTGTTACGGCTACTATACCTACCTGGTTATACAGGGGGTGCTGATTATGGCCAGTCCGTCATCTGTAAAAAAAGGCAATGATAAAAGAGTAAGTTAATTTATTTGAGAGCCCTCAAGCCACTGTATATCCAAATTGGTGCGTTGTTTAAATTCGGCAAATTGGCTGTTGGTTAAATAACCTATAATACAATCCTGCCCCAGCCCATAATTTGTGAACCGGCCTTTGGTTTGGTATTTTTCAGTCAGGTTTTGCAGGTTTTCAAAAACGGCACCATCTACCCAATCGTCGTCAACTTTAAAATTCCACTTATAAGCATCATCGTTAAGTACAAAAGATACCCATGCCTGCATTTCCTCAATATCTACATAATCTTTTACATTTTTAAAGTTGAGCTCGCCATTGCTAATCCTACCTATGTTTTCAATTATAGTAGCATAATCTCCATGATCATTAATGCACTCAGCATCAAAATGCCAGCAATTGTTGGTTATGGGTGCATAACTATCATCTTCAGTAAAGCTCCCTAAAACCAAGTACAATAAGTTATAAGGATTGTTTTCATATTCAGTTGTATCATGAAGTGAAAGCAAATAGCCCTCAGGTATTTCTTTATTTATTTTAAAACCAATAGCCTTAAATATTTCCAGCTGCTCTTTAAAAGGAACCTTCTCAATTTTTTTCACATTGTTCTTTAAGAATTTAAAAATTTTGTAACCATAAAGTAATAAGGCTGTAAGGGCAACAATAATAAATGTTCTCATAAAGAATGCCATGTTAGATAAGCTAAAATAATTAAAAATATGATTAGGCTTTTATTAGCAACGTAATAATTGAGTGACATTTAAAGTTATCATACAAACTCCCTTTTATGAAAAACGCAGCAGTAGCTTTTGCATTACTTTTTTTAGTGGCATGCAGTAGTAATGATGATAATGACTCAAACACATCAGACCCTGTGGGTGACCGCGATTTTAAGCAGGACATGCGCGATTTTGTTATTGGTATCAGCCAAAAGGCAAAAGCTGCCGATGCTGACTTTTTTATCATTCCGCAAAACGGTATAGAGCTGGTTACTACAAATGGCGAAGAAGACGGTACACCCGCCACGGCTTATCTTAGCGCTATAGATGCCAACGGGCAGGAAGACCTGTTATTTGGTTATGATAACGACAACCAGGCCACCCCGGCAGATGCTACAACTTACTTAAAATCGTTTTTAAATGTTTCTAAAAATAGTGGGAATACCATTTTAGTGACTGATTATGTGAGTACACCGGCTAAAATTGCTGCATCGTACCAACAGAATGAAGCATCGGGATATGTATCATACGCAGCTACAGAACGTGCACTTAACGTTATACCCGGCACACCCCCTCACAACGAAAATAATGTAGTAGTAACATCATTATCTCAGGCTAAAAACTTTTTATACCTTATTAACCCCGATAGCTATGCTACCAAACAGGCCTTTATAAATGCCGTTTGCGCCACTAATTATGATGCAGTGATAATAGACCTGTTTTTAGAAAATGAAGCCTTTACAACGGCTGAAATTGCCCAGCTTAAGAGCAAAGCCAATGGCGGCAAGCGTGTGGTTATCTGCTATATGTCTATTGGCGAGGCGGAGGATTACCGCTACTATTGGGATGCTTCTTGGAACAATGCCAAACCGGGGTGGATGGAAGCCCTAAACCCTGACTGGCCGGGCAATTACAAAGTGCAGTACTGGAATACCGAATGGCAAGGCATTATCTATAAAAACAACAACTCGTATTTAGATAAGATAATAAACGCCGGTTTTGATGGCGTGTACCTTGATATTATTGATGCCTTTGAATATTTTGAGAATTAATAGCCTCAGTATCCTGTACCAGATGATTTGTATACAGAACATCAAGACCTTCTAACATTTCTTTTGTTACGGGCTTAGATTTAAAAGTTGCCCATATGCCTTTAGTTAATGCCAGGGCCTCGTTAGTAGGATCTTCGGAAACACTTAGCATTACCACGACCATTATGTTTTTTATATCAAGATCAATCTTTTTATATTCAGCTAAAAATTCCCAGCCATTCATGCCCGGCATATTTATATCTAAAATAATAAGGTTGGGTTGTATAACTTCATTGCCCTGCTTTAGGTAGGCCAGGGCTTCTATGGCTGATTCTTTAGTGATTATAATTTCAGCCGCATTGTTTTTGCGTATAACGCGTTCATGAAAAAAATTATCAATCTTATTGTCGTCAATAAGCATTATGCAACTTATGGGAGTCATGCTTTAAAGTTTAGTATGGTAAATTTAAAAGTACTGCCACTTTCGGCTCCGGGTTCCACCCAAATCTTTCCGCCATGTATGTCGGCAATTTTTTTACAATTCGCCAGTCCAATGCCATGGCCTTCATATTCTTCTTCGGTTTTAACCCTTTTAAATATATGGAAAATAACATCTTTGTCCTTGCAGTTTATACCAATGCCGTTATCTGATACATAAAACTCAAAAAAACCATTAAGTTCTTTACAACCTATTGTTATATGGGGTGTCGCGTCTTTTTTTCTGAATTTGATGGCATTATTAATAAGGTTTTGAAACAATAGCCTTAATTCCGTTTCATAAGCATATAAAACAGGGAGTTCTGTTGCTACGGTAATAGTTGCCTTACTGCATTTAATAAGGTTATTTAAATCGGTAACAACATCATTTACTATATCGTTGCAATTAGTTGGGCCAAGTTTCCTGTTCCGTCCTAATTTGCCGTAATCAAGAAAACTACGAATAAGCAGGCTCATTCTGTTAGTTGCAGCTTGCATGGTATAAAGGTGCTGTTTAATTTCACCCTTTATCTGGTCAGGATAATCTTCTTCAAGCAACGTTATATAATTAGATACCGTGCGCAGGGGCTCCTGTAAATCGTGCGATGCTATGTAATTAACGTGTTCAAGCTCCTGGTTTTTTACCTGTAGTTCTATTACCTGGTCCCGTATAATTTTTTCCTGTTGTTTTCTTAGCGAAATATCAGAAACTGATGCCATTACTACCGATCCTTCCTCTGTTTTAACCGGGGTAAGAATAAGCTCTATAGGAAACTCTGTGCCATCTTTTCGCACCGCAAAAATATCTTCTTCAATACCCAGGGTTACTACCTTATTAGAAACATAGAAAGATTGTCTTCGTTCATTATATGAGTCGTGTAATTTTTTAGGAATTATTATTTGCAGGCTTTGGCCGGCAAGTTCCTGCCTTGTATACCCGTATAACTTTTCTGTTTGTATATTGGCATGGATTATTTTTCCGTTTGCATCAGATAGTATTAGCGCATAAGGAGATGACTCCACGCCAAGCCTAAAGTTTTCGCGGGCAATATTTTTTTTATGGTCCAGTTTATTAATTGCAGTACAACTCTCCCATATAAATATAAGGGTTATAGCCATAAAGCTAACAGTGAGCAAAACGCTGCCAAGCTGTGGGCTAACCCAGTTATACCTGTGGTCAAGATTGTGGAGGTATCCTAAAAGCAATATACCCAAAAACATTTTTATTGTAAGTTTCCGGGCCATATCGTTCCCAATCATCTTCCCTGTAAAAAGCTTTACCACACCAAACCCCGGATTTAAAATTGTAGTTGCTGCAGATAGCGCAATTAATGCTAAAGCAGTACTAAGGGGCATGGTTGTTATAAACGTGAAGTTAAAAAAATGAGGTACATTAAATAAATATCCAATTGATATTATACCACAAATTATAGTAACTAAATGTAATAAATACTGCAAAGTGTGCTTACAACGGTTTTTTTTAGTACAATTAAAAAAGATTGCCAAGCCTGTAATTATCAAAAATAATGCAGTAATAGGATTTATTCTGCCGGATATATTTTCAGCAGGTGTTTCCGGAACAAATAGCTCATCTGTACCAAAGTTAAAGTTAAAAACATCCTGCAATAAAGTAAGTGTTGCAAAGGCAACAACCAGTAAGGATAATGCTTTAATTACATGCCTGCGTGAGTGATTATTTTTTGGCTTTAATAATAAGGCTGTCCCTAAAAAAATAATACATATCGCCGTATTAAATTTCATAGGCATGTACCCTGGTAGTAAGCTCTTTAAAATATTGAATTTAACTATCCATCCAACTATTGCTGATAATCCTATAAGTGTTGCAAAAGAACTTGTATAAATTACAAATCTTTTGTATGTTAAGTGTATACTCTTCATCGTCAAATACCCCATTTATTTGATTAGACATATACTACCGTGTAGAAATGTTTGTGTTTTTTGACAAAAATATTAAAAAATCTCAAAATCAATTATAAATTGCCATATATGTGTGGTATTTATTGTCATTCTTTATAATATATTTATAAAATAATTATTTATTTAATATTCAAATTAAAATTAAGATAATTTACAACCCTTCAAACTATTTGTTCAACTAAATAAAATGTCATGTTGTCATATTTATATGCCATTTTTTATGCTGCCATTTATTGGCACAATAGTTGACTACTACCTGACAAGGTTAAGAATTGTAATTAAAAATATAAACAAATTTATAACAAGATGAGTAAAATAATCGGAATTGACTTAGGTACAACTAACTCTTGTGTTGCCGTAATGGAAGGTAACGAACCGGTAGTTATCCCTAATGCTGAAGGAAAAAGAACTACTCCGTCAGTAATTGCCTTTGTTGACGGCGGAGAAATCAAAGTTGGTGACCCGGCTAAAAGACAGGCAGTGACCAATCCTACAAAAACCATCGCTTCTATTAAGCGTTTTATGGGTAACAAGTTTACCGAAAGTGCTAAAGAAGCAGGCAATGTGCCTTACAGTGTAGTAAAGGGAGACAACGATACACCACGTGTAGATATTGATGGCCGCCTTTACACTCCACAGGAGTTATCTGCAATGACATTGCAAAAAATGAAAAAAACTGCCGAGGATTATCTTGGTTACGCAGTTACAGAAGCGGTTATTACTGTACCGGCTTACTTTAACGATGCACAGCGCCAGGCTACTAAAGAAGCCGGAGAAATTGCTGGCCTTAAAGTTAGAAGGATCATTAACGAGCCTACTGCTGCTGCTCTTGCTTACGGTTTGGATAAAGCCGGTAAAGACCAAAAAATTGCTGTTTACGATTTAGGTGGTGGTACTTTTGATATCTCTATCCTTGAACTTGGCGATGGCGTCTTCGAAGTACTTTCTACTAACGGTGATACACACCTTGGTGGTGATGACTTTGACCAGGTTATTATTGACTGGTTAGCTAACGAGTTTAACAGCGAAGAAGGTTTAGACCTTCGTAAAGACCCAATGGCTTTACAGCGTTTAAAAGAAGCTGCAGAGAAAGCTAAAGTTGAGTTATCTTCTTCTACCCAGACTGAGATTAACCTTCCTTACGTTACTGCTACTGCAAGCGGACCAAAGCACTTAGTTAAAACACTTACAAGGGCTAAATTTGAGCAATTGGCAGATGAACTTGTAAAACGTTCTATGCAGCCGGTAGCTAAAGCATTAAAAGATGCAGGCCTTTCTATATCAGATATTGATGAGGTTATACTTGTAGGTGGTTCTACACGTATACCAAGAATACAGGAAGAAGTAGAGAAATTTTTTGGCAAAAAACCATCTAAAGGTGTTAACCCGGATGAGGTTGTTGCAATTGGTGCTGCTATACAAGGTGGTGTTCTTACAGGGGAAGTTAAAGACGTATTGTTATTAGACGTTACTCCGCTTTCTCTTGGTATCGAAACTATGGGTGGCGTTATGACTAAATTAATCGAGTCTAACACAACTATACCAACTAAAAAATCTCAGGTATTCTCTACGGCTTCAGATAACCAGCCATCAGTAGAAATACACGTTATACAAGGTGAGAGGCCAATGGCTACAGATAACAAAAGTATCGGCCGTTTCCACTTAGATGGTATCCCACCTGCACAAAGAGGTATCCCTCAAATCGAGGTTACTTTTGATATTGATGCTAACGGTATCATTAAAGTATCGGCTACAGATAAAGGCACAGGTAAATCACACGATATCCGTATCGAGGCTTCTTCAGGCTTAACGCAGGAAGAGATCGACAGGATGCGTAAAGAAGCTGAGGCTAATGCTGATGCTGATAAAGCTACCCGTGAGCGTGTTGAGAAATTAAACGAAGCTGATGCCATGATCTTCCAAACTGAGAAGCAATTGGCAGAGTTTGGTGATAAATTGTCAGACGGTAATAAAAACACCATTGGCATGGCATTAACTGAGCTTAAAATGGCTTATGAATCTAAAGATGTTGCTACTATAGAGCCTGCGCTTGCTAAAATAAACGAGGCCTGGAAAAATGCATCTGAAGAAATGTACAAACAAGGCGGAGACGCACAAGGCGCACCACAGGGACAACCTGAAAATGCACAACCTGAAGGCGACAACGTACAGGATGTAGATTTTGAAGAAGTTAAATAATCTGTTAGACTTACAGATAATAGATTTTAGATAATAGAGAACGCCCCACAATTGTGGGGCGTTTTTGTTGTCTATAGTAATTACATCTTGTAAGATTTAACCTTTTAAGAAGACATTTAAGGTATAATAGCAAAATGTAGCGGTAAACATTGTTTTTATGTCGGTAAACGCACTTTTTTGAGCTTTTGAAGTAGTGCCGTTCATGGTATTTTTGAAATTATCAAAATTTTTATCATGAAAAAACAACTGTTTTTAGGTGCATTACTACTTGGTGCATTTTTTACTTCGCCGGCACAAACCCTTTCTCTTTTGAGGAAGATGAGGACTTTACAACAGGAACAATTAGCGGGCAAAACAGCTGGAGCCTTTATGGCGATACCCCGGAAGAAAATGTATTAGTTTCTACTGAGTGGGCTTCTGCAGGCAACCAGTCGCTTAAGCTTCAAACTTCACAAAACTATTTTGAAGACGGTACAGAATATGGTATCGTTAGCCCATTATTATCTTCTGTAATTACAGCTTCGTCTTATGAGATATCCCAGGATGTAAGCACCGATCTACTTGATGCTTCAACAGGCTCTAACATGTATATGTATTCCTATTATTATGATGCAGATGCAGCAACTTATACTATAGTATCTGTTGTATATTTTAATTATGATGGTGTAATATACACCTATGATTATGCAAATTCTGAATCGGTTGAAATTGGCTCTTTTACAGATAATGAAACCTATACCATCACTACCCGTTTTAACGAATCCGGTACTATTGCGTATTACATTAACGGCGAGCTTGCAACTACTATAGAGGCCGCAAATGGCACTACAGCTAACCTTTTGGTTTATACCATAGATGATTGGGATTCATCTTATTTTATAGATAACGTGGCTTATAACGGTACATTAGGTGTTAAAACATCGCTTATGTCATCTTTATCGGTATATCCTAACCCGGCTAAAGATGTTGTTACCATTGCAAACAGTGATAGCGCCCTTATAAACAGCGTACAGGTAGCTGATATTAATGGGCGAGTGGTTAAAACTGCTAATTTTAGTGGTCTTGCCAACGTACAGGTTAACGTAGCCGATCTTGCAAATGGTGTTTATATGATGACTGTAGCGTCAGATAAAGGTACATCTACACAAAAGATTGTTAAAAACTAAATAGAGTTTTTATTTATAGAAAATGCCCTGCATTGCAGGGCATTTTGTTTTTTAAAACAAAAGAAAAATCTACTCAACCTTTAGTCCTAATCCATCTATATATCCCTTATTCTGGAAACAGTTCTTGTATAAACTATTTTCTAAAAACTGGTTAAGTGCTTTTTGAACCTTAACCCTGTCCGGCATATTTTTACGAACGTTCTCAAAAGAACTGCGGTCGCTATCGGCATACTTGGTAATCAGCGGGTAATCTTCCGGTTGTTTAAAGTTCATGATACCGCGCAGGTTGTCCATTTTTTTGTATGGCCAATATGCCCAGTTAATCTGGTTCTTATCCAGCAGGATGGTAAATTCTTTAATCCACTCATCGGTATTTTCGCCGGTTTCGCCAATGTAAATAGGCACATTATGCTTATCCCTAAAGTCAACATACTTTTGTATCGCTTCCTGGTTAATATCAAACCAGTATTTGTGGAATTCATACACAATATTATCGTCCAGGATTTTTTCAAACACCCCAAAATCACCCGCCCAAACCGATCCGTTCAGATATATCGAATGCTTCTTGTCAACCTTCCTTATATCCGCTACAACACGCTCATAAACCATAAATAGGCGGTGGTTGTAGTCTTTAATATCATTAGTAAAATAATGCGCGAAAGGCTCGTTAACCACGTCATAGCCTATTACTATCGGTTCGTTCTTATAGCGTTCAGCAATTTTCATCCAAATCTCACTTAACTGATCCTGACTCGTTTTGCTAAAGTATAGCCACGGGTAACCCATGCTGTCATCTATATTATCGCCCGTTTGGCCTCCGGGTGCGCAGTGCATGTCTAACAATACGTACACATTTTCCTGCCGGCACCAGTCGATTACCCTGTCAAAATACTCGAAGCCGGAGTTGCGTTTGCCCATATACACATCATTAGTAAACATTTTGTAATGAAACGGCAGGCGAAGGTGGTTAGAGCCAATACGTTTTAGGTACTTAATGTCATCATGCGTAACATAGCTGTTAAGATAACGATTCCAAAATGCGGCGAGGCTGTCCGGGCCTATCATTTCATGTAACAGCTCATCAATTTTGGTAGGAGAGCTAACCTTACCGGTTTTAAACATGTAGCCTTCGGGCACCAGCCAATTGCCCAGGTTAGTACCTTTAAGAGTGATGGGATTACCATTAGGCTCAATAATTTGTGAGCCTTTTGTTTTTACTACCACTGCTTTATTGTTACCGGCGGAGGAGTTGTAGGTTTTACATGAAGTAAAAAAAGAAGTAACTGCAAAAAACAGCAGTAATTTTAAATTGTTTCTCATTTGTAATGCAAATTTTATGGATGTTATGGAAAATTTGCGCTAAAGATAAGAAATGTATGATACTTTTACCGGAATATATTATCAATGGAATGGAATATACGCCCGAAGAATGTGCGTTTTACTGTTAAACCTCCAAAATACGAATTTGAAAAGTCATAACCAGAATTGTCATACATGATTATTTTGTATTTATTACTATCGGTTACAACAGTTTCGTGTGTCTTCAAAATTAATTGTTCAAATACTAATGTATCGCCTGTTTTTGCTACTAAACTAAAGACTCCATCAAAATCTGTTTGAGTACTCTTTTTAGAAATCTTATCCGTAACCGTGACACCCGGTACAGGTAACTCATACTCATCTACAACGGTGCCTTTTATACTTCTTAATTCGGGTAAAGATAGTTTTAGGTCATCAGTTTTGTTATCAGTTTGTTCAGTGACAGCAACCGTTTGCGCGGATAAAGTATGGTTACCTACCGTAAGTAAAGTGACTACAGCAGCGCTTGCCGCGACCCATAATTTATTTTTCTCTTTTGGGATAACAAGGTCGCGCTCCAGTTGCGACAGACTAAACCGCCCGCATAGGGTATCGCTCTCGCGGATTGCTACTGCTATCTGCCTGTCCGATGCCTTAGTGAAATCAACTACATTCTTTTGGCAGGATGCACAAAACCGACCCTTATCGGTAGGCGACATGGCCTCCCAGTTTTCATGGCAGGGCGTGGGAATGGATAATTGTACTTTGCCGGGCATAAGCCAAATATAATAAATTTTAGAAGTGATTTTGCAGGAATGCCTCAATCTTAGCGTAAACTTCTACATATGTGGCGGTATCCCAATCGGCGTGGCCGCCATCGGCATAAAAGTTGAATTCGTTATACACACCCGCGGCATCCAGCCTGGCTTTTAAGCGCGGACCCTGGGATGCCGGGACTAATGGGTCAACCCCGCCGTAAAACGAAAGTGTAGGCGCTGAATTGCTGTTAATGTACTCTGCGGGGCTTACCTCGGCAATTTGTGCAATGGTAGGTGTTTGCGTACCCACCAGTGCCTGCGAAGCAAAGCTGTATAATGGGTGCGATAGGTATTCGGGATCGGTAAAATCAGCGGGGCCTACAATGTCTACAATAGCTTTTACATCGTGGTCGGTATCATATTTATAGCTGTACAGCATGGCCAGATGGGCGCCGGCGCTGGCTCCTAAAAAGGCATAATCATCTGAGATTACGTAGCCGCCATTCTCTAAATGGTCTAAAACCAGTTTTATATCGTCAATCTGTTTAGGATAAGCAGCGCTTGTTTCGGTTGCAAGCCTGTAGTTAATGTTGACAATACCAAAGTCAGGGAACTGTGCCCTAACGATAGCAACGGCATCAGTAAAATCGTCTTTATCGCCTTCTATCCACGCGCCGCCGTGTATCATTACTAAAACCTTTGTATCGTTATCACGGCCTGCGGGAAGGTAAATATCTAACGTTTGTTCAGGGTCAGATCCATAACTCACATCAGTAAGCGACAGGGCTACGTTGCTGTCGTATCTTGGCTCAACGGTATCGTTACTATCATCGGATGAGCATGAAGCTAAAAAACTTAAAAACAATAAAAATATCAGGGGCTTTTTCATAGTAGTAGAATTGTAGTAGGAATGACTTATTGTAACGCAAAATAGGCAATTTATATATAATAAATGCAGGCTTTAACCTGCATTTATTATATTATCTTCTTAATTACCCGTAGTTTATGGCTGTGGCGTTTGGTATCTACATTGTAAATACCAAGGTGGTCCAAACGGTCTATACGCACTTTACCGTGTGCATGGATGATGTAGTTATCCTCCATAATAATACCTACGTGAATGATGCGGCCTTCCTCATTATCAAAAAATGCAAGGTCGCCGGGTTCGCTCTCTTCAATAAAGCTAAGCGCTTCGCCCTGTGTAGCCTGCTGCGATGCATCGCGTAGCATGGCGTAACCGTTAAGCTTGTATACCATTTGTACAAAACCGGAGCAATCCAGCCCGAAGGGCGTTTTACCACCCCATAAATACGGCGAATTAAGGTACATAAAGGCAGTATCTATAAGCTGTTGCTTACTTGTTACACCCGAAGCTTTAAGGCCTTCAAAAGCGAAATTTTCGGTATTAAGGGCAGGGTCGCCTAAAAACGTAATGGCCGACCCGATAGGTATGGGCAGCAACTGGTTATCGTTACCTGTAACATATTCAATTAAATCGGCGTTAAGCACAGGCGCTGCTGCCTGGAGTTTGTTGTAGTCGCTTTCGCTTATGGTTCGAAACTGTTTATTGTCTATCCAGCCGTTATAGCCGTCAAACCCCATTTCTATACGCGACCATTTTGGCGTTTCTTCTAAAATCTTAAAATGCTCCCCAAACAAAACCTGCGATGTCATTTCGCTGCGGTCGCTGGCTTCGCCACGTAGTGGGACAATAGCAAGATTACAAATACCAAACATCCTTTAATTGAATATTTTAATTGATTATTTTCTATTTAAGGCATGCGTAAAAAAGTAACGCTCCTTCAGTACACCACAAATATAGCAGTTAATTCTGAAGAAGCGTTATATGTAAAAAGTGTTTTCCGCGGAGTTTATTAACCCTCAGGAAAATATGAATTAAAAAATTTATGCCCTCTCTAAAACAATAGCCGAAGCACCGCCACCGCCATTACAAATAGCCGCTGCACCAATTTTGGCATTGTTTTGCTCAAGCACGTTAATAAGCGTAACAATAATACGGGCACCGCTGCAACCCAGTGGGTGGCCAAGCGATACCGCACCGCCATTAACGTTAACTTTTTCCGGGTTAAGGCCCAATATTTGGGTATTGGCAATACCTACTACAGAGAACGCCTCGTTAAACTCAAAAAAGTCGACATCCTCTTTGCTGATCCCTGCCTTATCAAGCGCTTTAGGCAACGCGATAGATGGGGTAGTGGTAAAGCGTTTAGGCTCCTGCTCGGCATCTGCATAACCTTTAATGTAGGCAAGTGGTTTAAGGCCAAGCTCATTCGCTTTTTCCTCGCTCATTAATACAAGTGCCGCAGCACCATCGTTAATGGTAGATGCATTGGCAGCCGTAACCGTACCGTCTTTAGTAAAGGCAGGGTTAAGTGCAGGTATCTTGTCTATCTTAACGTTAGTGTATTCTTCATCTTTGGTCACCATTATTGGGTCACCTTTACGCTGTGGTACCGCAACAGGTACAACCTCGTTATCAAACTTACCGGCGTTCCACGCAGTGGCAGAACGCTCGTAAGACTGTATGGCAAACGCATCCTGGTCTTCGCGGCTCACATTATATTCGGTAGCACAGGCATCGGCAAAAACACCCATAGCATTGTTATCATAAGCATCGCTTAGGCCATCTTTTTGCATGCTGTCGGCTAAATTAGTACCGCCAAATTTAGTGCCCACCCTCATTTGTACAAGGTGTGGTGCAAGGCTCATATTTTCCATCCCACCTGCTATAACAATTTCGGCATCGCCGCACTGTATAGCCTGTGCAGCCTGCATAACGGCTTTCATACCGCTGGCACACACTTTATTAACGGTAGTTGCAATAACATTTTCGGGTAGTCCGGCAAGTCGGGCAGCCTGTCTTGCAGGTGCCTGGCCCACACCGGCCTGTATAACGTTGCCCATTAAGACCTCGTTTACCAGTTCCGGCTTAAGGTTTATTTTTTCTAAAGCCCCTTTAATAGCGGCTGCTCCAAGCTGTGGTGCCGTAACGGTAGAAAGCGCTCCCATAAAACTGCCAATAGGGGTGCGTACCGCCGATACGATTACTACTTTTTTATTCATGGCCAATAATTTCTTTATATATTGTTTATGTTGCGAATTTAATGATTTTTTATACAGATAAAAATAATATGTGTAAAAAAAGTATGGTATAAACTTTGTTTGTTGAGAAATGATAAAAAATCAGTTATTTTCCAGTTGCGGTACACAAATCGTTATCGCTATTTAAATAAGAACCCCACTCATTGCGAGCGGGGTTCTTATTTATAGTAACTTCAGTAATTATACTAAAGTAGCAGATAGCGTAATCTCTGCTGCTTTAAGCAGTTTAGATACCGGGCAGATTTCTTTTGCTTTTGCTGCTGTGTCCTGAAAATCCTGTTCTGATATTCCGGGTACGCTGGCTTCTAACTTAAGGTGTATCTTGGTAATGGTGCCGTCTTCAAACGTAACCTGAGCCTCTGTGTTAAGGTCTTCCGGCGTAAAGCCCAGTTCGCTTAGTAAAAAGCTTAGCTGCATGGTAAAACATCCTGAGTGTGCAGCTGCAATAAGCTCTTCCGGGTTAGTACCAACGCCATCGGCAAAACGGGTTTTAAATGATAATTGTGCTTTATTTAGAGTGGTGCTTTGAGTAGAAATAGTTCCTGCTCCTTCCATTCCTGTACCTTTCCAGTTTGCGTTTGCGGTTCTTGTAAATTTCATGATAATGTGTTTTTAAAGTTTATAATTATTGTTGTTTGGATGCGGGCCTTTGCGGCTGTTGTCCTGTAAAGTTATTGATTTTTAAAATGCGGGAGTTAATTAAAAGTTATATTGTGTAGCCTTTTTCCCGCTATAGGATAATTATTTTAGTTTTTCTGCAAGGGCTGCGGTAGCCTGTTTAATGGCGGCGCGGGGTGCAGGGGTGTTTGTAATAGGGTTTAGCATTACAAAATCGTGTATGGTGCCTATGTAGCGGGTGGCAGTAACTTTTACACCGGCAGCATTTAGTTTTTTGGCATATGCTTCGCCTTCGTCGCGTAGTACGTCGTTCTCTCCTGTAATAACAAGCGCTTCAGGAAGGCCTTTAAACTGCTCTATACTGGCTCGTAGGGGTGAGGCGGTAATCTGGTTGCGGTCGGCCACATTAGGGGCATACTGGTTCCAAAACCACACCATGGCATTAAGGGTTAAAAAGTGCCCGTTGGCAAATTGCTGGTAAGATGCGGTATCAAAACTGGCATCGGTTACAGGGTAAAAAAGCAGCTGAAAGTCAATCTGCGGACCCTTGCGCTCTTTTGCCATAAGCGTTACAGCAATGGCCATGTTACCGCCTACACTATCGCCGCCTACAGCAAGTTTAGTAGTGTTAAGACCTATAGATGCGCCGTTTTCTTTTATCCATTTGGTAGCGGCATAGGCTTCTTCGTTAGCTTGTGGGTAGCGGGCCTCCGGGGTTGGGGTGTAGTTTACAAACACTACAGCTACGTTAGCGCCCACTGCCAGTTCGCGTACCAGTCTATCGTGGGTAAAGGCGTTGCCTAATATCCATCCGCCGCCGTGAAAATAAACTACTGCGGGTAATTTTTCTTTACTGCCTTTTGGTTTTACAATGCGGATGGATACTTTACGGCCATCCTGTGTTATTGTCCTCTCATCAATATCTACCGGTAGTAGTTTATAATCGCCGGTTTGGGCGTTGACTAAAACCTTACGGGCATCATCTATAGAAAGTTCGTAAAGTTGTTTGCCGGAACCGTCGCCATGTACTGCTTTTAAAAATTCGCGGGTATCTTTTTCTACGCTGTAGTTTCCTGAAAGGGCAGGATCTATCTGGGCTGATGCAAAGCCTACACTTAGTAAGGCTGCTGCTGATAGGATTAAATTTTTCATGATAAATAATTTTAAATGTTGTTGATTTGTTTTTCTTATTTTGGATCAGTGTTGTTATGCTGATTTTGATAAGACAAATTTATGGCAGGTATTCGTGTCAATCAAATTAATAATTTTTTACCTTTATAAAATAATTTTATAACCATGACCATACAGCAATTACGATATATAGTAGCCTTAGACCATCACCGCCATTTTGCCCGCGCCGCCGAGGAATGTGTGGTAACCCAGCCGGGGCTTACCATACAGCTAAAAAATTTAGAGGAAGAGATAGGCATTAAAATATTCGACCGCACCAAAGTTCCCCTTAAGCCTACTGCCGCCGGGGAGGAGATTATAGAGCGCGCCAAAAAGGTGCTGAGGGAAGCCGACGCCATACGTGATTTTGTGGTTGATAAAAAAAACGACCTGGAGGGCGAGGTAACGCTTGGGGTTATCTCTACATTGTCGCCTTACCTTATGCCGCTGTTTATTAAAGCTATGAAGGATGCTGCGCCCAAAATGCATTTTACCATAAAAGAAATGAATACCGGCCAGCTGATGAATGATGTAGAAACCGGCGCTATAGATATTGCCCTGATGGCTACCCCAACAGGCAACGCTAACCTTAAAGAGCACGTGGTTTTTCAGGAGCCGTTTGTGGCTTATTTGCATGAATCGCACCCTATGGCAGGCATGGAGCTGTATGAAATGAACCCGCACGACAGGCCGGAACTGCTGCTCCTGCAACACGAATACTGCTACAATGCCCAGTTGTTGGATATTTGCAGCATACAGGAACCCGGCACCCGGTGGGAACAGTTTAGTTATGACATAAGCTCTATAGAAACGCTTAAAAACCTGGTAAGGGCGGGGCTGGGGTTTGCCATTGTGCCGCAGCTATCGGTGCTTAACGAAAACTCTGGAAGCCTGTACAAGCAATTTAAGGAGCCTAAGCCGGTAAGGGAAATTAGCCTTGTGGTATCCGACCATTTTTCGCGTAAGCTGCTGCTCGAAAAAATGAACGAAGCAATATGGAACTGCCTGCCCGATGCCATTAAACAAAACAAAGGCTACAAAAAGATACGATGGAACGATTCTCCGTATTTTATCAAGTCGGTAAGTGCTTTGAAAGGCTGAGTTTATTTGGATAGAAATCCTGAAACATCGTTAACCCAGGCGTCATGGTATTTAATCAGGTAATTTTCATGCCCTGCCAGTGGGTAGGTTGTAAGCTGTTTAGGCCCTTGAAAATTAGTGAAGATAGCATCGATTTCGCTACGGCTTACCCTGCCGTCTTTTTCGCCATAAAGCAACAGGGCAGGGCAGTGCACGGTTTTAGCATAGTCGACAGGATTATGGCTAAATGCCCAGAAACCGTTCTCTGTTCCGCCCCAAAACATCAGCAGCCCCGCCATAGGGAAAGCCGGTGCGCCCACGGCATTAAAACGTGCGCAAACCGTTTGGTACATGGTGCCAAAAGGACATTCTAAAATGATACTGTTTGGTTTAATACCATAATCATCTATAGCTTTGAGTACTGCCACTGCCCCCATAGAAGTGCCAAAAAGAACAATATTCTTTTCGCCCTGCTGTTGCAGGTATTCAAAACAGGTTTTAACCTGCTCCGCTTCATAAAAGCCTATTGTAGTCTGGTTACCTTCAGAGTTGCCGGAGCCCATAAAATCAACCAAAAGCGTGTTGTAGCCCATTTTAATAAATTCGTCCGATCTATCTATCATGCCGCTTTTGTTGCCGCCATACCCATGAAAAATAACAACGGTACCTTTTGCATTGGGCGATTTAATGCTCCAGCATTCTATTTTTTTATTGCTTTGCAGAATAAGGGTCTGGTAGGGCTGTGTGGGCTTTTCTTTATTTACCGGCTGCGGATTATTAATACCGAACAACAGCATTTTAAGTTTTTGGGCAGTGGTTAGATCAACCGGTTTGCGAATTTGCGTACTGGTCTCGCTGCTAAAATGCGTGAATTTATAGGCGTGGAATAGGGCTATTACATTCATCAGTAAAAAAATAACGGCAAGCATTTTTATAAAACGCCTTAGTATTTTCCTTGTTGATGGTAATTTTTTACGCATGCCACGAATATAGCAAGATTGAAGGTATTGGCAATGCCCAAAAACAACAAACCCCACCAAAGGGCAGGGTTAAGAAGTATATAAAACAAAAAGTATTAACTGTTAGCAGCAAGCCTTTTTAAAGTGGCCCACTGTTTAAGGGTAGTACGCGCTTCGGCAGCAGGGTAGCCCAGATAGGTTTTACCCGCCGGAATATCGCCCACAACGCCGCTTCCTGCACCTACGGTAACACCGTCGCCCAGGGTGGCATGATCTTTAATAGAGGCACTTCCGCCAATGATAACGCCATTTCCTAACGTAACAGATCCTGCAAGGCCGCTGTTGCCGGCCATAATGCAAAACTTGCCCATTACGCTATTGTGGCCTATCTGTACAAGGTTATCTATCTTACAGCCATCACCAATAATGGTAGAGCTAAATTTACCACGGTCTACACACGAGTTAGCCCCGATCTCTACCCAGTTGCCAATAATTACATTGCCAATTTGCGGAATTTTAGCCAGTCCGCGCTCAGGGCATGGCCTAAAGCCAAAACCATCGGCGCCAATAGTGGCATTAGGGTGCAGTATGCAGTGGTTACCAATGTGGCAATTTTCGCGTATTACGGCGCCGCTCCAAACGGTGCTATTTTTACCCACGGTACTGTTATCTAATATAGTAACGTTAGGGTATATGGTTACATTTTCGCCTAACTCTACATTAGGGCCTATGTAGCAACCGGCTCCTATACGGGCTCCTGCGCCAATAATTGCAGTAGGGTGAACCGATGCATTAGGGTGAATATCAGTATCAAACTGTGGGTGCAATGGCGCAAACAATTCCAATATCTGAGACATGGCAAGGTCGGCATTATTAACCTTTATAAACGCCCTGTTTAGTCCGGGTTCAATAGAAATATCGTGGTTAACAACAGCTACAGAGGCCTTAGAGCCAGCCCAAAGCTTTTCGTATTTTTTGTTACCAATAAAGGTAATCTGGTCGTTGCCTGCAAGTTCTATTTGTTCCGGAGAAGAAACAGTATGCGAGGTATCGCCCACCATATTGCCTTTAAGCAGGGTACTGATTTCGGATGCTGAATACGATTTCATAAGTTGTAATTTAAGTTGTTACGGCCAGAGGTAGCAATGCTTAAGATGTAGGGCTTAGTGTAGTGATACCGCCTGGCCTAAAAATTAATTGATTGTTTTGGTGTAGGTAAAATATGTTAATAAAACGCTAAAGAATGGAATTTATTTCAAAAACCCTTCATTTTTGTTGTTAACTTTTTAAAAAAGTGATTTTATAGGGGAAATCTTTATAAATAATTTCAAAAAATTTTGCGATGTATTTTAATGCATGCAAGTTGTGTGCCAGTACTGTAATTATTTGTCTTAGCTATTAAAATTTATTGTACTTTGGTATAACGATTTTGGGCCTCTAAATATGCCGTATTCCCTTTGTTTATAGCTATGGGCAACAAAATTGTTTTAACTGATTGTACGCCGTTTTTTAATAATAAGATAATATATGGCCTTTGAATATATAGAGATAGAGAGGGTTGAAAAACTTACTAAAAAAGAGTTTATAGAAAATTACTACAAGCCGCAAAAGCCGGTGGTAATTACAAACCAGATTGAAGACTGGCCCGCCTTTACAAAATGGAACTTTACGTTTTTGCGGGAGGTTGCGGGAGATAAAAAAGTTCCGTTATATGATAACCGTAAAACCGACCATACCAAAAAAGTAAACGAGCCCGATTTTATAATGACCATGGCCGAGTATATTGATATACTGCAAAAAGGCCCAACCCACCTGCGCATCTTTTTATACAATTTAATGAAGGATGTACCTTCTATGAAAGACGATATGAAATGGCCGCAACTGGGGCTGAGGTTGTTAAAGAGCCTTCCATTGGTGTTTTTTGGCGGGCAGAATGCTAAAGTTTTTATGCATTATGATATTGATTTCCCTAACATCTTCCATTTTCATTTTGAGGGTAAAAAGCAATGCTTTTTGGTAGACCCTAAGGAAACCAAGTACATGTACCGCCTGCCATACTCCTGGATTTGTAATGAAGATATTGATTTTGATAACCCTGATTTTGAGAAATTCCCTGCGCTTAAAAACGTAAAGCCGTATATAACCACGCTTAAGCATGGTGAGATGCTTTACATGCCGGAGGGCTGGTGGCATTACATGAAGTACCTAACGCCAGGGTTTTCGCTTAGCCTGCGCTCATTGGCGGGCAGGCCTGCCAACCTGTTAAAGGGCTTTGCAAACGTGGCGTTTAACCGTTATTACGATAACTGGATGCGCAAACGCAAAGGCCAGGCATGGCTGGATTACAAGGATGCGGAGGCCATAAGGCGCACCAATGCACTTTTAGAAAAAGAATCGGCTTAAATAGATTTATACAGGCTGCACCCAAATATGCAGCCTGATTTTTTTTTTTGTTTTATTTGCAATTAACTGGTATTTAATAATTTATTAATACCGGCATTACTATTAAATAATATTGGTAGTGGTAATTTGTATAAAACACGGAACATGAAATTTTTAAGCTTAAAATATCTTATATCCTTTAAGGAGTGGCTTTTTTTAAGGGCCATGCAATCAACCTTCCTTCATTAATAAAATAATAGTTGGGGGTATTGCCGGATGGATAAATTAGATTTACGCAAATCTCAGTTTGGGGAAGATTTTTTATGGGGCGTCTCTACGGCTGCCTTCCAGATTGAGGGTTCTCATGATGCCGATGGAAAAGGCCTTTCCATCTGGGATGTTTTTGCTTCAAAAAAAGGCCGAATTAAAGGCGGGCACCATGCCCTTACCGCCTGCGATTTTTATACTTCGTATACAACCGATATCCAACTTTTAAAGGAGTTGAATATTCCTAATTTTCGCTTTTCTGTAAGCTGGTCCAGGATAATGCCTAATGGTACGGGCGAGATCAACCAGGCGGGTATCGATTATTACAACCGCGTTTTAGACTGCCTTACAGAGCATGGCATTGAACCCTGGGTTACCGTATACCATTGGGATTTGCCTCATGCGCTGGAACTTAAAGGCGGGTGGACCAACCGTGACTGTGTTACCTGGTTTGCCGATTTTGCCGCTGTTTGTGCCCAACATTTTGGCAACAGGGTAAAGCACTGGATGGTTATTAATGAGCCTTCGGTTTTTACCGGAGCCGGGTATTTTTTAGGCATACACGCACCCGGCAGGCGCGGGTTTACCAATTATTTAAAGGCTATTCATCATGTTACGCTGGCTACTACGGCGGGCGCTAAAGCACTGCGTGCTGGAATGCCTGATGCTACTATAGGCACTACCTTTTCCTGCACCCATATAGAGCCTGCCACGCAAAGCAGGCGCGATCTTGCCGCCGCACAGCGCGTAGATACCCTGCTTAACCGCACTTTTATAGAACCGATACTGGGTATGGGCTATCCTGAGGCTGATTTCCCGGTGCTTAAAAAGTTGCAACGCTACATGCTCCCGGAGGACAACGATAATATGGCTTTTGATTTCGATTTTATTGGCCTGCAATGCTATACAAGAGAGGTAGTGCGGGCATCGATGTTCACACCCTACATAGGTGCCGCCCTTGTTAAGGCAAGCAACAGAAAAGTACCTACTACCGATATGGGGTGGGAGGTATATCCGCCCACTATGTACCATCTTCTTAAAAAATTCGGGGAATATAAAAACATTAAAAAAATTATTATAACCGAAAACGGCGCTGCCTTTCCGGATGTGGTGGCTAATGGCGAGGTTAACGATGCACAGCGTACCCAATATATACAAGACCATTTAGAACAGTTGCTTAAGGCTAAAGCAGAAGGCGTTAACGTGCAGGGTTACTTTGTGTGGAGCCTTACCGATAATTTTGAATGGGCGGAGGGCTATCATGCCCGTTTCGGCTTAGTACATGTAGATTTTGATACCCAGCAGCGCACCGTAAAACAGTCGGGGCGCTGGATTAGTGAATTTTTATCAGACAATAAATAAAGCAATATGAAAATACTTTATGCCGTACAGGGCACCGGGAACGGGCATTTAAGCCGCGCAATTGATGTTATACCCTGCCTGCAGCAGCATGGCGAAGTAGATATTTTAGTAAGCGGCACGCAGGGCGATTTGCCGTTACCATTCCCGGTAAAGTATAAGGTAAAGGGTTTGAGCTTTATTTTCGGCAAAAAGGGCGGGGTAGCCCTTTGGAAAACCTTTACCAAAGCCAATTTGCGCAAACTGGTTAAAAGCATCCATCAGCTACCTATAGATGAGTACGATTTGGTTATTAACGATTTTGAACCGGTTTCGGCATGGGCATGCCATCTTAAAGGCAAGCCGTGCATAGCATTAAGCCACCAGGCTGCGGTGCTGGATGAAAGCTTTCCATTACCTGATAACAACGATAAAATGGGCCGCCTTATCTTAAAAAATTATGCACCTGCCACGACAAAATACGGTTTTCACTTTGCAGGCAATGGCGAAACTATTTTTACGCCCGTAATACGTCAGCAGCTGCGCAAACAGCGCATTACAAACGAGGGCCACTACACGGTTTACCTGCCATCATATGATGATAAAGCCCTTATAAAAAGGCTTAGTAAATATAAAGATGTTACCTGGGATGTGTTCTCTAAGCACAACTCTAAAAAGATGGTGTATAAAAATATAACCATCCGCCCTGTAAATAATATATTGTTTACAGAGAGTATGGCATCATCGGCAGGGGTGTTGTGTGGTGCCGGTTTCGAGACCCCTGCCGAAGCGTTGCATCTTGGTAAAAAACTGTTGGTTATCCCCATGAAAAACCAGTATGAGCAGCAACTTAATGCCGCCGCACTAAAAGCAATGGGTGTGCCGGTTATTAAAAGCCTGAAATCTAAATACGAACCGGTAATAAATGACTGGCTGCTTAACGGGCAGGTAATACCCGTTAATTATCCTGATAACACCCAGAAAATTGTAGATATGGTGGTACAAAAGCATGCACTTTTAGTTGCAAAATAATTTATCTGTTTTAATTAAATTAGTTATAATTCTGGGAGTAGGGTTGACTATATCGATTTAATTTTTATTTTTAGAAATTAATTGCAGCAGGCAGTTCCTTTTCTAAAAACAAACTTATGCACAGACGATCTTTTCTTAAAAATACAGGTAAATTAGGCATGGCGTTAAGCCTTGCGCAGTACCTTTCTCCGTTCGATTTATTACATGATGATGCAATGGCAGATGATAGTAATGCTCCGTCCATCAGATTATCTTTGGCGCAATGGTCGCTTCATAAAGCCATTCTCGAAACCAAAACATTAGATCCGTTAGACTTTGCCAAGAAAGCAAAACAGCTTGGTTTTGATGCTGTAGAATATGTAAATCAGCTGTACAGTATAGACCAGGCTAATGCTACGGCCTCAATACACAATTTAGTCAGAGAGCTTAAAAAACGCAGTACTGATAACGGCGTACAAAACGTACTTATAATGATTGATGGCGAGGGCGAACTCGCTGCATTAAGTAAAGCCAGCCGTAACGAAGCTATAGGCAAGCACTCAAGATGGGTAGATGCCGCTGCAGAGTTGGGCTGTAAATCCATCAGGGTAAATTTATTTGGCGAAGGGGCAGAGAAGGATTTTGATGTATGGAAAAAAACATCAATAGATGGTTTGGGGACTCTTGCCCAATATGCAGCTAAAAGTAACATAAATGTACTTGTAGAAAATCACGGTGGTTTGTCGTCAGACGCTGGTAAGCTAATGCAGGTAATTAAAGCCATCAACCTTAAAAACTGCGGCACATTACCCGATTTTGGAAACTTTTGTATGAAAAGAGAAGGCGGCGAGCGTTGGGGGACTCCGTGCATAGATGAGTATGACAAATATAAAGGCGTGCTGGAAATGATGCCGTTTGCGCACGGTGTTAGTGCAAAATCGTTTGATTTTGATGCTAACGGTAACGAAACCACTATAGACTATTTTAAAATGCTGAAAGTTGTAAAAGAGGCAGGCTACAAAGGCAGGATAGGTGTAGAATATGAAGGCAGCCGCCTTAGTGAAGAAGATGGCATTAAAGCTACAAAAGCGCTCCTGCTTAAAGCTGTTGCAAAACTATAACAGCGTGCAACGCTTCTTAAAATAATGAATTTACTAAAAATATTTATAGCAGCTTTTTCTGCAACTAATATCATGACAACGTTTAGCTACCTGCTCTCAGCCACCTATAAAAGGTTGTTTAAAGAGCCGGTTATGATGAACTTTGTGTTGGAAGGCATTGGCATACGTTTAAAAGGCAGATGGAACAAAATAGGCGGGTGGATTGCACATTATATAATAGGCTTCGCTATAGTAATATCCTACGAGGCTGTCTGGAGGTATACATCGGTGAAATTTGGATTTGTGTCCGGTATCATTATGGGTGTTATCACAGGATTGATAGGCATAATGTGCTGGAGGGCCATCTATCTTACTTCAATACATGAAGATGTATCCCGCAGGTCGTATTATATACAACTCTTTTTCGGGCACATTATTTTTGCCTGCGCGGTAGTAATTGCTTTCAAGATATTTAAATACGATCCAATTTCTAAAATTGAGCCTTACCTTTAAATTTATCCCTTAAATCAACCAATGAAAATAACTATACGATTACGCCTCTCGTTAATGATGTTCCTCGAATTTTTTATCTGGGGCGGTTGGTTTGTAACATTGGGTACTTATTTAGCTAACAACCTAAACGCTACAGGTGCACAAAGCGCCATGGTTTTTGGTACACAGTCCTGGGGAGCAATTATAGCGCCCTTTGTGATAGGCCTCGTTGCCGACAAGTATTTTAATGCCGAGAAAATATTAGGGGTACTGCACCTTATAGGCGCTTTGCTAATGTACCAATTGTACAGCACAACAAGCTTTGATGTTTTTTATCCGTATGTTTTTGGGTATATGATAGCATACATGCCTACACTGGCGTTGGTAAATTCGGTTTCTTTTAACCAAATGAAAGATCCTGCTAAAGACTTTTCATCCATCAGGGTTTGGGGCACCATTGGCTGGATAGCCGCAGGCTTGGCCATTAGCTTCCTGTTTCATTGGGATTCTGCCGAAGGGATAAAAGAAGGCTTACTGCAAAAAACATTTTTAATGACGGCTATAGCCTCGGCAATACTGGGGCTGTTTAGTTTTACATTACCTGCAACACCTCCCAAAGCGGCATCGGGCGAAAAAGCATCGGTTACAGAGATACTTGGGCTTGATGCGCTTAAGCTTTTAGGCAACCGCAACTTTTTTATGTTTTTTATCGCATCGGTACTAATATGCATTCCATTGGCCTTTTACTACCAAAATGCCAACCCGTTCTTTTCAGAAATTGGCATGGCAAACCCTACCGGCAAAATGACAATAGGTCAGGCATCCGAAGTTGGCTTTATGCTCCTGCTACCTGTTTTCTTTAAGCGTTTTGGTTTTAAAGCCACCCTGCTTGCAGGGATGCTGGCCTGGGCTGTGAGGTATATTTTATTTTCTTACGGCAATGCAGGTGAATTATCGTTCTTACTCATAACAGGAATTGCATTACACGGTGTTTGCTACGATTTCTTTTTTGTGTCCGGGCAAATTTACACCAACTCTAAAGCCGGAGAAAAGCATAAAAGTGCCGCACAGGGCCTTATTACACTGGCAACTTATGGTGTGGGTATGCTTATAGGTTTTTGGGTGGCAGGAATAATTACAGATAGTTACAATACAGCAGGTGTACACAACTGGCAGCATATATGGCTGTTCCCGGCGGGCTTTGCACTTGTGGTAATGGTGCTGTTTGCTGTCTTTTTTAAAAATGAAAAAATAGAATATAAAGAATAATCTCATGAGGAAATTACGAATGGGAATGGTAGGCGGCGGCCCGGGCTCTTTTATAGGCGATGTGCACCGCAAAGCTGCCATAATTGATGGTTTGATAGAACTGGTTTGCGGCGCGTTTAGCAGCTCGGCAGAGCGCTCTCAAGAAACAGGCAGGGCGCTATACCTGCCGGAAAATCGTTGTTATGCCAGTTTTGAAGAAATGATATTGGCGGAAAAGCAACTGCCTGAAGGCGAGCGAATGGATTTTGTTGCCATTACCACGCCCAACCACCTGCATTTTGCTCCGGCAAAGCTGGCGCTCCAAAATGGTTTTCATGTGGTTTGCGACAAACCTATGACCTTAAATGTTGAAGAAGCTAAAGAGCTTATAACCCTTGTTGAACAAACGGGGCTGCTTTTTGCCCTCACGCACAACTATACCGGCCATCCTATGGTGCGCCAGGCCAGGGCTATGGTTGCCAATGGCGATTTAGGAGCTGTACGTAAAGTACAAGTACAATATTTACAGGGCTGGATGGCTACCGCTGTAGAAAAAGAAACCGGAGGTAAAGAGTTCTGGAGGCAGGATCCGGCCAAATCGGGGATGGGTGGTGCGTTGGGCGATATCGGCACACATGCCGAAAACCTGACCGAGTTTATTACGGGGCTCAAGATTAACGAACTTGCTGCCGACCTGGGTCGTTTTGGCGAAGGCCGCGTACTTGATGATGACGGCAACATCCTGCTCCGTATGGAAAACGGGGCTAAAGGCACCATGTCTATCTCGCAAATTGCTACGGGCGAAGAAAACAACCTTGCCATTCGTGTTTATGGCGAAAAGGGCAGTTTAGAATGGCATCAGGAAAACCCTAATGAACTGATTACACGATGGCTTGATGCACCTAAAAAAATATTCACACCTAACGGTAAAGGCCTTTATGCTGAGGCTGCTGCGGTTTCAAGAATACCATCGGGCCACCCTGAGGGGTATTTAGAGGCTTTTGCAACTATTTACCGTGGCTTTGCACAGCATTTAGTGGCAGTTTTAGAAAATAAAACTATTGATGGGACTGCTTATCCAACCGTTTATGATGGGCTAAGGGGGTTGCAATTTATAAGCGCGGCAGTGCATAGCGATGCTAACAACGCTGCCTGGACAAAATTACAATAACATGAAAACAATAAAAGGGCCGGGTATTTTCCTGGCGCAATTTGTGGGCAGCGAAGCCCCGTATAATTCTCTTGACGGTTTATGCCAATGGGCGGCAGGTTTGGGCTATAAGGGAATCCAGATACCTACATCAGATAAATGGCTTATCGATATTGATAAAGCTGCCGAAAGTCAGGATTATTGTGATGAACTAAAAGGCAAGGTAAATAGTTTCGGACTTGAGATTACGGAGCTATCTACCCACCTGCAGGGGCAGCTTGTAGCGGTTAACCTGGCGTATGATGTTATGTTTGATAATTTTGCGCCTCTGGCTGTTAAAAACAATCCTAAAGCCCGTACTGAATGGGCTGTAGAAACCGTTAAAAAAGCGGGTACAGCTTCCCGAAGGCTTGGGCTTACAGCACATGCAACATTTTCAGGGGCATTGCTGTGGCATACCATGTATCCCTGGCCACAACGGCCGCCAGGACTGGTTCAAGCAGGTTTTGATGAGCTGGCAAAACGCTGGCTGCCCATACTTAACCATTTTGAAGATAATGGCGTAGATGTTTGCTACGAAATTCACCCGGGCGAAGATCTGCACGATGGCATATCATTTGAGCGATTTTTAGCCGCCACAGGCAATCATAAACGCGTAAATATGCTGTACGACCCCAGCCATTTTTTATTGCAGCAGCTGGACTATTTAACCTTTATAGACCACTACCATAGTTACATAAAAGCTTTTCATGTAAAGGATGCTGAGTTTAACCCTACTGGTAAGCAAGGCGTTTATGGCGGTTATGCCGACTGGGCCGACAGGGCAGGGCGTTTCCGCTCACCGGGTGATGGGCAGATAGATTTTAAAGGCATCTTTAGCAAACTTACACAATACGGCTGCGATGTTTGGGCTGTAATGGAGTGGGAATGCTGCATTAAAAGTCCCGAACAGGGTGCACGTGAGGGTGCACCGTTCATTAAGAGTCATATTATTGAAGCCACCCAAAAAACCTTCGACGATTTTGCGGGGGGCGCTGTAGATCGGGAAAAAATAAACAAGATATTAGGGCTGTAATTAATGGCCTTAAATAAAAATGCCGCTAAAGTCTTAGCGGCATTTTTATTATAATATGATATTTATCTGAAGTAAGCAGCATATTCTGCCGGAAGGGTTGTAAGCTCTTTAATCATCACATCTTTGTAAAATGTTTCTGCGGCTTCGCTTTGCAGTTGTATTTTTCCTTTAGTTAACGGTACAGATTTTCCATTCTCTACATAACGTGAGTTTTGCAGTACCATTACTACGTGGCCATTTACAATGTGCAGGCTTTTACCCTCAAAACAAACAAGCTCAACTTCAGTCCACTGGCCTTTAGGGCTTTCATGGTTTTCTCCGCGCAGGCAAAACCCATCTATACCCGTTCCTGTTGCAATAGGTAAAAATGGTTGCTTTTCATTAGCAACAGGGTTCATAATACCTTCCGGTATAAAAGCCCGCACATCAATGGCGGCGTTCGCAATATTCCAGTAATCGCCCATATGGCCTTCCATCAGCTGAAATTCCTGCGACAACATCCAGGCACGCCAATAATCTTTACCGCACTCTCCAACCGAATGGTACAGGATGCCTGAATCTCTTAGCTTATCAGTACGCGGATCCCATTTCTTTTCGCCCCAGCGCACTTTAGCTTTAAGGTGGTAATTTTCATATTCGGCTTTGGTAAAAACGCAACCATAAATTTCGCCGCTTACGCGTAATACGGGTTCTCCTTTTTCTTCAATAACCGTAAACACACCGGCCTCATTTTTGTTGTAGCCTATGGGCTTAATTTCTTTACCACCGGCATCTATAGGAACTTTACCATTGTAACCAGGTTTATGGCGGTAACTAAGATACATCTCCCACTGGGTTAGGTTTTTATCCAATAGGTTTTTCCATTCTGGTTTTTCGGAAAAGCCAAAAAGCGTTGTAATAAAGAGGCAGGGCACAACAATTTTGAATACAGTTTTAAAGATCATAAGGTTTAGTAATTTGGTTTTAGCCCCATAAAAATAGGACTTTTACAAATAGTGAAGTAATTTTATTTGAGTTTATGAGAGGTTATAAGTTATAACTACAGAAAAAGCCTTTAAATCATCTGACTTAAAGGCTTTGTACATACAGAATATGTTATTGTTTAATTATAATTTTTAATGGCATCTACAGGGGCAAGTACATTGTAATTTTTCCATACCGATGCATCGTATTTTGCTAAGTGCTTTATATCGTATTTTTCCTGCTCTGATATGCTGTTAAACTCCTGGGCATTTATAGGCTCTTTATTTATTACAAATAACTCCTCAGTAGTTTGGGCATCAAATTCAGCAAGAAAGTCCAGTTTAAGCATTTTGGTTTCTTCTTTTTTGTCTACTTTATTTTTAGTAAGTTTTAAAGAGCGGTTAAGGTACATATAGGTTACCATTTGCTTTTTGGCAAAGTTTACAGAGTACTTTCCTTTTTCGTTCTTGGTGTAGGTAGCGGCAACTTTTACACGATCCTGAACCATTTTCATGCCCAGTAAAAATTTAAGGTTTATTTTCTCTGCGGTTTTACCATCGGCTAAATTATATTCCAGTTTTACAACTGCAAAATCGTTCACGTTTACGTAAAGTTTACCAAAATAGCTTGCAGAGCTTTTCGCCGGTTTAAAATCTAAAATGTATACAGTTTCACCACCGTAGTTAGAGAAGCCTTCTAAAGTGTAGGTGTATCGTTTTAAATCAGTTAAAAAATCAAGTTCGTCATTAGTATAAAACTTGTTAAGCGATGAACTTAACGATGTAATACGGCCCCTTAAATTAGCGGTTTTACTATCCTGAACGCTATCTTTTTTAGGCGAATCAAACTTAAAATCCTTATCCAATGTAAACAGGCCTGATTTTAGAGTGTAGCTGGCATCGCGATCCAGGTGCTTTTTAATTACTTCCATTAATCGGCTGTTAATCTGGTCGCCGGAGATATCCTTCTCCTTATTTCTTAACTCAACAGCTTTTTCAACAGCTAACTTTGATTTACCGTCTTGTGTATACAAATGCCCATACGATTCGGTAAACAGCTGCGAGCTTTGGTTTACAACTTTGGCAGTTATATCTTCAAGTTCCTTGTTGAGGTCTTTTAACGTAGATTTTGTTTCGAGCGATGATTTTAGCAGCTCAAACTTACTATCAAGCAGTTTAATGTTTTGAGAAGATCTCATAAAAAAGGTTTGCTTTACAGGCTGGGTGCCATAATTTTTAGGGGCATTGGCAATAACCTGTGCCAAAATTTCGGCAGGTGTAAGTTTTTGATTGGTAATGTAAACATCATCCAGTTGGGTTGCCTGTTCTTTAAGCACATAGGTGCCGTTTTTAAAATCGGTAAGCGGCACCTGTACCGTTTGGTAGCCAATACTGCTAAAGGTTACTTTGTTGTCTTCGGCAGGCTCCGGCAGTAATATAATAAAGGCTCCGTCTTCATTGCTTACAACGTTATAAGTAGGGCCTATGCCAATAGTAACATAAGGTATTGGTTGTTGTTGCTCGTCTAACACTTTACCTGTTACAGATTGTGCCACGATGTTTTGGGCAACAAGCAAAAACGTAAGCAAGAAGAAGGAAGTTACTTTTTTCATAGTGAATGGTTTGTTGGTGTTTTAGGTTAGACGTCCGCTGATAGATTTTGTTACCCGAAATTTAGATAAATGTTAAAATATTTGTTAAAGATAAATTTAATATGATGAGATGATACTTTAAATAAGCAAAAAAACCATCCGGTTATGGATGGTTTTGTAATTATAGCAATGTGTTAACAGGTAATTCTGTAGGTGCCACGCCAAACTTCTTTTTAAAGGAATGCGAAAAATGTGAGAGGCTTTCAAATCCCAGGTCGAGGTAAATGGCAGATGGCTTTTTATGCTTATTTTCAATAAGATGGCGCGCTTCGGCCAGTCGTTTTTCCTGTAGCCACTGTCGGGGCGCCATACCAAAGGCTTTTTGAAAATCACGCTTAAACCCTGCAAGGCTCCTGCCGGTAAGCTGTGCAAATTTTTCTACCGGCATATTAAAATGATAATTGCTCAACATAAATTTTTCCAGATCCATCTTATGAGTCTCAGAAAAGTCAAACAAAAATTCTTTCAATTGAGGCATCGTGTGCAAAAGTATCTTTACAACCTCTTTTACTTTTAGCATGCCTAAAGCATCAGTAATCTTTGCTTCAGGATGTTTTACATACGGTATAACCGACTGGAAAAAACCATGTAAAAAATCATTCTCAGGGATAAGTATATTGGGTGCACCGGTATATTTTTGTACTGTTTCTATTTGTTCCTCTAAGGCAATCTTTCGGAGCAGGTCTTCCTTAAGGAGAATGACTATAGTTTGGTAATCTCCGCCATCAATGGGTATCTTGGTAATCTCGCCCAGCTGGTTTTTTCGTATCAGCAACATGTTTCCTCCGGTCATCGAAATAGTTTCTGTAGCAGTAGCTAACGTAAATAGCCCCGAAACCTGTAATACCAGCGTACTGTGCTCTAAAAAGCCTACTTTTTCCTTTCGCATTTTAGAGAGAAAGGAGTAAAAGAGTACACCCGGTATTATTTCGGTAGGATTTGTCATGTAGTAAAGATATAAATTTACAAGCTAAAGCCTGCGTAACTATCGTTGCAGGTAGGTACCTCCAAGTATCGCGCCCTGTGCAAAGTGTGTGTTAAGCGTATCCATTTCCTGAGGCGTGAATGTAATTTCCATAGCCTGCATATTTTCAGGCAGGCGGGAGCGTTTGCTCATGCTTACCAATGGCATTATATGCTCTCCCTGCGCGTTAACCCAGGCAATGGCAAGTTGAGTGGGAGTAAAGCCTTTTTCTGCTGCAATGGACTTTAAAGCCTCTACCTTTTCCAGATTTTTTATCAGGTTCTCTCCCTGGAAGCGCGAAAAGTGGTTATGATAAGAATTTGCTGCAAGTGGCGCTTTCATTTCGCCTGTAAGGAGCCCCTCGGCAGTATTGGCAAAGGCCACCACACCAATCCCCAACTCTTTTGCGGTAGGGAGCAGATCATTCTCAATTTGACGGTCGGCTAAAGAATAACCTATCTCTAATGCGGTTACCGAGTACACGCTGTTAGCTGTACGAAGCTGATCTGATGTAATTTCCGATACCCCTAAATGGCGTACCTTTCCTTCTTTAATTAAATCGGCAATAGTTCCTACTACATCTTCTATTGGTACACTGCCATCAAGCCTGCACGGCTGGTAAAGGTCTATAGTATCTATGCCCAAACGCACTAAAGAATAATTGATAAAGTTTTTAATGGCTACGGGGCGAAGGTCTAACCCAATCCATTGGCCGTTGTAAAATATCGCGCCAAACTTTACGCTTATAAAAGCGTCATCCCTGCGGCCTTTTATGGCTTTGCCTACAAGCAGTTCATTGTGCCCGCTGCCGTAAAAATCGCCGGTATTTAGGAAGTTGATACCGCTGTTTAACGCAGCCTGAATGGTAGCGATGCTTTCATTCTCATCATTTGCCGGGCCACCCCAAACGGGCGACATTCGCATACAGCCCAACCCCAATTTAGATACTAATGGCCCGTTATTGCCTAAAGCTATTTTTGATATTGTTGTCATTGTTATTTATTATTAATTAACAATACAAAGTTCAGCTTTATGTGTTTTCGCAGCTTATGCTTATGGCTCAATTTACTTGCCTGTATGGCTCATTAAACTTATGTAAGCCATATAATTTTTCTGCGGCAGCGGATTAATCATTGATGAATACAACGCGGATTTATTCAGATTTATCCTCTATAACAAAAGCTTTTAGTTCGGCCATCTTTCCATCTTTAAACCGCCATACATCGCAATACGAATAATCAACTGTGTTGCCGCTTTCATCCTTCATGCTGATTTTGCCTATGGCAGTAACAAAGTCACCCTCGGCAATTAAGTTCTCAACCATGAATTTTGGTGGCTCTATATATGCTTTTACCATATATTGCCTTACGGCTTCCTTGCCTTTTAAGGTTTGGTCACCCACAAATATCCATGTTGTGTCATCGTTACAGTAAGAAAGAAATTCCTCATTATTGCCTTGCGTAACAGCTGCATTAGCTTTCTCTAATATTGTTTTGTTATCTAAGCCCATTTGATTTTAGTTTTAGTAAAGATGTTAGCACCAAATTTAAAGTATTACGCGATTGACATCCTTAGTTTTGATTTTAGATTAACACTTAAATCTTAAATGACATGAGGGTATTGGGATGTATTTAGGGAAAGCTTTATAGTGATGGCTGTGCATGCCAAATTACCTATAAATTATGATGAGTTATTACAACAAAAAAAACCATCCGGTTATGGATGGTTTTAAGCTGTTTTGTGACCACATCAGGATTCGAACCTGAGACCGCCTGCTTAGAAGGCAGGTGCTCTATCCAGCTGAGCTATGTGGCCTTTTAGATCACTTTACATGATTTTTATTTGTCGCCCTGCCTGTACAATTTTCGAACTTTTTCATCGAAGATTTGCAACGATTGGCAACGCTTAATTCTTAAGGTTGCGCAAATGTATAACAAAAAATTTTAATAGACCAATTGTGTGCCTGATGAATTTTATCCTAAATTTTCAGGCACATCTATGTACTTATTGATATGCTGATTTAAATAACTGGATGTCAATAATGAAGCTTTTGACTGCTCCGAAACAGAGACTGAAAAAATATTTAATACGTTAAGTTCTTAGCCCGAATGATAGGTCTATTACTATTGCGGATTGCTTTCAGAATTGTACTTTTAGCTTATAATTCCCAGCTGAACCGTTTTCCATCGTTGCAATGGCTTTGTTGTGAATTGCTTTTAAAATTGTACTTTTAGCTTATAATTATCAGCGATAACCTTGTAGAAAAACTTGTAATACTTGTTGTGAATTGCTTTCAAATTGTATTTTTAGCTTATAATTCCCAGCGACATGGAAACACCAAAACAAGAAGCTATTGTTGTGAATTGCTTTCAAAATTGTACTTTTAGCTTATAATTCCCAGCTCAAAAAGAGAAATGGTTGAGCGCCGCCTTGTTGTGAATTGCTTTCAAAATTGTACTTTTAGCTTATAATTCCCAGCATAAATTGAAGCTGGGTTTTTAGCTCCTTTGTTGTGAATTGCTTTCAAAATTGTACTTTTAGCTTATAATTCCCAGCAAGTGCCACCTTAAGCCTACTTGGAATCCAGTTGTGAATTGCTTTCAAAATTGTACTTTTAGCTTATAATTCCCAGCAGTTGTGGGCGGGTGGCTTTCATGTCGGCAGTTGTGAATTGCTTTCAAAATTGTACTTTTAGCTTATAATTCCCAGCAATTCTTCAAGTGATCTGAATACCCAAACTGTTGTGAATTGCTTTCAAAATTGTACTTTTAGCTTATAATTCCCAGCACATGCTTGGCCCACATTTTGGCAGTACCCGTTGTTAATTGCTTTCAAAATTGTACTTTTAGCTTATAATTCCCAGCCTATGGTGGCGGTTATGCAAACCCTGTGGGGTTGTGAATTGCTTTCAAAATTGTACTTTTAGCTTATAATTCCCAGCGCGAAAATGTTTTTTATAGACGTTTTCCAAGTTGTGAATTGCTTTCAAAATTGTACTTTTAGCTTATAATTCCCAGCCGGGGGGGGGGAGTCGGGTGAAGCGCGGAAGGTTGTGAATTGCTTTCAAAATTGTACTTTTAGCTTATAATTCCCAGCGCAGCCTGGGGTAAGAACAATGACTACCCTGTTGTGAATTGCTTTCAAAATTGTACTTTTAGCTTATAATTCCCAGCGATAGAGGCGGCATCCTTTTTGTTTTTCACGTTGTGAATTGCTTTCAAAATTGTACTTTTAGCTTATAATTCCCAGCAGGGCTATACCGCCTTTAGTGTTCACTACCGTTGTGAATTGCTTTCAAAATTGTACTTTTAGCTTATAATTCCCAGCTAGCGGAATTAAAAGCCGAGCCAAGCACTAGTTGTGAATTGCTTTCAAAATTGTACTTTTAGCTTATAATTCCCAGCATAAACGATACTATTTAATGAGGTCAGTTCGTTGTGAATTGCTTTCAAAATTGTACTTTTAGCTTATAATTCCCAGCCTGTAGTTTTATACTTGTCGTAGGCATCTTGTTGTGAATTGCTTTCAAAATTGTACTTTTAGCTTATAATTCCCAGCTGAAAGGATCAAAGAACTTGAAGCCCTGGAGTTGTGAATTGCTTTCAAAATTGTACTTTTAGCTTATAATTCCCAGCTTGAAGAACGTGAAGCTGCTGATGATCGTGGTTGTGAATTGCTTTCAAAATTGTACTTTTAGCTTATAATTCCCAGCCTGCTGTTTTTACTGCTGATTCATTAGTTGGTTGTGAATTGCTTTCAAAATTGTACTTTTAGCTTATAATTCCCAGCCCTGCAATAATACATACTATACCGCCGATCGTTGTGAATTGCTTTCAAAATTGTACTTTTAGCTTATAATTCCCAGCCAATGTGCATGGCTTTTGGCATACAGACACGTTGTGAATTGCTTTCAAAATTGTACTTTTAGCTTATAATTCCCAGCAAAGTGACGGTAAAGTTGTTGTTAATGCTAGTTGTGAATTGCTTTCAAAATTGTACTTTTAGCTTATAATTCCCAGCAGAAGAAGATCATGACGATTTGCCTTTTTGGTTGTGAATTGCTTTCAAAATTGTACTTTTAGCTTATAATTCCCAGCGTATGACTTTTGATTCGTCCGAAGTCGGTGGTTGTGAATTGCTTTCAAAATTGTACTTTTAGCTTATAATTCCCAGCCCCCTGCCGACTAACCCTTCCAGCTTTTCAGTTGTGAATTGCTTTCAAAATTGTACTTTTAGCTTATAATTCCCAGCGCCCCATCAGCCATGTTTGAAACTCTTTTCGTTGTGAATTGCTTTCAAAATTGTACTTTTAGCTTATAATTCCCAGCTTCAGGAGCTGCTTATATTGTTAGGGTTAAGTTGTGAATTGCTTTCAAAATTGTACTTTTAGCTTATAATTCCCAGCTGTAGCGTATACAATGTCATTATCCATTCCGTTGTGAATTGCTTTCAAAATTGTACTTTTAGCTTATAATTCCCAGCAGGTAATATCAAATGCGCAAGCAGAAACATGTTGTGAATTGCTTTCAAAATTGTACTTTTAGCTTATAATTCCCAGCCTTCACGATAGATACGTTAAACCTTGCAAGTTGTGAATTGCTTTCAAAATTGTACTTTTAGCTTATAATTCCCAGCAAACCAAATGATAATATGAATACACTGAGTGTTGTGAATTGCTTTCAAAATTGTACTTTTAGCTTATAATTCCCAGCTCGCTTAAAAATAGGTTTGTATCTATTTTGTTGTGAATTGCTTTCAAAATTGTACTTTTAGCTTATAATTCCCAGCAAGAGGTTTATAAGCGTGAAATAGAATTAAGTTGTGAATTGCTTTCAAAATTGTACTTTTAGCTTATAATTCCCAGCCGAAGCACTCAAAGATTTATACGATGCTGGTTGTGAATTGCTTTCAAAATTGTACTTTTAGCTTATAATTCCCAGCTAGCCAGTTAGAAGATGCTATCACTTACATGTTGTGAATTGCTTTCAAAATTGTACTTTTAGCTTATAATTCCCAGCGCTTTTTCAAAGCTCCCGCCCGCTACCCTTGTTGTGAATTGCTTTCAAAATTGTACTTTTAGCTTATAATTCCCAGCGCCGAAATGGTTATTACCGATGCTGCCGGTGTTGTGAATTGCTTTCAAAATTGTACTTTTAGCTTATAATTCCCAGCGCTAACCACCCTCCTACTCCAGAAGAACATGTTGTGAATTGCTTTCAAAATTGTACTTTTAGCTTATAATTCCCAGCTATGTTTTATCCACCCCGTTAAGCGTATAAGTTGTGAATTGCTTTCAAAATTGTACTTTTAGCTTATAATTCCCAGCTGCTTACGGAGGTTTCGGCATGGGCTACAGTTGTGAATTGCTTTCAAAATTGTACTTTTAGCTTATAATTCCCAGCATCAAAGTTTGGTCTTATAATGACTGAACGTTGTGAATTGCTTTCAAAATTGTACTTTTAGCTTATAATTCCCAGCCTGAAAGTTCAATTTATGGAAGGTAAAGGAGTTGTGAATTGCTTTCAAAATTGTACTTTTAGCTTATAATTCCCAGCTATAAGCTTTAATATGGATTGCTCGTTATGTTGTGAATTGCTTTCAAAATTGTACTTTTAGCTTATAATTCCCAGCTCATTCGAGGGATTATGTTAAGGCTAACGGTTGTGAATTGCTTTCAAAATTGTACTTTTAGCTTATAATTCCCAGCTAAAGCCAATGCATCATTTGCCGTAACTGAGTTGTGAATTGCTTTCAAAATTGTACTTTTAGCTTATAATTCCCAGCATTAACCAAACCAATTATTGTATTTGACCTGTTGTGAATTGCTTTCAAAATTGTACTTTTAGCTTATAATTCCCAGCTGGATGACCCAACAATGTCCACGAGAAGCGTTGTGAATTGCTTTCAAAATTGTACTTTTAGCTTATAATTCCCAGCCGGCGCGCCTCTATCTTTTAAGTTGTTTATGTTGTGAATTGCTTTCAAAATTGTACTTTTAGCTTATAATTCCCAGCAGAGTTAAGCAAAGAAAATCAGGAACTACTGTTGTGAATTGCTTTCAAAATTGTACTTTTAGCTTATAATTCCCAGCTTATGGGAAAGAATTTGCAAGGCGCAAACCGTTGTGAATTGCTTTCAAAATTGTACTTTTAGCTTATAATTCCCAGCGTACATCAAAAATACCTTTAAGGTCTTTACGTTGTGAATTGCTTTCAAAATTGTACTTTTAGCTTATAATTCCCAGCTTTTTAGGCGTTTTAAGGGGTGCAAAATAAGTTGTGAATTGCTTTCAAAATTGTACTTTTAGCTTATAATTCCCAGCGACCGTCTATTGCCTGTGTGTACTCTATAGGTTGTGAATTGCTTTCAAAATTGTACTTTTAGCTTATAATTCCCAGCGCTTTGATTACAACAGCCGTGCCTGGCGTAGTTGTGAATTGCTTTCAAAATTGTACTTTTAGCTTATAATTCCCAGCGCGCCGTTTTCCATCGTTGCAATGGATTTGTTGTGAATTGCTTTCAAAATTGTACTTTTAGCTTATAATTCCCAGCAGGGGGTGTTATACATATCGAAATAGGCTTGTTGTGAATTGCTTTCAAAATTGTACTTTTAGCTTATAATTCCCAGCTTGGTTACGCTTGTAACGCAAAGCATTGCCGTTGTGAATTGCTTTCAAAATTGTACTTTTAGCTTATAATTCCCAGCATTAAAGGCAGGCTGTTTTATCCTTTTTTCGTTGTGAATTGCTTTCAAAATTGTACTTTTAGCTTATAATTCCCAGCCTGTATATCTAAAACTAAAGGGAGCTTTTGTTGTGAATTGCTTTCAAAATTGTACTTTTAGCTTATAATTCCCAGCAAGGGAGAAACTTTCTTTAAACATGTTTACGTTGTGAATTGCTTTCAAAATTGTACTTTTAGCTTATAATTCCCAGCTATCCTTACGTAAAGCGTTGATATGCTGGTATTTATAGGTTAATTTAGGAATAAAAAAACAGATTTTTTTTGCTATATCAATATGCTTCATTATAGATTTTTATGATTCTATAAGATTAGAATAGCTCCAATTGTTGTGAAGGTTTATCGGGCTCTACGGGCTTTTGTCCATAAAATAATTCCATCATCCCGAATTGCCGATCAGTAATTTGCATGACACCTACTTTTCCATGCATTGGCAGGCTGTTCTTTACTCTTTTGGTATGCACTTCTGCATTTTCACGGCTGGCACAAAAGCGCATATAGATAGAAAATTGGAACATAGAGAAGCCATCATCCAACAATTTCTTGCGGAAAGTAGCTGCTATTTTACGTTCCTTGCGCGTTTCGGTCGGCAAATCAAAAAAGACTAATATCCACAAACTTCTATATTGGTTTAAACGGGTGTAATGATCATCATACATAGACCGGGTATAAGATTTTCCTTGCGGTTCCTTCAAAGCATTCATGTAGTGAATGCGTTGTCCGGCTCATGGCCACCATTAATGGGCTGTTTTTATCATCTATACGCACATCGATCGTTGCGATACTGAGCAATTGTTTCTTGATATCCATTGTAAGTTCATCGATGTAATCCTCGGTATCCATAATGTGGCAAACAATCAGGTCAACGTATGGGCGGTATGGCTCCATAATGTCGTCAGCCAGGCAATAGGCATTGTATTTGTTCCGGTGAAAAATGCCCAGAGTTGGCAAAAGGCCAGAGCTTACTAATGCTCTTGCCGTGATCGCCCGTAATATGGCATAGCCGTAATTTAGCAAGTTATTCGGCGGGATTCCACTTTGGTGGCGGTTAAAATGTTCGACCTTGACCAATTGCTGCCAATAATAAACCGCGGCCCTTGCCTCATGGTTCAGGGTATCGCCAGAGGTTACATTTTTAGCCCAATGCTCCATGTTCCTGACCGGAATTCCTCTTTCTTTTAACAAGCCTGCCTGATTGAGAATTTTTGACGTGACGGTCTGCTGCCACAAATTTTTCTTCAACGGCAAAGAAGCCTTGATCTGGTTTTTAAACCGCTCCGATTGCTCCGTATGCCCATTTAAGGGCATCAGCAGGCCAATTGGTAGGTGCTGCTGATTGCAATTGATCAGCGCCACATTATTGCTGGTTAATTTTTCGAGCAGTCCATTAGTAATGGTGATCTGCTGGTTTTCCAGAACGACGATCCCGATATCTTCTATGGCCACAGTTTTGGTATCCAACCCGTCATCTGGATAGGAAATTACCAGCTGTTCATTCTTAGTGCTGAGATATGCCGGGTTACCAAAGAAAAGGGTACGTTTGATCATGGATAGATTTTTTTAATTCGGCCCAATCGGGTGATGTCAAGTTTCAAACAGGATTCAGATATTTTAAGACCATCAACGGATATCTGTAATTTATTTTGGCTTCCGAATTCCCCGAACTTTAATTTAGGGTCATAGGGTGCGATCAGATCTGCTATATTATTTTGTATGAAATAACATTCTTTTCCTGATGTTTTTTCCATCCTGTATATCCTGCTTACCTGTTCTTTTGTCAAGTTGTGAATGTCGATCTGATCCGAGTTTCCAATTTCTTCAGGGGTAGGAACATACACGAGATCATTGGGATTCAAATAAAAAAGCAAAGTATATTCCAGGTTGTTCTTATCGGTATATGTTGCTGGTATAGAAGATCGGGAAGGCTTTAGTTTTTCTAAGGCACCCAACTTTTGACTTTCTATAACTTCATTTAGCGGAATAGTTTTATAATCCCGCTTTCCATTTGCACTTTTATAAATAGCAAAAAATAGATTCGTCCCTTTTGCTGTATCCACATATTTATCCCTTTTTGCGCCGTTACTGCCAAGCCTGAATTTTCCACCCTCTTCAAACACGCGAACCTTAATAATAGGCTGATGGTTTTTACCATCATTAAGGATGACTATATTTTTATTCAAATCATCCAGGCCATCTTCTGAAAATGCGGCTTCATGCGATGCTATTTTCTTACCGCTTTCATTAGTAACCGTTTGGTATTTTTCCTGTCTCAGGTGATTCAAAAGAATCTTTTGAATTCCTGTATCTGTTATTTTTTCGATTTTTTTTTCGTCGAAAGAAATATCCAGGACTTTTCTGGTGGCCGTTGCCTCAATGGTTTCATAAATCAGTACCCTGTCAATGATCTTATCTCCTATTTTGACAGGATTTGCCTTCAGGTATTTTTTCAGTCCCTCCGTATTGTTCGGATAAAGCGTTACAATTTCTTTTATTTTCTTTTTTATTTCTTTGTCGACGATCAGGTCGATTTTTTCTAAGACAGTTGCTATGGCAACGGGATTTTGTTTCACCCTTTTTAAAAAGACCTTTCCGCTTACCGTTTCTGCGTGCATCGGTTTTCTGATTGCCCAATTGTCCCCTTTATGCTGGGAAACAGAGGCTTTTTGCAAGTGTCCTTCTTCTTCAACCCATGCCAGGTGCTTGTTAGTTGTTTTATTGATCACCCTCGTATTCTGTTTAAAACTCACCACCGCTTTATCTAGCACACTTTTGGTATCACTTGTAAAGCTTTCCCAGGGCTTATGGAATTTCCATTGATAGTTTCCACTGTTGTCCGTTTTGTCTTTAAAGCAAATTTTATTTCTCAGTTCGTATTTTACGGTTTTGTCATCTTCATCCCTTGCGTTTAAATTATTGAGGTAGTTGATATGTGTCCTGTTTACACATGCGATCACCAAAGCATCCAGTGCGTGGTGGCGGTGGTCTATCCGCTTTCTATTGAATCCTCTGGCGATTTCATCAGGGACTGTGGTTTGGAAAACCTGTTTGCCGGTATTTCCAAATGCATCTTTTTTCAATTCCAGCCTTCCAAAATCATTAGAATCCGTCATCCGGTTCAATCGTTCAAAACGCGGTGTGATGAGCTCATTCCAAACATCATTTAAGCCCCAATCCTGCTTCATTCGTGAGGTGATAGCACCATTGAGCGTGATGACATGCTTTGATGTTGACTCCTGTTCATCATCTTCACGCACGATCCTGCTCAAAAGCATCTTTATGACTTTACTGATGTATTTGGTATCATTCAACTGGCGATTAATAAATGATTCTGGAATATCTTCGCTTAACAAGCGTTTTTGCTTATCCTTATGCTTACTGTAATAGCTATTTATGTGTTGATTATAGGCTTCTTTTGTAAATATGGTAACCCTTTCCCCGCCGGATAGTGTTACGATACGGCCCGAATTTTTAATAATGAATTCCAGTCCGGTGTCGTTACCCTTCAGGTCATTGATCTCTGATTCGCAGATCACCTTATTGGACAGGGAATCATCGAAGAACCTGGATTGCGGTATGATGTGTTCAACCTGATATTTGGTTGTGAAAAGCTGGCTTAACGGGATCATTTTCCCTGTATAAGGCGAGATATAGCCTTGCTCCAACCACAGTTTATACTTGTTAATCTCTGATGGGGTAGGTTTTGCGTTTTTCCTGATCTTATCCAACTCTTCAAGTTTATCCTTTCGGATTTCTTTGCTGTATACACCTTCTTCATAGAGCTTTAATATCTCCTGTTGCCCCGGAGAATAGGGACGTACGGAAATATTTCCGTCATTTTTCAGCTCCGTTAGGATGGCCTTGATCCGCAAATTCGTATTCTCATTTTCAGCGATTTTTTTAGCTATCTGTTCCCTTTTCTTGGCTGGGTTCTTCATCTCCCTACCTAATTCAATATGTATCTCATCGAAGAAGTTCGCCGCACCGTCCCCATAATGCTGCCAGATATCTTTAACCACACGTAATGTTTCGCGAATTACCTGTTCAACAATAGGATTTCGTAAGGCATGCTGCCTGAAATCATTCTTCAAAAAGCGCTCAACGTCTGCCGGGTGTTCCCATTTTGCAAGATCACTTGCCTCGCTATGGCGGTCATAAACAATATAAGAGGCAAGCCATAAAGGCAGGCCCTGAAAGTCAGATAGCTTATTTAAATGAATGGCTTTTTCACGTACACGATTCCCGATCTTTTCGTCAAATTCTCCGGTTTGAATCTTATCGATGCGTTTTAGCGTACCTGGATGGATCACTGATCCATTCCACTGATTGCCGAAGCGCATTAGCTGTAACAGCTTTTTTGTGGCTTTTTCTGAATAAGCCCCGTACTCTTTTTTGTAAGGCTTTAATTTGGAGAAAGCCGGTATAAAATCTTCAGGCAAATTGTGCTTTTTGGCAAAAGAGCCAATAGCTTTCTCTATCTCAATTTTGTCGGTAACCGAATATAAAATATGCCAAAGATCCTGCATGATGCCCGAACTGAAAAAAGATTCGTCAAGGGCTTCAATTTTTGATGCGGCTCTTAAAAACTGGCTCCTTGTTTCATTGCATGGGTAGATTTTATCTTCCGGAAAATTCCACCTAAATTTCTCTTCTTTGAGTTTGAACCTCGGATAGGACAACAGCTGCTTTTGACTGATCTCAGCTTTGTCGTTCAACCAAAGAAATAATTCTTCCAAATCATTAACTGTAGGTAAATATTTTGCGGTAACATCTACATCAAATTCTATTTTTCCATCATTGGTCAGCTCCCTTTCATAAATGCTCAGATTTTTTACAAATTGCAGCAAACGGAATTCCTGGAATATAGGATTTGATCTCGCGATGCATTTCAGCGGCTTTAAAATTGGCTGGCCATTTTCATTCCTTACTAAATTACCTTTCTTGTCTTTTAGCGGATGTTGTTCAAAACTGCAATCACTTATCAAAGAAATTTTACTTTTTAAAGGACGTTGGTAAAATATAATATCCTCTAAAAATAAATAGGCAAAGCCCCTGCTTTTGATATTGTTTTTATGCGCTTCATTTCTTTTATATAATTCATTGATGCAATCCCCATACAATTTTTCATCACTAAGTTCCTGGTGAAATGAGCTTTGGGTCTCCAGGATTTGCTTTAATTCTTCTTTGTAATAATACCTTTCGATTGTCCTGACCAACTTTCCATTGATCTTTTGGGCAGGGTCTTTCAGCAGGGCATCAAAAATATAATGCCCTGGTGTTTTGCCGCTACTTTTGATATCCTGTTCGGTCTTTGTTTTAATGAGGGTCCAGTCATTTTCCAAAGGTGCACGAAAGCTTCTTTTCTCTCTACCTTCCTTGTCTTTCTTTGGTGTTATCCCGTCATCTTCAACTTCAGTCGTAATAATAAATTCCTTAACTTTTCCTGCCCACTCGACATTGCTACTACTTGGTTTGATAAAGTCCCAGCCATTTTCCAGGACGATATTGAACAGGGTTTGTCCCGCCTTATTTTTTTCATTAGTATCAATGACATTAGTTACCATCAATGAATAGAATCTTACAAGTTTACCCTTGTTTTCTTCTTCCTCTTCGCCCCGAAGCTGGTAATACCCTCTCTTCTGATTAAAGTTTAATAAAATCCATACCAGTTCCTGCCCCGATATCCTTTCAGTCAATGCCTTTTTCCTCAGGTAGTATATGGTCAGATCATAAGGCACTTTTTTCAGGTCAGGAAATTGTGCCCTGAATAGGGTAAGCATCTCGTTATAACTTTCTTTGAACAGGAATTGGTTTTTCCCCGTCATATCTTTATAAGAAGATAATTTTTCTTCCCGTTCAGGTTTGAACTGTCCAAAATGCTTATCAAAATCTATTGCTTCGGAGTAGTGCGAAGGAAGGAAATTTAAAATATTCAATACCCTGTGAAGGCGTTCTCTACGTAGCAAAAACCGTTGTACAAGCCTTCTTGCTCCCCGGTATTTGGTTCGTTCGGCTGTCTGGGAAATAGATACACCACTGTCAAATTTACCTAAAACGTCTTGGCTCATTGGGATGACCCGACTTCCGGCTCCTTTAATACGCCCTGATCTGTTTTCGAGATCACTATTTACCAGTGCCCAGCCGACGCTATTGGTTCCCACATCCAAGCCTAATATATTTCTCATCTGTAAATCTTTTAAATAGCCATAAAATAATAAAAAAAACACTAATAATTTTTAAGGGAAACCGTAAAATTCATTAAATAATATTTTGTAATATTGTGTTACAATTTTGAAAGCAATTCACAATAAGGATTATTCCGTTGTGAAAACATTTATGGCGGTCTGAGAAGATCGCTTTTTTTTATTTGTCTTTTTAGCTACAATACTATTGCTTGCCTAATTATCTAATCGCAAGTTTTCTTAAAAGTATAAGCATCTATCACTTTCACTCAACCTTGCTATTTTACCCGCTCAAGACCTAATTACCACTTCCAGAAGGAATGGGTTGAAATTTAAAAATAAATGATTTAATAAAACATCCCCATTAATAGGTATTCTGAGAATAGGCAAGAAGGTGAATTACACATATAATTATCACGTATATGTGCTCATATAAAAAGAAATTGCTTAATGATAAATGTTTATATAATTATTTTTTAATATAAACATTTTTTGTAAATTGCATATATCTTCATTTGGGACAATATCGAGGAAATTTTAGTCAACCTCAAATGTCTTCATGTTTGATAGAACGATAGTATTTAGCGAGAAATCAATAATAGGAAGCAAAAGGTTCTCCTATTATTCAAATGGCAAAAGGGGTTATGGAAAAGTTAACTTATGTTGCTGCCAAGCAACTTGACCTTGTGGACTACCTAAGCTCTTTAGGACATCTGCCGACTAAAATAAACGGTTCCGATTATTGGTATCACTCCCCGTTACGGGAGGAAAAAACACCCTCTTTTAAGGTTAACCGTAATCTAAATGTATGGTACGACCACGGGGAGGGAAAAGGCGGCAATCTGATAGATTTCGGCACGGTGTATTTTAAGTGTACTGCTAACGAATTTCTGCAACAATTAGCGGGTCAGGCAATCCCTTCTTTTCCTTTTCACCAGCCACAGAAAGCAGCCAATCGAAATGCTGCACAACGATCATTTGCCGATGGTAAAAAAGAGAATGCCGAGAGCAAAATTGTCATTGTCGAAACCCGTCAATTGGCAGATAAAAAGCTCTTGGATTACCTCCAAAAAAGGAGCATACCGATAGACATTGCGAGCCATTTTTGCCGGGAGGTTGACTTCCTTTTGTACGGTAGAAAACATACCGTCGTCGGCTTCCAAAATGGTGCCGGTGGATATGAACTCCGAAGTGAAAATTTCAAGGGCAGCAGCTCACCGAAAGCGGTCACTTTATTGGCTGCAAAACCATCAAATGACCTTGCTGTTTTCGAGGGCTTTTTTAGCTTCCTGTCTTTTCAGACGATCAACCGCAACAAAGCATCCCCTCTGACAAATTGCCTGGTGTTAAACTCCCTTTCTTTTTTTGAAAAGAGCAGGGAACTGATGGAGGGCTATAGGCGTGTGCATTTGATACTCGACAGGGATGGTGCTGGCACCAAAGCGACGAAGAAAGCTTTAGGATGGAATACCGGCAAGCAGGATAAGTATATAGACCGCAGTGATTTTTACAGCGGCTTCAAGGATGTAAACGAATGGCTTCAAAGCAAACAGCCGGAATTAAAGCAAGGTCAGAGGATTAGGAGGTCTTTTTGACATTTGAGTGAGTAGCCAGCTATGTTTTGGTAAAACCAAAACGCTGGCTCACCTCATGCTATCGCATTCGGTGAGGGATTTTTCTCATGCTGCGCATTCGAAAAACTGAGTATAAAAGATGAAAGGGAAAGTGATGGAAGGATTGAATGAAACTCAAAGGAATAAAGGGGGGAGACCCCCAAAAGCTATTAAGAGAGACCAGCTTATGGCGATCAAATGCACACTTTACGAGCGTAAAGTGATCGAGGCCAAAGCAAAAAGTGTAGGCTTAACCATTTCAGAGTTCCTGCGCGAGATGGGGCTTACCGGAAAGATTGACAGGCGAAACAAGGCTTTACCCAAAGAGGTTTTAGGCTTTACCGCCACGCTCAACCACCTGGCTGCGAACCTGAACCAGCTTGCCAAAAAGCGGAACAGTAATGATGAATTAAGCCCTTTGGAACGAGCGGCACTAAAGGTGCAATCCGGGCAGGTGAAAGAGATCGCGGTGACTATAAAAAGCTATTTGCAATGATCGGCCATGTATCCATCGGAGCCTCTTTTTACCACCTGATCCGTTATGTACTGGAGGATAAAAAAGAGCTGTCGGAGCAGCTGAAACAAGAGCTGTCATTGCAGGATGATCTACAGCACACAGGGCGTGCCGAGGTGCTGGAATATAATCAGTGTTTCGGCAATAAAAAAGAACTCACCGAGCAGTTCAGTGATGTGCAGAAACTGAGCGGCCGGATTGAAAAACCGGTACTGCATTTGTCCCTGCGGCTGGCTCCCGGCGAGACGCTGGGCAGAGGGCAGCTTATTGAAATCGGACAGGCTTGCGCCAGGGAATTTGGTGTGGCAAATAACCAGTATATCTGCGTACTGCATAAGGATACCAAAGAGCAGCATATCCATATTGCCGCTAACCGTGTAGGACTGGATGGCAAGGTAGCCAGCGATAGCAACAGCTATAAGCGAATGGCAGATCTTTGCCGTCGTTTAGAGAAGCAGTACGGCTTGCAGGAGGTGTTAAGCCCGCGTGCTTTTTTATCCCCTAAAGACAGGTCATTGCCCCGCCACGACAAACGCAAGGAGAAGTTACGGGATGACATCCGGCAGTCCTTAGAAAACGTTTCCAGTTTCGCTGCCTTTGAAAAGCAGATGCAGGCCTTAGGGTACACCGTACTTAAAGGCCGGGGCATATCTTTTATTGATGATAAGAAGGTAAAGGTTAAGGGCAGTGAGGTCGGTTTTTCGCTGGCGAAGATCGAGCAGGCTTTAAGCATCCAGCAGCAGTTGGCCGTAAACAGGTTTAAAGGGCAAAGTCAAACGGATGGTAACAGGCCGTCTATGGCACCTGCCAGCGTAAATGCATCGCTAACTGCTAATAATTTTATAGGGGAATCCATCGGAGAAATAGAAAAACAGCTTACCGGTATGCTATCACAATTACTGATGCCGGAATACGCGCCGGATACTGTTGACCCCGAGTTGATTAGGGAGGCCAAGAAAAAACATAAAAAGAAACCGGGACAGAAAGTACGCAGGTAATATTAAATCGTATCGTTATGGACACTACAGGAAAAAATGAACAGATAGACAAAGAAACTTTAGAGCTGGTCTTGGAAGAGTTCACCCAGGAACAGAAAGCCACCAACCAAACCATGAACGACCTGGTGACTGCCGTTAACACCATCGGCAGTAAGGTGGATGACCTTAAGCGGGAACTGGACAAGCCAATGCCGGTACAGGATACAGGTGATGTAAAACCGCTACAGCAGATCCTGTTAAAAGAATTAATGAAAATAAAAGAAATGGTAGGCGAGCAGCCAAAGAGTACCGTCAAAAAATTCCAGGTGTTGCTATTCCCAGAGCAGGATGCCAAGCTGTTTTATAAGGTTGTTTTTAGCCGCTGGCTTTTATGGCTGGCATTAATGCTATTAATCACCAAGGTATACGATTGGAGCATTCACCACAGTGATAATCAGAAGCAAGTTATCATTAAGCAGCTTGAAAATGACCGGTTACGCAAATCATGGAACTATCTATATAACCATAGCGGCAAAGAGACAAAAAAACTGATGGAGAAAGCCTATGTCAAATCAGGTCAAAAGGATAACCAATAGCTATTTCGCATTTGTAGGGTTACTGAATGTGGTGTTGAACTCATGTATTTCGTAAATTGCAGGTTAAAAACTGATGTCAGACCCTGATATACATACGGAGTACCGCAATAAATCCCTGGCCGATCTGCCGGGAGAAGTATGGAAAGATGTACCAGGATTTGAGGGTTATTACCAGGCTTCCAATTTAGGCAGGATAAAATCGCTTGACCGGACAATACCGCACCCGCGCCTGAAAACTCAATTTGTAAAGGGGCGTGTACTGAGCCAATCGGTTTTTAAAAACAAAAACTTGCTTACTGGCGAGCCGATGGTTGATCTAAGGGTTACGCTGCTATTGGAGAACAAATACAATTATTTTAATACCCGAAGGCTGATATACCAAGCCTTTATTGACCCTAAATTGGATTATAAATTAACCGGGCTATATGTTATTAATGTTGATGCAAACGGCTATAATAACCGTCCTGAAAACCTGAAGCTGGTATCCAAAAAAGAGAAACAACAACGCGTCATTGCCAGGAACCGTATGACCCATCACCTCAGCACTGCTGACCGTTCCGGCTGGAAAAAAAGCTATGCGACGAGTAAGCCTGTTGCACAGTATGACCTCGACGGTAACTTGGTCAAAGAATTCAGGAGTATTAAAGAGGCATCAAGGGAACTTCGGCTATCAGACAAAGCTATTATCGATGTTGCCAAGGGAATCTACAAGCAGTGGAATGGGTTTGTATGGAAGTATATTGATAAAGAGTAATAATTCTAAATACACCTGTAGCACCGTTACCAAGGAATTTACACCGTACGAACGGCATGAATGAGATCAGGGGGATACCACTAAGGTGAAGCATAAAAAAACTGGCCAACTTTTAAGGGTCAGCCAGTTCAACTAACATAAATTCGAGGTGTAGTTGAATCTATTCAATCGTAAAGAAAGTAAAACAGCCAGTTATTATATTATTGAAAATACATTTTACCAAATTCTTCCCTTTTATGGGTGTAATGCTTCCTGTTTTGATAAGATATCTTTGTAAGGTTTTTTAACTTTAATACAGGTGATATATCGCCATCTAATACATTCGTTGACTCATAAAAGATAAAATCTCTCAAATCACTTAAATGTTCTATTCCTTTAATACTGGCAATATTACCGATGTCAAGAAGGAAAAGATGTTTAAGCTTGGTAAGCGTAAAAATTTCGGAAACATTATTTATTCCTTTACATGAATGAATCTCTAATTTTTCCAGCTGTTGCAGATGTGCAATTCCTTCAACTGATGTGATTTTCTTTAAATTTGCTATTCTCAAATACTTAAGTTTTGTTAGCGTAAAAAATCCATTAATATTTTCAACTGGCGCATTCAATACTGCTAGTTGTTCAAGATTAATAAGTTTAGAAAACAAAACGCTGCTTTTTTCATTAAAACTGTTAATGAAAAGGCTTGTTAGTCCCGTACTATTAAATAGAGAAGTAGATCCCTTTATCCATTCAAATGAACATACACGCAGATTGGGAAATAAACTAAAATCAACCGGTTCATCCGAATAAGTTGAAAGTTTAATTTCTATTAATTCATTTAAATGATGTATCGCACTAATTGATTTAATTTTAAAGTCAAAAAGGGTTAAAGCTTTTAATTGTGGAAAGGAACGTAAAAAATCCACGCTATCGCCTCGCCAGCCTTTACCATCGTTTAACTCTAATTCAACCACGTTTTTGTCCATTAACACTTGAAAAAAAGATTCATCCCAAGCCGTTCTAATTACAGCTTTGGTGCCATAAGTTCCAGATTCAAATTCTATATTGTTCATATTACTATTATGGTGTTGGTAATAAATATTGTCGCGCTTTGCCTATAGGGTTAACCTTATTTGCAAGTTTTTCTATCCCGCCAAGATCCCTAATTCTTAATTGTTCTGCAATTTCTCTAGCAGTTTTTCCACCAAGGACCTCTGTCGTTTTTACAGGTGTTCCCGGCGCTAGCTTACCTTTAGCAATGTGCTGCTGAAGTCTTTGTGCTATATTTTGTGATTGTCCAACGTAGGTTTCGCCTGTAGTCGTAGTAAATTCATATATGCCTTCTACAGCCATTTCTTCGGCCTCAACTGCTGCTACAATCCCTTCCTCCGCAGCAGTCCCTATAACTGCAATTTCTTCACCTACTAATGCAATACTGCCTAATTCTCCTACTATTTGAACAACGCCCGGAACTAAAAACCCAACTACTATTTCTGCATATATTCTCGCCTCTTTCTCATCGTTCTTATGAAGATTTTGATAGAACTTTCTCCCATCTTCCGAAGCAAAAACGTTGTCATAACTTTTATACAGATCCTTTCCAAAAAATGCATGTGCTAAATTAAAATCTGGAATAAAGTCGCCAAACCTTATTGAGCCTTTTGCATCTGCTGGTTTTGACCGGTCAATAGTAATTACAACCTCTTTAAGCTCTCCCGCCGAAACCACAGGATCTTCTTTCTTGTCATCCCCTGGGCCCTGAAATCTAGTAGATGCCTGAACCACCATGCCATCGATATCAACAAAATAGACCGGATTATTAAACGCATACTGGTAAGGGCTGTATGAAAAACTCTTTGATGCCAAAGGGTCGATATTCATCCACCTTCCTAACGCAGGGTCATAGTTACGTGCCCCAAAGTCATACATGTTGAATCCATGTTCATCCTGTAGCTCCTTGTTGTAATACTGGTAGTTGTTGAACGGATTTATAATCCCAACCAACATACCACTATTTACCGTATACATCGTGCTGTTGTAGCCCGTATGCTTAGCCCCGAAAGGATAATAATTGTCCTCGTCAAGTATGGCTACACCACTACCGTTTGCAGTGTAATTTAACCTTACATTACCTAAATGATCCTTAAAGCTAAAAACGTAATCATAGTTATAGGCCGAGCCTGAGAGGGTCGCTTTTACATAGCCTTCAGCGGTTGGAAAGAATTGCAGGTTACCGCTCTTATACTGGTAGCCCCCTAAATAATCGGTACTGGTATCTGTTCCGTTTGTGACAACCTTTTTGAGCTTAACGCCTGTCGCACTGTAAAGGTAGGTAATTTTTGTACTCGCATTATTATTGAACGTGATTTGTACGGGCAGATTTAAGTGATTGTATATAATCCCGGTGATGCCTTTATTTTTATCAGTAAGCAGGTTGCCATTGTTATCGTAGGTAAAATCATCGCCCGTATTATCAGTACTGTCTTTAAATCCGCTTGGATTACCGCTACTATCTACTACCTTTTTTAACTGATTGGTTCCAGGAGCGTACGTGTAGGCAAGATTGTCAATTTCTACAACCAAGGAAGCATTGTCCTGCCCACCATTTCTGGCAAGGCTAATAATATTGCTGTTAAAGTCATACTGTACCTTTTCATTATATGAATTGTTAAGGGTTACAGCTTGCCCAGGTTTTTGATAGTAAGCTGCGGTCAGGCGACTCATATTATCATAGCTATAACCGTACTTCCTGGTTATATTGTCATTTGATGTACGCCAAAATGTTTCAGAAATATTACCGTTATAGAGTGGTCGGACATTGTTATTGATGCTCTCTTCTACTGTATTGTAGTTCAATTTGTAAGCAAAGAGATCGTTGCCTAATGATCCCACGTTATTGATGCCTTTAAGCCAACCGCGTATGTTATAGGTATAGTCTATCGATTGAAGAGAAGATAGACCACTAAAGTCGTTACCTCCAGTTTTCTTTGTTTCTAACTGTCCTATGCCGTTATAAGTGTTATAACTCATCAACTGTGGACTGAGTTCGCCAATTTTGTGCGTATGTGCTAACAGTCTGTCTTGTGGGGTATAACTAAATCTTTCATTTACTTTAATTTCATTCGAATCGGTACTAAGGCGTTTATGCTTTTTAATTATATAACTTACGGTGCCGTCGAAATCAAGTTTGCTGTCAGATTGTGTATAACCTCCCAGATAATTGGTGACACGACTGCTTACAGGCCTTCCTTTAAGATCGTACAAAATGTAACTGGCTTCGCCAATAGTAGTTCCTGTTTGTAGGGTGCGGACCCAGCTTCCTGTTGCAAGCCCCTTAGGTTTTCTAGTGCTATTGTTTAAAACAGCCTGACTCTCTATACTAGGAAAAGATGTTGGTGCGTTGGGAAATGTATAATCGTCGTAATAATTTACGCTTAGCATCTTTATGCCAGTAGGGAAGGCATCATAATGTACTCCAATCCCATCAATCGTTGTGGGCGTTGATGTTTTGTTAACGTAACTATATAATACCGCTTGTTTGGCTTTGCGGGTTGTACTACTTACGGGTGTTGCTGCAAGATAACCGGTGTAGGCTACACGTCCGAATTTGTCATAACGCGTCTCCAACCAACCTGTTTCTAACCCTCCAAATGGCGTAAATACCGGACCCGTAGAAACGATCCTGTCCATTTTATCATAAACAATGAATTCCCATTGTTTACCAGGCACCTTCTTTTCGACAACCCTGTTGTAACTGTCATACTTATACTGGTAGCATAACTCTTCAACCAAAGTACCACCTGTTGCCGGGGGTAGTACATAGGTTAGGTTTCCAAACTGGTCATATACGTAATATGTTTCATAAATTGCTGTTTCAGCCGAACCATCAACTACAAGTATATCATAGAATCTTTTAAGTATAAGCCGCCCATCTTTATCCTTAAACTCATGCGTCGTACCAATATTAGAGGAAGATGATATTCCTGTGTAAACAGCAGCGGCCTTGTTTTCATCCTGTTTTATTGTTTTGTAGAGTTCACCTTTCGCATAATTGCCATTAGCTACAAAAGTTGTTGTATACAAATTGTAGGTACTGCTCCACGCTGCGGTAGCCGTAATCTTTTTTAACTCGGTAGCCGTATTGGTTAAATAGGCATATTTCACGGTATGGTCGATGTCATTGCTATTGTTGCCCTTCCATGCGTTTCCCGCTGCCGCTAATTTTTTGATCCTGTTTAAAGGTGAATTTTCAAAAAACTTTTCGGTGTAAGGATTTTGTGTTTCTTCAAAAGCGGGGTCGTTATAAAACTCAAGCACATTCGTGAGTGCATCGGTGTCAAATGCCTGATTTGTAGTCGAAGAGACATACGGTAAATACTCTTTAACAGGCCTGCCCAGTGAATCATATTTTATTAATGTGATCAAATCAGTTCCTGTGGAACTCATCTTTCCGGAAATTTTTTGTTTTGCCCGTCCTAAGCCATCAAAATATACCACTGCGATATTCGCTTTTGAACCGTCGCTAACCTGTGTTGAATCCTTATAAATTAAAGACCTTGTGTAGTTTTGATCAGTAGGCAGCTGTCCGAAGCATATTAAAGGCAGCAACAACAGAAAATAAGAATATATAAATGTTTTCATCTGTAATGTTTTATGGCTTAAAGTGAAAGGTGCTTTCAGCTAAAAGATTGTTGTACTTATCTTTAACAAATTTCAGGTTACCGTTATCATCGTAGTGGAATGTAGTTGTATCCCCTTTGATATCGGTTTGGCTCGCCATGCCCAGTAAAGGCTTATAGGTAAAAGTATTAACCATTGCATTTGGCAGCGCGTTACGTAGTCCTGAGAAAGACGCGGGAGCAAGGGTGCCATTGTTACTAGCGGTTTGAAGTGCGGAAACATAAGCAGAAGCCTGGCTATACAAGGCGTTTTCGATCTTAGCTATGGGATATTCCGCATTATAGCCCCAAATTATGCTTACTGGCACACCGTCTTCCATTTTGTATTCCAGCAAATTGCCATTGGTATCATATTTTGTAAATGATAGTTTTCGGTCTGTCGCGCTACTTATCGCAATATCAGATACCCCCTTGTTTGTATGCACTTCTATAGGCAACAGGAGATTTCCGGTATTGGCAGAACTTTCGTACTTGAAGTGCTTTTCTGCAATTTTAGAACCGTTAACGTATGTTTTGACGATTACCGGCTCTGATATCCTGTAGGCAGTAACTAATTGTTGCATGTAGGGTGATTGCTCGGTCCCAACTAAATCCTGCGCATATTTATAAGTAGTTTGCGTAGATTGACCTACGGAGTTTGTTGAACTTTCGGATAATAGCTTGTAATAAGGCTGGCCGCTATAAGATTTGGATGAGGTTTTTTGAACCACTTCGCCGTTAAAATAATTTTGTTCTGTAATCTCGTCAAGTTTCATAACACCGTAGTGGTTCCTGTAAATCCATATAGAGAAATTGCTAAAATGAGGGACGGGATATCCTACGCCACCAACAAAGTCAGGTTCACCGGGCGATGCGAAGTTTTTTCTAACTATAGTGCTCATAATAAAGTTGTCAGACAACAGTGTATAATGGTAGGTTTTCTTTGTTTTTATAACATTAAGCGCATCATACACGGTCTCCTCTGCTAACTTATCTTTTGAGTAATCCCCATAATTTGACGCAGGCGAATCAAAAATGTCCGAACCTATAATTGTTTGTCCCGGCGTGTCTGGATTATTTATAAACACTTTTTCGATTGCTCCGTAATTCAATCCATCTTTTTCTAATACTTCGGTTATTGCAGCATATCCAATAGGCTGCCTTGTTAATGAATACGTTTGACCAGAATTTATTGAAAATCTCAAAGCGTTATTAAATGCTGTTTCCACATAGGCTCCGCCACCCATATCTATATTGCAAGTGGTAGTATACGTACTTACTGGCTTATAGAATTGAGGTTCGACGAAATGAAGCATAGCCGTATTCTTAGATCCTGTAGAGCTATAGGTCAGGTAGTCGGATAGCTTGTTATAGTAAAATGATCTTTTGTTAAATGCTTGGCCTTCACTCATATCGACTATACTTTTAACCCTTGCACCTCCTGCATAAAATACCTGCTCGGTGGTAGTTGTTACCGGCTGGCTGAAATCAATGGTCATCTGCCCGTATGCTGCTCCTGTTGTAAGTGTTAGAATGATCTTGTAGGTACTCCCGGCTGTTGTACAAATCGGAGCATAGTTATTAAATCCTGAAGTACATGATAAAGCTGTGTTTGTAGTGTAAGCAGTTCCGTAAGGGGAGTCAACATTGAAAAACTGTACGTTGTCTTTTAATACTTTGATATTGTAAGATCCCGTAGTACAAGTCGTTCCCTGGGCATTGATAGCAGCCTGGATCTTAAGCGGTGTTCCGTCTGATACCCATTGGTGTGACTGGGTGACTACCGTACCGTTGCACCATGATTTATTAATATTGAGCACTACAGGCGTGGTAGTGGTGGTTGAAACTAATCGGGTATCTGCATTGGCCTCATAGGTAACTTCAGTATATCCCTTAGTTGGGTATATGATTTTTTTGATCATCCCATAATGTACAACGTTAGGATTCACTTCTTTGTTAGCTGTTGCTATATTGGCGTTCAGGTATTGACCTACCTCGGACGTTAGTAAGGTTGAACTGTATGCAGTGGTATTGTTGCTTCCATTATGAAAGCCAAATTTATCTTTTGAATAACTTAAGCGGATGGGCAAAAGGCTCTCATTGTAATATTCAAATGCATACTTTTCTGGTTCGTTTGACTGGGCATTTCCCTTCATTATAATATCTTTCAGGAATGTCCTGTAGTAAATGGTGCCATCTCCCAAAAAGGGATTGCCAGGAACTGTTAAAGGCCCAGGGGTGGTATATGTGAAATCTATATCTTTAATCAATGTAGTACCGGCCAATACTTTAATTTCTTTTAAAGACTTCCCGCCGCCATCCTGTCGTTGTAAATTGTAATCAAAGACGACACTGTTGTTTTTGAAATTAATAGCGGATATAACCTTAGATTGCATTTGATTCCCATTTAGACAGGTAGTAACCTGAGGGTTCCCTAGCACAGTATCAGGATGTGGACAGATTCCTTTGTAGGTAGTACTGCTGGAATAACTTGTATTATAGGTAAAGGTATTATCTGAATAGGTAAATGTTACCGAATTGTTCTTTGGGGAAATAATTTCCTTTAGTAACCATGAAGAATCATAGGTGTAATTTTCTGTAGAGCACTCTGAAAGACCGGTGTTACGTTCGATATAAGTGTCACTATCGCCAAAAATATATTTGTATCCTTTATCATCGAGCAAAGTAAATTTCTTAAGTCGGATATACGGCGTAGTGACAAGTTCATAAGTTATATTCACATTGGCATCACTAAGTAAATGTAAAGTCAGGCTTTCATCAAAATAGAAACTTCCCGAAATACCATTCACATTGAATGAAAACCAATCCTGTTCACCATCAAAGGATGATCTTCGGGCAAGGTTTTTTAACATCGTTTCGTGATAAGGATCACCTGGGTCAATACCCTCGGGATAATATCTTGTTCCGGCTTCATCGGGAAAATCTTTCATGACCCTTGAAATCAACCCGCCGCAGGATAAAGACCAGTTTGTGCCTACTATCCCGGCAAGTTGGTCAACCTGCACACCATTGCTAAAATAGTTAATCGCAATCGGCAAAACGATGTCTCCTGATTTTACCGTGTATAGGGGAACGCTGTAACTAAAAGCCCCTGAACTGCCGTTTAAAGGCAAATTTCCGCTGGTAGATATTTCAAATGCCGTTGGGGATGGAGGGATAATTTTCTGAACAAACTCCTGGATATACTCATCATTCTGCGCACGCACTTTCATATTAATGGCAAGCGTGAAAAAACAGGCCAGCATCAGTGCAAAATATTTTTTATTAGTATTCATTGCTATCAAATTAATTCTTGGATTTCATCACTTTAACAGAATCGGTGCCTTTGTCGGTCTTTACTTCTACCAGGTAGATACCTTCGGGATAACTGCCCATGTCTAAGGGAATGGTTCTCTGGTTTACGGGAAAGCTTTGAAGCTGTCTTCCTGAGAGGTCAAATAAGGAAAGTGTTCCGCTGGTAAACTCGAAGCCAACAATGACATTCGTAAATTGCCTTGCAGGGTTAGGGATAGCTTCAAGCAGGGTTTCGCGCTTTTCTTTTTTCTTGTCTTTGTCTTTCAACTTAACCACCCAAAAATCGTTACTTCCTTTACCTGTGTTTTTGTCCCTTGAAACTTCCCCTTTAGATGTTCCTGCAAGCAAATATCCTCCATCTCGGGTTTCAATAAGTTTTCTTAGGATATCTTCACCTTTACTGCCCACAGCCGTTTTCCAAAGTTCTTCCCCATCTTCAGGGGATATTTTAATAGCGATATAGTCGTTAATCTCTTTTTTGTCGGACTTGGTGGTGCCGATAACTTCGCTTTGCGCATAGCCCCCTAAAAGCAGCGTGCCGTCGGCGTTTTCAACGAGCGAAGTAAGGATGTCCACCTTGCCGGTGTTGTAAGTTTCTTCCCAAATTATTTCGCCGGTTTCATCCAGCTTGATCACCCAAAAGTCTATACCCTTTTTGTTTGACCTTTTTTTATTGCCAGAAGTAGCCGATGCAGAGGTGCCACCAATTATGTAACCTCCGTTTTTTGTTTGGATGATACTACTTAAATGGTCATCATCAGCACCGCCTAAGATTTTTTGCCACTCGGTAGCGCCATCTTTATTGAGTTTTATAATCCAGTAATCGCCCTCGCCATAACCTTCCTCTGACTTATCGGTTGAGGAAGGCGAATTGGAATGGCCGCCAATGATATAGCCCCCATCTTTTGTTTGTTCGATGCTTTCCAGTACATCGGCATACCTGCCACCTAAAGTCCTCTGCCATTTAACAATACCTTTAGAGTCCAATTTTATAACCCAATAGTCCAGGTTGCCTCGGCATTCTTCCCATTTGCCGTAAGGATCAGGTAATCCCTTTAAAACTTTTTCGCTAATATCCGATGATGAAGACCCTCCGATGATGTAGCCGCCATCTTTAGTCGGGATAACGCTTTTAACAATATCCTGGCCAGGGCCACCTATAGTTCGTTCCCATTCATTGCCCCCCTTAGCATTGAGCTTAATGATCCAGAAATCTTCTTTGCCCCGACAGGAATCTTTCTTTTGAACACCAGCCTGGGAATCGGATGACCCTGCCAGAATAAAGCCGCCATCGGGCGTGTTTCTTATGCTGTATAATAGGTCTGAGCCTGAACCGCCTATTGTTTTCTGCCAGTCTTCATCACCGGCCTCATTCATTTTCCAGACCCAGTAATCCAGGTCGCCGTTATTGTCTTCGGTCTTATTACCGGACTTTTTGGAAAGAGAACTTCCCGCGAGGATAAAACCATAATCAGCCGTTGGCTGAGCATCCAGCAGGTATTCTGCATGTTTACCGCCATAGGACTTTTCCCAAAGGATGTCCTGAGCGTTTAATTTAAAGGATACTATGAATAGCATGATCCATAGTAAAATAAGTTTACTCATAAAATTGAAGTGTTTTAGAAATTAGACAAGTTGGTAATGTCTTGGCATAAGTATGCCGGGTGGCCTGGCATGCCACTACTGTAAGGAATTAATTTCGGTTGAGGTTAAAAGGCGATTTTATCGCAGGAAAAGTAGTGCCAAATTTTTAGATGTATATACCCATTAATGGGTATTTTTATGTTTTTGTTAACAGGAATTAATCTTGTTTTATTGAGTCTTTTCTATTTGAAAGGTGGGCTTCGGGCAGGACACCAAGCACTACTCACAGCAATGGCAAGGGGATCGGTATTATAGTAAATGGCTTCCACAAATTTCAGGTTAAATAGGTTCGATTAAAATGTGACTGGTAATTGTAGTTGCAAGTAAGGCTGATTGCCAGCAATGCCAAAATATACTTGCTTGTAAAATACAAGTAGCCACTTGTATTTTACAAGAGATCACTTGTTTTTTACCAAAAAATGCTTGTATTTTACTAATTAATTTAGCAATACAACCTAAGCCCTTATCTTATGGAGACACCAACCCGAAACCACATAGGCCGTAAAATCAGCTATATCAGGGAATTGCGCGGAATGAAACAGGAAGCGCTTGCCACTGCATTAGGCATCAGCCAGCAGGCCGTTTCTATTATTGAAAACAGTGAAAAAATAGAGGACGACAGACTTAGAGAGGTTGCAAATGCATTGGGTGTTACCGCCGAGGCCATAAAGAATTTTTCTGAAGAAGCTGTTTTTAATAATACCCAAAACAACTATGATGGTTCCATCATTCATAATGGGCCAACCGTCAATCACAATTGTACCTTTAATCCATTAGATAAAGTGGTGGAGCTTTACGAGCGCCTGCTCCAATCGGAAAAAGAAAAAGTGAATTACTTGGAGCAATTACTGAAAAGCAAATGATTAAACTAAAGCAAAGACTAATTATTAGGGTCTTGTTTAGGTATAAAAAACTCCCATATATTTACTTTCCTTGCGATACTCATAGCACCGTCACCACTTACAAGGACGCGTAAGTCGCTTTTTTAAAAAGTTTTTTCCATTAACTGTTACTTTAATGTATTTTCAGGGATGGAAGAGGGTGAATATCTCCTAAGGCAGGTCATGGCTGGTAAAGTGCTATGCACCTATGATTAGGAACTTTATTGGTGCCATACACTGTCCGATACTGGCTCCGAACCCGATGCACCAATTAAGAAGATCTCCTATCGGCTGGCTCCATTGAATAAAGCGACGATGAAACCTGTAGGAACTTCAGTGACCGTCTCATTCTACTTTGCCGATGGGTGTGTATACTGTGATCTGAAAAGAATAAGGTTTGAAGTAATTGCCCTTTTTGCACATGAATTAATTATAAGAAAGGATGAGGCAAACTATTACCTTATTAATTATGACGAATCGAAATTAGCTTACGGCGATTGAACTTTTTTGTACTCGCCTAAACCTTCTTGCGTATTGAACAAGCTACTTCTACTCTAATAAAAAGCAACACTGCTGAAATTCATAGGTAAATCAATACACTTTATCGAATAACTCACTCGCTGCAAAGAATATAAATACGCTTTTTGTAGTTTGAAGCGCTATGGAAAAGACACTGGTTTAACCTTAACCCTTGTTTATCTATGGAAACAATATCATACCACAACAGGAGCTTCCGAATCCTTGCCGCTTTTGGCGCTACCATGTTCATTTTATTCTATGGCCGTACATTTGACCTCCACCATGCGTTAAGTAAACCGTTATTTTGGTATGCCTTCATCGTCAGTTTTTGCGTCGCATTGCTTATCGTAAAAATTATTCACGAAATGACGGTTTATCTTGATGGTCGTTTTGACTGGCGTAAGAACTTTTGGCAACGGATAACATACCAGGTATTTCTGGGGATATTTATACCTGCCCTGATTGATGTTATCGTTTTCACGGCCTATTTCCTAGTCCTTAGGAAAAATATTGTCCACACGGGTTTTTTAAGTAGTGACCTCTTGCGGGTAGTTTTTCTTCTCGCACTTCTAAATGCCTATTACTACATTCACTATCGATTGCTGACTCGAAAACACGTGCATGAACAGACTTCAAATCATAGCAACAGTGACATATTGAACATCGACCATAACGGGTTGCACCTTCATCTACATGTTAAGACGGATGTGCTTTTGATCTACAGGGATGTGAGGGTTACCAAAGTCCGAACTGTAAACGGTAACGAATACACTACTAATCATTCCCTTGCACAGCTTAATCGGCAGTATAAAAAACAGGGAATATGCCAGATCAACCAATCCTTTCTCGTTAACCTTTATATGCTTAAGGGCTACATCAATGTAGAGAAGCGCGATAGCTATAGCCCCATCATCAAACCTGCTTATCGGGCTGCTTTTCCCGAATCTTTATCGCATGAGTTTGTAGTAACCAGGAAATATTCCGATGATTTTCGTGAGCGCCTTGCTGATATTTAGAACCTGTGTCGGCATTAAGAAAAGTACGCCTTAAAGCCCAAAAGTACCTGCCAAGTTTTTTTTCAAATTTAATGTAAGAAATTACGTTGTTAAAAGTCATCTTTTTATGTTAGATAAAGACATAATCGTGTACGTTTATGACATGATTAGGTATGCTATAGACAAAGTTTTGCAGCACATAGACAAAATTTTGCATTTTGGGCATTTCTGGTTTGCAAAAGATAAAGTTCGTTTCTAATTTTATGAAACGACAACTGACAGTGTTTAAGTCATTGAACCTGAACACCAACAGCCTTATTATTTCCTTTAGAATAAATAACCTAATATCGAAAACGCAGTGGTATGTATCCGCTATGTGAAGCAACAGGGAAAAGTTCTTTGCCTTCGCTCCGGGAAGCCAAACAAATGATCTTTTATTTCAGGAGGCACATATTGGATAAGGTCACAGGGCTTCGCATCAAACACAGGCGTGGCAAGGCCGCACAGCGGCGGGTATACCAATGCCCTTACTGTGAAGAATACCACCTGACTAAATGGAGCAAGCAGAGATTTAAAGGTGCGCCCGTGCATGAGTTGTACCGGGGTTCGCCTGATCGGTTGGGCATCTGAGGATGCCGTACAATGATGAAAACGGCAAGATACATTCCTGCTGCTTATAAAAGTCCCGACTGCGGGATTCCTACTGATTCACTTACTAACCAGGATAGTAACGGTAACCTATAGACCATCACACCCTGTCTATACCCTGTTTATCCACCAATAACCCGCCTAATGCCGCCGTAATACATATTACAAAGGGTTGAGCATTCCGGCTAAAAACTTTACTAATTTATAGCATACGCTTATGAAAAATTCTTACAAATTTGCTTTGGGACTGCTTGTTGCGGTTCTTGCAATCGGATTTAGTGCCTTTAAAACCAATGAGGATATTTCCAAAAAGAAATTGGTTACAGTAACGTATTACCACATAGGTAATAATTATGTACAGACCGTTCCACCTGCTAATTACTCGTGTAAAAATGACGACTACAATTGCACAGTTAGTGTGACCACTACAAATCCACCTACAGGATTTTCTGAAACTGCAATTCCTGCCGGAGCCACATTGGGGGAGACATCAGGATCATGGAAACCATAGCTATTTAACCGAAAGGGCAATACCTATCCGTTGTTAGTGATAATTCTAATACAATCCAGAAGCTTTTACAAGGACACATCGATTTTATAATTGATGTGTCCTTTCTAATAGTGATACTACATAAACAAGTATTTAATACCTCCTCAGACTTTATTAAGTTTAAAATATTTCGAGTACAACTATGTAAATTTCTACTGATGTGATTCGAGTATTGCTATAAATGCATTTGTATTTGTAGCACCCACATCCGCACGTGGCGGCCCTGCGGTTATCAGGTCGCCATTTTTATCG
>NZ_VJVZ01000006.1 GCF_007097145.1 Flavobacterium zepuense | reverse complement strand
ATTTAAAGAAGCTTAAATTAGGGTTAAAATACGGAGTTTATTTGGCTGTGCATGGATTTAAGAGGTTGCGTGAGGCGCCGCCACGAATTTAAGAAAGTGAAATCCGCGGCGGCGGTCATTTTTCAAACCGATACGGGTGTTGTCCTGAAATTTTCCAAATTCAGGAAGAACCCACGGTACGGCGTCATGCCTTTGTGAAATAAGTTCCACAAGAGGGAGCCGCCCATTTGGGCAAGGGTCGAATTGATAAACAAGTCTTGTTTTTCGAGGGCTTCGGCAAGGGAGCAGCTTGGGGTATTGTCCTGATTTTCCGACTGGCGCAGGAGTGCGCCGAACTCCTCGGTTACAAAAGGCAGGGTAGCTACGGTTTCAAAAGTATCGGATGTAGGCTGTTGTATCGCCCCCGATTGTGGAGAGGATGACCTGACCTAACGCTTCGCTGTTCCCGAAATCCATCCAGTATCGGGGTATACTTTTTTCCTTCGTTGCTGCTGGGTTAGCAGTAGCTGCTCCGGGTTCTGTATAATCCTTATACCGGGTAATGCCCATACCCACGTTGGTAAGGTCGGTCGTAATGGTTTTACCCTCATAACTCACCACCATCTGGATTTTATTACGTTCGTCGGTTTGCGCTGCCAGGTTTAACGTACTCAATAACAATACTGAGAAAATAGAAAGTTTAATAATGCTTTTCATGATCTAATAGTTTGAATAAATGATTTGGTTAATGTAATTAGGTAACACGTTTGGTGTTGATGGAGGGAACCCACTGGTCGTTGCGGCACCTTGGGCAGGCCCCGGGCTGTGCCCGTTGCTCAGTGTAAGCGCAATAGGTGCACGAATAATACCCTTTAACATTAATGTCCTTCGATCGCTTTGCATAGGGCTTAGGAAGTACGGGCATTCCATAGATAACATTATCATCTTCAAAATAAAAGAAACTCACCTTGCCATTCGATTCTAAGATGGCTGTCTCGACCTGCCCGGTATGCGATATCCCGGCTTCGCGCATCTCCGCGAAGAATTCATCTTTAGCAAAGGTGTTTGTTGCTTTTTCTTCGAGGGTGAACAGGCCATCCTCTATTACGTACATAGCCTTTCCTTCTAAGATATCCTCAAATCGTTTTGATTTAGCCGCCAGGTACGTCAACAGCCTGTAAAACAGAAGCACTGCGCCAAAAACAATAACTGACGGTATGATAGCCATTTCATCATTAAACATAGGGTCACCCGCCGCCGAACCCAGCGCAATGATTATAGCCACCTCAAAGATACTGAGCTGCCGCACCCCCTTTTTTCCGGATAGTCGAAGCATTAATAAAATCAGGGCAAACATCAGGATCGTCCTGAAGATAATCTCTAATGCAAATGACCAGTCCAGGTCTGATAGAAAAATTTTATTCCAGTCAAATTCCATTTACTTAATTTTTAGGCGGCAGATTGCATGTCAAAACACAAAATGCATTTTATTTTGTCCGTGTCCTCATTTTCGATACAATGCGATTTCGTAAGCAGCACCTCATGTTTAACTAACGCCTCAAAGCATCTTTTATAAATTGCTTCCCTGTCCTGTAGGGTCAGCATATCTAAGGTCACCCGCACTTCGACGACAAAACTGATGGTGTATGGTGCCTGAAGATAGGATAGCGAATTGTCAAAACTGTATTCAGTGGTCCAGTTAAAATCGGCCAGTTCGAGCATCCTCTGAGCGATTTTTTGGGCTACCAACTGCGACGCGTCGGGACTATGGGATATTGCCCCAATGTCGCTGACGGGTTCAGGCGATACAAAAGTCATGGTATAGGTATACATTGTTTGCCGGTTTATCATAAAAGTACACTGCCTGTAGTACAAGAATTTGTTAATTAACAAAAGAATAGTTTTTGGAAATTGCTCACTACCTACGCAATAATTTGATGACCTGTAGTTGTATTTTAGAAATGTTTAACGGGGGAATCCCCGGTATATATTATTTTATGAGTAACTTGATATACGCAACAAATTCATTCAATCTTAATCGCATCGCTACGACAATGGAAGCACCTCATACCAAAAAATTACTCTCACTTTCCGCCTCTGCACGCAGGCAGGTTTTATCCTGCTCAGTTCTCTTTGGGCTTTATAGTTTTTATTTACTGATCGAGGTGCTGGATTTCCTGGCCTTGCTGCATTCTAAAGAACCGGACTATAGTGCGACTTATACTATAGTGCATGTTGCTTACTTTATGGTGGAGATGGTGGTTTGCCTGGGGCTGGCGTTATGGATAGCGATTATAAATCCAAAACGAACCGACAACTATATCCTGCTCGGGATTATCCTCGCTGCCATTACGTTGTTCAGGATCATAATGGTGTATTATCTTTACCATTACTCCGAACCGACCTATCATTTTGTACCTTACATCTATAAGCTCGCCAACCCACTGAGCAATTTCTTCCGGTTTACTTTTATCTACCTTCAGATAATAATAACCTTAATTGCAAGCATCACGTGTTTCAGGGCTTACTCTGCAAGTAGGAAATTACAAGTTGAAAAATCACGGATGGACACATAATCCCGGCACGATTTATATAAATGTTTGTTAATAAGGCTGCGTGCCGCTACATCGATATATTTAGCAGTCTTTTAAATCTTTATATTTGAGTAACGATCCAACCTTACAATAAAAATATATCCTTCTTCAATAAATGGCCAGGGAAATAAAAGCGATACAATGCCCGAAATGCGGCTCCACAAAGAAAGTGGAGATCAGGGCAGATTATTACAGATGCACAAATTGCGATACCGAATATTTTCTGGACGATGATGATATCACCATTACCCATAATGTAAACTATAATCCTGCCCACACCGGAAACGCTCCTGTCAAAAAACCTGCAGCAGTCATAGGCCTTGTATTTCTATTTATAATTATCGGCTCTTTATTGGCATTCTGGTTAACATTTCAATCATCAAATTCGCCTGATACAGTCTTAGGCGTCGAAAAACCGGATACAGAATATAGTTGGCGGGACCACGATGTTGTGGCTTTTACAGATGAAAACAATATGCCAATCTTGATACTATTTGGGCAGCGGGACATAATAACAGGTGATGACACGTCAAAATCGGGTAAGTATGCTATCTATTACGACTTTTTATCCGGTAAAGAAATAAAGGCGGAGCGCTTTGAAATACCCAAAGCGGAACGCGAAAATTTTGTTTTTAAGACTTTCAGGAATGGCGATGTTTATGCCATAGCAAACAACATGCTACTGTACAAATTAGACAAGCAATCTATGAGCCTTAAGTCAGTTACAACGCTTGATAAGGAACACGCAGAGTTATCTGCCGGTATAGCAGATTACGATTTTATAAATGATAGTTATGGTGACGGTATGAAGGTACTTACCAATGACGGTAAAAATTATTCGTACTACCCAATTGCAAATGTTGTATTTGACAAGGATCAGGTACGGCAAGCAGAGCGTTCCCTGAAAATTAAAGATGCAAAAGCTAAAACAATTACGTTCTACGACTTCAGCCAACAGAGTACGAGCTTCCCGGATGAGAAAATACAACTTTACAAGTTTACCCAAAAAGATAATATGGGGGGGCCTAACGACTGGACGTACTTTGAATGGAGCAGTTATTACGGCAACAATGGGGCACTTATAAAGCAGCCCTACAGGGGAACTGGCGACCTGCTAATTAAGTATAAAGACCTCACACCGGGGAGGTTATATTTTTCGCCAAAAACGCTTTTTTATGATGAGGATTATATCCTGATCAGTATGAAAACAACTGCCGGCAAAAATGCCAAAGTTGCCCTGCAATGCCTCGATGCTAAAACAGGCGACATTGTATTTACTTATCCCTTTACTGACGACGTTTATTTGGATGAAAATGCCATCAGGTATAAAAACGGCTTTGTGGCATTTTCCGGCATGTTTGCCGTGGCCGTAGATATGAACGGTAAATTGGTTAAAGAATTTAAACTATTATAATATGGGTTTAGGAGATTTTTTCAGGGGCCAGCTCTCACAGGTTATTGAGTGGAAAGACCAGCAGCCGGATGTATTGGTCTACAAATTCCCGTCTCACAGTGATGAGCTTAAAAATGCATCAAAACTTATAGTAGCTCCCGGACAGGGCGCTATTCTGGTATACGAAGGTAAAGTGACCGACCATTTGAGCGATGAGGGAATATTCGACTTAGAAACAGATAATCATCCGTTCGTGACCACATTGCTTAAGCTGCGAACCAATTTTGAAAGTGAGCATAAATTGAAGGTCTACTTTTATCGCACAGCCGAAATTGTAAATCAGGGATGGGGTACCTCGCAGCCCGTAAAATATATGGATCCCTTTTACAAAATTCCTGTAGAACTCGGTGCTAACGGAAGTTTTTCTTTTAAGATAGCCGACCCGTTGTACCTGTTCTCAAACGTGATCGGCTCGCAGGATACATACTATGTTTCGGAAGCTCGACAGTTGCTACAGAGCAGGTTTCCCCAAAGCCTTGCTTCGGTACTGGCACAAAGTGGCCTCTCTTACCAGCATATCGACGCACAGCTGCCCAGCCTTTCTGAAAAAATCAGTGAACAGCTGCATCCTGAAGTTACAAAGCTAGGGTTTGCACTTACAGACTTTAAAATAAACGGGACGCTGTTTGACAAGGCTACCAGTGAACGTATTGGTAAAGTAGCAGACATTACTTCTGACGCGATGGCTGCGGGCGAAGGCGGGCTTACCTATGTAGAAATGGAAAAACTGAAAGCCCTGCGCGATGCGGCACGCAATGAAGGCGGCCTTGCCGGTGCGGGGTTGCAATTAGGCGTTGGCATGGATCTGGGTAAAACATTTAATGTTGCGAAGGACGCACAATTAAACGCGGATGCGCCGGACATCGTTTCTAAATTGCAGCAATTAAAATTGTTGCTTAACGAGGGTATTATAACCCAGCAGGAGTTTGATGATAAGAAAAAAGAATGGCTGGACAAATTTTAAAATAATTCACAATGAAACGTATCGTTGGCATTATACTACTGCTGCTCAGCATTGCGCTGATAGGAATACTCGTACTCAGAATTTGGGGTATTGAGATTGTCAGCCTGACTGCTGTGCTAAAAAGTACCACAACTCTTGTATTACTGGGCGTTGCAATTATTATACTTATAATTATTTACGGCGCACTATTGCGTAATGACCGTCGCGGCTACGACCGCAAAAGTGGCAGCAGGGCACATCCTAAATTATAATTTACATCAAAAGTGGCTAAGAATATAAAAGCAATCAAATGCCCAAACTGCGGCAGCATCAAAAAAACAGAAATAAAGACTGACTATTTTCGTTGTCTAAATTGTGATACAGAATATTTTTTAGACAACGATGATATCAATATAAATATCAGTCACACACCTTATCAGGATTTTTCAGGTGCTACAGTGGCAAAAAAAAATACGCAGCGTGTTGTAATTATTGCGGTAGTGGCTGTCTTAATCTTATTTATAGTAGCTAATGCAGTTATCGGTTCTTTCTCAAACAATACTACCATTCCGGCCTACAAACCTGATGATAAATATGAATATTACAGTGGTGAAATTGTTTATCAAAACTCAGCTACAGGCAAGGCGGTGTTCATGCGTATAGGGCGGGAAAATATAGTAGGCGAAAATAATAACGTAGATTATATCAACGTGCACGCAGTATTTATAGACCCTGTTACTAAGAAACAAATTAAAGACCAGCTGATATTTGAGCGTAAAAGGCGCCTTGATGACCACCAATCCCTATTTGAAACGTTTCAGGATGGAACGATCTATATGACCTATGCTGACGAAAAATTATTTACACTTGATCGTAAAAGCAATGAATTAATTGATGTTACCAAATCGCTCTTCAACAGCCATCCTGAATTAAGTGCCGGGCTGGCCACCATCAGCCTGAGGAGTGAGTACTTTGACCTGCTTACTAACGATGGGAACAAATACTTTTTTGTACCGAATGGTGATTTGCTTACTTCTGATTATGACGAGAGGGATGAAGCGATTTACAACACGTATCCTGCAAGCTGGTTTCAGTTTGACAATTCTGATAGATTAATGAAAATTACTGCGGAAACCGGCAAAACTAAAACTGCTATTAATTTGGTTCCTAACAGAAAGTTCTTCGACCCTGAAATACTGTATCAGGACGACGTAAGCCTAATTATAGCTACAGGCGCAACCGCCAAGCCTGAAGGACCTGTAATGCTGCAAAGTTTAAATGCAAACACCGGCGAGATACTATGGACGCAGCCTTCCATCACTTTTAATTACGAAAGTGCTGCAAAGTGTATGGAGGGTTTTGCAATAGAATATGCATCAGATGACGACCATGATTATGTATCCGGGGTATTGGTTATTTCTCCGGCAGGAAAAGTTGTAAGTGATTACCAAATTAAACGTGGGGAGTAATCCACAATAATACTTAGTAATAAGATAACCTGGATTTCAATATATTCATTATCACATCAATCCATATTACATCTTTAATTTACAAAGTCATTCGATTAAGTGACCATCTACTTCACGATGAGGAACCGCTATGCAGTAGATGGCAGCCCTGAAGGCTGCCCGCGCGCAATAAAAATCCTACAAGCTTGTTTAACTATATAACATAATAATATTTGCAGCGCTGCTTTGCAGGGCTGCGGTTTTACCTCAGTTCAGTATCAGTGCAGCTGCCCCGTTTTTGGCAAAGTCATCGCACAGGTCAAAGGCTTTTTGTCCTCGTGCCTGTGCTGTCCCACCTAAGAATATGGATTTCAGTTTATCTTCACCCGTTTTGAAGTTGCGTACATTTTGGTAATAGCCCGTAACGCTATTGTATGCACCGAACAATGTGCCTTTGGTCGTTTCCATGCTTTGCGTATCATCTGCCATTGCGTACTCAAAAGCAGCCTCACAGGCATTTTTATACATGGTTGAAAGTTCATTAGCAGCCCCTTTTTTCAAAAGGTTGTAGGTTTCTTTATTTGGGCAAAGGGCTAACTGTATCAGTTCTTTGACCTGTTTATCTTCAATGCGGGTTTTTGCCCACTGGTTAAAAATGCCCTCCAACTGTAAAGACAGGTTATCGGCAACGCCCATCACTTTGTGCGCCTGCTCCAGGCGTTCTTTAGCCCCTGCGGTGTGGCGTATGCGTACCACGTTCGTGGCTGTTTTCATCGCTGCATTTAGTGTGTTTTGGCAAACAACTCTTACAGGCGTAAAGGCTGCGGTTATGCTGCCGCTGCCATCGTGGGAGGTAGTCAGGAAAATGTATTTATTAGTTACATCATCGCCATTGCCTACACGGATATAGCCGGGCAGTTTGGCGGTAATGAAAATACGTTCCCCATTACCAATTGCGCCAGCTGTTTCATAGAGCACCCCATCGCCACCGCCTACAATGGCATCAAAAAAGGCGAATGCATCGGCATTCTGCACGATTTGGTAATCCTTGCCGACCACACCGAACACTGCTTTGGTATCGGTGCGCATCGTGGCGAACTGGTCAGGAACGGGGAAACTCTCAAAAAGCCCAGTGCCTTTGGCAAAAATCGGGGTTTTAGCCACTTCGTAGTCCAAGCCAGCAAAGGCAATTGCCTCGCGGCTTGTAGGGTAGTCTTCTACAATCTGACCTAATCCGTGCCATGCAGGCTGCTTAACGCTCATAAATGCGTGCTGCCCTGTCTGTGTGTTGAAATTTAAATTATGTGCCATAATCGTTCAATTTAAAATGATACAATCTGTTTGTATCTCCTGCCTGTCCTCTAATCTGGTACAGTCCTGCCTCGCTTGCGCTCCGCAAAACTTTTTCCCAAAAGAAAACCGGAAAAAGAAAGCAGGTAAACAATGCGGGTAAAGCGGTAAAACAAAAGGAAACGGAATAAGTCCCGAAGGGTGGGTTTGTGAGTGTGTGAGCAAAGCCATAATGCCGTAGTCTTTTGCTTTTACCACTGGCTTTACCCGCAATACATTAGCTGCCTTTTAACGGTGCATCTTGGGAAAAGTTCTATCAATGTATTTTGACAATACATCATCAGACTAAAAATAGCAACGCCAACGGGCATCGAACAGCTAATGATAACTAACTGGCCAATTGAGGCCAATATTCGCCATAGCATGACTATATCGGGCTTATATCCAACCTGATCATTATATTCACTCTGTAATAAATGAGGAAAACCGTAAATGGAAAATGATAGCCCGTATAAAAAGTATAAAGGAGGCAGGCATCCAAAGGATGACCGTGCTGTTTATCGTTATTCCATCAGCCTGACTGCGGCTGAAAATGCTAAGTTTCTTTCGTTATTCGAACAATCGGGTATGAATGTCATGGCACATTTTATCACCGCCTGTATTTTCCAAAAAACAATCACTACAGTAAAAATTGATAAAGCCGCAATGGATTACCATGTGAAGCTTACTGGCTTGTTCGGGCAGTTTCGTGCGATCGGTATAAACTACAACCAATTGATCAAAATGCTGTACAGTAACTTCACGGAAAAAAAAGCGGGGGCTTATCTGTACCGTTTGGAAAAGCAGACCATGGAACTTTCAGCATTAGCCAAAAAGATCATACAGCTTACTACAGAGTTTGAAACCAACCATCTTAAAAAGTAATCTATGGTGGCGAAAATCGGAAGGGGCAAAAGTCTGTTCGGTGCATTAACTTATAATATGGATAAGGTAAACAATAATACTGCAACAGTATTGACAGGCCAGAAAATCATTGAATCACCGGACGGTACTTTTACCATCCCACAGATTGCTAACTCTTTCCAGGTGCACCTTGCGGCTAATAGGAAAACGGAAAAGCCTATAGTGCATATCTCGCTAAACCCTGACCCCAGTGATAAAGTATCCGACAACGACTACAAAAGATTGGCTAAAGATTATATGGGAAAAATGGGGTACGGTAAACAGCCTTTCATTGTGTTTAAGCACAATGACATTGAGCGTAGCCACATCCATATTGTAACAGTATGTGTGGACGATGAGGGGAGAAAGATTTCCGATAATTTTGAAAAAAGGCGTTCGATGGCATCCTGCCGGGAACTGGAACGGGACTACAACTTAAAAGGTGCTGTCGAAAAGAAGCATGGCCAAATCAATCTAGTCTTCAAACCGGTCGATTATAAAGCTGGCGATATCAAAAGCCAAATTGCTGCTGTTATCCGTTACCTGCCAAAATACTACCAGTATACAACCCTTGGCACCTACAATGCTCTGCTTTCATTATTCAATATTACCGCTGAGGAAATCAAAGGACAATACAATGGAACAGCCCGTCAGGGACTGGTGTATTTTGCCCTGAATGAAAAAGGAGAAAAGACAAGCAATCCATTTAAAGCTTCGCTGTTCGGTAAAAGCGCAGGTTATAGTGAACTGCAACTGCATTTCAATAAATCAAGGGAGCAATTGCAAAACAGCCCTGATAGGTCAACACTTAAAACCACCATTGAAAAAACGATACAAGCTGCCACCGGTGAGGATGATTTTAAAGTGAGATTAAAAAACGTAGGTATTAATACGGTTGTAAGGCGCACAGCCGACAACCGTATTTATGGCATCACATTTATTGACCATGAATCCCGGTCGGTTTGGAATGGCTCGCAACTTGCAAAAAATCTTAGTGCCGGTGTATTTAATGACTGGTGGAACAACGACAGCAAACCAAAAATTGATTTGCAAACTCCAGGTTCAGAAAGATCGGCTACCAATACCAATCAATCTATTACTCAGAACAAAACTTCTGAAAATCAAACAAATCCATCGCTTTCAAATGCTGCCAATGCTCTCTCGGATATTTTTGGTGGGTTAGTCCCGCAAACGGCAGGTGAAGATTATGAAGAAGACGAATTTGCACGGCAAATGAAAAAAAGGTCAAAGGGCAGGAAGAGATAGACGAACCATCTCAGAAAACACGCCTGCCATTTTGCATCGGAGCGACGAAGAAGCGAAGTTGCAAATTGGCATTGCCGATCTAAAACCCAAAAGGCTTTCCCCACATAGGATGGGAATGCCTTTTGGGTTCAGTTTATCCTTGTAAATTGGTGGATATACGGTGACGTTTCATAAAAATATACGGTGTGGGCTTACCTTTAAGAAGCAGTATTTGACATGAATTGGCTAAAGTTGCGATAAGCATCTTTTAATTCGGAAGGTATAAGCGGTTCTTGTCTAATCGCAATTTCTAACAAATTGTTTATCTCAATTATCCTGGAACTATCTATTGCAACATAAATCCTATGTGAATTAGTAGTTAGATAAGGTAGGAATTTCCTGCTCTCATGGACAGGTTCTACTACCGACATTGGATAACGCAAATTATAAAAGGCATTAAATATAATTTCTACAGTATCAGACTCATTAACAGTTTGGTAAACTCTGGCTATCAGTTTTGAGATTGACATTAGCTCAAGATTCTCATTATGTGCGAGCACACCTTCGGGAAGAAACTGTTTAATAAACTGCTCTAAAGACTCATTAGACATTGGCATCATTTTCATATCTCTTAGTTTATTGGTTATATCTTCCGTAATTATAAGATAGCGTTTTAGCACTTTGAGGTTAATCATTAAATTCCCTGAGTGAATGACCTCATCTACAAATGTACATCACCTAAAGGTGTGATCAACGACCTTCTGTTTTATATAAAGATAAACTTTTTAGCTATGTCCATAAGCATTGGTTCGGTAAGGGGCTTAGATCTATAATCTGCCGCGATACCTTGTTCAAAAGCTCGATCCTTATCTTCCTGATCTTCAGATGTGCTGAGCATCACCACGATGTTGCAACTTTTACGCACTTCTTCAAATTTGTTGTACTCCTGCAAAAACTCCCACCCATTCATTCGCGGCATATTAATGTCCAAAAATATCAGGTCAGGAAGTTCTGCTGAATCTAATTCCGCTAAATATTCCAGTGCTTCTTCACCGGATAGTAAGGAAATAACAGTAATGTTTTTATCAAATTTCCTGATCACACGTTCATGAAAAAAATTGTCTACCTTATTGTCATCAATAAGTAATATCTTTTTAAGCTTCTCCAAAATGTTATAATTTAGAAATTGTGAATTTAAAAATGCTGCCCTCACCATGATTGGATTCTACCCATATGCTTCCTCCATGCATTTCAACTATTTTTTTGCAATTGGCCAAACCAATCCCATGCCCTTCAAATTCATCACTTCTGTGGAGGCGCTGGAAAATCTGGAAAATTCGCTTTGAATATTTTTCATCTATGCCAATACCGTTATCAGCTATATAAAATTCGTAGCAATCATCTTTAGGAACGCATCCTATTTTTATTATCGGCGGTACCGATTCTCTCCTAAATTTGATTGCATTATTAACCAGATTTTGGAATAATTGCCTGAATTCTATCTCGTATACATTAAGTGCAGGGAGTGAATTTTCAATAATTATAGTTGCACCATTTTGGAGTATCAGATTATTCAAATCTGCTTTTACATTAGAAAGGCACGAATTACAGTTGGTACTACTCAATTTTTTATCACGACCCAGACGACCAAAATCAAGTAATGACCGTACAAGCATGCTCATACGGCTTACGGCGGAGTCCATCATTTCCAAATGTGCCCTGACTTCCTCATCAAGTTGTTCCGTATAGTCTTCTCTAAGCAACATGATGTAATTTGAGACCGTCCGCAATGGCTCCTGTAAATCGTGAGAGGCGATATAACTGAATTGTTCCATCTCCTGATTCTTAATTTTAAGTTCAATAAGTTGTTGCCTGATCAGATTTTCCTGTTTCCTTCGCTCAGTTATATCGATTATAGATGCCAGTACCCCGGTTTCATTGCCATCTTTAATGGGGTTCAGGCCAATTTCAACGGGAAACTCAAACCCATCTTTATGAACAGCGTGTAATTCTGCCCCTGCGCCGAAGTAACGTGACACCGGTGCCCCATGGTACGAATCCCTGTTTTTAGGGTGGTGCTCCCTAAATTTTTCCGGTATGATGACTTCTATCTTTTGGCCAATAAGTTCTTCCCGCGAGTATCCAAACAAGTTTTCCCCCCTTACATTGACCAGGGTTATATTGCCTGAACTGTCACTCATAACCAGGGCATTGGGAGCCGATTCCACTACAAGCTTAAAACGTTCTTCAGCAATATTTCTGCGCAATTCAGCATCATTGAGTCTTTTAGATGCCTTCAGGGTAAAAAACAAACTGGTCGTTACGAACGCTATTACCATGAGCCCAACGCTGAAATCCGAACTTATAAAATTATATTGCTGGACCTGAAACCTGAGATAGGTAATAATAACTATGGCAAACATCATTTGTAAAAACAAACGCCTGGCTATAATGTTTCCTGTATTATGTATCGTAAATACGGCCGTTAGGCCTGTTGAGGGGCTGAGCAATGAAGCCCCGATTGATAAAAAAAAGAATAAAATCGACGTGTAAAAGGACGTAACTGTTTTGAAGTAAAAGGAATACAGGTCGGGTATTTTAAATAAATAGCCTATGATAATTATAAACGAAACAAAGGTTACCACGTGAAAAAAGTACTGGAAAAAGGAAACATATTTTTTTATGTACATAACTCCGATCATCCCAAAGCTGACCATGATAAAAAGCAGGGCGGTAATGGGCGGCATCCCTGTCAAACTAAGCCTATTTTGCATAGTTCCAACTTGTCCGCTGTAAAAAAAACGGTCAAATCCGTGTCTCCACGAAAGATAATCCTCTACTATTGAAGCAGTGCAGTATAGGCACACCAAAATCTTAACACCTAAAAAAAAGTAGGGCAGCTTATAGTATTTGGAAGCATTGATAAGGCAGCATCCCAATAGAGCAAAGCAGAGCGCTGTACTCAATGTTACCGAACCATATATCGAGGTGTGAAATGAAATATTTAATAACCAGCCGGTTATTGCTATCGCACTACAGGATAAAATTGCAACTCCCGCTCTTACTGGGCACATAATGTTTGATAAAACTATAGTAGGCATTAAATAGTGGAGATAAATGATGTGAGATAGTTAAGTACATATATTATAATATGAACACTTACAATAAAATACGCAAAATTAAACGTTGCGGTTTCAATTTTTAGTTTATATCGATGAAATGTAAGGATTGCAAGGTCAAACGTCCCTAAACAAAGCCGAATGGCTTTATTATAATACTTAATTGTGAAAACTGAACAATAATCTGTTAGGAAGATAATATTAATAGTGCTGTATACAACTTGATGGCAAATTTAACATAACAAAGTAGCGCTACTCGATATACCGTTGATTGACATCTGCTGCCTTTCAATGACAGTGTTGCACAGTGCCTGCGCAGTACTATTAAATTAGTAGCACGTGTATTTAATTCTAAAAATGATGAGCGAGTATATCACTAAGGATGATCTGAGGCAGTTTGGCCTTGTCATGATGAACGACTTCCGTAAGATTATAGAGGATTCCATAAAGACCAAAACAATAAGTTGGCGTTGGAATGGCTTAAAAGCCGTGCGGTTCGCAAGCTGCTGGATATTTCTGCTGGTTCGTTGCAGAACCTGCGTATTACCGGCAAGATCCGCTTTAAAAAAGTGCTGGGTTCCTACTACTATAGCAGGGCAGACATCATGAATTTGTTCAAGGACAAATAGGGTTATTATGGAACTTCACAACCTTCTAAAATACCTGAAGTTATTTGAACGGGACACAGCGCTTAACGTATGGCATTTTGCCTTGCTGAGTGCTATCCTATACCTTGGCTACAGGCAGGGGCAACCAAAAATAATAACGGTGAGCCGAAGTAAAATCATGGCGCTGTCCCACATCAAAACGTTGCCGACTTACCATAAGTATTTTAAGGAACTACAGGCTATGGGGTATATCCGATATACGCCAAGCTATCATCCGGGATATAGAAGTGAGGTAGAGTTGCTATTTTAAAATGTGAACAACGATTTATTAAAATTTAAATTGCGACACTATTTTTCCTATGCTAGGGTCTGGGCTACTTAATTTCAATCACAAACTCATCTTTCGGCGTCCTGACCTTTTTAAGGTTTACCAACCAGTCACCTTCTCGTTGCCTATAACCCAACGTCAAAAGGTAAACACTCTTTAAACCTTTTGAATCAAGTCCCAGTAAATGATCCAATTCTGCATTATTAACCCCCCCCATTGGGGTACTGTCAATTTTTAGTTCGGCAGCTTGTGCTATAGCAAAACCTAAACTAATGCAGGCTTGTTTTGCAGTATCAATACGTGCTTCTATTTCGGAAAGGTTAATTTGTGATTCAACAATAGCCTCGGTCTGGCTACCGAAGACTGTTCCTTTCGCCAAGCCTCTCTGGTCAGTGGTGTCATTGAATATCTTATCAACACGTTGCTTGTCATAACCGTCCCATGCCACAAATACCAAAAGGTGCGAACAATCGGCCACAATCTGCTGGTTCCCGGCAATCGGGACTATTTTATTTTTAATTTCCTGATTGCTTATCGAAATAACCCTGTAAGGCTGTAAGCCATACGACGATGGGGCCAGCCGCGCAGCTTCAATGATTTTTTCAATATCCTCAGTGGCAACACTTTTTGTAGCGTCATATTTCTTTGTGGCATAACGCCAATTCAAATCTTCTTTTAAAGGCATACAATTTATTTTAATGGTCGTTTATCTTTAAAGCAAAAACAGCTATAAAAGCCGCCAGTAGAGTGATTATGCTGCTGCCGATGTAAACCCCGGATGCCCCTGTTTGGTCAAAAAATATTCCACCAAAGGCAGCTCCCATTGTAATGGCGAGTTGTATAGTGGCAACCTGTAAACCTCCGGCACTTTCTGCCTCATCGGGAATGGTACGTGTTAGCCAGGTAGGCCATCCCACCTGCACTATACCAAATGCCATTCCCCATAAAGCAATCAATACAGAAACTATTATCAGGCTGTGGCTAAATAGTACCATGGCAGCGACCAGGATACCCATTACTAATGGGACAATGGACAGTGACTGTTTTAATTTCTTTTCAAGCAGGAACCTGCTAAGTGTTGTGCCAAAAAAATTGGCTATACCAAAACCTAACAGTATAATGGACAGTGTATTCTCATCCACACCCGCGGCTTTTTCTAAAAAAGGGCGCAGGTAGGTAAAAAATGTAGCATAACCCATAAATATGAACATGGTTGCAAGCAACCCTTCCTTTATTTTAGGGCGCTTTAATACATGAAACAGCGTAGTCACCTGCACGCGTTTCCCGGTCCGCATTGAAGGCAGAGTCATTGCCTGCCAAACCATAGCGATAACCCCTATAGCAGCAGCAATAAGAAAAACATTGCGCCAGCCTATAAGTGCCCCAAGGAAGCTGCCCATGGGCGCGGCCACTACCGTGGCAATAGACAGGGCTCCGAAGATAATGGATAAGGCTTTTGGAACCAGATGCTCCGGCACTAACCGCATTGCCGTAGCTGCAGACATTGCCCAGAACCCTCCGAGGCCAATACCAAGCAGGATACGCCCAAGTAACAGTAAAGTAAAGCTGGGAGCAAATACAACCAGTAAATTCGATAGTACCTGTAACAGGCAGAACGATAACAGCACATGCCTGCGGTCTAACCGCTGGGTTACCACTGTTACGAACAGGCTGGTAATCATTGCAGCAATGGCGGTAAAGGAAATCGTTTGCCCTGCCAGACCTTCTGTTATATGGAGGTCGCGTGCCATGGGTGTAAGCAGGCTAACCGGAAGGAATTCTGCGGTAATTAACGCTGCAACGGCAAGGGCAAGCGAAAAGACCGCGTTCCACGACGGTGTTATTACTCCGTTGGCGCTGCTGTCCTGGCTATTCTGTAGTATCATTTAATATAGTATTTTGTTCTGCAATATGCTATTGCAATTCAAAGGTCACACTCACATTACCCGTTCCTAACGCAGCGGCAAGCCCTTCAGTATTATTAATTTTGCCAAGCTTAGTATAGGTATATGATGCCGGAAATGTCTTGTAGAAGACCACAAGGGCATTCGGGCCGAAAAGCATTAGGTCGCCTGTCTCAATGGTTCCCGGGTTGACTGCGTTTGTTGAGAGCTTTACAGGCAGGTCAGCATACTTTTCGTTTCCATTTAATTCACTCATACTAACAGTAAGGGGCAGCAGCCTCTTAAAGTCATTTACAGTTGCATTTTCTAAAAGTGTGGCTGTAAAAATGGTTGTACTTACAGTAATTTTCATGGTGTTACCTTTAGGGTTAGCAATGTTGTTATCAGCAAGATCGTTTGCCTCCTGCGGATGCTGGTCGGCACCACAGGATACAAGGCAAACAATACATGCTATAATTATATAAAGATGCTTTACTGCATTCATACATATGGTTTAAAATGTAGCAGCGTCAATTACGTACCTGTATCGTGCCTGTTTGTTGAGCACTTTTACCCACGTATCATTGATTTCACTTGCTTTTATGATCTGGATCTGCGGTACGATCTTGTTGTCGGCACAGTAATGAACCACTTCCTGGGTTTGCGGTATGCCGCCAATAAGCGATGCATTGAAGTTTACACGTGTGCTGGCCAGCCCCAGGTTATTGAGGGTAAGCTCAAATCCTACAGGCATCCCTACCTGCGTGAAATGCCCTCCCGGTTTTACAACCGATGCATAGGATGCAAGGTCGAACTGGGCAGGTATGGTAGAGATCATATAATCCAGTTTCTTTTTATAAGGCTTAAACTTTGCTGCATCATCCACCACAATTACTTCTTTAGCACCAAAGCCCAATATGTCTTTTACTTTATCGGCAGAGGTTGTGAAGGCATACACCTCGGCGCCTTTAGAAACTGCCAGCTTCACAGCAAGGTGCCCAAGGCCGCCTATTCCGGCAACCCCCACTTTATCACCAATTTTAAAATTAGCGTTTACAAGCGGTGAATAGGTAGTAATACCCGCGCACAGTAAAGGCGCCGCTTCCTGAAGGCTTATATGGGCAGGGATGTGTACTGCAAAATGGTCGCGCACTACGATATTAGTAGCATAACCACCCTGGGTAATCCCACTTGGAGAGGTTTTGTCGGGGCTGCCGTAGGTATTTACCGTTGCGCCATGGTCACAAAAATGTTCCTCGCCGTGTGTACAGCTCTCACAAGTCATACAGCTATCTACCATACAGCCCACCCCGGCACGGTCGCCTACTTTAAATTTGGTAACATTCTTACCAACTGCGGCAACAATCCCAGCTATTTCATGCCCCGGTACCTGCGGGTAAGGTTGTTTACCCCAGTCGCCTTTCATTTGGTGGATATCCGAATGGCAGATGCTGGCATATTTGATATCGATCAGGATATCATTATCGCCAACCGCCCTGCGTTCAAATTCCCACGGGCTTAGTTTGCCCGAATTATCTTTGGCTGCGTAGCCTCTTGTTTTGATATTCTTTGTCATGTCGTACATTATTTGATTTGTAGTAGTTTCATTGGTATTTGCAAAAAGCTGCAAAGGGGCGGCAAGGGCTAAACCTGCACCGGCCAACCCCGTTTGCTGAAGAAATTTCCTTCTTGAAGGGGTAGTATCGGATGTGTCCATAGCGTTTTAAATTAGGAGTTATAATTTTGATATCTAAGTAGTAAGGCAACTGTTATATAGGACAAAATTAGCCGCAAGGTGCTGCTTAAGGCTAACGATTTTCAAACGAAAGCTTAAGAATTTCAAACAAGACTGAATAAGGCGGGTAAGAAAATAAATCCTTAGAACATTATTCCCTGAAAGCAGTAGGATTGGTGCCCGTTTGCTTTTTAAAATAATTGTTGAAGTAGGTAGGATATTCAAACCCAAGGCTAAAGGCAATTTCTGCAATACCCCAGTCGGTATGTTTTAAGAGCGCCTTGGCTTCGGCAATAATGCGATTGGTTATATGAGATGTAGTAGACTTACCGGTAATTTCCTTTACCGAGCGGTTCAGGTGGTTTACATGCACTGCAAGTCCCTGGGCATAATCAGTTGCATTACGCAATTTCAAAGGTGCCTGGGGTGTCTCAATGGGGAACTGCCTTTCCAATAATTCCATAAAAAGTGAGGCTACACGGGCAGGCGCATTTTTATGTTTTGTATAACTATCAGAGGGTTTCATCTGCAATGCCTCATGGATAATGAGGTTGATATAATTGCGTAGCAGGTCTTCTTTATACAAGTAATCGGTATTATAAGTATCGATCATCTTGTTACATATTTCAGTAATCGCTTCAGCCTGGCTGTCTGTCAGGTTAAAGATAGGTGTGCCGCCGATTTTAAATAGTGGCGACTGCTGGAGGCTTTCTGAATTATTATTGGTCTTAAGAAACTCCTCGGTAAAAAGGCTGGAATAGGCAATATTCTTATTGATATCTTCCCAGGAGTACGGAATATGCGGGGTGCCAAAGAAAAGTATTTTGCCATTAACGGCAATGCCTTTATCAGCGTAATCAATAGTGCATTCCCCATCGTACAGGCAGATCTTATAAAAATCCTTCCTGCTGTAGGTTTTCATCGATTGGTTAGTATAATCACTGCACTGGATAGTAAAGCCGGCACTCTTGGTAATGTGGCCGGGCTGTGCAAACGTTGCAGTGTTATCTATTATATTTTTCATAAGTACCTGTTAAGAATTTCAAATAATTTTAATGTAATGCATGAGCCGTTAATGACCTCAACCGGATTTTAATTCAGGCTCCTGAATTCATTAGGGGTCATGCCTGTTTTTTGCTTAAAAAGCCTTGTAAAATGCTGCTGGTACCTAAATCCCAGTTGCAGTGCTATTTCATTAATTGATTTCTCCGGTTTACTGATATTTGATTTAGCTTCGTCTATCAGCTTGGTCTGGATATAATCCAGCGCTGTACTTCCGGTCTCTTTTTTAATAAGGTCGCCGAAGTAGTTGGCGGAAAGGTATAATTGTTCTGCACAGTAGGCGACACCGGGCACGCCCAACGATTGTGCTTTACCCGATTTAAAATAGTCAGCCAGTAAATTTTCAAACCGCGTTAAAATGTCCTTATTTATATTGATGCGGGTTATAAACTGGCGGTCGTAAAATCGCTTGCAGTAATTTAAGAACAGCTCAATGTTTGAAACGATGAGGGTCCTACTGTGCTGGTCAATATTCTGTTCGATTTCAGATTCGATTTTTTTCAGGCAGTCTACAATGGTAGCCCTTTCTTTTTTAGACAGGTGTAGGGCTTCATTTACTTCATACGAGAAGAATGAGTAGTCTTTAATGGTGCGGGCAAGCTGTGTACCCATTATCAGGTCTGGATGAAATACCAGCGCATATCCTGATGGTTTTGTGGTAACGCCCCTACTGTCTACGCCGTAGACCTGCCCGGGTGCTATAAATACCAGTGTGCCATCATCATAATCGTAATTATGGCAGCCGTATTTCATATCGCCGCAACGGATATCCTTAAGGAATACTGCATAAACATCAACCAGCATTTTGTAGTGCTCTAAAGGCTGTATATCATCAAAATTAATAACGCTCACTAACGGGTGCAGGGTATCTACACCAATAAGGTTGTTGTATTTTTTTACCGTATCTATTCTCTTTACCTCTTCCATTTGTGTATCAGTATCATACAAATTTACAGAAGTTATGGCTCGCTGCTACCCCGGCAGGGCAATATCAGTAAAAGTGGTAAAAAGTACCGTAATATGGGTAAGGGGTATCCTTTGTATAATACCGAAATTTGTAATTGCCAGATCCTATCTGCATTGAGGCCTATGCCATTATATACTATCTTTATGAAAATTACCACTTTAAAAATTACTACAGCATTACTAATTATTACGGCAACCCTTACGGTCGGCTGCCAAAACCCTAAAAACGAAAACAAAATGTCAGAACAAAATAACACGGCCATTTTTCCTAAAGGCGAACTATTGACTAACGGCTATTTTACAGGACAGGCTTACCTGTCGCCCCTGTTAGCGCGCGATAAAAACAACGAATTTGCAATGGGTAACGTAACTTTCGAAGCCGGTGCACGGACTAACTGGCACACGCACCCTAAAGGACAGGTACTGATTGTGACTGAAGGCGAAGGCTGGTATCAGGAAAAGGGTAAGCCTGCACAGGCCATTAAAAAAGGTGACGTAGTAAACATCCCTGAAAGTGTAGAGCACTGGCACGGTGCCGCTGCCCAAAGCAAAATGGTGCACATTGCCATTACCAACTTTAAAGGAGAAGAGAATGTTGTATGGCTAAAACCGGTAACTGATGAAGAATACAATGAAGTCAATAAAAAATAATTTCAGAAAAGTAAACAAACAAGCACTTCACTATGTTGTGTTGTTAGTATTTACCCTAATTACCAATGCTATGACAGCACAAAATAAAACACCCCTAACGGAAATTAACCCGCAACAGCAAAGCCTCGTAACCATAGCTGCCCTTACAGCTACCGGAGATCAGGAACAACTAAAAATCCAGCTAACTGCGGCGCTGGACGCAAAACTAACCGTTAACGAAATCAAAGAGGCTTTGGTACAGTTGTATGCATACTGCGGTTTTCCGCGAAGCCTCAATGCACTGGGCACATTTAAAACTGTGTTAGACGAACGAAAAGCAGCAGGAATCAAAGATACTGTTGGTAAAGAAATAATGGAAAGCTCAGCAAATGGTAAGTATGAGCGCGGAAGGAAAGTTTTGGAAGCTTTAACGAAGACTCCCCAAGCAAAGCCTGCACCGGGCTTTGGCGAATTTGCCCCACGTATCGATGCCTTTTTAAAAGAGCACCTTTTTGCCGATATCTTTGAAAGCACGGTACTGACCTACCAGAAACGGGAATTGGTAACTATTTCTGCGCTGGCTGCCATGACTGGCGTTGAGGGGCAATTGCAATCGCATATCAAGATGGGAATGAATACCGGATTGACAGAAGCGCAATTGCTTGAAGTAGCAAGCCTTATAGAGAAGCACATAAACTTAACGCAGGCCAATACCGTAAGAAAAGCTTTGGCAAAACCTGAGCATCCGGTGGTACAAGCCGATATGATGGTGCGTATTTCTGAAATTGAGATCCTGCCCGAACATTTGGAAGAGTATAAAACCATCCTAAAAGAGGAAGCGGCAGCATCGGTAAGCATCGAGCCGGGTGTGCTTGCTATTTTCCCGATGTTCCAAAAGGAAAGCCCAACCCAAATAAGGATCGTTGAGATATATGCCAATAACGCTGCCTACCAATCGCATTTGCAAACACCCCATTTTCAACACTATAAAGCTGCAACCTTAAAAATGGTCAAATCTTTGAAGTTAATTGATATGGCTGCTTTAGATAACGATGCGATGATGGAAATATTTAGGAAGTTGGAATAGATTATTATTTAAGCAATAATTAGAAAAGCGGAATACGTTACTACATATTCCGCTTTTGCCTGTATTTATATCAATATAATTGAATTAAAATGTCTGCCGAGATGTTGAGTTTTTCCTTTAAAGCACGTATCATTGAGAGGCTAAGTTTTCTTTTTCCCGACAGGATTTCAGATTTGCGTGAACGCGCACCAAGTATTTCAGAAAGTTCAGCATCGGTTAAATTCATTTGCTCCATCCTGTATTTTACTGCTTCAATAGGGCTGGGTTCAGGAATGGGATAATATTCATCCTCATATTTTTTAACCAGCATCGAACGGATTTCCAGTTCATCGGATTCTTCTGTGTCTGGTTGCAAATCAAGTTGCATTAATTCGTAGATACGGGCAAGGGTATCTTCGTGTTGTGAATCATTTTTTATCAGTCTTAACATAGCTAATCTCTTTTGCGTTGAACTTATCGTACTCTTTATGTGTCCCTAACCAGAGTATAAATACTATCTTCAAACGGTATTCAATATCTACAATTAGGCGGTAGGTATTGCCATGTATATTAAAAACGACCCGTTTGTTAGTTAATATCGACGCATTCCCAAATTGAACTTTTAAGTCGTTCGGGCTATTCCACTCAGCAGCGGTCACATCTTTATACCAGTATTGCAGCGGCCTCTCCGAATCCGGAAATTGCTCCCAGTATTCCCTTATTGTTTTTACAGCGATTATCCTCATGCAAATATATTAAATGTTACCAATTTGGTTACATTGTTATTTGTTTTTATTTTAAAGATTTCACACGGAAGTTGTCTCATCGCTGATGAGACAATTTTACTGTTGATTTAATGGTATTTATAATTGTCGCCACACTGTGGCGACAATTATAAAACTGACATAGAAACTTTATTTACAAATACGCAGAACGCTTATAATTTCCGGTTTATCCTCATTCACTATTTTCAATTGTTTCCTTAGAGAAACAAGCTCTTCCTGCATCCTTAAAATATCCGGTGGCAATGGAACATCCGGCAATTCAGCTTTATGATGCAATCTTTGCTGCAATTGCTTCATTTCCCTTGCAACAGATTGCTGTTCCGTTATAGCATACTCTTCAGTTTGTTTTACCGATTGATGCCCCAGCAACTCTTTTACTACATGGATTGGCACATCGTTATTAAGTGTTACAGTGCTTCCAAAGGTTCTTCTGGCCTTGTGGGTGTTCAGAATGCTTTCTATGCCGCAGAGGTCAGCTATTTCTTTCAGATAGGCATTCATCTTTTGGTTGGAGGTTACCGGCAGCACAGAATTTCTTTGTAAGCAAAGCGGGTGGTCTTTGTAGCGTTCCATGACGGCTTTAGCTTTCGGCAAAAGTGGTACGTTGATATTACTACCGGTTTTTTGCCTTTCGGTAATAATCCACATTTCACCATCTATACCCGACTTTATATCCGATTTCTTAAGGTTAAAGGCATCGATGTATGCTAACCCCGTATAGCACTGGAACACAAAAATATCCCGTACCGTGGTAAGGCGTGGGGTAGAAAAAGTATGATTTTCCAATTGTGCAAGTTCATAGGAACTAAGCGGCTTTTTATGAATTTTAATTTTCTTCGCCTTAAATCGTTTGAAGGGATCAGTTGCTATAATCTCCTTGTCAATGGCAAGCAATACAATCTTCTTGAAATTGGTAATGTACTTCACGGCTGTGTTATGGCTGATATTCTTAACCGTCTTCAGGTAAAACTCATAATCCTTTACGAACTCAAAATTGAGTTCCCGGAAATCCATGTCTTCCACTTTATACTTGTAACGCAGATATTCCTTAAGGTGCTTTTTGGCAATTTCAAAACGCACATGCGTACCTATGGCGTATTCGCCCTTTTCAACTAAAGCCAATAATTCATCATTGTGCTTTTGGAACTCCTGAACGATTGTTGCCTTAGAAACATTCTTACCCATTACAAAATCCATCAGCTTTTGGGTCGTGAGTATTTGGCCTGCAAGCATTAACTCGCTTTTGTGCTGTTGGATCTTCATGTGCATTGCATCGAGGAAGAAATTTAAAATTTTTGCATCCTCTTTCCCGCCCGTAGCCCGCTCTGTTTTTTGATCCCAGCGGTCGGTTACCCATTTGCGTTTGGTAGATGTCTCTTTAGGTATCCCATCTACTGTGATTCTAAGGTAAACATACCTCACATTTGTCTTACTTGTGGAGCTCTTCAAAAAGAAGGTGATTCCGAAACTGTTCTCTAACATAAATTCAACGTTTTAAAAAATTAATAAAGGTCGAATTATAGTGCTTTCAAATCAAGTCGTTAAGCAGCTTTACATGTTGATAATCAAAAACTTAAAGCATATTTTGTGGCAATTTTTTTTGCAATTTGAAATTGCCACAGATTTGCCACAAAAACTTTGTGTATTTTTGAAAATTTTGATGGTGCAGGGGTAAAAATAAAAAACCTGCAAAGCCGTAACTTGCAGGTTTTCATTGTTTTAATGTACTTTATAATGATATAAAGCTGAATTGTGGTGGGCGATGAGGGGTTCGAACCCCCGACCCCCTCGGTGTAAACGAGGTGCTCTGAACCAGCTGAGCTAATCGCCCCAATCTTGCAATTCTTAACAGGTAACTTGTTCCGTATTGCGAGTGCAAAGATACACGTAGTATTTATATTTACAAGGATTTTACCTAAAAATTATTTTTTTTTTACATTCAAAAGTTCGGCTCTGTCACTATAATTTACAACTTCAAATATAATAGGTTCATTTTCAGCTGTCCTGCCTTCAATCACATAAAGCTTACCGCCGCCCGCATGTGGCACATTACTTTTAGAAAAATCTATGTCGCCGTATTCAAGCGACCTCATAATATCATTTTGGGTAACTCCTGTGGCTGAAAGCTGCTGTTTCCCGGCTTCTTTTATAATAATACCTTTCTCCCTGATGTTTTTTAAAGCCCTGCAGTTTGGCAGGTAGCAAAAATCCTGTCCACGTTTATTAAATATAAAAACTACAAGCATGCCGCCAAGGGTAAGGCCAAACAGATAATATGCTAATCGAAATTTAAGCTTCATTGATTTAAAAATTTCTGCAAAAGTAAGCAATTAAGACGGTTGTAAAGCTGCTTACAGACGTAATAATTAAGAACAAGGATTGACTATTATTTAATGCTGCACATCAAAATCCTGATGCCTACAATAACAAGGCAGCCCGCCAATACTTGTAATATAACGTGGCTTTTTATTTTGTGCGAAAGCATTGCGCCAAGTTGGGCACCGGGAACAACGCCTATAGCAAGAAATAATATCATATGTACCGTTTCAGGGCTTTTGTATGTTCCCTGAAAGGTATGTGTAATAACGCTTACCGTAGCCATTACAGCCAATATAAAGTGCGAAGTAGCCGTTGCAATACGCACCGGGAATTTTAACCAGTTTACCATGGCGGGCACATGTATTATACCACCACCAATGCCTAACAGTGGAGAAATATATCCTACTACAACACTTATGATATTACCGTATATACTATTATAACAATAGCGATAAGTTATACCCTCGTTATCAATTAAAACATGTTGCCTGCGGCCATTAGTAGGAGAAGGCATTACCATGCCTCCAATGTTTTTTTTATTTTTGAGGAAAAGATATACCGCCAATGTAAGTAGTAGAATACCAAAAACTATATTGAATAACTCTTTTGGAATATACTTTACCGTAATTACACCTAATATAGATCCGGGTATGGTATACGCTGCAAAAACCAAACCTGCTGAATAATCTATCCGACCTGATCGTGCATAGGCGATGGTGCCCGATATGGCATTTAAGGCAACTACAGCTATAGATATAGCTGTAGTAAGTTCAGGACCCAATTGCGGATAGAAAATTAATAATAGAGGTACTAATATAAAACCCCCACCTGCACCTATAAGGGTACCGCAGGTGCCTATAATAAATCCGGCGAGTATTAGTATTGCACTTTCCAAAAAAGAGGACTATTATATTTGTTTTATTGATTACAAACATCGCAATAAAATACGGAATTTTATAATTTATTTTTCACGAAGTGTAATTTAATTCCCTGAACTATAATAATATGGTAAGAATATGGATTTAGTAGAGTAATAAGTTTATTATGTAAAAATTATATTTTTGAGGACCTTATAAGATTTTTAAGGATGATAATTTGCCCCAAGTGGTAATGGATATGTTCTGAACTTCCTTGAAGGTTTTTGTAGGCACTTGAATAGCCGGGGAGTATGGGCTGAAGTAATTTGCTTTCATCAAAATTTAGTATTGAAGAAGCTAACTTGTGTGCCGAAAGCATATTATCGTTTTTTAACTGTTGCCAATCCTCTTCTGTTACAAGTGGATTAATTTCAAACCCATTTGTTTCAGGAATTATAGATTTGATCCCGCTAATTCGTTCAACCATAATCCTGTTCCAATAGGTTAAATGATGCAACAACATCGCAATAGTATTTGGGCTTGCCGGTGTTTTTGTTATTGCTTCTGCTAATGTAACATCTGCAAGTGCAATTTTAATGTTACTTTCAGTCCAGTTGTCACCCTCATGAACATCTAAAATGTGCTGTGCAATAAGTTCTTTTATATTCATATTATTAACTTTAAATCATTAATAATCAGAAAGTCTATTTTAAAACACTATCAGGTTGATATCAGTATAATCAATACTAAACCATTCACCTATACTACGGTTGGTAAGCCTGCCGTGGTAAAAATAAATACCGTGTTTTAAACCCACGTTGCAGCGTATAGCACTTTCTATACCGCCATCATCTGCCATTTGCAACAGGAACGGACTAATTATATTACTGATGGATAACGATGCGGTTTTACTGTAGCGTGATGGGATATTTGGTACACAATAATGGGTTACATTGTGCTTAACAAATGTCGGTTTTTCGTGTGTAGTAACTTCAGATGTTTCAAAACATCCACCTGTATCAATAGAAATATCAATAATTACAGCGCCTTTTTTCATGCGCTCTACCATTGTTTCGCTTACAATTACAGGGCTGCGGTCTTTACCGCGCATGGCGCCTATGGCAACATCGCAACGCATAAGGGCTTTTAAAACTGCCTTTTCCTGTATTGTAGATGTAAAGATGCGTTGGTTAAGATTATTCTGTAGTCGGCGTAATTTATTGATGGAATTGTCAAAAACCTTAACGCTTGCACCAAGGCCCATAGCAGTTTTTGCGGCAAATTCGGCAGCAGTGCCTGCGCCAAATATAACAACCTCTGTAGGCGGCACACCTGTAATGTTTCCGAAAAGTAATCCTTTACCAAGCTTTTGGCTTATCATTAGTTCGGCAGCAATAAGGATAGATGCTGTACCAGCAATTTCGCTGAGCGATTTTACGGCAGGGTAGGAGCTGTCATCATCTTTAATGAACTCAAAGGCCAGTCCGGTTATTTTCTTAGCCTGCATGGCTTCAAAATACTCTTTCTTTTGAGTTTTTAATTGTATTGCCGATATTATCAGGGTACCCTGATTCATCATTTCAATTTCCTTTACACTTGGCGGCTCTACCTTAAGCAATACGGGGCAGCTAAAAACCTTTTTGGTATCGTGGGTAACTTCGGCACCGGCATCGCTGTATTCTTTATCAGTGTAGCTGGCGTTAAGGCCAGCACCGCTTTCCATAAGTACACGGTGGCCATGTGCTACAAGCGAACTTACAGCATCGGGAGTAAGGCAAATGCGCCTTTCCTGATATGAAGTTTCTTTAGGCAAGCCAATAAATAATTCGCTGCGCTGCCTGGCTACTTCTAAGGTTTCTTCCTGCGGAAGCAATTGCTGCCTTGTAAAAGGTGTTAATGACATGATTGGTTATAATAATTGAAGACAATTTACAAAAAAATGGCAAATATAAGCAACTATTTTACAGTAAGATGCCTCCTGCCGTCGTGCAGTGTTTTTAGTGTTACGGTAGTGTGATCTAAAGGTATAAGGTTGGGTGTTTTTTCCGGCCACTCTATCAGGCAAAGTGAGCCCGAATAAAAGTACTCATCTATACCCATATCATAGGCCTCCTCTTCGCTGTTAAGGCGGTAGAGGTCAAAATGATAGAGTGTTTTATCGTCATTAGTGGTATACTCATTTACAAGCGAAAAAGTAGGGCTGGAGGTCATTTCATTAACCCCCAGCTGCCTTGCTATTGCCTTTATAAATGTTGTTTTACCGGTACCCATAGCACCGTGAAACAAAATGATGTTTTTTAATTTTTGTGCCAGTATCTGCTGTGCCACCTGATCGATCTGATCCAGGGAGAAACTAATTTCCATAAAAATTTGGCGGCTCTTATTTAGGGTTAAAAACTAAGAAAGGTATAATCATTTCTTCAAGCGATATACCGCCGTGCTGGTAACTGTTACGGTAATAGCTCACGTAGTGATTGTAATTGTTTACGTAGGCTAAAAAGTAATCGTTCTTTGCAAATATGTACGAGCTGCTCATGTTTATAGTAGGCAATTGTACCGCTTTTGGGTCTTTTACATGGTATACATCACGATCCTCATATGTAAGGCTGCGGCCTGTTTTATAACGTAGGTTTAAGCTTGTATTTCTGTCGCCAATAACTTTGCTTGGGTTTTTAACGTTTATGGTACCATGATCGGTAGTTATGATTAGCTTAAAGCCCATTTGCTGCGCCTGCTGGATAATTTCTAACAGGGGAGAGTTACGGAACCAGCTCAGCGTAAGCGAGCGATAGGCTTTATCGTTACTTGCCAGTTCTTTAACCACATCCATCTCTGTCTTAGCATGGCTAAGCATGTCTACAAAGTTATAAACTATAGTAGTAAGGTCGTTATTTTTAAGGCCTTTAAAGTTGTCTACAAGCTTTTTACCGTCTTTAAAGTTGGTAATTTTGTAGTATTCCTGCTTAAGGCCGCTAAGCCCCAAACGGCGAAGCTGTTCGGTAAGAAATTCGCCCTCAAAAAGATTTTTACCGCCATCATCAACATCATTTTTCCAGTATTGCGGATATTTTTTCTCCATTTCCAACGGAGTAAGCCCCGAGAATATTGCATTACGGGCATACTGTGTAGCCGTAGGCAGGATAGAGTAGTAGGATGCCTCTTTTTCCAGTTTATAATGGTTTCCAATAACACTTTCAAAAGCTTTCCACTGGTCGTAGCGCAGGTTATCAATAACCACAAAAAGTATAGGTTGTTTTTTCTTTATCTCCGGCACAACCATTTCTTTAAACAGGTTGTGCGATAGTACCGGTTTGTCTCCTTTAGGATCGAACCAGTCTTCGTAATTACGTTCGATGAATTTACCGAATTGCGAATTAGCTTCTGTTTTTTGCGACTCTAATATCTCAACCATACTTTGGTCTTCGATATTTTCCAATTCCATTTCCCAAAAAATAAGGCGCTTATACATATCGGCCCATTCTTCGTAAGAGTTTACCATCCCCATATCCATAGATATTTTGCGGAACTCTTTTTGGTAATCCAACGTGGTTTTAGAAGATATGAGCCTTGAGTGATCAAGATTTTTCTTTAACGAAAGCAATATCTGGTTAGGATTGACAGGCTTAATAAGGTAATCGGCAATTTTAGAGCCAATAGCCTCTTCCATTATCATTTCCTCTTCGCTCTTAGTGATCATTATAATGGGCACCTGCGTTTTTTTCTCTTTCATTTCGGCAAGCACCTCAAGGCCGCTAAGCCCCGGCATATTTTCGTCAAGGAAAACAATATCAAAATTTTCTTTATCAAAGAGCACCAGTGCATCCTGGCCGTTATTTGCGGTAGTAACATTATAGTTTTTTTTCTCTAAAAACATAATGTGGGGCTTTAGCATGTCTATCTCGTCATCAACCCAAAGTATCTTAATCTCATTCATATTATGAGTACGTTTTTGTTCGTAAATTAATCCTGCAAGTTAGTTTTATTTAACAAATTTATTCCTAAATTTTTTATAAAATCATTAACTCTAATTTACTACTATTGTTGTTTAAAATTCATTTTAATTTATGAAACATAAATTTGATTTTTCTACGACGCACAATCAATTTTATATTGTTGATAAAGAAGCGGACTATGATACAGGTGCTGATAGCTTTTGGACAGATGAAGCGCATATTAGCAGAATGCCACTTGGCTATGGCGTGGTTGGAGTAGGCACTGAATGTTACGGACCTGTTAGAGGTGAATTAACTGTTTTAAGTGAAGCCAATACAGAATATGATTTGAGTAATTACAATCATATTGTTGAAGGAAATCTTGAGTTAAATTCAGGAATATTGCAAATTACAAGTTGCCCGAATAATGATATAGAATTAGAGTTAAATATGACTCCGGGGCATTATGCTATAAGGGTATATTCTTCAATCTTGAAGTGTGGTTGATGACGAAACAATGATTACTATGAAATTGAGATATGGCCTGCTCGAAATATGGCAAGGAAAGTTATTAAGCAATATTAACTACAATCAAAAAAGGCCTGCAAAATATTTGCAAGCCTTCTCCTTCAATAACCTAAGTAACAAAAAATAACGTTATTATTGTTTTCCAGGCTTGGTTGAAGCTTTCTTAGTAACAGTATTAATTGAACCGGTTGTTACACGTTTATTATCTTCATTCTTTTGCTTTTCCGCCTGCTCCCTCATTGCTTTTTCTTTATCAAGAATCTTTTGCTGCCTGGCAAGCTTTGCAGCCTGTGCATCGCGTTCTACCTGCTGCTCTGTTACGGTGGGTTGTAACTGGTCTTGTTTTTCCTGAGTTTGCTGTGCAAACAACATTGCAGTAAAAGCAAAAAAGGCTATAACCGATGCGTACAGGTTTTTCATGGTAGGTGCAGTTTTACAGTTATAAAATTAAACACTATTTAGCTATAAAATTGCACGTAACTATATGATTAACCTATGTTTAACGCTAACTATTAATTTTAGTTAAAACCCTTACAACAACCGTTAAAGTGTTTTAAGTGTACTGTATGCGCCCTGCTTTTAGTATATTTGTTAAAAATTTGCGTTACTGTGAGCCAAATAAACAAGCTTAAAATATTAAACGACCCTATTTACGGGTTTATATCTATAACAAACCCGCTGGTGTACGACCTTATCCAGCATCCTTACTTCCAGAGGCTTAGGCGAATTTCTCAAATGGGTATGTCGTATCTTGTATACCCGGGAGCCCACCATACACGTTTTCATCATGCTTTGGGCTGTATGCATATTATGCAAAAAACTATAGGTGTATTGCGTTTTAAAGGCACTGATATTAGTGACGAAGAAGAAAACGCCTTGTCTATCGCCATATTGTTGCATGATATTGGGCACGGACCATTCTCACACGCTATGGAGCATAGCATTGTAGAAAATGTAAACCATGAAGCTATATCGCTTTTGTTTATGGATAGCCTTAATGCAATTTTTGAAGGCAAACTAACCCTTGCCATACAAATATTTAAAGGCGAATACCACCGCAAGTTCATGCTGCAGCTTATATCGAGCCAGCTTGATATGGACCGTATGGACTACCTTAAGCGTGACAGTTTTTACAGTGGTGTTGCAGAGGGTAATATTAATTCTGAACGGTTGATTCAAATGTTTAACGTTCAGGATGATATGCTGGTTATTGAAGAGAAAGGTATTTACTCTGTAGAGAAATTCCTTGTGGCACGCAGGCTAATGTACTGGCAGGCATATTTGCATAAAACCAGTGTAGCAGCCGAACTTATACTCACCAAAATATTAAAACGTGCTAAAGAGCTGGCTCATAACGGGGTGGTTTTAACTGCAAGTGATCCTTTGCAGTTTTTCCTCCAAAATAAAATATCGCTGGAAGATTTTAACGGCGAGGTGCTCACTAAATTTTCGTACCTTGATGATTTTGATATCATAAGCGCCATTAAGGCATGGCAGTTTAATGATGATTTTGTGTTGAGCGAACTGAGTAAGATGATCATTAACCGAGACCTGCCAAAAATAAGGATGCAAAGCGACAAAGTATCTAAAGAAGAGGTATTGTTGCTGAAAAAAGATGTGATGGAAAAGTATGCGTTAACGGAAAAAGAAGCTGAATATTTTGTGTTTAAGGGCAAAATTAAAAACCAAGCCTACAATAAAACAGGCGAACCCATACATATATTACGTAAAGACCGTACTATTGAAGATGTAGTTGAGGCATCAGACCAGTTGAATTTAAAGGCGTTATCTAAACCGGTAACTAAGTATTACCTATGTTTTCCAAAAGTGCTTTTGGAAAAAGCTGCGTTTTAATTTAATTTTATATTTTTGTCGGGATGAAATTTACAGCAGAACAAATAGCAGGTATACTGGAGGGCGACATTGTGGGCAACCCACAGGCCGAAGTACATAAGCTATCTAAAATAGAGGAGGGGACAGAGGGAGCCATTACTTTTTTGGCTAACCCAAAGTACCAGTCTTACATATACACCACTCAGGCATCTATTACTATTGTTAACCGTACTTTTGAGCCGGAGAACGATATTTTTACTACACTTATTAAAGTTGACGATGCTTATAAGGCATTCTCTAAACTTTTAGAATACTATAACGAGGTTAAATTAATGAAATCAGGCATAGAGCAGCCTTCGGTATTATCAGAAGGGGTTACATATGGCGATAACCTTTACCTGGGCAGTTTTTGCTATGTAGGCAAAAATGTAAAAATAGGTAATAATGTAAAAATATATCCTAACACTTTTGTAGGCGATAATGTTACCATTGGCGATAATACCATTCTTTTTGCCGGCGTAAGAGTTTACTCTGAAACTGAGATAGGAAGTGGCTGCACCTTACATTCGGGTTCTATTATAGGGTCTGATGGATTTGGCTTTGCGCCTAATGAAGAGGGCATTTACAGCAAAGTACCGCAAATAGGTAATGTTGTAATAGAAGATAATGTTGATGTAGGTTCGTGTACAACTATAGACAGGGCTACAATGGGATCTACAGTTATTAAAAAGGGTGTTAAGCTTGATAACCAGATACAAATTGCACACAATGTAGTAATTGGTGAGAATACCGTTATAGCATCGCAAACCGGTGTGGCGGGATCTACAAAGATAGGCAGCAATTGTATTATTGGCGGCCAGGTAGGCATTGTGGGCCATATTACTATAGGTAATAATGTAAGGATACAGGCGCAATCTGGGGTTGCAAAGAACATTCCGGATGGAGATATTATACAGGGTTCGCCATCAATGGCATACGGTGATTTTAGTAAATCGTATGTTCATTTTAGAAACTTGCCTAAAATAGTAGCTGATTTAGAGGATCTTAAAAAAGTTAAATCGTAACAAAGAAGTAAATTAAAAAATCATATAATGGTTAAACAAACCACAATCAGGAGTGAGATTTCATTAAAGGGAGTGGGCCTGCACACAGGAAAAGAGGTTACAATGACTTTTAAGCCCGCACCTGTAAACAACGGATACACTTTTGTAAGGGTAGACCTTGAAGGCCAGCCTGTTGTAGAAGCAGATGCTAATTATGTAATTAATACACAACGAGGTACAAACCTTGAAAAAAAAGGTGTTAAGATACAAACATCAGAACATGTGCTTGCTGCATTTGTAGGCTGTGATGTTGATAATGTTATTATTGAGCTGGATGCATCTGAACCTCCTATAATGGATGGATCTTCTAAATATTTTGTGGAGGCTATTGAAAAGGTTGGAGTAGAAGAGCAGGATGCCGAACGTAAAGTGTATGTTGTTAAAGAGGTTATCTCATATATTGATGAGGCAACCGGCAGCGAGATAATACTTATGCCGGCTGATGATTACCAGGTTACTACTATGGTAGACTTTGGTACTAAAGTGCTTGGTACACAAAATGCTACTTTAAAAAATATTAGGGATTTCAAAGCTGAAATTGCCGATTCGCGCACGTTTAGTTTTTTACACGAGCTTGAAGCTTTACTACAAAACGGCCTTATTAAAGGCGGTGACCTTAACAACGCTATCGTTTATGTAGATAAGGAAATTTCTCCCGAAACTATGGAGAGCCTTAAAGTTGCTTTCGGCAAAGACAGTATTACTGTTAAGCCAAACGGCATTTTAGATAACCTTACACTGCATTACCCTAATGAGGCTGCAAGACATAAATTACTGGATGTTATAGGCGACCTTGCCCTTATTGGTACCCGTATTAGAGGTAAAGTAATAGCAAATAAGCCGGGACATTTTGTAAACACTCAGTTTGCTAAAAAGATGTCTAAAATTATTAAGGCAGAACAGCGCAACCAGGTGCCGGTGTATGACCTGCATAAGGAACCGTTGATGGACATCCATAAAATTATGGCCATGCTGCCTCACAGGCCGCCGTTCTTATTAGTAGATAAGATATTAGAAATGAGCGAAAATCACGTGGTAGGGCTTAAAAACGTTACCATGAACGAGAGCTTTTTTATAGGCCACTTTCCTGGTGCACCGGTTATGCCGGGCGTACTTATAGTAGAAGCTATGGCGCAAACAGGGGGTATATTGATTTTAAGCACTGTACCGGATCCTGAAAATTACCTTACGTATTTTATGAAAATAGATAACGTTAAGTTTAAGCATAAAGTACTTCCCGGCGATACACTTGTATTCAATTGTAACCTTATATCGCCTATACGCAGGGGTATTTGCCATATGCATGCAGGAGCTTATGCTAACGGTAAACTGGTTGCCGAAGCCGAACTTATGGCGCAAATAGCCAGAAACCCACAACAAAACACTACTACAGTATGAACCAACCCTTAGCATATGTACATCCAGGCGCTAAAATAGCCAAAAATGTGGTTATTGAGCCTTTTACCACCATCCACAACAATGTGGAGATAGGTGAGGGAACCTGGATAGGGTCTAACGTTACTATTATGGAAGGCGCCAGGATTGGCAAAAATTGCAATATATTTCCCGGCGCAGTAATATCTGCTGTACCACAGGACCTTAAATTTGGAGGTGAAGATTCACTTGCAATAATAGGGGATAATACAACTGTACGTGAGTCGGTTACAATAAACAGAGGTACAGTGGCATCGGGTGTTACCAAAATAGGTAAAAACTGTCTTATCATGGCTACTGCACACATTGCACACGATTGCCATATTGGCGATAATGCCATAATAGTTAATGGTGTCGCCCTTGCAGGCCACGTAACTATAGGTAACTATGCTATTATTGGTGGGCTTGCAGCCATACACCAGTTTATTAGCATAGGCGACCATGCCATGATATCCGGAGGGTCACTGGTACGTAAAGATGTACCGCCATTTACTAAAGCCGCTAAAGAGCCATTATCTTATGTTGGTATCAACTCTATCGGCTTAAGAAGGCGTGGTTTTACATCAGAAAAAATCAGGGAGATACAGGACATTTACAGGATCTTATACCAAAAAAACTATAATACTACCCAAGCGCTTAGCCTTATAGAAGCCGAAATGGAGGCAACTCCAGAGCGTGATGAGATCATACTTTTCATAAGAAATTCATCAAGAGGTATAATGAAAGGTTATACAGGCTATTAATAGCCTGCTGCTGCAATACGATACATAAACAAATAAATTAGAATTTTCAAACATACTTATAATGGCAAGTACATCAGATATCAGGAACGGGTTATGCATTAAATTTAACCATGACATATACAAAATAATCGAGTTTCTTCATGTTAAACCAGGTAAAGGCCCGGCTTTCGTAAGAACAAAACTTAAAAGCCTTACTAATGGTAAAGTATTGGATAATACTTTTTCTGCAGGCCACAAAATCGACGACGTAAGGGTAGAAACACACAAATTCCAGTTCTTGTATCCTGAAGGCGACCAATACCACTTTATGCACGCCGAAACGTATGAGCAAATTTCATTACACAAAGACATTCTTGATGCACCGGATCTACTGAAAGAAGGTGAGAATGTAATGGTAATCATCAATGCTGAAACCGAAGCACCTCTATCTGTAGATATGCCTGCTTCAGTTGTTCTTGAAGTTACTTATGCTGAGCCGGGTGTTAAAGGTAACACTGCTACAAATGCTACCAAGCCTGCTAAATTAGAAACAGGAGCTTCTATAAACGTACCTTTGTTTATTAACGAAGGTGATAAAATTAAAATTGACACTGCTACAGGTTCTTACCTTGAGCGTGTAAAACAATAATTGAAAGTCGGCGAAAGCCGACTTTGTTATTTATAGCATTTCCGTAAAGGAAATCAGGCAGTATCAAAAAAAATATAGTAAGTTAGCTTATACTTTATAAAGAATGAAATTCCCAAATGTTTATCCTTTAAAGGAAATCGCAGCCATTATTGCCAGCGAGTATGTAGGAGATGATAATTATCCGGTATACGGCATGAACGAAATACATGTGGTAGAACCCGGCGATATTGTTTTTGTAGACCACCCAAAATATTACGACAAGGCTTTACAATCGGCCGCCACAGTAATACTTATCAATAAAAAAGTAGATTGCCCTGAGGGTAAAGCGCTTTTAATATCTGATGATCCATTCAGGGATTTTAATACACTTACACGCCATTTCAGGCCATTTCAACAGTCTAATGTCTCAATTGCGCCAACAGCTAAAATAGGTGAGGGTACTGTTATTCAACCCAATACCTTTGTAGGTAATAACGTTACCATTGGTAAAAATTGCCTTATACATTCTAATGTAGCTATTTACGACAATACAATTATTGGCGATAATGTAATTATACATGCCGGTACAGTACTTGGCGGCGACGCTTTTTACTATAAAAAACGCGCTGAAGGCTTTGATCAGCTGTTATCAGGTGGCCGTGTTGTAATTCAGGATAATGTAGGTATAGGAGCGCTTTGTACTATAGACAAAGGCGTTACAGGCGATACCACTATTGGTGAAGGAACTAAAATTGATAACCAGGTACACATTGGGCATGACACTGTTATTGGTAAAAAATGCTTAATTGCATCGCAAACCGGTATTGCAGGTTGTGTTATTGTTGAAGATGAAGTTACTATGTGGGGACAGGTGGGTGTAACCAGTGCTATAACCATTGGTTATAAAGCGGTTATACAAGCACAGGCAGGTGTATCTAAATCATTAGAGGGCGGTAAAGCATATTTTGGCAGCCCTGCCGAAGAAGCACGCGAAAAATTAAAACAAATGGCTAATGTTAAGCGCATACCTGAAATTTTAGAAAGAATAAAATAAATTAGATATGGCAGCAAAAGAGATTGTACAGGAATATTACAGATCGGGTGCTTTGCATAATCCTCAAATTATGGCAACATACATCCATAAAGATTTTAACCTGGAATGGTACAGTACAAAAGGCTATTTTGAGGCTGACAGAGATGATATACTTGCCCTTGCCGGGGAACTTGCAAAATCGTACGTAACATCATACGTTCATATAAAACAAATAATATCAGAGGGCAATATTGTTTCTGTGCGTTATACACATCATGTTACGACTATAGAAAACCCTCAGGAAGATATGATACTGGGTCATTTTATGGTAATTTGGGAAGTTAAACATGACAAATTATTTAAAGCGCATTTAATGAGCCATCCCGGTTAGTAAATTTAAAGATAAGGTAGAGAATTCTGCAAAATTGATATACAAATAATAAAAAAACCTTTATAGGTATTGGTTAAAAACCTATTTTTGTACCGCTAATACTAAAATTAATAAAATATATATCATGAGTGTTTTAGTTAATAAAGATTCCAAAATAATTGTACAGGGTTTTACAGGCAGTGAAGGTACTTTTCACGCTACCCAAATGATTGAATATGGTACTAATGTTGTTGGTGGTGTTACCCCTGGTAAAGGTGGTACTACGCACTTAGACCGCCCTGTTTTTAACACTGTAAAAGATGCAGTAGAAATTGCCGGTGCAGATACTACTATTATATTCGTTCCGCCTGCATTTGCTGCTGATGCAATTATGGAAGCTGCCGAAGCAGGTATTAAAGTAATTATTACAATTACAGAAGGTATTCCTGTTGCAGATATGATTAAAGCTTTTGATTATATTAAAGATAAAGATTGCCGCCTTATAGGCCCTAACTGCCCGGGTGTTATTACTCCGGGAGAGGCTAAAGTTGGTATCATGCCAGGCTTTGTGTTTAAAAAAGGTACTGTAGGTATTGTTTCTAAATCAGGTACTCTTACTTATGAAGCGGCAGACCAGGTTGTTAAACAAGGTTTAGGTATTACTACAGCTATAGGTATTGGTGGCGACCCAATTATTGGTACTACTACTAAAGAGGCTGTTGAATTACTTATGAATGACCCTGAAACTGAAATCATTATAATGATTGGTGAAATTGGTGGCCAGCTTGAAGCTGATGCTGCCACATGGGTTAAAGCTGATGGAAACAGGAAACCGGTTGTTGGCTTTATAGCTGGTGAAACTGCTCCTAAAGGCCGTACAATGGGCCATGCCGGTGCAATTGTTGGCGGGTCTGATGATACAGCCGAAGCTAAAAAACGCATCATGAGGGAGAACGGTATACACGTTGTAGACTCTCCTGCTGAAATTGGATTAAAAGTTAAAGAAATTTTAGGTTAATCCTTTAATTATCATATATATAAAAGCCCCAAATTGGGGCTTTTATCATTTTATAAGTTTTAGCGCTTTGGTAAAAGTTTCGGTACTGTTGTTTGTAAGATATTGCGGTAAATAATCTTCCCGTGGTGTACCATTAACGTGGTACATTTTCTCATACGGAATCTGGAAGCCAATTTTAGTATTCTTCATATTAAAAGAGTAAATAGCGCCTATTAATCCTGCCATTTTTGTGCCGGCTATCTTTGCCCTCTTCATGGCATCAAATCCTATAGCCATACCTTCACCCATACTGCCTGTCCAGTGGCCCACCATAACCACAACTTTATTTTTGTAGGTTGTTTTTCTGGGTACTACATATTCTATCCAGGAGCGCACAGTTCCGTATTCTTTCTCATTAATTACGTGTTTTTGGTAAGGGAGTTCTTTGTCTGTAAACCTTCCCATAATTGCTCGGGCCACGGTAGTGTTTCCACCACCGGGAGTTTCGGTAAGGTCTAAAACAATGCCTTTGGTTTGCATTAATTCATCTAAGGCTTTATCAAAAGCAGTAATAAGGCTGTTGTTACCTAATGAATTATTGATCTTTATATAGCCAATGTTTCCATCAAGGATTTTGTATTCGATAAGATCTTCAAAGTTTTTAACTTCAATATCATCTGGCTTATAGGTTTTTAAAGTACCGTTTTCGTTTACGGTAAATTCTCTTTTTTTATCATAAGTTCCGGCAAATAGCATATTTATTGCATAATCGTACATTGCCGGAGTATAGGCAGTAGCCGACTTTGGCAGGAATTTTTCCAGCTGTGCATTAATAGGTTTATTATTAAATTGCTTTATTTCCATACCCGGTTTAATCCCGCATTTTTCTGCTATTGAATTTAGCCTGACATCGGATATTACATAAGCATTTCCCTTTTTTACCGCATACACATCAGCACCACTGGGAATAATCCTGTTAGAGGTTGTGTAATTTGTATTTAACGATACATGCCCGTTATGAAATTCGTTTACAACCCGCTCTAAAAAGCAGGTAAACTCGTAATTGTTTTTAATGGTATCGGTTGCAGGTAAATAAATTTCTTTGGCTTTATTCCAATCGATACCGCTTTCATCAAAATACCCGTAGTAGGAATTGTAGTCTTCCCAAAACTCTAAAAAATCTTCTTTATAGATATTTTGCGCTTGTACATTTTGGTAGTCTAAAGCAAATAAAATTATGCAGGTAATAGGGGCTAAACGTAAGAAATTCATCTCTTTTCTTACAAATATATAAAAATGCTTTACATCAGGATAACTTATCTAAAATAGCTTTTAAATCTACTGCATCTTTAAAAAAGTTGGCCCACAAGTCTCCCTTTTCTTTTACACGTTTTGGCAGGGTTTTAATATTGTAATTTTTAAGGTCGAATTTTTTTTCGTTGAGCTCTTCCCAATCTAATGGAGTGCTTGCTGTAGCTCCTTCACGCGGGCGAAGCGAATATGCACAGGCCATAGTTTTACCTTTGCCATTTTGTAAAAAATCTAAGTACACTTTGCCAATACGTTTTTTGGGCATCCGCTCAAGGCTGGTAATATCCGGCAATGCACTGTTAACAGCCTGGCTTATAATATGTGAAAAATCACGGCTCTGGTCATAACTGTATTTAGGTTTTATGGGAATAAATACATGCAGCCCTTTACCGCCCGATGTTTTAAGATAACCGGTAATACCAAGGCTGTCTAAAATTTCTTTTACTTTATTGGCAGTGGTAACCAGGTCTTTTAAAGATGCTTTGTTAGGATCAAGGTCAAAAATAATATAGTCGGGATTATCAAGGCTGCCTACTCGGCTGCTCCACGGATTAATTTCTATACAACCCAGGTTTGCCATGTAAATAAGGGTCTCTTTGTCATTACAAATAAGATACTCAATATCTTCCTTGGTTGAATCAGAATGGATTTTCTCGGTCTGTGCCCAGTCCGGAGCTGAATCGGCAACGTTTTTCTGAAAGAAACCGTCTTTATCAATACCATTCGGCGTCCTTCGCATAGATTGTGGGCGGTCTTTAATGTATGGCATTATCCACTGCGACATTTCATCGTAATAATTTATTACGTCGCCTTTGGTATAGCCCTCAACAGGCCAGAATACTTTATCAGGATGGGTAACCGGTGCTTTAGTTTTATCCCATCCTTTTTTAGAAACCGACTTAGAAACAGTTGTTTTAGATTTCACTTTCGGTTTTGATCCTTTTACAGTTTCTTCCTTTACAGTTGTATTTTTTACTGAAGTTTTGAGTTTAGTATCTAAAGTTACTTTTTTCATCTTTTCTTTGCTAACTAATTTATCTTTAGCTATGGCTTGCTCCCGTGTAACATCTTTAGGATCTTTATCGGTTCGTAATGCAATAAACACAGGGTGTCTAAGGCTTCCTGTTTCGGTCCATTCGCTGTATTTAATCTCGGCAACCAGTTCCGGCTTAACAAAATGAGCACCACGTTCTTTTGGCTTAGTTTTAAACGGCGATGTTTTTTGCTCCAGTTTGAGTAGTTTTTTGTGCATGTCTGTTAACGAATCTTCGTTAAATCCTGTGCCCACTTTACCGGAGTAAATAAACTCTCCATCCTGGTAATAACCAAGCAATAACGACCCAAAACCGCTTCTTGAACCCTGCGGGTCTGTAAAGCCGCCTATAACCATTTCCTGCTCTTTGCTAACTTTGATTTTCAGCCAGTCCTTACTACGCTTATTGATATGGTATTTGGAGTTTGCCTTTTTAGCAATAAGCCCTTCGCCGCCATCTTTTTCTACTTTTTTTAGCGCTTTGCTGCCATCGCCAACAATATGTCCTGAATAGATAATCTCATCAGATTGCGGCAACAATGCCTCTAATATTTTTTTACGTTGAACAAGATTGAGCGAAGTAAGGTCGAACCCATTAAAATAAAGTATATCAAACACATAACATTTTAATTTGCCACGATCTGGATTTTCGGCAAAATACTGCAGCCACTGAAAATGGCTCATACCTTTATCATCTTCTACCACAATCTCGCCGTCTAAAACTACGTCATTCGTAACAGCTTCAAAAGCTTGTACCAGAGGGGCGTATTTTTTATTAAATGAAATACCATTGCGCGACACAAGGTTAACTTTACCGCCATTAACCTGAATTATAGCCCGGTAACCATCATACTTTGTTTCATAAATCCATTCATCATTATCAAAAACTTCATCGGTTAATGTTGCGAGTTGTGGGAGCCAGTCAACAGGAAATTCTTTTAATTTTTTAGCATCGGCCACATCATCGGCAGTAAAGGAAGGAGAGCTGCTATCTGTGCCAACATCTTCAGGAATAGCATCCTTATTACCCGCTAACTTCTTTTCTTCATCCCGATTGCTGTTCCATACATCTGATTTTTTATCATCGGCAATATCATCCATCGTCCTGCCGGCAAGCACCGATGTTTGATCAAATTCTTTCTTATCGGCATATTCATCTTTTGCTTTCATAAGCAGCCATTCCTGGTCTTTGCCGTGCATGTGTACCAAGTGGTAAGAGCCGTTTACTTTTTTGCCGCTCATAACCACTTTTATATTACCCTCGTCATGCATCTTGCGCAATAGTTTTTCGCTTTCAGCAACACTATCGCTGCCTTCGGCAAGATATGTACCGGTATCCCAAACCATAACAGTGCCGCCACCATACTGGCCTTTGGGTATAGTGCCTTCAAAATTAATATAATCCATTGGGTGATCTTCTACATGCATTGCAAGGCGCTTAACGGATGGATCGGCACTGGGGCCCTTAGGTACAGCCCAGCTAACAAGTACACCATCTATCTCCAGCCTGAAATCAAAATGCAGGTGGGAGGCCGCATGTTTCTGAATTACAAAATGCAACTCTTTGCCGCCTTTTTTTACTTTACCTTTAGGTTCGGCAGTTTTTTTAAAATCCCTTTTCTTATTATATTCAGATAATTTAGGCATAACACTTAGTTTTTAATGGCAGCAAGGCTGGCCTTAAGCTGTTCTAACAAATCGTCTTTAGCGGCAGTTTTTTTACGGGAACGGGTAGGGGTTTCTACCTTTTCGCCCGGTTTGGCAGCACCTTTTTTCTTAATGAGTTTAATTAGTTCGTCTTTATAAGTGTCTTTATATTTAGAGGGGTCAAAAGAATCGGTAAGCTGGTCGATAATGGTGAGTGCCATATCAAGCTCTTTTTTAGCGATTTTAATATCGGTTGGGATGAGCGTAGCCTCTTCAGGATCGCGTAATTCATCGTTAAAGCGAATCTGGATGAGCAGTATGGCATCATCTTCAACCTTAAGTATCCCAAGATGCTGCGTAGTACGCATTACAAATTTGCAAAGCCCAACTTTTTGCGACTTTTTGAGAGCCTCTCTCAATAATGCATAAACCTTTTTAGCATCTTTAGAAGGCTCTACTATATAAGGCTTCTCTAAGTATTTAGATGGAATTTCTTCTTCCTTAATAAACTCAAAAATGTCTATTGTTTGAGTCTTTTCGGGAGATATCTTATTAAAATCATCCTTGTCAATTATAATATAATCGCCATTTTCTTTACGGTAGCCTTTAGCAATATCTTCCCATGATACTTCTTTGCCGTCTTTTTTACAAACGCGCACATATTGTATTTTGCATTTGTCTTTTTGGCGAATCATATCCAGGTTAATGTTGTGTGTTTGTGTGCCGCTGTATAGCTTTATAGGGATGTTTACCAGCCCAAAGCTTATGCTTCCTTTCCAGATCGCTTTCATAGTTTGTGTTGTATTAGGGCTTTATTAAGCCAACAAAAGCGATAACCGTTATGGTTATCGCTTATTAAAGTTAGAGATTGTATGTATTGAAAACTAAGGTTTTAATACTACTTTCACACAATTATCTTCTTTGTTATTAAAGATGTCGTACATTTTTGCGGCATCGCTTAACGCAACTGTATGTGTTATTACATCTTCAAGCGTTACCTTGCCGGTTTCTACCAGGTTAATAAGGTTATCTATGTAATTGTGCACCGGCGCCTGGCCGCCCCTAAGTTTAATACCTTTATCAAACCACTGGTGTAACGGGAAGTTATCAAATGGAGTACCGTATACGCCAACAACGGTTACCGTACCGCCACGGCGCACGGCATCAAAACAGCGTTGTAGTGTTTTCATAGTGCCCATTTCGCCTTGTATAAGGTTTTTTGCACTTGCCCAAAACGAATGTTCGGCTTCCATACCCACAGCATCCACGCAAACATCGGCACCATAGCCGCCCGTCATAGCTCTAATTGCTTCTACCGCATCTACATCCTTACCATTAATAGTTTCTGCGTTAGCGGCAAGCCTTGCTTTTTCTAAACGGTAATCTAATATATCTACACCAATTACCCTTCCGGCACCACGCAACCATGCAGATTTCATTGCCATGATGCCTACCGGGCCACAACCAAATACCACTACAGTTTCGCCACCTTTAAGTTCTGCCCAGTCTATTGCACTCCATCCGGTAGGGAAAATGTCGGTTAAAAACAGGGCCTGGTCATCGGTAAGGTTGTCTGAAATTTTACGCGGACCGTAATCTGCATAAGGCACTCTAACGTACTCAGCCTGGCCACCGCTATAACCTCCGTAAAGATCGGTATAGCCAAACAATGCGCCGCCTTTGCCTTTAGCCAATCCGCCTTCTGGTCCGTACATTTCCGGGTTTGAATTTTCGCAATGTGTTGGCAGGCTCATGTTGCAAAAGTGACAGGTGCCGCATGAGATAGGGAAGGGCACCACTACACGGTCCCCAACCCTTAGGTTGCTTACGCCGCTACCTACTTCTTCTACAATACCCATAAACTCATGGCCCATAACCATACTGTGCGGCTGCGGAATGTAACCGTTATAAATATGCAGGTCAGATCCGCATATTGCTGTAGATGTTACTTTTAGGATGACGTCCCTTGGCTCTTCGATAATTGGGTCATCAACGGTGTCTACCCTTACGTCTTTTGGTTTGTGAAATACAAGTGCTTTCATAAAATGGTATTTAGTTTGGTTTATAAAATGTATAATTATTCGCCGGTTTCATCGTGCGGGGCATCTACGGGTTTGGATTGTGGCGATCCCTGTTGCCTTAAATAAATAGATAAAGCTACTATAGCAAATACCGATAAGAATTCGCTTTGCCAGTTTTGGAATGATTCGAACCAAAAACGTGAATCGGTAATATAATTTGCTGTGGTTTCTAAAGCTTCACCTTTAAGTTTATTTTCAACATTTTGGTCGGAAAGGCTTCCGTAAAAATGAAGTACAAACGATATAATAAATAATAGTAGCAATGCTATGGTTAGTGAATTTTGGTAAAGCTTTAAAATAAAGCCGCCCTTTTTAACCGGCCACGGAGTACCCTCTTTGTTTGGATTGGGCTTTTCATCAACTTCATCGGTACCATCAAATTTTTTAGACTCAGATGATCCTTTTTGTTTTAAGAAAATGGTAAGCACTACAAAAAGAGCCATTTGCAGGAATTCGCTTTCCCAATTCTCAAAAGTAGACTCAACAAAATGACCCGATGTAAGATATTGCTGCAAGTTTACAGCTGCACCTCCATTATCTATTAATTCTTTATTATATTCCTGGTGCCCAAACACTATTTGCGCCGCAAGAGTTATAACAAACAGAATTATAAATACTATAGACAGGCTGTTGTTTTTAATGAATTCTTTCATGGTTAAACGTGTTGGGTTAAAGAAAACATTAGTCCATAAAAAATGGGGTTTAAATAAACCCCATCTTTCAACAATGCTGCTGTATTACTCCATCTCACTATCATCTGCATCAGCAGCATCAAAATTAATGGTGTTGTAAGCGGCTTCTGTAAGTGTAATGTCTGCTCTTTTTTCTTCTTCAAGTGTTGTATGAAGAATATCGGCAACTTCATCTAAACCTAATGTTTTTGCAAAAGCGCAAAGTGTACCGTAAGTAGCAATTTCGTAATGCTCAATTTTTTGTGAGGCTGCAATGATACCCGCATCGCGTACCGGGCCCTGCTCAGTGCTTTCCATAATATCTGTACCTTCTTTTAAAAGGCCATCCATAGCTTCACATTTTTTTGCCACAGCCTTTTTACCAATAAGGGTAAACACCTGCTCTAAACGTGCAATTTGTTCTTCAGTTTCGGCAGTATGGTTGTTTATGCCTTCAATAAGGTTAGGGGTGGTAGCATTTTTAGCCATTTTAGGCAATGCTTTAACTAAAGCTTTCTCAGCCCAGTAAATATCTTTAAGGCTGTCTATAAATAGTTCTTTTAATCCTTCTGCCGCAGTAGATTTTGCTTTTACAACGCCGCGGTTAGTTGTTGTGCTCTTAGCTGCTGTAGCCTTTGTTGCAGTGGTAGATTTAGCCGCAGTTGTTTTTGCCGCTGTACTTCGTGATGCTGCTGTACTTTTTGTACTTTTAGCAGTAGTTTTGGTAGTTGCCATAATGTTTATGTATTGATTATTAGTTTGTATTTTCCCTCTCGAACTTAATCAAAGTTAGATAATGGTTAAGCCACACCTTGCTAATAAAATCATAAAACAATTTGTTGTAACAATACTTTAACTCGCTGTGTTATAGAATACTTAAAATAAGTTTAAGTAATTATATAATTATGTTTTTTAATTATAAAATGATGAAAAAAGCTTTTGAACCTATTGTGAATTATAATTCTAAAATATTGATTCTTGGAACGATGCCGGGAGAAAAATCATTACAAGTACAGGAATACTATGGTAACCGGGGTAACCAGTTTTGGCGTTTGTTGTTCACTCTTTATAATAAAGAGCTAACCCATGTATATAATGATAAGTTAAGTTTACTGGTAAATAACCACATTGCCTTATGGGATGTATTGCAGTATTGTGAGCGTGAGGGAAGCCTGGACAGCAATATTAAAAATGAAGTGCCTAATAATTTTGACGCTTTTTATAAAACCTATCCACAAATAAAGTACGTTTTCTTTTCCAGTAAAAATGCAGCGGCTTATTATGACAGGTATGTAGGCAGGAAAAATAACGTAGAATATGATGTGCTGCCATCGCCAAGTGGGGCCAATGCTACTAAAACGTTTACTCAAAAACTGGAAATATGGCAGCAAAAGCTGCTTCCGGTTTTAAAATGAGGCACATAGGTTACAATTTATATGATGAATATTGTAATGAAATTGGTATTTAATTGTAAGGAAATTTTGCATTGCAGCTTAAAAAAATATTTATCTTTGGTACGGTTTTAAGCCAATATATAAACTTTTTATTAGCGATGAAAAAAATTGCTTTACTGCTGTTACTCCTGTGCTCGTTGTCCGGTTTTAGCCAGGCTAATAGTTTTATTATTAGCAATGAAAAGCTTATATGGGAAAATGTTTTTATTAGTGAGGAAACTAATATTCCGGCCATTATTTCCAGGCACGTGCGCCTAAAAATTACATCATCTGAAGGTGGTGTTTATAAAGGCACCGGTACCGAGCTTAAAAATACCTGTCCGGGCACATCAGACTTTTTAAAAGACGACTTTAGCTTTGATTTTGAAATTGAGTTAAGGGAAGGCAAATACAGGGTAACAATAAGCAACCTTATATTCCTTAAAAAGACAGCTAAAAAGAAACATGCCCAGCCGATGGGTGCTGAAAAATTTCTTACAGATAAAGGTGTAATTAAAAGTGGTGGCAAATCTGATGCCGACCTTTTATGCCTTGACAACTACTTTAATAAAATTTTTAGTATGACTACGGCTTACAAAAACCGTCAGTAATAATTTTAATAATTTAACATACTTAAATACATTTTTTCTTACCTTTATAAAAAGTAAAGCGCTAAGGGTTAAGCCCTTCATGTTTTTTATAATGAATGAAACTACGTTTTATTTATCATGAAAGATAATAAATCTTAAAACAGGATCCTTCTTGGGTCCTTTTTTTATCTGTTTTATTTTCCATGCAACATTAAACTACAATGACTATGCGACTTTTAAGCCTTATTTTTTGTGTGATAACCTTCACAGCAACGCTCTTTTTCCTTATTTCAGATTTTCCCGACTTAAGTACTTTTGCAGGGTTTATTTACTTTACTATGATTATTATTTTGATGCTTATATGCATCACGGGCATTATTCTTAACCGTCCTGTTATATCAAGGATACATAACAAATTTAGGATACGTTTATAATAATTAAGTCATACAATCTAAAAATAAAGAGGCCATCCGTTTTAGGATAGCCTCTTTTTTATGTTGCTAATCTAAAGGCAGAGATGGATTTAAACCTCTCTGATTATAGTTCCTCTGCCTTAACAGATGTATTATTTATAGTAAATTGCAATAGTGATGATATGATTATGGTGAGTACTGCACCAATAATATTGAGCCATAAAAAGCTAACTACATCTTTATAATAAATATAAAATATGCATAACTGGCTTAGCGTTGCACCAATAAATATTGCTTGTGCCTTAATGTACTTAATATAAAATGCTACAAGGAAGATGCCCAGTACCGTGCCATAAAATATTGACCCTATAATATTTACCAACTGTATAAGATTCTCAAACATAGTACCTATACAGGCAAATAGTATAGCCACTACGCCCCAAAATAAGGTAAATATTTTGGCGGCATTTACAAAGTGCTTTTCTGATTTTTCGCCTTTAACGTTACGTTTGTAAATATCTATAGCGGTGGTAGATGCCAGTGCATTCAACCCCGATGCTGATGACGACATTGCTGCAGAGATAATAACTGCCAAAAGTAGTCCTATCATACCCTTCGGTAAAAAGTTTAAGATAAAGTACAGAAATACGTAATCTTTATCATTGGTTTCGGCTGTTTTATCAACCTGGCTTATAAGGTCTTTTGCTTGGTCACGCAGATCTTTTTCGCGGGTATTAAGCGCAATCATCCGATTGTGCAACTCTTTATTATCATAATCCTGGTTGAGCTGGTTTACGTAGAGCATACTTATCTCTTTTTTCTCAACAGCCAGTATGTCCAGTTGTTTTTCCAGTTTATTATATTCGCCTTTGTATTGCGAGTTGTTTATGCTTTGTGTATTGTTTGGGTTAAAATGCAGGGGAGCCGAGTGGAACTGGAAAAACACGAACACCATAACCCCAATTAACAATATAAAAAACTGCATAGGCACTTTTAAAAGGCCGTTCATTATAAGTCCCATCTGGCTTTCGCGGATAGATTTACCCGATAAATAACGCTGTACCTGGCTTTGGTCTGTCCCAAAATAAGAAAGGAAGAGGAACAAACCACCGGCAAGTCCACTCCAGATGGTATAACGTTTTTCAGGATCAAGAGAAAATTCTAATATATTCAACTTGTCATTAGCACCGGCAATATGCAGGGCGTTATTAAAGCTGAGTTCTTCGGGCAGGTAACTAAGGATAATAAAAAACGTGATGATCATACCGCCCATAATAACAAACATTTGTTGCTTTTGGGTAACGTTTACCGCACGCGTACCACCCGAAACGGTATAGATTATAACCATAACGCCTATTACAAGGTTCATTACGTTAAGATTCCACCCTAAGAGTGATGATAGTATAATGGCAGGGGCATAAATGGTTAGGCCAGTACCTAAACCGCGCTGTATCATAAATAAGATAGATGCCAGGGTACGTGTTTTAACATCAAAGCGCTGCTCTAAAAATTCGTAAGCGGTAAAAACCTTAAGCCTGTGGTATATGGGTATAAATGTAATGCAGATGATTACCATTGCCAGCGGCATACCAAAGTAAAACTGCACAAAGCCCATACCGTCATGGTAGGCCTGGCCGGGTGTTGAAAGAAATGTAATGGCACTGGCCTGGGTAGCCATAACCGATAGTCCCACTGTCCACCAAGGGGTTTCGTTGCTGCCTAATATGTATTCTTCTACGTTTTTACTGCCGCGTGTTTTTAATGCACCATAGGCAACAATAAAAATGAGCGTGGCAGAAAGTATGATCCAGTCTATTAACTGCATGCTACGAATATATTTGCATTAAAAAATAAAACAGCACTATATATATAATATTGAGCAGCAGCACCAGCGAGTAACTTTTTTTCCATGAAGTTGGATTATCTTTCATACCTGTTTGCTATATCTCTTTATAAGACTTGTATTCTTTTGTTTTGTTACAGAATTTTTAGTGGATTTGTTAATGTGGCAATGCGGTAATTTGTCGCTACTACCAAAATCAACTTGTGTTAATGCGTTAATTTGGTTATCTGGTTATCTGGTTATTTGTGGTGAATCTTGTCAATCAAATAACCGAATCCTCAAATAACCGAATCCCTGCATTAACAAATCCACTGTATTATTGTCCCGCAGCTATCATATTCGCCATAAGCCTGTACGCGCCGGAAACACCTTCCGGCAACTCCCTAAAGAAGCTTAAGCCGGTATAAATGTAATACCCTTTTCCGTACTTCGCTATTAACAGTCCGCCTTTTTTATCGTCTTCACCTTTATCGTGCGACGACAATACCGGCACAAACTCCTTACCCCATTCATCCGGGTAGTACAAACCCTGTTCCTGCACCCAGCCCTTAAAATCATTAGCTGTTATCTTATTAGGATAGTTTAACAGCCTGTTGGTTGCGTCCAGAAATGTTATTTTTGCATCTTCCTCTGTAACACGCTCGCGCGAAATGCGAAGTGGGTAAGGGGCAACATCTTTAACGGTAAGCGCACCCGTAGTATTGTACTGCACTATCATGGTACCACCATTATTTACATAATTAAAAAGCACTTGCTGCTTAAACGCCAGGTCTTCAAGTACGTTGTAGGCACGTATGCCCATAATAACGGCATCATAATTAGCAAGGCTTTCCGCCGATATATCAGTGGTTTTAAGAACCGAAACATTATAGCCCATCTGCCTCAGGCTTTCCGGTATATTATCGCCCGCACCCATAACATAAGCAATATTTTCGCCTTTAGTTTTCAGGTCGGCCCTTGTAAATTTAGCTGTTGAAGGCAGTAACACATTTTGTGCGTCAATATGTGGGTAATTAATGATGGTCTGCTCCCTGTCAAAATCTTCGCCATCAATGTTTGCGATGCTTTTTCCTGTAACTTCAGATGGCGCATCGGGAGGCGTAACCTCAAAACTCACAATGGTTTCACTGCCTTTATTTTTCAGGTCGAACGGAATCGAGGCAGGCGTAACCTTCCATCCTTGTGGCAATTCAAACCTAAGGCTGCCCTTAGCGTTTTCTTTGCCGGCTTTTATTTTAATGCTTATGGATTGCGACTTAGTAGTGGTAAACAACTGTACTTTGTTGAGTATGCGGGTTGTTACAGCAGGGATTATATCCAACGGCTGGTACACTTCGCCTGCCACAGGGTCGTTAAATTTATAACTTACCATTCGCTCAAACGGAATCTGTACTCCGGCAATATCTACGGTAAATGTAACTGCCATTTCCCTTATGATATCGGCCTTTCCAATTTTATGAAGGTCGTTTACCGTATACATGCCCGCAGTACCTTTTTCGGTAAGCCAGTAAGGCGATGTAAACGCCAGTGTTTTTGGCAGCAAAACATCAAGTGTATTGTTTTGCCCAATATTATTAGCTAACGGAAGGTTCTGACTGATAACAGCATTTTCAGGCTGAACCGTTAGCGATTTCAGGCTCATGGCAATAGCGCTACGGTTAATGGCCTCCCATTTAACTTTAAGCTTGCTGCTGGGAGTTGCAGATTGCTGCTCTGCCACGGCTTCTAAATATAAGCCGCTGCATTGTGCAATAAGCTCTCTAATTTCTTTTAGCTTCTGGGTTTTCCAGTAGCCATTCTCCAGATTATTTATCTGCGAATATATTTTTACTAATGCCGGAACAGATGCTGCCGGATTTTTAAAATCGTAGCTTTTTAATACCGCTGTAACCGCATCGCCAATAGCTTTGCCGCCTTTAACACGGTTCCACGATGTATCTATGCCTTCAAAAAGATTTTGCTTGTCTTTAGGAATGTCACCTTTAATAAGCTCCAGGTACTCCATATCGTCGCCGCGCTCTCCGGTTGAGCCAAAGCCCTGCGATTTATGCCTGCTGCGGCTAAGGGCGGCAATTTCCTGGTTGGATTTTCCTAAAAGCGGAAAATAAGTACCGGTTTGCAGGTTTATGTATTTTGATTTATCAACCTTATCAAATTTGTCTTTACCGCCAAAAAACCACCATGATACGTTAAAGAATACACGTTTGGGCTGCCATATGGTATTGTATTTTAGTTGCTCCGGCTCATAATTTTTATCGGCTGCAAGGTCGTAAGCCTCTTGTGTAAGCATGGCCGAAGAGGTGTGATGCCCGTGTGTAGATCCCGGCGAACGGTGGTCAAAACGGGTTATGATAACATCGGGTTCAAACTGGCGGATAACCCATACCATGTCCTGCAAAACTTCCTTTTTGTTCCATATTTGCAAGGTTTCATCGGGCATTTTAGAGAATCCAAAATCGTTGGCACGGCTAAAAAACTGCTCGCCACCATCAATATTACGGGCTTCTATAAGTTCCTGTGTACGGATAACGCCAAGTAGTTCCCGCAATTCAAGCCCAATAAGGTTTTGGCCACCATCGCCACGTGTAAGGGCAAGATAGCCGGTGCGGGCCTTGGTGTCGTTCGCTAAATAAGATATCAGCTCGTTGTTCTCATCATCAGGGTGGGCGGCTATATAAAGTACCGATCCTAAAAAGTTCAGCTTTTCCAGCCTATGGTAAATCTCTGCCGATGTAGGCTTTTCGGGCTGTGCGTAGCAAAGGGTATTGCAAAAGAGTAAGAAGTATATAAATTTGTTTTGCATGGCTTTAATCGTAAAATTCTTTGTCTTCCTGTTTTATAGGCACAATGCTCACGCCTTTTTGCAAAAGGAGGCTGTTGGGGTAGGTAATTAGCTCGCCTTCGCGGGTGCGAAGTAAAGTATGGAATGCTTTGATGTCTTCTATCTGGGCCTCTATAGGGAAATCTTTATCGTGAACGCGGATTACATCGCCTATGCGGAAAGGGAATGTAAAGAACAGTATAATGCCTGATGTAATATTACTGAGGATGGACCACTGCGCAAAAAAAGCAACACCTATAATGGTTAATGCCGTACCAATAAATGTAAATACATCGGTTGATTTAGAACCCCATACGGCAATTATCACCACGCAAAAAAGGCCGAACATTAAAAAATCTATGTATTTGGCTATAAGATTGGTACGATGCTCTGATAGATGCGATGCCTTTGCATAGCGCTTGGTAAGCTTGGTAATTATAAAATTTAGGATTATAAACACCACCAGTACAATACCGGTGCGCCATAATTCTAAGGAATATTCAAATTTTTCCATTCAGTATGCTTTACGCGAATTTACTCAAATATTGGTAAACTTTGTCTACCGGCATGCCCACAACATTGGCATAGGATCCATCTATATGGGCAATGGCAACAAGGCCTATCCATTCCTGTATGCCGTACGAACCGGCCTTATCAAAAGGCTTGTAGTTATCCAAGTAATATTTTATTTCGTCATCAGATAACGTATTAAATGTTACCCTCGTGGTTTCGTTAAATACATTGGCTTCACCGGCATTTTTTATGCATACCGATGTAATAACCTCATGCGTTTTACCTGATAACGATTGTAACATGGCAAAGGCATCATCATAATCTTTAGGCTTGCCAAGTGCTTTATTTTCATGCCATACAATGGTATCGCTCGTAATGGCTATTTCATCATTACTAAGGCTGTCTTCTAACGCATCGGCTTTAAGTTTGGCAAGAAAATCGGTTATTTCAGCTCCCTGTAAGTTTTCGGGGTAGATCTCCTCTACATCTTTAAGCCGTATTTCAAAATCAACATCAAGCTCGCGCAAAAACTGTTGCCTCCTGGGCGATCCTGAAGCCAGTATAAGTTTATAGTTTTTTAATTTATCCCTTAACATTGTAATTTATATTAAAAGTTATAACTGACAATGATACAGCGGTAAAAAGCAATATAAGTTTAAGTACCACTTCAAGGTGCCTGAATTCTTTTTCGTTTACTGCACTCCAAAGTTTTATAAGGAAATACACAAGCGGACCCAGGATGAAAAGCAACCCGAAACCAAGTGCAAACGTAAGGTCTATTATATACGACTGTGTGTAATACAGCAACAGCGCTATCGGAATTATTGTTAGCCCAATTACTATTTTCATAGTCCTTGCCCTGCCTAACACAATAGGTAAAGTGGTAACGCCATTGTTATAATCAGCATCAATATTAGCAAGGTCGTTTACAAAAGTAAGTATCAAGCCTATTACAAATGTAAAAATGGCGTAATCTAAAAGCACATCGAATATTGTTGCTATCTGGATGTGATTGTCGTTATTAAGGATAGGGTATAGGGTAAATACCCCTATAGTTAATATGGGTAAAGCAATTACAGCCGCTATAATAATATTGCTCACAATAATAGTAGCTTTTAAACTGGTAGCATAGATATAAAACAATGCTGCACCGATGATGAATACACCCGTAAAAAACGGTTTGCCTACAAAATCGGCAATATAATATCCTAACCCTATACCCACAACCGTAAACGCTGCGTAAAAATTATAACCTTTAGCTTCAGTAATTTCAGGATGTTCGTCTTTACCGAAACCAAAAATGTTGTTCATAAAAAATCCGCCCGCTGCTATAAGTACACAGGCAAGGACCATAAGTGCATACTGCAAGTTATTTATTGCTAACTGCAAATTTTCCTGATGGTCTAAAAAGCCGTATTTAAAAACAAACATGCCAAAAGCCAGCAATAGTAAATTTGGGAATCCTATTAATTTTAAAAACTTCATTCGTTACTGATAAATCGTTTTATGTAAGGTTTGTTATTTGAAATTTCTATTTTGGAATTTAATCGTACCGTGCATTAAAGTGTTCCATCCATTTGCCCTGAACCTTCATAACCTGCTCTATTACATCGCGCACGCAGCCGGTTCCGCCATTTTTGTGCGATATGTATTTGCTCAGTTCTTTAATTTCCGGAGCAGCATCCTGAGGGCAGGTAGGCAGGCCTACGAGCTTCATAACATGGTAATCAGGGATATCGTCTCCCATGTACAACACCTGTTCCGGTTTAATATTGTAAATGTCGGTAAACTCATCAAAAGTCTCCACTTTGTTAGGCACGCCCAGGTAAATATCGGTAATGCCCAGGTTACGCAGCCTTATGCGAACGCCCTCATTTAATCCGCCCGATATTATACATACCGTATAACCGTGCTCTACGGCGGCCTTCATGGCATAGCCGTCGCGAATGTTCATGTTGCGCAGCATTTCACCATTAGGTGCAATGTGTATGGTACCATCTGTAAGTACGCCGTCCACATCAAAAATAAATGTGGTAATATCGTTCATCAGCTCTTTATAGCTCTTACTCATTTGTTTGTTGTATCGATTGGGTAATTAATGTATATAACTCTTTATGGTTTTCTTTTTCAAGAAAATCCAGGTGTTTTTGTATCGTTTGCCCGTCGTGCCTTATGGCAGGGCCTGTTTGTGCTTCTTTTGGCGTCAGTGTATTTATTTTGTCGGCTGTTTCCTGAATCAGCGGACCCAATATATCAAACGGTATGTTATTTTGGCTACAAATTTCGCCACCAATAGCATACATATGGTTGGTAAAATTATTTACAAATACCGCGGCTACATGCAGGGCTTTTCTTTGTTCTGAATCAATATTGTAAATACTTTCAGATAAGCCTTTTGCCAGATCTTCTAAAGTTTGATAGTCCATTTCCTTTTCGATTTCAAGGCACAGAGGGACAACGCTAAAGTCTATCTCTTTATTTTTTGAGAACGTTTGCAACGGATAAAACACCCCGCGCCGGTTTTTATTGTCCAGCTGATCCAAACCGCTGCTGCCCGAAGTATGTACTACAAGCCTGCCGGTAAAAGGTAATTGCGATGATATGTGTGCAATGGCATCATCTTTTACTGCGATAATGTAAATATCTGCCTCTGTAATAGTATCGTAGGAACTTGTTATGGCCGTTGCCGGAAGCAGATGCTCCAGGTCCTGCGGATGGCGTGCAAATGCCTGCACAAGCTTAGCATTTGCATTATTCGCGAATGCTTTTATGAGATGCTGCGCCACATTACCCGAACCTATAATAACAACTTGTAACATGGTGGCTAAATTATAAAAATAAAACGGGAGTTTTTAACCGGTGGGTATAAAAAAGGGCGGCTCGTTGTTACGGCCGCCCTTTTGGTATATTAACTAATTACTTAGTCTGGTTTTTCATTTCTTTTTCGATCATGTCGTAAAACTGGTCGATTTTAGGAAGTACAAGTATTCTCGTCCTTCTGTTTTTAGCCCTGCCTTCAGGAGACGTGTTGCTGTCTAAAGGAATATACTCGCCACGGCCTGATGCTACTAAACGTTTAGGATCTATACCAAAGTCTTTTTGTAAAATCCTTACAATAGATGTAGCACGTTTAACACTTAAATCCCAGTTATCTATAAGTACAGTGTTTTTAATAGGCACATTATCAGTATGACCTTCTACCATACATTCAAAATCTGGTTTGTCCTGAACGATCTTAGCAACTTTACCTAAAATTTCTTTAGCCCTGTCAGTTACGTCATAGCTACCACTTTTAAATAATAGTTTATCAGCAATAGAGATGTAAACCACGCCTTTTTCTACGTTTACCTCAATATCCGGGTCGTTAACACCTACGGCACGTTTAATACTTGTAACTAATGCAATGGTTACAGAGTCTTTACGGGTAAGTGCATCCTGAAGCCTTGTTATTTTAAGGTCTTTCTCTTTTAGGCTTTCTAAAGATTTCTCAAGATTTGCTGCTCCCTTAGAAGATAGCGTTGTAATCTGGTCTCTTGTATTGATAAGATCTGTATTGGTATTTTTTAGATCATCAATACGCTGTGTTAAACCATCTTTCTCTGCAAGGCAGGTATTTAGTTTAACAGTTGCAGAATTTAGCAGATCCTGGATCTCCTTGTTCTTAGCTTCCAGCTCGGCGATCTTTTTCTTAGATCCGCACGAACCCAGCGTCAAAGCTGCTAGCGAAAGTATTAAAATGCTTCTTTTCATAAGTTACTGATTTAAAATTTTAACAAAATTACTATTAATCTCAAAATTACTAACGTCTATATCTATAAACTATTGTTAAATAGTTAATCAAACACCTTGCCGTTTTTAACAAAATATTTGTAAGTAATGCTGTTTATTTTGTAATAATTACTGTAGTGTTTTGATTCTCTTTTGTTTAGAAAGTAAAATAATTTTAAGAAATAGTAAAAGTGCGATTTGAGGATTGCCCACGTGTGCGCCGGTTTTCCCTGCATTAAAAATCTTACACATGCCATTCCGTCCATTGCCAGCCTGACAAATATAATTGGGAATAATTTTCCTGCGGGTAAGTTCTTTGTAAGCATCCACAACGAGTTTCTGAAATTCAAAAATGTTTTGTGTGGATTAGTACTATTAAGTGTAGCGCCACCTACATGATAAATGACCGATTGCGGACAAAATATTACTTTATGGTTCTTATTAAAAGCCCTCCAGCAAAGGTCTATTTCTTCCATATGTGCAAAAAAGTCTTCATCAAAACCCTTAAGTGCACGGTAAATGTCTTTCCTAATAAAAAAACAGGCACCGGATGCCCATAAAATATCTACCTCATTATCGTATTGCCGTATATCTTCTTCTACTGTGTCAAATATCCTGCCCCTGCAAAACGGGAAACCATATTTATCTAAATAGCCACCGGCAGCACCGGCATACTCAAAAAAGGTTTTGTTTTTATAATCTAATATCTTAGGCTGAATAATTGCCACCTCATTATCCTGCTCAAATTTATCAATAATAGGTTGCAACCATCCGGCGGTAACTTCTACATCGCTGTTAACAAGTGCATAAATATCTTCTTCCACAAATTGCAGGGCTTCGTTATAGCCTTTTGCAAAGCCATAATTACCCGCATTTTTAATAATCTTTATCTGCGGCCAGGCCTGTTGCAGGTAAGCTATAGAGTCATCGGTAGAGGCATTATCTGCCACGTAAATTATAGCTTCGGGGGAGTGGGTAACTACAGAGGGCAAAAACTGTTCAAGCAGCCTTTTACCATTCCAGTTAAGTATTACAACAGCAATGCTTTTCATAGTGTAGGTGTGTAAGCAGGCACATCGGGCAGAAAAATATACTGCTCGGCCTCATGGTCCATCTGGCAAAAGTAATGATTAAGCCCGTTAGTAACCATAAGGTGTACCGAATTTAAAGTCATGTTATAACGTGCAATCTGATCAAACACTGCCTGCGATATTTTTACTTCCGGTGCCTTACATTCAACCACTAAAAAAATAGACCCATCTGGTTTAAATACAACAATATCGTACCGTTTATTCAAACCATTTATTTTAACAATCTTTTCGACATTTACATGCGACTTAGGAAAGTTTTTCTCTATTAATAAAAAGTGTACTACATGCTGGCGTACCCATTCTTCGGGCGTAAGCTGGATAAACTTTTTACGTATTTCATCAAATATAGCTACCTTATTTTCACTATTTTTGAAACGGAATATATACTCCGGAAAATTGAGCTTTTGCATAGTGCAAAGTTAATTTTTTTGAAGTTGTATGCTAAAATTTAATAGTAGTATAGTGGACGAAGTTGTAAAAATTGTAAACGAGATAAAGCAGGGCAATATAAAGCCCATTTATTTTTTAATGGGCGAGGAGCCTTATTATATTGATAAGCTTACCGAATATATTGAAAATAACATTTTAACCGAAGAAGAAAAAGGCTTTAACCAAATGGTGCTTTATGGTAAGGATGTAACTATAGAGGATGTTATATCTAATGCCAAACGCTACCCTATGATGGCCGACAGGCAGGTGGTTATTGTTAAGGAAGCCCAGGAACTATCGCGCACAATAGAAAAACTGGAAAGCTATGCCGAAAACCCTCAGCCTACAACGGTGCTCGTTTTTGCCTACAAATATAAAACGCTGGATAAGCGTAAAAAAGTTACCAAGCTTTTAGATAAAGCAGGTGTTGTTTTTGAAAGTAAAAAATTATATGAAAACCAGGTGGGCGACTGGATTAAGCGCGTACTTGCCGGTAAAAATTATAGTATTGAGCCTAAAGCAGCTGCCATGCTGGTGGAATTTTTAGGGAATGATTTGGGTAAAATTAGCAATGAACTTGATAAACTTGCCATTATTTTACCTGCCGGCAGCACTATCACACCTAAGTTAATAGAAGATAATATAGGCATCAGTAAAGATTATAATGTGTTTGAGCTGCGTAAAGCCATTGGCGAAAAGAATCAGCTTAAAGCGTATAAAATTGCCGATTACTTTGCCAATAACCCTAAAGATAACCCCTTGGTAATGACCGTAGGGCTCGTGTTTGGGTTTTTCTCTCAACTTTTGCAGTACCATGGATTGAAGGATAAAAACCCCGCTAACGTAGCTAAAATGCTAAAGGTAAATCCGTTTTTTGTAAAGGATTATGATATTGCATTACGCAATTACCCTATGCGAAAAGTGAGCGCTATTGTAGGCGCGTTAAGGGATATTGATGTTAAGAGTAAAGGGGTAGGGGCTAATGCCGTATCACAGGCTGATTTGCTAAGGGAAATGCTGTATAAAATATTTAATTAGGCATCTACATATCCTTTACCGGTAGGTAATTCGAATATTTCAAGATCAAAATATGCTACCGACGCAATTATATGGTCAAAAATATCGGCCATAATGTACTCGTGGTTTATCCAGCGCTTATCGCTTGTAAATACATAAATTTCAATAGGAATGCCTTTCTCGGTTGGTTGAAGGTGGCGGCACATAATGTTCATGTCCTTATTAACCCCCGGGTGCTTTTCTATATAACTGGTAATGTACTTTCTAAAAACACCTAAATTAGTAAGGTTGCGCCCATTAATAGATAAAGCCTTATCTATATTATTCTGTTCATTATATTTATCAATATCAGCTTTTCGGTTATCGAGGTAATCTGATATAAGTTGAATTTTTTTCAGGTCGGCTAACTCACTTTCGTGTAAAAAGCGTACACTATTGGCTTTTATAAGAATATGGCGCTTAATGCGCCTGCCGTCAGAATCCAGCATACCGCGCCAGTTCTTAAAAGAGTCGGATATAAGGCTGTACGTAGGTATAGTTGTGGTGGTGTTATCAAAATTCCTAACCTTAACGGTTGCAAGGTTAATTTCTATAACATCGCCATCGGCACCAAATTTCTCAATAGTTATCCAGTCGCCAATTCTTACAATGTCATTTATCGTAACCTGAATGCTGGCCACCAAACCCAGGATAGTATCTTTAAAGATAACAATTACTAAGGCAGAAATAGCACCAAAAGTACTGATAAGCGCCGTCATAGAGGTATTAAAGAGAATAAGCACTATTGCTGTAATAGCAAATATCCATAGCATGATCATGACAACCTGTATGTAGCTGTCAATAGGTTTATCATTATAGTCTGGTTGCAGTTTTAGGTAGTCTCTAAGCGAGTTAAATATACTGCGGATGATCCAGAGGCTAAGCAATAATATAAAAGCTGTAATACCCTTAGAAAAGACATATTCCCAGTAGGTAAATGATTTTAAGGCCAACGGTACCACCTTATAAATAAACACAAGCGGTATTAAGTGGGCAACATACTGTGGCGTTTTATTTTGCACAACAAAATCATCAAACGATGTTTTTGTTTTACGGGCAATAAGATTCATTACCACAACCAGCACTTTTTTGGCAACCTTATCTATGATTATTGTAATAATTGCAATAACAATAAGGTTAAAGATAAGGTTAGCATACAACGATGTTGTACGGCTAAAATCCATATCCCTTAAAATGGTGTACAGCCAGTTATATTCCTTTTCTTTCATTAGCTGTTCTGCTGCTTGCCAAAGTATTTCCACTCAATGTAAAAAGTGCCAAACGGCACAACAGAAGCTAACAATACAATAAGCAGCTTTTTAACCGGCCACTCCTGTTCCATTTTTAGCATAAAAGCCAACACAACATACCCTATAAAAAGTACGCCGTGTGCCATTCCCGCCGGGCGTATAAACTCAGGCGTATCAAAAAAATACTTTAGCGGCATGGCTATAAAGAACAATATAAGCAAAGAAATACCCTCCAGGGTTGCTATTATTTTAAAGAAACGAACCATAATGAATTTTTAAAATTTTTGCAAAGGTAAGTAAGACATGGTTTTGATAATGCACTATAAGCAGGAAATTACGCAAATAAAAAAGCCGCTTGTAAACAAACGGCTTTAGATCTTGTAAGAACTTATAAGTTACTAAAAAGCAAGGAACGCTTTGTTGTATTCTTTAAGGTCTAACAGGTTATTTTTATGGCTAAGATCGCTAAAAAGCGAAATTAAATATTCAAGGCTATCAAGATCGTTCTCGGTAGGAGTGGCAGCTGGTGTAGCTTCTTCACCTTCTTCTAAAGGCTCATCATCAGGGATAGGGATAAGCAAAGCTCCGTTTGCCTCCAGGTGCTCATACGTTAAGCGTATAGCTTTAGTTAACACTGGGTTTTGCTCTTCCAGCGAATACTCGCGTAATTTTTTAAGGTCGGCTATCAATACTTCCGCATCAAAACCTTTTTTAAACAGGTCAAGCTGTATTTTATTGATCAGTTTTTGTGCACTCGGATTTTCCACAGTAAAAGGTAGTTTAGTTTTTTTCGACTTATTTAAGGAATTGCAAAAATAGTATTTTATATATTTTTTCAATATCTTTTTTTATAATTTATTGCAACACTCAAATTATCCCTTAATTTTGGGGTAATATGAGTAAACGCAACCTTAAAAAATACCTCGTTTCTTTACCCAAGGAAGACCTGGAGGAGCAGCTGCTGGCGCTGTACGAAAAATTTGCCGATGTTAAGGCCTATTACGACTTTGTATTTAACCCTAAGGAGGAGAAGCTGGAGCAGGAAGCTAAGGTTAAGATTGCCAATGAGTACTTCCCAACGAAGAGTAAACGCCCTAAACTAAGGCGGTCTGTAGCACAAAAATACATAAAACACTTTTTAACGCTGGGCGTAGACCCTTTCGTACTGGCTGATATTATGCTGTTTAACATAGAAACCGCCCAAAAATACTCTGCTAAGCGCGAAATGCGCTATGGCTCATTCTATAAAAGCATGCTAAATTCATATAAGCAAGTAGTTGACTATGTGGTGGCTAACGGCATGGCGCCAAATTTTAAAGCGCGTATTGCTGCCGTTCAAAATGAGGCATTTCGCCAAAAATGGGAGAATATGAAGGAGTTTGAGCGCATTTACGACAATTTTGAGTAGCGCATAAGTATTAAAATTTGTTAATACTTTTCGTACCTGCTTAATATGCCGTAACTTTATGAATATGAGTTACAACCCCAAACTTTGAACCCTAAACCCTGAACTTTGTTATGGCCCAGTTTATAAAAATATACCCTCAAAACCCTAATGAGAAGGAGATTGCCCGTGTTGTAAAGGTATTGCAGGATGGCGGTATAATTATCTATCCTACTGATACTGTATATGGTTTGGGCTGCGATATTACCAATACCAAAGCCTTAGAGCGGATTGCCAAGATAAAAGGCATCAAGCTGGAGAAGGCTAACTTCTCGTTTGTATGCAGCGATCTGAGTAATATATCCGACTACGTAAAGCAAATTGATACCGCTACTTTTAAAATTCTTAAGCGCTCTTTACCAGGCGCTTATACCTTTATTTTACCCGGTAACAACAACCTTCCCAAGGCTTTTAAAAACAAAACTACGGTAGGTATCCGTGTGCCGGATAACAACATTGCCATAGAAATAGTGAAGCTTTTAGGTAACCCTATAGTTTCTACCTCTATTTATGATGATGATGAAGTAATTGAGTACTCAACGGACCCGGAATTGATCTTTGAGAAATGGCAAAACCTTGTAGATGTGGTAATTGACGGCGGTTATGGCGATAATGTGGCCTCTACAATTATCGATCTTTCGGGAGATGAGCCGGTGGTGGTAAGGGAAGGTAAAGGCGACCCGGATATTTTTTAGCAATTATATATATATATAGCTTTTAAATATAAAGCCCTATGCAACGCATAGGGCTTTATATGTACTAAATAATCATTATTATTTTATGAACAATTTTTCGCTGTAAGTTTTTCCATCGTTTGTTTGTACAGCTACAATGTATATACCTTTTTCTAACATACTAACATCTAAATCTGCTGTGGTGGCAGCGTCAATCATCTTGATATTTACAATTTTCCCATCAATGCTCATAATTGATAACGATACTATTTTTCCATTCGCAAGGTTTAGCGTTACTAAAGATGATGTAGGGTTAGGATACATTGTTAGTGCATTAAAACCGGAATTTGAGTTAACCGAATTTATAACTGCTTCGCCTACAGTTATTATCTGGGCATTTTGATTGCCGGTTTCTTTTTTATCATCAGCTAAAGCCATTTTACCTGAACTAACAGGCGAGGTTATTCCCGTTATAATTAAAGAGTAAGCTTTGTTTGCACCTATCAAAGTACCTTTATGCTTTACGGATATTGTATATTGTCCTGATGCATTATTTACTGTAACTTTTTCAAAAGGATCTCTTGTATTATCTCCAAGGCCATTAGTGGTAGCAGTTAAAAGTTTATACGGGTAGTAAGTTGTTGCATTTTTTATTATTCTGATATCAAGATCTTCCATTAGCTTTGGAGTATTTTCATTTATGTCTGAAGCCGTTTCCTGTACGCTTGGTGGCTGCTTATCCGTCCAGGAAATTGAGGCTTCGAGCGGACTTACACCATCGGAATTTACCGTTATAAAGTAGCTCTCATTATTTGCAAGTATCCTTTCATCTACAATACTTGTAGTACCGTTACCAGACATAGCTTTTGCAGCTTTTAATCCATTAAGCAAGCCCCATCCGCTAATAGCGTCCGGCCCCTGGACATTAAAATCATCTGCAGTATGCATAGCAAGGCCCTTTAGCGTGGCGGCTTTCATAAATACCCCATTTAAATTGCGGCTGTACTCCTGTAGCAGTAATAAGGTACCAGTTACATTTGGAGCTGCCATAGATGTACCGGATAACGTTTCATAGGCGATATTAGTAGTATAGTATGTGGAATACACATCTGTACCATTACCGCTAATATCGGGTTTTATTCTTAGATCATCTGTAGGTCCCTGGCTACTCGTATTATTGATGTTTACAGAAATAAGTTTACCATTGTTATCTATAACAGCATCTTGCGCATTGGCTACAACAAGACTGTTTTTAGATACTTTAAAATGTGTTAATTTATCATATCCCTGAGCTAATGGAGTGTCGTTATAATTTTGTAAACCGTCATTACCTGCAGATGCAACCATTAAATAGTAAGGAGCATTGTACATTACATAATCCCAATTCTTAGAATCAGCGTTATAAGCTCCAAATAGCCAATCGGGAATTGGATTAGACGGAGATTCACCAATACCATAAGAATGATTAGATAACAGCATTCCGGTTGTTGTAGCCGCCATAGCTTCGCTAAGATCATTGGTCCAGTCGTAAGTAGTAGCCGAAGCTTTTGTTGCCATGCCTTTGGCGATTGCAGTTATGCCTTTTGCAATAATTGTACCTGTAACATGGGTAGCATGATTATTGTTAGATAGAATACTTATATTGGGTGAATCACCATAAGTTACCCTACCGGTAAGTTCCTGGTGTGTGCTACGTACACCCCCGCCATCCCAAACATGAACTTTCATGTTATTACCATCTAAATTGGTACCTAATGCACCGCCTGAGTTTAAAAAATTTGTTCGCGTAGATCTTGCCGCGTTAACATTGCTTGTTGAATAATATATAGGTGCGTCGTCAATTACTTTAATTAACTCACTAAAGCTCCCATCGGGGTTTTGTATGGTAATTGGCCATCCGTTTTGTTTTGCAAGAACCATAGCAGAGGCTTTCTCCTTTTCTGCTAAAGCTTTAAAATCCTTACTTAGTGCAGTAAGTTTGGGAATGTCATAATCCGAAGTTATTTTAGCAACTTCTTGTGGAGTTTGGGCCTGAGTTGTAATTGCAAGCCCAAACGCGATAATAAGGTAAGATTTCTTCATAATATTATTTTAAGATTATGATAAATCTAATTGAAATATTATTGTTAAAATTTTGTAAAAAAAGCGGCACAGCTATTGATGTGGCATATTTATTTAATTTAAAAAAAAATAATTTCACAGGATTTGAAAGACTCTTAACAAAAGTTTAATAAGTGATGTAACAAAATTAGCTCATTTTGTGACGGACGAAATATTACGGGAAATCCGCAATATTTACAAAAATTTAGCCCTCATTTGGGGTGTGGGAATCATGCATTCGTCTTTTTTGCCGTACCATTTATAGCGGTTTTTAGCTACATAATCGTAAACCGAATTGGATAATCCGTTAGGTAAAATATTAAAAATACCCATTAGTTTAAAAATTCCACGTAAAGCTGTGGCTATTTTTAAAGCCGCCTGGGCTTTATAGTAATAAGCCTTTCCGGGTTCGTATAAAATTATAGAATCGGTTTTAAAAGTATCAATACCAATGTGTTGGATAATTTGCTGCCCAAGATCGCTTTGTATAGGTACAAACCTAAAGATATCTTTTTTATCGTGCTTTATAATAAATTGTACGGTGGCGTCGCAAAGGTTGCAAACGCCATCAAACAATATTATCTTTTTATCTTTTGGTAAATTTTCCATACTTCAAACTGTTACATTAAGCCATTGGTAAATCGAACCGTTATTTCTTCATAGCCTCAACCAGCTCCAACGATTCTAAATCAACTTTAGAGGTAAACATGCCATAGTTTACCGTGGCTTTTTTACGCTCTATAGCATCAAGGGTACCAACGGCTTTACCATCTATCATGCGCACACGGTCGCCAATTTTTAGTATGGCCTTGGGCTTTTCTACGCTCTTTTCTTTTATCTTTTTCTCTTTCTTTTCCTGACGAATTTCCTCAACCTTAACTTCAACTTCGGCAATTACTTCTTTTTGCTTAACCTCAATAACCTTTTTTTCTTTTGGCGTAACCTTTTTGCGTTTAGAGTTTTCTATCTCTACCATTTTAAGGAATTCGCCAATAAGGTCTTTCTTATTCTTACTGTTAAAGTATTTCTCGCTGATATCATCCAGTTTCTGACCCATATAAATAAGGCGCTGGTTGGCATCATACAGTTCCTGGTAGCTTTCGAGCTTTTGCTGGATACGGGTATTAATATTCTCCATTTTTTTGCCTTCTTCGCGGGCGCGAACCTCTTCTTCTTTAAGGGTTTGAGAGGTTTTTTCCAGCTTAGAGCGCTCTTTTTGCAGGGTAGCAATGGTTTTATCAAAACGCACCTTGCTGCCTTCAATCTTCTTTTTAGCACGGTTTATAAGTCCGTACGGTATGCCGTTTTTCTGGGCAACCTCAAAGGTAAAAGAACTACCTGCCTGGCCCAGAATAAGCTTGTACATAGGCTCCAGCGATTTCTCGTCAAAAAGCATGTTGGCATTGGTGGCAAAAGGTAGCTCGTTAGCCAATATCTTTAAATTGGTGTAGTGGGTGGTTATGATCCCGAAAGCCTCGCGGTGGTAAAATTCTTCCAAGAATATCTCTGCCAAAGCGCCACCCAGTTCAGGATCCGACCCTGTTCCAAATTCGTCTATTAAAAACAGCGTCTTATCATTACACTTCTTTAAAAAGTAGTTCATGTTTTTAAGACGGTAACTGTACGTACTTAAATGATTCTCGATCGACTGGTTATCGCCAATATCGGTCATTATCCTGTCGAACAAAAAGGTTTCGCTACGCTCGTGTACGGGTATCAGCAGGCCGCATTGCAGCATTAATTGCAGCAGTCCAATGGTTTTAAGGGTAATACTTTTACCACCGGCATTTGGGCCCGAAATCACGATGATACGGTTCTCAGGCGTTAATTCTATTGTCTGCGGAAACGTTGGCTTATTTTTTTGCCTGTTGCTGCTAAATAATATAGGATGGTAGGCCTCGCGGAAGTACAGCCTCCGTCCCTCATTAATTCCCGGCAGTATACCGTTAATCCTTTTGGCATATTTTGCCTTGCCGGATATCACATCAATGTCGGTCAGGAATTCCTGATAGTCATACAATAATGGTACAAACGGGCGTATCAGGTTAGACAGCTGCAATAAAATACGCTTAACCTCTTCTTTTTCTTCGTACTCAAAGTTATTAAGCTCCCGCGAAAAGCGCAACGTAGCTTCGGGTTCTATGTAGGCAATGCTGCCCGTTTTAGAGCTGCCCAATATAGACCCTTTTACTTTGCGGCGGTACATAGCAGATACGGCCAGTACGCGTCGGTTTTCTACCACACTTTCCTTAATGTCATCAAGGTATCCAAGGCCGTTGTACTGGCTTAATGCCGAAGTAAAACTTTGGTTGATCTTGATCTTTACAAGGTTCATTTCACGGCGGATTTCCTGTAACTGTGGAGATGCGTCGTCTTTTACCTCGCCGTATTTATCGACTATCTTATCGATATATTTTAAGATGTCTTTGGTATATTCTACCTGTAACGCCCTGTTGTTAAGGGTAGGATAGTAGTCGTTAAACTTCTCAAGGAATTTTACCAGCGTGTTTACGGTTTCGCTTACCACAGCAATTTTCCTGAAGGCAGGCGCATCCAGGTAACTATCTTCTATGGCAAGAAATTTAACCTCTTTGGTTATAGGCTCAAACCCGTGGTTGGGCAGCGCGTTGTTATTATCAAAAGAAGACACGAACTCTGATGTTTGCTTTAGCACTTCCATCAGGCTTTCTTTGTCTTTTAGCGGCGTTATCAACAGCGCTTTTTCCATGCCCGGCTCTGTTGTGCAGCTGCCGGCAACGGCTTCCAGCACTGTGCCAAATTCAAGGTCTTTTAAGGTTTTGTCTGTTATGCTTATCATTATTTTTACTACAGCAAATTTTATGCAAAAATACTACTTATTAGTCCAGCCTGCACATTTGTCAGTCAACTTTAAGATTGCTTTACAAATGCTTTAGCGTACAATTTTTATATTTGCCTAAAATAAGCACCTAATGAACGTAGCAATACACGAATCCTGGAAAGAAGCACTGGCCAATGAGTTTGATAAACCGTATTTTGGGCAACTGATTAACTTTGTAAAGGAGGAATATACAAGACATACCTGCTACCCACCCGGCAAACAAATATTCTCTGCTTTTGACCATTGCCATTTTGATAAGGTAAAAGTGGTAATATTGGGGCAGGACCCGTACCACGGACCGGGACAGGCAAACGGACTCTGTTTTTCGGTTAAAGATGGGGTGCCTAACCCGCCTTCGTTACAAAATATTTTTAGGGAAATACAGTCGGATCTGGATAAGCCTTTTCCGCTAACAGGCAATTTAGAGCGCTGGGCCGATCAGGGTGTGCTGCTACTTAATGCGGTGCTAACCGTTAGGCAGGGCGAAGCTAATAGTCACCAGGGTAAGGGCTGGGAAGCGTTTACCGATGCGGTTATCCAAAAAATATCTGATGAAAAAAAGGATGTTGTGTTTTTATTATGGGGCGGATCTGCTAAAAAGAAAGGTGCGCGTGTAGATAAAAACAGGCATTTAGTATTAGAGTCGGGCCACCCGTCTCCACTTAGCGCTAATAAAGGGCACTGGTTTGGCAACAAGCATTTTAGTAAAACCAATGCGTTTTTAAAGGAGAAGGGGAAGAGGGAGATTGAATGGTAAGTTAGATAATTGGATTTTTAGATAATTAGACAGTAAGAGATGATTATTAGATAGTTATATTTTTAGATGATTAGAAATTATCTAAAAATCTAATTAAAAGTTAGCGCCCCCAATATCTCTTCGCTCATAAACGGGCCACCGGGAAAGCGTGCGGTATAATCAAGGTTAAGCCATATCTGGCCGTATTCGTCTTCGTGGTAATGTACTTCTTTACCGCGACTTTCTTCTGTAAAAAGCTCTTCTTTAATAAGGTAGTTGGCAAGCTCAAGGTCGGCTTTGGTACCTACCAGCATTTCTGGGTATAAATGCCCACCTGTATGAATAATACGCGGTGTGCCGCCCACAGCGCGTATACAGGCCGCCATAAGTATGGCATGGTCATCGCAATCGCCGGAAAAATGCAATATCGATTCGCTGCCGGATGCTATATACTCTGCATTGCGCGGATCGTTAACGTAGTTCCACTTGTTACGGATGTCTTTAAACACCGAAAAACATTGTATCATGAGCCTGTGCTCATGATAGCCTTTTACATCTTTAAAGTATTTTGTTGCAGCACCTACGGCATAATTACGTACCCGCGGATTGGTATAATCTACGGCATCAATAATTTTAGATTTGTTGGGGAATGGCAATAGTTTAGAAATGATAAGATCCTGCGGATTAGGATCGTATGCCATTGTGTACACCATGGCCTCATAATCTTCGTAAACCGAATTAAACCCGTAATTGCCAAAAACCGACCCAAATAACAGCACCAATATATAAACTGCGATACAAAAGATAAGGAAGTGCTTAAGCAGCCTTAAAATTAGCTGAATAGCCACCACCATTGTTATGAAAATAAGAATCCGGTCAATATGTAATGGCCATTCTGGGTCAACAATATTTTGATGGATGATAATAAAAAGCGGGATGGCAATGAGCACATTAAGCACAAAAATGATAATGGAATCCCAAGGCTTCTTTACCTGAAGCTTTTTTATGAAGGCTTTTATTTTGGGAATATCCGGTTTTATCATTACACTAAGCAGGCAGTTAACCCACTACGTTTTCAAAAGCAGTTTTGTTGTTAATAATATCCAGCTCAAGCAGTTGGTTTTGTATCTTTTCAAACGTGTTTTTATCCAGTTTCTTTTGCGACCAACGGGTTAATTTTAACCATTCGGCGATATCCTCCGTTTTTTGTCCGTAACGTTCGGCCAACGTCCTATCAATACTCGGTATGTCTTTAAAATCAGCAGTGGTTTGGTTTATAATATCCAAAACCGTTCCAATAGCGTCAGCATCATTTTCTAAAACTTCATTGCGCACGGCAATAACAAAACTTGGCCAAGGGGTAGGGCAGTCGCCCACGCGCCTAAAGATACCCTTATCTACAATGGGCTTGGTCATAAAACGTTCCCACATAAAATAATCGGCGGTACCGTTGGTTAAGCCTTCTATGGCTCCATCAAGGGTGTTGATGATCTCGAATTGCAGTTGCGACGGATCCCAACCTTCATTCTGCGCGTTTACAAACGCCATTAAATGCGACCCCGACCCATAGCGGCTAATAGCCACCTTGCCGTTTTGTAAATCGGCCAGCGTTTTATAGCCTGATGCAGTAGCAACGTGAATCCCCCAAATTAAAGGTGACTGCACGTATACCTGAACGATCTTGCTGGGGTTTCCTGCAGCAATGTCTTTCACAATGCCCTCGGTTAATATTACCGCAACATCAGTTTCGCCATCGCGAAGCATCTGGCACAACTTACCGGTACCCTCGGGCACATCGGTCCATTCTACGTTTATACCGGCGTTTTCAAAGTCGCCATTTTCTATACAAAGGTGCCACGGCAGGTTAAAATGCTCGGGCACGCCTGCTATTTTTATTGTTTTCATTACTATTTTGTTTTGTGATGCAGGTGCAAATTACCCGCCAACACGTTTTACTTTATACCCCTCTTTTGCAAGGTGGTCCATTATTTTGGTACGGAAGTCGCCCTGAATGATGATCTCGCCATCCTTTGCCGAACCGCCTACACCGCAAAGTGTTTTTAGTTTTTTGGCCAGTGCTTTAAAATCGTCATCGGTACCTTCAAAACCTTTTATGATAGTTGCCACCTTGCCACCACGGTTTTTTTTATCCAGGTGGGCTTCCAGTTTTTGCTGGTTGTTGGGCAGGGTTTGCTGCTGCTCATCGTTACTATCAAACTCAAAATCTTTATTGGTGGAAAATACAAATCCGCCAAGATCGTCTAAACTGCTTAATTTTTTTGCCATAATTTAGATTGTTAGATTTTCGGGAGGTTCAGTCATTGCGAGCGAAATGCAATGGAGCGCGGCAATCTCACTCGTAATAATTATGGGATTGCCGCGGTCGTGCCTCCCTCGCAATGACAGAACCTTAGCCTTAATATCTACTTATTTACACTTTTATCAATCCCAATTCAACCAGCCTTTCGTACAAAAAATCGCCGGCGGTGGTATCGTCATATAACTTAGGATGCTCGTTATCAACGCAATTATCAAGGCAGTTAAGTTTCATTTCGCTAACGGGGTGCATAAAGAACGGAATGGAGTATCTCGAAGTACCCCACAACTCCCGTGGTGGGTTAACCACCTGGTGGATAGTGCTTTTAAGTCTGTTGTTAGTATGGCGTGATAACATATCGCCTACGTTAATAACCAGCTCATCGGGTTCGGCAATGGCATCTATCCATTCGCCGTTATGGTTTTGCACCTGCAGGCCACGGCCCTGGGCACCCATAAGCAAGGTAATAAGGTTGATATCGCCGTGCGCTGCCGCGCGAACAGCCGTAGCAGGCTCTGCCGTAATTGGCGGGTAATGAATAGGGCGCAATATGCTGTTACCCTCGCTTACGTACTTATCAAAATAAAATTCGTCGAGGCCTAGAAATAACGCAAGCGCACGCAGTACATATACGCCGGTTTTTTCCAGCATTTTGTAGGCCTGCTCTCCGGTGGTGTTGAATTGTGGAAGCTCTTTAACTTCTACGTTAGGTGGGTATTTGGTGGCGTAAGCTGAACCTTCTTGCAGGTACTGGCCAAAGTGCCAAAACTCTTTAAGGTCGCCCTCTTTGCGGCCTTTTGCATGCTCTTTGCCAAAGGCTACGTAACCACGCTGCCCCCCAATACCGGGAATTTCGTACTGCTCTTTTACAGCTACAGGAAGGCTGAAAAAGTTTTTAACCTCGCCGTATAAATTGTCTACCAGTGCATCATCCAGAAAATGCCCTTTTAATGCTACGAAGCCTATATCTTCATAGGCTTTACCGATTTCATTTACAAATTTTTGCTTGCGTTCCGGATCGCCCGAAAGGAAATCACGCAAATCCACACTGGGAATGTTTTGCATAAAAAAAGTGCTTTTTTAATAAGTATACCGCCCCAAACAGGGCTTGTTACAAATGTAGAAATATTTATAGTTTTTGTCTCACTTTTTAACCGTTTACTGTGAAGTAAAATGCAGTCGCTGCAAAACAATTGCTACTGCGCTAAAACGAAAAATTCTGCACTTGTGGGTGCAGAATCCTGTATATTAATAGAGTTGCATAACTTACTGTTTCTTTACGTATTTTGTAAGGATAACAATAAGCTGGCCGTCTATCTTGCCTTCAATCTGGTCGATATTATCATGAACCAGCCTTATGTTGCGCACGGCAGTACCCACTTTAGCGTTTAGGGTAGAGCCTTTAACATCAAGGTCTTTAATTAGGGTAACGGTATCGCCAGTTGCCAGTATGTTGCCGTTGCTGTCTTTATGAAATTCTACACCGGCATCGCCCGTATGGTCGCCGGTAGCTTTGGCCCATTCTAACAATTCTTCGTCAAGGTACATCATATCAATGCTGTCGGCGGCCCAGCTCTCGTTCCTGAAACGGTTAAGCATACGCCACGCCACTACCTGTACGGCAGGTACTTCGCTCCACATGGCCGTGGGCAAAATACCTTCCCAAAAAGCCATATCCGGCTCTTCTTTTTTCTCGATCTGGTTAAGGCATTTTTCGGTAATCAGTATATAGCCATCCGCGCCACGGTTAAGGGCAGGGGGAACCTCATAAGCCACAAGGTTATCTGTAGCACCACTTAGTTCGCAAAGGTTACCGCTTCGTTGGCTTAACAGCTCTTCTAATTTCATCGTATTGGTTTTGGGCGCAAATATAAGGTTTTACTGCGCTATTTTCATGCCTGGCGGGTTACTATTCCATGCAATTTCCCACACAAAGCACATTAGCGCCAAGGGGCTGCTCTAAAATTCGCTCCAGTTTTTTATCGTGTACTGTAACCATAATTTCTACCGACCCGGTTGAAACGCTGCCGTTTAATATGTGTCCGCCATAGGCCATAAAGTCTTTGCCTGTTACTACACCATGCGCATGAATACTTGGCTTACCTTTTTGCCAGGCAATGCTTCCGTTTAGGCTGGCAAGCTCCATATCCTTAAAATCTTTCGGGGCGTATTTTTTAGTTTTAAAATCAAAGAACCCAAAGGTAATATTCACAAATCCCATTCCGGTAAATGTGGCCGATGGGATATTCTCGGCAACAGCCAAATTTTCTATTTCTTTAAGTATATCATCGCCTTGTCGCAATACCATTAAGTAACCTGCCGGTACTTTTGTGTACCGTGCAATATTCGGTTGTGTTTTTTGTGCGTTAGCGTTTAGGGTTGCCATTAGTATAAATATTAGGTGGTACAGTTTCATAAGTTATTGGTTTTGTTTACCCTAAATTATAAAACAGTTGTATAAGGACACGCCAAGGAACTGTTAAGATGTTAGATTATTAGATTTTTGGATGGTTAGATGGTAGGACAGAACTTTAAATAAACCCGAAACCTTAAACTTGAAACCGATTTAATTGGCATTAATTTAATACAATATTGTATAAAAATTATCAGATTTATCGCTAATTTTAGAATTACGGAAAACGCCTTATTAATTATATACTTATTATGATGGAACACATAGCATCAACACAGGAAAATGGCAGCGCTATAAATGCCATTCATTATCAAATGGCGGCCGCCGAATTTGAAAAGGAAGCAAACGAAGTAAAAGCTGACGAGGAAACATCATGCAGCCTTTTGTTGAAAAATTTGCTAATGACCAATTTAAAACTATTAAAACTAAACGAAATTGGATCGCTGCTTATGTTCTGAAAAATTACACACAAACTAAAAATACAATGCTATGAACGATACACCCAAAACAAATAACGAAGACGAGAATTTAAACGATGCTTACGGCCAGGATAACAGTTCGGCAAAGGAAGAGTTCCGTAAAGATAATCCCGACAACGAAATTGATGAAGAGGATGCAATTATTGCAAATTCTGATGATATAGATGATACCGATAAATACCTTGCCATAGAGCAACCGGGCGTGCAGTATACTCCTGAATCTGACCCTACTGTAAACTCTGACCATTTAAATTATGATAGTGAAGGCAGTGATGGTGAGTGGAGTGAAGAGGGCGGCAACAGTAAAAATTCTGATGCTTTTAACCAGGACGATTATATTCTTGAAGATAATGTAGATTTGGATGAAGACCAAAATCAGTCGATATCCAGCGATGATGAAGATTTTGAAGAGAGTAACGAGCGTTACACCAATTAATTTATTACTAAATTTCATAGTCATCCCCGGTATCTAAAAGATATTGGGGATTTTTATTAAAATACACCTCATGACAGGAAATTCTAAAATAGCTATTTACGGTGCATTAGCTGCTAACATTGGCATTGCTGTAGTAAAATTTATAGCGGCATCTATAACCGGAAGTTCGGCTATGATATCCGAAGGCATACACAGTACGGTAGATAGCGGTAACTCATTATTGTTGTTGCTGGGCATGAAACGCAGCCAGAAACCGCCGGACAGGGGCCACCCTTTTGGGCACGGTAAAGAAATTTACTTTTGGTCGCTTATTGTGGCTATACTGGTGTTTTCACTGGGAGGTGGTATGTCGGTTTACGAAGGTATAAGCCACATACAGCACCCGGAAGCCTTAAAGGACCCGTTTTGGAACTACGTTGTATTGTTGGTTTCTATGTGCTTTGAAGGTGCATCGCTTATTTATGCTGTGCGCGAGTTTAATAAAAGCCGTGGCAAGCGTGGCTTTTGGGAAGAAGTGGGCATGAGTAAAGACCCGGCACTTTTTGCGGTTATATATGAAGAAAGTGCCGCTATTGCAGGCCTTACCATAGCGTTACTGGGTGTGTTTTTAGGGCACTATTTTAATAACCCGCTGTTTGACGCGTTGGCATCTATGCTTATAGGGCTGGTGCTTATTTTTGTTGCCATAACCATGGTAAGGGAAAGTAAGGGGCTGCTGGTAGGGGAGAGCGCGGACAGGGAAATAGTTACCGGTATTTACAACCTGGTTAATAAGGAACCCAAGGTTAAAACATTGTACTTTCCTCTAACCATGCACCTTGCGCCTAATGAAATACTATTAGCGCTGGATGTGGAGTTTGATAAGGTTATGACGGTAGATGAACTCTTCGGTACCATAAAAAAGCTGGAAGACCAGATTAAGGAAGCATTCCCTAATGTGAAGAAAATATACATTGAAGCCAAGAACTTTGATGGACGTGAACGCCCCTGGATGGTTGAGACTGTGGATTGATACAAAAAGTGAACTGTTTATGTTTCTTTTTGTATAGTAATATATTTATTTTGAAGGCAAATATATATCAAACTGGGCACCGTGATTAGGTACACCGTGTGCAGTAATATAACCGTGGTGGTTCTCTACTATCTTTTTAACTATAGCAAGACCTATGCCAGTACCTTTAAACTGCGACCTGTCCTGCAGGCGTTGAAATAGCTCAAAAATCCTGTCGCTGTATTTGGTATCAAAACCAATACCGTTATCAGTAATACGTATATGGCAGTATTTTTGGGCAGGGTTAAGTTTCTCATAATTAAGAATACTACCCAATTCTATCTTGCAACGTATGGTAATAACCGGGTGCCTATCAGGATCTGAAAATTTAAGCGAGTTGCTTATTATATTATACAGCAATTGCCTGAACTGAAACGGGATTACCTCTACCCGGCACATTTCGTCGGCATCAATAGCTGCATTCTTTTGGATCAGTTCTTCACTCAGGTCGGCTTTTACATTGGTAAGCACGTCATTTAAATGCGTATCCTCATAAACGCGCTCTGTAATACTGGTGCGCGAATAAGCCAGCAAATCGTTAATAAGGGTTTGCATACGGCTGGCAGCGTTTTGCATGCGCCTAAAGTAATCTTTACCGGTTTCGCTTAGGTTTTTGGCCTCTTTATCAGATATTACTGCGGCAAAGGTTTGTATTTTCCTGAGGGGCTCCTGCAAATCGTGGCTGGAAATATAAGCAAAGGCCTGTAGCTCTTTGTTCATTTTCTCTAATACAATATTACTTTCTTCCAACTCCTGTGTGCGCTGTTTAACCATATTTTCTAAATTATGGTTAATAGCCCTTTCGTCTTCCAGTTCGGTTTTTGACATGTTAACCGATTCTACCGCACCTAAATGAAATGAGATTAAATCGGCAAAAAGGGTAAACATACCCGTAACCTGAGGCGAGCTAACATTGTGCGGATTAGGGTCTATCGCGCAAAGCGTACCAAAAAAGCTTCCGTCTTTACGGATTATAGGCATTGAGATATAACTCTCAAAGCCATACTGCAAAGGTGTGTGGTGATTATAAAAAAGAGGGTCTTTAGATACATGGTCTATAACAACCGGTTTATGGTTTTCGCGTATCTCATTGCAAATGGTAGTTTTAATTTCCAGTTCGTCGCCGGGTTTAAGCCCAAAACTAATATCATCGCGCACGCTGCAGGTTATCCAGCGGTCTTCGGTTACGCGTGCAACGGCAGCAAACCCCATTCCGGTGGTTTGGCAAATAACATCAAGCAGTTGGGTTATGATAGGTATCTGGCCTATATTCTTAATGTCTTCCTGAAAATTCTCTTCTATCATTGGTAAGGCGAAATATCAATTTATAAAATTAGTATTTATTTTTTAAATAGACCTATATAATAGCATATTCGCCAAAATTTAATGCGCTTTTTAATAGTTGTTTAACTATGTGATTTATCCATTTTGTTCCCCGCCACATTCAAATCTGTCAAAATATGTTTTTTTGATGACATCTTATAATTAAGGCAATTCTATAAAAAGTAATTTATTCCCGACAAAATACAGGGCTACCTATACAGCACATCGCACAGGCAGTCGCAGTATGCCAATTTTTTAACATATAACGATGTAGCCGTGCAAATTCGCAAAATGCTTTTAAATACTGCTATACACCATAAATAGCAGTTAAGTTGCTAAAAACAATTACCTATACAACACTACACACTACTGTTTCTTTAACAGCGCATTAACAATCGAGGTTTAAATCTTTAATAAATTCGTAAGGAAACCAAAATATAATATTGATTATTCAGGATATAAACTATTTACTTATGGTATTATGAATTTGATGAGTATTTACCTAAAATCCAATTATTAACATTAACAATTATTATTATGAAACACATTTATTTGTGTGCGGCAGCGCTTGCTTTAGGAGTATGGCAGACCAATGCGCAAACCCCTGTAGCGGCAGGATCCGGCAGTTATGCCAGTTCTATGCCGGCTTCAGAGAACATCGACTGGAACAATGACGGCGTGGGAGACATCTTTCCCTTTATTAACGATCAGCCCATTTATGTGCAATCGGGAGAAACACGCCCAATCCCTACAAACGACTGGTGGACGAGCCTGCTTGTAGAACAGTACAGCGGCCAGCTTTGGGCATACCCACTTATGGTAGATGCCGAGAGCTTTGGCCCGGTAATTTATTTTCCCACTACTTTTAACGCTAACGGCGACAACTTGATGCCGGGAACGGGTTTACAGGTAAGAGCAACCGGATATACTCCGGAAAAAGCTATTGCAAAAGACTGGAACGACTGGGGCGTGGTTATGGGCATGCCCGATGCCGCACACAACAAAAACATTGATGTAACCATGGCGCACGGCATACCGTTTGTATGGCTGCAAACACAGGGTGTAAATCCGGAACTTTCGTTTACTGCCGGGGCAAGCTATTTTACGGCTGCAGGTGGTGCGGTAACCTTTCCAACCACAACTTCATTCGTGGTGCAAAGCGAGGGGCGCTATTTTGGCATACACCTGCCGGGCAATGCATCTGCCGAGATACAAAACCAGCAGTACGTACAAATAGACCTGGGCACATCGCAAACCATTAACAAAGTAAGCCTTAACTGGGAGGCCGCTTACGGTAAAGGCTATAGCGTGCAGGTTTCTACAAACGGCAGCACCTGGACACCTGTAACAACCATTACAAACGGCGATGGCGGTATAGATGATATTACCTTTGCCAACACCACAGCCCGCTATGTAAGGGTAACACTAAACGAACGCGGCACTATTTATGCCTATTCGCTTTGGGAAGTTTCGGTTTATAATGGCGCAACTTTACTTTCGCTGAACAAAACAGCCACAGCATCATCTACAGAAGCCAATTACTTTATTGCCAGCATTACCGATGGCAACACCGGTACCCGTTGGGCATCGGATGCATCTCAGGTAGAAAAACTGGTTATCAATACAGGTAACGGCAACAGTTATTTTGTGGTATCGGCCCTGCACAATGCGGCTGAACTTACTACTTATGAGACTTATGCCTTTAACCGCGTTACCGATACCCAGGTACTGTATGACTATACTGCCGGTACAGGCAAAGTAGCCACCACGTGGAATGTTACCACAAGCAACCTTAAAGGGCAGGCTAATGGCAATACTGTTCAGGGTTTCCTGCCGCATTTATATTACAACGCAGCCAACACCTTAAGTTTTGCTACCAATACCTACACTACCACACACGGTACGCTTAAAACGGCTATAGGTAAGTCGTTCAGCTTTACGTACGATTTTAAAGGTATTTTGCCCAACTACAATTCGCCCTACAGTAATAATGCCGATGCGCACCCGTATGATGCTAACGTAATGTTCGACCTTGTAACGCAGTTCAGTAAAAAACAGGGTTACGGCGGCGATACCTACTGGGGTGGTAAAGATTTGGTTAACTATGCCAAATACATGCTTATAGCTAAGGAAATTAACCACCAGGCGTATCCGTCATTAAAAGACAAAACCAAAGAGGCACTGGTTAATTGGCTAACGTATACCCCGGGCGAGACCGAGAAATTCTTTGCGCGTTACGACCGCTGGAAAGCCATTGTGGGCTTTAACGAGTCGTATGGGTCGTCACAGTTTACAGATAATCATTTTCATTACGGGTATTTAATACAGGCCTGCGCAATGTATGGTATGGTAGATCCGCAATTCTTAACCGATTATGCACCCATGATTAAACTTATTGCACAGCAATATGCTAACTGGAACCGCAACGATACATTCTTACCTTACCTGCGTACTTTCGACCCTTGGATTGGCCACAGCTATGCCGGTGGTACAAGCTCAGGCACGGGTAATAACCAGGAGTCAACATCAGAAGCAATGCAATCGTGGACGGGCCTTTTCCAGCTTGGCGATATGCTTAACGACGAAACCATAAGGGATGTTGCAGCGTTTGGCTATTCAGCCGAATCATATGCTACGTTAGAATATTGGTTTGACTGGAAGAACAGGAATTTCCCTGCGAATTATGCGCACGATATTGTGGGTATCTTATTTAATGGCGGCCTGGCTTATGGTACTTACTTTAGCGCCAGTCCCGTACATATACATGGTATACAATATTTACCGGTTAACCCTGGATTTAGATACCTTGCCCGAGATAAAAACTGGGCCGCAGGCGAATACAGCCGCTTGATGGGCGAGGCCCTTGCAGTTGACGGGCATAGCAGCGAACTTGATTTTGGCGATGACTGGGCGCACGTAGCCCTTGGTTTCCGCCAGTTGTATGACCCGCAATATGTGGCAGGCTTTATGGATACCAACCTTGCCCTTGCACCAACCGATCCTGATTATATTATGGATTATGAAGTGGCCGGTATGACATATTACTACACACACGCCAACCAGAATTTAGGGTCTTTCTCAGAAACGTACCGCACTAATTTTCCGCAGAGCAGCGTTTTTGAAAAGAACGGAACCTTTAGCTATGCCGTGGCTTTTAATCCTACGGCAAGCGCTAAAACCTGTACAGTTTACAACGCAACCAATGGGGTAGTGGCTACCTTTCAGGTGCCGGCGTATACTACAGTAACCTACCCAACATTGCCTACAACAGGCCAGCAGCCTACAGGCTGTTATGGTTTGGCGCCCGTAAGCGCAACGGCAACATCGGGCGGTACAAGTATTGCCGCTGCTATAGATGGTAACCTTGGTTCACGCTGGGAGAGTGCTTTTGCCGACCCTCAAACCTATACGGTAGACCTTGGCGTATCATCGCACGTAGAAACCATCTCATTAGTTTGGGAAGCTGCCAACGCTAAAGATTATACCCTTAGCGGCAGTAATGATGGTACCAACTGGAGCCCTATTGCTACTAAAACCAATATGCCTGCCGGTGCACGTACCGATGTAATTAACAACGTAAACGCCAACTACCGTTATGTAAGGATGATAGGCACAGCACGTACTATCCCATATGGTTATTCTATCTATGAATTCCAGATTTGTGGTGGCGCGGCATCAGCACAGCCATCGGCCTATGTAACATTACCGGCGCAAATTCAGGCGGAAGCCTATACCGCACAAACGGGAGTACAGCTGGAAACAACATCAGATACCGGAGGCGGGCAAAACGTGGGGTACATAGATACCAATGATTATATGGATTACCAGGTGTATGCGCCAACAGCAGGCAGCTACCCGGTACAATTCAGGATATCGAGTCCGTATACAGGTACAAGCATCCAACTGTTAAGCAACGGTAATGTAGTAGGGACTTATACTGTAACCAATACTGCAGGATGGCAAACCTGGGCAACCGTAAACGGTACTGTTGCACTACCTGCGGGCAACCAAACGTTGCGCCTAAGGGCAAATGTGGGCGGATTTAACCTTAACTGGTTTAACGTAGGTAATGTGGGCAGCGGTGCTAAATTGATAGGCAACGGAGGTAAACAAGACACTGCACAGGCACAGTTTACCAATGTTACCCAACTGTACCCTAATCCGGCACATGGTGTGTTCACGATTGTAACCGATAAAGATGCTGACATCAGTATTTACAGTATTAATGGAGCTTTATTAAAACAACAAGCTGTAAAACAGGGTAATACCCAAATTGATATTGATGGTTATGCAGCAGGCGTTTATTTTGTAAGCGTGGGCGAAAAAACCTTTAAACTGCTTGTAGAGTAACTTTTATATAACCTGTTTTTTGTGCAGTCAGCCCCTCGGTTTACCGAGGGGCTGACTTGCTTTTTACAGGGCTGCTTCCCTGTATGATAGGGCTATCAGCAGCTATAGTAGTTAATTACGGGTTGTTTATAACGGTAGTTTTGCTGTATAAACTTTAAAAACTACTTATATCATGAAGATATTAAATATTGTAAGCAGCATTAAAGGAGATGCGTCTTTTAGCATAAAACTGTCGGATGCTATCATCGAAAGTATAAAAAAAGAGCACCCTGAAAGTGTTGTAACAATCCGAAATGTGGCTCAAAATCCGTTTCCGTACCTGGAAGAAGTGCATTTTCAGTCGTTCTTTACGCCTGCAGAGAACCACACGCCGGAACATAAAGAGGCTATAAAACACAGTAACACAGCTATAGCAGAAATTTTTGATAACGATGTGATTATAATAGGGGTACCGTTCTACAACTTTGGCATACCATCTACCCTAAAATCGTGGATAGACCACATTTGCAGGAAGGGTATTACCTTTAATTATGACGGCGGCGCACCTAACGGTTTAGTTACCGGTAAAAAAGTATTTTTGGCTATTGCCTCAGGTGGGATATATTCTGATGGGCCAATGGTGGGCTACGACCACGCCGAGCCTTACCTGCGCTCTGTACTGGGCTTTTTAGGTATGACCGATATCACTACCTTTAGGTTAGAGGGTGTTAACTACCCTGACAATACCGATGCCGCAGTGTCTAAAGCCCTGGGCACAGTAGAAGAATTTGCCTTTTAATGGATTCCTGTTTTGTTTATGGTAGCACCCCTTCAGGCAACTGAGGGGGTGTTTTTTTTAGTAGAGACGCAATGTTTTGCGTCTTAATGGTGTTTATAAAACGAACAACCCCGCAGTTGCGGGGTTGTTTTATTAAGGGAGACGCAAGCATTGCGTCTCTACACAACTATTTAACCGTTATAGTACCTTTTAGTTTGATATCATCAGAGGCGGCGCCTACAAGGATCTCAAAAGTTCCGGCATCATAGCCAAAGGCTTTTTTGTCGGTTTTAAAATACGAAAATGCATCGGCATCCAGCTTGATGGTAACGGTTTTGGTTTCGCCTTTTTTAAGGAAAATTTTGTAGAAACCTTTAAGCTCTTTTGCAGGGCGTGCAACCGGGCTGTTAACCTGGTGAACGTAAACCTGCGCTACTTCGGCACCATCAAAATTACCTGCATTTTTAATTTTAAAGGTTAGCGTAGCATCTGCCGAACCGTTAGAGGTAATGTTTAAGTCAGAGTACTCAAACATAGTGTAAGACAGGCCGTAACCAAACGCAAATTGTGGTTTTACTACAGCGCTGTCATAATAACGGTAGCCAACGTTAAGGCCCTCTTTATACTCCACACGCTTGTCGCCATCCTTATCATAATAATTGTTGAAAGTAGGGTTATCTTCCCATTTTTTCTCGAAGCTTGCAGGGAGCTTTCCGCTTGGATTAACCCTGCCGGTAAGGATATCGGCTACAGCCGTACCACCTTCCTGGCCCGGATACCATGCATGTAATAACGCTTTGGTTTGAGGCAACCAGCTTTGCATGTTTAGATTACCACCGGCGTTAAGCACCACAACTGTTTTAGGGTTGGCTTTAGTTACAGCCTGTATAAGCTTGTCCTGGTATTCGGGCAACTCAAAACTACGGTCAAACCCTTCCGACTCCGACGAGCTGTTAAACCCAACCGAAACGATAGCTACATCGGCCTCTTTAGCGGCTTTTACTGCCCCGGCAAAATCTACAGCATCTTTAAACACTGCAAAAGCCAGTGAAGCGCCACCGGTAGCCTGGTAGTATTCTAATTTAATGGCATAATCTTTATTGGCTTTAAGTTCCAGTTCGGCACTCTTTAATGTAGCCGCGTGGTCTGACCACATATCTATAACCAGTTTACCATCTACATACAGGCGGAAACCGTCGTCGCCACGCACGCTAAACTTATACATATCGGCCTTTGCAACACGCACCACACCGGTGTAACGCGCAGAATAATCTGTTTCGCCAATGCCTTTTACTACGATTGCATTTTGTCCGCCCGAAGTAAAGTTGACCTGTGGAGTAACCATTTGTGCCACGGGCTTTCCTTCAAGGTTTTTATTGTTGAAAAATTCGGCTTTAAGCCCTGATGTTTTAGAATCTTTATCGGTAAACAGGGGAGAAGCTGCCACGTAGTTTTCTATTTGAGGTATGCTGTTGCCCACGTATACCACTTTAGCATTTGGCATGGCCTCCTGTATGCCTTTAAGCAGTGTAACATAATGAAACGGCTCAGTGTACGAGCTTCCGCCACCGGCAACGTTTAAGTCGGCATTAGGGCCTATAACGGCAATGGTTTTTACATCTTTATTTATCGGCAACACACTATCTTCGTTTTTTAGGAGCACCATACCGCCACGGGCAACATCAAGCGCAACTTGGCCGTTTTGAAGGTTGTCTTTAATCGTTTCTACCGCCTTGTAAGGGGTGTCATAAAAACCAAACCTGAATATAACGCGTAAAATGCGACGTACTTTATCGTCTATAACCTCTTCGCTTAACGCACCGCTTTTTATGGCAGGCAACAGGGTTTTGCGGTTCATAAAAGTACCGCTGGGCATTTCAAGATCCAAGCCGCCTTTGGCAGCAGCCACACCATCATAGGTAGCTACCCAGTCGCTCATAACAAGGCCGTCAAACTTCCATTCGCCTTTTAAAATTTCATTGTTAAGGTGGTTTTGCTGTGTGGCATGCTCGCCGTTAATAAGGTTGTAGCTGTCCATTACGGCGCCCACATTACCTTTAGTAACAGCGGCCTTAAAAGCAGGCAGGTAAATTTCGCGCAGGGTGCGTTCATCTATATCGCTGCTAACATGGTTACGATCCCATTCCTGGTTGTTGGCGGCAAAGTGCTTAACCGTAGCCACTACTTTTTGACTCTGAACGCCCTTTATATACCCCACAGCCATTTCGCCGGAAAGGTAAGGGTCTTCACCCAGGTACTCAAAATTACGGCCGTTCATTGGGGCACGGTAAATGTTTACGCCGGGAGCCAGCAGTATGTGTACGCCACGCTCACGGGCATCAACACCAAGGGCTTCGCCAAGCTTAAAGGCAAGATTCCTGTCCCACGAAGCTGCGGCAAGAACAGTGGCAGGGTAGGCGGTGGTATTGCCATAATTTCGGGTTCCCACGGGGCCATCGGTCATCTTGATCTGGGGCAGGCCAAGGCGGCTTATCTCCCTGATGTAAAAATCTTTGTACCCGCCAATGTAATCGATCTTTTCATCGAGGGTCATGGCATCGAGTAACGATTTTACCCTGTCTTCAACAGGGGCTTTGGCATCTTTGTAGGCCTGTGCATGTGCCATAGCGGTTACCACCAGGGCTGCAATAATTAAATGTTTGCGCATAATAAAAATGGATGTTTTGGAAAATTAAAGCGTAAATGTAAGAATTTTAAAGAAACCGATTTCGCAGTATTTATTGAGCTTGCTTTTAAAGTGCGTAAAATATTATAATAAAATATGTATAAAATTGACAAACAGTTACTTAAAATAAAGGTATATTTGACAATTGCTACCAAAACATGCCCACAAATTCATAACACACCTTACATCATGAATACCAATGGGGATATTATTATTGTAGAAGATGACCAGGACCACTGGGATGTTCTTTTAGAAGTTTTTGATGCCGTAATGAAAGAGCATAAATATGAAAATCGTGTAATTATTTTTGAGGATAGTACTATGGTTTTAGACTATCTTAAAGAATGTAAAGAAGAGCCTTTTTTAATAATTTCTGATGTTAACATGCCTTTTTTAAATGGCTATGAGCTTTACGAAAGCATTAATGGCGACCCTCATCTAAACCACAAAGCAACACCCTACATACTTATGAGCGGTGCCGGCATAAGGGATAAGTGGTTTAGCAACGCTACCCTTTTTGTGCAGGGTTATTTTGTAAAGCCTACCAGTTTTAAAGATTATAAACTGCTCGTGGCCGGTATTTTTGCGCACTGGTCTAAAAATTTGTTGCCCCAGATTAATACTATTATACATTAGTTTACTTTAACCCCTTACTTGTTAAGGGGTTATTTTATGCAGTATGGTTATGCAGATTATAACTTTTTTTGGATTTTCTTTAACATTTTAAATAAAACACGTTTGTATATTTACCGCACATCCTACTGTTAAATTACAATATAAAAGCAATTTTATTAACGTAGTTTACACCCATAATGGCTAATTTTAATAAAGCAGCCCTTCGCTATCAATATAATTGGAGTGAGCCTTTTAAGAATAAAAGGTACCTTCAGTTTACCGACGATGATATCATAGACCGAAGGAACGGCTATCATACCCTTGATTTTATCAACCGCTTTTTAACGTTGCACGGCCTTTATACATTTGATTATTTTAGAAAAGTAGAGGTAATGATATGCAGGTATATGCCCGAGCAATTAGATACCCGTGGCGAAATGAAAGACTGGCTGCGCAAAAACTGGAACACCCGGCTGCATGGTATAATGTAGTAGCGTTAGTTACCTTCTTTTTCGCGCGCCTCATAAATAACATCCCTAATAACCTGCTGTATGATCTCGGCATTTTTTTGAGGGTTAGCCAACAAGATTTTCATCATGTAATCTTTTGTAGGTCAGGAGAAATAAATTTTGCATGAAATATAGTCGCTTATTAATACGGATCCATTAATCCTAATGAGATGTGTGGGAGCTGAATTGTAAACTGTGCCGGATTTACCGATGCATCTATCGTATTACTATAAAGTGTTACTGTATTTTTACCCTCTAAATAATCTAATTTAGCTCTTATCTTGGTTTTTATTGCACCCTCATATAATGGCATTGTAAACTCCCAGTATTCATTTTGTTTAAGAGTTATGGTATGGTAGCTGTTACCACACCAGCTTGAGCGTAAATATTCTATATCTTTCCAGTTACCGGTACTATCAAGTGCCTGAAGTTTCATATCTAACCGGCTATCCTGTGCATTAAAAATTTTATTTCCTTTAGTGGTGTTGGCAATATAAATTTTGCAACCGTAATACTCATCGGCAAATAGCGCTTTTTTTGTAGTGTCAATAATTAGCGAAAGTTTATTTTTAGGAAAAGTCTCTTTGTTCACTTTTTTAGGAAAATTTTCAGATTCGGCCCAGCCATTATAATCTTTTCTTTTATCGGTTTGATAGGCCCAAAAATATCCATTCATCATATAATCAATATTTAAAGGCTTGGGTTGTTTACTAAGCTTTTGCTGCCAGATAATATTTCCCTGAGTATCAATGTATGTAAGCCTATTATTTACAATTGCTTTGAGCAATCCGTCATGAAACCCGGACCTGTCAAAATCCTGCATTATAGGTTTTAAAATAATTTCATCCTTGATTGTTGCAATGCCATAATAATATTCGGTATCATTATAAGTACGGTAAAACAGGTAATTATCAATAATACCAACGTCGTCAATTTCATCAAATTGTGGCTTTACCTTAAAATAGCCCATAGTATCAATTACACCCCAATAATCATTTACCTTAACAATTGCATAGTCACTTTTAAATTTTTTATCGAGCACATCATCATAAATAGAATCGCCAACTATTTTAAAATTGGTATCAATCATCATGTAATTGCCACTTTTCTTTTTTATGAATGCCCTTTTGTTAGAAAATTCATGGCAATAAGGAAAAAGCGTATCGTTAAATACTACATTTCCTTTTAAGTCAATATACCCGTCGTAAGATTTTGAACTGTCGCTTATAATGCCATTTTTCTCAGGTATCCAGTATTTATATAGGTTCACAACGGCATAGCCATCTGTAAAATCAGTGCTTATATAAGTCTGATTTTTATTTTCATATTTAAACAGCAAATTGCCTTTTGCATCAATTGCTCCGGATATAAGTTTGTTTTCATGGTTTTTAATCCCAACCCGTGCTATGCCATTTACATAAGGGTTTATTGCATATTTTCCTGTTGGTAAAATTGTATTGCCATTATTATCTATTAGCGATGAGCAGTATTCAGGTTCTTTATCAGTTTGTGAATTTGCAATTGCAATGCCATCTACAAATTCGCTAATATATGTGTAGGTTGTATCTATAGTGTATTTATGGGTACTGATATTGTAAATGCCCCATTTATCTGATTTGGTTTTTACCCGGTATAAACTGTCGTTAATTAAGTAAATTGATTTATATTGATCGTCTAATACCTTATCGCCCCTTGTATTTAATACTTGCTTCTTACCGTGTAATGTTGCTTCGGTTAGGCCATTATAGAACTCGTAAATATAGTCGTATTTGGGTTTAGCAATATAATTACCTAAACTATCTATTATGCCGTACAAACCATCCTGCCTTACCGCGGCAACACCATTAGCAAAGTCGGTTCCATTATTGTAAACCGGCGGTATAATAACAGCGCCCTTATTATTTATATAACCAATTTTATCGTTCTCAATTATTTTGAACATCGATTGCTGCGCAAAAAGATGTGCCGATGTAAAAAAGACAAACAAAATAATGTATTTCATTTTGCAGAAGGAGTTTCTGCCAAATGTATAAAAATATGCGATAGGTACTTAAACCCTACTTCAATTTTACCATATCGCCTACCCAGAGGTCCTTAACCGTTTCGCCGGTTTCTAATAGCATTTCAAATTTGGGGTGTTTGCCGTTCTCTGTACTAAAATCTTCCCAATGCGAATCGTTTAGCCACTCCCAGCGTTTAAAAATTTGTGTGTTATAAAAGTCTTTAAAAATGTTGCTCTCAAATTGCAGTAGTTTTTCGGCTATTTCCCGCGTGGGGCGCACCTTTTCCCAAAACAGGCGCTTATAAGGCTTATGAATATCATCGGTAATATAAATAACTGCCGAGTAACCTGTGGTTGTACTGCCATTAACCGTTTCGTATACCATTTTGGTAATGTAAAAGTTCTTGCGTAAAACTGCCACTCTTATAACCTCTACATCATCTACAATATACGTTTGTGCCGTAGCGGGCAGCACGGGAGCTAATAAAAAAGCTAAAATTTTAAATTTCATAACAGGGGAGGTAATTTAAAGTAATAGCAAAATTGGCTAATTGTGAAGATAATTATTTGCGATGAATTACTTTAAAAGAGATCTCTGATCTTATATGAGTTTAACGATTTTATCGATGAATGGTACTCTATTATCTTACATCTGTCATTTGTTGTCTCATTTCTGAAATCTTAACTACTTTACTGGCTGCAAAGTTACAACACTATAAAACACGTAGTACTGAAGTGGTGGCTTCAGTACTACGTGTGGATATTTTTATTAAGGAATGATTTTAGTTTTTTAGAATTGAGAATTAAGTATTGAGATTAAGCAACAAAAAATCTTGCTAAAACAGCAAGTAACTAATCTAAATTCACAATACTAAAATTTCAATTCTATTAATGCTAAATTAGTATATACGATTTTTGAGATAGCCTCAAAAACATGCAAATTTAATGTACCAAAAGTGAAATATCAAAATTATAGTATTGATTTTCAGTATGTATATATTTTTTGTTTTTAGGCATTTCAAAATCCAAAAGTGAAATATTAAGCCTTTTTAAAAATAGCTGATTTTTGTAAACCATATACATTTGTACTATTTAATTTACAAATTTATATGTTTGAAACATTTCTGCAATTAACTCATATGAATGCTTTCTATGCTCAAAATCTTCTGCCCAGGTAGCTATCATGATCTCATCCACGTTATATTCTAATGCTAATTTTTCTATTTTTTGCTTCACCACCACAGGTGTACCGGCAATGAAACGGCCTCTGTTCCAGGCAATTCGGGCACGCTGGTGCATGGTGTAGTTCATCGTTTTAATTTCCTCGGCAGAAGGCAGGTCGCCCGTGGCACCCATCTCAATATGCAGCATGCGGTAGTCAAATTCGGCCACCCATTCATCCACATTTGCCTGATTTTCATTGCAATACGCAAAAATTCCCACATTAACCTGGGGTTCTGCCAGCTCAGGGCTTGGCTTAAAGCTGTCGCGGTAAATGGCCACAACCTCAGGCCCTCCCACCGGATTTATGAAGTGGGCAAACGATAGCGCCATGCCAAAATGCGCCGCAAACTGGGCGCTCCCACCACTTGACGTAAGTATCCAGAACTCAGGCATAATCTCAGGAATAGGGTAGGCCTTAACCTTTTCATGCACGGTATCAGGTAGTTCTTCGTCACGTAAATATGCCTGAACGTCAACCAGTTGCTCGTAAAATTGCTTCTCGCTAAATGTATTTGCCGGGTTTAATAGTTGCGCTGAAAGCCTGTCGCCACCCGGTGCACGGCCAATGCCAAAGTCGATACGGCCGGGAAATAATGTGGCCAGCATACCAAAGTTCTCGCTGACTTTCAGGGAAGTATGGTTGGGAAGCATGATTCCGCCCGACCCTACACGTATACGTTCTGACTTGGCAGCCAGGTAGGGGATCAGTACTTCGGGCGTGGTACCGGCAACCAGTTTAAAGTTGTGGTGCTCACTAACCCAGTAGCGTTCAAAACCCAGTTGATCAGCCAGTTGTACTAATTCACCTGACTCTTTTAGTGCTTGTTGCGCGTTGCTGTTCCTGCCAATTTGCGACTGGTCCAGCACGCTTATTTTGATATTTTTCATTATAAATTCGCTAATATGTAATATACAAAGTTACAGATAAAATTGGTAACCTGTACATTTTACGCCTCAGCTGCTTTGGTAGTGGCAATGAGCCCCAGGCAACTTTCAGGGATATTAAAGGCATTAACCAGCGGCACAGCATCCTGACGGATCTCCCAGCACAACTGGCTTACAAGCTTTCTAACTGCCTTTGTTTTAACGCCTTCCATATAGCCCTGCTCTAAATACCAAGCTTTGTGCTCTTCTATTTTATTTAGCGCAAAGAGGTTGTAAAGTTGGCTAAGCACTTCTTTAAGCGACTCATCTTCAGTCTCCTGTAATTTAATTTGAAATTGCTCCAGCACAACCCTGTCTAAGTAGCTATCGGCAATTTGCAGCATGTGCGGATGCATAATATTAGCAGCATCAAATGCATCAAGGCCATCATCTACCAGCTTTTTAAAACGCTTCGCGGCAGAACCCACAATTTCCTTCTCCCGGTACGTAAATGCCTGTAAATGAAAGGCTGGGTCTTTTAAATGAGCGTCATTAGTATTGCGGGTAGCAATAGGGTTTTTCTCGGTAATACTGGTTTTAGCCTTATCTACCACATAGTTAAAAATGGTAGAGACATTCATCTCTCCGTACTGTTTACGGAATTCGCCTAACCTGTTCTTAGCCGTAAGTTGCGTAAGCACAGTATTATCGCCCTCAAAAGTGGTATAAATTTCGGTGTCATTTTTAAGGTCGTCTATGCGGTTTTCGCTCAGGTAACCCTTGCCACCACAGGCCTCGCGGCATTCCTGCAACGTATTGCGGGCATTCCAGGTTGTGTAGGCTTTAAGGCCGGCTGCAAGCGCTTCAATTTCCTGCATTTCTTCTTCCTTACGGTTGATGAAACGTTTGGTAAGATACTGTAAACCAAAGGTCAATGCATACGAATTTGCCAGATAAGGCATAAGCCTGCGCTGGTGCATGCGGTAGTTTAAAATAGGCACTTCATTACCACCTTCGGGTCCAAACTGCCTGCGTTTATCGCTGTATTTGATGGTTGTGGCCAACCCCGTTTTAGAAGCCGCCAATGCCGATCTCGGGATGCCTATCCTGCCGCCCACAAGCGTTCCTAACATAGTGAAAAAGCGCCGGTTATCGCTTGGTATAGGGCTTTCAAATTCTCCAGCTTGGTTAACGCTGGCAAATTTATCGAGCATGTCTTCGTGCGGTATAACCACATTTTTAAACGTAATAATGCCGTTATCAACGCCGTTTAAGCCCATTTTATGACCGCAATCTTCAATAGTGATGCCAGGCAGCACTTCTTTGTTTTTGTTGCGTATAGGCACCACAAATGCGTTAACGCCGTAGTCTTTGCCGTCTATTATAAGCTTAGCAAAAACAGTAGCCATTTCGCCGTGGTTGGCCGCATTGCCTATATACTCTTTACGATCGTATTTCTCTGGGGTATTTATTATAAATGTCCTGTTAGCGTGGTTGTATGTGGCCGTTGTGTGGATACCTTTAACGTTAGACCCATGATGGGTCTCGGTCATGGCAAAACAGCCCGGAAGCTCCAGCGTTCCTGCACCTTTTAGGTACTTATTAAAGTGCTTATCGGTACCCAGGAACATAACGCTCATACCCCAAAGCCCAAACTGCACCCCAAATTTAATAACAAGGCTAAGATCATGGTAGCTAAGGGTTTCCATAATGGCAAAATAGCCTTCAATATCATCTTTACCGCCCTGGGCCTTAGGGTAAGCGTACGATCCTAAGCCCTCATTAGCCAGTATTTTGCACCAGCCTAATACCTTCTCTCTAAATTCGGCCACATCGGTAGGGATATCCAGCTTAAAAGCCTCACTACCAATAATCGATTTCACTTTATTGATAATATATGCCTGGTTACCGTCCAGTAAATCAGTCATTTTCTGAACATTAAAGCTCTCAACAGTGTTATGTTCCTGGGTTAGTGTTTTTTCGCTTCGGCGAAAGCCGGAAATCACTTCGCGGCCCATGATACCTAAGCCGGTTTCGAGCCTGGCGAATGCCGGGGCAATTTTAGCAATGTCCTCATTACTGATAGCAGGCCTTTCGGCATTGGCAATCAACAAACCAAGATCGGTAAGGCTGTTGATATTCTTACTGCTGTCAATAGCCTGGTTTATCTTTTCCTTCCAATGAAAAAGTTCCGATCGGGAAGGAGGGGAGTCCAGCGTTATTTTAGATTTTAAAAAGCCTTTTTCGGCTTTTGTAAGCCAGTCTTGCTCGTTTATAAAATCAGATATTGTAGTAAATTCTTTGTTGGTAAGCACGTCGTCCTGCCAGGCGTGGTATATAACAGGCAGTAATATAGCGAGTTTGGGGTCGTTATTAAAGGTAATGTCCATTTTGTAAATTTTATCCTTAAAAATAAGCAATTACTTACAGACGGAAGTTTAAAGTGATGTTAAAGATAAGGCACAAAGTTATAGAGTTACAAAGTGGCAAATTTTATTTGCAAATATTTACATAACACATGAGTCAAATTCCTAATACTTTGTCACTTTGCCACTTTGTGACTCTGTAACTTTATTGCTGCTTAAAGATTCCATTCAAAGCTGCATACTGCAATAACATTATAGTCTTGGCATCTTTAATTTCGCCATTGGCCATCATTTTAAGGGCATCGTTAAACTTAAGTTCCAGTACTTCAATGTTTTCCTGTTCCTTTTCAAGTCCGCCGCCATCGCCGGTTTTCATATCGTCAGAGTAAGTGGCAACAAAAAAATATAGCATTTCAGTTACCGATCCCGGCGACATATATACCTCCATAACCCTTTTAACTTCGGTTAGGGTGTAGCCCGTTTCTTCTTCAGTTTCCCGCCTAATGCATTCTTCAGGGTCGTTTTCATCTAAAAGTCCCGCACAGGCCTCAATCATCATTCCTGTATCATTGCCGTTAAACCAAGTGGGCAATCTGAACTGGCGTGTAAGTATTACGGTTTGTTTTTCTTTGTTATATAATAAAATTGTAGCACCATTACCACGGTTATACACTTCGCGTTCCTGAACCTGAACGGTACCGTTATAAAGGGTATGTTCATACTTTACTTTATTGAGTTTGCCCCAATTATCCGATAATATTGTTGTAGAAAGTACAGTTGTTTTAGGTTTCATTCTTATTTTTTTGGTTGTTAACGCAATATAACAAGAAATATTTCACAAAATAGATGGCCTCATGTTATATTAATAGATATACTATCAATAACAATTAATTATATTTGAAGAACTATTAATCGCAATAAACTACTATACTATGGTTAAAATTACCTTATCTATTAACAAATTATTTAAATTATTGCTATTCTCAGCACTTACGTGCGGAAGCCTTAATGCCCAACAATGCCCTACAAATATTACTATTGTGAGTGATGACGATCAGTGCGGGGCATTAGTAAGCTATCTTGTTGCTGGGGGCGGGGCTACGCAGTCGGCTAATGGGGTTGTAAACCCTAATGGAGCCAATGGCCTTACCGGGTGGACAAACAGTACTGCTTTTGGTACATCGTGGGTTGTATCAGGCAGTGGGTTTATATCGTCTTACAATTCCGGATCGATGTCACAGGTTATAGACCTGACAACCATGGGGATGACCGATGCGTATATGGATACGCTACCGGCTATAACGGTATCTGAGCAGTATATGGGCGGAACTCCAAATGTTGGAGATACGTATAACCTTACAGTACAGCTTAGGGGGGAGGCAGATAATATTCTTGCTACTTATACTACGGGTAATGTTACCTGTACTGCGGCATGGCAAACAGCATCGCATGTATTTACGGGCTATCCGGCAGGGGTAAGGAAGATTTTCTTTCAGCACACCGGTGATGATGCCGAATTTTGGGCCGGTAACTATGGTGCCATGACTACAAATTCAACAGTAACTGTAGCTGTACCAACCAGTACTGTAGTTCAAACAACAGGAATTGCAAGCGGGGAGGTATTCCCAATAGGTACTACTACCAATACGTTTACCATTACCAGCGAAGATAATGTGGTTACCACCTGTACTTTTGATGTTATTGTTACCGATGGCCAGGCCCCGGTTGCTATCGCTCAAAATTTTACTGCGGTTCTTGATGGATATGGTATTGCTACGGTTGCCGCCGAAGATATCAATAACGAATCTACCGATAATTGTACCAACCTCACATATAGCCTTGATGTAACGGAATTTACCTGTGAAGACCTGGGTGAGAATACGGTAACACTTTCGGTTAGCGATGGAACTAATACAACTACCGCCACTGCAATTATAACAGTTGTAGATGAAACGGCACCCGTAATAGTATTTGAAGATGCTACAATTGAGGTAGATAACGACGGAAACGTTACTATTTTATCCGAAGAAATACTTGCTGCTTCTACCGATAACTGTAGTGTTGCAACATACACCATATCGCCGGCATCATTAAGCTGTGCCAATCTTGGCCCTAATGAAGTAACAGTTACAGTTACCGATGCAAGTGGAAATTCATCAACCGAAACTGCTACAATTACGGTTACAGATGCTACAGCACCAACGGTTATTACTCAGAATATTACACTTTCTTTACCGGAAGTGACATTGATATCAATTAACGAACTGGATATTGATAACGGATCGTTTGATAATTGCGGAATTTCATCTTATAGTTTAGATACACAGGTATTTACTTGCGAAAACATAGGCGAAAATACGGTTACACTTACAATTACTGATAATAACGGAAATACATCTACCGGAACTGCCATTGTTACTATTGAAGATCCTAATGCTTACTGCCCGCAAACAGTAGGAATTGAGGGTTTTGATCTTAACGATTCGATTATAATTTATCCCAATCCAACTAAGGGCAGTATATCTTTTGATGCAGGTAGATTAATAGTAAGTAAAATTGAAATGTTTGATGTTAGTGCAAGGCTTGTAAAAAGCTTTGATGTAGCAGCATCCGGTGTATTTATAACCGATTTAAGCTCCTTTAATGCAGGTATTTATTTCGCTAAAATTTATAGCGCAGATGCCTTTGTTGTAAAACGAATTGTAAAAGAATAATTTATAAAATCAGTACTTATAAGTTTCTTAGAGAACCGGCAATATGCCGGTTCTTTTTGTTTAAGTAAAAAATGTAAATTTCTTATATTGAATTAGTTATAAAGCATATTAGTGATATTAATTTTTCAGACATCTTCGAATATTTAACAGTTAAAGCATCTTAATTATGCGGGCATTTCGGTCAATTATTATATATTTACAGCATAAATACTAAAAACTCAACACCATGAAAAAACTACTTTTAGGCTCATTACTGGCTTTAAGTTTAAGCTTATCTGCACAAACTTCAGAGAAAAATGTTCCGTTAGCGCGCAAGGATTATGATAGCTTTATGAAGATAAAAGGCCTTAATGCATTTAAAACATTTACAGATGTGCCGGAAGAAGTTACTCAGGTAAGCGCCGGTACGGTTGTTCTTAAAACAGTAGCCAAAACACCTCAATATACATTAACTATAACAGCCGATGGCGAATGGCAATTTGCAATGAGCGCTAAAAAACAAACCTATTATTTAAGGTTTGTAAGTGGTAATCTTGTTGGATATTCATTATTTATACAGCCAACAGGAGAAACATCTTTGGTATATTATGATAACAACAAAGTTGTATTTCAGGAGAACCTTAAAGTTGTAAAATAATGATTTTATTGTAAAATAGAAATTATCTAAAATTGATAATTATCATAAAGCAACTATCAATTTTAAGTTGACCTTAAGAATTGAAATTGTAAATTTGCATCCGGCAAACGGTTGTTAATTAATTTGTGATGAAGTTATAAGATAACCATCTTGCTAAAGCCCCTTAATTGGGGCTTTTATATTTTAAACACTAAAATAAGCTCTATCCTACTTTTTTACATTTTATAAATATTGACTTATAATGTATATTATGTAAAATAGTATTTATTATTATAACCTACACTTGAGTATAAATTAACTGATCAACTCTTATTTTGTATTTGCAATCATCTAAAGTAAAAGAGCACATTGTACAAATACAATGTGCTCTTCAAATAAATTTAAAACTTACTATTTAAAGTTAGCAACGCCTTGCTGAAGCCATTTTAAATACTCCTGAATATCCGGTGTGTATGCTACTGGCTCATTAAGATTTTTCTCATCTAAACCCATTAATACATAATACGGCCTGGCATTAGAATTGTATTTGCCTAACTGAAAATCGCTCCATTTTTTACCAACGGTTGTAATTTTCCTGCCTGAGTATTTAGATATAAATTGTTCGTTTTCCGGCAAATCAATTTGTTCGTCTCCGTAAAGAGAAATTAAGACAACATCATTTTTAAGGATGGTTAAAACTTCCGGATCTACCCATACGCCTTCTTCCATTTTACGGCAGTTAACGCAGGCACGGCCGGTAAAATCAAGCAATACAGGTTTCTTAACCGTTTTTGCGTAGGCTAATCCTTTATCATAATCTTCAAAAGCTACTATGCCATGTACGGCTACTTTAGCACCGTCAGGCAATTTTTCGGTTGATGCAACCGGAGCTGCGCCTGATCCTCCAAAACCAAACGGCGACTCGCTATAATTTAAAGGTGGTGTAATTCCGCTCAGTAATTTTAACGGAGCGCCCCATAATCCCGGAACTAAATAAACTGTAAAAGCAAAGGCCAATACGCCCAATAGCATCCTGCCTACCGATAAAAACGGTACCGGTGAATCGTGAGGCATAGAAAACTTTCCGAAGAGATATAATGCCAACACAGCAAAAATAGCTATCCAGATGCCTAAAAACACTTCTCTTTCGAGTAAATGCAATTGTAATACAAGATCTGCATTCGATAAAAATTTGAAAGCTAATGCAAGTTCTATAAATCCAAAAACAACTTTGACAGTATTAAGCCATCCGCCAGATTTTGGCAGGTTAGCCATAAGGCTTGGGAACAAAGCAAACACCATAAAGGGCATAGCAAGGCCAAGTCCAAAACCAAACATAGCAAGGCTTACCAGTGTAGCACCACCATCTGAAGATAATACCGTTCCAAACACTAAACCTAAGGCTGGGCCCGTACAGCTAAATGATACAATTATAAGAGTAAGTGCCATAAAGAAAATACCCGCCAAACCGCCTAAGTTAGAAGCGTTATCAGCCTTATTAGCAAGGCTGCTTGGAATTGTGATCTCAAAAGCACCAAAGAATGATATTGAAAATATCACAAAAACCAAAAAGAAAAAGATGTTAAGGTATACGTTAGTAGATATATCGGCAAAGATATTACCATCTAAACCTTCAAAAATATGGAAAGGCAACGACAGCAATACATAAATGGCAATGATACAAATACCATAAAATACAGCATTGAATTTACCTTTAGCTTTACTGGTATTTTGTTTGATGAAAAAACTCACCGTCATGGGTATCATTGGGAAAACACATGGTGTAAAGGTTACAAAAATACCCGCAAGCAAGGTTCCTAAAAATATATTCCAGGGGTCAATATCCCCTTCTTTTTCTTTAGTAGATTTTGTTACCGGTTCAGCAGTTGACGTATTATTGTCTGTACTTGGCGCTACAGCGGCCTTTGCAGTATCAACAACTGTAGTGGCGGTATCCGCTTTAACTTCAGTTGTTTCTGGCTTTGCTACAGTTGCAGTTTTTATTTCAGTAAAGTTTTTTACTTCTTTAGCAGTCAGTTTGTTAATATTAAACTCAAACAAATTTTCGCCTTGTATACAAACCTCTTTACATACCTGATAATTTAATGAAACCTGAACAACTTCATTAGCCGGATTCGTTATTTTTACCGTTTGCCTAAGCTGTGCCGTATGACTCCAAAAGGTCTCGGTTACGCCAAAGGTTTCATTAAAAGCCTTTTCGGTTTTACTTTCTGCTGCTTTTCCAACAGGAGTATAATTACCTTTATTATTGTTAAAAACCACCTCAAGTGGTATGGCACCATTTTCATCGCTAAATTGCGAGTACATGTGCCAGTCGTTTTCTATAGTGGCGTTAAATACCAGTACGAATTCGGTATTTGATTTCTTTTCAATTTTAGATGTCCATTTTACAGGTTCTTTTACCTGGGCCTGGGCAATAAAAAAAGCGAATAGTAAAAAAAGTATTGTGCTAAGCTTTTTCATTGTTATTAAACTCTATTTTTAAAATTTGTGTTGTGTTTTCATTTGTTTTAAAGCGGTCATCTGCCCTATGGCCTATAATCCATACAATTTGGTTTTCAGAACATAAAAGCCAGGTACTCTCCTTATCACTTAACGACATTTTTTCGTCTTTAAAGTACTTTGAAACCTTTTTCTTGAGTCCTTTCATTCCAAGGGGATAAAAATAATCACCTTCCTGCCATTTGCGAACAAATAACGGAAATTTTATTAACTCATTATTAACATAAATTACATTTTTTGTTGAAATTTCATCAATTACTTCCACTTTTTGCAGCTTTAACCCTATCGGATTAGTAGTTTGTTGCATATTTTGTGTAATTTCATAAATCTCATTTTGCGCTTGCTGAAGCGGTTCCAGTATCAGTACTTCCCTATCTTTTAAGAGCCTGTAACCATTTGAAATTACATATTTACCCGATTGTGCTTCGGTTAGTCCATAAATATCATCCCAGGCTGTAAACCCAAACGGACTTAGCCACTGGTATAAATACGCTTTGTAATTAGGGAGCCTCTTTAATTGCAGGATATTTATGTGCTTTTGCCCTTCTTTCTCTGTTACCACTTCTTGATAAACCAATACTGTAGCATCCTGAAGCAAAGACTGTGCCTGCTGCAAATAATTTATGGTTTGAGTAAAAGAATCAGTAAACGATGGGTTGAGTGATTTTAAAATGGGCACCACATCGTGGCGCAGTTTGTTGCGTAGGTATTTATCAGACGCATTACTGCTGTCTTCACGCCAGGTAATGTTATTTTCCTTTGCGTATAATTCGATTTCATTGCGTGAAAATGGCAATAGCGGACGCACTACCCTATCGTTTTGTTGTGGTATCCCGGTTAAGCCTTCCAAACCTGTACCACGCGTAAAATTAATAAGGAACGTTTCTATAGAATCGTCCAAATGATGTGCTGTTAACAGGTAATCTAAACCATGTTCCTGTAACAATTCGTTAAACCAGAGGTAACGTAACTGCCTTGCAGCTACTTGAATAGATACTTTATTATCCTGAGCAAAAGCCTTTGTATTAAAGTTAGTTACAAAAATTGGGATATTATTAACCGACGCATAACTGCGGATAAAAGTTTCATCGCCATCACTTTCTTCTCCCCTTAGGTTAAAGTTGCAATGTGCTATGTAAATATCAAGCTGAAGCTGCTGTAATAAGTGAACCAAAACCATACTGTCTATACCCCCGCTTACAGCGAGTAAAAGCTTTTTATCTTTTAAAAAGGGCAGGTTTAAAGAAAGATGGTCCGTTAGTTTAGCAATCATTGTAAATAGCCGGAATGGCTTAATAAGTAAACTACAAATTTACTACATTTTAGCTTACAATAAACCAATACACTATCAGGTGTTTTCTAAAACGCTGCGCATGGCACGGGCTTTCAACAAGCATTCTTCATATTCCTTTTCAGGGATTGCCTGCGCGGTTATAGCACTGCCCACAGAGAACGAAACATATTTATTTACCGCATTGTATAAGATGCTACGAATAACCACATTAAAGTCAAAATCGCCCTCCGGTGTAAAATAACCTACTGCCCCACTGTACAGCCCACGGCGGGTTTCCTCCAGGTCTTCTATAATTTGCATGGCCGATATTTTTGGCGCACCCGTCATGCTACCCATCGGGAAAGTAGTCCTTATAACATCAACAGGGCTGTATTCTGAGCCAACGGTTGATACCACAGTAGAAATTAAATGATGCACCTGCTTAAAGCTATACGCCTCGCACAATTCATCTACATGAACAGAGTTTTTCTCTGCAGTGCGGGAAAGGTCGTTACGCACTAAATCTACGATCATTATATTTTCAGAGCGTTCTTTTTCGTTCACAAGGAGTTCCTGTTTCAGGGCCTCATCTTCAACAATATCAGCGCTTCGCCTGGCAGTACCTTTAATAGGTTGCGATATAACCTTACTTCCCTCCTTCTTTAAATAACGTTCGGGCGATGCCGAGAGTAAATATTGCTTATTATTTTTAAAGTAGGTTGCAAATGGTGGTTCTGATATGGCATTTAATTTTACAAATTTTTCAAGCGGATCGATGGTTGCATCTTCCGCATAAAATTCCATGCAAAAATTGGCTTCATAAATATCGCCACGGTAAATATGTTCCAGCATTTTACCGGCTTTTTCTAAATAACGTTCTTTAGAAATCCGCTGATCAATGGCTAATAGCTGTCGGTTGTCGGTTGATTGTTGCTGGTTGCTTGATGACTGTTGTTTGTTAATTTCCTCCCAGTCCGAATCAAGTTCATCATCGCACATATTTAAATAGCGCAATTCTACCAGGTCATCTTTTATCAGGAATATCTTTTTAGGCTGAAAGAAAAACAGGTCGGGGAAACCCAAACCATCAAAATTAGATGATTGGATAGCCTCGGTATCATTTTTAAGATCATATGATAAATAGCCAAACAGCCAGTCCTTAGTAGTTTGCTGATAGGTGTTAAGCTCATCAAAAGCGTTGTGGTAATCCGTCTGTATTGAAGTAAGTGCATCTACGGCCAATACAGCATCATAAGAGGTATAATTTTGATGGTAGTTGTTGCTGTCTAAAAATACCACCTCCCTAAACTGTTGCGCCCATTGAAGCAACAGTTGTTTAAATTGAGTAGGATCTTGTAATGTATGTAGTACCGAAGTTCTCAAGCAAAGTAATTTGAAGAACCAAAAGTACTAAGAATATACTGTGATTAAAAAACAAATTACTTTGCCTTTTTAGCAGATTCTTCTGTTTTATCTTTGGAAGATGTTTTTGATGCTGCTTTATCGCTCTCTGCCTTATTAACGTAGTTTTTTAACGTATCATAAAATCCTTTATCTGCATTAGAACTTTCAAGATTAGAAAATTCATTATTAGTGTCAAAAATACTCATAGTAAGTTTAGTGTTTCCAACAAATATAGGCATTATATACCGGCATTCTCATATTTATTGCTTCAAAACGAATAATTAATATGTTTTCCCCTCAAAAAACAACAAACCCCACTCTTTTCAGAATGGGGTTGCTTTTATATATGATAAATTTATTAAATATGGATAGCCCTGTTCTCTGTAGCGGCAAGTGCAGCTTCTTTAACAGCCTCAGCATATGTAGGGTGAGCATGAGACGACCTTGCAATGTCCTCAGCACTTGCTTTAAATTCCATTGCAATAACAGCTTCAGCAATAAGGTCGGCAGTACGTGCACCAATCATGTGAATACCTAAAACCTCGTCAGTCTTCGCATCCGCAAGGATTTTTACAAAACCGTCGGTATCCATACTTGCGCGGCTACGGCCAAGCGCTTTGAACGGGAAACTACCCGATTTGTACTCAACACCCGCTTCTTTAAGCTGCTCCTCTGTTTTACCAACAGCTGCAACTTCCGGCCAGGTATACACAACGCCCGGTATAAGGTTATAATCTATATGTGGTTTTTGGCCGGCAATAGTTTCGGCAACAAAAACACCTTCTTCTTCCGCTTTGTGGGCAAGCATTGCACCACGTATAACATCGCCAATAGCGTAAATGTTTGGTACACTTGTTTGTAAATGTTCATTAACTTCTACAATACCCCTATCAGATATTTTAACTCCGGCTTTATCTGCATTAAGGCCTTCGGTAAATGGACGGCGCCCTACTGAAACTAATGCATAATCGCCATCAAGTGTAATGGTTTCGCCTTTAGCATTTTCTGCCTGAACCTGCACATCGGCTCCGTTGCGCTCTACCGATTTTACTTTATGGGATGTGTAGAACTTCATGCCCTGTTTTTTAAGAACTTTGGTAAGCTCTTTACTAAGGCCGGCATCCATACCCGGAATAATACGGTCTAAATACTCCACTACCGATACCTGCGCACCAAGGCGAAGGTATACCTGGCCAAGCTCCAGGCCTATTACACCACCACCAATAACGATAAGGTGTTTAGGAACTTCTTTAAGCTTAAGCGCCTCTGTAGATGTGATTATTTTTTCTTTGTCGATTTTTATGAAAGGCAACGATGATGGTTTAGAACCCGTTGCTATAATGGTATTTTTAGCTTCGATAGTTTCATTAGAACCATCGTTTTTTGTAACTACAATGTGGGTAGCATCTTCAAACGATCCAACACCTTCAAAAACTGTGATCTTGTTTTTGTCCATAAGGTATTTAATACCGCTAACATTTTGATCTACAACGCCTTGTTTACGGGCTATCATTTGCTCAAAATTCACTTTAATTTCACCCGCAATATCAATACCGTGCTCTTTAAAATTTGAGTGTGCATCATGGTAATGGTGAGAAGAATCCAGCAATGCCTTACTTGGTATACAACCTACGTTTAGGCAGGTACCCCCAAGGGTTGGATATTTTTCTATAATTGCGGTTTTAAAACCTAATTGCGACGCCCTGATGGCTGCCACATATCCGCCGGGACCAGAACCTATAACGACTACGTCAAATGAACTCATAGTATATGTATTTGTATGGATTAAATTTTGTTACGCAAATTTAGGCAATATGATTTATATGAAGCTAAATAAAAAAGATTTTTTAGTCAAGGGCAACCCGTCCCGGTTTGCAGGTATGTAAGCACACTATTGACTTTTAAAAAAATTTTGGCAGGAAAATATTTTACTTTTTAGTCCTGTAATAATTGTCTAAAAATAAATAACGGGTCCTGTAAGGCTCTTTGTAAGCTTTGCTTTGCACATTAATATCCATAATGGTCATATCGCCGGTTGCTTTGTTTACTACTGGCCAGTTGGGCAAATTTTTACCGTTGGGGTTGCCTGTTTTAATAAAGTTAGCAAAGTAATCTTCGTTAAGTTCAGATACTTTATAATCATCATCTGTCCACTCAAAAATTGTATTGCTGGCGAGGTTGCCTAATGCATACTCAATATCCGATGCATGCGATGCACCCGCCAGCGGCTCAGGCATGGCATTCTCATCTTTTTTAGCGCCATCACCTTTAACAATGCCACCTGCAAGGCCCGATTTTGCATTGCCCATTTCGCTTTTCATTGGTGGCCTGGCACGCGAAAATTGATACACGTATACAGGTTGCCTGGCAGTTTTGCGGTGAAGATCAGCCCATTTCCAGGTGCTGTATACTATAAAATTATCGCTGGCTAAGGCTGTAGCCGATGTAATAGCCTCTTCCTGGGTGGTACCCGGATATAGTTTTAATACTTCAGCGGCTTTATCGCCATATTGTTCTTTTACACGCTTTGCATAATTTTCCGGACTCGGAAATTGCCCTTGCATAAACGCCTGATACGGAATTTCAGCCGACGTCCACCCTGCTAATAAGGGCACTTTAGCCTGCTCACCTGCATCAAAAGTTTCTAATGGTAGCTTGGTTAAAAAGTAACCGTCTACCACAGCTTTGGTATAAAATGCTCCCGGTTTGGCAGCTTCTTCTAACAACTGTTCGGCAGTTAACGCGCGTAAGGCGGCTAATGAGCCTGCTTTTATTTTTTCGGCAAATACCGTTCCATGTTTTTCATTATCTGCAAGTGGAATAGCATCAAGCGTTGGATTTATCATGGCACCGCTTTCGCCGATGGCACCGGCTATAAGTTCTTTAGATAGTGGTGACGCCATTTGTGCAGATACTGAAATAGATCCTGCCGACTCCCCTGCTATGGTTATTTTATTAGGGTCACCGCCAAAGGCCGCAATATTTTTCTTAACCCAAAGCAGCGCGGCATGCTGGTCTAATAAACCGTAATTGCCCGATGCATGACTAGGAGATTCCTTAGTAAGTTCCGGATGCGAAAAGAACCCAAAAATTCCAAGCCTGTAATTTAATGTAACGGTTACGATACCCTTTTCAGCAAGGCTTTCGCCGTCATAGCGGCGTTCGCTACCATCTCCGGCAACAAAGCCTCCACCGTAAAAATATACCAGTACCGGTAGTTTTTCAGTCGGTTTTTTTGCGGGGGTCCATACATTAAGGTACAGACAGTCTTCGCTCATTTTAGGCGAACGGAACATCATATCGCCAAATACAGCTTTTTGCATTCCGTTATTGCCAAATGCAGTTGCCTGGCGTACTCCCGTCCAATTTTTTGCAGGTTGGGGTGCTTTCCAACGCAAGTCCCCAACGGGTGGCTGTGCAAACGGAATACCCTTAAAACTTTGCACACCCGATTTTTCTGCAGTGCCTTCTAACAAGCCCTGCTCTACTTTTATTTGTGGCGCTTTTTGGGCCAGTGCCGGCATTGCTAATTGCAGCAATAATGCCAGTACCAAATATTTTTTAGTCATACTATGTGGTTTAATCATTTATAACAAATATAAAAAGAATTACCCGCTATTGCTTAATTACAGTACAATGATGTTGGTATTCTTAACCTCCCCTATCATAAAAGTACTGTGCGTACTGCCGATATGTTGCAGTGTAGTAAGCTTGGTAACCATAAATTCGCGGTACTCTTCCATATTTGCAACGTATATTTTAAGTATATAATCATAATCGCCGCTTACATGGTAGCACTCTAAAACCTCGTCGAGCTTAATAACCTCCCTTTCAAATTTAGTCAGGTACTCTTTTGTGTGCTGAATGAGTTTTAAATGGCAAAATACCACAAAGCCTTTGTTTACTTTGTTGCGATCTACCAATGCAACATATTTATTTATGATGCCCTCGCGTTCCAGTTTTTTTACACGCTCGTATACTGCAGTAACTGAGAGGTTCAGTTTTACCGAAAGTTCTTTGGTGGTCCGGGTGCTGTCTTCCTGCAAAAGTAAAAGCAGTTTTCTGTCGGTTATATCGGGTGTCATGTGATAAATTTTCTTTTATCGAAAAATTTTTGAGGTGATTTTAATTTTAAAATCTACCATAAGTCAAATTTATAGATTTAAAATCTTAATTAACGCATTATGATTGATTATTTATTTAACATATCGTCTATTTGATTTGTAATTAATCATTATAAAGACAGCATGAAAAATTTAAACCCTGCCGATAACATACAAGACCTGCAATATTTTGGCGAATTTGGAGGTGTAAACCCATCAATATCCGATTCGTCTACCTATACATTCCTTTCTGCTAAGACAATGTTCGATACGTTTGAGGGCAATGCCGAAGGCTGCTATTTGTATTCGCGCCATTCGTCGCCCAGCAATCTATACCTTAGCCAGGCACTTGCCGCTATGGAAGGTACCGAAGCTGCCAATGTAGCCGCATCGGGCATGGGGGCAATTACCACTACCCTACTGCAATTATGTAAAGCCGGAGATCATATAGTGTCAAGCAGAACCATCTACGGAGGCACGTATGCCTTTATGAAGAACTTTTTACCAAATCTTGGCATCAGCACTTCTTTTGTAGACAGCACCAAAATTGAAATTATTGAAGCTGCCATTACACCCAACACTAAAGTTTTGTATTGCGAAACCGTTAGCAACCCGCTTTTAGAGGTGACTGATATTGCCGCACTTTCTAAAATTGCGAAAAAACATAATTTAAAACTGGTAGTAGATAATACATTCTCTCCCCTGTCGGTTGCGCCGGCAAAATTAGGTGCTGATGTAGTAATTCACAGCCTTACTAAATACATTAACGGCAGCAGCGATACCGTGGGTGGAGTTACCTGTAGCACCCGCGAGTTTATAGATGCTACAAAAAACGTAAACAATGGCGCCTCTATGCTTTTAGGCCCAACTATGGACAGCCTGCGTGCAGCCAGCATCATGAAAAACCTGCGCACGCTGCACATACGTATGAAACAGCACAGTGCTAATGCTTTATACTTAGCAGAACGTTTTGAGCAGGACGGACTAAAAACGGTTTATCCTGGCCTTGCAAGCCACCCGAGCCACGAACTTTACAGAAACATGATAAACCCGGAGTATGGTTTTGGCGGAATGATGACACTTGATGTGGGTAGCCTTGATAAAGCAAATGAACTGATGGAATTAATGCAGCATCGCAACTTGGGTTACCTGGCGGTAAGCCTTGGTTTCTACAAGACATTGTTTAGTGCTCCGGGAACATCAACATCGAGCGAAATACCATTGGAAGAACAAAAAGCGATGGGGTTAACTGACGGACTGATACGTTTCTCTATAGGATTAGATAATGATATAGAACGCACCTACCAAATGATGAAAAGCTGCATGACAGAAATTGGAATTTTAGAAACTGCTACAGCTACCTTATAACTAACTCAATTTTGCTAAATCCGCTACAGTTATATGCTGCAGCGGATTTTTTTCTTACCTATATATTTAGGTAAAATCTCGGATTTGAGCACCAGAATATTTAAATTCGCCCTTTAAACTAACTACAATGAGAAAACTTTTATGGCTTTTTCTTTTAACAGGAGCAGCTGCAACGGCACAAAAAAACTTTACCATACAGGAGGCTACTTACGGGCAATATCAAAATTATGCTGTTAAGAGCTTAGTTGCACAACAATGGAGGCCGGACACACACACCGTTACTTATATTGATGCAACTTACGAAAATTTGGTTGCCCGAAACGAAGAAGGTAAATGGGCAGAAAGCACACTATTAAGTAAAGCCGATTTGGTAAGTGCCTTAAAAAGTAAATTGCCTAATGAAACGTTTAGTTTCAGGACTTTCCCGATGGGATATTCGTGGAGTGATATAAACACCCTGCAATTTGAAGCCGCCGGTACCAACAATACTTACATTGTACTTTTAAATGTTACCGATAAAACCGTTAAAAGTGCCGTTGCTATTGGCGCCGATGCTGCTAATCAGGTACTTTCATCTAATGGAACATCTGCTGCATGGCTTAAAGAAAATAACATTGTAATTACTAAAAACGGTAAAGATATTGCAGTAACCAATGATTCCGATAAAGGGATCGTAAACGGTAGCGACTATACTCACCGCCAGGAATTTGGGATTGATAAAGGTATGTGGTGGAGCCCCAACAGCGATAAACTTTTGTACTACCGCAAGGATGAAACCATGGTGGCTGATTTCCCGTTAGTGCAATGGAGTGAGCGCATTGCGGCAGCAAAAGATATTAAATACCCAATGGCGGGGATGAAAAGTGAAGAGGTTACCCTTGTAATATATGATGTTGCTAACAATAAAAAAGTTATCCTAAAAACCGATGGCCCTAAAGAGCAGTTTTTAACCTGCGTTACCTGGTCGCCGGATGGTAAGCAAATATATGTGGGTGTGCTTAACCGCGAGCAAAACCATTTAAAACTAAATAAATATGATGCTGCAACAGGTAACTTTATTAAAACCCTGTTTGAAGAAAAAGCCGCCACATATGTAGAGCCTTTGCATATACTTACCTTTGTGCCAGGCAATAATAACCAGTTTTTGTACCGTACCGAGAAAAACGGATATGAACAATTGTACCTTTATAACACTGATGGTAAAGAGCTTAAAAAGCTTGGTTATAAAGATGTAGTTGTAACCGAATTACTTGGTTTTGATACAGGTGCTAAAAATGTATTTTACATTGGCGCTGTCAATAACGGCCTGGACCGACAGTTGTACAAAACCGACCTGAAATCGGGTAAAACGGTGCAGGTAACTACAGCATCGGGCACGCATAGCGCTATAGTAAGTACTGATGGTTCTTTGGTGTTAGACAGCTTTAGCAATACTACTACGCCTAATGATGTGAGCATCGTAAACACTAAAACCAACAAAGCTACTACCCTTTTTAAGGCTGAAAATCCGTACACAAACAAAACCATATTGCCAAAAATGGAACTTGTTACTGTTACAAGTGCCGATGGTAAGACCCCGCTTAACGGTAGGCTTATTTACCCTGCAAATTTTGATGCTGCAAAAAAATACCCGGTAATGGTGTATGTATACGGTGGGCCGCATGCGCAGCTGGTTACCAATAAGTGGCTGGGTGGCGCAGGCCTTTTCGACTATTATATGGCACAACAGGGTTATGTGGTTTTTACAATTGATAACCGCGGTAGTGATGCCCGCGGCCGTGATTTTGAGCACGTAGTACACCGCAACCTGGGCGTTAACGAAATGGCCGACCAGATGCAGGGCGTGGCTTTCCTTAAAGGAAAATCGTTTGTAGATGCCAGTAAAATAGGTGTGTATGGCTGGAGTTTTGGTGGATTTATGACCACATCATTAATGCTGGATCAGGCCGATACCTTTAAAGTGGGTGTTGCGGGTGGCCCGGTATGCGACTGGAAATATTACGAAGTAATGTATGGCGAGCGTTATATGGATACACCTCAGGAAAATCCTGAAGGCTATGAGAGTACCAGCGTGATTAAAAAAGCGCCCAAGCTAAAAGGAAGGCTGCTTGTAATACACGGTGCCCAGGATAATGTAGTGGTACAGCAAAACAGTATGGAGTTTATAAATGCCTGTATTGCAAATGGCAAACAGGTAGATTACTTTTTGTACCCTACGCATGAGCACAACGTTCGCGGTAAAGACAGGGTGCACCTGAACCAAAAAATTGCTGATTATTTTGATACGTATCTAAAGAAGTAATATCAAATTAGTTTATAGATGAGAGGCTGCCATTTGGCAGCCATTTATCTTTATGCATCTTGCTGAAAATTATAAAATATTATATCTGAAGTTATAACTACTCTACATAAAAAATACATACATTTAATTAAAATGTATAATATCTATGTACAGTAAAGAACTTACTAAAGGAACGCTTCAGCCTATCATTTTAAAACTTCTGGGCGATAATGAAAAGTTATATGGCTATGAGCTTACTCAAAAGGTTAAAGCGTTAACCAATGGCAAAATCGATATATCTGAAGGTGCCCTTTACCCTATCCTGCACAAGCTTGAAGCGGCCGGAATACTGGAGACCGAAAATAAATACATAGGCAAACGCGTTAGAAAATATTACAGGGTTACAGAGCAGGGAAAAATAGCAGTACAGAAAGTAACCCACGAAATGCAGGATTTTATTGCAACGCTTTCACTCCTATTTAATAATGATGAGACAACAGTTTATTCTGAACAATAATAACGCTTTGTTTTTGTTTATATTTGAAATATCAATTTCCCGGTCATGAAAGTTACAGTTATACTCCCGGCACTGCTCCTTTGCTCTCTTTTGTGCTTTTCGCAGCAGCCGTTTAAGCGCAAAGTATTGGAGTATAAAACCCCCGAAACCAACTTTATACACTGTAACGACAGCCTTATGGCACTTGCCGACAACGCCCTTGCAGCTATAGATGAAAACAACAGTGCCAAAGCCGTACTGAGTAGTAAAGCGGTGTACGACAAAAACAAAACCTGCCCTGAAATATATGATGCCTACGGCTACAGCCTTTTTAGGAACGGCTTGTGGACGGATGGCGTTGCAGTTATTGAAGCCGGTGTTGAAAAATTTGGCCCTGAGCCCGGACTTGTAAAAAGACGGTCTGATATGAGTATAGAGATGGCGCAGCTTGGATTGGGAAGTAAGAGCATAGATGGGAGTTCGGTTTATAAGGCGGCTAAAAAGACTGAATATACCGAGGAGCAGTTTGTGGAAGAGAACTTTAAGTCGGCATTGGCTGATCTTGAATATCTTGATAGCCAGTACCATCGTATAGAAGACAGGTTTATTATTGCAAAAATACAGCAGGCACTGGGCAATTACGATAAGTCGAATGCGCTTTTTGAAACTATGACCGAGAGCGACAGCTATAGCATGGCTGCGTTGTTTAACCTTGCCGAAAATAATATCCGCCAGAAAAATTATGCGGATGCCGAGAAAAGGCTTTTAAAACTTGCTGACAGTATGCCTGATGAGCCGCAGGTTTATGAAAAGTTATCTGAATTATACGGCCTTACCGGCGATAAAAAAAAGAAAGCTACGCTGGAACGTAAAGGTAATTTTTATAAGTACGTACCGCCTTATACCGATTTAAAGTATAATGATGAAGATTATGACCTGATACTCTTTTTAGGTACGCCAAACCACACACCGAAAGAAAAAATAGCGAAGCTTAAGCAGATATACAAAACTAAAGACATAAACTACACTACCGATATTTGCCTGGTTATCTTAAATATACATGCCAATCATGGTAACGGGCTTGAAGAAGAAGCCACAGCAATCTTATCTAAGATAGGAAAACCTGCATTAGGCAAGGTGCATAAAATGTTTCAAACCAATGTTTCTACATGTACGATAACCAATTTAGCAGAGATCATGGCAACGGTTAAAGACGAAAGTTCATGGGAGCTGTTAACAGATTACTTACCTATTATAGCACAAATGCCAGCAACGCTTATACCACCGGCAGTTCCGGAAAAAGTAGTTAAATTTGACGCCGAGCGCGGGCCTAAAGAAATATTAAAGGTAGTTAAGCCGTTACTCACAAAGGTTGAGCCCACGGGTGATAACAACCCCATGATGCCGAACTTTGGTAGTTATGTTTATTATGCTCCGCTTAAGGATATAAACCATAAGAAACTACTTAAAATGGCACGCGAATTAAATTATAACGATACTGAAATAGCAAAACTGGAAGAGCAGTTAAAATAAGTATCTATAAAAATTAAAAAACCAATAATAACTAAATGGCTTACATAGTACTGGCAATTTTATTTGGAGGGCCTTTGCTCCTTTTCCTTAAAACACAACATGCGTTTAGCGGCTTTAACCTTGTAAAGTTCAGCAAGGCGTTAAACAGGGCGGCATACTTATATTTGGCTATATGCTTTATGTGTGCCTTTTTGATAGCCTATCTTGAAACGTATGTATACCTGGATAATAAAGGCACACTCTACACCGATATGCTTATGGATGCCGCCACAACCTATTTAGAACTGTGCTTTATAATAATCCTGCCGCTTATAATACTGCTGATGTTTATACGCCTTTTCTTTGGTAAAAAGCTCGTGAAAGCACCTGCCCAGCCGGAACCACAGAAAAAGAGAACGTCCTAAAAGAGGAGAAATAAACTATTTAATCTCTTTAACGCCTTTAATAAAAAGCCAGCGCATAAATATTTTTTCTTCGCCGTGAATTTTTGCTGCCTGAAATTTAGGTGCCAGTATTGTGGTAACAATAAAGGCGGTAATGGGTATCCACCAGCCCGTAAGGCCGGTAAAATTACCTATTACGAAGTATAGCAACAGGTAAATGGGTGCAAACCCAAGAAAATTATATAAAATTGCTTTTGTAGACTTATTCATTTTTAAAAAACTTAGTAATTATCCGGGTATTTATCAGGATCTCCCTCTCCGGTTTGAAATTTGGTACGCTTGCTGCCTTCATACATTTCATATTTAACCAAACGCGCCTCCAGCTTACCGTTAAACAGCTTAATTTTTCGCGACGGCTTTAAGCCCACATATTTAAGCGCATCAAGGTTGGCGGTTATAAACCATGCGTTTGTACCGGGATAGCCCTGTTTAAGGGTATCGCCTATTTCGCGGTAAAAACGCTCAAGGTCTACATCCAGCCTTTCGCCGTATGGTGGGTTAAATACCATGTGCAGTGGCCCACGGGTTTCTTTCTCGGTAGTAAAAAAATCTTCCTGCTGTATGGTTACATACTCATCCAGGTTGGCATTTTTAATGTTATCCTTAGCCTTCATAACTGCCGATGGTGCCTTATCATATCCTTTAATGGTGTAATGAAACTCACGCACTTTTTTAAGCAGCGCATCCATAATAGTATCAAACAGGTCGTTATCCCAGTCGTTCCATTTCTCAAAAGCGAACTCTTTACGGTTAAGGTTGGCAGGTATGTTGCAGGCAATCATGGCAGCTTCGGCCACAATAGTACCACTACCGCACATAGGATCAAGAAAATCGCCCTGGCCATCCCATCCGCTAAGCAATAACATTCCTGCAGCAAGCACTTCGTTAATAGGTGCTATATTAGTAGCTGTTTTATAACCGCGCTGGTGCAGTGAGTTACCAGATGTATCTAACGCTACAGATACCTGGTCGTCATAAATATGTATGTTTACCCTTAAATCCGGGTAGTCTTTATCTACATCAGGGCGTTTGCCGTAGCGGTCCCTAAACTGGTCTACAATAGCATCTTTGGTTTTAAGCGCCACAAACTGCGAGTGGTTAAAATAATCAGAATGCAGCGTAACATCAACCACAAAACTCTGGTTGGCATTAAGGTATTGCGCCCAGTCTATAGCCTGTACACCTTTATAAAGAGCATTATCGTTAGCAGCCCTAAAGCCGTTAATGGGTTTAAGTATTTTAAGGGCAGTACGCAATGCAAGGTTAGCCTTATACATAAAGCCCTTGTCGCCTTTAAAGCTTACCATCCTTACACCCTGTTCAACATCCTGTGCGCCCAGCATTTGCAGCTCTTTGGCCAGTATTTCTTCAAAACCAAAAAAGGTTTTGGCAATCATTTTAAAATTCTCCATTAATACTGTATTGTATTTTTACCTGTTTAAAAGGCTGTGCAAAGATACAATTTTACGGCAGTATGCATTTTTAAATCATAAAAAAAGCCCGCTTGCATAATGCAGGCAGGCTTTTGTGTAAAACAAGATGTTTTTTATTCGTAGTAATGCGTGTGAATGGTATCAGTGTGCAGGATTTCTTTTGCTTTGGCAATTTCTTCCTCGTCGCCACCTACAACCAGCACAAATTTTCCGGCTTCAATATGGTCTTTAATATTTTCTATATGATCGTCTTTAGTAAAATATTTAGCTAAAAGCGACACAAACCCGCCTGATATTAACCCTGTTTCGGCGCCTGCAAAAGCACCTACAAGTGCGCCTGCACCATATAGTACCCCTATACCCGGTATAGCAAAAAGCCCAATACCCGTAAGCAAACCTACAACTGTACCTGCACCTATGCCCACGTAAGCAGGAACGTTAGTGGCTTTATCAGTTTCATCAAGGTGAAGGTTATCCTCATCTACGCCTGCACGGCCTATGATGGATACATCATCCAATGAAAAACCGCTTTCGTTTAATTTTTTAAGTGCATCAACCGCTTCCTTGTGCGAATTGAATATTGCCACTTGCTGCTCCATAATGTTTATTTTAAGTGTTATGTATAAATGCTTATTGATAAAAAATGCAACGCTAAAGTTACTGATAATATTGATATTTTATACCTAACGAGTAGTTAATTTGCGAAAAAACTTACATGCACTAAACTATAATTTTACCTTCATTCTGCCGTGTGTTTGCCTTTAAAAAACTAAATTTGCAGGTACATTTAATAACTATGCAAGAAGAAACAAATAACTGGTTTGCATCCTGGTTTGACACGCCCTATTACCACATACTGTATAAGGATCGTGATTATGAGGAAGCCCAGCTTTTTATGGATAACCTGACCAATTATCTAAACCTGTCCGAAGATGCTAAAATATTAGACCTTGCCTGTGGCAAAGGACGCCATTCCATCTACTTAAACCAGCTTGGCTACGATGTTACGGGAGCCGACCTATCTGAAAACAGTATTACCGCAGCCTCTAAACATGCTAACGATACCCTGCATTTTGAAGTGCACGATATGCGTGAGCCTTTTGAGCAAAAATTTGATGCCATATTTAACCTGTTTACCAGCTTTGGTTATTTTGAACAGGATTCTGATAATATTGTTACCCTTAAAGCCATTTGCGAAAGCCTAAGTGAATACGGTTTTGGAGTAATTGACTTTATGAATGTAAAGCATACTATAGATAACCTTGTGCCTAAAGAGGTTAAGACAGTTGATGGCATAGAGTTTCACATAAAACGTTTTTACATAGACAACCATATTATCAAAGAAATCGACTTTGAGGATAAAGGTGAAAAATACCATTTTGTAGAAAAAGTAAAAGCACTTACCCTTGAAGATTTTGAGGCAATGATGGAGGAAGCAGGCATTTACTTACTGGATACCTTTGGCGATTATAAATTGCGTAAATTCTATAAAAATGAGTCGCCGCGCTTAATCATGATCTTTAAATAAAATGATATATTTAATACCCTTACTATCGGTTCTTTTAGGCTACGTTATGGCTTTGGTATTAAAGCCCAGCAACAAAAAGAATCTTAAATTATTACTTGCATTCAGTGGTTCCTTTCTGCTATCCCTCACAGTATTACATTTATTGCCCGAAGTTTATATGGGTGGCCATGAGCATGAGGGCGCAGGCCACGAAGGGCACGAACATGGCGAGAATTCTATTATAGGGATCTTTATCATGGCGGGTATTATCTTCCAGATAATACTCGAATACTTTTCTAAAGGTGCTGAGCATGGCCACGTGCACGCTCACGGCCATGAACATGAAAATTCTATGCCTTGGCTGTTGTTTATAAGCCTTTGCATACACGCACTCTTAGAGGGTATGCCGGTAAGCCAGCATCATGATATGGCATGGGGTATTGCCATACACCACTTCCCTATTGCCATAATACTTACGGCGTTCTTTATCAATTCAGGCCTTAATAAAACGGCTATCATGCTGTTTATGGTTGCCTTTGCTGCCATGACACCTTTGGGCACGTTGCTTTCAGGCCAGTTGGAGTGTGTTGCCCATTACCATACGCAAATATCTGCGGTTGTGGTAGGTATACTTTTTCACATATCATCTACCATTATATTTGAGAGTGGCGAAGACCATAAATTTAACCTGGCCAAGCTACTGGTAATTATACTGGGGGTTATAATGGCCTATTTTTTATAACTTTACATAAAAGCAGCATACATGTCGTTTACTAAAACTACCGAGCAGTCATCGCGTTACGAGCATCTTGAAAAGATGTCAGTAACTGATTTGCTTCAAAATATAAACAACGAAGACAAAACAGTCCCATTTGCTATAGAAAGGGCGCTATCGCAGATAGAAAGCCTTGTAAACGTAGTGGTTGACAGGCTTAAAGACGGTGGCCGCCTGTTTTACATTGGCGCGGGTACCAGTGGGCGTTTAGGCGTTGTAGATGCTTCAGAGTGCCCCCCTACCTTTGGTGTGCCGTTTGATCTTGTTGTTGGGCTTATAGCCGGTGGCGATACCGCCATTCGCCGTGCTGTAGAGTTTGCTGAAGACGACCGCGAACAGGCCTGGAAAGACCTGTCTGACTATAATATTAACGATAAAGACGTGGTGGTAGGCATAGCGGCATCGGGTACTACCCCTTATGTTATAGGCGGTTTAGAACAATGCAACGCTAACGGAATTGCTACGGGCTGTATTACCTGCAACCAGGGGAGTCCGCTTGCTGTAACGGCGCAATACCCCATTGAAGTGGTTGTAGGCCCCGAGTTTGTAACCGGCAGCTCTCGCATGAAAGCCGGTACAGCCCAAAAGCTGGTACTCAACATGATATCTACCGCTGCCATGATACAGCTTGGGCACATTAAAGGCAACAAAATGGTAGATATGCAGCTAAGCAACCACAAGCTTGTAGGCCGTGGTGTGCAAATGATTGTAGATGAGCTTAATATACCTCAGGAAGAAGCTGCTGCCCTTTTAGAAGAACATAAAAACGTACGTAAAGCCATAGAAGCTTATGCCAACCGATAAGAAAATTTTAATGAAGGGGCTTAAATACCTTAGCGGTGCCCTGCCCCTGTTTTTTATAGGTCCAATTGTTATCAATAGTTCATTTAAAAACCAGGGCCACCCGGCTTTTATACCGGTACTTGGCGGTGGCATTATATTTTGCCTTGCAGCGATAGCGCTTGTTTTCCTTGGACTTAGAACGATAATGAAAAGCTTAACCGACTGATGAAAAAACTACTATACCTTATATTTCCGGCTTTGTTACTTACATCATGCTATGAGCAGGAACGCAAATGTGCCGATTTTAAGACCGGGAGATTCCGTTTTGAAACACTTATTGAAGGCAAAAAACAGGTAACTGAGCTTACCCGCACCGATAGCCTGCAAACCGAAACCTATGATGGTAAAACCACTACGGCATCAGTACGCTGGCTTAACGACTGCGAATTTGTTTTGCAAAACCTCGACCCAAAAACAACTGCCGAGAAAGAGGCTTTCCATATGAAGATCCTTACCACTAAAGGTAACACCGCTACTATAGAATACTCTATCGTGGGCGATACGCACAAGCAACAAGGTACTGTAACTAAACTTAACTAATTATAACACAATGGATTTCAGCTTCCTGTCTAACCCCGATGCCTGGATTGCCTTACTTACCCTTACCTTTTTAGAGATAGTACTGGGTATAGATAACATCATTTTTATCTCAATCGTCACGGGCAAACTCCCTGAAGCCGACAGGAAAAAAGCTACCCGCGTGGGCTTGTTTCTGGCTATGTTTTTAAGGATAGGCTTACTGTTTGGTATTACCTTGTTAACCAGGATGAAAAAACCTTTCTTTACTATAGACTGGGGCTGGTTTAGTGCTGCGTTTACCGGCCAGGCATTAATACTTTTTGCCGGTGGGCTGTTCCTTATCTACAAGAGTACGAAAGAAATACACGAAAAAGTTGACACCAAAGGCGAACATGAAGACAACCTTAACATCAAAGCTAATAAATCTTTTGCGGGTACCATTGCCCAGATCTTATTAATAGACCTTATATTCTCTATAGACTCTATACTTACTGCTGTGGGTATGACCAACGGGCTCGAAGGTGCGTTATATGTAATGATAACCGCAGTGGTGATTTCCGTTGGTATTATGATGTTGTTTGCCGTGCCAGTAGGCAATTTTGTAAATGCCAACCCATCCATACAAATACTGGGTCTTGCGTTTCTTATCCTTATCGGCTTTATGCTGATAACTGAGAGTATGCATCTGTCAAATGCGCAACTTGCCGGGCAGCACGTGGGAGAAGTTCCTAAAGGATATCTCTACTTTGCAATCGCGTTTTCGCTTGGCGTGGAGTTTCTTAATATGAAAATGCGCAAGGCTAAGAAAGTAAATTAAAAACGTAACGAACATGAAAACAACGCTACTCCTTTTACTCTCGACTTTTTCCTCAGCGATTTTTGCCCAGCAGGTTATCCACATTACACCACAGCAATTAATGGATAATATAAGGAAAACAGAGGGTAAATCTACCGTAATCCAATTCTGGAACCCTAACTGTAAAGAGGTGTCTGAAATTGTTACCGAATACAAAGCCGCTGAGGAAGGCTACTCTAAAACTACCGACTTTTATTTTATAGCCATTACCAGCAAAGATGAGCTGATCGTAAAAGCTATAGCCGAGAACAATTACAAATACAACCTTTATGTTGTAGATGCAAGTGTGCAACCTGACCTGTACGAACGCCGCCAAACCTTTTGCAAACAGTTGTCTAAGCTACTCAAAATAAAAGAAGCTGATTTTTTATCCCTCTGCCTTGATAAAAACGATAAGGTTACTTATACCGGTGATGCGGCTTATAGTGATATTAAGAAAGTTATACCTACAAAATAATTTACGCTAATGCGATAAATTTTAGTATTTTCGACTCCTTAAAATTACTATATGCTGATTAAAGTTTTCGGGAGCGCCGTGTTTGGCGTAGAGGCCACTACCATTACTGTAGAAGTTAATATTGATAAGGGCGTGGGCTACCACCTTGTGGGCCTGCCCGACAGCGCTATAAAAGAAAGCAGCTACCGTATTGCGGCCGCGCTTAAAAACAATGGCTACCAGCTTCCCGGAAAAAAAATTACCATTAACATGGCGCCTGCCGATTTGCGTAAAGAAGGTGCCGCTTACGACCTTACCCTTGCCATGGGCATCCTTGTGGCTTCGGGGCAAATTAAGGCCGACGAGGTTGACAAGTATATCATTATGGGTGAACTGTCTTTAGATGGCAGCCTGCAACCCATAAAAGGCGTATTGCCTATCGCCATTAAGGCAAAGGAAGAAGGCTTTAAAGGGTTCTTTTTACCAAAGGAAAACGTTAAGGAAGCTGCTATTGTGGCCGGGCTTGACTGCTACGGCTTGGAAAATGTAAAGGAAATAATTGATTTTTTTGAAGGCCGCAGTACGCTGGAACCTACCATAATAAACACCCGCGAGGAGTTTTATAAAACACTTGATTTCCCGGAATTTGACTTTAGCGACGTAAAAGGCCAAGAGTCGATTAAGCGCTGTATGGAAATTGCAGCGGCAGGTGGGCACAACATTATATTAATAGGCCCACCCGGTGCCGGTAAAACCATGCTGGCCAAGCGTTTGCCAAGCATACTGCCGCCCATGACACTGCGCGAGGCATTAGAAACCACCAAAATACACAGTGTTGGCGGCAAGTTAAAGAACGTAGGGCTAATGAACCAAAGGCCATTTAGGAGTCCGCACCACACTATCAGCAATGTAGCACTTGTAGGCGGTGGCAGCTATCCGCAGCCCGGCGAAATAAGCATGGCACATAACGGCGTTTTATTTTTAGATGAGTTGCCGGAGTTTAAACGCGATGTACTGGAGGTTATGCGCCAACCGCTGGAAGACCGCGAGGTTACTATTAGCCGTGCTAAATTCACTATTACGTATCCATCGAGCTTTATGCTTGTGGCGAGTATGAACCCAAGCCCCGGCGGTTATTTTAACGACCCTGATGCGCCGGTTAGCTCGTCGCCGCACGAAATGCAACGTTATTTAAGTAAGATATCGGGTCCGCTACTGGACCGTATCGACATACATATTGAGGTTACGCCTGTACCTTTTGAGAAGCTTTCGGATAATCGAAAAGCCGAAAGCAGCGTTGAGATCCGCGAACGCGTTACCCATGCCCGCGAGATACAAACCGCCCGTTTTGAGCAGTTTGACAACGTGCATTACAACGCCCAGATGAGCAGCAAGCAAATACGTGAATACTGCCAGTTGGACGAAGCTTCGCTCTTATTGCTTAAAACTGCTATGGAACGCCTTAATCTTTCGGCGCGTGCGTATGACCGTATCCTGAAAGTGAGCCGCACTATTGCCGACCTTGATGCGTCTGATAACGTAGGGCCGCAGCACATTAGCGAAGCCATACAATATAGAAGCCTTGACAGGGAAGGATGGTTGGGGTAGCCATTTCAGATAGTAGATTTAAGATTGAGTTCCAGCGGGGTGGAATATTTATTGCAAAAATTTCTGTCAACGTAAGACAGTTCTTCAAACGAGATAGTTTTTTGAAAAGCAGGGTTACGTGCAATGAAATACCATTGCTAAGCGACACAAGGAAAGCTGTAGAAAGAAAAGCTGTAGAAAGAAATAAAATAATTGGGTGAAAATTTGTTTCAATTACCTCCCTTTTACCTTAAAACAAAATGCCCTTATCTTTTCGATAAGGGCATCATATTTTACTTCTTTAAACAGATTATAAACTCTTAAATTCTTGTACGATAAAATAAATTATTGTACCAACAATAAATATAATAGATATTCCTTGTTTTTTAAATTCGAATTGACCCTGTTGTTTATCTTTTTTTATTTTTAGAACTACTAACGCTGACAATGCCAACAACACTAATATGTAAAAAGATACATTATAAACTTCTGGAATATTATCCCATTTTCGTCGTAACAAAAACGCTGCTGAAGTGATTCCAACAATTGCAAAACTTATTAATTTTATTCTATTTTTTTGTAATGTTGCCATAAAAATTATTTGATGCATGCCGCGTAATCACCCAAACATTGTTCGTTTAATGAGTCTCCCAAATATAATGCTGCTCCGTGACAAATAATACCACCAACTACTGAAAGGTCAGCCATCAAACAAGCAACATGGGCAGATGCCATCCAGGCACTAGCAGCTCTTCTACAGCCGCGCAATTGTTGTGCGCAACCTCCGTTTGTTGTAATCGGAATATGGTTATCCAAGGTAATCTCAATTACTTCAATACGCTCTTCATTTGTCAATTGAGATTGAAAGCCATAGTTTTTTTCAAGATTTGCAACCCTTAAAGCTTGAGTATTTAAATATGTGGTGTATTGACTAAATGAATTTAATCCCAGTGCTTTAGTGATGTCAATCTCTTGTTGTGGAGTTATTTTTCCAGTGCTTTTTATAGTATTGTAAATCTGGTTGTAAGCCTTATGGTCTAAAATTTTCTCATTAAAATCATACGTTTCTGTAACGAAATTGTTAAAGTCTTTATCTTTTAAAATCTGGTCACGTGTAGTGCTGCTCATTTTGGCAGTCATTGAAACATTGTCAGTAGAAACATTTGAAGAAGTAGAAGTAGTCATAATCTCATCGTTGTCGCTACAACTTACAAATGATGCTAACAATGTTACCAAAATACCAAACTTAAGAATCTGTTTTTTCATAAAAAAAATGGTTAAAATTTATTGTAAATAATTTTTTATTTGTTGTGGCGCAAATGTAATGAACTTAAAATAGACTTAATTACGGATTTTCCGCAATTAACATTTTGGGTATTTTGTGATATTATATTTATAATCTCAATTATCTTCATTGCCCATCTCATCAAAATTGCGTACCTTTAAGTTACCATTATATTCCCGCATTAGGGATCTATTAAAATATTATAAGCCATGTTATATACTGAATTAAAAGAACTTTTTAATGCTATGCCTCAAATGGTTAAAGATAAATTGCAACCCGTAATGGACGATCTTTTAGAGCGTGCTCAGGAACACGATCAGCACGCTTCATCCGATCCTGATTACTACGAAGAGGAGCGCGAACTCATTATGAAAGAAGTTCATAAAGTAAAATACCTTAATGACCAGTGGCAATTAATGAATGCCCAGAAGAATAATTAATCCAATTTTTTAATGTGATAATTGTTTAATGTAGCAATTTTAATCAGAGTAATTAAATCAGTTCATCCGCGTTCCATTTTTTAAATCAGGTTTGAGTGAAATCTTAAATCTGCATTCCTAAATCTTAAAATCATTTCTCTTTCCCCGCTGCAAAGTTACAACAGCTTTTAACATACAGTACTGAACCCGTTCTTGCAGTAAAGTAAAAATTGAATTTTCATTGAGGCCTAAATACTCAATATTAAGATCTAAATTCCCCTATGCTAAATTGATATAGCCTTACTTTCATTAAATTTTACGTTTTATCGTAAAACAATATCATTTGTCGCGAATCCAAAATCCGAAAGTGAAATATCAAAATGTAATCGACTGTTTTTCAAGATTAATCTGATATCGACTTCACTCAAAAGCGAAATACAAAAAAAGGTGTAAAATTTATATACATCAGGGATAATTCTGTAAGAAATTATTTAATTTCTGCAAAGGTATCGCCCTGGTTCATGTCGCCTGTTTCAAACCCTTTTTTAAACCAATACATACGCTGTTGCGATGTACCGTGCGTAAAAGAGTCGGGCACTACATGGCCCTGAGAGCGTTTTTGTATGGCATCATCGCCCACTGCATTGGCAGCGCTAAGTGCCTCATCTATATCGCCTTCCTCCAGTATTTTGTTCATTTCCTGATCGTAATGCGCCCAAACCCCGGCATAAAAGTCGGCTTGCAGCTCCAGGGCAACACTAAGTTTATTAGCACCGGCCTCATTGGTTTGCTGCTGCATCTGGCGCACTTTATCCGATGTTCCCAATAGCGTTTGCACGTGGTGGCCTATCTCATGTGCTATAACATAAGCAATGGCAAAGTCGCCGCCCTTGGCGCCGTAGCGCGATTGCAGTTCATCAAAAAAAGCCAAGTCCATGTACACCTTCTTATCCAATGGGCAATAGAAAGGCCCTGATGCTGAAGAAGCTCCGCCACAGGCAGTTTGCACAGCATCCCTAAAAAGCACCAGTTTAGGCTCTTGGTAGGTATCGCCCATTTCGGTAAACACCTTAGCCCAAACGTCCTCGGTATCAACCAGTACTGCATTAACAAACTGGCCCATTTCTTTATCGCGATCACTTAGTTCTACGGGTGTTTGCTGGCCTTGTTCGGCTTGCAACTGCTCTTGTATCGTGTTCATAACGCCGCTGTTATTGCCGCCCATAAACATATTGATTAGCAGTATAATAACACCTATTACACCACCGCCTACAGCCACCTGCCCACCCGATACACCACGGCGGTCATCAAGGTTATCGCTTTGTCTTCTGCCTCCCCATTTCATAGTTGTAAATTTTAGTTGGATGAAATTAATGAATATTATTGTGAACTGTTAAATTTTATAATCAATTTGGGAATATTATAGTAATTGATATGAATATGTTGGCTAAATCATAAATTACACTTAAAAATAAAACGTAAATTTGACCACCAAAAAATAACGTTTTACTTTTAATAACCTTAAATATCAAGAGCAATTATGGGACTATTTAATGCCATTATGGGGCACGCATCTGAAGTGTCTGTAGAAAAAATTACCGAAGAGTACAAGCCCATCCTGGTTAACGGCGAGCATATAGAAAAAGCATTTAAGCTTATTCGCGATATGTTTGTGTTTACTAACAAAAGGCTCATCCTTGTTGATAAACAAGGCCTTACAGGCAGTAAGGTTGATTACCTTTCTATACCGTATGCCAGCATTATAAAATTCAGCAAAGAGAGCGCCGGCCTTATGGACCTGGATGCCGAACTTAAAATATGGGTGCGCGGCGAGGCCATGCCTATTAAAAAGCAATTTGGCAAAGACAATAACATTAATGAGGTGTACCAAATATTGGGGCAGCACATTTTAGGCTAAAAACCAAAGCAATTTAATTATACTATTTAGCCAAAGCAGTAACATGCTTTGGCTTTTTTATTTACATTATGCAACACAACCATGGATATTTAGAAATAGAACCCTATACCTTTTTACTGCTTTTGGGCGGATTTGTAGCGTTGCTGGCAGCAATAGTGCCAGTGGTGCTTCAAAAAAAGTATTTATCGCCACCCATAATATATCTGGTATTAGGAACAATAGCCTTTTTTGTGTGCAGCCAAAATAATATTGAACCGCTTGACCATCTTGAGGAAGTGAAGCATATAACAGAGTTTGTTATCCTTATAGCACTTGTAAATACAGGCCTCCGCATAAAAGACCCGTTTAAATGGAACACCTGGAAAAACGCCGTGCGGCTGTTGGCTATTACCATGCCCCTAACCATAGTTGCGGCAAGTTTTTTAGGCTGGTGGATCATTGGGCTTGCCCCTGCTACCGCAATGCTATTTGGTGCCCTTATTGCACCAACCGACCCGGTTTTAGCATCAGAACTTCAAACATCTGAACCTGGGCAGGAAGACCGCTCTAAAAGCAAGCTGGGCCTTACGGCAGAAGCAGGTATTAACGATGGGCTGGCATTTCCGTTTACGTATTTTGCCATATTTGCTGCCCAAAAAGGCCTGGATTATGAAAACTGGATAGGCGAATGGTTTCTGCATGAGTTTGTTATCAAAATTACCATTGGCGTAGGCATAGGTTTGCTAACCGGCTGGGGCTTGTACAAGCTTATATTCTCTCTTAGTGAAAAAGACGACAAATTGAGCAGGATAAGCCGTGGGATACTCTCCGTTGCCCTTATATTACTGCCGTACACTATTACCGAATATTTTGGTGGCTACGGTTTCCTTGCAGTATTTTTCGCAGCGTGCATGTTCAGCAATTACGAAAAGCACCAGCACCACATGCTCGACCTGCATGATTTTAACGAAGAACTGGAGAGTTTTGCCGTAGCGGTAATATTTATAACCATAGGCTTTTTTATCGCCGTAAATTATGAGATACTATTTGATGTTGAGATACTTGCTGTATCGCTGCTTATGGTAATAATTGTACGGCCTGCAACAGGTTATATAGCACTTGTAAAAACAGAGCTCAACCCATTCCAAAAATTCGTACTTTCGTTTTACGGCATGCGCGGTATCGGGTCGTTGTATTATCTGGCGTATGCCCTCACAGCGGCGCAGTTTGCCCAAACCGAAAAACTTATTGCAATAACAACGGCCACCATATTCTTTTCGGTTTTAATACATGGTATTACGGCGCGGTTTGTGCAAAAACGAATCAAAAAATATGACTTTAACCACAACAACACCGGCAGCTGATGCGCTGGTAATTATAGGCGGCGATGCAGCAGGAATGTCGGCGGCATCAAAAGTGCGCCGCGTACAGCCCAACAGACAAATCATTGTATTCGAAAAATCACACTACACCTCCTACTCTGCCTGCGGTATACCGTATTATATATCCGGCACGGTAAAAACTTCGGAAGAATTGATAGCCCGCAGCCCGGAGGAATTCAGGACTGTTTATAATATCGATGTCCGCACCATGCACCGCGTGCTTTCGGTTGATACCGATAACAAGCGCGTTAAAGTGCTCGACAAAGAAAAGGGCACCGAATTTTGGCAGCAATACGGGCAGCTGCTTATTGCTACGGGGGGTAAACCCTATTGCCCTGAACATATTACCGGCCATGATGCCGCTAACGTTTTTGGAGTGTCCACCCTTAAAACGGGTATCAAAATTGAGAACTTTATACGCGATACAAAGCCCAAAACAGCCGTTATTTTAGGTGGAGGTTACATAGGGCTGGAAATGGCCGAAGCCTTGCTTATACGTGGTCTAAACGTATGCCTTGTTAATCGTGGCGAGCAGGTTATGAACACAATGGATCCTGATATGGGTACTTTAATATCAGAAGCCATGCGCAACCTTGGCGTTACCCTGTACCTTGAAGAAGAACTTACAGAATTAGAAAATGCCGATAATAAAGTAACCGCCGTGATTACCAACAAGCGCCGTATAGAGGCCGATATGGTGGTGTTTGGTATGGGAACATCGCCCAACACCTATTTTTTAGAAGGCTCTAAAATAGAGCTCGGCGTAAAAAATGCCATCAAGACCAACGCCCACATGCAAACCAACATCCCGGATGTTTGGGCAGCAGGCGATTGCACCGAAACACTCAACCTTGTAAGTAAGCACCCTATGCACATTGCACTGGGTACTCTTGCCAATAAAACGGGGCTGGTAGCAGGCAGCAACATTGCCGGCGAAGCCATTACATTTCCCGGTGCGGTGGGTACAGCCGTATGCAAGATATGCAGTTATGAGGTGGCACGAACCGGGCTTCAGGAAAAAGATCTGATCAGGTTAGGGATAGAATATGTTACGGCGTCCACAAGTAGTAAAACCCGCGCACGTTATTATCCGGGAGCCAAGAAAATCACGGTTAAATTACTGGCAGAAAAAAACAGCGGCAGGCTGTTGGGCGGACAAATTATAGGCGAAGAAGGCGCTGCAAAACGTATCGATGTTTTGGCAACAGCGATAACCCACAACCTCACACTTCAAAATATTATTGATTTAGATCTGTCCTACGCTCCACCATTTTCACCCGTTTGGGACCCGGTGCAAACCGCAGCAAGAAAGCTTGTTAAAGATATTTAGTTCATCTATAAGATTAAATAAAAAAGCCGAATCTACATCTGTAAATTCGGCTTTCTGTTTAAGCTTACTATCGTCTATTATCTTAGACCGTCTAAAAATCGAACAATCTAAAAATCCAATGATCTATTTAATAGCTACCGGAATATCTAAATTCTCCCAGCTTAATGTAACGTCGCCTTTGTTTACTGTATAAACAAGGCTCTCGTTCATTTTAGCCGATTTTTTAGTTTTAACCTTTACGCGTAATGCATCCTGTGCATCTTTATAATCGTAAGAACCCCACTGCTTGGCTTCTTTATTAAAGATAACCGTTGCAGTACCGTCTTTTTCCGGTTGAACAAAAAACGCATACGTACCTGCAGGCAGGTCTTTACCTTCTACCTTAATAGCTTTATCGGTTGTAAAAGTAGTAGCATCATTAGCGCCTGCACGCCATACTTTACCGTAAGGTACAAGCTCGCCCCAAATGGTACGGCCTTTTACAAAAGGGCTGTTGTATTTAATGCTGATATTGGCACCGCCTATTTTACCGGTGGCAGTTGCCGGTGGGCTGGCAGGTTTTTTTTCCTGTGCTGTTGCTAAACTTGTAGTAAGTACCGCCATGAATAAAATGGCAATTTTAGAAGCTAATTTCATTGTTATAGTTTATTTATTTGTAGCGTAAATTTAGTAAGAGGTTTTGACATACAATAATTTTAACAAACCTTTAGGTATTTGCTGTAAGCATTTCTTTTTTGTTGACCAATAAAATAGTATTTTTATCAGGTAATATGTGCGGTAATGAATAATCCTGTAGCCCAGGGTATTGCCGATTTTTTAAAGCACTACCCGCCCTTTAGCAGCCTGGCCCCTGCCGATTTATTTTATATAGCAACCCAAAGCAAAGTGGTATACCTCGAAAAGAACCAGGTTCTTTTTAGGGGTGGCGATACTACACACCCTGATTTTTACATTGTTAAAGATGGGGCCGTGGGGCTTTCACTTACCTCTGATGCCGAGGAAACCCTGATAGACAAATGCGATGAAGGCGACATTTTAGGCCTTCGCCCGTTTTTTGCCAAGAACGATTACCTCATGACGGCCCGTGCCCGTGAGGAATCTATCATTTACGGCATCCCTATCGCGGCGTTTCAAACCTATGTTAAGGAGAATCCCAGCGTGCTTGAGTTTTTACTGGAAAGCTTTGCATCGCAAACGCGAAACCCTTATGATAAAGAGCGCAGCGGGAAACTACTGGCCGAAAACACTGTTTTTAGCGATCAGGTTGCAGATATACAGTACTTTCAGCCTATTAAATACACGCGTAACCCTATAACGGCCAATCCGGAAGACGTGGTTATGTTCATTGCCAAAACCATGGCTAACGGCTCTATTGGCAGTGTTATCATTCAGCAGGACCAGCTGCCGGTTGGCATTATTACCGACAGGGATTTACGGTCTAAAATCGCTACCGGTATTTTACCCATAACTGCCGAAGCCCGTGAGGTTATGACAAGCCCTGTTATTACCGTGCCTGATAACATATCGGTTGCCGAGGCGCAAATGATAATGCTTAAGCACAATGTGGGACACCTTTGCGTTACCCGCGATGGTACCGATAATACCCCCGTGAGCGGTATAATATCAGAACATGATGTGGTTGCAGCACAGGCTAATACGCCCGGTGTTTTACTTAAACAAACCCGCAGGGCAACCAATAATAAGGAACTGAAATACGTCCGCGAAAAGCTGACCGACCTTATTCAGAATTCCATTGATAAGAACATCCCTATTTCGCACATATCCAATATTGTTGCCGAGATAAACATTGCCCTTACCCGCCGTGCCATAGAACTTGCCGTTGAGAAAATAGGCAGCCTGCCCCCCGTGCGTTTTGTGTGGGTAAACATTGGCAGCCAGGGACGTAAGGAGCAGTTGCTGATGACCGACCAGGATAATGCACTGGTGTTTGAAGATGTAGAGCCTGCCCAGTATGAAACCGTAAAACGCTATTTTTTAGAGCTGGCCGAACTGGTTACCGATTCGCTTAATAAAGTTGGCTACGAGTTTTCGCCTTACAATATTATGGCACGCAACCCGCAGTGGTGCAAATCGTTAACCGACTGGATTAAACAATACAATGCATGGATCAATACCCCTGCCGAGAAAGATATTGAGATAAGTACCCTGTTTTTTGATTTCGACTTTATTTACGGCTATCCTGCCATTGAAGATACCCTAACCGAAACCATAAAACAAAATATAGAACGTAATAAGAAATTTTTTGCCTTCCTGGCTAACGATACACTAAAGAACCCACCACCGTTGGGCTTTTTTAGGCAGTTTTTAGTAGAGGGCGATGGAGAACACAAAGATTACTTTGATATTAAGGCACGCGCCCTTGAGCCGCTTATAGATGCGGCAAGGCTGCTGGCTTTAAGCATGGGCGTTACCGAAATTACCAATACTTATCACCGTTTTAAAAAGCTGGCTGAACTGGAACCACAGCATACCGACCTGTATGATGAATGTGCCGAGGCATTTAACATTCTTCAGCATTTCCGTACAGAGGAGGGCCTTGTAAACAGCAGTAACGGCAGGTATCTTAATTTAAATGAGCTTTCTAAGGTAGATAAGGTTAAGCTTAAAAACTGCTTTCAGCCTATTAGTGATATCCAGGACCTTATTAAAAACCGTTTTTCTTTAACTTACATTAATTAATATGGCTTTTGAATGGCTTACCGGTACCAGCCTGCCCCAGTTCTGGAAAAATTATGTTGCCCTTTTTGATGACGAAAAGGACGGCCTAAAGCGCTATGTGGTTTTTGATATGGAAACCACAGGCCTTGATTTTAAAGAAGATGTGGTGCTTGCTGTAGGTGCTATTGCAGTAAAAGGCAATGCTATAGAAGTAGGCGATTTTTTAGAGGTAAACATAAAGCAGGAAAAGTTTGAAACACAATCTATAGCTCGCAGCGGTATTTTAAAAGATGATAACGAAAAGGTGGTTGAAGCTGAAGGGATGATCCGTTTTATTAATTTTATAAAAGACTCCACCCTTGTAGGCCATAACGTTAACCTTGATATAGAAATGATCAATCAGGCATTAAAACGCCTTGATCTGGGCCGTATTAAAAACCCGGTTATGGATACTAACGTGCTGTACAGCCGTTTTAAAGGCCTTCCTGATGATACACAATCTACCCTTGATGAACTTTGCGATGCCCTTAAAATAGACAAAAGCGAAAGGCACACTGCCTGGGGCAATGCTTATACTACGGCATTGGTTTTCTTAAAGCTTAAAAGGAAACTGCGCATAAGCTAAATACTGTCGCGCTTATAAAAAATATAGTCAGAAACCAGCGGCTTTATGCCGTGTAGCTTGCAATCGGTTGCAATTTGCCCCCGATGGTAGGTAGAATGATTGTTGATGTGAAACAGGATGTCTTTCACAGTATTTTCATACTGCTCTCCCCTGCTGTTTGTGTAATCAATAACCCTTTCAAACTCAAAGTTATCTATTATATGCAGCGAATCTTTAAAGTTTACCTGATTAAGGTGTAATAAGTTCTCAACAAGCTGTATATCCCACGGCCCGGTAAGGCTTGGATTGCCTAAAATACGGGAATTCCAAACTTCCTGGGTATTTATGGTATGGCAAATCAGCGATATGGTTTTATCAGATACGGTTTCGCGGTTGTTCAGCACAACATCTATTACCTTTTCATTAAAATGAAACGTATACTCAAACAATTCCCTGAAAAAACCTTTCATAATTCTATTTAGATTACTTGTTTTTCGGGCAATATGATATGGAAGGCAGTGCCCTCGCCCATTACCGAATTAATGTAGATAGCACCACCGTGATTGCCCACAATGCGCCGGCAAATAGCCAGCCCTATCCCCGACCCTGAATATTCGGAACGGGAGTGCAGTCTTTTAAACACCTCAAAAATTTGTTTTTGGTACTGCTCTTCAATACCAATACCATTATCGGCAATGGTAAAGCGGTAGTAAGCACAGGCACCTGGATGTGCTATGTGTATTGCGGCTTCGGCATGGGTTATTTTTTCGCACTGTATCATTATTTTGGGGATGGTTCCCTGCTCAACAAACTTAATAGCGTTGCCTAAAAGGTTATAGAACAATTGGTTCATTTGCAACGGAACCGCCTCTATAACGGGCAGTGTGCTTATGTGCACGTCCGCCTGCCTTTCTTCAATAAGCAGTTCAAAATCACTTTTTACCGCCTTAACTATCTCGTATAAATCGGTACAAATAAAACGTGTATCGGGATTTAGTAGTCGGGAAAACTCCAAAAGGTCTTTGATAAGCAACGACATCCTTTCAGACGACTTAATGATCTTGTCAATAATGCCCTTGTGCACATCCTGGGCATCTCTCTCTTTAAGCATGTTTGAGAACATATTTATTTTGCGCAGCGGCTCCTGCAAATCGTGGCTGGCAACATAGGCGTACTGGGCAAGCTCCTCGTTAGAGTTAATGAGCTTATTATTCATTTCTTCCAGCTCGTTATTGGCTCTTTGTAATGCTTCTGTACGCTCTTTAACCTCATTTTCCAGCGAAAGCTGAAGGCGTTTTTGTGTGGTAATGTCTTGGGCGGTACCACTTATCTGATAAGGCTTGCCATCAGCATCAAAAAAGGCTTTGCCCTGAGCGTGTAAAATGCGCTCGCGGCCATTGAGGCGGTTTATAATGGCATATTCTTCATCATAAATACCGTCCGAACCCGGATCTAAAGCCCTGACAATAGCCTGCACAATACGCTCCCTGTCATTCTCATGGATTATATTATATACATCACTAACATCTTCTGGCTTTCCGCTAAAACCATACCACTCTAACATCCTGTCTGAGTACGTTACAATACGGGTTTCCGGATCAAGGCTCCAGGTGCCAAGTTCTGCCAATTCAACAGCACCACGCAAAGATGCTTCGGCCTCAACAATAGCTTTTTGGGTTTTAATAGTTTCGGTAACATCAATCGCAATATCCAGCACAGCATATACTTCTCCGTTAGCATCAAAAAGAGGCGTATAGCTTACATTGTAAAAATTTGTATGCAGCTCGCCATTACGCATAATATTTACCTGGCGGCCATAGTGGTGTGTCTTAATTCCCTTATCAAAAACTTCATGCATAAGGCCTATAGATGCCTGCCCTTCCATTTCGGGCATCGATTCCAGCAACGGTAAGCCAACAAATTCATGCTCGCTCCTGCCTACAAATTTAAGGAACGCATCATTGGCAATATCGGCAACCAGCGCATTACGGCCTTTAAAAACCGCCATTGCCGCTTGTGCCGAATATATAACGGCTTTAAACCTTGCTTCGCTTTCGGCTATTTTACGAATACTGTTTACACGCTCAGTAGCATCTATAGCAAGTACCAACACGCCTGTATTCTCTCCATTCTCATTTTTTAAGGCGGAGTAAGTAAAATCCACATAAAAATCAGTCAGCACATTATTGTGTTCCAGCTTAACCGGTGTTTCATAACCATGATGCGGAATATCGGTGGTATAAACGCCATCAAGCAGTTCTAAAAATCCCTGGCCTTCAATTTCGGGTATGGCATCAATAAGTGGTTTGTTTATTACTGAGGTATCTTTACCCCAAATATTCAGCAACCTTTCGTTGGCTATTTCAACAACCATATCCTTACCTGTAAGCAGCCCAATAGCCATGGGGCTTTGCTCTGTAACAGCCCTAAAGCGCGCCTCACTTGCCTGCATTTTGCGTTTGGTAAACACGCGGTCGGTCACCTCAATCGCTGTATTTAATATGGCATATACTTCATTGTTATTATTAAACAACGGTTTGTACATAAAATCGAAATAATAAGTACCAAATACACCATTCATGGCTAAATCTACCGGAGCTTCGCTAACCTGGTATATTTGCCCTGACGTAAAAACGTCATCTAATATTTGTAAAAATGGCTGGCCTTCCAATTCAGGCAAAGCTTTTTCAAGCGTTTGCCCAATAACCTCAATACCCTTACCCCAAAAATTAAGTATAACACTATTTGCTACACCTACAACCAGTTCGCGGCCCACATATAATCCAATACCAATGTTAGACTGGCTAATAATTGCGTTAAGCGTTTCGGGATTTTCACCTATACTTAATGCAACATCTTTACTTGATGATGACTGTACCGTTCCATATAAGTAATCTCCATCCCTGCTACCTTTAACCCATATCATTTGGTTTTGGACATTGTGGTACTGAACATCTATTATGCCTAACTGTAATGCGGTTTGCAAAGCAATGGCGGCTATAGCACCATCCCTGCCATGGGCTAAAGAAAATATATGGGTAGTAGTACCGCTATCAGCCTGATACCCAAAAAGCTCCTGAGCCTTTGCATCAAGAGACATAATGCTGTTTGTTGGATCAAAATGCCACGAGCCTATACCCGATGCATTAAGTGCCCGTTGCAGGTGTCCGTCAGGCGAACCGGAATGTTGCATTAGTGTTGTAGTATAATTAGGTTATATACAAATATATTGAAATGATAACGATACTGAAAGTGTAACAGCTGTTAAAACAAAAACATTACCATTCACAATTTTTTTTATCTACTATGATAATCTTAGTTATAGGAAAAATACTCTGTAGCTCCATATGATAAACCTCCCGCCCGGTAATATCATATCCTTTTAGATCTTTTATAACACCGTTAGGTACTTTAACTCCCTTTTCCCAAAGTTTATGCAAAACACTTAACGGGAAGATTAAAGGTAGCGAAAAATCGAGGCTGTTATCTATAAGAAATATTTCTTTAAAAATTACCATTTTTTCATAACGCCTTGTATTAACCGGCTGTAATTCTACACGGCTATACATAAGGGTATTTATAACAGTATCGCCATGGTTTATAAACTTATAATCTTTAGGCCGGTATGTAGGTGTATGATGATAACCAACACGCGGACATTTCATACTTAAAGCCTCCACAAAAAAATTCTCGGTAGGTATTTCTCCCCTATAATATTTATTATCGTAAGCAAGCAATTCAATAATAGTAAGTTTGCCTTTATCCCAAACAGTCAATGCCGAAGTATTGTCTATAGAGTTAAAGAACCTGTAAAACGTAGAAACTCGTTTAAAGTTGGTCGTGGTATCTTCAACTGTTTCCGTTTTGTATTGCAGCACATAATCAAACGTATAGGTTTGGCTAAACATACGTAAGGCAAAAAAAATACAAAAATTATTTTGATTAACTTTATCATTTACATTTACTGTTATCAATAATTATTATCTTTTTGATAGGTAATACCTGAACCATTTTTTGTTCAAATGTCCTTTTTCCTTCAGCATTAATGCCAAAAACTTCCTTTAATATACCATTTGGTAATTTAGCCCCATTCTCCCAGAATTTATAACTAAGGCTTTGCCCTGACAATATTGGTATTTGAAAATCAAGACTATTATCTATAATATAGTGCTCAATATTTATTTCTCCCTTTTTAAACTTTTTTTCGTTTATCGGCTTTAATACATAATGTTTAAAAGGCTGTGTATTTATCATAGTATCTGCTTTAGCTATAAACTCAAAATCTTTAGGCTTTTTGTCTGATGGCGGTATAAAACCAGAATATGGGCATTTCATGCTAATGCCTTCCACAAAAAAATCCTCTGTGGGCATGCTTGATAAATAAAATTTACCTGTTTCAAGCGTAGGCTGCATATGGGTTTTGCCTTTAGATTCATGCACATTCATATAACATACATTACTTTTAGAATTGATAAAGCAGTATAAAGTTGAGGCTCTTGATTTAGTTGATTTTTTAACTGTATCTGTAAAGTTTTTATAACTGTACTCCACCATATAATCAAACGTATAGGTTTGGCAATACGATGTAAAACTGATAAACAACAGAGTAATTAGCAGTAAGTAATTTTTATGCATAGTAGTAAAGTTGAATTGCATAAATATATAAAAAGCAGTAATGCAAAATTAATTGGGCATAAAAAAACAGTCCCCTTTTAGGGGGACTGCTCTCTCAATTTAAATTTGGGTTAGTCATTAAAGTTTACCCTGCTTAATTTCCTCAACTATCTCGGGGTTAAGCAGTGTGCTTGTATCGCCAAAGTTACTAAAGTCGCCCTCGGCAATTTTGCGGAGTATCCTCCTCATAATCTTGCCCGAACGCGTTTTAGGCAATCCTGATACAAACTGTATTTTATCGAGCTTGGCAATTGGGCCAATGTGGCTTGATATGTGCTCGTTAATCTCTTTTTCAAGGTTCTCTTTCATACGGCCGGCGCCCGACTCTTTAAGGATGATAAAGCCATACAGCGCATTACCCTTAACATCATGCGGGAAGCCTACAATAGCCGATTCTGCCACCGCAGGGTGCTCGTTAATAGCATCTTCTATTGGTGCTGTACCAAGGTTATGGCCCGATACTATAACAACATCATCCACACGGCCTGTGATACGATAGTAGCCAACCTCGTCGCGCAGGGCGCCATCCCCTGTAAAATATTTACCCGGGAAGGTAGAAAAATACGTATCCTTAAACCTTTGGTGGTCGCCCCAAATGGTGCGCGCCATACCCGGCCACGGGAATTTAATACAAAGGCTGCCCACAACCTGGTTACCCTCTATTTCGTTACGCTTTTCATCCATAAGCACCGGCTGAACGCCAGGCAATGGTAGCGTAGCATACGTTGGCTTGGTTGGGGTAACAAATGGTAATGGAGATATCATGATACCGCCCGTTTCTGTTTGCCACCAGGTATCTACAATAGGCGATTTCTTTTTGCCTACGTGGTCATTATACCAGTGCCATGCCTCTTCGTTTATTGGCTCACCAACTGACCCGATTACTTTTAGTGATGACAGGTCGTGCTTGTCTACCCAGCTCCAGTTTTCTTTAGCCAATGAGCGTATTGCTGTTGGCGCAGTGTAAAACTGGTTTACTTTATGCTTGTCTATCACTTCCCAAAAACGGCCAAAATCAGGGTACGATGGTACACCTTCAAAAATAACCGTAGTAGCGCCGTTAAGTAACGGTCCGTAAAGTATGTAAGAATGTCCTGTTATCCAGCCAATATCGGCAGTACACCAGTACACATCGTTTTCTTCGTAAGCAAAAATATTTTTAAAAGTATAGGCAGAATATACCATATAGCCTGCTGTGGTGTGCAGCATGCCTTTAGGCTTACCCGTAGAACCGGATGTGTATAATATAAACAACGGATCTTCTGCATCCATTATCTCGGCCACATTATTAGGAAGAGCGGCGTCAACTAAAGGCTGTAGCCACTGGTCGCGGCCTTCCTTCATGGTAATTTCGGCATTTGTCCTTTTTACAACCAGAACAGTTTCTATAGTTGGGCAGGTTTTAATGGCTTCATCTACAATGCTTTTAAGTTCGATTGTTTTATTGCCTCGGAAACCACCGTCTGATGTTATTACCATTTTACAACCTGAATCGGTTATCCTTGCAGCCACTGCCGAAGCGCTGAATCCTGCAAACACTACCGAGTGTACTGCCCCTATCCTGGCACATGCCAAAACAGTATAAGCAAGCTCCGGAATCATGGGCAGGTAAATACAAACCCTGTCGCCTTTTTTAATACCCTGCTCACGCAGTACATTAGCCATTTTGGCTACCTCGTCATAAAGCTGGTTATAGGTAATGTGCTTTGCCTCTTCTTTAGGGTCGTTAGGCTCAAATATAATGGCAGTCTTTTCGCCACGTTTTGCCAAATGGCGGTCTATACAGTTTTTTGTAATATTTACTTTGGCGTTAACAAACCACTTAACTTCGGCTTCCTGCATATCAAACTCTACAACCTTGTCCCATTTTTGGTACCAGGTAAAGTTTTCATCGGCAATTTTATCCCAAAATTTTCTGGGTTCGCGAATGGATTTATTATAATGCTTAAAATATTGTTCCAGATTTTTTACCTGATAGTAACTCATTTGCGTTAGTTTTGGTTTGTTTTTAAAGACTATGTAAATATATTAAGGTTTAATTTTATTTCCTATATATTTTTGCAAAAATAATATATATACTGCATTTTGGATTATTTAGAAGCAATGGTAATTAAAAAACAGATTTGATTATGCTAATGATCAATCTGTGAAGGATATAAATTTTTAACAATATTATACTTATTATTGTGTTTGGTTATAAGGTACAAATATATTTTCGCGCACATGAAACTACTTAGGCTCATACTATTACTACTCCCCCTGCTCTCATTTAGCCAGGGCACATACTATCGTAGTAAGATTTCTAAGGAAACTTTAAAAGTTGTAAGGGAAATAAAGAAATTTCCATTCCTATCACTCCATACTATTGAAAATGAAGCCCCAGTAACGAGCTATAGCTATTTTAAAGACCTGTACAATACCGCAACGCCACAGGAACTTATAGAGCTTACCAATCATCCTGACAGTAAAGTACGCTGTTATGCGTTTAGTTGTTTGGCTATTGCAAGTCGGGACAGTATATTCAGTATTATAAAATCGCATTTAAATGATGATGAAATTGTGCGTACACAAGCAATATATTACATACCTGAACGAGGTGCAGAAGGACACCGGGATGCTATAATGGTAGGCGATTATTTTATACAGGTTGCCACAGATACATTTAGAAAACAACCTATACTTACAAATATGCAACTGCATGAGCTTGATAGTCTCATTGTTCATTCAAAGACTAATTTAAGGTATAGAAAAGAAGTGGTTGATAAGTTGTTAAAGAGCAACATAAAGCCTTTAATAGATAATCAACCATCGCCAGTAGCTTACATTAAGGGCTACAATACTTTATACCGGGGTATAGAAAATAATTTAATAATTACTGTACCAGGTTCTAAATCATTTAAAGTATCTGCTCCCGGATTAGTAAAAGCCGGTGGTAAAGACGATTATAGATTTAACGTATCAAAGATAAAAGAAAACCGTGTAGTTGTAGATTATGAAGTTATCACTCAATCAGATTCTATAGTAAAATATCAAGATCTATATTTTATTGAAAACATAAAGCCATACAAGGCGTTGATAAATGGGCGGGGATGTGAAAAATGCATAGTTGAGATGGCTAAGTCTGAATTCAAAGATGCCAAAATAAGTGTAAAAGCAGGAGTGCAATTTTCGCCTTTCAATCTGGTTTATTTAAGATCGTTCACAATTGTTCTTCCAGATAATAAAGAATATAGGATAAAAGGCGATACGATTACTGATATAATATCGGACAAAATTATAAAATACTCTAAAAATTCTTCGGTATTTATTAAGGATTTTGATTACTATGTCCCGGGAATATGTTCATACGACCCAATCGTAGCTCCAATTAAAATCCAACTCGTTGACTAAAGACATAAACCACAAACTCACCTAAAAATTACCAAATCAATAAATTTCTTTCGATATCGTTATAGTAATGGTAATTTATTTACTTTTGCGGGCATCAAATAAACTATCTTTGCAATAAATTGCCCCAGTTGCTATGACCGAATGTATCTCTGTTTTTGATATGCTTAAGATAGGCGTTGGCCCATCAAGCTCCCATACCCTTGGCCCATGGCGTGGTGCCGAACGCTTTTTAAAAGAACTTCGCGAAGAAGGTATTTTTGAAGCGGTAAATCGTGTTAGGGTAGATCTTTACGGGTCGCTTTCCCTTACCGGAAAAGGCCACGCTACCGATCTTGCCGTGATGCTGGGCCTTAGTGGTGCCGACCCGGAGTATGTGCCTATCGACAGTATTTCGGACATTATAGATGATATCAACCTGAGAAATAAACTTAACTTAGGTAACGAAAGAGAAATTAACTTTATATTTTTTACCGATATTATTTTCAACAAGAATTTCCTCCCTTTTCACGCTAACGGGTTTACGTTTACAGCCTATACAAATGAGGGTGAATATACTTCTACTTTTTATTCAATTGGTGGTGGCTTTGTTGTTAAGGAAGAGCGTATTGTGGCAAAAGAAAAAGAAGAATTAAAGAAGTCGTTTCCCTACCCTATAGATAAGGCGGACGAACTTTTAAAATATTGCCAAACGCTGGGTAAAAGCATATCGGAGGTGGTGTATGAGAATGAAAAATCAATCCGTACCGAAGCTGAGATAGACCACGAATTAATGCGCGTTTGGAATACCATGCTGGAGTGTATGTTTACCGGCGCCCATACCGAGGGTATCCTTCCCGGCGGGCTAAATGTGCGTCGCCGTGCGTTTGATATGCATAAAAACCTTATAGGCGAAATGCCGTATAACAACCCGCAGGAATGGCTGGAGGTTATTCGCAATACCGAGGTAAAATTCAGGCAGATTTTAAAATGGGTTAGCTGTTTTGCCCTTGCGGTAAATGAGGTTAATGCTGCCTTAGGCCGTGTAGTTACTGCCCCTACTAATGGTAGTGCCGGTGTTATTCCTGCCGTTTTAATGTACTACTTGGTAATCGAGAACCACGATGCCGATGAACACCATATAAAACAGTTTTTAATGGTTGCCGGCGAGGTGGGCAGTATATTTAAGAAAGGTGCTACCATATCGGCTGCGATGGGTGGTTGCCAAGCCGAAATAGGTGTGTCATCTGCAATGGCTGCTGCTGCCTTGTGTGAAGTTATGGGCGGCACGCCGGAACAATGCCTTATGGCTGCCGAAATTGCTATGGAGCATCACTTGGGTATGACGTGCGACCCTATTGGCGGACTTGTGCAGATACCTTGTATTGAACGCAATACTATGGGTGCTATTAAAGCCATTAACGCCGCTGAATTAGCTATGGAAACTGATCCGCGTAATGCAAAAGTGCCTTTAGATAAAGTAGTTAATACCATGTGGCAAACTGCTAAAGACATGAATAACAAATACAAGGAAACATCTGAAGGTGGACTTGCTGTAACAGTTAACAACGCTGATTGTTAATCTCAGCTTTCAGTCGCAGTCGCAGTTTTCAGTACGTACCTTTGTCATGTGCATCTGTATATTAAGATCCTTCGCCCACGTTGCACTCCGCTCAGGATGACAAACTGAATTTGTGAACCGCGACTGCGACTGATGACTAAAACCTACTTCTTCCTCCTTGTATCTATTATATACACAATTTTCCAGATGCCTTCGTCATAAAATAACTGAAAAGAATTTACACCACTGTGGCTTAGTTTCCCGTCGATATAAAATTCATACGGCGCCCAAACGTGGGCAAGCGTACCGTCAATTTGTATCTTGTAACTAAGCAGTCGCTCCTCGATAGCCTTATCTTCAGGAATACGTGCTATTTGCCTGTAAAACTCGGAAGCAGCCTCAAAATCGAGCCTGCCCTGCCCCCTGTGCTCTTCTATCGATTCTAAAATTAAATGCTTGTAGCAAACCGACTGCATTTTTGTGGTGTCGCGCGTTTGCAGGGCTTCAAAAAAGGTTTGTATCGATTTTTTAACTTCACTTTCCTGGGCGCAAATGCTTTGCACGCCTAATATTAATAGCAAAAGGGCTGCTTTTTTCATAGTAGTTGGTATTAGGTTATTGCTGGGGCGGCTTAATTATTTTTGTTGCATCAAATCTTAATAAAATCGCAACCGTTAGCCGTATCTTATCGCAATTTACTACATTTACCCTCTTAAAATTTCATAAATTATGTCTGTTGCAAAAAAAGATTACAAGAGGATAACCACAAAATCACTCATAGAGATGAAAGCCCATGGCGAAAAGATCTCTATGCTAACGGCTTATGATTATACAATGGCTAAAATTGTAGATACGGCCGGTGTAGATGTAATTTTGGTGGGCGATTCGGCTTCTAATGTAATGGCCGGCCATGAAACTACGTTACCCATAACACTGGACCAAATGATATACCACGCTTCATCGGTAGTGCGCGCTATAAGCCGCTCCCTTGTTGTGGTAGATTTACCTTTTGGCAGCTATCAATCAGACCCTAAAGAAGCGTTGCGATCGGCTATCCGAATAATGAAGGAAAGTGGCGCACATGCTTTAAAGCTTGAAGGCGGCAGCGAAATTAAAGAATCGATAAAAAGGATACTGCATGCCGGCATACCTGTTATGGGACATCTTGGGCTTACGCCGCAGAGCATATATAAGTTTGGAAGCTATACCGTTCGTGCTAAGGAAGATGAAGAAGCAGAAAAACTAATGGAAGATGCCAAACTGCTTGAAAAAATAGGTTGTTTTGGAATTGTGCTTGAAAAAATCCCTGCAGATCTTGCCAAACGTGTTGCCGAAAGCGTTTCTATTCCCATCATTGGTATCGGCGCAGGTGGCGGAGTAGATGGCCAGGTACTTGTAATACACGATATGCTGGGCATGAATAATGAGTTTAGTCCACGTTTTTTGCGCCGTTATATGAATCTTTTTGAAGGCATGACAACTGCTATAGGGCAGTATGTTACAGATGTAAAATCTGCTGATTTCCCTAATAGTAATGAACAATACTAATTTAGGATTAAAATTTTAGATATCAGAATGCCACACTATTTCTCCCACTCTGTCATTGCGAGAGAGGAACGACCGCGGCAATGTAATTATCATCTACTTTCGAAATTCTAACCATCCAAAAGTCTAATTATCCTGAAAGTACTATCCACTAAAGAAAACCTACAAATTCTCTACGAAGACAACCACATCGTCGTGGTTAATAAACGCGTGGGCGATATTGTACAGGGTGATAAAACCGGAGATAAGCCACTTAGCGACGTTGTAAAAGAATACATAAAGGATAAGTACAATAAGCCCGGCGAAGTGTTTTTAGGCGTGGTACACAGGCTGGACAGGCCCACCACAGGTATCGTGGCTTTTGCCCGAACCAGCAAGGCGCTTACGCGCATGAACGAGCTTTTTAAAAACCGTGAAACTCAAAAAACATACTGGGCACTGGTTAAAAAGCGTCCGGAGAAGGATTCCGATACATTAACGCATTATCTTAAGCGCAACGAAAAGACCAATACATCTAAAGCACATATAAAAGAAGTGCCCGAGAGCAAAGTGGCAAGCCTTGATTACAAGATAATTAAACAGCTTGATAATTATACAGCATTGGAAATTGATCTTCACACCGGGCGGCACCATCAAATACGGGCGCAACTTTCTGCCATAGGTTCTCCCATTAAAGGCGACCTTAAATATGGTGCCGAGCGTAGCAATCCTGATGGCGGCATTAGCCTACATGCACGCAAGCTTGTGTTTACACACCCTGTAAGTAAAGTGGTTATAAATATTACCGCTCCGGTACCGGATGATTCTGTCTGGAAATCAGTTTAGTTTAAATTCTCTTAAAATATTATGATTTTGATAGGTTGATTACGGTTAAATTGTTAATTTAGATTACAACAATTAACCTATACTATGAAAAAGCCATTTATTGCGGCATGCATCCTTTTGGGTACGTGTGCGTTTGCGCAGGAACACTTTTCCGGCATAAGCACCTCTAAAAGAACCGGTATTGTAAATGCCAACTTAAACCCCGCCGAACTTACCAACCTTAAAAACAAGTATGAGGTTAACGTGCTTAATATTAGCGCAGGGGTAGCCAACAACAAAGTTACCTTTGGTGACCTTGTGGGCGGCAATACCGATTTTGAAGACGAATTATTTTCCGGAAGCGAACCAGTTAACCTTCGTGCCGATGTAAAAATAATTGGCCCCTCTTTTGCTTTTAAAATGGATAAATGGGCTTTTGCCATAACATCTGCTGCTAATGTAAAAGCTAATATTGTTGACCTGAATGTTAATTTAGGTAGTGCAGTAACCTTTTCGGGAATAGGCCTGATTGCCGGTACAGAGCAAATTAATGCAAATTATAACCAAAGGGCAGCCGGTACGACGTGGGGCGAGATTGGTTTTTCAGTAGCTCGTGAATTGTATGAAGATGAAACACATAAATTTTCAGCAGGTGCTACTTTTAACCTGCTCTTTCCGGGATCGTTCGCTAATATGAGCGCTAATGATTTTAATGGAACAGTTCGAAATCTTGCAGGTGATGTTGATTTAACAGATGCCAGCGCCGCACTTAATTTTGCTTATTCCGGGTCATTAGCCAATGGTTTTACAGATAGCGACAATTTTAACGAGTTTTTTGCCGGGGGCTTAAATGGTTTCTCTACCGATATTGGTGTAAACTACCAATGGAAAGATCCGCTTAACGAAAATGGCTACCTTTTAAATGGAGGGCTTTCGGTTAAAAACCTTGGCAGTATGACATTTAAGGATGATAATAATGTATCTAACAATTACAGTTTAAATGTTCCTAACGGCGATTACCTGGACCTTAACCAGTTTGAGGATGTAGATAATATTGAAGAAATTGAAGATATCTTACTGCAAAGCGGTTTTGTTACGTTACAGCAAAGTAACAGGGATTTTAAAGTTAAGTTACCTTCCTATCTTGCCGCTTATGCCGATGTTAAACTGTATGCCAACTGGTATGCTACGGCCTATTTACAACAAAAACTTAAAGAAGATGCAGGTAACGATCAAATTGCCATGCAAAATCTGTTTACCGTTACACCCCGCTATTCTGCAAGCTGGTGGGAAGTTTATGTGCCCCTTTCATTTAACGAAGTGTCCGATTTTACTGCCGGTATAGGGTTTAGGGTTGGAGGCTTTTTTATGGGATCGGGTTCCATCCTCTCCGCAGCTATAAAAGATACTAACCAGGCTGATGCTTATTTGGGTTTCCGCTTTGGCTTTTAATTCAGGTATTAGAAATAAGAGGATGGTTTAGCCATCATTTTTATTGCGTTACAACCACAAAATTAATTTATTATATTTGAAATATTCAGACATACCCTATGATATCAAAATTACATTTAGGTTTAATCGTGGCATTTTTTACGTGTACACTACACGCACAAAAAGCCGACAGGGCTTTTGTAAAAAATGTGGTAAACAACTATAATAAGGCTACCTCTATAAGCTACGATGTACATTACAAGATAAAATATTTTGATAGTGAAGATACTGATACCACTACTGTTAACGGGCATTGCAAATTAATACGGGATGCAAAAGACACTATTTTTGGTGGTGGCAGGATTTGGATGGATTTTGACGCCGATACCGAGATAAGCAGTCACAGTTTATATTATGATCTTGAATATCTTTATGTCATAGAGCCTAATAAAAAGGAACTTACAAAATTTGAACCACTTAAAGATGAAACCGGACCTATTACTGCGGCAACACAGGGTGTACTTAAAAATACCTTTTTCTTAAAGCCAGAGCGGTTGCTGGAATATCTTGATGACAACAACAACAGATATACTATTGAAGAGGTAAAAACAGGTGCGAAAAAAATGGTTAGGGTTACGGTTAATTTTCCTGATGAAGATGATATGTCCAATAAAAATATTGCTGTGTATATAAATCACAAAACCAGTACCATTGAAAAGATTACTTTTTTTTGCCAGTTGCTGGACCAGCACCAATATAACGAGTGGAATTTATCTAATATAAAGTTTAACACGGTAAACCAAAATACACTTAACAGCAACCTAAAAGATTATGCATCAAAATATTCGATTAAAGATTTTGAATTTCCTAAAGAAGAGCTTACAGGCCTTATACAGGGAACGCCTGCTCCTCAATTCACGGCCCAACTTTATAGTACCGGCTTGCAAACACAGCTTAGCGATTATAAGGGCAAAATAGTACTGCTTGATTTTTGGTACGCTGCCTTTGCTCCATGTGCCAGTGCATCGCCATATCTTACGGCACTACAGCAAAAATATAAAGATGCCGTTGTGGTTATAGGTATTAACCCGTTTGAAACACATACTGAAGACCTTAAAAAAGTTACGGGCTTTAGCAACCGCTATAAAGTAGGTTACACCTTGGCCGCTATCGAAGAATCTGTAGCTGATGCTTATAAGGTAGGCGGCTTTCCCACCCTTTATCTTATAGATAGAGAAGGCGTTGTATAGTATTCAGAACCCGGTTTTAGCGGAGACCTGAACCATGTTGAAACTCTTATTGATACTATGCTTAAAGAAGAGTAAGGCACCGAATTTGCCTTTTATTGTTTTATGTTACCTACTAAAACCTGTTATAAAAATATTTTATTTGTTTGCATTCTGGCTACCTGTATCCCTGCTGCTTTCGCCGAAAAATATTTAGCAGTAAAGCGGTACAGACCTATTAAAACATTACTAAAAAGCATTAAAATAGGGTTTTAAATTTAGCACTCCGATTATAGCCCGCTTATTGTTGAATGAAAATATTTATTAAATTTACTTTTCAATCAATCCTAAGCCATGAAAAAAATCCTACCTGCACTGTTATTGTTCTTTATTTCTGCCTCTACATTTGCCCAGACTGCTAATGATATTATTGGCGAATGGCAATTCATTGCTATTAAAACCGATGAGGGCGTAACTGCAACCAAAAAAAGCGCGGCCGAAAGCTTCCTTAACGGTATGGCCTATAATTTTAATCCTGACAATACCTATACAGGTACTGCCTTAGGCATGGCCGAAAAAGGCAACTGGAAACTTAACGGTAAAATAGTTGACCTTACTACCGATATGGATAAGAAATACTTTATAGAGATACTCGATTTTTCTAAAGATATGCTTACCATACAATTAAAAAGCATGAAGCTGATTTTTGCCCGCGCGGGTAGCGAAGCCGCAAAAGATCCGGCCACAGCAATCAGGAAAGCAAGCTATGTAACCGCCACCAAAGCACAACTAAGCCAGAAGTGGTATCTTACAGGTAAATCAGCACCTGAAAATTTATCTCAAACACAAAAAGAAGCTCTTGCAGAGCAGCTTGCAGGCAATTATTTAAACTTAAATGCAAACGGTAAATATATAAGCGATAATAGCGGAACGATAGAAAATGGCACCTGGAGCTTTGCCGAAAATAACAAAGCTTTGATTACTAAAAAAGGTAGTATAACTAAACTTTGGCATATTGTAAAGATTACCCCTACCGACTTAACCTTAGACCTTGATGGCACAAATGAAGAGTGGACATTTACCAATCAGGAGTGATTACTTTTCGTCCAGTAGCTGTTGCAGTTTGTTTCTTTCAGGCGCTTTGAGCACTGGTAGTAAATTTTGAAAATGCTCTCTATACCCCTGTTTTTTAAGTAGTTTACGGATGTTATCTTTACCATATTTTACAAACTGCCACTTGTGGTGCAATGTTGAATTAACAAGGTTTTCCCAAACTATTGGATCGGGTTTGCCAATGTACAGCAGGTTTGCCAGTGCATTCTGGCGGATGGAACTTTCATAACGCGGCGAGGCATACCCCTGTAATTCGGCATAAAATTCGGGCTTATCTTCCTCATGGTAGCCTTTTGCCATATAAGCCTGTGATAGCCATAATATCCTCAAATTCTTGTCATTAAAGCCCTCCCAGGTATGTGAAGCATTTAAAAAGTCGGCCATTTTATCTGGGAAACGGCTGCATAAAATATTAAGCGCCACCTCGCGGGTAACATAAGAGTAGTCTTTTAAAAAGGTTTTATATTCCTCGTAAAAATCAGGCGGAATGGTAGTTACCGTACGTGCTACTGCCTGCCTAACCTTTGTTTCATTGCTTTTCATGGCAAGGCGTATCAAATCGGCCTTTTGCGCAAAGGGCACTTTTGCCATCTGGAATATAACTTCCTCCTTTATAGGGTAAAAAGCATCTGATGCTAATATGTCCCTGTACGTATCTTTTACATCTGTAAAAGGTTTTTCCTGTTGTTGGCCCAGTAAAAAGTACTGCTGCATGAACTTGTTCTTGTTTAGCAATGCCAAGGCTTCATCTACTTCAAAACCGCCGGTTTCAAGCCAGCGCTTTTTAAAAGAAGCTGTATCATAAGCGGATACCTTATTGATCTCAGCTAAAAACTCATCGGTATTTACATTTTTAAACGAATATTTTTCAAGGTAGTTTTTAACAGCCGCCTTAAACGCTTCATGGCCAACGCCTTCCCTAAGTGTGTGCAGTGCCCAAGCCCCTTTTTGGTAAAACGAAAGCGAACTGGCCTTCTCGTTCATAACAGGAATAGTATCGGTTTTGGCCACCTGTTGCAGGCGCTCGGCAATCTGGTACAGTTCGTAATTAAAGTGGTCTTCGCCAAAAAGCTCCTGCTCGGCAAGCAGTGCATAATACGTTGCAAAACCCTCCTGCAGCCAGTGATGTATGCCACTTTGGGCTGTAATAAGGTCGCCAAACCATTGGTGTGCGAGCTCATGCGCATTTACATTGATATAAGTGCGGTCGTTAAAACCGGTACTATCTACCACAAAATCCTGGCTAAAAATGGTACTGGTAGTGTTCTCCATGCCGGCATACAAAAAGTCGAGCACAGGCACCTGGCGGTAAATACCCCAGGGATACTTAACCCCTATTTCGCGCTCAAAAAAATCGAAGATGCGCTTGCTGTAACGGTAGGTAGGTTCAAACTTATCGTTATCCTCCGGGCGTATGTAAAACTCTAACGGTGTGCCACTTGCGGTAGTTTCGGTTTGTTTGGTGTACTTGCCAATTGCCAGCATGGCAAGGTAGCTGCTCATGGGCTTTTGCATCTGGTAGTTCCATTGCTGGAGGGCACCGTTAACCGATTTATCTTTTAAAATACCATTCGCAAGCACCTCATAATCCTTATCAAAAATAACCGATAAATTAAAGATAACCTTCTCATTTACATCATCAAAGCTGGGCAGCCAGTGGCTGGTATATTTACCCTGCCCCTGTGTCCAGAGCTGGTTATTCTCCCCATCCTGAACATAATACAATGTTTGTTTTGGGTTCGCTACATAGTTGAAAGTCAGTTTGTTTTCACCTTTTTTAAAGCCTTTAAATAGCTTTAATGCCTTGCCTGATGCTGCCCAACCTGTTTTCTTCTTGCCGTTAACCATAACATCGTTAAACTGCATGTTGTGGGCATCAATATAAATGGTATCGGGTTTGTTAAGCACCTCAAAATCATAGGTTACCGTGCCCATTACCTGCTTTTTAGCTACATCAAAAGATAGTATGGCATGCACCGTTTTAAAGTCGACATCTTTTAATTGCTGACTCTGCTGTGCAAAACTAACGGTGGCAAAAAGTAAAATAAGGGCTTGTAGGCAGGCTTTCATTACAATGGTATTTTTTACAAAACTACATAAATACAGCCACCAAAACTGCTTAATTTTTCACAATTGGATTCCGGGTTTCAGTATTTATACAACAGTTAAGCTTTAGAATTAACGATATATCGTAAATTTTATTTTCTGTTTTGCGATATGCAGTCATCATAAAGCACTTTAATATTTTAAACCGTTGATTATCAATGTCAAAATTTTAATGGCATAAAATGTGTATTTTCTAATAAAGTATAAAGATTTAAGCAGCAATGTGTTAAACAAATTTTATAGTTAAAACCCATCAATCATAAAAGAATTCTTACTAACTTATGGCAAACAAAAACTAATAAAAATTACCAGTATTATGTCAAACGATATTTATGAGATAAAGAAGTTGCTCAATACAAAAAACGGAACTTTTACCTACTACAGCCTGGCAGAAATGCAGGCAAAGGGATTCAACATTGAGAAGATGCCCTTTTCTATAAGGATCCTGCTTGAAAACGTGTTACGAAATTTTGATGATTTCGCCATCACCAAAGAAAACATCGAAACCATCCTTAACTGGAAACCAGAAGCATCAGATAAAGATATCCCTTTTAAACCCGCCCGTGTACTAATGCAGGATTTTACCGGTGTACCCGCCGTGGTAGATATCGCCTCCCTGCGTGCCGAAGTTGCCCGAAAAGGCAAAAACCCCGATGCCATTAACCCCCTCATACCGGTAGACCTGGTTATAGACCACTCGGTTCAGGTAGATTATTTTGGTACCGGCTATGCCTACCAGCGCAATATGGATGAGGAGTACCAGCGCAACCAGGAGCGTTACCAGTTTTTAAAGTGGGCGCAAAAATCGTTCAGTAATTTTAGCGTGGTACCGCCGGGCATGGGCATTTGCCACCAGGTAAACTTAGAGTACCTGTCTAAAGGGGTTATAGAGCGAAATGGAGAGATCTTCCCCGATACCCTTGTGGGTACCGATAGCCACACCCCTATGGTTAACGGTATTGGCGTGATTGCCTGGGGTGTGGGCGGTATAGAGGCCGAAGCCGCCATTTTAGGCCAGCCCATTTACTTTATCATGCCCGAGGTTATCGGGCTAAGGTTAACGGGTAAAATCCCGCTGGGCTCTACCGCTACCGATATGGTGCTTACTATTGCCGAACTCCTGAGGAGATATGGCGTTGTAGGCAAGTTTGTAGAGGTTTTTGGCGATGGGTTGGATAACCTTACCGTACCTGACAGGGCTACTATTGGTAATATGTCGCCGGAGTTTGGCTGTACCGTTACCTATTTCCCTATTGATGATAAAACGCTGGAGTACATGCGTACCACTAACCGGTCTGAAGACCAGGTTAAACTGGTGGAAGACTACTGCAAGGCCAACATGTTGTGGCGTACCGGTAACGAAAGCATTACCTATACCGATATTTTAGAGCTCGACCTCAACACTATAGAGCCTACCGTATCCGGACCTAAAAGGCCGCAGGACAAGATATTGCTTAAAAATTTCCAGGAAAAATTTATTGATTTACTGCATACCTCCTTTGGGCGCAAGTATGTTAAGCCACAGGGCCAGCTTACCCGCTGGTATGCCGAAGGCGGCAGCGCCCTGCCCATTACTACCGAAACCCCAATGCCACCCGAAACCAAGATTGAGGAAAAGGTGGAAGATGGTATGAAGGTAGTTGCAGTAACCGTTGGGCAGGAGCAGTTTATGCTGTCGGACGGATCAGTGGTTATCGCCGCCATAACATCGTGTACCAATACCTCTAACCCCTATGTTATGATAGGTGCCGGGCTTGTGGCGCGTAAAGCCCGCGAGCATGGCCTTGATGTAAAGCCGTGGGTTAAGACATCGTTAGCGCCGGGCTCTAAGGTGGTAACGGATTACCTTATTAAAGCCGACCTGCTGGATGACCTGGAAGCTATGAAATTCCACATTGTGGGTTACGGCTGTACATCGTGTATCGGTAACTCGGGGCCGCTGCCGGCACACATAGCCAAGGCTATAGAAGACCACGACCTTGTTGCGGCATCGGTATTATCAGGTAACCGTAATTTTGAAGCAAGGATACACCCGCAAATTAAAATGAACTTTTTAATGTCGCCCATGCTTGTTGTAGCCTATGCCATTGCCGGCCGTGTAGATGTTGATTTGCTTAACGAGCCCATTAGCTACGACCCTAACCAGCAGCCGGTTTTCTTAAAAGACATCTGGCCGAGCGACGATGAGATCAATACTATTATGCGCGATGTGCTCTCCCCTACGCAATTTGCCAACAGTTATGATACTATTTTTGAAGGTAACGAGATATGGCAAAACCTGCAGGTTCCCGATGAAAAAATTTATGTTTGGGATGAGGCCTCTACTTATATTAAGGAAGCGCCGTTCTTTAAAGACCTGCCCGAAGAACCTCAGCCTTTAAAAGATATTGAGCATGCCAATGTTTTGTTAGACCTGGGCGACAGTATTACTACCGACCATATTTCGCCTGCAGGATCGTATGGCGAGGCATCTGCCACGGGTAAATACCTATTGAGCCGTGGCGTGGCTAAAGCCGATTTTAACTCTTACGGTTCGCGCCGTGGACATGACGAGGTTATGATTCGCGGTACGTTTGCGAACGTGCGTATTAAAAACAAGCTTGCAGACCGCGAAGGCGGCTACACCAAATTTTTACCTACAGGCGAAGAAATGAGTGTGTATGATGCATCGGTTAAATATAAAGAAGCTAAGATACCACTGGTAATACTGGCGGGTAAAGAGTATGGCAGTGGGTCATCGCGTGACTGGGCTGCTAAGGGTACCTTTTTGCTTGGGGTTAAAGCCGTACTTGCCGAAGGCTACGAGCGTATACACCGCAGTAACCTTGTGGGTATGGGCGTTTTGCCTATGCAGTACCTACCGGGGCAAAATGCCGAAACCCTTGGCCTTACCGGTAAAGAGCAGTTTAGCATTTATGGCATTGCCAATGATGTTAGGCCGCTAAAAGAACTGGAAGTTGTAGCGGTTGGGCCGGATAGCGTTACTAAAAAATTCCGCGTTATTGCAAGGCTGGATTCCCAGATAGAGATAGAATATTACAGGAATGAGGGTATTTTGCAATATGTGTTGCGACAGTTTTTAGCCAAGGTGTAGTGATTATTAATCGCGAATTACTCGGATAATAGTAATCATGGTATCCCCTCCTTTGGAGGGGTGGCTGAAAGCCGGGGTGGTTCATTGCGGTATAAACCAAACCATCCTATGGGCACCCCACCAAAGCAAGGGAATGCCAATTAGCACGAAAGACTCTGCGACTACACTGGGTTTCACTCAGGATGACGAACAGTGACTACAATAATTGTTATTCTGAAAGAATCATTTAAACATAAAAAAGAAAGCCGGCATAAGCCGGCTTTCACTGTTTAATAAACTATAGTTTATTTTACTTTAAGCAATTTGTAGCTGCCGGTAGCATCGCCCACATGAAGCTGGATGATAAATACCTGCTCACCTGCAAAGGCAGAAAGGTCAACCTCAATTTTCTGGCTTGCGCCGATAGTAGTAAGGTTTTTGATCTCGGTTACTTTCCTTCCAAGAAGGTCGTATACCTCAACCGAAACGTCTTTACCGGCCGCCGCGCCATTAAGCTGAATAGTAACTTTACCTGTAGTTGGGTTAGGGTATAAACTTACGTTTCCTAACTCAGCCGGGTTGTTAAGCCCTGTTGTAGTTTCTACAAGTATGTACTCTGTTTTAAGCATTGCTGCAGCTGTACCCGCTGCGTTGCTGGCAACCAGCGTAACATCATACGTACCCGGTGCGGCGTAAGTAACTACCGGAGATTCCTCTGTAGAGGTTGCCGGTGTACCACCTTCAAACGTCCACTGCCATGCAGTTGGGTTATGCGTACTCATATCGGTAAAGGTTACCGACTGGCCTGTTGCAACCACAACATCATCGGCTACGAAATCAGCCACCGGAGCCTGTGCTCCAAGGAATTGCTGTAATGAGAACACTAAACTTGCCGAAGCATTAAAGTTTACCTGGCCCATTGTAGCATCTACCTGCTGGGCATTGTTACCGTTAGGGTGCTGTATCGAGAAGAAACCATACTTATAATCCGGAGTAAAGGTAAGCCCTGTTGGCTCAGCACCCGCAGGCATAGACGAATGTATTAATACATCAGGGTTATCCTGCCTGTGGTCCGGCCTTACTACCCAAATGTAGTTTAAGCCACCATCCTGGCATATCCAAAGGTTACCTTTGTTATCAAACACAAGGTTATCATTACCATCGCCCCAAGCCTCGGTTACAACACCTGAGCCTGTAGTTATAGGATATGACATACCGCCTACAAACACTTCAAATTCTGATACCGTAGTACCATCATCTTTAAAGCGGTACACACGGTTCTTACCTTTAGAGGTAAAGTACACTTTGCCGTCTAATGGGCTTATTTCGCAATCTTCAACACCATTAAAGTTAGTACCGCCCAGTTGGCCGGCAACGATGTTAAGGTTGTTACGGTCGGCCTGCGTAGTGTTAGGCACCTGTACCCATGTAGCGGTAGAAGAGCTTGGCTCATCTGACGATAATGGTAAATCTAACTTAAGTACATAAACAGCACCAGAGTATAACTGACCCGGAGTTGTAGGTACAAATTTGTACACACAATGCGTGTTACCATCTTCGCCATAGTAAGCAGCAGTACCATCGCCTTTAACAACCACATTTTCGTGGTTCATACGGCCCATAGCCCAAAGTTTTTCCTGCTTGCCATTACCATGTTCTTTAACCATTGCCGTAGCAGGGTCTATTTCTACAAGCCATCCCACATCCTGGTAGCCATCACCGTTTGCATCGCCTGCATCGGTAGCTTCTTCAGATGTTACAACTGTACCCCAAGGCGTTGTACCACCAGAGCAGTTACGGTTTGTAGTTACAAGGTCCTGGTTGTATAGGTCTACACGTTTAGAGGCATCTACACTCCATAAGAAGTCGTCTTCATCTAAATGCAGATTCAACATTGACACACCACCCGGATTATTTTCGTGATTAACCGAAAGGTGTCCTAAAACACTGCTGCCTTCAATAGGCACATAAGCCGTGTAATCGTGGTTACCCGGTACGTTGCCCGAACCATTGGTATATGCACTGCCCTCTTTGTATATCAGCTGGAAACGGTGTTCCTGCGGGATAAGAAGATTGGTGGTTTGCCCGGTTGGGTTAATGGATGTAAAGCATGCAATATGCGGTTCATCACATTCTACCGAAAGATCTACAGCGTCCCTGATGTACATATCAAATTTACTGTCAGAGCTTGATGCATCGCGGTTGTGTATCTCTACCGATACCCTGTTAAGGCCTTCCTGGAAAATAGTTTTAGGAAGCTGGTATATAAAGTAGCGGTTCTCATCCGCACCGTCTACGGTGGTTGTTGAGTGTGTAAGGTAATCAATGTCGCCCACAGGCATATTATCCCTAAAGATCTCTGTACCATTTACATAAACCACGGCACCATCATCACGTTTAAGGCCAAATTCTACCGTATCGGCAACATCGGCAAGGGCAATGTTAATATCCCTGCTAAAATATGTAGTGATGAATTTATTAGCGGCATCCGGCCCGTAAGACACTACTGTGTTTACAGGGTCGCCGTAACCAAACGGAGCTGCATCATGTACCCACTGCTGGGTGTTGTAAGTAGTAGCGGTCCAGGCTATACTGTCCAGGCTGGTACCGTTATCAAGGTAATACCACTCAGAGTCTTTTGGCATAGGATATTCTGCCGCAACCAAAGGAGGGTACATAAAGCCCACGTGCATATCAAAACCAAGGTCAGAACTACTGGCCGATGCCTGGTGAAGCTCCACTGCAATTACGTTTTCACCATCCTGTAAAAGGTTAGCCGTTATTTGCTGGAAGAATGTAGTTTCATCAGCACCGTTCATTGTAGATGAAGCATAGGTGTTATACGTTACATCCCCTGCAGGCATATTCATCCTGAAAGCCTCTGTACCGTTTACATATACTATAACACCATCATCCCTAAGTACATCAAATACTAACGAGCCATACTGTGCGGCATTTTCTACGTTAAACGTGTGCCTTAAATAGTAGGTTGGATATTTGTTCTGCGCATCAGTACCAAAGTTTAGCGTGGTATTTTCTATATTATCGCCATAACCTAAGATACCGTTACCAAAATCCCAAGCAGAATCATCGTAAGCGTTGGTTTTCCAGTCGGCAGCAAGCGCTACGCCTGTGTCGTTGTATTTCCATAAGCTTTCTGTAGCGATTGGGAACGTACCAACAGGATAGTTACTGTCGCTGATCCATGCAAGGTAAACCGGCTCCTCATCAAATGTAATTTGCGGGAAGGTTACAATGTTGTTAGCTTTAGTACCTTGTGCAACAATGGTATACTCTGCTGAAGGGTTTCCTTTTATAAGGAAATACGTATTGGCAAGCACATTAACATCGTTAAGGTTCTCAAATACTTCTGTAAGGTCTACTTTAGGGCTGCCGTCGGCAACGTAAAGCGACTCAAATTTCCAGCGGGCGTTAAGGTACAGTGTGTCGTTCTCAACAGTGCCTGATAGTGGCAATATTTCTGTACCTGCCTCTTTACCTATTACCACGTTGTTATCTACGTTGGCAATTTCTTCGGCAAGGTACATACCGTTCCTGTGGTCGTTCATAACGCTCCAGTTACCGGCCACCTGATCGCGGAAAGGCCCTTCTAAATCCCTCACCGGACCCGTTGCCGGTATTATGGATGCATTACTGTAAGCAACCTCTACAACCTGCGAGCCGCTGTTTATAAGGTAGCCGCTGTTGTCCTGGTTAAAGGTATAGTTGTAAGCAAGGTCTTCGGTAGGGGCTGTAATGGTTAAATACATCTCCTCACGAATTTCCTCGGCTGTTTTAGCTTTCGTCCATATACGGAACTCATCTATATTACTGTTCGTGGCAGCGCCGTTTGCTATGTTTTTACCCAAAGCAAGGTCGTTAGCACACGGAAAGAACGTTGTTACCGGCATGCTGTCTACCAGTTGGCCGTTAATATAGAATTTAAACTCGCCGTTTGGTGTAAACGTTACGGCAGTGTGGTTCCACTCGTTAAGGTTCCAAACCACATCTGAGTTTAATGAGTTCCAGCCACCACCCGGGCCCTGGCCTGTAATTGTTTGCAGGGTCTGGTTGCTAAGGAACTCCATTTCCCAGCCAAAATTACCACCGCCGAAGTTTGTAAAGCCCACTAGCTTAGTGTTAGAACCGGCTGTTTGTGTTAAACGGCCCCACATCTCTACGGTAAACTCTCCCGAAAGGGCTGCATTAACGCCTTCTTTAGGGATATATACCTGGTGGTTACCCTCAAGTTTCATCGCACCACCCTGCTCTGCAATTACACCATCTACGTCGGTAGTAAAGGCAAGGTAGTAGTTACCAAGGTCTAAAGAAACGTTCTCAAAATCTACTTTGTATCCTTCTGCAACGCCTGTAGCAACAACTTCATAGTTGCCTGCCGGGTCGCCTTTTATAAGCTGATATTCCTCTACAAGGGCAGTAGTTTGCTCAGGGTTTTCAAAGATCTCTTCAAGGTCGGCCTGTACGGTAGTACTGGCAAGGCCAAGTGCATTTAAATGCCAGCCACCCGCTACATAAAACGTATCTGTAGCTGTACCAAGATTTAATATCTCGTTATTAAGGTCGCGGCTAATAACCACGTTCTCTATAAAGCTGGCAATATCGTTCTTAACGTAAAGACCGTTAACCGTTTCGTTAGTAACACTCCAGTTACCGGCTATCTGATCCGGGAAATCAGCGTTTATCTCTGCAACCGGGCTGGTAGCATCAATAATCTGCGCATTGGTGTAGTTAACCGTACCCGGCATAGTACCAAGGTTTACAAGCGAACCTGTATTTTCCTGATCGAAGGTAAAGTTATACTTAAGGTGCTCATCCGTTGCCTCAACAATGGCGTGCATCTGCTCGTTGATCTGTTCCTGTGTTTTAGCAATATCCCAAATACGGAACTCATCCATAATAGAATACGTTTGCCCGCCGTAGTTTATACTGGTACCTAAAGCAAAATCCCAGTTGGTATTGGCAACATAAGCCGTGTACGGGTTAGATGCCTTAAGTTCGCCATTTATGTACATTTTAATAGCATCGCCCGGCGCTGCGGTAATGGCAACGTGGTTCCACTCGCCTATGGTTAACGGAGTACCCGAGTTCATACTGTTCCAGTTAGCCGTATTGGTACCAAAGGCCGCCTGTAATGTATTGTTGGTAGGTATCTCTATAGCAAAACCGGTAGAGTTACCGTTTATTTTACCGTGATTAGAAATAAGTTTATCGTTATTACCGGGATCCTGCGTTACATTTACCCAAAACTCTACTGTAAAGTTACCGCCCACAATTGGGTTAAGGTCGGCTTTAAGGATGTACACCTGGTGGCCACCTGTTAGTGATAATGCACCACCACGGCCTGCGGTAAATTCTCCATTCGTCCAGCCTATAAAATATACGCCATCGGTAAGGTTAGCGTTGTAGAATGTTACATTCTGGCCGTCATAGCTGCCTTCGCCTACGTTGGTAAACTCATTCTCGCCTGCAAGTTTAAGCAGGTAGTACTGGCTTGCCATATCGTTAATAGAATCAAACTGGGTTAACGCCTCTGCAAGGTTTATTTTAACCGTTGCAAAAGGGTTGTTAACAGGGTCTATACTCCAGCCGCCTGTTGCATAGAACATGCCTTCCTGACCCGGAACTTCAGCCAGTTCAGTAGCGCTATCCTTACCAATAACCACATTGCTGCTGTAATTGGTAATAGCATCCGGCAAGGTTAAGCCTGTATTGTTAACAGCGTTGTTTTTACTCCATTTACCGCTCACAAGGCTTCGGTACTGGGTTTCTATAGTACCTACAGGAGATGTTGCCGTAGCAAGTAAACCGCCGCTTAATGTAATATCTGTACCTAAAGTACCCTGGCCTTCAATGGCGGTTGGGGTTTCTTCATCGGTATTAAACGTATAATAAGCTGCAAGGTTTTCCTCATCGCCCAATAGCGAGTAGTGCATGCGCTCTTTAATCTCTTCTATAGTTAGTGCTGTGTTCCAAACACGAACCTCGTCAAGCTCTGCTTGTGTACCTGTATTAGGATAAAACGGACTGTAACCTAAACCTAAGCCCCATGAGTTAGGATAGTACTGGCCAAAGTTACCCTCGGCAACCAGTGCACCGTTTACATAGTATTTCATGGTACCGTTCTTAGTAGCCGAAAGCGCTACGTGGTTCCACTCGCCTATATTCCATACCGCGCCCTGGCCTGAAATTGAGTTCCAGCCTGAACCGTTTGTACCAACAACTACGTTAAGTTTGTTATCATCAGGAAACTCAAAAGATATACCTGTACTAAGGTTGTTAACCCTGCCGTTGCTGGCAAGAAGTTTAAAGTTAGTACCGGGATCTGAATTTAGTTTACCCCAAAACTCAATAGTAAAATCGTTTGCAAGTGCTTCGTTGGTAACCGTGCCCGGTATCGCCATTTGCGATGAGCCCGATACTTTTAAAACTTCGCCACGTGTTGATTCGAAATCAGCGTCAAGCATAATTTGCTCGTCTGAAATTAACCTTCCGTAAAGAACTATGTTATCTAACGATCCAAGGAATTTTTTATTCTGGAAGTTATTACCAATCCTAACATCTGCTTCAGATGCCGATGGCGATACCACATTTGTAAAATTCTGGATCAGGAAGCCGTTGTAATAAAGAGACAGTTTTCTCCTAACATTGTCATATTTCCAGGTAATGTGCGACCATGCATTGGTAAGCACGCTGTAATTACTGGTATACGTAATATTTGCTGCATGGTTGGTAAAAGTAAGTTTACCGTTAGCATCTATACCCATAGATACACCCGTACCAGCTGCACCGTTAGATAATATTGTTGCACCGTTAGCAGGTATCTCGCTTGGGTTAACCCAAAATACAAAGCTAAAAGGACGGTCGTTAAGATCTAACGCATTGGCAGAAGCCAAATGCACATCGGTAGATGCTGTAAATTTAAGGGCACCATTGGCAACGCCATCGCGGTCGTTATCAAAAGTATGGCCTGTAGCATTTATGGTATGGTTATAGGTAGAAGCATCGGTTACCGAGTTACTTATACCCAACTGTAGCTTTAATGCATCAGAATTCTGGCTGGTAAGCATATCCTCGTGAATGATGCTTGTATAATACGGCTCACCGTTAAGGCCTACGTACTGTACTTTCATCCTTCGGTCATCTACATCACCATATACATCTATCTTAAGATAGCTTTGCTTCATACCGGTAAGCTGGTAATCGCTGTTGTAGTTAATGTTCACGATACCGTTACCAATATCAGAGTTAAGGTTACCCGAAAGTACATCATACAACGGATACTTAACATCGCCTTCGCGGATCATGAACTTTTGCTCATGGATATCGGCGCTAAGCGAAAGAACACCGTTAATGTTATTGTTTTTAATGTACTCTATAAGCTCGTCACTTTGTGCTGTGTTACAAAAGTTACGGCCACCACAATCACGCTCAAAAGATGGCGTACCGTTAATAAGCACTTTAAAAGCTGCCGTAGAGTTTAGCAGGCCTGCTTTTAGCCACGCAAACTGGTCCGGACCCAAATGCTGCTGCGTACCATCGCGGTAGCTGCGGTTGTCTAATAAAAAGTACTCAACGTCTTTGTAAACGTATGATGAGTAAAGCCCCTGTCCTTCGGGTGTGCTTTTGTATTCAGGATTAGGCCACCAATCCATAAATATTTCGCGCATTTGGCCCAGGGTTGGCATGGTTTTGTTAAACTCATTAGGCCCTGTGTCATGGTTGTCCGTAATTGCCAATTGCGGCATTGCCATGGTAAGATTGTCGTGAAACTGCCTAAAGAACATGTAACGGTCAAACGCCATGTCTTTGTTAGCCCAGTCGTCCTGCCCGTCAAGGCACTGGCCCATTGCGTGCTCTAACCCCAAAAGGTATACAGCATCGCCCAGCCACACCATAAGGTCGCTTTCTTCCTGCGCCATTACGTTAAAGATCTCCGGGTCGCCGTTTACGTGAAATGCCGACTCCGGGATATCCATACAGCGGGAAAGGTCGTAAATTCTTCCGCAGCCGCCGGATAAAAAGGTAAAATCATCTACAACGTTCTGGCCGTTGGTAATTGTTGAGGTACGCCCCGAAGGTGCACCGTTAACCAACACATTAGCTGTGTAGGTTTCTCCTGCTGTTAGCCCGGTATATTCGTACGAGCGAAGGCTGTAGCCCAGGCGGTCGTCTGAATTAAATACCGTTCCTGTTAAGGCTGTACCGGGCGCACCTGCGCCGGTAAGCGAAATACTTAGTGCGGCGCCGGAGCCCGTACTGTTTTTTGTTAATACCCATACCCGTACTTTGTTGTTGTACACAGGGCTTAACATGGGTCCATGAACGATGGAATCTCCCGGTATGGACTGAGCGCTGCCGCTAAACCCACAACATAAAGAAACCAACAAACTCAAAAAGAGTAAGTTTTTTTTCATTTTAGGCATGTAAAAATTAATTAGTTAGTAAATGAATTAAGCAGCAAAATTATGTTTGCCATTGCCTAACCACTGTTATAAAAATTTAAGTTTAGTTTAAGGAAAAGTGAATATCTATAAGAAAACGAGCAGTATAATTATAAAAAGGAAGGAAATATAACAACCAAGATTCTTAATAAATTATACATATGATACTGTTTAGGTAAAACGGTTTAGTAAACTTTCAGCTTTTCTGCGCTAAAAATGATAATTGTAAGAACAATATTATAATTAATATACTTTTAACCTTATGTTTAAGGTGGGTGCAATGTTAAGTAAGGCAACATAACGGCTTAACACAACTACAGAATTTTATGGTAAGGAGCTAAAGATGATTTTTAAACCAATGATTATATTTTCAGCAATGGCTTCATTTTGAAGCGAATATTATTCACTATATACAAAAAAACCTCCGCTTTCGCGGAGGCCGGTGTAAAAAACTATTATATGAAAAGTAACCAAACTATTTATTGTACGGATTGTCGGTCAGTGCTTCCATAAAGGCAATGAGCGCGGCAATCTCTTTTTTGTTGAGGTTTAAAGGATCAGGTGGCAGGGTTTGGTTGGGCACTTCATACCCCAGGCCTATCCCGGCTGCCCCGCCGTTGTTGTAAAAATCTACCACTTCGCTAAGGGTATTATATGCCCCGTTATGAAAGTACGGTGCCGTAAGCTTTGCGTTGCGTACCGTCATGGTTTTAAAGGAGCCACGGTAAATTTCTTCACTGTCTTCTAAAATGCCATTTTTTATACGGCCGGCATCAGTATCAGGCAGGTTGCTTTTGGGTTTGCTTAGTACGCCAAGCACCTCACTTTCGTTTTCTTGGTACAGTGGCGGCACGAGCCCGCCAAATGTGGGCACATAATGGCAGGTGGCACAGGCAGCCTTGCCTGTAAACAGGTTAAAGCCCAACTGAACCTGTGCCGACAACTTTTGCGTTTTGCCCTGCACATATTGGTCAAACTCCGAGTTAAACGAGCGCAGCGATATAATATATGATGACAACGCCGCCGAGAACTGGTAACGGCTTATTGCCCCTTTTTTATTAAAGGCTTTCTCAAACCGGGCTACGTATTCAGGGTTTGCGTTTAGTTTTGCCTGTAGCTTCTCAAAACTGGTGTTAAACTCCAGATGGTTTTCTATAACATGCTTGGCCTGGTCTTCTAAGTCATATGCCCTTAGGTCATAAAAAAAACGGTCAGAGAAAACAGCGTTTATCAGCGTAGGCGAATTTCGCAGTACGGTCATCCCCTCTGCATTAGCGGTAGATTTAGGCTTGCCATCTGTAAAGCCAAGCTCAGGGTTATGGCAGCTGGCACAGCTCATGGTGCCGGTTTGGCTCAGGCTATTGTCATAAAATAGTTGCTTGCCTAACCTACACAGGTTTTCGCTATCATCCCACTCTTTTAAAAGACTGTAGTGATACGGGTTTAAAAAATCTCCGCCAAAAATATTAGTGCTGTTGGCATTCCACGAGGGTATTTTACCCCATCGCTCTGCCGACGATCTTAAATGCAACGCCTGTTGTACCTCCCCTAATTTTTTATAAAGTGGGTTAATATACTGCATTAAAAACTCAAGCCTGTTAAAACCGTCAAAATCGTTTTTGCGGTTAAGGTACTTTACAGCATCGGTAAACAGTGCATTGATTTCTGTTCTTGTAGCATTATCTACCTTACCTACCAAAGGCTGTGTAACTACTTGCATTCCGGCTAACGATGCGCCGGCTTCAGGTAAAGCGTTCAATGAGCCCGGGGTATCAAAACCGGTAATTCCCATAGAAAATATGCGCACCAGCTCTAACCGCGAGGCTTCCAGAACTTCAAAATCATAAAAATAATTGCGCTTATCAATGGCTATCTGTACTGCAATAAAATGATGTTTTAACTGTGCTGCCAGTTTTATTAAAAGCCCTTTATCAATCTCTTCTTCGGAGAATATCAGTTCATCCAATGCCTGCAAGCCTTCGGGGGCTACAACACTGCGTTCGCCACGGTAATGGTCGGTATCAAGGTAATCCAGCACCAGGCTTTTGCTGTATTCATCGGGCGATACCACATAATAACCTTTCTCTTTATACTCTTCTTTAACAGGATAGGGATCTAAATGATTTAAGGGCGGGCCGTTTAAGTAGGCCTTTACATGGCGTGGATAGTAATACTCTAAAATGCCCTCTACAGTTTTAAATGCCTTACGGGTTTTAAGGTGCTGCTGTTGCAGTAGTTTTTTTGAGGTAGTTCCGTTACTATAATCGGCAGCAGCTTTGCTAAGCAGATTAATTTCTGCGCCAAGCAGTGCAACGTTTTTTGTAATCAGCGGGCGGAATTCATCCTGGGTATACTCATTATCTTTATCTGAAAATGAGTACATATGGAAAATTACGGCACATCCACAAACCAATAGCAATATACTTTTTACAACTTTAAAATTAACAGGATTAATCATGGGCGCAAATGTATGTACCCAATAACAAGTGTTATGGCATAAATTATTAAGAAATCGTAAAGTAAATTACCTGCAACTTTTAAAAGGGAGAGAAATTATCTCAAAAAAATAAAGGCTGCCCGCATGCTATTATAACTCTACTACTGTTTTATTTGAATGAAAAAATTACCCTATAAATTCATTCTGTAATAGCACCGGCAGCCTATCTTCTACTCAAAATAATTAAATATAGAACAGGCCATTAATGCTTACTTAACTATTAAAAACTACTACTATTTTCTTTTGTACTGAAAACACCTTCCCATGATGTTGAGGTATTAACATTTTAGTTGCAGTAACAGCCGTGTCCTTTTATCACAATCTGAAACTAATGGCTTAAGCCACTAAGTCGTCAGATTATTTTCAATTAATATCCCTCATCTTGAATATTAATTTCTATGCAACATTAATCAAAATAATTGGTGTGTTTTCATGTGCGCTACAGTAATACAGCGGAAATAAAGAGACAAACAGCGGTTAAAAAAGCGACAAGGTAGTATTAAATTACTGATATAAAACTACATAAAATTTAATTTTAAGAAAAACCACATGATGGCCAGAATGCCATTTTTAAAGTATAAAAAACTAACTGCAAATTGCTTTACATAAAAAAACGCAGCACTTAGGCTGCGTTTTCTGTACGTTTTAAAGTTACCTGTAGGCTTCGGCACCTGCTTTAGCAACCTCTGCATCGTCTTCTACAGAGCTACCCGAAACGCCAATGGCTCCTATTACCTCGCCATTTGCATCTTTAATTGCAACACCTCCCGGAAATGTTATCAATCCGCCGTTAGAATGTTCGATATTAAATAGCGGTTTACCCGGCTGAACCAACGGGCTAAGGTCGGCAGTATCCATCTGAAAAAATACCGCAGTCCTTGCTTTTTTAATGGCAATATCTACAGATCCTAACCAGGCTCCGTCGTTCCTTATAAAAGCAACAAGGTTGCTCCCGCTGTCTACTACACAAATATTCATTTTAGTTTTAATGTCGGCCGCCTTTTGTTTTGCAGCATCAACTACAGCTTCTGCCTGTTCTAAGGTAATGTTCATAGTGTTTAATTGTTTGTTAGTTTGTATGTTACAAGTTAGCTAATCTTATAAAGTATTATCTTAAATAATAGCAAAAGTTTATCTATCACTATTTTAAATATTGTAAAACAAAAAAAGCGTAGTAAAAACTGCGCTTTGATTTAATACTGCCTGCTCCGATTATGGCACTATAGAGCCTTCTACCGAATCATCATAGGTTTCGCCAACCATTGCACCGTAGGCACGCTTAACAAGTGCAACAGCCATATTGGTTTTAATATCCCAATAATATCCTTGTGTTGGTGTAAATTTAATAACGGTTATCCTTGGGTCATCTTTCCCTTCGGTAAACCAGGTTTTCATGGTAGGGTCCCACAGTTCTTCTATTTTTTGCTTGTCGGTACTAATGGTAGCCTTACCATAAAGGGTTAAGAAGTCGCTGTATGATGATCCCTGAAAAAACATTTGTACGGCAGGGTCCTGGCTTATCTCAGCATTTTTATGGCTGTCGTTAGCGCTAAGGAACCAAAAGTTTCCGTAATCATCAATTTCTTCAGCTGCCATAGGCCTTGTAGCAATAGCTTCGCCGGTTACTATTTTAGTGCAAAAAAAGCCTGAGCCTGCACTTTTGGTAAGTTCCCTGATCTTATCAAGGGCTTCCTGCCCTATCAGGTCTTTAAAATTATCTTCCGGTTGGTTTTGGTTTATAGAGTCCATAGTTTATATGTTTTTGATTTCTATAAAATTACGTTTATAAAAAGCTACAATACGTTATAGCTTTGCCATTGTATTGCCAAATTTTAGGCCTTGATTTTAGTAGTTGTTTAAGCAATATAAAATTGCCTAATTTTATGCGCCAACATTTCAATATGAAAAATATACTATCCGCGGTTGCCCTGTTACTTGTTACTGTAAGCAGCTATTCGCAAAAAATAACAAAGAAAAATTACGAGTACATTAACCCCATGATAGGTACGCAGCGCATGGGGCATACCTTTCCCGGAGCAACCGTGCCGTTTGGGTCGGTTCAGTTAAGCCCGGAAACCGATACGATTGCCTACGAACTTGATAAAAAATACAATGGCGAAGTGTATAAGTATTGTGCCGGCTACCAGTATGATGATACAACTATTGTTGGCTTTAGCCACACGCATTTTAGCGGAACGGGGCACTCCGATCTTGGCGATTTCCTTATTATGCCCACTACTGGTGCCTTACAAATCAATCCCGGTACGGCAGCCAACCCAAAAAGCGGTTACAGGTCGGCCTACTCTCATATTAACGAGGTAGCACAGGCTAATTACTATAAGGTGAAGCTGGACGACCATAATATTATAGCCGAACTTACCACAAGCCAGCGCGTGGGCTTCCATCAATATACCTTCCCAAAATCATCAGATGCACATATTATACTCGATTTGATGAGCGGCATATACAATCATAACGAAAAGAACGTGTATACCTTTATACGGGTGGAAAATGACACGCTGATTACGGGCTACCGCCAAACACAGGGCTGGGCAAGAACCCGGACGGTGTATTTTGCTATGGCTTTATCTAAACCATTTAAAGAATATGGCGTTAAAAAGTATGATGAAGGCAACATTTACAACGGTTTTTGGCGCAAGTTCGATCAGACAAAGAACTTTCCTGAAGCTGCCGGGCGTAACCTGCGTATGTATTTTAATTTTGATACACAGGATAATGAAAAGATAAAAATAAAGTTTGCTTTATCGCCGGTAAGTACCGCCGGTGCGTTGGCAAATATGAAGGCTGAAATTGCGCATTGGGATTTTGAAAAAGCAAAAACAGATGGGCAACAATTATGGGAAGGCGAACTGAAAAAAATTAAAATAGAAACGCTTACTGAAAATGATAAAACTAACTTTTATACAGCACTTTATCACACCTTTATTAACCCAACGGTTTATATGGATGCCGATGGGAGTTATAAAGGTTTAGACCAGAATATCCATAAGGCTGAGGGCTTTACAAACTACACTACATTCTCGCTTTGGGATACCTACAGGGCGCTGCACCCGCTGTTTAATATTGTGCAGCCCAAGCGCAACCGCGACATGGTAAGCAGCATGCTGGCGCATTACAGCCAAAGTGTACACAAAGCACTGCCGGTGTGGTCGCATTACGCTAATGAGAACTGGTGCATGATAGGCTACCACTCCGTTTCGGTCATAGCCGATGCGGTTATAAAAGGCAATGTTGATTTTGACACCAACCTGGCGCTACAGGCCTGTATCAACTCGTCTAACCTGCGCTATTACGACGGGATTGAATACTATTTACAATACGGTTATGTGCCCGAAGATAAGAACGGATCATCGGTTTCTAAAACTTTAGAATATGCTTATGATGACTGGTGCATTGCCCAGATGGCGAAGAAATTAGGCCGGGATGATGTATATGCCGAATATACCAAACGCGCTCAGAACTATAAGAACGTATGGGATGCCAAAACCGGCTTTATGCGCCCAAAAATCAGCGATGGTACCTTTAAAAAAGAGTTTGATGCGCTGGATACCCACGGGCAGGGTTTTATAGAAGGTAACGCGTGGAACTACAGTTTGTATGTTCCGCAGGATCCTGAGGCACTTGTTGAACTGAATGGTGGCAAGGAAAAGTTTACCAGGCATTTAGACTCGCTTTTTACAATGACATTACCCGATAAGTATTTTGAAAAGACCGAGGATATTACCCGCGATGGCATTATTGGTAACTATGTGCACGGCAACGAACCGTCTCACCATGTGGCTTATTTGTACAACTTTACAGGAAAGCCCTATAAAACGCAGCAGCGTGTTCGTATGATAATAGATGCCATGTACAAACCTGCACCAGATGGCCTTGGCGGAAACGACGACACCGGCCAGATGAGTGCCTGGTACATTTTTACATCGCTTGGGTTTTACCCCATAGCTCCGGGAAGCGATCATTACGCTTTAGGAAGTCCAAAAGTTAAATCGGCAATACTAACCCTGGAAAACGGCAATACATTTACTATAACGGCTAAAAACCAGTCGGATAAAAATGTATATGTATCTAAAGCCGAACTGAATGGCAAAGTTTTAGACCGGTTGTACCTTACCCACAGCGAAATTATGGATGGCGGTACGCTTGTGTTTTACATGACCAATAAGCCTGTTAAATAACGGTTTTGACTATTGCAACCTAAGATTCTAACAATCGTTTAGCCTTCTCTAAATCCTCGGGTGTATCAATACCAATACCGGCATGGCTGGTAAGTACCATTTTGATTTTTTTACCATACTCCAGGTAGCGCAGCTGCTCCAGTTTTTCTGACGCCTCCAGGCTTTGCATGGGCAATTTATAAAAATCAAGCAGGGCGTGTTTTCTAAACGCATAAATACCTATGTGGCGGTAGTATTTTACGCCTGCTTCTTTGTCGCGCGGGTATGGTATTACCGACCGTGAAAAGTACAGTGCGAAATCTTTTTGGTCTACAATTACTTTAACGTTGTTGGGGTTTTCTATATCTTCCCAATCAGTTATGTTCATCATTACCGATGCCAGGTCTATTTCATGCGCAACATCGCTTTTAAAAACCTCCAGCACGGCAGCCAGCGGTTCTTTATTGATGAAAGGCTCATCGCCCTGCACGTTAACTACAATATCTACATCAAGGTTTTCTATGGCTTCGGCAATACGGTCGCTGCCGCTTTCGTGCTCCTTGATGCTCATAATGGCCTTGCCGCCGTTGGCAACAATCTCGTTATAAATCAGGTCAGAATCCGTCACCACAAAAACATCATCAAACAAGCCGGTTTCAAGCGCTGCCTGGTAGGTTCGGGTAATTACGGTCTTGCCGCCCAAATCCTGCATTAGTTTTGCAGGGAAACGGGTACTGCCGTATCGTGCGGGTATAACTGCTATAATTTTCATAATCAAATTTTAATATTTTGTGAGACGCAAGGCATTGTGTCTCTACTTCTTATCGGGATGTTAGACGCAAAGCATTGCGTCTCTACTCCTCAAAATTGTCATCTTTAAAACCAATTAGGTACAGCCTGTCCTTTGCGCGGGTTACGGCGGTGTACAACCAGCGGATGTAATCCCTGTCGATACCCTCGGGCAAATACGGCTGCTCTATAAAAACGGTGTTCCACTGGCCGCCCTGGCTTTTATGGCAGGTAATGGCATAGGAAAACTTAACCTGTAATGCATTAAAATGCGGACTGTTCTTTATCTTTAAAAACTTTTTATACTGAGGCTCGCCCTCAAAGTCGGCCTGGATCTCATGGTATAAACGGTTCGATTCATCATAGGTTAACGATGGCGACTCACTTGTTAGGGTATCCAAAAGCAAATACGTTTCTAAAAACGGATGGTTAGGATAATCTACCATGCGCACTTTTACGCGGGCAAATTTAAAACCGTACAACTCCTCTATCCTAAAAATTTCCAGTACCTCTATAATATCGCCATTGGCAATAAATCCGGCTTCGCTTTTTTCGTCCAGCCAAAAATAGTTATTCTTAACCACCATAAGGTAATCTCCGGTACTAAGTTCGCTTTCGCGGTCTAAAATGCGGGTACGTATCTGTTGGTTGTACTCATTGGCACGCTTGTTAGAGCGCACTATAAACGCGGTATCTTCTATACTGTAATTGCTGTAGGCCTGGTTTATGGCATCCTGAATATCATATCCATCCGTTAACCGCACTATGTCTTTAAAGCCGCGTAACTTAAACTTAAAGGTATCAACAAAAGCCGACTTAAGCAAATCGCGCATCTCTGTAGCGTTGTACAATATGCCAGAGTCAAACTCCTGGCGCATTACTTCGTCGAGCTCTATTTGCTGGACTTCTTTAAAATAATTGCGTGCAAGGCCCTCTGCATCTAGCGCGGGGCTCAAATCGGAGTTTATAGGCGGTAGCTGTGCCGTGTCGCCCACCATGATCATTTTACAGTTGGTACCGGAGTAAACGTACGACATCAAATCGTCTAACAACGAGCCCATTTCGTACATTTTAGAGTCGTATGCCGAGTCGGATATCATAGAGGCTTCATCAACTATAAAAACGGTATCCTTAAACTTGTTGGGCTGCAGGGTAAAGCTCACGCCGCCGCCACTCCCCTTTTTAGGGAAATAAATACGCTTGTGTATCGTAAACGCAGGTTTTTGAGAATAGCCCGATATTACCTTAGCCGCACGGCCCGTGGGTGCCAGCAGCACATATTTTTTACCGGCTTCGCGCAGGTTGTTAACCAGCGTAGATATTATTGTAGTTTTACCGGTACCTGCGTAGCCCTTTAGTACAAACAAATCCTGCTTGCCGGTGCTGACAATAAATTCGGCTATTTTTTGTAGAAAAATATCCTGCTTTAAGGTGGGGCTAAACGGAAAGTTTTGCCTTAATACTTTGTAAAATAATGCAGGGGTCATTTATTAAGCCGGGTATTAAAATTGTAGGCCAAAGATAGGTAATAAGACTTTGCCACTAATTACATTTTTCGCCACGAATTACACAAATTTTCACAAACATAAAATGCACATCTTGTAGTAATGGATATCAGAATAAAAATTAGTGCAATTTGTGTAATTCGTGGCTAAAAAATATACTACTAATTCGCAGCTAAAAAATTATAACCCCAAAAAAGAATGTAAATTTGTAACCAATCAATCTACAATTAATGAACGACGCTATTACCGCTAAAAATTACAAGAAGCTTTCGCTGCAAATTGCAGCAAACGGTATGTCGTTCGCAGGTTTTGATACCTTAAACAGGGAAGTGATCTTTAAAGGCCAGGTAGCGTTTGCCAAAACCACTCCGCTGGAAGATGAACTCTGGAAGGTTTTTGTGCACCACCCTGAGCTTAAAGCCGATTATGACGAGGTTATAGTATTGCACGATAACAGCTTTAACACCTTCGTACCTACTGCGCTGTTTGATGAAAATTACCCTGGTAGCTACCTGCAATACAACACCCGTGTTTTTGAAGCCGACTTTTTTGCATGGGATGCCCTGGGCAGCTATGATATTACCAATGTGTATGTGCCCCTAATGAATGTGAACAATTTTTTAATTGAACGCCTGGGTACATTTGAATACAAGAATACCAACAGTATTTTGGTAGAAAAACTGTTGGATGCTTCTATAAACATAGATGAGAAACAGGTGTTTGTACACGTCCAGGAAAATCATTTTGAGATTGTAGTGGTGCGCAGCCAAAAGCTTTTGCTTTACAATTCTTTTGAATACAATACTGCCGAAGACTTTTTGTACTACTTGCTCTTTACGCTGGAACAGCTTACCCTTAACCCGGAAACGGTTAGTGTTACCCTGCTTAGCAAAATTAGCCAGGACAGCCCTTTATATACACTGGCGTACACCTACATACGTAACGTAGCCTTATACAATCCCGCCGCATTGGCACAAAAATGGCATTTAGAGACGCAGCATGATGCCCTGCATAATTTTATTATATTGAACTCATGAGAATTATTTCAGGAAAATATAAGGGCCGCAGGATAAGTCCGCCACGCAATTTACCCGTGCGCCCTACCACCGATATGTCTAAAGAGTCGTTGTTTAACATACTTAACAACCGCATAAATTTTGCAGGCCTTAAAGTGCTCGACCTTTTTAGCGGCACCGGTAACCTGAGCTACGAATTCGGCTCCCGTGGCGCCGACAGCATTACCGCCGTTGATGCCGATATGGGCTGTATTAAGTTTATAAAGCAAACCGCAGGCGAGTTCGATTTTAATATATCAGCCATAAAAAGCGATGTGTTTAAATTCGTAAAAGGGCATAAATCCAACTACGATATTATTGTAGCCGACCCTCCATACAATATGGAGCAAAAGAATTTTGAAGAATTAGTGACTCTTATTTTTGAAGCCGAACTGCTTCGCGAAGACGGCATTATGATCATTGAACATTCCAAATACACCAAAATGGAGCACATGATGAACTTTTCGTTCAACAAAAAATATGGTGGCTCTATCTTTACCTTTTTTGAGTTTGAAGGCGAAGAGGGTAATAATGATACGGATGGTGAAGAGGAATAGCGATTGCTTTATTTGCCTTTAAGATATTCAGAAGAGAAGAGGCATGTGCCGCTACTATAATTTAGTCGCAGTAACAAAATATTTATCAGTAATAAAAGAAGAGAATAGTTAAAGATCTACTATATGTCGTTAGATAATGAGCGCCTTACATTCTTATTAAAAGAACTCGAAATCGGTGAGAACTCAAAAATGATTGCCGATTTTGACCGCAAAGAATTTTTCAAAAACTTAAAAAAGAGAAATATAAAAAGAAGAAAACTGTAAACTTTAGTCTGTATTCCAGTCTGATGCGAGCTCTTAGTTTTAAGATTAATTAGAGCATATATTTATAATGAGACTGCTGCGGTCGTACCTCCCTCGCAGTGACAGTGCGTGAAGAAATGAACATAAAATACCCGTGTACGTCACTGCGAGCGAAGTGCAACGTAGCGCGGCAGTCTCACATGGAATGCAATCAAATTATACACGAGCGAGACGCTCACACAAGCAATTAGAAACTCCAATAATAGTTGTAGAAATTAAAAAAAGCAGGCCTGTAAGCCGGATTCTGTATCCCCGAGGGACCCTTATCATTTATCTGGATGCAACATTACTGTTACGCTCAATCTGCCTACCCCCCGGCATCGGGCGGGCAGCCCTACATATAGCCGGTATACATGGCATTTCACCGCATAGAGTTTACCTGGTTTCACTACAGCATTACCTGTACATACTTTCTGTTGCACTTGTCCTCCCGCGGTTCTGCATACCACGGTGACGGGCGTTACCCGCTATGCTGCCCTCTGGTGTCCGGACTTTCCTCCCTTTTTGCAAAGAGCGATAAGGCGGCCTGCTGGCGGCAAAGATAGGTTTTTAATGTCGAAAGTCGCAAGGTCAAAAGTTTTTAAAGGCAGGCACCATTACTCATCTATTCATTTACATTCATCCTTAGACTTTTGACTTTCGACTTTACGACTTGATGGCTTTGGACTATACGAATGTTTAACATTTCGTTGGCTGCGTTCAAAATCTTTAATTTCTAATTTTAAGATAGTAAAACAAACTAACATAACACAAAACATCATGGACAGACAAATGTATCATTATGCAACGGTTTCTAAAGCCTTGCAGGAACTGACAGAAAAGGGTTATACTATTGATTATAACCTACAGGAAGACCGCATTAAAGCAAATTACAAAGATTTTGAGATCATGGAAATTTACCGCTACGAGGGCGAAAGCGATCCCGGCGATGAGGCTACCGTTTATGGCATACAGAGCAAAGACGGGCAAAAAGGGGTGTTTGTAGCAGGATCTGGCGCGTTTGAAGAAAACAGCGCGGCAAAGCTGCTTGATACCATGAGCATACAGGGAAGGTCTCAGGAATAACCCATGAACAGGCTGCAAAAAAAACTCGAAAAAATAGGGAGCGATCCTAAAGTTACAGCCAAAGCCGTTGGCCTGCGCTATTCTTTAAAAGCCGATAAAGGCTATTACAGGAAACGTAGGGCCAACGGCTTTACTTTTATAGACGAGACCGGTAAAACCGTTAAGGATAAAGCCGTGCTGGAGCGTATAAAAAAACTGGTTATACCCCCCGCGTGGGAAAACGTATGGGTATCGCCTTTTGAAAATGGGCACCTACAGGTTACCGGTACCGATGTTAAGGGCCGCAAGCAATACCGCTATCACCCCGATTGGAACAAGATACGCAACCAAAGTAAATTCTTCAGGCTGCGCAGGTTTGCACTGGCGCTGCCCCACATTAGGGAACAGGTAGAGACAGACCTTAACCGCAAAGGCCTCCCATATGAAAAGGTGGTTGCACTTGTGGTTAAACTTATAGAGTTAACCAACATTCGTATTGGCAACGATGCTTATAAAAAACTGTATGGCTCGTTTGGGCTTACTACCCTACGCGATAAGCACGTTAAGTTTGACGGCGCAACAGTATTGTTCGACTTTGTAGGCAAGAAAGGCGTTAAGCACAAAATAAAGCTGCAAAGCCGCCGTATGGCCAACCTGGTTAAAAAATGCCAGGACATACCGGGTCAGGAGTTATTTCAATACTACGATGATAACGGAGGGCACCACACTATAGGGTCGGGCGATATAAACAGCTACCTTAAAGAAATTACGGGTGAAGATTTTACTGCAAAAGATTTCCGCGCCTGGGCGGGCAGCCTTAATGCGTTGTGTGCCTTTCAGGAAATTGGCGAGTTTGAAAACGTAACCGACTTTAAGCGCAAAGTGGTATCGGTACTGGACCATGTGGCCGAAAAGCTGGGCAATACCCGCACCGTTTGCAAAAAATACTACGTACACCCTACGGTTATTGCGGCTTACGAAAAAGGTTCGCTGTGGAAGTATTCCGTTACCGAGAAAGATAACGCCGGCGAACTGAATCCGCAGGAAAAGACGTTGTTGGAATTATTATCTACCGAGGATATAGCGGAAGTAATAGGCTAAAGCCATTTTAATTATAGATTGAAGATTTAAAGATTGAGGGCTGGAATTTAGTAACCGAAAAACGTTAGGTTTTGTATTTTTACACTTACATTACTAAATTTTTGAATCTTCAATTTTTAAATCTTTAAATTAAAGATGGAAAACTATACCGTTGTTCTCTTTATACTTGCCATAATGATAGGGCTTTCGGCACTGGCCGATAAAATTAAGCTACCCTACCCTATTTTGCTAATCATTGCAGGTATAGGTATCGGCTTTGCGCCATCGGTACCAAAAATAGAGATAAATCCGGAAATCATCTTCCTTATTTTTCTGCCGCCCTTACTTTATGATGCGGCGTTTAATATTCCGCTTAAAGATTTTAAAACCCATATAAATACCATTGGTACACTGGCCATATCGCTGGTGTTTTTAACCACCGTAGGTATTGCTGCCGTGGCCTATTACCTTGTGCCGGGCATGACCTGGCCGCTGGCGTTTGTTTTGGGTGCCATACTATCGGCTACCGATGCTGTTGCTGCCATGAGCATTACAAAAGGCCTGGGGCTATCGCATAAAACCAATACCATATTAGAAGGCGAAAGCCTTATAAATGATGCATCGGCGCTGGTAGCCTACCGCTTTGCCGTGGCTGCCGTTACCGGTACTGCCTTTGTGTTATGGCGCGCTGCTTTAGAGTTTGTATTGCTATTGGGCGGAGGCTTTGTTGTGGGTTTTATAATTGCACGCGTATCATTTTTACTACAGTTTATAAAGAACAATACTATTGTTATCATTAGCTTTTTACTTTTACTGCCATTTGTTACCTATTTGGTTGCTGAGGAATTTCACGTATCCGGCGTTATTGCAGTGGTAACTTTAGGGCTATCAATAGCATTTGTAAGCAATAAGGTTTTCCCGGAACACCTTAAAAACCAGTCTAAAAACATTTGGGATATTATTATTTTTATGCTTAACGGACTCATCTTTATACTTATAGGATTGCAGTTTCCGTATGTATTAAAAAATATCCCGACGGAAAATGTTGGTCCGTACCTAATTTACGCATTGCTTATAACCGTTGTAACGCTGCTTATACGCATGCTAAGGGTTTTTATGCAGAAAATGAATCTTCAAAAAGCCTTTTCCATGAAACGCAGAAAAATTTCCGAAGAAGCGCTCTTGGATTTCCGCAACAGCCTTATAATTAGTTGGAGTGGTATGCGCGGTATCGTGTCGCTTGCCATTGCCATAGGTTTGCCCAAAACGCTGGAAGACGGCACGCCCTTTCCGCTCCGTAACGAAATTATATTCATTTCGGTAGCTGTGGTGCTGTTTACACTTATCGGCCAAGGGCTTACACTACCGCTTATTGTAAAAAAGCTGGGGAAGAAAACGGATGGTTAAATGATTACGCGGTTGGATTTTTAGACTGTTTGAGCATCAGGATTACTATCGTAAAAAAGTAAAATCATTATACAGAGTAATTTAAATGCGTGGTAACTTTCTAATCCTCTAAAAATCTAAAAATCCGGTAAACCAAGCGTGCAACAATCCAATAATCTGACTATCTTTGCGCATACAGCCTATGGAACAGTTTATAGTATCAGCCCGTAAATACCGCCCGCAAACATTTAAAGATGTTGTGGGGCAGCAGGCTATTACCAATACGCTATTAAACGCTATAGAAAGCAACCATCTGGCACAGGCACTGCTGTTTACGGGTCCGCGTGGTGTGGGTAAAACTACCTGCGCACGTATACTGGCACGTAAAATAAACCAGGAAGGTTATGATGACCCGTATGAAGATTTTGCCTTTAACGTGTTTGAGCTGGATGCTGCCAGTAATAACTCGGTAGACGATATACGCAGCCTAATAGACCAGGTGCGCATACCGCCGCAAACCGGCAAGTACAAGGTATATATTATAGATGAGGTGCACATGCTCTCGCAGGCAGCTTTTAACGCGTTCCTTAAAACGCTGGAAGAGCCGCCGCGCCACGCCATCTTTATCCTTGCTACTACAGAGAAGCACAAAATTATACCTACCATATTATCGCGTTGCCAGATATTTGATTTTAAGCGGATAACGGTTAAAGATGCTAAAGAGCACCTTGCCGAGGTGGCACGCAGCCAGGGCATTACATTTGAAGATGATGCACTGCACATTATTGCCCAAAAGGCCGATGGTGCCATGCGCGACGCACTGTCAATTTTTGACAGGGTAGTAAGCTATTGCGGTACTAACCTTACCCGCCAGGCGGTTACAGAGAATCTTAACGTACTCGATTATGAGTATTATGTAAAAGTAACCGACCTTATCCTTGAGAACAGGATTCCGGACTTATTACTTGCGTATAATGATATCCTTGCCAAAGGGTTTGATGGCCACCACTTTGTTGCAGGTCTTGCCTCGCACTTTAGAGATCTATTGGTGTGCCAAAACCCGGCGACACTAATATTGCTGGAAGCCGGCGAAGTTGCCCAGCAGCTATACGGCATCCAGGCGCAAAAAGCCAGCCAGGAGTTTTTACTTAGAGGTATTGATATCGCTAACGAATGCGACCTAAAATATAAGGTAAGCCAAAACCAGCGCCTGCTTGTAGAGCTTTGCCTTATGCAGCTTGCCTCCATCACTTTTGATGGAGAAAAAAAAAAGTTGACGGGTTTATAATCCCCCCTCATTATTTTAAAGATGGCGTGCTTTCAGCACCGCAGCAAACGGCTACGGTTAGCGAACCTGCGCCACAAACTGTTGCCACGCCCATTAGCGCACCTATAGCTGAAAAGCCCGCAGGCCTTAGTCCGTTGCCTGTAAAAGAGCTGGAGGTTGATACGCCCGAAGTGGTTCAGCCGGCCGTGGTGCGTGTAGAAGATAAGGATGGCGAGGTTAGGGTTTCGGCATTTTCATTAGCGAGCATCCGCAAGAAAAAAGAAATGGAGCAAAACAGCAGGGCGCACTTAAACGACCCTGATGCACTGCCCCGCAATGCTTTTAACGAAACGGATATGCGCCTGCAATGGAACAAATTTGCGCAGCGCCTTAGCGATACGGGCCAAAAGATCATGGCTACGTATATGCAAATTAATGATCCGCACCTGCATAAAGATGGCTTTACCATCAGGCTGGAATTGCCCAACGAAGGCTCTAAAGTAGATTTTGACAACAATAAGCACGAACTGTTGGGTTACCTGCGCGGTAAGCTACACAATCACGATATTGTTATAGAAACCCATGTTAACGAGGTGGTATCCACCAAATATGCGTTTACCCCCGAAGAAAAATACGAAAAGCTTAAGGCCATTAACCCTGCGGTTGAGGTGTTGAGGAAGATGTTTGATTTGGATATATAATTCCCATTGCGGGTTTGAGATGGAACGCGGATGACACGGATGCGGGCTATCGCGGATTGAACGGATTTTATAAGGCATAATACCTGCGCGTGTCATCCTGAGCGGAGACCAACGGAGCCGAAGGGTCTTGAATGGAACGCTGATAAAACGGATGCAGGATATCGCGGATTTTTACTGATCTTTATAAGGTATAATAGCAATCCTGGCATTCCCCTCCTTTGGAGGGGTGCCCGTAGGGTGGGGTGGTTTATTATGAAACAAAAGTAACCACCCCGGCTTTCAGCCACCCCTCCAAAGGAGGGGAATGCAAGCGTCACATAAACTATCTATAATAAAATTGTTATACCAAATTGCAACGGAGCCGAAGGATCTTGAATGGAACGCTGATAAAACAGATGCAAGCAGTCGCGGATTGAACAGGTTTACACACATTTTTCGGGTTCCTTTTCACCTTTGTCATTGCGAGAGAAATGCAATGGAGCGCGGCACCCGAGGGCTTGCCCGAACTGACGAAGTAATCTCACTCGGGAGTGCTATCAAATATGACTTAAATTATGAAATCGCTTCGTCGTGCCTCCTCGCGAAGACTATATAGGGTATTTTACGTGTAATACATTAATTAATATCAGCATGAAAAACATTCTTACACTTCTTATTTTCATAGCATCGTTTACCCTAAATGCCCAGGAAATAAACAAGGCTACTATTTTTAAGTCCGATAGCATTATTTACCTAAATGCGGTTATGCGGTTAGACCATAAAATAGTGGGATATGAAAAGCCAGATGCAAAGTCGCGCAAAATGATACTACTTTCTATCTTCACCAGTGATGTAGAGAATAACCCGTACAATTGCCCGTTTGGCGCTTATTATGATACCACACATATGGATGGGCTTACCATAAAATGCCTTGCTACGCAGGATAATTTTATTAAGGCGGCTTTGTTAAATGACAACCAAACCAAGGCTGTTGTGTACTTTGAAAAGAACTGGGTGGAGTGGCAGGAGGATTGATACATGTCCTTCCTGAAACAAGACTTACTTACCCTCATAGCCCCGATAGCAGCGGCAGCCCCCGCTTTTTTTTGCGGGGCTACAGCGAATAGCGGGACGGGCGTTTATAAAAATACGCGCACCTTTACTGCTCCTTATTTGTTCAACATTTTAATTACATTTGATGCATGAAATGTAGTTTGCTCATAGGTATTCTTTTAGCTAACATCTTTGCTTACAGCCAGGATAAAACCGGCACGCTTACTAATGCCGACCTAAATATTGTGTCGCGGCTCAGCACTGATTTAAAAGAAAACATTAATTTGCTACAAGATACTAATGGTATTGCACTAACAAAGTACCTTAAAGCCGAACTGGTGGATGAAGCTACCTACTATGCTAAAATGCAAACCGCGATAAGCCCTATAGTATATGACAACCAGCGTTTTAAAAAGACAAATGGCGTAACTACACTAAAATGCCGCGATACTGTTGTTACCTTTACAGATATTGATAGTGATGGAGAAGATTTTAAAGAGCACTATTATGACAGCTACCTGCCTGCTTTAAATCAGTACATTGTTAAGGCAACATATTATGAGGAGTACGACTATATTTATGTCGATATGAACAGCGGCAGGCAAACGTCGTTTAATGGGAGTATTCCGTATTTGGCGCCCAACAAAAAGATGCTGCTGGATGTTTACCATGAGCCTTATGAAAACACGGTGAGCTTTTCATTAATTAAAGTCGGCAAAAAAGAATTTACCACCCTAATAAGTACTGAATTTAAATACTGGATGCCCGCTACGGATACTGCCAGTGCCCCATTTTGGGGCAAAGACGGATATTTTTATTGCATTGCAATAGCGGTTGAAGATAAAGACAAACCCGATGCAGCACACCAGTATGTACGGATTAAGCTGCTTTAAAATCCTGCTACCCTTTATGGCTGATTAGCGAAAAGGATATTGTGTGAAAATTATTATAAATTTACCGCACCTTGTCCGTTACTACTTGACATTGTAAGAATTTAGCAGTAATTTTAAATCAAAGATTTAAATACACTTTATGTTAGTAGAAAAAAGGCTTCCGCTTTCCTATATATTTGGGTTGGTAAAATATGAAATGCTTATTGTATTAATACTGGGCTTTGCCATACATTTTTTAACCGAAAATTTTTACTATTACCTGCCCGATATGCCCCTTACCATTGCTACTTTTTTAGGTACGGCAATATCGGTACTGCTCTCGTTTAAAATGAGTCAGAGTTATGACCGCTGGTGGGAAGCCCGTAAAGTTTGGGGCGCTATAGTGAACGACTCCCGATCATTCGTACTACAGTTACAGGCATTTTTAAACGCCGGTTTAAATAAAGATCAGGTAAAAACAATGGCATACCGCCAAATAGCATGGTGCTACTCGTTAGGTCAGTCGTTGCGAGGCTTGCCTGCGTTAGACGGATGTGATGCATTCTTATCGCCCGAAGACATTACTGTACTGAACAAACATAAAAATAAGCCATTAGGTATATTACAGCTTAATGTGCACCAAATAAGTGAGTTAAAAGATAAAGGGCAGTTAAGCGACTTTACTCACGTGCAGCTTAATAATACCTGTGTAAAATTTTCTGACTGGATGGGAATGGCAGAACGTATAAACAACACGGTTTTTCCTACCACTTACAGGCTGTTTCTACACTTTACTATTTACCTTTTTGTGGTTATACTTTCTATTGGGCTTAAAGGGATAATGTTGGCGTATGAGATTCCGCTGCTTATGCTGATATCGTTAGTATTTTTCCTGTTAGAAAAAACCGCCTACTATTTGCAGGATCCCTTCCGTAATCGTCCAAGCGATACATCGGTAACTGCCATTGCCAGAACTATTGAGATAAATGTTAGGCAACTGCTTGACGAAGAAGAGCTACCGGAACCGGTTACTAAAGAAACGTTTTATATTATGTAGCTTTTAGCAAATCATCATAAAGGCTATAATTCTCATCATCAAAGCATACAAAGATTACCTCTGTTATGCCTTCATCATTGTCGAGAAAATCCCTAACCGTAGCTACAGCAATCTCGGCCGCTTTAGGCTTAGGAAAATGGTAAATGCCCGTGCTTATGTTTGGGAAGGCAATAGTTTTGATGTTGTTCTCTACTGCAAGCTGTAAACTGTTGCTGTAAGCCTTGGCAAGCAGTTGCTCTTTTTCGGCTTTGTCACCACTGTACACCGGGCCAACTGTATGTATAACATATTTTGCCGGGAGCTTACCTGCGGTTGTAATTACAGCCTCGCCGGTCTTGCAGCCGCCTTGTCGGTTTCTGATAGCGATGCAGTCATTTAAAATTGCTTCTCCACCCGCACGATGAATGGCACCATCCACTCCACCGCCGCCGAGTAATGATGAGTTGGCCGCGTTTACAATTGCATCAACTTCAATTTTTGTAATGTCGCCTTTTACCAATTTTATTTTTGAATCCATCGTTAACATTTGAATCGTGAGATTTACTAATTATAAATTTAATCTATCGAAAATCATGATAAGATTAGCCTAAGCGTAAAAAGTTAAAAAAAATGCTATTTTTGCGCGAAAACAAAATCCAAAAGTGAAATATCAAAATTAACATGATGATTTTCAGTAAAATAAAAAACACCAAAAATGCGTAAAAAATATACCAAAAGTAAAATATTAAGCCCTTTTTAATGCCATAGAATTTCTCTATATCTTATCGTAATACATGGCTTTAACAATACCGTCGGACAGACCAATCTTAGGAACATAGATGTTCCTGGCACCACTCCACTTCATGGCATTGAGGTAAATACGTGCAGCATAGATAATTACGTCGGCGCGATCGGGGTTTAGGCCGAGATCGGATATGCGTTGTTCGTAACTTGTATTGTTAAGGAACTGATACTGAGCATTTACGTAAAAATAAGACAATGGTTTATCCTGTTTTTTACCCGACATTTTAAACAGTTTATTAATGTTACCACCTGATCCTATGAGGGTTACGGTATCATATTCTTCGGTAACGGCTTTAATCCATTTTTCGATTTCCTGCCATACCACGTCATTAACCATATTGTTAAGCAATCGCACCGTACCATTTTTGAACGACTTGGAAGCCACTATCTTACCATTGGCAAACAGCGAAAATTCGGTACTTCCACCACCTACATCTACAAACAAATAGGTCTGGTCCGGCTTGATGAATTCATGCAGATCGGTAGCCGCAATAATAGCTGCTTCCTTCTTACCATCTATGATTTCTATTTTTATATCAGCCTCACGTTCAATGATTTCCACTACTTCAGCAGCGTTATAAGCTTCCCGCATCGCCGATGTTGCACACGCCATATAGCGCTCAACACCATGTACTTTCATAAGCAACTTATAAGCCTTCATGGCATCTACCATACGGTTTATGTTGTCATCGGTAATTTCGCCCACGGTAAAGGCATCCTGGCCCAAGCGTATAGGCACACGCACCAGCGAGCTTTTATTGAACTGCGGCTCCTTGCTTTCCTGCTCTACTATGTTGCAAATCAGTAGCCTCATGGCGTTTGACCCGATATCTATAGCAGCGTATTTTTTTATGTTAATCATTCCTGAGAGGGACTGAGGCACTAAGATACTGAGCTTCTGAGGTCTAAGAACCTAAGGCGCTAAATACCTAAGAACCTGTATTTTATAATTGTTCGTAAATAACTTCCAGTTTGTTCCTATAATAATTGTAGGTCTCAATTTGCGCCCTGAATGGCTTGGCATTGGGCTGCTTACGGTACTTATTTTCAAGCGATTCTGAATGATAGCGCGCCTTAACATTGCCTTTCCAGCCTATATCAAACGTATCCAGAAGTTCCTTTTTAATGTCTTCATCGTAAATTGGGCAGGTAACTTCTACCCTCGAATCCAGGTTACGCGTCATGAAATCAGCCGATGAAATATAGATATCAGGGTTGCCGCTGTTGCCAAAAATATAGATGCGCGAATGCTCTAAGTAATTGTCTACTATACTAATAGCTTCAATATTTTCGCTCATACCCGGTACTCCGGGTATAAGGCAGCACATACCGCGTATAACAAGCTGAATCTTAACACCTTCACGGCTTGCTTCATACAGTTTATCGATCATTTTAAAATCGGTAAGGCTGTTCATTTTTAGCTTAATATATGCTTCTTTACCGGCAATGGCGCTAAGTATCTCCCTGTCTATCAGCTTATAAAATTTAGAACGGGTATAATGCGGCGACACCAGTAAATGTTTGTAACGATGTATCCTGTAATTAACGTCGAAAAATTCGAATATTTTATTTACTTCCTTAAGTATCTGTGCATGAGCGGTAAACACTGTTACATCGGTATAAATTTTAGCGGTACTTTCGTTGAAGTTTCCTGTAGATATAAAGCCATAACGTTTGATATTGCCGTCTTCCATACGCTCAACCGAACACACTTTACTATGCACTTTAAGGCCTTTTACTCCGAATATCAGGTTGATTCCCTCAGTTTGCATTAGTTCAGCATAGGTAATATTACTGGCTTCATCAAAGCGTGCCTGCAGTTCTATCTGTACCGTAACTTTCTTGCCGTTTTTAGCCGCATTTATTAGCGAACTTACTATCTGTGAGTTCTTTGCAAGCCTATAAAGCGTTATTTTTATAGATACCACCTTAGGGTCCAGCGCTGCCTCACGCATAAACTTAATAATGTAGGCAAACGACTGATACGGAGTGTATAACAGGTAATCTTTCTTCTTAATTTTTTGAAGAATGCTCCCCTCAAGGCTTAATCCGTTTACCGGAAGCGGGCTATTTCTTTGATATAAAAGATCTTGCCTGCCAAGCGTTGGGAAATCCATGTAATCCCTGCGGTTGTGGTAACGCCCTCCGGGAATAATACTGTCAGACGAATCGATCTCAAGATTTTTTATAAAATAGTCAAGCGTATCCTGGCCAATTGCCTGATCGTAAACAAAACGTACCGGCTCCCCTATCCTCCTGTCTTTCACACCTGTCCAAATCTTTTCCATAAGACTTTTGCTCTGGTCGCTGTCTATATCCAGCTGGGCGTCGCGGGTAATCTTTATCATATGGGCAGAGATGCTCTCGTACTTAAAGATATTAAAGATGTTATGCAGGTTAAAGCGTATAACATCATCAAGCATAATAACATACTGCTTTTCGTTAACAGATGGAAGTATCACGAAACGGTTTACGGTACGCGGCATTTCAATCAACGCGTAGCGCACTTCCTGCTCACAGGTATTGCCCTCTATATTTACGTGTTTTGCTTTAATAACAAGTTTAACGGCAAGATAGCCCGCGGTATCCCTCATTATTGGGAACTCCTCAAGATCGTTAAGGATAATCGTGACAAGTTCCGGACTTACGCGCTGTATAAAATAGTCTTTAATAAAAAGCTCCTGTTCCTTAGTTAATTGCGACTCATTTACCATGAAAATGTTCTCTTTTTCAAGCTCATTTTCTATAACGCTAAGGGTACGAAGGCTTTCTGACTGTTGTTCTATGACAATCTCTGTAATTTCGTTAAGTAATTTGTGGGCCGATTCACTTTTAGGAAGTTCCTCGCTGGTAATACCCTCAAGGCTTAAACGCCTGATAGCCGCATATCTAACCCTGAAAAATTCGTCAAAATTATTAGAAAATATCCCTAAAAATCGAAGTCTGTCTAATAACGGCACATTTTCGTCTGCTGCTTCCTGTAACACCCTGGCATTAAAGGCCAGCCAGCTTTTTTCCCTGTCAATGTACCGGTTTACCGGTGAGTGGTGGATCATATTTTTTTAAATCGCTTGGAAATAGTAATGTTTCTGTCGTTCCTTTGGTAATGTCTTTCCAGTCTTTTTCATCAAAAGATAAAGACACAAAGCCGGCGGTAGGTACATTCTCTACAGCGCGGTTCCCAAAGATATTAACAAAATTAGTAATAGCACCGTTATGACCAAAAAGAATTAGGTTATCAAATTGGTTATCGCAGCTTTTTATTACATTTTCAAGCGCTTTTTCGTCAAATGTGTAAAGATCGTCCTTAAAAGTTATGGTCTCAACAGGTATCGAAAGATTCTCTGCAAAAATATAAGCCGTGTTTTTAGCTCTTTGCGCTGTACTGCTCCACACAATATACGATTTTGGGAGGTACTCTTCCACCCCTTCGGCCATAAGGTGTGCATCATTAATACCGCGTTTAGAAAGCGGTCTATCTTTATCTATGAGGGGCGCATCCCAGCTCGATTTGGCATGGCGAATTAAAATCAGGTTTTTCATCTGCGTTGTGTGTTGTGTTTCTATTTAAATATCAATAACTTAAATATCTAAAAAATTACAACGCAGCTTTGCCTAAATTTTGTTAATTTGGTATTAAAATTTGGCTTACGGTGCCAGCCTTTCAATTTTCCAGGAATAATCTTCCTCAAGATTATAGCGAATACGATCATGCAAACGGTTAGGCCTGCCCTGCCAAAACTCAACACTTACGGGCTTTACAAGGTAACCACCCCAGTTTTGCGGACGCGGAATTTCCCTTCCCTCATACTTCTGCTCCAACACCTTTAAATTTTCTTCTAAATATTCGCGCGAAGGCACCACCTGGCTTTGAGGAGACACCACAGCGCCCAACTGGCTGCCGTGTGGGCGGCTCTCAAAATACCCGTCGGACGTATTTTCAGAGGTTTTTTCGGCAATGCCTTTAATGATAACCTGCCTTTCCATTTCCTGCCAAAAGAACGACAGGCAAACTTTAGGATTGGCAGCTATTGCCCTGCCTTTATTAGAATTGTAATTGGTGAAAAATATAAAGCCTTCGTGGTTGTATTGCTTAAGCAAGACTATGCGGGAGTTAGGATAACCATCTAAACCTAAGGTAGAAACGGTCATGGCGTTAACTTCGCCTTTACCGCCAAATTCCTCAACCTCAATAAACCATTTTTTAAAAAATGTGATAGGGTCTTCCGGAAGGTTTTGCCCGGTAAGTTCGCTTTTTTCGTATGATTTTCGGTAATTGCTTAAGTCGCTCATTTTTTTAGATTATTAGATTATGGAATTTATAGATGGTTGGATCTTTTCGCAAAGTCTAATAATCTGCTAATCCAAATATCGAAAAATCAAAATTCAAATACCTTACCATCATCTGCAAGTTCTACATTATTAAAAACTGTAAGTGCTTCTTCTTTAAAGGGTTCTATAGAGCCGTAACGTGTAGAGTAATGCCCCAACACTAACGTTCCTACATTTGCCTTTTGGGCGATTATCGCGGCCTGTTTTGCAGTGCAATGCATGGTTTGCTCACAATAATGGGCTTCACTTTCCAGGAAAGTACTTTCGTGGTACAGCACATCTACATCTTTGATTATAGGCAATATACTTTCAGAATACACCGTATCGCTGCAAAAGGCGTAGCTTTTAGCCGGAAGCGGATCGAAAGTCAACTCTTCGTTTGGTATTACCCTTCCATCATCTAAGGTGATATCGCCGCCGCTTTTTATTTTTTGATAGTACGCCGTATTAATCTCATAATTTTCTACAGCCTCTATATTTAGCTTACGGTCGCCGCTCTTTTCCTGAAAATGGTAACCATTAGTATATACCCTATGCCTTAACGGAATAGTGGTAACAATTACCTTATCATCTTCAAAAACCACCTGTGATTCACTAGAATCCAGTTCATGGAAAAACAAATTATAGGTAGTCCAGGAGTTGGAAAGCCTTAACTGTAATACAATTATTTCTTTAATACCTTTGGGTCCATATATGTGCAGGTCGGCCTTTCTTCCAAGCAGTGCAAAGGTAGATATAAACCCTATAAGGCCATAAAAATGATCACCGTGCAAGTGCGATATAAACACGTGGTTAATACGGCTAAACTTTACTTTATGCTTTCTTAACTGTACCTGAGTACCCTCACCACAATCTATTAAAAACATTCGGTTCTTAATTTCCAGCACCTGAGACGTTGGGTTGGTCATGGTCCTGGGGGTGGCAGCGTAACAGCCTAATATGGTTAAAATCATTCGTTTAATTTTTAAGGAAAGTGTTTTAATTACCCTTGCCTTGCATAATTAGTTCCTGAATATCAGTAACTAAATCAATCCATTAAAACCCAAGGTCTCTTTCAATCTCTTCCATCTCAATAATATCATGGGCTTCTAAAACCGTTGGCACTACGACCATTTCATCCGGCACCTCATTAAAATCGAAATCGCTTACAACAAGTACAAACGACTTTTTGTTTTTGCGGTGCTTGTTAGAGAGTTGTAAAAACCCTAAAAGGCCGTTTAAAGTAAGGGCACCATCGTGACTTAAATCCAGTACCAGGTTCTTGTTTTTAAACGTATTATATTCGGTAGTTACCTTTTGAAGGAAATCAGCGCTATTGCCGTGAGTATCCTTGATGGTAACGGTATGTCCTTTTTCTTCTACTTTCATTTACTTAGGTTCTTAGATACTAAGTGACTTAGATGCTTAGAGCAGCTAAGTTACAAAGTTACATACTAAACAAGAGTTGGTTTTTGCAAATATTTAAGATGCTGCAACACTTGCAATTAATAATTAAACTACTGTTTTATTTTGCTTGCCAGCAGATAGATAACCGCCATACGTATGGCGACACCATTCTCTACCTGGTTAAGGATAACTGATTGCTGTGAATCGGCTACATCGCTGGTTATCTCTACGCCACGGTTTATAGGCCCCGGGTGCATTATAACTATTTCTTTATCGAGCGAGTCTAACAATTGTTTATCAAGGCCGTATTGCTGTGCATATTCGCGCGTTGAGGGGAAGTAATTAACATCCAGCCTTTCGTTTTGTACCCTTAGCATGTTTGCTACATCGGCCCACTCTAAGGCTTTACGAAGGTTAGGCTCAACTTTTACACCAAGCGAATCTATATAACGCGGTATAAGTGTTTTAGGTCCGCATACCCTAACTTCTGCACCCTGCATCTGCAAAGCAAAAATGTTAGAAAGCGCCACACGTGAGTGCAATATATCGCCCACAATAACTACTTTTTTGCCGCCTACTTCACCCAGCTTTTCGCGGATGGTAAACGAGTCGAGCAGGCCCTGTGTAGGGTGCTCGTGCGCTCCATCGCCGGCATTTACAATACTGGCTTTTACATTTTTAGATAAAAAGTGTGCCGCTCCGGGGCGTTCATGCCTCATTACCACCATATCTACCTTCATAGACAGGATATTATTTACGGTATCTATTAAGGTCTCCCCTTTTTTAACCGACGACTGTGCTGCCGAAAAGCTTATTACATCAGCGCTAAGCCTTTTTTGCGCCAGCTCAAACGACAAACGGGTACGGGTACTGTTCTCAAAAAAAATGTTGGCTATTGTAATATCCCTAAGCGAAGGGACTTTTTTTATTGGTCGGTTTATTACTTCCTTAAACTGGTCGGCCGTTTCAAAAATAAGGTCAATATCATTTTTGTTGATATATTTTATGCCTAATAAATGATTAACGCTTAATTCTTTCATTTCTGGTTGTTGTTGCAGTTTGCCTTAAATTAAATACACAGTGTCTTCGCCATCATTCTCTACCCAGGATACCTTTACCTTTTCGCCATTAATGGCATCTACCTGTCGGCCACGGTAATCGGGCTGTATGGGCAGGTGGCGGCTAAAGCGGCGGTCTATAAGTACCAGCAGCTCAATTTCGGCAGGGCGCCCAAACGACTGTATGGCGGTAAGCCCCGCGCGAATGCTTCGGCCTGTATATAAAACATCGTCTATAAACACTACTTTTTTATTTTCTACAATAAAGTCTATCTGGGTAATATTGGCAGCAATATCGGTGCGCCTAAAATCGTCCCTAAAAAAGGCAATGTCTAAAAAGCCAAGCTTAATTTCGGGCACATTATATTCTTTTTCAAGTATTTGCTTAATGCGTTTGGCAACAAAACTGCCTCGCGGCTGAATGCCAATAAGTACGGTATCGGAAAAATCAAGGTGTTTTTCTATTAACTGGCATGCCAAACGATGAAGGATGATATTGACTTCGCGGGATGTAAGCAATATTTTATGGCTCATAATGCGGTATTGTGTTTGGTTTGTAAAAGTAGGTAAAAATTGGGATTTATAAAAAGCAAACCTGTACAATTAATAACGGGTTTGCAAGCTTTTGTAAATACTTAATATTTATACAATTAATTTATTTTTAAGAAAATACTGCAACTGTTGCTTTACCTTTAAGTAACAATAACCTTAAAAACAAAATATTATGCAAACCAGGGTAATAAAATTAGGAGTTTTCGCCATGCTGTTATCGTTGCTTACAAGCTGTGAGGCCATAGGCGATATTTTTCAGGCAGGTATGAGCGTAGGTATCATACTTGTAATAGTTGTAGTAGTAATTATTATATGGATAATAAGCAAGTTTAGAAAATAAAAAAAGCACCAATTGGTGCTTTTTTATTTAAAACATTACCTAATTAAGCTTTAGCAAGTCTCAAAGTATCTGCCGCCTGTGTAGCGTTAGATAATTCGGCGTACTTAAGTGCACTAAGGCCTTTATCATCGGTAAGCTTTAAATTTGCTCCTTTATCCAGTAGTAATTTAATAACTTCTACCTGATTGTAACGGGCCGCTATCATAAGCGGTGTCATACCGTTAGATTTCTCATTAACATCGGCACCGTATTCTATAAACTTTTTAACGGTTTCAACGTCACCTTTTGCAATCGCTGTTGCAAGTGGGGTTGCATTCCTAAATTCTTTTGCATAAGCAGGTTTTACAACTTCAGTTGCGTTTGCAATTGCTACATTACTAAATACCACAAGGGCAAGGCTTAAATAAATGATCGTTTTTTTCATGATAATTGAATTTTGATGATGATTGTTGATTTATTTTTTTTGATTATCTATTCCCGATGATTAGCCGGTTATATAGTAATAGACGCTCACTACCTTGAAAACGTTACTGTAAATATTTAGTTTAACTAAATTTTAACATTTACATTCTTACTATGCATAACTACAAAAACAACAAAACCGCCCTGTTGGGGCGGTTTTACAAAGAATTTTAGGTCTGAATTATTTTTTTAAATAATCCAGTATATTTTTTTCAATACGTTCATGAATGTTGGTAATATCTGCTTTGGCAAACTTCTCGCCCAGGATATTCTCATACAACTCAATATATCTTTCTGAAACCGACTCTACATATTCATCGGTCATTTCCGGTATTTGCTGGCCTTCTTTACCCTGAAAACCATTAGCAATAAGCCACTGCCTTACAAACTCTTTAGACAATTGCTTTTGTGCCTCGCCATTGTTTTGGCGCTGTTGGTAACCATCGGCATAAAAATAACGTGATGAATCGGGCGTATGGATCTCATCGATCAATACAATTTTGCCGTCTTTAGTTTTACCGAATTCATATTTGGTATCAACTAATATCAGTCCGCGCGATGCAGCAATTTCAGTACCACGCTGAAACAGCGCACGTGTATATTTTTCCAGCACTATATAATCTTCTTCAGATACGATACCGTTAGTCAATATCGCTTCGCGCGAAATATCCATATCGTGCTCGCCATTATCTGCCTTAGTTGTTGGCGTAATAATAGGCGACGGGAATTTGTCATTCTCTTTAAGGCCTTCAGCCATCTCAACGCCGCAAAGTACCCTTTTGCCTTCGGCATACTCACGGGCAGCGTGGCCGCTAAGGTAACCGCGAATAACCATCTCTACTTTAAACGGCACACACACATGGCCTACAGCAACACTTGCATCAGGAGTATCTAACAGCCAATTAGGAACGATATCCTCTGTAAGGCGCATAAACTTAGTAGCTATCTGGTTAAGTATCTGGCCTTTGTAAGGTATACCTTTTGGCAACACCACATCAAAAGCGCTAAGCCTGTCGGTTGCAACCATAACAAGCAGCGCATCGTTAATATTATATACCTCCCTTACTTTACCGCGGTAAACCGATTTTTGTCCGGGAAAATTAAAATCTGTAGTAGTAATGGTGTTATTCTGTCCCATTGTTTTTGTTTGTAGTTTGAGGATGCAAAAATAAGAAAGTAATTAATTTAAATAACTATTTCTTTAAAGAAGGTTTGATGATTAAGAATCGCATTACAATGATGATGGTTTATAATTAAGATTTCCACATACCGCCGCGCTTTATTGGTATAATCAGTCAAAACAAACCCCGAGCATTGCCCGGGGTATATGTAGCCTTAGATTCTTAGATTCTAATACCCTAAGAAACTAAGAACCTCTTTTAATCATGATTTTCAATACTCTTATAAGCCTCAATAATTTTCTTAACAAGGCGGTGGCGCACAATATCTTTATCATCAAGATAAATAATACCTACCCCATCTACATCTTTAAGAATCAGGATAGCCTCTTTAAGTCCGCTAATGGTGCGGCGCGGTAAATCTACCTGGCCGGGGTCGCCGGTTATCATAAACTTAGCGTTTTTGCCCATACGGGTAAGGAACATCTTCATTTGCGAGTGGGTGGTATTTTGCGCCTCATCTAAAATTACAAAAGCATTATCAAGCGTACGCCCGCGCATAAATGCCAGCGGCGCAATCTGAATGATTCCTTTAAGCAAGTAATCCTCCAGCGTTTGTGGCGGCAGCATATCGCGCAAAGCATCATACAAAGGCTGCATGTATGGGTCCAGCTTTTCTTTCATATCGCCGGGTAAAAAGCCCAGATTCTCGCCGGCTTCTACCGCAGGACGGGTAAGAATAATACGTTTTACCTGTTTTTCTTTAAGCGCTTTTACCGCAAGAGCAACACCCGTGTAGGTTTTACCGGTACCTGCAGGGCCTATGGCAAATACCATATCGTTCTTACCCATATAGTCTACCAGTTTTTGCTGGTTAGGGGTCATTGCCTTAATAAGCTTGCCCCCTATGCCGTGCACTAGTATTTTATCGCTGGGATCCATTTGCTCTACCTGGCTATCACTATGTATAACGCGCTCTATAACATTGTCATCTATATTATTGTATCGCGAAAAGTGTTGCATAAGGCGCTTAAAACGCTTTTCAAATTCATCTAACAGCTCTTTTTCGCCAAATGCCTTAAGCGTGGTGCCGCGGGCAACTATTTTAAGCTTGGGATAATATTTTTTAATGGTTTCAAGATGTGAATCCTGTGCGCCCCAAAAATCTTTAGGAGCGATGTCTGTCAGTTCAATCGTTCTTTCGTTCAAAAGCTGTAGGTTTTTAATTAAAAAATTAGCTATATAATTAGTAGCTTTGCATTCAAATTTAGTGAAATTTTATTCGCGTTTTTTAAAAGTTTTGCACAATTTTATGTCAATAATTACCCTTACTACCGACTTTGGCCTTAAAGACCATTTTGTAGGCGCCCTGAAGGGAAAGATCTTCTCGGGCTACAATGAGGCGGTTATTGTTGATATATCCCACCATGTAGATTTATTTAATGTATCTGAAGCGAGCTACATAGTTGGTGCTGCGTACAGTAGCTTTCCGCAGGGTACTGTGCACCTTATTGGTGTTGATGCCGAACTTACCAAAGAAAGCCGCCATATAGCCATGCAATGGAATGGCCATTACTTTATTTGTGCCGATAACGGCATACTTAGCCTGCTTACCGAAAAGATAGTTCCACAAAAAATAGTAGAGATTAACATTCATGACCGCCTGCCCGAAGGGAGCAGCGAGATGGATGCATTTGTAACCGTAGCCTGCCACCTTGCTAAAGGCGGCCTGCTTAACGTTATAGGCCGCGAAATTACCGAGATTAAGCAAATACACGACCTTAACCCGGTTGTGGCAACTGATAATAAGTCTATACGGGGTTGTGTGGTGTACATAGACCATTTTGGCAATTGCATTACCAATATTAATAAAAAGCAGGTTAAAGACGTGGCTAAGGGCCGTGATTTTGAGATTACCTTTAGTACTAAGACTATAAAGTCGGTTAAAATGGGATATTCTGACTTTACGGTTAATGAGCGCTTTTCCTTAAAAGATTATGAAGGTGAAAAGCTGGCCATCTTTAATGAGGCCGGATTTCTGGAAATTGCCATATACCGCAGTAACCCTTCTACTGTAGGTACCGCAAAAACGCTGTTGGGGCTAAAATTTAGGGATGTGGTTAGTGTGGTGTTTAAATAAGATTTCAGAATTTAGATTTTAGAATTCAGATTGAGTACCATACCGATAACAATAATATTAAGATATAATATAAATTAAAAAAAACAGTATGTTTGTACGCATTGTAAAAATGGGGTTTCAGGAGGAGCATGTTGCGCTTTTTCTGGAAAATTTTGAAAAGGTGAAGCAGGATATACGAAACTTTGCAGGTAACCGTTTGTTAGAGTTGTATTGTGATAAGGCCGACCCTACCCTGTTTTTTACATACAGCTACTGGGAAACCGAAGCCGACCTGGAAACGTACCGAAATTCGGAACTGTTTATAAACACATGGGCAGAAACCAAGCCGCTATTTAAGCAAAAAGCTGAGGCCTGGAGCGTAGATAAGCTGGTTAGCCTGAAATAAAGTATACAGATTTTAGGGATGATTTATAAACGTTCATCAAGCGCGAGTAAGCAACCTGAAACTTTGAACCTGAAACCTGAAACAAAATATTATTAATGAAAGCATTGTTATTACGTGAAATCAAATCCTTTTTTGGGTCGCCCATAGGATATTTGGTTATCGCTATTTTTCTTTTGCTAAATGGCCTGTTCCTTTTTGTGTTCGAGGGCGATTTTAATATCCTTAACAGCGGCTTTGCCGATCTTAGCCCATTCTTTACACTATCGCCCTGGATCTTTATTTTCCTTATACCGGCTGTAACCATGCGTAGTTTTTCTGATGAAAAAAAACAGGGCACGATTGAACTTTTGTTTACCAAACCCCTAAGCGTGTGGGAAATAGTAAACGGTAAATTTTTTGGAGCACTGATACTAATATTATTAGCCTTAGTACCAACCATCATTTATGTATACATAATATCATATTTTGGTAATCCGGAAGGTAATATAGATATGGGCAGCACAGTTGGTTCTTATTTCGGGTTAATATTCTTAGTTGCAGGCTATACATCAATAGGAATTTTCACCTCTACATTATCTGATAATCAAATTGTAGCATTTATCGTATCGGTATTTTTATGCTTTGCCTTTTATTTTGGTTTTGAAGGATTATCCGGCTTTATGGGTGGCGACTTTGTATCGGCATTGGGTATGGATTACCACTTTAAAAGCATGAGCCGCGGCGTTTTAGATACCCGCGATATTATATATTTTGTGAGCATAAGCGTGCTTTTCCTTTCGTTAACCGTTTATAAACTTAAATCGCTTAAATGGTAATGGAAACAAGAAAACAACAAGGCCGCAAACAACTGGTTATTACCCTGTTGGTTTTACTTGCTTTAAATTTTGCAGGCTATTACTTTTTTAAGCGTATCGATTTAACACACGATAAGCGTTATACCCTCTCACAAACATCCCTAAACATTATACAGGAAGTTAAAGAACCTTTATATATTGATGTATTTTTAGAGGGACAGTTTCCCGGAGAATTTAAGCGCCTGCAGGACGAAACCCGCCAGATGCTGGAAGAATTTCACGCTTACAACAGCAATATTATATTTCAGTTTGTAAATCCGCTTGAGGATGAAACCCAGCGCGATGCCACAATGCGCGATTTTTACGAAAGGGGCATGACACCAATAAGTGTAACGGTTGAGGATAAAGGTAAATCGTCTCAGGAAGTGGTTTTCCCTTGGGCAGTAGCTACTTATAATGATAAAAGCACTAAGGTACAGCTGCTTAAAAACATGATGGGCGCTACAACTGCCGAAAAAGTGGTAAGTTCAGTACAGCATTTAGAGTATGCATTGGCTGATGCGCTTAACAAGATAACACAGAAGAAGGAAAAGAAAATTGTTGTTTTAAAGGGTAATGATGAAATGCCGGACCGCCTGATGGCCGACTTAATAAAGCAGCTTCGCGAAAGCTACTACATAGGTCCGTTTACCATGGATTCGGTTAGTAAGAATCCGCAAAACGCACTTAAATTCCTGAAAAAATATGACCTGGCAATCATCTCTAAACCACGTGAGAAGTTTACCGAAGAAGAAAAAGAAGTGCTGGACCAATACACTGTAAACGGTGGGAAAACCCTGTGGATGGTAGATGCCGTACAGATAGAAATGGACAGCCTTAACCAAAACGGCACGGCGCTGGCTTTCCCTCGTGATCTTGGGCTTAACGATATGTTCTTTAAATATGGCGTTCGCATAATGCCCGACCTGATTAAAGATGAAATGGCTACGCCAATTAAACTGGCATCGGGCGCACAGGGCAGCGAGTCACAATACCAGGACTTTATGTGGAAATACGCCCCATTTGTATACCCCGACCCTACCGAATATAAAGGCGCATCGCACCCTATTGTCAAGAATATGAGCGGCATTAAGTTTGATTTTGCCAACGGTATAGATACCCTTAAAAACGGCATTAAAAAAACGGTATTGCTGCAATCATCCCGCTATTCTAAAAAAGTAGGTAGCCCTGTAGAGATTAAACTTGATATAGTTACTGAGGAAGCCAACCAAAAGGATTATGAAGGCCACGGTTACATACCCATGGCAGTTTTACTGGAGGGTAACTTCCGCTCAATGTATGAAAACAGAGTGCTTCCTTTTAAAGACCCTGCTTATAAAATAACCGGTAAGCCCGGTAAAATGATCGTAATATCCGACGGTGACATTGCAAAGAACCAATTGGATAAGAATATGCAGCCTTTAGAGCTTGGCTATGATAAATGGACGGGAAACCTGTACGATAACAAAGGTTTTTTAATGAACTGCGTTAACTACCTGCTGGATGATAACGGACTTATTAACATTCGCAGTAAGGATGTAGACCTCCCACTGCTGGATGCAGAAAAAGTTCACAGCAATTACACAATGGCTATGTTAGTAACTGTCGGGCTGCCAATAGTTGTGCTGGGGCTGTTCGGGTTGCTATTTACTTACCTTCGCAAAAGGGCCTATTCTAAATAGTGTTAATAAAAAAGTTTCCCAATCTAATTTAGTTACGATATATTTGCTCTTCGTAAATTTAATTTTACGTATAAAACAAAAACACACAAATGAAATTTATAGTATCAAGTTCATATTTGCTAAAGCAGCTGCAGGTGTTAAACGGTGTTATTAACAGCAACAACACCCTGCCTATTTTAGATAACTTTTTATTTGAGTTAGACAATACCAACCTAAAAGTCTCTGCGTCAGACCTGGAGACTACCATGAGCGCTACCCTTGAGATCGATTCTGAAAGCAAAGGCAGCGTGGCAGTACCTGCAAAATTACTTTTGGAAACCCTTAAAACGTTCCCGGAGCAGCCGCTTACTTTTACGGTAGAAGACAACAATACTATAGAAATCAGCTCAAATTCAGGTAAATACGCATTGGCGTATGCTGATGGAAATGAGTTTCCCAAAGCTGTAACGCTTGAAGACCCATCGGTTACTTTAGTACCCGCCGAAGTTTTGGCAACAGCCGTAAGCAAAACCATCTTTGCCGCTGGTAATGATGATCTTAGGCCGGTAATGTCGGGTGTGTTCTTCCAGTTTTCGCCGCAGGGCTTAACGTTTGTAGCTACTGATGCCCATAAACTGGTTAAGTATGCCAGGACCGATGTTGTTGCCTCTCAGGTAGCTGACTTCATTATGCCTAAAAAACCGCTTAACATCCTAAAAGGCATACTTGGATCATCTGATGCAGAGGTTAAGATAGAATATAATGACTCTAATGCAACGTTTTCTTTTGATAACTATGTGCTTACCTGCCGCTTAATAGATGGTAAATACCCTAATTATGAAGCTGTTATACCTAAAGAAAACCCTAACAAGCTTTTGATAGACCGTACACAGTTTTTTAGCTCTGTACGCCGTGTGGCCATCTTCTCTAACAAGACAACGCACCAGATACGTCTTAAGATTGCAGGTACCGAACTTAATATTTCGGCAGAGGATATTGACTATTCTAACAAAGCCGAAGAACGTTTAACTTGTGATTATCAAGGAGATGACATGCAAATTGGCTTTAACTCAAGGTTCTTAACCGAGATGCTTACCAACTTGCAAAGCGATGAGATCATGCTGGAAATGTCTTTACCTAACCGTGCGGGCATCCTTACGCCTGTTGATGGTTTAGACGAAGGCGAAACCGTAACCATGCTTGTAATGCCCGTAATGCTGAATTCGTAAATTCTAAAATACAAAAAGCAAATTTCAAATTAAAAGCAAAAAAATTTAAACTTTAAAATTGTTTGAATTTAGCAACCGCAGGGTTCTAATATTTCACTTTTGGAGTTCAACATTCGCTATTAATTCTACCATTATACTTTTGCCCCTACACAAATTATGTTTAGGGGCTTTTTTATGTAAAATCGTCAATTGAAGTTGCGGAAAAGGATATAAAAAAATATAAATGTAACTAAATCTATTCAATTTGTTGTTTTACTATTAAAACCACAATTAATTAGGATTTTACTTTCAATTAACATAGTATTTTGATAAATTTAGCGCTTTAACTTATACTACTTTCAACCCATGAAAAAATTTACATTTTTAATTTTCATGGCCTTTATTTCTTACTGCGGGCATGCGCAGTTAGCACCCCCAGAGGGATTTGAAGGCACATGGACATCATTTACCGGTTTTAGCGGTGGTGGCGCTGGCGGCCCCGCAGGTTGGGCAATCATCAATGATGCCGGGCCCACGGTAACCTGGATTCAGGGCAATGGCGGCACCGCCCAGCCTGCTTTTGCAGGAACGCACTCTGCCTTTCTTAACAATGAAAACGTGCTTGACGGCACAACCACTTCAGACTGGTTAGTTTCAACGGCTTTTACCGTGCCAACGGCACCACGCCTACGCTTTCAGTCAAGATTATTCTTTAATGCCGATCAGGGTACCACATTTAAGGTAATGATCTCTACCACTACCGGTACCCTTACAGACCAAATTAATACGGCAAATTTTGTAGAACTCCAAAATTATACCGAAACAACACTAAACCCTACGCAACAAGCCTGGACCGAGAAAACTATTACTCTTCCTGATAGTTACATTGGCGAAGAAGTGTATGTTGCTTTTGTAATGATGGGCGATGCCGGCGAGCGCTGGGCTATAGACAATGTCATGGTTGTTCAGGACTGTGTTGGCCCTACGGCAGCAAGTTTAGGGGCAAGTAACATTGGCCTTACATCGGCTACGCTTACCTGGGGCAACCCAGGCAACGTTACCAATTGGGAAATTGAGGTATTACCACAGGCATCAACCCCTACAGGTGTTGGTGTGCCATATACAGGTGCTGCATCATACGTTGCAACACAAACTGCAACGGGCGCTCCTCTTACAGCAGATACCTGTTACAAATACTACGTGCGTGCAGCCTGTGCTACATACAATACAAGTGCATGGGTGGGGCCGTTTAACTTTTGTACGGTAGCCCTTGGCGAAAGTTGTGCTGCTCCTATAGTTGTAGGTGCACTGCCTTACACAACTACAAACGACACAAATAACTTTAGTGATAACCCAGCCATAGAAGGCTCTCCGGGTGCTACAGGTTGTGGTACAACATCATCTTACCTTGGTGGTAATGATGTTGTATATGCTTACACACCAACTACAACAGGTATCATAACCATAACAATGTCGCCTACCGCTACATGGTCGGGCGTATTTGTTTATGATGATTGCGCCGATATTGGCGTTAGCTGTATAGGTGGTGTAGGTAGTAGTGATACATCTATACGTACCATCCCTAACCTTTCGGTTACGGCAGGAACAACTTATTACATAGTAATTTCTACATGGCCATCGCCACAAACCACAGGCTATACATTAACCATTCAGCAGGTTAACTGTTTACCTCCGGTTGGGCAGCCTACCACAGGTGTGGGGCCTACAACGGCTACACTAAACTGGACCAACCCAGGCAATGCAACCTCATGGCAGTATGTGTTGCAGGCTCCGGGAACCGGTTTACCTACCGGTGCTGGTACTACAGCAACTGTAAATGCTTTACCACTTACAACACTAACATCGGCTACAGCTTACGAATATTACGTAAGGGCAGATTGTGGCGATGGTACATTTAGTGTTTGGGCAGGGCCGTACACTTTTATGACAACACAGGTACCTGCGGTACTTACCAATACAGTTCCTTATACCCAGGATTTTGAAGGTACCCACGGCTGGTCTTTAAGTAACGGTACACAAACCAACAAATGGTTTGTAGGCACAGCAACAAGCAACAGCCCTACACACTCATTATATATATCTAATGATAACGGTGTTAGTAATGCCTATACCATTACAACAGCATCAACCGTACATGCTTACAGAGATATACAGGTAGCTGCTATAGATCAGCTTTTACTTTCGTTTGACTGGAAAAACGCAGGCGAGACTAATGATAACGTAAGGGTTTGGGTAGTACCATCTACATTTGTACCTACAGCAGGAACGGGCATTACTGCCGCCGCCGACCGTATACAAATTGGCAATACCTACTTTAACAATGCTAACTGGTCAACGCAAATCAGCACTATTTTTGGTTCGGCGTTTTCTAACAGCATCATGAGGGTTGTTTTTGAGTGGAGGAACAATACCTTTACCGGTACGCAGCCACCGGCTGCTATAGATAACATTAACCTATCTGTAGTACCATGCCCGCAACCAACAAATGTTGCTGCCAGTAACCCAACACAAAATTCGGGAACCTTTACATGGGTATCCCCTACATCTACCACACCAACGTTTGATTATTATATTTCTACATCAAACACAGTACCTGCGGTTACTACAGTACCTACAGGCAACCAGGCAGGCGTTACTTTTACAGATACTACCCTTAGCCCTTCTACAACGTACTACTTCTGGGTAAGGAGTAACTGTGGCGATGGTACAAGTATGTGGGTTGGCCCTGCTGTACTGCAAACAACACAGGTACCAGCCCCTCTAAACTTTACTGAAAACTGGGAGAATAACGGTGCCGGATGGACTATTGCTAATGGCACACAAACCAACCAGTGGTTTGTAGGTACTGCTACCAGCAACAGCCCAACACACTCACTTTATGTAAGTAATGATGGTGGCGCTACTAACTCATACAACGTTACGGCGTTAAGTACGGTACACGCTTACAGGGACATTACTATTCCTGCCGGGGCAGTAAGCGTAAACGTAGGTTTTGACTGGAAGAACGTTGGCGAAAGCGGTTGGGATTATATAAGTGTATGGAGTGTTCCTACATCATATGTACCTACACCAGGTACATTAATTACAGCTACTAACGGCAATATTTTAATACCAGGTACAGGTAATCTTACAAACAATGCTTTGTGGACTACTTTTAATGGTATTATAGATGTATCTGCATACCAAAATACCACAAGAAGAATTGTTTTCCAATGGCGTAGTGATACCAGCTTTGGTACGCAACCACCGGGAGCGGTAGATAACATCAACATCTCTTTAGTTACATGTCCGCAGCCAATAACTTTAACGGCTACAGCTACAGATGAAGTTGCTACATTAAACTGGGTACCTACCGGGACTGAAACTGCCTGGGAAGTATATGTTGTGCCTACAGGCCAACCGGCTCCTACCGCTGCAACCGTAGGAGTGGATGCAGATGTTCACCCGTTTGAGGTAGATGTAAACTCATCTACAACATACCAGTACTATGTAAGGGCGGTATGTTCTGAAGAAGATAAGAGTTTATGGTCGGGCCCTGTATCATTTACTACGGCTATTGGTAATAACGAATGTACAGGTGCTACAACCTTAACCGTAAACCCTACCGATGCTTGTGCTGTTACAACACAGGTTCTATTTACAGGTGCTACGTCATCTACATCAGGAACACTATGTGCAAACACAGTAAATGGCGCCGATGTTTGGTACCAGTTTACTGCTACAGAGCAATACCACAGCATTGCTTTATCTAACTTTACAGGTACTGCACAGCCAATAGTACTTTCTATTTATGATGGTACGGTTTGTACTGAACTTGGCGACCCAATTTATTGCAGCTTAAACAACGTGGTAAATGCTACAGGTTTAATTCCGGGTAACGTTTACACGGTAAGGGTTACAATTGCACAGGCTTCACCAAGCTTAACTACAGGGTTCAACTTATGTGTTAACACACCACAGTTAAACGGTGGCCCTAACCCTAACCAGTGCCAGATAGTTACAGTTAATGCCGGATTTGAATTACCGGACATTTCCGGGCCTTACCCTCCGCTTATCAGCGATTACACTATTCCGGGTTGGAGAACAACGGCAACAGACCACATGATCGAGGTATGGCCGGATCCTAACTTTGAAAATATCCCGGCTTACGAAGGTGCGCAATTTATAGAACTTAACGCCAACCAGGTATCTGGTGTTTACCAGGATTATAATACACCTGCCGAAGGAACTGTATTTACTTACAGCTTTGCACACCGTGCACGTACAATTACAAGCCAGCCTGCTACCGATGTTGTTCAGCTAAAAGCAGGCCCTCCTGCAGGTCCGTTTGTAAACGTGGGCGACCCTGTGTCATCTACAAACAGTGCATGGACGTTTAATACCGGTACTTATACTGTTCCTGCAGATCAGCCTGTAACAAGGTTTATTTTCCAAGCAGTAACAAGCGGTAACGGTAACCCAACAGTGGGTAACTTCTTAGATGCGATTAGCTTTGTAGCTAACAATGGAGTTATTGCGTTTCAGGAAGATGTTGACTGTGATGATAACATTGCAGAAGTTGAGGCTTCTGGTGGTGGCGAATGGTCTGCAGATTCTGCTAACCCTTCGGTTACTACATTTGCCGATCCTACAAACAATACAACAACAATTTCAGGATTTACAGTTACAGGGGATTATAACTATACCTGGACTACCGAGTTTTGTAGCGCCGATATAACCATACATTACAACGGTGGTGGCATAGCAACTCCGGTTGTACAGGATATTACGTATTGTGAAGGCGATGCAGCAGCACCGCTTACAGCAACTATACTTCCGGGTAATACTATTAACTGGTATACCGCTGCTACAGGTGGTGCTCCGCTTGGCTACACGCCAACACCGGATACATCTGTTGCGGGCATATATACCTTCTATGTAAGCCAGACACAGGTTAACTGCGAAAGCCCAAGACAGCCAATTGTTGTTACGGTTAACGCTTTACCAACTGCACCGGTTGCTGTAGATGTTGATTACTGTCAGGATGCAGTTGCAACACCACTTACTGCGACCGCAGATACAGGCAATACATTAAACTGGTATACTGTTGCTAATGGCGGTACTGCGCTTGCAGGTGCTCCTACTCCGGTAACTACGGCTACAGGGACAACGGTTTACTATGTGAGCCAGCAAACGGCTTTAGGTTGCGAGAGTGACAGGACAGCGGTTACAGTTACTGTTAACCCTACCATTACACCGGTTACTGCGTTTACGCTTCCGTCTACAATTTGTGCCGCAGACGTTAACCCTACTCCGGTACCTGCAACAGGTTACACATCTGGCGGTACGTATACTGCTACACCTTCTGGACTGGTTATAGATCCGTCTACAGGCACAATAGATCTTGCTTTAAGTACACCAAACACTTACACGGTTACTTATACTATTAATGCAGATACTGCAACGTGTAATGTAGGCAATGCATCCAGCAGCCCTATTACCATTACCCCGGTTGCAACCCCGGTAACAGCATTTAGTTATACTAATGCATGTGCTTTATCTGCAAATCAGCTGCCGGCTTTAGGTACTGGTTTTACAACAGGCGGCACATTTACAAGTGATAATGCAGGCCTTGATATTAATGCTGCAACGGGCGAAATTAACATGGCAACCAGCGCACCGGGCAATTATACTGTTACCTACACGTTTAATGCAGATATTGTTAACTGTATTGCAGCAGCTGGTAATACGGCAACAATTGCTATTTCTGCGGCAACTGTTCCGGTTACAGAGTTTGCTTATAACGAATTATATTGTTTTGGAAGTGCAAATCCTGTACCTTCTTTCGCAGCAAACTTTACCAATGGAGGTACGTTTACAGCCACTAACGGCCTTGTAATTAACCCTACAACCGGCGAGGTTAACATTGCACAAAGTGCCGCAGGTATTTATACCGTTACGTACACTGTTGCAGAAGATGCTTCTACATGTAATACAGGCGGAACATTTACAGATGTATTTACAATAGGTAGCGAATTTGCCTACACTATAGAAGGTAACTGTGTTGATAATAGCTACATCCTATCTGTTCTATTTGATGATGAAACGTTTGATGATAGTGCTGTAACGTACCAATGGACTACCTTAGAAGGTACTCCTGTAGGCACAGACAGCCCTGAATTTAATGCAACGCAATACATCAATGCTACTACAGCTACCGAAACATTTCCTGTTACATTTGTGTTAACAGTTAACAACGGAGGTTGTAATAGCGCTGTACCATTTGAAGTAAAAAGTATTGCATGTACCATACAGAAAGGTATATCGCCTAACAACGACGGTAAAAACGATAGTTTCGACCTGACTTCGCTTGGCGTTAATAAACTAAGCATCTTTAACCGTTACGGTAAAGAGGTTTACGTTAAATCTAACTACGCATCTGAGTGGTATGGCCAAACTAATGGTGGCGACGAACTACCTACAGGTACTTATTATTATGTTATAGAACGCACCGGCGAAAGCATAACCGGATGGATATACATAAACAGGCAGGATAACTAAAAAGTAATCTTGTTTTATTACAGGCCGGCCCCGCAATGCGGGGCCGGCTTTTTTTTAATACTGATAAATTACTATTTCTTTGGCTTTTAATTGTGAATTTACTACTCAAAGTCATAACGGCGGGTTAATCTTTTAATAAAACACCCTTAACGCCGCTATACCTTTTTATTAGGTACGCATACTTTTGTGGTAAATATCACCGAGCTATATGGAAAGAAAAATTACTACTAAAAAAATTACCGCACTTTTGTTCGTATTACTAATTAACTGCCTTAGTTATGCACAGCCATGTGCTACTACAGGCATTGCTACATTTGCACCGGCATCAGGCCCGGCAAGCACCGTGGTAACAATAAGCGGTATCGGGTTTCAAAATGGCAGTGGAGTAAGCGCCATTTTATTTAACGGAATAACCTCATCGGGTTTTACTGTGATATCTGACACGCAGATAAAAGCCGTTGTACCACAAGATGCAACATCAGGAATTATAAGTGTAGTTATGAGCAACTGTACGGCCACTACCCTTACACCATTTACAGTATTCGAATCGGCTTGCCCTACCCTTCCCGGCAGTAGCTTTTCGGCCCAGCCGTTAAGCCAGGCAATTTGCGAAGGCGCCGATGCTCAATACACAGCTACAATTAACGGTGGTACAGGGTTTACCTATCAATGGAAAATGCTTACTGCACTTGGCACATGGGTATCAATATCCGATGATGCAATTTTTTCGGGTACAAACACTACCACTCTAACTTTAACCGATACACCTGCGGCATATAACGGAGCACAGTTTTATTGCCAGGCAACTTCGGGTACCTGTCTATTAATAAGCAATGCTACACAGCTAACAGTATCATCATTACCGGTAGTGGTAATGTTGCCAACACAGCCTACGTGCTTAACACCAACGGGTAGCCTTATCATAATGCCGCTCGTGGGCGATAACTTAACCTACAGCATCAACGGCACCGATTTTCAGTCGCTTGCGCTGTTTAGTAATTTAACGCCTGGCAGCTATTTGCTTACGGTAAAAACATCGGCAGGTTGTACTACAGCAATGCCGTTTACTATAAATGCTGTTCCACCATTACCTGCCGTAGCGAACATCACTGTAAACCAACCCGATTGTAACGGCGTTACCACAGGCAGTATCATTATAAACTCACCTATAAATTTAGGATTAACCTACAGCATAGACGGTGTTAACTTTCAAAGTAGTACCACCTTTAGCAACCTGGCACCAGGTACGTATACCGTAACGGTATCAACAGCTTTAGGATGCCTGTCCGTATCAGCAACGGTAACTATTAATGAAGTGCCAACGCCCCCTGCGGCAGCTACAACAATGGTTACCCAACCTGATTGCGATACACCTACAGGAACCATTACCGTTAACGCCCCAACAGGAACAGGTTTAACGTATAGTATTGATGGTACTAACTTTCAGAACGGAACAACATTTGCCAACCTTGCTCCGGGTCAATATACTGTTACGGTCCAGGGAACGGGAGGATGTACTTCTCAGACTTTACCTGTAACCATAAACGCTGCACCGGTACAACCGGTTATAGCAACTACTACTGTTACCCAACCTGATTGCGATACGCCAACAGGAAGCATCATTATAACTGCACCAATAGGTACAGGATTAACATATAGCATAGATGGAACTACCTTCCAGAGCGGGACTACCTTTGCTAACTTATCCCAGGGTAACTATACTGTTATTATTCAGGGTGTAGCAGGTTGTACATCACAATCACTACCTGTAACAATCAATGCCGCTCCTTTAGCACCTGCTGTAGCTGTAACAACGGTTACACAACCTACTTGTACTGTAACATCAGGAACAATAAACGTTTCTTCGCCTACAGGTACAGGAATTACTTATAGTATAAACGGAACGGATTTTCAGACCGAAACCACATTCGCTAATCTTGCTGCCGGACAATATACACTAACGGTTCAGAATGCGGGCGGATGCACTTCTCAATCGGCACCTGTAACCATAAACGCTATACCTGTAGCACCTGCTATCGCATCTATAGATGTTACCCAGCCTACCTGTACAAGCTCTATAGCTAAAATTGTAGTTACATCGCCAATAGGTAACGGTTTTACTTACAGTATAGACGGAACAACCTTCCAAGCTAACCCAACTTTTACAAATCTTTCCGAAGGTAATTACACAGTAACTGTGCAAAACATAGCGGGATGTTTTTCTGAAACTTTGCCGGTTACTATTAACGCCATTCCGGTGGCGCCTGCTGTTCCAGCCTATACAGTTGCACATCCTACCTGTGTAGCAAAAGGTAGCATTACGTTAACTGCAACACCTGAAGTTGGATTAACATATAGTATTGATGGTACAACATTTCAAGCCGGTTTATTATTTGCCAATCTTGACCCCGGTACCTATACTATTATAGTAATGAATGCCGATGGCTGTACAGCACAAACGGGCATTATTACCTTAAATCCAATACCCGATGCACCTGCTGTAGCCATTGCTAATGCAACCCAGCCTGTGTGTAATGGTATCGTTACAGGAAGTATAATTATTGCATCGCCTACAGGCACAGGGCTAACCTATAGTATAGATGGCGGAACTACGTATCAAAGTGGTACTATCTTTAATAACGTAGCTGTAGGAAGTTATACAGTAACTGTGTTAAGCACAGAGGGATGTACCTCAGAGTCGGCCCCAATAGTTATAGCAGCCCCTGTAACACCGGCTGTAGCCACTTTTAATTTTACGCAACCCGACTGTACTACAGGCGGAAGTATTGTTGTAACAGCTCCACTTGGTGCTGAGTATACGTATAGTATAGATGGTATTAACTACCAGGCAGGTACCACATTTACAAACCTTGCCGGCGGCACCTATCAGGTAACTGTTATGGGCCAGGGTGGCTGTACATCGGTTACGGCACCAATAACAATAAGTAACTCTCCCGTTCCTGCCGTAGCTGCAACTGTGGTAGCACAACCCAATTGCTTTAACAATTTCGGGACGATAGAAATTACTGCCCCGCTTGGCAGCTCATATAGCTATAGTATTGATGGAGGGCTTACCTACCAAACCAGTCCGGTATTTACAAGCCTTACACCTAATAGCTACACAGTAACAGTAAGTAGCAATGGCTGTACATCGGTAACTCCTTCCATAGTACTTGTTCCTGCTCCTGGTATTCCTGCGGCACCAGTAGTAAGCACAATACAACCTACTTGTACAATGGCTGGTGGAACGATTGTGGTGGGAGGATCGGCAGGTAATACAGGGTATTCTTTTAGTATAGACGGTATAAATTACCAAACAGCCAATAGTTTTTCAGGCCTACAGCCCGGAACATATAACGTAATTGTTAGAAATGAAGGCGGCTGTACATCTACCCCTGTAATGGCTACTATTATACAGGCAACCGGCGAGGTATTGCTTACAAGTACCGAAGGTTGTAAATCAATGGTTGGGGATTCCGGCTATATGCTTGAGGTAATGTTGGCAAACAATGATTTTGATATTGAAGATGTAACCATTAACTGGACTGATGCAAACGGAAATGAAGTGGGAGATGACCGCACATTTAACGTATCGCAATATGTGGCTGACAATAACATTGACCGGGAAGATTATCCACTACAATTTACAGCTACGGTTACCACACCGGGTGGCTGTGATGGAACAATTGCCTTCACTGTAGAAAATGCTTTTTGTGATATTCCGAAAGGTATTTCGCCTAACAGCGATGGTATGAACGATAATTTTGATATTAGCGGCTTAAATGCCTCAAAATTAAGTATCTTTAACAGGCATGGTAAAGAAGTATACAGCAGGAATGCTTATAAAAACGAATGGTACGGACAAACTGATAACGATGAAGAGCTCCCTACCGGAACCTACTACTATGTGATTGACACCAACGGCGGTAGTAAAACCGGATGGGTATACATTAACCGACAGGACTAAGCACTCTTTGAATCACTTAAACTAACAAGCCCCCGCAATGCGGGGGCTTGTGCATTATGTGTATATTGTAATTTAAAACTTTATTGCAAGGTTTAACCCTACCTGCTGACCGTTGTAAAATGGCAGCGCCATGGCAGATACTTTACGTTCTTTATTGCTTTCGCCAAATAACTGCCTTTGGATAAAAGGATAGATCCAGTAGGCCACCTTGGTACTCAGTATACCTATACCTGCCCCTACAGCCACATCGGTAAACCAGTGCCTGTCGTTATAAATACGCATTAGCCCGGTAGCGGTGGCCACTACATAGCCCGAAACACCATACCAAACCGAAACATCTTTATACTCCTGGTATAAAAATTCGGCTCCGGCAAAAGCGGTAGCAGTATGCCCGGATGGAAATGAATTGTTAGTGCTACCATCAGGACGCTCAACCTTAGCCAACGATTTTAGCCCCATGACAGTACCGCACATTATCATATTAGATGTTAACATAATAATGGTTCGGTCCCTAAAGTTGTTCTTACCCTTAATACCCATTGCATTTAAAGCATATACAGAGAGCACAGGTGCATAACGGGTATAATCATCTATAGATGTACCTCCGCTTGCATGCTCGTTAACCTCAGTACGAATTTGCCTGTTTATACTTTTAATCTCTCCACTGGCAAGGCCAATAACGCCATAGCCTACAAGCACCGTGGGTACTACAAGCTGTCTATAAACGGCGCTTTTTGGGGTAGCTCGTGATTGGTTTACAAGGGTATCGTTACCAATAATAATTTTTTCCTGGGCGGCGGCCGAAACTACGCAAAGCGCAGACAGCATTGCAATAATCGTGTTCCTCATTAATATCCTTTACATCATCATTAGCACTACTTTAACACAAAGTGTGCCAGATATAAACCATCCTGTTTATATCCTCTCATATTTAACAATAAATATTACAACGGTTTATATAAAGGTTTTAGTATGCGGATGAAAATAAAATGTTAATAAATTTAACATTTAAGCTATTAAAAACAAAACAGCCCCTGCAATTGCAGGAGCTGTTGTACAGGTATTGAGAGAACAATACACAATATTCCAGGACGGAATAGTAACCCGGCACGAACGTGCCTATATAAATGTATCCATTGGCGATTTCCTGGATAAGCAATTGGCAATGTGTAATTTGGCAAAACACATTAATATGGATACAAGTTGCTAATTGCTTATTGCCCATTAACTATTGCCTATAACTTATATCATCTCGCGCTGGGCTTCTTTAAGCCTTTTCTTTTGAGAGCGCAGCACATCATTTACATCGCGCATGGCATCGCGGGCACATTTCTCGGCTTTAGCCAGCTTTTTCACAAAACTTTCCATTTTTACACGCTCCTGGCCATCCAATTTTGAAGCTACAGTGGTTGTAAATTTTAAAAAATCTTCGGCAACATCATCAATTTCTTCATAAGCCTGTTTCATGTCGGCATACAACTCTTCAATATCCTTAACCGCCTCTTTGTAAAGGCGTATGTTTTTTTCACCAAGTCCCAGCAGGAGTTTTTTTTCTTTTTTGCTGAATAATCCCATCATCTTTTTGTTTGTGTTTTAAAGTTGCAATCTCTGCACTTATAATAAAATAAGAGTTAAGCCATGATTATATTTTGTTTACGCTTGCAGATTATGAGTTATGAGCTGTGGGTTATTATTTGAATTTTGGAATTTGGTTTTTAAAATGTGTATCTTAGTAGTAACCAAAAACCTATTTTTATGAGCGCTTTACCTACTCCACGCCGCGTTGCCATTATAGGCTACAACCGCATACCTTTTGCTCGCCAATTTACTAATTATGCACAGGCAAGCAACCAGGATATGATGGTAGCCGCCCTTAACGGACTCATTAATAAATACAACCTTGCAGGCAGGCAATTAGGCGAAGTGGCCGGTGGTGCCGTTATAAAACACAGTTGGGAAATTAACCTGATGCGTGAGTGTGTACTGCACACATCGTTAGATCCTAAAACTCCGGCGTGCGATATTCAGCAGGCGTGCAATACAGGTTTGGAAGCATCTATGTACATTGCTAATAAGATTGCCTTAGGACAAATAGAATGCGGTATTGCAGGCGGTGTAGACAGTACAAGCAATGTTCCGCTGGTATTAAACGAGCATGTTAGAAAGATTTTGCTTAGCGCCAGGCGCAGTAAAAGTGCGTGGGACAGGATTAAGCAATTCTCTAAAATTAAACTGAAAGATTTTACGCCCGAAGCTCCTATGAACCTTGAACCCGGCACCGGGTTAAGCATGGGCGGGCATACCGAGTATACAGCTAAATTTTATAACATTAGCCGCGAAGACCAGGATGCTTTTTCACTTTTAAGCCATAAAAATATGGCTGCCGCAACAGATAGGGGCTTTTATAAAGATATGGTTACCCCTTACCTTGGCCTTACCGAAGATAACAACATGCGCCGCGATACGTCGTTAGAAAAGCTGGCTAAGCTAAAGCCCGCTTTTGATAAGGTAAACGGTACGCTAACTGCAGGTAATTCATCACCATTAACCGATGGTGCCTCATGCCTGCTGCTTGCCAGCGAAGAATGGGCCGCTGCCAACAACCTGCCTGTCCTTGCTTACATTACACATGCCGAGATGGCGGCTATTGAATATGTTGAAGCCAAACAAAACCTGCTGCTCGCCCCTGTATATGCTGCACCTAAAATGCTGCAAAAGGCTGGCTTAACATTACAGGATTTTGACTATTACGAAATTCACGAGGCATTTGCTGCACAGGTTTTGGCATTACTTAAAATTTGGGAAAGTAAAGATCTTTCGGCTGCATTTGGTGTACCGGCACTTGGCATTTTAGATCGTAGCAAACTCAACATTAATGGCAGCAGCCTTGCTACAGGACACCCTTTTGCCGCTACCGGAGGCCGTGTTATTGCCACGCTTGCCAAATTGCTGAATGAGAAAGGGTCGGGCCGCGGACTGATATCTGTTTGTGCTGCGGGTGGACAGGGAATGACAATGATCCTGGAGAAATAAATAAATTTAGATAATTAGATTTTTAACCCTATGAAAATAAAAGTATACGCCTTGTTATTAATTGCACTAACGGCCTGCAATAACAAAGAAACAATTGATAAAGAAACAACCACAGATGTGAAGGATACTACAAGTGCAAAATTTTATAAAGTTGACAAAAAAGCCGAAAGTAACCTGCATGAACAGCTAATTGGAGCATGGACTACTGAAGGATATCAAAATGCCGTTTTTAGTATAAAAAATGATAGTGTTTATTATGTTGAAAATGATGAAACCTTTCCATATAAGCTTATAGGCAATGTATTAACCATAGAGTATACTGATGACAGCATGAACTTTGATGTGAGCTTTACTGGAGATACATTAGTACTAAAATCGGCTCGTGAAGGCGATTCTAAATACTGGAGGTTTACAGAATAGTAGTTTAACTGGGAATATATATTATGGGATTTATGATAGGGATGAATAGTAAGCTGAACGAAATTAAAATCTTAAAATTCTGTTATACAGTTCAATACATTTTTCATAAATTTGATTAAAAATCACCTTAAATTTTAAACGCTATGAAAAATTTTAAGTTTTGCTTTGCTTTATTCTTATCCCTAATCTTATTTTCATGCCAGGATGATGACATTACTGATCAACGTGAATTTGAACCTACTACAGTTATAGTAAAAACAAACGGCAATGTTACTACCCAACAGGTTTTTGAACTCATAAATTCCTATGATCATACCGTAAGTTCTGTTGATAATGAAGTGTATACATCATTATTAGCACCCGAAAACCTGGATTATGTAAAAGGCTATTTTACAGATAAGCCGTATGTTGATGCTAACTGGCCGGTAAATGGCTACCTGCATTATCAAACCAATGTTATTACAATTTTCCCGAGGCTTATAAACATAAAAGACCCTGCAAACCAAGCAGGTTTTTTACAGGCCACACAAACTTTGCAATTGCAACAAACAGGTAAAGGGTTTATTATTACTTTTCATGTACCGGCAGGTAAGGAGAACGAATGGGCTAACCTTTTTAGGACACACAATAATGTTGAGTGGGCAGAGCTTAACTACATTTCTCAGGTTATTACAAATTAAACAATGCATTATATACCGCTTTGCAAAGCCGCTTTAATAACCTATTTTAGCGGCTTTAATATTTGCTCTATATGCACCGCCACTTTATTATCTTCAAGCCTTACAACTTTCTTAGCCAGTTTACCTACAACCTTAAACGAAATAAAAAACTATTGGGCGAACTGCACGATTTCCCTGAGGGAACTATGGCTATTGGCCGGCTGGATGAAGATTCTGAAGGTTTGCTGCTGCTTACCACCGATGGTATGATGAGCGAAATTGTGCGCAGCAAAAAAGTTGAGAAAGAATATTTTGCACAGGTTGATGGTTTGGTAAATCAAGAGGAAATAGAGAAGCTAAAAAGTGGTGTAGAGATTGGTTTTAAAGGTACCCGCTATGTTACAAAACCCTGCGAGGCACGAATACTTATTGAAACGCCTAACTTTCCCGAGAGGGGTAAGAAAATACGAGACGAACGCCACGGCCCTACCTCCTGGCTTTCTATCACAGTTACAGAAGGTAAATTCAGGCAGGTGCGCAAAATGACATCAGCGGTGGGATTCCCTACCCTGAGATTGGTTCGCGTGCGCGTTGGCAATACCCACTTAGGCAATTTACAGCCGGGCGAGGTCATGGAAGTTGAAAGTTTTGACGTTTAAAACTAAACTGCCTGTGCTGTATTAAAAACGAGTTTTACCGTGGTACCCCTGCCCTTTTCGCTCGAAATAGCTATTTGTATTGAAAGCAGGTCACACAGCCTTTTTACAATTGATAATCCTAACCCTGTACCCTTTATTGTGGTATTTTCTACAGCTTCAGACCTATAAAATTGTTCGTATACCCTTGCAAGGTCGGCAGCAGCAATGCCTTGCCCATTATCGGCTATGGTAGCTGTAATTTTTCCGTTAGCTTCTGCGAGCCCTATATTTATATGACCTTCATTAAAGCTGTATTTTATTGCATTAGACAGTAAATTTTCTACAATGATAGATGCCATCCCGGCATCTGTAACTACATAAAAATGCTCCTTGAAACTGAAGGTGAGATTTAACTTTTTAGCCTGTATATCGGGCGAATAACGCTCCATAGCCTGTAAAATAATCTCATCTACTGCTACTGTTTTCAAATTAACAACGGCTTTATTGCTTTCAAAACGTGCCAGTAAAAGCAACTGCTCTACAATATCTGTAAGGCGGTTAACTTCTGTAATACAAGCACGTATCTTTTCTTCATATTCTTCGGTTTGGCGGGGCTTGCGTATTAAAACTTCAAGTGTACCCTTAATAACGGCCAGCGGTGTACGGAGTTCGTGCGACGCATCCGATGTAAATTGTTTTTCTCTTGTAATGGCATTTTCTATACGCTCCAACAAATCGTTTATCGCGGTAGACAGGATAAAAAGCTCGTCCTTTTTTGCAGGAAGTATAATACGTTTATCAAAATTACCCTCGGTAATTTTTTTGGTAGTAGCAATAATAGTTAAGGCAGGCGCCAGGCTTCGGCCCGCAATAACACGGGTTATATAAAACAATATCAGCAGTACTATTGGGTACGCCAAAAGCAATACAGTTAGCAAATTATCCAGCACCCTGTGTGGTAACTTTACCGACATTGCTATGATAACAAAGCCTTTGCGTTGCCCATTGTTTATAAGAGGTGCCATTTGCTGGCGTATATCTATCCCGGCAACCTGTGTATCTATATATTTATTGGGCGTACTGTTAAGGAACTTAAGATTTTCACGCTTAAGGTTTGGTGATTTATCTATAGATCTTCCTTGGTTGTCAAATATTTGTACAAAAACGGGATTAATTACAATTTCCTTGTGCTCACTTTCGCCCCACTCATTATCTTCGATAAGACCTTTAAAAACAGGCTGTTGAGCTACAAAATTAGTATGACGATCAATCTCTATCTGTAAATCGGCATTTATATCATAATTAACCGATGCCGATACAATACGGTAAATAACTACAAATGTTACCAACACTAAGGTGGCAGCGCCGGCAAGATTATATAGTGCAATACGGTTTTTTATAGAGGGTTTAGGCATATTATTCTGTATCTGTGGCAATGTAACCTACGCCGCGAATGGTTTTAATATAGTTCTCGTCTTTTGTGAAACCCAGCTTTTTACGTATGCCGTTTATAAAAACATCAATAACACCGGTATCATAATCAAAATGTATGTTCCATACCTGCTGAATTATGTCGGTACGCGTACAAACGCTGCCTTTATTCTTTAACAAAAATTCGAGCAGGGCAAACTCCTTGTGGGTAAGTAAAACCTCTTCAGCCCCATTAAAAACCTGGTGGGTATCGGTTTTAATAGTAACGGGGCCAAGGTTATATTGGGGCTTTTCTTCAACCGTGTTTCTAAACTGTACTTTTATACGCTCTAATAATTCTTCAAAGCTAAAAGGCTTTTTAATATAATCATTAGCGCCGCTTTGCAGGCCGGCAATGGTTTCCTGTACGGTGTCTTTTGCAGTTAAAAATATTATAGGTGTTATTTTATTTGATTTTCTAATGGTTTTGCAAATTTCCAGCCCCGTAAGTTTAGGCAGCATCCAGTCCAGCAATATTAGGTCGAACGGGTTGTTAAGCGCCTGTATAAGCCCTGTATCGCCGCTATTTTCTATTGTAACAGAATAGCCTTCTTCGGTAAGCCCCTGACGTAAAAAATCGGAAATACCCACCTGGTCTTCTACAATCAAAATTTCTTTTGCCATACTCAAAAGTAAATAATATTAAATAATATGCGTCTGTTTTATATAAAACCTTGTTGTCTTTTAATTAGTTTTAAATTTAAACATTCTGTTATCTTTAAAAGCATATAATTCATACCCGGCAGGTTTATGGGGTGTGTACACTTTTTCGAGTTTTATATCTTCATATACTAAAGCCAGGCTATCATAATGCTTTTTAATATGCTGCGGCAAATCGTTGTACGTTACCGATCTTTCGAACTCAAGTCTCCCGTTGGGTTTATATTCCAGTACGTAATGGCCATTTGTCCAACTTATGGTTGTTTCATATTTTTCTTCCGAATAATTTGCCGTAAGGTTAAGCTGATTGGCCGTTATAATGCTTAATGAGGCTGACACAAGTAAAAATGCCCCCGACAATACCATAGTACTATAAGCTATTTTAGCAAACATTTTTTCGCTTAGTAAAGGTAAGATATATTTTATTGTAGATGCCGATATTACTGATGCTAACGCCACAACCAGCCCCAGCATGAATGCCTTACCCGAATAAATACCCATAGCGATATACAATGCCATTTTTATAAGATGCAGAAATACCTCGTTTGCGGCACGGGTGGCTATTATTTGTTCTTTGGTCAATCCCATTTTAAGGTAAAACTTATTAAATAACAATCCCACAGCCCCGGTTAAGCCTGAAATAAAGCCCGCACAAAAACCTATAAGTGCCGTCTTATATTTTGACCGCCGTTTAGTATGGGATGCTTTACCATTTTTACTAAAAAGTCCGGAAATATTGTATATTAAAAACATTGCTATTGCCAGCTGTAAATAAACCGAGTTGATGTATTTAAGCATATATGCCCCCAACCAAACCGCAGGCAGCGAAAAAGGTACAAACCAAAAGAACACGGGTAGATAAATATGTTTCCTGAAAACCCCTATCCTGGAAACAGAACTTGTAAAAGTACCTATTGTTAGCGCAAATGGAACTACAGGTACAGGTAGTAATATATTAAGCACCGGAATAATTATTAGGCTGGCACCCCCTCCGCATATGGCACTTATCCAAAAGGCAACCACAGCACCTAAAAACAATGCTATTAATGTTATTATCATTTTTTAATTATTTAAAGTGCATAATAAACCCTATCCCTATTTGTTTGCCGTTGTAAAATGGTGCCATAGAATAGCTGGTATTTTTTTCGTTAGAATTAAAAATTTTACTATTTATGTAAGGGCTTAGCCAGTAAGCAACTTTTGTACTTAATATGCCTATGCCTGCCCCTGCAACAATATCAGTAAGCCAGTGCCTGTCGTTATATACCCTTAATAAACCGGTACTGATAGCTACTGCATAGCCTGCAATGCCATACCAAACTGATACATCTTTATATTCCTGCCATAAAAATTCGGCGCCCGCAAACGCGGTGGCGGTATGTCCACTGGGAAAAGAGTTGTTAGAGCTCCCATCGGGGCGCACTTCGTGTACTAATGATTTTAAGCCCAACACTGTTCCTGTCATTATCAGGTAAGATGTTGCCATTATAACAGTACGGTCTTTAAAATTATTCTTACCTTTTACCCCAAGCAGGTTTAGCGCATATACCGATGCTGCCGGCGCGTATTGAGAGAAGTCATCGGCTGTAAATTTCTCGCCCACATCTTCTTTAACCTCGTTATGCATCTGCATATTAAAACTAAGCAACTGATCGTTGTTAATGCCTATTGCCCCATAGCTAATTAAAACTGCCGGAATAATAAGCTGCTTGTAATTAAATTTTATATTACCTGTATTTACAGTATCTATGATAATACTATCGGTAAGTACTTGCTGTGCGTAACCTGCTATACCTAAATACAGCAGCCCAAAAACCATAATCTGCCTGATCATAATAATAAAATTTTAGACGGTATTTCTTTTCCGCTCTCGCAGATATAAGAAATGGTTAAAGTAATTTTATCCTATAATAACAGTTAGAGATTTAGGTAGTACTGATACAGTAACCACATTGGTTTTTAAAAAATGGTATTCGCCATCAATTTGTACATCGGTAAAAATATTGTAGGGCAATTCTATTATTACATTCTCTGCCAGGTAAGTTGTTGATTGCTTAAATCTTTCGGTTTCCTTTATAAATACCAGTAGCCCGAAATAAAGTTTCTTTAAAAAATTTATCTTTGGTACAATGAGTACATCCAGTTTACCGTCTAAAAGACTGGCATTTGGCGTAAGGCTCATGCCGTAGCCCATTTGATTAGAGTTAGATATGAACAATATAAACGGGTTTACAGTAAGCACTTTATCCTGAACTGAAATTATTGCATGTGGCAACTTATAAGACAATGCAGATTTTATTGAAGCTTTTACATAAGCACTTAGTGTGCGCCTTTTAGCTTCTTCGTAATTTTTAATAATAAGCGCATCTATACCCAAACCCATATTGCTAAAAAAGTAATGCCCGCTTACATGACCCACATCTATTTGTTGCTGCTTACCGGCTTGCAACAGCTTTAAGGCGGCATCTATATTAAGTGGAATGCCCAGGTTTGCCGCCAATCCGTTACCGGATCCTACAGGAACTATTCCTAAAGTAACTTTAGTACCTACAAGGCACGATGCAACCTCGTTAATTGTGCCGTCTCCCCCACAGGCCACAATACAGTCGGGGTTATTTTGCAGCGCACCTTGTGTTAGTACCGTACTATGTTTTTTATATTCAGAATATTCTACAACAATGGTATGTTCGCCTTCAGGAAAATACTCCTGTAAAAAATCTTTGGTAATTGTGTGATCTGCTTTACCCGAAATAGGGTTCACAATAAAATGCAAATACATTATTCTTTAAGTAATTTATGCGCAAACAGGTAATCTGCTGTTTCGTACCATGATATGGCTTCGTTTAAAAATGGCTCTTCCATTTTATGTGCAGTAAGGCTGTTATCCAGTATATGATAATCATAAAAGTTTTGTTTCTTTTGGTCAGACAGTATCATAACTTTATCCTTTTTCATAAGCGTAAGCTTACGGTAGGTACCCATAAGCGCTCTTTGAGCATAGGCAGGCTGCAACACATCTTTACCAAAAAAATTGGAACGATAATCCCAGTTTAGCAACGAAAACAATGTTGGAAAAAGGTCTATCTGGGAACATTGCTTTGTTATTTTTTGGTTAGATGCTCCCGGCAGGTTATAAATAAAGGCCGGTATATGGTAATTGGCAACATCTATCTCATCTTTACCCGCGCTGCTGGCACAATGATCGGCCACGATAACAAATACTGTGTTTTTAAACCAAGGCTTCGTCTGGGCTTCGGCAAGCATTTTACCAAGGGCATAGTCAGCATATTTTACGGCTCCATCGCGGCCGGTACCACTTGGTATATCTATTTTGCCACCAGGATAAGTATACGGCCTGTGGTTACTGGTAGTCATTACAAAATTAAAAAACGGTTGCCCTTTGGTATAATGACTATCAGCTGCGGCAAGCATTTGCTTGTAAATGTCTTCATCACAAATACCCCAGGCATTTTCAAACGTAACATCCTTATCATCTATATGGTGGCGGGTGGTTTTAATATCATCGCTAAGTACACTGCCGTGGCCCCTGTCGTAAATGGTAAAGCCATTACCGCCAAAGTAACTGTTCATATTATCAAAGTAGCCATCACCGCCATAAAAAAAGTTGCTTTGGTAGTTCTTATCCTTAAATACCGATGCTACTGTAAACAACCCATGGTTATTAGGGCGCTTAACAATACTTTGGCCCGGTGTTGGCGGTATGCAAAGCGTTACGGCTTCCATACCACGCACAGTACGTGTACCCGTAGCATACAGATTAGAAAATAATATACTATTCTGTGCTAAGTTATCCATATAAGGAGTAATGGCTTTCTCGTTGCCAAATTCTTTCATAAACGATGCACTCATGCTTTCCATCAATATAAAAACTACATTGGGTTTAGTTTCAGATCCGGCCGATGTAATATCTCTTATAATTGAGTAATCAGATTTCTCAAATTTGCTATTGGTTTCCTTTACATTTTGTCGTGCAAGTGCAAAGGCCTGTGGATTTTTAATGGTGGTATAAAAATCAGCATAATCCATACGATTGTTCCTGAACTCAGCAAAAAAAGAATAGATACCTGCTTTAGATATCTCATTGTTGTAACGATTGGCAGACCATTCAGCATCAGTATTGTTAATAAAGACAGAAAACAGTACCGCCACAGCAACACCTACCCCAACAACGGCTGCTCTTTGTTTAAATGATATTGTTGATGTAAAAGTTTGGCTAAAAATTTGTTGTCTAATAAATACATAAACTATTACTCCTGTAATGGCAAGTACCCCACCAATAAGTAGCGGTAAGGGGTACGATTCCTGTATATTACTAACCACCTCATGTGTGTAAATAAGGTAATCTACCGCAATAAAGTTAAAGCGGGTACGAAATTCTTCCCAAAATGTAACTTCGGCAAAAAAAGTAAGCACCAATATAAATACAGTAAGTGTAAAGAAAAAGTAGGTTAGGATTTTATCGACCAGTGAACCTATAAATTTATTAGGCATAACTAAAATATACAGTAATGCGGGCATAACTATAAAGCTGCATACGCCTATGTCGAAAACAAATCCCGTTATAAGTGTTCCGATAAGGCTAAGCGGATTCCAGGATACTTCGTTATACTGCCATACAAAAAAAGCAAGCCTTAACAGCAATGACAACAGGATAAACCCTCTACAAAAATTAAAGATCAGGCTCAGCCTTTTAGAAAATGTAACGCTAAGTGCAACCGATTTGCCAAGTTTCATATTCATTAAATTTAATACAAAATTAACGCAGGTTTATGGGTCAAATTGAATACAACGCTTCTGTTTAAGGCAATCTTAAGAAAGAGTATACATATTAGATTTCACAAAACTTTGGGTAAAATTCGATTTTTAGAAAGTACTTTTATTAACACAAACCAACCTTATGAAAATCCGTTTTGCGCTAATTTTACTGATGTTTAGCCCCTCTGCTGCCTTTGCACAGGATGAACCCATTGAGACCGACAGGCCGGATCAGACGGAGACTGTAGCAACAGTACCAAAAGGTAGATTTCAGTCGGAAAGCGGGTTTACACACCGGCAGGCAGAACGCAATGGCCGCGAATTGATTTTGCCTGAAACTCTTTGGAAATATGGTGTTAACGACAGGCTTGAGCTACGATTGATAACCGAGTTTGAATTCAATAAATATGGCGATAGCCTGGCACAGGGTCTTGAACCGATTGATATTGGCCTGAAAGTAAATTTATGGAAAGAGCAGGGTATTATACCGGAAACATCTGTAATTGTAACTATGAAATTGCCCAAAGTTGCCAGCAAAGACCTTGCGGTTGACTATGTGGCACCGGAAATTCGTTTTCTTTTTCAAAATATGATTACCGATGCTATAGACCTGGGGTATAACCTGAGCGCCGACTGGGACGGCACCTCTCCCAATCCCATTTTTGAGTATACATTATCCCCCAACTTTAAACTTAATGATGAGTTTTCGGCATACGCTGAAGCTTATGGCTACCTGCCACAACAGCAGCATGCCACCCACTGGGTTGATGGCGGATTTAAATATCTTATTACCAAAAATATACAGATAGATATTTCCGGCGGTTACGAACTTACAAGCCATAACCATTTTCATAGTTATTACGAATCCCTTGGATTTTCATTCAGGATTTAACCATACTGCATGAAAAAACTTCTATTACTATCGGTGTTATTTTACGTGCTATCCGGCTATGCTCAGGATGAGATAGAAACCGCACCCGACCAATACGAAAACCCATCGGTAGCACCGCCGGGGCATTTTCAGATGGAGAACCGTTTTACCGTCCAGGATAACGGCGAAAATAAACAGAGCCTTATATTACCCTCAACCAACTGGAAGTTTGGCATTAATCAAAATGTGGAAATTATTATGGTAACCGATTTTGTTTATGACAAAACGCCCGATAGCACCACATCAGGCCTGCAACCCTTAAAATTCGGGTTAAAAATTAAGTTATGGGATGGCAAAAAACTCCTGCCCGATGCAGCGCTCTCTATACAGGCATCGTTCCCAAAATTGGCTTCCAATAGCTGGAAAGCCAATTACGTTGCGCCAAATATAAGGCTGTTGCTTAAAAATAAAATATCAGATAAAATTGGTATTGGTACCAACTTTGGTGCTATTTGGGATGGCAACAACCCTGAAGCACAATTTTTTTACACTGTTTCGCCCAAATACAAACTCTCCCAAAAACTGGAATGCTTTATAGAAAGTTACGGCTATATATCCGGCATTGCAAAACCGGAACATTGGGTGGATGGCGGGTTAATGTATTTAATAACCAACGACCTGCAGGCTGAGATCTCGGCGGGATATGAGCTTACGCAGCAGGATGATACCCACCGTTATTTTGGCTTGTTAGGGCTGGCTTTCAGGATCTAAGCTTTGCTGCTTAAATAGTTATATATTTTTTGCTGCGATCGTGTATCTTCTCCCCCACCGGTTACAGGATCGTAAACATCAGCCAGCTGAATGGTAATGATCTGCCGCAGTTCATTTTTAATGGCTTCATCATAAATAGGGAAACACACCTCAATACGCCTGTAAATATTACGGCTCATCCAGTCCGCCGATCCTAAATACACCTCTTCATTTCCATTGTTATCAAAAATAAACACTCTGCCATGCTCCAGGTAGCGATCTACAATACGCGTAACAGTTATGTTAGGGCTTGCATCGGGCACCAGCCTGCAAATACCACGTACAATTAACTTTACCTTTACGCCGGCAGCGGCAGCACGGTACAGCGAATCTATCATACCGGTTTCTTCAAGATTGTTTAGCTTTATGGTTATTACAGCAGGCAGCCCACTCTTGGCATTAGAAATTTCGCGGTCAATTAGCGCTGTAAACTTATCCAGCAGGTTAAACTGTGCTACTAAAAGATGTTTAAAATCGTAATGATCCTCGGGTTCCGACTTTTTCTTCTTAGATAAAAATGCAAACACCTGCTCCAGTTCGGCCAGCATGCCCTGGTGGGCAGTAAGCAAAATATAATCGGTATAAAAACGTGCTGTGCCTTCATTTAAATTTCCGGTAGCCAGCAAACCCAGCTTCTTTACCTCATACCCCTCCCTGAATTTTACAAGCGCAATTTTAGCATGCACCTTAAGCGATGGTACGCTATGCAGTATGGTTACGCCTGCTTCACGCAGTTTTTTAGTCCATTTAATATTGTTAGTTTCATCAAAACGGGCTTTAAGCTCTATAATAACAGTAACTTTTTTACCGTTGGCGGCAGCACTTATAAGGGCATTTCCAATACGGGAATCCTCAGCAACCCTGTAGAGCGTTACAAAAATTTCTTCAGCATCAGGGTTAACCGCAGCCTCATTAAAAAAGCGAAGTACCGTATCGTACGATTGGTATGGCGTGTGGATAAGGATATCCTCATGCGCAACTTTATCCAGTAAAAATGGCTGGGTAATGGTACACGGCAGCGCAGGCCACTTAGTATTTTCTAAAGACGCGTTATGCACAGGCAACGATGCCAGGTCTTTTAAATTATGGTAGCGTCCACCCTTCATAATAATTGCTCCCCGTAGTTTTAGTGCCCTGGTAAGCCTTTTTAAATATTCTTCGGATAAATTGCCATCATACAACAGGCGTGTAGCCAGGCCAAAATCGCGCTTGGCTATCTTTTTCTCCATTTCCTGCGCCAGGTCTTCATCATACTCATCATCAAATTCAAGGGCGGCATCGCGGGTAATCTTTACGCTATAGGCACCTTTAATTTCCTGCCCTTTAAATATTGCCGAAAGGTGCAGTTTTATAATGTCATCTATAAAAATTACATACTGTTTACCATCATGGTTAAGCGAGTAAAAGCGGGGCATTTCATCCGACGGGATGTTTACTATATACTGGTGCTGCTCTTCATCATTGTTGACATCAACAAATAGGTATAGCTTGTTATTCTCAGTAAAAAATGAAGTTTCGCCCGTAAGCTCCAGCACCTTAATATAAGCCAGTATGTTACTGTAAAAGTAATGACCAACCTGTGGCAAAAGCGCTTGTGGTATAGGCTTGTTGTACAGTACCTCTACATTTTGCATTTCAAGTTCCGGTAAAATTTCTTGGGTAAGGACGGTGCCAAACTGCTGTTGTTGGCTGAATATTATATCTCCCAACTGGGCTAATTTTTCGCGGTAAACTTTCTTGGTACCGTCCTTTTTAACCGACAGTTTCTTTAAAACTGTTAATGCCGGTATACGTACACGATAAAACTCATCAAGGTTGGACGAGTATATGGCAAGAAATTTAATCTTCTCTAAAAGCGGTACGCTTTTACCCGATGCTTCTAAAAGCACCCTCTCATTAAATGAAACCCAGCTAATGTCCCTGTCAGTATATAAAGTGGTAGTTGTTATGGTAGTGGTTGTAGGTTGGTGCATAGTACATCATTAAGCCATAAAATTACCAATTAATACCATACACACTGTTAGGATTTTATTATCATTTTAGAACCGAAAGTACAATGTATCATAGGATCCGCACACTATTTTGTAACTTTTTTTAGCAAAACTTTAAAAGGGTACTGTTTAATTTATGTCTATTTTTAGCATGAATGAACGCAAAACTAAAAAAATACCTCCGCAAAAGCCTTAAAATCTTCCTATGGACAGTAGGATCTGTAATTGCATTGTTCCTGCTTATAGTACTGTTGTTGCAGATACCGTATGTACAGAATATTGTTAAAGATAAGGCTGTCAGCTACCTTGAAAAAAAAATAGGCACTAATGTAAGCATTGGCAAAATTGAGATAGGCCTGCCTAAAAAGGTAATATTAGAAGATGTTTATTTTGAAAGCCAGCAGGGCGATACCCTTTTAGCAGGCGAAAAACTGGCTGTAGATATAAGCCTTTTCAAGCTTATGAGTAGCGAAGTAGAGATCAATTCGGTGAGTTTGGAAGGCATTACCGCCACGATAAGCAGAAACGACAAGGGTGTATTTAACTTTGATTACATAATTAAGGCGTTCGATTCGGGCAAACCTAAGGACACTACATCGGCACCGATGAAAATTTCGGTTGATAAAATTAACCTCGACAGGATACGCGTAAAATACGATGACGACATTTCTAAGAACTATTTAAGCGCTAATATTTCCCATTTTGATACGCGTTTTAAAAAGTTCGACCTTGATAAAATGGAATTTGATATTCCGAAAATAAAACTCGACGGGCTTAAAGTGCAGCTTAAGCAGGGTATGATAGCAAAAATTGCAGAGACTACCCAGGAAACTGCCGAAGAAGCCTCTAAGCAGCCCGACCTGAAATTAAAGCTTGGCGAAATATCGTTAGCTAATATAGATGTTGGGTATGATAACGAAGGCAGCCGCCTTGATACCGGCCTTACCCTTAAAAAATTATTGCTACAGGTTAATGAGGTTAACCTTAAAACACAATTGATAGACCTTGAAAGCATAGAGCTTAACGGACTTAAAGGCCAGCTGGCTTTTGGCAGGTTTGAAAAACAGGTTCAAAAAGCACTACCCGAAGAAACCAAAGCTGTAGCACAGGCACAATGGAAGTTTAAACTCAATAACGCCAATATAAGCGATATAGCCTTTAAATTCGATGATCAAAACGCAGCACCGGTTGCTAAAGGCATTGATTTTAAACACCTTGATATCTCTAACTTTAATCTTAAGGCGAAAGATTTTTCGTATGGCCCTGATGCTATTTCGGGTAATATCAGTAAATTCTCAGTTAAAGATAAAAGCGGTGTAGATGTTCAGGAACTGCGCACTCACTTTTTCTACGGTCCTAAAGGCGCACAACTGAACGATCTATATTTAGAAACCCCGCAAACCCTTATTAAGGATAAAATTGTGGTAGCCTACCCTTCGTTAGATGCCGTTACCAAAGATATTGGCAGCCTTACGGTAGATGCCAGCCTTGATAACAGCCAGATAGGCTTTAAAGACGTATTGCTGTTTGTGCCCACACTTGCCGATACCAATCCGTTTAAAGGCAACCCCAACGGCAGCCTGTTTATAAACGGCGATGTTAAGGGCCGGGTTAGCGATATCCAGATAAATAACCTTGAGGTGCGCGGCATTGGCACCACTGTGCTTGCTGCAAGCGGCCGCATTAAGGGCCTGCCCGATGTTAAAACCGCCTACTTTGATATGAATGTGCGCGAGCTGCGTTCTACAGCTAAGGATATCAACAGCTTTTTGCCGCCGGGCACGCTTCCGAAAAATATAAAACTGCCGGCGATTTTTTCGGCGAAAGCCACATTTAAAGGCAGGGTAAATAATTTTAGCACTAACCTTGTGCTATCAAGCAGCTATGGCAATGCCAAAATAAACGCAAAATTTGACCAGACCCGAAAAGGTCATGAAAAATATGATGCCCTGGTAGACGTTGCAAACTTTGATGTGGGCAGCCTTATTAAAAACGACTCTATTGGCAGTATAACCATTAAAGCAAGGGTTAAAGGCACCGGGCTCGATCCGCAAACTGCCAATGCATCCCTTAAGGGCAAACTGGTTAAGGCGGAGTACAACAGCTACACCTACCGCGACCTGGATATAGACGGCAGCATTAATAACGGTAACTTTGATGTTACTGCCAATATGGACGACCCTAACCTTGATTTTGACCTTGCAGCTAAAGGTGGCTTTAACGGCAAGTATCCTAACGGCAAAGTGAGAATAAACGTAGATATTGCCGACCTTGACAAGCTTAACCTGCATGCCGGGCCGTTAAAGCTGCGCGGCAATGTAGATGCCGATATTACCGATGCCAACCCGGATAACCTTAACGGAAGCATTAGCCTGCATCACTTTATGTTTGCTAACGATAAGGAAGAATTCGCAGCCGATTCGGTTAATGTTGTTGCCGTTACCACAGCCGATTCGAGCTCTATAAAACTAAAATCGCAGTTTGCACATGCAAACATAAGGGGCAAATACAAGCTTACACAGCTGGGTACTGCTCTCTCTAATACTATTTCTAAATATTATAACACTGCTACAGCAACCGCTGCTACAGAGCCTAAAAAAACCGTTACGAGTCCGCAACAGGTTGATTTTGATATCAGGATAGATAACGACCCTATCATTGCCAAACTGGTGCCTCAAATAACAAGGCTGGAGCCTATAACTATAAACGGCAGCTACAACAGCGAAGGCGACTCCCTTGTGGTTAATGCCGCAATACCGCGTGTTGTGTACGGTGCCAATACCATATCTGGTATTGTTATTAATGCCGAGGCGCGCGATACAGCACTTGTTTACAACGTAAGGATAGAGGGTGTAGAGAATGAGCAGTTTCAACTGGCACAAACCAGCCTCACCGGAGACGTTAAAGACAATGTTATAACCTATAAACTGGAAATTGACGATAAAAAGCAAAAGCAGCAGTACATGCTTGCCGGCCAGTTAAAATCGGTTAATGGCAATACAGAAGTGGTTTTAGACCCTGACGGGCTTATGCTTAATTACGATGCCTGGACCATTGCCCAGGACAACCTGCTGCGCTTTGGCAAAGACGGCCTGTATGCCGGTAATTTTGAGATGAGCAACGATGGCGGCTCTATAAAACTACAATCAGAGTCGGAAACACCAAACGCGCCCCTAAATGTAGAGTTAAACAACTTTCAGATAGAAACGCTAACCAATGCAGTTCAAAAAGAAGAGGTTAAATTTAAAGGTACCATAAACGGTATGGCTAACGTAAAAGACCTTACTACAAGCCCGGTTTTTGTGTCCGATCTTACCATTACCAACTTCGCTGTAAGTAAAGACACCGTGGGCGATATTAAAATTAAAGTAAACAACGAGATAGCCAACACCTACACTGCCGAGGTAGCCATTACCGGCAACGGCAACCAGGTTAACCTTGATGGTAATTACAATACCGAAGGCAGCAGTTTTGATATGGACCTTAACATCGAAAAGATAAACATTGCCAGCGTACAGGCGTTTACTTTTGGCGCGGTTATAGACGGTAAAGGATTCCTTAACGGAAAATTTAAAGTAACCGGCACCACTACAGATCCTAACGTTACTGGTAACCTTAAATTCAACAATGTAGAGGCAAGGGTTACACAGCTAAACTCACTGTTTAAGGGCATGAACGACAATATTGCCTTTACCGATAGTGGTATTGAGATGAACAACTTTAAAATTCAGGACGAGAAAAACAACCTGCTAACTGTTGATGGTTCTATTGCCACTACTGATTATAAATCGTTTGGGTTTAATATGAATGTTACTGCCCAGAATTTCAGGGCGGTAAACTCTAAAGCTACGGACAATGACTTTTATTACGGCGACCTGTTTATTGATGCCGACCTGAATATTAAAGGTACCATGGAAAGCCCTGTTGTAAATGGCGACCTTAAGATTAACGATGATACCAAGTTTACAGTGGTATTGCCGCAACAGGATCCCGGCATTGCTGACAGGGAGGGTATTGTTGAGTTTATAGATGAGGATAATGTAGAGATGCAGCAACGCATTAAAATAGAAGAAACGGTAAACAGTGCAGCCTTAACCGGCGTAGATGTTTCGGTAAACATTGAGATCGTAAAAGAGGCCGAGCTTAACCTTGTTATAGATAAAGGTAATGGCGATTTCCTTCAGCTTAAGGGCGAGGCACAACTAACCGGCGGTATAGACCCATCGGGTAAAACCACCCTTACAGGCAGGTATGAGTTTAGCGAAGGCTCGTACCAAATGACATTTAACTTCCTTAAAAGAAAATTTGATATCCAGGAAGGCAGCTACATTTTATGGACAGGCGAGCCTACACAGGCCGATGTAAACATCACGGCAGTTTATAAAACAGAGACCTCGCCTATAGACCTTTTAGATAACCAGTTGGCGGGTATATCGCAATCTGAACGTAACACCTACAAGCAAAAGATACCGTTTAATACGCTGCTTAAAATAAATGGCGAACTGCTTAAACCAGAGCTTACCTTTGATATTGTACTGCCTGATGGTAATTACAACGTATCTACCAATATTATTAATAATACCAACGCCAAGTTAGACCAGTTGCGCCAGCAGCCATCTGAGTTAAACAAACAGGTGTTTGCACTACTATTGCTTAACCGTTTCATCGGCGAAAACCCTTTCTCCAGCGAGGCAGGCGGTACCAGCGGAGAATCGCTGGCGAGGCAAAGTGTGAGCAAGATACTTTCGCAACAGCTTAATAACCTTGCAGCCGACCTTATTAGCGGTGTTGAGCTGAATTTTGATTTAGAATCTACCGACGATTATACCACAGGCGAGCAGGAAAACCGTACCGACCTTAATGTGGGTATATCCAAACGCTTGTTAAACGACAGGCTTAATGTAACCGTGGGCAGCAGCTTTGGGTTAGAAGGGCAGCAGGCTAATGAAGAAACTACCAATATTGCCGGAGACGTATCGGTAGAATACCAGCTTACGCAGGACGGCCGCTACCTTGTAAGGGCGTATCGTAAAAACGAATACCAGGTGGCGCTACAAGGCCAGGTTATAGAAACCGGCGTTGCTTTTGTAATTACTATGGATTATAACAAATTCCGCGAGCTGTTTCACCGCAGCGCCGAGGAAAAAGCTATGAGGCAGCGTGAACAGGAACGCAAAGACAGGGCTAAAGCACAACGCCGCCAGGAAAGGCTGGAAGCTAATAAAGAAAAACAAACCGGAGATACAGAACAGGATTTACCGCCAAACAGCACAGATGATGATAAAGATTAGGCCTATATATTATATTTTATTTATACTGCTTGTTGCCTATGGGTGCAGCAACACTAAGTATTTGCCACCCGGCGATATGCTTTATGTAGGTGGCGATGTAACTGTAAAAGACTCTGTTATGAAACGCAAAGATCGCAAGGCAATGGAAAAAGAACTTACAGAACTCTTGCGTCCTAAGCCTAACAGTGCCTTTTTAGGGCTGCGCATAAAGCTTTATATTTATAATATTGCGGGTGAGCCTAAAAAGGATAAAGGCTTTAAACACTGGCTGCGCACAAAAGTAGGTGAACCGCCGGTATTGTTTAGCCAGGTAGATATGGATTACAATGCCGATGTGTTACAAAACTTCAGTGAGAACAGGGGTTATTTCAAAGCACGAACCTCTGCCGATTCTACATCAAGTAACCGCAGGGCAAAAGCCCTTTATACCGTAACAACCGGTAAACAATATACCATCCGCAATGTAAAATTCCCTGATTCTACAGGTACGGCGTTAGATAGTACCATTGCTCGCACCAAACGCAGAAGTATATTGCAAAAAGGCCAGCCTTACGACCTTGATATTATTAAGCAGGAACGCGACAGGATAGATACCCGCCTAAAGAACAAGGGCTATTTTTACTTTAATGCCGATAACATATTAGTTCAGGTTGATAGTACTGTGGGCAATTACCAGGTAGACCTTAAGGTAAAAATAAAAGATGATACCCCTGACAAGGCTAAGAAAGTATATACTATAGATGATATTTACATCTACCCCAACTATTCACTCGCCTACGCAAAAGACTCGGTTAAATATGTAACCGATTCGGTTCAGCAATACAAAGACTTTAAGATAATAGATCCGCAAAATACGTTCAGGCCCATTATTTACGACCGTACCATGTTTTTCCGTAAGGGCGATATCTATAGCCGCCGCGACCATAACCTGTCGTTAAACAGGCTGGTAAACCTTGGTACGTTTAAGTTTGTAAAGAATGAGTTCCGCCCGGCTGATTCCCTCGGTAATGCACTGGACGTTTATTATTACTTTACCCCCCTGCCGCGCAAATCCATCAGGGTAGAAACATTAGCCAAAACCAATTCGGCTAATTATAATGGGTCGGAGATTAATGTAAACTGGAGCAACCGTAATACCTTCCGCGCAGCTGAGTTGCTAACACTAACGGCATTTGGCGGGTTTGAGGTACAGGTTGCAGGGCAAAACAAAGGGTATAATGTTTATCGTGTGGGTGGCGAGGCAAGCCTTATTTGGCCGCGCTTTATTACCCCAATTAAAATACAGGACAGCAGCGCTTATATACCCCGCACCAAAGCCTTATTAAGTTACGAATATCAAAAAAGGATTAAGCTGTATGCGTTAAATTCGTTCAGGGCGCAGTTTGGTTATTTATGGAAGGACAATGCACGCACAGAACACCAGCTGTTTGTGAGCGATATTAACTTCGTTAGCCCCGCTAACGTAACTGAAGAGTATCAAAGGCGAATTGATGGCGACCCGGCTAACGACATTGAAGCAAATCCTGCATTACAAAAAGCAATAGATAAGCAGCTCATCTTTGGGCCTACCTATTCCTATACGTATACCAATACCATGCAAAAACGTAAAAAACATACGTTTTACTATAAAGGCTCACTGGATCTTGCCGGTACCATAACCGGGCTTGCAACAGGTGCCAACATTAAAAAAGGCGATACCGTAAATGTGCTTGGCGTTCCGTTTAGCCAGTTTGTAAAAATGGAACATGATTTTAGGCATTACCTCCGCTTAAGCGAAAATTCGCAACTGGCAAGCCGCATAATTGCAGGGGTTGGTGTGCCTTATGGCAACTCATCGGCCTTGCCGTTTATACGCCAGTTCTTTATAGGTGGTACTAATAGTATACGTGCTTTCAGGGCGAGGTCTGTAGGGCCGGGTTCTTATGATAATTCTGAAGGTGTAGCTGACGACTCCTTCCTACCGGATGAATCAGGCGATATAAAGCTCGAAATGAATACCGAATACCGCGCCAAGCTTTTTAGCATTGTGCACGGAGCCATTTTTGTAGATGCCGGTAACATCTGGCTATGGAATAAAGATCCTAACAAGCCCGGTGCGCAATTTACCAGCGACTTTTTAAGTGAATTTGCAGTAGGTACCGGTGCCGGTTTACGATTTGATTTATCATTTTTGGTGTTAAGGCTGGATCTCGCATTCCCGTTGCGTAAGCCGTGGCTGCCTAAAAACGAACGCTGGGTATTTGATGACATCGACTTTGGCAGCGGTGCCTGGCGTAAAGAAAACCTTGTGTTTAACCTTGCTATAGGTTATCCTTTTTAAAGATGAACCTAAAAGAATAAAGTAAAAGAGCCTCAATCTTAATTTGATTGAGGCTCTTCCACTATTTAAACGTTGTGATTGGGCTTTGTTTCCGGCACCTGCCTTGTTTTCTTCTCCGGCCTAATGATCATTCGTAACGGCTGGTCCATAGAGAAGTAGGATACCATCCAGTTCCAGAACGTTATAAGCCTGTTCCTAAAGGTAATTAGTGACAGTAAGTGTATAAACAGCCACATTAACCAGGCAAGGAAGCCTTTAAAGTGCAGTTTAGGTTTCGGCAAATCTACCACAGCCTTGTTCTTGCCTATAATAGCCATTGAGCCTTTATCATGGTATTTAAATGGTGTGAGCGGCTGGTTTTTCACCATCCTTTTAAAATTCTTAGCAAGGTGCTTACCCTGTTGGATAGCAACCTGTGCTACCTGAGGGTGGCCCTGCGGCCAATCAGTATCGCTGGTTTGGTAACAGGTATCGCCAATGGCATAAATATCATTGGTATTGGCAATTTTGTTATGCTCATCTACAATAAGTCGTTTGGCACGGCCGTAACTCTCTAACGGAATACCATCAAAAGCCTTAGCCGAAACCCCTGCGGCCCAAATGAGGTTTTTAGATTGTATGGTCTCGCCACCTTCCAGGTACACCACATCATCAATATAATCGGTAACGCGGGCATTAAGCTTAATAATTACGCCCAATTTGCTAAGGGCATCATAGGTGTCTTTTTGAGATTCTTTGCTCATAGGTGCCAGTAATGCATCACCGCCATCAACAAGGTAAACATTGCTCACGCTGGTAGCAAGTTCAGGATATTCTTTTCTAAGCACGCCTTTTCGCATTTCTGCAAACATGCCCGATACCTCTACCCCTGTAGGCCCGCCACCTGCAACCACTATATTTAGGTACTTGCGGCGCTCACGGCTGTTTTTGTGCAGTGTTGCTTTTTCCATACGCTGTAACAACTTGTTACGCATCTCTAAAGCATCGTTAAGAGTTTTCATGGGTATGGCGTTCTTACGCACATTTTCCATACCAAAGTAGTTGGTCTCGGCACCGGTAGCAAACACAAGCACATCATAGTCTATCTCGCCATTGTGCAGCACAGCAATTTTTTGTTCCGGTTTAACCGATACAAGTTCTCCCATACGGAAATTGATATTCTCCTTTTTAGCAAAATATTTCCTGAACGGATAGCTGATGCTTGATGGCTCAAGGTAGGCCGTGGCAACCTGATAAATTAGCGGCGGAAAAAAATTGTAGTTATTTTTATCAACCAGTACAACTTCAAAATCTTTGTTGTCTGCTAATTCGTTTGCCAGATTTATGCCGGCAAAACCACCGCCAATTATTACTACTTTCATGAATTTGTTTGGGTTAGAGGTAATTTTAAAACAGTATTTAAACCTGTATAAAGTTAAGTTTTTTAGTGTTAATAGGCAACGTTATTGGCAACAGCCGTGGTAATTTTGTGAAATAATTGGGTTTTAAATTTTTCATTTTGTAAACCCATAAAAAAAGTACCCTAAAATTATGCAGTTAGTTTATAGATATGTTAATATTGTAGTATTAGCCTGATTGAATATTTATTTTTATGCCTTACTAAAATTGCTACCCAAATGAAGAACATATTCTCTAAAACTTCAATTAAAAACAGCTTTACTGTGCTTAAGCAAACCTTTACCGGCTTTATGGCCGATAAGGGCCTTAAGCTTAGCGCATCGCTATCGTATTATACTTTGTTTTCATTAGCTCCTATGTTACTGCTTGTAATATCGTTAGCAGGTGCATTTTACGGACGAGAGGCGAGCGAAGGCCGTATTTTTAGCGAATTGAACGATCTTATTGGCGATGATGCCGCGGCGCAGATACAGCAGGTTATTAGTAATATGGAGCTATCGGGTAAGACTACCCTTTCGTTATTTATAGGTGCTGTAACACTTATTGTAGGTGCCACTACTGTTTTTGGCGAAATTCAGGATTCTATAAACATGATCTGGAAGGTTAAGGCCAAACCTAAAAAAGGCTGGCTTAAGCTTTTAAAAGACAGGCTTTTATCAGGGTCGATAATTATAGGGTTAGGCTTTTTACTGGTGGTATCGCTTATCATAAACGGTGCGCTGGTTGCACTAAATGACATTTTAAAATCATGGTTCCCTGATTTTACCCTTGTGGTATTAAATATTGCCAACGTTGCGGTAAGTTTCCTGGTAATAACCATACTGTTTGGCGTAATATTTAAGGTACTGCCCGATGCCAAGATAAAATGGAGGGATGTACGTGCGGGTGCATTCTTTACGGCCTGCCTATTCTTGTTAGGCCGTTATTTAATAGGCATTTACATAACTACTACGGGAGCGGGTTCGCCTTATGGTGCAGCAGGGTCTATCATTGTGATATTATTGTGGATATACTATACCGCTGCCATTCTTTACTTTGGTGCCGAGTTTACCCGCGCCTACGCCATATTTAAAGGCAGGCATATTCGACCGGCAGAGTATGCCGTGTTTGTAGAACAGCGCGAAACCGAATTTGATACCGCCGCTATTACCATGCCTAAAAAGCACCGTGAAAAAAGCACGGAGCATCATCCCAAACCGGAATAATTAACATTGATATTTCACTTTCGGACTTTGAGATTCGCATAAAAATGCACATAAAACATTATTGCATAAAAAAAACTCCCTTCCGGGAGTTTTTCATTATATAAAAATTTTAGTAATGGACTTGTTTATTAAACATTCAGCCTGCCTTCTACCCCACCATCATCTGTTTTGCCAATAATGGCACCAACGGCAATTTTTAGTAGTGATATCATCTTACCATCTTTAGTGTCCCAGTAATAAGCATCACTTGGTGTTACCTTAATAACAGTAGCATCGGGGTCTTCCTTACCTTCTTCAAACCAGGTCTTGGCGGTGGGTGTCCATATCTCCTCTACATGCGCCCTGTCTCTGTATATGGTGGCCGTACCAAAAACCGACAGAAAATGCGCATCCGAATTTTTAGCAAAGATCAGTTGCACTTCATTATCATGTTGTATTTCAAAATTCTTGTTACTTTTTTTAGAGCTCAGGAACCAAAGGTTACCCTCGTCATCTACATTAAGCACACCCATTGGCCTTGTAGGTATTGGCCTTACGCCAAGCTCGGTACAAAACATGCACATTTTTATGTCTTCGGCCATTTCCTTTATCTTGGCTTTGGCCTCATCGCTGAATAAGTCTTTATAATTTCCCATCGTATTTATTATTTAGGTTGTTTGTAATTTATGCCGCATCGGTTTTTTCTGAAACCCAGTCTACTGCCCTCTCGTATTCGGCTTTAGGGTAGCCTTTAAACTCTCCGGGCATTACTTTGCTAAAAGCATCGGTAAATTTTATTACGGTATCTGAGTCGGATATGATTGCCGCACGGTTCCACTTAGTAATATTGCTGATACCAAGCAGCGCATCCTGCAGCCACGCGCCCAGTGTAAAATCTTTAGGGGAGTTATCTAAAAACAGCAGGTAGTTTAGTTTACCTGTATCTTCAACAAGATCGGCCACCTGGGTTTTTACAAGCTCAAAATCTTCTTTGGTAACTTCGCCATCGGCTTTAAAAGCCACCATATTGTTAGGCACATCAGTTATTTGAGTTATCATGACTATTGATTTTTAATTAGTTATAACTCAAATTTACCCCTAATACCTTTAAACATGTGTTAGGGGCATCATAATCTAAACCCAAAGAAATGATAAAACTTACAAAACATGATAGTTAAAAGCAACAAGAGCCGCCCATTACAGGCAGCTCTTACATTATTTTATATTTAAAAAAGATTAACTTTCTTCTTTATCGTCTCCTGTAATCTGGCCTTCCTGTACGGCGGCACCCGCATAAAGCAACTGTCCGTCTTTTATAAGCTTGTAGCCTTTGTTAGACTGTAATTGCCAGTGTGCATCTTTATACGGCCCGTTTTTAGAATCTTTTTTAAGCAGTAGAGATTTTCCCTGGTTAGGGAAAAACAATTCGGCACGGTCGCCATCCTCCTCAAAAAGTACAAAAACACTTTGCAGGCTGCTTTCGCCTTCTAACTGTGCGATAGAATTTAAGCGGTAGCCCTCCTCTATAGGCCTTATGCACTCTTTAGTAATGTACGACCACCTGTAACCGGCCGATTTTACACAGCCCATTTCATCTTTATCGTTGCCTATTACAACCTTTTTAGCGGTTTTAGCTTCGCTGTCCTTCTGTTCCTGACTTTTCATAATATAGTCGCACGAAAAAAGGCAGCAGGCCGCAGCGATAAGTAAAACCTGTCTTTTCATAAGTTGGGGAGTAATTATGATACTAAATTACCAAAATATTAATACGGAACAAAATTAAACAGTGTAGTATCTACTGTTTCGTAGGTAATTTTACCGTCGTCTTCAACAAAATATTTTAAAAGCGCTTCGCCCCAGCGCAGGCCATTGCTAAAATCTACAATTATCCACCTGTGGTTTAGTATTTTAATTTTGCTAACGGTAAAAGGCCTGTTATCCATTGCAGGGTACTGCACTAACGGGTTGCCTTTGGTATTGGCGTTTTGTGCATAAATACCATCTCTTACTTTAATGGCAATAGCATCTATATCCTGGCCTTTAAAATAATCCCTGGCGTTGGCATCATTCTCAATGGTAAAATAGTCGCTAACCCTGCGTTTATCGGTATCGGCAGTTAAACTGTCCCTTGTCTTTTTTACCTTTTCCTGAACTTTTACTATACGCTCTCCCTCATGCTTTAAAGTCTGGGTAAAATACATATAGGTAAAAACATTAATAAGTAATGCAAAAATAAAAAGGTACAAATAAAGGTTCTTTTTCATTGTATGGTTTATATGGTGATCTCTAAATTATCGTAGGCCAAAAATACATTTTTTGGCAATATTTCCTGCACTTCTTCATGAAAACCCATCATATGGCTAATGTGTGTTAGGTAAGCCCTCTCAGGGTTAATGGTTTTTATAAAGTGTAAAGCTTCCTCAAGGTTAAAGTGCGAATTGTGCGGCTCATGCCTTAATGCGCTAACCACTAAAACCTTAAGCCCCTTCAGCTTTTCCTGTTCTGCAGGCTCAACCGTTTTAACATCGGTAAGGTAGGCAAAGTCACCTATGCGGTATCCTAATATTGGCAAATTACCATGCATTACCTCTATAGGCATTACAGTTTTATTGCCTATGGTAAACGGCTGCCCGTTAACCACCTTATTTATTTTTACCGTGGGCACCCCAGGATATTTATCCACTTCCTGAAATATATAATCAAAACGCTTTTTAAGGCTTTCTATTACCCTATTATGGGCATAAATAGGTATATCACCCTGTTTAAAGAAAAACGGGCGTATATCGTCCAGGCCGGCCGTGTGGTCGGCATGCTCATGGGTGTACAAAATACCATCAAGTTTTGGGCATTTTGAGGTAAGCATCTGCTGGCGGAAATCTGGCCCGCAATCTATTACATACGAGTAGTTTTCCCAGTGTATCCAAACCGATACACGCAGGCGCTTATCTTTATGATCGCTACTTAAACTTACCGGATGCGTGCTGCCTATTACCGGTATGCCCTGCGAAGTTCCCGTACCTAAAAACCAAACCTTCAAAATAATATATTTTTTACACAAAAATAGTATTATTTGTTTTATAAAATGCAGTGTTTTCCTAACTTTGCAACATATCTTGCACTGCTATGAAATTAAATGACGACGACATTACTCTTAAAGGCGACAGAATGATTGCCCACGTGCCTTCCGTAAAAGACAAGGCGCTGCGCATAAACCTTAATGAGAATATCTACGGTACCTTTGCCGAGATTGGTGCAGGACAGGAAACAGTGCGCCATTTCTTTCGCTCTGGCGGGTCATCAGGCACGATAGCCAAGGCGATGTCGGCTTACGATAAAGATTTTAGCGATGCGATATACGGTACCGAGGAAGACGGCCGCTACGTTACCGAAAGCCGCCTTAAAAAAATGCTTAGCCATGAGGTTCGCATTATGGAGAATAGGCTTAAGCGCGAAAAGCACCCAAGCAAGGTATTTTTTAGCTACGCCAATACAGTAGCAACTATAGATTTTGCCAAGCAATTTAAAGGCCACGGCTGGGTGGGTATTAAATACCAGGTAGAGCCGGATGAAGATTATAATGAGATTACCCTGCACATACGCTTTAAAGAAAATGATGCCAAACTGCAACAGGAAACCCTGGGTATACTTGGTGTAAACCTTATATACGGTGCTTTTTACAAGTATAACGACCCTAAAAAGCTGCTGCGCTATCTTTATGACCACCTTGATAAAGACCAGCTTGAAATTGATACCATTAACTTTGCAGGCCCGCGATTTGCCGATGTAGATAACAGGCTGATGAGCCTGCAACTGGTTAAAAACGGTATGACGGATGCCGTAATGTTCGATCCGCAGGGGCATAACGTTTTACCTGCGGCAGTATTGTATAAAAAGAACATACTTGCCCTTAGGGGAAGTTTTAGGCCGGTTACAAAGGTAAATATGGATATGTATGAGAAATCATATAAAATGTTCCTTGAAGAGAATAAGGTAGACCGCGAAAAAACCCTTGTAGTTTTTGAAATTACCCTCTCTAACCTTCGTGCCGAAGGCGATATTGATGAACGCGATTTTATGGACCGTGCCGAATTGCTATGCTCTCTTGGCCAAACCGTTATGATATCTAACTTTCAGGAATACTATAAGGTGGTAGAATACTTTAGCAGCTATACTAAAGCACGTATGGGGCTTGCTATGGGTGTGAGCAACCTTATTGATATTTTTGATGAAAAATATTACCGTCACCTTAGTGGTGGTATATTGGAGGCGTTTGGTAAATTATTTTACCGCGACCTTAAAGTGTACTTATACCCTATGAAAGATGAGAACGGCGAGGTTATCGACTCCGAAAACCTTAAGGTGCACCCACGTATGAAAGAGCTTTACAAGTTCTTTAAATTTAACGGTAAGGTTATAGATATATCTGAAGTAGACACTGCCAACCTGGATATCTTCTCCCGCGAGGTGCTTAAAATGATAAACAAAGGTAAAACAGGCTGGGAACAGATGCTGCCTGCCGGTATTGCCGAAGTTATTAAGCACAACCAGCTTTTTGGTTACGACCCTAAAAAAGTGGTTGCAGAGCAGGAATAATATTCTGATTAAATAAAAACACATACTAAGGCAGCACATCGCTGCCTTTTTTATTTGCCAAAAATGTAAGGTTACAGTAATATATTAAACACCTGCATTTTATGGTATTAGTTTTTTGGTTGTATCAACAAAAATTATATATTCGTAATTATTTTGTCTTACAAAAATATTACAAAAATTTAGTTGATATGATTAGTAACTTTACTCTACACCCCTACTCTTATATTGCAGCTGTATTATTGCTTATTTCCTGCCAGCAGCAAGAACCAAAAACAATAGCATTTGCAAGTGCCAATCCAGAGCCTAAACAACCCGCTATGCTGTTTATAAGCAGCTTTACCGAAATACCTGCCGATATTGAGGGTTGTGCCTGTAGTTTTTCTAACGATTCTATTGATTTTAAGGCGGGTAAATTTATCTACCTAAATAATAACTCTTCTACTTCTTATGTAAAAATAAACGGTGTAATGACCAAATTTGCCGAGATAAACCACCAGGAAATTGATAGCCTGCACAGCATTTCTACCTACGATAATCCTGATTATGAGTTAATTCTAAAAGTTGAAGATAAGGGTAAAAATGGTGCTGAATCATCCCGCAAAACCGGTACGCTGAAGCTTACTGACAATGACGGTAAAACTATTGAGAAAACCTTTTACGGCGAATGCGGGTGCTAATTTACACCCACCCGTTTTTAAAGGCAATCTGAATTACCTCATTGGTTGATTTAGCTTCGGTTTTCTTTAGCATGTTCTTACGGTGGGAGTCAACCGTATGGCGGCTAATGTTTAATGACTGGGCAATTTCTAAACTACTCATGCCACTGGCCAGTGCTTTTATAATTTCACGCTCACGCCTGGTAAAAATATGGTTGGTAGGTTTAAATACGTTATCCACATTTACGTTATGGTAGCTGGGTTCGCCATCCATACCAATAAACGAAAGCGTTGGCTTATTTTCCTTTTTTAAATTGGTAATATCAGTATCCACGGCAAAAGTAAGCACATCAGTATCATTCTTTTGGATAACAATATATTGGTGTAAAATTTTAATGTAGTTGCCATCTGACCTTCTTGCCCTAAAATCATATTGGATTTTATACTTAAAAAGCTCTTCGCCTTTACGGCTTCCTAAAAACTTACCAACAGCCACTTCAAAATTCAGGAAGAATGGCAGGTCTTCGGGGTGCATAAGGCTTACCAGAAAATCAAGGGTCATATTCTCTAAAGGATAGCCCAAAACTTTTTCCATTTCCGGGCTTACCATCTCTAAAACCGACTTACGTACATTTACCATATAGTAAAAGTAGTCGCCCACCTGAAATATATCAAGCAGTTTTTTGTGTACCTTAATATCAAAGGAGGCGTTTTTACCTTCGTAATCCTTGCTTATAGTATCCCAAATCTTACGTAATTCTTTATAAACATCCATACCCAGAGCTTGGTTTGATGCGCGAAATTATAAAATTTAAAAAGCAAATTCTTACAATTTACTACTTATTTAATATTTGGGCAGCATGTGCCTTAGTTTTTACATCGGTAATAACCTCCTCAATGACACCATTTTCATCAATTAGAAAAGTAGTACGGTGAATACCGTCAAACAAACGGCCCATAAACTTTTTAGGTCCCCAAACGCCAAATGCATTTATCACAGCTTTATCTTCATCTGCAATTAAAGGGAAAGGCAGGCTGTATTTTTCCTTAAACTTTGCCTGTTTCTTTTGGTTATCGGCGCTAACACCAAGCAGTTCGTAACCCTGCGCCTGTAAAAAGTGATAGTTGTCGCGCAGGTCGCAGGCTTCGGCAGTACAACCGGGAGTGTCGGCTTTTGGGTAAAAGAACACCACCAGCTTTTTACCTTTATAATCTGATAATGTATGTGTTTTGCCGGTTTCGTCGGTTCCTGTAAACTGAGGTGCTTTACCGCCTTTGGTAAGTGTTGTCATAGCTGTATATTTGTTACCATAAAAGTAAACAAAATGACCAAAGCGCAAATGGCAAAGTTTGTTATAAAAACCCTACAGGAAATTTACCCTACCATACCCGTTCCGTTAGATCATAAAGACCCTTACACCCTGCTTATTGCGGTGTTAATGAGTGCCCAAAGTACCGATGTTCGTGTAAACCAAATTACTCCTCTATTATTTGAACGTGCCGATAACCCCAAAATGATGGTTAAGCTGCGCATAGACGAAATTCAGGACATTATACGTCCGGTAGGTTTGTCGCCCGCAAAGGCAAAGGCCATACATGGCTTATCACAAATTTTACTGGATAAACACAATGGAGAAGTCCCTGATAATTTTGAAGACCTGGAAGCCCTACCCGGCGTAGGCCACAAAACGGCAAGTGTGGTATTGGCACAGGCGTTTAGCATACCGACCTTTCCGGTAGATACGCACATACACAGGCTTATGTACCGCTGGGGTTTAAGTGACGGTAAAAATGTGGTGCAAACAGAGAATGATGCCAAAAAGCTGTTTCCAATAGACTTGTGGAACGAACTGCACCTGCAAATTATTTGGTATGGCAGGCAGTACTCGCCGGCACGGGGTTGGAATTTAGAAAAGGATATTATTACGGCTTCGATAGGAAGAAAATCAGTGCTGGACGAATATAATAAAAAAACCTCCCTTAAAAAATAAGGGAGGCTATACTACATTAGTTAGCAATGTTCTCGTAAGTACCGTTTTGTGTTTTAACTATTTTAAGTGCTTTAGAATAGTTAAGCAAAAAATCAATTGTTTCTTGTTTAGGTAGCATTGTAGGCGTTGCTATGGGTTTTTTAGAGTAAAGTTTTGCCATTTAGCTTTAATGTTTTGTTGTTACATTACATAGAACGCTAAGCAAACCCCAATATTGCCTAATTGGTTAAAATAATTTTATTCTTCTCTATTACTTTTCTCAAATTCATAAGGGCGTAACGCATACGACCAAGGGCAGTATTAATGCTAACACCCGTTAAATCAGCTATTTCTTTAAAACTAAGATCCTGGTAAATACGCATTTGCAGTACCTCTTTCTGGTCATCCGGAAGTTCTTCGATAAGTCGTTGCAAATCATTCTCTACCTGCTCTGTAATAATCCTGTTCTCAATGTTAGGGCTATTATCGGTCATGATAGAAAAGATAGAAAACTCCTCAGTCTCGCGGTGCATGGGCATCTTTTTGTTCCTCCTAAAGTGGTCTACAATAAGATTGTGCGATATACGCATTACCCACGGAAGAAATTTACCTTCTTCGTTATACGAGTTAGATTTCAACGTTTTTATTACTTTGATAAAAGTATCCTGAAAGATATCATCAGAGATATCCCTATCGGTAACTTTAGAATAAATAAAACCGTAAATTTTAGATTGGTGCCTCTTGATTAGTATAGACAGAGCGTTTTCATCTCCGTTTATGTAATTGTGCACTAACTCTGCGTCAGGGATTACAACATTAGCCATAGCAATAACTTTTTAGCGTTTTTTGAATTTGGTTTCGATAAAACCCCGTTGGTAAGCGGGTTCTAAAAAGTAGTTTTTTGTATAGGCTTTCTTAAATTTTGATTAATTATATGCCAAATATAACATAATAAAATTATAAAAAACAAATGTTAATTTAAATTTTAACATATTTAGGGCAATAATTATACAATTTGCCAGTAAATAGCTCATTTTCGTAGGTAAAATCAGGGCAACGATGCATGATTTAAATTATTTTACTACTAATAAATTATAATTTTTAGGATGTTTGACCCAACTACATCGTTATAAAAATAAAGATTGAACAAAAAATAAACATAAATTAACTATATATTTTTAAAGTAGTGTAAACTGTACGCAACTTAAAAATTGTAGAATTTAAACTATTTTTTGACGGTTTTTAATTCGGTAAAGTGTTTTTATAATGCGCTCATTTACCGTTTCAGCTCGCTTAGCACTATAAATCCAATTAATGCACATACGCTGTTCCCATTGCTTGTAAGCGGTAAATTTTTTATAAGCTCCCGGCTCTTCATCAAGGCGCTTTTTAAATTCATCAGGGATCTCAAAAACCGAATCATCTTTATATAATACCACATGAACATAGTCGCCCTCTTCCTTACCTATTGCTTTTCTTATCTCGGCTTTAACCGCCATTAAAAGATTACCCTGCCCATAAGGCATAAGCGTGTAGTTTTTAATTTCATAGCCATCTATGGCGCCACGAACTTTTACAAGGCCAAACGGGGCATCTTTATCTTTTTTAATTTCAGGCAGGGCAACATACGTCCACCCGCCTTTGCCGGGAAAACGCTCCAGCAAATATTGCTTATCGGTTAAGGGCTGCTCCATATATCCTATTCATAAATGCGCGCTGCGTACAGCATTTCGGCAAAAGCCTTCCATGATGGCCTGTCGTTCTCGCTGTCATAATTAAATCCGTGCAGAGCCTCTAAAAACGATTTTAAGGTATCGTTATCCCACAACTCTTTGTTCCCGGAGTAATCGTGTACCAGTTTATCCAGGAATACCTCAAAATCCGACCGCGACTTTACATTTTGCAGCGCATCATATAATTCGTTACTATCATTATCCATAATAATTATAATTTAACTGACTCAAATATAGCTTTTATAAAAATTATACGTGCAAAAAATAGTTGTGGTTTTTATTGGTTGTCAGGTATTTTGACTTCTAAATATTAATTTCTAATAGCTTATCAATTAGTTTTTGTTTAATATTCATATATAAATTGTCAAAATTATCTTTGTCGGCGTAAATTGTTATTTCAAGTGCTTTATATTTTTCATCTGAAATAATTGTGTCACCAGGTACATTGATTGTACAAAGCATTGGTTTTTTAGAAAATTTATTAAGTGTTTCCTCAATTTCAATTATGGACTGGTGAAAAAAAAGCTGAAATCTAAATACACCTTTTTCCTTTTCAAGTAACTTCATCATTTTATTTGGATCCCAATATGGCGGGAAGTCAAATTTTTGATAGGTAAATAAAACACTATTTGTTCGATAAGAATATACTGATTTATTACTTTCTTCAAAACGCACGTTTAAACCTGTAAGTTCTGCTGAACAAAACTCCTGTAAATCTCTCAAATAATATTTTCTTGAAAGCAATAATGCATCAGATAAAATTACGGACAATAACAACTTGCTTTCAGTAATTTTTATTACTAATTCATGTATTTCTGAAAATAAAAACTTTTTAGAATCTATATCCGATAAACTTGACAACCAATTTGCAATTTGTATACCTTCATATCCATTAGCTTCTGAATTAGACGAACCACGTCTGAAATAGAATTTACCAGGTTCTAATCCCTTTAGCTTTGTAATGGGGGATATAGGATATTCATATTTGGTTACTGGAATTTCAATTATTCCAAATATCTTATTTTGATAGGTAAGAGTCGAGTAAGAGAACTTTGGAACTGGTAGAACTTTATTTTTTATTTTTTCCTGAAATATTGCATCATCGATATGCATATTTATTCCCAACAATTCTTTAGAACCATCTTCTTCAATAGCGATGCCTAATATTATATATCCAGTATCAGTTCTTATAGTATTAGAAAAACTAATAATATCTTTAACAAATTTGGAAGTTTTAATTTCATCTTTATCATTAGAAAAATCATATTGGCCTCTTTTAAAATCCAAGTTTGAAGATTCGGATTGCAACAAAATTTTTTCAAATTTTTCTATTGTCATCGTTTACTGTATATTTTGTTTTATAATCAAATATAACAATTCTCTTCGCAAAGCCTTAACAAAATTGTCATGCTAAAACTGTATCTTTGCCTATTCAATTTTTGCCATGATAAAGACCGATTTTTCTACCCTCGAACCAAAGAAAAACATACTTATAAAAGGTGCACAACTGCACAACCTAAAAAATCTTGATGTTGCCATACCCCGCAACAAACTGGTGGTTATTACCGGTTTATCGGGTTCGGGTAAGTCGAGTCTTGCATTCGATACCCTGTATGCCGAAGGCCAGCGCCGCTATGTAGAAAGCCTTAGCAGCTATGCGCGCCAGTTCCTGGGCCGTTTAGATAAGCCTAAGGTAGAATACATTAAGGGCATAGCCCCTGCTATTGCCATTGAGCAAAAGGTTAACACTACCAATGCGCGCTCTACAGTAGGCACCAGTACAGAGATTTACGATTACCTTAAGCTGCTTTTTGCACGTGTGGGCCGCACCTACTCGCCGGTATCGGGACGTGAAGTGCGCAAACATACTGTAACTGATGTTATTAACGAGGTAAAGCAACTGGAGGCCGATAGCCGCTGGCTGCTGCTTGCCCCCGTACATACCGAGAAAGGCCGTACTATAGAAGAAAAACTTGGTGTACTGCTGCAACAGGGTTTCGCCCGTATACTGGTTGATAACGAAACACTTAGGCTGGATGACATTGCCGAAGTGGATTTTGCCAACAAGGAGGTACTGCTTGTGGTAGACCGTATTGTGGTTAAAAACGAAGAGGAGTTTTACAACCGCCTTGCCGATGCTGTGCAAACTGCCTTTTATGAAGGCAAGGGAGAAGCTTATTTACAGGAAGTTAGCAGCGGTAACCGCCTGCCCTTCAGTAATAATTTTGAGTTGGATGGCCTTACCTTCCTGGAGCCGAATGTGCATTTATTCAGTTTTAATAACCCTTATGGGGCATGCCCTGCCTGCGAGGGTTACGGCAGCATAATTGGCATTGATGAAGAGCTTGTAGTGCCTATTACTTCACTTTCGGTTTATGAGAATGCCATTTATGCATGGCGTGGCGAGAGCATGGGCTGGTACCGCGACCAATTAGTGAACAACAGCCATAAATTCGACTTCCCGGTACACAAACCTTATTTCCAACTGTCGGAATCGGACAGGGCGTTAATCTGGAAAGGCAACAAATACTTTACCGGCCTTAACGACTTTTTTGCCGAACTGGAAGAAAAAAACTATAAGATACAAAACCGCGTAATGCTTTCGCGTTACCGTGGTAAGACCAAATGCCCTGATTGTAAAGGCAAACGCCTTAGGCCGGAAGCTAATTACGTTATGATTGGCGGCCGCACGATATCTGATCTGGTTGACCTGCCTATTAAAAACCTCGCTGAGTTCTTCACCAAGCTGGAACTTAATGAATACGATACTATTGTTGCTAAAAGACTACTGGTTGAAATTAACAACCGCATACGCTTTTTACAGGAGGTTGGCTTAGACTACCTTACCCTTAACAGGCGCTCTAACACGCTTTCGGGCGGTGAGAGCCAGCGTATTAACTTGGCAACCTCTATGGGCAGCAGCCTTGTGGGCTCTATGTATATTTTAGATGAGCCAAGTATTGGCCTGCACCCTAAGGATACCGAGAGGCTTATCCACGTGCTGGAAGGTCTTCGCGACCTGGGCAACACTGTTATTGTGGTAGAGCACGATGAAGACATTATGAAGCAGGCTGACATGATTATTGATATTGGCCCCGAAGCGGGTACCCTTGGCGGACAGCTGGTGGCACAGGGCACGTATGATGAGATTTTAAAGTCGGACTCGCTTACGGCGCGTTACCTTAACGGCGATTTAGAGATCAGCGTTCCTAAAAAACGCCGAAAATTCAAACATCACATTGATGTTATCGGCGCACGCGAAAACAACCTTAAAAATATAGATGTCACTTTTCCGTTAGATTGCCTTACGGTAATTACCGGCGTATCAGGCAGTGGCAAGAGTACGTTGGTTAAAAAGATACTTTTCCCGGCCTTGCAAAAACAACTGGAAGGCGTGGGCGAGAAACCCGGCCAGTTTACAGAGCTTCGTGGTAGCTACAGCCACATTAAACATATTGAGTACGTAGACCAAAACCCTATTGGGCGCAGCTCGCGTTCTAACCCGGTTACGTACATTAAAGCCTATGATGATATACGCGACCTTTTTGCCAAGCAAAAACTGTCGGGCATACGCGGGTATCAAAGCAAGCATTTCTCGTTTAACGTAGATGGCGGCCGTTGCGAAACCTGCAAAGGCGAAGGCGAGGTTACCATAGAAATGCAGTTTATGGCCGATGTGCACCTGGAGTGCGAAACCTGTAACGGCAAGCGCTTTAAAAAAGAGATACTTGAGGTAACTTTTGAAGGTAAAAATATAGATGATGTACTTACTATGACGGTAGATAACGCCGTTGCCTTTTTTACAGAACATAAGCAAACGAAGGTAATGACCAAGCTGCAACCGCTTCAGGACGTTGGTTTAGGGTATGTGCAACTGGGTCAGAGTTCTTCTACCCTTTCGGGTGGTGAGGCGCAGCGTATTAAGCTCGCATCATTTCTTGTAAAAGGTGCAACTAAAGATAAAGCATTGTTTGTGTTTGATGAGCCTACTACAGGATTGCACTTTCATGATATTAAAAAACTATTGGCATCTTTTGAAGCCCTGATAGAGAAAGGCCACTCCATAATTGTTATAGAGCACAACCTCGACATGATTAAGTGCGCCGACTATATTATAGACATTGGCCCCGAAGGCGGCGAACACGGCGGGCATTTAATCGCTTTTGGCACCCCGGAAGAGGTAGCTAAAAACCCTAAATCGGTTACCGGAGAATATTTAAAGGTAAAGCTTTAGAGATTGGTTGTTGGTGGACGGTTGTGAGTTGCTGGGAGCTACACTCACCGTTGTGTGTCATTTTGAGCGCAGTGCAACGGAGTCGAAAAATCACATTTAACAAGCTGTTGAAACACTCAAAAAATTATATACATTTATAAGCGGAGTAAGATTGATTTCTTACTCCGCTTTCTTAATTATCAATTTGCTTAAAACAAAACATTAATGGAGTTTTCAGAGATAATAGATAACGAGTATTTTGATAAAATAATCTTATCATTAATACCAATAATATTAAAATTATTTGTTGGAAAAGATTCGAATCCAAAAAAATATTGGCAAATCGTAATTAATTATTTCATACCTGTTACAACTCTTTTATGGATTAATTTAGATGAAAATATTGAAATAAATAAATTAACATCAACTTTAATCGGATTGAACTTTACTATAATCGTATTCAACTATTGGCAACAAAAGCTTAATGACCAAAATGACCTATTAATTAAATTTACCAACATTGAAACAGATAAAATCCAACAAATTAATAATATTAACAATGTCCAGGTGGAAAAAATTACTGCGATAAATAGTAACCAAAAATATATACTGGATGAATTATCAAGAATCAATGATCGAATAATGAATCATTTAATAAATAAATAATATGGTCTTCCTATTGTAATTTGAAAGTGCAATCTAAATAATTTTATATATGTAAATTTAATTAACACTATAAATATGGACTACGGATATAAATTCGAAAAACTAATTGACAGTTACATCGGGCAACCTGATCGTGTGACTTATTCGACCAATTGGACAGATAAAAATGAAAGAACTGCGCTGCTTTTTAATGCTTGCGTTATGGAATATGACAAAAATAGTACTGAGGAAGTTGGTGAAAAATTAGAGTACTTTATGGAGGAATTGTTCAATGATACAGACGAAAAATTAATTAGCATTGAATGCCTTGATTTTTTAACTGATTTAAAATTAAGTAATAACGTTTAGTTAACTGAAATAAAAGGTTTAGTGTATTTCAAAAGATAAATTCTTAAATTGCCTCTTCTTAATTTATGAATGAAGGACTACTATAAAATACTCGGGGTAGCACCAAAAGCTTCACAGGCTGAAATTAAAACAGCCTACAGGCTGTTGGCGGTAAAGCACCACCCTGATAAAAACAACGGCGACAAAGCCAGCGAGGAGCGGTTTAAAGAAATATCAGAGTCGTATATTATCCTCGGCGATATAGCTAAGCGCAATGCCTACGATTATACTAAAGGTTACCAGAAAAACTACTACGGGCAGGATCCTAATTCAGATAAAGCTACACCTGCCACGTATCTTATACTTTTTAAAAGCATTAAAACCAAAGTGTTTAACGCAGGCGGACGCATTAACCAGGAGGCTCTTTTTAAAGTTATTGATGATATCCTTACCGATGAGAATATAAACTTTCTCATCCGGGCACAGCATGTAAACACCAATAGCATGATATTAGACGAAATTGTAACGTCATGCATTTTCCTTAACGATAGCCTAAAAACCCACATGCATGCCAGGCTTTTAAAGCTCGCAGATGGCGACCCTCAGTTTATAAACAAGATCTCCATCCTTAAAAATCCATCTACTGTTAAACCTAAAACGCAATCCGTAGAAAGTGTTGAAGAGCAATCTATAAGCCCCTCATTGCTCGTTTTTATTGTAGTTATTGTAATTATTATAGCAGTGCTCGCCATATAAATCAGTGCATAATCTTACAAAAGCGCAAAGTTTTTAATACCTTAGCAGCAGCGCTTTACAGTGTCACCAATCAAAACAAACCAAAGATGAAAGCACTACTCCAAATACTCTTATTCCTGTTTATATCAGCCCACGTCCTGGCACAGGATGGTCAGGCCGCCGATTCGCTTTACATGCGGAAAAATTATGATAAAGTTGAATACCGTATACCCATGCGCGACGGTGCTAAGCTGTTTACAGTGGTGTATCTACCCAAAGATAAGTCGGCTAAACATGCCTTTTTAATAAACCGTACCTGCTACAACGCATCAGAATATGCTGATTATAAAACCTATGGGCATCCATCTAAGTACTTGGTACAGGACGGTTATATAATCGTGTTTCAGGATGTGCGTGGTCGGTATATGTCAGATGGCGTGTTTAACAACATGACACCTAACATTCCCGGCAACAACCCAAAAAATATAAAAGATATCGACGAAAGTTCTGATACCTATGACACTATTGAGTGGCTGCTAAAAAACGTAAAAGGCAACAACGGCAAAGCTGGTATTTATGGAATTTCGTACCCCGGGTTTTACAGCGCTGCCTCCCTGCCCGATGCCCACCCTGCACTTAAAGCCGTATCGCCACAGGCACCGGTTTCAGATTTCTTTTTTGATGATTTTCACCATCAGGGTGCTTACTTAGAGAGCTATACCCCTGCTTTTCCTGTATTTGGCTATCAAAAAGATTCGCTTACCAAAGAAAACTGGTTTGATGAGCCGCTGATGCGCATGTATAATTTACGCCCTAAAGATGCCTATAATTTTTATATGCAATTGGGGCCGCTTAAAAACATCACGGCAAAATACCACCATGACAATTTTTTCTGGAAACAGATAATCGATCATCCTAATTACGATGAGTTTTGGCAAACGCGCAATATAATTCCGCACCTTGAAAACGTTACCCCGGCGGTTATGACCGTTGGTGGCTGGTTTGATGCCGAAGACCTTTACGGCCCGCTAAACATTTACAAAGCCATAGAAAAAACTACGCCAAAAGCCTATAATACTATAGTTATGGGCCCTTGGGCGCATGGTGCATGGGCACGCGAAGAAGGTAAATCAACCCATAACCATATTTATTTTGGCGATAGCATTTCTACATTTTACCAGCGCAATATAGAGCGTAAGTTCTTTTCGCATTTTTTAAAGGATGGTGAAAACCCTAAGCTTCCGGAAGCTTACATGTATGATACCGGTAAAAAAGAATGGAAAACTTTTGACATTTGGCCTCCAAAAAACCCGTTGGTAAAGCTTTACTTAGGCGACAACGAAAAACTGTCGGTTAATACACCGCTAAACGATAAAGCTGTTTTTGAGTATGTTAGCGACCCCGCAAAACCGGTTCCCTATACTTCGCAAACCGAAGGGCTTACCTTTACCCCACGCAACTTTATGAGCGATGACCAGCGCAATGCCTCCCGCAGGCCCGATGTACTTACTTTTGATACCGATGTGCTTACCGAAGATACAACGTTATCGGGCGAGATCCTCGCAAAGCTTGATGTTGCCATGACCGGCACCGATGCCGATTTTGTTGTGAAACTTATCGACGTTTACCCTAATGACGAACCTAATTATGATGGCAATCCTAAGAATATTGTTATGGCAGGCTACCAGCAACTGGTACGGTCGGAAGTATTTAGGGGGCGTTTCAGGAACAGTTACGAGAAACCCGAGCCCTTAGTGCCAAACCAAATAACACGTGTTAACGTGCCACTACAGGACATTTTACACACCTTTAAAAAGGGCCACCGCATTATGGTACAGATACACAGCACGTGGTTTCCTTACATAGACCGTAACCCTCAAAAATATGTAGATAACATTTATAAGGCTAACGAAGAAGACTTTATAAAATCTACCATTAAAATATACGGTTCTTCGGTTATAGAGATTGGTAAAAGGTAGTTGTCGGTTATTAGTAGACAGTTATTGGTAAATATAATAATGAACAAAATATGGATCATAAAGCTAAATCATTACGCCCGTTTATAGGAGCAAAAGATTATGAGGTATCGCGCAGTTTTTACCGCGACCTTGGGTTTGAAGAGGTAGAGCTGGAAGCCGATATGTCGGTTTTTAAATCGGGCAACCAGGCATTTTACCTTCAAAAGTATTATAATGAAGACTGGGTTAACAACACCATGCTATTTATGGAGGTTGACGATGTTAACCGGTTTTACAATGAATTAGTAGCCCTTAACCTCCCCGATAAATATGCGGGTGCAAGGGTTATACCCATACGAACAATGGATTGGGGTAAGGAATGTTTTTTGCACGATCCATCGGGTATTTTATGGCATTTTGGCGAGTTCTTTTAATATTTTAAGTTGTGGGTTATGAATGCATCTAAACAGGTAGCAAAACATTTTAGGGAAGTTTTCTTTGGCGGAAACTGGACCACCGTAAATTTAAAAGATACACTTGCCGATGTTACCTGGCAGCAGGCACTCACACAGGTGTATACCCTTAATACTATTGCTACACTTACCTGCCATATGACGTACTATGTGAGTGCAGTATCTAAGGTATTACAGGGAGAACCACTAAATGCCAGCGATAAATTGAGCTTTAACCACCCACCAATTGAATCGGAAGACGACTGGCAACAATTGCTGAAAAACATCTGGCATGAAGCCGAAAAATTTTCCCTGTTAATTGAAAACTTACCGGAAGACAAACTTTGGGAAGATTTTGATAACGGAAACTATGGCATTTATTACCGCAACCTTAACGGTATTATAGAGCATACGCATTACCATTTGGGCCAGATTGTAATACTTAAAAAGATATTGGTAGCTAACGCTTAAACATCGGCAATGGATTAAGCGGATGTTTTAATAAATTTTTAAAAACAGCTTTTGCCAAAAAAGCATGAAAACCAAGATTGGGCAATAATTTTCGGTTAGCAGCCAGGGCCTTTCTTTCAACGCCAAAACTCAGTAGCCCAAACGTAACATCAATCCAGTCCGCACGCCGAAAGGTTTCCACCGTTTGTTCGTACTTTCCTTTGTATGCGCCGGTTTTATGGTGCCAGTAGATCATCTGTGTAATTTCTCCGGATAAAGCCTCCCTCCCATTTACAAGCAAATATAATTTTGCCTGCGCAATTGATGGGTCTAAATAATCTATAGTATCGTTGGTCCATATACCTATGTCATGAAAAACGGCAGCAATGGCATATTTGTCAGCATTTAAATCACTGGAATCCAGCAGCAAACAATTTAAAAATACCCGGTATACGTGGTTTTTATATCTATGGTAGTCCGCACCCATTATTGGTTGAAATTCATTAAACAATGACTCAATAAGAGGATTAGGATAGGCCATGACATGATTATTAAGATTGTATAATTGCTTGTCAGTACACTCCCAAAGATAAATAATATAGTAATATTACGTTTGCGCAAGGATAAATTTAAAATGTAATAAAAATAATTACATTACTTATAAAGTTTGGCACAAATCTTGTTATTGTATAAATATTGTGAATCTCAGGATTTATTTTGAGGTTTGTTAATAATTGGTTGGTTGGTTTGTTAAGTCCCGTTACCCTCTTTAGGATAGCGGGGCTTTCTTTTTTATGTCAACCTAACAACTATAACTTACTAAGGTTCAGCTTGCTGTTTTTTTGGCTAAAGCCAAAATAAATAAGCAACCCAACAAGTAGCCACACAAAAAAGTAAATCCAGTTCCATACACTAAGCTGCGCCATCATGTAAAGGCAGCATATAAGGCCTAATAACGGGATAAGCGATAAGTTTTTCCTGAATGCCCATACAGATAGCAACACTAACGATATTAAGAATATCCACATTGGTATTTTATGCTTAAACAACTGGAAACCCGATTCATATTTAAGATCATCAGCTATTGGCAAACGGTTCACAACTTTCGGATAATCAGTTTCATCAAACTGACTTAATATTTGTTCAATATCGTTATTTACTGTTTCATTATCAAGATATTCGCCCGAATCATCTTTAATAAGATGATTATGTACTGCGATAGTTTGCTGTTCATTTAAAGACGTAACAATGGTAGATGGGCTATTTATTTCCTTTTTATTAGTGAGGAAAGCCATTGTTGTATCTTTATTATAAGCAAACAAAATAACCACCCCCACTATAAGCCCAAGCGGCATAATAAACTTAGCATTTACATAGGGGGTTTTGAATTTACCACGCGGAATATTCGGTTTGTTTTGCAATACCAAAACACCAGCACACACCAGCACAAAGGCAAACAGGGTACCAATACTACACAAGTCGGTTACCATAGTAAGATTAAGAAACAATGCCGGTATAGCCACCACAAAACCGGTTACAATAGTAGCGTAAGACGGTGTTTTAAATTTAGGGTGCACTTTAGAGAAACGTTTAGGCAGCAGGCCATCGCGGCTCATGCTCATCCATATGCGGGGCTGCCCCATCTGGAAAACCAATAATACACTTGCCATAGCAATTACGGCACTTACGGCTATAATACCGCTCATCCATTTAAGATTAAGTTTAGCAAAAACAAAGGCTAACGGGTCGCCCACATTAAGTTCGCTGTAGTTTACCATTCCGGTTAGTACCAATGCAATAACAACATACAAAACAGTACATATAATAATAGCCCACATCATACCCCTTGGCAGGTCGCGTTGCGGGTTCTTACATTCTTCTGCAGTGGTAGATATGGCATCAAAGCCAATATAAGCAAAGAAAACCGCTGATACCCCTTTAAGCACCCCGGCAGCACCGTTAGGCGCAAACGGGTCCCAATTGGCCGTATCTACATAAAATACCCCTACCGCTATAACCAATAATATAATGCACAACTTAACCACCACCATAAGGTTACTGGCGTTGCGCGACTCCTTCATACCCCTGTAAACAAGCGCAGTTATGATTATAATGATAAGCAAAGCAGGCAAATCGGCTACAAAATGGAACGCTCCAAGCGTAGGTGATGTTGTCCATGCGGTATAAGCAGCTTGTAGGCCACCGTCTAAATTTTCAAACGTTTTGCCACCCTGCATAAGAGCTGTAGCTTCGGTAAAGCCGTTAGAGGCCGTAAGGTAATCCATTTGCACCCATTGCGGCAGGTGTATGCCACCGCTATCTAAAAGGCCGGTAAAATAATCGCTCCAGGAAATGGCTACTGTAATATTACCAATGGCGTATTCCATAATAAGCGCCCACCCTATTATCCAGGCAATTAGTTCTCCAAAAGCAACATAGCTATAGGTATATGCACTCCCCGAAACCGGTACCATACTGGCAAATTCGGCATACGCAAAGGCTGCAAAACCACAGGCAAGGGCAGTAAACAGGAACAGGAAAATTACGGCCGGGCCACCATCGGCACTTGCTTTACCTATAGTGCTAAAAATACCCGCACCAATAATGGCGGCTATACCAAAGGCGGCTAAATCCCTAACACCTAAGTGCCTGCCAAGAGACTCATGCCCGTCGGCATTATTTTCAACCTGGTTTAAAATATCCTGAACGTTTTTCTTCCTGAAAAGATCTTTTAATGCCATTATAGTTTCGTTAGTCGTATAGCTAACAAATATAAAAAAGTAAATTAAAAAAGTGCGGCAGATTTGTATAATTCATAAATAATTCTTAATTTAAGATATATAGAATTTCCCTATACTTTAATAGAGATTTATGATAGTTATCATATTTATAAGATTGAGTTTGTTAGTATTTTTGCATTAATAATAAAATTCACAAACCATATAAATTTATAACTATGTCATTAGTAGGTAAAAAATTCCCAAACATCGAAGTAGACGCCATATCTGAAATGGGCGATAACCTAAAGATAAACGTTTACGAAGAAGCGGTTAATAATAAAAAGAAAGTATTGTTGTTCTGGTACCCTAAAGATTTCACTTTTGTTTGCCCTACAGAACTTCATGCTTTTCAGGCTGCGCTTGGTGAGTTCGAAAAAAGGAACACTACTGTAATTGGTGCATCTTGCGATACTAACGAAGTACACTTTGCATGGCTTAACACGCCTAAAGACAATGGCGGTATAGAAGGTGTTACTTACCCTATCCTTGCCGATACTAACAGGAACCTTGCTAACATTCTTGGTATTTTAGATATCCAGTCTTCAACATACAATGAAGATACAGACTCTGTTATCCTTGAAGGTTCTAACGTTACGTACAGGGCTACATATTTAGTAGACGAAGACGGAAAAATTTTCCACGAAAGTGTTAACGATATGCCTCTTGGCCGTAATGTAAACGAGTACTTAAGGCTTGTTGATGCTTACACGCACGTACAGGTTAAAGGTGAAGTTTGCCCTGCAAACTGGGAAGAAGGTAAAGAAGCAATGACAGCCGATCGTAACGGAGTGGCATCATACCTTGCTACAAACTAATTAAATAACTAAACACACACCTTATCATGTTACAGGAACTTGAAAAAGATAATTTGGCAGAGATCGTATCCGGTGAGCCGGTTGTGGTAGTACAGTATTCGGCAGGATGGTGCGGCAATTGCAGGATCATGAAGCCTAAATTTAAAAAAATGGCTTCGGAGAATGAAAACGTAACCTTTGTTCTTGCCGATGCAGAAAATTTCCCTGAATCGAGAAAGCTGGCAAACGTTAATAACCTTCCCACTTTTGCAACATTTAGAAACGGAGTCCTGGTTAACCAGGTACAAACAAATAAAGTAGAAATCTTAACCGACCTTGTAAATGAAGTTACCAGTAATTAAGCATTTAACTCAATTTATTGAGGATAATGACCAGGACTATGTTATTGAGGCCCTTGAGGTACTTGAAGCGCTAACCGAAGTTCCGTCTTTAAAAGATGAAGAACTTGATGTGGTGGGCGAACTTATCTCTAACATGTATGGCGCGCTTGAGGTTAACAAGATGATAAAAGACGGTATGGACAAGAAAACGGCGCTTAACAGTTTTATGATGCGCGTTCTTGGTGCCATAGATAAAAATTAAGTTTTTTCTTAATAGTTTAAATTACGCCTCCTTTTTAGGGGGCGTTTTTTTTATCTTTGGGCTATCCAAAACATCCATTTTTTTATGAAACATTTATTTTCTTTCATTACACTTCTTCTTTTACTAATTACCGGCAATGCCTGTAGCCAGCAGGCTAAAGACATCAGAAAATTACAGTACGGAACGCATAAACAAAATATTCTCGACCTGTTCTTACCGGCATCGTATACCAATAAAACACCGGTTGTTATTGTTATACACGGTGGTGCGTGGAATTTAGGCGACCAGTATTTTACCGAAAATGTTGCTGTTGGCCTTAGAGAACGCGGTTTTGTGGTTGCCAATATAGATTATCGTTACGTAAGCGATTCTGTTCACGCTAAAGATTTATTAGCTGATATAGATAAAGCAGTTGCCTACATGGAGAAAATATCTAAAGAGTATCATTTTAAAAGCAGCGGCTACCACGCGTCGGGCGTTAGTGCCGGTGCGCATTTAGCTCTATTATATAGTTATACATCAAACAAAAAAATAAAATCTATTGAGGCCTTGTGTGCCCCCTCTATTTTAAATGATCCTGACATACTTGCTTTTATAAATAGCCTAAAAGTGCTTAAAAATATTGAGCAACTGGCTAACGACACCTATACTTTAGGCACTAAACCGAGCGATAAATTTACTGCTATCAGCCCTATTGCACAAATAACACAGATACCTACGCTGTTGGTTCACGGAACCAAAGATAAGTCGGTGCAGTACAAAAATTCGACATTAATGCTGGAGCAGCTTCAAAAACAAAAAGTCCCCTCTAAACTGCTTACCATGCCTGGTAACGGCCACGATGTAGGCTTAAATCAACCCGATACCGCCAAAATAGTATTTGATGAAATGGCGGCCTGGGTTAAAAAACACGATTAAATTATGCACCTCTATATAAAAAACATGGTTTGTAACCGCTGCATTACCGCAGTGCGTAATGAACTTACCCAACTGGGCCATACCGTTGGCGAAATTACATTAGGCGAAGCCGAAATTGCAGCTGAGCCTTCTGTCCAAGAACTTAAAACCATTGATTCCTCGCTTAAAAAGTTAGGCTTTGAACTGATTGAAGACCGAAAGAGCCGCATTATAGAGCAGGTTAAAAACGAGATTATTTATTTGGTACACCATAGTAACGATGTGCTGCTTACCAACTTATCGTCGTGGCTGGCTGATAAGGTCAATTACGATTATACGTACCTAAGTAATTTATTTTCTGAAGTGGAAGGCACTACTATCGAGAAATATTACATTGCCCAGCGCATAGAAAAAGTGAAAGAGCTCTTGGTTTACAATGAACTTTCGCTGGCGCAAATAGCCGATATGCTGGGTTACAGTAGTGCGGCATACTTATCGAGCCAGTTTAAAAAAGTAACAGGATTAACCCCTACGTTTTACAAATCGGTTAAAGAAAACAAACGCCGCAGTATAGACCAACTGTAAAAGTTATAGGTATTTCTAAAAATAGCATAGGGGTAAAAGGCTTTTATTGGCGAACTTTGTGCAGCCCCCTAACCCCCAAAGCGGGAATAGCAACAATTGGCAGCTCCCCTCCTTTGGAGGGGCCGGGGGAGGCTGCTAAAACTTGAAACAAATTCTATGACCCACACCTATAATATTACCGGAATGACCTGCGAGGGCTGTGTAGCTAAAGTAAGCTACCTGCTAAAACAACTACCACAAGTAACCAACGTTGCTATAAACCTTGACAAAGGCCAGGCCGATGTTACTATGGATAGCCACGTGCCTACCCCTGCCTTGCAGCAGGCATTAAAAGATTATCCAAAATACCGGTTAACCGAAGAGCATTCGGTCCACCATACTGCACCTGTAGATGTATTTGGCAACACCCCTGAAGTTGCCAAAAACTGGGCTGAGACCTATAAGCCCATATTGTTGATATTTGGGTACATAACCGTTATATCTTCAATAGCAGCTTTATATAACGGCATGTTTAACGGCATGACGTTTATGCGCATTTTTATGGCGGGGTTCTTCCTTACGTTTTCCTTCTTTAAAATGCTCGACCTAAAGGGGTTTGCCAACAGCTACGCCATGTACGATGTGGTTGCTAAAAAAATCCCGGTTTGGGGTTACATATATGCCTTTTTAGAATTGGGATTAGGATTAAGTTTCGCATTAGATTTTGAACCCATTTTTACAAATGCTTTTACCGCTGTGCTTATGTTTGTTAGCCTGCTTGGGGTATTACAGAGCGTTTTAAACAAAAAGAAAATTCAGTGTGCATGCCTTGGCGCGGTGTTTAACCTGCCTATGAGCACCGTAACAATTATAGAAGACGGCCTTATGATTGCCATGAGCATTGCTATGCTGTTTATGTACTTATAAAAAGCCACTGCCCCCTATGGTTTACCATATATTTTGTTACTTTTGCTATTTATAACAAATCACAAAATAATGGCAAATATTTTATTAGGGGGCAACCCTGTACACACCACCGGAGAACTACCTCAAACAGGCACAACAGCACCCGATTTTACACTTGTAAAAGGCGACCTTTCTACGGTTTCATTATCAGATTTTAAAGGCAGTAAACTTATACTTAACATATTCCCAAGTGTAGATACAGGTACTTGTGCTGCATCGGTACGTAAATTTAACGAGAAAGCAAGTTCTTTAGAGAACACTAAGGTACTTTGCATTTCGCGCGACCTTCCTTTTGCCCAAAACCGTTTTTGTGGCGCCGAAGGCTTAAGCAATGTGATTACATTATCTGACTTTAAAGACGGTAGCTTTGGTAACAGCTATGGCCTTAATATTATAGACGGACCTCTTGCAGGCCTTAACTCAAGGGCTGTAGTAGTTATAAACGAAGAAGGCAATATTACGTATACAGAACAGGTTGCCGATATTAAAGATGAGCCTAATTATGATAACGCCCTTGCGGCTCTGTAATTAGCGTAACTGGCAATGAAAGACAACAGGTTTGTAAAAGGCAGGATTAAAAGTGTTACGTATTCGGTTATTGGCGCGTGGAAACTCGTTAGCAGTGAGCACAGCATCATGGTGCAGTTTTCTTTAGGCGTTGCTGTAACCATAGCCGGATTTTATTTTAACATTACCGCTACCGAATGGATGCTTCAAACCATGTGCATAGGCCTGGTAATGGCTATAGAAGGTGCTAACACTGCCATAGAAAAAATCTGTGATTTTATTCACCCTGATTTTAATCGTAAAATAGGATTTATAAAAGACATTGCCTCAGGCGCTGTATTTTTTGCGGCACTGGCGGCAATTGTTGTTGGCACAATAATTTATTACCCAAGGATAGCAGCATTTTTTTAATTTTTGATATTTTTACCAAGTAGAGTAAACCAGCATGGCAAAAGCAAAAAAAGAAACCAAGGAAACACAAAAACCGGTAATGGAAAAAAGAAAATGGAAATTATCGCGCCAAAACAAAGTATTGGTGGGTGTGCTGTTCTTTCTGTTCTCTGTGGCATTGCTGCTTTCTTTTATCTCCTATTTTTTATACTGGCAGGCCGACCAGAGTGCGCTTGATGCGTTTTCTGAAAGGAATGAGCCGGTGCAAAACTGGCTGGGTAAATTTGGCGCATGGCTGGCTTATGTGTTTTTATACCAAGGCTTTGGTGTGGCATCGTTTATACTAATACGCTTCTTCTTTTTAGTGGGCGCGCATTTAGTGTTAGACCTGCCTGTTGGCAAACTTAAAAAAACCTTGTTCTGGGATTTATTCCTTGTAATAATAGTATCGGTATTATGCGGATTCTTTAATGCCTACCTGCCGGAACTTGGCGGGGTAATAGGCTACGAAATGAACCTGTTTATGCAGGATTACCTTGGCAAAACCGGGACGTTACTGGTACTAATTTTCGCTTTATTTACCTTCTTAATCCTAAGGATTAAAATATCTCCGGATGCTATTAAGTCTTTATTTGAGAGAAAACCAAGAGAGGATGAAGATGAAGAACTGGAAGAGCCTGAATTGGTTAGAGAATCTTTAAAAGCTCCCGTACCCGTTGCTGTTGCAGAGGATGAGGATGAAGATCCGGAATACAATCGACCTAACTACGAGGATATGCCTGTAGATGAGGAGGAATACGATGAAGCTTTAGACCATATCGAATTAAAAACCGTACCTACCCCAACTCCGGTTGCCCCGGTTACAACATCGCAGTTTGAAATTAACCGCGAGGCTATGAAGCCTACCATAACAAATTCTTCTCAAATAAATTTAGATCCGGTTTCTAAACAAAAACCTGTTATTGAGGTTGCACCGCAGCTTCATGAAATTATAGAAACGGCTGACGATAATTTTGTTATCGAAAAAATAGCCGATGAAGATATTGTAGAAGAAAACCTCGCTTCAAGGCTGGTAAAAGATTTCGGTTTGTTCGACCCTACCCTGGAGCTTTCTAACTACCAGTTCCCCCCTATCGATCTGCTTAAAGATTATTCAGCAGGTGGCATAACCATTAACCAGGAAGAATTAGAAGAAAACAAGAACCGTATTGTAGAAACGCTTCTTAACTATAAAATATCTATTGCACAGATTAAGGCAACCGTAGGCCCAAGTGTTACGCTATACGAAATTGTACCTGATGCGGGTATCCGTATCTCAAAAATAAAAAGCCTTGAAGATGATATTGCGTTATCGCTTTCAGCATTAGGTATCCGTATTATTGCACCTATTCCCGGTAAGGGGACTATTGGTATAGAGGTACCTAACAAGACCCCAACCATGGTATCTATGAAGAGCGTTATTGGCTCGCCAAAATTCCAGGCTGCCGAAATGGAACTTCCTATAGCTCTTGGTAAAACCATATCTAACGAAACCTTTGTGGTAGACCTCGCCAAAATGCCCCACTTGCTTATGGCCGGTGCTACGGGTCAGGGTAAATCGGTAGGGTTAAATGCCGTACTAACATCGTTACTTTATAAAAAACACCCTGCCGAGGTTAAATTCGTGCTGGTAGACCCTAAAAAGGTAGAGCTTACCTTATTTAATAAAATAGAGCGCCACTACCTGGCAAAGCTACCCGATGACGGCGATGCAATTATTACAGATAACACCAAGGTTATCAATACCTTAAATTCATTATGTATCGAGATGGATAACCGTTACAACCTTCTTAAGGATGCAATGGTTAGGAATATTAAGGAGTATAACGATAAATTCCGTCAAAGGAAACTGAACCCGGAAAACGGCCACCGTTTTTTACCGTACATTGTATTGGTGGTAGATGAGTTTGCCGACCTTATTATGACGGCCGGTAAAGAGGTAGAAACCCCTATTGCACGTTTGGCGCAGCTTGCCCGTGCTATTGGTATCCACTTGATTATTGCAACGCAAAGGCCATCGGTTAACGTTATTACCGGTATTATTAAGGCCAACTTCCCGGCAAGGATAGCCTTTAGGGTAACTTCTAAAATTGACTCAAGGACTATCCTTGACAGCCAGGGTGCTGATCAGCTTATTGGCCGCGGAGATTTACTATACACACAGGGTAACGACCTTACCCGCGTGCAGTGTGCTTTTGTAGATACTCCCGAAGTTGAAAGAATTACCGAATTTATTGGAGGCCAAAAAGCTTATCCTGAGGCTTATTTGCTTCCGGAGTTCTTTGGAGAGGAAAGTGGCACTAATCTTGATATAGACATTAGCGAAAGAGATTCGATGTTCAGGGAAGCTGCAGAGGTTATTGTAACCGCCCAACAGGGTTCGGCCTCATTGCTTCAGCGAAAGCTAAAACTGGGTTACAACCGTGCGGGCAGGCTTATAGACCAGCTAGAAGCCGCAGGTATTGTAGGCCCGTTTGAAGGTAGTAAAGCCCGTAGCGTTAACGTACAGGACTTAGCATCTCTTGAGCAATTTTTAAAAAATGAAGAAAACAACTTTTAGCATGCACAAGCTTATCAGGGTAGTATCGCTTTTTATTTTAACTTTTAGCTTATCATTACACGCACAGGATGCCGCAAAAGCAAAAAAACTTCTGGACGAGGTAAGTGGTAAGATCAAAAGCTATAATAATATTTCTATCGATTTTAAATACTCGTTAGGCAACGCCAAAAAAAACCTTAACCAGGAATGTAAAGGCAATGTGGTGCTGCAAGGCAATAAGTATGTACTTAATTTTATGGGTGTTACCCGTATTTTTGACGGTAAAAAAGTATACAACATAGTACCAGAGGATGAAGAGGTTACAATATCTAATTTTGATGATAAAAAGGATGATGGCCTTACCCCATCTAAAATGCTTACTTTTTTTAATTCGGGTTATAAGTATGCGTGGGATATCGTTCAAAATGTAAAAGGCAGAAAAATACAGCTGATAAAGCTTACCCCTACCGACTCTAAAGACAATACTAAAGAAATACTTATAGGTATAGATTCTCAAACAAAACACATTTATAACCTGCTGCAAATAGATAAAGATGGTACAAGAACCACATTTACTATTAATTCTTTTAAAACAAACCAGCCTTTGTCAAAAAATCATTTTACCTTTACCGAAAGTAAATATCCTAATTATTACGTTAATAAATTAGACTAACCCTTTCCCGGTGAAAATCTTAGACCGTTACATCCTTACCTCATTCATCCAGACCTTTGCGTCGGTATTTATTATCCTGTTCTTTATCTTTATATTGCAGGGCATCTGGCTATTTATTGCCGAGCTTGCCGGTAAAGATCTTGATGCATGGCTGGTGCTTAAATTTCTGCTTTTTTATTCGCCCAAAATAGTACCGCTGGTATTGCCACTATCTATCTTGCTGGCATCTATAATGACCTTTGGTAATTTTGCCGAAAACTATGAATTTGCCGCGATGAAATCGTCGGGCATCTCCTTAAACAGGGCAATGCGCAGCCTTATTATATTTATATTTGGGTTAAGCATTGTAGCTTATTTTTTTGCCAACAACGTTATACCAAAGGCCGAATATAAATTCCTTAACCTTCGTAAAAATATCATCCAGCGCAAGCCTGCTATGGCAATTGTAGAGGGCCAATTTAATTCAATTGGTACCTTTAATATTAAAGTAGATAAAAAAAGTGGCGAAAATGGCGAGAAGCTTACTGGTGTTACCATACACAAACGTAAGCCCGGAGCTGTAGATGTTACTATCATCCGTTCTAAAACCGGGTTGCTTAAGAGCAGCGAAAAGTCGAATTTACTTCAGCTTGAACTGTTTGATGGCTATTATTATGAAGATATATCGTCAAACAATCCTGCGGAACGCCAAAAGCAGCCGTTTGCGAAGAGCAGCTTTACAAAGCAGGTAATGAATATAGACCTTACTATGCTTAACTCTAACGACGAAGATGAGGAGCAGATAGCACATACCAATAACATGCTAAACGTTACCGAACTTAACTATACGCTTGATTCGCTGCAATCTACATATAATAAAGAGGCTAAAACCATTGCAGATAATATTGTACAGCGCCCTTACAATACCCTCGCACCTATACCAAAACCCATACGAGCCATTACAGATACGTTAAAAGCTAAAGAAGTTAAGAAAGCTGCCATTGACAGCCTGCCGAAAGATCTTTTAGGTGTGGTTCAGAAAGTTGACAGGGTACGTGTGCTGGAAGTTGCCAATAACAATGTGGTTAGTACTGATTATGTGGTGTCATCGGGCGAAAAAGACCTTTTTGAAAAAGTAAAGAACATAAACAGCCACTGGCTTGCACTTTACGAAAAATTTGTAATTGCGTTTGCCTGTATCCTCATGTTTTTTATAGGTGCGCCACTTGGAGCTATCATCCGTAAAGGAGGATTGGGACTACCTATAGTTTTCGCAGTACTCATATTTATAATATTCCACTTTATAAACACTTTTGGCAGGAAACTGGCGCAAGAAAACGGCATCCCTCCTTTCCTGGGCTCATGGATGTCTACCTTTGTGCTTAGTCCGCTTGCCATATTGTTAACCTACAGGGCCACGAATGATATTGGCCTTATAAATATGGATAACATCCTGATGCCGTTTCAAAAGGCATTTAATAAATTGTTTAAATCAAAAACTAAAGAAGCATGATAATTTCTGCTGAAGAAAAAATACAGCTTAATACTATAGAAGAAGCTATTGAAGATATACGCAACGGTAAAGTAATTATTGTTGTTGATGACGAAGACCGTGAAAATGAAGGCGATTTTATTGCAGCTGCCGAGAAGGTAACGCCGGAGATGATAAATTTTATGGCTACCCACGGCCGCGGCCTTATTTGTGCCCCTATTACAGAGGCACGCGCCGATGAGTTAGACCTGCCTCCTATGGTTACAAAAAATACCGTACTGCACGAAACGCAATTTACAGTAACTATAGATTTGTTAGGTCACGGCTGTACCACTGGTATATCGGTTCACGATAGGGCAAAAACCATCAAAGCTCTTGTAGAAGATACTACTACAGGTAGCGATTTTGGGCGTCCTGGGCATATTTTCCCGCTAAGGGCTAAACAAGGCGGTGTACTGCGCCGTACCGGCCATACAGAGGCTGCTATCGACCTTGCAAGGCTTGCAGGTTTTAAACCGGCGGGTATATTAGTGGAAATACTAAACGAAGACGGCTCTATGGCACGTTTGCCGGAATTGGCTAAAGCTGCTAAGAAATTGGACCTTAAACTTATTTCTATTGAGGCGCTTGTTGCTTACAGAATGCAGCACGACAGTCTTATTAAGAAAAAAGAGGACTTTGAGATACAAACACGCTTTGGCGATTTCAGGTTAAGGGCTTATGAGCAAACCACTAATAAGCAAATTCACGTTGCCTTAACTAAAGGCAGTTGGAATATTGGCGAGCCGGTGCTTACCCGTATAAACACCACACAGATAAATAACGACATTTTAGGCACGCTAACAAGCAATCCGGATACTAAGCTTGAAAGTATGTTTAAACGCATTAATGACGAAGGTAAGGGTGCTATACTGTTTATAAATCAGGAAGTGCAGCCCTCTGAACTTTTAACGCGTATTACAGAGCTAAAAGAATTACAGGCTAACGGTACATCTAAAGCGCCACAGGTAAAGATGGATGTTAAAGATTTTGGTATAGGAGCGCAAATTTTACATGATATTGACATTTGCAACATACGCCTGCTTACAAATTCTGAACAGGCAAAACGCGTTGGGATGACCGGATACGGACTAAATATTGATGAATATGTAAATTTTTAAAAGATTTTATTTTCATTAAGTTTCAGTTAATGAAAAGGTTAAAAAAAGACACTGAAATTTTTACAATTTTTGCTTCAAATCTATTTGCAAAACCGGAAAAGGTTACTATATTTGCAACCGCAATGAAGGAATGATTTGCAGCTTACTGGAGAAATGGCAGAGTGGTCGATTGCGGCAGTCTTGAAAACTGTTGACTGTAACAGGTCCGGGGGTTCGAATCCCTCTTTCTCCGCACATAGGTGAACTTTCCATATTAAATATAGGGAAAGTATCTTTAAAAGCTTGATAAAACCTGCAAATTTTGGATTTGCAGGTTTTTTTCATTTAAGCCTGTACCACCAAAATTTTCAAAAATGCCCAAACTTTTTGTGGCAGATTTGTGGCATTTTTTATTTTTAAAAAAAATGCCACAAAATATCGCATAAGTAGCTGTTTACCAACATGTAAAGCAGCTTAACGACTTGATTTCAAAGCGCTATAGTTCGACATTTAATAACAATTTAAAAAGTTGAATTATGTTATCAAGCAGCATTGGACTAACCTTCTTTTTGAAGACTCCAAACAAGAAGAACAACATTAGGTTCATTTACCTGAGAGTTACAGTAGACGGCCTTCCCAAAGAAACCTCCACCAAACGAAAATGGGATGTGACACGATGGGATCAAAAAACCGAACGCGCTACGGGAAATAAGGAGGATGCGCGCATGCTCAACCTATTCCTGGACGCCATCGAAATGAAATTAAACCAGTACAAATCTGATTTGCTTTACAATGAGCGCTCAGTTACGGCGCAGAAGCTTATGGACTATCTGCTTGGCAAAACTGTGTCAAAGGCAAAAGTACTTGAAGAATTTCAGATACATAATGATGAATTGGCGGCATTGGTTAAAAGGGGCGAGTACGCAGATGGCACGCGCGAACGTTATGTAACTGCAAGAAAGCATGTGCAGGAGTTCATGCAATTCAAATATCATGTGGATGAAATGGAGTTCCGTGACTTAAATTATGAGTTCGTCAAGGATTATGAATTCTACCTTAAGACGGTAAGGAACTGTAGTAATAACACAACCCTTAAGTACATAGCAAACTTTAAAAAGATTGTGCTGAGAGCTATAGACAGGGAAATAATATCGGGCGATCCGTTTAAGAGTTTTAAGGGTAAAAAAACAAAAACCAATAAGAAGCCCTTGACCAGCGAAGAGCTTTACAAATTGGAGCACCATGATTTTTCAACTTCAAGATTAGGAGTAGTTAGGGACGTATTTATATTCCAATGCTATACAGGACTGGCTTACATTGATGCATTTAACCTTAGGCCTGTCGATATAAAAAATGGTATTGATGGAGAGCCGTGGATAATGATAGAACGCCAAAAAACTGGTTCAGAAACCAACGTACCATTATTGCCACAAGCTTCAGAGATCATAGCACGGTATAAAAACCATCCGCTTTGCCTTAAACGTGGCAGCGTCCTGCCTGTAAAATCAAATCAAAGGATGAATGCCTACCTTAAAGAAATAGCGGATTTATGTGGCATTACATCTGAGCTTAATACACATAAAGCAAGGCGAACCTTCGGTAGTACCGTCACCCTTGCTAACAATGTGCCGATACATATCGTTAAAGAGTTGCTTGGGCACCAGTCTGTAAAACAAACAGAGGAATATGCTATTACGGAGCAAAAAAGCATTGCGAAGGAAATGCATGACCTGAAATTGAAACTAAAAACCAAAGATAATTCGAAACCTGAAATATCTATGGAAGCGATAGTCAGGATGCAGCAGGAACTTGATGAAATGAAAAGGAAGCTGACACTTCAGCAAGCCTCATAATTGAATTTTAAAAAATTTAAAGCCTTAAAGAATCCAATCTTTAAGGCTTTACTAATTCTACTTCACTGCGATACCCTGGATGATAAGAGGGCCTGTAAACAATATATCCCATATCCTGTAGTTCCTTAAAATATTTATGATAGGTCGGCAAGGTATTTACGTGAGAAAGCGCCATAATCTTACTTCTGCTTACCTTTATAATCCTATTTTGGCCCTGCCGGTAGCCCAAGTATAGGATAGCAGTTAATAGGGCAAAATGCCACACCGATAACCTTTCATCTTTCTCTAAGGCCGTAAGGTATTTTAATAGTTGTGCCGTAGTCATACCTTATTCGTTAAATAAGTTTAAAAGGTCTTCTTTGTTATAGTAGTACGAGCCCAATATTTTTTTAGAGCGGATTTTTCCGCTTATTCGCAGCGTTTGCAATGTACCGGCGGACATATCAAGCAGTTTGCGGACCACTTTACTTTTTAGCCACTCGGGGTGCAATGACTCGTCTTGCTGCTCATACTTACTTTGTAGCTGTTGGCGGATATCATTCATTAATACCATACCGAATTGCCTTAAATCATCCTTCGTTATCACATTTTCCATTCTTCACATCTTTAGATTGACTTTACTAATCACTATTCATGTCAGGAAAGTATACCCTGCTGCCTTCTTTCCGGTTAAAAGAAGGGACATAACGTATGTATCCATAATCACTCAGGTCATTTATACACCTGTAAAAAGTATTCGGCCATGAAATCTTGGCGATGCTCATAATATCGCGCCCGAATACCTGAATAGGATTGGCGAAGCCTTTATCGAGGCGGTATTTAAGCAACGCAGTATAAACACTGATATGCGTCGTGCCGATACGGCCATCTTTTTCGATAGCGGTAAAAAAGTCCGATAAAGGCTTTGACCTGTCCATTAGAGTACCTATTCATTAAATAACCCTCAACCCTGTTTTTCGGGTCTGGCTTTCTTCCTGCCCTTGGTTTACCTTATTTGCCAGCTTTACCGCTTCTATCGTTTTACCGCCCATAGCTGTAGCAATAGATACTTTGCGCGAATGCTCGTCGTAAATATTGACCGATTTAAACTGCGGGTTCGCTTCGATATAATACCGCTGTTCTTTGCCATCTTTAATGAAACTTACAGACTGGCGACCGCCGCGCTTTAAAATATCCTTTAACTTCTCTTCCTGTATCTGGTCGCCCAGCTCCTTTAACGGCAGTTGTTTTAACTCGCTTTCAAAATCATAACCATAGTTAGAATGGAATTCTTTGATACGGTAGTTTCCCTGCGCATCCTTATCATTCAGGTCGAGCTGCATCCACTTGCCGTCTTTATTTATTGCTCGGCCGGACAAAAGATTATATGCTTCCGTGGTATCGGGAGAACGGACAGAACTAAGGGTAAAGTAGTGCTGCCTGCTTTCATCGGGTTTCGATTCGTTAAACAGCGACGTTTTAAAACCTTCAAAGCGATATTGGCCCGACTGGTCTTTAGAAAAGGAAAGTTGGTGTTCCAGCCTTTCCTTTTCATTTACATAATAAGAAACCGGGATCGAGAACTGCTGTTGCCCTTTGCGTAACTGCTCATCCAACGAATCGGTAATGCCGGTAAAACCGGCACGTTGCACCTGCTCGTGCAACGACCGGCCGTTCTCCTGCACCTGCCTTATTTGTTGATTAATAAATACCTGTTCCCGTAAAGGTTCGACAATCACCCTGCGCAAAAGGCGGAGCAGAAAATTGGGATACAATTGCTTTTCCATCAGGCGGCGTTCGTGTTTTAAAACCTGTAAGGCAAAACGTTCATCGGGATCTTGCGTCCCTTTGTACGTTACCGCTATCCGCTGATAGTCGTGCAGCTTCTCTCTAAGCAGCGCTTTATTCGATGAAAGGTCAAATGAAAACAGCTTACCAAACCGCTCTTCCCTCAAGCGCCATCGGCTCATTTCCATTTCCACCCTGTTTAAAGGTTGGTTATCCATAACACGACATATTAAGTTTTACGTTTATAGCGCGCTTGGCGCAGGTGAATGATCACACTTTCTGACCCCTTGTTTTCTTTGCCTTCTCGGAGGTAGCGCCATCGCCAACGACTTCCGCATCCTTAACCTCCGCTTTATTGGCCTTTTTATTGTCCTGGCTTTCGCCCTGCGATTGGTTTTGAGCTCTTGCCTCGCGGCTGCCTAATCGCTGCATGTCACTGTCGTAGACATTGACCGTTTTGAACTGCGGGTTGGCTTCCACATAATGTTTTTGCTCTTTGCCATCCACCTGGAATGTCACCAGCTGTACGTTTCCTTTCTTTAGGCTGTCCATAAGGCTGTCCTTGAAATCGTCGCGTTGGAGCTCTTTGATGGGATGTTTGGAAAGCGCAGCTTCCATATCATATCCATAATTTTCACTGAATTTCTTGATACGGAAATTACCATTCTCGTCACTATGTTTGAAGTCGAGCTGCACCCAGGAATTATACTTTTCTTCCGCTTTATTTTGCAGTTCTTTGTGCACCGCCCTTCCTTCCATAAGGTTGTAAGCCTCCTTAAAAGTGATGTTACTGCCCCTGTTGATATAGAAGGTTTGTTCCAGCTTTTCTGCACTGCCTTCCTTTTGCAGGCTTGCATTGTAAGAATTAAAAAAATACATGTCGCTTTGCTTCGACTTGCTGAAATTAAGTGTAGCATCTACGGTATCATTACCGAATTTTGCACTGTGGTCGATCTTGAATTCCTTATCGCCAGTAGCGACCTTTTCCTTTAACACATCAGCGAATCCCTCGCCAAATCCTGTGTACTTTATCTGATCGGTCAGATAATCCAAATTTTTCTGGTTCATATCCATGTTATTTTTATGTTTATTAGTTTCTGATTCGATGTGATAGTAGGCTTTTAAGAGTACCGAGAGGTCGATCATGCCATCCTTTACATCAAGCAGATTGCTATCCTCTAATCCCTTTTCCATAGCCCTGTATAGCGGCCAAATGGATTCATATTCAAAAAAGTCCACATCAGTGCGCATCTCGTGGCAATACTCTACCGCGTCGTAGCTGTTATCAAATGCATTGAGTTCCCTTACATCTGTCAGCGGGAAAGCCGGATCGAATGCTATGTAAGCGTAACCTTCGGTATGAAGCTCAGCCAGTCCCTCCAGGACCGTGTTGTAATCTTCAACTGCTATTTTCATGGCGGTGTATTTATAATAATAGCCTTGCCTTAATAAGTTGGCGATTTTTGACGTGCACCTCCAGTTGTCTCCCGCCATTCTTTTCGACGAGCTGTACAGCCAGATACTTTTTATCCGGGATGGTGAATTTGGGCAGGGCAAAGACAATGGTTTGCTGCGATTGTGCTTTTATTGTAGCAGCATTGTTTTCAATATGCACCGGTGTCACTTCAATTTCCTGCGTCGCGGTACGTTTGGCTTTCTGCTGGTCGCGGATAAAAAAACGAAGCTGATCAATATCGTAGCCAATGTTGGTACGGTTTTCAATAGTCACCCTGCAATAGATGATGTCACCACCGATAAAAAATCCATCCACCTTAAATTCTATACCCGCCTTGTTATCACGTATAACTTTCCCTTTGTCTTTTGAATAGCGAGCCGCTTTCGCATATTTCTGTACTTCTGCCACATTGTAATGTTCAGGGGAAAGGGAGATCGTATTACCTGTAGAGCTATTTGGTAAGAAAAGATTAAGCTGCGCCGGTTGCCTGTTATAGTTCACTATAAACGAATTAAGTTTTCCATCGGCGGTTACCACTGTAAGGTTGGTTTCAGGGAAGCTGTCCCTGGCTGCTTTGACCTGCAATATATTTTCCACTCCTTTAGCTTTTTGTGCCAGCACATCCCTGCTGCCACGGTCAACGCTGATGATGGGTTGCGGAAAAATGATGTTCGTTGTTTTGGAATAGGTGATCCCTAACTGGTGTGGGGTAATAGTTTGTGGCTGCGCCTGCTGCGCACTGGCGCTACTGATGCCAATAAATAAGGATAGGCCTATCATTACCATGCTGATTTTCGTTTTCATATGATTTAATTTTTTGAATGATTACTTAGTTAGTTCAATTGTTGCCTGTTTCTGCTTTCCGTCACGAAGCAGCACCTGGTAGCCCGCTTTCACGGTCACTTTGATAAGCTTCACTTTTTTGCTGAATAGTGTCTTGGCGGTTTCCACCCCTGCGCTGGCAGCCTGCGCCTGCCAGGTCGGGTCAAGCGAGGTCAGTCCAATACCCTGTACGCTGCGGTCGGCAGACTGCGCGGCCACATCGCGGGTTATTGCGCCTGGGATATGGATGCCGTCCAAACCGTCCATATCAAATACAGCCAGGTCAACCGGGAATAAAGAGTTGCCGTAACGAAGGTTGGTGATCTCGATACTCAGCCTTTCACCGCTTAGGGAAGCGATACCAAATATGAAGCTGTCTTTAGGTATTAGCACACCACTTACATGGATATCACTTTGCAGGCGCAGCTTCACTATTGAGCCGCTAACAAGGGTTTGGGTTTCGTGCACAACGGCGGGAATCGCATTCTGCGCGGCTTCGGCCGCAGTGCTGTCATCAAGAGAGTAAAAACCGTTCGTGGATGCCTGTACCGCTACGGTGTTATCTAATAATGAAGCTTCCTCGTTGCCCTTACCTGCCGATACGGAAAGGGCCTGTGTCTTTTGAGATTGTGCGTTTTCCTTCAGCCGTTCCTTCACACGCTCGGGGTGTTGTACGTCCAAAACCTTCTCCAGCATGGCGTTGAGTTGCTTTATTTCAGGATCTTCTGTATCGGGTTGGCTCATGGACTGCATCATTTTTTCAAGGCGGTCTACATCAGCAGTGCCGACCGAAGTGCCTGGCCTTGGCGCAGGTGAGTAATCAGATCTTGCCGCAGTTGGAGCTACAGGTTTATTCAGTTCCTTGCCCAGCAATTCCAGTTTGCGGTAGATGTTCTCCGTATTGGGATCGTTAGGCGAACCATTACTGGATAGCGATGTGTTGAGCCCACCAGCACCGTATGGGTTTCCTACTGCCGCCGTACCCTCCATCTTTTTGAAGTTCGGGTCGCTTTTCTCCTGTGCTTTGAGTTTTGTGGAATCCTGCATTGCCATATCGTAATAGCTCATCTTGTCCATCGCCTTATCTTCCTTAAGGTTGGCATCAGGCAGGTTCAGGTTAAAGCCTGCCTTTACGGTGGCCTTAGCATCGGCAGCTTCCATCTTTCCGCCACCAAGGGCCCAGAATATCAGGGTTAGGAATGGCAGCACAAGTACAGGCAGGGCCAGCATGAATTTGCGCTGGCGCTGCATTTTTGGTGTTATTTCTTTGTTTTCCATGATCGTTTATTTTTAAATTGTTGGTAGTAGTTTTCAACCCGGTTGAGGCTGTCCATAAGGCCGGGTCGTTTTTGAATGATGCTGTCGTACACCTTTTTGCCTGACGGATCAGCTGCCAGACTATCGATATACTTTCGGAACCGCAGGATACGGGCATACTCTGAATCCGATAGCGGAGCGCCTGTTTTTTGTGATTCCTCCGCCTGGCCTGTATAGGCTGGCTTACGGATGTTGCTTACATTATTAGAAATGACTGCGCTTGTACCAGTAAAGCCGCTTACCATGAGGTACGTGCTGTAGCCGCCAGTTAGAAGTATAAAGCAGGCAAGTGATAACATCCAATCCCTCTTTGATAATGTGCTCGTGTGCTGTGACATCCACCCAGCCCAGCCCGATTGCAGCTTGTTGTAGAAGGAAGTAAGGTTTTCTGCAATGATGCCTTTTGCAGCGTCAGCAGTATTATTTTTTTTGTTTTTGAATAGTCTCATGAGCGTAGTATTAATGCCTTGAGGTCGTTTTCAGGTCACGGTTCTCAATGGTATTCCAGCGTTCGATCAGAAAGCCGTGCGGGTTATTATCGCTGCGCGATACATTACGCAGCGCACCTTCTGTGATAAGGCTGCGCTGGGTGGTGCTTGTTGGCCGCGTAATACTTTGGGTAGCATAGCACCTGAACCTGTAGGGATATTCGTTGATATCGACCGAAACACTGTCCACCGTTATGGTCTGGTTTACATTCCCTGAGATCAGCCCGGCGTAATAGCCATTTTCCTTCAGGTCGTCATACGCCCGCTTGGCGCTGGCATCAGCCAGGTATAGTGCTTTTACAATGCTTGATGCAATTGCCTTATCATCAGGGTCGAGGGTAAAAAAGAGCTGATGGAACGCCTTAACATGGTCTTTTGCTTCAACCGGTATATTGTCTTTCCTGCCAGAGGCATACGCTTCAAGCGCTTTGCCGTTTGCCAGTATGTACACCTTGGATTGCATCTCGGCTACCAGGCTGAAACTTTTCCAAAGGGCAAAGCAGCAGATCACGCAGCAACTGACCACCACTACAATGCTAAAGGTTTTAAGGTGCCTTACCGTTGTGTCAATATTTTTCATTTTCGTGAACATAATTCCTCCTTTCTTTTAAGAATTGCCTTTTAATTTGCTGCCCATGTGGCTGGCGGAAGCATCCGAACTGTTACCCGATACTTTGTTGTAGATCGCTTTTGCACCATCCATCACTGCCCCGGCAGCCATTTGTGAAGTAGTGCTGGCAGTTTGAACGGTAGATTGTGAAGAAGAATGGAATATCATTGTGGTTTTTTGCTGTAATGCACCTCCACCACCTGCGTGGACGATGTAATTGGCAACGGACGGTACCGTAAAGTATCCGATAATGCCAATGATCATAAAAATGAGGTACGCCACATCGGTCCGGCTAAAAAACGTATCGCCTTGCTGATCGATCTGCGAGAGGTCAAGCTCCAGCATTTTTTCCTGTATCCTGCCAATTATGGCACCGAAGACGTTGGCCACAGGGAGCCATAGGAAGATATTGATGTAGCGTGCAAGCCATGCCGTGAGCGTATGCTGAAAGCCGTCGAAGACCGCCAGCCCAAAGACAAGCGGGCCGAGTATTGCCATGACGATAAGCTGGAAAGTGCGCAGGGTATCGATACAAAGTGCGGCTGCCTGAAAGAGCACCTGTAAAACCTCACTCATCCACTCCTTAACGGAATTGCGGAAGCTGTACGACATTTTTGCCATGGCAAAACGCACATCGTTACCAATACCCTCCACTATACCTTCCCCCTGCGGGTCGGCATCATCATGGGTGTATTTATACCAGCGGTCGCGGTCGCCATCACCATCAGTACCTACATACATTTTCCATGTATCGGTCTCTTGAATGGCCTGCTCTTTCTCAGCCAGCAAACGGGCGATAGCCTCATTGGAACCCTCTACCATCGCCGCCGTCGCGGTAACGGTCGGTTTCATTACACCGTTTATAAGCCCAAGTACGGAAGGGAACATCAAAACACAGAACCCAAGCACAAAGGGACGGAAGAGCGGATAGAAATCGATGGGTTCGGCGCTGGCCAGGTGCCTCCATACCCGTGAGGCGATGTACCACATGGCGGCAAAACCCGCAAGCCCCTGCCCGGTAGATATGAGTTGGCTGCAAAGGGGTATCATCTCATCATAGAGCTGTTCCAGTACTCCGTGCATGCCACCGATCTCCTCCGCCATTGTCTGCGCATGCCCTAAAAAAGGCAATAGCAAGGCTATTGCTGCCGGTAAGGCAGCTTTCTTAAAGTGTATCATAATGCTGGTGTTTATTCGTTTATGCCATGTAGTTTCTTAACTGTCTGCGCATCGTTGTGCTCTTTAGCCCGCCCGAGTGCCAGCACCGAAGTGTTATTATTGAAGCTGCGCAGGAACAATAACTTGTCCTGCATCTCAAAATGGATTCGGTCGATGGCTGCAAGGCGCTCATCGTCGCTCATCCTTGCCTGCCCGGCAGTGACAACCAGCAGTAGTTCATCCAGGTTGCGAAGGCTTTCCTTAAAAAGGTTATCGTAGACACCCGCGATATAACCAATTTCCTCACTGTTAAAAGTATCTCCCTGCCTGAAACGGTCATAGGCCGAGCGGTATTCCCTGACGAGGGTAACCTGGTAGTCGATGATCTCTGCTACCTTGCGGTAGTTCCTTACCGTTGGGCTTACCTGCATGAGCCCATCAAGGAAGGTTTTATGCAGGCTGAAGTTCCCCTGTGAAATGTCTTTGATGGTATTGTAACCGCCGCTTAGTATCTGGTAACCTTTTTTCATATCGGAAAGAATGGCCTTGAACTGCGTGAGCTTTTCGATATTGAGCAGCAGTTGCTGCACTTCCTGTGACTGGGCAGAAGCCCTTTGTATTGGCGCTATTCCAAATAGCACAAGCAATACGATAATAGCTATACTTTTCATGGCTCGTTTGAATTAATGCCTTGCATTGCGCGGCCGGTTAAGGCATCGTTTTTTTCCCGCATTCGTGCTACTGCCATCGCTTTTGCCTCATTGCCAAAACCCTTGCAGAAGCGGTAGTTATCCTGCATTGCCAGGTAAAGGGCATCAATACGTGCCATGCGCTCATCGTCCTTCATCTCTAATTGATTGTCGGTTGTGACCGCGATAAGTTCATCAAGGACAGCTTCGCTGTTGACCAGCATCCTGCCAAAGGCGCGGTTAATATAGTCGAGTTCATCGCCATGAAAGGTATCGCTTGCTGATAGCGAGCTGCGTGTCCTGTTATACTCCTGCACGATCTTTACCTGAAGGGCGATGATATCGGCGACTTTCGCATAATTCCTTACTTCGGGGTTGACCATCTTTAGTGAATTAAAAAACACGCCGTGGAGGTTAAATTCCCCTCCGGTTAAATTACCTATAGTAGAGAGGCCTTCTTTGGCGATTCTGTAGCCCTTTTGGGCATATTCGGAATATACCTTCAGGGCGGCGATCTGTTGCAGCAGGTATTTTTTTTGGGTACTGTTCTGGCTGAACCATTCGCTCCAGGTTTGGCCGTGGGCAACACCTAGTGTCATCACGGCAATACATGTAAACAAAAATGCTTTCATAACTTATGCTTTTTATTGTTTCGATTCCTTAGTTCGTTACCGCCTCCGGTTAAATTTTTGAGCGTATCGCTCAAATGCTGCTTATCGGGTATATCTTCGGCCGCAGGTTCCTTCAGCAGTTGTCGTGATATTTCACCATTATAGGTGCCCCTGTTATAACTTAGGTCTAAAAGCCTGATGCGGAATTGTTCGTCTTTATAGCTGCACGCAACATAACTCGATACATAAGGATTGCCTTGCTGCTCCCATACCGGATAGGAAGACAAACTGAACATATTGGGACTGGCCTGACCTGCAAATTCCTTTTGAACCCGCTCTAAACCGGCCTTAAGGGTATCGGTGAACTCAAATGAGGGAGAATAGAACTGCGTGAGCCCGGTGTATCCTTTATCTTCAAATAGTGTAGAAAGATCATGAGCTGTAAATGCTGACATAACTATTTGCTTTAGGGTAAACCGTATATCTTCTTTATTACCTGGGCTTCATTGGCATCTTTCGAGCGTTGCAGGCTGAGCACTGCGTTCTGGCTGTTGAACCGGTTAAGGTCGCTGTAGTTCTCATCCACACGGTCGGCGGCATCGTTAATTATCTCTAAGCGCTTGGCATCGCTCATCGTTGTGGCGAACGATTCCACTACAAGCGTTATCTGGTCAATATTTTTCATGCTTTCTTCCAGTATGCCACTATAAACCTTTGCCATGTAATCAATTTCCTCACTTGTAAAATGGCTGTCCTGCCTCAGGATGTTCCATGCCCTGTTGTATTCATTGACCAGCCGTATTTGCTTTTGGGTAATATCACGGATGCGCTGGTAGTAACTGATAATGGCTTTCACCTTAGCCAGCTCCTCGTAGTATTTGGCATATTGCTCTTTTTGCTTCTCGGTCCAGTCGGCGATCTCATCCAGCTTCAGCTTTGAGAGCGCGTTCTCTAAGGTCTTTTGCGCATTTTGCAGCCAGATGGTCTTGTTCTGCATTCGCTGTATTTTAAGGTCCATTGCCTTTACAACCCTTTTTACCGCCCCGGTGATCAGGTCGAGCCCCGGTATCTGCGCCTGCGCCTTTTGCGCTGGAATTGCTACCCAAATGCACAAAGCCAGCAGTATTATTTTAAAATTTCGTTTCATGGCTGTACTAAATTTGGTTATAGAAATTGAGTGTTGTGCTTTTCAGGTCGCTACTGTCTTCAAGGTAGGCTACCTTATGCAGGGGATCGAAAATGAGGTAACGGTCGCCACCGATTTCAATGAGGTGCCCGCTGGATTGCCAGCCGTAAGTTGCCATCCAAGTTTCTTCCTTCACCAGGTCATCATACAGATATGACTTTTGATGCACTTTGAATACGCTGCCAAAGCGGCTGATACTTAAAGTGGATACCGTCTCTTCCCGGCAATCCTCTCTAGGGCGGCGTTTGATATACACCTTTTCCAGCGCCGCGAGGCTATCGGCGTGCTGGCGCGAATACGCTTTGGCTATCAGCAGAATACTCCCGATCTTGCTCCATAAACTTTGCTTTTTCATAATCTGTAATTTTTAAGTTTTACTTCTTATTGCTTCAGCCATTGCCATGATGCCCTTTTGGATGTCACCGCCAAATTGAGCCGTATATTCCATCAGCTTTACTTTTTCGGTTTGCTCGGTGGTGTAGGCGATATATTCCTCAAGGCTGACTTCTGTGCGGTAAACCCGCGAGAGCATCCCGCCAAGGCTGATAAAGACCTCCTTGTATTTTTTGGTAGGGTCATTTGCCTTGTTAACCGAAAGCACCAAGGCTTTTTCTTTGTCAGTCAGTCCTAATAATTCCTGTATCTGGTCGAATTTGTTTTGGTACTTCGATTGGTCCAGCAGTATCTTACAGTCGCTGTTATTGATAATGGCCTGCTTAACTACCGGTGAGGAAATAATGTCCTCCACTTCCTGGGTCACGACAATTGCCTCCCCGAAGAATTTCCTTACGGTCTTAAACAAATATTTTATGTATTCCGCGAAGCCCTCCTTCATCAGCGCTTTCCAGGCCTCTTCTATTAGTATCATTTTGCGGATGCCTTTAAGCTTACGCATCTTGTTAATGAAGACCTCCATAATAATGATGGTCACTACCGGGAAAAGGATCGGGTGCTCCTTTATCTCGTCCAGCTCAAAAACAATAAAGCGTTCCTGTAAGAGGTTCAGGTTCTCGGTGGCATTGAGCAGGTAATCAAATTCACCACCCTTGTAATACGGCCTAAGCACATACAGGAAATTATCAATATCAAAATCCTTTTCCTTTACCCGGTCACCGCTCAGGACTTTCGTGTACTTATCCCGCAGGAATTCATAAAAACTGTCAAAACCTGCAAATACACTGGCATTCTTACCCAGATGGTCATAATAGCCGCTGATAGCATTGGACAGCGCGACGTATTCACTACGTTTAAAATTCTCATCATCCTTTTTCCATAAAGCCAAGAGCAGGGTTTTAATGCTTTCCTTCTTTTCAGTATCCAGGCTGTCACCCGCACCAATAAAAAAGGGGTTGAACCGGATGGGGTTCTTTTCGCTGTAGGTAAAATAATAGCCGCCCACCATATCGCACAGACCCTTATAGCTATGCCCTACATCCACCAGTACCACATGCGTCCCTTGCTCGTAATAGCTGCGTACCATATGGTTGGTAAAAAAGGACTTACCGCTGCCCGAAGGCCCTAAGATGAACTTGTTCCGGTTGGTGCAAATGCCCATAGTCATCGGCTCATCACTGATATCCACATGGACGGGCTTGCCGGTCAGGCGGTCGCCCATACGAATGCCCACAGGGCTGAGCGAGGTGCGATAACCCGTTTCTAAATTTAAAAAGCAGGTCGCCTGCTCAGCGAAGGTATCAAAGGTGTCATTCATCGGGAAGTCGGCAGCATTACCGGGGATGCCCGCCCAGAAGATCTGCGGCGCTCCGACGGTTTCCTGTTTGGCAACCGCATCCATTTGGGCCAGCGCCGAAGACACCTTGTTCTTCAGGTCTTTCAGTTCTTCCTTATTATCGGTCCAGACCAGCACATTAAAATGCGCCTTGACCGGCAGGCGTTGCTGCCCGATGGCCTCATTCAGAAAATCATTGGTCGCATCGCGGGCGATCATATTCTCGCGGCTGTAGGCCGAGAGCGATTGTAAACGCAGGCGTTTGCTCTCCAGTTTTTGAATGGTCTTTTGCGCATCCTCTATAAAAATGTACTGGTTATAAATGTGGTTACAAGATAGGAGCTGCCCAAGTGTACTGGCAAAGCCCACGCTAAACTTGGTCTTATCAGTAGAATATTTATCATAGTTGATACGGCTCCCACATAAGGACGGCAAATCCTGCGCGTCGGCCAGTGTGTAAAGCTGGCAATGCTTATCGCCAACCTGCAACCCTTCATCAAAGCTGATGTCATTGATCAGAAAACTGTCGTTTTTCTGCGAGAGGTAGCAATACTGTTCGATCAGCCCAAGCTTACGGCTGTGGCTCCTTAGCTCATTTTCTGTTAAGCGTGTAAGTCTCACAAAGCCGCTGTCCTCCATAATACGCTTGAACTGTCCGGTGCTACCTAAAAAGTCCTGCAAGGGTTGCGGCTTCAGGGTTTCTTCCGGCACGATGCTCCTTTTGAGCAGGCTTGAAAACAGTGAGGTTGCGGTTTTCCTGTTCTCCGGTTTTTTGGTCAGCATGATATAACAGCTGTGCGCCAAGTAAGGGCGCTCGTTAAAAAAACGCTCGCTGCTGCGGCTCAAAAAGCTGATATCGTCCTTTGTGAAATCGGGGCGGTAACTACTGTCCAGGAACCAATCCTGCTTGTGCAGCACGCTATACTTTGGAAGCACTTTAATGGCCTTAACCCATGCCTGGTGGAAGGCTTCGTATTCCTGGTCCGAAAGCGTAAAGATCTCGGGCAGCTCTGCCTTAAAGACGACAGTCACATCGCCCATTTTGCTCAGGATGCAGTCGTGTTCCACATCCATGATCGGTAATAATTCATCCAGCACTTTTTCCATCACACTATTATTTACCTTATTATTATTTCTGTTCCTTACCCGTTATAAAAATGCTCCTGCTGCGCGAGCGAAGTACTTTCGGTACCTGTTTTCGGGCAAGCGCTTTCATTAATCCATGTTCGCCGTATTTGTTGCTCATGCCATATACCTTCATAACCAGCCCGGTTCCGGCTAAAAGAATGATCCCGATGCAGACAAAGGATGGTAGCCCAATTAGATACATCGCAGCAAAAACGATCATAAGGGCTACCACGCCACCGCCTAAGTACCATATGTATTGCGCCTTAAGCCCCTTAAATTCTATGGAGGCGTTTATCCCTTTATTTACCTGATAGACACTATTTGCCATGATTTATAATTTTAGTTTTATAATTGCATCCTGCTTTTGATTCGTTCTGGTTCCTGTTTTTCTGAAACCTCCTCCGCCGTTGGACCACGGGCTGCTGCCTGCGTAGTAGCATTTGGCATTTGAACTATGGTCGCGTCATTTTCAATTACCGCTTCGCCCATGTGTTCCTGCGCCTGCTTGAGCTGGTTTTCCTGTATCTTTATACTGATCTGCCGTTCCAGCCCTGCCAGTTCACTTTTCATCTGCTCCAGTTCTTTTTCCTGTGCAAAAGGCTTTTGCAGCAGCTTTTCCACCTTGGGTATTTCGGTATCGAGCTCGTTTAGTTTCGCTTGATATTTGTCCTTGAGGCTTTCCACACGGTCAATAGCATTAAGAAAATGCCGCGCCGCCAGTTTTGGGTTATCGATATTGGGCAGGCCTTCATTGAAGGTATACCGGATGCCCTCTGCCTCCCTTTGGGCAAAAAAGCTGTTGGAATAGCGGTACTCGTAGCTGCCATTTACTTCATAGGTTTCCTGCTTCCTTTTAATGTACAGGTCAAACCCGTACAAACTACCAATCTTTTGTTCCTGCCCCCCGGCAGGCGGCAGCCAATCCCTGTAGAGGCTTGTGATATGATTGCCGATTACCTCGGCGTCCACCGACTTAAGCCCGGTCAGCTGAATAGGGTTTGCCTTAGCGCTATCATCGGTAAACTGAAGCCTGCTTTTGTAAATTTCGGCATCGCCCCTCAGCTTATCCAATGTGGTAGCGGTGCTATGCCGCTCGTTCTGCATGTTCTCCAACCCGTAGCGGTTACGGCTTACCTCGCGGAAGTGTACCGTTTTCAGGCTCTCCATAACAGCGACCTTCTTTTCCAGCTTGCTTTTTTCAAGCAGCGAAGTGTCCCCTGAAAGGATGGCAATGTATTCGGAGAAGTTCATGCCGCTCTTCTCATCGATAGACCCCTCGTCAATGGTTCGCACATTCAGTTCACAGTTCTTCATCTGCGCAATGAAAGTTTCCTTGTTTTTGAGCAGGTTGAACTTGTAATTGTCGAGTGACTGCTCGGTGGCATAAATGAAGTTCTGTACTTTATTGTCGTAATATTCCTTCGCTACTTTGTTGCCCTGCCTGCCGCCGCGCCCGTTGCGCTGGCCAAGGTCAGAAGGCCGCCACGGGATATCCAGGTGATGCATGGCAACCACGCGCTCCTGCACATTAAGGCCGGTTCCCGCTTTTTCAGTACTGCCCAAAAGAATACGGATCTCACCCCGGTTCATCTTGCGGAACAATTCGGGCTTGCGCCTGTCGGTCCAATCATGGATGTAGGTGATCTGATTAGCCGGAATATTAAAGTCCCGTATCAGTTTTTCCTTCAGGGCATCATACATATTAAAACCCACAGGCTTTGGTGTACCGATATCCGAGAAGACGATCTGCGTTCCCTTATGCTTTGTGCTTTCTTCAAAAATCCGGGCAATGTTCCTGGCCGCTGCATTGACCTTATTATCCGGATGGTCGCCATACCTGCGCTCATCAATAAGCCTAAGGTCTGCCGCCATCTTCTTAGCATAATTGGTAGCGATCAGCATACGCCCCAAGTCTTCTTTTGGAGTCAGCTTCGCACGTCCAATAAATTCTGCATTACCCGTTTTAGCAAAGGCCATTAGGTTTTTGATAAACTCCCGCTGCTGCTCGCTGGGTTTGATATTTACCAGTGTCTCCTGCAATTCAGGCTTGTCAAGGTTTATGTGCTTGGCGGTCTTATAATCGGTGATCTCATTATAGAACATCGCCAGTTCCGGTACCTTGATAAAGTGACGGAAACGCTCTTTGGCTACAATTTCATTAGTTACGCTGAACTCAAAATCTGTCGTTTTTTTAGCGAACACCGCTGCCCAGGCATCAAAGTTTTCGATCTTTTGGCGTGCCAGCTCCCTTGGCCTTTGGTACTTAAAGATCAGGTACATTTCTGTCAGGCTGTTGGAGATGGGTGTGCCCGATAAAAAGGTAACACACAGGTCGGCATCGAATTTCTCCTGTAAGGTCCGAACGGCAAAGAGCATGTTCAGCGCCTTTTGGCTGCCTTCCATATTGCCCAATCCCGCCACGCGGTTATGCCTTGTGGTAAAGGTCAGGTTCTTAAACTTATGGCTCTCATCCACGAACAGGTGGTCAATGCCCATGTCTTTAAAGTTGATGCCCTTGTCTTTCTTTTCCTCAATATCTTTTAACAGCCCTTTTAATTTGCCTTCCAGGTTGTTCTTACGTATTTCAAGCCCTTTTAGCATTTTTTTGGAGATGTCGCCACCCAGATCCTTTAAGGTATCCAGGTCAAGGTCAATGTTTTCCAACTCGCTTTGTAGTATCGACTTTTGTACCTCCGGTGACTGCGGAATCTTGCCGAACTGGTCATGGGTCAGGATGATGCAATCCCAGTTGTTGTTCTTTATTTCGTGCAATAGCCTCACGCGCTCTGAAGGCGTAAAATCATTTTGGCCCGGAGCCAGTATTTTTGCCGCCGGATATGCCTTGCGGTAGGTTTCGGCAATTTGGTCTACGTTCGCCTTTAAGGCAATGATCATCGGCTTATGGATGGTTTTCAGCCTTTTCATCTCTTGGGCAGCAACGATCATGGTGAGCGTTTTCCCAAGGCCTACCTCGTGGTCAACCAGCGCCCCACGGTTCTGGATGATTCGCCAGGCTGCATTCTTTTGGGAGCTGTACAGGTCATCAATACCGAGGGCTTTTTTGTCGAGCCCCGGAAAGTTCAGGTGG
>NZ_VJVZ01000005.1 GCF_007097145.1 Flavobacterium zepuense | reverse complement strand
TAAACCCGGCTTTTTTTATACCTATATATAAGGAGTGATTAATTAATGGGGTTCGCCAAGCTTTTGTGCAAGAATGCTTTTTGGCCTGCCTGGGTTTGTATGTGCAGCCACTCGTTGTTTTGCCCCAGCAGGGTTACGGTTTCGGCGGGGGCAAGGGTGCCTACAGTGGGCGTGGTGGTACCCGGACCCTGCCTAAGATTGGCTTTGCCTTTGGTTTTTAAGCTTGCGGCAGTAAAGTTGGTAGTAAATTTAGCTTTGCTAAGCTTTTCGGTTTGGTATACAAACGGCAGCGGGTTTACCGCCGCTCCTTTATATATACCAAAATGCAGGTGGGCGGGCGTAAACCTGGCATTACCGGTGTTGCCCACAAAGCCCAGTGTGTCACCCGCTTTTACGCTGGCACCGCTTTGCACGGCAATGCTATCCAGGTGGGCGTAGTATAACGATTTGCCAAAAAGCCCGTCGCGCAGCCATACCTGCTTACCGCCAAGTCCGCGCTCGCCGGTAAAACTGATGCTTCCATCGGTTACCGCAACTACAGGAGTGCCCTTTTTGGCAAATATATCAATACCCTCGTGCGAGCGCTTACCGCCGTCGCGCTCCATTCCCCAAAAACTGCCTATCGCGGCATTGCCTTTACCCGACACGGGGAAACCATACAGCGGGCGTTTGGTAAGGCTTATAAAGAAATTACTATTGGCCGCCAACTCAGGCTGAATAACTACTTTGTAAAATCCGGTTTGCTTTACTTCAAATTCTAATGCATTTTCTGCCAGTATGGTTTCAGCGGCATTAGTATAGGCGGTATCCTGCACGGCGAGCACGTTAATGAACATACGGTGGTTAACCGAATCGGCCACGACGGCTGCCTGTAGCACCTCGCCTTCCTGCATTTGCACGGTGTAGGTGTATACCGGATTAGTAAAGGGGCGGAATTTTCCTGTTTCGCCGTAAGGCAGTGTTACCTGCAGGCTGTCGGTTTTTGCGTTATCATAGGCAGTTTCCCACAGGGCAATCTGTTCTTTGTTATCTTTAAATTCGCGGGCGTATACCTGGCGGGCCGATGGTTTGGTTATGGCATCGGCTACCGAGTTAAATCCGGTTGTTAGCCCAGAGCATCCGTTACACGAAATTATCAGCAACAGCGCAACGGCTGCAGCTAAAGAATACATTACATTTTTTCTTTTCACGCTTATAAGTATGCACATACTGTGCCATAGTATGTTAAAATACTGTGGCTGTGTTTTGTAGCGGCTTTGTTGCGGGCTACCAAAATTTGTTGTAGGTTTATACTACAATAACCTGCACTTTAGCACACCTATATATATAGTAAATCTCATGGATACTTTTAGAAAAGAACTGCGCCTGGCCGTTTTAATAGATGCCGATAACGTTTCGTACAGTCATATTAAAGAGATGCTGGAGGAAATTGCCAAGAGCGGCACCCCTACCATTAAGCGCATTTATGCCGACTGGACCAAACCTAATGCTAACGGCTGGAAAACGGTACTGCTGGAAAACGCCATTACGCCCATACAGCAATACAGCTACACCACCGGAAAAAACAGCAGCGACAGTGCCCTCATTATTGATGCCATGGATATTTTATATTCGGAAAAAGTGGAAGGTTTTTGCATTGTGAGCAGCGACAGCGATTTTACACGCCTTGCCATGCGCCTGCGCGAAGCGGGTATGAAGGTTATTGGCATTGGCGAAAAGAAAACCCCTACCCCGTTTATTACCGCCTGCGATAAGTTTATTTATGTAGAGATACTTAAACAGGATGCTCCTGCCCCGCCTGTAAAGGCTACCCGCGGAAAAGCCGCCGCCGCCGTGGTTAAAGAGGAAGCTGCACCGCTTAAGGGCCCGGATGATAAGCTTACCCGACTGCTGACTAAAAGTGCGGCCGACCTGGCTGATGACAGTGGATGGACGTTTCTTGGCGACCTTGGTAATTTTATTGTAAAGAAGCGCACCGACTTTGACCCCCGTAATTACGGTTTCCCTAAGCTGCTACCCCTTATTAAGAGTACCGAACGCTTTGAGATTGATGAGCGCGAAACCGGAAAGGGTAATACAAGGCATATATATATACGTGTGAAGTAGCATGCAATTTTATTATGAAACTTATAGGAACACTCAAGGAGCCGCTGATTAAAAAACCGTACCTGTACCGCATTGAGCTGTTGGAACGGTTTTTTCAGGTATTAGATAATAAAGAACTTGTGTTTGTGCAGCCCAATTGCTGGACGGACCCGATGGAGAATATTATCTTCAACGCGCGTATTATTAAAGATGGCGTGCCGTATGAACATCCTGTAAAGGATAAAATTTATGCGCAGTGCTGGAGTTATGATGATGACTCTTACGCGCTGTGGCAAATTTACACCACCAAAGCCAATAACGAGGGCATTACCAAGCGGCATCCCGGTGTGCGCATTACCACGCATTTTGACAGGCTGCACCACATAGCCGACATGAATAAGGGTTTGTTTTATTACGGTATGGTTAACTACCTGACCAAACGCGATTTGCTTAAGCTGCCTGCTAACGAGGAGTATGTTAAGTGCCTGCAATCGGAAAATATTAATGAGGAGCACATCAAATCACTGCTTATTAAACGGAAGTCGTACAATTATGAGAAGGAGATCCGCTTACTGGCGCTCCCGGAAAGCGATTCTATTGATGCTAAGAACAGCAGGCTGTGCCGCTTAAAGATAGAACCTTCGGAGTTTATATCGTCTATCAGGTTCGACCCATCCATCAACCACCAGGAATTTAAAGAGTATAAAGAGCAACTGGTGGAAGAATACGGCTTTAAAGCCACTGCCATTACAAAATCGACCCTCGACAATAAAAACGACCTGATCTTTAGGCTATAAATTCTCTAACTGGTTTTTGTTTTTGTTGGAACTGATCGTCCAAAAGAAACCTACAAAAAAGAAACGGCTTGCGGGCTGGGTAACGGCCTGGCGCGCAAACTGGCCATCGGCACCGGGGTTGTTGGCATAGTTGTAGCCAAATACATTATCAGCACCCGTAACGTTAGATACCGAGAAGTACAGTATTTTTTGCTGCGACAGTAAGTACGCCCAGCTAAGGCTAAGGTTGTTGTAGCTTTTGGTATGGCTCGCCATAAAGGCAGTTTCGTTAGGGTTATCATACGGGCGGCCTGAGTTATAGCTGTAGGTAACGCCCAGTTGCGAACGCAAATCGTTAATCCAGTATTTTGTAACTATAGAGAAGTTATGCGGCGCAATGTAACTTGGCGTTACCTTGCTTTCGTAATTTTTATAATCGCGCTTGCTGTCTATATAAGAATATGAAATCCAGTAATCTACATTTTTAAGGGTCTTGCTATCCCTCCAGAATAAATCGATACCCTGTGCGTAGCCCTTACCGCTATTGTTATATACGCTGTTATATTCCGGCAGCGTGGTATTATATTTTACAAGGCTGTTGTAGTCTTTATAATACGCTTCGGCTCTAAAGGTTTTCCCGTTACTGTTATACATGTAGTTGAAGATGTAGTGGGAGGTTTTCTCAAAATCAAACTGCTTAAAGTATTTAAGGTAATCCTGTTTTGGGGTTTGGTAAAAATCGCCATACGCTAACGAAAACTGCCCTTTTTTACCCGCCTTATATGCCAACGCTATACGCGGTTCGGCGGTTGCCTTACCTATAATTTGCGAGTACGAACTCCTGAATCCTGCCTTAAGCGCAAAATTGTTAGAGAAGATAATATCGCCTTCGGTATAAACAGCAGCAATATTGTTGTAGTAACCGCTGTGGTACGCAAACCCGGTTGGCTCTTTATAGCGCTCATCAAAGTCGGTAATAAAATAATCGCCGCCAAAAGATAGTTTAACCCTGCTGCTGAAACCTTTGGTCAGCTTTAACTTAAGGTGGCTGCTGTGTTCTCCATTGGTTACGGTATTAGCATCAAGGCCAATTTTATTGTGACTGTAACCGTAGGCAACGCCGGTTTGTATCGTCCACTGCGTACCGAACATCCCTTTATAGGATGAGTTTACATACAGGTTATCATTCGTCATATCCACCCTTATTGGTTCCGGCTGGTTGATGTCCTTTTGGTTCAGGTCGAAATTGGCATGGTCAAAAGCAGCGTATACTTTAAGCACACCGCTGTTAAATTTATAACGGTACACGCTCTCCCCGGCAAGCGACTGGTAGGGTTTGTTCCAGCTTACCTCCTGCGGTACCAGCCATTGGTACGGTTTTAAATCGGTATAGGCGGCATTAAAGCTAAGCGAGCTTTTGTCCCACTTTTGAGTATTGCCAAGGCCTAAGCCCACAGTCATCACGGCAATTTCGGTAGATTCTTCTGCCGGCTCTTCTATCGTATTAAGGAGCAGCACGCTGGATAACGCCTCGCCAAACTCCGCCGAATAACCGCCCGTACTAAAGGTCATCCCCTTAAAAAGGAACGGCGAAAAGCGCCCGCGGGTAGGGATATTGTTGGCCGTAGCATTATACGGCTGCGCCACACGTATGCCGTCTACAAAGGTTTGGGTTTCATCGGCCTCGCCACCGCGCACAAACAGCCTGCCGCTTTCGCCCACCGTTTGCGTACCCGGAAGGGTTTGCAAAGCAGCTACAATATCGCCTGCCGATCCTGCCGTGGTAACAATGTCTAACGGTTTAAGGGCATTGACCTTACTATTATCGCCGGCGCTGAATGTACCTGCCGATATTACAACGCCATCTAACGTATTAACGCTTTCGCGGAGCTTAAATGCTTTCGGTTTAAAATCTTCCACTACGATATCCTGCCTCATGTCTTCCGAACTTAAAAAGGTAATGACCAACACCTGCGCGCCGGTAGCGGTAGTTTCAAAACTAAAAGTACCATCGGCCCCGGATGTTGCACCATCGTAAGTGCCATCAATATAAATGTTGGCACCCTCTATAAATTCGCCTTTATCATTAGTTACGGTACCGCTAATGGTTTTCTGGGCACTGGCAAAAAATGAGGTTGCTAACAAGGCAAGTAGTAATAGTGTTTTCATGGTTGGTTGGTTTTGATGCAGCAAAGGTGCGCCTCCAAACCACGGATTCATAAAAAAGCTTACCGAGTTGCGGAATTCAAAGGATGAGTTGTTTGCCTTATAAAACTATTTTAATGTTAAAAATTATAGATAGCATTTATATGGAACTTAACTTTGCATAGTAAACAGTTATATAATGCAATTTTCTATATCACGATCCTTTAAGGCTTTACTATTCAACAAAAAATTAATCATTGCCTCGCTTGTAATTGGCTTTATGGCAGCACTTTTAGGAGTGTCTTTAAAACATATTACAGAGCATTATGAGGAGCTATTATACCATAGGGCAGCCGCTAACCATTTATGGTATGCGGTTTTTCCGTTTATTGGGTTGTCGTTAATTTATATTTTGCGCTACTACCTTTTTAAGAAAAAAGAGAACAAGGGCATTAAAGAAGTGTTTGATGCCAACGCTACCGGAACGCCATTGCCCTCTTACAAAATACCATCGCACTTTATAAACGGGCTTTTAACCGTTAGTTTTGGCGGCAGCACGGGCATAGAAGTTTCTACCGTTGTGGCAACGGCAGCAATTGGGTCGGTCGCCACACAAAAAGAATCATTCCTTAAAAAATACAGGCAGGAACTTATCTGCGCAGGTATCACGGCCGGGTTAACCGCCCTGTTTAATACACCCCTTGCCGGACTGCTCTTTGCCTACGAGGTTATCTTTAAAAAAGTGAATAAGGCATTTATTGTTACCAATCTGCTATCGGCTGCTGTGGCTTATGGCGTTGTGTACCTGCTGGGCGAAGAAGCCCTGTTTACCGTAAACATAACCCATTGGAATTTGTATGCCCTGCCGTGGTTTATGCTTTTAGGCATATTGGCGGGTATCAATTCCATCTACCTGACAAAAAGTGTATTGTTCTTTAAAAAGCAGTTTTTAAAATTTAGTACCGGCTACCATAAAATAGTATTTGGCGCCGCAGCTATTACCATAATGATACTGCTATTGCCACAATTGTATGGCGAAGGCTACCACGCCCTTAAAGAAAGCTTGCTTACCGCCAATACCCTTGTGCTTACGCCCATTATAGCCTTTACCCTTTTTGGCATACTGCTGCTTAAGCCGCTTATAACCTCTATAACCCTATCGGCCGGTGGCGATGGCGGCGTGTTTGCACCCGGCATTTTTATAGGTGCTTTTTTAGGCTTGTTCCTTGCCATAACCCTTAATACCTTTTTTAATGCAGGGGTTATTCCGCTTAATTTTATGATAGTAGGCATGGCTGCCATGCTTAGCGCCAGCATACACGCACCATTAACCGCGTTGTTCCTGGTATGCGGGCTTATAAACAATTATTCTTTATTTATACCTTTGCTTATAGTAAGCTTTGTTGCCAAGTATATGGCACATCGCATTTTTCCGTACACGGTATACAGCTTCGCAAAAAAATAAAGACTGCACATGCCCCTCAAAAAGATCAAGCACACTTACCGCCACGCCCGCTATGTGTTTTATAAAGAAACACTTGTAGATTTTAAAGAGCACTTTTGGGCTTTTATAGGGTCGTTTTTCGGCCTGGGTACCATTACCTTTTTACAATATAAGGCATTTGCTCCACAGGACGTTGTATTGCTAATAGGTTCGTTTGGGGCATCATGCGTATTAGTATATGGGGTAATTATGAGTCCGCTTGCGCAACCCCGCAACCTTATGGGCGGGCACGTAATATCGGCACTTATAGGCGTTACCATCCAAAAATTATTACCCGAAACGGTTTGGATAGCCGCACCCCTGGCAGTATCGCTATCCATCATACTAATGCAGATAACCAAAACGCTGCACCCGCCCGGTGGCGCTACAGCGCTGATAGCCGTAACAGGATCGGAACAAATTAAGGAGCTGGGTTATATGTATGTGCTCTCCCCTGTTTTAAGCGGTGCGCTTATACTGTTAATCGCGGCGCTTATCTTTAATAACATCCACAGGCACAGGCAGTATCCATCGCCACAAGCAGTAAAGAACATAAAATTATACGGCAGGCGCATAAAAAGGCTGGTGCGCAGGTAAGGCGGTTTCGGTCAAAAAAAGTATCTTAGTGGTATAATCATAAATTTGATATTATGAACATTCCCGCTACCTACCTGCCGGTTATGCCCTACCTTATTTTAGATAATGCTCCTGATTTTTTGGAATATGCAAAAAAAGTGTTTGGCGCTATAGAGCAATACCTTGCCCCCGGAGAGGATGGCCGCAGCATTATGCACGGCGAGATTAAAATTAATGATGCCATTATTATGTTTGCCAGCAGCAACAGCAACTGGCAGCAAAAAACATCGGGCATGTTTATTTATGTAGAAAGTGTAGACAGGGTGTACAACGCCGGTATAGAGCAGGGCGGTACATCGCTACAAAGCCCCGCAAAACAGGAGTATGGCTATGCCGCCGGTTTTGAAGACCCTTTTGGCAACCACTGGTGGATTAACCAGCCCCTATAACAAAATAGTATGATATCTATAAACAAAATACACCACATAGCTATTATTTGTATGGACTATGAGGCTTCTAAGCATTTTTATACCAACATTTTAGGCTTTACCGTTATTGCCGAGAATTACCGCAAAGAGCGCGACTCCTATAAGCTGGATCTGGCTATTAACGGTACTTATGCTATTGAGCTGTTCTCGTTCCCCAACCCGCCGGCGCGCCCATCGCGGCCGGAAGCGGCAGGCCTGCGCCACATTGCTTTTGAGGTGGCTGATATTGAGGCAGCCATTTCGTGGCTCAGCCAGAATGATGTTGAATGCGAACCCATCCGCGTAGATGAATTTACCGGAAAGCGTTTTACCTTTTTTGCCGACCCCGATGATTTGCCAGTGGAGTTTTATGAACTATAGATTCATAAAGAAATTCCAAGCATCAAATTTCAAATAACAAAAATTAGAACGGGAAAATTCCAAAAAAAAAATCTCAAATTACAAAAAAACGTGAAGGTGAAAATCCGGATCGAAGTTTAAGATTTGGAATTTGCTTTTTGGATTTTTCAATTTTTGAATCTTTTAATTTTTAAATTCGAAAAATAAAATCCAAAAGTGAAATATTAGCCTTTTAAGGTCAAAAATGGGGTTAAAAAATGGTGTTTTTAGTGCAACTCAAAGTCCAAAAGTGAAAAATTAAGCCTTTTTTTGCTTGAAATTTGGAATTTGAAATTTGGAATTTTGACACTCTTATTTAAAAAATCTAAAAATCCAAAACCCAATTTCAGAATTAATATTTTACCTTTGAAGCATTAAAAATTTTACTATTATGGTTTACAAATTTAGAGTTATATTAGATGCAGAGGAAGACATTTTTAGGGATATAGCTATTCTTGAGGAAGATACACTCGAAGATTTGCACAACGCAATTGTAAATGCCTTTGGGTTTGACGGGCTTGAGATAGCCTCGTTTTACACCTGCGATGATGAGTGGAACCAGGAAGAGGAAATTGCCCTGTTTGACACGGGTGATGTTCCGGGTGAGCAAAAAACTATGGCCGACTATATTTTAGGTGAAAGGCTTGATAGAGAGGCCAATAAGATAATTTACGTGTATGATTTTTTAAACATGTGGACGTTTTTTGTGGAACTTGCTGCCATTGAGGAGCCTATAGCCGGAACCGCCTACCCCGACTTGCTGTTTGCACATGGCGAAATGCCCGCAAACGCCCCTGAAATGGCCTTTGGCACTGATGAAACCAGCGATGACCTGTACGGCGAATTTGATGATGATTATGACGAAGAAGACCTTGATATGTTTAACGATGACAACATAGAAGACATAGGCTTTGACGACCATAATTGGAATTAAAACAAAAGTAACAAAGTAATTAAGTTACAGAGTAACAAGGCTTTCCTGATTTAGATAGAATAAATTTTAATACATTTTTTAGTTGCAGGCGGTAACTTTGCTACTTAGTTACTTTGAAACTTTGCAACTCTCTCATAACCAATGATCAACTTATTTAATACGCACATAGAGAGCCTGTCGGTTCACAGGGTAGGTAATAAAAGCCGTAACGAGGCTATATTTTTATCTGAACAAACGTACAAACCTACAGATGAGATAGTTCCGCTACTAAAAGAGTACTTTTTTAAACCATTCAGGGATAAGGAAGAGAACTATTTTCAGTTTGCACACGATGTGCATTTAGATTACCATGACATGTATAACTTTGCTACAGAAATCTTTACAGACCCGAGTAAGGTACATGAGGTATCTAAAAAAATAACCAAGCATCTTTTTGAGCAGTCTAACCACCCGCATATTAAAAACGGTGAGGTGTATGTTGGTTATCTTACGCACCTTACCATAGATAACAACCCAGTTGACGCTATTGGTATCTTTAAAAGCGAAATAAAGACCGATTTCCTTCAGTTTGATGAGAACGGGGCAAATATAGAAATCCTTCTGCAACAAGGTATTAACCTTAATAAGCTTGATAAAGGCTGCCTTATTTTTAACCACAAAAAAGAAGATGGCTACAAAATACTTACCATAGACCACAACCGTTATGATGCCCGTTACTGGCTGGAGCATTTCTTATCGGTAGATGCCTTTCAGGATGAGAACTTTATGACCAAAAAGTACATGAAATTTGTTCAGGATTTCGCTAAAGATGTGGTACTGCCGGCAGAAGACAAGAAAGAAGAGGTTATGTTTATGAACAGGGCGGTTAACCACTTTGCTAAAAATGACACGTTTGAAGAAACAGCTTTCTTAAATGATGTTATTGATAATCCGGACATTGCATCTGAATTTAAGAACTATAAGGTAGAAAAAGCACCTAAATACAGTATTGAGGATGTTACTACCTTCCCTATTGCTAATGCGGCTGTTACCGATGCCCGTAAGAAGATAAAGAACGTTATTAACCTGGATACCAACATACAAATTAAGCTGGACTTTATTAATCCTGAAAGCGCCGAGAAATTTGTAGAAAAAGGTTGGGATGAGGAGAAACAAATGTATTACTACCTTGTTTACTTTAATAAAGAACAAAAGAGTTAACACAATAATAACCATACGATTACAAGAGGCCACACACGGCCTCTTTTTTTATGGTGTTAAAACTATGGTAAAACATGCATGCGTGCATAATTTTGGCTTTTATTTAGGGTATAATTCGTTAATTTTCAACCCTAATTCAGGAAGGATTCAAAATGGCATTACATATAAGGCTGCTTATACTACTGGCGTTCTTTGCCATTGCGCCCATGCAGGCCCAGGATAAAACTACACCCCGCGATACCGTAAAAGAAAAGCAGGACCAGATGTATAAAAAGCTGGAGGACTATTCTAAAAGGCGCAAGTTTACCAAGTTTATACATAAGCTTGTATTTAGGGCAGTTAAGGAAAAAGCACCGTCTAAAAAACGTAAGGAAATTAAAAAGGCAGCACCCGAAATGCAAATAGACTATGCAAGGGTGCAAGGTAAAATAGTACGCAAAATTATCATTGAAACCCTTGATCCGTTTGGATATTCGGTTACCGATACTGTTCGCAAACCCGATAACTGGTTAGAAAATTTTGGAAACAGGGTACACCTTAAGTCCAAGCAAATGACTATACGTAATTTGCTGCTTTTTAAAAAGAACAAACCGCTCGATTCGCTTTTGATATTAGATTCTGAACGTTTAATACGTAGCCAGCGCTACGTGCGCCGTGTTGCTATTACGCCGCAAGTTACTAATAGTAAAGATTCTATAGATGTTTACATCCGGGTGCTTGATTCCTGGAGCCTTATCCCCAACGGATCCTTCTCGGGCAGCAGTACATCCTTAAAATTTACTGAGCGTAACTTTTTTGGACTGGGGCACCAGTTTGAAAATGATTTTGATAAGCGTTTTGATACCGGCGAAACCTCTTACCTGGCCCGATACACGGTACCTAACATAATGAATACCTATATTAATGCGCAATTAACTTACCAGATATGGCAAAGCGATAACTCTCTTAAAGCCTTCGGGTTAAACAGGGATTTCTTCTCTGCATATACACGCTGGGCCGGTGGTGCCTATGTAGAATCGCGTGTGCAGCGCGATACCCTGCCTAATGCACAGAAAGAGTGGGAATATCAAAACTTTAACTCTAAAGCACAGGACTTTTGGGGTGGTTATGCGTTTAAAATATATGAGGGTGAAACCGAGGAAGACCGTACTACAAGGCTGGTAACCACAGCGCGTTACTACGCCCGTAAATACTCTGAAACCCCAACGTTTGAGTATGATTCGGTCAATTTTTACTCTAACGAACATTTTTACATGGGTAGCGTGGGTTTAACATCGCGTAAATTCGTTCAGGATAAATTCCTCTTTAATTACGACATTGTAGAGGATATCCCCATAGGCAAGGTATATTCAGCCACGTTTGGTGTTCAGGACAAGAATCAGGAAAAGCGGCTTTACATAGGCGGGCGGTATGCGTTTGGTAACTACTACAAATGGGGCTATTTTAGCCTCAATACGCAGGTAGGGTCGTTTTACTATCGCGGCAAAACCCAGCAAACCACACTAAGCCTTGATGCTTTGTATTTTACCAATATTAAAACCTGGGGCAAGTGGCGTTTTAGGCATTTTATTAAGCCCATGATTGTTATGGGAGATAACCGGATGTCTATAATTACCGACCAGCTTAGCCTTAACGGAGATGCCACAGGCATACCGGGGTTTGACAGCCGTACGCTGCTTGGCACTAAAAAAGCTGTTGTTACCCTGCAAACGCAGTCTTATTCCCCATGGAATGTTCTGGGTTTCAGGCTAAACCCTTTTGTTAGTTTTACTGCAGGTGTTATTGGTACTGAAGAGCATAAGCTTTTTGAGAGTAAACTCTACACTAAAATTGGTGTAGGGCTTTTAATTTACAATGACTACCTGATATTCAACAGTTTCCAGTTATCACTGGCGTTTTATCCCGATATTCCCGATAGGGGAAGCAACCTTTTCCGTACCAATACCATCCAAAACTCTGATATTATATTGCCCGATTTTCAGGTTGGAAAGCCGGGGGTCGTACCCTACCAATAATTGTTCAGAAATCAGAATTTAACGCTAATATTTCACTTTCGGATTTCGAGTTGCGTTAAAAACACCTTCTTTTTTACCTATTTTTGGCCGTAAAAAAGCTAATATTTCACTTTTGGATTTTGAGTTGATTTTTTGATTTTACAAATTTTGCTCTGCTTGGTAACAAATGTTAAAGGTTCTCGTCTAACTTATAAGAACCAACTAAAAATAACACTTTGGAAACCATCTTATCTATTAACGGCCTGCACAAAAAATTTGGCAAAATTCACGCCGTTAACAACGTTTCTTTTGAAATACAGAAGGGAAATGTATACGGCATTTTAGGCCCCAACGGTAGTGGTAAAAGTACCACTCTGGGTATCATTTTGAGCGTAGTAAACAAAACCGGCGGCAATTACAGCTGGTTTAACGGCAGGCTGGAAACGCATGAAGCCCTAAAAAAAGTAGGTGCAATTATAGAGCGTCCTAATTTTTACCCGTACATGACAGCGTACCAAAACCTAAAACTGGTATGCGAAATAAAAGGTGTACCATTTAGTAAAATAGATGAAAAGCTTGAGGTTGTAGGCCTGTCCGAACGTAAGGACAGTAAATTCCGCACCTTTTCATTGGGTATGAAACAAAGGCTGGCTATAGCCTCTGCCCTGCTTAACGATCCTGAAATTCTTATTTTAGATGAGCCTACAAATGGACTTGACCCTCAGGGTATACACAAAATACGCGAAATCATTAAGCTTATAGCGGCACAGGGAACTACTATATTATTAGCATCGCATTTATTAGATGAAGTAGAAAAAGTATGCAGCCACGTAGTAGTAATGCGCAAAGGTGTAGTGCTTTATACCGGTACGGTAGATGGAATGATAAACAGCGAAGGCTTTTTTGAATTACAGAGTGATGATAATGCTAAACTGGAAAATCTTTTGGCTCAGCACCCGTCGGTTAGCACTATTAAGCTGAACGATGGCAAAGTAACCGTATACTTAAAGGGTACACTTGAGGCTGGCGAGCTTAACCGCTACCTGTTTGATAATGGCATATGCCTTAGCTACCTTGTAAAACGTAAAAACAGCCTTGAAGAGCAGTTTATCCAGTTAACATCTAACCAACCCGAAAACTAAACCACACCATGAAACGACTTATAAGCATCGAACTCCAAAAATTATGGAGAAACAGGGCGAGCAAAATACTTATACTTTCTTACTTTATAATCCTGTCTTTTATTGCATTAATAGCCTCTATTAAATTTGAGATTTTTGGCTTTGAGATAAAACTTGCCGAGCAGGGAATTTTCAACTTTCCGTATATCTGGCACTTTAATACTTATGTAGCCATGTATCTTAAATTTTTCCTGGCTATAGTAATCGTGTCAATGATGGCTAACGAATATACGTATAGCACTTTAAAGCAAAACCTTATAGACGGTATGAGCAAAAAAGAGTTTATGCAGTCTAAAACGCTTACGGTAGTGCTTTTTGCAGGTGCCTCTACCCTCTTTATTTTTTTAATGTCACTCATACTGGGATATAGCTTCTCTGCTTACACAGAAGCTTCCATTGTATTTTCGGATATGATTTACCTTGCTGCCTATTTTGTTAACCTGTTTGCATTCTTTTCATTCTGCCTTTTTGCAGGTATCCTGGTAAAAAGATCGGCTTTTGCCCTTGGCTTTATACTGGTTTGTTACATAGCAGAAGGCATTGTTTACGGGTTGCTTAGGTGGCTTGTATTCCATTCATCTGAAGCAACCTCGCGCGTAGCTGATTTCTTCCCGCTTACCTCTATAAGCAATTTAGTTGTAGAGCCATTCACTCGTTTTAAAGCGTATAAAGCTATAGAGGGGGCTGTGCAGCAAGGTGTTGCCGTACCTAAAGATTATGGGGTGCATTGGTACAATGTTGTTATTGCTTTATCCTGGGCAATTATATTTTTATTACTCTCTTACCGTATACTTAAAAAGAGAGATCTTTAATCTTACACTATATAAATATCAAAAAAAAATGCTCCGATTGGGAGCATTTTTTGTTACTGTAAATTTCTTTTTAAACCTTGCGAACCGGTTGGCAGATGCTCTATATACATCTCTGTACCAAAACGCTGCATGCTTTTAGAGTCTTTAAAGTGTTTGCGAACATATCTTGGCGTGCCGGGCCATTTCCTGTCGTTTGCAGTTATCTGGCTTATAGCAGCGGCAAAGTAAGGTTCTGTAGGCTGGCCTAAAACGCCCATATTTTCAAGGTCTTCATCAAGGTGCACATCGGCAGCTATACCGTTGCTATAATCGCCAAAGCCATCTTTGTTTACTATTTTAAGCACTATAGGCTGCATGGCATAAGTATGGCTGCCACTACGCCCGTTAGCAGTATAATCAGGTGAATCATATAAAGTAACCGAACCTACATTCTTACCCGTAGTTGTATCGCCAATTGTAACCACAGTAATATACGGCTTAAGGCAGTTAATAACCAGTTCGCTGGCCGATGCTGTACTTTGTGTGGTAAGTATATAAACCTTACTAAGGTTAAGGCTGTTTAAAAGTGTGCCGCTACCATCGGCAAGCCTCATATCAAACTTATTTATAAGCGCCGAAGGGTTATTACCCTCATAATAAGCCTGTAATTTAGCATTCCATTGCTCGCTCGCAAAAGTTTGCCCCATAAACTGGCCCGTAATCATACTGGCAAGAGAGGTGGCTGTTTGTACAGATCCTCCTCCATTATACCTTAAATCTAACACAAGATCGGTAACACCTGCATTTTTTAAAGTCCCGAAAGCATTATTAAGGTCTGTATCATAATTGCTGTAAAAACCGTTGTACATAAGATAGCCTATTGTGTGGCTACCCTCATTAATTACCTCAGTTTTATAAACAGGATTCTCTGCATATTCTGTCTTAGTAAGAGTTACCTGCTGTCCGTTAGGGGTTAAAACACCATTGCTTAAATCTGCAAAATTAAGGGTATAAGAGTCTTGGTTTAACAATTCGCGATAGTTATCTGCCGTAAGTGTAGTACCATTTACCGCATAAAAAATATCGCCCCTTTGTATATCTTTAGATGCAGCATCACTGTTGGGCAATATGTAGCGCACATATCCCATAACCGTAGTTTCAGACGCATCAGTATATATCAGGCCAAACTCGGCACCGGTACTCTTGGCAACACCCTGCAAGGCATCCTCTAAAACATGAAAGTCAGAAAATATCACACTCCACCGGTCTACAACGCCGCGCTGGTATAAAAGGCTTTCAAAAAGTTCCTCGGGGCTATAAGCAGTTAAAAAACTATTTAACTGTGCCTGGTTACCAAATTTATTATCGGCAAGGTTAGGAATTTCTTCCTGCCATAGGTAATACAGGTTTAATCCCTTCCAAATAAAGTCGTTTACAGGTACGGCATTATCATCTTCATCTTCGCAGCTATACAGTACAAACGCCCCAATAATAAGGGAAAACAACAATAGTGATACTTTTTTCATTTAGCAGTTTTTATATATAAAACGTAAATTTAAATATTTTTAATATTCTTTGTAACAAAAAATATCAGTATTCGTCTTCCTTTTATAAACCAATAACAAACCAATGAACCAGGCGGAGTTTATAAAAACCATCTCCCCGTTTAAAGACCGGGTCTTCAGGCTTGCCAAACGGCTGCTTGTAAGTACCGAAGAAGCGGAGGACGCCACCCAGGAGGTGCTGGTTAAATTATGGAACAACAGGGAAAAACTTGGCACTTATAATAGTGTAGAAGCCCTGGCCATGACCATAACCAAGAATTACTCCCTGGACAGGCTTAAGAGCAAACAGGCCAGCGAAATGCGCATTGTACATTCTAACTATACTGACAGGCAGGCAGGCCTGCAGCAACAAGAAGAAGATCGTGATAGCTGGAGCTGGGCAGAAAAGATAATGCAAACATTGCCCGAACAGCAAAAGCTAATACTGCAAATGCGCGATATAGAGCAGTATGAGTTTGAAGAGATCGCCAAGATTATGGATATGAACGAAACCGCCGTTAGGGTGGCACTATCCAGGGCAAGGAAAACATTAAGAGAAGAATTGACAAAAACACACAGCTATGGAATTAAAAATAATTGAACAACTACTGGAAAAGTACTTTGATGCAGAAACCAGTATTGCCGAAGAAAAAGAGCTTAAGGCTTACTTTTCTTTACCGGATGTGGCGCCACACCTGGAGCAGTACAGGCCTATGTTTGGGTACTTTGCCAACCAGGCCACACAAAAGTTTGATAAGCAGGTACCGCTAAAAACCAAAAAACATTATGGTAAATGGCTATCTGTAGCAGCAAGCCTTGTGCTTATGGCCGGTATGCTTACCTGGTTTAACATTAGCCAGCCTACCAGTAATCCGGAGGAACTGGGCACTTACAACGATCCTGAAACTGCCTTTAAGGAAACGCAAAAAGCGCTCAACATGGTATCTAAAAATGTTAATGTGGGCGTAAGCAGCATGAATTACTTAGGAGAATACGAACAATCAAGAAAAACAATTTTTAAAGACTAATAACCATGAAAAAGTTTATAATCACCCTACTTGTAGCAGCTTTGCCTGCTGTAACCTTTGCACAATCTGCCTTTGATAAATTTAATGATGTAGAGGGCATTGAGGCCGTATCTATTAGCGGCGATATGTTTAAAATGATAGGCGGACTGGAAACATCTGAAGATGATGACAGTACACAACAGATGCTTAACCAGGTTAAAAACATACAAAGCCTAAAGGTGTTTACAACATCTGAAAAAAAGTACCGTAAAGAAATTACCACTGCGGTTGCTGATTATCTTAAAGCTAAACCGCTTGAAGAATTGATGAGCATTAACGAAAAAAACAACAAGATTAAAATATATGTAAACCAGGGTGGCGATGCAAACCTGATTACCGAAGGGCTGGTTTTTATACAGGACATTGATGATAAAAATGTGGTACTGGTATCGTTTACCGGCAACATTAACCTTAACGACCTTAAAAACCTAAAAGGATTTAAGGGGCCTAAAGGGCCAAAAGGTTCTAAATAATTGCAGCACACCAAAAACAAAGAATATTTAATATACTTACAATCAGAAATAATGAAAAAGTTTATAATAGCTTTAATGTTTACCTTTTTACCCACACTGATCTTTGCCCAGTCGGCATTTGAAAAGTATGAAGACAGGCCGGAGATCACATCGGTAATAGTGACTAAAAAAATGTTTCAGCTTATGGGCGAAATGAAGCTGGATGCAAAAGATAAAGATGCCCAACAGTACCTTAACCTGGTTAAAAAGCTGGAAAACCTTAAGGTGTTTACCACCGAAAGTGCTAAATACAGTAAGGACATGAAAGCCACGGTAGATACTTATTTAAAAGCGCACCCGCTTGATGAGCTTATGCGCATAAACGACGGTGGCAACAGTGTAAAGATATTTGTAAAATCGGGCGCTACGGCATCTCAGGTAAAAGAATTACTTATGTTTGTAGATGGCACAGGCCCTAAAAACAACACGGTATTGCTTTCGTTAACCGGTAGTTTTGACCTGGCCGACCTAAGTGTCCTTACCGATAAAATGAACCTGCCGGGTGGCAAGGAACTTAAAAAAGCAGCTAAAAAATAAGCCTCATGATCAGAATTTTAATGTTACTTACAGCCGCAGCCCTATCTTTTGTTTCTTGTAGCAGCGAGCCCTCCATGCAAAAATACCTGGTAGAAAAGGCAGATGCGCCAAATTTTATAGCTATTGATGCATCGCCAAGTATCCTTAAAAATAAGGCTACTAAATTTACCGCGGAAGAGCGTGAGGCCATAGATGCCATAAAAGGTATTAATGTACTGGTGTTTAAAGCTACTAAAGATAATAAGGCTGCTTTTGAGAGCGAATCTACGTCTGCTAAAGGCATTTTAAAAACCGATGGCTACGAACCATTGGTTAAAATAAATGCTAATGGCGTAGTGGCTTCTATAAATACTAAAGGCGAAGGTGATAAGATAGATGAGTTTGTGGTGTATGCACAGCAACCGGAGACTGGCTTTGGGGTTATCCGCATAACAGGCGATAACATAACACCTAATACTGTGATGACGATTGCATCTATGATTCAGAAAACCGGCATTAATGCCGAGCAGTTTAAACCACTGGAGCAGTTAGTAAAAAGCAAACAATAACGGAGTTAGTTTAGGTTTCAAATAAAAATTCCCCATAGTGTAATGCTAAGGGGAATTTTGTTTAAAGCATATTTGAACAGACTCTTTTATTCAATAATTTTAAAGTATTTTACTAACCCTACTTCTTAAAATATTTAAGAGGAAACAACAGCATACCAAAACATTCGCCCTGGTCTTTACCTAAATGCTTGTGGTGCATTTTGTGGGCACGTCGTACCGCTTTGCCGTAACGGCTGGTAGCATTGCGGAATATTTTAAAGCGTTGATGTATAAAAATGTCATGTACTAAAAAATAAGTAAGCCCGTAGGCAAAAATACCCAGGCCAATGGCAAGGCCAATGCTTAAAATATCATACTGCCATAGCAGGAAAAAGCCAATACTTATTACGGCATAAAATATAAAAAAGGTATCGTTACGCTCAAACCACGAGTCGTGATCTTTACGGTGATGATCGGCGTGCAGATGCCACAAAAAACCATGCATAATGTATTTATGAGTAAACCACGCCATAAACTCCATCATGCAAAAAGTGAGCAAAAAAACTACTATATAAAGCCACATAACTGTAAAATTAAATAAATTTAAAACGGTAATCAAGATAGCATTTGGCCAACAGGGTTACTTTTTGATAATCAGGAACGCGTATACGCTTGTTCTTAATTTCTAAAGGCGGTGTATTTTTAAGTTTGGTAAGTAACGCTTTATAATATACATAAGCCGTATACACGCCAAATTTAGCTTCGGCAGGCAGTTTTACAATACCCTTATACCCTTCGTGCAGGTCGTCTTCAATTTCATCTATAATGGCCTTTTTAGTGGCATCGTTCATCTCGTTAAGATTAAGTGACGGAAAGTAATTACGCTCCAACCCTTCCAGATCGGCCTTGAGGTCACGCAGAAAGTTAACTTTTTGGAACGCCGACCCTAATCGCATTGCAGGTGCTTTAAGCTCCTCAAAACGGGCATCATCATTATTTACAAACACCTTAAGGCACATAAGGCCCACAACATCGGCACTGCCGTAAATGTATTCGTTATACTCGGCAAAGGTGGTGTACTCTTTTTTAACAAGGTCCTGTTTCATACTATGCATAAAAGCATCTATCATACCGCGCGGAATATTATACTGCCTTACCGTATGCTGAAACGCGTTTAGCACAGGGTTAAGGCTTATACCATTATGTAAGGCATTATCAAGATCGACTTCAAACAGTGCAAAAAGGCGCTCTTTATCATAATCATGAAAGGAGTCTACAATTTCATCGGCCAGGCGCACAAAACCGTAAATATTATATATATCCTGCCGTATGGCAGGTGCAAGCATTTTTACTGCCGTAGAAAACGACGTGCTGTAGGCACGCGTTACACTGCGGCAACACTCAAAAGATACCTTATCAAAAATTAACTTCATACGGTTGGGGTTACAAGTTCTTTAGTTGGTTTGGTGTGTTTTTGTATTAGTCCCGCAACCAGTTTGCCCGAAATAAGGGCCGGGGGCACACCAGGCCCCGGTACGGTAAGCTGTCCGGTAAAGTACAAGTTGTTAACCTTACTACTTTTAAGCTTAGGTCTTAAAAAAGCGGTTTGCCATAAGGTGTTAGCAAGCCCATAAGCGTTTCCTTTATAGGAGTTATAGTCCTTTATAAAATCGTTTACACAAAACGATTCTTTAAACAAAATATCCTGTTGCACCTGCTGCCCCGTTAAATTTTCAAAGCGGGTTATTATTTTTTGAAAATACTGTTCCCTAAGTTCCGGCGTGTCATCAATACCCGGTGCCAGCGGAATTAAAAATATTCCTGCCTCCTGCCCCTGCGGTGCGGCGCTATCATCTGTTTTAGATGGGAAACTGGCGTAGAACAAAGGCTCATCGGGCCAACGCGGGTTATCATATATATCTCTTGCATGCACATCAAAATCAGTATCAAAAAACAAACTGTGATGCTCTACATTTTCAATCTTTTTGCCAAAGCCTACATAAAACAGTAGCGATGATGGAGCAAAGGTTTTGCTATCCCAATATTTTTCAGAATACTTACGGTGCTCTTCATCAAGCAATGATTCGCCGTGGTGGTAATCAGCACCACATACTACAATATCAGCTTTAACTGCTTTGCCATCAATCATAAGCGAAGTGGCAGAACCATGGCTTACGTCTATTTTAGTTACATTGGCATTGGTTTTAATGGTAACACCCAGCTCTTTAGCTAAATTTACCATACCCTGCACAACACTAAACATACCATCTTTAGGGTGCCAGGTACCAAGGCCAAAGTCGGCGTAATTCATAAAGCTGTAAAACGATGGCGTATCGCTGGGCTTTGCGCCGAGAAATAATACAGGAAACTCCAGCACCTGCACCAGCTTCTTGTTTTTAAAGCGTTTACGCACATCTCGCGATATATTACCTAAAAACTGCCCTACCCTTGTCATCGTTTGTGTAGTAACAAGTTCTAAAGGTGATTCTCCCGGGCGGTACACCAAATCTTTAATGGCAATATCATAATTGCTACGGGCCTCATCCATAAACTCTATAAGGCTGGCACCGCTGCCTTTTTCTATACCCTCAAAAGTTGCCGCTATATCCGGCATATTATCAGCTATATTTACATAATCGTCTTTACCAAAAAACACCCTATAAGCGGGCGATAGCTTAGTAAGACTATAATAATTCTGCGGTGTTTTACCAAAATCAGCAAAAAAGCGTTCAAATACATCGGGCATCCAGTACCACGTTGGTCCCATATCAAATGTAAAGCCCTCTTTTTTAAGCTGTCTTGCCCTACCACCGGGCGTGGCATTTTTTTCATACACGGTAACCCTGTTACCCTGCTGAGCAAGGTAGCATGCTGCGGCTAACGATGAGAACCCTGAACCTATAATTACTATATTTTTAGCCATATTTGTTTAACAAATTATAAAAAAAACTAAACACTATTTTATTAAAGCCCTTCACTAAATTCGCCTATAGTGCCAAAAATTTTTATATTTTCATCTAAATTCTCAGGACTTATATGGCGGCTGTTGCGCCCAAAAATGTACAACTTTGTCTTATCATCATTTATTACACCCTCTTTAAGCTCCTCAATATAATCATTTACGTGCTCTGCAGTAGGTTCTACCGTCATATAAGTAACAAACGTAATATTGTCAAAGTAGGTTTTCACATCTTTTAAACTTTCGATTGGCACACTCTCGCCAAGAAAAACCGACCTATACCCGTTAAGCGCCAACTCATAGTTTATAAACATTAAACCAAGCTCATGTATCTCATTAGCAGGCAAAAAGAGCACATATACCCTCTCATGGTGCTTAACCGGGTCCATGAGCAATTTTTCTATGTTAGAAGCCAGCTTTTGCTTTATCAAAAAACTTACAAAGTGCTCATGCGCAGGGCTAATAGTATTAGTTTGCCACAGCATCCCTATCTCTTCCAAAAGCGGGATAAAAAAATCATAAAAGATCTCCCTAAAGCTTTTTTCCTGCAATACAGCATTATAAGTACTTAAAAATAGCGCCTGATCAAAATTCATCATGGCCAGCTTAAAGTTATTAAGCACATGGTTAGCCATACTCTTCTTTCCCAGTATCTCTTTTACCAAAATCGGCAACTTTTCATCCGGCATCTTGGAAATAGCCGATATTTTATAACCAAAATTATGCAGTGTAGTGATATTGAGCAACTTTTGCAGGTTCTCAATATCATACAACCGTATATTCGTATCGGTTCGCATGGGCTCCAGTATATTGTAACGCTTTTCCCAAATGCGTATAGTATGCGCTTTAATACCGGAAAGGTTTTCCAGATCGCGAATATTGAACTTGGTTTTTACTTTGTTTATCATTTTCTTTAAAAGATTAAACAAAACTAAGCTATTTAATTCATAAACACTTTATGATTTAAATAAAATTTCACTTTTTAAATGGCTTAATATTTCACTTTTGGATATTCAAATTAGCTATTTTCGGCATACATCCATATTATTTTAACTTACAATTGGATGTATTAAAAATTCTAATACTATTTGATGCCCTAATTTTACAAGCATCGTTACAAAGAACTAACAAAAACAGCGGCGCCAAACAGCCTATAAAACGACTTGCTAAATTTTTAAAAATCAGGCTTTTTAGCTCTAAAGTGTTAATAAATACACACACCCACGTTATATTTCGTATTTTTCTTGTAAAGCGCTCATACTAAAGTTTTTTTTATCGAAATAATGTGTACCTTTGCAGCTTCAAAAAAAGACAGATGGCATCTATAAGAAACATTGCAATTATTGCCCACGTTGACCACGGTAAGACTACATTGGTTGACAAAATTATGTACCATTGCCAATTGTTCCGTGATAACGAGAACACAGGCGACCTGATACTTGACAACAACGACCTTGAGCGTGAGCGTGGTATTACCATTACCTCTAAAAACGTTTCTGTTGTATATAAAGGAACCAAGATCAACATTATTGATACCCCGGGTCACGCCGACTTTGGTGGTGAGGTAGAACGTGTACTTAACATGGCCGATGGTGTTTGCCTTTTGGTGGATGCTTTTGAAGGCCCGATGCCACAAACACGTTTTGTACTTCAAAAAGCGTTAGACCTTGGCCTTAAACCATGCGTGGTTATAAACAAGGTAGATAAAGAAAACTGTACTCCGGAAGAAGTTCATGAGAAAGTTTTTGACCTGATGTTTGAATTAGGCGCAACCGAAGAGCAATTGGATTTCCCAACGGTTTACGGTTCTGCAAAAAATAACTGGATGTCTGATGATTTCAGGAACCAGACTGATAACATAGAGCCTTTACTGGACATGGTTATCAACAATGTACCGGAGCCAAAAGTATCTGAAGGTACTCCTCAAATGCTAATTACTTCTTTAGACTTTTCTGCCTTTACAGGACGTATTGCTATCGGCCGTTTAGAAAGAGGCGTTTTAAAAGAAGGCATGCCTATATCTCTTGTAAAAAGAGATGGTACGGTAACAAAATCAAGAATTAAAGAATTACACACTTTTGAAGGCCTTGGCCGTAAAAAAGTACAGGAAGTAATTGCAGGAGATATTTGTGCGATTATTGGTGTTGAAGGTTTTGAAATTGGAGATACAATCGCTGATTTTGAAAATCCGGAAGCATTGCAAACAATTGCTATTGATGAGCCAACAATGAGTATGTTGTTCACCATTAACGATTCACCTTTCTTTGGTAAAGAAGGCAAATTTGTTACATCGCGCCACATAAGGGAGCGTTTAACAAAAGAGTTAGAGAAAAACTTAGCAATGAAGTTAGGTGAAACTGATTCTGCTGATAAATTTATGGTTTTTGGCCGTGGTGTACTACACTTATCTGTTCTTATCGAAACAATGAGAAGAGAAGGTTATGAACTTCAAATTGGTCAGCCACAGGTTATCATCAAAGAAATTGACGGTAAAAAATCAGAGCCTATTGAAGAGTTAACGATCGATTTACCGGAGCATCTTTCTGGCCGTGCTGTTGAATTTGTAACCATCCGTAAAGGAGAGTTACTTTCAATGGAAGCTAAAGGCGAGCGTATGATCGTTAAATTTAACATCCCGTCTCGTGGTATCATCGGTTTAAGAAACCAATTACTTACAGCTACTGCAGGTGAGGCAATTATGGCACACCGTTACATAGGATATGAGCCTTACAAAGGTGAAATTCCGGGCCGTAACAACGGTTCGTTAATATCTATGGAGAATGGTAAAGCAATTCCTTACTCTATTGATAAATTACAGGATCGTGGTAAATTCTTTGTTAACGCTAACGACGAAATTTACGAAGGCCAGGTAATTGGAGAAAACAGCCGTAGCGATGATATGACTGTTAACGTTACTAAGATGAAGAAACAATCTAACGTACGTTCATCGGGTAATGATGAAAAGGCAAGGATCATCCCTCCTATCATCTTCTCTTTAGAAGAAGCGTTAGAGTACATACAAAAAGATGAGTACGTAGAGGTAACGCCTAAGAGCTTACGTGTACGTAAAATATACCTAAACGAAACCGACAGGAAACGTTTTAAATTCTAATATCTTTTTAGATATACAATTAGACAGCCCCGCAATGCGGGGCTGTTTTGTTTTACAGGATTAACATGTTACCACGGGCTAATACCAGTTTCAGGATCGTAATCGTCACTAAAAAATTGTCCTGTAAGGCCATCAGCGCCTAATGTAGCTGCTTTAACTACACGGGCAGCCGCATCTTCTACAGTTCCGGATCCGGAGTGGTTATTAAAGTCGGTCGCGGTGTAACCGGGGTCTACTGCGTTTACCTTAAATGGCAGCTCGCGAAGATCATAAGCTAATGTAATAGTATAGGCATTAAGCGCCGCTTTAGACGACACATAGCAGGCAGCCTTGTATGGGTAGTATTTCCAAGTTGGGTCGCTATGCAATGTAAGCGAACCAAGGCCTGAGGTTACATTAACAATTCTTGGTGCAGCAGATTGTTTTAGCAAATCTATAAAAGCCTGTGTGGTCTCGATAACACCAAAAAAGTTTGTCTCAAATACTTCTTTAAAATCGTTAGCGGTTGCCTGTAACGAACCCTGCGGCTGCACGCCCAGTATACCTGCATTGTTAACCAATACATCAAGCACTTTTGTTTTGGTACCTAACACTTCTCGCGCGGCTTTTACAGATGCAGCATTGTTCACGTCAATTTCTATCACCTCAGCATTTGTAAGCCCTTCTGCTTTTAATTCGCTAACGGCTTCCTCACCTTTTGCAACGTCCCTGCTCCCCAGGTATACATAGTATCCTTGCTTGAGCAATTGCCTTGCTGTTTCTAAGCCTATGCTTTTGTTGGCTCCTGTTATCAGTACTGTTTTCATATTTATATTTAATTGTTTAACAGTACAAAGCTACCTTTAAGGTTGCTGATGATCGTGACACATCCTATGGTATTAATGGTACATTTTACGGATGGCAATGCGGCACTCGGCAGGGGTTGTACCGGTTTCACGTTTAAAGAAACGATTAAAATAAGAAGCATCAGAAAATCCAAGGTTAAAAGCAATCTCCTTTAAAGGATTATCGGTATGGAATAGCTGTCGGCGGGCTTCTAACACTAACCGGTCATGTATATGTTTAATAGCAGGTTTACCGCTTTGGATTTTTACAACCTCGCTTAAATGTCCCGCAGATATATTAAGCAGCGAGGCATAATCGTTTACTTCGTGCATTTCACGATAGCATTCGTCTATCTTAGCATGATATTTCCTCAATAATAATTTATCCTCAACGGTAGACACATCTTTATGCTGCTCTATATATAGGCGACTTAAATAAGTTAACAATACCGACATGTAGGCACTAAGCATGCGGTGCTGCCACTCACCTGCTGTTTGATATTCAGTAGTTATCTTCGCCAGCATATCTTCTACAAACCGAACATCTGCTTCGTTAAGCAGCAACTCGTTGCCATTATAAGAATTTTGTATAAGCGGCAGCCTGCTCAATGCGTTATTTTCCTGCAAAGACAGGAACTCGGCCGTAAAAGCAATACCGGTACACCACAAACGTTCCATTCCCTCTTTAACTATAACTTTATCCGGAGGCAAAAAATAAATAGCGTTATCCTTAAGATCATACGATGTCATATCAACCCAATGGCGATTGCCGCCACGCCTCATAAAAGCAAGCAGGTAATGATCTTTACGGTGTGGTATTAAAAGATCGGACTGGGTGGGTACACTGCCCTCAAAATTGTATACCCTAAAATGCCTGTTACCGGTTTCATCATGCTCTATAGAATATAATGGTATTTGCTTTTGATTTAGTACTTGCATTGTTTAAGCTATTCTTTGCATTTTAACCAAACTAAGGTATAACATTATATCGGATTGCTAAAAAAGTGATAGGCATATAATTTAATGAGACCGTATTGTAATACAAAAAGGGAAGAAAATAAGGCTGAACCCGCTTTCTTCCCTTTTTGGATATGTAATAATCAGATCAATTAAACGATTGCCTGAACTCTAAAGGCGATACATTAGTTTTTATCTTAAATAGTTTACTGAACGATTGCGGATGTTCAAAACCCAGTTCGTAAGCAATTTCGCTAACCGATAAGCGGGTTGCCGATAGCTTTTCTTTTGCCTTATCTATCAGTTTTTCGTGTATATGCTGCTGTGCGTTTTGCCCCGTTAGCGATCGTAGCATATCGCTTAAATAGCGCGGCGAAAGGTGCAGCTGACTTGCCAGAAACTCTACCGTAGGCAAACCCTTGGTTAGGGAGTCCTGCGCTTCAAAATAACTGTTTAAAAGGTTTTCCATTTTAGAGAGCACATCATTATTAACCGATTTACGGGTAATAAACTGGCGTTTATAAAAACGGTTGCTGTAGTTAAGTAGCACTTCTAAATACGAAATCAGTACATCCTGGCTAACATCATCAATAGCGTTATCAAGTTCGCGGCCTATGTGGTCCAGCACCTCCAGGATGGTTGTTTTTTCCTTGTCCGAAAGGTGTAGCGCCTCATTAGCTTCATACGAAAAGAAACCATAGTTTTTAATGTTCCTCCCAAGTGGATAATTGCGTATAAAGTCGGGGTGGATAAAGAGTGTTACGCCATACATTTCGGCATCCGGCTCCACTGTAATAACCTGGTGCGGAGCGGTAAATACAAGGCCGCCTTCATCAAAATCATAATATCCCTGCCCGTACCCTATCCTGCCTTTCTTTACCTTTTTGTATGATATCTTATAAAAATCAAGTATAAACGATTCGGGCATATCGCCCATAGCCACTTCAATCTTAGTATTGTCTACTATGCTGATGAGCGGGTGCAAAGGCCCCGGCAGGCCCAATATACGGTGCAGCCCGGCAATAGAATTTATGATAACAGGGTGTGGTGCAACTCTTTTCATACTGCTAATTTACAAAATTATAAACCTAATACGTTCTGGCGCATTTCTATTCTAAATGCCTCGTTGCCTATTTCTTTGTGCCGGGCATACAATGCTTTAGCATCGTTACCTGCAACATAGCGCACCTGGTCTTTACCATCGGTAGCGGCTTCATACACTACAGTGGCAATATCTTCGGCGGTGGCAAAAGTATCGGTATCAAAAAGCGACCAAACCTTAGCATTGGCATCATTATAAGCCGGGTGCGAAGGCATCTCTAAAGAGCGGCCCCCAAAATCGGTAGCAATACCGCCCGGCGCAACGGTTTTTACACCAATATTAAACAGCGACATTTCTAAAGAGAGGCTTTCACTCCAGCCCTCCAGCGCAAATTTAGTAGCGTGGTATATAGATGCCAACGGAAACCCAAACAAACCGCCCATAGAGGTTGTGGTAATGAACAGTCCGCTTTTTCTTTTCCTAAAATAAGGTATAAAGGCCTGTGTAACACTAATTACACCTAAAAGGTTGGTATCTATCTGTTTTACTATTTGCTGATGGGTTATTGCTTCCATAGGGCCTAAAAGTCCGTACCCGGCGTTGTTAAACACTACGTCTACACCCTGCTCAATGGCCTGTGCGGTTGCGCTGCCTATCTGCTCCTGATTGGTAACATCAAGCGGCAGCAGGGTAACATTTTCAAGCAGGTTTAACTCGGTTTCGTTTTCAGGGTTGCGCATGGTAGCTATTACCGCCCACCCTTTTTGATGAAATAATTTAGCTGTTGCCCTGCCTAAACCGGTAGAAGCACCTGTAATAAAAATTGTTTTCATGATTGTTTCATATTTACAGGACAAAATTCGGATATGTATAACCGCGCCGTGTTGCCAAAACGCAGATGGTTGTAGCCAAATTGACGTAACTGTGTCATAAACACCCATTTTATAGGGCCGCAAACAAAAAAAAGGCTGTAAACATAAAGTTTACAGCCTTTTTTCTTGTATAATCAAATCACCACTTTGCCAAATACTTCACAAACTTTTGAAGCCCGACGTCAATTTTTGGGATTGCAAATTATTCTTTTATAAAACGAAGCGATCTGCTTTGGTTTTGGGCAGTAATGGTTACAATGTAAACGCCTTGGGTAAGTTTAGTGGTATCGATAACAGCATCGGTACCCGCATTTATAGATCCGTTTAGTACCGCGGCGCCAAGTATGTTATACACCACGTAAGCCGACTGTGGCAATGCCGAACCAGCAGTAATATGCAGCTCATCATTAACAGGGTTAGGGTACAGCTTAGTGCCGTTACTGTTAAGGCTATGTCCATTTACACCTGCCGTAGGTGCCTGGCATCCGTTTGAGGTAAGCAGCGATGTTCGGCGTGGCGAATTTTGCAATACCGTCCACATCCTGGCTTTCTGCCCGGCAGTAAAAATGCTTTTACAGGCATCGGGCGTATAGTCCATGTGGTTTTCTATCTGGTCGGCACCTTCGCTGTCCGGGCAGGTATCGGCAGGTGTACACGAGGTATGCACGCCCGACACTGCCGGGGTATCATCGCAAAAATCGGTAGCAGAACAGCTGTTTTCGTCGCCCCAAATGTGCCTTAGCCCAAAATAATGTCCCATTTCGTGGCTGGCACTCCTGCCCTTATCGGCTTCAGGAAAATAGCTGGCAGCAGGAAAAACATCCGATGTGCCAAAGGCCTTAAAAGACATAGCAAGGCCATCTATAGAGGCTGTTGAAACCGCCTCATCCAATCCATCCAGTCCTGAACCTTCAGGAAAGTAAGCATAGCCGCCCACTTGTGCCAGCTGGCCACCAAATCGGCATACCCAAATGTTTATATAGCGTGTAGGGTCCCAGGCTGTGGCGGGCTTCATTTCTTCGTCTACCGCTTCCATAGAGTTCCAGCTTGCTTTGCCTAAATTATGGCGTGTTATGCCTGTGGTTGGGTTACCATCAGGATCTTGTTGTGCAAGGCAAAATTCAATTTCCATATCGGTACCGGCATTACCTTCCACATAACCTGGTGTGCCCTGTATTCGCCTAAAATCTTCGTTTAGCACCTGTAGTTGCGATAGTATCCTGGCATCCGGGATGTTCTCGCTAATACCCACCTCGTCGCCATCGTGTATAATGTGTATTACAACAGGCAGCGATACTACTTGGTTGGTAGATTGTCCCGACCTTAGAGTTGCAGTTTCTGATAATTTCGGAGCAAGCCATGACTCGAATTGCGTGGTGGTTTGCCCGATGTTTTTACTTTTGAGATAGCTGCTGTATTCGGTAGCGGCACAGGGAGTAAAACTTGCGCTTTGCGCATTGGCATCCTGCGCATGGGTAGTAGCCCCAAGTGCTACTATGCAGGTTGTTAGTACGGTTTTTAATGTATTGATGCTCATAATATATTTATTTTTAACAAATGTAGTTTGGGGTGGCATAATGGGTAGTTAACTACTATTATCTTATGTTATTTAGTGTTAACGGACAATACTTTTTTGATTTAAGTAAAACTCCCGGCTGTAAGACGGGCCGGGAGTTGAGAAAATTATATATGTGGGGAAAATTAGTTTTTTACTATTTTTTTGGTCACAACACCTTTATCTGTAGTGACAGATAGTATATAGGTTCCGCTTGCAAGGTCTTCTACATTTACAACTGCATTAGTTACGCCGTTTAAAGCAAGAGTTTTAACGGTACGGCCATTTACGTCGGTAATTACTGCGTTGTTAAACTGTGAACCGTTAGCACCTTCAAGGTTGATGACACTTGTTGCCGGGTTAGGGTACACTTTAAATGCCGATGCCGTAACCTCTTTTACACCAAGCGTTCCCGATTTTACCTCCAAGTCATCTATAAACAGGTATGTAGACTCTTCTGACTCAAAATGTCTTATTAATACTGTAACCTCCTCGCCTGCATACTCCGAAATATCATATGTAAAAACCTCAGATAAGCCGTTCGTACCATCTTCAGCAACAGGTGTTTGTTCGTTAATAAAGGCAGTAAAGCTCTCAATATCGTCGCCACTATTTTCAAAATCGTCTACAAGGACTACATATATAGCATAATGAGATACCGCCGTTTGTGTAGTACCAATACCCGACAACCTTAACGAAAGGCTTACAGGCTCATCTACAGGTAATTCTAAAATTGGGGTTATCAGTATATTATCAGACCCTTCAACGGGTACAGGGTTATTTTCGTCATCTAAAATAAAGTTCATACTGCCCATAACATTGCCGCTAAAGCCAAGCTGTGTTAGTACTGTTTGTGTTTGTATAGGCGAAAAGGTTACCTCATCGCCATCAAGGTCTATACCGCCCCATTCCTGGTCGGCAAGTTCCTGCAGGTCTTCAAAATCCTGGCTAATTATTACTGTTTGTTGTGCATTTGCCCCAAACGACAGGGCTAATAAAAAGGCTCCTGTTAGTAGTGTTTTTTTCATGATTGTGTATTGTTAAGTTATAGGGCAAACTTAAATACATTACAATTTTTAAAGCGTTATCTGTTGTTAAGCTGTGTTATTTAGTGTTAACTTAGCTTTTTAAAACTTTTGGGTTGATTGTTTCGGGTTTAGAGTTACGAGTTCAAAGTTGAAGTTTTGCATTACCATCAAATAACCAAATCAACAGATCAAAAAATCCACCCTTAAATCAAATAACCAAATTAACGAATCAACAAATTAACAATAGAAATTAATGTCGTACTGCAGTGTAATAGATACCATGCCGCCCGATAGGAGGGCGCTTCATAAAAACTACCACGATAACCACTACGGTTTCCCTATAGAAAGTGATAACGAACTGTTTTGCCGCCTTGTGATGGAAATTAACCAGGCGGGGCTTAGCTGGGAGATTATCCTTAAGAAAGAAAACTCATTCAGGCAGGCCTTTGATAATTTTGATATTGCAAAAGTTGCCGCTTATACCGAACTTGACCGGGAACGCCTGCTGGCCGATCCGGGAATTATTCGTAACAAGCTAAAGGTAAACGCCGCTATAGAAAATGCGAAAACCATTTTGCAATTGCAAAAAGAACACGGATCGTTTAAGGCATGGCTGGAACTTAACCACCCCAAAACCAAAGAAGAATGGGTAAAGCTTTTTAAAAACACTTTTAAATTTACGGGGGGCGAAATTGTAAACGAATTTTTTATGAGCATAGGCATGCTGCCGGGTGCTCATGTAGCGAGCTGCCCTGTTTATAAAGAAAACCAAAAGGCCGGTGCCCTTTGGATGAAGGATATGTAGCATATAAAAAACAGCCGCACCTGGCAAACGTGGTACGGCTGTAAATTAATTTTAACGAACAATAATAGTATAACAGCTAATGTTGCCTGATTATTGCCTTCTTAACATTTTTTCTAAATATAAATTCACTTCACCGTTAATTAGGCTGTATTGCTGCTTGTTTTGCTGCGATAGCCTGTCGGTAAATAATATGCCCAACAGATGATCTGTTTCATGCTGAAAGATAACCGCCGTAAAGCCCTCTATCATTTCGTCATGAAATTTACCGTCCATATCAAAATACGTCAGCTTAATAGTGTAGTTGCGTAATACATCGCCCCTTATATCGGGTATCGAGAGACAGCCTTCTGCACCTTTGCGCATTAATGCCGACCTCCACGTGATCTTCGGGTTAAGATATACCTCAAACGGTTCGCCGGGCTTATCAAAACGCTGTACCCAGATAACATTTTTATTAATGCCCACCTGTGGCGCGGCAATACCCACACCGGGGTTGGCAGTATCCCTTACGGTGGCATACATACGCTGGGTTAGTAGTAAAAGCGACTCGTCTTTAACATCTATGTTGGTGCTTAGCGTTTGCAGAATCTTTAAATCGGCGGCATCAGTAACCTGAAGCACCCGCATTTTAGCATTTCTGTCGCCGGCTTTAATAAGAGTGCGCTCGGCATCGGTAAATTTCTGGGCCGCAGCATTGGCTACAACAAATAGCGCAATCACTGCCAGTAAGGTGTTTTTCATGGTTTAGATACCCGCAACGGCTTTAATCTCGTTAATGATCCTGACGGCAAGGTCATCCGCTTTTTGCTGCATTTGTGCCTCGGTATAAATCCGGATGATAGGCTCGGTGTTCGATTTGCGAAGGTGTACCCACTCATCAGCAAAATCTATCTTAACACCGTCTACTGTAGAAAATTCCTCGCTGCTGTATTTATCTGCCATAGCAATTAAAATAGCATCAACATCTATTTGCGGGGTAAGCTCAATTTTGTTCTTGCTCATGTAATATTGCGGGTATGAAGCCCTTAGCGCAGCTACCGACTTAATATTGTTCTCTGCCAGATACGTAAGGAACAATGCTACACCCACAAGCGAATCACGGCCGTAATGCAGCTCAGGGTAAATAATACCGCCATTGCCCTCGCCGCCTATAATGGCGTTATTTTTTTTCATCAGTTCTACAACGTTAACCTCACCCACGGCGCTTGCCTCATAGGTTCCGCCATATTTTTGGGTAATGTCGCGCAGCGCACGTGAAGACGACATATTACTTACAGCATTGCCCGGTGTTTTACTCAGCACATAATCGGCGCAGGCCACAAGGGTATATTCTTCGCCAAACATTTCACCGTCTTCGCTAATAAAAGCAAGTCGGTCAACATCCGGGTCAACCACAATACCAAAGTCGGCTTTTTCTTCAACCACAAGTTTACAAATATCGCCCAAGTGCTCCTTAAGCGGCTCCGGGTTGTGAGGAAAATGCCCGTTAGGCTCACAGTACAGCTTAACTACGTCAACCCCCATTTGCTCAAGCAATTTAGGGATGATGATACCGCCCGACGAGTTAACACCATCTACCACTACTTTAAAGCCTGCTTTTTTAACAGCTTCGGCATCTACAAGCGGCAGGTTAAGCACCTCATCTATGTGAATGTCCATATAGGCATCGTTAACCGTGATTTCGCCAAGGCTATCTACATCGGCAAAATCAAAGGCCTCAGCATCGGCAAGTTCTAATATTTTAGCGCCATCGGCACCGCTTAAAAATTCGCCTTTTTCGTTCAGCAATTTAAGGGCATTCCACTGTTTAGGGTTGTGGCTGGCAGTAAGTATAATACCACCATCGGCTTTTTCAAGCGGCACAGCAACCTCAACTGTTGGCGTAGTGCTCAGGCCAAGGTCTATTACATTTATACCCAAGCCTACAAGCGTATTCATAACCAGGTTATGGATCATAGGGCCCGAAATACGCGCATCGCGGCCTATAACCACGGTTAGCTTTTCTTTATCTGAATTATTTTTAAGGAAAGTTCCGTAAGCCGAAGCAAATTTAACGGCATCTACGGGAGTAAGGTTATCACCGGTTTGCCCGCCAATGGTTCCCCTGATGCCTGATATCGATTTAATTAAAGTCATTATAAGTGTATTTGTGTAAAAAGCAAAGATAAGGTTTCAATTTAAGATTGCAGATTTAAGATTTAAGATTTCCACTCCTGCCCTACAGGAACTTCCGACTTTAGACCTGATGACTTTACGACTTAAAAACTTTTCCCTATCTTAGGTGTATGAATTTTTTAGCCCACATATACCTTTCCGGTAATGATAATGAACTGAAGATAGGCAATTTTATGGCCGACAGCATACACGGGCACCGCCCCGAAAGTTTCCCTCCGGGGATTTGCAAAGGCATTATGCTGCACCGCGCCATAGATACTTTTACCGACAGCCACCCTGTTTTCAGGCAAACTACCAAAAGGCTTCATGCCAACTACCACCATTATGCAGGGGTAATTGCCGATGTTTATTACGATCATTTTCTTGCCAAAAACTGGAGTAATTACCACCCCGAGCCCTTAGAGAAATTTGCTGCCGATTTTTACGAGTTACTTACCGATAATTTTAATGTACTGGCAACCCAGACGCAACAAATGGTACCGCACATGATACGCAATAACTGGCTGGTGGGCAATGCACACCTTGAAGGCATTGCACGAACTTTAGCACAGATAGACCGCCGTACAGGTAATAAATCGGGCATGACAAATGCCATAAACGAATTGCAGGAGTTTTACACCGACTTTGAACAGGAATTCACAGAATTTTTTGAGGAGATACGGGCATATGTAAAAATTAAAATTACCGAACTGTAATGGTTTTTATTGATGCTATAAGTCAGGCCTATATAGCCAATGCCAACGCGCAAAATGCCGAGGCAATGGCAAAATACATGAAGAACCTTTTCCCTTTCATAGGGTTAAAGACCGATGTGCGAAGGGCATTGCTTAAAGCAGAACTGGCTAATTTTAAGGATGAAATAAAAGAAAATCCGCGCCAGATTGCTTTAGACCTTTACGGTAAAAAAGAACGCGAATACCACTACACTGCCATAGAAATCTTAATGAAGGAGCTTAAAAAGAACTTCATTAAAGAGGATATTACCATCATAGAAAAATTGCTGGTAAGCCATTCATGGTGGGATAGCGTAGATACCATTTCTAAATACCTGCTGGGCAGTTATCTGCAGCAATTTCCTAAAGAGATTCCTAAAGTTATAACCCGGTTTTCAGGCTCCGGGAATATGTGGCTTAACAGGTCGGCCATCCTGTTTCAACTGGGGTATAAGAAAGATACTAACGTTGCTTTGCTGTTTTCGGAATGTGAAAAGCACCGCCACAGCAAAGAATTCTTTATACAAAAAGCCATAGGCTGGGCATTACGTGAATATGCCAAGACCGATGCATCTGCTATAAAACAATTTGTAGAAATCGCAAATTTAAAACCCCTCAGCACCCGTGAAGCTCTAAAAAATATATAAAACGTGTGGAAAAATTTCACAAATGGCTTATATTAGCGTTTTGTTGCAAATTCTCAAATTTTCCCTACTACAATGCCCAATCGCATTATTTCTAACATCAGGTTGTCTGTAAGGCGCAGCCTTGGTAAGCTGGAAGCCTTATTTTTTATAGCCAAAAGCCTTCTCTCCGAAAGGCACTTTATTTACCTGTCCTGCATTTTAGTAGCTATATCTACTTCCTTCGCGGTAATTGTACTTAAAAGCTTTGCCCACAACGTATTCCTTGGGGCCACCTATGTAAATAAATACCTTAAGTTACCTTATATAAACAGTATACTGCCCGTAGTGGGTATATTGCTTACCGTTTTTGTTATAAAAAGATTGCTGGATGGCAAACTGGAAAAAGGCAGTTCGCGCATACTGGTTGCTGTGGCAAAAAAGGGTGGCATTATGCCCCGCAAGCAAATGTACGCCCAGATAATCACAGCATCGCTTACCGTAGGCTTAGGTGGATCGGCAGGGCTTGAGTCGCCCATTACTATAACAGGGGCCGCCTTTGGCTCTAACTTTGCCCGTAAATACAAACTATCGCGCAAAGACAGGATATTACTCCTTGCCTGTGGTGTGGCAGCCGGTGTGGCCGCAGCCTTTAACGCTCCCATAGCAGGGGTGCTTTTTGCCATAGAAGTTATCCTTACCGATGTTACCATTTCGGCATTCATACCGATTATGATATCGGCCGCAACCGGTGCACTGGTTTCCACCATTATATTAAATGAAGAGGTATTGCTAACATTCAGGCGTACCTTACACTTTGACTGGCATAACATTCCGTATTACATAATATTAGGCTTATTGGCGGGATTTGTATCACTATACCATGCTAAAACCTTCCAGAAGGTAGAAGCCCATTTTGCAAAGCTCAGGATAAAAGGTTACCGTAAAGCGTTGTACGGAGCCATACCCCTGGCATTGATCATCTTTATGTTTCCTACCCTATTTGGTGAGGGGTACGAGAGCATCAGGATACTATCTAACGCCCACCCTGAGGAACTCTTAGACAATACCATATTAGAAGAATTTAAACACAACGGCTGGGTACTGCTGCTTTTTGCCGGTGTTACCATGCTTTTAAAGGCTTACGCTACCGGCCTTACGCTTGCCAGCGGAGGCAACGGCGGTAACTTTGCACCATCGCTTTTTGTAGGGTCGTACCTTGGTTTTTTTGTCGCCAAGTTTTTCACCATGATAGGCTTTAGCAAAAACCTTCCCCTGGATAATTTTACCATCGTGGGTATGGCGGGTATTTTGAGCGGACTGTTTCACGCGCCGTTAACGGCTATATTCCTGATTGGTGAAATTACAGGGGGTTACAACCTCATGGTACCGCTTATGATCGTGTCTTCTATAAGCTTTGCAGTATCTAAACAATTTGAAACTTACTCTATGGATGTTAAGCACCTTGCCGATAAAGGCCAGGTATTTACCTCTAACAAAGACAAGAACATACTTTCCAGCCTCGATATTATGGAGCTGGTTAGCAGCGATATGCCTACGCTATCACTCAACCAAAAAGTAGATGATGTTGTGGCATTGCTATCTAACACGCAATACAATCATTTTGCGGTGACCGATGAAAAGAACAGGCTTCTGGGCATGGTTGATTTTGCAAACATCCGTAACCTGATATTCAGTCCGTTTAAGGTTAAATACACCAAGATGGAAGAATTAATGACGGTTCCACCCGAAATTGCATCGGTGGAAGACTCCATCGAAATGATCATGGAAAAGTTTGAAACCGCCAATACTAACTACCTTCCCGTACTTAAAGACGACCGTTATTACGGCTTTATCTACAAAGAAAAAGTGCTGGTTGCCTACCGCGAAAGGCTAAAGGATATGGTAATTGAATAGATGTCAAGACGCCTTTCGGGCGTTTTTCCCTCCCTTATAAGGTTACGTTAAAGTTGCAGGATATAGTTTTTGTGTTGGCTAACTTTATGCATCAAGTACCTGGCAATGAAACTACAGCAATTATACGATGTTATTATTATAGGCGGAAGCTATGCAGGCCTCTCTGCCGCTATGGCGCTGGGCAGGAGCCTGCGTAGCGTTTTAATTATAGACAGCGGCAACCCCTGCAATACCAAAGCGCCTTACGCACACAACTTTATTACAAATGACGGCAGCCACCCCACCGATATTGCCAATAGGGCAAGACAGCAGGTTTTAGCCTACCCCACTGTAAATTTTTTAGACGGACTGGCTACAGATGTGTTGCCTAACGGTGTAACGTTTGAAGTGCTTACCGCCGATAACCAAAACTTTACGGCCCATAAAATTATCTTTGCTACCGGGGTAACCGATTTGATTCCTAATATTAAAGGATTTGCCGAATGCTGGGGCATTAGTATATTGCATTGCCCCTACTGCCACGGTTTTGAGTCGGCTAATAAAGTAACGGGAATTATTGGTAACGGAGATATGGGGTTTGAGTTGGCTAAAGTGATACGAAACTGGACCGATAAACTTACACTGTACACTAACGGTACCAGCACGCTAAGTCCTGATGAGGTTATGAAACTCAACAGCCATAATATTGTGGTGGTAGAAAATGAGATCGACTACATAGAAGAATCGGGCGGCGAGATAAAAAAGCTGCTTTTTAAAGATACCGAAGCCGATAGCCCCGAGGTTATTTATACCCAACTGCCTTTTAAACAACAGTGTGACATTCCTGAAAAATTAGGCTTAGACTTTACAGAGAAGGGTTTCATATGTATATCTAAACATATGGAAACCTCTATACCCGGAATTTTTGCAGCAGGCGATTGTTTGTCGCTTTACCGGTCTATTGCGCATGCTGCGGCATCAGGCAATAAGGTTGGGGCACTAATAAACAAATGCCTTATAGACGAACGTTTTTAAAACAAAACAGGATCGCCCTAAGTAGGCAATCCTGTCTTTATGATCTAAAAATATCCGGAGATATTATTTGTTTCCTTTTTCGTAATCTGCTAAGAACTGCGCAAGGCCACTATCTGTAAGTGGGTGTTTTAATAAACCTGCAATTGCAGAAAGCGGTCCTGTAATAACATCGGCACCAATTTTAGCACAATTTACAATGTGCATGGTGTGACGTACAGATGCTGCAAGAATTTCGGTCTCATAACCGTAATTATCATAAATAAGACGAATATCTTCTATTAGTTGTAAACCATCAGTAGAAATATCATCTAAACGGCCAATAAACGGCGAAACATATGTAGCACCTGCTTTAGCGGCAAGCAAAGCCTGCCCGGCAGAAAACACAAGGGTTACGTTAGTTTTAATACCTTTATCGGTAAAATATTTAGCAGCCTTAACACCATCTTTAGTCATCGGCAGTTTTACCACAATTTGCGGGTGCAGTTCGGCAAGTTCTTCACCTTCGCGAACCATACCGTCATAATCTACAGCAATAACCTCAGCACTAACATCGCCATCGGTAATATTGCAAATATCTACATAATGCTTAAGGATGTTGTCTTTGCCGGTAATGCCTTCTTTAGCCATTAACGATGGGTTTGTTGTAACACCATCAAGCACTCCAAGTTCCTGTGCTTCTTTAATTTGGGCAAGGTTTGCCGTGTCTATAAAAAACTTCATGATATAATGTTTATGTTGTTCCTGTTCTATAAATCTGCCTGTAGGGCAGCGGTTTAATTGCGGTGCAAAACTACAATTTATAATGGTTCATCAACATTTTTTCGTAAACTTTATCAGGTAAAATTCGCTTAAGCACTATCGAGAATTTTTGCATAAAAACACCTACTTTATAGTGCACCGCAGGGTTTGGGGTTTTTATAATGGCATAAACAGCTTCGGCCATTTCGTTAGGGTTACTGCCGGCATCTACATGCTCGTTCATTGTGGCAAGTATGCCACCGTAAACGGCCTCATAAGCGCTGCCTTTAACCACAGGAGCATGGTATCGCCCTGCTGCAATATTGGTGGCAAAATCGCCTGGGGCAACACTTGTAATGGTTACACCAAAGCTTTTAACTTCCATACGTAGCGCTTCTGTAATAAGCTCCAGCGCCCCTTTTGATGCCGAATATACACTTCGGTACGGCAGGCCCATATATCCCGCTATAGAGGTAACGTTAATTATAAGTCCGCTCTTTTGCGCACGCATTTGCGGCAGTACAGCCTTCATAACCTCAATCGGTCCGAACAGGTTGGTTTCAAAGTTGTTTTTTATTTCTTCAGCAGGAATTTCCTCCAGTGGCCCGGTAATACCTACGCCGGCATTATTTACAAGTATATCTATGGTTCCGGCTTCGGCAACAACCGTAGCTATGGCAGTCTTTATGCTTGCGGTATCTCTAACATCCATTGCTACCAGCCGAAATGAAGACCTCATCACTTTTTCAGGATCGCGGCTCGTACCATAAACGGTGTAGCCTTTTGCTAATAAAAATTCACCTGTCGCTTTGCCAATGCCCGATGATCCGCCGGTTATAAATACTACTTTGCTCATAAATTTTTTCAGATTGATGTGCTTTTAATGCAAGGCGAAATTACTTTTTTGAGTTTAAATACGCTAATGAGTTTGCCACGAATTGCACAAATTTCACTAACTATACCTTTAAGAAAATCTGTTTCTCAACAATTTTATTTGTTTCGAAACACCTATAAACAAAAAAATCTCCCTTACGGAGACCCTGCATAAAAAAAGAAAAAAATGGCAAGCGATCTACATCGCACCGCTCAACCACATACCTTTGCTGTGTTCCCACCCTGGAGGAGTCTGCAGGAGCTGGTCGTGTAGGACTTGCCGGTGCAAAGATACAATGTTTTTCATTTTTTGCAAGGCATTGCCAATATAAAATAGCTTTGTATATTGCTTACTCTTTATTTAACCACATGAAAAAATATAACTTATTAGCATTCATTTTGTTGGCAGCAGTTGTAACAAGCTGTAACGATGCAAATATTTCTTTTAATATTGATGCCACGCCCCTAAAAGGGCAATATCAGTCGCAGGAATCGGTTCCGTTAACTATCGAAAACGCTAAAAACACTGCAATAGACTCTGTTGTATATTACCTAAACGATAAGAAATTAGGTACTGCAAAAGGCAATGAAAAGTTTGAAGCACCGCTAAAAGATCAAAAATTTGGCTACCAGAATATTAAAGCGTTAGTATACCACGAAGGTAAAAGCACCGAGGCTACTACCCGTGTAGAACTGGTTAGCAACGTTAAGGTAAAAATGTTGGCGTATGATATTGTAAATACTTATCCGCACGACACGGCATCGTATACCCAGGGACTCGAGTTTTATAAAGACACCCTTATAGAGGGCACCGGGCAGTACGGAAAATCAAAATTGCGCAAAACCAACTATAAAACAGGTGCCATGTATAAAGAAGTTCCGTTAGAAGGGCGCTACTTTGGCGAAGGCATTACCGTATTTAACAACAAGATATACGAACTTACCTGGAAAGAAAATACCGGTTTTATTTATGATGCGGGCAATCTTAAAAAGGTAAAAGAATTTCAGTATGCTAAGCCTATACAGGGCTGGGGGCTAACGCACGACGATATCAACCTGTACCAAAGTGATGGCACGGAGAAAATTTATAAACTTGACCCGGAAACGCTTAAGGAGGTTGACTACGTGAATGTATATACTGAAAATAACAAGGTGAAATCAGTCAACGAGCTGGAGTGGGTTGATGGTAAAATTTACGGTAATATTTACCAGACTGATGCTATTGCCGTAATTGATCCTTCTACCGGCGCTGTTGAGGGCGTTCTTAACCTGGCCGACCTTAAAAACAAAATAACAAAATACCCTGACACCGATGTTCTTAACGGAATTGCTTACAACGCTAAAACCAAAACATTTTTTATTACCGGTAAAAAATGGGATAAAATGTTTGAGATCAGAATTAAAGAATAGTTGATTTGGTAATTCGGTTATTCGGTTATTTGATGCCGACTATAAATTGTATTATAGGCTGCCGCGAGGTGGCCTTTTTTATACCAAAACGTATATTTTACTTAAACTATTAATACCAAATAGTATGCACCTATCAGAAAGATTAAAACTCCATTCGGCGGGAGCTACAATAATACATAACTCGCCGTTTAGCGAGTTACCTGCATTTCTAAATGAAGAACAACTCTCAAAACCTTTCATTGATAAATGGGTACAATCCTTTTATATGCAAATTGGTTATGCAGAGCATGACAATGACTTTTATCAAAAAGTAATTGCTATTAAAAATGAAATAACGCCCGAAGTAGTTGCACAGCTACTTGGCAATTTTGATTGGCGTACCCGTCAAACGGGTGCATATTTTGCCGCCATTAAAAATTATACACAATTTATTGATGTAATCGGGGTGCATCTGCTTAAAAGTGAAGTTTGCTACGCAGGTGGGATCTATGCCTTTGTAATGGCGTGGTTTAACACAGATAAGTGTATAACATATTTAAAAACTTATTTAGACTATTATCTATTAAAACCTGAATTATGGTTTGACCAAGCACAGGTTTTAGAAGCTCTAAAATTTCTTGATGATGTAAACGGAAATAACAATACCGCTGAGCATCTATCTAATTGGGGAAAATTTCTTCAAAATAAACCCTATTGGAATAAACATATCGAAACAACAAAAATTGAATATCAGATAAAACAGATAAAAAAAATCCAAGAACACAAATAATACATTTTAACTACTAAACCCCTTGTTACTGTTAATAAATGCTTAATTTTGCACTCCAATTTCAAGTAAATGAGAACCAAGTCGTTAAAGAAAAATAAGATCAATGTAATCACGCTGGGATGTTCTAAGAACGTGTACGACAGCGAAGTGCTAATGGGCCAGCTGCGCGCAAGCGGTAAAGATGTTACCCATGAAGCACCTGCACACGAAGAAGGCAACATCATCGTGATAAATACCTGCGGATTTATTGATAATGCTAAGGAAGAGTCGGTTAACATGATATTGAATTATGTAGACAAAAAAGAACAGGGCCTTGTAGATAAGGTGTTTGTTACCGGATGTTTATCAGAACGCTATAAGCCGGATCTTCAGAAAGAAATTCCTAATGTAGACCAGTATTTTGGTACTACAGAGCTGCCGGGACTTTTAAAAGCCCTTGGGGCAGATTACAGGCATGAGCTGCTTGGCGAACGCCTTACCACTACCCCTAAAAATTACGCCTACCTTAAAATTGCCGAAGGCTGCGACCGCCCGTGCAGTTTTTGCGCCATACCGCTAATGCGTGGCAATCACGTTTCGCAACCTATAGAAAAACTGGTTAAAGAAGCCGAAGGCCTTGCTAAAAACGGCGTTAAAGAGCTTATACTTATTGCCCAGGACCTTACCTATTATGGCCTGGACCTTTATAAAAAACGTAACCTTGCAGAGCTGCTGGAAAACCTTGTTAAGGTAGAAGGCATTGAGTGGATACGCTTGCATTATGCATTTCCATCAGGCTTTCCTATGGATGTGCTTGACCTTATGAACCGTGAGCCGAAGATCTGTAATTATATCGATATTCCGCTACAGCATATATCGGATAACATATTAAAATCAATGCGCCGCGGTACAACAAAAGAAAAAACCACTAAGTTGCTTCACCAGTTCAGGGAGGCGGTACCGGGCATGACCATCCGTACAACGCTTATTGTGGGGTATCCGGGTGAAACGGAGGAAGACTTCCAGATCATGAAAAACTGGGTTGAAGAAATGCGCTTTGAGCGCCTGGGCTGTTTTACCTATTCGCACGAAGAAAACACCCATGCCTTTAACTTAGTAGACGACGTTCCGGCCGATGTTAAGCAACAGCGTGCCAACGAAATTATGGAGATACAGTCGCAAATATCATGGGAACTTAACCAGGAGAAAGTGGGTAAGACCTTCCGTTGCATTATAGACCGTAAAGAGGGCAGCCACTTTATAGGCCGTACCGAGTTTGACAGCCCTGATGTTGATAACGAAGTACTTATAGATGCCAGCATAGCCTACCTTAAAACAGGCGAATTTGTAAACATTACCATTACTGATGCTACCGAGTTTGACCTTTATGGCATACCGGCAGTAGTATCTGAAAATTAAAATATAAGGCTAAAGCACACTACTTCAGCCTTTTTTTATTAAGTTTGATATTGAAAATTATCTGAAAATGAAATCTAAAGTATTTTATATAGCGCTTTTCGCCGCCTTATTATTTACAGGCGTTACCGCTTTTGCCCAGATGGACCGCAGTGTGGGCCAGTCGCAGTACAAAAATGCCAAGGGTAAGAAAGGCAAGCCTGCTGATTTTGTTCAGCTAACAGTTGATTACTATACCAAAGAATTAAAACTGGATGATTTTCAAATAGCTGCCGTTAGGGAAATAATGGAAGACCAACGGAGCGCCATTACCCAACTTGGCGAGGCTAAAGACATTACTGACAGCGAACGTAAAGACAAGGCTAACGCTATTAACGATAGAATTGAAACAAGGATAAAGCCCCTTCTCTCTGAAGACCAGAAAAAAAAATACGACGAGCTTCAGGAAAAAAGGAAAAAATCGTAACTATTACAACACCAGCAACCCAAATTCCCTAAGGGTATTAACCGGCTTGCTGTACCACAACAACTCAAAATCATCAAGCCCGGCGGCTTCGTAACTTTGCTTTGCCTGTAAAAAGGTGGTAACACCTTTATTGGCAACTGCGGCTTTTTCTAAAAAATTAGCCAGCCACTCCCCCTGCTCCTTATCAGTTTGTATGGTAAAGCTCTCTTTTTTATCATGAAAGGTTAAAGAGGCGGTTTCAAACATGCGCCCTTTTTTATTTTTGGTAAAATAGGTTACTAATGGTCTGCCCCCTGTCCACACTACTTTTGCGGTAGGTTTGGTAGTAAAGGTATCTTCCTCCAGCAATACATTCTGAATATAATCCTGCGGAATTTTAGTGCGCGGTACTTTAAAATCGAACCACTCCTGTAATTGAAAATCAAAACAAATGCCGTGCATATAATTAAACAGCGATTTTTTAAGCCCAAAGCTAAACTTATCGTGCAGGGCGCCACCTTTATCTATGTGCACAATATCGTTATTGGCAAAGCTACCAATGGTTTCGGTTTCTTTTAGCACGCCAAACTGCTCGGGGTACATGCCCACGGGGCTGTGTGCGGTCATGGCAAACTGGTGCCAAAAGCCACTTTGCAGTATACCTGCCTCGAACATCTGGCGTACCATTTCGAGCGAATCTATTGTTTCCTGTGCGGTTTGTGTTGGGAAACCATACATTAAATAGGCATGCACCATAATGCCGGCCTGTGTAAAATTGTTGGTAACGCGCGCCACTTGGGCTACGGTCACACCCTTCTGAATCAGTTCCAATAATCGATCAGACGCTACCTCTAAACCACCGGAAACTGCTATACATCCCGATGCTTTTAATATGCGGCACAGGTCGGCGCTAAAGCTTTTTTCAAATCGAATATTCGTCCACCACGTTACGGCAAGGTTGCGGCGCAGTATCTCTAACGCTACTTCGCGCATTAAGGCGGGCGGGGCGGCTTCATCTACAAAATGAAAACCATTCTGGCCCGTTTGCACTATAAGCTCTTCCATGCGGTCTACCAATAATTTGGCAGCAACGGGTTCATATATTTTTATGTAATCTAACGATATATCGCAAAATGTGCACTTGCCCCAGTAGCAGCCGTGTGCCATGGTAAGCTTGTTCCAGCGGCCATCGCTCCACATTCTGTGCATGGGGTTAACGATCTCGATAACTGAGATATAACTATCCAAAAGCAGATCTGAATAATCGGGCGTACCCGTTTCGCTTTGCTTATAATCACGGCAGCCTGAATTATCTATGTACTTAACCGCACCATCTACAAGGGCAAAGGTGCGTTTAAGCTGGCTAATATCCCTCTTGCCTTCAACATGTTCTACAAGGCACTCAACGGGCGCTTCGCCATCATCAAGGGTAATAAAGTCGAAGAACTCCATTACACGGACATCAGCAAGCGAGCGGAGTTCGGTATTGGGGAAACCGCCGCCCATGGCAATTTTAACCCCCGGAAAGTTTTGCTTAATATACTGCGCACTCCTAAAAGCAGCGTACAGGTTACCCGGAAACGGCACCGAAAAGCATACCAGCTGTGGGTTAACGCTTTGCATACGGCCGTGCAGTATTTCCACTAAAATCTCATCTATATACGTAAAAGGCTGGTGCAGGCTGGCGTACAGCTCGTCGAACGAATTGGCGCTCCTGCCCAGGCGTTCGGCATAGCGGCTAAAGCCAAAATGCGGGTCGATACACTCCACAATCAAATCAGATATATCCTCTAAATACAGCGTGGCAAGGTGCTTGGCGCGGTCCTGAAGCCCCATGGTACCAAAAGCCCAGTCCAGTTCTTCCAGTTGGGCAAAGCGCGATGCCTCGGGTAAAAAATCTTCGCGGCAAATAACGTGGCTCAGCGTAGGGTTCTTGCCCTGCAAAAAAAGTATAACGGCATCTATGGTTTTTAGATAGTCGCTTTTTAAGGCGATGATGCGTTGGGCGTTAGGAGATAGTTGTTGGTTGTTGGTTGTTGGTTGTTGGAAGTTAGTTGTCAGTTGATGGTTGTCGGTTGTCAGATTTGCTAATTGCCTGTTGCCTATTGCGTATTGCTGCTCTATCTTCTCAAACAAATCCGTAAGCCCGGTTTTAGAGAACAATTTAAGTATTACCTCTATACCCATATCGGCCTGCACCGAGGCGATACCTTTAGTATTTAAAAATCCTTTTATGTAGGCCGATGCCGGGTATGGCGTGTTTAGCTGTGTAAAAGGCGAAGTAATAATTAGTACCGGGGTGCTCAAAACATTGGGGTATTAGCCTGCAAAAATACGGCATATTTTTGGGATTTACATGGAGTAGGGAATTTGAGTATATTTACGGTAAATGTGCATCTCATGAAAAGAATTTTAACCCTGATTATTTTGCTTTATGGTTTTGCAGCGTTGCCGCAGGCTTCGAGCCACATGGGCTATGATATAACCTTTACCGTGCCTGCTAACAACTTAAACGCTACCGAATTTTATTTTTTAGCCCATAGAGGCGTTGTTAACTTTACAAGCTGCACATATACGGTAGAACCTGCTGGTAATGCAAAGACAAAAATACGGTTACAGGGAAGATACAGTTATGTAATAGGCCCTGAGGGATTTTTAGCCACCATTTGCTTATCTGAAAAATATAAAAATGATAATGGTGTAGAAGAATTACAAAATTACTTTATACAGCTTAAAGATTTTGATTCTGAACATTTTACTGATGTGGGCAATGTAATAAAATGCAATCTGGGAAATATTGAACTTAAAAGCAATCCTACCTATCCGTTTATTATGGCTATAAAAACAGGGGGCGGAGTGAAACTGACTTATGATTTCTCTGAAAACATGGATAGCTACATTGAAATTGCAAACTGGACAAAAATGCAATTGAAAAAATGATAATTTACAGCAATGAAATTTAAAATACTCCTCATAACCCTACTATTTCCCTTTATAGCTTTTTCGCAGGCAGTCGTGCAGGATAGTGTATATGGAAATGTGAAATCGGTACGGGAAAAATTGTATTTTTTAGACAGCATTCAGCAAAATTTAAAGCTTTTTAGTACCGAAGATGAGTATGGGCATAATGGTTTTATGAGTCGGGATTATACAACGTCGCGTTTTAATACCTTGTGGTACAAAACGCCGTGGGTACATTACCAAAACTATTTAAAGGAATATGATACACTGCACAAGTTAGTGCGCGAAACCTGGTATTATAAAAATAATGAATTGCTTACCACGTATGAGTTTAAATACAATAAGGAGGGAAAAATTATTGAAGAAAAAGAAATTGATGGCGAATATATCAATGTGACTCAAAAGGGTTACGACTATAAAAACAGGCTCAGGTCTATATACAGATATTTTTCTGAAGTTGGTTTTAATTTTAAAAGCATCGAATATAATAAAGAAGACCTTGTAGATACCGAAGAATATTTTATGGACAATGAAGGTAAAACCAGCCAGTGGAGATACGAATACAACGATGGAAAGCAGGTTAGGGCATACATATTAAAACCTTATAAGCTTGTTGAGAGTGAAGATCCTAAACGAAAAAAAATGGTTCAGGGATATTGGACTGAATATTTACGTTATGAATATGAATATGATGAAAGAGGAAATAAAACCCTGATTAAGAGTTACGAAAGCCAAATGGAAGGCTCTACAGGTCAGCCTTCAAAATATTACTTAAAATATGATAAGAATAACAATGTAGTTTCAGAAAAAGACGGACTTAGTGAATGGACTTTTAAATATGATAATAACAATGATTTACTGGAACAACAGCATACATATGATAATAAAATACAAATCTCTGCCATGCACGCTTATAAAAATAATGTGCTTGTAAAATTAGTGTATACCGAAGCAGGTGTAACATCAACTGCTACCTACACTTACAGATTCGACAAATTCGACAATTGGACAGAGCAGACCAAAAGCATAAATGGCAAACCGCTTTACATCCGTAAAAGAGAAATTGTTTATTATTAACTTACTATAGCAGGAAAAGCTTTATTATTGTTTTTTCCGTAATTTTACGCAAAATAAATTACAATGCCATCAGACTGTATCACCTACCAGGGTTCAGGATATTTTACCCCGCTTATAACCGATTACCTTAACCAGAAAGATACGCTGAAACCGCTGTACCACAGGTTTCCTACATTGGAGAATTTTAAACTTCAGCTGGAGGAAAAGCAACAAAACTACCCCGCACAATCGCGCACCATACTGGCCGATGCCTTAGACCAGCAGTATAAAAGCCTGGAGCCGTACATTATTACCCAACAAAACATAGGCCTGCTTAGGCAGCCCAACACCTTTACCATTACTACGGGCCATCAGCTTAATTTGTTTACGGGCCCGCTGTACTTTTTATACAAAATAGTATCGGTAATTAACCTCACTAAAGAGCTTAAGGCCGCTTACCCCGACCAAAATTTTGTACCCATTTACTGGATGGCTACCGAAGACCATGATTTTGAAGAGATTAACTACTTTAATTTTAAGGATAAGAAAATTAAGTGGAACCGCGAAAGCGGCGGCCCTGTGGGCAGGTTTGCTACTAAAGGGCTCGAAGCCGTGCTGGGCGTATTTGCAAAAGAACTTGGCATGGGCAACAATGCCAAATGGCTTACCAGTTTATTTGAGTCGACGTACCTTAAGCACGACAACCTTGCCGATGCTACCCGCTTTTTAGCCAACAAGCTTTTTGGCAAGCAGGGGCTCATGATTATTGATGGCGATGATGCCAACCTCAAGAGGCTATTTATTCCGCACATTAAAGAAGAGCTTCTGAACCAGACGTCGCACCAAAAAGTTGCCGAGGCAACCGAACTTTTAAAAGACTACAACATTCAGGTTAACCCGCGCGAAATAAATTTGTTTTATATTGAGGACAACCTTCGCGAACGCATAATTTTTGAAGACGATGTATTTAAGGTGAACAATACGCCAATCTCGTACTCCAAAAGTGAAATATTAAGCCTTTTAGAGGCCCATCCGGAGAGGTTTAGCCCCAACGTTATCATGAGGCCGCTGTACCAGGAAGTGATACTGCCTAACCTGTGCTACATAGGCGGCGGGGGCGAACTGGCTTACTGGTTGGAATTGAAGCAGTTATTTAATTCTGCCAAGGTTACCTTCCCTATTTTGCTGCTGCGTAATTCGGTACTACTGGCAACACAAAAACAAGCAGAAAAGCTTGATAAACTGCAACTTAGCTGGGCAGATGCCTTTACAAAACAGCAAACCCTGCTTAACAGAAAGATACACGAGTTCTCTGAGTTCAGGCTCGACTTTACCGAGCAGAAGGAATTCCTTACCCAACAGTTTGATACACTGGAGGCTATGGCCACAAAGACGGATGCTTCCTTTACAGGTGCTGTAAAAGCCCAAAGAATCAAGCAGTTAAAAGGTTTAGAAAACCTTGAAAAGAAATTGCTCCGCGCTGAAAAACGCAGCCATGAGACTCAGCTTCAACGTATTGCATTATTGCAAAACGAGATGTTCCCGCACCAGAGCCTGCAGGAGCGCCGGGCTAATTTCTCTGAGTTCTACCTTGATTACGACGGTAAGATAGTTGAAGAGCTGTTTAAACAGTTAAAGCCTCTGCAACAGGAATTTAACGTTATTGTGCTTTAAAATTTAGTATTTTTACAATAATAAATTGTTATGCCATGAATATTACAGAAGAGAAAAACAGGCTTAAAAATGAGATAGATAAGGTAGATAACCCCTATATTTTAGACAGGATAAGCGAAATCCTGGCTGAAAATGGTAGTTCGTCCCTGATGACAGATGAGCAGTATGCCATTGTGATGGAACGACGGGAAGAGTATCTTAAAAATCCGTCATCGGCTATTTCCTTTGAAGAGTTTGATACTGAAATCAAAAAGAAATATGGGTTTTAAGCTTGATATACTTTTATCGGCAAAAATAGATATTTGGGAAAGCATGGATTGGTATAATGAAAAGCAGCCCGGTTTGGGCAATCGTTTCTACGAAGACTTTGCTGCTACGGTGAAATACATAATTACAAATCCTTATCTGTTTCCGGTTAAGCGCCGTCCTTTAAGGGAATGTGTTCTTAAAAAATTTCCATTTATTATAATTTATGATATACACGAAGAAAATGTAATTATACATGCTGTCTTCAACACCTCGAAAAATCCGGGACAAAAACCAAAGAAATATTAAGTAATTAATATAAAACTCCTACTTTTGCAAAAAATTTAAAATTACAATGGCAACAAACAGGACATTTACCATGATTAAGCCGGATGCAGTTGAAAAAGGGCATATCGGTGGGATTTTAGCAATGATTACCGATGCTGGCTTCAGGATCGTATCTTTAAAATTAACGCAACTTACTGTAGCTGATGCTAAAGCATTTTATGCAGTACACAGCGAAAGGCCTTTTTATGGCGAACTTGTAGAATTTATGTCTCGTGGCCCTATCGTGGCTGCAATACTTGAAAAAGACAACGCTGTTGAGGATTTCAGGGCTCTTATAGGCGCTACAAACCCTGCTGATGCTGCCGAAGGCACTATCCGTAAAAAATATGCTACATCTGTAGGCGAAAATGCCGTTCACGGATCTGACAGCGATGAGAATGCAGCTTTAGAAGGTGCTTTCCATTTTTCCGGCAGGGAGCAGTTCTAAGAATCTTACAAACAAGATCATATAAAAAATGCCGCTTTATAGCGGCATTTTTGTTTATCGTAGTACAACGGTAGTAACCACTTCGCGGCCAAGATCTTCGTTAATCATCTTCACTATCTTTTCGCGGCCATAGCTCAGCTCTTCCCTTAAAACGGCCGATGTAAGCTCTACATACAGCGTACCGTTTTTAAGCATGATCTCGCGGGTGTAATTGTTTACACCATTACCCATAAGGTTTTTCCACGCTTCGCGCACATCAATCTTATCTAACCCCTTTTGCAGGTTGTTAGATTCCATAATATGTTTAAGCACATCGCTTAAAGAGTTGTTATCATTGAGCCGTTTTGCCATTATTTTACTGTAAAAGGTACCGGTTTCTTGTAGTGGTATTCTATACCATGCTGGTTTTTAACCACCAGTTCATCATCATTAAGCTCCAATAATTCTTCCTGCCATTTTGCATATTGGGTAGCATAATTCACAAAAGTCTTTCCATCTTTTTCGGATATGGTAAATTTTTCCGAAAGGTCATTTACCCTATAGCTGCCGTCGTACTGCGGCATTACCTTTTTGCGGAAACCCGCCTTGCCTTCCACCTTAAAAAAGTCGATGGTAGGATTAACTTTATAGTTTTTTTCAGAACCATCGGGCATGTTTACGCTGGCTATCTCCCAGTAACCGTTTAACTTAGCAATATCATCGCTACTAACGCCACCACCACATGAAAGCAGTGTAAAAGACGCCAGGAGCACTAACAAAAAATGTTTCATAAGTAAAATATTCTAAGGACAAATTTAGTTATTAAAGCCCGCAAAAAATAGCGCCTACCAAAAGATTTTGTAACTTTAGATTCCAAATTTTAACAATGAAAAAGTTATTCCTGACCTTTATATTTATAAATATGCTGACTGCCTGCGGTTCGGATAGCGAAACCCCTGTAGATACGCCTGTTGAAGAAGCAATGTATTTTCCTGACAACGGCAGCAATGTTTGGGAAACTAAAGATATAAGTACGCTTGAGTGGAATGAAGCCGCAGTACCCAACCTGCTTAATTTTTTGGAAGAAAAACACTCTAAATCATTCATTATACTGGTTAATGGGCGCATTGTGATGGAAGAATATTTTAATGGCCACAGCACCACTACGCCCTGGTACTGGGCCAGTGCAGGTAAAACACTTACTGCTACCGTAACCGGAATTGCACAGCAGGATGGATTCTTAAACATCAACAATAAAGTATCGGATTATTTAGGAACGGGGTGGACAAGTGCTCCCGCAGCTAAGGAAAACCTTATTACCTGCCGCCATTTGCTTACCATGACCAGCGGACTTAATGATGCTGCCGGAGATGATGTTTCGCCCGAAAACTTAACCTATGTGGCCGATGCCGGTACGCGCTGGGCGTACCACAATGTTTATGTAAAATTACAGGATGTTGTTGCCCAGGCTACTGGGCAAACCTGGGAAAGCTACTTTAACACAAGCCTTAAAAACAAAATTGGAATGACAGGTGCATGGACAAATACCGGTACCGGAGACGATTTAAGCGTGTACTGGAGCACCACCCGCAGCATGGCTCGTTTCGGATTATTGGCACTTAACAAAGGTAAATGGAATAATGAGCAGATTATAAATGAGACCTATTTTAACGAAATGACAACCACATCACAAAATATAAATAAGAGTTATGGCTATTTGTGGTGGCTTAACGGTAAAGGTAGCTACCACCTGCCGCAAACACAGTTACAGTTTAACGGTAGCCTTGTACCATCTGCACCGGCAGATATGTTTATGGCATTAGGCAAAAACGACCAGAAAATTTATGTGATACCCTCAAAAAATATGGTTGTAATTCGTATGGGCGAAGCTGCCGACGAAGAAAACTGGGCACTATCAGGCTTTGATGAGGCCTTGTGGGTAAAGATAAACGCTGTTATTAATTAAGCATAAACCAATGGTGTATTTCTACTATAAAAAAACGCAATAAAAATATCCCGGCTACAGATATACTGCAAACCGGGATAAAATATCTTTTCTTAATGAGGTAAAAAATATTAAATAATGCAACCGTTAAATAACCACTGCCCATTAAAAGGGTAAAATTCCTTACATAAATAATAAGAGACTGTGGTATTAATGGGTTTGTGCCAATGCTTGCAATACTTTTTGCATAATTTGCTGCAAGGATAATAATTTGTATTGTACAAAAGATAACCATGAGGATAGCAAATATAGCTTTACCCCTTTTCTCCATGTTATTTTAGTTTATGGTATATTTTAAATTAAGTCCCATTAAAGTTGATTTAGTTTTAAGGGTATAATCATATCCTGAGAACAAATCCCTGCTTGTATTAACCCTTGCCTCTAAAGAAAATTTATTGTTTAATGTATAACCAACACCAAAATTAAATGACATAGTAGAGCCAAAATCAACTTTGTAAAGATTAACAGAATCATATGTGTCTGTATTATTTGATACTTGAGCCCTTTGATCTAAATCTGCTGTTGGTAGTGTAAATACCACCGCACCATCTAAATATACTTTATTTTTGTCGTTTATGTTATAGTAATATCTTGGCCCAAGGTGAAAATTAAACAAGCTTCCTTTAGCAACATATGTGGTAGTGGTTTGTGTAACTCCACCATAAGGGCTTTTGTAAACACTTACAAGTTCTGAATTTAAACTTTCATATTCAGCTTTAAGAAAAAAACCAATTTTTCCTGATGGTAATAAAGCTAAAATTTCGCCACCAGCAGTAACTGTAAAATATTTATCATCCTCAACTTTATTAGCTATTCCATCAATGTTAAATTTGCCGTTATAAAGCCCCGCAAAAACACTGTAAAAAACTTTAGTCCTTTTTCCCGAATTGTTGTCGTAAACTTTATTAGCCGATTTTTTACATTTATTATACTCTTCAAACAGTGGGGCAAGATCTTTCTTTGAATAAGCTATTTTTAAGAACTTATTCATATCGTTAGTACCGGTACAATTAAGATCGTTATACAATTGTTGCCTGTATTTATTATTTTCGGCAGTGGCTAAATTACCGGCCATATATTTTCTGTACAAAAGCTGCTCGGGCTCCATTTGCTTACCATCTACCTTATAAAAGTACTTGGTACCTTTACCACTTGTATAAGAATATAGAATAGCATCACCCTCTACTAAAACATTAAGTAAAATAGTTTGTTTTTTCCACGTGGCATCCTTATTAGCACTAACCTGACCCTGACTTGCGTCAGTAGCATCAATTTGCACGGTATGTTTTACAGCTTTATAATCTTCACCAACTCCAAATTCCTTAATATTTTCTATATCAAGAGATTCAAAATTTTTACCCGATTCGGTTTTAAATTTAAGAGTAGAAACATCTAAGTAATTGGTTTCTAAAAACTGGCCTTCTACACGTTGTCCGCCATTAGTTATATAATAACCGCTTTGAGAGTCCTGTGCGTATAGGATAGTAGCAAAAAGTAAAAAAAACAGTAAGGAAAGTTTTCTCATTTTGGTGATCTGGGGATATAATTATGTTTGTTTTGGTTCATGCTATTTAAAAAAGGAGTCTACAAATTCGTATTTGTTAAATACCTGCAGGTCTTCTATGCCTTCGCCCACGCCTATATATTTAACCGGAATTTTAAACTGGTCTGATATTCCTATTACCACGCCACCCTTTGCAGTACCATCAAGCTTGGTAACGGCAAGGCTGGTAACCTCTGTAGCCGCGGTAAACTGCTTGGCCTGCTCAAAAGCGTTCTGGCCGGTAGAGCCATCCAACACTAATAATACATCGTGTGGGGCATCGTCTATCACTTTTTGCATAACGCGCTTTACCTTGGTAAGCTCGTTCATTAAATTTACTTTGTTATGAAGGCGGCCTGCGGTATCTATAATAACAACATCGGCATTTTGGCTCACGGCACTTTGTAGTGTATCAAATGCTACCGACGCAGGGTCGCTGCCCATTTGCTGCCTTACAATAGGCACACCTACCCTGTCAGCCCAAATTTGCAGCTGGTCTATAGCCGCTGCCCTAAAGGTATCGGCTGCACCAAGCACCACATTGTGCCCCGCTTTTTTAAACTGGTAAGCCAATTTGCCAATGGTAGTAGTTTTACCCACACCATTAACCCCAACTACCATTAAAACATACGGTTTTTTAGTTGCAGGAACTTCAAATTCTGTAGCTTCGCCAGAGTGGGTTTCTGATAACAGCCCTGCAATTTCTTCGCGCAAAATACCATTAAGCTCATCGGTACCCAGATATTTATCCTGAGCCACGCGTGCCTCTATGCGCTCTATTATTTTTAGGGTGGTGTTTACGCCAACGTCTGACGCTACAAGTATTTCTTCAAGGTTATCAAGAACCTCATCATCTACTTTAGATTTTCCGGCAACGGCTTTGGATAGTTTAGAGAAAAACGATGTTTTGGTTTTCTCAAGCCCCTTATCAAGGGTTTCTTTCTTTTCGGAAGAAAATATTTTTTTAAAGAAATTCATACGTATTTAAATAGCCTTTGTTTTTTCCCGATGGTAAATGTAAAAAATAAAAAAGCTACTTTCTTTATCTGAAAGTAGCTTTTTTATATAATGTAAGGATAATTATTTCTTTTTAAGGAAAGTATCCACTTCTTCCGGAGTCATAACGCTTTCAACAAAAGTATAAGCACCTGTTTTAGGCGATTTTACCATTTTGATTGCTTTAGTTAACCTCTTAGAAGACGTTTGTAACGATGCTACGGTTTTCTTTGCCATGACTCTTTATTATTTAATTTCTTTATGTACAGTCACTCTCTTAAGAACCGGGTTGAATTTCTTAATTTCTAACCTGTCCGGAGTGTTTTTTTTGTTCTTAGTAGTAATGTACCTTGAAGTTCCGGCTACGCCAGAAGCTTTATGCTCGGTACACTCTAAAATTACCTGGATTCTATTACCTTTCTTTGCCATTGTGCTATATATTTATTTGGTAAGGATTATTTAATAAACCCGTTAGCTTTAGCCTGTTTTAAAACAGCAGCTATACCATTTTTGTTAATTGTCTTGATAGTAGAAGCCGCTACCCTAAGAGTGATCCACCTGTCTTCTTCAGGAAGATAAAAACGCTTCTTCACTAAGTTCACACTAAACTTACGTTTAGTTTTGTTCATTGCGTGGGAAACATTATTTCCAACCATCGCTTTTTTACCGGTAAGGGCACAAACTCTTGACATTATTTCTCGCTTTTATATCGTTATTCAAAATCAGGGTGCAAAGAAACAAAAAATAAAAGTATTACGCAAACACAATTTATTAGTTTTTTAAAATTTCCTGATAAATTATTTCCAGCGCTTTGCCTGACGCCCTGTCGATTACCTTTTCGCGGGGCTGCCCCATCTCAAACTTTTGGCTAAACACACCCTTTGGTGTGGCAATAGCTATAAAAACGGTGCCTACCTCGGCTGGTGAATCGCCCTTGTGCGGACCCGCATTTCCGGTGGTGGCCACAGCATAATCGGTATTAAAAAGCTCTCTTGCATTTTTAGCCATGCTTTCGGCAACTTTAGCGCTTACTACACTGTAAACATCTATAAGCTGGCTTTGTACCTTTAAAACATTTATCTTGGCACTGGTGGCATACGTTACCGCACTGCCCTTAAAATACGCCGATGATCCTGGCACGCTGGTTATCATCTGGGCTATCTTACCGCCGGTGCAACTCTCTGCCGCAGCAATGGTTTTACCTTTTTTGGTAAGCAGCCTTCCCAGCACCACCTCTATGGTTTCGCCTTCGTCAAACCCAACAATTATATCGCCAATAATATTTTTTAATTTTTCCGCCTCAAATTCTATCCTGCTGCGCAAAACAGCCTCATCGGTACCGCGGCCGCTTAACCTTAGCCTCACTTTACCGGGACTTGGCAGGTAAGCCAGCCTTATAAAGTCAGGTAAGTCGGTCTCCCAGGCTTCTATGCGCTCTGCTACGAGGCTTTCACCCTGCCCGTAGGTCATTATCGTTTTATGGATGATAAAAGGCCTGTTGTACTCTGCAATGAGTTTTGGGATAACCTCATTATCTACAAGGTATTTCATTTCGTAAGGCACTCCCGGTAAGGATACAAAAACCGTATCGGCGCGTTTTAGCCACATACCCGGGGCTGTACCCACAGCATTGTGCAGTACGGTAGCCTTAGACGGCACAAGTGCCTGGTCTTTATTTATTTGCGAAGCCGGCCTTTGCAGGGCTTTTTCTATAAGGTTTATTACATGCGCCTCAACCACAGGGTTAACCACCAGGTGGTCATCAAAATACTCGCAAAGAGTGGTTTTGGTAATATCATCTTTAGTTGGGCCCAGGCCACCGGTAATAATTACAACATCTACCCGGTTTTGCAAAAAGGCAAGCGTGTGCAGTATGTGCAGCCTGTCATCACTTATAGACAGCATTTCAAAAACTTCTATACCTATCTTATCAAGCGCTTTGGCAATATACCCGGAGTTGGTATCGGTTATCTGGCCAATAAGTATCTCATCGCCTACAGTAACAATAGCTGCTTTCATAATTATAACTGATAGTCTTTTTTAAGTTCCTTAAGTGTAAGCTTTACAAGATGCCTAAGGCTTTTAACCACATCTTTAATTTCTTTCTTTTTGCCCTCTGCCCTGCTCCAGTTCTCTATAGTAAGCACATCATCATAGGCAAGGTCCATACCAAGCAAATCCAGCGTAGGCTTAATTTTATGTGCAGCATGATACACCCTGTTGTGGTCTTTAGCTTTAAGCCCTTCGCGGATGTTTAATATCTCCGGCGGAACTTCCTCTGTAAAAAGCACCACTATTTGCTTTGCAAAATCCACATCATTGTCGGATATAGCATACACTTTAGATAAATTGTAGTTTAAAGCCATTATTTTACCTGTACCTTAAATAATTTTTTTCCTTCTAAAAAACCCTCCAGCACATCGCCGGGGTTAACTTTTGCCACACCCTGAGGGGTGCCTGTATAAATAACATCGCCGGTTTTAAGTGTAAAGTACTGCGATGCCGCTGCAATAAGCTCGTCTATCTTCCAGAGCATCTGCTCTGTATTGCCTACCTGTACTGGTGTGCCATTATTCGTAAGCTCAAAATTTACCTTATCTAACGATGCAAACTCGGTTTTAGGCACAAAATCACCCAATACGGCCGATCCGTCAAACGCCTTGGCTTTTTCCCAAGGAAGGCCTTTTTCCTTCAGCTTTGCCTGAACGTCACGCGCTGTGAAATCGATACCCACGGTAACCTCATCATAATACTTGTGTGCAAATTTGGCATCTATGTACTTGCCTACTTTATTAATTTTTACCACAATTTCTATCTCGTGGTGCACATCGCTGCTAAACTCCGGTATAACAAACGGAAACTGCTTTTGCAGCAGCGCCGTATCGGGCTTTAAAAAAATAACAGGCTCGGTTGGCCTTTCGTTTTGCAACTCTGCAATATGGTCCACATAATTTCTGCCAATGCAAATAATCTTCATACGTACCTATGGTATTATTATACCAATTTATTATTTAATTTCCTGAGTTTGATAGCCGTTAGCACTTTTTTAGTATATAACGGAAAATCAGCATTCTGTATCCAGCCATAGTAGCCTGGTTCCTGCTCTAATACTTTATCAACTTTAGCGCCCTTGTGCTTGCCGAAGGTAAATATTTCTTCCCCGTTTTCATCAAGCGCGATGAAGCCGGCAAAATCAACCGATTTTTTACGGGTGGTGAATTCCGATAATGCTTTCATATCGTTCTCAAGGTCTCCGTAACGGTCTAACTGCGACTTTAATATCTCATAGGTAGCGGCAGTATCTGCGGCAGCGGTATGGGCATTCTCTAAAGTCAGCCCACAGTAAAACTTATAAGCGGCACTAAGGGTACGCTCTTCTTTTTTATGAAAAATAGTCTGCACATCTACCGATACGCGGTTTTTCATATCAAAGTCCAGACCCGCACGCAGCAGCTCTTCGGCCAGTAGCGGAATATCAAAACGGTCAGAGTTATAACCTCCCAGATCGGCATCCTTTATCATATTATAAATTTGATGCGACAGCTGTTTAAAAGTAGGCTCATTAGCCACTTTTTCATCGGTTATGCCATGAAAAGCAATGGTTTGCACCGGTATGGGCCTCTCGGGGTTTACCAGCCATGTTTTGCTTTCTTTATTGCCATTAGGGAATACCTTTAGTATTGATATCTCTACAATGCGGTCTTTACATATATCGGTACCTGTAGTTTCGAGGTCGAAAAAGCAGATAGGCCTGTGCAGCTTAAGTTCCATAATCATGTTTCTATAAGTACAAATATAAGTGGAAAAAGCATAATGCCCCCAATTTTAGATTATTTAGAAACCTTTTGTTTTATATGATTATATTTAGGTTAATAATTAGCAGGATACATTATCATACATCTTAAAAAGTTACAAATATTATTATATATTTACTTTATAATCAACAATCAACCTTACTATTATGAACTATAAAATTACATTACTATCAGCACTGCTTTGCAGCACACTGGGATTTGCGCAGACTGAATTTTTAAATACCGAATTTGGAAACAATGGCGCTGCCTGTATAGATGTGCCCGGGGAAACCTTTATTATGGGCGATATTATTAAGGTAGATAATACGTTTTACGGGCTTACCAGTTTTACCAACCATGCACTGATTAAACTAAGCGAAACCGGGCAAATTGACCCCTCTTTTGGCACCAACGGCTATGTTCAGCTTGATCTTACATCGGCTGCGGGTGCAATTTATGATAATACAAACGCCTTTATAAAAACAACACCCAATAACAACCTGCTTATGGTAGCCAATACCGGCTATTTGCCGGAACATAACTTTATGGTAATGACCGACCTTAACGGTAACCCAATTGCTTCTTTTGGTAATAACGGGTACGTAAACCTGGACTGGCCCGATTACCTGAATATACTAATGGCGGAGATCATTAACAATGAAATTTTCCTTGTATTTAGAAATGATTCTACCAATGAAAATAATCCGCAGCAATATCTCTACATTACAAAATACGACCTTAACGGAAACATTATTTCAGCCTTCGGTGATGATGGTGTGATTGTTTTTAATATTGATATAAATACCTACACAAAATCAGCACTGTATGCTCCTGAGACTGGCAAATTAACGGTTCTTATAGACCAGTATACCGAAGAAAATTTCTCTTCGCACATTGTACAATACGACCTTGATGAGGCCGCTATAGATACTGATTTTGGCACAGACGGATATATTTATTACAACACGGTAAACAACATTTCTACACTACCTAATGTGCTTTATAGCGACAACAACAGTATTTACCTTGCCGGTACTACAGGCATATCCGGACCCAACCAAACCTTGTTTGTTACCAAACTAAACCTTAACGGGCAGCCCGATACGTCTTTTGGCAATAACGGCACCTTTTTATATAATGATGAACTGGCCGGCTACAGCATATGGGCCATTAATAAAACCGGTGGCTACTTAACACTAACCGGAACTGACCAATATACTAACCCTGGGTCTGATAAAATATTTGTGATGAGAATTACCGAGAACGGCCAGCTTGACACCTCTTTTGGCATTGACGGTCTTATAACAAACCCTAATGACCTTTCGGTTTTAACCGCCACGTACCGAACGCTTATTGAGGAAGACCATATTACAATTGCAACCAATTCCTACGCCTGCAGCACCGACGGCCAACCTAAACCTGCTGTTTTACAATTTATTGCCGGCAGTTCGCTTACTACAACGCAGGTTACTAAATCAACGTTAGATTTTTATCCTAATCCGGTAAAAGACATACTATATATTACCGGAGAAGCCATTACTAAAGCGGAAGTGTATGATATATCAGGAAAATTACTGTATACGGTTACCAATCCTGAAGCAAATCAAATTAATCTTAGCACACTGCAAAGCGGCCTTTACCTGCTTAAGATTGTTAACACTAAGGGTGCAGCCAATATAAAAGTAGTAAAGGAATAATTACAGGCAATCCCACCTAAAATCAGATGTTTCGTAGCGTTTTTGTTTGTAATCAAAATGCCACCACTCACCATCGTAGGGCTTAAAACCGGCGCGCGTCATTATCCTGCGCAGCAGCCTGCGGTTTTTACGCGCTTCTTTACTTAGCCCCTCGGCAGCATAATTAGAGATGGCGGAAAAATCGTCAAAAGCGCCTCCCATATCCAGCAGTTGGCCGTTTTCATCCATAAGGGAAAGATCTATAGCAGCACCACGGTTGTGGTTAGAGCCTTTGCCGGGCTTGGCAACATAAGTGGGATTGTTTACAATTTCGTACATTTTAAACTGGTAACTGTACGGGCGATAGCAGTCGTAAATTACAAGAGTAACACCTTTGTCTTTAGCAATTTCGTTAGCCTCAAGCAGAGCCTCAGCCACTTCCTGGCGAAGATAGCACCGCGCACAAGGATATATTTTTTCGTGCATAAAATTAGCCGTATCTGCGTAAGCCATACGATTAACTATAGCAAGCGAATCAAATTGTATTTCGCTCCATTCTACCGCAATATATTCAGGGCTTACCTTAGTTTGAGCGGAAAAGGTGTTGAAGAAAAACAGAAAAAAGAGTATTAAGACGTAATTAAATTTCATATGGTAATGTGCTTACAACACAAATATAGTAAACGTGGTTTAGCTTTAAATGAAAATAAACGACACGAATTCCACAAATTTTCACAAATTGAATTCGTGCTAATTAGTGAAATTCGTGTCTTATAAATAGACAACTATTTAATCTTCCCTGCTCCCATCATCGGCCATGCGTACAATTTTAGGCGTAAATTTAGCCACAACATCAACCAGGTCGGTTTGGGCAGCCATTACCATATTAATATCCTTGTAGGCCATAGGTGCTTCATCGCGGCCGGCGCCAATAAGGCTCACACCGTGGTCTTTAAGCACCTGTTTCATATCGGCTTTGGTTATATTTTTTATGGCCTGTGTACGGCTCATTTGCCTTCCTGCGCCATGCGAGGCACTGTTAATTGCGGCAGTTTCTCCCCTGCCACGCACTAAAAATCCGGGGGCCGTCATACTACCCGGAATAATACCCATAACGCCTTTACCTGCCGGGGTAGCGCCTTTACGGTGCACAATAACCTCTTCGCCATCTAAAATTTCTTTCCAGGCAAAGTTATGGTGGTTTTCCACTTTAGTCAGCACCTGTGCGCCAATGGCTTTCGCCATTTTATCATGAATAACCTGGTGGCATGCCGATGCATAATCGCCTGCAAGGTTCATGGCTATCCAGTACTCCTGCCCTTCCTGGCTGTTAAGGTCGAGATAGGCAAGGTTTGCAGCCTCTTTAGGCAGCTTGCACAAATCTTTGGCAATGCGGGTGTAATGCCCGGCAATAGTGGCACCAAAACCACGCGACCCGGAATGTGTTAGCAACGCAAGGTATCGCCCTTTTTGTATTTTAAGCGCCTCATCGGTAGCATCAAATTCTATGATACCAAACTCCACAAAGTGGTTACCCCCGCCCGATGTACCCAGTTGCGACCATGCCTTATCGTGCAGGTTCTTAATAAAAGGGTTCAGGTTAAAGTCGGCGCTATCCAGCACACTATGATCGGCCTTATGCTGACCGTGGTAGCCGTGGCCCGCACCAAATTTAGTATGGGCAATAAGTTCACGTTTATACCTGGCTTCGTTCTCATAAAAATGGCTCTCCGGAATATCATAAACCGATAGTGCCATACGGCAGCCAATATCTACTCCCACCCCGTACGGAATAATCGCATTTTTTGTAGCCAGCACCCCGCCAATCGGTAATCCGTAACCCTGGTGGGCATCGGGCATTAATGCTCCGGCAACGGTAACCGGCAGTTTCATGGCTACATCCATTTGGGCTTTGGCGCCCGGCTCTATATGGCTTTCGCCGAAAACAGCGTATTCTTTAGGGGCATCAATTAAACTGATAACCTCATCTTTTGGGGTATTAGCTTCTTCTATCATGGCGGTAGCTAACGGCTCCAGCACTTCATCATCTAAAAAGTTCTCAGGATAGTCTTTTAGTTTTTTAAACAGCGCCACCACGGCATCCTTATCCTGGGTGCTGAAGGCCGAATTGGCCAGCTTTAGGGCGATGCTCAGTATGTTGCTTTTGGTATATCCTATAGATAATAGGTCGTTTCCTGTTACTGGCATTTTCATGGCTTTTATTGTATTACAAATTAGTATTTTATATTTTTAACTGAGTTAATTAATTTTTAAAAATAATCCTTACCCCTAACCCCTCTCCATATGAGAGGGGGAGCAGCTACACTTGTAAAGTGCATTATTTTAGTAAAAAAGGCAATGGGTGTAGTGTGAGGTAATTTTCATTTGGAGACGAAGTAACACACTACAAACGGCACTCTTTATAGAAAGATCAATGGCTGATAAACGGTTTTTTACTTTAGGACTCGAACCTAATCATGGGTTTCCCCACTCAACCAAACGAAGTAACGCTTATCAAACGGCATCTTAATTTTTGTTCATTATTTAAAGGCTGTTTGCCTATTCATTATATTTTAATAAAAAGAGGCAATGGGTGTGGTGTACGGTTAATTTTCATTTGGAGACGAAGTAACACACTACAAACGGCACTCTTATTACAAGAGCAATGGCAGTAAGCGCTTTGATACTTGCAGGATTCGAACCTGCGTATACGAGGTTTAACCCATAATACTCAGCCGGACGAAGTAACGCTTACAAACGGCATCTTATTTTTTTATATTGTTTAAAGGAGCAAAATGCGGCATGGGATTGTGGGGCGTGTTGGCGCCGGAATCGAACCGGATAGCCTTGCCGGATTTACGACTGCGCTATTCCTCCCCTATTGTGTCAACGAAGTAACCCATACCTACGGCATCCTTTTAGTATTTTAGTTTTTTAGTTGACAGTCTTAAGTACATATGGCACTGAACACTGCGACTGAATACTGGCCACTTTCTTAAATCCTTAGACGATGGCCCCCGCAACATCCAAGCGGCTACGGGAGCAAACCCATTGTTATTTTTTAAAGCAAGGCAATACAGATTAAAAAAAGGTATTTTTTCTTGCTCTAACCAACTGAGCTACATACCTGCTCTGTAAAACAGCAGCATATGGCAGGAATCGAACCCGCGACCCAGAAGCCGAAGTAACCCTTATTTACGGCACTTGCTTCTTAAATTTATACGTATATTGGCCTCACCCCAACCCCTCTCCAAAGGAGAGGGGCAACTACACTCATAGGAAAAATCAGCGTTTATTCGCGTTCCATGATCTATAGTTCTATCGCGTTTATTTTCTCGATTGCGTTGCCTGCATTATCTACAGAATCGAGTATATCGAAAATCTTGTCACTCCAGCCGGCTATCAAATACACATCGTTTCGACGGACATCAAGCGGCATTTTACCATGGCCGGCAAGGTCAAATAAATACAATTTAGCGTTTGGCGCTATGCCTTTGTAACGTTTCCAGTACACCTCAAAACTATGGCCATGCATGTTGTTGTTATACAACTGCAAATCGGTAAACAGCATTACTTTATCAACTATCTGCTTTCTAAGTATGAGGTCTTCTACAACAAGATAGCCGTTAGTGGCATAACCCACCTCACCCTCTCTTTTATAGTATTCCATTACATTAGCCAGCACATTACGCTTAGGCATGTTGATTATCTTCCATGTATTGCCAAACATTCCGCTTATTACATTTTTGCACCGGCTCTGCATAAGCATGCCCAGCATAAGGCCAACATCATACAACTGCACGGTACTTTTTTTAGAAATCGGCTGTTGCATTGAGCCCGATACATCGCACGCTATAACAACCGACGTTTCATAACTAAAGCCTTGGATGTTTTTTGCGCTATGCATAACGGCATCTTCCAGTGCATCCAAAACCATAGATGCTAAACCAGAGGTATGGCCTTTAATTTCGCGATAAGCCGAAAGAAACCTGAAAGGCAATTGCTTAGACGCTGCAACCGCAGCCGGGTTGGCAATATATTCGCATACCATTTCAACGTGTGCAAAAGATACATTCGCGTCTAATATGTTACGCAGGTTGCGCATAAGCGCCATATAGCCAACTTTTTTGCTTTCTATCAGCTCTTCCCATTTGGCCTTAAAAGCAGCTGCCTTTGCGGCAGGGCTTTCATATTTAAGCTGGCCAAGTTGAGATAGTTCGGTTTCCCAAGTGTAAGGTGTTGCGAGGGTATCAGACGCTATTTTGTTGAATAATGCCTGCTGGTTATCGTCCTTCGCTTTTGGATGTACTAAAAACAGGGCATCACGCAGCTTAACATCGGTAACACGGTTGTATTTGGCAAACTGGTACTCATCAAATTTATTAAAAGATACCGCAAGGCCTTTTTGTACCTGCTTAGACAACCTGTTTAGCTTTTTAACGCCGGTACGGGCATTTGCCAATTGGTAGTAAGCTAAAAGTTCGCATATTTCATCGGCTCTTTGTATTACATTTGCAACGGTTTTGCTTACCGCCGATGTACCCGATGCTGCTTTTGCCAGCTCTACCGCCAGTACCATTGGTACAGAGCGCAGGTGCATACGGGTACGTACATATACTGCAAGTTTAGCAACAAACTCCGGGTCGCATTTTGCTATAAGCGTTTTAATACGTTCCAGCCTGGTATCGCCCGCTTCGTAAAACGAGTCATTCAGTCCCGTGGTAACCACTGCGGTATACAACTCAAGCTCGGGAGTTATTTTATAAGCTTTAGCTCCCTCATAATTTTGGGTAACGTTGTTCAGTTTGCTTAAAAAATTGAATTTCATGATACAAATGTTTATAGTTTATACTTGCTTTACAGGATAGCAACTGCTGTCTCATCCTGACATTGCAAAGATGGCCACACTACTGCGCAGCCCAATTGCGCAGCAAAAAATAAATTGAAAATATTTTTATCATATTTGAATTACAGCAACTTAAATTTTTAAATGATAAATTTTAAATTTTAAATGACGCAAGTACGCAGCTACATTGCGCAGTAAAAGCATTTTTAGTATTTTTGGAAGGCATCAAAACCAATACAACGCTTAAACCTGCACTAATGTCCACCAACAAGCTTGCGCTGCTGCGCTATAAAACCATAGACGACTGCCTTAAAAACCGCTTTAGAAAATGGAGCCTGGAAGATTTAATAGAAAAAGTATCGAACGCGCTATACGAATACGAAGGCATTACAACAGGTGTAAGCCGCCGTACCGTACAGGCCGACCTGCAGATTATGCGCAGCGACCGCCTGGGTTATAACGCTCCCATCACGGTGACCGACCGTAAGTTTTACAGCTACGAAGACCCTGCGTATAGCATTACCAAATCGCCGGTTAACAGTGCCGATATGGATAAGATGCGCGAAATTGTGAGTGTGCTTAAGCAACTTAACGGTTTTAATTATTTTGACGAAATGAGCGACCTTATTGCCAAACTGGAAAATAATGTGAATAAGACCGTACACAAAAGCAAAAACTACATTCAGTTTGATGACAATAAGAACCTTAAAGGTATAGAGCATATAAACCCGCTGTACCAGGCCATACTTAACAAAACACCGCTGCTTATAGAATACCAGTCGTTTAGGGCAACAAAGCCAAGTAAAGAAATTTACTACCCTTATTTATTAAAGGAGCACCGCAACCGCTGGTTTTTAGTCACTAAATGCAAAACAAGTACGCACCTTATAACGCTTGCATTAGATAGGATAATTGAATTTCATGCATTGGGTAAAGAACTGTTTGTAGAATATACCGGGATAGATTTTGACCGTTATTTTAACGATCTGATAGGCGTTACAAAATCCCAAAGGGATCGCGGTCAAAAAGTGCTGTTGCATTTTGATAAAGTGCATGCGCCCTATGTGCTTACCAAACCCCTGCACCACTCGCAACAGTTAATAAACGAAAATGAGAACGGTGCTATAGTACGTATAGATGTGGTGCTTAATTTTGAACTGGAAAAAGAAATACTTGGTTTTGGCGAATGCGTAAAGGTGCTTTCGCCCCGAAACCTTAAATCGCGCATACAAAAACGCCTGCAGGATGCCGCTAAACAGTACCAGGTAGAATAAAATTGAAAAAATTAGCTAAATATAAAAAAAGTCAGTGCCTTAACACTGTTTCAACAATAACCATGTAGTTGACTTTTCAATTTACATGCAGTTAATTATTTAGTTGATTCTTTACAATTTATGATCTTTTTAATCACAAAAGCTTTACAAAAAACAAAACGCTGTATATCAAACAAATAAACCTTAATTATATCTAAATGTCGCTATTATTATCACCAATAGTCGCTTTATTTACGGTTTTGCATAATACTTTTTAACGGTTATCAAGCTTATGTTTGTAGGGTAATACTAAATACACATGTTAGTAATGTATCTCCCCCTCCCCAAAGTAACATAAACTAAATTATATGATAACCATTACTAATTGGCGTATGCTATTGCGCCTGCTTTATGATACAGCCATCCGACGGCAATAATCTATTTAAACCCTGCGAATTTTAAACCGCAGCCTTAATGATAAGTAATGCCCCATGCTATTAACCGGCATTACTTCATTTGTTTCCCACTAACCTCTATACGCACAGGCAGCGAGGGAAAAAAGCTATAAAAGAAAACTATTTACTTCAACAAAAACTAATTTACAATGGCACACCAATACAGGCAGGGCGGCAAACTCTCTGCCATCAATATTTATTTATATTTCTTTTTGCTGCTGGGCTTTACACAGGCCTTTGCACAAAAAGAGGCTAACATCTGGTATTTTGGCGGCAACGCCGGGCTGGATTTTAGTTCCGGCGCACCCACTACACTTTCCAATTCGGCACTATATACAGGCGAAGGCTGCTCTACCATATCAGATCCTGCCGGCAACCTGTTATTTTACACTAACGGCGTTGTAGTATACAACAGCAACCACCAGATCATGGCAGGCGGCGGCGATTTACAGGGAGGTACAAGCTCATCTCAGGCAGCGATAATAGTTAAGAAACCGGGCTCAGCAACATCATATTATATTTTTACTTCGCAGGCTTTTGATAATTACCTGCCGCTTGGCCTTAACTTTTATGAGGTAGATATGAGCCTTAATGCAGGTTTAGGTGCAGTAACAAAGAAAAACAATCTTCCATTAAACCAAAACCCAAATCCTCCGCTGGCAACACCCGTTGCCGAAAAACTTACCGCGGTATACCATGCCGATGGTGAGCAAATATGGGTTATAAGCCATAAGGCCAATAACAGCCAGGATTTTATTGCTTACCTGGTATCATCTACGGGAGTAAATACTACACCGGTAACAAGTACCGTAGGTACTGTACACGACCGCTACTTTATACCTGCCGGATTACTTGAAGAATCTAACCTTGCGGGCTGTATTAAGGCATCTCCCGATGGCTCAAAACTGGCCGTAGCATTATACCGAAATGCCAGTATGTTTGTTACTACCCCATTAATAATTGAAGGCGTAGAATTGTTTGATTTTAATGCATCAACCGGTGTAGTTTCTAATGCAAAAACAGTAAATACCCTTAAAAGTTATGGTGTAGAATTTTCGCCAAACAGCGATGTTTTATATACCTCAAGCACAGCGAGCGGTAATCCTAACCAAATATATCAGTATGATGTAACCCTGGGTACACAGGCCGCCATACAGGCATCCCAGGTATTGCTAACCACGCAAAATCAGCCAATTTTGACGTTACAGTTAGCTCCCGATGGAAAAATGTATGCCGCAAAAGGAGGAAACAGTGCACTGCACGTAATTAACAACCCTAATATTTTAGGTACAGGTTGTAACTTTCAGGCAAGCGGTTTAGCACTTTCTAACTCATGCTTTAATGGATTGCCTAACTTTTTAACCTCTTATTTTGCAGAGGACATACTTTTTGATGGCCTTTGTGCAGGCAGCCCCACTACATTTACAGTATCGCCTTATACAGAACTGCAAAGTGCCAGCTGGAATTTTGGCGACCCGGATTCAGGCACAAGTAATACATCAACCCAAATTGAGCCTTCGCACACTTATAGCCAGCCAGGCACGTATACCGTAACGGTAGATTTTGTAAGCGAAGAAGGTAATACCTTGCAGATAACAGGTACTGTAACTATAGTACCGGCGCCAACGGCTACTATGCCAGCAAATTTAACTGCATGTACTGGTGCGGCTACGGCAACATATAACCTTACAGCACAAACGCCTGTAATTTTAGGCACGCAGCCTGCAACTGATTTTACTGTTACTTACTACACTACCCAAGCCGATGCTACAGCAGGCACAAACGCGATTACCGGCGACCTTGCTACCTACGTATCCGGCAACGCAACAATTTATGTAAGAGTACAAAATAATGTAAGTAGCTGTTTTGCTACTACAAGTTTCCAACTTGTATTGTCACCACTGCCTACAATAAGTCAGGTTGCACCGATTACTGCGTGCGATACAGGAGCTGCCGATGGCTTTACAACTTTTAATCTGACCTCTCAGGAAACTGCCCTGTTAGCAGGACAAACCGGTGTAACGGTTACTTATTACACCAGCCAGGCTGATGCCGAAGCAGGCAGCAACACCATTACTACTCCTGCTACGTTTACCAACACGGTTAATCCGCAAACAATTTATGTAGCGTTAACCAATGCGGCAGGATGTAAGGATTTTACATTGTTTGTACTTAATGTTACCCCTGCCCCTGCAGTGCCTGCGGTACCTAACCTTACCGCGTGCGACCTTAGCACACAGGATGGATTTACGGTATTTAACCTTACACAGCAAAACGCGTTGCTATTAGCAGGGCAAACCGGTGCTACAGTGGCTTATTACACCAATCAGGCCGATGCACTGGCTGGTACCAACCCTATAGCTACTCCTGATACATTTACTAATACGGCCAACCCTAACCAGACTATTTATGCCGTGGTTACTTATGCATCGGGCTGTATTAACTATACCACATTTACATTAAATGTAATTGGCGCTCCGGTTGCCCCAACGGTTGGTAATCTTTCGGTTTGTGATAGCGGTGTGGCCGATGAGTTTGCAACGTTTAACCTTTCGCAACAGGATGTTGCATTGCTAAACGGGCAAACAGGTGTTACCGTAACATATTATACAAGCCTGGCGGATGCCGAAGCAGGTACTAATGCTATTACCACTCCTGCTGCATTTACCAATACGGTGAATCCGCAAACTATATATGCAGTACTAACCAATGCCGCAGGCTGCAATGACCATAGCGAATTTACTCTGAATGTATTGGCACTGCCTGCCGTTGTTGCTGTACCTGCACTGGAGGTTTGCGACGATAATACTGACGGTATTTCCATCTTTAACCTTACCCAGCAGCAAACGGCACTGCTTAACGGACAGACCGGAGTGACTGTCGACTATTTTACAACCCAGGCTGATGCCGAAGCAAACATAAATGCAATTGTTAGTCCGGCGTCATATAGCAACCTATCGGCTACGCAGACCGTATATGTGAGGCTGGGTAATGGTACCTGCTTTACAACCACATCGTTTGTTATAAGGGTGTTGGCAGTTCCGGAAATTACGGCAACCCTTACTGTTGAAAGCTGCGAGGCATATGACCTGACTTCGGTAGAAACGCAACTGGATGGTAGCCTAACCTATACCTATTACACTACCCAGGCAGATGCCGCCGCTGGTACTAATGAGATTGCAGGCCCTTCTGCGTACACCATTACAGAAAGTGAACCAACAGTATACCTGCGTGCAGAAAACGCTTCTGGATGCTTTGATGTAGCTCCTGTTAGCCTTACAGATGGCGACTGTATGATACAGCGTGGTATATCGCCAAATGGTGATGATAAAAACAATAGTTTTGACCTTTCAGGCTTTGATGTAAGGAAACTTGAAATATTTAACCGTTATGGCAAAGAGGTTTATACCAAACCTAACTACCGCAATGAGTGGATAGGCCAAACCGACAAAGGAGATGAACTGCCTACCGGTACTTATTTTTATGTTATAGAATTTAATAACGCTAAAAGCAAAACAGGCTGGATTTACATCAACAGGCAAAATTAATCCTGTAAAAACACCAATGAAAAAGCCCAAACGTAAAGTTTGGGCTTTTTGCATTTATAATTTAAGGAAATTACTCGTGAGTAATAATCCATTCGCCAGTTAGTAAAAGTGCCTCGGCTTTTTTAAACTTCATGGTTTCGGTCTTGCCGCTCATTACATGCTTAAGCGTAACATTATCGTTACGGTTAATTTTTGGCGCATCTCTTGTAATGGTTTCAGTTACCTGAGGGCGTTGCTGGCTCTGTTGTGATACCTCACGGGCTTTTGCAGCCATCTCATCGGTATTCATAACTTCGTCTTTGTGCTCAATATATTGCTCCTGCTGTACCGCTTGTTTCGCTTCCTGGATAGGAGGGTTTTGCGAAGGCAGGTCGGCTTTAAAAAGGAATGCTATTACATCTTTATTGATGTTATCTATTGTTTTCTTAAACAGGTTAAAAGCTTCAAACTTATAAATAAGCAGTGGGTCTTTTTGCTCGTGAACTGCTAACTGAACCGACTGCTTAAGCTCATCCATTTTACGAAGGTGTTTTTTCCAGGCTTCATCAATAATGGCAAGCGTAATGTTTTTCTCAAAATCAGTTATAAGCGATTTACCACCGGTTTCATACGCCTTATCAAGGTTGGTAACTACGTTAAGGGTTTTAATACCATCGGTAAACGGAACCACAATACGCTCGTACTGGCCATTGTTGTTTTCATATACGTTTTTAATAACTACAAAAGCCTCTGTAGCATTGCGCTCGTTACGCTCGGTATATGCATCAAGTACCGCTTTATACACTTTACCTGTAAGTTCCCTGTCGGTCAGTTTTGTAAATTCCGACTCGCTAACCGGTGCGCTTATAGAAAAGATACGTATAAGATCGAACTCAAAGTTTTTAAAGTCGTTTGCAGGCTTATTATTTTCTATAATAAGCTCGGCAGTATCATACATCATGTTGGCTAAATCTACTTTAAGACGCTCACCGTGCAAAGCATGCTTACGGCGTTTGTAAACCACCTCACGCTGGGAGTTCATGATATCATCATACTCAAGTAAGCGCTTACGAACACCAAAGTTGTTCTCTTCTACTTTCTTTTGTGCACGCTCTATAGATTTTGTCATCATAGAGTGCTGAATAACTTCACCTTCTTTAAGACCCATACGGTCCATTATTTTGGCAACCCTTTCAGAGCCAAATAAACGCATTAAGTTATCTTCAAGAGAAACATAGAACTGAGAGCTTCCCGGATCTCCCTGACGACCGGCACGGCCTCGCAGCTGCCTGTCTACACGCCTTGAGTCGTGACGTTCTGTACCAATGATTGCCAAACCACCTGCGGCCTTAACCTCTGGTGTAAGCTTAATATCGGTACCACGGCCTGCCATGTTGGTAGCAATAGTTACCACGCCAGGCTTACCGGCTTCGGCAACAATGTCGGCCTCTTTTTTGTGCAATTTCGCGTTCAGTACATTGTGGGCTACGTTACGCATTTTAAGCATACGGCTTAAAAGCTCAGATATCTCTACCGATGTGGTACCAATAAGTACCGGCCTTCCGGCTGCCGAAAGTTCGCTAACGTCTTCTATAACAGCGTTAAACTTTTCGCGCATTGTTTTGTATATAAGGTCGTGGTGGTCTTTACGGGAAATACCCCTGTTTGTAGGTATCTCTACCACATCCAGCTTGTAAATTTCCCAAAACTCACCTGCCTCTGTAACTGCAGTACCCGTCATACCTGCAAGTTTGTTGTACATCCTGAAATAGTTTTGCAGGGTAATAGTAGCAAACGTTTGGGTAGCGGCCTCGATTTTTACGTTTTCTTTAGCCTCAATAGCCTGATGTAATCCGTCAGAGTAACGGCGGCCATCCATAATACGGCCTGTTTGCTCATCTACTATCATGATCTTATTCTCCATGATAACATACTCCACATCTTTTTCAAAAAGCGTGTAGGCTTTTAAAAGCTGTGTAAGGGTATGGATGCGCTCACTTTTAATAGAAAAGTCTTTAAACAGTTCTTCTTTAACTTCAGTTTCTACTTCTTTATCAAGTTTTTTACGTTCTATGTTAGCAATCTCGGTACCAATATCCGGTAGTACAAAGAAGTCATTATCTGTATCTTGAGAAAGGAATTTAATACCATTATCGGTAAGTTCTACCTGGTTGTTCTTTTCTTCAATTACAAAGTAAAGGGCTTCATCAACCTTGTGCATGTCGCGGTTGTTATCGGCCATATAAGTGTTTTCGGTTTTTTGAAGCAATTGCTTGTTACCGTCTTCACTCAATACTTTAATAAGTGCTTTATTTTTAGGAAGTCCGCGGTGTACCCTTAGTAAAAGGAAACCGGCTTCTTTAGTTTTGCCTTCTTTAAGGAGTTTTTTAGCCTCGGCTAATACACCGTTAAGCAATGTACGCTGTAAGTTTACAAGGTGGTCTACCTTGGGCTTAAGCTCATTAAACTCGTGGCGGTCGCCTTGCGGAACCGGGCCTGAAATAATAAGCGGCGTACGGGCATCATCTACTAATACTGAATCGACCTCATCTACAATGGCGTAGTTGTGCTTGCGCTGAACCAGGTCATCCGGAGAGTGAGCCATGTTATCCCTTAAGTAGTCAAAACCAAATTCGTTATTAGTACCATAGGTAATATCTGCTGCGTAGGCTTTACGGCGCGCATCAGAGTTAGGCTGGTGGTTATCAATACAGTCTACCGTAATACCGTGGAATTCAAATAAGGGTGCTTTCCAGGTACTATCCCTTTTGGCAAGGTAATCATTCACGGTTACAAGGTGTACACCGTTGCCTGTAAGTGCATTTAAATATAATGGAAGTGTAGCTACAAGGGTTTTACCTTCACCGGTTTGCATTTCAGATATTTTACCCTGGTGCAATACGATACCGCCTATTAGCTGAACATCGTAATGTATCATGTCCCAGGTAATTTCTTTACCTGCGGCATTCCACTGGTTTGCCCATGTAGATGTATCGCCGTTAAGAGTAATATATGGCTTGGTAGCCGATAATTCCCTGTCTTTATCTGTAGCGGTAACGGTTATAGATGTGTTTTCTTTAAAGCGGCGTGCGGTTTCCTTAACCACGGCAAAAGCCTCAGGAAGGATTTCTAACAACGCTTTTTCAGAAAGCTCATAAGCCTCTTTTTCAAGGGCATCTATAGAGGCATAAATATCCTCACGTGCATCAATATCGGCCGTTTTCTCTACCTCTTCAAGGTATGAAGCTATTTTGGCGTCTTTTTCGGCACGGGCCTTTTTAATGGTATCTTTAAAATAAATGGTCTTAGCCCTTAGCTCATCATGCGATAGCTGGGTTAAGGCGCCCTCAAAAGACTTTATTTTGTTTACCAGCGGCTGTATCGCCTTAACGTCTTTTTGCGACTTATCGCCCACAAAGGCTTTAAGAATGCTGTTTATTAAACTCATTATATTTGTAATTACGTATATTTAAAATAAATAGGTGCAAATTTAACCAAAAAAAAAGCCTCCTGAAAGAGACTTTTCAATTTGATTCTATTTTTGCTTAGTATTCATCCTCGTTCCAAAGATAATCTTCGTCCGTAGGATAATCCGGCCAAATTTCCTCCATAGACTCGTAGATCTCTCCCTCGTCTTCAATGGATTGCAGGTTTTCTACGACCTCAAGCGGAGCTCCAGTCCTGATGGCGTAATCAATTAGCTCATCTTTGGTAGCCGGCCACGGTGCATCACTTAAATAAGATGCTAATTCTAATGTCCAATACATCTTCTAAACGATTAAAGTTTATGCAAAAATAAATTTATTACTGAAAAAGTCAAGTAAAAATATGTTTATTTTATATAAAAAAATTAAGAACGTCCCTTTTGAGTTTACAGTCGCAGCCGCAGTTTTTACTTTATAAGCTGTAAACGCTATAGTTGCAACTGATTTACTACTAGTAACTGTGACTGAAAACTAATATTTCTCAGGTATCCACTTCACTTCGTCGGCATGCAGGTCATAGGACAACTTTCGTGCCAATACAAAAAGGTAGTCAGAAAGGCGGTTAAGGTAGGTTAAAACTATCTCATCGGTAGGTTCTAACTCGTGTAAATGTACCGAAAGCCGCTCTGCACGGCGGCAAACACAGCGCGCTATATGACAGTATGACACCGTTGTATGGCCACCGGGCAGCACAAAATGTGTCATAGGTTCCAGCTCGCTTTCCATCCCGTCTATCTCGTTTTCAAGAAGTTCTACATCGGTTTCGGTTATTTTGGGTATATTTAGACGCTCCTTGCCATTTTTTAAGATGGTTTTTTCAGGGTCTGTTGCCAATATGGCACCTAAAGTAAAGAGCCTGTCCTGCACACGCTCCAGTATTTTCTTGTAATCAGGGTTGATATCCTGGTCGCGGATAAGCCCAATGTGTGAGTTAAGCTCGTCTACAGTGCCGTAACTCTCTATGCGTATGTGGTGTTTAGGCACACGCGTACCCCCAAAAAGGGCAGTGGTGCCTTTATCGCCGGTTTTGGTGTATACTTTCATTTGGATTTCAGATTTTAGATTTCAGATTTCAGATTAAATTTCACTCTTGCCTCACACATCATTGAATATGAGTGGTAATCTGAATTTTTAACTCTAAAATCTGAAATTTTACTTATGCGGATTAGGATTTACATTATCGCTTTCTATGATACCGTCTCTAAGGCGGATAACACGGTGTGCGTAAGCGGCAATGTCTTCTTCGTGGGTTACTAATATAACGGTGTTGCCATTGGCATGGATGTCGTTAAACAAGGCCATGATCTCTACCGATGTTTTACTATCCAGATTACCGGTAGGTTCATCGGCAAGGATGATAGACGGATGGTTAACCAGGGCGCGTGCCACGGCAACCCTTTGGCGCTGCCCACCGGATAGCTGGTTGGGTTTATGGTCCATACGGTCGGCCAGGCTAACCTGTTTTAAAACTTCGGTAGCACGGGCATCGCGGTCGGCTTTTTTATAGCCGGCGTATACCATAGGCAGGGCCACATTATCAAGTGCTGTGGTGCGGGGCAACAGGTTAAACGTTTGGAACACAAAACCTATTTCTTTGTTACGGATTTCGGCCAGTTCATCATCGCTCATTTTGCTAACGTCTTTACCGTTAAGTATATAAGAGCCTGATGTTGGCGTATCTAAACAGCCTAAAAGGTTCATGAGTGTACTCTTTCCGGATCCCGACGGCCCCATGAGTGCTACGTATTCACCTTTGTTGATATTCAGGTCTATACCCTTTAAAACCTTAACGATTTCGCTCCCCAAAGGGAAATCGCGTGTTATGCCCTTTATTTCTATAATTGCCTTTGACATGCTTTAGTTTTGAGGCTTAAAAGTAAACATTTTTTTTTAGTCACAGTTTATAGTCATAGTTTTCAGTTCCAATTTATGCTGGAAACTGCGACTGTGACTGGAAACTACACATAACTCAGCCACCATTTAGTGTGTGTACTCTTGTAATTGTTATACCATCGGCTGGGGAAGTAGCAAATAAATAGCACCAACAACCACATTAAGTACGTAATGCTCAATGAGAAACCAAAGTTTTCCCTCGGCCTGAAGCCAAACGCTATAGGGATGCGGAAGTTATCGGCAAACTCATAACCCTCTGCGTAAAATAATATAACACACAGAAAGTGAATTACATACACGTGCAGCAGGTAGTAAAAAAACGGCACGCGGCCAAACACATTCATTATGGCGGTAAACTTATTACTAACATTTTCCAGCGCGGCGAGGGCTAACATGCAAGGGCCGAGTGTCATACAGGCGTACATAAGTGATGGTGGGTACTTGGTAACATTCAAAAATGATAGCAGGGTATATATGGGGCTCTTTTGTGACGACCACGGTTGTAAATCGCCATAACTGTTTATAAATCTTAGTATTATGAACAGAGCAATGAGCGATAGTCCTGTTCTTACCAGCAGCTTTTTACGCTGCTTAGGGGTAAAGTCCTTAGCACTAAACCACTTACCAACCGCAAAACCAAGTAACATAATACCTGTCCAGGGCAGGATTGCATAAGCACTCAAAAAGGTAAATGGCCCAATGGAATAGGGTGTAAAGTTAGTGACTATCATCACGTTAGCAACAGAGTCCAGTTCGGGGTCAGTTATAGTGGTGTAGTCCATGAGGTTGTGAGAAAGGGTAATGATTACTCCTAACCCCAACAGTACCCGGTAGTTAAAGAATATCAGCCCTGATAATATCACCATGCTACACCCAATAGCCCATATTACCTGTAAAAAGAAGATATGGAACATATAATCAAAGCTCCAGCCAAAGCCTACAAGGGTAAGTTCAGCAAAAATAAGCCATAATCCCCTGGTAAACAGGAATAATGCTAACTCTTTCTTTGTCTTTCTAAGGCTCTGCAAGTAGATACTCGTACCCGAAAGGAACACAAAAGTAGGTGCGCAAAAGTGAGTTATCCACCTGGTAAAGAACAGGATAGGGGTAGTAGTTTCCATGTTGGTAGGATCCTGGGTCATCGCATCAATATGGAAGAAATCACGGGTATGATCTAATGCCATAAGCGCCATAATTATACCCCGCAGGATATCAATACTTTGTATGCGTTTTGTAATGGTTTCCATGCTTGTTTTTGGTTTGGTGTTGTAAATATAATATAAACCATAATTGCATTGCATAGTAGTGTCAAAATGTTCAATTTTAACAGTGATATTTCACTTTTGGACTTTGAGTTATTGACAAAAAGTCAGCAAAAGCGACATTTTGTCGTGTTGATTTACTTTGGAATATAAATTGACTATTCCCTATCATCGAAAATAATATTTCAAACTAAAAAACATAAATACGATGAACTTAGTAAAACGCAATTACAGCAACACCGATCAAATTTTCAGGGATCTTTTAGGAGGTACGCAATATGTACAAAAAGCAATACCGGCGGTAAATATCACAGAAACAGAACAAGCTTTTACTGTTCAGTTGGTTGTGCCCGGATTTGAAAAAGCCGATTTTAACATTGAGGTAGATAACAACCTGCTTACTATTTCATCTGAGGTTAAATCAGAAAAAAACGAAGGTGCTCCTGAAAATAAGTTTACCAAAAGGGAATTTGTGCAGTCGTCTTTTAAAAGGTCGTTTAAATTGCCGGAAACAATAAATGAACAGGATATTAATGCAGCATACCACGCTGGCATATTAAGTATTACGCTTCCTAAAAAAGAAGAAGCCCTGCCTAAAGCAAAAAGAATAGTAGAGATTTCATAATGATTGAGTTTGGTTAGTTAAAAAAGCGCTCTTGTAACATACAAGGGTGCTTTTTTTTTACATTTGTTTTATGTTTTAACACTTTTTGCCTTACGCAAAGTAGTTATCAAGCAGTAATGTCACAAAATTAACAAGCATCATCTTGGCGCTTTTCTTTGATTTATACAATATATTATTATCTTTGGCGGCTGTGATTAACACAGGTTAATGTTGTGTTAAATGTGAGATAGGATTTTTTGAGGATGTTAAAATATTTGGCATTAGCATACGTTGTAATAATAATGCTGATTGCCAAATTAAAAAAATTGCTTAATGGGTATAAAAAACTACTTAGATAAGAATGCTGATTCGGTTAATTGCTCGCGAAGAATAAGCCAGCTCAATTTTTTAATTACAGATAAAAAATTGACAAAGGATAAATAATTCCTTTCTTTATTCAAAAACCTACCTTCGCGCCCATGCAGTTATCGGTTATCATACTTAATTATAATGTACGCTACTTTTTAGAGCAATGCGTGCTTAGCGTTAAGAGCGCCCTACAAGGCATTGACGGCGAGATTATTGTAGTAGACAATAATTCTGCCGACGATAGCTGTGCAATGATGCGTGAACGTTTTCCTGACGTACAGCTTATACAAAACAACGAAAATACCGGTTTCCCCAAAGGCAATAATATAGGCGTAGCCGCCGCAAAAGGCGAGTTTATATGTATCCTTAACCCGGATACTGTAGTTGCCGAAGATACGTTTACAAAAGCACTTGAGTTTGCTAAAGGCAAAGAGAAGTTGGGCGTTATTGGCGCAAAACTTATAGATGGCCGTGGTAAATTTTTGCCCGAAAGCAAAATGGGCGTACCTACCCCCTGGGTTGCTATTACCAAAATAGCAAGGCTGTACCGCTTTTTTCCTAATACACCGCTGTTTAATAAGTGTTATGCCATGCATATTGGTAAAAACCAAACAGCAGAAGTAGATATTATTGTAGGTGCGTTCATGATAATGAAACGCAGCGTATATGATGAAGTAGGCGGCTTTGACGAAAACTACTTTATGTATATAGAGGATATAGATCTTTCTTATACCATACTGGAAAAAGGAATGGCCAACTACTATTTCCCGCAAACAGCAGTTATACATTACAAAGGCGAGAGCACTGTTAAAGACGGTACCTACATGAAGCGTTTTAAAAACGGTATGCAGCTATTTTACAAAAAACATTTTTCTAACTCTATATTTTTTAACGCAGCCATGCGCCTGGGTACCCTGTTTTTTATGGTTACCAAAACAAACAGCGACTTGCCTGCAAAAAAGCCCCAGCATTATATTTTGTTTTCTCAGGATGAGAGCCTTAAAAATGCTATAGAAGAAAAACTTATACATAAAGTAGAGCGCCACCCCGCCTACCATGATAATATCCTTGCCGAACGTCCGCATTCGCAAAGTGAGCATACCGAGATCATACTTGATAACGACCTGCTTACGTTTGGTGAAATTATTGCGATAATGGAACGTTTTAAGGAAAATGAATATACTTACAAAATAAAGCCTGCAGGCACCAACTATATATTAGGCAGCAACAGCAGTAATGACAGAGGCGAGGTTGTAAAACTTCAAAACTATAGTGTGCCCGTTCTTTCTACTTACGAAATTTTACACAAATAACTTTTTTAAAGCTATTTTTTTATTATTTTCGCAAGTGTAAAAGCTAATTTTACCTTTAAGTTATTGATATGGCAAAATTTGAACTGAAATTACCCAAAATGGGCGAAAGTGTTGCCGAAGCAACCATTACCAACTGGCTTAAAAAAGTAGGCGAACACATTGCGGCCGACGAGGCTGTACTGGAAATTGCTACTGATAAGGTAGACTCTGAGGTGCCATCGGAAGTATCGGGGATATTATCCGAGATCCTTTTTAAAGAAAACGATGTGGTCCAGGTGGGGCAAACCATTGCATATATAGAAACCGAAGGCGGTGTGGTGGTAGATGCACCAAGCGAGGCTACTACAGCTGCAAACGATGATATAACTACTATAGAAAAAAAGGTTGATGCTGCGCGCGAAGCGGTAGCTGCCCCGGTTGATTTTTCGGCTTCAGAAAAATTCTTTTCGCCACTCGTAAAAAATATTGCTAAAGAAGAAGGCATTACACTGGCCGAACTGGAAGCCTTAAGCGGCACCGGTAAAGATGGCAGGGTAACTAAAACAGATATATTGGAGTATGTGAAAGAAAAATCACAAAATCCAAATGCCAAATTACAAACTGCTCCGGCAACCGGCAACCAACAACCAACAACTCAAAATACCCAACCGGCAACTGCTCAAAAAGCTGCGCCGGTATCGGTTAACGGCCAGGATGAAGTGGTAGAGATGGACCGTATGCGTAAGCTTATATCGGGCTATATGGTGCAGAGTGTGCAAACATCAGCTCACGTACAGTCGTTTATAGAGATAGATGTTACCAACATTGTAAAATGGAGGGATAAGGTTAAAGCAGCCTTTGAAAAACGCGAAGGCGAGAAACTTACCTTTACCCCTATTTTTATGGAGGCGGTAGCCAAAGCGCTTAAAGACTACCCAGGCATGAACATATCGGTAGATGGTGAGTACATTATTAAAAAGAAAAACATAAACCTGGGTATGGCTGCGGCCCTGCCTAACGGCAACCTTATAGTGCCGGTAATTAAAAATGCCGACCAGCTTAACCTTGTAGGTATGGCAAAGGCGGTAAACGACCTTGGTAACCGTGCCAAGGCCGGTAAGCTTAAGCCGGACGATACACAGGGCGGTACCTATACCGTAACTAATGTAGGTACGTTTGGCAGTGTGTTTGGTACGCCAATTATCAACCAGCCGCAGGTGGGTATCCTTGCCTTAGGGGCCATTCGTAAAGTGCCTGCTGTTATAGAAACCCCTGAGGGCGACTTTATAGGCATCCGCCAAAAAATGTTCCTGTCGCACAGCTACGACCACCGCGTGGTTGATGGCGCACTGGGAGGATCATTCGTTAAGCGCGTAGCCGAATACCTTGAGGCTTTTGACCCTAACAGGGATTATTAAGAAATACGATTTATTAAATATAGAAAGTCCTGCCATTGGCGGGACTTTCTTGTATTAGTCATAACTATTTCAGGAACTTATATAAAACATCAACCTTTGCAGGCAAGCTCAAAAATTGTTACATTAAAAAATTAATCAATTAATACATTTACCAAAAGCCTCAGTTTCAAGGCTCGCATCCCTATTTTCCAGCACCGATGTTTGCTTATTTAAAAACGCATCAACATTGCGGGCACATTCACGGCCTTCGCTAATAGCCCAAACTACAAGGCTCTGGCCCCTGCGCATATCGCCACAGGCAAATATTTTAGGGTAGGATGTTTTATAAGTAACCTCATCGGCCAGTATATTACCACGGGCATCCTTTTCAATCTCGTAACGGTCTAACAACAATTGCTCAGGTTTAGAAAAACCAATAGCGATCAATGCCAGGTCGCACGGAATGATACGTTCACTCCCTTCCCTTTCTGTCGACCCGATAGCCTTACCATTAGGCGCAAACTCCCATTGCAGGTCGGCTACCCTAAGTGCGGCAAGGTTGCCATTATCATCGCCAATAAACTCTTTGGTAACAGTGGCAAAAAGACGCTCTGCACCTTCTTCCTGCGATGACGATGTACGGTGAATGGAAGGATACTGCGGCCACGGTGTATGCATAGGCCTGTTAGTGCCCGGCTGGAACATCAGAGCCAATTGCGTAACCGACTTTGCCCCCTGTCGGATACTAGTACCCATACAATCCGATCCTGTATCGCCACTACCCACAATTACCACATCTTTACCTTTGGCTGTAACTTCCTCCTCTATAATATTGCTCTCCACTTCGGCAAAGGCCAATGGATCTTTTTTAGCCACGCGCTTATTTTGCTGTTTTAAAAAATCCATAGCGTAATGAATACCCTTAAGCTCACGCCCCGGCAATGTTAAATCGCGAGGCACCATAGCACCACCCGCCATAACCACGGCATCATACTCGTGCAAAATATCACTCAAAAACACGTTGATACCCACATGCGAATGGTATTTAAACACAATACCCGACTGCTCCATAAGGGCAACACGCCTGTCGATCACGTTTTTCTCCAATTTAAAATCAGGAATACCGTAGCGCAGTAAGCCGCCTGCGGCATCGTCTTTTTCGTAAATAGTAACCCAGTGCCCGGCAGCGTTTAACTGCTCGGCAGCAGCCATACCCGCAGGCCCACTGCCCACAACGGCCACTTTTTTACCGGTGCGATTCTCTGGCAAAAATGGTTTCACTAACCCCTGCTGAAAAGCTATCTCTATAATATGTTTCTCGATAGCCTCTATAGCTACGGCGGGACGGTTGATATTCAGCACACAAGCCGACTCGCACGGAGCCGGGCATATCCTGCCTGTAAACTCTGGAAAGTTATTTGTGGAAGCCAAAATTTCATACGCCTCTGCCCACTGTTCGTTAAAAACAGCATCGTTAAATTCCGGAATTACATTCCCCAACGGGCAGCCGCTATGGCAAAACGGTACGCCGCAATCCATACATCGTGCCGACTGCTGGTGCAGTTGCTCCGGCGGATAGGCATGCGTAAACTCGTTGTAATGTTTTATCCTTTTGGCTACAGGCTCAACAGCCGGCAGCTCACGTTCGTATAGTTTAAATCCTGTTATTTTATCCTGCTTCTTCATGCTCACTCTTATAATTATTTAACCACTTTACCGGCCTCTTCCTGTTTAAGCAGCACCTTTTTATAGTCTTTCGGGAACACTTTTACAAAGCTGCCCAACTGGTTATCAAAATCTTTTAAAATAAAATTTGCCGTGGCGCTACCTGTATATTCCAGGTGCTTTTGCAGCATGGCAAACAGCTCATCGCGGTCGGCTTCATTGCATTGCTCCAGGTCGATCATTTCCGGGTTGCAACGGTCGGCAAAATCTTTATATACATCATATACATAAGCAATACCGCCACTCATACCCGCACCAAAGTTCCGACCGATCTTACCCAGAACCACTACCCTGCCGCCGGTCATGTACTCGCAACCGTGGTCGCCAATACCCTCTACCACTACTTTGGCTCCTGAATTTCTTACTGCAAAACGCTCGCCCGCGCGGCCATAAATGTAAGCCTCGCCACTGGTAGCGCCATACAGCACTACGTTACCCACAACGCTGTTAGCCTCGGGTTTGAAGCCTGCATTAGGTGGCGGACAAATAATCAACTTAGCGCCACTAAGGCCTTTGCCAAAATAATCGTTGGCATCGCCCTCTACGCGCATGGTAAGCCCTTTGGCTGCAAAGGCTCCAAAACTTTGGCCCGCAGCCCCATAAAACTGAAAGTTAAGGGTATCTTCAGGTAAGCCTTCACTTTTAAATTGTTTGGAAATCTCGTTACTAAGCAACGTACCTACTGCCCTCCTTGTATTTTTAATTTTGAAGGAAGCGGTAACTTTTTCGCCGTTTTTAAGGGCCGGCTGTGCTGCCTCAAGTAATTGCCAGTCCAGGATATCTTCCAGGCCATGATCCTGCTTTTCGGTACAATACAGGCTAATATTATCAGGGTTTGGCTCTTTATACAGAATACGTGACAGGTTAATATTTTTATGTTTCCAGAATTCAATATCTTCCCTTTGTTTCAGGTTATCGTTCTGGCCAATCATCTCGTCGATAGTCCTAAAGCCCAGTTCAGCCATAATTTCGCGTAGTTCCTCTGTTATAAACTTAAATAGGTTAACCACGTGGTCTACTTCGCCGGTAAAGCGGCTGCGCAGTTCTTTATCCTGCGTGGCAACACCCACAGGGCAGGTGTTTAAGTGGCATTTGCGCATCAAAACGCAACCCTCTACCACCAAAGCTGCGGTGGCAACACCCCATTCTTCGGCACCTAAAAGCGCAGCAATAGCAATATCGCGACCGGTTTTCATTTGGCCATCGGCCTGAACAACCACGCGGCTGCGCAGTTTGTTCTTCATAAGGGTTTGGTGCGTTTCGGCTAAGCCCAACTCCCACGGAAGCCCGGCATGCTTAATAGAACTCAACGGCGATGCCCCTGTGCCCCCATCAAAACCTGATACCAAAACCACATCAGCCTTAGCCTTTGTAACACCCGATGCTATGGTACCAACGCCTGCTTTACTTACCAGCTTAACGCTGATACGCGCCTCACGGTTGGCGTTTTTAAGGTCGAATATCAGTTGTGCTAAATCTTCTATCGAATAAATATCGTGGTGCGGTGGTGGCGAAATTAACCCTACCCCCGGCGTAGCATGGCGCGTGCGGCCAATCCACTCGTCTACTTTCTCTCCGGGAAGCTGTCCGCCCTCGCCCGGCTTGGCACCCTGCGCCATTTTTATCTGTAACTCGGTTGCTTCCGTAAGATAACGGCTGGTAACGCCAAAGCGACCACTGGCTACCTGTTTGATGGCGCTGCGCATGCTACTGCCGTCTTCGGCAATTTCGTAACGGGCTTCGTCCTCGCCACCCTCGCCGGTATTGCTTTTAGCACCCAGTTTGTTCATGGCAAGGGCAAGCGTAGTGTGCGCCTCCCAGGAAATAGAGCCAAAGCTCATGGCACCCGTAGAAAAACGACTGTATATGTTCTCAGCAGGCTCTACCTCATCAATAGAGATTGACTTTTGTTTTTTATCGAAAGTTAAAAGGCTACGGAGCGTACAGGCTTTTTCGCCCTGTTCGTTAACCAGTTTAGAGTATTTTTTAAATAACGCATAGTCATCTGTACGTGTAGACAATTGCAATAGGTGTATGGTTTGCGGATTAAACAGGTGAAACTCTCCCTTGCGCTTCCATTGCAGCTCGCCACCCACAGGCAGCCTGTCGGCAGGGATTTGCTTATTACTGAAAGCAAAGCGATGTTTAATCAATGCCTCTTCGGCAATATCATCCAGGCCAAGGCCTTCTATGTTAGATGTTGACCCTGTAAAATACTGGTTCACTACATCTGAACTCAGACCTAATATCTCAAAGATCTGCGCACCCTGATAGGATTGGAATGTTGATATACCCATTTTAGAGAATACCTTAAGCAGGCCGTTGTTCATAGCTGAAATGTAATTTTCTCGCAGATCTTCAAAAGGCACGTTGGTATCGCACAAACCTTCAGCAAGTCGGTCGCGTATGGTGGCAAACGCCATATACGGATTAATAGCCGTAGCGCCGTACGCAATAAGACATGCGGCATGCTGCACCTCCCAAACATCGCCGGCTTCTACAATAATGCCAACCTCTCCCCTTAGCCCCTTGCGGATAAGGTGGTGGTGCACTGCCGCAGCCGACAATAACGATGGTATGGGCGCATGTCTGGAATCGATAGCCCTGTCCTGTAGGACGATCATTCGGTAACCGTCTTCCACGGCATCTACGGCATAGCGGCAAATACGATCAAGAGCTTTTTTAAGCGCATCGGCACTTCCATCGGCCCTAAAGTAGCATTGTATGGTCTTACTCTGAAAAGTCCCGGTATCGATACTGCGTATCTTTTCTAAGTAATAATTATCTAATATTGGATGGCGCAGCACAATAGTGTGTGCTGCCAAAGGATCTTCCTGCAAAATATTGCCGCTGGTACCCGCAAAACTCGCGAGCGACATTACCAGTTTCTCTCTTATAGGGTCGATTGGCGGATTGGTAACCTGAGCGAACAACTGCTTAAAATAACTTGTTAAGTGCTGTGGTTCTTTACTTAAAACCGCTAACGGAGTATCAGTACCCATAGAGCCTACGGGTTCTTTACCGGTAAGCGCCATTGGCATAATAATATCTTCTATAGCCTCTGTGGTATAGCCAAACGCTTTTTGATACCTAAAAACCTGTGGGTGTGCCAACGGTGTAAAGGTTACACGCGGCTCGGCAATTTTACCCATGGTAATTTTGTATTTCTCCAGCCACTCGCCATACGGCTGTTGCCTGCAAATACTTTTTTTAATAGTATCATTAAATTGTATCTCACCTTTCTCTAAATCTACCACCAGCATTTTGCCCGGTCTAAGCCTACCCTTTTTAACCACTTCTGATGCATGCAGGCCTAATACACCGGTTTCGGATGCCATAATAATGCGTCCATCGGCGGTTATGCTGTAGCGAATTGGCCGCAGACCGTTACGGTCGAGCGTGGCACCAATCATCTTACCATCGCTAAAGCAAACGGCAGCGGGGCCATCCCACGGTTCCATAAGGCAGGAGTGGTATTCGTAAAATGCTTTTTGCAGCGGGTCTAACGCCTCGTTCTCATCCCAGGCTTCGGGTATCAGCATCATCAATACATGAGGCAGTGACCGACCCGAAAGCATCAGCATCTCTACCATATTATCTAAACTGGCGGAATCCGACTGTTTGCCCGGCACCAAAGGTAGGAGCATGTTAAACTCCTCTTTAGTAAAGTAGGGCGATGCAAAATTCTTTTCGTTAGTGCGCAGCCAGTTAAGGTTGCCCTGCAACGTGTTTATCTCGCCATTATGGGCAATGTACCTAAACGGCTGTGCCAGCGCCCACGAGGGGAATGTATTCGTTGCAAAACGCGAATGCACTAAAGCATAAGCACTTGTAAGTATCTTGTTTTGAAGATCTGGGAAATAGTGGCGTACCTGGCTGCTGGTTAGCTGCCCTTTATATATGATGGTCGCCGCCGACAGCGATGCCATGTAATAACCCGTCTCGGTTTTGCGGATGGTGCTGTTTATAGTGTGCGATGCATAGTTGCGCAGCACAAAAAGCTTGCGTTCAAACTCGATATCGGTAGCAATATTAACCGGCCTGCGAATAAAAACCTGCTCAATATGCGGCTCTACGCTCAGGGCGGTATCGCCAATGCCATTGCGGTTTACAGGTACTTGTCGGTACCCCATAACCTCAAGACCCAACTGTTCTGCGGCAGCGGCAAACAGGTCTTTGCAATCTTCTATTAAATGTTCGTCTTTCGGGAAGAAAACCATACCCACACCATACTGGCCGGCTTCGGGCAGTTTAATACCCAGCTTAACACATTCGCTTACAAAGAAACCATGCGGAACCTGAAATGATATACCTGCACCATCGCCTGTATTATCTTCGCAGCCACAAGCTCCCCGGTGCTCTAAATTCTCTAATATAGTTAGGGCATCCGCAATGTGCTGATGCATTTTTCTTCCGTTTATACTGGCCACAAACCCTATACCGCAGGCATCGTGCTCATGGTCGGGGTTGTAAAGCCCTTTCTGTTCGTTCTCCATTAAATTTTTCATTGCTACATTACATTTACGCCAAATACAATATCTTTATGGCTTGTTGCCATCCATAATGCTACTTGTAAAAGCGGGCGGTTAAATTATGAAAAATTTATATATAATTTGTTAATACTACATTACTTTAAAAGCAAAAAAGCGACAAACGAACAATTAAATGCAGCTAAAACAGATTAATTATAAATAAAATTCATTTTTAAGGCACTCAAAATACATCAAACGTTATATTATAGTTAGTACATGCGCCAAATTTTTAAATATTTACCTTTTATAGCCTTTTTGTTATTATTTGCTGCATGCGCAAAAAATAATTCAGAAACGAACGACAAGCTTGTTTTCCGTTACAACGAAAATGCTGCTGTAAACTCGTTAGATCCTGCCTTTGCCAAGATTCGCCCCTCTATATGGGTTTGTAACCAACTATATAATGGGTTCGTACAATTAGATGACAGCCTTAACATTAAACCCGATATTGCCAAATCGTGGACGATATCTCCAGATGGTAAAACGTATACCTTTTTGCTTAGGAATGATGTGCGTTTTCATAAAAGCAGCCTTTTTGGTGCCGACAGTACCCGCACGGTTACCGCGGCCGACTTTACTTACAGCCTTAACCGCCTTTTAGACGAGAAAGTTGCAGCTCCCGGCCGTTGGATATTACAAAATGTGGAAGGCTTTAAAGCGGTTAACGATTCGGTTTTCCAGATACAGCTTACTAAAACCTTTCCTGCTTTTTTAGGATTACTTACTATGAAATACGCATCGGTAGTACCGCATGAGGCATTTGATAAACCTGGGTACGATTTTAGGTCGGCACCCATTGGTACAGGGCCTTTTCAGTTTAAAATCTGGGAAGAAAATGTAAAACTGGTGCTCCGTAAAAACCCATTGTATTATGAGCGCGATGAGAAAGGCGTACAACTACCCTACCTTGAAGCCGTTGCCATTACCTTTTTACCCGATAAGCAAAGCGGCTTTTTGCAGTTTGTGCAGGGCAAGCTTGATTTTGTTTCGGGCCTTGACCCATCGTATAAAGATGAAATACTTACACCAAAAGGCGAACTGGCGCCTAAATACCGCAACAGCGTAAAAATGATTACGGGTCCGTACTTAAATACCGAGTACATGGGCTTTAGGCTGGATGGCGCCGATAAGGCTGTTAAAGACAAACGCATTCGCCAGGCGCTCAACTATGGTTTCGACCGTAATAAAATGATCTTGTTCCTGCGCAATAATATGGGTACGGGCGCAACAAAAGGTATAATACCGAACGGGCTTGCAGGGTCGGGCGCTAAGGGGTACACTTTTGATGCCGCCAAAGCACGCGAACTGGTTGCCGAATACAAAAAACAAACGGGAGATAGCAACCCTAAAATACAAATGAGTACTACGGCATCCTACCTTGATATTGCCGAATACCTGCAACGCGAATGGCAGAAAATTGGGCTAAATGTAGAGGTAGATGTTAATCCGCCTACTACGCTTACACAGTCTATTTCTACAGGTAAATCGGCTTTTTTTAAAGCTACCTGGATTGCGGATTACCCGGATGCTGAGAACTATCTGTCGTTATTTTACAGTAAGAATTTTTCGCCGGGCGGGCCTAATTATACCCATTTTAAAAATGCTGAATTCGATAAACTTTATGAGCAGGCCTTTTTAGAAACTGATGATAAAAAACGCCAGGAACTCTACAAAAAAATGGACGAACTGGTTATGCAGGAAGCGCCGGTTATCCCGCTGTTTTATGATAAGGCTGCCCGTTTTACCCGAAATGGCGTAACAGGATTAGGGATAAACCCACTAAATTCTTTAATTTTAAAGCGGGTAAAAAAATAATAAATCTAACACGAATTACACCGATTTGCAATAATTAATTTTGTGGCAATTTGTGTAATTCGTGGCAAGAAAAACGATGGAAAATTCCCAAATCTTTCCAGAATGTAATCGTTCCTTGCTGCGTTAATTGGTATATTTGGTATACGCATAAAATTACACACATGAAAATTCTTATTGTAGAAGATGAACAGGGCCTCAGGGAGGTTATACGGGAATCTTTAGAAAAAGAAAAATACATTGTAGAGACCGCAAACGACTACATAACCGGCCTCGAAAAAATTGGCAGTTATGATTACGATTGTATTTTGGTAGATATAATGCTGCCCAATGGTAGTGGCCTTAACCTGGTGCGCGAGCTTAAGCAAATGCAAAAAAAGGAGGCTGTAATAATTATCTCGGCTAAAGATAGTGTGGATGATAAGGTGGAAGGCCTTGACCTGGGTGCCGATGATTATCTTGCAAAACCTTTTCATTTAGCAGAACTGCATGCGCGTATCAAATCGGCTATAAGGCGCAAAAGCCATGATGGCGATACGTTTGTTACCCTCGAAAATATAAAGCTATCGCCGGAACTGCGAACGGTTACCGTAAATGGTATCGACCTTACCCTTAACCGCAAAGAGTTTGACCTGCTGTATTATTTTATGATAAACCCCAACAGGCTGGTTAACAAAACAGCTTTAGCAGAGTCTGTTTGGGGCGATTATATCGATCAGGCCGATAACCTTGACTTTGTATATTCCCAAATAAAAAACCTTCGTAAAAAAATGAAAGATGCCGGTGCCGAAGCTGATATCCAGGCAGTATACGGTATGGGCTACAAACTAACGACTTCATAAAATGAGCAGTATAAAACAACCTAAAAAAAGTGTCTCGCTACAATATTACACGCTGCGCTACCTTGTTGTGGCGCTGCTGGTAATTATTGCGATTTGGGCGGGCATGTTTTATGCTATTATTTTAGAGGAAGTGTATGATAATATAGACGACGGCCTTAAAAATTCCAAGATACTTATTGAGCGCGAGGCGTATGCCCATCCGGAATTATTTGAAACATCTGAATTTGGCATTAACCAGTTCAAAATAGAGCCGTTGCCAAAAGGCAGTTATGACTTTTCGGATAAGTTTACGAGTACTTTCGAGTTTATGGAGTACGACGATGATAACGAGCCTATCCGGTTGCTGGAAACGGTTTTTAACGACCCGCAGGGCAACCCCTATAAGCTTACCATCCGCGCCAGTATGGTAGAGGAAGACGAACTGCTTGAAGACCTGCTTACTGCCCTCGTAGCGCTTTATATTATGCTGGTTATTAGCATTGCGCTGTTAAACCACTACATTTTGCACAGGGTTTGGCATTCGTTTTATGAATTGCTGGGCAACCTTAAAAATTACAAACTGGGCACCGGGAGAGCTTTTACTGCGCCTGATTCGCCGGTATCGGAGTTTAAAGTATTGGGCGATGAACTTGAAGATTTACTTAAACGAAGCGAGGCCATTTACTCCAGCCAGAAACAATTTATAGAAAATGCATCGCACGAGCTGCAAACCCCTCTTGCCATTAGCCTTAATAAGCTGGAACTTTTTGCCGAGAACAACAACCTGCCCGATAAGCAGATGATGGAAATTGGCAAGGTAAGCGATACCCTTAACCGTTTGGTGCACCTTAATAAATCGTTACTGCTGCTCTCTAAAATAGAGAACAGGCAATATGCCGATGAAGATGCCGTAAACTTTAACGACCTTGTTAAACAACTGGCTGAAGATTTTGAAGACCTGGCCGAATTTAGGGAGATTACCATTAATGTTATACCCCAAGGTGAATTGAGTTTTAACATGAACAAAGGCCTTGCACTTACCCTAATTACCAACCTGCTTAAAAATGCATTGGTGCATAACCATGCCGGTGGTGTGGTAAATATTATTATTACCCCTAACAGCCTTTCAGTACAAAATACTGGTGCCAATGCCCCACTGGACGAGCGTAAGGTTTTTGACCGTTTTTATAGAAACTCTAACAACGAGCAATCAACCGGGTTAGGATTATCTATAGTATGGTCTATTGCCAACAGCTATAAATTGACTGTAAATTATAGTTTTAGCGGCAACCATGCGTTTACGGTAACCTTCCCAAATAAAAAATAGAAAAGTTTTTTTGATTCCTAATTGTTTCCAGATTGTGGTTATAAACTTGTACTACAATTTAAAAACAAGACATTATGAAAACGCAATTTGCATACCCAAAAACAATTTTATTAGGAGTAGCTTCTTTACTAAGCTTTGCCTGTACTGCCCAAAAAACTAACATTACCGTAGCTGAATTACCTGCCGCTGCACAAAGTTTTATCAAGGCTAACTTTCCGAACCAGGCGACATCGTACATTATTAAAGATAAAGACCTGACCGAAACTGAATACGAATTGCGTTTTACCGGCGGTACCGAAGTAGAATTTGATGAAAAAGGCAATTGGAAAGAGGTTGATGCCAACAGGAGTACTATGCCTGCAACAGTATTACCTAAAGCTATTGCCGACTATAATGCTGCCCACTATAAAGGCCTTGCAGTAGAAAAAATTGAGAAAAAACACTATGGTTACAAACTGGAATTTACCAACGATGTGGAACTGGAATTTGACAACACGGGTAAGTTTTTAAGGGTGGATGATTAATCCGCTATATGCTTTTCAAAAAGAAAACGGCTATCGCATCATATTGCGGCAGCCGTTTTCTTTTTTCTTTTATTTTTACGCCAATCCCACGGGGCAACAGGCTTTTTATCGGCCCAAAGGCCAAGCTGGCTTTGCCGCGCCTGTTCTTCAAGGTCGGATAATTCAGGATGATTTTTAGAGTATTGTTTGTAGTGCCATGCCAGTCCGGCCTTTAACAATGCCTCGTTTACATTAACACCATCTTTAGTTACTATGGTACCCACAATGCGGTTATAGCGGTCGCGCTTACCGTTAGAACTTACCGTTACGGTTTTACCAAAACATAAGTCCGATGCATATTGGCGGGCATTTTTACCAAAAGCCTGCGATTTTTCGGGACAATCAATGTCAGCAAGCCGAATGCGCTCAGACGCACCGTCATACAATACCTCAAAAGTATCGCCATCTTTAATACCAATAACCTTTCCTGTAAAAACCGTGAGGTAGCGCAGTTCTTTTAGCTCTTTAGGCTTACGGACTTTTTTAGTGCGTTTTTCCTTTACCTGTTCCGGGCGTGGGGTATTTTGAGATTTATTGTAATAGTTATAAAAAACCGCGAGTGCCAACAGCACTAACAATGTAACTATACCAAACTTAGGTTTATATCTTCTTTGCCTTGCCATTCAATAGTATTTGTACAGCTAAGCTGACTATATATTTCTAAGTTTTTCGGTTTGTTGATACACTTCGGCAAGAATTGCTTCATCTTCGGGAGTAAATTCAACATCGCGGCGCGACATAACAATGCGTGCAGTTTCAAAAGCCTTTTTAACATCGTAGGTCATCATGCCGGCAGCGCCACCCCATGAAAAGCTGGGTACAAAATTGCGAGGGAAGCCACTGCCAAAAATATTGGCGCAAACCCCTACAACCGTACCGGTATTAAACATGGTATTGATACCGCTTTTGCTATGGTCGCCCATCATAAGGCCGCAAAACTGGAGTCCCGTTTTTACAAAGCTGCCTTTTTCATAATCCCACAGTTTAACCTCTTCGTAGTTATTTTTAAGGTTAGAGTTGTTGGTGTCTGCCCCAAGGTTGCACCATTCTCCTAATACCGAGTTGCCCAAAAAGCCATCATGCCCTTTGTTAGAATAGCCAAAGAGTACCGAGTTGCTCACTTCGCCACCAATCCTGCACTCCGGCCCAACGGTCGTAGCGCCATATACTTTAGCTGACATTTTAACCACGGCGCCTTCGCATAAGGCAAACGGCCCGCGGATAATAGAGCCCTCCATAATTTCGGTATTTTTACCAATATAAATAGGCCCTGTTGAAGCATTAAGCGTAACAAACTCAAGTTTGGCACCTTCTTCAATAAAAATATTCTCGGGGCTAAGGGTGTTTACGCTTGATGGTATGGGCTGAGAGGTACGTCCCTCGGTAAGGAGCTCAAAATCTTCACGCAGGGCGGCATCATTCTTTTTAAAAATGTCCCAAACATGCTCAACTTTTAAGCCCTCTTCATTATATTCAATAATCTCGTAAGTATCAAAATCTACCTCTTCCTGATTCTCCTTACTGTAAAACGCCACAACCTCGTCGCCGCTAAAAATAGCCTGGTTTTCCTCCAGTGCCATAACCATTTCGGCAAGCACCTCGTTAGGCAGGTAAGCAGCGTTAATAAGCACATTCTCTTCCATCTCTACCATAGGGTACTTATCGGTAAGATATTCCTCGGTTACGGTAGTGGTGGTATAGCCCAGGTATTTTTCCCATTTTTCGCGAATGGTTAGTATGCCAATCCTAATATCGGCCACGGGGCGGGTAAAGGTAAACGGCAGCAGAGCATTGCGCACAGGGCCATCAAAAAGAATGTAGTTCATTTTTTATGAGTTACAGAGTTACAAAGTGCCAAAGTTACTAAAAAGGTTCTTAGAATCTGAGGGGCTTAGAATCTAAGTTTCCTGAATTTCTAAGCATCTAAGTATCTTAGCTACTTAAGTATCTCAAAAAAAAAGCCCTCCGTTTCCGGAAGGCTTTGCTATATAAGGTAAGAAGTGATTACTCTTCTGTAGTCTTAGTTTCTTTGCTAAATTTAGCATATTTGTTTTTGAACTTGTCAATACGTCCTGCAGTATCGATAAGTTTAGATTTACCTGTGTAGAAAGGGTGAGAAGTACGAGAGATCTCCATTTTCACTACCGGGTATTCAACGCCTTCGTGTATAATTGTTTCTTTAGTATCAGCAGTAGATTTAGTTAAAAACACTTCTTCGTTAGACATGTCTTTAAAAGCAACTAATCTGTAATTTTCCGGGTGAACACCTTTTTTCATTTTGAGTAAATTTTTATTGTTTGGTTACAGGTTGTTTTGCGGCTTCTTTTAAGGGAAGGTATAAATGCACTGCAACTTTTTGTTTATAAACTTTTTAAATCAGGGTGCAAAATTACAACTATTTTTTTAATATCAAATAAAGCACACCATTTTTTTCCAAATATCCACAACACTTTTTTAACAGCACATAAAGGCGGATTTAGTATATTTGTTGCTTAAACCAAACAAACAAATACCATGGATGAAAAAATTACAATTACGCCACCTGTAAAGCCTGCAAAAGCTGCCCTAAGTTATGGAGTTGTATTTGGGCTTGTATTAATTATTGAATTTGTTGTTTTTTATGCCCTTGACATTAATCCGCAAAATGGCGGTGCAATAGCTGTAGTAAATTCTTTACTTAATTATATAGTACTGCCAATGATTTTTATTTTCCTGGCCTGTAATCAATATAAAAAATTATCGGGCGGATATATAACACTGGCACAAGCACTTAAAGCAGGTGTAATTGTAACCGTTATTGCTGCTTTGGTCTTAGGTGTATTCAACATTATATTTAATATGGTATTGCCCGAGCTACAGGCAGAAATGCTGCAAAAAGCTAAAGAGGGTATGGTTGCACAAAATCCTAACATGACAGCCGAGCAGCTGGAAATGGGAATACAGGTTGCAGAACTATTCATGAAACCTTATGTTATGTTGCCAATGTCTATGCTTATTTATGCTTTTATAGGGTTAATAAACGGCCTTATTATTGGCGCCATTGTTAAAAAAGAAAATCCGGGAGCATTTTAATACATGAACTTATCTATAGTTATCCCCCTTTTAAACGAAGAAGAATCTCTTAAGGAACTCCACCAGTGGATCGTATCGGTAATGACCCAGAACAACTATAGTTATGAGGTTATTTTTATTGATGATGGTAGTACCGATGATTCCTGGCCTATAATACAGCAACTTGCCCAAAAAGACCTTAATGTAAAGGGCATAAAGTTTTTTAAAAACTACGGCAAGTCGCAAGCCCTTCATGCCGGTTTTGCAAAGGCTCAAGGCGATGTTATTATTACCATGGATGCCGATTTGCAGGACAGCCCCGAAGAAATTCCGGGATTGTACAGCATGGTAACTTCCGGCGGACTCGATTTAGTTTCCGGCTGGAAAAAAAAGCGTTACGATTCTATCCTATCTAAAAATATGCCGTCTAAACTGTTTAACTGGGCTGCCAGGAAAACATCGGGCGTTAAGCTGCATGATTTTAACTGTGGGTTAAAAGCATACAAACAAAAAGTAGTTAAAAATATAGAGGTTAGTGGCGAAATGCACCGCTACATACCTGTACTTGCTAAAAATGCCGGTTTTGGCAAAATAGGCGAAAAAATAGTTATTCACCAGGCGCGTAAATATGGTACCACTAAATTTGGTATGGAACGTTTTATAAACGGTTTCTTAGACCTTATTACCATTTGGTTCCTGTCGCGTTTTGGTAAAAGGCCCATGCACCTTTTTGGGGCGCTGGGTGTGCTTATGTTTTTAATAGGTTTGTCGTCGGCAGTATATATAGGCATTAACAAGCTGTATAAATTGTATATGCACGAAAGGGCCATATTAATTACCGATAATCCCTGGTTTTACATAGCACTGGCTACCATGATAATAGGTACGCAGCTGTTTTTGGCAGGCTTTTTAGGCGAAATAATCCTTCGTACAAAAAACAACGAAGAGCGCTATAAAGTCAGCGAAACTTTATAAATTTATTCCAACAATCAAGAAGAAAAAATAATAAATCCCCCACATCCATGGAAATTGAAAAATCAATCCTCGACAAAGTAAATGTATGGCTTAGCCCTGTTTTTGATACTGAAACACAGGATGCCATTAAAGATATGATGACCTCATCGCCCAAAGAACTGGAAGACAGCTTTTACCGTAACCTTGAGTTTGGTACCGGCGGTATGAGGGGCATAATGGGCCCGGGCACCAATCGTATAAATAAATATACGTTAGGTAAAGCCACACAAGGCCTTAGTGATTATTTGCACACCAACTTCCCTAATCAGGAAATTAAGATTGCTATAGCTTATGATTGCCGTAATAACAGCGATGTACTTAGCAAAATAGTTGCCGATGTATTTTCTGCCAACGGTATTAAAGTATATCTTTTTGAAGAGCTTCGTCCTACTCCTGAGCTTTCTTTTGCCGTTAAATACCTTAACTGCCAGGCAGGTATAGTACTTACGGCATCGCACAACCCGCCGGAATATAACGGTTACAAAGTATATTGGGAAGATGGTGGCCAGCTTGTACCACCACACGATAAAGCACTTATAGAAGTTATTGAGGCCTTAGAGTACAGTGCCATTAAATTTGATGCTAACGAAAGCCTTATAGAAATTATAGGCCACGATATTGATGTAGAGTTTATAAAATCGTCGTTGGTTAACGCGTCATTCAACACGGCACCTGAGGCTAAAACTGATCTTAAAATTGTTTATACTCCGCTTCACGGTACATCGGTCAAATTAATTCCGGACCTTTTAGAAGATGCCGGTTACAGCAACGTGCACCTTGTAGCAGAACAGGCTGTGCCTAACGGAAATTTCCCTACGGTAAAATCGCCAAACCCGGAAGAGCCTGAGGCTTTATCTATGGCTGTAGAATTGGCAGACCAGTTAGATGCCGATGTTGTTATTGGCACCGACCCTGATGCCGACCGACTTGGCGTTGCAGTGCGCAACGGTAACGGTATCATGACACTGCTTAACGGTAACCAGACAATGGTACTTATGACAGAGTTTTTACTGAACGAATGGCAGAAACAAGGCAAACTTAACAGCAAACAGTTTATTGGCTCAACTATTGTTAGCACACCAATGATGCAGGAGCTGGCAAGTGCCTATGGCTTAGAGTGCAAAGTAGGCCTTACCGGCTTTAAATGGATCGCTAAAATGATAGTCGATTTCCCTGAACTTGAGTTTATTGGCGGTGGCGAAGAGAGCTTTGGCTACATGGTGGGCGATGCCGTTCGGGATAAAGATGCGGTTACCTCTACCCTGTTGCTATGCGAAATTGCTGCACAGGCTAAAGCAAAAGCGAGTTCACTATATCAAGAGCTTTTAAAACTTTACGTAAAATACGGCTTTTATAAAGAGTACCTTATCTCTATCACTAAAAAAGGTATAGAAGGTGCTGCCGAGATTAAACAAATGATGATAAGCCTGCGCGAAAACCCGCTTAAAGAAATTAACGGCCAGCGTGTGCTTATGGTAGAAGATTACCAGTCATCTACCGCTAAGAACCTGCTGTCTGGCGAGGAAGAAGCACTTACACTGCCAAAATCAGACGTATTGATTTACTATCTTGAAGACGGTACTAAAATATGTGCTCGCCCAAGCGGTACAGAGCCTAAAATTAAGTTTTACTTTAGTGTAAACGATAAACTGGACGATGTTAAGAACTTTAAAGAAGTTGAGGCATCGCTCGACCAAAAAATTAAGAACATTATACAGGAAATGAACCTGAACTAATTTAATGAGTAACTTCAGAAAAATTCTTCGCTTTGCGATTCCCTATAAAAAGTATGCGTACCTGAACATTTTTTTTAATGTTCTGTACGCACTTTTTAGTACTTTATCTTTCTTAGCGCTTATCCCTATGCTGTCGGTTATCTTTGGCGACACAGTAAAATTAAGGGTTAAGCCGGTATATACCGATATTTTTGAGATTAAAGATTATTTAAATAATTACCTTAACTATTATGTTACTACTACCAACGACACTAAAGGCGTAGAATATACGCTGGGTGCTATGGTTATAGTAATTATAAGCATTTTTTTACTTAAAAACCTTTTTAACTATCTGGCACTGTTTTTTGCCACATTTTTAAGAAATGGCGTGCTTCGCGATTTACGCGACGGTATGTACCAAAAAATAATCCACCTCCCTTTAGCTTTTTATTCAGAAAAACGTAAAGGCGATGTTATGGCAAGAATGTCGTCTGATGTTAACGAGGTACAGTCATCTTACCTGTCTATTTTAGAATTAATAGTAAAAGAACCTCTTACAATCCTGTTCTCTATTGGTATTATGATAGGTATAAGCCTTAAACTTACGCTTTTTGTGTTTGTGTTTATCCCCGTTTCGGGGTTTGTAATATCTAAGATAGGTAAATCGTTAAAGAAAAAGTCGGGCAGGGCGCAACAGGAACAAGGCACTTTTTTATCCATTATTGAAGAAACATTAGGTGGGCTTAAAGTGATAAAGAGCTTTACAGCCGAAAGCTATTTTACGCGAAAATTTGAAGGTTCAACAGAAAAACATTACGACCTTTCTAACAGGATCCTTAACCGCCAAAACCTTGCATCACCCTTAAGCGAGTTTATGGGTATAATGGTTATTGCTATTTTGTTATGGTATGGTGGGCACATGGTATTAGTTGAAGGCAGCCTTAAAGGATCGGCATTTATAGGATATATGGGCCTTGCATATAATATCCTTACCCCGGCGAAAGCTATTTCTAAATCATCTTATGACATCAAGAAAGGTAATGCTGCTGCCGATAGGCTAATGGAAGTATTAGAACAGGAAAATCCTATAACTGATAAACCTGATGCCCTTAGTAAGCAAGATTTTGAAACGAACATTACTATAGAGAATATTAATTTTAGGTACGAAAAAGAAAACGTACTTAAAGATTTTTCACTAACCGTTCCTAAAGGGCAAACTGTTGCATTAGTGGGACAATCCGGTAGTGGAAAAAGTACTATAGCTAATTTGCTTACACGCTTTTACGACGTTCAGGAGGGCACAATAAAAATTGACGGGACAGATATCAGATCTCTTAAATTGGAATCATTACGTGGCCTTATGGGGCTTGTAACACAGGATAGTATCCTTTTTAACGATACCATCAGGAACAACGTAACCCTTGGCAACGAAAATGCTACTGATGAGGAGGTACTGAATGCCTTGCGCATAGCCAACGCTTATGAATTTGTTGCAGGGCTGCCCGATGGTATTCATACAAACATTGGAGATAGCGGCAACAAGCTTAGCGGCGGACAAAAACAACGCCTTAGCATTGCCCGTGCCGTGCTTAAAAACCCGCCTATTATGGTATTAGACGAGGCTACCTCTGCCCTTGATACTGAAAGTGAAAGATTAGTACAGGAAGCGCTTGACAATATGATGCAAAACCGTACATCGGTGGTTATTGCGCACAGGCTAAGCACCATTCAAAAAGCTGATAAGATCGTGGTAATGCAAAAGGGGCGTATTGTAGAGCAAGGTACACATGACGAACTTATTGCAAAAGACGGTACCTATAAGAAGCTGGTAATGATGCAATCGTTCGAGTAAAAGTTAATTCGGCGATTTGTTTATTTGGTGATTTGATAAATAGTAAGTATCTCAACCTTATTCAAGTAAGGAGTTTGGGTACCAAAAATAACAATTGATTAATAGCTGCATTTTTTGCAGCTATTTTTTTTAGGTGTATCTTTAAGCTATAAAACCGCATTTAATACCCATGTATATCTCCAACAGCCAGATTACAATACCCGACCCGGATACCATAGTTTGGAAATATTTGGACCTTTCCAAATTCCTGGACCTGCTGTTTTGCAGGCAGCTTTTTATGTCGCGTTCGGACAAATTTGAAGACCAATATGAGGGTACTTTTAGTGAGCCTACTTTTGAGGAGATACGTAAAATATCAGAACACAATCCTAAATTTTTAGATTACTACAAATCGCACCGTAAAAATGTAGTTATAAGCAGCTGGCATATTAATGAATATGAAAGTTATGCCATGTGGCAGATATTTACCAAGAACAACGAAGGCTTGGCGATACAAAGCACTATAGGCCGGTTACAGGAAGCATTAGGCCCCGAAAACCGTTACGATCAGCACATTGGCGAGGTAAAATATATTGATTATAAAAAGGAATATATTCCGTTTAATGACAGCTTTTTCCCATTCCTGTTTAAACGAAAGAGCTTTCAGTACGAGCGTGAGGTACGTATAATATCCGACCTTACCGAACATCATTTAAGCATTAATGAGGGCGTAAAAGCCAACGTAGACATTAATCAGCTAATTGAAAAGATATACATTCACCCCAAATCAGAGAACTGGTACAAAAACCTTGTAATACAGCTAATGCAGCAATTGGGATTTGATTTTAAGATAGAAAAATCAGATTTGGAAAGTGATATACTTATTTAGTTTTCAGTCGCAGTCTCAGTAGGCAGGCACCTACACGAGATTCTTCGACTCCGCTGCGTTGCGCTCAGAATGACAAACTGTAACTGATACCTACTCTACCGGCTTATAATCGGTAACGGCCCAGTCTTTTGCCATTAGGTCGGCGTAATGGTAGTGCACCATATCGTTTTTATCAAAGGCACCATTTTTATTAATATCTTCTATAGTACGGAAGTAAATACGGTTTTGTGCATCAATAATATTCCAGTCTACCAGTTCCTGTACGTCTTCTGATAGTTTTTTAAATCCTTTACCGCTTATTTCGCTTATGTAAAGCGATTTAATATCGTTACTGTCTACTTTGCCATCCTGGTTGGTATCGGCATCTACAAGGGTATAAACAAGCACCTGCTTTTTAGTCCTGTCAGACAAGCTATTAAGGTAGGTAGCAGTTTGTATCTGTATTTTATTGGTTGTAAGCGGCCTCAGTGTGGTTGAATCAACATGCTGAAATTTAAGGTTCTCAAAATAACCGGTAATTTCAAAACGATTATAGTTGGATATCGCATAACTAACAGATCCTGTAGTACGGCTCGAACCATAGCTGCGATTGCTGTCGTCGTATATCCTGATATCCCCTACGGGATGGATAAGGTATTTGGTACCGTCCATTAAAACAGGCAGGTCGGCTACTTTAATCTGGGTAGAATCTACCTTTTTAGGCTGCGCTTTAACCGCTTTAGTGTCGCGGTAAATTACTTTAGGCTTCGGCTTTTCTTCCTTACAGCTAACAAACAGTGCGGCAGTAAAGGCTAATGCTATAATCGCGGCTTTTTTCATTTTCATCAGTAGATATATACCAAAAATAAGCAATTTGTTTCAATAATTATATCTTGGCCGTAAGCTTAAGGCTGAAAACGCGGCTTGTTAAGTAATTAGGTATACCGTATTGGCTTTTGGTATACACATCGCGCACCCAGGTATTAGTAATAGAGTTCTGATTATCAAAGAGGTTAAAAATCTCAAGGCCTAATGCAAGCTCCTTAAACGGCTGCAGCCATTTTGCTGAAGGTTTTGTTTCCGGCTTGGCACCATCTACAAAAACATAAGAGAAACCGGCATCGGCACGGCGGTAATCATTAAGGCGCGACTGATATATATACGAATCAGCATACGATGGCGAACCACCCGGCAACCCTGAATTGTACACTAAGTTAAGGTACATTTTAAGGCTTGGGATGTTAGGCACATAATCCTGGAACAGGATAGCAACCTTAACCCTTTGGTCGGTTGGGCGGGCAATGTAGCCACGGCCATTAATATTCTCCTCCGTTTTCATGTAGCCAATAGTAACCCATGACTCGGTTCCCGGTACAAACTCACCGTTAAGGCGCATATCAAGTCCGTATGCATAGGCTACAGCATCATTATTGGCGCGGTAACGAATACGCACATTCTCCAGCGTATAGGTGTTTACATCGTCCATTTCTTTATAATAGGCTTCGGTAACCAAATTAAATGGCCTTTCCCAAAGTTTAAAGGTATAATCGTTAGCTGCCACTACGTGTATAGAGCGCTGTGCTTTAACGTCAGGGCGAACCGCGCCAACAGAGTCACGCAGCTCACGGTAAAACGGCGGCTGGTAATATAAACCACCCGAAAGGCGGAAAAGCATGTTCATGTCCCACTTAGGCTTGATGGAAAACTGCGCACGCGGGCTAACTACGATTTGGCTCTTGCTACCGTTTATATCATCGCCCGATACCTGCCACTGGTTTGCACGCACACCGGCATTTAAAAATATCTCGTTACTGCCCCATTTGGTCCTGCGGCTCCATTGTGCATAGCCCGAAAAACGGTCTATAGTTACAAAGTTAAGGGCACGTACGCTTTGATATGGCACAAGCGGCCCAGTATATGGTGTGTAAGGTTGGTCGTTAACCGGGAGGTCGATTATTGGTGGATTAAGCGAAAACCCTGCGGAATCTATTACTTCATATTCTAAAAGGCGGTCGCGTATGTCTTCGCGGGTATATTTAAAGCCCCACTCTACCTTATCTTTTTTCTCTGTACCAATATCATGGTAGCCTTTAACCTCTGCGTTAGCTATTAGTCCATCAAGGTTATTACGGGCATGGTTTAGCTGTGAGCCCACACCACGGGCAAACTGAATATCACCAAAAGTTTCCGACCCTAAATTACTATCCACCTCACCAAGTGCATACTGTGCAAGGATATCAAAATATTCCTGCTCCTGTGTATGGTAAAGCGATCCTATAAATTTAAGAGCAAAATTTTCTGAAACCTGAAACCTCGAAGTAAATGCGCCGAAATAGGTTTTGTATTCATCTTTTTCCTGCCCATCATAAAATATTTGCAACGCAAGCGGGGCATCTATAGTACCAAAGTTGGTTTGCCTTGTAAGGGGCTGGTAGTGGTATTTATTTTGCGAAATATTACCTAAAAACGTAAACTCCCACTTTTCATTAGGTGTGAATGTTATGTAGCTTTGTACATCGGCAAAGGTTGGCTTAAAGTTGGTTTCAGTTTCCTGACTGTTAACCAGCAGGCTGTTATCGCGGTAACGTGCACCTATAATTCCCGTCCATTTTTTGTCTTTGCTAATACCCTCAAGCGTTAGGCTTCCGCCAAGGAAACTCGCCTCAATAGTAGCAGCATAATCAACCGGCTTGCGGTATGTAATATCTAAAACAGAAGACAGCTTATCGCCAAAACGTGCCTGGAAACCACCTGCTGAGAAATCAACATTCTCAATCATGTTGCTGTTGGTAAAGCTAAGGCCTTCCTGCTGTCCGGAACGGATAAGAAACGGACGATAGATCTCGATATCATTAACATACACAAGGTTTTCATCGTAGTTACCTCCACGCACATTATAGCCTGTACTTAACTCATTGTTGCCACTGGCACCACCTAAAAGTTTTACTATATTTTCTACACCTGCATTAGCGCCCGGTATTAATCGTATTGCTGTAGGAGATATTTGAGTAATACCTTCTACCCTCTTTTCCCCCTTTTTACTACTTATAAACACATCGGGCAATTCTCTCGCCCCGGTTAAAAGTACCGAGTTGAATTCATAGCTGTCATTCACCCCCATTTGCACACCATCTATTTGAGAAAGTGCAAAACTTATGTGCGAAAAATATACTGTTACGGGAACATCAATCGGTATTTCTAATCTATAAAAACCTGTTTTATCGGTAATGGTTTGCACATGACCTTGTGGGCCATCATAATAAATGCTCACCCCCTCAATAGGTTTTTGGGTCTCATCGATCATGATACCGTACAATATCGGCTTTTTTTGGGCAAAAGCCACAGTACAAAACATTAAGAATGTGAACGTTAACAGCTTATTTATTGTTTTCAACAGAAGAAGTATTTTGTGATCTAAAAAAATGAGTTTCAAAGGTAGTAGAATTTCCAACATTATCGGTAACCGTAACTTTTAAATCGTTTCGGCCTTCATCTACAATACCATCGCTAAAATTATGGTATATAATCCTGGTTTTATAATCAAAATGCATTAATATCCATTTGCCGTTAAGCCATGCATCAAAAGTAGCAATACCGCTCATGTCGTCGCTTATCTTAAGGCTAAAAACATTGTTTTTTGTGAGCCATTTGCCTTCTGCAAAGCTTGGGCTGTATATTTTTGGTGCGGTGTTGTCCTGTGCCAGCTTAAAGTTACCCAGCGTTTTTACCTTGGCGGTAAGCCTGCCGTCTTCCATATACGTATTGTTGTAGGTAATTCGCTTGTCGCTAAAGCCTGCTATAAACGTTTTTTGGAGCTTTTCCTTTGGGATGTTCGTGGCATCAAATGATACGGTAACCGCGGTATGCACCGGCACCGTAGCATTATGAAGGTAAAGTATCGAATCTTTTACATCAAAATCCATATAAAAATCGTCGTACAAAGCATTGGCAGGTATAAATACCGATACATTGTCCTTACTGTAATTATTATCGTTAGCCGCCTTAACATAATATGGCGTAAGGTGTTTGGCATCTGCCACGGTACCTGGCTTATCGCTGTATTCTATACTACCGTTAACCACCGTTTTATTACCATGAAAATCGCTCACCTCTATCCTGTAATTTTTAATTGTATCGGGCACAATGGTAAACTGGCCGTTGCCCGCATTGCGCTTTAACAGCGATAACGGGTACGGATGGCGCGTAAACAGCTTTTGGTAACGCTGCCCCGTGTTGTAATAACGCGGATAATCTATAAAATTGTTTACGTAGCGCGATTCGTCAAACGCAAAGGTGTCGAACATATAGCTAAAGTAAGGACTGCCGTTGTAAAATGTCTCTACTTTATAGATACCATTATTGCCGGAGCTGCCTGTAGATTTATCTGTAGCGTTTATAGAAAAGCCTATTTTGCCCTTAGCCTGAAGCTTATCGGCAATGTAGCTACCGTCTTTTTGCAGCTTAAGGCTTATAAGTATTGGTTTTTTAGATTCGTTTACCACAGCGTCATCGCTTAGCGGATAGGCCACTATACCGTAAATGCTTGGCGCTTTGGTATCCTGCATTTTTTTGTTGAGGCCAAAAAGCAACGGGTTAAGTATCATCTCGGTCTTGGTGTCGCGATACTCAAAATGCAGGTGCGGCCCGCCGGAACCGCCCGAGTTACCCGAAAATGCTACCACCTCGCCCTTTACAACCTGCAGTTCGCCCGGTTTGGGGAATAGCTCTATATCAAACGACTTTTTTTCGTATTGTTTTGCTCTTACATACGCCTCAATTTTTGGCCCGTAAGCACTTAAATGCCCGTAAAGCGTGGTAAAACCGTTAGGATGGTCTATATATAATGCGGTACCGTAGCCATAGGTTGATACTTTTATGCGCGAAACATAGCCATCTGCCGCGGCATACACGGGGTGGCCTGTTGTTTGATCGGTACGAAAATCAAGCCCTGCATGAAAATGATTGGTGCGCAATTCGCCAAAAGTACCCGAGGGATGCACGGGCAAATCCATAGGAGAACGGAAGTAATCCTGCGGATAAGGGCTTTGTGCCGAAAGTGTTAGGCAAAATAATAGCAGTAGTAAGGAAAATCTCATTGGGCTAAAATATAAAAAACCGCTAAAAAAACCACGCCCTTTAGCGTAAACTTATAACTGTTTACATTGTAAAATATTACAGGAAAACGAAAAAAAACTAACATTTTTACACCCAACTATTGTTTCTAATTAAAGTAATCTTAACTTTGTAAAATCATGTAATGAAATTTGCTGAGATGAGCGGATTGTCTGAAATTGTTGATTCTCTTGAAAGTAAGCTCGATATGCTGGCCCGAAGGCTGGATCATGTCAAACAGGCTAATAAAGAACTGGAAGGGGAAGTATCACGATCGGGCGCGCTTATCAGGAGGCAGAATGAGGAGATAGTGGCGCTAAAACAGCAAAACGAATCTCTAAAAATGGCAAACTCATTACTGGGCAGTGACGACAACAAGAGAGAAACGAAACTCAAGATAAATTCATTGATCCGCGAAATTGACTATTGCATAGCACAACTTTCTGACTAAAGGAGGAATGGACGACAAACTGAAAATAAAAATATCAATTGCAGACAGGGTATACCCGCTAACGGTAGATCCGTCGCAGGAGGAAGGTCTAAGGAGCGCTTCTAAAAAAATTGATGCCATGATAAAACAGTTTGAAGAAAATTATGCAGTACGGGATAAGCAGGATGTACTGGCCATGTGCGCACTACAGTTTGCATCGCTTAGCGAGCAAAAGGTAATAGATCGCTCTGAAGAGCTGGAGGCAGCACAGGCAAGGCTTTTGCAAATGGATGAAAAACTGGGTGACCTTCTTAAATAGATATTACAATACGTTCTTAAACATACGTCAATAATACTGCCTACATTAGTACTTTTTTGATAAACTCAACGCCAATTTTTTAAAAATGGGTGAATCGTCGCTACTATAGCATGCTGCCTTGCGCAGATCCTTGAACAGCGGGTTAGCCCAAAACTTGTTACACCGAGTTTATACAATTACCCACTGATGTAGGCTTTTTTTTTACATATACATATACACCAAACAAACAACACCTATGGACATGACATTAATGATAATTATCGGGATAGTAATAGGGCTGGCAGCAGGCTTCGGGGTAGCAAAATTCCTGGAGAAAAAAAGTGCCGGCAGCTTATTAAGCAGCGCAAAGAAAGATGCTGAGTCTATCATAAAAGACGCAACCAACCAGGGAGAGAACCTTAAAAAAGAAAAAGAACTACGTGCTAAAGAAAAATTTCTTGAACTTAAAGCCGAGCACGAGCAGGTTATACTTAGCAAAGACAAAAAAATAGCTGAAGCCGAAAAAAGGACACGCGATAAAGAATCCCAGGTATCTAACGAGCTTGCAAGGGTTAAAAAAACCAATGACGATGCCGAGGCTAAAATTGCCGAATACAACACGCGTATAGAGCACCTTGACAAAAAACAGCAGGAAATAGACAGGCTGCACAAAAGCCAGGTAGACCAGCTGGAGGTTATTAGTGGCCTATCGGCAGATGAAGCTAAGAACCAATTGGTAGAAAGCCTTAAAGCTGAAGCCAAAAGTACTGCTATGAGCCACATTCAGGATACGATTGAAGAGGCTAAGCTTACTGCACAGCAGGAAGCTAAAAAGATAATCATCAACACGATACAGCGTGTAGGTACTGAGGAAGCAGTAGAAAACTGTGTATCGGTATTTAACATTGAGTCCGATGACGTTAAAGGGCGTATTATTGGCCGTGAAGGGCGTAATATTCGTGCGCTTGAAGCTGCTACAGGTGTAGAGATCATTGTAGATGATACCCCTGAGGCTATTATACTTTCGTGTTTTGACCCTGTACGTAGGGAAATTGCACGCCTTGCACTACACAAACTGGTGACGGACGGGCGTATTCACCCGGCACGTATTGAAGAAGTTGTAGGCAAAACAGCCAAACAAATTGAAGATGAAATTATAGAGGTAGGTAAGCGTACCGTTATAGACCTTGGTATACACGGCTTACACCCAGAACTTATAAAAATTGTGGGAAGGATGAAATACCGTTCTTCTTACGGTCAAAACCTGCTGCAACACTCGCGCGAAGTATCTAAACTTTGTGGTATCATGGCAGCCGAGCTTGGCCTTAACGTTAAGCTTGCTAAAAGGGCCGGTTTATTGCACGATATTGGTAAAGTGCCGGATGCTGAAAGCGACCTTCCTCACGCATTATTAGGTATGCAATGGGCTGAGAAATACGGAGAAAAAGAAGAGGTTTGCAACGCTATTGGTGCCCACCACGACGAGATAGAGATGAAGTTTATGCTATCGCCTATTGTACAGGTGTGTGATGCTATATCGGGTGCAAGGCCGGGTGCAAGGAGGCAGGTTCTTGACTCTTACATTCAGCGTCTTAAAGACCTTGAAGATATTGCTTACGGTTTCCCTGGCGTTAAAAGCGCTTATGCCATACAGGCAGGACGTGAGCTTCGTGTAATTGTAGAAAGCGAAAAAGTAACCGATGACATGGCGGCTAACCTTTCTTTTGATATTTCGCACAAAATACAAACCGAAATGACCTACCCGGGCCAGGTAAAAATTACCGTGATAAGGGAAACAAGGGCGGTTAATATTGCTAAATAGATTAGTTAGACCGTTAGATTTTGGAGCGTTAGAAGTCATATATAGATGAAAGACGTTAAATAATAGATTTTATTATTGACGTACTTCTATAAGATTTTTGACTTTCGACCTTAAGACTTTACGACTTAAATAAAAAAGAGCTGCCAATTGGCAGCTCTTTCCACATCAATAAACACCATTATTTCCAGCCTCCACCCACTGCTTTATACAAGCGGGCTACCGCAGAAAGCTGGTTTCTTTTTATGGCTGCAAGCTCCAGTTCGCTTTGCAGTACACTACTTTGTGCTGTTATAACCTCTAAATAGTTTGCCATACCGCTTTTAAAAAGCATATCGGCATTGGTTACCGCCCTTTGCAGGTTGCTAACCCTTGAGGCTGCAAACTCACGCTCTTCTTTAAGTTTTTCAACCTCAATCAACGCATCAGACACCTCTCCCACTGCCACTAAAACTGATTGCCTAAAAGCAATTACTGCTTTTTCGCGTTCGGCCTTAGCCACTTCATATTGGGTTTTAAACCTCCTGTTTTGCAACAATGGCTGCGTAAGGCTACCAGCCACCATACCAAATAACGACGCAGGCATATTAAACCAGTTGTTAGACTGGAATGAGTTTACTCCCCCACTTGCTGTAATATTAAGCGCCGGGTACATTGAGGCTTTAGCAATACCCACACGGGCGTTTGCAGCATGCAATTCATATTCAGATGACTTTACATCGGGCCTGCGGCTTAAAATGCCCGCCGGTACGCCAGTAGCAAGTTCAGTTTGCAATTCGGCAAGGTCTAATTTTGTATCCCTTGTAATATAATCAGGTAAAGAGCCTGCCAAAACACTAAGCGCATTTTCCTGTAAAGCTATTTCCCTTTCAAGCTGTGGAACAATTTGCGCCGCCCTTAAACGCTGTGCATCGGCCTGCTCTACAGCAAGCGATGTAACCTGCGCCGAGCTGAACTGCTGTTTGATCATCAGTACGGTATTCTCACTAAGCTCACGGTTTTTAACCGCGATCTCTAATTGCGCATCCAGCATAAGCAGGTTGTAATACCCCTGCGCTACTGTTGTTACAATAGTGGTTTGTACGGCTTTTCTGGCTTCCTCCGTTTGAAGGTAAATAGCCAGCGCTTCCCTCTTCCTGCTTCCTATCTTTCCCCAAATATCAGCTTCCCAGGAAAGTGAAGCGCCGGCATTGTAATCTTCTATATGGCTTGTATTCAAAAAATTATTAAGGCTTATACCGTTAAGGCTGTTTTGCGATGGTATGGTTGTGTTAGCCGTAACCGCCGCGTTAAATTGCGGTACGTAATTCCATTTGCTTTGGCGAAGCTGCAATTGTGCAATCTCTAAATTTTTGATAGCGGTTTGCATATCATAATTCTTGGCAATGGCACGGCCAATGAGTTCCTGTAACCCTGCATCGGGGAAAAAACTCTTCCACTCAATATCGGCAATGGTCGTAGTATCTGTACTTGCGGTAATTTGATGAGCATTCCTGAAATTTTCAGGCAGTTCTGGTTGTGGTGTTTCTACATCTTTAGAAACCGAACACGCTGCAAGCACAAGCAATAGTATGACCGACAGTATGTATTTAATAAACGTTATCATTGTATGTGTATGTTAGTTTAAGCGCCACCACTGTGGGTGGCGCTTTTGTTCTTTATCCTATTAATCCTAATTCGCCCTGCTGTTCTTCAACAGGCCTTTTTCCTGATACTTTTTCCTGTAGGTACTGGAATACAATGAACAGTACCGGTATGATGAATAACCCGAGTATTACCCCTGATATCATACCCCCTGCTGCACCAATACTAATAGAGTGGTTACCCTGTGCTGATGGGCCTGTGGCTGTCATCATTGGTACCAACCCTACCACAAAGGCAAGAGATGTCATTATAATTGGCCGAAGGCGCAGCTTGGCAGCTTCCAGCGAGGCTGATAGTAATGATTTACCTGCCCTGCGTCGCTGTACCGCAAACTCCACAATAAGGATGGCATTCTTGGCCAGTAAGCCTATAAGCATTACAAGGGCTACCTGTACATATATATTATTAGCCACACCAGTTAAGCCAATGGCAACAAACACCCCGAATATACCGGTTGGTATAGAAAGTATTACTGCAAATGGCAGTATATAGCTTTCGTATTGTGCTGCAAGCAGGAAGTATATAAAGATTAAGCTCAGCATGAAAATTACCGCCGACTGCCCTCCTGATGATATCTCTTCCCTTGTCATACCTGAAAATTCGTATGAATATCCGGCAGGCAAGTGCTGTGCGGCAACTTCCTCAACTGCTTTAATAGCATCACCGGAGCTGTATCCCGGTTTTTGTATCGCATTAACACCCATAGAGTTAAACAGGTTGTAACGTGATGCATTTTCCGGCCCGTATACTTTTACCAGTTTAACCAGTGTGTTTATAGGAACCATTTCGCCTGCATTGTTTTTTACAAATACCTGGTCTAAAGATTCCGGCGTGGCACGGTTGCCTTTATCAGCCTGAACCATAACACGATAGTATTTACCAAATCGGTTAAAGTCGGATACCTGGGCGCTACCGTAATAGGCCTGAACGGTTTGCATCAGCTCTTTAACGCTAACACCAAGCTGGTCGGCTTTAACGTCATCCACTTCCATTTCAAACTGAGGATAGTCGGCACGGAACGACGTAAAGGCCACGGCAATTTCAGGGCGTTTCATAAGCTCTGCAATAAAGTTGTTACCTACGGCGCTAAACTTATCAAGCTTGCCACCGGTACGGTCCTGCAATACAAAGTCCAGACCATCTACGTTACTAAAACCAGGAACGGTTGGGAAGGTAAACACGAAGAAATTTGCGCCTTTAACAGCTCCAAGCCTTTGCCTTGCCTGATCCATAATGGCATTAATGTCACGCACTTCGCCACGCTCTTTAGACGGTTTAAGCAATATAAACGCTACCCCGAACGATGGGCTTGATGACTGGGTAAGGATGTTAAATCCGGAAAGGCCCATCAGTGTTTTTTTAGATTCCATCGAACCCAATGCTTTTTCAGCTTCACCCATAGCTGCTGTAGTACGGTCTAACGATGTACCTGCCGGCATGGATAATGATATGGCTATAAAGCCCTGGTCTTCACTTGGTATAAAGCCCGATGGTGTTGTTTTTACCATCCAAACGGTAGCAGCAATTACAACTGTAAGTCCGCCAAGGCTGGCCCAACGGTGGCGCACTAAAAAGCGCAGGCTGCCTACATATCTGTTAGTTAATTTATCAAACCCGGAGTTGAACCCGCTAAAGAAACGTTGTTTAAAGTTTTGTTTCTCTTCAGTACCGCCATGTGCCGGCACATGCTGTTTTAAGAAAAGGGCTGCCAGTGCCGGGCTTAATGTTAAGGCGTTGATAGCCGAGATAACAATAGCTATGGCAAGCGTAAAGGCAAACTGCCTGTAAAATACCCCTGTTGACCCTTGCATAAAGCCTACCGGTAAGAACACGGCCGACATTACCAATGTAATGGAGATGATGGCCCCGGTAATTTCGCTCATGGCCGATGTGGTTGCCGCTTTAGGCGGAAGGTGCTTGTGCTCCATCTTTGCGTGCACCGCCTCGACGACAACGATAGCATCATCCACAACAATACCAATGGCGAGCACTAAAGCGAACAGCGTTAACAGGTTTATCGAAAACCCGAAGATGGACATGAAAAAGAACGTACCCAATAATGCTACCGGTACGGCTATGGCCGGAATTAGGGTTGACCTGAAATCCTGCAGGAACAGGTAAACAACTATAAATACCAGTATAAAGGCTTCAATTAGCGTATGCTCTACCTGCTCTATTGAGGCATCAAGCATATCTTTAGTGTTATATAGTGTAAGATACTTTACGTTTTTCGGAAAATTTTTAGAAGCCTTTTCCATCAACTTGGCAATCTGTATCTGAATTTCGTTGGCGTTAGAGCCCGGCAGCTGCATAACTGCAATGTTAACACCCGGCTTGCCGTTAACCCTGGTAAAGTTACCATAGGTGTACGAACCAAATTCTATACGGGCAACATCTTTTAGGCGAAGGATAGAACCATCGGCATTGGTACGCACCACGATATTTTCGTAATCGGCCGGTTTGGTAAGCTTACCTTTATATTTAATTACGTACTCAAAAGACTGGGTACTGTTCTCACCAAATTTACCCGGTGCAGCCTCAAGGTTTTTATCCTGAATGGCGCCCATAACTTCTCTTGGACTTACATTATATGATGCCATTTGAGATGGGTTTAGCCACACCCTCATAGAGTAATCTTTATTACCACCAAAGATGATGGACTGCCCTACGCCCGGTATCCTTTTAATCTCGGGGATAATGTTTATCTGGGCATAGTTGGCAAGGAACGTTTGGTCGTACTGGGTTTCACTTTCAGAGAACAGGTCAACAACCATAATAAGGCTGTTTTGTTGTTTTGCGGTGGTTACACCTGCCTGTACAACCTCTGCCGGTAACTGGCTGGTGGCCTGCGCCACCCTGTTCTGTACGTTTACGGCAGCCTGGTCTGGGTTGGTACCTAACTTAAAGTATACTGTAATTACAAGGGAGCCATCGTTACTTGCGGTAGAGCTCATATAACTCATATTCTCTACACCGTTTATTGATTCTTCCAGCGATGGTGCCACCGAACGCAATACGGTTTCGGCATTTGCGCCGGGGTAAAGTGCGGTAACCTGTACTGCCGGCGGAGCGATATCAGGGAACTGGCCCAGAGGCAATTGGGTGAGGCCAATTACCCCTAAAATAGCCAATAGGATGCTTATGACCGTAGCCAAAACCGGCCGGTCTATAAATTTTTTAAACATGGTTGTTTACGTTAAGATGTTAGTTGTTAATTACTTGGCGGCTATTTCCCCTGTGATTTTTTCAGGTACGATTACAGCGCCATCCTGAAGGCTTTCAAAGCCTTTAAACACGATCCTGTCACCTGCTTTTAGGCCATCCTGAACCAGGTAATCAGTACCTGATTTGCCCGAAACGATTACCGGTGTACGGGCCACTTTATTGTCTTTATCTACTGTAAAGACAAATATTTTGTCCTGCAGCTCCATAGTAGCCGATTGCGGTATAAGCAGCACATTGGCATGCGGTAGCCCTAAACGGATCTTACCTGTGTTACCAGAGCGTAGCAGGCCCTTTGCATTAGGAAAACTTGCCCTAAGGGTAATGGCACCCGTGGTACGGTCAAACTGGCCGTCTACCATATCTACCTTACCTTTTTGCTCATACGTGCTCCTGTTAGGCAGCACAAGCTCTAAAGGAGGCAGGTTTTTAATTTTATCGGTAATGGTATTTCCTGCATAATTATCGCGGAAACTGATAAAATCAGACTCGCCTATTGAAAAATATACGTGTACTTCGCCAATATCTGATAATGTAGTAAGTGCAATAGGATCGGCAGCAGAAACAAGGCTTCCCTGTTTTTTAGGAAGGCGGGTAATGTAACCTGAAACCGGTGCGGTAATTAATGTATAGCCAAGGTTTATCCTAGCAGATGCCACAGCAGCTTCGGCCTGTTTTTTGTTGGCCTCAGCAATTTTAAGGCTGGCTTTAGCCGATTTTAATTGATATTCAGATACCACCTTGTTCTCAACAAGCGGGGTTAGTTTTTCAACTTCCAGCTTAGCATTAATAAGTGAAGCCTCTGCCCCGTTTAACGTACCTGTAGCGCTGTTTAAAGCTTCGCGGTACCTGTTGTCGTTAATTTTAAAAATGGGAGAACCTGCGTTTACAAAGGCACCTTCATCTACAAAGATCTTGTCAAGGTAACCGTCTACCTGCGGGCGTATCTCTACGTTTGTCCTTCCCTCTACTGTTACAGGGTATTCCTGGTATGTTATTGCATTAGATGGAGTTACAGAATATACAGGCAGGCTTGCAGCCTGTGGTGCAGGAGCTGCGGCGTTATTGCCGGAACATGCATACAGCAAAGCAAGTAGTGCTATGGCAATGATGTGGATTAATTTTACGTCTTTCATAATGATATTAAATTATTTAATGGTGTTAACCTGTGGTACAAAAAATTTATGGTTTAAATTGATATTCTATATAATGTAATTAAAGCATTTAACGGCGTTAAGCGATTGTTTCAAAAAAAAACTATATACATAGCATAAGGCAATTAACCTAATTAAAACACTTAACAGCGTTAAGTAACTTTTCAAAAAAAAGCTATTCTTTTATATAGCGTATAATACCGGTTATGGCATCTTTTAAAATTTGTGTGTTAATGTCGTTAGACAATCCGTTACCTATAATATTTATAGATATAAGGCCGTGTATAACCGAAAAAAATGTAAAATACTTTTGCTTAATAACTATATCGGTAGGGTTTACATCTTTCATGATCTCCCTTATAACACCGGTAATAAGCTGGTATGGCAAATCGCTCTCGGTAGTGCGCTGCGTACAACAGGTCATCTCTACGCCATACATTAACTGATAGGCCTCCCTGTTATCGCGGGCAAAATTCCAGTAGGCAAGCCACATGGCCTCAAGTTGTTCCGCCGGTTCGGTGGTAGATGCCTTCGCACTTTCCAGATCCCTTACCAATAAACAAAACCCTTTGCAGGTTAACTCCTGTAGTATGGCTTCTTTGTTAGAAAAATACTCGTATATTATAGGAGCGGTATATTCTATTTTGTCGGCTATCTTACGCATGCTTAAACCCTGCCAGCCTTCATCTTTAACAATATCTCTCGCTGCCTGAATTATATTAGCCCGGGTTTCTTCCTTCTGTCTTAAAATCCTCTCTTTACTTCCCATTTTTAAAGCTTTTAAATCACTTAACAGTGTTAGGCAAATTTACACCTATAATTAATAAGTACAAACAAAATTTCTATAATATTTATCTATAGTGTCTATAAGCGAAATCTATGACTCACTTGAAATGAAGATTTTATCGAGGTCTTCCTTACAAATAGGCTTCAAAAAATAATCTTTCACAAGGCTTTTATAGCCCTTAGCTTTATTAATATCTACCACATCATTAGATGAACTTATCATGTAAACCATTGAGGTTTTAGGTATCCTGTCCTGCAACTTGGCATATTCTTCAAGAAACTGCCACCCGTTCATGATAGGCATATTTATATCAAGCAGAATAAGATCTGGTGCATTGTCTCCGGCTTCGTCTTGTTTTAAAGCCTCAATAGCTTCTTGCCCATTACTAAAAAAATCGGTTTTAACGGTTATGCCGTTTTGTTTAAATAAGTTTTTAAGTAAAAAATGGTATATCCTGTCGTCATCAATTACATAGAGGCTGTTAATCTTCTTCATTAAAATAAATTTTAAACGTTGTACCCCTGTTTACTTCACTGGTTACTTCTATTTTTCCTCCCATAGCCTCAATTTGATTTTTAGTAATAAACAAACCTATACCCCTGGAATTTTGATTTTTATGAAATGTTTTATACATACCGAACAATGAATTTTTGTGCTTTTTCAGGTCGATACCCAAGCCATTATCTGATATGGATAGTACTTTTTTACCATCTTCTATCTCAAAATCGTATGATATAATAGGCTTTCTTTCGCTGCTGGAATACTTAATGGCGTTAGTAGTAAAATTTAGCAGTACACTCTCTAAATATGCCGCATTATAATTTACAGTAACATCTAACGGAATGTTTATTTCTATAGTAACACTATGCTTAGTAATTTCGTGGTGTAATATAGTAAGTATATTCTTTAAATAATGCCTTAAGTTTAAATGTTCTTTTACCGTTTTTACTTCTGTTTGTATCTCAACAAGTTCTTTTAGGTGGCTAATAGTTATGGTTAATCCATCTGATATACCTTCCAGGTGCGACAGCATTTCTTCCCTTTCTTCGTTATCAGCATTTTTAAAAAGATCTAAAAGCATTTTTAAATTACTGGCATGCGAACGCAAATTGTGCGATACTATATGTGCAAAATTGCTAAGCCTGTTGTTTTGATTTCCAATAATAGTAATAGTATTACCCAGTTGTATTTCTTTTTCCTTAAGAAGTGTAATGTCTTTATGCATGCCAATGGCGCGCGTAGCCTTACCATTTTTATCAAACTCTACGGCACGGCCACGGCTAAGCAGCCAGCGATATTTACCTTCATCGGTACGAATACGGTAAATACTTTCATAAGATGCACCCCTGCGCAATCCTTTACGCTTTGCCTCGTCCCGTGCTTTTACATCATCCGGATGAACACGACTTGCCCAAAAACTTTGAGGAACTGTTGCATCTTTGTTTTCGCGGCCAATAATTTTCATGGCCTGTCCGGAAAAGTAAACAGTACGTTTAGTAATATCCCAGTCCCATAAACCTTCGGATGCCGCTTCGAGTGCAAATTTGTAGCGCTCTTCAGATACCTGTAATTTTTGTTCCTGTAGTTTAAGGTCGGTAATGTCGCTTACACGGGTATAAAAGGCAACACCTCCGCCTTCTATTTCTTCCGGCTTACCTGTAACTTTGAGCCAACGTAACCCTTTTTGTGGCAGCTTTACCCTGTAGTCATGGTCATATCGTTTTAACCTTATGCGCGATACTTCTAATTTTTTTGCAAACATTGCCCTGTCCAGCGGTAAAATACGGTGGGTAATAATATAGTCTGGGTCTGCAATAAATTCCTCTGGCGTAACTTCATAAATATCCCTTACAGATTCACTGCAAAACACAACAGAATATTTACCATTGGTATATTCGGCTTTAAAAATAAGGTCGGGCACCTCATCTATAAGCTTTTTATAAAAAGCGTTAATACTTTTGGTTTCGTTATTATCGGGCATTCTTAACTACTAATAAATAATATAAAGGTAAAGGTCTTACAAAATAACGAATGAATTTTATAATATATGTTGTAAACACAATAAATTATCTTCTTGGATGATACGTATTTAACACTTGTTTAATGAATGATCGGTCTAAATGCATATAAATTTCGGTTGTGGTAATAGATTCATGCCCCAGCATTAGCTGGATAGAGCGCAAATCGGCGCCATTTTTCAACAAATGTGTAGCAAACGAATGCCTAAACGTGTGCGGACTTATAATTTTATGCAAGCCTATAGCGGTAGCAAGGTTCTTTATGATGGTAAAAACCATGGCGCGCGTAAGCCCACTGCCCCTCCTGTTTAAAAAGAGGGTATCTTCATGCCCTTTTTTTATGGTAATCTTGTTGCGCTTAGTGTCCCTATACAGGTTTATAAATTTTTGTGTTGATGTGCCTATAGGTACAAATCGTTGCTTGTTGCCCTTACCTGTAATTTTTACAAAGCCTTCCTCAAAAAAAAGGTCGGATAGCTTTAGGGTAACAAGTTCTGATACCCTGAGCCCACAACTGTATAGCGTTTCCAGCATGGCAATATTACGTTCTGCTTCGTCTTTTTGAGGATCTATAGCGGCAATAAGCTGGTCAATTTCGTTTACCGAGAGTGTATCGGGCAGTTTTCTGCCAATTTTTGGCACCTCAATAAGCTCCATTGGGGTGGTTTTGCGGTAATCTTCAAAGATTAAATAGTTAAAAAAACTCTTAAGGCCCGAAATTAACCTTGCCCGCGAACGCGGATTTAGCTCTGCCGCCACATGGTAAATAAATTGCTGGATATGATCTTCGTTAATTTGCAGCGGCGAAATTTCCATCTCATTAACTTGCAGATAATCAGTTAGCCTTTGCACATCAAACGCATAATTGGTAACCGAATTTACCGATAACCCCCGCTCTATTTTAAGGTAGGTTTTATAGTCTTTTACGTATTTAACCCAACTTTTCATACGGTTAAAGTTATGTGAATTAAGAATTTTTTGATAATGGTGCCTGTACCAAAGATATAATTTTGAACCAACAAAACTAAAACTTAAAAAAGATGAAACTATTTAAATTATTATCAGCAAGTGCATTAATGTTAGGTGCCGTAGCAGTATCTAACGCACAGGAAGACGCAAGCAATTCCGACAGTATGTCGCCAAGCTTTGGTGTAAAAGGTGGTGTTAACTTTGCCACAGTAACAGGCGATGATTTTGATTCGCCCGACTCAAGAACCAGCTTTCACGTAGGTGTATTTGGTGAGTTCCCTATTGCAGAGATTTTCTCTATACAGGTAGAGGCACTATATTCAGGACAGGGTTTTGATGCAAACTTTGATGGCCCGGATGGCGACAAAGCAGAAGTACAGCTTGATTATATAAATGTGCCGGTACTGGCTAAATTTTATATTGTAAAAGGTTTAAGCATTGAAGCAGGGCCCCAGTTTAGTTTTCTTGTAAACGACGAGTTTGATTTTAACCCAAATTCTGATAATGGCGATATTGATCTTGCTGACAACGGTGTAGATACCCAAACCTTTGAATTTGGTGTTGCCGGTGGCCTAACTTTTCAAACAGAAATGGGCCTTTTTGCAACAGCACGTTATAACCAAGGTATAACAGATGTTGTTAAAGATGTAAACGTTAAAAACTCTGTATTTCAACTTGGCATAGGCTTTAAGTTTTAATACAATCCCCTAAGTACAAAAAAAGTAAAACCTCCCAATTGGGAGGTTTTTTGCTTTTATAAACTGTATTAAAACTTGTAAACCAGGCCAAAGTAAATATTACTTAGGTATAAGTTTGCACTAAAATTATCGGTAGAATCTTCGTCTATCTCATTACCGTAATAATCGGTGGTTGTAGGCTCTACGGTACGATAGTTAATAAACCCAAAAGATGCCTCGAGCGCTAAATGGCTTGATATAAAATAGCTAATACCCGGGGCAAGTGTTGCATCAAAACCGTTATTTGTATATTCTATAGCAGTATCTTTTACCTCTCTTTTACTTGTAAAAAATCCGGCTGAAAGCTGCCCGAAGATAGAAAATTTACTTGCAGGCGTAAAATAGTACCGCCCGTAAGCATCGGCAGAGAATGAATTTAAAACCTCATCATACCTTTGCGGATAAAAGCCGTCTATGTTTATATAACTATCTTGCTTAAAGTGGCTATAGCCTAAAGAAACCCCAAGAGCTATGTTGTTAGTTACAAAATAAGCCGCACTGGGTGTAACGCCATAGCTGGTTCTTTTTATTTCTCCGGTTTTAGATGTACCAAAACCAATAGCACCGGTAAGTATAATATCGCCTTTTTTAAAACCTTCAGGGGCAGTTTCTGTAACAGTTTCCTGGGCATTGGCAAAACCACAAACCATTAGGGCTGCTATAAATAGTATTTTTTTCATAGTAAGGTATTCCGGGATTATTAAAATTTATAAACTAAGCCAAAGTTAATGTTACTAAAATTCAACCCAAAATCAAACGAATTTGTAGATGTTTCATCGGCATAAACAGCATCATAGTCAGGCTTAGAGGTAGTATAACTAAGGATACCAAAAGTAGCCTCTAATGCAAAATGGCTTGATATAAAATAATTAATACCGGGAGCTACAGCAACTACAAAACCGTTGGTTTTTTCCTCTGCACCGTAGTCTACTGCATATTCATACTTAGAAAACTGGTAGGATGCGCCTAATTGCCCAAAAATTGAAAACTTGTTTGCGGGGGTAAAGTAATACCTCCCGAAAGCGCCCACATCAAACGATGTGCGTTTTTGCTCAAAACCGTAATATTCATTACCGTAAGGATCATAATAATATCCTGTACCTTCATCTTTTTGGGAACTGTAGCCAAGCGCGACCCCAATGGCAATATTGTTATTTACAAAATAGCCCACCCTTGGTGTAAAATTAAAGGTGGTGGTTTTTGCTTCACCCGTTTTACTGGTGCCAAAACCCGCACTGCCTGTAATTAATACATCGCCGGCTTTAAAACCGCTTCCGGTTGGTGTTTCTTCCTGTGCATGTGCAAAAGACAGTGCCAGCAAAGCAACTACAGAAAATAAAAGTCTTTTCATGTTTTTTGATTTTTGTTTGTGATTATTTGTCTTACAATTGCTTTATCATTAATTGTACCAATTATTACAATTTTTCTTATCAGGATTAAAAATACTATATCGTTATAGTATTTTTAATGGTGCTTTTCACAGCGACACAATAATTATTAACACAAATTTCACCTTTGCAAGTGTTTGAAAATCAATAATTAAAACCTTTAAAGGTTAAAGTGGAATTAAATTTTATCATATTAATACTACTTTTCTTTAATTTTACCCCTAACCAAAACAAACACATGAAGAAATTATTACTTGCAGCAGCACTTACCCTGGGCTGCTATGGTGCTAACGCACAGTCCTGGGGCATTAAAGGAGGAGTTAACTTTGCCAACCTTACAGGAGATGGTGATAGTAACTTTAACGTTCTTACCAGCTTTCATGCAGGCTTACTGTATGAGATACATGTAGTGGATATTTTTAGCGTTCAGCCGGAACTTTTATACTCTGTACAAGGGGCGAAGCTTAAAGGCAGCGATGACGATGTTAAGCTAAATTATTTTTCGGTTCCTGTGGTGGCTAAGCTTTACCTCACCGATGGTTTTAATATACAGGCAGGCCCGCAATTTGGAATGCTGCTTAGCGAATCGGACAATTTTAAAAGCTTTAACAGTAACACGTTTGATTTTGGTGTAGCCGCCGGACTTGAATTTTTTATTACAGATGGCCTTTTTGCACAGGCCCGCTATTATGCAGGCACAAAAGAGGTAGCAGAGAATGCCGACCTGAAAAACACAACGGTACAGGTATCGTTAGGCTTTATATTTTAATTACGTAAACCAACTTAAACTTTATAAAAATGAAAAAGATCCTTTTATTAGTAGCAATGGTTGCAGGCAGCTTTGCCATGCAGGCTCAGGGAATTAACTTTGGTATCAAAGCCGGGGCCAACTTCTCTAAATTTAATGGTGGCGACATTGATAGTGAAAACATCACTAACTTTCATGCAGGTGCTGTGTTAGAACTTAACATTGTACCGATGTTCTCTGTTCAGGCAGAAGGTATTTTTTCATCTCAGGGTGCAAAGTATGACAATGTTTTAGATGGAGCTGAAGATATTAACCTTGATTATGTGTCTGTGCCTATCCTTGCTAAATTTTACATTTTGCCAAATACACTTAGTTTAACAGCAGGCCCTCAATTCTCATTCCTTGTAAATGATGCTGATGATATTGATGCTAAAAGCACTGATATAGCCATATCGGGTGGTGCAGAGGTAAAAATTATTGCCGGCTTATTTGCACAGGCGCGTTACAACATTGGCGTAACAAAGGTTTCTGACAACGACTATGCCAGTGATGCTAAAAACGCTGTATTCCAGCTTTCAGTAGGATACTTTTTCTAAAATTTTTGATAAAAAATCAAAAACCGGTTTACCTTTAAGGTAATACCGGTTTTTTTATGGGTTTAAATGTTAAATTAATTATTAAACCACATACATAGATTACGCCTTATAGCTACATTTACTTAAAATATGCATACATGAACATTATTATTATAAACGGCCCCAACCTTAACCTTTTAGGCAAGCGCGAACCTGAAATTTATGGCGGACGAACTTTTGAAGATTACTTTGCCGAACTGCAATCAAAATTCCCTGGGATTAAGCTGTCGTATTTTCAAAGCAATATTGAAGGTGAGCTTATTACTGTTATACAAAAAGCAGGTTATGAACTGGATGGAATTATACTAAATGCGGGTGCTTACACCCACACCTCTATAGGTATTGGCGATGCTGTAAAGGCTGTGCCTGCGCCTGTGGTAGAGGTTCACATATCTAATACTTTTTCGCGCGAAACGTACAGGCACCAAAGCTTTATATCGCCTGTTGCCGAAGGTGTTATTATAGGCTTCGGGCTAAAGAGCTACGAATTAGCCCTACAATCTTTTATATACAATCAATAATGAAATACGCTGCTGTTGTCCTGTTACTACTATTAAGCCTGCCCGGCTTTGCCCAGGTTACCGGTAAGGTTACCGATGTTAACGGTAAACCCGTACCCTATGCCTCTGTTATTATAGCAGGCACTTACAACGGCACATCATCTAATGCTGAGGGAGAATATAATTTGAATGTAAAAACCAAGGCTACGTACACCATTATAGTACAGTCGTTAGGATTTAAGACTTTTGAGGCTATTGCCGATGTAAATAAGTTTCCATTTACACTAAACGTTACGTTACAGGAAGAAAGCTATTCGCTGGATGAAGTGGTAATTTCCGGCAAGAACAACCCCGCTAACGACATCATTAAAAAAGCTATTGAAAGCCGTGAGGCCAATGCTGCCAAAACCGCCAGCTATACTGCTGATTTTTATTCTAAAGGTTTGTTCAGGATTAAAGATGTACCCACCAAATTTTTATGGTTTAAGGTACGGAACCTGCAAAATGTAATTGATCCATCAGGTAGCGGGGTATTGTACCTTTCGGAAACCGTATCTGAAATTAAATCACAAAAGCCTGATAAGCTTAACGAGCATATTGTAGCCTCCCTTACCAGCGGCAGCGATAACGGTTACAGCTTTAACAACGCCGCTTCTGCCGATTTTGACTTTTACGAAAACTACATTCCGTTTGAGGTTAACGCTGTATCACCCATAGCCGATAATGCCTTTACCTACTATAACTACACACTGGAGAGTACTTTTTATGATGTAAACAAAAACCTCATCAATAAAATTAAGGTCGCCGCAAAACGCGATAGCGAACCGTCTTTTAACGGTTATATATATGTTGTAGAAAATTCGTGGCAGCTGTATGCCCTTAGCCTTTCTATAAGCGGAAAAAAAATACAGCAGGATTTGCTTAACACCCTGTTGATACAGCAAAACTTTGGGTACAATACTACCGAGAAAATATGGTCTAAAAACGTGCAGACCCTTGATTTTGAAGCCAGCCTTTTTGGGGCAGAGCTATCGGGCAGGTTTTCGTATGTGTACAGCAACTACAATTTTAATCCGGCTTTTGATAGGAAGACATTCAGTAATGAAGTGTTGAATTTTGCGCCCGATGCAAATAAAAAACCTATAAGCTACTGGAGGCAGGAACGCCCTATACCTCTTACTGCCGAAGAACGCAACGATTACACCAAAAAAGACAGTATAGAGCTTGTTATCAATACCAAAGCCTATAAAGATTCGCTTGATAAAAAGAATAACAAATTTTCGTTCTACTCTCCCGTTATTGGTTATAACTATAACAACAGCTACGAGAACTGGACGCTGAGCTACACCGGTATCATTAAAAAACTGGGCTTTAACACCGTACAGGCGTATGCTTTTGCACCATCGATCTACTTTACAAAACGTGATCCGGAAAAGGTTACCTACACCACCGTTGGTACCGACCTTAACTACGGTTTTGCCGAAAAACGCTTTAGGGCTACGGGTACCATATCGCGAAAGTTCAACAACTTTAGTAAGCGAATTATAACCTTTACAGGAGGTAGCACCATAGAGCAGTTTAACCCCGAAAACCCTATAAACAGGATTGTTAACTCCATAAGCAGTTTGTTCTTTAAGGATAATTACATGAAATTGTACGACAACCAGTTTGCCCGCTTAAGCTACCAGGAAGAGCCTGTAAATGGCGTATACCTGTTTGGTACTTTTGAGTATACTAAAAAAAGGTCGTTGTTTAATAATACTAACTTTTCCACGCTTAAAGACCTATACGATCCGTACCTTTCTAACAACCCGTGGGCACCGGATGATTATACCACACCTGCTTTCTTAAAGCACGATATGTTTAAGGCATCTATAGCCACGAGTTTTATGTTTGGGCAAAAATACCAGACAAGACCAAACGGTAAGTTTATTATTGAGGAAACTAAGTTCCCTAAGATATTCCTAAAGTATGAAAAAGGCTTTGCATCGAGCATAGACGATTATAATTTTGACCATCTTTCGGCCCGTGTAACCTATGATGTTACCATTGGCAATAAAGGTAACTTGGGCATGAGCTTTAGAGGGGGTACTTTTTTAGATTCAGGCGATAATATTGCGTTTACTGATTACAGGCATTTTAACGGTAACCAAACGTATGTAGGTAAATCAGAACGCTATTTAAACGTGTTTAACCTGTTGCCATATTACACGCACAGTACTAACGATAAGTATTTTGAAGCCCATATAGAGCACAACTTTAACGGCTACCTTACCAATACCATTCCACTTATAAACGAGCTGGATTATCATCTTGTGGCGGGCTATCACCTGTTAACCATACCGGAACGTAACCCATATATGGAGTTTAGCGTGGGCCTTGATAACTTAGGCTGGGGTAAATTCAGGTTCCTGCGTATTGATTATGTACGATCGTATGAAAGTGGTTTCCGCAGTCAGGGTTTAATCTTTGGATTGACTTTCCTTGATATCTTAGAGTAGTTTTCCAGTATGCGTTAAGGCACAAAAGCCTTGCCGACAACAAGTTTGTCACCGGTAATGTCAACCTCAAAAAAGTGGGGAATGCGGTGGTACTTGCCCTTAATATCCTTATGGCTGTGCAGTGCCATTAACAATTTGCCGTCCAAGGTTTTAAACAGCATACCATGCCCGTAGTTGGGTGGGGTAATAGGCTCTTTTTCCTGAATCCACGGCCCATCAAGCGTACCGCTTTGCGAGTAAGCAACTCCCTGCGTGTACACATCATACACCCAGCTTGTCCATATCATGCCCAGGCGGCCGGTGCCCGTTTTAAACAGGTAGGGGCCATCGGTTACACGGTTGGGTACGTCCTTACTATTTTTATCTTTTTCGCGGCTCCACGGCGAATCACTGGCCTTAAAGAGCAGCTTCCCCTCGCCTGTTGTGCCACTCAGGTCGGGTTTTAGCTCTATCTTCTCTATAGTACCGTCAACCGCCTGCAGCCACTCGTAGCAATATATCATGTACGGCTTCCCGTCTTTATCAATCCAAAAGGTACCATCAAGCGTAGGCTTATTGGCAGGCAGATAGGCGGCATCTTTCATGGGCACAAAAGGTCCGTCGGGATTATCACTAACCAACACGTGCGATGCCCGGCGCTCTACAGCGTTTCCGTTAACGGTATCAATTATAACCGCCTTATTGGTAAACGTGGCAAAGTAATAGTACTTGTTCTTATAGTTATGAATTTCCGCCGCCCAAATCATAGGCTTAGGGCCCATCCATGAAGCATCATCGGTTTTAGCCACATCATAAGGCCCTTCCCAAAGTTTGAGGTTCTTACTCTTCCACAGCCTGCCGCCCGTGCCCGTCATGTAGTACATTTTTGTATTGGCATCGGCCAATATAAAAGGGTCGCTAAGCACGATGGAATCTAACGGAACGTCCTTCTTAATTTCCCTTGCCTTCTTTTGGGCGGTAACGGTAAACGAAAACAGCAACAGGGCTGATAAGGTAACTAATGAATTTTTCATATTAAGTGTAGTTGTTACATTTCATAAAAATACTAAATTACAGTTGCATGCCAACTATAACGATTTTTATTTTCGGCTAATAATTCTAACTTTACATAGTGAAATTTAAAAGTATGAGCAGTAAAAAGCAATTAACACCGGAACAGCATACAGAACTACTCAAAATCTTGAAAGCCCGTTTTGAGAAAAACACCAACCGCCATAAGGGTTTGGACTGGGATAAGATTCAGGCAAAGTTGGAAGCGGATCCGGATAAATTGTGGTCGCTGGAAGAGATGGAAGCAACCGGCGGCGAGCCCGATGTTGTAGGTTTTGATGCTGCTACAGGCGAATATATTTTTTACGATTGCGCGCCCGAAACCCCTAAAGGCCGCCGCAGTACCTGTTATGACCGTGATGCCTGGGAAGCCCGAAAGGAGCACAAACCCCAAAATAATGCCTTAGATATGGCTGCCGACATGGGTATTGAAATTTTAGACGAAGAACAATACAGGCACCTGCAAACACTGGGGCATTTTGATGCCAAAACATCAAGCTGGATAAAAACACCCGCCAATATTAGAAAACTTGGTGGTGCCCTTTTTGCCGATTATCGCTACAATACTGTGTTTGTGTACCACAACGGCGCACAATCATACTACGCTGCAAGGGCATTTAGAGGTTGTTTAAAAGTATAAAAGATATATAGCAGATTATATAAAAAAAGGCCCGGCTAAAATTAGCTGGGCCTCTCTCATTTATGTAGGTCATTGCAGAATATTAAAATTATTATCCCCTTGTTAACCAGCCTCTTTTGCTTGCTGTAGCGATGGCGTAAGGGGTTATCCAGAATAAGCCAAAGGTGTAAAGCAGGCTGTATGAATAGGCATAAAACGCTTCTTTAATGCTGTAACGTTTAGCGTAAAAGAATACCGGAAAACTGGACATTATCAATATACTGAAAAGTGTAGAGCTAAAGAACAGTATTGGGTAGCTTACGATTAAGAACACCATTAACAGCAGGAACGGATAAGTTAATGCTATAGATAAGAACTGGTTGATGAACAGTAGCCTTGCCCCTACTTTAGATTCTTCCCTAAAGTTCTTAAATACAAATTTAGACATCATAAGGTTTTCGCGCACGTTGCTCCTGCCCCAGCGTATAAACATTTTATAAAGGCCTTTGTATTGTTCAGGAACGTTTGTAAGCACATAAGCGTTACGCTGAAATAAAATGTGGTAGCCCTGCTTCATGATCATGTTGGTCATGGCGCGGTCTTCACCAATGTCCGACGGTTGCCCCATAAACGTTTGGTTGATCCACTCAGGAAGGCAGGCAAATACGGCCGACCTGCGGTACGCTGCCAGTGCGCCCGGTGTACAAAGCACCGATCCTACACTGCTCTCTGCCGAACGCACAAATTCAAAGCTCAGTACAAAACTAACGTTAAGCATTTTAGCAATGATGCTGTTTTTGTTGTTAAGCACCCTTACATTACCGGCAACGGCTCCGCAGTTCTCATTAGTTACCAGTGGGCTAACCAAATTTCTAAGCGTGTTGTTTTTTACTATAGAGTCGCTGTCTACTGTTACAAAAACTTCGCCTGAGCCAAGGTTAAAGCCGCGGTAAAGCGCGTGGCGTTTCCCTTTGTTTTCAGGCTGCTGGTAAATAGATAACCTGTCGCCTAATTCGGCTTTAGCCCTTTGCATCCAGTTCCAGGTATCATCTTTACTACCATCATCTATAGATAGTATTTGCAGTTTGCTTTCAGGATAATTGCTGTTGGTAAGGCTAATAAGGGTGTCATACACCAGTTTACCCTCATTGTAAGCCGGTACAATCACGGTTAGCGTAGGCAGTTCTTCATCAGATACTGATTTAACCGGTTTGTATTTTACGTATAAATAAAGGTTGTATAAAAAGAAGCTCCCTTTTACAGCCAGTAGTGCCGTGGTAACAACTATAAGTATAAAACCCCAGGTTGATGCCATACGCTCGGCGTGAAGCTGCTCAAACTCATCCTGTAGCTCGTAGACTAAATAAGCCGAACCAAGCAATAAAAGGAATGTAGCTATAATGGTAAAAAGGCCCGGCAAGTATACGCCGTCTTTTTCCATCGCACTTTCATTTTTATCGTCAGTTTCCTTAGGTGTAACAGGGCCTTTTTTAGCAATTGTTTGTCTCGGGGTAATTGTTTCCCTTTCGGTAAGGTACAATCTGTTTGAAGTAAAGGTATCTATTTTCATGATCCAGCGCTTGTATTGTTTATTTTGGCTCGAAAAATTATACACACAAGAAAACACAAGTGTGCAATCACAAACAAACAACCACCATACCGTAAACTAAAAAACACTAAAAATCAGCAACTTACAACTTTAACTTACAATCTAAAAGTGTAGAAAAGTGTAGAAAAATTTCTACACTTTCCCCAAATCCCCGGTAATTAAGGCAGTATATACACAGTTTATAAAAGCCACCACCCATCATTACCAATATGTTAAGGATTTACAAAATAAATCTTAAAACAAAATCAACATGTAACGCGGTGGTAACATCTTCTTTATACGCCGGTAATAATTTCGCACGAATTAACAACTCACAAATTCATGATGAAAAAATTACTTTTTTTAATCCTAACCCTCACATTTTCTGCACTTGGCTTTGCGCAAAATAACGGTGTAATATCCGGTAAAATTATCGATGCCCAGGATAAAGTATCGTTACCCGGCGCCACGGTGCAATTGGTAAATTCCGGTAACAGGTATACGGTATCTAACCAAATAGGCGATTACGAATTTTTAAACGTACCGGCAGGTTCATACCAGCTTCAGGTATTGTACTTAGGATACACTACCCACACCCAGGATGTGGTGGTAGAAGAAGGTAAAAACACCCTTGCAAACGTGGTTTTAGGCAGTAACACCCAAAATTTGCAGGAAGTGGTTATTACCGGAGATATGATTAAAGGCCAGGCAAGGGCCCTTAACCAGCAAAAAAGCAACAGCAATATTACCAATGTAATATCCAGCGACCAGGTGGGCCGTTTTCCCGATGCTAATATAGGTGATGCGCTTAAACGCGTTCCCGGCATTACCATGCAAAACGACCAGGGCGAAGCACGTAACATTATCATCCGCGGGTTAGCGCCATCACTTAACTCGGTTACCCTTAACGGCGACAGGATCCCGTCGGCAGAAGGCGATAACCGTAACGTACAGATGGACCTTATTCCATCTGACATGATCGCTACTATAGAGGTAAACAAAACCCTAACGCCCGATATGGATGCCGATGCAATTGGAGGATCGGTAAACCTTATTACCCGTGCCACACCAAACGGCGAAAGGATATCGGCTACGCTTGCAGGCGGTTACGGCCCTATAAGGGATAAAGCTATTTACACCGCAGGCCTTGTTTACGGTAACCGTTACCTAAATAACAAGTTGGGCGTGGTGTTAAGCGGTTCATATAACAATAACGACTATGGGTCGGATAACATTGAGGCTACGTGGGTACAGGACGATTTTGGCAACACCTATGTAGAGCAGCAGGCAATTCGCTACTACAACGTACAGCGTATAAGGAGGAGTATTGCTTTTGCTACCGACTATAAGTTTAACGACAATAATACCATTTATTTTAACGCGATATACAACTGGAGGGACGACCGCGAAAACCGTTTTGCCCTTACCTATGATGATATGGAGCCCATATATGGCGCCGATGAGCAAACCATAACCGGCTTTACCGGTAATGTAAAGCGTGAAAACAAAGGCGGTATAGACAGCAACCGTGGCAAAAACAGGAGGCTGGAGGAGCAAAAGGTGCAAAACTATGCCATACACGGTGAGCATTTATTAAGCTCTAAGCTGGACTTAGACTGGTCGGCTAACTATGCTACAGCAAGCGAATACAAGCCTAACGAGCGTTATATTGAATTTGAACAGGAAGAGCTGGAAATGACCCAGAACATTCTTAACCCAAGAAAACCGTTTGTAACCACCACCGGCGAAGACCTTACCGCTTTCGGGTTATCAGAACTTACACAAAGCACCGATGATACTAAAGAGAATGAATTTGGAGCAAGGGTAAACATCCGTTTCCCGTTCTCGGTTATCGATGGGCAAAAAGGCCGTTTAAGAACGGGTCTTCGCCTGAGGCTGAAAGACAAAGAACGAAACAATACCTTCTACTCCTACTCTCCCCTTAATGATGTTACCCTGGCCGATGTACCTACTACCTATTATGGCGGTAATGGCTTTAATCCGGGCAGCCAGTATGTGGCCGGTACGTTTGCTTCGGCGGCTTACCTTGGCGGGCTTAACCTTAACGATACGTCTTTATACGAAGGCGAGCTGGATCCATCAGAATTTTTGGCCGTTAATTACAAGGCTAAAGAAAATATTTATGCAGGTTACGTGCGTTGGGACCAGGATCTTAGCACAAAACTATCTATGATACTGGGCGCCCGTGTAGAAAGTACCCATATAGATTATACCGGTAACCGTGTGTTGGATGAAGAAGAGCTTGAAGGACAGATTAACACTACCAACTCGTACACTAACGTATTGCCTAACCTGTCGTTTAAATATGCCGCTACTAACGATTTTATATTGCGCGCCGCCTTTACCACGGCACTGGCAAGGCCTAACTATTATGCCCTTGCACCATACATCAATAATGTGGCATCCGATTCAGAAATTTCTGCGGGTAACCCTAACCTTGATGCTACCTACTCGTACAACTTTGATTTTATGGCCGAGAATTATTTTGAGTCGGTTGGCCTTGTATCGGGTGGTTTCTTCTACAAAAACCTTAAAGATTTCATCTATACCTACAGCAACAACCAGTACTCTGCTGCCGATTTCGCTGCCGATTTTCCGGGCCAGTCTAACCCCGTTCCGGTTGGAGAGGAGTGGACGTTCATCCAGTCAAGAAACGGCGATAATGTAGATGTTTACGGTTTTGAAGTAGCTTTTCAGCGCCAGCTTGATTTCCTTCCGGGTTTCCTTAAAAACTTTGGTGTATATGCCAACTATACGTACACCGACTCTAAAGCAAAAGGTATAGCCGATGAAGATGGTAACGAAAGAAAAGACGTAAAACTGCCGGGTACTGCCCCGCATATGTTTAACGGGTCGTTATCCTGGGAAAACAGCCGCTTTTCTGCAAGGGCATCGGCAAACTTTGCCTCTGATTATTTAGACGAACTGGGATCGGATGATTTTAATGATGCTTATTACGACAAGCAATTTTTCCTTGACATAAATGCATCCTACAAAATTACCAAGAACCTGCGTGTTTTTGCCGAAGCTAAAAACCTTACCAATCAGCCGTTGCGTTATTACCAGGGAGTATCATCAAGGGTAATGCAGTTAGAGTACTACCAGGCAAGGTTTAACCTGGGGCTAAAATTCGACTTATAATTTTTAATAGTAATTTAGCCCTTGCATGGTTGTACAATCTGCAAGGGCTAAATCAATATACATACAATGCGTAAAACACTTATAATTTGTAGTGCTGCGATAGCAGCAGCGAGCTGTGGCTCTCACCTGGCGGCAATACGGCCCGATGCCATTAAGCCTGCTGTGGTAACCCAGCCTACCCCACACGATACCGATGACCCCGCTATCTGGATAAACCCCGCAGACGCTACCAAAAGCCTTGTGATAGGTACCGATAAGGATAGCGATGGCGGCATTTTTATGTACGACCTAAGCGGGAAGATCATCAAAAAATCGATCACGCTTAAAAGGCCTAATAACGTAGATTTAGCATACGGGCTTATCCTTAATGGAAAAAAAATTGACATCGCGGTTACTACCGAAAGGGAAACCAATAAAATAAGGATCTTTAGCCTTCCGGACCTGGAACCAATTGATAATGGCGGTATTGCCGTTTTTGAAGGCGAACTACAGCGCGACCCAATGGGCGTTTCGTTATATACCCGCCCGCAGGATAAGGCTATTTTTGTTGTTGTAGGCCGTAAAACAGGGCCATCGGGTACCTATTTATGGCAGTACCAATTATCAGATTCAGGTAATGGTACTGTTGCTGCTACGGTAGTGCGAAAATTTGGCAACTTTAGCGGTAAAAAGGAAATTGAAGCCATTGCAGTAGATAACGAACTGGGCTTTATTTACTATTGCGATGAAGGTGCAGGCATACGCAAATACATGGCCGACCCGGCTGCTAAAAATGATACAGAGCTTGCCTTTTTTGGCACTACAGGCTTTAAGCAGGACAATGAGGGCATCGCTATTTATAAATCAACCAACAGTACCGGTTACATATTGGTATCTAACCAGCAGGCCAACACCTTTATGGTATACCCGCGCGAAGGCGCAAACGGCAACCCTGACGATTATCCGCTTTTAGCCGAGATACCTACATCTACCATTGAGTGCGATGGTGCCGATGTTACCAAAGTAAACCTTGGCGGTGTATTTAATAAGGGGATGTTTGTTGCCATGAGCAATGGCATGACCTTTCATTTTTATGAATGGAATACGCTACAGGCACTTATAGATGCCGGTAAAAAATAATACTTTTCTAATACCAATTAAAAGTCCGTTTTACATGCTGTAAAACGGACTTTTTGTTTATATCACATCAGGATTTATCATTTAAGGTTAAATTACTATATCGTTATATTTATTCCGTTTTTGCTTGCATCCTACAGTCATTTATTGCTATTTTAGCAAAAATTAAATTTCTCATGGCTCAAAAAAATTTTGCCTTTTTTATAAGTGTATTTTTTACAATTATATCAAATCCTTTTAATGTATTTGCTCAGGTACCAAAAGACAAGCTTTTGTATGGTGTGGCCTATTATGATGAATACATGCCGTATGACCGATTGGATAAGGATATAAAAATGATGCAGGATGCAGGTATTAACATCGTACGCATTGCCGAATCTACCTGGAGCACGATGGAACCGCAGGAGGGCGTTTTTGATTTTAGCCACATAGACCGTGTTTTAAATGCCATGCACAAAGCCGGTATAAGTGTTATGATAGGTATCCCAACCTATGCCGTGCCTACCTGGCTGGTAAAAAAACACCCCGATGTACTGGCCATAACGCCAAGGGGGCAAAACCAGTACGGCCCGCGCCAAAATATGGATATTACCAACGTACATTTTAGGGCTGCCGCCGAAAAAATGATACGCAAAATGATGGAGCACATTAAAGGCCACCCTGCCATTATAGGCTACCAGGTAGATAACGAAACCAAGCCGTACCAAACCAGCGGCCCTAATGTACAGGCGCAGTTTGTGGCCTATATGAAACAAAAATATCCGTCGCTGGATGAGCTTAATAAAGTATTTGGTTTAGATTACTGGAGTAACCGTATTAATATTTGGGAGGATTTCCCATCAGTTAACGGTAGTATTAATGCCAGCTTAAATGCCGAGTTTGCTAAATTTCAGCGCTCGCTGGTTACCGAGTTTCTTGGCTGGCAGGCAAAAATTGTTCGCGAATACAAAAAACCGGAACAGTTTATTACCCAAAATTTTGATTTTGACTGGAAAGGCTACTCGTATGGCATACAAACCGAGGTAGACCATTTTGCTGTTGCTAAAGTGCTGGATGTTGCCGGTGTTGATATTTACCACCCCTCTCAGGATAAGCTAACGGGTGCCGAAATATCGTTTGGCGGTGATGTTACCCGCTCTATGAAAAACGGGCAAAATTACCTGGTTATAGAAACCGAAGCACAGGGCTTTGCAGAGTGGGTTCCGTATCCGGGGCAGCTGCGCCTGCAGGCTTTCAGCCACCTCGCATCAGGAGCCGATATGGTTTCCTACTGGCACTGGCACTCAATACACAACTCTGCCGAAACCTACTGGAAAGGCTTACTAAGCCATGACTTTGAGCCTAATGTAACGTATATGGAAGCCAAAACCATTGGCGCCGATTTTAAAAAGCTGGGCGCTAAACTGGTAGACCTTAAAAAGAAAAATGATGTTGCCATTCTTTTCAGCAATGAGGCTTTAACGGCCTACAATTCTTTTGGGCCGGGTAATTATAATGCCATTTTAAGGCCAATGTATGATGCCCTATATAACATGAATGTTGGCGTTGATTTTATAGACCCCTCAAGCACCGATATAGAGAAATACAAGCTTATAGTAGTGCCTGCACTTTATGCAGCGCCTGATGCTTTGTTGCAACGCCTTAATGCTTTTGTAAAGAATGGCGGCCACGTGCTGTACACCTTTAAAAGCGGTTTTGCCGATGAAAATAATAAAGTGAGGAACACCATACAGCCCGGTATCATTAATGAAGCCTGCGGAATTACCTATAGCGAATTTACCGTACCTGTGCAGATACCCCTTAAAGGCGACCCGTTTAAGGTGGGTGCAGAAAACAATAAAGCCGAAAAATGGATGGAACTTATAACACCAACCACAGCTAAAGTACTGGCATGGTACGACCACCCTGCATGGGGAAAATATGCCGCAGTTACCCAAAATAAATACGGCAAAGGCCTGGCTACTTATGTGGGCTTTGGCACTAACGATGCGCTTAACGATAAGATACTGCAAACCGTGGTAAAAGATGCCAGCCTTTGGGGTAAAGACCAGGAGCTGAAGTTTCCGCTTATTGCAAAATCAGGGGTTAACCGTAACGGCAAAACCATCCGTTATTACTTTAATTATTCGGCGGAGGCCAAAACGTTTGCCTACCCTCATAAAAAAGGCATGTCATTACTTAACAACACTAAAATTGAGGCGCAAAGCCAGATAAATTTACCAGCATGGGGTTTTGAAATAATCGAAGAGCTATAGTAACCTTACTCTGCCTTTTGGTCTTCCTCTACCAGGTTACTTTTTTCAAACTCGGTAGGGGTCATACCAAAATGCTTATGGAAGTTGCGCCCAAAACTGGTTTGCGACTTATACCCTACCATCTCGGCCACCTCATAAATTTTCATGTTGGTAGTTTTAATAAGCTGGGCAGCCTTTTTAAGGCGGCTAAGGTTAATAAGCTCGTTTGGCGAAAGGTGCGATATTTCCTTAATGTTTCTATATAAGGTAGATCGGCTCATGTTAAGGTAATCGGCCAGTTTATCTACGCTCAGCTCCGGGTCTTTAAGGTTATCTTCTACAGCCTTATCCAGTTTTGAGAGGAATGTCTTATCGGTATTAGAGGTGGCCAGCGACTTTAAATGTGCAAGTGGCGAGCTCGAAAAATGCCCCAGTATGTTCTTGCGGTTCTCTATAAGGTTAAATATCTGCACTAACAGGTAATCTATAGAGAACGGTTTTGTTATGTAGGCATCCGCCCCTGATTCAAGCCCCTCTATCTTGGCATTAAGCGCGCTTTTAGCCGTTAATAAGATAACAGGGATGTGACTGGTCTTTTCGGTCTTTTTGATCTCCCTACACAGCTCTATACCGTTTTTAACCGGCATCATAACATCGCTTATAACCAGCTGTACCTCGTGCTTATTAAGCATCTTCCAGGCCTCGTCGCCATTTTTGGTAAGGATGATGTTATAACTTTCTGATAGTTCGGAATAGATAAAATCGGCCAGTTCTTTGTTATCCTCGGCTATTAAAATTACCGGTGCCTGCTTTTCAAACTTAACGGTAACATTTTCTGTTGGTACAAATGTACTGCTTTGCGAACCCCTTATGGCAGTAAACTCCTCACTTTGATGGATGGGCAGTTTAAGCACGAAGGCGTTCATCTTGGTTTCGTTCTCATCTACATGCAGCGAGCCGTTGTGCAACTCAATAAGTGAATGTGCCAATGACAGCCCTATGCCTGTACCTGTACTTTGCGCATCAGACGGGAGGCGGAAGAACGGCTCAAAAATTCGTTTCCTTAATTGCGGCGGTATAAGCTGGCCATCGTTTTTAATAATGACCTCAAAATAGTCGCCATCATAACGCAGCAATACCTGTACATTCTTTTTAGAGTACTTAATGGCATTGCTAAACAGGTTGCTCAACACCTTTCTAAACGCTTCTTCATCTACAAAAGCCAGTAAATTATGGGTAACGTTCGTGAGCTCAAAGTTTAAATTCTTATCCTGTATCAGCTGGCTAAAACGCTCATAGGTTTCCTCTAAAATATCGCTCACGTTTACCTGTACAAAGCTCAGCTTCATGTGCTTCATTTCGGCCTTACGGAAATCCAGCAGTTCATTAACCAGGTTAAGCAGCCGCGTGGTATTTTTTTCCATGATACCCAGGTTTTTAGGGATATCGGGCGATTTGTATTTTTGCTTCAGCAGTTTTTCCAGCGGACTGTTAATGAGCGTTAGCGGAGTGCGTATCTCGTGGGCAATATTGGTAAAGAACTCAATTTTTGCCTGGTATATTTCACGTTCTTTTTCGTTCTCTAACTGGCGTATCTTAAGGTTATTTTTATTACGGGTATACCTGTGGTAATAACGCAACGCATAATACCCCATAACCACCAGCAATATAAAATACACGGCATACGCCACTTTGCTGGCATAAAAAGGTGGTAGTACGGTAATATCCAGCACGCCATACTCCTTGTTCCACACACTATAGCTGTTAAGCGATTTTACCTTAAAAACATAATCGCCCGCAGGCAGTTCGGTAAAATTAACCTCGTGGTTTTTGCCCAGCGCCACCCAGTTATCATTAAGCCCCTCAATTTTGTACCAGTACTGGGTCATCTCGGTAGAGGTAAAACTAAGCGAGGCAAACTCAAGCTTAAAGGTAGACTGCTTATCGGTTAGCGTTATGGCATCAGAAAAGATAATCGACTTTTGCAGTGGCGAGTCTTCTTTGCCCACCGGGACATCTTCATTATTGATAAAAATATCGGTAATATACAATGGCGGGCTAAATGTGTTCTTAGTAAACGTGCCGGGATTAAAATTAATGAGCCCCCGCACACTGCCAAAATACATTTCGCCATTGGTATCCTGAAAAGCCGAACAGTAATTAAACTGTCCGGTTAACAGCCCATTAGACTTAGAAAACACTTTAAGATCTTTAGTTTTAGGGTCAAATTTTATGAGCCCGTTAGAGCTGCTTATCCATAATTGTTTGTGTGCATCTTCTAAAATGGAATAGGTAACGTTACTGGGCAGGCCATCGGCTTTGGTATAATGCTTAAAATTTTTAGTCGCCGGGTTAAACAGGTTCAACCCGTTTTCTGTAGTAACCCACAGGCGGTGGCTGCTGTCTTCAAAAATACCGTTAATAACGTTGCTGCTTAAACTTTTGGCATCGTTACGCTCATAGCGGTAAAAGCTTTTCTTTTTGGTTTTGGGGTTGTAATAGTATAAGCCATCCCAATAGGTACCTGCCCACAAAGCACCGTTATGGTCTTCTATTAAATAGGTGTAATGGTAGGTTTCCGGAAAGCCCTCTGCCTGCTTAAAAAAATCGGTTTCCGGCTGGTACTCATAAATACCGTTAGAGGTTAGCACATAAATATCCTTTGCCTTAGTTTGATAGATGTAAAAAATAAAATCGCTCTTAAGCCCCCTACCCTGGCTGGTGCTATAGTGCCTGATCACTTTCCCGGTGGGTATATCCATCACATCCAGGCCGTGCTCAAAAGTGCCTATCCATAATTCGTTACCACGTGTTAAAAGCCCATGAATATTATAATGCGATAAGCCACCACCCTCAACCGAATAATTTTGAAACTGCCCTGTTGTAAGGTTCAGTTTGTTAAGGCCTGCATCTTCGGTACCTATCCATAAGTTGCCGTAATTATCTTTTTTAATTTCTCTAACGGCATTACCACTTATAGAGTTTTCGCCCACCTTAGGAAAATAACGGTTAATGGGCGTATACGGCTTGGGGTAGTAATTAACCCCGCCAAAGTAAGTGCCTATCCACACGCCTTCCTCTTTATCCAATACCAGGCCGTATACGGCATTATCGGATAATGAATATGGGTCGTTATAATTTTTCTTGAAATTTTTATAGGTGCGGCTTTTTGTATCATAAATAAAAATACCCGATTCACTTCCTATCCAAAGCTCATCGCCCTTTACTAAAAATTCGCGGATGAAGAGCGGATTCTCTTTGTCCGGAAAAATAGATAGTACCTGCTGGTTGGCAAAATTATATGTAAAAGCCCCGTGGCTATTAGTGCCTATTAAAAGCGAGTTATTGCCATTGGCTGCAATGGTGGTTATAATAGCATGAGATGCCTGCCCCGGAAAATTAATATGCAGTTTTTGAAAGGAGTTATTTTCCGGCACATACTTAAACAGTTCAGCGCCCGATGCCGCAAACACCTCCCCTTTTTTATTATGGGTTACAAAATTGGCGTAAAACTGGCTGTATTTTTCCGGCCTTGTGGTTACACTGTTGCCATCAAGTTTATACAGGCCGCCCGCTGCTACAAACCAAAGGCTGCCGTTTATGTTGCTCTCTACATCCATTATGGGCAGGTTGCGGGTAGCCTCTATTAAAGAGAACGATTCGGTTTTCTCGTCATACCTAAAAAGGCCTGTCTCTGTACCTACCCACAAATAATCGTTATACTCATAAAGGCACCGTATAAAATTACTGCCGATGCTTTTAGCATCTTTATCGTTATGCTGAAACGTTTTAAAGCTATAACCATCGTATCGGTTAAGGCCATCTTTGGTTCCAAACCATAAAAAGCCTTTACTGTCCTGTAGCATACATATAACCGAATTATGCGATAATCCGTCTTCCACCTGGAGGTGTTTAAAAGAGTATTCCTGCCCTATTGCGGTAGCAGTAAACACAAAAAAGAACAGATAAAGGCAAAGTTTTTTCATACTGCAAAATACGGTAAGTAAACGTTTTCGCGGGTATTCATAGCGTGTCATTTTTCAACAAATCTTCTCACAATAAAAATTACATTAATAAAAATTAACATTTGACACGTTTTGAACAAAAATTGAAACATTTACATATAAGTACCTGCGATGAAATTAATCTACTTTTGAAAACGATATAGTTACAGAAATTTTTCACGTTAATTTTAGATGTTGCAAAAAATTACACTTTATATTGTTGTATTAGCAATTTAAGAAAGCACCAAAACCGCTAATAAATAAATGAAACATGAAATTTAAAGTAATTATTTCGCCAAATCGTTTCAACTAACCCTAACAAGTACAATTTTTAAATGGAATTCTATGAGAACTATCGTAAAATTTGTTTTTAACACAAAATGCCTCGTATTCCTGGCACTCCTTTGTGCACAATTTGTAAGTGCGCAGGATGTCCAGATCTCGGGTATTGTAACTTCACCGGATGGGAAACCCATTCCTTTTGTAAATGTCATTGTAAAAGGAACCCCAACAGGTGTATCGGCAGATATGGATGGTAATTATGCCATTAGTGCTGCCTCTAATGCAACCCTGGTTTTTAGCAGCATTGGTTTTCAGGCACAGGAAATCGCTGTTAATGGCCAAACAACAATCAACATAACCTTAGCCGAAGATGTAGCACAGTTGGAAGAGGTTATCGTAGTAGGTTATGGTACGCAAAAAAAGAAGGACTTAACGAGTTCAATCTCTATTGTAGATGCCAGCCAGATACAAAAAAGGCAAACCACAACTGTAGCAGAGAGCTTACAGGGCCTTGCAACCGGCGTGAGCGTTCGTGGTGGCGGACAGCCGGGACAGGAAGCTAAAATTGAGATACGCGGACTTAAAAACCTGCAAAACTCTAACCCGCTTTATGTTATAGATGGTAACATTACCACGGCAAACCGCGATTTTAACCCTAATGATATCGAAACCATACAGATCCTTAAAGATGCGGCTGCGGCGGCCATCTATGGTTCGCGTGCTGCAAATGGGGTAATTATCATTACCACTAAAAAAGGTAAAAAAGGCCCGCTTAAAATAGAGGCAAGCTCTAAATTAAGCATAACCAATGTACCTACCTACAACCTTGCAGGCAGGGATGAGTTTGTTGCAATTACCAACATGTCTTATGATAATGCAGGCATGGAAAGGCAAAACTTTAATATGGATGTAAATACCGACTGGCAGGACGAAGTTTTCCGTACCGGTATGATACAGGACCAGAATGTTAGCTTTAGTGGCGGTGGCGATAATTCAAGCTTCTTTATGTCGGCTAACTACTTTGGTAATGAAGGTACAGTTATAGACACCGATTTTGACAGGATATCGTTCCGTGTTAACTCAAGCGGCAAAAAAGGTATTTTTAGTGTAGGCGAAAACCTTGCCTTAAGCAACTCTAAGGCAAACGAAACCGGTGGGCCGGAGGCGATGAGGGGTAACCCTTTTATTGATGCCATAAGAATGTACCCTACAATACCTGTACGCGACGACCGTAACCCGGGTGGCTATGGTTATGGTGAGCAGGGTGTAGCAAATACATTTGCGGCAAACCCGGTGGCTATTGCTAACCTTATTGACCAAAAAATAGAGAATTTTAGGATAAGGGGTAACTTTTGGGCAGAATTACAACCGTGGAAAGCCTTAAAATACCGTTTTAACTTTGGTTACGAAAGCAGCTTTGACCATTTTGTATACTTGCGTAAAGTGGGTAACTGGACACTTAACCAGCCTATAGATCCTTCGCTTACCAACCAGAACAGGGCACAGTCTCAAACAAAATTATTTGAGAACACCCTTACCTTTACTCAGGATTTTGGCAAGCACAACATTACGTTACTTGCAGGTACCACATACCAGAAAGATACGTATGAGCAGCAAAACGGCCAGAAAAGGAACCTGCTTATAAACCCTAACACAGGCAGCTATTTTACAGTGCTTGACCTTGGAGATAACCCGCAGGTAGGTGGTTTTAAAAACGAATCGTTACTACTATCTTACTTAGGCAGGTTAGAGTACAATTATGATAACCGTTACCTTTTAAACGCAGTAATACGCCGCGACGGTTCGTCAAGGTTTAGCGATGCTAATAAATGGGCCAGCTTCCCATCGGTTTCGGCAGGATGGAGAATAAGCAATGAGTCATTCTTTAAATCAGATAAAATAAACGACTTAAAACTACGTGTAAGTTACGGAGAGCTTGGTAGCGGTAACATAGGCCAGTACGAGTATATGGCGTTTATTAACACCTTTGGTGGCGCTGTATTTGGCAACGATCAAAATGTATCGCCTGCAGCAACGCAGGTAAGGCTTGCTAACTCACAGCTTAAATGGGAAACACTTAAGCAAACCAACTTTGGTTTTGACCTTGCCATGTATGAAAACAGGCTTGCCATTACAGCCGATTACTTTATCGCCAAAACCGAAGATGTACTTTTTGGCTTCCCTATCTTAATGAGTACCGGTAATGATGGCGGTAACCCAATATCTAACGCGGCTACTGTACAAAACAAAGGTTTTGAGCTTAACATAGCATATAACGATAAAATAGGCGACGATTTTAGCTACAACGCAGGTATCAACTTTACATCGTTAAGAAACAAGCTTGTAAGCCTTGGTAACGGCCTTAACGAGAGCTTCTCGGGCAATACCGTTACACGTGCCGGCCAGCCGGTGGGTATGTGGTATGTACTAAGAACGGATGGTATCTTTCAGAATGAAGCCGAAGTTGCCGCACACGTAAACTCACAAGGGCAGCAAATACAGCCGGATGCACTTCCGGGAGACATTCGTTACAAAGACCTTAACGATGACGGAGAGATAACAAATGAGGATAAGAACATAGCAGGTAATCCGTGGCCGGATTTCGAGATGGGCTTTAATGCAGGCTTTACCTATAAAGATTTTGATTTCTCTATGAACTGGATTGGCTCTTTTGGGGCAGATGTTTACAACGGTTACAGCAGTATTGTTGACGTAATAAACGGCGACCACAACTACCGCGCAGGCGTACAGCCATGGACTCCGGAAAACCCTAACACCAGCACTCCAAGGGCTTTTAACGGTACTTCGTTGAGTAATCGTGGCGATACGGACCGCTTTATAGAAAAAGGAGACTTTGTAAGGCTTAAATATGTGGGCGTTGGCTACAACTTCCCTAAAAAGTTAATTGAACAAATAGGTTTTGACAGGGCTCGTTTAAGCTTCTCTGCGCAAAACATCATCACCATAACTAAATACGGTGGCCTTGATCCTGAATTTGTTAACAACAACATATTTGAGAGAGGTGTAGATTTTGGATCATTCCCTAACGTTCGCACCTTCTCTGTAGGAGTAGAATTTGGTTTCTAAAATTAAATAAAAGTAACGATGAAAAAAATCATACTATACAGTACCCTTTTATGTTCGCTCCTTGCATTTTATTCCTGCAACGAAGAAGAACTGAATATTGATAATCCTAACGCACTTACGGTAGACCAGTATTGGAAAACACCAAACGATGCCGAATTAGGTGTAAACTCCATCTATGCTATGTTTTATAAAGATGGGCTATGGTCAAGGTGGATGTATTTCCGCATGGACCTTACCTCTGATGAAGGCTACAGCGTGAGCCCATGGATAGAACTGGCCGACTGGACCCGTTTTAACTATGTAAACTACAACTTTTGGGAAGGTAACGGCGTAACATGGAGAGACACCTACAAAGCGATATTCCGTTGTAACCAGGTACTGTCAAATGTACCGGAAATTGAGTTTACGGATGATGCACGCAAGCAGTCTATTTTAGCCGAGGCTAAGTTCCTAAGAGCGTTGCATTATTTTTATGCAGCAGAATTATGGGAAAACATTCCGATAATCTTAGAACCTTCAGAACCAAGTGACCTGCCACTGCAAAGCACAAAAGAACAGGTTTTTGCTCAGGTAGAGACCGATCTTAACGAGGCCTTTGATGCGCTTCCTGCATCGTGGGATGCTAACAATACCGGCAGGCCTACAAAAGGTGCAGCAAAAGCTATGCTGGGTAAATTATACATGCAGCAGCGCAAATGGGAGCAGGCAAAAACCGCTTTTGATTATATTATAAGCGGGCCCGGTGCTACCTACAGCCTTGTAGCTAACTACAAAGACAACTTTACCGATGTTAACGAAAACAACGCAGAGTCGGTTTTTGAGATCCAGTTTGGTAACCAGCGTTTAGGCGGTACAGATGAAGGCGCTAATGCAGCCGTATCTAACACAAGGGCACAGTTTTTTGCACCCCGTGGTATTGGATGGTCAGACGGGCAGGCGCGTTTTTGGCTGGTAGACTTCTTTAAACAGGAGCCTAATGCCGATGGCGGACTGGATGAAAGGCTACGCCACACATTGTTCTATCCTGACCTTCAGGCCGATTTTGGCGACCTTACCTACAACAGGCAATGGGAGTGGAATGATAATGAAGCGTGGTTCCGTAAAGGGGCAAGAGATTACTACCGTAATAACGAAGATTACTACAGCCAGGTTAATTACAGGCTTATACGTTATGCAGATATCCTGCTAATGTATGCAGAAGCGCTTAACCAGCTGGGTATGACTACCGATGCCTACCAGTATGTAGATATTGTAAGAGAAAGGGCTAATATGCAGCCGCTTGCCACAGCACACCCGGAAATTGGCAGTAACCCTACACTGTTCTTAAGGCAGTTAAAAAACGAAAGGGTACTTGAACTTTGCGGCGAAAGTGTTCGCTGGTTAGACCTTAAACGTTGGGGCGACCTGGAAACCCAGGCCGGTGTTGACGAGATCATAGCAAGAGACCCTGATTTTAACAACTTTGTTGTGGGTAAAAGCCTCCGCTTACCTATACCGCTAAGCGAGGTAGAGAACAACCCTAACTTAGTACAAAATCCCGGTTATTAATTAATAATAGTTCCTGTAGCGGTTTGTAAAAACTGCTACAGGAATATTTTCAAAATACATAAACATGGTACGATCTCTATTTAAGGCAGCCATTTTATTTTTTGCATGCAGTGGTGCTTTCGCGCAGCAGCCCAATCCTCCCGGTCAGGTAAAAAAGGGAGAAACCCCTGTAAACCAGGCCTACCTTTTTGCCCACATGACGCACGAAGATTATGGCAGGCTGTATTATTCGGTTAGTACCGATGGTTTGCACTGGTACCCGCTTAACGGCAAAAAGCGCGTTAACGAAGAGTATCAGGGCCACCCTGATATTGTTAAAGGCCCGGACGGCAACTACTACATTGCCGGGAATACAAGCGATTCATCGCCCGATATCAATATATGGGTATCTGCCGATTTAATAAGCTGGAAAAAACACAGCGTTTACACGCCAAACCTTAAATCTACACCGGGCTACTCTGAAGCCATGCAGCGCATAGGAGCCCCAAAATTGTATTATGATGCACCGTCGGGTAAATTTATCATGACGTGGCATACCCCCCATCTGGACGGTACTAAAGATGATGGTGAGCGTTACTGGGCAAGTCAGCGTACTTTATATGTACTTAGCAAAGACCTTAAAACCTTTGAGGGCACACCTAAAAAGTTGTTCGACTGGAATTTTGGCACCATAGATGTAAGCATCAGGAAAGTGGGCGACAGCTATTATGCTATACTAAAAGATGAGTCCTACCCTACTTTGTACTGGACAACAGGAAAAACCGTAAGGATAGCCAAAGCGCCATCGCTAACAGGCCCTTACTCATTACCGGCCGAATCTATAAGCCCTAACTTTAGGGAAGCCCCTACCCTTATACCCTCGCCCGATAATAAAGCATGGTATATGTATTATGAGCAATATCCGGGAGTATCGTACGGGTTATCTATAGCAGATAATTTAAACGGCCCGTGGTACCAGGCTTCAGGATACACATTTTTTAGCGACTGGGATAAGTACAGCTTTCCACAGCACGTTAGGCACGGGTGCATGACTACCATATCCGGCAAAGAATATGATGCACTGGTTAAAAAATTCGGAATAGAAAAATAGAAAGAAGAAGATTACCCCAATAAAAAGAAGTTTGTTTAATAATATCTCCGGTTCATCCGATACCACTTTACAATTATGAAGGCATTAAAAATTTTAAAAAGAACACCTTTTGCCCTAACACTGGCGGCTTCGCTTATGCTTTTTTCCTGCAAAGAAGAGAGCGCTAAGAAAGATGCTGTTAACGAAACCCCTGCTGTTGAAAGGACAATATGGACTAAAGAAAAAGCAAATGAATGGTACGGCAGCCAGCCGTGGTATGTGGGTGCTAACTTTACCCCAAGTACTGCCATTAACCAGTTAGAGATGTTTCAGGCCAATACGTTCGACCCTGCAACTATCGATAAAGAATTAGGCTGGGCAGAAGCCATAGGTATGAACAGTATGCGCGTATACCTGCACGACCTGTTGTATAAAGAAGATCCTGAAGGCCTTTTTAAACGCATGGACGAATACCTTAAAATTGCTGATAAACACCATATAAAAACATTATTTGTACTGTTTGATTCGTGCTGGGACCCGTTCCCGGTAACGGGAAAACAACGTGCACCAAAACCGTATGTGCACAACTCCGGCTGGGTACAAGGCCCGGGCCAAAAAGTATTGCAGGACAGCACCCAGTATGCCCGCCTTGAAAAATATGTAAAAGGCACCATAGGCCATTTTAAAAATGACAGCAGAATCCTGGGCTGGGATGTTTGGAACGAGCCCGATAATATGACAGGCGCATCATACGAAAAGGTAGAGATACCTAACAAAAAAGAACTGGTATATAACCTGCTGGGCAAAGTGTTTGTTTGGGCACGCCAGGCCAACCCAAGCCAACCGTTAACATCGGGTATATGGGAGGGTAACTGGAGCAATGCTGAGAAAATGCTGCCTATGTACAAATTGCAGTTAGAGCAGTCGGATGTTATAACCTTCCACAACTACAGCACGCCACAGGAATTTGAAACTAAAATTAAAGAATTACAACGCTACGGCAAACCAATGATTTGTACTGAGTATATGGCAAGGCCTAATGGCAGTACCTTTCAGGGCTTTTTGCCTATTGCAAAAAAATATAATGTGGGTATGATAAACTGGGGGCTGGTAGACGGCAAGACCCAAACCAAATATCCCTGGGACAGCTGGACTAAAACCTACACTGCTGCACCGCCGGTATGGTTCCATGAAGTGTTTAATACCGACGGTACACCTTATATAAAAGCTGAAACTGATTTTATTAAGCAGATAACATCAGAAGTAAATAAAAAATAATCCTGATTACATTAAATTTCGGCAGGGATATGATAAACTATACCGCCGGATTTTAAAAAATACCCTAACATGAAAAAGACGTTAGCTTTACTATTGTTACTGACCTTTACTGGTTTGTTCGCACAGAAAAAAACATTCAACAACCCAATACTGCCTGCGGGTGCCGATCCGTACAGTACGTACCATAATGGTTATTACTACTACACACACACGCTTGGCAACAAGCTTATGCTTTGGAAGACCAAAAACCTGGCCGACCTTAACAATGCCGAAAGCAAGGTAATATGGACCCCGCCCGCCGGTACCGAATATTCTAAAGATGTATGGGCACCGGAGTTTCATATAATCAACAATAAATGGTATGCCTATTTTGCAGCCGATGGTGGCGACAACCACCAGCACAGGATGTATGTGCTGGAAAACAAATCAGAAGACCCTTTTAAAGGCGCATGGGAGTTTAAAGGTAAAATTGCTGCCGCACCGGATAGATGGGCTATAGATGGTAACATATTTACCTACAACAACCAACTGTACATGATATGGAGCGGCTGGGAAGGCAATACTAACGGCCAGCAAAACATTTATATTGCTAAAATGAGCAACCCGTGGACACTGGGCAGCCAGCGCGTAGTAATATCGCAGCCTACCTATAACTGGGAAAAACAGGGCGACCTAGACGATGCCGTTAACCCACCACACGTTAATGTAAACGAAGGCCCTCAGTTTTTACAGCATGGTAAAGACGTATTCATTGTGTTTTCTTCAAGCGGCTGCTGGACCGACTTTTACAGCCTGGGCCTGCTTCAGCTTACCGGAGACGACCTTATGAATGCCAAAAACTGGAAAAAGCATGAACAGCCTATTTTTGTAAAAAGCGAGGCTAACAGCGTGTATGCACCGGGGCACAACTCATTCTTTAAATCGCCGGACGGTAAGGAAGACTGGATACTATTCCACGCTAACGATAACCCCGATGAAGGCTGCGGCAACAAACGTTCGCCAAGGATGCAAAAAATAGAGTGGAATAAAGACGGTACGCCAAACCTGGGTGTACCTGTTTCTAACAAACAAACATTACAAATACCATCTGAATAAATTACAACCACAATGAAGAAAATTTTTATTTTAATTGCCTGTTTTGCAAGTTTAACCTTAGCGGCACAGGGACAGAAATGGACTAAGGAAAAAGCCGATAAATGGTATGCCGAGTATAAATGGATGAGCGGTGCCAACTTTATACCAAGTACTGCCATAAGCCAGATGGAAATGTGGCAGGAAGCAACGTTTGACCCTACAACTATAGACCGTGAGCTTGGCTACGCCCAGGGCATTGGCTTTAATACCATGCGTGTATTTTTACACAGCCTGGCGTACAAGGCAGATCCTAAAGGTTTTAAAAAACGCGTAGAGAAATACCTTGAAATTGCAAACAAGCATGGCATACAAACCCTGTTTGTGTTTTTTGATGACTGCTGGAACCCTAACCCTGCCATTGGCAAACAGCCCGATGTAAAACCTGGCGTGCACAACTCCGGATGGATGCAGGATCCAGGCTACCCCGATGTAGACCACGCAGGCGATAAAGAGCTTGAAGCCTATGTAAAAGATATTTTAAAAACCTTTGGCAACGATAAAAGGATCGTGCTTTGGGATTTATACAATGAGCCGGGTAACAGCGGCAAGGGTAACAAAAGCCTTGCCTTGCTTAAAGACGTGTTTAAATGGGCACGTGAGGCTAACCCATCACAGCCAATATCTGCCGGGCTTTGGAAATGGGACCTGGTTGACCTTAACATCCTTCAGGCACAAAACTCTGATATCGTAACGTACCACTTTTACGAATCGTTAGACGATCACCAGCGCATTACCAACCTGCTTAAAACACACGACAGGCCACTGATTTGTACAGAATATATGGCGCGTACCAAAAATAACAGCTTTTTTAACCACATGGTGCTTCTTAAAAAAGAGAACATAGGTGCAATAAACTGGGGTCTTGTTTCTGGCAAAACCAATACTATTTACGCCTGGGATACCCCAATACCATCGGGTACAGAGCCGGATATCTGGTTCCACGATGTATTCAGGAAAGACGGCACACCTTACCGCCAGGACGAAGTAAACGTAATCAAAAAACTAAACGGCGTAAAATAATATGAAAACACCTAATATTATAGCGGCTTCGGTAGTATCGGCCCTGCTTATGGTTGCCTGCCAGGAAACTAAAAAAGAAGAACCGGCTGCAGGTAAAGAAACTGCCGTTGCAGATACAACTTTAGACACACATCTTAAAAAAGAGGATTTTGATGCCACTGTAGACGGTAAAAACGTAAGCCTTTACTATATAAAAGCTGATAAAATAACTGTTGCTTTTACCAACTACGGAGCCCGTATTGTAGGGCTTTGGGTTCCGGATAAAGACGGCAAAATGACTGATGTTGTGGTTGGCCCAAACAGCACCAAAGCATATCAAAATTCTACCGAGGTTTATTTTGGCGCAACCATTGGCCGTGTGGGCAATCGTATTGCTAAAGGTACTTTTACCTTTGATGGTAAAACCTACCACATACCTCTAAATAATGACAAGAACAGCCTTCACGGCGGTAAAAAAGGCTTTCAGGGCATTGTTTGGAATGTACAGCAGCCCAACGAAAAAACACTGGTGTTTACCTATACTTCACCAGATGGCGAAGAGGGTTTTCCCGGTACTTTAAACGTTAAGGTTACCTATAGCGTAGATGACACCCAAAACCTGAAAATGGAGTATGAAGCCACTACCGATAAAAAAACACCGGTAAACCTTACCAACCATGCTTTCTTTAACCTTAATGGCGAAGGCAGCGGTACAGTATTAAACCACAAGGTTAAAATAAATGCCGATAAGTACACCCCGGTTGATGACGGCCTTATCCCGTTAGGCAATTTAGCAGCCGTGGCAGGCACACCGTTTGATTTTACAGACTTCCACACTATTGGGGAACGTGTTGAGGCTAACGATAAGCAACTTAAGAACGGCAAAGGGTACGACCATAATTTTGCCCTTAAAACGGGAGCTGCAAATGCAATGAACGAGGCCGCAACGGTTGTAGGCGATAAATCGGGTATTGTAATGAAAGTTACCACGCAGGAGCCTGGCTTACAGTTTTACAGCGGCAACTTTATGCAGGGCAAGAACACGTTTAAAAGTGGCGCAAAAGACGATTTCCGTACCGCGTTTGCCATGGAAACCCAACACTACCCAGACGCTCCTAACCAGAAAGATTTCCCATCTATTATTTTAGAGCCGGGAAGCACGTATCACACGGTATCGGATTATCATTTCAGTACCGAAAAATAAGCTTATGAAAGTTTTTAAACTGTTATATTTCATATTGTTCGTTTGTGCGCTGCAAGCGCAGGAAAAGAACCCGCTATTGGCCGACCCAACCATTTTTGAAAACAACGGCACCTACTACCTCTATGGTACAAAAGGTGCTAAAGATATTGATGGCGAAGGCTTTTTAGTATATACCTCAACCAACCTTATCCATTGGAAGAAACCCGAAGGTACAAAAGATGGCTTTGCTTTTAAAAAAGGCGATGGCTTTGGCACCAAAGGCTTTTGGGCGCCACAGGTGTTTAAGTACAACAACAAATTTTATATGGCCTATACGGCCGATGAGCAAATTGCAATTGCAAGCAGCGATAGTCCGGTTGGTCCGTTTACAAATGATGGCAAGGCTTTAGCATCAGATGTTAGGCAGATAGACCCTTTTGTATTTTTTGATAATGGCAAGATCTATATGTACCACGTTCGATTAGAAAAAGGCAACCGCATTTTTGTAGCCGAGATGGAAAACGACCTGAGTGCTATTAAGCCATCTACCCTTAAAGAGTGTATTACTGCCACAAAACAATGGGAAGATACCGAAAAGGTACAATGGACGGTTACCGAAGGGCCTACCGTACTTAAACAGGATAATTTGTATTACCTTATTTATTCGGCTAACGATTTCAGGAATAAAGATTACGCCGTGGGGTATGCTACCGGCAAAACCCCATACGGGCCGTGGGAAAAACATGATAGTGCATTTATTTCGCGCACTATCTTAAAATATCCGGGCACCGGCCATGGCGATGTATTTTACGATAAAAAGGGCACTATGTATTACGTGTTCCACACTCATTTTTCTGAAACAGAGGTAGCCCCACGCAAAACGGCTATCATCCCTATAACATTAAAGAACAAAACTTTATCGATACAAAAAGGTAAGGGTTTAATTTGGTTAGTTCTATAGAGTGCACACGGAGTGCACACACTTCACTTCCGGGAGCCATTCGTAAAGAATGGCTCTCTTTTTTTTATACCATATTTAGCTAACAGGTTAAGCCTGTTATTAACTTGGCTGCTGTTATTGCATAAGTTAGGTAATACACCTATATTAGCTAAATTTTAACATTTTACAAAGCTTTTATAAAAGTAGTGAGAAAAAGCAGGTAAAGTACCTTTACATCAACCAACCAGACCAATGAAAAAAATTTTACTATTCTTATCGCTATTGTTGTTTGCGCTACCTGCATTTTCGCAGCAAAGCTGGCCGGAAGCCTTTGTTATCAAGACAGATTCGCTTATATACCAGGATTTAAATGACAATAACTGGCAGTATATTAATTCGGGCGAAAAGATCATCACCTTTAAAGATATCATTACACCGAAATACACCAAAAGGTTTTTGCCCGCCAAGCGTACAGTAAGTTTTCAGAATCAAAAATCGCATATCTGGCTGCGCTACAGGCTTAAAAATAACTATCCGCATGCTAAAATAATTTCATTTACCTCTATAAGGGATAATGAGCATATTTACATTAGTAATAAAGATAAATGGCTGCATTTTAAGAGCGGCGATATGATACCCTGGAGCAAAAGGGATGGTATTAAAGGCCTTAACCAGGTAACCTATACCCTTGCTGCTAATGAAGAAGTTTTGGTATATGCAGATCTTGGCGAGGTTGTTTTTTATACCGGCGTAACGCCCGGTATTGGCGATTACTTAAAAATTATTAAAACTAAATATCTTGAACAACCAACATATACTACTGATGATATTTTATCATTTGGTTTTTTTGGTTTCATACTTTTTGCGGTAATTTTTAACCTGTTTTTTTACTATGTAAACCGCGAAAAAGTTTACCTGGTGTACTCGTTTTTACTTTTATTTTCGGCGCTTTTACTGGCTATGGAGGTATTCTCATCGCTTTTATTTGCAGAGAACAGAGAAGCTTATCCGTTTTTTATAGGCATAACCATATTGGGTTTCATTATTATGTTTATCCACACCATCCGTTACTTTTTCAGGATAAGTATTCATTTCCCCAACTGGGACAGGTTTTTAATTTACTCATCTGTACTTATTGGTATCATTGGGATTCTCATATTTGTAGGCTATATAATGCATGAGGTGCTCTTCTTAATAATAGTATGCGGATTCTCAGTACTAATTGTGCTTGCCTTCCTTGTGGCTTCTATAGTAATGATCATTTCACTACTGCGTAAAAAAGATAAAGAAGCCCGTATTTTTGTAATTGCAGCCGTGCCCTTTTTAGTAAGCCCTATCATTGCGGTAATAGTACAGTGGGACTGGATTGTTACCACCTTTGGTATGTGGACAATACTGGTGCTTTCATGGGGTATGTTTGCCCGTTTTAAATCGCTGCAAATTGCAAATGCACGTGTAGCCCTGGAAAAAGAAGAAGAACGTACCCGCCTTATAGCCGCCCAAAAAGTAGAGCTGGAACAGCAGGTAGCCGATCGTACTGCCGAACTTCAAAACTCTATAGAGGAACTGAAACTCACTCAGAACCAGCTTATACAATCTGAAAAGATGGCAAGCCTGGGCGAGCTTACTGCCGGTATTGCGCACGAAATTCAGAACCCTTTAAACTTTGTAAACAACTTTAGTGATGTAAGTGTCGAATTGCTTCAGGAGCTTAAGGAAGAGCTTGAAAAGGGCGATGTTGAAGAAGCTACCGCCATTGCCGATGATGTAATTGGCAACCTTGAAAAAATTGCCCACCACGGCCGCCGTGCCGATGGTATTGTTAAGGGCATGCTACAGCACAGCAGGGCATCATCGGGGCAAAAGGAACTAACCGATATCAACACATTATCAGACGAATACCTGCGCCTTGCCTATCATGGGCTACGAGCCAAGGATAAGAGCTTTAACGCTGAACTGATTACCCATTTTGAAGAAAACCTGCCTAAGGCAACCGTTGTACCACAGGATCTGGGCCGTGTGCTGCTCAACTTATTTACCAATGCTTTTTACGCTACCCAACAGCAAAAAAACATTGAAGGCGAAGGCTTTAAACCTACCGTATCTATAACTACCATAGCTACAGGCAATTCAATAGAAATTAGGGTAAAAGATAACGGTACCGGCATACCCGATGCCATAAAAGACAAGATATTACAGCCTTTCTTTACTACAAAACCTACTGGGGAGGGCACCGGCCTTGGCCTGAGCCTTAGCTACGATATTGTTGTAAAAGCACACGGCGGCACTATAGATATTATGAGCGCCGAGGGCAAGGGGTCTGAATTTATAATTACCATACCAGTAGGATGAAATTAACATTGATATTTCACTTTTGGATGTTGGTTTTCGCTTTTACGGCAACAGCACAAAGTACCCAATATACCATAGACAACCTCCCTGAAAAAGGTTTGCTTTTAGAGACCGGCTGGAAATTTAAAAACGGCGATGACAGCTCTTGGGCGAACCTGAATTTTGATGACACCGGATGGAAGGATATCGACCCGTCTTTACCGTTGCATTCGTTACCACAGGCTCAAAATAGTGTTAGTTGGCTGCGCCTTACATTTAAAGTGAATGATACTTTAAAGGGTAGGCCTATCTCAATCTGCATTGAGCAGTTTGGAGCATCAGAAATTTACCTTAACGGGAAAAAGCTATACACCTTTGGTACTGTAAGTGCTGATGCTAACAACGAAGTAGGCCACAATCCGCAGAGCCTGCCCGTTACATTGCCCTTATCTGATGATAACCACCAGGTACTGGCCATACGGTACAGTGCGCACAGCCCTGCGTTGTACAACATTACAACCATGCTGCCCATGTTTAATGCAACCCTTTTCCTGCCGCAGTATGGCGAAAAATGGTACAAACGAAATATCGATTCCGGTTTTAACCAGACTATCGTAACAGGCTTGTTTTTAATGCTGTCTATACTGCATTTGTTCCTGTACCTCAGCCACAGGAAAAAGAGCATCAACCTCTTATTTTCCATATATGCCTTTACCATGGCAATTGCCCAGTTTAGGGGTGTTTTTGGGGCAACCAAGCCGTTAATGACCGAACAATTCATCAGTTCATTCCTGTTCAACATCTCGGCGCCGTTTGCCGGTATGGTGTTTTTATATGCTATTTACACCTATTTTGGCCAACGCAAAAAAGCCTTGTTTTATATACTACTGGTTTGTTGTGTTTTATCGTCCGTGCACCAGTTCATTTCAGGCGATCCTATGAAGCAATTATCCACCAACCTTGCGGTGGTGTTAACCTTAATTGAGGCCGCCCGGATAGGCTACATTGGTATGAAAAAAGGCATACAGGGCGGTACCCTGTTTTTTGCAGGGCAAATAGCATCGGTAATTACCTTTTTACTGCTGCCTGTTGCAAGCATCTACTCACCGTGGAGCTTTTTTTACCTCTTTTCATATGATGTTGCTTTCCTTATCCCTCCCCTGCTCGTATCATTTATTTTAGCGAGAGATTTTGGTTCAACAAATAAACTATTAACCCAACAGCTTAAGGATATTGAAGGCCTTTCGGCTATAAACCTTGCCCAGGAACAGGAAAAACGTCTGCTGCTGGCCAACCAAAATACGCTGTTAGAACAACAGGTCGCCGCACGTACCGCCGAACTGCAAAGCTCTTTAGAAGACCTTAAACAAACCCAGGCACAGCTTATCCAAAGTGAGAAAATGGCAAGCTTGGGCGAACTTACTGCCGGTATTGCGCACGAAATTCAGAACCCGCTTAACTTTGTAAATAACTTTAGCGATGTTAGTATTGAGCTTTTAGAAGAAATGGGCGAAGAGCTGGACAAAGGCGATACCGAAGAGGTTAAAGCAATAACGGCCGACCTGAAACTCAACCTCGAAAAAATTGCCCATCACGGCCGCCGTGCCGATAGTATTGTAAAAGGAATGCTGCTACACAGCCGTACCTCAACCGGGCAAAAAGAACCTATCGATGTTAACGCACTGGCCGATGAATACCTGCGCCTTGCCTACCACGGCCTGCGTGCTAAGGATAAGAGCTTTAATGCCGATTTGGTTACTAACTTCGGCGAAAGCCTGCCTAAGGTAAATGCCATCTCGCAGGATTTGGGCCGCGTGCTGCTTAACTTGTTTACCAATGCATTTTATGCCACCCAACAAAAGAGCAAACAGTTTACCGATGGCAGTTATAAACCCGTGGTTGAAGTAAACACGCTGCAACAAGACAATTCGGTACAAATTATAGTAAGAGATAACGGCACCGGTATACCGGATGCTATTAAAGATAAGATTCTTCAGCCATTTTTTACCACCAAGCCTACGGGCGAAGGCACCGGGCTGGGCTTAAGCCTTAGTTATGATATTGTGGTTAAAGTACACAATGGCACCATAAATATTGAAAGCACTGAGGGCGAAGGCTGTACATTTTTTATTAACATTCCTTTATAATTTATGATACCTGCTTTTAAGCAATTTTTAAATTATTATATTTAACCAAATTATAATACAGCCATGAAAATACTTGTAGTAGATGATGAGGCCGATGTGCAACCGCTTTTCTTACAGCGCTTTAGAAAAGAAATAAAAAATCATGAGGTAGATTTTGACTTTGCCCTTTCGGGTGAGGCGGCACTAAATTATTTAACGGAGCATCACTCTGAAGTTGTACTTATATTATCAGACATCAACATGCCCGGAATGAGCGGCCTGGAGCTGCTCTCTAAAATAAGGCATGAGTATAGCGCACCGCCCCCTGTTGTAATGATGGTAACCGCTTATGGCGACGAAGAGAACCACAGGCAGGCTATGGAAAAAGGCGCTAATGATTTTTTAACCAAACCCCTTGACTTTAATTTACTTAAAGACAAACTAAAACACCTTACCTGATGGCCAAGATACTTGTTGTGGATGATGAAACGGATCTGGAAATACTCGTAAAGCAAAAGTTCCGTAAAAAAATACGCGAAAATATTTATGAGTTTGTTTTTGCAATAAATGGCGAAGATGCCCTTGATAAAGTTAAGGAGCACCCTGACCTTGATGTTGTATTAAGCGATATTAATATGCCGGTTATGGATGGGCTTACCCTGTTAACACGCCTGGCCGAAGCTAACCCAAGCCTTAAAGCGGTAATGGTATCGGCCTATGGCGATATGACAAATATTCGCCTTGCCATGAATAAAGGTGCCTTTGATTTTTTAACCAAGCCTGTTGATTTTGAAGACCTTGATGTTACCATACAAAAAACGGTAAACTACTCAAGGCAGGTGCAGGAAACCATAAAGGCCATAAAAGAGAACAACATACTTAAAATGTATGTAGATGAAAATGTGCTTAATTTTATGGCACACAAAGAATTTGAAAACAGCCTGTTAAAAAATGAATTGCTGGATGCTACCGTAATATTTATTGATGTTTGCGGGTTTACGTCCATCACAGAGCAAATTCCGGCCAATACGGTAGTTACCCTCCTTAACGGACTTTTTGATAAAATTGTAACCGAAATTATAGCCCAGAGCGGCCACGTAGATAAATTTATGGGCGATGCCGTTATGGCTGTCTTTAGGGGTGAGTTTCACTTAGACCGGGCGTTAGACGCTGCCCTTGCCATAAGGGAACAGTTAAAAGATGAAGACGAGATTGCTTTAGGCGGCACTACTTTTAAGCCACAGGTATCTATTGGCATTAACTCTGGCGAAATGGTATCGGGCAATATAGGGTCGGCATCCTTAAAGCGGCTTGACTATACCGTAATTGGTGATGTGGTTAATTTAGCACAGCGTTTACAATCGGCTGCCAAGGCTGGGCAGATATTAATTACCGAAGAAGTATACCACAAAATAAAGGAATCATTCCACTGCAAGTATGTGGGCGATTTTTCACTTAAAAATAAAGCAAAACCGGTTGTTACTTATGAGGTTAATGAGTAAACCTATAGTGTTTATAACTAAAAATGCCTTTGTGATTTTACAAAGGCATTTTTAGTTATAAACATTAACAACCCAATTGGTTTACAATGCATCTTATCATTCCTTTAAGTTTTAAAAAATGCAAATAATAAAGCCATAAATAGAAAATAAGCAGTATACCACTGCTAATCAAATCATTAACAGTAATTGTCAAAAAAATCATGTTAATCAAATCATAACAAAACCTGTATTAAGTAATAAGTGATTAAATGTTTAAATAATATATATTCGTATGTATAAATTAAATTTTAAGCCATAAAATAGTTTAACCTTATACCTAAGTACATATGATAAAAGACTACAAAACCTATGCGCAAGATTTGTACAACATCAAGGTAAGTACGCTACCCAGGATAACAAAAGAAATTAATGATCCTGATAAAATTCTATTAAACAGAATCATTGAATTACGGTCGGAACTGCGTAAAAACCTTGATGAACTTCTGGATGAATTCATGTTAGAAAGCAAGGAAATAACACCGGAAACCGTAAAACAAATAAAGAGTGTTAATAATCGGCTTTTAGATAAGTTCTATATGATGGCAAATGGTGTTAGGAACAAAACCAAGCCTCAAACTAAGCCTCATCAATAATAAAAAGCCTTCTTGACGGAAGGCTTTTTACATTTACACTACTATTTCTCTACACTATATCCTTTAATCTTTGCAAAAGCAATTATAGAGGTGCTCATGGCATTACCCAAATCATCGTGAGAATTAGTTTTCTTGGTTTCATTATCAATATACTCCTGGCGTTTTTTAGCCAGCTCTCCAATTTCTTTTTGTATGGCTTCCCTTTCTTTGGCTTTGGTATCTACAAAAGCTTTAATCTCGGCAGTGCTTTTATTTTGAAGCTCTTTAGGCAGCTCTTCTTTTTTAATTTTAGAAACAGCATCCTTATCCTGCTTTACTTTATCTACTAAATCCCAGCTATCGTTTTTATAAACTTCTTTAGATTTACTTACGGCACGCTCGGTATAATTAGATTTAGAAACCGTCCTGGCATTGTTATCCTGCACTTCTTGGTTCATTTTTTTACTTTCGCCTTCACGGCCGTAGTTAATGTAGGTTTTGTTCATCCTCTCATTACAAATGGTTATTTTGTCATCATACGGTGTTTCTACATACTGCACTGCCTTATCAGAATCTATATTAAAAAACTTGCCACTACCCTTATCGGCACCGTCTTTCCAATGCAGCTGAACACCCTCTGCCTGACTGCCACAGTAAATAGTATTTACATAAATATTGCTTTTTAAAGCATCAGATATTGCCTCCTTATAACTTATCCCCCCTTGGTCAAAACCCTCGTTACCTGCAATGTAAAGCAGTTTCATATCGTTAGTGTTGGCTCCCCATTTTAATTGCTGGGTAGCATCTTTAATAACAGCCCCACAATATTCAGATCCTCCGTTGGTGCGCAACGTAAACAGCTTTTCAGAGATAAGGTCTAAATCAGTAGTTAGCGGTGCCACCTGACGAATGTAATTGGTTTGCTGCCCCAGGCCATCGTTACCATACTCGTACAGCGCAATTTCTATATCCGGTGTTTGTCCGGAATATTTTAGGGTAGTAAGGGTGTTTACAATATTCCAGAGCCTTGCTTTAGCCTGGTCTATAAGGCCGTCCATACTATTAGAGGTATCCAGCAATAGCGCAACCTGTATTTTGTTGGTTACATTTGGCTTTAGGGGTTGTTGCTGTGGCTGTGGTTCTGTAATAGTGTTCAAAGCTACAACAGGTTCCTGTTCTTGTTGTTTGCAGCCTGCAAAGCTTAATGATGCTGTTAAAAGCAGTACTGATAGTGTGATAGTTTTCATGATCGATGGTTTTATGATTATGAAACAAATGTATATTGCATTTAAAAGCACATTTTGGAGAAAGGGTAAAACCGCCTCATCAGTTGGTAAAAACAGTAGGAAAAGCGTTTGAAAATAATTTACTTTACATTTATAAAAAAATTGCAATGCGCTTTACGTCAGCCTGCTTTATAGTACTCCTGATGCTGTTGGTACCAAAGGGTATAATGGCACAGGATACAATTAAAAAATCTAAAAAAGAGAGTCCGCAAAAGCAAATTAAGTCGGCGGCCAAAAAACTTGAGAGCTCATTTGAAGTGAATGACGATAACGCTATTGCCAAAAACTACGAGTTGCTTGCCGATGGCTTTACCGATAAGGGCGATTATGCCAAAGCCGAAGAATACCTTGGCAAGGCGTTGGCACTCTACACCAAGCTAAACAACAGTACCAGTAAAGCCCGGGTTTTTAGGAACCTGGCTAAGGTGCAGGAATTACAAAATAAAATAAGCTCAGCACGGTCTAATTATAAGGTTGCCAGCGAAAATGCTACCAGCGAAAGCGTCGAGCAACTTAACAGTAACGACTTTAACCGGCTACGGCAATCTAACAATCCGGTGGCGCAGGATAAATATGTAAAGGATAATATACAGTTGCTGGATAAGGAAAACAAAAAAGAAGAAGTTGCCGATGCCTACGTGCAGGAAGCCAAAATAAGCCTGCAAAACAGCGACAAAAAGATGGCGATTGAGAGTTATAAAAAAGCCATTCCTTATGCCGAAAGCGCCTCTAAAGAAGTGAGCATTAATAAAGAGATCGCAAAAATATATACCGATGACAACCTGTTTACCGAAGCCATAAACATTACCCGCGAGCTGCTTCAAAAAGCGGAGGATAAGAACGATTACACCACGCAAATTACACAGTTGCAGTCGTTGGCATCCATTTATTTTAAGCAGGGCAATCCTGATGATGCCGTTAAGACCCTGCGCGAAGCCTACACACTTGCCTCGCAAAAAGGGCGCACTACAGAGGTTAAAAAGAGCCTGGGCGAGCTTGTACATTATTACCGATCTAAAGGCAATGACAAAGCCGCAATGGCTTTGTATGAGGAGTTCTTCAGCGATTTTGAGAGGCTCATCCATGCCGATAGCACACTTACCGATGCCAAAGCGCTACAGGTTACCGAGGAGAAGATCCGCCAACTGGAAAAGGAGAAAGTACTTAAGGATGAGCTTATCTCACGCAAAAATACGTTTAACTATTTCCTGTTAGGGTCGGTACTACTGCTCATATTGTTTTTTGGGTTTATTGTTAAGGCGCTGTATTCCATCAAGACAAAAAATAAGGAAATTGCATTGCAATCGCTGCGCCGCGAAATGAATCCGCACTTTATATTTAACAGCCTTAACAGCGTGAACCAGTTTATTGCGCAAAATAACGAGCTGGAGGCCAACAAATACCTTACCTCCTACTCTAACCTTATGCGCAACACGATGGAAAATTCTAACAAGGATTTTGTTACCCTTGCCAATGAGACCGAGCACCTTAAAAAATACTTAGGGCTGGAGCACATGCGCTTTAAAGATAAGTTTGACTTTACTATTACCGTTGATGATAACCTGGACCCGGAAACCACTTACATACCTAACATGATCATACAGCCGCACCTGGAAAATGCCATTTGGCACGGGCTACGCTATAAAGAAGATAAAGGCCTGCTACAGCTTAGTTTTGCGCTGAAAGGCAACAAGGTAATTGCTACAGTTGAGGATGATGGTATTGGCATTACACGCAGTAGCGAGCTTAAAACAGAGAACCAAAAGGTGCACCAGTCCCGCGGGATAACCAATACTAAAGAGCGTATTACCCTGCTGGGCGAACTTTATAAAAAGGATATAGCATTCAATGTATCCGAAAAAGAACTGCCGCTTACCGGCACCGTTGTACAAATTGTTTTCCCGTTAATAAATAAAATATGATGGCGCTGCAAAAAATAAGGAGTATAATTGTTGAGGACGAAGCCGCCGCAAGGGAGGTGTTGCGCAACTACCTGTCGCGTTACTGCCCACAAATTGAGGTTATTGGCGAGGCGCAAAACAGCCGCGAAGCGGTTCCGTTATTGCATGAGTTACATCCCCAGCTGGTTTTTTTAGATGTGGAAATGCCTTTTGGCAATGCCTTTGATGTGCTGGAAGCCTGCAACGGCCTGCAATTTGAAACCATTTTTGTAACGGCTTTTTCAGAATACTCGCTTAAGGCGCTCAACCGTAGCGCGGCGTATTACCTGCTTAAACCTATTAGTATTGAAGAGCTTATTGTGGCTGTAAATAAAGTACAGCAGCAAATTGTAAACCACGAGCTGTTTAACCGCAACAGGATCATCGTAGAGAATTTCAGGGAAACCAAACCCGAAAAGCAACAGGTTATCCTGCCTACTCTTGAGGGTTTTGAAGTGGTTAAAATGGAAGATATCATCCGGCTTAAGGGCAATGGTAACTTTACCGACCTTTTCCTTACCAACGGCAGCAAAAAAATGGCGTGCCGCTTTTTAAAGTATTTTTCTGAGATATTGCCACTGCCTTTTTTACGGGTACATAAATCGCATATTGTGAACCTTACTTTTGTAAAGCTGTACAATAAAGGTGGTTACCTTACCCTACAGGATGGCAGCGAAATTGAAGTTTCGCCAACCTATAAAGAAGATTTCTTAAAGAATTTTAAGTAATTATTTTTCTACCTCTTTTTGCATTACCTCAATTTCGGTTTTCTCTTTTTTAATGGCCTGGCGCAGCAGGGCAAAAATACTCATGTAAAAGTTGGCTACAAAAACCAGGGCAAACTCTGCAATAAGGTAGCCCCTCCAATCGGGCAGTAGTAAATGGAAATCGGTTACCACTATAAAAAAAGCGGTAACGTAATGACTAAAACAATACTCGCAGGTAAAAAGGTAAAAAAACTTTCTTTGCAATAATGTCTTGCCATTTTTACTACAGTTAACGCAGTACTCGCGGGGTTCACGAAATACTTCTTCGTGCGTTACCGTCCAGGCAACACAGCCAATGGGCAGTGGAAGGGTAAAAAGCCAAAAAAGCTGGTTAGCAATATCCATACAATAAAGTGTTATAGCTTACATTAAAGATACTATAAATTAGTACAGGCGGTACTACTGCCTTAAGATTAGTATAACAAAAATCCCCCAAAGCCGGAGCCATGAGGGATTTCTTATCACTATAACCAAACGTTTGTTACGCTTTTTTTCGCGCAATAACTTTTTTAACTGCTTTAATAATATGGTCGGCATCCAGTCCATATTTTGTCATTAGCTGGGCAGGGGTCCCGCTTTCGCCAAAACTATCATCTACAGCCACATATTCCTGCGGTGTAGGGTTAGTTGTAGATAGTAATTGGGCAATACTGTCGCCCAACCCACCAAGCCTGTTGTGTTCTTCGGCAGTAACCACGCAGCCTGTTTTAGCTACCGATTTTAATACCGCCTCTGCATCAAGTGGCTTAATGGTATGTATGTTAATGATCTCTACATCTATACCTTCTTCGGCAAGCTTCTCACCCGCTTGTATGGCTTCCCAAACAAGGTGGCCGGTAGCAAATATAGATACATCGGCACCTTCGTTAACCATCCATGCCTTTCCTATTTCAAACTTTTGGTCAGCATCTGTAAACACAGGCAGTACCGGGCGGCCAAAACGCAAATACACCGGGCCTTCATACTCGGCAATGGCAATGGTAGCTGCTTTGGTCTGGTTGTAATCGCAGGTGTTGATAACCGTCATACCCGGAAGCATTTTCATAAGCCCAATATCCTCCAGTATCTGGTGGGTTGCACCGTCTTCACCCAGGGTTAACCCGGCGTGCGAGGCGCATATTTTTACATTCTTATCAGAATACGCTACACTCTGGCGAATCTGGTCGTAAACCCTGCCGGTACTAAAGTTGGCAAACGTACCCGTAAACGGAATTTTGCCCCCTATGGTCATACCGGCAGCAATGCCTATCATGTTAGCCTCGGCAATACCTACCTGTACAAAACGCTCCGGGAAGGCATTGATAAAGTCCTGCATTTTAAGCGATGCCACAAGATCTGCACAAAGTGCCACCACATCGGGGTTGCGTTTACCGGCTTCTAAAAGCCCATCGCCAAATCCCGACCGGGTATCTTTTTTTTCTGTATATGTATATTTTTTCATATCGGCCCCCTATCCCCCGAAGGGGGAATTCCTATTAGGGGTAATAGGATGTTTGAATTATGTTTGCAACCACACTTGTTCCCCCTTTGGGGGTAAGGGGGCCTTTAATAATCACCTAAGGTTTCTTCCAGTTGTGCCAGTGCCAGCTCAAGCTGTGCATCGTTTGGTGCTGCACCGTGCCATTTGTGGCTGCCCATCATATAATCTACTCCGTGGCCCATACCGGTTTTAAGCAGGATCATGATCGGGCTGCCCTTGCCTGTAAGGGCTTTTGCCTGGGCAAGTACATCAAGCACCTGTGCCATGTCGTTACCTTCGCCTTCTAAAACCGTCCACCCAAAAGCCACGAATTTAGCTTTAAGGTCGCCTAAAGAAAGTACCTGGCTTGTAGGGCCGTCTATTTGCTGGCCGTTGTAATCTACTGTACAAATAAGGTTATCTACTTTATTGTGCGGGGCAAACATTGCGGCTTCCCATATCTGGCCTTCCTGCAACTCGCCATCGCCATGAAGAGTGTATACAATACTGTTATCGCCGTTTAGCTTTTTGGTAAGCGCCGCGCCAATGGCAACGCTCATGCCCTGCCCTAACGAACCCGATGCAATACGGATACCCGGAAGGTGCTCGTGCGTGGTTGGGTGCCCCTGAAGCCTTGTATTAAGCTTACGGAAGGTAGCTAACTCCGACTTATCAAAATATCCTGAATGGGCCAGTACGCTGTAAAATACAGGCGATATGTGCCCGTTAGAAAGAAAGAACAGGTCTTCGCCTTTACCATCCATCTCAAACCCCTCTTTGCGGTTCATGGCCTCAAAATACAGGGCTACCAAAAAATCCGTACATCCAAGAGATCCTCCCGGGTGTCCACTTTGGCAGCCGTGTACCATCCTTACAACATCGCGGCGCACCTGCGATGCCACCTGCTCTAAATAAGCTATATCGTGTTTCATAATTATACAGTTGCTGTAGCCGCTGCCTTTGCGTGGTCTGCCAAAAACTGGGCAAGGCCATTATCGGTAAGCGGGTGTTTTAATAACGATTCTATTGCGCTAAGCGGGCCGGTTATAACATCGGCACCCAGCTTGGCACAGTTTACAATGTGCATGGTATGGCGTACTGATGCCGCAAGAATCTCCGTTTCATAACCGTAGTTGTCATAAATAAGGCGGATATCCTCAATTAGCTGTAAACCATCGGTAGATATATCATCCAGACGGCCTATAAACGGCGATACATACGTTGCCCCTGCTTTAGCGGCAAGCAATGCCTGCCCGGCAGAAAATACCAGTGTTACGTTAGTTTTAATACCTCTTTCAGAGAAATATTTAGCGGCTTTAACGCCGTCTTTTATCATCGGCAGCTTTACAACAATGCGCTGGTGCAAAGAAGCAAGCTCTTCGCCTTCGGCCACCATTTCATCAAATGTAGTAGCAATAACCTCGGCACTTACGTCGCCATCAGTAATGTTGCAAATATCTACATAGTGCTTTAATATATTATCCTTGCCCGTTATGCCTTCTTTTGCCATGAGCGAAGGGTTGGTGGTAACACCGTCAAGTACACCCATATCGTGGGCATCCCTAATTTGTGCAAGGTTTGCAGTGTCAATAAAAAATTTCATATTCTTTCTTTTTTGGTTGTCAGTTTACTTAACGGTTGACAGTTGTTGGCTGCCTGTTGCCAGTTGCTTGTTGTATTTGGTGCTTTCCTACCAGAATGTTATATAAAGGCCTGCAACACACAACAGTGTTACCACGATAAGTGCAAGGGTAGACGGTGCCACCTTAAACATTGTAGTATCCAGCTCGAATGCCTTGGGATTGATCTTAGGGCCTGCAAGGCTCATAACAATCATTAGCAACAGCGTAAACACGAACGACCAGCCCATACAGATAAGGAACGGAATTTCGTAAACACCTGCTTTGTTCATATAGCCTGTCCATAACCATGTTTCGGGTCCAAAAACATCTACCGCATAGCTGTTAAAGAATATTGACAGTACAAAACCTGCAATAACACCTGCAACAGCTGCTGCACCTGTAGTACGTTTCCAGAACATACCTAATAGGAACATGGCAAATACACCCGGGCTAAAGAAACCTGTATATTTCTGGATGAAGGTAAACCCACCTTCGCCACCTATACCCAAGGCATCGTTCCAGGTAAGTACTACCGAGAAGATGATGGCGGCAAGGATAGCCAGACGGCCTACGATTACCAGTTTTTTCTCTTCTGCATCTTTGTTGATGTACCTTTTGTAGATATCTAATGTAAAGATGGTAGAGATACTGTTTGCCTTACCCGCAAGCGAAGCTACTATAGCTGCTGTTAACGCCGCTACAGATAAGCCTTTAAGGCCTGTTGGCAGGTAACCTAATATGGCTGAGTATGCGTTATCTGAGTTAAAGGCATCGCCCACACCCATTTCGGTTTGCAGTGCGCCATTTTTATATAGTACATAAGCCGCGATACCCGGTAGCATTACAATAACCGGCATGGCAAGCTTCATGAAACCTGCAAACAAGATACCGGTACGTGCCGTTTTAAGGTCGGCGCCAAGGGCACGCTGTGTAATGTACTGGTTACAGCCCCAATAGTTAAGGTTAACAATCCAGATACCTGCAAAATACATGGCGATACCCGGTAACATAAGGTATTTGTTTACATCGGCCTGTGTAGCATTCGGACCCGGTTTTTCAACCATAAGCTTAAAGTGGTCCGGCGCGTCTTCCATCATTTTAGTAAAGCCTGCAAGGGCATCGGTACCTAAGCCAAAATGCTCACTTACCATAGTAAGGGCAATGTAGGTTGTAGCCAGTCCGCCAATTACAAGTACTACTACCTGTATAACATCGGTAAAGCCTATTACTTTCATACCGCCAAGGGTAATTACCAGAGAGAATATCGCCATAGCGATCACAATCACGTGAAAATGCTCCGGCCCCGCCATATTGGCAATAGCTATGGCACCCAGGTAAAGGATAGAAGTTAAGTTAACAAATACGTATAAAAACAGCCAGAAGATAGCCATGATAAGGCTGGTAGTCTGGTTGTAACGCGTTTCCAGGAACTGTGGCATGGTAAATATCCTGTTCTTAAGATAAACAGGTATAAACCACACGGCCACGATGATAAGCGCAATAGCAGCGATCCACTCGTAGGCGGCTACTGCCACACCCACAACAAAGCCGTTACCGCTCATGCCTATAAACTGCTCGGCAGATATATTACTCGCTATAAGCGAGGCTCCGATGGCCCACCATGTAAGCGAGCCTTCGGCAAGGAAAAAGTCTTTAGAATCAGACACTTCTCCTTCTTTTTTCTTCTTGCTCTTGTAAATCCAGTAGCCGTAGCCCGAGACTAAAAGAAAGTAAACAATAAATATTACGTAATCAATGGTAGAAAACTTGCCCATAATTTAAATTTGGTTTGGTTATAGCGGTGCCTAATTTAGCACTTTACAATTTATAAGCAGCATCATTCCATCTAATTTCGTTTCTAAACTGGTCCAGTTTAGTATCCTTCCCTATACGCAGGAACTCAATCCCCGCCATATCAGTAAAGTCCTGTATCAATTCAGCCGATAAATTCTGGCTGTAAGCAGTGTGGTGTGCACCACCGGCATAGATCCATGCGGCACATCCTGTTTTCATATCAGGCAGTGGTTTCCATAAAACACGTGCCACAGGCAGGTTAGGAAGCTCTTCTACAGGCTCAACAGCCTCTACCTCGTTAACGATCATCCTGAAACGGTTGCCCATATCTACTATAGATGCGTTAAGCGCAGCGCCACCGGCAACGTTAAACACAAGCCTTGCAGGGTCAGCTTTACCGCCTATTCCAAGTGGGTGAACCTCTAACGATGGCTTAGTACTTGCAAGCGATGCATCAATTTCCAGCATGTGCGATCCAAGAACCAGTGAGTTATCCGGTGCAAAGTGGTAGGTATAGTCTTCCATAAAGCCGTTACCGCCTTCAAGACCTGCACCCATTACTTTAAATGCACGCACTAATGCAGCGGTTTTCCAGTCGCCTTCTCCGGCAAAGCCATAACCGTCAGCTAATAAACGCTGCACAGCAAGTCCCGGTAGCTGTACCATACCATGAAGGTCTTCAAACGTATCAGAGAAGCCTTTAAAGCCCCCATCCACTAAAAATTTACGAAGCGCGATCTCTATCCTTGCAGCCTCATGTACCGATGAATATCGTGCACCACCCGGCTTAAGGTCATCTGCTATTGTATATAATTCCTGGTATTCTGCAACCAGTTTTTCGATATCGTTTTCGGAAACAGCATCAATTAAAGCTACCAAATCGCCTATACCATAACTGTTTACAGAGAAACCAAATTTAAGTTCTGCTTCTACTTTATCGCCATCTGTAACGGCAACAAAACGCATGTTATCGCCAAAACGGGCAAATTTGGCACCCTGCCAGTCATACCAGCCTGCAGCAGCTCTTGTCCATGCGCCTATTTCGGCCAATGCCTCAGGATCCTGCCAGTGACCTACAACAACTTTACGGTTTTTGCGCATGCGCGATACCATAAAACCAAACTCCCTGTCGCCGTGTGCGCTCTGGTTAAGGTTCATAAAGTCCATATCTATTGAACTCCACGGTATATCGCGATTGTATTGGGTATGAAGGTGTAGTAACGGTTTGTTAAGAACGCTTAGGCCACGAATCCACATTTTAGCGGGCGAAAACGTGTGCATCCAGGTAATAACACCAATTACATTATCGGTAGTGTTTGCAGCCAATAAGGTATCATAAATTTCCTGAGTTGTTTTTACGGTAGGCTTAAAAACAACGCGCACCGGTATTTGTCCCGCAGCATCAAGGCCTGCGGCAATTGCTTTAGAGTGTTCTGCAACCTGATTTAAAGTTTCTTCACCATATAAGTGCTGGCTTCCTGTTATAAACCAAACTTCAAATGTTTTTAAATTTATCATAGTATGTAATTAAATAAAAAGATTGTTTTTGAAAAATTGCGCCCTCTAACAACTGTTAAAATGCTAACTTATAATCGTTAAAGAAAACAAAAATTAATAAGTGTCGAAATAACACTAATTTTTTGACATATACAAGCAATCGATTGAAAAAATATAAAGTTGTTCAAAATTTAATCTAAAAATTGTCATTAAAGTTAAAATCGGCCTTCATAAATAAAGTATATTATTTCAAGGCATTACAGTAGCTTCGTAACAAAACAATGAAATTTAAATAATAACTGTTAAAAACACACTTATTGATATATCTTTGTTATTGAAATAAAACCTACCCTACTTTTTTATACTATGAGCCATTCACCGCGAGTTTTTAGAACCGCTGTAGCTGCAATGTTCTTTATGGCGGGCTTGTGTTTTGCAAGCTGGGCTTCGCGTATAGCTACCATACAACAAAAACTATCTTTATCTGAAGCCGAACTCGGCGGCGTGCTCTTTGCCCTGCCCGTAGGCCTTATGCTCTCGCTACCCCTTGCGGGCTGGGCAGTTACAAAAATCGGCAGCCGGAAAGTGTTGGCGTTATCACTTACCTTATATGCCTTAGCGCTTGTTGGCCTCTCTTTTTGTAGCAGTACGTTTTTATTAGTGGGATGTTTAGTGGTCTTTGGCCTTGGCAGTAATGCTGTTAACATATCGGTTAATACACAGGCGGTTGCAACCGAAGCTTTGTACCCCAAACCCATCATGGCTTCGTTTCACGGCTTGTGGAGCCTTGCCGGCTTTCTGGGCGCAAGTATAGGTACGTTAATGATAGCCAAAGGCATTATACCCGAAACCCACTTTATCGCCATTGCTGTTGTAATTGTTGCCACAGTACTTATATGCTGGAACTTTTTACATAACGACCGCAGCCCCGCCAAAAGCGGTTCGGCGTTTGTAAAGCCCGATAAATCGCTGATTACGCTGGGTATTATTGCCTTTTGCTCTATGGTGGTTGAAGGAGCAATGTTCGACTGGAGCGTTATTTATTTTAAAAAAGTGGTTCAGGCCGAGGAAGCCTGGATAGGTGCCGGATATACCGCAGGCATGTGCTTTATGGCGGCCGGACGCTTTGTAGCCGATTGGTTTTCGCACCGCTTCGGGCTTAAAACTACGCTGCAACTTAGTGGCGCGTTAAGCACAACCGGATTATTAATAGTGGTTATATTTCCAACCTTTACTCCTGCCTTAATAGGCTTTATGCTTATTGGCGCAGGTATATCATCGGTAGTGCCAATGGTGTACAGCGCCGCCGGAAGGAGCACTACAATGCTGCCGGGCCCGGCCATCGCCGCTGTCTCAACAATAAGCTTTATTGGCTTTTTAATTGGCCCGCCCGTTATCGGTTTTCTTGCCGAAGCCTTTACCCTTAAAGTATCCTTTTTGTTTCTTGCGTTAATGGCATTTTGCGTAATTGTCTTTTCTACAAGAGCAAAAATTTAAAGGCTTTTGGCAACTTCATAAAAATGTCCTTATAATTTTTATAGAATTCTTGTTCCGCAAACGTTTTTTTGTATATTTATAAATGTAATTTAAACACTTATAAATGATGAAGAATTATTTTTGCGGGGCACTGTTTGTTGCCCTTGCATCCTGCTCATCGTCTAACAACAAGACAGCAGACAACGTGTCCAGCCCTAACGGAAACCTTACGGTTGACTTTGGTATTACTAAAAAGCAACAGGCCTATTACCTTGTTAAGCGAAACAAGCAAGTAGTTATTGATACTTCTTACATTGGGTTGATTAGAAAAGACGAGAACTTTTTTAATGAACTGGCTATAGCATCAATTTCAGATGAAGAAAAGATTTCTGACTCTTACAGCCTGCTTCACGGCAAAAAGAAAGATGTAACGTATAAAGCCAATCAAAAAATATTACACCTTGAAAACAAGAACGGTAAAAAGCTGGATGTTGTTTTTAATGTATCCGATGATGGTTTTGCTTTTAAATACAAATTCCCCGAAAAATCTGATGATGTAAAATACATTACCGAAGAAAAAACAGCCTATAACTTTAAGCCTTCGGCGAAAGCCTGGCTACAGCCTATGAGCAAGGCAAAATCGGGTTGGGAACAATGCAATCCCGGTTATGAGGAATACTACCAAATGGACGTTCCGGTAAATGCTAAATCGCCAATTGGTGAAGGTTGGGTATACCCTGCCCTATTTAAGGAAGGCGATACCTGGATGGCAGTTTCAGAAACCGGACTGGGCCGTACCTACTGCGGTACCCACCTGGCTTATGATGACGCAGCCAAAGTTATGAAGGTGGTTTTCCCACAGCCCAAAGAGATATTTACCCCGGATGCTGCCCTTAACCCTGAGGCCAAATTACCGTGGGAAACACCCTGGAGAATTGTTGCCATTGGCGATTTAGAAACGGTTACCAACTCAACGCTTGGGACCGACTTAGCCGATAAGGCGGTTAGCGATGATACATCTTACATTAAACCGGGCATAGCTTCTTGGAGTTGGGCAATTTTAAAAGACGATTCGGTTAACTATGATACTACTAAAGAGTTTATAGATTATGCTGCCGATATGAAATGGCCGTACTGCCTTATTGATGCCGGTTGGGATACGCGCATTGGCGAGCCTAAGATCAAAGAGCTGATTGCTTACGCCAAAGACAAAAACGTTAAGCTAATACTTTGGTACAATTCCGCAGGTAGCTGGAACACCGTTAAATATACCCCTAAGGATAAATTCCTTACAAAAGAAAGTCGCGATGCCGAATTTAAAAAACTGCATGACTGGGGCATTGCGGGGGTTAAAGTTGATTTTTTTGGTGGCGATGGCCAGTCGATGATCGCTTATTACCACGATATACTGGACTCTGCTTTAAAGAACCAGATACTGGTTAACTTTCATGGTGCTACATTGCCCCGCGGTTGGCAGCGCACCTACCCTAACCTTATGACTGCCGAGGCTATTAAAGGTTTTGAGTTTATATCTTTTGAACAAAATGTGGCCGACCAGGCACCGAGCCACTGCGCTATGCTGCCGTTTACCCGCAACCTGTACGAGCCTATGGATTTTACACCTATGGCTTTAGATAATATCCCTAACATTAACAGGAGGTCTACCAGCGCGTTTGAGTTGGCTCTGCCTACATTATTCCTGTCAGGGATTCAGCATTTAGCCGAAACACCACAAGGCATGGCTAAAATGCCGGAGTTTGTAAAAGACTACCTAAAAGACATTCATACCAATTGGGATGAGAGTAAATTATTGGCAGGCTTTCCCGGTAAAGATGTGGTTATGGCCCGCCGTAAAGGCAATGTTTGGTTTATTACCGGCATTAACGGTGAAAACAAAGCGAAAGACATTACCATAGACCTAAGTTTTATAAAGAAAAACGGCTACATGATTACCGATGGCGCTACTGCCCTGTTTGATAAAACCGATGTTAAACCCGGCAAGACTACCGTTACCTTAAAACCTTATGGCGGATTTGTTATGAAGTTTTGATGCAGCTTGTAGAGACGCATTGTATGCGTCTCCCACTATAATTTACATGAGACGCAAGGCATTGCGTCTCTCGAAATGTAATATCAAATATATAGAAGATTATTATGTACGCGAGACGCAAAGCATGCGTCTTTACAAAATACAAAAGGCCGTTTCAACAGAAACGGCCTTTTCTCATTAGAAATAAATAACTAAACTAACCCATTGTAATATTATAACCCAAAATAATATCACCCAATTTAGCATCTAACTTTAAATAAGTTCACTACTGCAATTCCCTGATTATTTTACAGAGAATTTATAAGTAGTTTTAGAAGTATATTTTTCTCCCGGGCTTAACACCGTTGATGGGAATTTAGGCTGGTTTGGCGAATCAGGGTAATGCTGTGTTTCCAGGCATAATCCGCTGCGCTTTTCATATTTGCCGCCTGTTTTGCTGTCTTTCGTACCATCTATAAAGTTACCGCTGTAAAACTGTATGGCAGGCTCTGTGGTATATACCTGCATGTATCGGCCGGAGGCTTTGTGGTAAACGCTGCCCACTTCGCGCAGGTCTTTAGCGTTATTATCAGTAAATACCCAGCAATGGTCATAACCGCCGCCTTTTTTAAGCTGGTCATCAGTAGCATTAATGTCTTTACCAATTTCTTTAGCGGTATTAAAATCAAACGGAGTACCTGCAACGGCTTTAAGCTCGCCTGTTGGTATCAGCGTAGCATCAACCGGCAACATCCTGTCCGCCTTTAGCTCAAGCTCGTGGTCTAAGATGGTTTTACCCGCACCTGAAAGGTTAAAATACGAATGCTGCGTTAAGTTAACAACCGTTTTTTTATCAGTTTCTGCTTCGTATGAAATCTCTAAAGCATTATCGTTTGTAAGCGTATAGGTAACAACTGTTTTAAGGTTACCAGGATAGCCTTCTTCGCCGTCTTTAGCAGTGTAGCTAAGTTTAAGCGTAGGGTTTGCACCGGCAACTTCTTCTGCTGTCCATACCCTTTTATCAAAACCTTTACCACCGTGAAGCGAGTTAGGCCCGTCATTAACCGTTAACTGGTATTGTTTGCCATCTAAGGTAAATTTACCTTTAGCAATACGATTACCGTAACGGCCAATAGCTGCGCCAAAAAAATAAGGATTACCGTTAAAATAATCTTCTTTTTTTGCGTATCCTAAAACAACATCTTCATATTTACCGTCTTTATCCGGAGCAGTAAGCGATGTAATAATACCACCAAGGGTAATTACCTCCATTGTCATACCTTTCTCGTTGGTAAGGGTATATTTTTCAATTTTTACACCTTCGGGCGTTGTACCATAATCTGACTTTACTATCCCTGATTTTGTTGCTGGCTGCTCTGTTGTTTCCGGCATTGCTTCTTCTTTTTTCTCATCTTTACAGCTTGTAAGCAGCACGGTGCAGCAAAGCAGTAAAGAAAAGCCTGTTTTAATATTTTTTATCATTTTGGTTTGGTTTAGCGGTTTGCAAGCTCATTAGTTTTGACCGTAATACGAATCCTTACCATGCTTACGGTCGTAATGCTTTTTAATTAAAGAATCTTTAAGCCTTGGCGCCGCAGGGTTTATTTGCAGCGTTAAGTACGCCATTTCGGCTACAGCCTCAAGCACTTTACTATTGTAAACTGCTTTAGCAGCAGTCTTACCCCAGGTAAACGGCCCGTGGTTGCCCAGCAATACCATTTCTACTTCCTGGTGCGATAAGCCTTTTTCTTTAAAGCAGTCCAATATCTGTATACCGGTGTTGTGCTCATAATTACCTTGTATAAGGTTGTCTGCCATTGGCGGTGCACACGGAATATCGGCCGTAAGGTGGTCGGCATGCGTAGTACCAAATATAGGTATATCACGCTGCGATTGCGCCCATGCTACCGAATAGGTTGCATGCGTGTGGGCAATGCCACCTATGTCATCCCAATGTTTGTAAAGGTAAGCATGTGTTTTAGTGTCAGACGACGGACGCATGGTACCCTCAATAATATTGTTATCAAAGTCGACAATAACAATATCTTCAGGCTTTAAAACTTCATACGGAACCCCGCTTGGCTTAATGGCAAATAGCCCTTTAGACCTGTCTACGGCGCTAACATTACCAAAAGTGTAAATTACCAGCTTTAATGCATCAAGCTGCATATTAGCCTCGTAACACTCCTGTTTAAGATCTTTATAGCTGGAACTCATAGTTTTTAGATTTTATTGCGGTTTCTACAAAGTTGCCTAAATCTTTGTAAGATTGCAATAGTGTTTCAAATTTAACTACCTGATCGGTCTGAGGGAAGTACTCCGCCTCAAAATCGCTGCCCATTACTTTACTGGCTTCTATTACATTGCTGTAAACACCGGCAGCAACCGCTGCATAAATTGCAGCACCTAATGCAGGAGCCTGGTCTGACTCCGCCACTTTAATAGGCATATTAAGTACGTTAGCCAGTGTTTGCATGATGAATGGCGACTTACGTGCCACACCACCAATACCAATAACACTGTTTATTTTAACGCCTTCGGCCTCAAAACGGTCTACGATCATTTTAGAGCCAAAGCAAATAGCATTAACCAATGCCTTGAATATGTGTGGTGCTTTAGTACCTAATGAAAGGCCTGTCATGGCACTTTTAAGTTCCTGGTTAGCATCGGGCGTACGGCGGCCGTTAACCCAGTCTAACGCTACAGGAATAGCCTCTGATAACGGAATGTTCTCTGCTTGTGCGGTTAGTGTGCGTATAAAGTTGGCATCTATTTCTGCCTGTAGTTTTTGTTTCTGATCGTCGGTTAAAATTGCCGATTTCATTACCAGGTTGTCTATTGGCCATGAAAGGATGTCTTTAAACCAGGCCAGTACATCGCCAAAAGCCGATTGCCCTGCTTCAAGCCCGATAAGCCCCGGAATAACAGAACCGTCTACCTGCCCGCAGATACCTCTAACGGTATTGGTACCAATAATTTCTGATGGTGATATCATAATATCACATGTAGAAGTACCCATAATACGCACCAAAACGTTCTCATCTACTTTAGCCCCTACTGCCCCTGAATGTGCATCAAATGTACCTACAGCAATAACCGTGTCGGTAGTAAGGCCTAATTTGGCAGCCCATTCGGCGTTAAGGTTACCCGCAACAACATCAGATGTATATGTTTCATCATATAAATTGTTACGAAGCGTAGCAAGGTACGGGTGCAGTTGCGAAAGGAATTCTTCTGCCGGAAGGCCATCCCAGCTTTCATGCCACATGGCTTTATGTCCTGCTGCACAACGGCTGCGTTTAAACGATTTAAGGTCGGCGTTATCAATAAGCAAATACGTCATAAGATCGCAGTGCTCCATCCAGGTATGTGCCGCGTTTTTAACCGCTTCGTCTTCCCGTACAATGTGAAGTATCTTAGCCCAAAACCACTCAGATGAGTAAATACCACCCTCAAACTTTGTGAAGTCCTCGCCACCCCATGAGGCAGCAAGTTGGTTAATTTCGTTGGCTTCTTTTATAGAGGTGTGGTCTTTCCACAGCACCATCATGGCATTAGGGTTTTCTTCAAAGCCTTTAACCAAGGCAAGCGGTTTACCGTCCTGCGCTACAGGAATGGGAGATGAACCAGTGGTATCTATACAAATACCGACTATAGATGCGGGGTTAACCTCGCTGGTAGTAACTACCGATTTTATTGTATTTTCTAAACCTTCAATATGGTCCAACGGATGCTGCCTGAAGCGGTTTGCCTGCGCATCGCAGTACATGCCTTTTTTCCAGCGGGCATACAGGTGCACTTCAGATGCCAGTTCTGCGCCGTTCTCTGTATCGATAAGTACTGCACGAACCGAATCGGTACCGTAGTCCAGCCCTATTACATATTTTTTCATGGTGTGAATCTTTTTAATACCGGTTGCAGGGTTTTATATCACTGCAACCGATTGCGTTATTTGCGACAAATATAATTACAAATTTTAATAAATGTATTTTTTACACTTGTTATTTTTATTACATCTTAACTTTTATAACCACAAAAGAATACGCCGGAACCTCAACATCAATTTTACCGCCTTTTAGCTTGAAAGTGCTTTCTTTAGGAGTAACCGTTTCAGTTTGGAAATTATTCTCTGAAGCAAGGTCATCGTTCTTTAACGTAATAAGCGTACCGCTTGCTCCCAGTTTCTTCCCTTTAACGCTAATATCAGTCTGCTGGGCTTTGTTAGAGGTGTTAACTACCTTAATAATAACCTCTTTAGTATTTTTGTCGGTTACCGCGGTAGCAAAAAGGCCGTCTTTACCTGTAATGGCCTTACTGCCTTCGGTAATAGCAACAAGATCGGTACCAGCGTTGTTACCGTACAGTTTCTGAACATAATAGTTAGGCGTAGCATAACTTTGCAGGTTATTGAACCAGATAAGGTCGGGAGTCCACTGCCAGCCATCGGCATGGGCAAAAAGTGGTGCGTAACTCGTCATGTGTACCACTTCGGCATTACGCTCAAGGCCGGTCATAAATGCAGCTTCGGCAAGGGCACCATCCCAGTTGTTTTTATTGTCAGGGCTTGCAATAGCCTTACTTTGAGCAGCATACTCTCCTGCAAAAACTTTAGGGCCTTTACGGTCGTATTTGTCATAACGGGTAACGTTATCTTTAAACCATGTAGGTGTGTTATAGTAATGCTCATCTATAATCTGGGCATTAAGGTCTTTAAGCTGCTCCCAGCCGTAATCAAAATAATCACCGTCAGGGAAAGGGCCACTACCCGATACGATCCTGATATTAGGGTACTTAGCATGTATGGCTTTTTCAAAAACTTTGTAGCGCGCTATATAATCAGGCCCCCATTGCTCGTTACCAACACCTATAAGTTTTAGGTTAAAGGGTTGTGGGTGGCCCATATCGGTACGCAGTTTACCCCATTTGGTTGAAGCACTGCCATTTGCAAATTCAATAAGATCTAACGCATCCTGAACGTAAGGGTCAAGTTCTGCAAGAGGTACAAGCTCACCCGTGTTAAACTGGCAGGCAATACCACAGCTTAAAACCGGAAGCGGCTCTGCACCAATATCTTCCGCCAATTGAAAATATTCAAAAAAACCTAAACCAAACGACTGGAAGTAATCAGGGGTTGGCTTGTGGTCAAACTCTGTATTCCAACGGTTTATAAGGGTTTCCCTTTGCTCTACAGCGCCAACAGTCTTTTTCCACTGGTAACGTTGCTCCAGCACGCGGCCTTCTACGATACAGCCACCCGGAAAGCGAAGAAAGCCCGGGTTGAGGTCGTATAACTTCTGAACCAGGTCTTTACGCAAACCCTGTGGCCTGTTCTTCCAGGTATCCTGAGGAAAAATAGAAACCATATCAAGATCTATAACTCCCTTGCCCTCAAAAGTAATCTTTAGCTTGGCCTTAGCCTCTGTAGCAGTGGCTTTTAGCTGAGCTGTATATTTTTTCCATTCTTTAGATGACGGGCTTACCGATGTTTCTCCCAGTACTTTACCGGCAGCATCTACAAACTGGAATTTAATTTTAGAAATATTACCACTCTGATTAGCTGCCATTATAGACAGGTTATAGCTATCGTTAGCCTTAACACCTATGCCTCGGAAACCTTCGTTTGTAAGTACATAGCCGGCAGCATCTTTAACCTCAACACGGCAAAAATTCTTGTTACCTTCTTTATTATTCACAACCACAGTAGCATAGCCCGACTTCTCGTTAAGCTTATGACGGTCGCTATTAGGCTGTTCCCAGCCCATTAAGGGAGCTTCAAACTCAAAAGAGCGGTTCTTAACCAACTCTGCATACAGGCCGCCATCGGCACCAAAGTTAATATCCTCAAAAAAGATACCGTACATGGTAGGCTGTATCTTAATTCCTGTGTCGGCAAGGTCTAACGTAAGTTTGTGCTGTTGTGCGTTGCAAAGCACCGTACCTGCCAGGGCAATTGTAAGGGCTGTGCTTTTAAAAAAATTTGTCTTCATTTATTGGGTTGTATTATATATTCTTCTTTCTTTTATTTTGATGCCATAGGTATCCAAACTTCCATTTTACCGATGCCGCGATTAGACCACGAATAGTATGGAACAGCTGTAAATTTAGCTTTACCGGCAGTGCCCTCTATAGTATAAATACCTTTTAAAAGTTCTGGCTTATGGGTTACTTTAAACGATGTATTTTTAGCTATACTAATGTCTCCAAAGGTTTTAGCGTTGTCTATCTCTTCCACCGCATATACAAGCGGGCCATATTCTAATGATATTTTACCCTTATCATTGGTAATCTTATCGCTGGCGGCAACCTCTCTAACTTCCATCGGAAAATTAACCTCAACCACATCATTTTTCTTCCAGGTACGGTTTATTACAAAGTATCCTTCTGTAATGGTAGCTGACACTTTTTTACCATTAATGCTTAATGTTGGGGTTGCAGGAGCTGCATTTATGTAGGAGTATAATCCGCCCGGCATAACCTCATTACGTGCCCAGCCCGGTACACGCATTTTTATAATAAAACTGCCTTCCTTTTCGGGATTAACTGATAATTTCACCTTGCCGTTCCAAGGGTATGCGGTTTCCTGAGATACTTTAAGCTTAACGCCATCTAAAACTACATCGGCTGTGTTAGACATATACAGGTTTACATACAAGGTGTTTTTTTGATGCGCATATATAAGTCCCGGTATTGCCGGAATAAAACGGATTAAGTTTGTTGGGCAGCATGAACAGTCAAACCAGCCCTGGCGGGTACAGGCACCGCGGTTAAACAAAAATTTACCATCGGCCTCCAGTGCATTAGGATAAAAGAACTCGGTACCTGCTAATGATATTCCTGATATTAAACCGTTGTACATAGTACGCTCCAGCACATCGTTATACTTAACATCGCCCGTTAGGTTAAACAGGCGATTGTTCCAGTATACGCTGCCAATGGCGGCGCAGGTTTCATTATAAGCAGTTAAGTTAGGTAGCTCGTAGTTTGCGCCAAAAGCCTCGCCATCGTGCTTTGCACCTATGCCCCCCGTTATGTATATTTTCTTTTCTACCATATTATTCCACAGCTTGTCTACTGCGGCACGGTAAGCTGCATCTTTATAAATGGCGGCAATATCGGTCATCCCGGCATACATATACACAGCACGCACGGCATGGCCCACTACCTCATCCTGCTGAACTACAGGCTTATGATCTTGTGCATACTCGCCATAGTTCTCTTTTTTAGACGGATCGCCCCTGTGGTCTAAAAAATATTTGGCAAGCTTTAGGTAATCTTCCTTACCTGTAATTTCATACAGTTTTATAAGGCCGGTCTCTATGATCTGGTGGCCCGGTACGGCATGTATCTTATCCGGCCCATCGCCAAAGGTTTTTACAAACAGGTCGGCATTTTTTAAGGCAATGTCTAAAAAGTTACGTTTGCCGGTAGCCTTAAAATGTACCGCAGCAGCCTCATACATGTGGCCTGCGTTATATTCTTCATGGCTCATGTTCATATATTCCCAGCGCACACCTTTATCTACCTTAACCCAGTCGGCAGGTGGCTTGGCAGGGTTAATAGTACGCCAGGTGGTAAGGTAACCATCTTTTTCCTGACCTATTTTTACTATGCTTATAAGCGAATCTAAAAGCACCTCCAGCTTTTTATCTGGAGAGCTTATTAGTGAGTTTGAAGCACCTTCAATTATCTTGTAAACATCAGAATCATCAAAAGGCATTACACCTTTTACAGTTCCCTGTTTAACGCCGCCTGCAATAAGGAAGTTTTCAAAACGGCCTTCTTCGCTGCATTTTTTAATAGCGTATTCTATAGTTTTTTCCTGAACTTTTTTTATTATGGGAAGCCAGAAATCATCGGTAACTTTTACATTACTTATCTCAACAGGCTGAATAGGATATCCCGAAATTAATACGGTTTGTTGTGCCTGTGTTGCACCACCTCTTGCAACAGCTGTTTTTTTTGTTTGTGCGTAGCCTGTAACTGAGGCTGCTAAAAATAATAGGCTTATAATTTTATATTTCATTATGTATTGTATTTGGATAACGCTTAATCCATAGGTGTTACCTTAGGCCAGCCGTTTTCCCATTTAACCTCTTTAATTTTAAGTTTGGGTGCGCCTTTTTTAGCCGAGTCATATGCATGAAAAACCATGTAGTCTTTTTCGTTAAAAGTATAGGCACTGTTGTGGCCTACACCTGCCCAGTTCTTGTTACCCTCTATTACTAAAGTGCCACCACCCCGGTTAAGGTCCTTGCCTGAAGCATCTACATAAGGGCCGGTAACCGTTTTAGAACGGCCTACTACTACTTTGTAGGTGCTGTTTTCGCCACGGCAGCAATAGTCCCACGAAAGGAACAGGTAGTACCAGTCGCCTTTTTTGAATACAAATGGGGCTTCGAGGGCTGCATCGCCGGGGTCTTTATCTTCCAGGTTAAAGCTGCGCTCGCGGCGCGCCACAGTATACCACTCCTCTTTTTTGTCTATCGAAAGTAAATCCGGACTAAGCTTTACCATTTTTAGTCCGTTCCAAAACGAGCCAAAGGTTAACCACGGGATATTGTTATCGTCGTAAATAAGGTTAGGGTCTATAGCATTCCAAAGGTCGCGGTTAGGAACCGATTGTATAACAATGCCATGGTCTTCCCATTTAAAGTTCTTGTCGGAAGGATTAAGCGTTTTGTTAGTGGCAACGCCTATGGCCGATGTATTTTTTGCGAATGATGATACCGAGTAGTATAAGTAATACTGCCCGTTGTGGTAGGAAACATCGGGAGCCCAGATGTGGTCTTTAAAATCGGGGGCTACGCCGGTTGCCCAAGTGGGTGGGGTCTCGAACACAGGCTTAAGCTGCGTCCACTCCTTCATATCTTTAGATGAAAACACTCCAATGCCGTGACCGGTACAAAACAGGTAATAGGTACCGTCCTGCTGGATCATTACGGGGTCGTGCACTATAGTTTCGCTTATGGGCAGCGCCTTCTGCGAGAAAGCACTGCCATAAACGAAGGAAATAATTAAACTAACCCAAAAGTTTAACACTGTCTTCATATTTTATTGTATTCCTTCAGATGTCATTACCACGCGTTTCATGGTACCATCTGTGTTATAGTATAATTTATCCACACAAACCGATCTTCTAAAGCTGCTGCCATCGTGTTGTGTTGCCCCGTTGTGGTATATAAAATACGGCTGCCCTTTAAAATCGATAATGCTCTGGTGGTTGGTATTGCAGTTGCCTGCCAGTTCGTTAAGAATGCCTTTAAATTCCCACGGACCTTCCGGCGATTTGCTCATGGCATAGGCAATTTTCTCAGGAAACTCATATGCATACGAAAGGTAATACCAGTCACCGTGCTTGTGCAGCCACGGGGCTTCGGTAAAGTTTTTAAGGCCTTCCACCACATGTATAGGGCCATCGGCCTCCAGCATGTTCTCTTTAAGCTTTATGTATTTACACACCTGGTTGCCCCAGTATAAATAGGCCTGCCCGTTATCATCTATAAATACGGTTGGGTCTATATCATCCCAGGTAATGCTTACCTGTTTGGTCATATCGTTAGTAATTAGCGCTTTGCCAAGGGCATCTTTAAATGGCCCTGTAGGCGAATCAGACACCGCTACGCCAATTGCCTTACCCGGAATGGTAGCATGCTCTACTGTTACATACCAGTAAAATTTGCCGTTGCGCTCTATAACCTGGGCTGCCCAGGCATCGCCCTTAGCCCATTTAAAATCGGTAGTTTTTAAAGGCACGGGGTGCTCTTTAAAATGAACCATATCGGCGGTGCTGTACACCAGCCACTCGTTCATTTTATAAAAATTGAAATCGTTTGGCGCTTCGTCATGCCCGGCATATAAGTAAACCGAATCTTTGTAAACCAGTGCGGCAGGATCGCCGGTATATTTGCCTTTTATTACAGGATTGTTAAGCGCCAGCGGTTTTGCCCCCGCTGCTCCCTCATCCTTATTTTCGTTACCCGATGCATCTGCTACTGTTTCGTTTTTACACGAAAACAGCAGGAACGCATTTAGTATAACCAATACAACTTTCTTCATAATTGTGTTTGTTATTGAACTTTCTTACCCCAAATTGCAGTGCCGGCATTGTTAAGCCCCGACAGCAAGATGGTAGATTCGATTTTGTTTTCCCAGTCGCGGCCGCGCTCTACATGCAGTTTATCTACCCATGTGCCACCCCATGTAAGGGTAAGCCACGGAGCAGTATAGCTCCATGTATTATTGGCATCGCCGTTTATGGTACCCCCTGCATCAAGCTTAAGCGAAACAGAGGTTTGGAAATTAGGATCGGTTTGTTCTGCCGAATAGCCCGGTACCACTTGGTAACCCAGTATAATTTGCTCATAATTGCCTACAAGGTCGGCACTGGCAATAGCGGTTTGTGCAACGCCTGCATAACGCTCGGGCGATACAATAGGCCAGCCATCTTCCGTCCAATACACAGGGCGAACGTGTAAATCCATAAAAAAGCTGTTCTCACCCGGCCTGCCCTGGTGTGCCATATAGTACTGGCTGGCATCGTCTTTAAATACCGAGCAATGCGAAACACCCTGCCAGCCGGAGTGGCCGTTAAATTTATACGGAGCCAGTATCATAGGGCTGTCGTCAAGGTCATTGTTTATATCATTACCCGCATAATCCAGGAACGGCCCTTCGGCAGAATCGCTCCTGCCCACACGCACGTTGTATTTTGTCTGTAACCAGTCATAAGCAATAAACAGGTAGTATTTATTAAACTGGGCGTTGTAAACAATTTCCGGACCTTCTATATTACCGTTAATGCTGTTGCCGGTAGAGCCGCGCTGTGCCACCCTGATACCTTTATCGCCACTGCTCATAGCAAGCCCCGTAGATGGGTTTAACTGCAACATGTAAATACCATCCCAGGCAGAGCCATAATACATCCAGTGCTTACCGCTCTGGTCTACAATAACCGTAGGGTCTATAGCATTGGTTTGTATAGAGGCATCGGCTAAAGAGGTTACCACAAGGCCTTTCTCTGTCCAGGGGCCAAGCGGTGTTGTGGCTGTTGCCAAACCTATTACACTTAGCCTTGGTGTAGGCGATGATAACGAGTAGTATAACCTGTACTCACTGCCTACTTTTGTAACATAAGGTGCCCAAAGTGCATTAAAAGGCGCTCCGCCTTTAGATTGTATAAAGGCTTTGCCCATAGCAGGAAGCTCCGGGAATACCCAGCCCAAAAAATTCCACTGGATAAGGTCGGTTGATGTACGCACCTGTATACCGGGCTGTACCTCTGCGCCAAAAGCAACATCGGTACTATAGCAATAGTACGTATTGCCATTTTTTATGATAGATGGGTCATGAACGTTACGGTACCCCCATTGGTAAATATTAGCCACGGGGGCCATATCATAATAGGTATCGGTAATGGAGTTAATGTCAAAAGCAGGTGGGGTGTCATCGGTTACAACATCGTCTGTTGCAACTGTATCTTCGTTAGGTGCATCTTTAGAACATGATGCTGTTACTACCGAAGCCAGCACGAATGCCGCAGCTAACGCCTTATATTTTATTTGTGTAAGCTTCATGCTGAATAATATTATTTACCTTCTAACACTACTACCGAGAATGGCGGTAATGTTACCGAAAGTGTTCCGTTCTTAAATTTGAAATCTTTAAACTCTTTCTCAGTAATAGCATTCGGATTTTCGAATGTATTATGATCCTGTAGTTTACCCGATGATATAATTTTTGCCGTAAAGTTTTTAAGCTTAAGCGACTCCAGGTTTATCTCTGTAGTAATCTTATCTGTTGAGTGGATATTTACAAGAGAAATATGTGTTTTACCATCTTTAGCTGATGCTGAAGCCGATATTGCAGGAAGCGTTTTATCGCCAAACTTATAATCAGGCGATGCCACTTTAATAGGGATTAGTTTAGCATCCTGGTGCACTTTGTACAGGTGCATTACATGGTAGGTAGGCGTTAGTATCATCTTGTCGCCTTTGGTAAGGATAACAGCCTGTAATACGTTTACCGTTTGTGCAAGGTTAGCCATACGCACCCTGTCGCTGTGGTTGTTAAATATATTTAGCGTTGTACCCGCTATCATGGCATCGCGCATGGTGTTTTGCTGGTAAAGGAATCCCGGGTTTGTACCCTCTTCCACATCATACCATCCGCCCCACTCATCTACAATAAGTGCTATTTTTTTAGCCGGGTCGTATTTATCCATTATTTCGGTATGCTTTGTAACCAGCTCTTCCATCTTAAGGGCAGTTTGCATGGTTGTAAAGTACTGCTGCTCATCAAATTTAGTAGACGAACCTTTCTTTTCCCACGTTACAAAAGAGTATGAGTGCAGTGCCACACCCTCTATAAGATTCTTAGGGATGTCGCGCATAAGCACTTCTGTCCAGTGGTAATCGGCCACATTAGCACCCGATGCGATCCTGAACATTTTACCGGAGTTGGTCCAGTCGCTCATAAAAGTAGCATACTGCCTGTAAAGGTTAGCATAGTGCTCAGGGGTCATATTTCCTCCGCAGCCCCATGCCTCATTGCCAACACCCCATATATTTACGCCCCACGCCTTCTCCCTATGGTTCTTTTTTCTAAGGTCGCTCATTGGGCTCTTACCGGTGTGGTTTACATATTGTATCCATTCTGTAAACTCCTGCACTGTACCACTACCCACGTTTGCCGCAAGGTAAGGCTCTGTACCCAGTGTTTCACAAAGATCTAAAAAGTCATGCGTACCAAAGCTGTTATCTTCGGTAACGCCGCCCCACCATTGGTTAACCATTTCCGGCCTTTCATCTTTGGGGCCTATACCATCTTTCCAGTGGTAGGTATCGGCAAAACAGCCACCCGGCCAGCGTAGGTTAGGTATGCCAAGCTCTTTTAATGCAGCTATAATATCGTTACGCACGCCGTTTGTATTAGGTACCGTGCTTTTTTCGCCCACGTAAAAACCATCATAAATACACCTGCCCAAATGCTCAGCAAAATGCCCATAGATATGTTTATTTATGGTAGGGGCATTTTCCTGGCTTGCCAGAGTTATTGTTGATTTTTGTTGTGCTGATAAAGACGAACCCGTAACTAATGATACTGCCGTAAATAATAACGCTACATATTTTTTGTGAATGCTCATAAGGTTTTTTAAATTTTAATATCACGTGGCAAGCCAGTACAGGCTTACCACATGATATTAAGTTTTTTGAATATTTAAATTAATTAGTAACCCGTGTTTTGTACACTTGTTGGGTTATTATCCATTTCCGATTGTGGTATTGGGTAGTACTCCCTGCCCGGCTGATAGGTGTTAAACTCCTCATCGCGGGTTTTTAGCATGGCAAGTTTTGTTGCATCCTGAAACCAGCCCCACCTTTTAATATCATCATAACGGTGGCCTTCGGCAGCGAATTCAAGAAAACGCTCGTGCGCTATCTGGTCCCTCATCTGGCTTTGGTTCATATTAGGCATAACAGTAGCAAGATCCGGTAAATTAACCCTTGTTCTTACCTGCTGTATGTACTGGTAAGCATCTGTAGTAGCTCCGGTTTCGTTTAAGCACTCTGCATACATAAGCAATACATCGGCATAACGTAAAAGGCGCTCGTTAATACCACTCCTCCAGTCGTACTCATCGGCAAACTGGCCGTCGGCATTTTGGTATTTCCTCCAAAACAGGTCGTTAAGGTTAGCAGGGCTGTTTGCATACTTAACGGCAAACTCCTGACCGTAAAGCATCATTCCCGGTTTGTTGTATATAATTGTAGCATCTAAACGAGGATCTACATCTCCATTTACAGTGGCCTCCTGCTGAAATTCGTTAAACAGCGTCCATGTAGGCTGCATATCTGTCCATCCAAAATCGCGTGGAGCATAGGTAATGGCCCTTGCCGATGTTTTACCCCAGCCCGAAGAAGGCTCGCCACCCCAGCCAAGGTTTACACCGCCTGCCTCACGGCTAAACTGCACTTCGAAAAGCGACTCTGAGTTGTTTTCATTTACTGTAGTAAAGTTATCCCTGTAGTTAGCCACAAGCGAGTATACACCCGAGCTGATAACGCTTTCAAAAGCTGTTCTGGCACTTGCAAAATCGCGTGTAAACAAATGTGCTTTACCAAGGTAAGCCATAGCAGCGTATTTTGTAGCACGGCCTGTTTGGCCCGAATCTAATCCGGAAAGGCCATTATAGCTTACAGGCAGTAAATCGGCCGCCATCTGAAAATCGGCTTTTACCTGTGCCCAGGCTTCTTCCTGTGTTTTTTGAGGATACTGAAATGTCTCTGTAGTTAAAGGCACCGGTACATTTTTAAACAGGTTTACCGCATGAAAAAGGTATAGGCCCCTTAAAAAATAAGCCTGCCCTAATATCCTGTCTTTTAAGGCTGCGTCTTCAAATTCAATTTCAGGCACATGGGTTAATACCTGGTTAGCCCTGAATATACCTTTGTAGTAACACTCAAAAGACCAACCGTATATAGCAGGGTCTGCAATACTGGTGTTAAACCTGCCGCAATTTGCCATAGATACCCATGGACTGTTACTGCGGCTATCGTCTGCAGGGCCATCAAGTAATATTTGAGTACACCTCATATAACTACCATCTACCAATAAATTAGCATAAACGGCATTAACACCGGCTAATGCATCGGCATCAGTTTTCCAGAAGGAAGTTTCTGTAGCAGTATTAGGGTCGTTTTGCACAAGGTTGTCCTCGTTTACACACCCGGATAGTAATAGCGCCATTGCTGGTGCAATTACCATATATTTAAAGTTTTTAAAATTTTTCATCATCTTTTCTTTTAACAATTTTTAGAAATTAACCTCTACACCAAATAAAATCGTCCTTGGGTTAGGGAAAGAACCCAGGTCATAGCCTCTGTTAAACAAACCATCATTCATAAAATCAGGATCGTAGCTCTTGTAGCCGCTTAGTGTAAGAATGTTTTGCCCTGATGTATACACCCTTAGCTTTTCTATAAACTTATTGTCTTTAAGCGGTACAGTATATCCTATCTGGATATTTTGTAGTTTAATGTAATCGCCTTTTTCTACAAATCGGCTTGAGCCCCTTGCATTTTGGTTAGTCTCAAGAAAATCCGGGCGTGGTACATTTGTATTGGTATTTTCCGGTGTCCAGTAGTTAAGCATATCAGTACTGTGGTTTAATAAACCACCAATCATTAAAGAGTTGTATGTACCGTTGTATACGTGGTTACCGGCATTACCCTGCCAGAACATAGAGAAATCAAAAGCTTTGTAGTTAGCACTAAAGTTAAGGCCGTAGTTAACTTTAGGTATGGTTACACCTAAAAACGTCCTGTCGTCATCGGTTATAAGTCCGTCACCGTCTACATCTTTAAATTTAACGTCGCCCGGTACTGCACCCGGCTGGTTAGCATGTGCATCTACATCGGCCTGGTTCTGGAAGATACCTTCTGCCACATAACCATACAGCTCTCCTAAAGAACGGCCTACCTCTGTTTTAGAGTTTGTACCATAAATAGGCAGGTTATCTCCACCGGTAGCTAACACCTCATTTTTAAGCGTACCTACGTTTGCGTTAATGCTGTACTGAAATGCATGATCGTTATTGGTATAACCCAAAGTAAGCTCTAAACCTTTGTTCCTAACTTTAGCCGCATTGGTAGAGTAAACAAGGTCTACATCTCCGGAAGACATTGGTAACGGTATATTAGCAATAATATCTTCGGTAGTTTTAATGTAATACTCTGCAGTAAACTGTATTTTATTGTTAAGCATACCTAACTCTACAGCAACGTTTGCAGTATTGGTTTTTTCCCACTGTATATTCCTGTCTACAATTTGTGTTACCGTTGTACCCGGCGCTATTGCTGTTCCGTTGCCAAACGTATAGTTTGCAAACTGGTTAACAACCGAGGTATACGAGTATGGATTAACACCATTGTTACCAATAGTACCATAACCGGTACGTATTTTTGCAGTATCCCACCATTCCGGCAATTTAATATCATTATGCAGTTTCCATGCACCTGATATACCGTAGTAGTTACTTGAGTTTAGTTCTTCACGGAAAAGAGACGATTGGTCGTTCCTGAAGTTTGCTGTTAAAAAGTAACGGTCATCATACGAATATTTTAACGATCCAAGGTAAGAAAGCCTTGTTTCATGCACCTGGCGCTCCTGAGCATTAAGGTCGTTAGCATATTCAAGATGGCTAATTTCGCCAGGCTCAAAACCTACACCCCTTGTAAAGTGAGAGTAGTCTTTCCTGTCTTCCATTACATTACCAGCAAGTAACCCAAAGCTATGTTTGCCCAGCTCAAAATCGTAGTTAACAAGGTTATCTATAATAGTACGCACGCTTGAGCCATTTGTAATATCCAGCGAAGCCTCATCATTAGTAGTAATATAGTACCAGCCTAAATCGCTTGGCGGTACAAAAAGCCTATTCTTATAATCGGTACGGTCTGCACTGGCCCTTAGGGTATAGCGTAAACCTTTAATAATTTCAAGTTCGCCCCAAACATTACCTATAAAACGGGCCCTTTCGCTGCTGTTTTGGTTTAGGGTATTAAAACCTATTACGTTAAGTGTAATAGCCTGTTGTGTAAGGTTATCGGCACCACCGTAACCACCAAGGCGGTTATCATCATAAACAGGCATTGTTGGTATAGCCTGCAACAGGTTAATAATAGCACCTGCGCCACCGGCAATGTAGTTGTTAAAGTTCTCTTTATCAGAGTTTGTGTATGCCAGTTTACCACCGTATTTAAATTTACCTTTTTTACCGCCAAGGTTCATGGTGGTAGAGTAACGCTGATAATCCTGCGGGGTATCTACATAACTTGTGTTTTTAAAGTAATCAACATTCATGCTGTAGTTAAGGGTTTCAGAGCCAGCACTAAATGTTAATGAGTGGTTTTGAATAATACCTGTTTTATAAGCTGCATCCTGCCAGTCGGTATCTACGTTGTTAATATAAAATTCGCTGGCCGGGTCGTTACCCGGTAATATTGGGCGGCCTGCATTTACAAAAGATGCATTGGTAATTTGCTGGTATTGCTCCCTGTTGGTAACATCAAGTTTTTGAGGAACAGTCTGGAAACCTACAACGCTTTTGTAGTTTATAGTAAGCTTACCTTCTTTACCTTTTTTGGTTGTAATAATTACTACACCGTTTGCGCCACGAACCCCGTAAATAGCTGCTGCAGTAGCATCCTTTAATACCTGCATAGATTCTATTTCGCCCGGGTTAAAATCATAAGGGTTATCTACGATCATACCATCTATTACAAACAGCGGATTGTTGTTACCAAAACTGGTAATACCCCTTATCTTAATGTTTACAAAGCCCCCCGGCTCTCCCGATGATTGCACGCTAACACCTGCAACCTGGCCCTGAAGCATCTTTGCAACATCATAACTAACTGTTTTTTTGATATCGGCAACATTAACTACCGATACAGCACCTGTAATGTCTGATTTCTTCACAGTGCTATAGCCCACTACCACTACATCATTTAGTGTAGTACTCTCAGATGTTAAGGCCACATCTATAGTTGTTTTATTGCCTACCGGGATCTCCTGAGGAGTATAACCCACGTAGGAAAAAACTAATACATCGTTTGCGCTGGCAGTGATAGAAAAAGCTCCGTCAAGGTCTGTAGCAGCAGAATTTGAGGTACCCTTTACTAATACGCTTGCACCCGGAAGCCCAAGACCGTCTTCCTTAGATGTTATCTTACCTGTAATGGTGCTTTGCGCACTTGCAGTACAGACAGAAAATAATAACAACACAAAACCGGCAAATTCCCTGGTAAGGAATCCGCCCGAAATGCGCCTCATCAAATTGGTAATTTTCATCATAATCAATAAAATTTGGTTTGTTTTATAAATGTATTTTTTACACTTCCAAATTTATATAAAGATTTCCAAAAAAAGCAAATAAAAATTCACATATCTTAAATTTTAACATAAATAAATCTTAAACATCATAATACTCAACCGTTCTCGGTCTCGAATTTTATATTAATTTAGCAATGCAAATAGTATTGCAAATTACCGTCATTGTTAGTATCTTGCCATTTTTTAAATAATGAAAAACTACGATAACCAAAACAAAGTATTGCTTGCGGTAGACTGTATAATTTTTGGGTTCGATAAAAAAAACCTGAAGATTTTACTTATTAAAAGGGATTTTGAGCCCGAAAAAGGTAAGTGGTCTCTTATGGGCGGGTTCTTAAAAAACGATGAAAACCTCGATACAGCCGCTACAAGGGTGCTAAACCACCTTACCGGCCTGGACGATATTTACATGGAACAGCTCCGCTCCTACAGTGCACTGGACAGGGACCCCGTAGAGCGAACAGTATCCGTTTCGTACTATGCCCTTATTAATATAGAGGGACATGACACGCTAAATGAGAACTTTTCGGCGAAATGGTTTAACATTGACGAAAAACCCGACCTTATTTTTGACCATAACCTTATGGTTAAGAACGCAATGAGCCGCCTGCGCTACCGCGCATCTACCAAACCTATCGGCTTTGAACTGCTACCTGAGAAGTTCACAATGAAGCAGTTACAAACACTTTATGAGGCCATATTAGGCGAAAATCTCGATAAACGTAACTTTATCAACAAGATCAACGGGCTGGATATCCTGATTAAAACCGACGAAAAAGATATGAACTCGTCGCGCAAGGGATCCTTCTTTTATACTTTTGATGCCGAAAAATACCAGCTGAAAGTGTCCGACGGTTTTGCCTTTAAATTGTAATTTTCGACTAAAAAAGGGCTTGATATTTCACTTTTGGAGTTCAACATTCGCTACTAAATGCACTTTTTTAAGGTGGCTATTTTAGCGGCAGCTGTTTTACATTTTTCGTACAAAATAATTTTTATACCTTACATAACAATACCTCCTTGTTAAAACTTCGGTAAAAGCAAATCACCTAAAAAATTTGCTGCGTAACTTTAAGCATAAATAAAATTTTATGCCCGAAGGCCCATCCATAATTATCGCAAAAAACGCCGCAAAGCAATTCATCGGTCAAAAAGTTGCCGCCGCCGCCGGCAATGCGAAGATAGACATATCCCGTTTAGAGAACCAAAAGCTAAATGATATTAAAACCTGGGGCAAACACCTGCTGTTGTGCTTTGACGGTTTTACCGTGCGCATCCACTTTTTGCTGTTTGGCACCTACTTTATAAACGAGACCAAAAATGCCCTGCTGCGCCTGGGGCTCACCTTTAAAAATGGGGAGTTCAACATCTATACAGCCAATGTACAGGTATTAGAAGGCAACGTTAACGACCATTACGATTTTACTGCCGATGTTATGAACGATACCTGGAACCCTGCTTCGGCGAAAGCCAAACTGGCCGATGTTCCTAACAAACAGGTGTGCGATGCCCTACTGGAGCAGGATATTTTCTCGGGTGTGGGCAACATCATAAAAAATGAGGTGCTATACCGTGTACATGTGCATCCGGAATCTTTAATAGGTAAAATCCCTGATAATGTATTAGACTCGGTTATTACCGAAGCCCGTAATTACAGTTTCGACTTCCTGCACTGGAAAGAAAAAGACGAGCTTAAAAAGAACTGGCTGGCGCACAGCAAAAAAACCTGCAAACGCTGTGACCTCCCTTTACATAAGGAGTATACCGGCACTAAAAAGCGCCGCAGCTTTTTTTGTACTAATTGCCAGGTACTTTATAAATAATCCCGGTTTCTTACAACACGTTTATTAATAGTGTAAAAACTAACTATATCGTTGTACGAATTATTAACAAAAAATTATTATCCTACTAAATTTGTAGAGTAATAATTTTTATATACATTTGCTCCATCATATTTCAAGCATAATAAACATACATGGCACCATTTACCAACATAGCTATAATGCAAATGTGTTGCTGCATGAAACTTTTTTCGTGTTGCGAGAGTGCCTGTGTGTAGTTGCCAACCTATACTTAGCCCTTTTACAACCTACCGTAAAAGGGCTTTTTTGTACCCTGCACACAAATTTTTAAGATAGATAATAATAGCAGTAATGATAGAATTACAAAACGTAACCAAAACATTTTACCAGAAAGACCGCGAGGTTACCGCCCTTAACGGCGTATCGTTATGGGTGCCGCCGGGTAAGATATTTGGTGTAATAGGCACATCGGGCGCGGGTAAAAGCACACTGATACGCTGTGTAAACCTGCTGGAAAAGCCTACATCGGGCCAAATAATCGTAGATGGCAAAAACCTCATTAGCCTGTCGGCATCGCAGCTTGCACAGGAGAGAAGGCAGATAGGCATGATCTTTCAGCACTTTAACCTGCTGTCGTCGCGCACGGTCTTTGATAATGTTGCTTTCCCGTTAGAGCTATCCGGCACGCCAAAAGGCGCTGTTAAAGAGCGTGTGGCAGAACTGCTGCAACTGGTTGGCCTGTCAGAAAAAGCTAACGATTACCCGGCAAGTCTTTCGGGCGGGCAAAAACAGCGTGTAGCCATTGCCAGGACACTGGCCAACAACCCAAAAGTGTTATTATGCGATGAGGCTACCAGCGCGTTAGACCCCGCCACTACACGATCGATACTCAACCTGCTAAATGATATTAACCGCCGCCTGAACATAACCATACTGCTTATAACCCACCAAATGGAGGTTGTAAAATCTATTTGTGATGAAGTAGCCGTAATAAGCAACGGGCAGCTGATTGAGCAGGGCACCGTAGGCGAAATTTTTGCCAACCCAAAACAGGAGCTTACCCGCCAGTTTATAGCATCTTCATTGCATATCGAGATTCCTTCTGTGTACAGCGAAAGGCTGTCGGCAACCGATGCCGAAGGGCTGCACCCGCTGCTAAAGCTGGAACTAACGGGGCAGTCGGTCAACGAACCGGTACTCTCTGAAGCCAGCCGCCTGTTTGGCATCAACTTTAAGATCATCAGCGCCCAGATGGACCATGCAGGCAACGTGAATTTTGGGGTAATGCTTATAGAGCTATCGGGCAACCGCGACAACTATACAGCCGCCATAAACTACTTTATTGGGAAACAAATTAAAACGCAAATTTTAGGCTATGTCTGATTCTATTATACAATTACTGCTTAACGGCACCTGGGAAACCCTGGTAATGACGTTCGTGTCAGGCTTTTTTGGCTTTGTACTGGGCTTGCCCACAGGCATACTGCTGTTCCTTACCCGCAAGGGGCAAATACTGGAGCAGGCCGTTGCCAACCGTGCATTATCTATACTGGTAAATATTTTCAGGTCGATACCTTTTATCATCTTAATCGTTTGGATGATACCTTTTACACGGGGCCTTGTAGGCACGTCTATTGGCGTAAGTGCAGCGCTGGTTCCGCTTAGCATTGGTGCAGCCCCGTTTATTGCCCGCCTTGTAGAGAACAGCCTGCTGGGCCTGCCACCGGGGCTTATAGAAGCTGCCCGTGCCCTGGGTGCTACCCCACTGCAAATTGTATACAAAGTATTATTGCCGGAAGCCCTGCCCTCTTTAATAAACGCAGCATCCATAACCTTAATAACACTGGTAGGATATAGTGCAATGGGTGGCGCCGTGGGTGCAGGCGGCCTTGGCCAGGTGGGCTACCAATACGGTTACATAGGGTATGATGCCGTTACCATGAATGCCGTGCTTATCCTGCTGGTAGTGCTGGTATTTATAATTCAGTATGCGGGCGATGCCCTCTCTAAACGTTTTGACCACAGATAATTTAAACACAAATATTAATTCCACACAAATATGAATGCATTAGCAAAACTTATAAATTTTACCGGCATTATTGCCTTAACCATAAGCCTGAGCAACTGTTCTGACAAGAAAAATACCGACCCGCATTTTATTAAGGTGGGTGTGGCAAGCGGCCCTGAGCTTAACGTGGCGCAAACCGCTAAAAAAGTAGCCAAAGAAAAATACGGGCTTGAGGTAGAACTGGTATCGTTTAATGATTATGTAATACCTAACGAAGCATTAAGCCAGGGCGATATAGATGCTAATGCTTTTCAGCACCAGCCGTATTTAGATGAGCAATCTAAACAAAGGGGCTACAAACTGGCCGTGGTAGGTAAAACGTTCATTTACCCCATTGCTGCCTATTCTAAGAAAATTAAGTCGGTAACCGAGTTAAAAGACGGCAGCACCATCATTATCCCGAATGACCCTACCAACGGCGGCAGGTCGTTACTGCTGCTTCAAAAAAACGGACTTTTAAAGCTTAAAGCGGATGTTGGGCTCCTGCCAAAGGTTACAGATATAGTAGCTAACCCAAAAAACCTAAAAATACTGGAACTGGAGGCACCCCAGCTACCCCGCGCTTTAGAAGACCAAAATGTTACCATAGCCATCATCAACAACACCTTTGCCTCCCAGGCCGGGCTGGTACCCGCGCGCGATGCGTTGTTTGTAGAAGATAAAGATTCGCCTTACGTAAACCTTATTGTAACCCGCGAGGACAATAAGAATGCAGAGAACGTAAAGCAGTTTGTAAAAGCCTACCAGGATGCCGAAGTTGAGGCTTCTGCCCTCAAAGAGTTTAAAGGCGGCGCGGTAAAAGGCTGGTAACCATAATTTCAGAAAAAAAATTAAAATCAATTATTACAATTATTATACAATCCCATGAGTTCATCAATCATACAACAAAATCCTTTCCAGTCGATGCTGGACAGGTTTAACGAAGCAGCCGATATATTGCAGTTACACACATCGTTAAGGCAAAAGCTGCAACGCCCGGAAAAACAGGTAACCGTAAACTTTTCAATTACGTTAGATAATGGCGAAGAGCAAAACTTTGAAGGCTACCGCATTATCCACTCAACCGCATTGGGTCCGAGTAAAGGAGGCATCCGCTACGACAGCGATGTTAACTTAAACGAGGTAAAAGCGCTTGCCGCATGGATGACCTGGAAATCGGCCGTTACGGGCATACCGTTTGGTGGAGCAAAGGGTGGCATCATCTGTAACCCGAAAGACCATTCAAGATCAGAATTAGAAAAAATAACCCGTGCGTATACTAAGGCTTTGGCCGATACCTTTGGCCCTACTAAAGATGTACCCGCGCCAGATATGGGTACCGGCCCCGACGAAATGGGCTGGCTAATGGATGAGTTCTCGCTCCTGCACGGCAAACCCATACACGCTGTGGTAACCGGTAAACACTTAAACGCAGGCGGCTCGTTAGGGCGTGTAGAGGCTACCGGCCGCGGTGTAAGCATTATTACCCTGCTTACACTGGAGAAACTGGGCTACAATAACGATAAAACATCGGTAGCGGTACAGGGCTTTGGCAACGTAGGCTTGCATACAGCTTTGTACTTATATGAGGCGGGGCTTAAAATTGTTGCCGTAAGCGATGTTAATACGGCATTGCACAACCCGGAGGGCATCAATATACCCGAGCTCATTTTGTACTCTAACCTGCACGGAAAAAGCATTACCGGCTACCCTAAAGCAACGGTTATAAGCCACAACGATTTGCTGCTGCTTAACGCCGATGTGCTGATACCTGCTGCTAAAGAAGATGTGATTACCGCTGCCAATGCCCATGATATTGCTGCAAGCATTATTATAGAAGGTGCAAACGGCCCTGTATCCAGCGATGCCGATGAAATTTTAAAAAGCAAGAACATTACTGTAGTGCCCGATATTGTTGCCAATGCCGGTGGCGTTACCGTTTCTTACTTTGAATGGCTGCAAAACAGCCTGGCGCAATCGTGGCCTGTAGAGCAGGTAAACACCCGCCTGGAAGCTATTTTAAACAAAAGTTTTGCCGATGTGTTTGCAACCGCGTTGCAGTACAACATTACCCTGCGCACAGCCGCTTATGTACTGGCTGTTAAAAAGGTAGCTCAAACCCACCAGGTTAACCAGGCGGTTGCGGGGAAGCAAAATTTCACTCAAAATTAACTATCCGGCCCCGTTAGAGGTGGCGGGGCTGTAGTTATATTAATTACATTTGTGATAAGGCAGCGGCATTAATTGCCGCTGCTTTTTTATTATGGCTACAACTACTGTAATAACCGGATGTTCGGGCTGGTACAACAAGCAATGGCGGGGGCTCTTTTACCCTGAGGATATGCCCACAGGCCAGTGGTTTGCCTATTATTGCGAACATTTTAATACGTTTGAGATAAACGCAACGTTTTACCGTTTCCCTACCGTAAAAGGCATGCAGGGCTGGTACAAAAAAGCGCCCGATGGCTTTACCTATGCCGTTAAGGCACCTAAGCAAATTACCCACATAAAACGCTTTGAAGACTGTGCTGTGGAGATAGCAAAATTTTACAACGCCTGTAAGGAAGGCTTAGCCGAAAAGCTGGGCACAATACTCTTTCAGCTGCCGCCAAGCTTTAGTTATAGTGAGGAGCGGCTGCAACTGGTTACATCATCGCTAAACCCGGAATTTAAGAATGTAGTAGAATTTAGGCATGAAAGCTGGTGGCGCGAGGATGTTTATTCGGCATTAGCCAAGGCTGATATTACGTTTTGCAGCGTTAATTATCCCAAGCTGCCTACTACAATTATTGCCACAACCCAAACAGGCTATTTGCGGCTGCACGGCAACCCCAAGCTATTTTACTCAGAATACAGCGAACCTGAATTGCAGCAACTGTACAACAACATCCTGAAACAGCACAACCTTAAAGAGGTGTATGTTTACTTTAACAATACCGCGAGCACGGCGGGTATCATCAACGCGCAGCAGTTTAAGGATATTAGCGGGGTAAAAAACGCAACTATCTGATATCAAAACTTTACGCAAAAACATCTGTAAGTAAAATAGTATTTTATATCTTTGATTTTCAACCATAAAATTTCATTTGCTATGAAAAACTTATTACTGTTATTTACAGCCTTTGGGCTATTTGCATCCTGTGGTGATGACGATGCCTCAACTTCTGCATTACCAAACGATTACCAAAGCTCCATTACCATTGATGGCGTAGCTTTTACACCATCGCCGGCAACAGCATCAGAGTCGCATGTAGTAACTTCTGCGTCACACGGTGCTCCCAATGTTAGCGAGCGTACTTTTGTTATACGCCAGGCAGGTAACAACACCGTTTTTAAAGGCATAAGCCTGTATACAAATTATACCGGCACTAATGCAAGCGGAACTTATACTGTATATCCTGCTGGTCCGGTAGAAAATGAATTTACAGGCGGAGGATCGTACATGTTAGATGATATGGTTTTTCCGTTTAACGAAGGCAGCACGTTTAAGGTTACCGACCTGGGTAACAATAAATTTAAAATAGAACTTAATAATATTCATATTGGCGATGGCATTGCCTCCCCAATGATTATTAACGGTACTTTTGAAGGTACTTTTACCGATATGCCCTTAGAGCCATAATCTTTATTACAAGTTATATTGCAAAAACCGGGAAAATATCCCGGTTTTGCTGTTTTTTAGAGATATCATAAATTATAAGCAATAAATAAGGCACGATTATTGTTTTTAAACTAAATACCGTAATTATTCAAAATAATAGAGGCTTTAACATTTGCAAGCGTTTTAATAGCGTAATTTTATAACTAATTAATCTCTAAATAGAGGAAATGAAAAATAGAAACCCCTTCTTTACAATCGGGACTGTTGGAATGATTGTAATTTCTGTACTGCATATAGTATTGGCTTTGGTTTTAAACCTGCCCTCTGTACACACAACTTTTTTTATACTATATCCTGTTTTTATGGCTTTTATGGCTGCCGGATTTATGCAAACTAACAATAGCCGCAAAAAACTTATACCTATAAGGGTTAAAAAGTAACGACTGAAAATATTTGGCTGCATGGCCTTGTGAGGGCCGGATAGAAATATCCGGCCCTTTTATTTTACACCAATAGATAGCCCGATGATTTTTTACCGCTAAAACGATGGAGCAACACTAAAGTTCACTATTTTTATAGCATACAAGTGCCACCTGCCTTATGAAACAACTTTTTTCCCTGCTGCTTTTCTGCATAGTAAGCAATTTAACAGCACAAACACTGGATGAGTACAACACCCTTGCACAACAAAAAGACAGTGTAGGCCAGCTGGCACTCCTAAAAAAATGGGAAAAGAACAATAGTAACGACCCTGATTATTACATTGCCTTGTTTAATTACCACGCTGCCAAGGCAAAAAAAGAGGTTTTAAGCATTGAAAGCCAGCCCGGCGAAGACGAATCGTTTGCTCTTAAAGACTCTACCGATGCCACTGCCGGTTACATGACCAGCAGGATCATTTACGATGGTCCCGAAGTTGATAAAGCTGTTGCTGCCATTGGTAGGGGCATTGCAAAATTCCCCAATCGGTTAGATATGCGCTTTGGCAAAATATACCTTTTAGGCGAAGACGGCAATTATGAAGCCTTTACCAACGAGGTTATTGCTACGGTAGACTACTCCAATAAAATAAAGAACAAATGGCTGTGGAGCGGCGGCAAGCCCCAGGAAGATGCCGTTGATTTTATGTTGAGCACCGTGCAAAAATATGTGTACCAATTATACGAAACCGGTAACGATAACCTGCTGCCTAACATGCAGCGCATATCACAGTCGGTATTAAAATACTATCCCAACCATGTAGAGAGCCTTTCGAGCGTGGGTGTGGTATATATGCTGCAAAACCAGCCTGCAAAGGCATTAGTGCCGTTATTAAAGGCACATAAGGTACAACCTACCGATACCATTGTGCTGGGCAATATTGCGCATGCTTATAAACTGAATAATGATAAGCCCAACGCCATAAAATACTACGAACTGCTCAAAAAGCACGGCAACGCCGATGAACAGGCCAATGCCGAGAGCCAGATACAGAAATTAAAAAGTTAGAAAAGACACTTAAGAGCGTAAGATTCTTTGAGTGAGGCTAAGGCCTTAAACTCCGTTGCGTTAAGCAAAATAGAATGAGAGGCGTCAAAAACGATTTGCTGTTTGAGCACAGCGAGCCTGCCTGCGGAAGGCAGGTTCAAATCGTTTAGCCGCTTATTCTATTTTGTAGCATAAGGAGTTGGAGCCTTGAACTTTTGTTTCTTTTGTTTCAAGACAAAAGAAAGACTATCTGTATTTCTTCCCTTACTATACTTTTATCAATATAAGAACCCTTTTATTATCTGTATCATAAATTTGACATTCAATTAACTGCAATGCATGCATTATATTTTATATATTTACCCTACATCATAATACACACCACGAATGAGCTATACCGATAAAATGCTTCGCGATAACGCGCTGGCCGATAAAGTAATTGTAGTAACCGGCGGTGGCAGCGGCCTGGGCAAAGCCATGACCCGTTATTTTATGGAGCTTGGCGCAAAGGTTGCCATAACATCGCGCGACTTGGAAAAACTGCAAAACACTGCAAAGGAACTGGAGCAGGAAACCGGCGGTAAATGCCTTGCCGTGCAGTGCGACGTTCGCAATTATGATGAGGTTGAGAACATGCTTAAAGCGGTGCTGGATGCATATGGCAGCGTAAACGTGCTGTTAAACAACGCCGCAGGCAACTTTATATCGCCTACCGAAAGGCTATCGGCCAATGCTTTTGATACCGTAATAGATATTGTGCTAAAGGGCTCTAAAAACTGCACGCTCGCCTTTGGCAAGCACTGGATAGATACCAAACAAACCAATAATGTGGTATTAAACATAGTAACCACCTATGCCTGGACGGGATCGGCTTATGTAGTGCCAAGCGCCACAGCAAAAGCAGGTGTATTGGCCATGACCCGCAGCCTGGCTGTAGAGTGGGCTAAGTACGGTATTCGCAGCAACGCTATTGCACCGGGCCCCTTCCCTACCAAAGGCGCATGGGACAGGCTCCTGCCGGGCGACCTTAAAGAAAAGTTTGACCTTGCCCAAAAGGTGCCCCTTAAACGCGTGGGCGACCATCAGGAACTCGCAAATATTGCCGCTTACCTGGTATCTGATTTCTCTGCCTACGTAAACGGTGAAGTGATTACCATCGACGGTGGCGAATGGCTAAAAGGCGCAGGACAGTTTAATATTTTAGAGGCAATACCCGAAGAGTTGTGGGATCAGTTAGAAGCAATGATAAAGGCTAAAAAAAACAAGTAAGTAATTAATAATTAGTTATTAAAAAGTAGCCCATTTATTGCTACCCCTATATATCATTACCTAAGGCAGAGAAATTTCTGCCTTTTTTTATTTATTTTTTTATTTTATTTAGACTTAGTATAAATTAATATTTTATATTTGCGGCGCAATATTATTCTTATTCAATCTAAATAATAACAAAATGAAGAAAAATTTACTACTCGCTGCATCATTATTTTTAGGCTTTTTTGCCAATGCACAAGAAGTTACCGTTCCACTTGGCCCGGGTTATGCAAACCAGGTATTTTACAAATTTTCTACAAACACCCAAACATCTGTACCAAAAACAAGCTGGGACCTTGCGTTTCAAAACGTGGCAGGACAGCAGGCAATGGGTACAGTTCGTATAAACGATGGCAGGGGTATTACTGCTTTTGAAGTTTCTGCAACACCGGCAGACTATGCAACTGTTGATGTAACAGCACAAACAGGCTGGGTACAGCTAACAAACTCTGATACGGATTGGGCTGATGGCGCTCTAAGTTCAGGTAGTGCAACATATGGCTGGGGTGAATACAACTCTATAACACACCACGTAGAAGGTACAGTAGTATTTGTTTTAAAATACTCTGAAACGTTATACAAAAAAGTTTTCATCTCTGATTATTTTGGTGGCTTTACATTTAAATATGCAACATGGGATGGTACAGCATGGAGTGCAGATACCGAAACTACAGTTGCAAACACATCAGGTTCAACCACAACATTTAACTTTTACTCTTTAGACACCAATGCTCCTGTAACAGTAGCTCCTGTAGATGCAGCATGGGATATGGTATTTACTCAGTACACTACAAACCTTGGTACTGTAGAGGCTCCAATGCCTTACTCTGTAACCGGTACACTACACAACTCAACACAGGTTACTGTTGCAGAAACTGACCAGACCGGTACTGCTGAGCCTTCACTTCCGGCAGATGCTGCATATTCAGAAGCAATCAACACAATTGGTTATGACTGGAAATCTTTTACTAACGGTGCTTACGTACTGCCAACTAACAAGACATATTACCTAAAAAATATTGCTGACGGTACTATCCACAGGCTATACTTTACCTCTTTTGCAGGATCATCTACTGGTGAACTTACTTTTAACGCCGAAGACGTAACCCCAACAACAGGTTTAGAGGACGTAAACGGCAACATCACTTTTGGCGTATACCCTAACCCATCTCAAGATGGTAACATAACTTTGATGTACGACCTTAAAAACAATGTTTCAGAGGCTAACACAGTAAGTGTATTCTCTGTAACAGGCGCTAAAGTTTACGAAACTCAAATTACAAACAACTCAGGTTTTTATACTAAAGACCTTAACCTTTCTGCTTTAAACAGCGGTATTTATATCCTTAAATTACAAGCAGGTTCTGTAACTAAAACTCAAAAACTTGTTATCAAATAATTTGTTTTTAGTGGCATAAATCACACCTTATACCTTAAGCCGGCAAAAGCAATTTTGCCGGCTTTTTTTATTGTTATGCTATTTGGGCATTGTTAACAATTTCCGTTTTCAGGAACCATAAATAATTGTATTTTTACGGTTCAAAAATTTTAAACATAAATGGGTAAGATCATAGCCATTGCCAACCAAAAAGGTGGCGTAGGTAAAACAACCACAACGGTAAACCTTGCAGCTGCGCTGGGCGTTCTTGAAAAAAAGGTACTCCTTATTGATGCCGACCCGCAAGCTAACGCCAGTTCCGGCCTTGGTATCGATGTAGAGTCGGTAGAAATTGGTACTTACCAGATACTTGAACACAGCAACACGCCCGATGAGGCTACGATGGAATGTACCGCCCCTAATGTTTGGGTTATACCATCGCACATAGACCTTGTTGCTATAGAAATAGAACTTGTAGATAAAGAGAACAGGGAGTACATGCTTAAACAGGCGTTGGAAAGCGTTAAAGATAAGTATGATTACATCCTTATAGACTGCGCCCCATCCTTAGGCCTGTTAACCCTTAATGCCTTAACGGCAGCCGACAGCGTTATCATACCCATACAATGCGAATATTTTGCGCTGGAAGGTTTGGGCAAACTGTTAAATACCATTAAGAGCGTACAAAAAATACACAATCCGGAGTTAGATATAGAGGGCCTGCTGCTTACCATGTATGATGCACGTTTAAGATTGTCTAACCAGGTGGTGGAAGAAGTGCAGAAGCATTTTAACGACATGGTATTTAGCACCATTATTCAACGAAATATTAAGCTTAGCGAGGCCCCAAGCTTTGGCGAAAGCATTATAAACTATGATGCCACCAGCAAAGGGGCATCCAACTACCTGCACCTTGCAGAAGAAGTGATAAAGAAAAACAGTAAAGTAGGTTTATGAAAGCAGTAAAAAAACAAGCCCTTGGCAGGGGATTATCGGCATTATTAAAAGATCCTGAAAACGATATTAAATCGGTTGAGGATAAAAATGCAGATAAAGTTGTAGGCAATATTATAGAGCTTGAATTAGATGCTATAGAAATAAACCCTTTTCAGCCAAGGACCAGTTTTAACGAAGAGGCATTACAGGAACTAAGCACCTCTATTAAAGAGCTTGGCGTTATACAGCCCATTACGGTTCGTAAACTGGATTATAACAAATACCAGCTAATATCGGGAGAGCGCAGGCTGCGTGCCTCTAAACTGGCAGGCCTTACGCATGTGCCGGCTTATATTCGTATCGCTAACGATAATGAGTCGCTTGTAATGGCCCTTGTAGAGAACATACAACGCCATGACCTTGACCCTATAGAGATTGCCTTATCCTACCAAAGGCTTATAGATGAGATACAGCTTACACAGGAGCAAATGAGCGACCGTGTAGGTAAAAAACGCTCTACCATAGCTAATTACCTTCGCCTACTTAAGCTGGACCCAATAATCCAGACAGGTATTCGCGATGGCTTTATTACTATGGGCCACGGCCGTGCCATCATCAATATAGAAGACCACGATGCCCAGGCCGATATTTACCAGAAAATTGTAAGCCGCAACCTTTCGGTACGCGAAACCGAGGCTTTGGTAAAAAACTACCATGAGAGCCTTAAGCCGTCGGGTACTTCGTCAACCGCAAAAACAACATCATTTGAGGTAGCGGATGCGGAGAAAAAATCCATCACTAACTTTTTTGGTGCAAAAGTTGATGTAAAGGTAGATGCAAAAGGTAAAGGCAAGATTACCATACCTTTTCATTCGGAAGAAGATTTTAACAGGATCATTAAACTGATACAAGCTTAGTGAAAAACGTATTTTTCATACTTACATTAACACTGCTTTTTTCATCCTTTTCGGCTTTCGCCCAAAATGATGAAGAACTAAAAACGGTAGAGATAGACTCTACCCTGCTTAAACCGTACACTATAGATCCGCTTAGGCCGGCTAAGGCTGCGTTCCTTTCGGCTTTAGTACCCGGGCTTGGCCAGGTTTACAATAAAAAGTACTGGAAAGTACCTATTGTATATGGTGCCATGGGCTTTAGCCTTTATAACTACTCTTTTAATAATACCGAGTACCACAAATACCGCGATGCGTATAAAGATGTACTTGCAGGCCGACCGCTTACCGGCGAACTCAGCGGTTTTGATGCCGACAGGCTTGTAAGGGCGCAAAAATTCCACCAGCGTAACCGCGACCTCTCTATGCTTATTACCATAGGATTGTATGCCCTGCAAATTGTAGATGCAAACGTAGATGCCCACCTTGCCCAGTTTAACGTTAACGGCAACCTGGCCATTAAGCCGCAATTGCAGCAAAACCAAATAGATTACAAACACAATTTAGGGCTTACCCTTAATTATAATTTCTAAATTCCATACATGAAAATTGCACTGTTAGGCTACGGCAAAATGGGTAAAGTAATAGAACGCATTGCTTTAGAAAGGGGCCACGAAATAGTTTTAAAAAAAGGCAGTAACGATGCTTTTGATGGCCTTACCGATGCCGATGTAGCGATAGACTTTAGTATCCCTGATGCTGCCGTGGGTAATATTTCGGCCTGCTTAAACGGCAATATACCGGTTATTAGCGGTACTACAGGCTGGCTGGAGCACTATCACGATATGGCCCAGCTTTGCGAAGATAAAAATGGCGCTTTTATTTATGGCTCTAACTTTAGCCTTGGCGTAAACATCTTTTTTGAGCTTAATAAACAGCTGGCAAAAATGATGGGCAACCTTAAGCAATATAAGGTTAGTATGGAAGAAATTCACCATACCCAAAAACTTGATGCACCAAGCGGCACCGCAATAAGCCTTGCAAAAGATATTATAAATTATACCGATTATGCCGGCTGGGCCATTGGCAACCCAAAAGAAGGCGATATTTTTATTGATGCCAAACGTGTAGAGGGAGTTCCCGGTACGCATACGGTTAATTACGATTCGGATATTGACTCGATCGCCATAACACACACAGCACACAGCCGCGAGGGTTTTGCCCTTGGCGCCGTTGTAGCTGCCGAGTGGATTGTTGGTAAAACAGGCATTTACAGCATGAAAGATGTGCTGGGCCTGTAACAACTTTATTAGTTATACTACATATATAAAAAATACTTAGATACGATGACACTATTACAATGGTTTATATTTTTCCTGGCTGTACAGGTAGTTCACTTTGCAGGAACATGGAAATTGTACCAAAAAGCAGGCAAAAAACCCTGGCAGGCTGCCGTACCTGTTTATAACGCCATAGTTTTAATGCAAATAATCAACAGGCCGCGCTGGTGGGCTATACTATTGTTTGTACCTATTGTAAACCTTATTATGTTCCCCGTAGTGTGGGTAGAAACACTAAGAAGCTTTGGCAAGACCAGCACGACTGATACACTTTTAGGCATCTTTACCCTAGGCTTTTATATATATTATATTAACTATACACAGGAGGTAGAATACAGGCCGCAAAGGAGCCTTATGGCGGCAACAAAAGCCGGCGATACGGTAAGTTCGTTATTATTTGCCATCGTAGTGGCTACCATTGTGCATACCTATGTAATGCAGCCGTTTCAGATTCCAACGGCTTCATTAGAAAAAACCCTGCTTGTAGGCGACTTCCTTTTTGTAAGTAAGTTTAATTATGGTGCACGCGTACCTATGACAACCGTTGCTGCCCCTATGGTACACGACTCCCTGCCGCTTGTTAAAACAAGATCATACTTCAATTGGCCGCAGCTCCCGTATTTAAGGCTGCCCGGTTTTGAAAATGTAAAGAAAAACGACATTGTGGTATTTAACTGGCCGGTTGATACTCTTGTAGATTATACCAAACCGGCAAAGGGTGTTGTAGTAAAACCAATAGACAAAAAAACAAACTACGTAAAACGATGTGTGGGTACACCGGGTGATAATTTAGAAATTAAAGACGGCCTCGTATTTATCAACGGGAAAGAGCTAACTTTATCAGACAGGGCAAGGGTGCAGTACCATTTTAATATTGAAACAAACGGAGATTTACGCCAGGACGATTTTATTGGTAAATACAAAATAAAAGAATTTACCGCAGTTTATGCCATGGGCAAAGAACTTTGGGATAATAAAGAAATTCAAAAATACCTTGTAGGCAGGTCAAGCCTTAAAGAGATTAAAAGAGACTCTACGAAAGTTGAAATTACCGGCTATATAGGCGAAGATGATGCCATAAAATTAAGGCTAGAGCTATTATATAATAAGTTATCGGCGAACCTAACGTATGAAAGGGCCGACCTAATTAAAAAAGACCCTTTTGTAAAATCTATTTCCCAAGCTGTTTATATAGCAACGGGAGCTAAAGATATTTTCCCTCAAAACAACCCTGCATGGAGTGTTGATAAAATGGGCCCTATTACTATTCCGCAGGAAGGTAAAACGGTTCAGCTAAACAGGGAAACACTTCCTTTCTATAAACTTATTATTGCCGATTATGAGCACAACGACCTTAAAGTTACCGGAGATGAGATACGTATTAACGGCCAGGTGGCAACATCATATACCTTTAAGCAAAATTATTACTGGATGATGGGAGATAACCGCCACAACTCGTTAGACAGCCGTTATTTTGGCTTTGTTCCCGAAGACCATATTGTTGGCAAGCCGGTATTTATATGGATGAGCTACGATTCTGAAACAGGTTCTGTCCGTTGGGACAGATTGTTTACAACCGTAGGCGGTGATGGCGAACCGGTATCGTACTTTAACTACTTTATCATAGGGTTAGTTGCCTGGTTTGGATTTGATTACTTCAGGAAAAGAAAGAAGGCAAAAGAATAATTATTTTTTTGTTTGAGATTTGAAGATTTGGGATTTAGAGCACGTTGCTAAATTTTAAATCTTCAAATTTTTAAATCTTTAAATTTCTAAAAAACAATGAATGTCCTAATACATCCCACCTATTTCCCCTCTATCAGCCATTTTGTGGCAATGGTAAAGGCAGATGCCATTACTTTTGAGGTTGAAGACAACTTCCAGAAGCAAACCAACCGTAACCGTATGTACATTTACAGCCCTAACGGTTTGCAGCTGCTTAATATACCGCTAAAGCATAATGATGGGGAAGCAAAACTAATGTTTAAGGACACTAAGATAGAGCATGCTTTCGACTGGCAAAAACAGCACTTTAAGTCGCTTGAAGCTGCCTACCGCACATCACCCTTCTTTGAGTATTTTGAAGACGATATACGCCCCATATTCGAGAAAAAACACACATTCATGATGGACCTCAATTTCCAGATAATGGAAATAGTTACCTCATGCCTGGGCATGGACTTCAGTTATGAAAAAACAACCGAATTTTTCAGGGAACCGAAAGACATGACGGATTACCGCTATTTGGCAAACGGCAAAAAAAACACATCGGAATTTGAACCGTACACCCAGGTTTTTGGAGAGAAGCATGGCTACCTTAATAACCTCAGCATCCTCGACCTGCTTTTTAACGAAGGCCGCTATGCTATGGATTATTTAAAGAAACAGGAACTGTAATTATTCCTCCTCAACCTCAAACGCGAGGCGCGTTAGTACCGGGAAATGGTCGGAATTAATAAAGTTAGGGAAGCTTGTGTATTCCTTCACAACGATGCTTTTATCGGTAAAAACATAATCAATGCGCGCAGGATAATACTTAAAGTTGTACGACTTGCCAAAGCCTTTACCGGCTTCTTCAAACGCATCGTTCATCTTACCTTTCACACTACGATACACGTAGGAAAAGGCACTGTTATTTAAATCACCGCAAATGATCATTGGGTATGGGCATTCGCTCTTATGCTTTTCTACCAGCTCACCCTGTAGCTGCTGTTTTTTAAAGGCTTCACTAAGGCGGTTAAAGATAACTTTCGATTTTTCTTCATCAATACTTTCGTGAATATCAGGACTTATTTTGATGGACTGCAAGTGCATGCTGTATACACGCAGCGTATCTTTGCCTTTTTTAATATCGGCATATACCACATTATTAGCCGATCCCGGAAACTGGATATCGCCCCTGCCAATTATAGGGAATCGCGAATAGATGGCCTGCCCGGTTTGCCCCTCCATCCTGAAAATATACCTGTGCTTGTACTGGCTGAAGGACTTATCGCCTACTTTATTGTACTCCTGCAGGCAAACAATATCAGGATTATGCTCTTTTACAAAAGCGGGGATAACCTGCGGGATATCGCGTTGCGGCAGCCAGTCGTACAGGTTAAACAACCGCACGTTATAGCTCATAAGGGTAAAATCGGATTTTTCTTCCGGCAGTTCTTTTGCAGAGAATTTATAGAATTTGCTTATAAACGTAATACCCAGTAACAGGAAAATACCCGACAGCAGCATTTGCCTTTTGGTTTGGAAAAGCCAGTATAAAAAAAACAGGAAATTTAAAACCAGCATGAGCGGCATTACCAGCGTAAATACCGATAGGAACGGAAAAACCTTGGGTGCCATAAACGGTAACAAATAGGCAAAGAACGTTAATACAGTGAGTACTATATTAAAAAAATACATGACCTTATTAAACCACGAAAGTTTTTTCATTTGCTGCCTTAAGTACCCAAATCTACTTATTATTTACCAACTTTAAATAAAAAATCTTTCTCTTCTTTTGTAAGGCTGTCGTACCCTGATTTGCTTATTTTATCAAGAATGTCGTCTATTTGTTTTTGCGTAATATCTTTAGGCTTTGCAGCTGTGCTTCTTTGTGTTGGCAATGGGTTACGGTGTACTTTTTTAAACGGGGCCTGCTTGCGCGGGGTAACTATACTGGCAAAAAAATCTACCACTACAGTTACAACCTTACTTAAATCGGTGCCATTTTGCAGCAATTTGATGTATGCAAAGCCAAAGAGTGCACCCGCAAGGTGAGCAATATGCCCACCCGTGTTTTCTACCGATGCGTTAATGAGGTCCAGCACTACAAAAACGATAGCAATATGCCACATTTTAACCGTGCCTATAAGCATAAGCCGTACCGGGTAATGCGGTGAATATACTGCCGTAGCCACTAAAATAGCCATTACCGATGCAGATGCCCCCACCATACCTGCCCACACTCCGGTAAGTGTAGGTATAAAATTATACCCTGCTATAAATATTAAACCTGCAAAAATTGCCGAAAGGATGTACAGCCCAAAAAGCTGTTTTTGTGTAAAGAAGGTTTGAAATAACCCTCCTGCAAAATACAACATAAGCATATTGAACAGCAGGTGAAAAAACCCTACATGTAAAAATGAATATCCTATTAAAGACCACGGCTTCCAAAGCAGGTCGGCCGGATTACTGGAAAGGCAAAACCAGTCGCCGGGATAAGCATCGGTCCAGTCGAAAGCAGTAATATCAACCCCGCTTAATTTTAAAATACTAAACAGTATCATAGGGATGGCAAACAGGCCTACATTCCAAAAAATAAGCCGTTGTACTACCCCGCCAATGCGGTATTGCATTTTAAGTTCGTTTATAATACTCATATTAATTCCAGCGGTTGTTGTTAAATGCGTTTTTCTTCCAGTACCACATCATGATAAAACCCAGCAAAGCACCCCCAAGGTGGGCAAAATGCGCAACGCCATCACTGCCAAAACCAAATATCGACTGGCCTTTTAAACCCAGGAATAAATCTATCGCCAGTACGCCCGGCACAAAATATTTCGCCTTGATTGGGAATGGTATGAACATAAGCATTAAAGGAGCTTCGGGAAACATAAAAGCAAACGCAACAAGCAGCCCGTAAATTGCCCCAGATGCACCAAGCATAGGTGATTGTGTAATTGCAGCTGCATTGTAGAGGCTTTGAATACTCCCCGGATTATCATTTACAAGGTTGATTTTTCCTGCTTTTGCCAAAATAGGCTCTATTTGTGCCTGGAATAGGTCGCCTCTAAAATAAGTACCATCGCTGAAATCAACATTAAGTATTTGATGTAATGTATCGTGACTCAAATTAAGATTGACCGCATCCGCAAGTACGTGCTGCATTTCAAAATAATTTACACCTAAATGCAAGGCTGCCGATCCTAATCCACAGGAAACATAAAAGAAGATAAACTTTTTAGCCCCCCACATTTGTTCAAGCAGTCCGCCAAAAGAGAAAAGAGCAAACATATTAAATGCAATATGCATAATACCGCCATGCATAAACATGTGGGTTATAAGTTGCCAAAACTGGAATTTATCGTTTTGTGGGGCATGCAAAGCCAAAATATCAACAGCCGGCTGACCCACTATCCAGCTCCCAACAAAAAAGATAATATTTATAATAATTAACTGCTTAACAGTTTCGGTTATTCGCATCATATAGCAAAGCGTTTATCAAGGTCTTCCACACTCACGGTAATGAAAGTTGGTTTATTAAAAGGCGAAACATCGGGCTCTTTGCAGGCAAAAAGTGCGTTCACCATATTTTCCTGTTCCTTTTCGGTAAGCAGGGTTCCTGTTTTTACCGCCAAACTTCGTGCCATAGACTTTGCAATGCTGTCACTTTGGCTAAAACTACTATCGGGTACCTCCTGCTGCAGGTCGTTTAAAAGCTCTTCCAGCAATATTGAGACCTCACTTTCGGCAACGTTTACCGGCAAGCCGGATACCACAATATGGTCGTGGTTAAACTCGGCAAAAACAAAACCGGTGTTAACCAGTGCATCCTGCATTTCGCGTATCAGCTCCAGTTCGCCCTGGTTGTAGTGCAATTGTAACGGAAATAACAACTGCTGGCTTGCGGCATGCTGAACCGTTATATTGCGCAAAAACTGTTCGTACAATACACGCTGGTGCGCACGTTTCTGGTCGATTATTACCATGCCCGATTTTATGGGGCTTACAATATATTTTTTATGGATCTGGTAGGTTTTGTATACCGCCTGCTCCACCTCGTTATCATTAAAAAGCGAACCAGTAACCTCTTCCGATTCAAAATTCATCTCGGCAATCTCTTCTGTGGCAGTGTTAATGCCGGTGTAAAGGCTCTCCCATGTTGCCTGGCGCTCTGATTTCCTAAAAGACGGCCCCGGTGTGGCAAATGCCGATACCGATGACGCCCTTATAGGCTTATCATCAGCCGTGAATGGGTTAAAACTACGGTCTACATGAACACTGGGCATAACCGCCTCGCGTGCTTCATAATTATAAGGCGTATCAAGGTTAGAATCCCTGTCGAAATCTAACACCGGGGCCACATTAAACTGGCCCAGCGCATGCTTTATAGACGAGCGGAGTATAGCGTACAGCGCATGCTCATCGTCAAACTTAATCTCGGTCTTTGTAGGGTGAATGTTAATATCAATAGTATGCGGCGGCACCTCCAGGTACAGGTAATACCCCGGCTGGCAGCCATCTTTAAGCAGTCCCTCGTATGCTGCCATAACGGCATGGTGCAGGTAACCGCTCTTTATAAAACGGTTGTTTACAAAAAAGAACTGCTCCCCTCTGTTTTTCTTGGCAAACTCGGGTTTGGCCACAAAACCGGTAATGCTAACAATATCGGTGGTTTCCTTAACGGGCACTAACTTTTCGTTGGTACGGCCTCCAAAAACATTTACCACACGCTGGCGGGTGTTGCCGTGGGGCAGGTTAAACATTTCTGACCCGTTATGGTACAGTAAAAAACTGATGGACGGGTGTGCCAATGCCACACGCTCAAACTCATCGATTATATGGCGGAACTCTACCGTATCGCTTTTTAAGAAGTTACGGCGCGCAGGGATATTAAAGAACAGGTTTTTAACCGAGAACGATGTGCCCCTGGGCAGCACCGCCACTTCCTGGCTGGTAAACTTACTGCCCTCTATAATAAGGTGGGTACCCAGCTCGTCCTGATCCTGTCGGGTTTTAAGCTCTACATGGGCAATAGCCGCTATAGATGCCAGCGCCTCTCCCCTAAAGCCTTTGGTATGCAGGGCAAAAAGATCTTCGGCATGGCGTATCTTACTGGTAGCGTGGCGCTCAAAGCACAGGCGGCTATCGGTAACGCTCATGCCCTTGCCGTTATCTATAACCTGAACAAGGGTTTTACCGGCATCTTTTACAATGAGCTTAATCTCGGTACTGCCCGCATCAACGGCATTTTCCAGCAGTTCTTTTACTACAGAAGCCGGCCTTTGCACCACCTCTCCGGCAGCTATCTGGTTGGCAACGTGGTCTGGAAGTAACTGGATTATACTGGACATTGTACTGACGATATTGTTTTATTGGTAAGCATCAAAGTTAAGGAAATATTGTGGAATTGGAAACGGACAGGGTTTTGAAATATAAACCGTTGCGAATTATTTAAATTTTAGATGTTTACGGAAAACCGTAAGGAATTTTAACAAATTGTTTGTAGGTTTGGTGCAACCAACAAAATACCAATATGAAACAATATTACATTTACCTTGATGACCAACAAGTTGGGCCATTAACAACAGACGAATTACAGCAGCACAAAATTACTGCTGAAACCATGATTTGGTTTGAAGGCCTTACAGACTGGCAAAAAGCCAACACCATTGAAGACCTGAAATCTTTATTTAAGGCAATTCCGCCACCTATTCATAAGGTAGTGGCAACATCGCCACCGCCGCAACCGATACCACAAATACAGTATACTGCACCAAGCCAATATGACGAAGATGAACCGTCGAAAATTCTTGGTATCAGAAAAAATATTTTTATGTACTGCGTTTTAGGTATCGCATTCATAATTTGCATTAGTGCTTTTAGCAGTTACAACAACGAAGAAGCGCAAAAAGAAGAACAACTAAATAGCTATAATGAGAAACTTAAAGAACAGGAACAAGCTATAAAGGAACAAAATGAAAGAATTGCTGAACAGGAAAGAATTGAGAAAGAGCGAATAATAAGAGAAAAAGAAATAGCCCGTCAAAAAAGGATTACTGAAATCTCAGACCAACTGATCGTAGCTTATCAAAATCTGGACAAAGCAAAAAGACAATTAAACGATGCGACAGCGTTTAAATTGCTACGCAGTTCGGGCGAAAGGCATAGACAAATAAGTGCAGCTGAAGAACAAGTTACTATCTGGCAGGGGCAGATAAATGAGTTAGAATCTGAAATGAGAAAAATCAATCCTTAATAAGCATTAGAAAAGCTGTTTCAAAAGTTATTTAAGAGCATAGTATGTTATTCTAAAGAACAGGAATCTTTATCATTCATAGGGATTTTTCGACTCCGCTGCGCTACGCTCAAAATGACATGCTGTGTGCTATTCTCAGGAACGAGAAATCTAATTACCACAAATTGAGACAGCTTATTTATTACCCTACAAACTCAACATATCCTTAAACAAAGCCGACTGCCTGCGGGAAATTTCAATTTCGCTGCCGTTTTGCATGGTGGCTTTTAGCTTGCCGTTAAACCAGTTGTCTACGCTTTTAATGTATTGCAGGTTAATAACCTGCTGCCTGTTGGCCCTAAAGAAAAGGTGCTGTGGCAGGCGCTCCTCTATCTGGTTAAGCGATTTGTATATAAGTGGCTTACAGTCTTTAAAATACACGCGGGTGTAGTTACCCACAATTTCAAACAAAAACACCTCGCCTATTTTTACCAACCAGCACTTTTCGCCATCCTTAATAAATATCTGGCTGTTCTCGTTAAGGTATTCAATAACAATGGCATCGCGGGCGGCGGTGGCTACTTTAACCTGAACTTTATCTACCGCATCGGCAAAGCGCTTTTCGTTAATTGGCTTAAGCAGGTAATCGAGCGCATTATATTCAAACGATTTTATGGCATACTCATCAAACGCAGTGGTAAATACCGTAATGGGCACTTCCTCCAGCATTTCCAGCAGCTCAAAACCGTTCTTGCCCGGCATGTTAATATCTAAAAATATCAGGTCCGGCCGCTTATCGGTAATCATCTGGTAGGCAATATCCACGTTTTCGGCCTCGCCAATAACTTCCAGCTGCGGATGTTTTTTAATAAGCTCCTTAAGTTCGTTGCGTGCCAGGCGGGAATCTTCTACAATAATAACTTTAATCACACTCATACCGGTATGCTTATTTTAGCTTCAACAAAATTACCATTTTCCTGCAGGGTAAAGCTTGCCCTGTCGCCATAAATTAGCGAGAGGCGTTTTTTGATATTTTCCAGCCCCAGCCTCGTGGTACCCTCGTGGATGCTCAGGCTGCCCGAATTTTGCACTAAAATAGTAAGTATGTTTACAGTAGTATTTACCACAAGGTTAATCTGTCCGCCTTCCTTAATAGTGCCTATACCATGCTTAACGGCATTTTCTACCAGCATTTGCATGATCATGGGTGGTATGGCAACGTTAAGCGTTTCGGGGTTTACGCTCATGCTAAACTGGAGGCGCTCCTCAAACTGAATTTTAGAGATCTCTATGTAATTATCTACCGTTTGCAGTTCCTCCTTAATAGATATGGTATTTACATTGTTCTTGGTAAGGCTGTAGCGCAGCATTTCGCTAAGGCGGGTTATAATATCCCGGGCACGGGTAGCATCTTCCAGTATCAGTCCGCGTATATTGTTAAGGCTGTTAAACATAAAATGCGGGTTTATTTGCCCCTTTAACGTGTTTAACTGCGATTCGCGCAGGTTAGACTCTAACGCTATCTGGTTAATTTTAACCACGTTAACGTAGTTATACACTTTGTATGCCGTAATACTAAATATCCACAGTAAAAATATAACCGTAAAGTAGGGTACATTGGTAAGCTTTTGCGCAAACGAGAATTCAAAACCTTCGCCTATGCGATGCCTGTGTATAGCAAATAAAATGGGCCATATTAAAAAGCTGTACAGCATCTGGGTAAGGCTAAACACTACTACCATTTTATAAACCGACAGCTTTTTAAGGTTGGCAAAGTCGATCCATTTTTCGTAAAAAAACAGGATGATAAAAGAAAGCAACCAGGCCAGTGCACCACACGCCAGGCCTTCGTATATAAAATAAGTAACAATTTTTGCGCGCAAGGGGTCATCGGGCATGTTCATCTTCATTGATATCTTATCTAAAGACAGCGTAAAGATCACATAAAGTACGAAGCCCAAAAAGCTTAGAAAAATGTATTTCGGTTTATTTAGTAATGTCATAGTATAGTAAAAAAAACCGGGCAACATGAGTATTGCCCGGCAACGCACTAACTCAAAAAGTACGTAAAATGTGTTTGCTGCATTGGGGTGATGAATCCTGTTTGCAACCTTTATTCTTTTTTTGATTGATGATTGATAATGCTATGCTAAACGGTGGCCGTTGTAAACACTTGATGATTGGATTTTGATTGATGATTTGTATAAAAAGATAAACGATGTGTTTAAAACAACAGCAAGCTTATTGTAGAAACAACGAACTTAACGACATAAACGAATACAGTTACCATAATTTTTGTGTTTTAGATTGGTTGGTTATTTGTTGAGTCAAAAGTATCACATTAATTAATTACGCAAATAGAATTTATGACGAATGGTTGTTTTTTGAGGACGAATGGTAAACCTGCATTTTCCTACATAAAAAACAATCGGCGCCTACATAACCATACTGTTTAGGAATGCATAATTTTAGTAACCAAACAAGCAAAACCAATTTCAGAATCCAAAAGTGAAATATTAAAGAAAAAAAGGCAATAAATAAAGATTTTACTTACAGTATAGAGCATTTTTAAGGCTAAAAAATGGCATTTCAAAATCCAAAAGTGAAATATTAAGCCCAAAAATAGACTAAATGGCATTTGTTATTATAAAACACATTTTTTACCTTTGTTTGAATTTTACAATGACCTGATTATGGAAACGCAAAGCCTTGAAGAATTTTACAGGGAAAAAACCGCATCGGTACCTCCTAACCTTAACAGCGGCGTGGGCCACTTTAATGTTTTCAGGCTGGAAGACTGCCTGCACGGCAGCCCCGTGCGCTATGCCCGCAGGGACTATTATAAAATTACCCTTATTAAAGGCGCCAACCGCTACCATTATGCCGATAAAAGTATTGAGGTAGAGGGTACTTCGCTGATTTTCTTTAACCCGCAGGTGCCGTACACGTGGGAGTCTTTATCGGGCGATACTAAAGGGTACTTTTGCATTTTTACGCCGGCTTTCTTTACCGAGAAGTCGCGTACTGTGCTTGCCGAACTGCCCATGTTTGCCATTGGTGGTAAACCGTCATATACCTTAAACCAGGAGCAGGAAGATGCTATGGGTGTGCTGTTTGAGAAGATGATAGCCGAGATAAATTCTGACTATACCTTTAAATACGACCTGCTGCACAGCTACCTTACAGAGATGATTCACATGGCTTTAAAAACGGAGCCAGCTGTTAACCTGTATAGCCATCCTAATGCCAATGCGCGCATTACGTCGGTTTTTAATGAGCTGTTAGAAAGGCAGTTTCCTATAGAAACGCCGGTGCAACGTTTTACAATGCGGTCGGCGGCTGATTTTGCGGAGAATCTTTCGGTACACGTTAACCACCTTAACCGTGCCGTAAAAAACACTACAGGCAAAACCACTACCGCCTTAATTAGCGAACGCCTCCTTGCCGAAGCCAAAGCACTCCTTAAACACACCGACTGGAATGTATCTGAAATAAGCAACAGCCTTGGCTTTGAAGAAGCAGCCCATTTTAATAACTTCTTTAAGCGATTTACCACTAAAACCCCGTCCATGTTTAGAAATGTTTGATTTGCGCAATTAATCGTTTGCTTGGCGTAATTTAGCTCTAAATCTGTCATTGTATCTTTGTACTGTAATAAAAACACTACAATTATGCAAAATCAAATTCAAAAAACCTGGTTTGTAACCGGGGCTTCAAAAGGGCTTGGGCTTGCCATTATTAAGCAACTACTTGCTGCAAATCAAAAGGTTGCGGCAACATCCCGCAATACACAAGAACTTATTAACGCGGTAGGTGGCGCACAGGCCAATTTCCTGTCCTTATACGCCAACCTTGGCGATGACACCTCTGTAAATGAAGCCATTACAGCAACTTTAGCTGCCTTTGGCCGATTGGATGTATTGATAAACAATGCGGGCTACGGCATCGGCGGCAGCCTTGAAGAAGTTACTGATACAGAAATTCGCAATGCCTTTGATATCAACGTGTTTGGCACCGTTAATACTATTCGCCATGCACTACCGGTAATGAGGCAGCAGCAAAGTGGCCACATTATTAATATATCATCTATTGCAGGCTTTACCCCGGCAAGCGGCTGGGCTCCGTATGCCGCTACTAAGTTCGCAGTCACAGGCTTAACGCAGGCGTTGGCTGATGATGTACGCTCCTTGGGCATCCATGCTACGGTGGTTTCGCCGGGTGGTTTCCGTACCAGTTTTCTAACCGAGGAGTCGCTTGCCTTGCCTAAAAACCCCATACCCGCTTACACAGCCATAAGGGAATCGCACGCCAAATACCTTAAAATGAATGGAGCACAGGGTGGCGACCCCGAAAAAGCCGCTGCACGCATGATTGAGTTAGGTTTTAACCCTAACCCTCCCGTACAGTTATTTTTAGGTACCGATGCCTACAACAGGGCAACGGCACAGATTGAAAAGCTTACCAACGAAATAGAATCAAACAAAAACATCACATTATCAACAGATTATTAATTTAAATTTTCAACTATCATGAGTGCAAATAAAACATGGTTTATTACCGGAGCCTCTAAAGGTTTTGGTTTAGAGTTTATTAAACAATTATTGGCAAAAGGCGATAATGTTGCCGCTACATCGCGCAGCATAACCGACCTTGAAAAGGCCGCCGGAACCCATAACAACCTGCTTTCATTAGAAGTTAACCTTACCGATGAACAAAGCGTAGCTAAGGCCATAGAGGCTACTGTTGCAAAATTTGGCAGGCTGGATGTAGTGGTTAACAATGCGGGCTACGGACTTATAGGTGCCATTGAAGAACTTAGCGATGCCGAAGCACGCCAAAACTTTGAAGTTAACGTGTTTGGATCGCTTAACGTTATCCGTCATGCGTTGCCACATTTACGTGAGCAAAAGTCGGGACACATTTTTAACATCTCATCTATTGGTGGGTTTACAGGTAACTTCCCAGGCTTTGGCATCTACTGCTCTACTAAATTTGCCGTTGCCGGGTTCTCAGAGTCGCTTGCCGCAGAAACCAAAGACTTAGGGATTAAGGTAACCGTGGTGTTACCGGGCTATTTCAGGACCAGTTTCCTTGATGCAGGTTCTATAGCAACGCCTAAAAACCCTATAGATGCTTACCAGTCTACACGCGATTCGCAAAAAGCACATGAAGAGCAAATAAATGGTAACCAGGCTGGCGACCCTGTTAAAGGTGTAGCCGAGATCATTAAGGCAGCCGATGCACCTGATGCTCCATTATACTTCTTTTTAGGTAGCGATGCGGTTGCTTTGGCCAACCAAAAAATAGCGTTCCTAAACAATGAGATAGATACGTGGAAAGCCTCAAGCACATCTACCGATTTCTAACTTAAACTAACCTGAATACCCAAAAAGCCCTATGCGTTATGCATGGGGCTTTTTTATTTCCCGGGCTCGAAAAATACATTTCTTAAATTCATGTAGTATAAACACCTTTTTGTAAGAAAAATAATGTTTATAAATTCATAAAATTAAATTAACACCAATTTCATATATCCTTATAAAGATCAACTACTTAAATAAAGGGTGTCGCCAATATTATTTAAAAACGTCACTTTTTATTCAACACAATATCAGCACATTATAAACATTTAGCACAATTTTTTATGTAATGTTGCCGTCTTGTTATTAATCGATTAATAACTCTATTGAACCATTTTTAAATTATTGTTACATGAAAAAATTTACTCAACTGCTTTTTGTCCTCCTTTTAGCAATCGTAAAGGTTACTGCACAGGAGTGCGGCCCCACAGATCCGCCGTATTACCTCGACTTTGAATCGGGATTATTTGTACCCAATTGTACTATTGCTTCATCAGATGGCTTTCCTAATTTTTGGCAAAACGGTAGCAACCCGGTAGAGGGTTTTTCCGGCAACGCCCTAAAATATACAAGCAGCCCTATGGCGGCAAACTCATGGTTTTTTACCCGTGGTATTAACCTTACAGCAGGTTCATACTATAAAATAACCTACAAATATGCCAATAGCGGCACCGGCACTACAGAGAGTTTTGTGGCCACTTACGGTACCGCAGCAACTTCGGCAGCGGCAACTACGTATGCTACGGTAAGCAACCTTAACGATGGTGTTATACACAATGCAACTACCAATCTTTTTAGCGTAGGCACTACCGGTGTATACTATTTTGGCTTTAACGCTACCAGCGCGGCAAGCCAGGGCAACATTTATATAGACGATTTTAAAATTGAACCTTGGACATGTAACGAGCCCCAAAACATTACTGTAAGTAACATTACGCAAACAGGTGCTACGGTTACCTGGGCAGACGCGGCAGAAAATAACAGTTTCGGCTATTTTTGTATTGCCAACACTACTAACGAAGTCCCTACGGGTGGGCCATACGTTACAGGCCTTACTACAAACCTTGAAGACCTGTTACCGGGAACTACGTATTATGTATTTGTAAAAAGCCAGTGCGGGCCGCTTACAGGCGAATGGGCAGAGTCGGTTAGTTTTACCACACCTCCCGCCTGTGACACAGTTACGATACCCTACACTTTAGATTTTGAAGATGTAACTGCTCCGGCATTACCTACATGTTCTACACTTGTAAATGCAGGATTGGGTAATAACTGGGTAACTGCTAACAATCCCGGTAACGGATTTACCAATAACGCGTTGCAATATACCGGTACTACCTCAGCAGCAAATGCCTGGTTTTTTACGAAAGGCGTTCAGTTAACAGCAGGTGCTTATTACAGAATAAGCTACAAATACGGTAATAATAGTGCCGATACTACAGAGAGCCTTAAATTTACTTTAGGCAGCAGCCCAACCGTAGCGGCTGCTACTAATGTACTAAGCGACCACCCCGCTGTAACCGGAGGTACCGCAGCCAATTTTGTTGGGCAAACAGCCTTTTCTATTGGCGAAACAGGCATTTACTATTTTGGTGTTAACGCATACAGCGCTACAGGCCAGGGCAATATTTACGTAGATGATATTATAATTGAACCGTGGACGTGCAGCGACCCTCAAAATATTGCGGTTACCAATGCAGGTACTACAACCGCTACTGTTAGCTGGACGGCGCAGGGCAACCCCGTAGTGGGCTACCTGTATGCTTATAATACTACTAATGAAACACCTGCCGATCAGGCTTTTGCTGCCGGTACAAGTGTAAACCTTACCAACCTTACACCCGGCACTACATACTACTTTTTTATAAAAGGTATTTGCGGCCCCGTAATGGGCGACTGGAGCGATAGCATTGCCTTTACAACGGGCACCTGCGATGCAACTACGATTCCGTATACGCAGAATTTTGAATCGGCTACAGTGCCCGCACTACCTGCTTGTACATCGGTAGCGCCGGTTACAGAGAGCGGACAATGGGCTACAGCAGCTGCACCGGGCAATGGATTTGATAACAACGCTTTACAATATATAGGTACCTCAGCAGCTGCAAATGCATGGTTCTTTACACAAGGCATACAACTTGCGGCAAACACCTATTATAAAATAAGCTATAAGTATGGCAACAACAGCGCCACCACTACCGAAGGCCTACAGGTTACATTAGGCACAACGCCTAACCCTGCATCGGTAACATCGGCTATAGCTACATTAGAAGCCATTACCGGTGGAACATCGGCAGTATTTGGCTCTGCTAATCCTTTCTCGGTTGCAACCGCAGGTATCTATTACTTTGGCTTTCATGCCAACAGCGCAGCATCTCAAGGTAATTTATTAGTTGATAACATTGTAATTGAAGAGTGGACGTGCAGCGACCCCCAAAACCTATCAGTTACCAATATTGATACTGATAGCGCAACGGTATCGTGGGTTGCCAACGGAAGTCCGGTTGTAGGCTACCTGTACGCATACAACACCACAGGAGCACTTCCTGAAACAGAAAGCTTTGTGGCGGCACCGCTTATTGGCCTTAACAGCCTTACTCCCGGTACAACCTATTACTTTTATGTAAAAGGCATTTGCGGCCCGGTAACAGGCGCGTGGTCGGCTATGGTTAGCTTTACCACACCGGCTTGCGAGGCTACCACGGTACCTTACTTCCAAAATTTTGATGCAGCTACCGTACCGGCAATACCGGCATGTACTACAATAGTTACGGCAGAAACTGGCAATAACTGGATTACTTCGGCAGCTCCGGGCAACGGCTTTACAACAAACGCATTACACTACCAGCCAAGTGACGAAGTTGCCAATGCTTGGTTCTTTACACAGGGTGTACAGTTAACGGCAGGTACTTTATATAAAATATCATACAGCTACGGCAATGATAGTGCAGGTACTACAGAGAATTTAAAAGTAGCCATAGCCAGCAGCCCTAACCAGGCGTATGTTATTGGCGATGCCCCAATTGCCGAACATGTAGTTACAGGCGGTACATTAGTAACTAACGAGATCAATTACTATAATGTAGCAGTAAGCGGCGTTTATTACTTTGGTTTTAACGCTCATAGCGGCTCAGAACAAGGCAGCTTATATGTAGATAATATTGCTATAGAAGAAAGTATTTGTGGCGTTACGTCTAACGTAACCGTTACCGGTATTACCACAACAACGGCTACCGTAACCTGGGAGGTTCCGACGACGGGTAACTCTCCGGTAAACGTTTACCAATATTATGTTGGCACAACAAACACCCCTCCTACTGCGGGTGAATTTATCCCTGCACTAATCGTAAACCTTGATGAGCTTTTACCGGACACGACGTATTATGTGTTTACACGTTCATCTTGCGGCCCTATGTGGAGTGACTGGACCATTACCGAATTTACGACTGAGGAAGAGCCTACAAGCGGTATAGGAGATGTTACTTTTAAAGGATTTTCAGCCTACCCCAACCCAGCTACACACAGCATAAAAATTGACAATTCGGCCAGTATTGATAGTGTTGAACTATTTAACGTTACAGGCCAGCTGGTACTACGCCAGGCTGTTAACGGAACCAATACCGAAATTAACCTTGAGAACCTTGCATCGGGTGCGTACCTGCTTAGCGTACACGCCGAAGGTGCAACCAAAAGGGTTAAAATAATTAAGCAATAACACCGGTATCTTAGTAGTAGAAGTTAAAAGTGTTATGTTTTCTGTTCCCTCGTTGTGGTGGGAGCAAAATAAACCCCGGAGTTTCGCTCCGGGGTTTTGTATTATAAAGAATGTGAACTCTTATTTAAGCAACTGTATGCGGCAAACATAATGATGGGCTGTTATGTACAAATAGCCATCGGCACCAAAAGCACAGTTAGAGGTTGGCACACCGGTTTCTATTTTACCCAGCACCTTTCCTTTTGGCGAAATAACTACGATACCCTGAGCTGCACCTGCATAAATATTTCCCGCAGCATCAATCTTCATACCATCGGCGGCAGCCTTGTTAAGCCCCGACCCTGCTTTGCTGAAATCAAAAAATATACTGCCCTTCCCTACCGTACCATCTTTCTTAACCGGATAAGACATAATATAAGGCGCAGAACCGTCGGACTGGCATACATATAACATACTTTCATCAGGCGATAGCGCAATGCCGTTAGGGCGCTTTAAATTGGCTTCTATCATAACAACCTTGCCATCAGGAGCAACACTATACACACCATTTTGCTCAATTTGCCTGTTGACAGTATCGCCTTCGCGGCCGGGCAGCCCGTACGGCGGATCGGTAAAAAAGTAAGTGCCGTTGCTGTGCTGGCAAATATCGTTAGGCGAATTAAAAGGTTTGCCTTGATAGCGGTCGGCAATACTAAGTTTTCCGCCAAGGGTCATATTCATTTTAGAGATACGGCGGTCGCCATGCTCGCAGGCCACCAGTTCGCCATCTTTGTTAATCAGGAGTCCGTTACTGCCCGGTTCATCGCTATACTGTCCAAGGCCTGTGTAACCCGACGGTTTTAGAAAAGGCTTTACCCCCTCTTTAGGCTCCCACTTAAAAATGGTATTTTGTGGGGCATCGCTAAATAGTAGGTAATTGCCGTTTTTAACCCAGGCAGGGCCCTCAGCCCAAACAAGGCCTGTAACAATAACTTCTATTTTTGCATTGGGGCTAAGTATTTTATCAAAAGAAGCATCGTAGCTTTTAACCATGCCAATAGTTGGATACACCTGTGCATTAGCCGAAATAGTAATCAGGGTAATAAGTAATGCGATTTTTTTCATTGTGGATATTTAAATAGATTTTTTTGGAGGCGGGAAGGTACTAAAATTCTGCGAAAGCACCTTTAGGCAACTTAACTGCTTAGTGACACTAAAACATAGTAATAAGATAAAAAACACCTAATAATGGGTATATATAACAATACATGTAAATAACTACTTTTGCCGCTCAACAATAAAACAATTTACACATGAAAAAAATTATTCTATCAGCCGCAATGTTGTTGGCAATTGGTTTTACAGCAAAAGCACAAGAAACTAAACTTGGCGTAAAGGCTGGTGTAAACTTTGCAAATTTTACAGGCGATGTTGAGGGCTCAAAATCACGTACCGGATTTAATGCCGGTTTTGTAGCTGAGTTTAAACTTTCTGAAAATTTCTCTATCCAGCCGGAATTATTGTATTCACAACAGGGAACAAGGTTTGAAGAGTCAGGCTCAGTATCCGGAATATCGTACAGGCTTGAAGAAAAAGGCAAGTTTGATTATTTAGCATTACCCGTTGTTGCTAAATATTATATTATAGAAGGGCTTAGCCTTCATGCCGGCCCTCAGGTAAGCTACCTTTTAAAGGCAGATGTTGAAAGTACAGGTTCTGCGAGCACGGGTGAAAGTTATAGTGAAACTCTTGATCTTAAAGATTATTCTAACAAGGTAGATTTTGCACTTGTAGGTGGTGCAGGATACGACCTGCCTATTGGAGTATTTTTTGAAGCCCGTTATGTAGCAGGTATAAGCAAAATAGGAAAAGATGGCGATAGCAAAGTTAGAAACGGCGTGTTTCAGCTATCTGTTGGTTACAAATTCTAAATTTTGGCCATAACAATTATCAAAGTCCTTTCTTTACCGGAAGGACTTTTTTTTATAGCCACCACATCCTTAAAGCCGGTAAACATTAATGTTATACCTATGATAATTAAATAGTTACATTTTAAATACCTATAAATTTTAAGAAATAATTCCGTAATTTATACTGCGGTTTATGGCATTATTTTATTAATTATTTAAAGATCTACTGCATTATATAAAATAACCTCACAAAACTATCAATTTCAGCATCTTACAATTATTAGTATTTCTTATCGCAAATTTTTAGTGTTAATAAATTTAGTATTTTTATAAAACCAACTATTAAAAACCTACTACTTATGACACCGCAAAATCTACCCGATTTATTTGCGAAAGCACCTCCGTTTACTTCCATAACTATTTATTTCCTGCCACTATTGCCTTAGCATGATTTTTTAGCTTAACAGGCTAACTATGCTTTGTATTTTTTGCTGTTTAATTATGGCCGGGGATATCTATGCTTTGTAACCAATCACCTTTTATAAACCTTAATTTTTATTCTCATGAAAAAAATTTACTTTTCTGTGATAGTCGCGGCACTATCATCTGTTACGGCCTTTGGCCAGTGTATTTACAACGGCGACCTGGAAAGCGGTATTGCCGGATGGAACTTTAAAAAAAGATCGCAGTCTTTTAGTATTATCGGTTGTGCTGTAGATACCGAAGATCCTTCTTTTGGCACTACTGTACTTTCTAACGTTCCCAATGATTTTGTGTATCCGCATGGTACCATTGTTAGCGAGGGGTTAGACCCTTACCTGGTAACCTGCTCGCCACCTGCATTTGTACAAAGGGTGTACGAAAAAAAATTCGCTATTAAACTTAACGTTAACGATGGTAATGCCGACATTACTTCTATGTGGCAGTACTTTGCATCACAATCGGGTTTTGTGAGCTTTAATTTTGCGTTTTCGGGGCAAAACTCACATCAGGGTGACCCTGATACCGAACCGTTCTTTACGGCGCGCATTTTAGACCTTGCCAACAACGTAATTGCATCCTACTGCCTTAAACTTGATAATACCGACCCAATTTTTGCCCTTACAAACGACTCTACAACAGGGGGAGAAATTTTATATACCGACTGGCATTGCCAAACCCTTATTGTTCCTAAAGATTACATAGGCAAAGAACTTAAACTGGAGTTTGTAGTAACCGATTGCGGTGCCAGCAAAGACTTTGGTACCGTATACCTGGACAATATTAACTGCGAGAAATTTTGTGAGCGCACGGGTAAATTTGGCATGATAGATAAAGAGCAGGAAGAGGCAGAAAGCGGCCTTGCTTTAAGCATTTTCCCTAACCCGGTTAATGATATCCTTACCATTGCAGGCGCTAACCAGGGTCAAACTTTTGTGCTGACCGATATTTTTGGCAAACAGCTAATGCAGGCTAACAACACACAGGGCGCAACTGAGTTCACCATGAACCTATCGGCACTGGCACCGGGAGTTTATTTCCTTAATACGGGTACCACCGTAGAGAAAATAGTTAAGAAATAACCGTAAACTCTTGCACTAAGAGAGGCTACTCCACTTTTTAATTACTTTGAAGCCCTTCCGCTAAAACGGAAGGGCTTTTTTTATGTATAACACCAGTAAACACCATTATCTTATTAGTTTACAATTATTTACATTACCTTTAAAAGATGATAAAAATAACTAAAGACACTGATATAGAAGCCGGCAATACTATATACAACCCTACTGAGAACGTACGCTACCAGGTTGATGCCTATGTGTATGACGCCGACTCTAAAACCGAGGTGGCCCACCTTAAGCCCAAGCTGCCTCTTGGCCTCTCTAAAAAGGCGTTTACCCTTACTATTGAAAGTATGGTAAAACTGGGCTATAAGATTGATAATGATTAAACAGTTTTGATTGTATATGAAAGCCTTGCTTGAAGAGGATTTTTTGTTTGGAGATGATTTTAGATGCTTTTGCTGGCGCGAGCGTCTCGCTCGTGAATATTAATTAGCGGCACGAGCCAAGAGGCTCGCGTTAGCGAGGGCTACTTAGAAAAAAGGTTTCGAAAAGATGGAATAACAAAAAATCCCGACTGCTTTCACAGTCGGGATTTGTATTTATATCAGGATAAGCTTATTGTTTCGCTTTTCTCATTTCGCGGGCAAGGAGGGTATTTTTAAGCAGCATGGCAATCGTCATAGGCCCAACACCACCGGGAACCGGGGTAATGAATGATGCTTTTTTGCTCACGTTCTCAAAATCAACGTCGCCTGTAATGCGGTAACCTTTTTCGGTTGTGTCATCGGCAACACGGGTAATACCCACATCTATCACCACAACATCATCCTTAACCATTTCGGCTTTAAGGTAATTAGGTACACCAAGGGCAGTGATAATAATATCGGCCTGGGTAGTTATCTGGCTAATATTCTTTGTGTGGCTGTGTGTAAGCGTAACGGTACTGTTACCGGGAAAACCCTTGCGGCCCATTAATATGCTCATAGGGCGGCCCACAATGTGGCTACGGCCTATAACTACGGTATGTTTACCAGCAGTTTCTACATTATAACGTTCTAAAAGCTCTAAGATGCCAAAGGGTGTAGCCGGTATAAACGTTGTCATATCCAGCGCCATTTTACCAAAGTTCTCCGGGTGAAAACCATCCACATCCTTACTTGGATCTATAGCCATTAGTACTTTTTGCTCATCTATTTGTTTAGGCAATGGCAGCTGAACTATAAAACCATCAATATCATCATTTTGGTTTAGCTCTTCGATTTTTTGAAGCAGCTCCAGCTCCGATATTGTGCTTGGCAGTTTTATAAGCGTACTCTCAAAACCTATACGCTCACAGGCTTTTACTTTGCTGCCCACATAGGTAAGGCTTGCGCCATCGTTACCCACAATAACCGCGGCAAGGTGAGGCACCTTTTCGCCATTGGCCTTCATTTTATTTACGATCTCGGCAAGTTCGACTTTAATGTCTTCCGAGACTTTTTTTCCGTCTAATAACTTCATCTTTCGTTTCAGGTTTAAAGTTTCAGGTTTCAGGTTACCCCAAGTACGTGAAAAACTTTATGTTAGTAGTTTTTATATTATAAACTATTAGTTATAAATGGTTAAGGGACAGAGTGAACAACTTGAAACCTGAAACCTTAAACAAATAAAACTAAAATTTACGGTTTCATCCCTTTCATGCCACCCATCATCCTCATAAGGTTTTTGCCTGCGCCACCCTGCATCATCTTCATCATTTTACTCATTTGGTCAAACTGCTTAAGCAACTGGTTAACCTGCTGGATTGATGTACCGCTACCTTTTGCTATCCTTGTTTTACGTTTAGCATCAAGCACGGCCGGTTTGCTACGCTCTGCAGGCGTCATAGAGTGTATTATAGCCTCAATATGCTTAAAGGCATCATCTTCTATCTCTACATCTTTTAACGCTTTACCTGCGCCAGGTATCATGCCTACAAGGTCTTTCATGTTACCCATTTTTTTAACCTGCTGTATCTGGCTAAGAAAATCATCAAAACCAAATTCGTTCTTGGCAATCTTCTTTTGTAGTTTGCGCGCCTCTTCTTCGTCATACTGCTCCTGTGCACGTTCTACTAACGATACCACGTCGCCCATACCAAGAATACGCTCTGCCATACGTGCCGGATAGAAAACATCTATAGCTTCCATCTTTTCGCCCGTACCCACAAATTTAATTGGCTTGTTTACAACCGATTTAATGGTAATAGCGGCACCACCACGGGTATCACCATCAAGTTTGGTAAGTATAACACCGTCAAAATCAAGCCTGTCGTTAAACGCTTTAGCAGTATTAACAGCATCCTGACCTGTCATGGCATCTACAACAAACAGGGTTTCCTGCGGCTCAATAGCTTTATGAACGTTAGCGATCTCGTTCATCATTTCCTCATCTACCGCTAAACGGCCGGCGGTATCTACAATAACCACGTTAAAGCCGTTAGCCTTGGCGTGCTTAATAGCATTCTGGGCAATTTCTACCGGGTTGCGGTTGCCTTCTTCGCTATATACCTCTACACCTATCTGACCACCCACTACGTGCAGCTGATTTATAGCCGCTGGGCGGTAAATATCACATGCTACCAATAATGGCTTTTTATTCTTTTTAGTTTTAAGGTAATTGGCAAGCTTACCGGAGAAGGTTGTTTTACCCGATCCCTGTAAACCCGACATTAGTATTACCGTTGGGGTACCGCTTAGGTTTATGCCGGCAGCATCGCCACCCATAAGCTCTGTAAGTTCGTCTTTAACGATCTTAACCATAAGTTGGCCCGGCTGCAGGGTTGTAAGTACATTTTCGCCTATGGCCTTATCCCTAACGCGGGTAGTAAAGTCTTTAGCAATCTTAAAGTTAACGTCGGCATCAAGTAAAGCGCGGCGCACCTCTTTAAGGGTGTCGGCAACGTTTACATCGGTTATCTTTCCGTGCCCTTTAAGGATGTGAAAAGCCTTATCTAATTTATCGCTTAAATTATCAAACATAATTTATGGTTTCTTTTTTATAGAGGTGCAAATTTAAGAATTTGATTTTGAAGTTAGAGGGTTAGCCCTATAAAAAAATCAGCTCCCGTTAAGGAGCTAATTTAAACCTATATAATACTATAAAAAAGGTCCGGTTAAAAAATGCAATATAATTGGCCATTATAAACATTTCCCGGGTTACCCATTTTTACAATAAACATGTAAAGCCTTATAAACCCTACTTTACAGAGTGATTTTATTTGTAAAAATTTTGTACAAAAAAACCGGCCAGATGAGGGACCGGTAATTTATAACACACATTTAAGCATTCTAACCAATAATGCTTAACACATAAAGAAAAACATTTTTAAAAACCGGCCAGATGAGGGACCGGTTTTTAGGAAAACTTGAATATTTAAAAAAAACACAACTATACTTTAGTGTACTGATGACTATATTTCTAAGGTCATTTATTATTAGTCGGAGGAAAATAAAAAGGTTGCGTGGGAAATGTAAAAAATTTAAAAAATAAAAACCGGCTTGGGAAAGAGCCGGTTTTCTGGGAAAAAAACTTGAATATTTAAAAAAACACAACTATTCTAAACACGTATTGCAGTCGCCTTCCAGCTCAAAGAGGGTTTGCACCTCTGTAGCCGAGAGTACCTTTTTATACACCCTAAGGTCATCCAGGTACCCCGTAAAGTCCTGCCCAATAAAATATGCCAAAGCATCAGTTCCTATAGCACCGTTAATAAGTGCCTCTGTATTTTGTAAAATACCGTCGCGGTACAATTTAGCCTCGTAATTAACATTAAGGGTAATAACAAGATGGTGCCAGTTGGTAGTATCCTGCCATAAATCAGGGTCCTGGTTCCAGTTATCATCCCATATTTGGTTGTACTGGGGAGCATTTGGGGTTAAGCCAAACATTGGTGTATTACCATCATATACCGCTAAATAAAATCCTGCCGCATTGTTATTGCTTTTCGAGAACAGAGCTTCAAAATCGCCGCCTACAGTATTTTGCATCCTGAACCAAAGGCTTATGCTTAACTCATCACCATCTACTAATGCATTTGCTGCGGTAGATGCTATCTGAAGTGATTGGCTTCCGTTAAACGAAATGGCGCATTTAGCATTGTTATTCCTGTCAGCTACAAAAGTAGTATCGGCCGGAGCGGTAACGGCAGCGCCTTTAAGGTCGTACACATTATTGCTAAACGGCATATATATTACAAGGTCTTGTGTAAGCACTCCGGGGTTTTGGCACCCAACAGGTTCAGTTGGTTCGTTGCTACAGTTAGTTACGCCATTTACAATAGCCTGCTCTAACTCTGTATTGCTGTTTACCGTAATCATTTGCTGGCCATTTAAAGTAAGCGTAATAGGGTAACTTATTGCATAATATTCGTTAGCCGAAAGGTTAAGCAGTATGTTATACAGCTCGGCATCAGTGGTAAGCTCGTAGGTGTTTTCCATCTGGAAACCACTGTTGTAGCCAAATACCGTTATGGGGAAGTTAATAGCCACACAATTGCTGCTAATATATTGCGGGTTAAAGTTACAGGCATTTAATATGGTATTGTATTCCTGCTCACTGCCAACCTCAAACTCACTGTAGTTTGCATACACTACCGTAATAGGATAAACATAAGTAAGCTGATCTATATCATCATTACTTTGGTTAAAAACGGCTTCAACAGCAGCATAATCATTTTCAGATGACACCGTAATTTGCTGCCCGTTAGCAACCACGCCAACCGGAAGTTTAATATTAAAGCAGGCCGTGCTGTCTATTACGTTAATTTCGGTAGATTCATTTGCTGTAAGGGCTGTTAAAATAGCGGTAAGCTGCGATGTGGGCCCAAGAGCATCGTTATTATTCTCGGTAACCGAATCGTCCTGGCAGGCAATCGTAATAAATGATGCGAGCAGGATGTAAATCGCTATTTTAATATAACTCTTCATTGTTTGATATGATGATTGATGCTATAATAACAAACCACTTTTAAAATACCCTACCTTAAAATAAAAAATAAAAAAAAGCCGACTCGTAAAGCCGGCTTAAATGCATGTAGGGGAGTTTTCTTTTTCAAAATATTGTTATCCCATAGCAGGGGAATATCTTTCATTCTGTTTATTAAAACAGTTATGTATTAAAAAACCCTACCTTAATTTTTAATTTGGTAAGTATATATAATTTTACACTCGGCCATTTATTTTTTCCCATTCGTGGTCAACGTTGGATAATGAGGCTGTCAAATGTAAAGCTATTTTAAATGCCGATGACTACAATACTGCTTACAATGCTCATGGCAAATATGGTGGAATGGTAAAGATAAAAGGTAAGTTAGTTCCAAGTTCAAGGCTAAAACTAATCGAGGAAATTACCTCATTTGAGTTAATACAATAAATTTACACCCAGTAACATATCTGCATAAACAAAAACCGCCTTATCAGCGGTTTGAATGTAAAATAGTATATAGTTACCTTTAATTTTTTGTAAACGTAAGATAATCAGTGCCGCCGTTACCACCGCTAACATCTATAAGTTTAAGGGTATTGCCGTTGCGCTCCAGTATATCCCAATCATCGCTTAACTCAGTAAATTCAGCGGGGTTTGCAAAAGCAATATTAAAATCTACGTCATGGCTGCTGCTATCGTCATCATCGCTGCTGTCATCACTATGTGTTACACTCCATGTTCCGTTTATCGTTGTGGTTCCGTCTGCAGCCCTAAGGGCGCCATTTTCAGAAAACGTAAAATTATATCCGGCAAAATGGGTAGTTTCATCGTTACCTTCTTCAATAAACGATGTGATTTTCCATGAGCCCGATTGCATGGCATCTTCAACAGCTGTAATGTTTGTGTTATCAACTTCAGATGTTTTATCGTCGTCTGAACATGATAATGTTGCAAAGCAAACCAGGCCTGCTACTAATAAATTTAATTTTTTCATGATGTTAAGTTAGGTTTTTGTTTTTTTAATTGGCATTTGAATACCGTATTTTCCTGATGCAAAAAAAACAATATTAAATTGTATTTTTATTATAATTGAGCAAAGATATGTTATGATTTAGTATTTAGCGAAAACGGTTTAGTATTTTAACAAAACACCCCTTAAATCTAAATATAAAATCAGCGTTTTATCAAACTTCATTAAAATAAATAGCTTTGAAGCTTTGCAATCAAAAAAATTTATAATTTAACAGCCTTTTTACAAGCCATAATGAAGAAGGATATCCCTACAGGCATTTGCGAAGAACTTACGTTCGCTAATTTTTTCAGGAGCCATGCAAAATCCCTCCGCAATTACCTGTACTATAAGTTTGGTAACGAAGAGCAGGCCGAAGATGTTACCCAGGAGGCTTTTATAAAGCTATGGGAAAACTGTGCCAGCGTACCGCCGGAAAAAGCCAAATCGTTTTTATATACCGTAGCAAACAACACCACCCTTAACCAGATAGCCCACCAAAAGGTGGTGCTGGAGTACAGCAAAAAAGGCAACCACAGCCATACCGACAGCCAAAGCCCGGAGTTTATTATGGAGGAGGAACAGTTTAAGGTAAGGCTTCAAAATGCTATTGCGGGCTTAAGTGAGGCACAGCGCAGCGCTTTTCTTTTACATCGTATAGACGGCAAGAAATACCATGAAATTGCCGAGATATTAGGCATTAGCGTTAAGGCGGTAGAGAAACGTATACATGGTGCCCTGCAGGAACTTAGAAAACAAATTGACAACATTAGGTAGGGTATTTAAAAACATAACTGTTATAAGGTTATAAAACAGGTTACTAATGAAAGATGATGTTACGTTAGCAAGGTGGCTAAACAATGAGATGGATGAGAATGAGCTGAAGGAGTTTGAGCAATCACCTGGTTATGCCACATATAGTAAGATAAAAGAATTCTCGGCACAGCTAACAGTGCCACAGGCAGATATGGATTCTCTTTATCAAAAAATAGAGGCCCGCAAAAACCGCGATACCGTTAAGGTACGTCAGCTAAACCCGTGGATGCCGCGCATTGCTGCAATGCTGGTTTTAGCGCTGGGCGCTGCTTACTTTTTTATAAGTACGCATGTTACAACTCACTTTGCACACAATGCACAAAGGGAAACCTTTTTGCTGCCCGATAACTCTGAGGTTGTTTTAAACTCAGGCACTGAGGCGGAATACAAAGAATGGAACTGGGCTGCCAATCGCAGGATAGAACTTAAAGGCGAGGCTTATTTTAAGGTTGCCAAAGGCGAAACTTTTGATGTGGTTACCCCTAATGGTACCATTACCGTGGTAGGCACACAATTTAATGTAAAAGCCCGCAACGGCCGCCTGGATGTTACCTGCTATGAAGGCAAAGTAAAGGTTACAACCGCCAATAAGGAGGAAATTATACTAACGCCCGGCATGACTGTAGGTTTTGCAAATGGCAAAAACCTGCAATTACCTAACGAAGAAGGCGATGCACCGGGATGGCTGGAGTATGAAACATCATTCTCTAAAGTTAACCTGCCGGATGTTATTGAAGAATTGGAGCGCCAGTATAACAAAACTATTACATTTAAAGGCATAACGCCTAAAAGCCCATACTCCGGTACGCTGCCTATGAATGATATTGAAACTGCACTGGAAACAGTAGAAACTATTTATCATTTAAAAGCAACACAAACCGGCGACACTATTATATTAACCGCTGAATGACGTTTGAAACCCGGCATTATTTTTTAGCTTTCTTATTTTTTTTTTTCGCCTCCCGATGCTTTGGGCAGGACGAACTGAAAAGTATTGAGCTTAAGAAAATAATGGCGGGTATAGAAAAGCAGCATAATGTAAAGTTCAGCTATTCTGAAAATGATGTTGCAGGGCACTCTATCTTTCCGCCCAATGTAAACCTTCCGCTTAAGGCAAAACTGGTTTACCTTAGCAACCGCACCCTTTTAAATTTTAAAGAAAAAGACCGCTACATTATAGTTTTTACCAATTTGGTTAAACCTAAGGACAGGCACGTTTGTGCTTATGTTACCGACGAGTTTGGCCAGCCTATAGACAATGCCGTTATAGTATACAACGGCGAAAAAAAAATTGTAACCGCTATTGATGGTTATTTTGAACTCCCCCCCGCTTTTAAAGATTCGGTTTATGTAACACACATAGGTTATGATGAAGCCCATGTAAAACCTACCGGAGCACCGGATGACGACTGCCTGCACATTACCCTTAAAATTACCGTTACACAGTTGCAGGAGGTAGTTGCTGAACGTTATATTGCAACAGGTATCTCTAAGAAAAAAGACGGTAGCTATGCAATAAAGCCACGAAAATTCGGCATCCTACCGGGGCTTATAGAACCCGATGTACTACAGGCCATGCAACAGCTCCCCGGCATTAACAGTACCGATGAAACCGTGAGCAACATTAATGTTCGCGGCGGCACGCACGACCAGAACCTTTTTATGTGGAACGGCATCCGCCTGTTCCAGACCGGACACTTTTTTGGCCTGATATCGGCGTTAAGCCCTAACCTGGCGCACGATATTAAGATCTCTAAAAACGGCACATCTGCCTTTTATGGCGAAAGCGTATCGAGCGCGGTAGATATTTCTTCCCGCCCTAAAGATATTGGCAGTGGTACTACAAGCATAGGCAGTAATATGATTAGTGCCGACTTTTACACTAAAATAAAAGCATCAGAGAAAGCTAATTTTGAGGTTTCGGCACGGCGTTCGTTTACCGATGCATTAGACTTTCCTACCTACAGCAAATACTCTAAGCGTATTTTTCAGAATACCGTTGTAACCGGCCTGGATAACAGTACCGATGTAAATTATAAAAGTGATAAAGAATTTTATTTTTATGATTTTACTACCCAGTACCACCAAAAAATTGGCACCAAACACGATCTTTATACCGATGTTATTGGCATAGGCAATAAGCTTGATTTTACACAGGGCACCATTACAGCCACCAATGTGGTTACCCAAATGAGTACCCTAAATCAGCTTACTTTAGGTGGTACAGTTACCTGGCGCACCCAATGGAACGAAAACCACAGTACCGAAGCCGGCATCTATGCGTCGTACTATAAAGTAGATGGCAAAAATGCATCGATAGAATATAATCAGGTAACACTCCAGGAAAACAATATATTAGATACCGGTTTAAGGGTATCTGATAATTTGAAGCTAAATCAAAACTTTACCCTGCACAGCGGTTACCAGTTTAATGAGATTGGCAACGAAAATACAGATAAGGTTAACCAGCCTGATTACAGCCGGAATGTAAAAGAAGTACTGCGCACTCACGCCATAATTGGCGAAGTGGAGTTTACCCCTACCCAAAGCCGCTTATATGCCCGTGCAGGCCTTCGCGCCAATTATATTGAGGATTTTACTATGCTTTACTTTGAGCCCCGTGTGGTAGTAAATTACACTTTTAACGACAAATGGAAACTGGAACTGCTTGGCGAGCGCAAAAGCCAGACAGCAGCTCAAATAGTAAATTTACAGGGCGACTTTTTAGGCATAGAAAAGCGCCGCTGGGTACTGGCTAATGATAAGGATATACCGGTGCAAAAAAGCAGCCAGGCCTCTGTGGGAGCAACTTTTAAAGACAGAGGGTGGCTTGTAACCGTTGATAATTTTTATAAAAAGGTTGATGGTATTACCACCTTTGGCCAGGCGTTTCAGGATCAGCTGGAGTTAGTACAGGCACCGGGAAATTATACCGTTTACGGCACCGAATTTTTAGTGCAAAAGCAGTTTAAACATATTTATATGTGGCTTAGCTATTCATGGAACAACAACAACTACCGTTTTGAGGGTGTTGAGCCGTATAGATTCCCGAGTAGTTTTGAGCTGAGCCACGTTGTAAACAGCGCGGTTATTTATGAATGGGACCATCTAAAAATTGCATTAGGTTCTAAATTTTATACCGGTAAACCGTATACCGCCCCGCTAATAAACAGCCCCACCTTTAGCAATGCAGGTACACCATCGGTTGTGTACACCTATCCTAACTCAGAAAATATCGCTAACTTTTTCCAGGCAAACTTTTCGGCATCCTATACCTGGCAATTACCTAAAAAAGTAAGCATGCAGTTAGGTGTGGCTGTACAGAATGTATTTAACAGGCAAAACATAATTAATCGCTACTACCGTATAAACACTACAGGCGATGGCGTAGAAGTAGTTAATACCTACTCGCTGGAACGTACCCCGAACGCATTGATCAAGTTTAGTTTTTAGCGCAATCAAATAATACATTGTAAACTATAAACATAAAAAAATCCGCCACGATGGGCGGATTTTCTATATCTAAGAAACTATATATTAGTTTTTAACCACTTTTTTTGTAGCAGTCTGGCCATTAGCAAATGCTACATTAACCATGTAAACACCACTTTTTAAAGATGAAAGGTTTACTTTATCGGTAGTACCGTTCCAAACAGTTTGCCCTAATGTGTTAATTAGCGAAACTGATCTTACTTCCTGTCCGTTAGCCGTGATAGTAGCAACATCAGTAACCGGGTTAGGCGCTATGCTAAAGTTAACAACATCAACTTTCTTTGTAGATAAGTTGGTCTCTTCATAACCTTGTAAATATACCGACATTGGGAAATAACCCTGATCACCCACAAACTGCGCAGCAGGCACATCAATTTTAAAGCTGTGTTCGCCAGCTTCAAGATCGCCAAGCTCTATTACCCTTGTAGGTATCTTATCGCCCGGGCACCAGTTGTTCCAGCTCCATGCAGAATTGGTATCAGGCCTTGGAGGCGATGGGTTTTGAGAACAGTCATAATAAATACAGCTTGGCTGCGTATTATACTCAAAGAAAGGCACACACGATACACCACCCGGCCTGTAGCTGCTTACCTGCTCATCGTCAAGGTAAATATAATGCCACCTTCTTATATATTCTTCTCCACCACTGTTAGATCCGTGGTTAGATGTTATAAGATAAAATTTAGCATTTGGTACAGCCTCCTCAAGCGTAAAAGTAACTGTTTTAGTAGTTTCTCCTTCTACATCTGTGTTAGTTGGGTACGCGTATTTTTTTAGCTCATAGTTGGTAATAAGCGGTGTAAAATAATTTTGCCCTTGTACGATATCACTATCCGTTGTAGATTCAAATTCTAATGAACCCATGTATACGTCGTTCCTGCCTGCACAGCCCGGTATTTCAACCGCTGCACCACCCTGACCGGGACCACCCTGATAGCCATAAACTTCAAGCTCTACCCAAAAATCGTATTCTGAACTAACAGTAGTATCATGAAATAACTGTGTAAGGTTATCTACATCATAAACATACGGCACAGAATCCGGATCGGTAACGGTCATATCCATAAAAGGAGTAATAAAACGGCCAATTTCTATCCTTGTAATATTTGCATCGTTGTATCCGTAAGATGTAGCTCCGGCAGGTACAAGCACAAGGTTTACTTTACCTATCCTGTCATAGTTATCGCACAGTGGATGTAACGTAACGGTCATGGTAAGCTGGTTACCAAACGAATTTAGTTGCTCTGCCGTTAGCTTTTTAGCATACGATGAGTTGCTGTGGCGTATGGCACCATCCGGTATAGGCTCGTTTACGGTAGCCTCATACATACCATAATAAATAGCCTGATCAAATAGATTTAAGGTGTAAGGTTCCTGTGCATGTGCTTTAAAACCAAGCATTGAAGCGCACAAAGAAAACAGTAGTAGTGTTTTTTTCATAAAAATTCGATTAATAAAGGCGGCAATTTACTGAAATATTTTCAATAAAAAAGCTACGCACCAATAACATACGTGAGTTTTTATACAAAAAACACTAATTAAACGCAAAAAGTTACATTTAAAACTGGAAGTAAATAAACGGCTGTGGCCCTGCCGATGCCGCTGCATATACCAGCCACATTACCAGCCCAAAGATCGCCGCTTTTAGCACCAGTGGCATATGGAAGAACGACTGCCTTAAGTTATTGGTGAAATTTTCGGGTAAAAAGTGCCATACATAACCTATACCCATTAATATGAATACATTTTTGTAGCCCATAATAATGGTTTGCCATTGGTTGGGGTCAAAGGTTATAGTGCTTATGTTATTAATAAGCTCTAACGCATTGGCAAAATCTTTTGCGCGGAAGAATATCCAGCAAAATGCCACAAAGTGAAACGTTAGCAGTATGGCCACAACCTTCCAAATGCTGCCCAATACTCCGGGTTTTCCTTCTTTTTTATTCGGAAAGAATTCCAGCCATATTTTGTGTACTGAAAGGGCAATGCCGTGCAACGCACCCCAAATTATAAACCTAAGGCTGGCACCGTGCCATAACCCGCCTAATAACATGGTAGTTAAAAGGTTTATGTTGGTAAACATGGTTTTTTCGCGCTCTTTAGAGAGTATAAAGGTTAGTGTAAACACCACCAAACCTGTTACACTTATAATTAGCGGAATATTGCTTGTTGGCGCAAAGTTGATACCCCATACTATCAGTCCGAAAAAGAACAATGCCGGGAACAGGAAACCTGCAAACGAGCCGTGCCTGTTACCCCCTACCGATATGTACAAGAAGTCTTTTAGCCAGGTGGATAACGATATGTGCCACCTGCGCCAGAACTCGGTAATGGATGCCGACTTATAAGGCGTACGGAAGTTGGTAGGCAGTTTAAAGCCCAGAAGCATGGCAATACCTATGGCCATATCACTATAGCCCGAGAAGTCGCAGTATATCTGTATGGTGTAGCCGTAGGCTGCCATAAGATTCTCAAAAGCGGTATAGCTGCTTGGCGCATCAAAAACACGGTCTACAAAGTTGAGGGAGATATAATCGGATATTACCGTTTTTTTGATAAGCCCCCCAATGATAAGGAACAGCGCGTTGCTAACATCTGCTTTGGTAAGCTGTAGCTTGGCGTATATCTGCGGGATAAAATCTTTTGCCCTTACAATGGGCCCCGCCACAAGCTGCGGAAAGAACGACACAAAGAAAAGGTAATCCAGGTAGTCTTTTGCCGGGGTTATTTCTTTACGGTAAATTTCTATAATATAACTTATTGACTGGAATGTGTAAAACGAAATACCTACCGGAAGCAATACCCTGCCAATACTATAATCAAGCCCAAAAAGCGTGTGGGCGCTGTCTAAAATAAAGCCGGTGTATTTAAAATACCCTAAAAAGGTAAGGTTAACAATAACGCTGAACCACAAGTATATTTTACGCGGTATGGGGCGGGTTTCGCGATACAAAAAGTAGCTCAACGTATAATCTACCACCGATGAAAATACGAGCAGCACAAAATACCTCTCGCTGCACAGGTAATAAAAATAGAGTGAAAAGGCAGCGGTAAAAAATATCCTTGCCTTAAAATGCCCCCTTATAAGTATGTAGATGGCATAAAATATAATAAACAACCGCAGAAACTTTACTGTGCTAAACAGCATAGGTTCTTTAGCGTTGTATAAAAACCATTCCCTCAAATTTTCATTTGTAATTTGCGGCACTAAATCTGTAAGCTGCATTACTTCCTGTTGGTTTTAAAATTATCGTATGCCTTAATAAACGATTCGGCAAAAAGTTTTCCCTGTTTTTCGTAGCCATCCTTGCTGTAGTGCACCTTATCTCCGGCCATTAGCCCGCGTGCTGCATTACGGTTAACACCATACAACCCACCCATTTCGGTATACAGGTCCCACGACGCATAATTAAGGTCGGTTTCCTGCATTACAATGCTTTTAGCGTAAGATGCGGCAAATGTATTGGGGTATTTTCTCCTGAAAAGCGATGGCGGCGGTGTCATTACCAGTATGCAGGCATCGGGGTTTTTAGCCTTAACGTTTGCAAGGAACTGGTTAAGCTGCACCATAAAATCGGGCGAAGCCATTTTATCGAACGACTCGTTAGTGCCCAATGACACGATAACAAGATCGGGCACAAGTGCGGGCAGCTGCTCAAAGAACAGCGGGTATTTGTTATAATCAGATGCCTTGGCACCGTTTACACCTATGCTGTGGTACAAAATGCCGGGAGCATCATTTTCCAGCACCAGGCCGCTTAGGTTAACTTCTTTTTCTTCTTTATTAGGAAGCAGGTATATCTTATCAAGGGCATTTTCTGAATGGTAAAAATGCGAAAGTGCATCGGCTTCTAACGAAAGCGGGATAAACTCCGATCGCTTTACCTCCTTCTTTTGCAGTTCGTTTGTAGGTATCTTTAGTGTTTTACCCGCACGGATGTTATTGTTCTTTAAGCCGTTTGCCTGTTTTAGCTGTGTTATGGTAATGCCGTATTTGTTGGCAATACTGCCCAGTACCTCGCCACTTTTTATGCGGTGTATAATTTTTTTAGGTACTGTACTTTCCAGCACTATGGTTTTAGAGCTGGTGGCAACATCAAACAGCGATGCGTTTTTAGGTGTAATAATTTTTATGGTATTAAACCGGTACGCGCTATCTTTTACATCCAGCTCTACGGCAAAATTTTCCCGGGTTTTAAGCCCTATACCGCTAAGGCCTACGGGCATGCCTTCTTCAACAGTAAAGATATTGCGGCGCGCTGCCCATGAGGCATTGCTTTTAAAACGTACGTTATAGGTACCGTTGGTTTTTGCCAGCTGGTGCGGAAAAATAAACCCTGCCCCTGCATTGCCATACATTTCCTGAAGGCGCTTCCGTATGCAGTTGGTCATCAGGTCGGCCTGGATGTGGCTGTCGCCAATGTGCACAATATTGATCTTCCCTGCTTTTTGCTGCTCCATTAAATACAGCTTTTCAAAAAACAGGCTAAGTGCCGATGAATTGGTAATAATATTATCGCCCACCATCTCGATACTATCGGTAGCAATGGTATCTATAAGCGCTTCGTTAGTGTACACATCGGTAGAATCTACCTGCGCAAAACCACGGGTAAAAACAAGCAAAAACAGTAAAAGGGTTAGTGCTTTATTGGGCATTGGCAGTATCTTTTATTACGGGAGCCGTTACCGGTTGGGCCGGTTGTGGCTTTAATTCTTTTGGTTTAATCTCCTTTGCAGGAACTATAGCGGGTTTAACCGGTTTTACAGCTGCGGGCTGCAACGGTTTTTTAACGGGCTGTGCGGCAGGTTTAAAACTATCGGCAGCCGGTTTGTTTAGTATAGGCTTAGTAACCTGAACAGGCTTAGCCACAGGAAATACCGAATCTCTCTTAGGTTCCTTGGGCAACGGCTTACCGCCACGCAGGGCTTTATATTTTTCGTAACCATCATTAAGCTGGTTGTATATAAGGTCGGATATTTTTTTAGAACCCCTAAAGTTGAAATGGGTGTAATCTTTATTGGCATAGGCCGGAACATCTTCTACCCATCTAACCATAGAGCCGTTGCCTCCCATAAGGGTATACAGGTTTACGTAGCCCGATTCAGTTTGAACGGCGTAGCGTTTTTGCGCCAGGGTAAGCGGCACCACGGCCGAGTCGGTTTTCATCTCGGTGCCGTATTTGCTGCTTTTATCGGCAGTAGAAATAATAAGTATCGCCACACCCGGGAAACACTCCCTTAAATGCGCCACCACTTTGCTCATTTTCTTTTCGTACCAAGTGTAATTAAGCGAGCCATAGTTAAGCACGTTAGTACCGTAATGCAGCACTATAAGGTCATAACCCAGCTTCTCGTTAAAGGCCTTCATTAAATTGGTATTGAAAGTAGCGATAGGCAAACCGGAGTTACCACGGTTAGAGAAGTTATCTACGTGCACGCCGCGGCCATCGTCAAAATTAAAGCCATAAAATGGTATAGAATCGGCTGCTATAAAATTAGCTTTAAACGATTTAACATCACCGCCGCTAACCGGCATGGTGTTTAACAGGCTGCCTGCATTTAATTTTTTATTAATGGTATCGGCACCTATAATTACCTGCATTTTTGCGTGGGTGTTACCGCTCCTGCCGTAAAACAGGGTGGCATTGTTAAGGCTTGAAAGGTGGCTTAGCTTGCTGGCTTTGTATTTTACCCAAACCGGATTAACGGTGTCGCGCTTTGTAAAGAACACGTGCCCGTTGATACCAAAAGGCTTACGCGGATTTTTTACGTTAAGGTATGACTGCGTTTTCCAGTTGCCCGAAAACGAGTGGCTTAGCGTGCTGCGCGATGGTGCCGACTCTGATGTGATGTTCACGAAGCCCACGCCCTCTCCGCCAAAGCGGTTTTGCAAGCTGCTGCGAAGGTCTTTTACTATCATATCGCCATCGGTCATGGAGTCGCCAAAATAAGCTATTCGCACGTTGCCCTGCTGTGATTTTTCCAGCTGGAGCAACTTTTCGTAAAATGCCACAAGGTGCTGAAAGCCCTTGTAGTCTTCAAATGTTTCGGCAGGGAATTTTACACCGTTGGTAGCCGTAAACGATATTTTGGTGTTGGATAGGGTATCTTTTTCTACCGGGGCATTGCCCGCACCTTCTGCTGCTTCGAGCATAAGGCTGTCTACCACCACGTTTTTAGTGCCGGCGGTTTCGGTAAATATCTTTTCGGGTAAAAACTGCTTAAAGCCAATTAATGCCGCTATAGAAAGCACCACAATGGCAAACGACTGAAAAAAATAAGGTTTATCCTGGCTCACGGGAGAGGTGTGTTGTTTGTAAAATTACATACGGTCCGGCACGCCGATACCCAGCAGCCCAAACGCCGATTTTATGGTTTCGCCTACTTTTTTGGATAGCTGTATCCTGAATATTTTTTCGTTTAGCACCTCGGTACCCAATACCGGTACGGTTTGGTAAAACGAGTTGTACCCGCGCACCAGTTCGTACACATAATTGGCAATAAGGGCCGGGCTGTGGCTGGCAGCGGCATCCTGAATTACAGCAGGATATTCTGAAACCAGTTTTATAAGCTCCTTTTCTTTTTCATACAGGTCGATCTCATCCGCGGCAAGCGTAACCGAAATATCAAAATCGGCACGGCGCAGCAGCGACTGTATCCTTGCATAGGTATACTGTATAAACGGACCCGTATTACCAGCAAAATCTACCGATTCTTCCGGATTAAACAAGATGCGTTTTTTAGGGTCTACCTTAAGTATGTAGTATTTAAGGGCGCCGAGGCCTATAATGTTGTACAGTTTGGCTTTTTCTTCGGCGCTGTAGCCTTCCAGCTTGCCAAGTTCTTCGGCAATTTTTTGGGCAGTCTCTGTCATGTCGGCCATCAGGTCGTCGGCATCTACCACGGTACCCTCACGGCTTTTCATTTTACCCGAAGGCAAATCCACCATGCCGTAAGAAAGGTGATACAGGTTCTTAGCCCAGTCGAAACCAAGCTTTTTAAGGATAAGGAACAGCACTTTAAAGTGGTAATCCTGCTCGTTACCCACAGTGTACACCATACCGCCAACATCCGGGAAATCTTTAACACGCTGTATTGCAGTGCCAATATCCTGGGTCATGTATACCGATGTACCGTCTTTACGCAGCACAAGTTTTTCATCAAGGCCTTCATCGGTAAGGTCTATCCAAACCGAACCGTCTTCCTTTTTATAGAAAACACCGCTTGCAAGACCCTGCTCTACAACATCTTTACCCAATAAATAGGTATTGCTCTCGTAGTAATTTTTATCAAAGTCTACACCGATATTGGCGTACGTTTCTTCAAAGCCTTTGTACACCCAGCCGTTCATGGTTGCCCATAATGACCTTACAGCCTCATCGCCGGCTTCCCATTTAAGGAGCATGGCCTGGGCTTCAACCATAATAGGTGCCGTTTTTTTAGCGTCGTCTTCGGTAGCGCCATTGGCAACCAGCTGGCTTATCTGTTCTTTGTAAACTTTATCAAACTCCACATAGTATTTACCTACCAGCTTATCGCCTTTAAGGCCGGTGCTATCGGGGGTTTCTCCGTTGCCGAATTTCTCCCACGCCAGCATGCTTTTACAAATATGTATGCCCCTATCGTTAACTACCTGGGTTTTGTACACCTTGTTACCCGCTGCCTTTACAATATTTGCTACCGAATACCCCAGCAATACATTACGCACGTGGCCTAAGTGCAGCGGCTTATTGGTATTGGGCGATGCATACTCTACCATTACGGCCTTGCCGCCCTCTTGTGGTTGTACGGTACCAAATTGCGCATCGTCTTTAACCTGGTTAAAGAATTCTTTGTAATACCCATCGCTGATCACAATATTTAAAAAGCCGGAAACTACATTGTAGCGGCTCACGATATTGGTATTATCTGTAAGGTACTGGCCTATCTTGTTGCCAAGCTCGGCGGGGTTGCTTTTTACCACCTTTAAAAGCGGGAAAATTACCATGGTAATATCGCCCTCAAATTCCTTCCGGGTAGCCTGCAGCTCTATCTTGTCTACAGATATACCAAACAAAGCTTCTACAGCTTTTTGTACGTGAAGGGTAAGTAATTGAGGTAATGCCATTGTTATAATTTTTTAAAGCGTGCAAAGATAACGATATTTCGGTAAGGTGTAAGCAGTAAAAACTTTAAATAATTTGTTAATTAAATTGGAGTGAAGCGGTTGATTTTTAGGACCTCACCCCCAGCCCCTCTCCAAAGGAGAGGAGAGCTTGGAACGGAAATCCTGATTCAAAAAAACATAAGCTAAGCAAACGCCGTAGTCCTCATTCCTAACCCCTCTCCCTTGGAGAGGGGAGCCGGGAACGGAAATCCTGATTAGAAAAACATAAGCTAAGCAAACGGCAGTAGTCCTCACCCCCAACCCCTCTCCGAAGGAGAGGGGAGCCAGGAACGGGTATAGTTCGGCACGCACAGCATTTAAAGTACGAGTGTAGCTACACCCCTCTCCTTCGGAGAGGGGCCGGGGGGAGAGGTCATTCAAAAAAACACCTCCCCCTACTCCCCTGCTTTTCAAAAAATTACTACTACTAAACACCCTCAATAAAAAAATATTCAAAAAAATATGTAACAAATTGTATTGATAGTGGTCTTATGGGTATCATCAATCAATAAGCCTGCCCTAAGGCACACACGCTGTAGGGCAGGTATAATTAAACTTACAATGAAACTTAAACTTCTTGTTATGCTCCTTTTCGGGAGCATCATGTCTCTTACTGCCCAAACCCAGGGTAGCATTTCCGGTAAAGTTACCGACAAAACCACTAAAGAACCCCTGCCTTACGTAAACATCGTGGTTAAAGAAAACGGTGCGGTTGTTACCGGCGGTATTACCGATGATAACGGTGCGTTTAACATTAATAAGCTGGCCCTTAAAAACTACAGTGTAGAAATTCAGTTTATGGGCTACAAAACGGTTGTAACCGCAGTAAGCTTATCTGATACTAAAAAAGACTTTTCGCTGGGCACTATTGTTATTGCCGAGGAAGCCACCACGCTGGACGAGGTTAACATCGTAAAGGAAACAAGCACCATAGAGCAAAAGCTGGACCGTAAGGTTATTACCGTGGGGCGCGACCTTACCACTGCCGGCGGTACAGCCAGCGAGATCATGAACAACATACCATCGGTTAACGTAGACCAGGACGGTAAAATATCACTTCGAGGCAACTCTAACGTTAGGGTATTGGTAGACGGCCGCCCTACAAGCATTGACCCTGCCCAACTGCTTAAGCAGATACCCAGCACATCCATAAAAAAAATTGAGCTGATTACCAACCCAAGCGCCAAGTACAACCCTGAGGGCATGAGCGGTATCATTAACATTATACTGAACAAAAATGCTAACGATGGTTTTAATGGCAGCTTTAACAGCGGTATTACTTTTGGTAAAACTCCAAAATTCAATAACTCGCTGGATATGAACTACCGCACCGGAAAGGTTAACTTTTTTGCTAACGGCGGCAGTAACTTCGGTAAGAATTTTAACGACGGTTTTGTTACCCGAACCGATGCCATTAACTCAAAGCAAACGCTTGATATTGTAAATGATAACGAGTCTTACCTTGGTAAAATTGGGCTTGATTATTACCTTAATGATAACAACACCATATCGGTGTATACCAACCAGAATTATACCGATGGTACGGGTAACGTAGATACCTACATTAACTACCCCCTTAGCACCGGCCTGCCGAACATTACACAATTATCTGAATATGATACCGATAACCGCAACAACACCTATAACTTAGCTTACAAGCACAAGTTTGAAAAAGAAGGCCATACGCTTGATTTTGAAGGTAATTACAACGACTACAAGCAAACGCAGGATGCTTATTTTAACACCCTTACAGGCGATGTTGCCAATGCTTATAACGACAACATTTTAGATAAAAGGCAAAACACCACGCTAAACCTTGATTACATTAACCCTCTTAACGAGAAAACAACGTTGGAGCTTGGCGCGGAGTCGCGTTTAATTCGCAGCGACAATACCTATAACACTACCAACCCTAACGTTACCAACCCGGCATTGCAAAATTCGGTGTACAGTTATGACATCGATATTTATTCGGCTTACGCTACGTTCGGTCAAAAATTTGGTAAGTTCAGCTACCAGGGTGGTGTGCGTTTTGAGCATTACAAGTCGGATGCCAACTTTAACCGTGGCGAGGTTACCTTTCAGAACAAATATTTTACCGTGTATCCTTCGGCTTACGTTACCTACAGCCTTAACGATAAGAACACGCTGCAGTTTAGCTACAGCCGCCGTGTAGACAGGCCAAGCCTGGAGCAGACAAAACCTATAAGAGAATTTTCTACCCCGCTGGTAACATCGTTAGGTAACCAGTACCTTGAGCCGCAGTTTACCAATAGCGTAGAAGTTAACTACACCAGGATGTTCGGTAAAGGGTCGTCTATTACCGGGGGTGTGTTTTACAGGCTGATTAACGATGAGATAAGCCGTGTACTGTACCCGGATGAGAATACCGAGAACACCCAGGACCAGATTATGAGCTACGCCAACTTTAATAACAATACAGCTTTTGGTTTTGAAGTTTCGGCCAATTACAAAATTGCAAAATGGTGGGATATCCAACCGGCGATAGACTTTAGCCAGATATCGCAAAAAGGTATCATATCGGTACTGGTACCGGGCACTGTAGATGATTATGAGCCTACTAATAAAAGTGTAGATGTTGCTGCCTTTAACGCAAGGCTTAACAGTAACTTTAGGGTTAACAACAGGCTTAGCTTTTTACTGTTTGGCTTTTATAGGAGCGCCGTAGATGGCGTACAAAACAACAGTAAGGATATGTACAAAATAGACAGCGGCGCACGTTACAGCCTGCTGGACAATAAAATGAGTATAAGTGTTAGGTTTAACGATATGTTTAAAACCATGCGCTACGGCTTTGAGTCGCTTAACCCGTACCCGCAAACGGGCGAGTTTAGGTGGGAGAGCCGCACGGTTTACTTTGGCTTAAATTATATGTTTGGTGGTGGCAAGAACAGGGCTATGCAGCGCAAAATGCGTGAGGATAACACCAAACAAGGCGGCGGCGGTATGTTCTAAAAAACACCCCGCTTTTATTTACGGCATTTTTAAATGCATTCATATTTGGGTTTAGGTTAGTGGGCCCCGGAGCGTTTGTTTCCGGGGCCTGCTTTTTTTTGTTATGATTTATGGAACGCGGATTAAGTTTAAGGTTTTTGGACTAGAAAATGGAACGCGGATGACACGGATTTAGACGGATTTTGAAGTTTGTCGACACGAATTCCACATATTTTCACGAAAGAATTTTCGCAAAGTTTCGCGAAGTACTACAATGGAACGCGGATGACACTGATGCGAGCAGGCGCGGATTTACACGGATTTTGATGCTTTCGATACAAATTTCATATCTTTTCACGAAAGAAATTTTTACAGAGGCATTTTAAGGACCGCGGATGACGCGGATGCGAGCAGTCGCGGATTTACACGGATGAAAACTGAGACTGCGACTGAAAACTGTGACTGAAAACTGTCAACTAAAAACTTACGGATAAATCTCGATAATCGCATTGGGCTTTACGGCGGCATACAGCTCGTCGATCTCAGAATTGGTAACGGCAATGCACCCGGCGGTCCAGTCTTTAAGGTGGTGAAATTTATTAATGTAGCCCGCGCTGCCGTTTCGCAACCCATGAATCTTGATGGCGCTCCCGGCGGACTTGCCCAGCTTTTGGGCATTGGCAATATCAGCCGCATTGGGGTAAGATATGCCCAGGTTTTTATGGTAACCGCTGTTGAGGTTACGGTCGTTTATGGTGTACGTACCCTCAGGCGTGCGGTTATCGCCCTCATATTGTTTGTGCCCTACAGGATCCTTACCCAGGGCAACGGTATACGTTTTTAAAAGCTGCCCGTTGCCATAGGCATGCATTTTCCGCTTCGACTTATACACCACGAGCTTATCTACCACACTGCCCTTTGGCAAGGGCGCCGACGGGTAAAAATAATAAGCCGCCACCGCAGCGGGAATAAGGAGCGCTATGAGCATGCGTTTTTTCATTGAGCGAATATTATGAAGCTTATAACGGCACAAAATTACAAAACATTTACAGGTACAGTACTGAAGTGGCTCTTTCAGTAAATTTAATTACAGTCACAAAAAACAAATTCCAAAAAACAAATTTCAAATCCCAAAATCGAAAGCCGAAAAATTACAAGCTCAAATTACAAATTTTGGGCATTGAATTTTAAATTTTAGATACTTTCAATCTCAAATTTTGAAAACAAAATCCAAAAGTGAAATATTAACTGTTTTAGATATATTATCCTACAAATAATTACCTATAAACACGTCAAAAATGACCAACTCAAAATCCAAAAGTGAAATATCACTGTTAAAATTACGCTTTTGAGACGAAAATCGGGTTGGCTACCAAAACAAAAATCCCTCACATTTCTGTAAGGGATTTTTTATAATTTTCAGAAGTCGTCAATTTGATGATCCGGCAACCATTAACCGGCAACCGGCAACTAAAATTACCACTTTATAATAGCACTGGCCCATGTAAAGCCGCTGCCAAATGCTGCAAGCACCACAGTATCACCGGTTTTAACCTTGCCTTGCTCCCATGCCTCAGTTAACGCAATAGGAATTGAGGCGGCAGTAGTGTTACCGTACTTCATAATGTTGTTATATACCTGATCGTCAGACAGTCCGAACTTTTGCTGAATGAACTGCGATATCCTTAAATTGGCCTGGTGCGGCACCAGCATATCAATGTCGGACACCTGTAAGTTATTGGCTTTCAACCCTTCCATGATAACTTCACTAAAACGAACCACCGCATTTTTAAACACGAACTGGCCGTTCATGTACGGGTAGTAGCTCTCATCGTTAGGGTCGGCCTCCGCAATGATGTCGGTTACCCAACGCTTGCCCATTCCGGGAGCTATAAGACTCAGTTCCTCAGCATGTTGCCCCTCGCTATGCAGATGGGTGCTTAGGATGCCTTTGGTGGTATCTTCCTCGCGGGTTAGCACTGCTGCCCCTGCTCCATCACCAAAGATAACCGATACGGCACGGCCACGGGTTGTCATGTCTAAACCCGTGCTATGTAACTCAGAACCAATGACTAAGATATTTTTGTACATCCCGGTTTTGATGAACTGGTCGGCCACAGAGAGCGCATATATAAACCCAGAACACTGGTTGCGTACATCGAGCGCCCCAACAGTACGTTTCATACCTAAATCCCTCTGTACCAATACGCCCGGCCCAGGAAAGTAGTAATCAGGGCTAAGGGTGGCAAACACTATAAAATCGATATCTTCTTTATCTAAACCTGCTCGTTCTAAAGCAATTACAGCGGCTTTAACCCCCATTGTGGTGGTGGTGTCGCCATCGCCTTTAACCACATGCCTGCGTTCATTAATACCGGTACGTTCCTGTATCCATTCATCATTGGTTTCCATGATCTTAGCGAGATCATTGTTGGTAACCACGTTATCCGGAACATAATAGCCCAGGCCTGATATTCTTGAATTATACATAATTGATTGTTTATTAGTGCGGTAAAAATACGCAATCCTTAAAATATACACATTAAAGATTGCTGATTTTTAACTTTTTAAGATATAATAGCCAAAATTATACCAAATTTTAAATTGTGAGATTATTACGCTACCCAAAAGCATTACGGTCTACTGCGAGTGTAACTTCTGCATTTACAAGCAGTTCCTTGTAATGCTCAAAGAACACCACCTGCTTGCCCAGCGCGGACTTAACCAAGTAACGATTACCCTTAAAATAGCACTGTTTAACCACCACGCGCAAAGGGCCGCCATCGGTAATTTTAAGCTGGTGCGGATAGATAAGTACCGTATCATCAGTCTTTTGCGTTAGGGTAAGCAGCTCGAGCTTTATCTCGTTAACCTCGCCAAAAAGTGATGCAGTGTACTTATCCTTAGGGTTATAATATATTTCTTTAGATGGTGCCTTATCAACAATGTGTCCGGCCTTTACCACTATAGTTTCATCGGCAAAAGAAAGTGCATCAGTACTATCGTGTGTGGCTACTAATACGGTGATTCCCTTTTGTTTAAGGTAGGCAAAAAGGTTACGCCTTAAGGCATTCTTCCTAAAATTATCTATATGGCTAAAGGGTTCGTCTAACAAAAGCACCTCCGGCTCAAGGGCAAGCACCTTAGCCAGTGCCACGCGCTGCTGCTGACCACCGCTTAGGTATTTAGCTTTAACATCGGCAAAGTCCTGCATTTCAACAATTTCCAGCAATTCCTGGGTGCGGCGCTGCTTTTCTTCAGGATAAAAGTTAGAAAGATAACTCCCAACATTCTCAGCCACAGTAGTATATGGCATCAGATCGAAATCCTGGGCAAGGTATTTCATATACGGCATACCCGGTATAAGGTTGTGCTTAGGGCCGGTAACAGGCTGTCCTTTATAGGTAATCTCGCCGGCATCAAGGTCAAACAATCCGTAAATTGCTTTAAGCAGTGTGCTCTTGCCACAGCCGCTTTCGCCTATTACGGCTATATTCTGGCCGGTTTTAACCGTAAAGCTAATTTGGTGCAGTATGGTTTTATCTGTATAGCCAAAGGAAATGTTTTTTATTGCCAGCATTGTATCAATGAGTTATTTTCGCTCTGCAAAAATATTCAATTAACACTAAAACTCTGTTAATAATAAGGGCGCATAAATAAAAATTTAGCGCCCTTACAAAACCTAACCAATAAAAACACATTCCACTGAAGAAAAATCATCATAGCAATTAATCCTCAGTTATATATACGGTTAGAAACCCAATACGGTTTTAAATTCACTACATCGTTTTAGCTAAAATAATGATTTTATGCACCTTACATCTTTTAACGAGTATTTAAGAAGAATTAATAGGTTTCTATGTGAAATTTTAACAATTTAATATTTACATTTTAGATATATACCTAAATAATGAATGAAAATTAAATCTTAAAACTCTGATTTACAATGTTTTAATTATTTACTATAAATTGTTATATTTTTGACAAGATGTTAAAGAAATATTAATATTTTTACGCATCCTTAAAAATGCACTATGATAACAAGATTTACATTAATTATTGCGGCTCTATTTTGCTCGCTTTCAATGTATTCGCAGCGAAGTTTTGGCCAGTATTCTGTTGAAGCCGGTTACGGAATTGGTATTTCCGGCAAGCCCGGGTTGTCTGATATGTCTCACTTTAATGTTGGAGGCAGATATATGTTTAACGAAGATTGGGGCGTTAAAGCAATTTATGCACACGATGAGTTTTTAAATGATGATGACGAAGGTGTAGAGCACCACCGCGTAACAGCAAGTGCTGTATATAACTTAGGACGTGCAATTGATCTACCCGGAAGAACCAATGGTTATTTTAATGTACTGGGTCATGGTGGCTTAGGTTTATCTTATTTTAAATCGAACAGTCCCTTAATTAACAGGCCTCAACAAAGAGATTTTGACTGGATGGGTGATGTTGTGTTGGGTATAACGCCACAATTCTGGATATCTGAAAGTATCGCGATACATGCAGATGCATCGTACATTGTACACCTTAGCCAGCACTTTAACTATAGTGGTGAATTTCGTGAGCCTGTAGGGCCTAAGGCGTTTGTGGGCGGCCAGTTTAACGCATCTATAGGTTTAACTGTTTATTTTGGGCGTAACCGTAACGATAATGACTGGAGGTAATAATTACTTCTTTATATAACATACAAAAGGCTGCCAATTGGCAGCCTTTTGCTATTAAACACTTCTTTCTTCTTTATTGCTTTGCCTCTTTTTGGGCATCCTGTACCATTTTCTCGTTTGCTGTAATAGCAAACTCTACACGCCTGTTTTTAGCCATGCCATCTTTAGTAGTATTATCAGCAATCGGGTCGGCTTCGCCCATACCTTTTGCCACTATCCTTGCGGTTTTAATACCTTTACCACCTAAATAAGTTTTTACAGCTGCAGCCCTTTGCTCAGAAAGGTTAAGGTTGTACTCGTCGCTACCGCTACTATCGGTGTAACCAAATATCTGTATGTTAGTATCAGGATACTCATTAAATACCGGTACAAGTTTATCAAGGTTAGCCTTAGCTGTAGGTGTTAAAGTAGCTTTATTAAGGTCGAAGTTTACCGAGTTTTCACCTAATGTAATTTTGATACCTTCTCCTACCCTTTCAACCTCAGCTCCAGGAAGTGCTTCGTCAATCTTTTGGGCTTGTTTGTCCATCCTGTTACCAATAACACCACCTACGGTACCACCTACTACACCGCCAATAATAGCGCCAAGAGCCGTATTACCGCCTTTACCTATGTTGTTACCTAATACGCCTCCAATTACAGCGCCAGATGCAGCGCCTATACCTACGCCTCTTTGTGTATTATTTGTATTTTTAACTGCCTCACAAGATGTAAAGCCTATACTGGCTACCATTGCAAGGGCCAATATGTAAATTTTTGTTGTTTTCATAATTATCTATTTGTGTTTTATTGATTTATATTTTGCTAAACTGATAAGTAACTTCAACAGTTTTACCACCTACAGTAACGTTATCTACTAACTGGAAAGAGCTTTCGGTTTGGTTCCTTATCTGAAGGATATACCCCTGGGTTACCCTTTTAGCTTTTTCGCCTTCGGTAATTTTCAGGTTAAATGTACCTTCTTTAGTAACCGTCCAAACAATCGGGCTGCTAAAAGCAGGGCATGATGAGTTAGTTAGCGTCATAGTACCTTTATTATTATTAGATATAAAATTCCAGCTGCTGCCCACAAAACATTTAGAGTCGGCCACATCAAAAGATGTTACTTTAATATAATCAGATCCCGGGTAAGATACGTTACTGATAGTCCAGTTGCCTTTAATTCCCACCTGCGCTTTTTGGTCAAGAGACCCGCATGAAGCAAACAAAACTACTAACATGCATAATGACAATAATTTTTTCATAATAATAAATAGGTTTTAGATTAGTTCCCTTATGTTTTACAGTATAAAGTTACATACAATGCGGGTTACTTTACAATAGTTGGGCTAAATTTTTAACAGGAAATACTTTAATAAATTCTTAAGTACTGTGTAGCAGAACCTTCTAAAATTATTGATTTTAAAGACTTCGCATGATTTTTAATTTTAAGAATAGCGGCATATTAATCTTTTCTTAAAATCAAATTCCTTTAACAGTAATATTTGCCTTCATCACTATTAGTTGCTTAAAAATGTCAATTTGTCATCAATAGAAATTTGGTATCTTATTTGACTACCTTGTGCTACAAACAATAAACCTATTTACTATGACAACAGGAAAAATTAATGTTTCGGTAGAAAACATCTTTCCCTTAATCAAGAAATTTTTATACAGCGATCACGAGATCTTTTTAAGAGAGCTTGTGAGCAACGCCACCGATGCCACCCTTAAACTTAAACACCTTACAACCATAGGCGAAACTGCTGTAGAATACGGCAACCCTATTATTGAGGTTAAGATAGATAAGGAAGCTAAAAAAATCTATGTTATAGATCAGGGCCTTGGTATGACTGCCAAAGAGGTAGAAAAATACATTAATCAGGTAGCTTTCTCCGGTGCTGAGGAATTTTTAGAAAAATACAAAGACTCTGCTAAGGATAGCGGCATCATTGGCCACTTTGGCCTTGGCTTTTACTCTGCCTTTATGGTGGCCGAAAAAGTAGAGATCATTACAAAATCATACAAAGATGAGCCTGCCGTTCACTGGATTTGCGATGGCAGCCCTGAGTTTACCTTAGAGCCGTCTGATAAAACTACACGCGGTACCGAAATTGTACTGCATGTTGCAGAAGATTCGCTTGAATTTTTAGAAGAAGGCAAAATTAGGGACCTGCTTAAAAAATACAACAAGTTTATGCCGGTGCCTATTAAATTTGGTACCCACAAAGAAAACCTTCCTGTTCCGGAAGATGCCCCAGCAGATTACCAGCCTGAGGAGGTTGAAGTTGATACCATCATCAACAACCCTAACCCGGCCTGGACAAAGCAGCCATCTGAATTAACGGAAGCAGATTATGCCGATTTTTACCATGAGCTGTATCCTACACAGTATGACGAACCATTATTTAATATTCACCTAAACGTTGATTATCCGTTTAACTTAACCGGTATTTTATATTTCCCTAAAATGTCGGCTGACCTTCAAGTTCAGAAGGATAAGATACAACTGTACCAAAACCAGGTGTATGTTACTGATAATGTAGAGGGAATTGTACCGGAGTTCCTTACCATGCTTCGTGGTGTTATCGATAGTCCGGATATTCCGTTAAACGTGTCACGTTCGTATCTACAGGCCGATGGCGCTGTTAAAAAGATATCTAACTACATTACCCGTAAAGTAGCCGATAAGCTTAAATCGTTATTTAGCGAAAACCGTGAGGATTTTGAGCCAAAATGGAACGACATTAAAATTGTTTTAGAGTACGGTATGCTTAGCGAGCCTAAATTTTACGAAAAAGCTGGCGCCTTTGTACTATACCCTACCATAGATGATAAATATTACACGTTAGAAGAGCTTAAAGAAGCCCTTGCCCCTAACCAGACTGATAAAGATGGTAGATTGGTTGTGCTTTATGCATCTAACAAAGAGGCGCAGCACGGTTATATTTCTGCCGCTAAAGATAAAGGTTATGAGGTAGTGCTTTTAGACTCTCCAATTGTATCACACCTTATTCAGAAACTGGAGGCCGATAACGATAAGCTTACTTTTGTTCGCGTTGACTCTGATAACGTTAATAAACTGATCTCTAAAGACGAAGAGGCTATCTCTAAGTTGTCAGACGAAGAGAAAGACAAACTTAAAACTGCTATCGAGGCAGTGGTACCTTCTACAGGTTACACCGTTCAGCTTGAGGCAATGGACAGCAATGCTGCTCCGTTTATGATAACACAGCCGGAGTTTATGCGCCGTATGAAAGAAATGAGCCAAACCAGCGGTGGTGGCGGTATGTTTGGTATGAGCAACTTCCCTGATATGTATAACCTTGTGGTTAATACTAACAGTGAGTTTGCCGGCAGCATTCTTGCCAATACCGATGATGCCCAGCGCGAAGCGGCCATTAAACAGGCATTAGACCTTGCTAAACTTAGCCAAAACCTGCTTAAAGGCGAAGAGCTTACGGCTTTTGTTAAGCGTAGTTTTGAACTGATAAAATAGATTGTTGGATTTTTATATCTTTCGATCATTAGATAGTAGGCCTGCAGCGAGAGTTGCAGGTTTTTTGTTTTAATTTATATCTTTGACGGAAGCAAATTTATAACTGAGAATTAAACTAATGACATTAATAGATTTAATAGATCATTTTAAGGAAGGCGGAAGCTATGAAGCATTTTGTAATATACAAAGGATTAATAGCGATATGGAGGCTCTTGAAATTTACATGCCAAAGCCTTTTGGACTGAATAGTAAACTTGAATTTTTTAAAACTGATGTAACGGCCGGTAAATCGCCTTTTAATTATAATGGAGCTGAGTTTTATAAATTGTTTGATTTTTTTTATTTCCTGAATATAACAAAAAGAACGCTGCTAAACGAGTCTATGACAGATATCGACCTCGCATTGCGATTGCTGGATTATGCCGAAAAAGGAGCATAGCTTTGAACTGATAAAATAAGACATTTATATAACAGATGTTAGATAATAGACCTGCGCCGGGAGTTGCAGGTTTTTTTGTTTTAATTTATATCTTTGATGGGAAGCAAGATATATGATTCAAAAAACATCCATAATCCCTACAGAACTATTAGAGACTTACAAACAGGGCTTCGATACGTCGTTGCAAGCGCAATTTGAGGCTTTACAAGAAAGCGAATTAAGCACAAGTACATTCAGTTTTTACACTTCGGTTTCAGCAGTATTTTCGTCAAAGATTGAAGGAGAGGATATCCAGTTGGATTCGTTTATAAAGCACAAACGTTTTGGGGCGCATTTTCAACCTGACTATACACAAAAAATAGATGATCTGTACGAGGCATACCAATTTGCAGCTTCTAATAAATTAACGCCTCAAAATATTTTGAAGGCGCATGTGTTGCTTACTAAAAACATCTTACAACAAAACCAGCAAGGCAAACTTCGCCAAGGAAATATGTTTGTTATTACCGATGACGGCAAGATAGAATATGTTGCAGCCACTCCGGATATAGTGCAACCAGAAATGGATAAACTATACAGCGACCTTAAAATTCTGCTTAATGCCGAATTATCTTTTGCAGAGATTTTCTTTTATGCTTCGCTGTTACACCTGGTCTTTGTAAAAATTCACCCGTTTGAAGATGGCAATGGCCGTACTGCCCGCCTGGTTAAAAAATGGTTTTTAGCCGGTAAGTTAGGTGCTAAGGCCTGGTTTATACAATCAGAAAAAAATTATTATCGTCAGCATCAAACCTATTATTACAATATCCGTAAATTAGGACTGGAATATCCTGACTTAGATTATTCTAAAGCATTGCCTTTTTTAGAAATGTTACCGAAATCTGTCGTAACCCTATGAACCTCCCTATAGAAACCCCTGCCCTGCTTTTCTCGGCAACCTCGTTGATATTGCTGGCCTACACCAACAGGTTTTTAACCATTGCCACCATAGTGCGCGGGCTCAAGGTAAGCTATGAGCAAAACCAGACAAAAAGTATATTGTTAGAAATCAAAAACCTCAACTTAAGGATTACACTTATCCGGCAGATGCAGATGTTTGGTGTGCTGAGCCTGTTCTTCTCAGTCTTTGCCATGACACTATTATTTACCGGCATACAGGATTGGGGTACGTATATGTTTGGCTTTAGTTTATTACTGTTGCTAATATCACTGGCCATTTCGTTTTGGGAAATAAGCATCTCGGCAAATGCATTGCGCGTACATCTAAGCGATCTTATAGAAGAGGCTAAGCAACACACTAAAAAGGCTAATTAAACACAGCCATTACTTTATTTACCTAACTTTGGGTAAACACCTAAGCAATTATGGCATTACCCTGGCACTTATATTTAATGGCGGCACTTTACATAGTGGCTGGGCTAAACCATTTTAGGGTGCCCAAAATTTATGTACGGATGATTCCGCCTTCCCTACCCGCGCCAAGAGCACTTAACCTGCTAAGCGGCCTTGCCGAAATTTTACTGGGTATAGCTTTATGCATTCCTGCTGTAAGTAGCTGGGCTGCATGGGGTATTATTGCGTTATTAATTGCCATTTTTCCTGCCAATGTATTCATGTATACTAACGAGCGCGCCGGTATGGGCCTGCCAAAATGGGCAAGGCTCATTCGCCTGCCTTTACAGTTGCTGCTTATTGTATGGGCGTACTTATATACTTAACCATTATATTCATTAATACCGTACTAATCAGGCTTATCTAAATAAACTGATTAATATTTGTAACTGCTATTAATTTTTTAAACAATTGTTAATTTTAAGCATTCAGCAGGAGTTGTTTTTATCATTATGTAAAAAAATTACTATGCTTTACATTTAATTAATTTTTTCACTAATATTGAGTAACTAATATTAATTAAAAAATTATTTACCTGATTTAATTTTCATGCAATGAAAAGGAGTAGCCGCTCAGAACTGGACAGGGACGCGTTAGAACGGATTGTAACGCTGGCCCAGGAAGAAAAGAAACCTTTTGAAGAAATAAAAACCCAGTTTGGATTATCTGAAAAGGAAGTGACCGATATTATGAAGAAGAGATTATCTGCCGATAATTTTGAGCTTTGGAAGAAAAAAACAGCTGCTAAAAAACCTAAGCCTAAACCCTTAAACAGCATTGAAGACGACGAACTTGATTCTAAATATTACTTTAGAGATAAATTTTAAATAAAAACACTAAACTCTCCATTGTGGGGAGTTTTTTTATACCTAACATCAACTAAGTAAATATTTATTTTAATTTTATTAAACTAAAAATTAATTTTATTTATATTTGCATTAACAATGTAACACATATGTTATGCAAAAACCAAAACTCCCCACCTCATGCCCCAGCTGCAGCAGTACACTAAATGTATCGCAGCTTACCTGCCCCACATGCAGTACGCAGGTATCGGGCAATTTTACCCTTCCCTCCTTAATGCAGCTGCCCGAAGAAGACCAGGCCTTTATACTCCAATTCTTTTTAACCAGTGGCAGCCTTAAAGAAATGGCAGCCATAATGAGGATTAGCTACCCCACCGTCCGCAACCGGTTAGACGACCTTATTAAAAAAGTAAAAGCCAACTCAACCATAGAATAAACCTCACCACATGAAATTACTTTACAATCCGTTTGAAAAATTAACTGAAGTACAACTTATAAGCCTTGGCATTGTTTTCCTTGCTCTGGGCAGCTTTTTGGGCTATTATTTTGATGCCCGCTTTGATGGCGTCCTGGATATGCACACCGGGCCATCTGAGGTGACTATAGAGCAGCCTTTTATAGATAACATTATAAATACCTTTACATTATTTATTGTGCTCTACATTCTTGGGCTTATAGTAAACACAAAAACAAGGCTGGTAGATATTTTTGCGGTATCTATAATTGCAAGGAGCCCGCTTTACCTGAGTACCTTAATAAATGCCGGAGGGTTTTTAGACAACATAGAAAAAAACTTAGATCCCTCCCATCCTGAAAGCATACAATTTGGAGCCTTTGATGTCTTTATGATCCTGCTTATGCTGCCCTTTATACTGGGTACTTTAGTTTGGTTTATAGCGCTACTATACAATGGCTTTAAAACGGCTACCAACATTAAATATACCGGCCACAAGGTTGCCTTTGGCTTTTCGATACTTATTGCAGAGGTTATCTCTAAACTCATCATTGGTTACACAAACTATTAACAACCATCAATCAAAAAAATGAACAAATTACTTACCCTTGCACTGCTTTTTATAGCAACATCTTTATTTGCCCAGGATATTAGCGGGCCGTGGTACGGCCAGCTGGTTTTTCCCGGTGGTAAACTGCGCATAAACCTTAACATTACCAAAACCGAAGCCGGTTATACTGCTACTATGGACAGTCCCGATCAGGGCGCTAACGGCATACCCGTACCTACCATAGCTTTTGAAAAAAACCTGTTGGCTTTTGGTATACCACAAGGTGGTATAAGCTTTAAAGGCACGCTTGAAAATGACGTTATTAAAGGCAACTTTAGCCAGAATGGTAACGATTTACCGTTAGAACTGAGCCGCAAAGAAATAGTGGTAGAAAAAGCCAAACGACCACAGGAGCCTGTAAAACCCTACCCGTATTACGAGGAAGAAGTAACATTTAAAAACGATAAAGCAGGCATTACCCTCGCCGGTACGCTTACCCTGCCTAAAAAAGAAGGTAACTACCCTGTGGTTATTTTAATCAGCGGTAGCGGGCCGCAAAACCGCGACGAAGAACTTTTGGGTCACAAGCCATTCTTGATCCTTTCTGATTACCTTACACGCAAAGGTATTGGGGTATTGCGTTATGACGATCGTGGCACAGCATCATCCACAGGTAATTTTGGTAAAGGCACCACGCAGGATTTTGCCACCGATGCCGAGGCTGCACTGGCCTATCTTAAAACACGCAAAGAGGTAAACAAAAAGAAAATTGGGCTTATAGGCCATAGCGAAGGCGGAATTATTGCCCCAATTGTGGCTAATGCCAACCCGGATGTGGCATACATTGTATTGCTTGCAGGTACAGCCATACCGGGCGATGAACTATTGCTGCTTCAGCAATTTTTAATCGGCAAAGCTAACGGCATGCCAGAGGACGAACTTAATAAGTTAGGCGCCATCAACAAAAAAGTATATGATGCTGTAAAACAGGAAACTGACCCCGCATTAATAAAAAAGAAGGCCACCGATATTTATACTGCCGAACTAAAACCGATACTTATTTCTAAAGGTATTCCGCAGGATCAGTTAGGCCCGTATATCGAAAACCAGGCTGCAGAGATAGCTTCGCCGTGGTTTAGCAATTTTATGCGCTACAATCCTTACCCGGCATTGGAGCAGGTTAAATGCCCCATACTGGCACTTAATGGCGAAAAGGACTTACAGGTACCTCCTACTGCAAACCTTGATGCTATTAAAAGGGCAGCGGCAAAAAGCGGCAACAAAAAAGTTGTAACCAAGCAACTGCCTAACCTTAACCACCTGTTCCAAAACAGTACCACAGGTTCGCCACAGGAGTACAGCGACATTGAAGAAACATTTGCTCCATCTGCCTTAGCAGAAATAAGCAACTGGATATTGCAACAGGTAAAATAATCAAACAGTGGTTTACAAGTCTAAAATAGGATTAGAGTTATCCATACCCCTTGTTGTGGTTTTTGGCGGATCTTCCGTACTAATGGTATTAGGAGATGCATGGCCGGGACTTTTAGTCATGCTTCCGCCATTAGCTTTTATCGTCCATATGTTCTTTACTACGTATTATACTATAGATGGTAATATCCTTAAAGTTAACTGTGGATTCACGAAACAAACAGTAGACATTAAAACTATCCGGAAAATAAGCGATGATATGAACTGGATCAGCGCACCGGCATTATCCTTAGACCGGCTCGAACTATTCTTTAGCACATATGATAGCGTGGTGGTATCGCCAAAAGATAAAATTGGGTTTGTAAAAGAGCTGTTAACTATTAAACCCGATATTGAATTAAATCTTAAGAAAATCAATTTAAATACATAAGGTATGTTAGGAGTTGCATTATTATTCGCGGTACTGGGCATCATGATAAAATACGGCAAAATGTATTACCTGATAGCCGGTTACAATACCCTGCCCAAAGAAAAACAGGCACTGATAGACATTGCCGGATTAGCTACGCTTTTACGCAATGTAATGTTTGCCATGGCACTTGGGGTATTAGCGGGATATTTATTGGCATTAGGGCTTAAAAACCCTGCAATTGAAACCTACTCACTCATAACCACCCTTGCTATCGGTATTCCATACCTGATTATCAGGTCCAATTCCAAAAAATATCAGATTGAAAATAAGGTGTAAGGAAATTGTTGTCTCCCTACTTTTTATATAAGTGGGCATTGCTTTAAAGCAATGCCCACTTATATTGTTGAGTGCAATTCTAAAAAATATAAGGCGTAAACCAACAAATATTTTGTTTTTCATATTATTTTCTATCTTTAGGCTGTAACAAAAACACCCTAAACCCTACTTATCTAAAACCTAGATACACATTATGAAAAGATTTATTTGCACGCTGGCTATGGCGTTAACCATGGGCGGTTTTGCCTATGCACAAAAAGGCAAAGAAGTTAAGGTTGCTATAGACCTTAAAGACATTAAGGATGACAAAGTACTGGTTACCGTTATTCCGCAGCCTTTAGATACCGAAACAACAACCTATTACGTACCTAAAATTATACCGGGAACCTACTCTGAAGACAATTACGGTAAATGGATTGAAGGCTTTAAAGCTTTTGATAAAAAAGGTAAAGAACTTACCGTAGTTAAAGGAGACGATAACTCATGGAAGATATCGGGCGCTAAAAAACTGGCTAAGGTAACGTACCTGGTTAATGATACGTTTGATAACGAAACCCAACAGGAAGATGCTATTTTCTCACCATCAGGAACCAATATCCTTGCAGGCGAGAACATTTTACTTAACACTCACGGTTTTGTAGGTTATTTTGAAGGTAAGGGCGAACTTCCTTATGAGGTTACCATTACCCACCCTGCTACGCTTTGGGGAGCTACATCTATGGTAGATACCAATGCAAGTAATGAAGTTGATGTATTTACAACTTCACGCTACCCTGAATTGGTAGACCATCCTATAATGTACTCTAAACCGGATTATACTACTTTTAAAGTAGATGATATGGATATTATCATTAGTGTATATTCGCCTACAGGCAAAGTAAAAGCTGCGGATATTACCCCGGCTATGGAGAAAATGATGAGGGCGCAAAAAAAATTCCTTGGCCCTATAAACAGTACCAAAAAATACAGTGTCCTTATTTACCTTTCTTCAGCCGGTAAAGAAGATGCACAGGGCTTTGGCGCTTTAGAGCACACTACTTCAACTACAGTAGTGCTTCCTGAGCAAATGCCGGAGGAGCAGCTTAACGAAACGCTTAAAGACGTTGTTTCTCACGAGTTCTTCCACATTGTAACCCCGCTTAGTGTGCACAGTAAAGAAATTCAGTTCTTTAACTACAACACTCCTAAAATGAGTGAGCACCTTTGGATGTACGAAGGTGTTACCGAATATTTTGCCAACCTTTTCCAAATCCAGCAGGGGCTTATAGATGAGGATGCTTTTTTAGGCCGTATCGCCGATAAAATTGCACAGGCCAAACGTTTTGACGATACCATGCCATTTACAAAAATGAGTAAGAACGTATTGGAGCAACCGTACAAAGATGCTTATGTAAACGTATATCAAAAAGGTGCCCTTATTGCAATGTGCCTTGATATTCAGCTTCGTGAAAGCAGCAATGGCCAAAAAGGTATTTTAGCCTTAATGCGCGACCTTAGTAAAGAGTATGGTAACAATAAGCCTTTTAACGACGAAGACCTATTTGGTAAAATTACCACACTTACCAACCCTACGGTTGGCGAGTTTTTAAAAACCTATGTAGCGGGCAATACGCCGATACCTTACGATACTTATTTTGCTAAAATGGGCGTTACTAAAACTACCGTTAAAAAGCCGGGTAATCCGTTTATTAAGGGTGAACAGGAGCCGTACATTGGTGTAAACCAAACTAAAGAGATATTTTTAAGGAGCGATATAGAACCTAATGAATTCTTTAGCACACTTGGCGTTAAAAAAGGCGATATTATACTTGCCGTTAACGATACCAACTACAACCTTGATAATATTTACGACATGATAATGAGCAGCACCAACTGGAAAGACGGCGAAACTATTAGCATGAAAGTTAAGCGCGATGGCAAAGAGGTTGTTCTTAAAGGCAAGGTAAAAATGCCTGTAGACGATGTTGAAGGCTACCACGCTACCGATGCTTCTAAAGCTAAGCTAAGGGAAGCATGGCTTAAAGGAAATTAATATAACATCAATTGATATTCATCCCCTGCCCTTAAAAAGCAGGGGATTTTTAGTTTCTTAAAAAACTTAACACCTACGTAACCAACATATTAAAAAATTATGTAATTTGCAGTAAAACCTTACTGCTATGAAGAAATTTTTACTTTCCCTTATTTTTATGTGTGGGCATTTTGTATATGCCCAGGATTCAAGCCAGTGTTCTGGCGCTTATCCGTTATGCGGGTCATTGGGTGTACCCTTTGCTAACGTTATAAGCGGAACACCTGCAAACCCGGTTAACGACTACGGTTGCCTGGCTACTCAGCCCAATCCCGTATGGTTTATTTTACCGGTTAGTCAAAGCGGTAGCTTTGTTTTCGATTTGGAACAGTATACACTGGGCGGCACCCCTATTGATGTTGATTTTATTTGTTACGGCCCTTTTGAAGATGCCAACGCCGCATGCGACCTATTACTTACCGAAGAAAACACCGTTGATTGCAGCTACTCAGGAAGCGCGTTTGAAACTGTTAATATAGACAATGCCGTTGCAGGCGAATATTACATCCTGCTTATTACTAACTTCTCAGCGCAGGCAGGAAATATTACCATTAACAATACTCCCCAATCAACAGGGGTTTTAAATTGCGCAGGCATTAACCTAACTGCCTTTTTAGACAGTAATGCCAACGGCATACAGGATAATGGCGAAGGCCCCTTCCCGCTTGGCGATTTCGTGTATCAGGGCGATACTGAGGCGGCACCACATAGTGTAACTTCATATAATGGAAACTATACAATCTATGGCGTTTCTAACAGTACAACTTACGACATCCAATATACACTTCCCGCAGAGTATGCCGCTTATTACACTGTAGCACCATCATCGTATGATGATGTTCCGCTTGGTGCAGAAAATTCTATTGCTACCTATACTTTTGCCGTTACGCCTGTAGGCGATTATCAGGATGTAGCCGTATATGTTATACCAACGGGTAATCCAATGCCGGGCTTTACGTATACCGAGACCCTTATTTATACCAATCTTGGCAACCAGATCGTTCCATCAGGCACAGTAAGCTTTACTAACGATGCACTGGTTACAATTACAGATATTTCTGAAACCGCAGCGGTAACGACAACTACCGGATTTGACGTTGCGTATACCAACCTTGCTCCCTTTGAAACCCGAACCATAGTAGTAACTATGGAAGTACCTGTAATACCTACCGTTAACCTTGGCGACCTGTTAACCTCATCGGCAACTATAACTCCATTAACAGATGATGTAACGCCCAGTAACAACAGCTCACAAACAGTACAGACAATTATAGGATCATACGACCCTAACGATAAAGTTGAGTCGCACGGGCGCGATATCATCATTGATGATTTTACAGAAGATGACTATCTGTACTACACCATACGGTTCCAAAACTCGGGTACGGCAAGTGCGGTAAATGTTAGGATAGAAGATTTATTAGATGGCCAGTTAGATGCAAACACTGTAGAAGTTCTGCACGCCAGCCACGATTTTACATTCAGCAATACAAACAACAATCTTGTATGGATATTTAATAACATAATGTTACCTGCCGAAATGAATGACGAACCCGGCAGCCACGGTTTTGTATACTTTAAAGTAAAACCGGCTATAGTTACAGTAGAAACAGTTATACCTAATACCGCCAGCATATATTTCGACTTTAACCCGGCTATCGTTACCAATACTTTCGAGACACATTTTATGGCCCCGCTTAGTGTTAACACGGTTAATGCAGCTAATTTTGTTGTATACCCTAACCCAACTAAAGACATTATAAATGTTGCAGCAGGCAGTAAAGCTGATATAATAACAGCAGTAAGAATTTATGATATTACAGGCAAAACGCTTTATACAAACAATAACATTACTACAAACAGCCTGCAAATAGACGGGTCTACATTTGCATCCGGTACTTATTTTATAGAAGTTACAGGAAACAACAATTCTAAAACAGTACAAAAGCTTTTAAAACAATAAAGATTTTCAAATATAATAGTAACGGCCGCCAAAATAGCGGCCGTTACTTATTTTAAGCTTTATCGTTTAAATAAAATAATTTATCAGCTTCATAAAATTCTATATCGAAATAGCTGCTAAGCATAATTTTCATTACTTTGCGGAAATTTTAACACTGTTGCTTTCATGAAAAATATGTTGCTTGCCCTTAGTGCACTTGTATTGCTTGTTGCCTGTAATAAAGAAGAAGACCATAGCGATGCTAATGTGCACATTACAGGTACTATTAAAGGTTTTAAAAAGGGTAAACTGTTCATTCAAAAATTTGCTGATACGGCTATGGTAAACATCGACACTATAGTAGTTGATGGCAGCCCTAATTTTGAGAGCCATTTAAAACTGGATTCGCCCGAGATGCTGTATCTGGTAATCGACAGGGTTAAAAGTAATTCGGTTGATGATAACCTGCCATTCTTTGCCGAGCCGGGAAATATTAAAATTGATACATACTTAGAGCGTTTTTATTCGGATGCAAAAATCACAGGCTCTAAAAACAACGATGTATACAAAGAGTTCTTAACGGTTAAAAAGCGCCTTACCGATGCAAGCCTGGATCTTGTTGCAAAGGATATAGAGGCACGTAAAAGCAAAAATATAGCACAGCTGGATAGTATTTCGCTACAAAGCGATCAGCACTTAAAAAGGCGCTATCTTTATACAGCCAACTTTGCACTTACCAATGCCAAGTATGAGGTTGCCCCTTACATTGCGCTATCTGAAATTCCGGATGCCAATACAAAATACCTTGACACCATAAGGAAAAGCATGACTCCTAAAGTAGCAAATTCACTTTACGGCAAGATGCTTACTAAATATGTAGCCGACCGCAAAAAAGCCGAGGCAGCACCTGTACAATAGTTTATAGTTTCAGTATTCAGTCAGCACATAGCAAATGAAAATAAAATTTAAACATAGGGCAGATAATTACTTTTGGGTTACTGCCCTTTTAATTTTTATTGTGGGATTGTTTCAGTTTATGCTTAGTAATGAGCGTATGATGCTCATCAACATATACGATACGTACTATGTTGTAAACAAATTTCATTTTGCACTTTTTTGTACGCAGTTTTACTTTTTAATTGGGGCAATATACTGGCTCTTGTATAAATCTAAACGCAATATCAATCCAAAGCTCACAAAATTGCACGCAAAGGCAACCACAGGCATTGTTTTTATCTACCTAATTGCTCTTCCAATAGTAAACTACCTTGATAGCGGAATTTTGAGCAAAGGCTACGCCAACCTGCTCCTTGTGTTGGTTATTGCAATTTTTATACTTGCCCAGCTATTATTATTGGCAAATATTATTGTTGGTTTGGTTAAGGGTAGGAATACTACAAATTAGCCGCGTTACATCTGCAAACTCACTATTGCCGCCTTTAAAGCAGCAGCAGCATGCTTAACCATTTGCGGCCAGTCTTCGGCAGCAGCGCCATCGGCACAATCAGAAATATACTTTAAACACAAAAAAGGAATCTGTTCCTGCATGCACACCCACGCCAGCGGGTATGCCTCCATATCTATCACACTATAGTCTGTCGTGTTATGGTCTACCACAAAACTGTCGCCTGTGCCGCATATGCCTTGTGGCATACCGTCGATTTTAAGGCCGTTTATAAGCACCGGATCGTGGACAGCAAAGGGAGTTTCATATTTTTTAAATCCGAGCGCTGTAACGTCCATATCGCGTTGTACAAACTCAGTGCAGCACACTACATCGCCACACTTATGGGTTAAACTGCCCGCAGATCCTAAATTAACAACTATACCGGGCCTTTGCTTATCTATAGCCTTTACTAAGTGGTATAGAGCATTAAGCTTACCTATACCAACAAAAAGCGGGTTAACATCGGCAAACTCCTGCGATGCCTCCGACTCTAAAGCAAAAACGTACAAAGGGTTTTGCGCAAGCAGTTGTTTAATATCGGTGTTATTATAGGCGGGAAGCAGCATGGTAAACGAATTTAAAAATTTTACCCAAATATAGAAAAAACAAAACCGCCTTAGTTTCCTAAGGCGGTTGTTTTATTGAGCCGATAGAGGGACTCGAACCCACGACCTGCTGATTACAAATCAGCTGCTCTAGCCAGCTGAGCTACACCGGCGTTCTCAATACGGGTGCAAATATAATAGCGGATTTTAAATTTCCAAAATTATTTTGGCACTTTTTATTGATTTTTTTTGATTAAAGTGCGTTGATCTTTGCAACAAGCTGACCCGCAGTTTCTTCTAACTGTTTGTTAATTTGTTTAAAGTGCGCTTTTTTATTTTCTACTTTTTTAGCGTTAACTTGTTTAATTAAGTTATCAAAAGTACTAATTGCCTCATCTACTATCGCTTCTGATTTATCAGATGGTTTTCCTGTTGTAGAAAGCTCAGTAAGGTATACTGCTTCAATAATATCGCCTAATACAAAATTGATGTCTTTTTTTAGATTTCTTACACTTGACATGTCTCTATGTTTTTAATTTATTTTGCAAAACTACAATTAATCGCCCACTTATCTGTTAAGAAATATATATTTCTAACAAAGTGGCAGTTCCCGTTAGCGAATATGCCGTTAAATCAGCTGGCACAAGTACCGTATCGCCCTTTTTAAACGCATAGGTTTCGTTATTTGCCTCAAGGGTATATTCTCCTTCTGTACAAATGTAAACGGTAAAGCTATCGCCGCTTTTGCTAATATCGGTATAGCCGTTTAGCGGTAAAAAGTTCGTGGTAAAATAAGGGCAGTCTACCACGGTATTGCTCTTATTCTCGTCTTTGGTATATTCTTTTTTAGTATCGGTAGTATTATAGTTCATAGCATCCAATGCCTGCTCTACATGCAGTTCGCGGCCTTTACCGTTAGCATCTACCCTGTCCCAGTCATAAATACGGTAGGTAATATCGCTGGTTTGCTGGATTTCGGCAATCACGATGCCGGCACCTATGGCATGAATAGTACCTGTCTCTAAAAAGTAAACATCGCCTTTTTTAGCTTCTTCCTGGTTAAGGATATCAATAAGGTTTTTGCTTTCCAGCTTGTCTAAATACTCCTGCGGACTCGATTTTTCTTTAAAACCCACAATAATGCGCGATCCTTTATCGGCCTGCATTACATACCACATTTCGGTCTTGCCAAAAGAGTTATGACGTTGTTTAGCCAGTTCATCGTTAGGATGCACCTGTATAGAAAGATCTTCGCGGGCATCTAAAAACTTAAACAACAGCGGAAACTGCGTACCAAACTGCGCGTGCACTTTATCGCCAAGTATCTCTGCCGGATACTGCTCCAGCAAATCGGTTAACGGTTTGCCTTGGTATTCGCCTGCCTTAACAACACTAACATTGTTATTAACTGTAGAAAGCTCCCAGCTTTCGCCGGTAGTTTGGGTAGGTATATTTTTACCAAGATCGGTCTTTAATTTTGTGCCGCCCCAAATCCTGTCCTGCAGTATCGGTTCAAACACTAATGGGTATAATTTTATGCTCATAATACTTTATTCTCCTTTATAGGTTACAAAATTTCTTGGGGTTTCGTATAAGGTAATCTCTAATGTAAGTGCGGGGTCTATACGCTTACGCATGCGGTTCCATATCATTACGGCAATATTTTCGGCGGTAGGGTTCAGGTCGGCAAACTCCGGTACGTCAAGGTTAAGGTTTTTATGGTCAAAAGGGGTTTCCACCTCATCAACAATAATATCCTTTAGTATTTTTATATCAATAACATACCCGGTCTCAGGGTCTATTTCGCCGGTAACGCTTGCAATAAGTTCGTAGTTATGCCCATGAAAGTTCGCATTGTTGCACTTGCCAAAAACAGCATTATTGCGCTCCTCCGTCCAGTCCTTACGATAAAGGCGGTGGGCAGCATTAAAATGGGCACTACGGCTTACGGTAACTTTCATAGTTATTGGTTAGTAGTTGTCGGTTGTTGGTTGATAGCAGCTTACTGCGACTGAAAACTGCAACTGTTCACTGAAGACTGGCAACTATATCTTATGTTCTTCTAAAAAATGGTAAAACTCATCAAATATTATCCTGAACCAAACGGTGTACAACTCCGGGTGGCTTTGCATATCACTCTTAACATCATCTATAGCCATCCATTTCCAACTTTCGGCCTCTTCGCGGTTTATTTGCGGGGCATCATCATAATAGCCTATCATAACATGGTCAAACTCATGCTCGGTAAGGCCATTATCAAAAGGGGCTTTGTATATGAATGAGAACAATTCTTTAAGCTCTGTAGTAAAACCCATTTCTTCTTTAAGCCTGCGTGTACCGGCCTCAAGGTTGGTTTCGCCGTTGCGCTGGTGGCTACAGGTGGTGTTGGTCCATAACAGGGGCGAATGGTATTTTTGTGCAGCTCGCTGTTGCAGCATTACCTCGTTGTTAGAGTTGAGCACAAAAACCGAGAACGCACGGTGCAGTAACGCCTTTTCGTGTGCTTCCATTTTTGGCATCAGCCCTATGGGCTCATCATGTTCGTTAACCAGTATTACTTGTTCTTCTGTCATATCCTTTAATAGCTTTCAAAAATAAGAAAAGTTTTGCGGAAATGAAGTGGTTTAACTTTTTGATAAGCGTTGTTAAGGATTATTACACAAAGTAGCGCAAAGAAGGCGCAAAGTTTCACAAATAGCAAGACACGAACCTACCATCTGGCAAATTCGTGTCTTGCTATTATCTCCTACACTTATCACTACAGTATTTTACCTCATCCCAATTCTTTTCCCATTTTTTGCGCCACGAAAACTCTCGCCCGCATGTAGCACAGGACTTAGACGGCAGATAGTTCTTGTTGCCCTTGAAGGTGGTACTTTTCATAATCATTAATTTTTATGACAGACCCCAGGTCGGCCAACAGGCTGTACAGCCCAAAGAACATGCGGTTTACATAAATAAAGTGTTTAGAGCCACGATTACCATTCATTTTACGAAGGGTTTTATCGTTAGCGAACTTTTCACTTAGCTCGGCAATTGCACCTGTGAATGACGGATCAGAAAAATCAAATGTTTCTGCCTCGTAAGGCCTTGTAAATACCTGCAATAATTCTTTAAACAATCCTGTAAAAAAATCGGCATCCGCAGGCGAATCATTCACTTTCAGTACTTCAAGTTCAATTAATTTCTGGCGGAACAACGCATCATTTTCCAGCACGCCTTTTTGTATCAGCTCAAAATACGGAATATAAAAGCTGTCCGGTATTTTTTTCATGCAGCCAAAGTCAATGGCGATAAGGTTGGCCTCTTTATCCACCAAAAAGTTACCGGGGTGCGGGTCGGCATGAAAATATTTAAGCTTATGTATCTGGAACATATAAAAATTAAACAGCGCCTGCCCTATCCTGTCGCGCTCTTCCTGAGAGTGCAGTACCTTGGTATATTCAGATAAATGGATACCCTCCATCCAGTCCATAGTGATGATCTTTTCGCACGATAATTTAGGATAGTACTGCGGGAAACGCAGGTTCTCTATATTCTCGCAGGCCTGTCTCACAAATTCACTTTGCTGGATCTCTAACACATAGTCGGTTTCCTCGGTTAGTTTATCCTCAATTTCCTGAAAATACTCGTCTGATGTGCCCTGAAGGTTAAACATCCTTATGGCGATTGGTTTTACAATAGCAATATCGGTACTTATGCTGTCCCTAACGCCGGGATACTGAATTTTAACTGCAAGGTCTCTACCGTCTTTCTTAGCGCGGTGCACCTGCCCTATGCTTGCAGCGTTAATAGAGTCGGCACTAAATTCGTCAAACAGCACATGTGGTTCTGTACCAAAATACTTTTTAAACGTTTTAACCACTAATGGTGCCGAAAGTGGCGGAACTGAGAACTGGCTCAACGAAAACTTTTCTACATAGCTTTGCGGCAGTAGGTTTTTTTCCATACTCAGCATTTGGGCTACTTTAAGGGCGCTGCCTTTAAGTTCTTTAAGCCCGTCGTAAATGTCAGCGGCGTTATTTTCGTGCAGGGCATCTTTGGTTAGCTCTGGGTTAACCATTTTTTGCCCGTAATATTTAAGGTAATTCCCCCCTACCTTCACTCCTGTGGTAACCAGTTTGGCAACCCTGTCAATCTTATTTGTGGGGATAGAATCTAATCTTTTCATGTAATTAAGCTGTAAATTTTTCTTTGAAGATGAATTTGCCCAGGTCGAAAAGGCTGCCCAGTGGCGAGTTGTACACTAAATCGTTAGATGCCTTAACCGATTTCTCGATGAAAATATCGGTTTTCTCAAAACCCGGGGAAGTGTCTTTGAGCCAAAATTTAAAGATGGATAAAAACTGTAGCCAGGCTGCTTCGCGTAGGGCATCACCCTGAAATTTATCTGCTTTTTGGTTTTTAAGCTCAAAAGGTTTGTCTAAAACTGACTGTGCAAATTTTCCAAACTCAGCACGAAGCTCTTTAAGCTTGCGGATGTTATCAAACGTATTTGACCCCTCGTTAAGGCTGTACACCACAAAGCTCCTGTTAGCCGTGGCAATCTCAAAGAAAGTAAAATAAAAGGCGCTTAGCTTTTCTACACCGCCAAAATCGGCATACGTTGGCGACGGCTCCAGCGTTTCTAAAGCATGATTAAACATCTCTACAAAGTAAAAACGCTCCAGCGAATCGAACGATGCAAAAAATTTATAAAAGTCGGCTTCTTCAAAACCGTTCTCTTTAGCAAACTTATAAACCGTTGCAGGCTTGTGGCCGTGCATAAGGCAATAGTCAGAATATTTATCTATAATGTCCGATTTGGTAAGTTGCTGTGGTGGTAATATTTTTTTTGTAGCCATAATTGAGTTCAGATTTAAGATTGCAGATTCAAGATTTAAAAAATCCGGAATCGTAGATTATCATAACAAATTTAATACCTAAATTAACATCAAGCCGTTGAAGCCATGTTAATTATCGTTCAAAAAAAATGAAAGATAAGATGGTGATCATAACTATCATCAATACAACAAAACAGTATTTTTATGATAGATAAAACAGCAAAACAATTAGACATTTTAAATGTAACAGAGGGTTTTTTCTTTAATTTTGATAAATTTTAATTACTGTACTGCCCTGAAAAATTCTATAACAATACCACTTAACAAACAGGATGCCAGCGCCACAAACGGCATTACTGTTAAATACATGCGTCCTGTAATTACTAAAGATACTGAGCAATATGCTAACCACGATGTGTTTGACAAGCACATGGATGATTATTACATCATTCTGATGGTGACTAAGGGAAACGCTATTATGCACTGCGGTATGGAAAATATTACCATTAGCGCTAATGGCCTGTTGGTTATAAAACCGTTTCAGGTACACGGCATCATAAATATCAGCGATGATATTGAGGGTTATTTTACAGGAATAGAATCGTTTTTAATACCCGCCCAATGCCGTGCCGTATTTAATAACCTCGCCCCTAAACAGCAATTTTTACACCTTACACCACAGCAAACACTTGTAAATACTGTAAAGCTGTTGCATGAAACATCAGAAGGAAATAACCTGCATAAAAACGCTATAATCAATGGGCTGTTTACAGCTTATATCCATCAGGTTGCGGCGCTTTATGAGGCAACATCTACCCTTGTAGAAAGCCGCCAAAACCAGGCCGCAACCATTACAGAACAGTTTAATACCCTGCTTTCACAACATTCTTTTTTAGAGCTGCCCTCTTTCTTTGCCCAAAAGCTAAACATTACTACTGCACACCTTAACCACTGCCTAAAAACCACTACCGGCTTTACAATAACCCACTGGCTACAAGAGGCTATGATAAACGAAGCCAAACAGTTGATTTATTATACTGATAACGACATCAAGCAAATAGCCTACATACTGGGCTACCAGGATCATGCTTATTTTGCCCGCCAGTTTAAAAAGATTACAGGGCAAACCCCATTAGCTTTCCGTAAAAAATTCCGCGAATAGTACAATAATAGCCCTTTATCCTTTAACAGATAAAACGCTATCCGGCAGTTACTTTGCACAATAATTTAGGCTTTCTAATCAATACAGCCAATTTAATTAATTGTAACGCAAAATGGGAATCTTAAATTCTATTATCGATATCATATCAAACAAGGCAACTGTAATTTACAAACAACAATTAACGCCCAAAACCTGGCACATTAAACTTAAAGTTAATGGTGCCGACTTTAAAAACTACATTCCGGGAGAGCATCTCAGGGTTTTAGTGGGCAGGCACAACAACGCCAACCTTAGCGATATGGTGCGCACCTATTCGGTTTGGAATTATGACGAGCTACAACAAACGGCAGACCTGGCTGTGTGTACATTTTCGGACGGATGGGGAGCACAATGGGCTAATAAAGTAGCTGTAGGCGATCCCGTATTGTACAGCGGCCCTAAGGGCAAATTCACAATAGATAATTCTGCTCAAAATTACCTGCTTTTAGGTGATGTTTCTGCACTATCGCATTTGTACGAACTGCGCAGGCATGCGGGCATCAACAAAAATGTAACGGGGATTATTTATGCTGATAGTAAAGACTTTATTTTCCCCGACCTAAGCAATTCAACACCTTTTGGTTATCTTAAAAATGAAGAAAATATTTTAGAAACCGTTATTACAGAAGTAGTATGGAACAACATCCCTAAAGAAAACACACTGGTTTATATTGCCGGCGAAACTGCTTTTTGCACGGGTATGAACAACTATTTTAGAAAAGTACAGGAGTGGCCATCCAAACAAATTAAGACAAAGCCTTTTTGGCATCCCGATAAAAAGGGGTTGGAATAATTTAAACCAAATCAGCACATTTAAGCGCACATTTTTCTCCATCTATAGCAGCAGAAATAATACCCCCGGCATAACCGGCACCTTCACCACAAGGGTAAAGGCCTTTTATTTGTACGTGCTCAAGAGTTTCAGGGTCGCGTGGAATGCGAACCGGTGATGAAGTACGCGATTCAGGCGCATGCAGTATGGCTTCGTTGGTTAAATAGCCCCGCATTGACTTGCCAAAATCTATAAAGCCCTGGCGCAGCGTTTGCGTTAAGAAACCCGGAAACACCTGACCCAATTCTACAGGTGTAGTACCCGGCACATAAGATGTTTTAGGAATATCCGCCGACACTTTACTTTGGGTAAAATCGATCATGCGTTGGGCAGGTACGCGTTGCGTTTCGCCTGCAAGGTGCCAGGCACGCTGCTCAATGCTTTTTTGGAATTCCATCCCTGCAAGGGCACCAAATTTTGCAAACGGTGCAAAATCTTCCAGTTTTAGCTCTACTACGATACCGGAATTTGCGGTTTCCTGGTCGCGTTTAGATGGGCTCCAGCCGTTAGTTACTACCTCGCCGGGGCTGGTGGCACACGGGGCAATTACCCCACCGGGACACATACAAAATGAGTACATGCCACGGCCGTTAACCTGCTTTACAATGGCGTAAGGTGCTGGCGGTAAAAACTCGCCACGGCCCGTATTAAAATCGCAACTGTATTGTATGCTGTCTATTAAGCTTTGCGGATGCTCTGCACGAACGCCAAGGGCAAACGGCTTTGCTTCTATATAAATTTTCTTTCTATCAAGTAATTCAAAGATATCGCGCGCAGAGTGGCCTGTTGCCAGTATAACTTTCTTAGCGTTAATAGTATCGCCTTTTTGAGTCACTACGCCCTGAACTGCGTTGTCTTTAACCAGAATGTCGGTCACTCGGGTTTCAAACAATACCTGTCCGCCAAATTCAATGATCTTTTCGCGCATAGACGCGATTATTTTAGGGAGTTTGTTGGTACCAATATGCGGGTGGGCTTCCACTAAAATTTCATCGGATGCTCCAAAACCCACAAAAAGCTGCAATATTCGGTCTACATCCCCGCGTTTTTTAGAGCGCGTGTACAGCTTGCCGTCAGAGTAAGTACCGGCACCACCTTCGCCATAGCAGTAATTACTGTCTTCGCTCACAATATGATCGCGGTTAATTGCTTTAAGATCGCGGCGACGCTCCTGAACATCTTTACCCCGCTCTAAAACAATAGGTTTTATACCAAGCTCAATTAACTGAAGCGCAGCGAACAAACCCGCGGGGCCGGCGCCAATTATGATAACCTCGGGGCTGTTATCCACGTTTTTATAGTCAGGTAAGCTTACCGGTTTTTCAACATATTCTTCTTTGTAATACACCGCCAGCTTAAGGTTTATTTTAATGGCTTTTTGGCGGGCATCTATAGAGCGCTTTACTATAGTAATGTGGCTAATATCGGCGGGACTAACCTGCATTAATTTAGCAACATGATCTAATAGTAAAGGCTGCTGTGCGGCAACCTCGGGGGCTACCTGTATTTGAAGTTCTCTTGGCATGGCGCAAAAATAACATTTTTTTAGTTATTGGTTGCAGGATGTCAGTTCTCAGTCTCAGTTCTCAGCGTAACGAATGCGTAAGCCTACGTATCTCTGCTTACTGCGACTATAAACTGCTTACTCCCCTTTCTCCTCAAAAGCGTGCAGTGCAAACGATGCCAGCCAATGTTCCCCTTCATAATTACCGTCTACAATGGCGGGTAACGAAAAGTTGAGGTGTGCATCGGCCAGTTGCCTTAAATGGCCCAATTGCTTAGGGTATTGTTTGGCAAGGCGGTAAAAGTTCCATGCGCGGCTAAAGTTGAGCCCATCAAGGTGTACAAGGTGGCCATCACTACGGTCGGATACTTTACCTGGCTCCCATTTATAATTTTTATCAAACAGCGGCTTTGCAAAATCTTTAAGCCATTTCAGGAATTCTTTTTCGGGCATAATGCGCTGCATGATAGCAATTTCTTCCATACATGGCGATAAAAAATCGGTACCGCTGGGCTCCCATGTAAAGGGGCAATCGGCATCATTTTTAAAAAGGCGCAACGCATTATCGCGCAGGCTGTTTTGCAAAGGCAGGTTATTTGCATAAACAGCATAATCCCAGGCCAAAGCCATACCAAAAGCCGTATTGGTGTGCGAACCTACCCTTAGCGGATAGTTAAGCTTAGGCAGAAATTCTATATAACGCTCTATAATGATGTTAGTTAATGGCTTTAAATTGACAGCCATTTCTTTATGATAACCCTTAGTTGAAGTTTCCAGCTCCAGCTGAAGTTTTAGCACCCACGCCCAGCCGTATGTACGTTCATACGATTTTTCGTGCGGCTTGTTAAGGTAGGCTACCTCCTGCTGTATGTTCTCTTTTGATAAGTTTACTTTTAGCTTACTGATGATCTCCTGTTTGTTTTCCAGGTTTGGAAAATGCTTTAGCAGGTACACCAAACTCCAATGCCCGTGAACGGATGAGTGCCAGTCGAAACAGCCATAAAATGCAGGGTGTAGTTTTTTAGGCCCGGCAAGCTCGGTAGAGTCTGCCAATAGCTGGCTCAGTTTGTTGGGGTATTCCTGTTGCAGGCATTTAAGCGGAAGCTTGGCAAGGCCGTTGGCGCGTTCCTGCGTTAGGCTCTGTGCAAAAGATATAGTGGTTACAAGGAGTAAGGCAGCTGCGTAGTTCTTCATTTAAGATGGATGTATAAATTCAAAAATACATATTTATTCTGTATTTAAGCCGGCTGCAAACTTTGTAACTTTGCCATTCGCAAATTTTGACATACACACTATGAGAAAAATAAAACTTATATGGGATTTTAGGGGGCCTGCCGCCGCTAAAACCGCCGAACACCACGAAATTCACCTGAAAGAATACATAGCAATGGAAAAACTGCCGCTAAATATTACGGGCTTTACGGTTGTAAATGATATGCATGCTATTGCTTTTATGGTTGTAACCGATGAGCACATGATACCTGTAAGGGATGCCCTGAAGCCACACCGCGGGGAGTTATATGAGGGATAGTTTTTAGGTTGTTAGTTGTTGGTTAACAACAGCTTCACCCAAATAAAAAAGCAGCGATAGATTTACTACCGCTGCTTTTTTTGTCTGACAACTATCAACTGTGAACCGATAACTAATTCGCTACTTCGCTAATAAACTTAATGCGCATCAGCCTTAGCTCTTCGGTATCATAGTCGCCATCAAATTCTTTAAGGGCATCCTTAATACTATCCGTTTCGCTTTCCATGTAATAATCGTGGATCTCTTCCTGCTGCTCATCGTCTAATATATCATCTACCCAGTATTTTATATTAAGCTTGGTACCGGCATATACAATCTGCTCCATTTCTTTAAGCAGTGTATCCATGTCGATTCCTTTTGCTTTGGCAATATCATTTAATGACAGTTTCCTGTCGATATTCTGAATAATATACAGTTTTAGTGCTGAGTTTGCACCTGTTGTTTTAACCACAAGGTCATCCGGACGCATAATATCATTATCCTCTACATAGCGGGCAATAAGCTCTACAAAGTCTTTACCGTACTTTTTAGCCTTACCCTCGCCCACGCCGTGAATGCCGCTAAGTTCTTCTACAGTTATAGGGTATTTAAGCGCCATATCTTCCAGAGACGGATCCTGAAACACCACAAACGGTGGAACCCCAAGCTTTTTAGCCACTTTTTTACGAAGGTCCTTCAGCATATTGGCCAACACTTCATCGGATACTCCCGATGATTTGGCATTGGTTACCGTGGTTTCGTCATCGCTTTCGTTATAGTCGTGGTCTTCGGTCATCATAAAAGAGACAGGGTTCTTTATAAACTCCTCTCCTTTTTTGGTAAGCTTAAGCACTCCATACGTTTCTATATCCTTGCTAAGGTAATCAACCACAAGCACCTGCCTTATAAGGGCCATCCAGTGCTTTTCTTCATACTCCTTACCTACGCCAAAAAACGGCTGGGCATCGGTCCTGTGGGCTTTTATAACAGCGTTAACCTTGCCTGTAAGCGTGTACACGATCTCTTTACTCTTATACATCATTTTTGTATCCCTAACCACCTCAAGCAGCGTAACAACCTGGTCTTTAGCTTCTTTTTTCTTCTTAGGATTACGGGTATTATCATCCATTTCGGCACCTTCGCCGGTTTCGGCATCAAATTCCTCACCAAAATAGTGCAGCAGGAACTTGCGTCGGGACATCGAAGTTTCGGCATATGCCACAACTTCCTGAAGCAAAGCAAAACCTATTTCCTGTTCGGCTATTGGCTTGCCACTCATAAACTTTTCAAGCTTTTCTATATCCTTATAGGCATAGTAGGCAAGGCAATGGCCTTCGCCACCATCTCTGCCCGCACGGCCTGTTTCCTGGTAATAGCTTTCCAAGGATTTTGGAATGTCATGGTGAATTACAAACCTAACATCGGGCTTATCTATACCCATGCCAAAGGCAATGGTAGCCACCACCACCTCTACATCTTCCATAAGGAACATATCCTGGTGGCGGGCACGGGTTTTGGCATCAAGCCCTGCATGATATGGCACGGCAGTAATTCCGTTAACCTGCAGCACCTGTGCAATTTCCTCAACTTTTTTACGGCTAAGGCAGTATATTACCCCCGATTTACCCTTGTGCTGGCGTATAAAACGGATAATATCTCCCTCTACATTCTTTGTTTTAGGACGTATTTCATAATAAAGGTTGGGCCTGTTAAACGATGCCTTAAAGGTGTTTGCATCGGGCATGTCCAGGTTTTTAAGGATATCCTCCTGTACCTTGGGCGTAGCCGTGGCGGTAAGGCCAATAACCGGCACATCGCCAAGATTGCGGATGATGGTCCTTAAATTGCGGTATTCCGGCCTAAAATCATGCCCCCATTCTGATATACAGTGGGCTTCATCTATGGCCACAAAAGATATAGGCACCCCCTTTAAAAAGGTGGTATACTCTTCTTTAGTAAGCGATTCCGGAGCCACATACAGCAGTTTGGTAAGTCCGGATGTGATATCCTTCTTTACCTGGTTGATCTCTGTTTTGGTAAGCGATGAGTTTAATACGTGGGCAATGCCGCTTTCGGACGAAAGGCTCCTAATGGCATCAACCTGGTTTTTCATAAGCGCAATAAGCGGGGATACCACAATAGCGGTCCCTTCTAACACCAGGGCGGGCAGCTGATAACACAGCGACTTACCGCCTCCGGTAGGCATTATTACAAACGTGTTATTGCCTGAGATGATACTGTGAACAACACCTTCCTGCAGGCCTTTGAATTTGTTAAAACCAAAATATTTTTTTAACTCTTTATGTAAGTCAATTTCGGTCGATTTCATTATATCAATTATAGTAATTTACATAAATTTGCAGAACATAAAGATACAAAAATCTTTTAAACCCGCAACTTTTTAAACAATTAGCAAGTTTGACAAATACCGAAGCAATACTGGCATCTGCCAGGAAAACCATACTTTCTGAAAGTGAGAGCATTGCCGCACTATCCCAATATTTAGACAACGATTTTGCAAGTTCTGTACAAAGCATATACAACTGCAAAGGCAGGCTGGTTATAACCGGTATAGGTAAAAGCGCCCTTATTGCTGCAAAAATTGTTGCCACTCTTAATTCTACAGGTACACCAACGCTTTTTTTACATGCCGCAGAAGCCATTCATGGCGACTTAGGCATGGTGCAGCCGGGCGATGTGGTTATCTGTATCTCTAAAAGCGGCAACAGCCCCGAGATTAAAGTACTGGTACCCTTACTTAAACGCGGCGGCAACATACTTATTGGCATGACGGCTAATAAAAATTCGTTTTTAGGAAAAGAATCCGATTACGTGCTTCATGCGTATGTAGAACAGGAGGCCGACCCTATAAACCTTGCCCCTACCAACAGTACCACGGCACAACTGGTTTTAGGCGATGCCCTTGCAATTTGCCTTATGGAAATGCGTAACTTTACCAGCCAGGACTTTGCAAAGTACCATCCCGGTGGTGCATTAGGAAAAAAGCTGTTACTTCGCGTAGGCGATATGCTGGATGGTACGCACAGGCCGATAGTGGCGCCAACCGCGGGTATTAAAGATGTGATCATGGAAATATCTGAAAAGAGGCTTGGTGTTACCGCAGTTATTGATAATGAGAAGCTTATAGGCATTATTACCGATGGAGACATTAGACGCATGCTTAACGACAGGGATAGTATTGCCGGGGTTACCGCTGCCGATGTTATGACGCGCAACCCCAAAACAATTACAACCGCAAGCATGGTTAAAGATGCTTTAAATACAATGGAAAACCACGCCATTACACAACTTGTTGTGGCAGATGATGGCGAATATAAGGGCATATTGCACCTGCACGATATCTTAAAAGAAGGAATAGTTTAACATGGCAAAAACCAAGAGTGTGGGCGGCGAAATGTCGTTCCTTGATCATTTAGAAGAACTGCGCTGGCTGCTGGTACGCAGCAGTATAGCAATTGTTATCTGTGCGTGTGTAGCCTTTACATTTAGCAGCTACATTTTTGAAAACATAATTTTTGCACCCACCAAAACCGACTTTTTTACCTACCGCGTTTTTTGTGATATTGCTACAAAATATGACCTCGATAAGAGTTTTTGTGCCGCAAAATTCCCTTTTTCACTGCAAAGCCGTACTATGGACGGGCAGTTTTCTACCGATATATGGACCTCTGTAACAGCGGGTATAATCCTCGCTTTCCCCTTTATTTTATGGGAGTTCTGGAAATTTATACGCCCTGCCTTGTATGATAAAGAGCGCAAAAATGCAGTAGGCTTTATACTATCTACCTCGCTACTATTCTTTTTAGGGGTGCTATTTGGCTACTACCTTATTATGCCGCTGTCTATCAACTTTTTAGGTAATTACCAAATCAGTACGGTGGTAGAAAATAATATTGATATAGACTCTTACCTCAGCCTCATAAAAACAACGGTTATATCGTGTGGACTGGTATTTGAGATGCCCATCATTATCTTTTTCCTTGCTAAAATTGGGCTCGTAACTGCCGAATTCTTAAGGAAATACCGAAAATACTCGTTAGTGATAATCCTGATTATTGCTGCAATAGTAACGCCTCCAGACGTTGTTAGCCAGCTGATTGTTACCATACCACTTATGATATTGTATGAGGTTAGCATACTTATTGCAGCACGAATGAATAAACGCAAACTAAAAGAAGAAGCAAATGGCTGATATAGTACAGGAATTTAACGACTACCGCCAAAAGATGAACGACAAACTTTTGGCCGATAACAATAAAATTGTTAAGCGTATATTTAACCTGGACACCAACGCTTATATGCCTGGTGCCCTTGATGTTAAGACTAAAGAATTGCTGGGCCTTGTGGCATCGGCGGTGCTGCGTTGCGATGATTGTGTAAAATACCACTTAGAGACCAGCCATAAGGAAGGCCTTAGTAAAGAGGAAGTTATGGAGGCACTGGGCATTGCCACACTTGTGGGCGGCACCATTGTTATCCCGCACCTGCGCCGTGCCTATGAGTTTTGGGAAGCGCTGGAAGAAAAAGCAGCCGGCGACACTATATAACTGATTACCATGAAATTAAGAGCAGATAACTTAATAAAAACCTACAAAGGCCGCAGTGTTGTAAAAGGCATATCGGTAGAGGTAAACCAGGGCGAGATCGTAGGGCTCTTAGGGCCTAACGGTGCCGGTAAAACTACCTCTTTCTACATGATCGTGGGGCTTGTAAAGCCCAACAGCGGCAAGATATACCTTGATACTATGGAGATTACAGATTTCCCTATGTACAAGCGAGCCCAGCACGGCATTGGCTACCTTGCCCAGGAAGCATCGGTATTCAGGAAGCTGAGTATTGAGGACAATATTATGAGCGTTTTACAGCTTACCACCCTCTCTAAAAAAGAGCAAGAGGCTAAGATGGAGGCACTTATAGATGAATTTTCCCTGCAGCACATACGTACCAACCGAGGCGATCTACTTAGCGGTGGCGAGCGCCGACGTACCGAAATTGCCCGCGCACTGGCTACCGACCCCAAGTTTATCTTGCTGGATGAACCCTTTGCAGGGGTAGATCCCGTGGCCGTTGAGGACATCCAACGTATTGTGGCTCAGCTTAAAGACAAGAATATCGGCATCCTGATTACCGACCACAACGTACAGGAAACCCTTGCCATTACCGATAAAACCTACCTGATGTTTGAGGGTGGTATCCTAAAAGCAGGAAAACCCGAGGAACTTGTTCAGGATGAGATGGTTAGAAAGGTATATTTGGGTCAGAATTTTGAACTTCGTAAGAAAAAGATCGATTTTCATAAGGCAAAAGGCGAAACAGATACTGCCGATGCTACTGTCCCCGATCAGGAAAATTTTTAATATATTCATTATAAGCAAGCAGGTTAAAACCTGCTTTTTTTGGCTTAATATTTCACTTTTGGATTTTGAGTTGCACAAAATATCTGTATTTATACCCAAAAATTATAGTATTACACTTACAAAATACTTAATATTTCACTTTTGGATATTGAGATAAGAAATCAAAATTGAAAGATTAAAACATTGAAAGATTGAAATATTATTAGAAAATTCAATATGGAGTTTAAAATTTTGAGTTGCGATTAATCACGCATTAAATTCAAATCGGTCATCAACCCATGAAATTAATTTTCACGATATATCGTAAAAAATGATTCAACAGGGTTTGAGTTTCCATGAGATAAAATTGATCGATTAATTATTTGAGTGCATCAAAACTAAAAATACCGCACTTATATTTTTCTTACAACAGTTACTTTATTAAAAATCCTTTAGGAGCATATAACTTAGCCTTATCATACATATTAATATATAGTTTCTTTGGCACACTATCCCCCTGTACGGTTACCATATAAATATCTAAAAGCCCCATCCCTAAAAAGCCTTTAGACGTTTCAAAATGGCAGCAGCTACCATTTCTTGTATAGGTTATGCGTTCTCCATTAGGCCCCTTAAGCCTGTTAAGGTAAGCCCTCTCATTAGCTGGGCCGTCGCCCACGCCACCCACTTTTATTGGGTTATTTTCAGAGTAGCCGTAATCATCTGCAACCTTTGCAGCTTTGCCGCCTGCACCGGCAGCACAGCCTACAGCTAAAATAGCCATACAGCCGTAAAGAAGTAAGTTTTTCATGTTTGTGAATGGTTGGTTATCTTCCAAAAATAGCAAAGAAAATTAATGCAACGCATTTCAAACAAACTATTTATCAGCCTTTATGTCAAAAAATTCTTTCGCTATAGGGTTACCCTTAATTTTTTGCACAAGCAGGTCGGCGCCATATTTTGTAACATGATCTTTGTCCCTCATATAGGGTTCGTTGTTTTTAGATAAAGGTGGAAAGTCACCCCTGTTTAGCACCTCTATGTAACTTCCCTTAAGATGGCTCGCCAAATAATCATCAATATCATTCGTGTAACCATCAAGGTAAAAATCGTTGTTTGCGGTGCCATACTGCCACGCCCGTGCTGCAACTACAGGGTACGGAACGGTATAGCGTTCGGTCTGCCCGATAACAAACACGGGGATATTGTATTTCTTAAGATACGCCAGCGACTCTTTAAGTCCCTCTAAAATACTATCGCGCTCCACAAGCCTTTGCCCAGCCCAGTTACCTGTTATGATAACCCCATCGATCTTACCGGCATTTTTAGGGATAAAATCATGGTACACGTAATCCATCAACTGCCTGATATTGTTCTTTTTATTATAATAGCTTTTTACGGTAGGCAATGTAGCCGTAGCCGTGGCCTGTAAAAAATGAATATCAGTGCCGGCAAAACCTTCATCTAACGACTGTGCCAGTTGCGCCATGTGGCTGTCGCCGATGAGCAGGATGTTCTTTTTACCGGGTTCAATACAAAGGCAGGGCTCTTTTTTGTAGGCAGGCATAGCCTCAACAAAACAAGTACCTTTTTTATATTGATTGAAGAATTTAGCCCCGGCCACAGTGTAACCGGCAATAGCATGCGTTTTTTTATCGAACAACACCGCATTGGCATTGCAATAACTCAGCATATATGCCCCTGCGCCTGCTAAAAGCATAGCGAAGACTACAAACCGTTTTCGCCTATAAGTAATGCTTTCAATATATATAAAGGACAGGTAGCCTAATAGTACTGCAACCGCGCAATAGGCAGCTACTACAAGAAAACCCGTTCCCAGACCGTAATATTGGGCAATTACATAAACCGGCCAGTGCCAAAGGTATAATGAGTAGGATATTTTGCCGATGAATTGCATGCTGCTGTGGCGTACCACTACAAAGTTGTTATAGTTGGCCACTATAATTAAAAACGTACCCATAACAGGCAGGAGCGTGTAAAATCCCGGCCAGGGCAATGCCTCATCAAACAAATAAAAGCTTGCCAGTATCATACTATAACCCACGAGTGCAGCACCTCTTTTAAACCGGAAGGATGCAAAGCGGACTTCAGCAAAAAAGGCAAGTCCTCCAAAGAGCATTTCCCACGCACGCGCAGGCAACAGGTAAAAAGCATACCCGGCACTATACTTATAAATTGCAATGGCCAGAACAAACAATAACAAAGTGAGCACTATAAATACCGGCTTAAAAACACCCTTGCTTAAAAACCTGTGCATCAGCCAAAGCACCAACGGATAAACAAGGTAAAACTGCCACTCTACCGAGAGCGACCACGTATGCAAAAACATATTACCATCGGCCGACGGGGCAAAGTAAGACGATACTTTACTACGATATACAATGTTAGAGATAAACGCTATGCTTGCAGCAGCATTTCGGGATAGCAATGTATAATCAACCGGAAAATAAAAAAAGAAACATGCTATGGTAAGTGTTACGGCTAAGAACAGTAACGCAGGTACAATGCGGTGCAGCCTGCGCTCAAAGTAGTCAGAGTAAGAAAATGTGCCTTTATCAATCTGGCTCATAACCACACGGCTCATCAGGTAGCCTGAAATTACAAAAAACACATCTACCCCGGCAAAGCCCCCTGTAAAGGCAGGCACTTTATAATGAAACAAAAGCACCCCAATAATAGCAATGGCCCTAAGGCCATTAATATCATACCTGAACGATGGTTTTGTTACGTTACTCATACCACGCTACTTGAGCCTAAGCTCATTAAGGTGGCTTACATTGCCATTATAAATATTTACATCTACAGGGCCTTCTATGCCTTTAATGCTGCCTTTATCGGTAAACTGCCAAAACAGCCACTCTTTGCGTATCTCATCTTCAAAAAAGCTATAGTTGGCAATCCACAGGGTGTAGTCTTCAAATTCTTTCTTTAAGAAATCGGTATAAAAGCTTTCACCGCTATAAATAATCGGCTTAACGCCGTAGTGCTTTTCTACTTTAGTAAGCCAGCGCTTCAGGCCGCTTTTAAGGCTGTCCATGCTTTGCTCACTGGGTATTTTTTCAATGTCTAAAACCGGGGGCAGATCGCCCTTGCCAAGCTTTACCGTTTTAATAAAGTTTTCGGCCTGTTTAAGGGAGTTTTCGTTGGGGCGGTAATAATGGTAGGCACCCCTAATAAAACCATTTTTGCCGGCATGTCGCCAGTTGCGGTTAAATTCAGAGTCAGACCCCACCCCCACCGTAGCGCGTGCAAACACAAAATCTAACGGAAAATCGCCGGTTTTGCGCTCTATGCTGTCCCAGTTTATCTTGCCCTGGTAATGGGAAACATCTATACCAAAAACCTTGTCTTTATGGCGCGATACAATTTCGTACAGGCGCAGGCTGGCAATTTTCTTTTCTTCTTTGGTAAGGGCCTCTATGCGCTTGTTGGTTTTAAAGCCCAGGTAGTACAAAAAGCCATGGCGGTACTGGTAGCCCGCCGCTATAATAAAGGAAATAAACAGCAGCAGGAATGAATACTTAAGTAGCTGACCCGCACTTGTTTTATTAGATTTTTTTGGTTTAGGCCTTTTGCGTACTGCCTTTTTGTGTGTGGTAGTTGCCACGGCCCTCATGGGGTTGGCAGCTGGCTTTCTTGCCGGCGTGCGCTTCATGGTTATGCGGCTTTGGCGGTATATTTACCCATAATAGCCGATAGCCCCACATAAAACAATATAATTAACGGTATGGCCGAATATTGCAGTAAGAACAGCAGTATAACCGATACGATTAAAAAGATAATTTGTGTTTTGTTGGTATCCCAGTTAAAATACTTAATTTTTAAGGAGAACAGGCGTATTTCGCTGTTAAGCATAAAGGCGCTAAGCAGGCTTATGGCTATAAGCACATACGGGTTACTAAGCAATGAGAATACATAACCGGTACCGTCGCTGTGCGCCTGTATAACAGGCAGGCTCATAATAAACAGGGCGTTTGCCGGTGTAGGCAGCCCTATAAAAGAGTCGGTCTGGCGGGTGTCAATATTAAATTTCGCAAGCCTGTAGCAAGAGGCAAGCGTGATTATAAAACCCACGTAAGGCAGCATGCCCAGGTAAAAATTATCGGGGCTAAGGTTGTACTCCTCCTGGTTATCGGCTATGCCTACCAGCATCTGGAACATTATCATGCCCGGCACAACACCACTGGTAACCATATCGGCAAGGGAGTCCAGCTGTAAGCCAAGCTCGCTTTGCACTTTAAAGATGCGTGCAAAAAAGCCATCCCAAAAATCAAAAAATATACCTATACATACCCATAAAAAAGCCATTTGCCAGTTTGTGTCAAAAGCATACACAAGGGCTATAAGGCCGCTTGTAAGGTTAAGCAGGGTTACAAGGTTAGGTACATGTTTCTTAAAAGACATAGCTGGTAATTTTTTATATGCACAAAGTTAACACAATAAGTTAATAGAATTGGAGTTTAGTAATTGAGAATTTTATGTCATATTTGCACAAAATAACAGCATTGAGAAAGTTACTTTTTATTTTATTCCTCTACATTCCATTTCTTGCTCACAGCCAGGCCGTTAGAAAGTACTCCAATGAGTTTATGAGCATTGGGGTAGATGCCGCTGCGCTGGGAATGAGCAATGCCGTTACTGCCCATACTGCCGATGTAAACTCCGGTTACTGGAACCCCGCAGGCCTTATGGCGGTTGAAGATAAGCAGCTTGGCCTTATGCACGCCAGTTATTTTGCCAATATTGCCCAGTATGATTATGCCGCTTTTGCTATGCCGCTGGAAGACAGAAAGAGTGCCCTTGGGGTATCTATCATCCGTTTTGGGGTAGATGACATCTTAAATACCACACAATTAATAGACGACCAGGGTAACATAGATTATAACCGTATCAGCCTTTTCTCGGCTGCCGATTATGGCATGACGGTATCCTACGCCCGTGCCGCACCTTTAGATGGCTTTACCTATGGTGTAAACGCCAAGGTTATACGCCGTGTAATAGGTAAATTTGCCAACTCGTGGGGTTTTGGTTTTGATCTTGGTTTTCAGTACCAAACCAGGAGCGAATGGAAATTCGGCCTTATGCTTCGTGATATCACTACCACATACAATGTTTGGGCTATTGATGAAGATGAGTATGCAACCGTAAGCGGTGCCGTAGATGGCCAAAACCAGGAACTCCCCGAAACAAGTGAGATCACACTGCCCAAAGCACAGTTGGGTATCTCTAAAAAATTCATCTTTCATTACGATTACAGCCTGCTTGTAGCCGCTAACATGAACATGCAGTTTTTTAAGACCAACGATATTGTTAACCTTGATTTTGTAAGCATCGACCCGGCCGTAGGTTTTGAATTTGGTTATTTAGACCTTGTTTTCCTTCGCGGTGGCGTGGGTAACTTTCAAAATGAAAAACAAATTGACAACTCTACCAGCCTGAGCTTTCAGCCCAATATTGGCCTGGGCTTTAAATACAAAGGCATATCGGTAGATTATGCCCTTACCGATATTGGCGACCAGAGTGTAGCTTTATACTCTAATATTTTTTCTCTTAAAGTAGATTTAGGTATCTTTAGGCGATAAAACCTCACCACCAATGCGCACATTAAAAGTTGCTCTGCTTTTACTTGTAACCTTATTTATTACCACTACAGCTTCGGCACAAATTCCACTGTCGCCACAGGCAAATATAACCCTGATAACCTGCGGGCCCGGCAACGAGCTGTACTCGGTTTTTGGGCACACCGCCGTTAGGGTTCACGATCCTGCCGCAAACCTGGATGTGGTGTATAACTTTGGTACGTTTGATTTTAGCACCCCTAACTTTTACCTCAAATTTGTAAAAGGCGATTTACAGTATTTTGTTTCTGCCAGCTCTTATGAAGACTTTGTATACACTTACCAATACTACAACCGCGATGTGCTGGAGCAGCAGCTTAACCTCTCCCCCACACAAAAGCAGCAGATATACAACGAGCTTACCACCACGTTAAATTCTGATAAGCGTTTTTATACCTATAAGTTTTTCGACCGCAACTGCACCACTATGGTAGGCGATATTTTTACCAGATACATACCGGGAGGGATATCAATGAAAAATGATGATGCCGGCAAAACCAACCGTGAAATAATATACGAAAGGCTAAACAGCAGCTTTTACGAAAACCTGGGCATCAGCCTTATCTTTGGCCACAAGACCGATATGGAGCAGTATAAGCTCTTCCTGCCCAACCAGCTTTTACAGGGCGTAGCCAATACCAAAACAACAACAGGGCCGCTTGCACAGCCTACCGTAACAGCTTACAAAGCCATTGGCAGTGAGAGCATATCGGTATGGAATAACTTTTATACCTGGATAATCATCTGCCTTGCATTAATGTATTTTTCCAGGAACATAGTAGTGCAAAGGTCGTTAATAGCTGTTTTCGGGCTGCTGGGCGTGTTTTTTACCTTTGTTGGGCTGTACTCCTACCATCAAGAAATCGCGTTAAACTACAACGCCCTGCTCATCAATCCGCTTTTCCTGCTGCTTATATTTTTTATCTTCCTGGGCAGGTATACGGCAGTTAAGACAACGATTTATGTGTGCTTTGCCTGCATGGCGCTATACTTAGTGATCGTTATAACCAAGCCTTACTTTTTAATTGTACTGCCACTTATAGCCTTAGTTGCCATTCTTTTAATGAGGGCGTTAAACGCAAATACCAAAAAAAGGCTGCATAACGCATAATAGTATCTAAAGGTTGGTTAATAATGATTATTTTTGTTAGATAACCCCTAAATCATACTACCGTGTTTTTCTTTAATAAGCCAAAACCCCGCTTAGCCGACCTGATACCTGACGGGTATGTAGATATACACTCGCATCTGCTGCCGGGTATAGACGATGGCTCTAAAGACGAGAGCAATACCATTGCGCTTATACAAAGCCTTAAAGGCTATGGTTTTGGTCAGTTTATAACCACGCCCCACGTACTTACAGGAGTATGGAATAATACCCGCCAGGGCATTACTACTAAAGAAACCACCACCAAACTGTATTTAGAGCAGCATGGCCACACCATGCCTTTTAAAGCTGCCGCAGAATACCTTATGGACGAAGTGTTTTTAAACCTCTTAAAAACAGAGCCGCTGCTTACACTAAAAGATAATTATGTTTTGGTAGAGATGTCCTACCTAAATCCACCTATACAGTTATACGATATTGTATACCAGTTGCAGCTTGAAGGGTACAAACCTGTACTTGCCCACCCGGAGCGTTATTTATTTTACCATTTTAAACCGGAAGAATACACCAAGCTAAAAAAAGTGGGATGCCTTTTTCAGCTTAACCTTTTATCGGTTACAGGATATTATGGCAAGCCGGTTGCAGATATTGCCAAAAAACTGCTGGAAGAGAGCATGATAGACTTTACCGGATCTGACACCCACCACGACAGGCACGTACAGGCCTATAAAAACCCGGTGCTCTTAAAAAACACCGCGCCTTTAATAACCGCATTAAATAAAAACACCTTCTTTAGCATGTAAAGAAGGTGTTTTTTTATTTCAATTGGGGTTTCCCCTTTCTATTTTCTCTTCCCGAAAATCTTGTCTTTCCAAGTCTTTGGTTTTTGTATATCCGGTCCGTAGCCATATCCGTAACCATATCCGTAGCCGTAGCCATACCCGTAACCATAGCCTTTTTCGCTGCCGGTATCATTAAGCAACATTGCCATTCCCGGCAGTTTGCCCTCCCTATATAGCGTTTCAGGTAATGCAAGCATACGTTTATCAAGGTGGTTGGCGCGGGTTACATACACAAAGGTATCGGCAAAATGAGCCAGTATCATTGTATCGGTAACAAGGCTTACCGGCGCTGTATCTACAACAAGGTAATCATATTCGTCTTTAAGCTTTTCAAACAGTTCGGCTACTTTGTTGCTCATAAGCAACTCGGCAGGGTTAGGCGGAATGATACCCGGGGGCAATACATAAAAGTTCTCAAAACCATCCTGTTTAAAGATATACTTATCAATATCTGTTTCTTTAGAAGAAAGGTAGTTGGTTAAACCTTTAGATGGTACATTAATATACTCATCCAGCTTAGGGTTCCTGATGTCCATCGCTATCAATAAAACTTTTTTACCGGTAAGCGCCAGTGTAGCCGCTAAGTTAACCGATATAAATGTTTTACCCTCTTTAGGAATGGTAGACGTAACAAATATGGTTTTGGCCCTTCCATCAGGTATATTGGCAAGCATAAACTCAAGGTTAGTACGTATGATACGTAAACTCTCTGCTGTAGCCGAACGGCTGTGCTGGCTTATAAGCTCGCTGTTAAACTCTGATTTAGGTACATCACCAAGGTATGGAACAGAAAGGTCTTCCAGGTCTTTAACGCTGTGTATTTTATTATCTAATAACTGTTTAGCATATAAAAGGCTAAATGGTACAAATAAGCCAAATATAAATGCACCAAGGTAAATAACATTCTTTTTAGGCGATATAGGCGATGGGTTAGCATATGCCTCATCTATAATTTTAGAGTTTGGCGCCGTTACATTCATGCTAATAGCATTCTCTTCCCTCTTTTGTAACAAATACAGGTAAAGGGCTTCTATTACAGTTTGCTGCCTGCTGCGCGTCCTGTACTCACGCTCCTGAGTAGGGTATTTTTTAATTTTACCTCCAAGTATACTTTCCTGGCGCTCAAGGTCTTTTTGCGAAACTTGTAAAGAGCGCTTAAGGTTAATAAGGCTCTCAGTAATATTTCTCTTTATAGCCTCAATTTGCTGGTTGTTAAAGATAACCGTAGGGTTAGCCTCCGTACCGCTATTTTTATAGCGCTGCCTTGCCAGTACAAGCCTGTTATATTCTGACACCAAGGGTGCAGCATCGCCGCTTGGTACTATATTATCCGGAATAACATCGTCAATAGTACTCTTTTTTAAGAAATCAAGCATTACCTCTACCACCGTTATTTGTGTTTGGTTAGTAAGGGCACTGTTCTCATAGCTTGAGTTACTCTCCAAAAACACACCGGCATCAGCAACAAGGTCGGTTATCCTGTTTTCTTTTTTAAAGCCTTCGATACCCATTTCAACCATATCAAGGTCGCGGGTAATAGAGTCCAGCCTTTGGTTAATAAAAGTATCCGTTTTTCTTGCTACTTCGTTTTTATCATCAATAGCTTCCTGGTTGTAATTATCAATAATTGCATTAATGTAATCAATACCCCTTTCTTTAATAGGGTCTACTATAGAAAGCGTTAAAATACTGGTTTCCTCATTACCTTTAGAAACATTTAGCCTGCCACGGTATGCAGAGGCTACACTTTCTAAACCGCCAATACTGATTATGAAAGTAGATTTACTGGCTTCTTTTTTATTGTAAGTATTGGTAATTACCATGGTAGCCCTGTCCATTTTTATGGCCTGGCCAAATGAGTATTCACCAATTTTAACCTCTTTAGCATTAAGAAGGTCAAATTTTGTAGGGCTTTTAACCTGTATTATAAAAGTACCTAAGCCCCTTGTAAGAAAATCATCGGTAGTATTAAAAAAACTTGCCTTTATGGGCATATTTTTATACATCTCTTTTTTTGCAAAACGCCCTTCCTGAAAATAAGTAACGTTAAGTTCCAGCTCTTTAACCGTTTTTTTAGCAAGCGAGCGCGTGCGCAAAAGCTCTAACTCATTACTGGTATTACTTTTTACACCTTTAATAACGCCTAATTCGCTAAAAGCGGAAAGCTCTGATGCAAGGCCTCCTTTTTTATCGTCTTTAATTAATATGGTAGCCGATATGTTATACATAGGCGACACATACCTTAAATAAACCGACGCAGCTATTACACAAACAATGGCGCTAAGTGCAAACCATTTCCAGTGGATAATGTACTGCCCAAGAATTTGTTTAATATCTACCTGGTTATTATTAAAGCTTGAAATATCTACGTTTTTATCTTTTGAAATTTCGCTCATATATTATCGTGTTGCAATGGTAATTACACTTAAGATTACACCTATTACAGAAACAGCTATAGTAACTTCTCTTCCTAAAGCAGATGAATTTCTCTTAACCTTGTTAGGTTCTACTACTACCAGGTCGTTTTGTGCAAGGTAATAATATTCAGAATTCATAAAATCAGCTTTTGTAAAATCCACATAGTTATACGTCTTTTTACCATCTACCTCCCTAATAACCATAATATTGGTACGGATACCGTATATAGAAAGATCCCCCGCCTGGGCTATAGCCTCCGGTAAGGTAATCCTTTCGCCCGTTACAGGAATACTGCCCGGTTTGCCCACATCGCCAATAACGGTAACTTTAAAATTAATTATCTTAAAGCTTACAATTGGGTTAATTATATATTTACTTATTTCCTCATTAAGTTTTTGAAGTGCCTGTTCATGGGTAAGGCCTGATAATTTTATTTTACCCACTAAAGGCATAATTATCTCGCCTTTATTATCTAAAAGGTATGTACGCCCTTCTGTTGTGCTGGCAGTACCGCCACCTTCAATAGGTGTAAGGGTTGTCATATTAAAAGGGGCTGCAAGTTCCTGGTTGGGTGCAGGTGCGTTTACAATGATCTGAAGCTCGTCATCAGGCTGTAAAGTGGTCTCGTAAAGCCTGTCTGAAGACACCTCTGCGATGTTTTGAAAATAAGCCATTTTTTTCCTTGATGCGCATGAACTGAATACTAAAACGATTACAAGTAGTAATCCAATCTTTTTTATCATTTGTTGCTTGCTATTTGTTTTACTGGGTGGTAATAACATCTTTTTATGCCCTTGCGCAAAGATACTATTTTTGTCGACATTTAAAAGATGTTAACATTTTATAATGATTATCAAAGGGTATTGTTTTGCGTATCATCAAAAATTTGATACTGTGAGTTTTTACTTCTAAAATCGGGTATCATTTTTTTCATTTCGGCTACGGTTTCATAAAACTTATAATCTTTGGCAAATTTTACCATACGTTCTATACTTTCAAAAACAAAAGAAAAATCCATGGGCTCTTCCTGAGATATCATAACATATTCATTATGAGTAGCCAACACTACAGCCTTATCATTTATAAGCTCTTCGTTTAGCTTTTCGCCGGGCCTTAGCCCCGTTATTTTAATGGCAATATCCTTGTTGGGTTCCAGGCCTGCAAGGCGTATCATTTTATGCGCCAAATCTAATATCTTAATTTGTTTACCCATATAAAAAACAAATATCTCGGCATCCTGCCCCATGGCCCCGGCTTCCAGAACGAGCTGGCATGCCTCCTGAATGGTCATAAAATACCGCGAAATCTCGGCATCTGTAAGCGTTACCGGCCCACCTGCCTGTATTTGCCTGGTAAAAACCGGCACTACCGACCCATTAGAACCCAACACGTTGCCAAAACGAGTGGTTATATACCTGTTTAAGGATTTACCCTCCTGCTTTAATTTGTTATGCAACGCCTGAACGTATTTTTCGGCAATAAGCTTACTGGCGCCCATAACACTGCCGGGATTAACCGCTTTATCTGTAGAGATCATTACAAAGGTAGCCACATTGTAGGCCGCAACTAAATCAGCCACATTTTTAGTACCCAACACATTAGCCAGCACAGCCTGTACGGGGTTATCTTCCAGCATTGGCACATGCTTATAGGCTGCTGCGTGGTATACAACATCCGGACTATATTTTTTAAAAACTTCGTTTAAGGCGTCCTTTCGGGTAATATCACACAAAACCGATGCAATCGCAGTATGCAGGGCAATTTCTTCAATTTCAAGCGAAAGAAGGTACAGTGGAGTTTCCGCCTGATCGAGCAATATAATACTGCGCGGCGAAAATTTAAGCACCTGCCTAACCAGTTCGCTGCCTATAGAACCGGCCGCGCCTGTAATTAAAACAATCTTATCTTTTAACTGCGTAGATATTGCCTTATCATCAAGCACAATAGGCTTACGTTCAAGTAAATCTTCTAAATTATAATTTACCTGTGCCCTATTAACTATTTTGCTGTTTTCTTTCATTTATAACAATTGCCACTCGTAGCAGTATGCCTTGTATAGGATGCTAATTACACCCTAAATATAAACATTTATAAATTATTGAATATTCTTTTTAAGGCTATGCTTATCCTTTCAAACTCAATCTTACCCATATTAGAACCCGATGGCAGGCATAAACCATTGTTAAACAACTGTTCGCTAATATTAGCACCATAGTACGGGGCATCTTTAAACACCGGCTGCAGGTGCATGGGTTTCCACAATGGCCTTGCTTCAATGTTGTCATTAAGCAGCTCCAGCCGAACCTTATTGGGAGTTATTCCACCTGTATTATCTGCATCAATTAAAATGGTTGTTAGCCAAAAATTAGAGAAATACCGTTCGTCATATTCTGTAAACACAGTAACCCCTTCTATCTCTTTAAAAAAATCCCTGTAAAAATTATTAATACCTCTGCGCAGGTTAACGTTCCTGTTAAGCACCTCCATCTGTCCGCGGCCTATGCCTGCACTAATATTGCTTAGGCGATAATTGTAACCTATTTCAGTATGCTGGTAATAGGGCTTATCGTCACGTGCCTGTGTGGCTAAATAAACCGCCCTTTCTTTTACTGCCTTATTATTGGTTACAAGTGCCCCGCCGCCGGATGTTGTTATGATCTTATTGCCGTTAAACGACAAAATACCAATAGTGCCAAACGTGCCACATTTTTTACCGTTGTAAGTACTGCCAAGAGCCTCGGCAGCATCTTCTAAAATGGGGATATCATATTTTTTTGCAACTGCATTAACTTCATCAACTTTATAAGGCATGCCGTATAAATGTACAGCAATTATTGCCTTTGGCTTTTTGCCTTTAGCCAGCCTTTCTATTATAGCCTCCTCTAAAAAGTTAGGGCAAATATTCCAGGTATCAGGTTCGCTGTCTACAAATACCGGAGTTGCCCCCAGATATGCAATAGGATTTGCTGATGCAGAAAACGTCATGCTTTGGCAGATAACTTCATCGCCTGCTCCTACCCCTAACATTATTAACCCCAAATGTATCGCCGCAGTGCCGGAGCTTAATGCCGCAACGTGCTGCCCATCGCCCAAATAGTGCTCTAAATTTTCTTCAAAACCGGTAACGTTAGGCCCTAACGGAGCGATCCAGTTGCCGGCAAAAGCATCATCTATATACTTTTTTTCGTTACCACCCATGTGGGGCGAAGAGAGCCATATTTTAGATTGAGCCATTTAGTGCAGGGTTTTACAACAAATTTAATTAATTACGTTTTGCTGTACCGTTAGTTAAAATAATCTTCCTCCAGTTTTTTACCTAAAACAGTATAAAACATTATTTTAATATCTAAAAATAACGACTGGTGCACCAGGTAATTCTTGTTGATCCTTACCTTATCAGGAAAAATAACCGTGTCGTTATAAATTTCAGGATTAGTCACGGCTGCTAAAATCGCTTCTTCGTTAGCGTATTTAATGCTTGCGGGCCCGGTAATGCCCGGCCTCAAAGTTAAAACATCCCTATCGGTACCCGTTAGCTGATCGTAGTAACCCGGCAAATCGGGCCGTGGGCCTACAAAACTCATAGTACCAAATAAAACATTAAACAGTTGCGGTAATTCATCCAGCTTATATTTTCGTAAAAAGCGCCCAAAAGATGTAACCTGCTTGCCGTTTGCTGTATCCTTCATAGACCGTACTTTAAATATACTAAAAGGCCTGCCGTACCTGCCTATACGCTTTTGTATAAACAAACCGTTTTGCCCTGTGCTTATAGATGCCACAATAAATAACACAACAATAAGCCAGCCTAAAAATATAAGGGCTGTAAAAGATACTGTTATATCAAAAAGCCTCTTTATCATAAACGGCCGGTAAATTAGTAGGCTTTATCTTCTCCTTTAAAAATATTCCAGACCGTAAGGTAAATAATTTTTATATCAAGGAAAAAACTCCAGTTTTCAAGGTACCAAATATCATAAGACACCCTGCTTTTAATATCGTAGTGCGACTCTATCTCGCCCCTGTAACCGTTTACCTGTGCCCAGCCTGTAATGCCCGGCTTTATAAGTTGTCTTACCAGGTAATTATTGATTATTTCCTGGTATTGCTCATTCTGCACGCTCATGTGTGGCCTTGGCCCTACGATAGACATGTTGCCCGATAATACATTCCAAAACTGAGGGAACTCATCAAGGCTGGTTTTACGTAAAAACCGCCCTACCGATGTTATCCTGGAGTCGCCTTTGGTAGCCATTTTCCTGTCGGAATCATGGTTAACATACATACTCCTGAATTTATAGCACCAAAATTCTTTCCTGTCCCTGCCCAGCCTTTTTTGCCTGAATAAAACCGGCCCTTTTGAATTTATCTTAATAACAATGGCTATGATAATAAAAAGCCACGAACATATTAACAGCAGTACTAATGCGCTAAAAACAATATCAAAAGTTCGTTTAATAAACTTGTTATTGGTTTCTTCCAACGGTTCTTTTCGTAAAGAAACCGTAGGTATGTTTCCAAACTGCTTAAACTCGTACCTGTTGTAAAACTGAAAATGAAAATCAGGTATTATCCTAACCCTTATACCGGCCTTATCTACCTCGTGGGTAATTTCTTCAATTTCGCCAATGGTAATACCAGGAGTGGCAATAATAACCTCGTTTACCTTGTTGGATCTTAAAAAATCGCTAAGGCCCGACGCCGTACCCAGGTAAGGGCAAAGTGCGGTTTCTTTAGCTTCATCTTCAAAATAACCCAATATATCATACCCTAAATGAGGGTTATTGATTATAAGCTGATGAAATTGCTGTGCCGAATTACCGTGCCCTATAATAATAACATGCCTTAAATTAAAGCCCTGCTTGCGTAGGAAAAGCACCAGCCTGTTTATAATATATTTCTCGGTACCAAAAAAGAACATAAGTGCCGCAGCATACATTAAAACAAAGGTTACCGGTAGGAACGAACGCGAAAAATAAGACACTACAACTATGGTTATAGATAGTATTATAACGCTTTTAAAGGTCTTATAAATTTCAAGAGAAAAGCCCGGCTTAATCCTGTGGTCATTATAAAGCTTGTTAGATGTGCCACTAAAAAACCACACCCAAAGCAGTATAATTAGCAAAAAGAATTTCGCTTTAAAGTCGGCCAGAAAAGTATCCGGTTGGGTTACGTATATACATAATATATAGGTAAATGCCACAACAGAAAGGTCGGCTATTAATCTTACCAGTGAGATCTTATTAAGATATTGCTGCATTTTTATGAAATAAATTAACTAACTACAATTGCAATTTTTAAACAATTTTAAATGCTATTTACTCATAAACAGTATACTGTATACAGTCATAGAAAGAGCTTTATTGGAATGAATTCGATTTACAAAGATTGCAAATTAGTCTTAAATAAGTACCATATTTAGGATTTATTTATTAAAAAGACTACAAAAATTATTTAATTGCAACTTTTTTTTAGTTAAGACTTAATAAATTATTTTCAAAATCTTTGAGGATATTCTCTTTACTTAACATCATTTCTGCATATTTTCTTGCATTTGTTTTATACACTTCAAGATCGCTGTTAATGGCAAGATCAATACTGTTCTTTAACGCCGTGGCCGATTCCGGTTCTGTAAGAATTCCCATATTATATTCGTGTATAACATGATATAATGATGTGCCGGGCTCTGCGGTTACAATAGAGCATCCACCTGCTGCAAGTATACCGGTAAGCTTACTTGGCATTACAAGATCTGCTGCTGATTTTTTTTGCAATACAAGGTGCGCATCGGCAGTAGCTAATAGTGCCGATAACTTTTCGTAAGGCTGTAGCGGATAGAATTTAACCTGTGTTAAAGCAGCATCTTTTACCATCTGCTCCAGTTTTTCTTTAGCACCGCCCGATCCTACTATTAAAAAGTATACATCGTTACGGTCTTTATAATGCACCGCAGTCTCTATAATGGTTTCCAACCCCTGTTTTTCACCCAAATTACCCGAGTATAAGATTACCTTATCTGTATTGCTGATGCCAAACTCGGCACGCAGCGATTGCTCTTTAGGCAATGGTTTTATATTGTTCTCATCTACCCAGTTAGGAAAAAGTATCTGGTTCTCTGCCTTAATGCCCTTAGATGCAATTTTTTGCTGCATACCAAGGCTAATGGTAGATACTTTGGCGCTCTTTTTAAGAAGGAACCGCTCCAGGGAAAACATTATATTTAAGAAGGTCTTGTTTTTTATCATGCCGAGCTCTTTGGCCGCATCTACCTGCAAATCCTGCACGTGCGATACCATAGGCACACCCCTTAGTTTAGAATAAATAAGCGGGAAAAAGCCCAGGTGAAATGGTGGTGCAATGCAAAAAACTACATCGGCTTTCTTTTTAAATAAAAAAGAGAACCATACCGGCAATAAGCCCAATATAAATGTAAACTCATGAATTATCCTTTTTGCAGAAGAAACCTCTTTAGGCACATACAACGGTATGCGGTGCACCCTGGCTCCATCAATAACTTCGGTATGCCATTTTTTACCTTTATATTTTTCATGAACTTCCCACTCAGGGTAGTACGGCATAGCAGTAACAACATGCACATCGTGCCCCTGTTGTGCCAGCCAGCTGCCCATTTCGCCGGTATATTTGCCTATACCGGTAAGTTCAGGGCTATAGTTAATGCCGTAAATTATTATCTTCATTTTAAAATATATTTCCTGTAAATAAAATTAAATGCAGCAAGGCCAACCAAACCACCTGCAAAATTTAAAATAATATCGTCTATATCAAAAACACCACGGTTTAGTGCAAACTGTATACCCTCCACACTTAAAATGTTAAGCAACAGCACAGCTATAGCTTTTACTATACCCATGCGCTTGTTTACAAGTACATAAAGTGCAAGGAAAAAAGGTACAAAAAGCAGGGTATTGCCAATAATTTCTAAAACTATAAACTCCTGCCTTTTGTAACCAATAGTGTTAAAATTGTTTATATAAAGCCATTTCTGACTAAAAAAGTCAAAGTTGGCCCTTCTTCTATAATTGTCATCTAAATCCCTTTGCCCGGATATGAGTGTTATACAAACAACTATCAAAAAATAAATAGCTGCACCTATTTTCTGAAAATTGTTAAACCGCATAGCATAAATTATTGGGCAATGTAAGGAAGATACCCCAAATTACTTATTTGGGTTCTTTAACAAATCATCAAAATATGCAATGGTCTTAACCAAACCTTCACGCAATTGTACTTTAGGCTCCCAATCCAATTCTTTTTTAGCAAGCGAAATATCCGGCTGCCTTTGCTTAGGATCATCCTGTGGTAACGGCATAAAAGTAAGCTGAGATGATGAGCCTGTAAGCTCTATAACATTCTGAGCAAGCTCCAGCATGGTAAACTCATGCGGATTACCAATATTAACCGGGCCTGTAAAGCCTTTAGGTGTGCTCATTAGCCTTATAAAACCTTCTACAAGATCATCTACATACTGAAATGAACGTGTTTGCTGGCCATCGCCAAAAATGGTAATATTTTCTCCTTTAAGCGCCTGAACGATAAAGTTAGATACCACACGGCCATCTTCCGGATTCATGTTAGGTCCGTAGGTATTAAATATCCTCACGATTTTAACGTCTACATCATTTTGGTTATGATAATCCATAAATAAGGTCTCGGCAGCACGCTTACCTTCATCATAGCAAGAACGTATACCTATTGGGTTTACATTACCCCAGTAGGATTCCCTTTGCGGATGCTCTGCCGGGTCGCCATACACCTCACTGGTACTCGCCTGAAAAACCTTTGCATTAACCCTTTTAGCAAGGCCAAGCATGTTAATAGCACCCATAACCGATGTTTTCATGGTCTTGATAGGGTTGTACTGGTAGTGTACCGGGCTTGCAGGGCATGCCAGGTTATAAATTTCGTCTACCTCAATAAAAAAGGGTTCTGTTACATCATGCCTTATCATTTCAAAATAAGGGTTATCCAGTAAATGAACGATGTTTTTCTTATTCCCTGTAAAATAGTTATCAAGGGAAATTACTTCGTTTCCTTCATTTAAAAGCCTTGTGCATAAATGCGACCCTATAAAACCTGCTCCGCCGGTAACAAGAATTCTCTTTTTCATATCTTTTTGAGTTCGTTAATTTTGGTTTGTATCTGTAAAAAATAGTACGATTTGTATTTAGCAAAAAAGTAGCCCTGCTTGCCGTCTAAAAAGCCAAGCTTTAAAAAATAGGCCCCCACAAAATAAATAAGCGGAAGAAACCCCGACTGCATTAGCGAGTATTTAAATTTTTGCCTTTTTGTAAGGTTGGTAAAACCTTCTTTCTGTAACGCTATAAAGCGTTTAGCCTCCCATGTAGAGTAAGCGTTGTGCTTTGCTATATAATGCTCCAGCCCTTTATAATCGTTGTGTATTATGGGCGATTTTAAAACGCCTACTTTACCCTCAACTATAGGATGCTCGTGCACTTCCATATCCAGGTGGCTCCATGAATCTTCTTTGATAAGCTCATATTCGCCCTTGCCTACCCTAAAAAAGGGCAGCTTTTTAAATGGGTCGCCATGCTTTAGCTGCCTTCCCATAAAATAGTTTATAAAAGTAATCCAGTAACCGTTGTATTCAGGATTCTTAATAGCCTGCTGTATCTCGGCAATAAATTCATCGGTAATATATTCATCGGCATCCAGAAACAAAACCCACTCATTGCGCAACGGCAAATTTCTAAGCACCCAGTTACGCTTTTTAGGAAACTGGCCGTCCCAGGTAAACTGGTGTACTTCGGCACCATGCTCTGTAGCAATTTTTGCCGTATTATCGGTACTGTTAGAATCTATAACCATTACCTGGTCAAAACCCGATACGAGCTTTAAACAGTGAATTATATTCAACTCTTCATTTTTAACCGGAATTACGACCGTAATTGGGATTTTTGCCATATTACTTTATAAATTTCTTCAGATTTGTATTTAAATAATTTAATCCCTTAATCAACAAGTACCCTGTCTTTTAAAACCTTACAAGGAAAGCCCGCACAAACCGACCAGGCCGGCATATCTTTAGTTACCACAGATCGGGCTCCGATTACACAGCCTTCGTGTATGGTAACACCAGGGTGTATAAAGGCATCGGCTGCCACCCACGCATTATCGCCTATGGTTATAGGCATGGTGTATAAAGGGAAACCATGTTTTGTATAATCATGCGTTCCTGTACATATATAACTGCCCTGCGAGATCACAGCTTTTTTGCCCACTGTAATGAGTCCTTGAGAATATAAATTTACTCCGCTTGCTATACCGCAGTGGTCGTGTAAAATTAAATTCCACGGCGCCCAGATGATAACGCCTGGGTACACATGCACCCCTTTGCCAACCTTTGCACCAAAGCAGCGCAGCAAAAAAGAGCGCCATGCGTGCAATGGCCTTGGCGAAAACCTGAAAAACACAAAATATACAACGCCCCATACAACACGCAACAGCCTGTTTTTTAGCGAGAACGATGCTCCTGTATGTGTATCTGTATTAACCATTTATTTGCTGTTCAAATATAGTTTTTAAATTTAAAGCTGCCTGTTCTATAGAAAAGAACTTTTTATAGGTATTTTGAGCATTTACACCCATAGCCGTTTTTTGATCCGGAGTTAAATTTACCCATTGTTCAAGGCCGGATAAAGCGCCTTCCTGGGTGTCTTTTACAATGATGCCACCCTTTCCGTCTTTAATTTCGCGCCAAATATTAACCTGATCGCTAATAATAACTGCCTTGCCAGCTGCCATAGCCTCTACGACTGCTATCCCGAAGTTTTCCTGATGGCTTGGCAGTATAAATGCCTCGCTGCCATAAAAAGCACCCCATTTAGAGTTGCCTCCTAACATGCCCGGAAAGTAAATATTGTCGCCGGCTGTGGCTTTAAGCTGTTTACCATAATCGGTATCAAGGCCGGGCCCCGCTATGACAAGTGCCGGTATGGTTTTATTATTTTTATATAATGAATTGTAAGCACTTATAAGCAGGTCGACACCTTTTTTAGGATGGATTCGGCTTAAAAAAACTATATACGGCTTATTAGCTACCTGCGGACATTTCTCGTAAAACGCAGTAAGCATTTCCTGAGAAAACGCAACCGGGTTGGGTATACCGTAGCCTACATTTAACTCGGCATTGGGGCTGTAAGGTGTAAAAGGCTGCCTTGCCAGCAACAACTCTTCCTGGCAGGTAAACAACACCCCACTTGACATATTCACAACTTTATTTTCGAACAATTTCCAAAATATCCAGTTCCTGATGGCCTTTACCCTGCGCTCCTTAGCTTTTTGAAAGTAAGGGTCGAGCATGCCGTGCGGCATAACAAACAATTTGGGAAACTTACTGTTATTCTTCTTAAAGGCTTTCCACGCTTTATACGTTCCGTAACTGTTATATAACCATAAGCCGTGTATTATAACCGCATCAAACCGGGCAAAATTTTCTATGAGCCACGGCTGTAAAGCAGCGCAATAGGCATAAGGGCCTTTTGCAGGGCCAATAGCGTGAATGGCGAAACCATCCATACCTAAATAACCGGCATTAGGGCTATCAAAACAAACTACCTCGTTCTCCACGCCAAGCTGCTGCAACGCAGGTATACTGTTGCGTATGCCCTGACAGGGGCCGCCGTGTTCCGGGTTCATAGAAGCTATAACGCGCAGTATCCTCATATTAGTTAGCCCCTGTAATTTGTTTGTATATCGTTTCTATAGTATCTAATGTCTTTTCAGAATCAAACCTTTTGGCATTCTCTATTCCGGCTTTAACCAAAGCCTCTTTTTGAGCCAGGTTATCTAAGACCTGCACTATTTCTGTTGCAGTTTTTGCTGCCCAGGCATCTTGCTTTTCAGTTTCTGCAGGGCATACATCGCACAAAAGCGCTGCATTGCCTGCAACCTCGCTCATTGGGGCATCGTTAGTAGTTACCACAAAGCTGCCACTTGCCATAGCCTCGGCTATTGGCCAGCCAAAACCTTCGGCTAACGACGGAAATATAAATGCCGATGCACCACTGTAGGCTTTTTTAACCAAATCATCTGATGCATCGCTTAATAAATAAATATTTTGCTTTAAAGCAGAGCCTTCCCTCTCGTTAAGCAATTGCTGGTTGGGCTTAGGGCCTATCATTACCAAGGGCAAACCGCTGTATGCAGCATGCCTCGACAAATGATTGTATATTTTTACAACCCCCGGCCTGTTTTTGTACCATTGGTTACCACCAACGTGTAAAAAATATCCACCAGAAACATCCCTGCCAATAGCGTTGCCCACTTCACTTCGGCATACGGCAGAATCCTGAACATTGAAGTTTTGGTTGAGCCCGTTATAAACCACCGTAGAGTATTTAGGTTTTTTATCACCTAAAAATTCATGCAGGTCGTGCTGGGTTTTTTTTGATATCGAAATAAAATTCTCGCCTTTACGATAGCCCGAGCGTATAAACTTTTGATACATCCGTCCGCCAAAGCCGGTCTTATTTTGCGGAATACTCCCCATTGCCGACCGCTGTGCCAAAAAATCATGGCAGTGTATAATGTGCTTTTGTTGGGCCAAATAAGGCACCCACGGGCCAAGGGCATGATCTGTAAATACATAAAGCGTATTTGCAGGCTGCTTTTTAATTCCGCTTTTTATAACAAACGGGAAAACAATATACTGGTCTATGTAGCCCAGCCATTTTTTTAATGAGCCCGGTGCCGGTAAGTTAAAGAACTTAGGCTGCGGCTGCCATATTTCTACCTCATGCCCACGCTCGCGCATGCCGTTAGACAGCCAGTTAGCATACCGCGGCATGCTATTGGAGCCTAAAAACAGGGGATGTGATAAAAATATTATTTTCATTGTCTTGTTATGATTTGTTCCTAACCCTGTCGATCAGGTCGAGTACCACCTGCCCGTGCGAGCGTTGCTGGAATTTAAGTGATATTTCACGCGAATAGGCTCCAAAATCCTGAAGCAGTTTTTTGTCATCCATAAGCTTAACCACTTTGGAAGTCATTTCATCGATATCGCCAAAATTGTATACATAGCCGTTTTTACCTACCTGTACGTCATCTGTTTCCCCATAGCTGCCGCAGCGGCTGCTAAGCACCACCGGGGTACCCATATAAATGGCCTCACTAATGGCTAATGAATGCGGTTCTATTCTTGCCGGGTGCAGGTACAAATCGCTCGCCGCATAGTATTTAGGAAGCTCTAACGGGTCTACAAAGCCCGCAAAATGCACTACATTATCTTTTAATATTTTAGCGTGCTCTTTCATGGCATCCATGGTTTGGCCGGTACCTAAAATAAACACATGGGCTTTTTTTCCTTGCTGTTCCAATTTAGCAAGCAAATCTATAAGGTGCGACTGGTTTTTCCATTCCACAAGCTTACCCACTACCGATATTACAAACATATCATCAGGTATGCCGTACTTAGCCCTTATTTCATTGCGAACCTTTTGTTTATTGGCGTATGCCTCTTTATAAACGTCTATATCTATTGGGTAATGCATCCTTATAAAACGCTTTGGCGATACACCATACGTTTGATAATAGGCTTCGTTAGCGTTACCAACCGTAAAGAAATAATTGATCTTGTTAAAATACCACCTCAGGTAAACCAGTTTAGCAAGATTTTTCCAAAGTGGCCTTTCCTGCCTATTTTCGGCATCGGTTATATAGGCGATAGGTACATTATTTTTGTTAGCCCATTTATGCCCCCTCCTCTGAAATTTCTGAAAATACCCATAGGATATAATCGCATCAGGTTTAAAGGCTTCAAGTTCGGCCTCAAGCGTAGGGGCATCAAGTTCTGCGCTGGATGGCAACACTTGGTCGCCATTAAGAAAAACGTGGTCAAATTCTTCAAGCCTTAGGTTATTCCATGATATTTCCTGCCCAAAGTTTTTGTCCATGTATTTTTTATAACCCAGCATAGAAGCAAAAAACAGCTTAACTTTTACATTAGGCATTTTAGAAAAGCTTATATACTGCGGACAAAAATGCTGTATGGGATGCGATACCACAATAGCAAGGTTAAATTCTTTTACCATATTTTAGAAATTGGGTTTAAACGTTAGTACTATACCTTAATATTCTGGATGTTTTTATCGTAATTATATAATGCAACAAAACATCCAATAGATAACCACCACCAAATTGCGATAGGGGGCTGTCTGGAGAGCGCTCCATATAAACCTATAACGGTGATATACCCTAATAAAAAAGACAAGGCAATTATATTATTAGTTTCCCGGGCCTGCCTCCACAAGCCAATGCATCTTATAATTACCCAGATGCGCATTCCGAACCAAATTAAAACCAGGTACATGCCACCTTCCCATGCAGTAGAATCAATTTCACTTTCAGTACTTATACCCTGTAAACGCACAGACATTGCGTAGGAACTAATTCTTTCGGCACCGTTACTCATAACCCCCAAACCATTGCCAAATAAAAAAGGGATCATATCCTGTTCGGCAATCCATACGGTCCATCCAAACATATCTTTTAAAATCCTTCCTTCTACCTCTTCTGTATGCGTTTCGTCTTTTTTATCTTCAGATCTAAGGTCGTATACTTTAAAAAATTCAGGTTTTGCAATACGTAGCGCTGTAAGGCTTAACCCCATTACCGCCATTAGTATTAAACCTCTTGTAATTATTTTTTGGGGCGCCTTGATTACTGCAAATACAAATCCTAAAAAAAGCACGAGGCCGCAACCAAGTACCGCGGTTCTTCCTCCTGTTATAAAAGCTCCTACAGCAAGACACACACTTATAACCAACGGTAGTAAGGGAGCTATTTTTTTTATAATTATGTTATCGCGTTTTATTGGTAAACAAAAACTTACCGCTAAAATAACACACACCACATTTAAAAACCACGAATATTGCCCGGTGAACGAAAAAGTAGAACTAACCCTTAATAAACCACCTGCAGAAAAAGCCTCTAAAGATTGCCCATCTACACTTTGATTTAGCCAGTGATTAGCCGGCAATGAATTTTGCAAAACCGCTACTAAAGTGGTAGGGATTATAGTTAGAGAGAAAAAGAAAAAGAACTTTTTAAACCTTTCAATTTTAGAAGGAACAAATGCCAATGGTACAAGCAATGCCAATATCATGTACAATAAATACTGTTTTAACGCAAACAGCACTAACGAAGGATCATAAAAATTAGTTACAATAAGGGGTGGCAGGAAAACAAAAAAGAAAATCTTACGCAGGTTAAAAAACGGATTACGTTGCACATTAGGTTTTGCAAAAGCCTTTGTAATAAAATATAGTCCGGTTATACAAAATATATCCTTTAAAAAGAAGATAAGTAAACCTACCGCAGAAGGCAGCAATTTTCGTATTAATCCTTCAAAAACCATTGTAAAAACCAAGGCATAAAGAAGCCTTTCGACATTTAGTCGAAATTTCTCCTCTAAAACAATCTTGTTTCTAAACATTTATCATTCTTATTGGTTTACAATACGCCTTAACGTAGTACATAATAAATTACCGGTTTCATCCCAGCCATTTAATGTCTTAGCTTTATTTATTGCATTGTCCTTTATTGTCCTGTAAAGTTCCTTATTCTCTGCAAGATTCGTTAATTTGTTTGAAATAGCTTTACTATCCCTTATGGGAACGATAAAGCCGTCTTTGCCGTCTTCAATTATATCAGTAGCTCCTGTATTTTCGGTAGCTATTATTGGTAAGCCGTAAGACATAGCCTCTCCAAGTACCAATGCAAGCCCCTCCTCAATAGATGGAAGGCAAAATACATCCGCACTCTTATAAGCCTTTTCAAGCTCATCGCCTTTTAAAGTTCCGGTGAACGTAGCCCCTTCAGGGATAATTATACCCTCCAGGCCGGTAACTTTGGCTTTTGGCCCTACAATCACCAACTTTTTATTGGGATGGTTAAACTCGTTAAATGCCTCAATTAAATACCTAAGTCCCTTTCTGACAGAAACACTGCCCACATACAAAATTGTAAACTCAGCATCGGCATTAGCTTCTTTTATACCAAGAGCGGCCTCAGCAGGTAACTGGTTAAACCCAAAAGGCACTTTTAAGAGTTTATCTTCCGGAAAGCCATATTCCAAAAAGCTTTTCTTTACAAATTCTGATGGCAGCAAAATATAGTCTGCCAATTCATATTCCTGTATACGTCTTTTCTTTTCTTCAACGTTAAAAGGTGTCCAAGGCAGGTTGTAGTTAAGATGTTCTTCTTTTAACAGCCTTTCCTGATAATCTACATGACTATTTACCGCTTCGGCAACTGTGATAACTTTTTTGCCTTTGCTTTTTTTACAACTGTATAATCCGCTGCCATTGTAAAACACAAATACATCGGCATCTTTTAAATAACGGCTGCTAACCCTGTCCTGCTCCTTTTTAGCCCAATAAGCCAAGGCATCCGACATGAATTTTGGCGCACCAAATTTTAACGATGCCAAATATATATTTTGTAAAATATCAGCCCTTACAAGCTTATTGCCAATTTCAGGAAAAGGCGCACGCGGACTAAACCTGGAAAATCCGGATACAAATTTATATAGCATGCCCTCTTTATGTAATGCCGAAGCATACCTATAATGATGGCCCCTGTTTGGCGCTGTGTAAACAACTTTCATTTATTTAAATTATTAAGGCTTCAGAGCCTGTTGTATCAGGTTAAAATATTTTTGAGCAACAATCTCGGTACTGTGACTATGCAAATGTGCCGGAGCCTCTTTTTTTAAACGCTCTTCAAAATTTTTGTCCTGTATTAGATTAAGTATGCTCTTATCTAAATCTGCCTGATCTTTTCGTTTGAACACTACCCCTGCCTTACCTACTGCATCGGGCAGCCCGCCGCCATCAGATACCACCGGAATACAACCGCATGCCATACCCTCCAGGGCAACTATTCCAAAAGGCTCTTCCCACATTGACGGTATAAGTAGATACTTATGATTGTTTAAGGCATCTACAAGGTCATTGCCGGTAAGCATGCCCGCAAAAGTAACATTATCTAAAAGGCCAAGGCTTACAACCTGCTCGTTTAATTTGTCAAAATCCGCCCCCTGCCCTATTATAGTAAGGTTAATATCTAAATCCAGTAAAGCATTTTGTACTTTAAGCCTCTTTAGGTCTGCTATAGCATCTATGGCCATATTTGCGCCTTTATCAGACACCAGCCTCCCTAAAAACACGAAACTTTTTTTGCTGTCTTCGTCTTTATTCTTATTTACAAACAACTTATCGTTATAAGCATTTTCTATAACGACAGCCTGGGGCCAACATTTATTTTTAATCGCGTTACTTACGGCTATTACACTTTTAGCACGGGCCAACCATTTGAATTTGGCAGTTGCCTGTAACGATTTTTTACCGTCTTCGCCTATCCAGGTATTTAACGCTATTACTAACGGCTTTTTAATGAATAAATTAAGCCATGACATCCTTAATACAGGGCTGTTTTCAAAAACCACATCTGCCCATTTGTGCTGCTTAACCAACTCTTTAATATCCGGATTTCTTATAACTGTAAAAGGAAATTTTTTATCGCCTTCTTCTTTAGTCCATGTAACCAGATGAACATTAGCTCCTAAACCTGTAAATGCATTGGCTAAAAATTCAGAATTAGCTTCCGTACCGCCTACATCGGGATAAAACTTATGAGACAAAAACAGTATATTCATAATATTCGTTATCGGTTCAGTTCCCGTTACAGATTAAATAATTTTCTGGTATAGCTATTGCCATTTAATATACTCCTTAACTTGAACAGCATTGACCCAAACAAAGAATTCCACACATGCCTTGTTCTGTTAAGGAAAAAACCAAAGATAGAACATAAACAAAAAACAATAATACTGGCTTGTAAAAACTGGCTAAAATTGTTTTCCTGATAGTTAACCACCGATTTGTATAAAAATAAAAAGGGCATGTGCAACACATAAATAGGGAAAGTAAGATCGGCTATTTCCCTAAATACTTTTAATTTACCCGGGCTGATATATGAAACCTGTGAAGTACCATTTGGTAACAGCCATAACATTATAGCTATAAAAATGCCCAGTATATAATCTGTAACAAACTGCCCTGCCCAAAATAATGGATACGAACCTAATGTTGATGGGTATGGCGATACATGGCCTATTAAATAAAATGAAATTATAAGGCACGCCAGTATTAATAGCCATGACATATTTGATGATATATTAGGTCTTGGCAGTTTGTAAGACAATACTCCGGCCAGCCAAATAGGCATCATGATTAGAATTTTAGGCCCCACAAATAAACAGACAAGTAAAATTAACACAATAGATTTCCAGCCTGATGACCTGTAAAACCACAACCCAAATATAACGTAATACCAAAACTCAAAGGTAAGCGACCATAATGGACCGTTTATAGGTGGACCAGCCGAGAAAAACCAAATTTCGTTTAGATATCCTAATGTAAGCAGGTATCTTGGGAATGATCCGCCCCTTGAAAATTCAGCAAAATCTGCAGGCGAGATGTAAAGTATTAAAACTTCTACAATAGCTGTAATAATTAGCCCGGGTATTAATATAGAGTAAAGCCTACTAAGCCGTGCCTGTGCATATTGCAATGCACCCCTGTTTTTTTGTATTGTTGTAAACGAAATAACAAAACCCGAAAGTACAAAAAACACAACAACGGCAGCGTGTGCATAATCTCCGGGTTCATTAGCATCAACAACATCGCCCGGATACCATTTTGCATAGGCATGAAGCAAAAATACAGACATAGCTGCAAACAACCGCAGTATATCTAAAAAGATACTGGTCGTACCGGAAATATTACGTTCAGATTTTATGTTAGTGTTGTGCATACTAAATTGTTAATTGATCATGTGTTTTACGTTGCCCATTTAATGTAAAACCTCTCCCTGCTTAACACCCATTTAAACAGCGCTATCCATTTGCTACGTGTATTTTCCATAAAGTGCCCTATGAAAATGCTTATAAAAAAAACACTTATCATAGCTACGCACATTTGCATATTATTATACAGCTCCCTCGGCCAAACTAACCGGAATAAAACCAGTAGCGGCGCGTGCAAAACATATAATGGGAACGTTAAATCGGCAAAATTTCTAAAACCGGTCATCAGTTTGCCCGACTTTATATCTTTTTTATCTTTTACAGAGTTTGGTAACATCCATAATGCTGCAGCCACAAAAATTCCAACTATAAAATCGGTAACAAACTGGCTTGCAAAAAATAATGGGGGTACACCAAGCTTAAATGGCATTTGCGGCAAATTGTAAGCAAGAACAATACTAACAGCAATAAAGGCTAATGTAAATATCCAGGATAACGAAATGTTGCTTAACGGGTTCTTTAACCTATAGGCCAGGTTACCTAACAGCCAGATGGGCATCATTATTAAAATCTTTGGCCCGGCAATTAAAAGAGCGACGATGAAAAAGATGATATATTTTGGATTTTTAGATTTAAAGAAGAAAAAACCAAAAATTACATAGTACCAAAATTCAAAAGAGAGCGACCACAAAGGGCCATTTATAGGTGGCGATGCCGATAAGAACCACACCTCATTAGAAAAAACAGACGATAAAAAATATCGTATAACCGATTGATCTTTAAGGTACATTTCTAAACCTGTTGCTCCAAAAAACCGAACGCATAACTCTATAATTGCTGTGATTATTAATGCCGGAAATACTACCGAGTAAAGTTTACTAAGTCTTGCCTGAGCATATTGCCTTGGACCACGATTACTGGCGGTGGTTGTGTGTGCAATTACATAGCCCGATAAAACAAAAAATACCACAACGGCTGCATGTCCCCAGTCTAAATTAATGTAATCATATCCTTGGGGCGTATGCCACTGATCATGCGCATGCCCATAAAAGACCACTAATGAAGCAGTTACCCGCAATAAATCAAGAAAGAAACTGCTTGCGCCTGCTATGTTCCTTGATGTTTTTGAAAAAGGCATATGCATTATTATATTTTACCGGATAAAAACAATTTTATTAGTTGCGACCTTGAATAGGATTTGTCTTTCCTTATTTCGGCGGGATATTTTATAAACCCGGCGGTATTTACTAAAAGATATTCGGCCAGCAACCTTGATACCACAAGGGTGTTTATTAGTCCTGCGGCGGGATATTTATTAAACTTTTTAAGGAGTTTTATCCTGTTTTTATAAAAACGTATTACCCTGTTTGCCACTTTTTGCGGTGTGCCACTGCCTTTATGAAATGCCTTAACAGGCACCACACCCATTTTCCAGCCTTTTCTTATGGCGGCCATACATATATCATGGTCCAGTTCCAGCCAGTCGTAATTTACGTCAAAACCGCCCGTTTGCTCAATAACCTCTTTTCTTAAGATCATTGCACAGGTATACAGCGTAATGTTCTTAGGGTTTTTGTTAAAAACCTTTTGGTAATGTGTGTGTAATTGCTGTCCTAATATTACGCTCATGGCATCGGGTTCCGGCTCGAAAGACACGGCTGGTTTACCTTCGGCATTCTGAGTTTGGTAAACCGCAATACCCACCTGAGGGTTTTCTTCAAAATATTTTTTCGTTTCCTTAATATAGTTCTCTAAAGGCCATGCATCAGAGTCAAATATAATAACAAGATCGGTATATAATGCTGCCAAGCCAGTATTAAGGCTCTTAATTAAGCCGGAATTTTGCTGGTTACGAATAAGCGTAACTTCCTTAAAAGTATTTGTAAATTCCTGCGTTGAACAATCGTCTACTACAACAAACTTATCAATTGTATCATCGGCATATTTAAGGCAATTGCTAATACACTGAGACGAAAGGTCCCAGGTATTATAATTTGTAGTTAAAATTCCAACTGTCATATTTACATTTTTAAGAAAACAATTCACTATATAATTCACATGAGCCTGCCACACTATATTTGTTAGCAAAGCTTTTATCCTGACCTAAAAATTCGTCAAGGTTAAAACTTTCGTCAAACTCCTTGATCTCTGGTATTACCCTCTTATCAGCCTCAAAACTCTTTTTCAATAATATTACCGGGCAGCTGTTATTAAGCAGGGCTGCAATACTGCCGCTTTTTTCATACAGCACTTTTGGATAGTTAGAAAGCCCTACATCGGCATACCATAAATAGTCTGCCACATCCTGCTCGCTCCATTCTCCCAGTACAAAACATTTAAGGCCGGTTGCAGCCTTAACAGCTTCCATGTCCTGCTCTATTCCTCCGCTACGCCCTATATGGGTAACTACCAATTGTTTATTTAACTGGCTCTTTATATTTGCTGCCAGTACTTTTAAATTACCTGCCAGGTCTTTATGGCTGTGAAAGCCACCAAAGAAAACGCCCAACACATATTTATCCTTATCATCAATTTCTGCAGGCAATGTATTTAAAACCGCCTGTCCTGATGCGTTACCTACCGGCATGTTGCTGAAAACCGGAATACGCGTTGCTTTAATGCCCCTTTTAACAAAACAATTTTTATAATAATCGTTTGTTGTGGTAACATGCACAGCGTTAGTAATTTTTATCAGCTTAAAAGCTATACGGCGTTGTACAAAACCAATGATCTTATCTTTTAACGTACTTTCAGACGATTCTCCCTGCCATATTTCATGAAACACAATTTGTGTTCTGGCCTTTAACCGCAACGCCTTTATACTATTCACAAATTTTGCCGGCAATCCTTTTGGGTGAAACGCATAAGGCACATAGTGCAGGCTTAGCCAGTCAGGATTAAACCCGTCTAAATAACCCTGTATCTTGTTCATCCTGTGCTCCCAGGAATCACTTCCGGATAACCTGTATACTTTGATAGTGGAAGAACCTTCTGTAATCTCTTCTTCACAATCTGCTTCTAACTGCCTCTCATTACAGGAAACTAATACTACCTGATAGTTTTTTTTAGTCAGCTCAGCAACCAGCCTGCGGTTGTAGTCGCCTACACCATCTTTGCCGGGCTGTAACGAACTGCACAAAAACATAACTTTCATATACTATCTCTCCCCTATTTTCTTAGCCGGTATACCCGCCCAAATTTCGTTTGCTGCAATAGATTTTGTTACAACAGCTCCGGCAGCAACTACGGCGCCATCACCAATTGTAATACCCTTCAATACAGTAACATTAACGCCTAACCAAACATTGTTGCCTATTACAATGGCATCTTCGGTTGATTTTTGTTCCCTCATAAGACTGCCTTGGGCCGTACCATGATTATGATCTATAAACTTGCAACCCGATGCTATAAGGCAGTCGTTACCTATAGTTATCTTCTTTGTTATATTAAATTCGCAACCAAAGCCTACAAAAGCATTGTTGCCTATTATGATAGACGGGCCTTGTTTCCATATACCATCATAATGAAAATATATGTTATGTTCAAGCCTGCAATTATCGCCTATGGCAACCTGATGCGGCCATGTATATTGCATTTTAGGTATACCCGTTGACTTTCCAATCTTCATACCGCAAAGCTGCAACCAGCTTTTCCTGCAATAAGAAATAAATTTATTGACAAAGCGAACCCTTAATACAAATATTGATTTTTGTAATGTCTTTTTCATACGTATAGTTATAAACGCCTGTAAAAGCGGGCTAAAAGCCTGTAGAACTTAATAGTTTTAAGCTTAAAGCTTACGTAAGCATCACCATACGGTTTTATTTCGCCGGAGTTTACAACCTCCCAAAAAGCAACATCCGAAGCTCTTGGAGGATTACCGTTAAAAAAGTCGCTTAAAAATTTACGCGACCATGGCTTAGGCCCCAACGGATGTACCATTAATGGTAAACCATACTGAAAGCCCATAGCCTCCGGGCCTATTATTGATATTTGGCATTGTGTTACCATTGCCGCAAGATTAAACGCGTCCTGGTTTGCACTTAATACAACGCTTGTCCTGTCGTTTACCCTAAACTTTGTTAAGTCGCCGGCAATTTCCTTTAAAATCATAAAACAGTCATCCCATTCGGTAACAAACTGCTTTGTATCCTTTGTCCAGCCTAAAAATCCACTGTTAATGTACCTGTCAAGATCATTAGTAATGGTATAGCCTTTATCCTTTAATATTTTTTTCCACTGAAGGCGTATAGGATGTGTAATACCCATATCGTTATTTACATCCTCGCAAAGTGCTACTCCCTGCCTAACCCACTCTCCAAAAAAGCTCATTCGGTTAATAACCACGATATCAGAATCAAAGAAAATATATTCATCGGCACCCGGCTCCAACACATCGGTTAAATGCTTAAACCACTTTGGCTTTTCGTGCACCATATGTAAATTTCCCTGAACCTCTACAAAATCAATCTCAAAGCCATTTTTAAGTGTAAAGCTTTTACCGTTCTTTGATGCCGAAAGTTGTGGCAGCCAGTTTGGCAGCGCACCCCTGTAGCCTACAACAATTTTGTTTCCGTAAGTACCATTTTGTACCATAGAGTTTACAAGTGCAGCTACACCATAAAAATAATCCTTCTCTGCCAGTGTGGTAAAAACTATCATGCTAACTTTCTTGATTTAATTTTTTTTGCAGGTATACCGCCCCATATTTCATAATCCGGTATACTCTTATTTACAACTGCGCCTGCAGCAACTACTACACCCTTACCTATGGTTACACCACCTAATATCACCGTTCCAGATCCTATCCACACATCATCCATTACGGTAATGCTGTCATACCTGCAAGGTTGCGCTTTCATAGGGATATCAAGGTCTTCAAAACCATGATTAGCATCACTAAAAACACACAAAGGCGCTATCATACAATCGTTGCCGATTTTAAAATTCGTACCCACATTTATTTGGGTAGAATGCCCTATAAAGGTGTTAGTACCAATTTCTATCGACGCCTGTTTCCATGGGCCACCTACCCTAAGCCTAACGTAGTCTTCTATCTTGCATTTAGCACCAATACTTATTTGCTCTGCACCCTGTATGAGTACTTTGCCAATATCGGCATATGCTCCAATCGTTGCGCCTAATGCCTTTAACTTAGCAATACGCAGTTTTTGCGCAAGTTTATAGTTTATAGCTACTATTCTATAAAGAAAACGTGTAAGTAAACTCCTATTAGCTTTCATTATTTTGAATAATAAATTTTATAGTAAAAATTAAAAATATGGATGGCTATTGGATAAGTGTTGATAAAAATATTAAAATACAATATACCCTCCAGCTCTTTTATATTAAATAAAACACAACCTAATATTACAAAAAGTATATTACCTACAATTATTAGCCAGGGACTTGTAGGCTTGCCCCTTGATGATGAAAGGCCAAAAAACAAACCGCTCATCATGCTTAAACATGAAGCTGTAATTGTTAAAACCAACTCTTTATCAAGCCCTTTGTATTGATCTCCCAAAATCCATAAAAACTGTTCTGAGAAAAGGTAAAAAAACCCTATTACTCCAACGCTTATTGCTGTAACCATAAATGTTACCGACACAAAAAACTTTAATAACTTGCCTTTATTTTCTTCCAGCCTTGCAAATCGTGGTATTAACAGCATACCGAACATCAGGGTAAACAAACTCAAAAGCATCGAAAATCTTCCAAGAGCCCCAATGCTTGCTACAGAATCTGTAGAGCCGAATAGTGATATAAGCCACACCGAGATTTGACCCGATATACAAAAGTAAATAGACCCCGGTAAGATTCTCTTTACAACTGCCAGTATCTCTTTTCGCATGGCAGGATCTGTTTCTGTTGCAGGCTCTATAAATCCGGAAGCTATCTTTTTAAGCTCAAAATTACCAAATATCCTGGGTATCCCATTTGCCAATAGCGCAACAGCCGTAAACGGAAAGAAAAATACACTGGAAATGCTTAAGCCAAGGCGCAGTACATTTACCACCACCTGGTTTTTTTGCAAAGGCTTTAAATTTTGATGCAACTTAGGCACTACCTGTAATAACGAATCTGACAACGCTGCGAAAAATGCCGGTATTAACGTTACAATAATTATTGCTATTTCCCACCATTTAGCATCCTGCCTTGCCAGCAAATAGCCCAGTATAGGCAATGTTATAAGCAAACTAAAGACAGCAAATTGCTTGCGCAGGCTAAAACCTGTTGCGAGCACTTTTCCTAACATTACCTTATCTTTCCAAACTTTGCCCCCTAATGCCATTACTCCCGACGATATACCACCATCTGAAAGCACCGTCATGGTAGCGAGCATTGCATTTGCTATAGTATAAAGGGCATACTCTCTTGTAGGTAAAAACCTGGTTAAAAACACGCCGGTTAACAAGCCGGTTAGCTGCACTATTAATTGCGCGCCTCCTGTTATACTAAGCAGCTTAGTCCATTGTACAGCCTTAGCATAATGCTTATGGCCTTTGATTTTAGAATAATTACTTTTAACGAAGCTTTGCACTATAAAAATGTATCTTACTTGTTTAAGGTATTAAACCGTCCAGCTTGGGTTAGTTGTCTTTTTTAATACTTCCACATCGCTTGCCACCATTTCTTTTACTAAAGCAGCTAAGTCATACTGAGGCTCCCAGCCTAACTGAGTTTTAGATTTTGTAGGATCGCCTATTAACAGGTCTACTTCAGTTGGCCTGTAATATATAGGGTCTACTTTTACCACTACCCTACCAATCTCTAATTGATAGTCGGGGTTATTGCAGGCTTTTACCTTAGCAATTTCTTCTTCATTTTCACCCACAAATTCAAGCTCAATGCCAAGTTCTGCAAAAGACAATCTTACGAAATCGCGTATGTAAGTAGTAACACCCGTTGCAATTACATAATCTTCTGCAACATCCTGCTGAAGTATCCTCCACATTGCCTCTACATAATCTTTAGCATGGCCCCAGTCTCTTTGAGAATTAAGGTTACCAAGGTACAGGCATTCCTGTTTACCTAAAGCAATAGCAGCTGTAGCCATTGTAATTTTACGCGTAACAAAGGTTTCACCCCTTCTTGGCGACTCATGGTTAAAAAGAATACCGTTACAAGCATACATATCATAGGCTTCGCGGTAGTTTTTAGTGATCCAGAAACCGTATATTTTTGCTACTCCGTAAGGAGAGCGAGGGTAAAATGGTGAATTTTCATCATAAAAACCCTTTTCATTTTTATTTTCTGCAAGGCCTCCATAAAGCTCTGATGTAGAAGCCTGGTAAATCCTTGTTTTCTTTTCAAGGCCTAAAATACGAACAGCCTCTAATATCCTTAGAGTTCCTATACCGTCAACATTTGCAACATACTCCGGAGAATCAAACGAAACCTTAACATGCGACATAGCACCCAGGTTATAAATTTCATCGGGCTGAACTTCCTGAATTATCCTTATCAGGTTAGTAGAATCAGTTAAGTCGCCATAATGCAATTTAAAATTTACATGGCTTTCGTGCTGGTCTACATACAAATGGTCTATCCTTTGGGTATTAAAAGAAGACGACCTTCTTTTAATTCCGTGAACGCTATAACCTTTTTCTAATAAAAGTTCTGCCAAGTAAGACCCGTCCTGCCCTGTAACTCCTGTAATTAAAGCTGTTTTCATATGTTAACTTTCCGTGTTGCTGTTATATGGTTATTTTTTTAAGGCTGTCTATATTCTCTAAAAACCAATCGTAGGTTTTTTGTATCCCTGCTTCCAGGTTTACTTTGTGTTTCCAGCCCAGATCGTGCATTTTAGAAACATCCATCAGTTTACGTGGTGTACCATCCGGCTTGGTGCTGTCCCAAATGATCTCTCCTGTATGGCCTGTAATTTTTTGTATCGTTTCGGCAAGGTGCTTAATGGTTAAGTCTTCGCCTGTACCTATGTTATAAAGATATTCCGGCAATGTATTTTCTAAAGCGAATATCACACCTTCTGCCATATCATCTACAAACAAAAACTCCCTCATCGGGGTACCGCTGCCCCAAAGGGTAACGGGGGTGTTGCCGTTTTCTTTAGCCTCATGAAACTTGCGTATCATGGCCGGTAAAACGTGCGATGTATTTAGGTCGAAATTATCGTGCGTACCATAAAGATTAGTAGGCATTAGGCTTACATAATCTTTACTGAATTGTTTTCTTATTGCCTGACAGGCTTTAACACCGGTAATCTTAGCCACGGCATACCACTCGTTGGTAGGCTCTAAAGTATCGGTAAGTAAATACTCTTCCTTTAAAGGCTGCGGGGCAAATTTAGGGTAGATACAAGAGCTGCCAAGAAAAATAAATTTATCAATGTTATTTTTAAGTGAAGCATCTATCAGGTTGTTTTGTATCAGCATGTTTTCCATTAAAAACTGATACGGGTAATCGTTATTGGCCAATATACCACCCACACGGGCAGCGGCATCTATAATAATATCCGGTTTTTCGGTAGCCATAAAATCCAGTACTGCCTGTTGATTTTTTAAATCCAGCTCTTTACTTGATTTTCCAATTAAATTGGTATAGCCCTTACTTTGTAAAATTCTCCAAATTGCACTACCTACCATTCCATTATGCCCGGCAATGTATATTTTGGCATCTTTTTGCATCTTAACTTTAAATTACGAATTAAACAAATCCTGACAAAAGTAAGCTAAATTTATAACAATTTCTAAGGCACAATCCTTTTTACTGAATTTACATCTGATTGATAAATTAGGCTTACCTAAACCTATTTTTTTTCTGCATTTAATAATTATAATTCACTAAAATTAGCAATCAATCAATATTAAACAAGTCAAAAACAGTTAACATAAAATTAACACAATCATCTATTAATTAAGTATTTAAACGATAAATACGCACTAAAACGTTATACTTTTGATGTTTTGTATTTTCCTACAAAATAATGAATTAAAATAAATGCAATTGCAATAACTGGTATGAGCCTGATAAATTCTGCAATACGCAAACTACTAAAATTAAAGTCGAAAATTACCATAACATATAAAAATTGCAGAGCTGCATTTTTTGGGTCGGCCAGCATAAATCTATACACCAGAGAGAACACCATTCCCTGTAAAAAAAAGAAGATAATTATACCCGGAAGCAGTAAGTTAGCGTAAGCTAAACCAAAATTTTCTGTAGGCCATGAGGTTTTAGTAAGTTCACTACGAGGCATGGGTGGCTCAAAATGTTTCATAAATTCTATAATGCTGCCAAAGTACACCCCCTGGTCTATTTGCGGAAGTTGTTTTTTATCGGCCTTAGTAAACGGTACAACGACCGGGGCGAAAAAACCTTTAAAGTACCAGGCGTTTTCGGAATTAAAGTAATTAGCAGCAAAAATATCTATATAGGTATATGATGTGCTGTAAACTACCTTTCTGGCACGGGCGTTAGCCGCGAGGCTCTGGTTGATACTTTTATCAGATCCGCTGCTTTCCCTTAAAACCGGAATTATAAACAGGTAAAATAATAGTGATGCCAATAATACCCCGCCCATAGCAATGGTTTTTCGGTTAAACTTTAGATGCCCTATGGTATAATGCAATGCCACCAAAAAGGTTATCACGAACAGTACTGCGCTTTTCCTTGCCCCGAAGCTGGAGAAAATAATAATTGTTACAATGGCAAACAGCAACAGTATGATTTTATCTGCAATGCGGTTTTTGAGTTTTATACACAGCAGCAACAATAAACAAGATATTACCATAAACGGCAGCAATATGAGCACATACTGGCCGCTTTGCAGTTCTATACGCTGGCTCATGTGATGCAATAGGTAACCAAGCCCCCCTATCCTGTTTAGGAATACAGCATAAGCCCCAAACCCAATGCCAAAAAATGCAAATGCCAGTATTTTAGCATTTAAATAATTATAAGTGCCCGACCGCGGACTTACCAATGGCTTCCTGGCCTTAAAAAGTATCATCCCGGCACAAAGGCTGATAAAGGCAACCGTTTGTATAAGGGTATATTTTAAGAAGGCATCATCTAACCGTACATTACATACCAGCAATATATTTTTTACAAACGACCCACGGTTAAATGCAATAAAGAGTATGAAGGGCAAATTTGTGAGCGCAAATTTTATAGCTACAAATTTAAGGGGCGAAAACAGTTCGCTTTTCCCTGCAAGTTTATAAGCAAAAAAGTACAGCAGTAAAAACCAAAAGAAACATAAAAATATCATGCTGCCGGTTTAAGGTTTAGTAAGGTTATCTGTATAGCCAATAATAGCGCCTGGTGTAAATTTATAACTTATTAGTATTAAAATATTCAAAAACAAGAATAACCAATAATTTAGGAAAAGCATGTACAGCGATAATGAAATGCAAAACAGCACCACAGGCGTTAAAAATCGTATAATGACCAACACCGGTAATTGCGCCTTAAAGGCATTCCTGATTATTGCCAGCATGTAAATAAGGCTTAGCACCTCGCCTATTAGTATTGCAAGGCCCAGCCCTTCGGAATAATAAGCATAACCAAAAGCTATAAGGCAGGCAACAGTTAATGAAGACCGTATTACATTATAAATAAAGATCTGCTTGGAATAATTAGTCTTTTTAAAGAACTCGTTGATTATCATTCCAAAATTCTGAATAGAAACCGCCATGATAAGGTAGCACACAATACTAAGGTTAAACTCCAGCTTATCGCCCGTCCATTTTGTGTAGATATACGGCAGCAAGGGTAAAACAATCGTAACGCCTGCAATGATAACGAAGCCGGATATCTTCCAAAAAGACACCATACGGCTGATAATATACCCGGGGTTGGCCAGCGAAAAGTGTTTCTGGATATCGGGCATTAGCGGGATTACGGCCGCATTAGACACCCTGAAAACCGAATTTGATATTACCCTACTGGTGGTAAATACCGGCAGTATAGAAGTTGCAAATAAATTGGGTATTAGCAGGTTTATGCCATTTTCGTTTACTTTCTCTACAAGGAAACTGCACGTTAGCAAAAATGATTTTTTTACTACCCACCAGGATTTCTGTACGCTTAGCCCGTTAAAAAAAGGAATAACAAAAGGCACATTTGCTTTTACATACAATAGTGTAAAAACACTAAAAAGCAGGTTAGATGCAAAGATAGACGCGCAGGTAATAAATATGCTCTTAGTAATGTAAATGGCTGCTACAGTAACGGCAAAGTCAAACAGTTCACCTATGGTTTGGTACTTTATGGTGGTCTTAATTTTACCTAAAGGCTCAAAAATGCGCAGCAGGAATAAGTTATTGTATTGAAAAATAACCTTGCCCAACACTAACAACAGCAGGCTGTACTGCCCATTATTGCTTATTATATAATCTACCGAAAATGTAGATAGTGCCGAAAGCAGAAAAGGCACAGCCATAACTGCGCCTAATAGTAACTGAATGATTATATATATGTAATTAGCGCCCTGCGCAACTATAAGTTCATCTTTAATATCACCATTTTTGTGGTAACCAAGATTTATTAAGTTGGAAGAATAATGCAGCTGGCCCAGATTTACAGCACGTATCATTAAAACTATGGAGGATAGTAAAATCCAGAAAGCATAGTTATTGCTGCCCACAGCATGTATAAATGCCGGAACCAATAATATTTGCCTTACAAAGCTTATACCTATTGAGTAGCCACCCCACTTAACCGAATTGAAGTAGCCACGGTCAACCTTTAGTTGTAACAATTAATGACTATAGTGTTTGTTAGTGCCCGGCTTTTATACCGCAATGCTAAACAAGCTTAGTTAAGCAAATCAGAGTTGGCTTTTTCCAGCTGGCCGTATACATTTTTAACTTCCTGAGAATGCTCTTTGTGCAAAATCAGGTTAGCATTGTGCGTATGTACAAAAATAGTATTTTCTAAGCCAAGAAACGCAGTATAATTATCTGTACCTATAACCATGTTGCCAAACTCATCTACCTGGTGGCCCATTTTCTTTAAGTAATCGTAAACAGAGTCAAAAGAACCAAGATCGGACCACCTGAAAATAGCCGGTACCACTTTGATTTTTTTGCTTCGCTCCATTACCGCATAGTCAATACTTATAGAAGGGATATCCATAGAAAGAGCTTCATCAAGCCTGCCATTGTTAGCGTTTTGCCATGCAATAAGCGATTTTTCGTACACCGCAGGCTGGTATTCTTTTAATTCTTCCAGCAATACGCTTGCCTTAAAGCAAAACATACCACTGTTCCATAAAAACGTGCCACGGTCTATAAATTCCTGTGCCGTTACCTGGTTAGGTTTTTCCCTAAACGATACTACCTCATCGCCTTTGTGCTCTATGTAACCATAGCCTGTCTCCGGCTTGGTTGGGTGTACACCAAAGGTTACAATAAAGTTTTGGCCTGCCTTTTCAACAGCCTCTTCAATAGCCTGCTTATAAGCTTCCGGATTTTCTATAATATGGTCAGATGGTGTAATGATCAAAATATCTTCCGGGTCTGATGCAAATGCTGCAAAAGCAATTGCGGCAGCGGTGTTCCTAGGTACAGCCTCTACCACATCAAGATACTCAACATTACATTTCTCTAAAACTTCCCTGCTTAAATGGCAATTATCCTTGCTACCCACTACAATTACATTATCGGCAAAGGTATCGTTCCTGTCTACGGTCATTTCAAAAAGGGATTTCCCCCCAAAAATAGGCAGGTACTGTTTTGGCCTGCTTTTTCTTGATAATGGCCATAAACGGCTTCCAACACCTCCGGTTAATATAACGTGAGTAACTTTGCTCATTTTAATTTAGTTTTTTAGTAGTATTATCTTGTAAATTTTAACAGCCGCAAGGTATTAATTTATCGCTTAGCTGTAAAAATTTTAGTATTAATTTAATGTTTTTACAACATTAGGTATTAATAAGCGAAAGCAGTTTTACACCATAGCCACTTTTTAACAACGGCTCGCATAAATTCCTGAATTCCGACTCATTAATATAGCCCATTTCATAAGCAACGCCTTCTATAGCGCCTATTTTAAGGCCCTGGCGCTCCTCTATAACCTCTACGAACTGTGAGGCCTGCATAAGGCTCTGAAACGTGCCTGTATCCAGCCATGCGGTGCCACGATCCAGGATGCTTACCTTTAGTTTTCCTTTTTCAAGGTAAAACTTGTTTACATCGGTAATTTCCAGTTCGCCCCTATGGCTTGGCTTAATGTTTTTGGCAATTTCCACCACATTATTGTCGTAAAAATAAATGCCCGGTACTGCATAATTAGATTTTGGCTTCTCCGGCTTCTCTTCAATAGAAACTGCTTTGCCATCGGCATCAAACTCCACTACACCATAACGTTCAGGGTCGTGCACGTGGTAGGCATAAATAACGCCACCCTCAGGGTCATTGTTAGATTGCAGCAGTTTTGCAAGGCCGGAACCGTAAAAGATATTATCGCCCAGTATAAGCGCCACTTTATCGTTACCAATAAAATCAGCCCCAATTACAAAAGCTTCGGCAAGGCCATTGGGCAGCGCCTGAACGGCGTACTCAAAACGGCAGCCGTATTTTTTACCATCGCCCAAAAGGTCGCGAAACAGCGGAAGGTCTTTTGGTGTGGAGATGATCAGAATCTCGCGTATGCCTGCCATCATTAAGGTAGACAACGGGTAATAGATCATGGGCTTATCGTAAATGGGCATTAACTGCTTGCTTACAGACAACGTTAACGGATGAAGCCTGGTTCCTGAACCTCCGGCCAAAATTATTCCTTTCATTACTGCTGCATATTAGTTAGTACCCCTTTCAGAATATTGTTCGTCGTAATATTTCATGTATGCACCCGATGTTACACTTTTAAGCCAGTCGGTATTGTTTAAAAACCAATCCACCGTTTGCTCAAGGCCTTCTTCAAAAGTAACCGATGGTTTCCACCCCAGCTCGGTATTTATTTTAGATGCATCTATAGCATAGCGCAAATCGTGCCCCGGGCGGTCTTTTACATAGGTAATAAGCTTTTGGTTCTCACCCTGTTCCCTGCCCAGTTTGGCATCTAAAATACTGCACAGCAGTTTAATAAGATCTATATTTTGCCACTCGTTAAAGCCACCTATGTTATAGGTTTCGTGGTTAACACCTTTATGGTATGCCAAATCTATTGCTGCGGCATGGTCTTTAACAAAAAGCCAGTCGCGGGTATATTTGCCGTCGCCGTAAACCGGCAACGGCTTTTTCTCTATAATGTTATTGATGAAAAGCGGGATAAGCTTTTCCGGAAAATGATACGGACCGTAATTGTTAGAACAATTGGTAAGCACATACGGCATGCCATAGGTTTCGCCATAAGCACGCACAAAATGATCTGACGACGCCTTAGATGCCGAATATGGCGAGTTAGGCGAATATGGCGTTGTCTCTGTAAACAGGCCTTCTGCGCCAAGCGTGCCATACACCTCATCGGTACTTACATGGTAAAAGCGTTTGCCTTCCCAATTGTCCTGCCAAACAGCCTTAAAGGCATTAAGCAGGTTCATGGTACCTATCACGTTGGTTTTTACAAACGCAAGCGGATCGGTAATCGACCTGTCTACGTGCGATTCTGCCGCCAGGTGAATAACGCCTTCAAACTTATGTTCGTAAAAAAGGCTGTCTACAAACTCCTTATCGGTAATATCGCCTTTAACAAAAACGTAGTTCTTGTTATCCTCAATATCTTTAATGTTCTCTAAATTTCCGGCATACGTAAGAGCATCCAGGTTATAAATGGCATACTCCGGGTAACGGGTTACAAACCTGCGCACCACATGAGAGCCTATAAAACCGGCGCCTCCCGTAATAAGTATCTTCTTCATTTAAGCTTTTTGCTATACAACAATTATTTACCTATAGTCTGGAATACAAAACCGATAGATTTTAAGTACTCCCCGTCTAACACGTTCCTGCCGTCAAAAACAAACGCAGGTTTTTTCATATTGTCATAAATACGCTGCCAGTCGTAACCTTTAAACTCATCCCACTCGGTTAATACCGCAATAGCATGTGCATCTTTACAAGCATCATAAGGATCGCTAAATGTAGTAACACCTTTAGCATTCTCTTCTTTAGATCTTGTACCAAGGTAATTAAGGTCGGCCAATATTTGCTCTTCTTCAACCTTAGGGTCGTAAACCGCAATACCAGCCTGCTCATATAGTAGATCATCGGCTACATAAATAGCGGCTGACTCCCTTGTATCGTTAGTGTCTTTTTTGAATGCCCAGCCCAGGAAAGCAAGTTTTTTGCCCGATACCGTGTTGTAAAGGGTTTTAACCATGTTAGAGGCAAACCTTCTTTTTTGGTGGTCGTTCATTATAATTACCTGCTCCCAGTAATCTGCAACCTCATCAAGGCCGTATGATTTAGCAATGTAAACAAGATTTAGGATATCTTTTTGGAAGCATGAGCCACCAAAACCTACCGATGCTTTAAGGAATTTAGGGCCAATACGGCTGTCCATACCAATAGCACGGGCAACTTCGCTAACATCAGCGCCTGTTTTCTCACAAAGCTCGCTCATTGCGTTGATAGACGATACCCTTTGTGCAAGGAATGCGTTAGCCGTAAGCTTAGAAAGCTCAGACGACCATACATTGGTAGTAAGTATCCTTTCTTTAGGGATCCAGTTAGCATACACCTCTACAAGAGCATCGATAGCTGCAACACCTTCAGGATCTGTATCACCACCAATAAGTACCCTGTCCGGAGCCAGTAGGTCTTCCATAGCAGTACCTTCGGCAAGGAACTCAGGGTTAGAAAGTATCTGGAATTTAACGCCGTTACCGGTATTATCCAATATACTCCTTACTGCCTCTGCCGTACGTACAGGAAGTGTAGATTTCTCTACAACAATTTTATCATCTTTAGCTACTGCAGCAATTTGCCTTGCGCATAGCTCAATATATTTTAAGTCAGCTGCCTTACCTTTACCTAAACCGTATGTTTTAGTAGGCGTGTTAACCGATATGAATATCATCTGGGCTTCATCTATAGCCTTTTCAACCTCAGTAGTAAAAAATAAGTTACGGCCTCTTGCTTCGCCTACAATTTTATCAAGACCCGGCTCGTAAACAGGAAGGTTATCTAAGTTCTCGTCGTTCCATGCAGCAATACGCGCTACATTTAAATCAACAATAGTAACTTTAATGTGAGGACATTTAGCTGCGATTACAGCCATTGTAGGGCCTCCAACATACCCTGCCCCGATACAGCAAATATTAGTTATCTTACTCATTTTTTTACTTATAATTGTTTATTGTTCTAATAATTTAGGTTAATGAAATGCAAACTTACAGTTTTTTCTTTATTGTTAAAGCCTGCCCTGTGCTTTACTGCCCAAAACTCCTTTAACATCGTATATTATGCTTTTTTCTTTTTGAAGAAGGCTTAAATCCATCTCTAAAAATTCGTTGTGTGCCACCCCCAGTATAATCCCGTCAAATGTATCGGCAGGTACCTTATTGGTGGTTTCCAGGCGGTATTCGTGCGCTACCTCTTCCGGATTGGCCCACGGGTCGTATATTACTACCTTAATACCATAATCGTTAAGTGCTTTTATAACATCTACAATTTTAGTATTGCGCACATCGGGGCAATTTTCTTTAAACGTAATGCCCAGCATAAGCAGCTGCGCACCGTTTACTACAACCCCACTCTTTATCATAAGTTTTACAACCTGAGAGGCTACATAATCGCCCATGCTGTCGTTTAGCCTGCGGCCTGCAAGGATAATTTCCGGGTGATAGCCGGCCTCCTGTGCCTTTTGTGCAAGGTAATACGGGTCTACCCCTATGCAATGCCCGCCTACAAGCCCCGGCTTAAAGGGTAAGAAATTCCATTTTGTACCCGCAGCCTCAAGCACATCGGTAGTATTAATATCCAGCAGGTTAAATATTTTAGAAAGCTCGTTTACAAACGCAATGTTGATATCGCGCTGGGAATTCTCTATAACCTTGGCTGCTTCGGCCACTTTAATAGAAGGCGCCATGTGCGTGCCCGCCGTTATTACCGATTTGTAAAGGTCATCTACTTTAACAGCCGCCTCCGGCGTTGAGCCTGATGTTACTTTGGTAATCTTCTCCACCGTATGAAGCTTGTCCCCCGGATTGATCCTCTCCGGCGAATAGCCTGCAAAGAAATCAACGTTAAATTTTAGCCCGCTCACACGCTCTAAAACCGGTACGCATTCATCTTCAGTAACCCCCGGGTACACCGTAGACTCATAAATTACAATATCGCCTTTTTTAAGCGATTTGCCTACTACCTCGCTTGCACGGTGCAAAGCGGTTAAGTTAGGTCGGTTGTTTTTATCTACAGGGGTAGGCACGGTAACTATGTAATAATTGCAATCTTTAAGAGCCTCAGGGTCGTTAGTGCAAAGCAGGCCGTTACCGGTTGTATAGCTGCTTAAAACCTCCTTAAGTTCGGCACTTTCAATCTCTTTTGTAAAATCTTCGCCGTTGTTAAGTTCGGCAATGCGGTTTTGTTTAATATCAAAGCCTATAACAGGGTACTTTTTTGCCATTAAAACGGCAAGGGGCAAACCTACATAGCCTAATCCTATAATTGCTATCTTCATTCTATTTGTGTGCACCAACGGGTTTTAAATTTTCCCAATACCATGCAACGGCCTCTTTAAGCCCCTGCCCCATAGAAAACGCCGGAGCATAGCCCAGCAGGCTCTTAGCCTTATTTATACTGGCTAATGAGTGTGGTATATCGCCTTCGCGGTTAGGCCCGTACACAATGGCAACTTTTGCAATGTCAGGGTCGTAATCCGAAAGGAATTCTTTTAAATAGTTTACCATTTCATTTAGCGTGGTGCGTTCGCCAAATGCGGTGTTATACACAGTATTAACTGCATTTATATTTTGGGTAGACAGCGCAAGGTTGTTCATTTGCACTACATTGTCTATATAAGTAAAGTCTCTTGAGTGGTTGCCGTCGCCATTAATAACTGGGCTGTCGTGTGCCATTAACTGCATTACAAATTTCGGGATAACGGCAGCATACGCCCCGTTGGGGTCCTGCCTGCGGCCAAATACATTAAAATAACGCAGCCCGACGGTTTGCAAACCGTAGGTACGGCTAAAGATATCGGCATACAGCTCGTTTACATATTTTGTAATAGCGTATGGCGATAACGGCTTACCAATAACATCTTCGGTTTTAGGGAGCAATTCCGAGTCGCCATAAGTAGACGAACTCGCGGCGTATACAAAGCGCTTAACATTAGCATCGCGCGCGGCAGTAAGCATGTTTAAAAAGCCTCCCACATTAACATCGTTAGTGGTAATAGGATCTTTTATAGACCGCGGTACCGATCCTAACGCCGCCTGGTGCAGCACATAATCAACGCCCTGTACTGCTTTTTGGCAGTCGGCCAGGTTACGGATATCCCCTTCTATCAAAGTAAATAAAGGGTTATCAAAATGATGCTGTATGTTTTTTTTATGACCGGTAGCGAAGTTATCCAGGCATACTACCTCATGGCCTTCAGACAGGAAAAAATCACACAAATTAGAGCCAATAAACCCCGCACCTCCGGTTATAAGAATCTTAGCATGTTGGGTTGTTTGCATTGGTAATTGCTGATTTTTTCTCGATTTTTTGCTATCTGGTTAAGTTGCAAATATATATACTATAATTGTAACCGAGGATGATTTAATAATTTGCAGGCATCTTTTATTGATATTTCAGCCAACAAATAGTGTTTTTATTGATTTGCAAAAAAACGCAAATCTGAGAGTTTTTTCATTAAAAAACCCGTTAAATATGTGTTAATTACTGTAAGCCTGCGCTTACATATTCTTCATAGAAATTTCAAACGGCACACGGTGTATAATACTCCTGCCAAGGGTAACCTCATCGGCAAACTCCAGCTCATCGCCCACGGCAATACCCCGCGCAATGGCCGATGTTGTAATGCCATACTCCTTAATTTGCTTGTAAATATAAAAGTTCGTAGTGTCGCCCTCCATAGTAGAACTCAGGGCAAAAATAAGCTCCTTAACGCCGCCTGCCTTAACCTTTTCTATTAGTGTAGGTATGTTAAGCTGGCTTGGCCCTACCCCATCTATAGGCGATATCTTACCCCCTAAAACATGGTACACCCCTTTAAACAGGCTGGTATTTTCTATAGCCATTACATCGCGGATGTCTTCTACCACACAAATAATTGAGGTATCGCGGGCATGATTGGCGCATATCTGGCACAAGCCGGAATCAGCAATGTTATGGCAGCGTTCGCAAAACTGAATATCGGTGCGCATTTTGTGCAAAGCCTCTGCCAACAGGCGTGTTTGCTCCTCGGGCTGCTTAAGCAAATGCAGCATAAGCCGCAGGGCAGTGCGCTTGCCAATACCGGGCAGTTGCGAAATTTCGGCCACAGCCCTTTCCAGTAGTTTAGAAGACATTTCCATAGTGGGGCAAAGGTACAAAATAGAGGGCAATTTTGCATTGGCATATACCCTGCTGCAACACAAAGTTTATTAGCTGTAGGATTTTAAAAAAATTTTAGTTGCTTTGTAATACAAACACAACGCTATGCAACCGCTAACCATACTCGCTATAATAATTGTTTACTTTGGGATACTGATATTAATATCGCGCCTTGTAAGCAAAGAAGACAGCAGCAATGATACCTTTTTTAAAGCCAATAAAAACTCTAAATGGTACCTGGTTGCCTTTGGTATGATAGGCACTGCGCTAAGTGGCGTAACGTTTATATCGGTACCCGGCGAGGTGGGTTCGCCTAACGGGGAACAGTTTAAATACTTCCAGTTTATACTGGGTAACGCCGTTGGTTTTCTTGTAATTGCAAAGGTGCTGCTGCCGCTGTATTACCGCTTAAACCTAACCTCTATTTACAGTTATATTGAGGGGCGGCTGGGCTACTACAGCTACAAAACATCGGCAATGATATTTTTAATAAGCCGTACAATCGGGTCGGCTTTCAGGTTATATTTGGTGGTAATTGTATTGCAGCGCTATGTTTTTGATGCTTTTGCCGTACCGTTTTGGGCCACGGTATTAATATCGCTGTTGCTGATATTTGCGTACACGTATAAGGGCGGACTAAAAACCATCATCATTACCGATACGCTGCAAACATTCTTTTTGGTATCATCGGTATTTTTTACCATATACTTTATTTGCGACAGCCTGAACCTGAATATTACACAGGCATTTGAAACCGTGAAGCAAAGCAACTACTCTAAAATATTTTTCTTTGATGATTTTGTTACCAGCCGCTTCCATTTTGTGAAGCAAATTATTGGCGGTATGTTCGTAACCATTGCCATGGTAGGCTTAGACCAGGATTTGATGCAAAAAAACCTGAGTTGCAAGAACATTGGCGAAGCCCAAAAGAACATGTTTACCTTTACAGGGATATTTGTAGTGATAAACCTGTTTTTCTTAGGTGTGGGTGCACTACTCTACATATATGCTGCCAAGAATGGTATCGGGGTACCCACCGAAATGGGCAAACCCCGCACCGACCTGCTTTTCCCCGAGATTGCGTTTAACCACCTTACCATAGTGCCGGCTGTAATATTTTTATTAGGGTTAACGGCAGCCACCTTTGCCACTACCGATAGCGCCCTTACAGCGCTTACCACATCATTTTGTGTGGACTTTTTGGGCATGGATAAGGCCGAGAACCTTGCTAAAACCAACAACGTAAGGACAAGGCACTTTGTGCACATATCCTTTTCGCTGCTTATGTTTTTGGTGATTATAGTGTTTAATGCCATTAACGATGCATCGGTAGTAACCATGATCTTCAGGATCGCATCATATACGTATGGGCCGCTATTGGGCTTGTACTGCTTTGGGCTATTTATGAAAAACCTCAGCGTGCGCGACAAGCTGGTACCATTTGTGTGCATAGCGTCGCCATTGCTTACGTTGGCACTAAGCCTTAACTCGGCGGCAGTATTTGGCGATTATGTTTTTGATAACGAGCTTATCGTGGTAAATGCCCTTATTACGTTTTTACTGCTGTTGTGCATCAGTAAAAAAGCACTGGTTAGTATTGGTTTACCGAAAGCATAACCAGCGTACAGGCCACTTCTATCTCAATATTATTTTCGCGCAGCAGCGAATACAGGTCGGGGTTCTCTGTACCCGGATTAAAGATCACGCGTTTAGGCTTAAGCCCAATAATATAGTCGTAATACGGCTTTTGGTTCATGGGGTTTAAGTATAGCGTAACGGTATCTACCCCATCAAACGGGGCAGCGCCTTTTTCTATCTTAATACCATCAAGGTTATCTTCTTTTTTGCCCATTGCCACAACCGGGTGGCCAAAGCGTTGCAGCATTTTTACAGCCCTGTATGCATAGCGGCTGGGCTCTGTAGAGGCGCCCATAACCAGCGTTTTTTTAGTTTCCATAGTAAAAGTATTTATATAAAGATACCAAAAAGCGTGCCCTTATCCTTGTTTTTTAGGGTTACTATAACACAGTTAAGGCGTGTATTTGTAATCGGCAGGCAGGAGGTCGCCCGCTTTTAGCTCACCCATATACCCGCCAAAAGTAAGCTCCTGCAACGGGAAAAACAGCCCATTTTCATCAATATAAAAAACACCATTATGAAAATTTAAAGCGGTTTGTTCTTTACCATGAACCACCATAAGCTTTACATCGCTGTACTTTTCAGGGTGGTTAGCCTTATAGCGCTCAAAAAGCCCCGGACTGGCAGCTATACTGGCCCGGATATCCTTTACACTCTGTGGTATAGCAATAAGCTCCACCCTTTTAAGGTTAACCGTATCGGTTACTTTAAAGAACTCTTTATGGTCTGCCGGAATTTTATCCACATACAGCTGGTAATTTTCCTTTTGCCAGTTGTTATCGGCCACGGCCCGCATAAAATGTACCGAAGAACCTAAATAAGCCTCCTTGCGCTTTTTATCCGCACCGCCTTTTTCAGAAAGGTCGGTAAAAAAAGTAGTACCCGCAAAAAAGCTGCCCCTTATATTTTCGTCGTTAAGGGTAAGGTAGTTGTAATTGGCCTGAAAAGCATTCAGGTCAAACGCCACTTTGTACTCCAGGTACTTGTTATTGATGATAATAGGCTTAAATGCTTTTGCGTGCAGGGTGTTATCTTTAGTATCAAAATGCAGGATAATATCATCCTCGTTCTCAATTTTACAGCGCGAGCCGCCCCTGTCGCCTAAAAACTGCTTACGAAATGCCTTCAGCATCTGCTTGCGGGTAAAGGGTCCGCCTTTTGTAATAACCACCTCATTAAGCTGAATGGCATCTTCCCGCAGCAGCACTTTTATGGGGCCGTTATACTGGTAGGGGTCGTTAACCGTAAGGGTTTCAAAACCCATGTACTTAACAACCAGCGGGGCATTGTATTTTTGTGCCGTTACTATTTTAAAATACCCTTTGGCATCGGTACTGGCCGAAAGGGTTGTACCATCTATATACACAAAAGCACCTTCCAGAGGTTTGTTCTCGGCCTCATCATACACGTAGCCTGACAATGTTTGGCCGTAGCCTATTCCAAAATTTAAAAGCAGCAGCAGCAATAATGCCCTCATTGGTAAGATTTTTTCTAAAGATATTAAAAAAATCTACCGCACTATAAATTCTATTTACCGCAAATTTATTTTTAGCATTGGGCAATCCTATATTTTTGGCTAAAAGCAATTTGTATGATACGCCAAAGCCCTGCCCAAATGTATACCGCAAAACAACGCGGCCATACCGAAGATTCGTTACACAGGCTTTTAGCCACTTTTAATTTTGGGGCTTACGCCGATGACACCCGAAATCCGTTTGGGTCGCTTGCCGTTGTAAACGATGAAACCCTGGCACCCCATAACAGCATTAGCCGTAACGTGGGCGATGCCACCACACTGCTTATACCGTTGGTAGGGTCGTTGTATTATAGCCTGGGCGCAAAAGAGCAGGTACTCATGCCAGGCGAAGCGCTTATTATATCGCCTTTTGAAAAGGGCACGGTACTCGAGCTAAAAAACCCGTATGACGGCGACCTGGTTAATTACCTGTTTATTGTTTTTAGGGGCATACGTACGGTTAATTTCGGCATCAACCGCATTAACCTTGATGTGCGCAACAGGCTGCACGGGTTTGTGCAGCAAAGCGTTTTTGGCTACATGGGTATTTTTGACGGACGCAGGGAAGCTTTGTATAACGTTAAAGATTCGGCCAACGGGTTGTTTGCCTTTGTGATAAACGGCTCTTTTGAAGTAAACGGCCGCCTGCTGGAAGAGCGCGATGCCCTTGCCCTTTGGGATACCAACGAAGCCGATATTGAGGCCCTCTCTGAAAATGCCATCATCTTATTGTTCGAAGTACCCATTACACGGTTTACTGCCTGAGAGGATAATAGTGCATCCTCATATTCCATTTCGACGAAGGAGAAATCTCTTGAATACTATTGAACCGGGTGCTCTATCTTAACGCCTACCGCAAGCACATTAGGCACATAAGCGTTATTAAAAGTACTAGTAACCGCAATTTGATAATCACCCGCCTTAAGCGTAGCGCCCTCCTGTATAGTAACAGTCAGGTCGCAAACATCACCCGCACATTGTGATGCGGGTTTGCCATCAGCACCTGTCAGCTGAAGGTTAACAGGTACCTCATCATTCAGCCCATCGGGACCTGAGATCGTTACCACTAACGGCACACTGGTATATCCCGGCTCGTGCACATGCGAGAACAGCAGCTTTACATCGGCATTCATAAGGCCTTCCCCTATGGTAAACTTAAACTTCTTGGTATCTTCTTTTTGCCAGCGGTTGGCCGGGAACTCTTTGTTGGTTTCGCTCAGGGTAATGGTGTCGGCCTTATTACAGGACAGCAGGCTGCATAACGCCAGTAGGGCAAGTATTTTTTTCATAGTGGTGATTATTGGTATTCTTACAGACAAAGAACAAATCTAAGATTTTATACAATGAATTAACATAGCTATATAAAAATACAGAATTTTAACAAAATACAATTCACCGCAACTAAAAAGCCATTTACCTCAAATCTAAATTTTGCCCTTAAACATCGTTTACATTTGCTTCAAACAAAAATTAACTGACACATGGAAAGGAAAGCATTTTTAAGAAACAGCATGGGCTTTTTAGGCCTTGCAGTTACGGCCCCATCTGTTTTGAGGGGAATAAACGCGAAAACAGAATCCGAAAGTGAAATATTAACCGATAATTGTACGCTTTCACCCAGCGAAACGGCGGGGCCTTTCCCAACCATTACACCATCAAATTGGGAGCGTATAGATATTACCGATGGGCGTACGGGCGTGCCCTTTACCATCAATATCAATATTATGAACAAAAATGCCAACTGTACCGCCCTGGCCGATGCCATCGTAGACATCTGGCATTGCGATAAAGACGGTAACTACTCAGAGTACGGAGGCTCTGGCATGCAGCCAACTAACTACACATCAGTGCACTTTTTGCGCGGCAGGCAGGTAACAAACGCTAACGGACAGGTAGGGTTTACCTCTATCTTCCCGGGCTGGTATACCGGGCGTGCCACACATATACATGTTCATGTTTATAACGCATCGGGTACGTCGTTGTTAATCACACAGATATCATTCCCCGAGAGTGCTGACAGCGCTGTTGTGGCGGTAAACTCGGCCACAGCCTATGGCTATACCAAGGGCATGAACGGTTACACCTATAATGATGACGACAATGTATTTAGCGACGACACCAACGGTGCCGAACTGGGTACTGTAAGTGGCAGTATAGAAAGTGGTTATACTTTAGAACACACCATATATGTTAACGGCCCTACGCTTAGTGTGGGTTCGTTAAGCAAGGCACAGTACAAGCTGGAGCAAAACTACCCTAACCCTTTTACCGATGCTACCACCCTGCCCCTAAACCTGGAGTACGACAGCGAAGTTAATGTTAGCGTTTATGACCTGACAGGCCGCAAGATAGCTACCGCCTACAGTGGCGGCATGAGCGCCGGGGCAAACACCATTACCCTTAACCGCAACAACCTGAGCGGCGGTTATTACCTGTATAAAGTAAGTATAATAAACCAAAACGGTAGTTTTGAGGAAAGTAAAAAAATGCTGGTTAAGTAAGGAGAACCCGTATTTTATTGTTGGTTATTTGTATATTTGGAAAGGAGAGGATTTTGTTCTCTCCTTTCTGTTTTGTAGAATTTGTAATGTAAAGTGCTGTATGCCACACCCTAAAATACGCCTGGCGTACCGTGTAATTATTGATAATACTGCCACCGCTGCGTGGGACAGGTATATTTTTGAAGATACTTATAAAGAGTACCTTATGCAGCAGCAACTCTTTAATAACAAAGAAAACCCGAGAGCTACATTTAGGGAATTACTCTCTGAAAACCCTAAGGCAGAGCAGCTTCACTTTTTAACCGGCCGTGCTGCCGATAGCTATGTTAGCCAGCTAAAAGGCAACTTTTACCGCCTGCCCGATGTGCTGGGCACTACGTTTTTTCCGTTTACCGGATACCGGCTGGATATTGTAAATACTGATATTACCGACAGTTCGCGCCATAAAGTGGGCATTACATTATTTTCTCCATTGTTAACGTATTTAGGCATTGTAAACAACTGCTATTTGGTTTCAGTGCAAACAAACGAACAGTCAGGATATGAAACCGTTATGTTCCCCATCCAGCCGCAACTTGCTATTTGTTATTATAACGATGCCACACCTACCGACTCTTTAAAACCAACAACCCTATAACCCTTACCACCAACCACCTATGGAATTATTCATCAAAATTTTCGTAGCCATTTTTTCAGTTATTAACCCGCTTGGTGCGGTACCAATATTTGTAGGCCTAACGCAGGACGACAGCAACCGCGAGCGGCAGCGTATCTCGTTTTGGGCTGCGGTAAACGTATTTTTAATACTACTTATCTCCTTTTTTATTGGCCAGTATGCGTTGGCTTTCTTCGGCATAAGTATTGACGCTCTGCGTATTGCAGGCGGATTTATTATTGTGAATTCAGGTTTTTCATTACTGAACCGAAAGTTTACCAAAGGCCGTGGCGTACATAAAGACATAGAGAACGACGCCCAAAAACGTAACGATATTGCCCTTACACCGCTGGCTATACCCATGCTGGCAGGCCCGGGATCTATATCGCTGCTTATAGCCATGCGCCAGGATTATAATGCTATAGAAGAACAAATTATAACCTGCCTCGCCATGGGGGCCGTAGCTGCTATTATCTTTTTAATTATGCGCAGCGCCCACTACCTGTCGCGCATATTAGGGGCATCAGGTATTGTGGCTATTTCGCGCATTATAGGCTTTATAGTAATTGCCATTGGCGTACAGTATATTAGCAGCTCTATTGTGAATATTGTAGAGGGTATTGATTTTAGTAACCTCAATTTGCCAAAATAAAAAAGCATAAGGCCTAAACCTCATGCTTTTAACACTAAATTACAAACAAACTATTAGTACATTATCATGCTACAAATCCTACAGCAACCGTATTGTTTGTCTGGGTATCAATTAAGATAAACACACCGTTGAGCCTGTTGGCCGCAAACGAATCTAAAAATACCGGCGCAGCGGTTTTAAGCTGCACCTTGGCGATGTCATTCAGTTTCAAAGCAGAAGCCTCATAGGTTTGAGATGGGTTTTCCGGTGGAATAACCGCCTCTATAGCCTGCAATTTGCAAACGGCAGTACGCGTACCGGCCTGCAATAGGTACTTACCTGACAAAGAGGCTTGTTTTTCGTCCATCCAAACCACCGTAGCGTTAATATCTTTAGACAACAGCTTTTCGTTAGGCTGCTTAACCAGCATCATGCCACGGCTAATATCTACATCATCTTTAAGACGAAGCTGTATCGACTCGCCCGCATTTGCCGATGTTGGCGTATTGGTAAACTTGCGTATCTCTATAACTTCACTTTTAGTTCCTGAGGGCAGTACCGTAACCTCATCACCTACAGCAAGCCTGCCACTAATGATGCGGCCTGCATAAGCCCGGTAATCAGTGAATTCCTTATTCTGCACATGCAGTACCTGCTGTACATCAAGGGCAAAATCCTCATTTTCTATACCGTTCGGTATAATTTTATGTAGGATACCCGATAGCGTATCGCCTTTATACCAATCGGTATTATTTGATGGGTTTACCACGTTGTCGCCTTTTAGCGAACTGATGGGCAACACATGGATATCAGGCGTATGGCTAAACTGCGCCGTCATTTTATTAATTTGGGCAGCGATGTTTAAAAATACATCTTCGCTGTAATCTACCAGATCCATTTTATTGATACAGAACACCACAGTTTTTAACCTCAGCAGGCTGCTTATAAAATAATGCCTGTGTGTTTGCTCCAGCAATCCCTTGCGTGCATCGATCAGGATAATCGAAACCTCTGAGTTGGATGCTCCCGTAACCATGTTGCGGGTATACTCCACATGGCCGGGGCTGTCGGCAATGATAAATTTCCTGTCGGCGCTGGAAAAGTAAATGTGTGCCACATCAATGGTAATACCCTGTTCTCTTTCGGCAATAAGGCCATCGGTAATAACCGAGAAATCAAGATCTTCCAACCCTTTCTCTTTAGTTTTACGGGCAATAAGTTCTTCCTGCTCAATAGTAAGGGCATGGCTGTCGTTTAAGAAACGGCCAATTAGTGTGCTCTTGCCATCATCTACACTGCCCGCTGTATTTATTCTTAGTAAATCCATATTTTAAAAATAGCCTCCTTTCTTACGTTGCTCCAGTGCGGCTTCACTACGTTTATCGTCTATGCGCGCACCCCTTTCCGAAGATTTAGAGGATTTGTTTTCGTACATAATATCTTCAATTGCTGAGGCCTCCGACACAAACGCTGCGGTGCAGGTCATATCGCCCACAGTCCTAAAGCGCACTACAGTCTCCACGATTTCATCAGTTTCCACCAAATTAAGGTAATCTGACAAGGCAAGAAAAGCACCATCCCGCTTAACCAGTTTGCGGGTGTGCGCAAAATATATGGTAGGCAGGCCAATACCCTCCTGGTTAATGTAAGTCCATACATCTTCTTCGGTCCAGTTGCTTATTGGGAAAGCGCGTACGTTCTCTCCAAAATGGATCTTGCCGTTAAAGATGTTGAACAATTCCGGGCGCTGTTTTTTGGCATCCCATTGCCCAAAATCATCACGGACAGAGAAAATGCGTTCCTTAGCCCTCGATTTTTCTTCATCGCGGCGGGCGCCACCCATACAGGCATCAAAGCCAAACTCTTCTATCGCATCCAGTAATGTTACTGTTTGCAATGCATTACGGCTGGCGTGCTTGCCGGTTTCTTCCTTAACTTTATTCTGGTCGATACTATCCTGTACGTAACGCACTATAAGTTCCACACCCAACTCCTTAACCAGCTGGTCGCGGAATTCGATAGTCTCCGGAAAGTTGTGCCCGGTATCAATGTGCAAAAACGGGAACGGAATTTTAGCCGGGTAAAATGCCTTTTGCGCCAGGCGTGCCAACGTAATGGAGTCCTTACCGCCCGAGAAAAGCAGCACAGGTTTTTGAAACTGCGCTACCACTTCGCGGATGATGTAAATACTCTCATCTTCCAGCGTTTGCAGGTGTGTATAGGGGTTTATATGCTGTGTCATTCTTAATAATTTTTATCAGTGTGTATGTGCAGGCCGCACTCTTTTTTACCATCTTCCCACCACCAGCGCCCGGCTCTAAAGGGTTCGCCTTCGGCAAGGGCGCGGGTACAGGGCGCGCAGCCAATGCTCAGGTAACCTTTTTTATACAGGCTATTTAGCGGAATATTATGGGTATTTATAATGGTTTCAACTTCTTTTAGCGTGTAAAGCAATAGTGGATTAAACTTTATAAGCTGGTTAGCTTCATCCCACTCCAATAAATCCATGTGCTCACGATTTTCGGATTGTTCTGCCCGAAGGCCTGTAATCCATAAATCAGCCCCTTTAATGGCTTTTTGTAGCGGAACCACCTTACGTATCCTACAACACTCTTTGCGGCTTTCTATGCTTTTGTAAAAGCCATTGATGCCTTGTGAGGTAACATAGGTTTTGATATCCTGCTCTTCAGGAAAAAACGTGGCAATATCAAGGTTGGGGTATTTGTTCTGGGTCTTTTGGAAAACCTCGTACGTTTCATTAAACTGGCGGCCGGTATCAAGCGTGAATGTCGAAACAAATTCGGCATACGGCGCAATGTAATGTGTAAGCACCTGGTCTTCTATCCCAAAAGAGGTAGAAAACACTTTTTTGCCTTCAAAGTTTTTTATAATGTACGGAATGGAGTCGGCCAACGCCATTCCTTTTATTTCATTATTGAGGTATTTTAATTTCTCCTTCATTGTATTTCAATCTCTTGGCGGCCTTAAATAAGGCACTACCATATATAATAAAAAATATTTTTCAAATATAGCCATTACTCTATAGAATTTATAGACTTATTGAAAATATTTTTTTGCAGGAAATGGAATGCGCATTTTATGGATACAGTCATTGCGAGCGAAATGCAATGTAGCGCGGCACCCGAGGGCTTGCCCGAACTGACCAAGTAATCTCACTCGGGGAGGAAAGAAATTACTAATTATGGGATCGCTTCGTGCAATGACGAACCCAAGAAACTTAGTCGTAATCTAAAAATATTTTTGTCAGAAAGATTGATTCATACTTCGCTCTGACCAGTCTTACCTTAAAATAAAGCACATTTACGCCATAGTAAGATCATACAGCGTTTTTTGCTGTAGCAGACTCAATGTATTATCGCGCACGGTAATAAGAAAATGGTTTAGTGAGCATTTTTCTTCATGTGGACAATCGTCGCAGCGTTCATAAAAGTTATGGCTGGCGCAGGGCAGCATGGCAATAGGGCCATCTAAAACCCTTATTAGCGTTGCTGCTGTAACGGTTTTAGGGTCTTTTAGGAGATAGTACCCCCCACCCTTGCCTTTTTTAGAACCCAGTATGCCGAACTTTTTAAGGTCGAGCAATATGGCCTCCAGGAACTTTTTAGGTATTTGTTCCCTCTCCGAAATATCAGATATAAGCACCGGTACCGAGGGGTCCTGCCTGGCAATATAAATAAGCGCTTTTAATCCGTACTTCGTTTTTTTAGAGAGCATATTATTTTTTTGGTGAAAATATTTCGGCCATCATGCAGCGTGCGCTTCCGCCTCCGCATGCCTCAATAGTATCAAGGTTAGCAGTTAGTATAGCGGTGTGCTTTTCTAATTTAGCCACTTGGTCTTTCGTTAAGATTTGTTTTGCAGCATCGCTCATTACAAGGTAGCTTTTATCGGCTCCCTGCACCTGTAGCATGTTGCCAGCAAAGTGGTTTAGCTGTGCCTCGGTTAGCAATACTATTTCCTTGCCATCCTTCCTCAGGTTTTCCAACACCATTTTGCGTTCTTTTTTATCATCAATACAATCGGCGCAAATAACTGCAAATGTACTGCCTATGCACATCATAACATTGGTATGGTAAATAGGCAGGCGTTCGCCATCAACCGTTTGGAACGCTTCAAATATAACCGGGTTGTATTCAAAATCCTCGCAAAACTCTATCATAAGCTCCTCATCGGCACGGGGCGAAAGGGCGCAATAGGCTTTGTGGTTTTCCCTATCTAACACAAGGCTGCCGGTACCTTCTAAAAAGTAACCATCTTCTTCTGCGCTGGTGTAATCAACAATATTATTAATGGTAAAACCGTGGTCTTCTACAACATCCAGCAGCTCCTCGCGGCGCTCAGCACGGCGGTTCTCGGCAAACATAGGGTACAACGCCACGTCGCCATTTTCATGGAAGGACACCCAGTTGTTCGGGAAAACCGAATCGGGCGTATCCGGATCCAGCGTATCATCAACTACAATAACGTTAACACCAACAGCTTTTAGCTTTTCTACAAATGCATCAAACTCTGCCTGGGCTTTGGCGTTAACCGTGGCCGGCAAAAGGCTGTCTATAACTTTTTGGTAATAGTTATTAACCGCGGTTTGCTCGTTCATCCTGAAAGCCACCGGGCGTATCATTAATATAGTATCTGTAATCTGTTTCATTTTAAATTTTAAATTAATCTCTTAGCAAAGGCAGTGTGGAGCACCTAAGCAAACCTTCCTGTTTGGATATTTCGGCATACGGAACTTCCTCTACAATAAAGCCGTGGCTTTGCAGCCAATGCTTAAGGCGGGTAAAATTTTGCTCTATAACCACCACATCGCTGTCTATAGAAAAAAAGTTAGACGTCATGTTGTACATTTCTTCCCTGTCGATATGAAAAAGGTTATCAGCCCCAAACAGGTTTACAAGGTACATATAATCTGCCTCTTCACGAAATCCGCTTTTATATATTACACCCTTATTTTTACCTACCGGCTGAAAACAGCAATCAAGGTGAAGGGCATTATCGCGGGCTTCAATACGCGATTTTACAAGGTCGAACTCCTTAACTATCTTATCAGGAAACAATTCTTTTAAGAAGTTTACACCCTGCACATTGGTACGTGCCGTAATGTATTCTTTATAATCGCTGCCTTTATACGTTCCTACAAAGATATGATTATCCCACAAAATAACATCACCGCCTTCTATATGTACTTCTTCGGGCGGAGTTATAACCTTTGCAGGGTCTATCTGGCTCACAATATATTCTATAGCCCCCTGTTCGCGTTCCCTGTCGGGCAATATATTCGCTTTTATAAAATAATCATCTATAACAAAACCAATGTCGCGGCTAAATATCTGGTTGTAATTTTCTATAATTTGCGGGCGGTACACCTGTACATTATATTTCTCAAAAACCTTAATTAGGGCATCCATCTCTGCCTTCATATCCTCTTCTACCGGATAAGTGCCTGCAAGTATATGTTCCAGCGATTTTGGGTCGTACGCCTCGTGTATAGCAGGCGTTGGGCCGTTGCTTTCGGCAGTGCCCAGTATAACCGACCGTAACCGGCTTGTTTCGTTCTTTACATTTATATGCAGCATGGCTTATATTTTGCACAAATATAAAAAAAAGCCTCATGTAGAGGCCTTTTTTAATAGCATAGTCATAATAAATACTAAAAATGTATTGATACAGCTGCTTTATTAGTTTATGATTATTTTTTGGGTAAGTGTTTTACCGCTGCTGTTTACTGTTACCAAATAAATGCCCGCAGCATAATTTGCTGTGCTTACGGTATGCTCTGCCGCATTGGTTTGGCCCGAAGCATACAACAGCTTACCTGTAATATCCCTAAGCTCTATTTGCAGGCTTCCGCCGATAGCAGTGGCAACCGTAAAGTGGCCTTTTGCAGGATTGGGATAAATAGCAAAGCCGGTTTTTGTAAAACTACCTGTAGAAAGAGTTTGTACTGCTATCTCACCCTGATATGGTGTGTGGTTTTGTTGTGTCGCGGTAACTATTAGTGGGCCATTTATAGCCTCAAAACCTGTAAGGGTAATAACCGCTTCGCCATCTACAATTACACCTGTACCTATAATGACACCATTTTGTGTTATGGATATCAATGCGCCTTCGGCATCGCTGGTTACGGTTACGGTTTCTGCATTTTGCTGGATGGATTCCAAATGCTCTGCCACGATAGCCTCGGCAGGGGCATTACGGTATTGTACCGATGGGTCGCCAAAAAACACCCATGTTTTCATTACATCAACCGCTGTTGCGCTAAGCCCGTAAGCCTCAAGCATGCTAAGTTGCCCGTTGTAAAACAATTCGCCAAGCGTAGTTTTCCTGCTTTCAGGATCTGAAGCCGTTATAAGCTCGGTCATGGCATCCTGGGTTTCCATAGGCTCTGCCCATGCCATAAGTATACTCGACCCACAGGCTGCAACAGCACCCGCCGGAGTGCCATTGTGCTGCACATTAAGCCAGCTCTCGCAAAGCGATGTACCATTAGTAAACGTACCGTTGTTACACGCCACAGAAATTATAAACGGATATTTACCGTTGTTCTCAAGTGCATTTACATGCTCTGATGTGTACCAGCCTGTTACAAAAACATCCTGCGCGCCGTGGCCGGTATAGTTTAAAAGCCCTACCCCGTCATTAATAGCCTCAGATATCATTTCCGGGCTTGGGCCCTCCTCCAAGTCGTCTCCGCCATGTGAGCCATCGTAAAACTCGTAGATCTGGCTGTAGCCAAAGTCTAAAAGCTCAGTACCAATATTGCGCAGGTGCTGCCAGTCCGGCTCGCCGTCATCGCCATAGCCATCACCTTCGTTAGATCCTATCCCTGCGGCTTTAGTCACCCAGTCGCCCGCCATAGGTGCGGTTTCATACTCTAAAGTACGATTTACCATAACGGCAACATCCTGTACCGTGCCAGAGAAACGCCCTACCAAAACTTCAGGGTAAAAATCATCGCCCTCAAGCTGGCCGTAATAGCTATCGCTCCATAATTCTTCCGATCCGTTAAAGCCATATGTATAGCTCGGCAGGTTTTCGTGGTCGCCTACCAGCAACACGTAAACCAATTGTGAATTATCAGCATAATATTCGGTAATATATTCTTTAATTGCTTCGGGAGTTGTGCCGGCCTCTTCTAACGAAACGGTTGTTGTTTTTAAGCCCCTCTGGTTTTTCCATTGGCTAAAGGGTGTTATGGTTTCCATGTAGCCTTCGGGAGCTATGATAAGCATCTCATTAACCTGAGGCGCCTGGTTGGTACGCGCTGCATTAAGGTAATACTGGCTGTATATTGTATTGAATGTGGATGACACCCCTGTTTTGTGTGTGCTGCCACCCTGCGAATTTACATTTATTGTAATGTTGTTATATAACCTTAGGGTCTTAGTAACCGGATTATACTGGTACGGATAAAATGACACCGTTACACCTTTTGTATCTCGAAGTGTGTAAGGTGTGCTCATCTCGGCAAGGTTGCCGGGATAAAAGGCATCCTGCTGATAGGCTGGCCCAAAGCCATAGGCAACATCTGCCGGGTTTATATTGCGCTTAAGGCTACCTTTAGAAGGTAGGATATTTACATTAGGATAATCGGTATAACCATCATAAGAGATCTCCAACGATACATCACCGCCTTGCGGTACAATTACCGATGTGCGGTAGGCAGGCAACGCCGGTGCATCTTTTTGCATGGTAAAAACTTTAGTGCCTTTAAAGTCTTTATATGCTACACCATCCACCGTTTTTTGATCGTGGGTATAGCCGTTTGCTACATTGCGCACGGTAATGCGGTTGTCGGTATCTGATATTAGTTTAATGTTTTGTGCAAAACTACCAATGCTGCAAAGTAACAGCAGCAGGGTACCTGCAATAGTAAAGTTCTTTTTCATAGCGTAAATAACTGTTGGTTAGGATCCTAAAATTAGCATTTTTATTTTATCATTAAATAATTGTCGCCTTTTTTATTCGCTTTTTTATGTAGGTTAGATAAAACAAGAACAGTTTAAAGCAGGAAAGCCCCACTTTACAGTGAGGCTTCTCTATAATTTATTTTGCTGTAGCAGAATTATCGTGCGTCCTGAGGAACGAAATCCCTTAATGGTGCGCCGGTGTATATTTGGCGCGGACGGCCTATTGGTTCTTTGTTAAGGCGCATTTCTTTCCATTGCGCTATCCAGCCTGGTAAGCGGCCTATTGCGAATAGTACAGTAAACATTTCGGTTGGTATGCCCAGTGCCCTGTATATGATACCTGAGTAGAAATCTACGTTAGGGTAAAGGTTCCTTGATTTAAAGTACTCATCCTGCAATGCAGCTTCTTCAAGTTTTTTTGCGATGCTAAGAATAGGATCGTTAACACCTAAATGCTCTAACACATCGTCGGCTGCTTTTTTGATGATCTTAGCTCTTGGATCGAAGTTTTTGTACACTCTGTGACCAAAGCCCATAAGACGGAAAGGATCATCTTTATCTTTAGCTTTTGCAAGGTATTTATCGGCATCGCCACCATTTGCCTGAATTTCTTCAAGCATTTCCAGCACTGCCTGGTTAGCCCCACCGTGAAGCGGACCCCAAAGTGCCGAAACACCTGCAGAGATAGAAGCAAAAAGACCTGCCTGAGAAGAACCAACTATACGCACTGTAGATGTAGAACAGTTTTGCTCATGGTCTGCATGCAGTATAAATAATTTGTCAAGTGCGTTAATAACTGTTTCGTTACGCTCGTAAGGACCTGTAGGAAGCTCAAACATCAGCCTCATAAAGTTTTCTACATAACCTTTAGTGTTGTCATAGTAATTAAGAGGGTAACCCATGTTTTTCCTGAATGTCCAGGTTGCAACAACAAGAAATTTACCCATAGTTTTGCAAATGGCATCGTAAAGCTCCTCTTCTTTAGCTACATTAACCGGTGCAGGGTTGAATGCAGTAAGCGCACTTGTTAATGATGCAAGGATACCCATTGGATGGGCATTTTTAGGAAAACCATCAATGATGTTTTTCATTTCCTCGTTAACAAGGGTATATTTTCTTATATCGTTCTCAAATTTTTCAATTTGCGCAGCTGTAGGAAGTTCGCCAAATATAAGTAGGTAAGAAACTTCTAAAAAGTTAGATTTTTCGGCAAGCTGCTCAATAGAGTAACCCCTGTAGCGTAGGATGCCCTCTTCCCCATCAAGAAAGGTAATGGCACTTTTACAAGCACCTGTATTTTTAAAGCCCGGATCCATAGTAACAGCGCCGGTTTCACTGCGTAATTTATCAATATCAATAGCTAATTCATTCTCTGTACCTACAAATGTAGGGAACTCGTATTTCTTGCCATCAATCTCTAATATTGCAACGTTTGACATGATTGTATTTCGTTTTATTTTGGTTCGGAAAAAATATGTTCCTGCGAATTTAATAAATTACTATTTATTTATAAAGGAAAATACGTAATATAATCGCTAAATAAGTATATATATAATAAAAGTCGGCACCCTATAGGCACCGACTTTTGTTAATTATTTAAATTACAAAGCTTAAAGCTTATAATAATTTAGTTTTTAGCGATTTTCTGTACGCTTACGCCTTTTTCGGTAACTACTTTAACAAAGTAAATACCTTTAGCTCTCGCCGAAATATCTAAAATAGCCGCTGTACTATTTACGATTGATGTTTGCAACACCCTACCCTGCAAGTCATACAGCTCGTACGATTTTATACTGCCATCTGCCTTAATGTTTACTATTGAGTTAGACGGGTTAGGATAAATTGATACCGAAGCATCTTTTGCAAGGTCTTTTACACCAAGCACCTGAAATGCAGTTGTAGCCTCATTTGTAGTAATTGGGAAATTGTAATCGAAGAAAATATCGGCCTTGTTCATAACTTCATCATTAACCTGCAAGCTATTAAGCGATTTTATTTTAAAAATTACATTGCCTTTTTGGGTCGCGCCAAGGTTAATATCGTCAAATATAAATTCTACTTTATTTCCTGTTACCCTAACCTCTACATTATGTGAAGCATTTAAAACCTGTAATGAGCTCACATCAAATTTAGCTTCATCAATAACGTCTTTTACCACGATAAATGTTGCAGCGGCATCGCCCGTATTTTCAAAGTTGATTGTGTAGTGCAGATACTCGCCTATCATTTCAGGAGAAACAACACTGCCTTCAAGGCATGTAATGTCATTAGGATCGAACGAACCGTTTACAATCTGTTGAAATACAAAGAAATTATCATTAGGGGTTTCATCTGTTGCGCCTCCGTCTATTGATACATTATAATAAATAACGTCTCCGTTTTGTATGGCGGGAGTTTCCATTGGCC
>NZ_VJVZ01000041.1 GCF_007097145.1 Flavobacterium zepuense | reverse complement strand
TTCCGTTAGCATTTGAAGTGAAGTAAATGTCCTTCCGCAAGTCTGAAGCGGAATAAAGGCTAATCAATGCCGTATCAACGCTATAAAGACCGCCTGACCCATAGGTCACACGGTCATAATCGACCCGTTGCTGGGTAAAGTAGATTGTCTCTTCACTATTGTATGTAAAAGATGAGCCCCTTCTGATTTCTAGGGAATTATAATCAGTCAGTTTTGAATACAAGGCAAGGCATTTATCAGCATATAATTCTGCCTGCCCGTAATCCCGCATACTAAGGTAAACCCTTGCCAAAAGTGCATAGGAAGCTACTTTTGACGGGCGGTTCTTCTTACCTGTGATTATATCTTGTTGTAATAGTTTACTTGATTCTAAAGCATCTTTAATGATTTGATCGTAAGCTTGCTCCACACTACTCCGAGGAACATTCATGGTTATATCTGAGCTTAGCCTCAAAGGTATGCCCAGATCAGTATTTGCTGTCTGGCGGTTGTAAGCTTTTGAGAAATTGCTTACTAAAGCGTAAAAGGCGTAGGCTCGGTCAAAAAGCGCCCATCCTTTGATACGTTGTTTTTCAGGGTCATTAGTAATATCCTGCGTGGACATGATATCAAGAACGTTATTAGAATAAAATATTTGGGCGTAAGGTGCCCGCCAGTCGCCTAATTGCGTTTCGCCTTCGTATACGTCAGGTTTCCAAATATAAGCGTTGCGAATTATTGGGTCTTGTAGGGACTGGTATAATGTGAAACTTGTAATGTAATACTCGTCCGCTGATAACTGGGCAAGTGCAGGGGTAATATTCATCACACCGGTATTATCCAGCAGGTTTTCGAAATCCTGTGCCGTTTTAGGCAATACGAGCGTACTGTCCGGTTTTAAATCTAATTTTTTACCGCAGCTTAACAAAGTGGATATGGTTATTAATAGAATAATTTTTTTCATGTCCTTAATTAAAAATTCAGGTTAATACCAAGTGAACAACTAAAGGGGATTGGAATATTAGAGGAACCGTAGTCAGGGTCGATGTGG
>NZ_VJVZ01000040.1 GCF_007097145.1 Flavobacterium zepuense | reverse complement strand
ATCCGTTAGCATTTGAAGTGAAGTAAATGTCCTTCCGCAAGTCTGAAGCGGAATAAAGGCTAATCAATGCCGTATCAACGCTATAAAGCCCGCCTGACCCATAGGTCACACGATCATAATCGACCCGTTGCTGGGTAAAATAGATTGTCTCTTCACTATTGTATGTAAAAGATGAGCCCCTTCTGATTTCTAGGGAATTATAATCAGTCAGTTTTGAATACAAGGCAAGGCATTTATCAGTATATAATTCTGCCTGCCCGTAATCCCGCATACTAAGGTAAACCCTTGCCAAAAGTGCATAGGAAGCTACTTTTGACGGGCGGTTCTTCTTACCTGTGATTATATCTTGTTGTAATAGTTCGCTTGATTCTAAAGCATCTTTAATGATTTGATCGTAAGCTTGCTCCACACTACTCCGAGGAACATTCATGGTTATATCTGAGCTTAGCTTCAAAGGTATGCCCAGATCAGTATTTGCTGTCTGGCGGTTGTAAGCTTTTGAGAAAGTGCTTACTAAAGCGTAAAAGGCGTAGGCTCGGTCAAAAAGCGCCCATCCTTTGATACGTTGTTTTTCAGGGTCATTAGTAATATCCTGCGTGGCCATGATATCAAGAACGTTATTAGAATAAAATATTTGGGAGTAAGGTGCCCGCCAGTCGCCTAATTGCGTTTCGCCTTCGTATACGTCAGGTTTCCAAATATAAGCGTTGCGAATTATTGGGTCTTGTAGGGACTGGTATAATGTGAAACTTGTAATGTAGTACTCGTCCGCTGATAACTGGGCAAGTGCAGGGGTAATATTCATCACACCGGTATTATCCAGCAGGTTTTCGAAATCCTGTGCCGTTTTAGGCAATACGAGCGTACTGTCCGGTTTTAAATCCAATTTTTTACCGCAGCTTAACAAAGTGGATATGGTTATTAATAGAATAAATTTTTTCATGTCCTTAATTAAAAATTCAGGTTAATACCAAGTGAACAACTAAAGGGGATTGGAATATTAGAGGAACCGTAGTCAGGGTCGATGTGT
>NZ_VJVZ01000039.1 GCF_007097145.1 Flavobacterium zepuense | reverse complement strand
TTGTATAAACCCGGAACCGAGGTTGTAGATGGCGTTGTATAATTTATTTGCAAGGCAAACAGATCTGTACCTAAACCTAATAACGGATCGTTGATGTTTTTTAGCCAGCCTCGGATGTTGTATTTATAATCAACTATTTGCAATGCTATAGCGTCGCTGTAGGTTGTGCCGGATGTGCCGCCTACTTTCTTATTAACCAATTGCCCGATGTCGTTATACTGGTTAAAGGACAGCAACTGTACGGCCTGCGTACCTATCTTATGGGTATGACTTAACGGCCTTAGCACAAAATTATCAAAGGTGTAATAATCAAACACGTCAAACGATGCGCTTGCGCCCTTTTTATGCGTTGTTTTAGTTTCTGTAATATTCCCGGTAAAGCCCAGGCGAATATAAGTTTGTGTGGTGTAATCTAAGAAGTCGTTATCCTCCATTGTATAAAGCACCCTTCCTTTAGCATCATAGGCAATCTGGCTGGTTGTCCATAAGTTGCCAGTACTCGTAAGGGCGCGCACCAGAGACGCCGTTGGAAGGCCTTTTGCATTAATAATTGTTGGTATTAGGTTTACTGCGTTAGGCACTGTACCTGCCCCTGCATTATAGGTATCATAATAGCTAACTGTATATAATGACATTTTAGTTTGATCGGTTGGAAATGCATTTTTTGTATAATAAACAGTTACTCCACTAAGCGTATAGCCCGAAGCTGCCGCTGTTACCCTGCTTTCGCTAAGGGTAGGGTTTGTTACAGCGTCGCGCTCTATTTGTATGGCTTTACGTGTGCGGTTATCGCGGTACTCACCACTGTAAGTAATACGTCCTACGGCATCATATTTAGTAAAAAGCCAATAGCCGGGATTGGGGCTTAAAGTCGTGTCTACTTTTGCCCTTAAATTTTCATCCTGGGTCAGTATTGGCCTGTCCAACTTATCATACACCACATGTGTCCAACCGGCATCAGGTACGTGTTTTTCTATCTGCCTGTTGCGCTTATCGTAATGATAGATATAGCAAAGCCCGATTACATTATCCCTTATCT
>NZ_VJVZ01000004.1 GCF_007097145.1 Flavobacterium zepuense | reverse complement strand
TGTAGCTATTTATAACATAATAAGAATTAGTGTGATAAAGCAATTTATATAGCTATTGCTAATATTGCTATCTTGCTATGTAATGATATTAGCGGTTTTAAGAAGAATTTAGTAATAATTTAATTGCTAAATTATTTATTTTTAAAACTCATCAGTTTTTTTGAAATATTAAAATGACTGCTATATGTCTGATATTCTTAAAAATAGCCTCAAAATATCACAAAATTATCAAAAAATATTTTACTTTTTGCGATAGTAAAAATATTGCTATTTCATTCATTATTTAAATAAAATTTAACTAATATTGACAAATATTTCTACCTAATTAAGTTAAATAGCTTTAAAGGGTATTTTTTTGCATGTTATGGGGAAAAACAAAAATAAATTACAGCTCTTTATTTCATTACGTTATGCATTAATTTTGGCAACTATGCTTATTGCAAGTTTTCCTGCTAAGGCACAACTTTCGCAATTTGGGTTAGGCATTGCTACAACAGATGAAACCTGTGAAGGTAATGGCACGATGACTTTTACAGTGACTAACCCCACTCCTAATGCAACTATGCTATTCTCTTTATACTTATTGCCAAATCTTACTACGCCGGTTACATCTGGGCCGTCTGTAAATGTAAGTGGGCTTGTATCGGGTACATATTCAGTATCAGCCATACAAACATTAGGTGCGCTCTCAAATACTATTATACCAATAGAAGTAGTAATTGATGATAATACAGAACCATTGGTTTATGATATAGATGTTATATCGCATAATTGCGCGGGGGCAGAGATTGTTGTAAATGTTATTTCGGGCACGGCTACTTTATATGAGTTAAGTTTAGGGCCTGTTACGATACCACCTCAAGTTTCTAATACTTTCACTAACTTACCTGATGGCGAGTATTGGGTAAAAGTTTATGATGCTTGTGGTAATACTCCTGTTACAACATACATAGTAGAAAACGATCCTGCACCGGTTACAGTTTCAGATCCTATTTATAGTTCTACTACTCTAGGCGATTGTAATAATGTTACTGTTACAAATACTGTAAGTTATCCTGAAGGTACTGTTATAACGTATCCTATCACTATACAATATACAATTCATCCCTCAGGGGGTGGCGTACCAATTGTAGAAACCCAAACATTTAACAATGGACTTCCGTCATATTTGGAATTTAGTAATCAATTTCCGGTAAATAATGACGATCCTTATACATACGATTTGACATTTACAAACGGGTGTGGCAATACATATTCTTTAAATGGTGTAGTGGTAAGTCCAACACCATCTATAAGTGCATCTAAAGTGCCATTACCTTGCGGTCTTTATTACATAGGTGTAAATGTTGCACAGTACACAGCTCCGTTTACATTGAGCTTTAACAATCCTCCTCCAGGCTTCAATCCAGATAATTTTAATGTAAACTATCCGGGTCCATACAATGATACGGCTGTTTTTTTTGGGGGTGAAGGAAATCCGGTACCTGAAGGTTCATATAATATTACAGTTACTGATGCCTGTGGAAGGACAGCTACTACCACAATTGATATTGAAATTGAAATACCGGAGCCTATAGTTAGTGCTGGTAATAATGGCTGTTTTGCCAGTATGGGCAGGTTTACTATTACAATTCCTGATAGGGAAATTGTTTTTGCAGAAGTTGTTGATGCGCCACCTGCTTATATTGCGTTGTTTCCTTTGCCTAACAATGTGTCTGCCTTTATAACTGCCAGTGGTAAGTTAACGGTTACTAATATACCAGTAGGTAATTATTTTGTTAACTTAACGGATGAATGCGGACAGGTATATTTAAATGTACCTGTTGAAATCCCGGATTTTGTAGAACGTGATTTTGCTGCTACTGCAATTACTGATTGTAACGCAGGTATGGGGGCTGTGCGTGTTACAAGTGGTAATGGCAAATTAGTGCAGGTAAGTATTACACTGGCTCCTGCGGCATTTAATCAAACTTTGCCTTTCGACGTTTCAGGTTATATTGATTCTTCTGGCTTTTTGTTTTTAGATAACCTACCGGAGGGCAACTATACATTTTCTGGAACCGATGCCTGTGGTGTACAAAAAACCGTTAGTGTAACTATTGCAGGTTACCAGCCTGCAAATACGTTAACTTATACTTTCGATCCCAACTGTAACTCGTTTAATATTATAATGGCCGATAATAGCTCATCTGGTGGTAACCCAACGTACTGGATGCAAATGTTGTTGCCCGGCACTACAGACCAATGGGTGCATCCTGCCACACAGTTGCCTTATATAGATGGCACAATGCCCGATGCTACTACAGGTATAGCCTTAATTAATAACCAGGCAAATAACAATTTTCAGTTTTTTGGAACCTTTAGGATCGTAAAGGCTTTCCAGAGTGTAGGTCAGGGCACTTCTGCCAAAGTATGTTTTGAATCATTAGATGATGTTTTTGAATATCAGTATGAAGTAACAATTGATAATGTTTATAATTTGGAATGCCGCGGTACTCCTGGAGATATATTAATAGATGCATCGGGTATAGCACCACTTCTTTATAGGATTACAGCTAAAGATGGTGTACCGTTTTTTATAGATAATGGCACTAATAATATATTTAGCGGCCTTGATCCGGGTGTTTATGTCTTTGAAGTAGAAAATGCTTGTGGAGAAATTGGCACAACTACCAAGAATATTAGCCTATTGCCTGATTTAGTTGAAGTTACTGTTCCTGATGATATGCTTATTTGCCGCGAAAATAGTGATGCTGCTTACCAGCCTTTTGATTTAACTGTTCAGGATGCTGCAATATTAGGCAACCAAAGTTTAAGCAGTTACACGGTTACGTATCATTTAAGCCAGGATGATGCAGATAATTCTGTAGATGCATTAACAATGCCATATGTAAACGTTAGCAACCCACAAACTATTTATGCCCGGGTTGTACACAACAATATAACGATATGTGATAAAACAGTTTCTTTTGATATTGAAGTTGCTCCTAATCCCGAATTGCATGTAGATGATAGCAGTTTTATTTGTGAAGGGCAGGGATGGGTTGTTATTTCTGCCGATGAAGGTTATGATGCTTACGAATGGTCTACGGGTGAAACAACAGCATCTATAACGGTATTTGATCCGGGAACTTATTCAGTTGAAGTTACAAGAGACTATACCACCGGTCCATGTACTACGTCTGCAGAAATTGTAGTTACAGAGTCAGGCCCGCCCCATAACATAACTGCAATAACCAGTGACTGGACCGAAGAGCACAACACTATAACAGTTGTTACAGATACGAGTGGTGACTACGAATATTCGCTTGACAACGACAACTATCAGGATAGCCCTGTCTTTACGGGTCTTGAGCCGGGAGTTTATACTGTTTATGTTAGAGATGTTGGAGGATGCGGACAGGATGACATTGAAGTTGTATTATTAAACTACCCTAAATTTTTTACGCCTAATGGAGATGGTCAAAATGAAACGTGGCGTATACCTAACTCCTGGTTTGAACCGGGTATGGTGTTGCGTGTTTACGATCGCTATGGTAAGTTAATCAAAGCATTCGATTCTCGTGATACCGGTTGGGATGGTACACTTAACGGCCACCAACTACCTTCTACCGATTACTGGTTTATTGTAGAAAGGCAGGATGGAAGAGTGTTTAAGGGTCATTTTGCGATGATTAGGTAATACCTGAAAATATTTAATATGGGGAATTCCACACTGAAAAGTGTGGAATTTTTTAATTTACACACTTTTCGGAATTTCAATATTTAACTTAATATGTTGTTTTGTAGTACTTTATAGGGGTGCGGTGTGGTTGCTGTATTTTGGTATGATTATTTCTAATAATTATATAATGATGCAATTATTAGTCAAGATGAAAAACATATTTTTTACAGCAGCTTTTTTGTTTGCGATAGGTGCTAATGCAGCAACAAACATGTTTAGTGGCTTATATCTTGTAGAAGTTAAGCAAAATAAAGAATATAGAAAAGTTGACGCTACATCTGTACCGGCAGCAATTTTAAAAGATGTAAGTACCAAGTATAGTGGCTATGTTATTAAAGAAGCGTACGCTTCTGATGATAATGAATATAAACTTGAACTTAACAAAGATAAAAAAGCTGTTACTGTTTATTACAGCAGCACAGGTGAGTTTGTAAAAGAACATGCATAAGCAAGGTGATTAAAAACATATAGTAAGGTGATTTGAAGAATTTATTCTTCGATAGAAGGAGACGGAAGCGTCTCCTTTTGTTTTTGTTAACATTTTGCAAGTTGTAAATCCCGTACCTTTGTTAGATATTATGTACCCCAATGAGTTCGAAGATCCTGATTATTGATGATGATACTGCTTTTTGTGTGATGCTAAAAACATTCCTTCAAAAAAAAGGCTTTGAAGTAGAGAATGCTTTTAACGGCGCACAAGCTAAAGAACAAATAAAAGACACTGCTTTTGATGTTATTTTAACAGATATCAGGCTTCCGGATAGTGATGGCCTTCAGATATTAAAATACGTTAAGGAGGTTTCCTTGCCCACTCAGGTTATACTGATGACGGGCTATACCGATATTAAGACTGCCGTTAATGCCATGAAGCTTGGTGCATTTGATTATGTAGGCAAACCGATTAACCCGGACGAAATTTTACACATTATAGGCCTTGCTCTTAATAAAAAGGATGCGAAACAAACTAATGTACCGGCTAAAACCGAAAAGAAAAAAGAAAGTGTAGCCTTTGTTAAAGGTATAAGCGGTACATCAGAACAATTGCACGAACACATAAACCTGGTAGCGCCTACTAACATGAGCGTGCTTATTATTGGCGATAGCGGTACCGGTAAAGAGTATATTGCTCATTCCATACACCAGGAAAGCAAAAGGGCAGGCAAGCCTTATATTCCTGTTGATTGTGGCGCTATACCTAAAGAGCTCGCCTCAAGCGAGTTTTTTGGACACCTTAAAGGTTCTTTTACGGGAGCTGTTAATGATAAGACGGGCCATTTTGAGGCTGCAAATGGTGGTACATTGTTTTTAGATGAAGTAGGGAACCTTTCATACGAAGTACAGGTGCAGCTGTTACGTGCCTTGCAGGAACGTAAAATAAAACCCGTAGGCAGTAATCATGAGATTATGGTTGACATACGTGTTATAGCGGCTACTAACGAAGATCTTTATGAAGCAGTTAAACGTGGCGATTTTAGGGAAGACCTTTATCATAGGCTTAATGAATTTTGTATTAAAGTACCACGCCTTTCTGAACGTAAACAGGATATAATGATATTTGCCAACCACTTTTTAGCGCAGGCAAATGTTGACCTTGAAAAGGAGATTGAAGGTTTTGACCAAGAGGTTACGGCTCTTTTTCGCAGTTATGACTGGCCGGGAAATCTTAGGGAGATGAAAAACATCATTAAGCGCTCTGTGCTGCTTGAAAAAACCGACACAATACATTTAGTTGTTTTACCGCCGGAAATGCAGGAGCCGCAATCTACAGGGGGTGGTTTAATGGGGTATACCAAGGATAACGAAGAAGAAGCTATTAAAAAAGCCTTAGAAAAAGCTAATTACAATAAATCAAAAGCTGCAAAATTGCTGGATATAGACCGTAAAACACTTTATAACAAGCTAAAGCTCTATAATCTTGATCTTTAAATTAGGCAATTTCGCTTTGCAGGTTTTCGCATAATATGTCCATCCTGCCACAAATATCTTCAATGTAGCTCACAATATCTTTATCTGCAAGTGTGCCATCTTCTACAGGCATGAGCATCTCTGCAATAGAATATACTTCCATCTGCTTTAACATGGGTATCATCCTGTGTGCAGTTTGAGAAAGTTCTTCAGTATCATTTTCGGCAGCTGCTTTTCGCAACCTGGTGCAATTATCCTGGGCACTTTCTATAAAAGTAAGCACTATGGTTTTTAATGATACAGGGTCATTATTGGTAAACTGTGAAAGGCTGTTAAGGCTATATAACTTCCCTGTATTTTTTAAGGTTTCAGTATGTTGTATACCGTTAGATACCAATCCGCTAAATAACCCGCTTATAAGCGTAAGAAGTTGTTCTAACTGTATTGGTTTGGGGTGGTGAGCCGTAAAACCACGGCTTATATAATCTTTTTCGGTAAGGTCGCGCTTGCCGGATAGTGCCACAACGGGCAATTTTGCAATATAGTTATTGCTGTGACTGCGTATCATCTTAACCAGGTCAAAACCATCCATTACCGGCATTTGTACATCAGTTAATATAATGTCAAATTTATTTTCTTCCAATTGGCGCTGCACTGCCGATGAATTTATCTCGGCCGTAACACTTACCGGGTGATGCTGTAACAGCTCTTTCATCAGTATAAGCTGAACATTATCATCATCTACAACCAATATTTTCTTGCCTGCAAGTATTGTTTTGGCATTTAAAGGTAATGGTTTTGTCTCTGCTTCTAAAACCGGCTCGCTGAAATTTTTGGCAGCAATGCACGGTATGCTAATTGTGAAAATAGATCCCTGTCCTTCTTTGCTTTCAAGTGTAATTGTACCATCTAACAGTTCAACTATTTTTTTGGATATGGTAAGGCCAAGGCCGGTACCACCAAATTTCTTCTCAATACCATCGTGTGCCTGTGTAAACTCTTTAAATACGGCACCATGCTTTTCCTGCGCAATACCTATACCTGTATCAAGAACCGATATAAAAATGTCAAATCCTTCAATCTTGGCGGTAACTTCTACCGATCCTTCGTGTGTAAATTTAATAGCATTGCTTATGAGGTTGGTAAGCACTTGCTTAATACGGTAGGGGTCTGATATAAAGTGGGCGTTAAGTTCATCTTCCACATCCCAGTTTAACTCAATATTTTTTTCTACAGCAATCGGTTCGAGTACGCGGCAAGCCGACTCAATTACCGTTTTCATATTAAAAGCGGTTTTCTCTACAGTAATGCGGTTGTTTTCAAGTCGCGAAAAATCAAGTAGATCGTTAACCAGTTTTAAGATATAATTGGCCGATTCTTTAATATTAGCAAGGTATTGGTTTTGTTTTGGCGTTACGCCGCTGTCTTTAATAAGGTTATGAAAGCCTATGATGCTCCCCAGAGGTGTTTGTAAGTCGTGCGTTACTGTTGCCATAAGCATACTTTTACTTCGCAGTAGTTCCTCGTTTTCAAGGTTAAGGCTTTCCAGCTGTTTACGGTAATTTTGGTTACTGGTAAGGTCGCGTATAATAACGTAGGCAAATAAAATAAAGAAAAATAACGATGCAGCACCTACCCATGCCATAGTCTTCACTGTGTTGCCTAAGGCGCTTTGCGATTGCCTTATTTTATTATACGATTTTTGTAAAAATTCATTCTCAACATCGGTAAGTATAACCCGCAGCTGATCTGATATTATACGGTTTTCCTCCAACAGTTTTTGTTCTTTCCTGTAAAGGGTATAGCGTAATTTGTTATCTTTTATAAGCAGGTTAGTAAGTACTTTTTCAAATGCCATAGCAAGAGAGTCGTTACTAACAGGTAGTTTGCTTAAAGAATCCAGCTGTTGCGGAGAAAGTAGCGAGGTTACCACATTGCGCCATTCATTACGCTTAGTGATCTTTACAGGTTTTATAGAGGTCCAGATGGAGTCTTTAACTTCATAAATACCATAAATGGCTTTAGTAAAAGTATTATCTGCCGAGTAGGATTTTCTGTACTTGATAATCTCTTTGATACTGTTTTTTTTACGGGTAAGAAGTAATTGTATCGAATCAAATTTTTGTACCTGTGCAGAGTCTACATCCTCTTTTATCTCATTAATCTGAATATTAATGCTATCGGTAAGTTGGGTGTAGCGCTTTAAGTCTTTGGCAGAACCGGTTAGCATATAGCTTCTGCCAACAGCCTCAGAAGAATAGAGGCTGGCAATTGTGTTGCTTATTTTTATAATTTTATTATTGTCCTGCCCGGTTTGGCCGGGCAGGGCAATTTTTAAAATTTCTGTATAAACAAACCATACCGAAACTACAGCTGTTGCAAACAGTAATAAGTAGCCGGCAATAACTTTATATTTTAATGCTTTAGGTTTTTGTACCATGCTATAAAATTAGCAATTTAAATCGAAATTGTAAACGGTACAAAAAGTAATAAAGTATGTAAAATAAGTTTGTGTTTTATTAACTTCTTACAATAACTCTTAAAAAGCTAACTTCATCTTTAAGGTGCTGAACTTCTGCCCTAAGACTTTCTACAAGAATGTCATAAACCTCCTTGTTAGTGCTGTTAAAACTGGCATTATCTGCCTGCTGACCCTCGTTTAATACGCCGTTAAAAAGATACATAACGTTAATATCAAGTATCCTTACAATTTTAAGGAGTTTTACAACATTTAGCCTCCTGTCGTCTTTTTCAAGGCGACCATAATTGCTCTGTGTAACGTCCAGCTGTAGCGCCATGCTCTCCTGGGTGATTCCTTTCTCTTCGCGTAACTTCTTAATTCTTTGACCAATCACGTTCATTCTTAGTAATTTTTTAGTTGAATAATTCCTTTTCTGGATGGTATTTTTGTATGATATAGTATTTTTTTAATTTTTTATTATACAATTGGTAACTATTCTTTAGCTAATTAAGTTGTAATTTTAGATTAATCTCCTTCATCTCACCTCTACTATATTAACTGTTTTTTGTTACAAATTATACTTGCTTTAGCCTAAAAGGATTAGAACAAGTGTAGGTTTTTGTGCTAATTTTTTATAAATGTAGAAAAGATATCCAGTCCTCAAAAAACTGTCTGATATTATTCGATATAATGCTTACTTTATCCGTTAAAAAACAAATAAAAATTAAATATATAATCACTTTTTAATAGTTATAGTTTAAATACTATAAATACCCCAAAAAAAGAAGCGTATGGATATTGATGTTTTGGTTTACGATAACCAGTTAGGCTATTATAATTTGCTAAATGAGGAAATAATCAACACGTTTAGTTTTACATTATATGATGAAAATAAGTATAATGAAAGCTATAAATATGATGTTGTTGTGTTTTTTTTAAGCGATGAGATTGAGCTGATAGATTTATTAAGGCTCTACGAAAAAAGCACTCCTTTTATTTTTGCATCAGATAAACTAAAAGGCACTCTTTTGCCCATAAGGGAAAATTGCTATTGGGTAGACCTTAATTACACGAGGGATGTTTTACTAAAAGAATTAGAGGCAATTTTAAAAAATATTGCCAAGCAAATTAATGAAAATGAAAAAGCCCTGTGATCCAGGGCTTTGTTTTTATTGTGCTATAATGGCTCTTGAAATTACGATCTTCTGAATTTCAGATGTGCCCTCATATATTTGTGTGATCTTGGCATCGCGCATAAGCCTTTCTACGTGGTATTCTTTAACATAGCCGTTGCCACCATGAATTTGTACTGCCTCAATAGTAGTATCCATAGCGGTTTGAGATGCAAAAAGTTTTGCCATAGCGCCGCTAATGTCATAATTGTTACCGTTGTCTTTATCCCATGCAGCTTTTAGGCAAAGGTGGCGTGCAGCCTCTATAGCAACATGCATATCGGCAAGTTTAAAGGCAATAGCCTGGTGGTTGCAAATCTCGGTGCCAAAAGCTTTACGCTCTTTAGAGTATTTAAGTGCCAACTCATACGCTCCGGCAGCTATGCCCAATGCCTGAGATGCAATACCTATACGGCCACCGGCAAGAGTTTTCATGGCAAATTTAAAGCCAAAGCCATCTTCGCCAATACGGTTTTCTTTAGGTACTTTTACATCGTTAAACATTAGGGAGTGTGTGTCGCTCCCGCGTATACCCAGTTTTTGTTCTTTAGGGCCTATCTCAAAACCCGGCATGCCTTTTTCTAAAATAAGGGCATTAATGCCTTTGTGTTTTTTATCGGCATGGGTTTGTGCTATAACTAAATATACATCGGCAGTGCTACCGTTAGTTATCCAGTTCTTGGTACCGTTAACCAAATAATGGTCGCCCATATCTATAGCAGATGTTTTTTGTGAAGTGGCATCGCTGCCTGCCTCTGGCTCGCTAAGGCAAAAAGCGCCTATAATCTCGCCGGTTGCAAGGCGGGTAAGGTATTTTTGTTTTTGCTCTTCAGATCCAAAAGCCTGCAGGCCCCAGCAAACAAGAGAGTTGTTTACCGACATAACTACCGAAGCCGATGCATCAATTTTAGAAATCTCTTCCATGGCAAGTACATAAGAAACGGTGTCTAAACCGCTGCCGCCATATTTAGGGTCTACCATCATGCCCATAAAGCCGAGTTCGCCCATTTTTTTTATTTGCTCAGCGGGAAAAATCTGTTTTTCATCGCGCTCTATCACACCCTGAAGCAATTCGGCCTGGGCAAAATCCCTGGCGGCCTGCTGAATCATCAGGTGCTCTTCGGTTAGTTTGAAATCCATAATTAATAAATTGCTTTTTTGTTTTATTCTGTCCAAATGTAGTTATTTAATGGCAATAATTCAAAATGAATGATTATTTTTAGCTCATGATTACGAAAAACTATAACGTTGTAGGTGTAATGTCAGGAACGTCGCTGGATGGAACCGATTTAGCGCACATTACATTAACCTGTACTGATAATATCTGGAGCTTTAAAATACATGAAGCCGAAACTATAGCTTATACCGATGATTGGGTAAACATCCTTAAATCGGCTATTGATTATGATATGGCTGCGCTGGAGCAGCTCAATAAAGAGTATACAGAACTGTTGGCAGGTATTATAGATCAATTCATAACTAAACATGATATTAAAAATTTAGATGCTGTTTGCTCGCACGGGCACACTATTTTACACCGTCCGCAAGACGGAATTACGTTGCAGATAGGCAACCTGCCGGAGATAGCTCAACTAACACAGCAAACTGTGGTGTGCGATTTCAGGGTGCAGGATGTGCAACTGGGTGGGCAGGGAGCGCCATTAGTGCCAATAGGCGACAGGCTGCTTTTTGCAGATTATACCTATTGCCTTAACCTGGGTGGCTTTAGTAATATATCTTTTGAAGAAAATGGTATACGCGCAGCGTTTGATATTTGCCCGGTTAATACCGTACTTAATTTTTATGCTAATAAACTTGGGCTGCCGTATGATGATGGCGGAAAGATTGCTAATAGCGGAAAATTAATACCGCAAATGGCAAAAGAGCTCGATATTTTAGATTTTTATGCTGCCCCGTATCCTAAATCGCTTGGCTTTGAGTTTGTAAAACAAACTGTGCTTCCGCTAATTGAAAAATATCCTGAGAGTAATGAAGACAAATTACATACATTTACCATACATGTTGCCAAACAGATAGCTAATAGTATTAGGCAACAAGGACAGAAGGGTAGTTTGCTTGTAACAGGAGGGGGAGCTTACAATGCCTTTTTGATAGATGTTTTACAGAGCTACTTGCCGGATACAATAATTACTGTGCCCGATGATAAAACAATACAATTTAAGGAAGCACTAATTTTTGCACTGCTTGGGGTATTAAAATTAAGCGGAAAAGTTAACGTGCTGGGTAGTGTTACGGGTGCAAAAAAAGATCACAGTTCGGGCATAGTGCATACATTATAGTATCCCCATTTTTTTTATAGCTTCAATAAGGTCGTGGTCGTCACCGCCTCGGCCTTGCAGCAGCATGTTTTTCATATGTGCTTTTCTTTTTTCTATGGCACTTAATGAAAGCGGCACATAGTTAGGGATGTTCTTTGTAAGTATGCCTTCGGATAAGCGCATAAGTATTTGCTTATCATAACTATCAAGATTATAGTTGTCAAACACTTTATCCTTAAGCGATTTTACAATTTTGTGGCTTAAGTAAGTATCTCCGCCAAAAATTATTTTAAAGGCATTTAAAAACTCATCAATATCAATATCGCTTTTGCAAAGTATACCCTGCGGATTTATCTCTTTTAGAAGTCGGTCTATAAGAGCAGCCTCACTATGCATGGTAAGGATAATAATGGTGCAGTTAGGTATGGTATTGCGTATAAGCACACCAAGGTCCAGCCCGGAAAATATTTTTTTATCTGGGTACGGCGGTAGGCTTAGGTCAAGGTATGCTATGTTAATAGGAGTAGGTCCGGTTATAATACCATAGGCCTCTTCGCAATTAAGGGCCTTTAAGAAATTAAGGTTATAGCCCTCAAACTCCTCTTCAGATAATACATTAACATAACCATTAACCGTCATCGGGTGGTCATCAACAATTAAAATATTTAAATCTTGTTTCATAGCGAAATAAACAAAAAAACCGGTTTAACAAAAATTACGGTTTTACCGTAAAATTACTAAAATAAGATTATTTAAATTGCCAAAATTTTTCTTTAATATTTTCACGTGCAATATTCATACCTAATTATAGATAATGACGCCGCAAATGTAAAGGAAACGCTTCGACAGTTTGAAGATTTTCCCGAATATTTTTGCGTAGGCATTGCTGATAATAAAGGAGATGCAATTAATAAAATATTAGAAACACAGCCCCGCCTTGTTTTTTTGGAGATTAACCCTAAAAATAAAAAAGGCAATCTCTCGTTATCTTTAATTACAGAATTACACCAGTACTTAGATGCACTGCCACAATTTGTTGTACTTACAGAATCAACTAAATTTGCTTTTGAAGCAATAAGTGCCGGAGTTTTTGATTATGTTTTAAAACCTCTTAATAAGTTCGATCTTCGCAAAACCTTATTAAAATTTCAAAAAACAAATCCGCCAGCTGCTAATACCACTATTTGTATTAAATCGTATGGAGATTACCAATTCGTATCGCTTAGTGAAATTGTATACCTAAAGGCTGACAATAATACTACCGACTTTTATCTGCAAAATGGGCGAAAACTCACGGCTTACAAAACCCTTAAGCATTATGAGTCTAATTTGCCATTCTTTTTCTTCAGGATACATAATAGCTATATTGTAAACAGTAATTACGTATCTCGAATAAATACCGGAAAATCATTATGTTATTTAAATAACAGTGATCTTTCCATCTCATTTTCTAAAACTTTTAAAGAAAATATTGATACCCTTATTAGGAGGATTGCACCGGAGTATTTATAAAATACATCATTTACCCCGCAAATCGGTCGAGTTACTCGCATGGGGGGTGTAGTTACTAAACCTACTGTAAATCATAGTGGTACATAAAGTTTTTGTGTGTAGTTTTGCTTCAGAATCAGAAAGGAAATTAGCTGATTATTTAAAAAACGAATATTTACACACTTTACAACTTTAAAATTTACTATCATGAAAAAAATTATTTTAACACTTGGACTTATCGCAACTTTAAGCATTTCAATGACATCTTGTTCAACAGATGACAGCGCATTAGATCAAGCTACATCTGCAGATGGTACATCAACAGGAACAGGTGACGGTAACGTAGATCATACAAAACCACTTCCTCCAAGGTAATCTGGTTAATTAATATAAAATATCTTATTTTTGAGGCGATAGTACAAATTACTATCGCCTCAAAAATTTTGAAGAATTACCAACTAATACTTTTTTTATTAATCCTAATTCTTTCGGGCGCCTGCAAAAAATCTTTAAATGATAATCAGGCTATTAAAAGTGATGTAGAGCGGTTTTTAGAAAAATCAGAAGATAATAATATTAGCGATACCCTGCGTATACAATATTTAGATTCAGCTTACAGCGATCTTTTAAACAGCGGCAATGACTCCCTGTCCCGTACTTATCTTAAGCGCACTGCCTCTGATTTTTATATGCTAAATGATTATAAAAAGGCAATAGCTGTCAGCGATAAATACTACAACTTTTCTGCTGAGGCAAAAGATACGGCGCAAATGGCAAAGGCACTCTATCTTGAAGGAATATCATATTACGAGCTTTCTAATAATGACAGCGCCTTTTTTAGCTATAAAGAAGCTGAAAGATTATTTAGCGGGCTTAATGATTACGAAAACTTAGCCGCAATTATACTTTACAAAGCTCATATTTACTATAATATAGGCGATTACGTACTATGTGAGAGCGAAGCCATTAAGGCATTACGCCTTTTAAGGGAACAAAAAAGGACTATAGAAATATACCAGTGCTATAGCCTTATAGGTACCGCCCTGGATGGGCAAAATAATAATGAAGAGGCAATAAAGTATTTTCAGTTAGCACTGGATGAACTGGAGAATTTTAAAGATGAGGGTTATACTGAAGATGAGATTGAAGACTACCGCGCTTCTTGTTACAATAATATGGGGCTTGTTTATGTAAAGATGAAAAGATATGATGAAGCCATATCTATGTATACTGAAGCGTTAGAGTATAGAGGAATGAAATCGGCAAAGCCTTTTTTATACGCCCGGCTAATTAATAACCTCGCTTCTGCCAAACTAAAAAAAGGGGATTTTACCGATTTACCTGATCTTTTTATAAAAGCCCTGCACATTAGAGACAGTCTTGACAATAAATCAGATATGATTGCAAGCCGATATAACTTAGGTCAATATTATGTTGCGCGCAAAGATACCGCAAAAGCAATAACATATCTTTCTATGGCTTACAATGGGGCAAAAGCAATGCATAATAGTACTGATATATTAAAGAGCTTAAGGCTTTTGGCTGATGTAGATGTAAAGAATAGTCTGCATTTTTCTGAAGAGTATATAAGAGTTAACGATAGCCTGCAGGAAAAGGGTAAGGCAGACCGAAACAGGTTTGCCCGCATTGCTTACGAAACGGACAGGCTTGAAACTGAAAAGGAAGAATTAGCAAAGAAGAACACGTTTATAATAGGGGTATCGGTAGTGGTATTATTGTTTGTAGCCGCAATCTTTATGATCTATTATTTAAATTCCAGAAATAAGAAACTAATGCTTATACAGGAGCAGCAAAGGGCTAACGAAGAAATTTACCAGCTTATGTTTGAGCAGCAGTCTAAAATTGATAGCGCAAGAGCCGACGAAAAAACGCGTATAGCTATGGAACTGCATGATGGTATTTTAAACAATATTTATGCTGTAAGGCTTAATCTTGAATTTTCCAATAGAAAAAGTGATGAAGAAAGCGTGTTAAAACGCAAAGGTTTTATAAAAGAATTACAACAGGTAGAAGGGGAAATAAGAGCGGTATCGCATGATTTAAGCAGAAATGTGATTTTTGAGCAAAACCAAAATTTTGACAGTATACTGGCTTATATGGTTACATCGCAAAAAAATACCGTTGGTACTGAATTTGAAGCGCATGTAGATGCTACGATAGATTGGGAAACCATACCCAATACCACAAAAATAAATATTTACAGGATTATACAGGAATCCTTGCAAAATATTAATAAATATGCCAATGCAAGGCATGCAACTGTTGGTATTATTAAAGATGATAAAATTGTGAAAATTACCATTACAGACGATGGAGACGGTTTTGATACTGCCAAAACTGCGGGTGGAATAGGACTTAAAAACTTTAAGAAAAGGGCAGAGGCACTTAGCGGAGAGCTGGCTATAGAGTCGGCGCCGGGGCATGGTACAACTGTGATGGTTCAGTTTCCTTTATAAATTCTTAATTTGTAACAAAAAAATACGAATTTGAGAATTATATGTTTTATATATTTGCATAGGTTATAAAAAACACAACTAAATGAAAGATTTACTTAGTATATACGAAAATAAACAACCTGAAATAGTTTTTAATTGGAAAGATACCGAAACTGATGCAGAAGGCTGGACAGTTATTAATTCGCTTCGTGGTGGTGCTGCCGGTGGTGGCACTCGTATGAGAAAAGGCCTTGATATGAACGAGGTACTTTCTCTTGCTAAAACTATGGAGGTTAAATTCACTGTATCCGGCCCAGCTATTGGCGGCGCAAAATCGGGTATAAATTTTGATCCTAACGACCCTCGTAAAAAAGGCGTATTACAGCGCTGGTATAAAGCAGTGTCTCCGCTATTAAAAAGTTATTATGGTACTGGTGGCGACCTTAATGTTGATGAAATTCATGAGGTTATACCTATGACCGAAGAGTGTGGTGTATGGCATCCGCAGGAGGGTGTTTTTAACGGACACTTTAGGCCTACCGAAGCAGATAAGATTAACCGTATTGGGCAGTTACGCCAAGGTGTGGTTAAAGTGATAGAGAATCCTGCATTTTCTCCTGATGTTGCTCGTAAATACACAGTTGCAGATATGATTACCGGTTACGGTGTAGCCGAAGCGGTACGTCATTTTTATGCTACTTACGGCGGTAATGCCGAAGGTAAAAAAGCAATTGTACAGGGATTTGGCAATGTAGGTTCGGCTGCGGCCTTTTACCTTGCTAAGATGGGTGTTAAGGTTGTAGGTATTATAGACCGCGACGGAGGCCTCCTTAATAAAGATGGCTTTAGTTTTGAAGAGATAAAAAACCTGTTTCTTAATAAAGATGGTAATAAACTAGTTGCTGAAAATATGGTGCCGTTTGATACTATTAACAAAGAAGTTTGGAATATTGGAGCCGAGATATTTACGCCATGTGCCGCATCAAGATTGGTGACTAAAGAGCAGGTGGATAATATGGTAGCTGCCGGGTTAGAGGTTATTTCGTGCGGTGCTAACGTGCCGTTTGCCGATAAAGAAATTTTCTTTGGCCCTATTATGGAGGCTACTGATAGTAAAGTAAGCTTAATTCCTGACTTTATCTCTAATTGCGGTATGGCAAGGGTATTTGCTTACTTTATGGAGAAAAAAGTATTTATGACCGATGAGGCGATCTTTAATGATACATCAGAGATCATTAAGAAAGCAATTGTTAACGTACATGCGCAAAACCCTAATAAAACTGGGGTCAGCCAAACTGCTTTTGAGATTGCATTAAAGCAACTGGTGTAATTAAACAATAATATTTAAATTTAATGGCAGATTAAAAATCTGCCATTTTTTATTATGACCTATAAAGAAACTACATCGTGGATGTTTGATCAATTGCCTATGTATCAATTACAGGGTGCATCTGCGTATAAAAAAGATTTAAGCAATACCTTACTGCTGGCAAAGCATTTAGGTAATCCCGAGAAAAAAATAAAAACCATACATATTGCAGGTACCAATGGTAAGGGGTCGGTGTCGAGTATGCTGGCATCCATATTGCAGGAGGCAGGATATAAGACCGGGCTGTATACATCGCCACATTTAAAAGATTTTAGGGAACGTATTAAAGTAAATGGCAATGATATATCCGAAGAGTTTGTAACGCGCTTTATAGCGGCTAATAAAGCTTTTTTTGAGGAACAGGAGCTTAGCTTCTTTGAGATGACGGTTGGCCTTGCGTTTGAGTATTTTGTAGAAGAAGATATAGATATTGCCATAATAGAGACTGGCTTGGGAGGCAGGTTAGATTCTACCAATATTGTAACGCCACTTGTATCTGTGATTACTAACATTGGGTTAGATCATACATTCTTCTTAGGCAATACATTACAGGCAATAGCAAGGGAGAAGGCAGGTATTATTAAGCCGGGCATTCCGGCAGTTGTAGGCGAATATACCCCTGAAACTAAACCTGTTTTTATAAACAAAGCAGAAGAGGTTAATGCACCGCTATATTTTGCAGCAGATGAGGTTCAGGAAAACTATGAGTCTGATCTTAAGGGAAATTACCAGTATCATAATAAAAAAACGGTACTGAAAGCTATAGAGCTTGTACATGAGTACTTTCCGGTTACTAAAGAACAAATTGCAAAGGGCTTGCTTAATGTTGTAAAAAATACGGGTTTAAAAGGGCGTTGGCAGCAATTGCATGAAAATCCGATAGTAATTGCCGATACCGCGCATAATCTACATGGCCTGCAATTGGTAATAAAACAGGTGTTAGAGCAAAATTATACAGCCTTAAGAATTGTTTTTGGCGTTGTTAATGATAAAGACCTGAATGAAATTTTGCCTTTGTTACCTAAAAATGCCATTTACTATTTTTGTGAACCAAATATTTCAAGAAAATTAGATAAAAATATTTTGCAACAGGAAGGGGTAAAATTCGGGCTTAGCGGTAATGTATATTCTTCGGTTGCAGGGGCTTATTCTGCTGCGCTTAGTGATGCTGCACCTTCCGACTTCATCTATATTGGTGGTAGTACCTTTGTTGTGGCAGAAATTTTATAGCCTAACACTTGCAAGTTTAAAAAAGTAGTGTATCTTTGCACTCGCAATACGGAACAAGATGCTTGTTGAGAATTGTAAGATTGGGGCGATTAGCTCAGCTGGTTCAGAGCACCTCGTTTACACCGAGGGGGTCGGGGGTTCGAACCCCTCATCGCCCACTGTGAGGGATAGTCGAAAGATTATCCCTCTTTTTTTGGTATATAAGATACCCCTTTTCCTCCATTTTACTGGCATTGTGCGATAACAGTCCGAGCATTGTAGGGGTTCGATAGATACCCTTTTCGTAGTATAAATTGCTGTCGAACACCAGGTTTACAAATGAGCGTTTCTGTAACGTATCTGAACCTTATGACTTATTCAAGAAATACTATACATACTGAGGGGTTTCACACAAAGCGAGATACCACTGTTCGTTATAAGGGCGTTGATTACCAGTTTTCGCAGAATCAACCTTTATTGTTTTATAATGAAGATACGTTGAAATTCATGCTTATCGAGATTAGAAAACTAATGGAAGACATAATAAATTGTCCAAAGATAAAGTCGCAACATTATATTGCGCACAGTTATGAAAACTTAATTCATGATTATGAAAGCTAAAAAGTAGATGAGAAAAATATACGCGATAAAATGTATATTGTAAAAATACATCTTACTCCCGAAAATACTATAGATTCAAATTCAATTAGGAATACTGAAATAGGAGAAAATGATGAAAGTGAGCGAATGACTGTCTCCTGGTAAAGCAAATTTTAAAGTAACAATACGAGTTAATAACTTTGGCAGTATGATAGTTAAAGCTACGAGTCTGGACACTGGTAATGAAATGGAAGCTATTCATCATAATTTTTAGTTTGACTATTCTGAAACTTAGTTTAGTATCATAGATTTTGTGGTATAACGAAAAGTGAAGATTTAATAAAACATTTATCCATTCAATTGGCTTCAAGAATAAATCTAAATGCATTTTATCAAATTCATTATCGGGCATATTCTACAAACATCCATTCCACCAGCATTCATAAAAGTAAACTTTGGCCTAATGGTGATTGAACTGTTGATATTATACTGATTCGACATTCCAAAGATTCCATCGCAGTTTCTGTGGATACACTAAATTTTCTTATTTTAACCTATACTACATTTCAGCAAAAAAGGTTACCTCACAAAAAGAATGAAATGCTAAATTGGTATTTAGATTTCAGGACAGACTATTTAAAATTAATACAGGCTTCAAAAGACACTAACAATGAAACAATATAATTCAAGTTCTATATCTTTTCCGATTAGTTGGCACATCAAACGGGAACCCGTTTATAGGTTATTAGACAATGTTGACTATATTGAAAACTTCTTTAGAGACGGAGAAATAATGATCAGTTGCTTTAATAATTTTAAAAAGAATCCTGATGAAATGCAGGGTGATAATCAGGAAGGGCATGCAATTGTCGGTGAGTTTGGGAATAGTGGATTTAGCAACCACATTATATATGAATCGGGGAAAAATGCTTATGTAATGTCAACTACAAAAGAGATAACAAAAAAAGTTATAAAAGACTTTAATGCTGTCGGAGCTATAAAGATTACCAACCCAGCTATGTTTGGCCATGAAATTGCCAAAAAACTTCCTTTCGTAAATTCAGGAGTTGAAGGGAGCTGTGACTATGAAACTTCAAGAGTTCATTTCCTAGAAGGAGAAGCCGGTAAAATACTGAATAAATTGGATTGGAACGATCCACATAGCCATCAAGTATTTCAGGAAATTACTATGGGAATGGAATTATTTTTAAAATTAGAAAAATATAAGCATCAACAGGAATACAGGTTTGCATGGTTTTCAAAGACTGATGTAGAAAATTCAATCATTGTAAAGTGCCCTGAAGCTAGCTTGTTATGTGAAAAAATTATTTTCTAATTAGTTAGCATTTTCATCCATTAAAAACAGACTGCCCAAATAATTTAGGCAGTCCATAGTAGTTTTATTTCTTTCCTTCTTCTATAGAAACTTTTCTGTATTCTTTAAAAAGTTTTTCCAGTTCTAAAGTCGATTTACGTGCACGTGCACCAGCAGCTTTAGTACCGCCAAGGTGAGCCTGTGATTCTTTCTGGAATGCTTCAATTCCTGCGTTGATTTTTTCGATTAATTCGTTCATGGTAATGTAATTTTAGATGAGCCAGCAAAAATAGTTTTTTGCATGGTATTACAACGCATATTTTTATAAGGTTAACATCACTTTCACCGCTATAATTCCTACAACACATAATATACCTAACCTCATTAGAATATTGTGAGGGTTCAAAAACGTTATTTTGCTTCGCTAACTTTGCCATGATCTGAATAATGAACATGAAAAATGCAGAGGTATGGACACTAATACACAAGGGCTTTCACTTGATGAGGCCAGAGAAATTGACCTTATAAAATATCTATCGTCTTTAGGCCACGAGCCTGTAAAAATAAGGAATGCTGATTACTGGTATTTATCACCGTTACGAAATGAGGTAACAGCCTCCTTCAAAGTCAATACAAACATTAATCGCTGGTACGACCATGGCATAGGCCAGGGAGGTAACACTATTGACTTTGCCCTTATATATCATAAGTGTACTGTTGGTGAATTTATGGAACAACTTAACGGCAATCTCATCCTTCAAAAACCCACAATACACCAACCGGGAAATACTATTACCACAGAACACAAAATTAAAGTTGTGGAAGATTCTAAGTTGGAATCTTATGCACTCTTAAAGTACCTCGAAGAGCGAAAAATACCTCTCGAAATTGCAGTTAAATTTTGCAGTGAGGTTAAGTATGAACTGAGTGACAAAATCTATTATGGGATAGGATTTAAAAATGATTCCGGAGGCTATGAAATTCGTAACCCTTATTTTAAATCCGGCAGTTCTCCAAAAGGGATAACTACTATTAACAATAGCGCAGACACTGTCTGCGTATTTGAGGGTTTTATAGATTTCATGTCTTTTTTAGCGACCAACAAAAACCTTCCTGAAAAAAGTCAGGATTTTGTTGTTTTGAATTCTGTTTCTTTTTTTGAAAGAGCACGCTCCTTTATGGAAAATCACGAATCGATCCGGCTTTATCTTGACCGGGATGCAACGGGCAGGAACAATACGCAGCGTGCACTTTCATTGAGTACAAAATACAATGACCAAAGCCATTTATATGAAAAGCATAAAGACTTTAACGACTGGTTGACGAATAATAGTAAACCCCAAAAGAAACATAGAGGACAAAGGCTGTAGCGATTCAAATTGGTTTTATCTCACGTATAATTCCCATTTATAATTTAAAGCTATAGACGTGTTTAATTTTCTAAAAGGCATATAAAAGGCTGAAAGATTGCAACGTTCCTGCAATCGGCCAGATGTCCGGTTGTATCACAACCGATCTGGCTGCCCTTTACTCCGAAGTCGTGGGCAGGTGCTGATGCAAGGCTATATTGTTGAAAGTGATGAAAAGCAAGGAATTATGGAAAAGCAAAACAACAACCGCACAAGATGGCTGCATATACGGTTAAAGCCAGATGAATATGAGAAAATTTTCAGGAAGTTTAGTAAGTCAACCTGCCGCAAACTGAGTGATTATGCCCGCAGGCATTTACTAGATAAAACCGCAGAATGGAAGTTCCGCAATCAGTCCTTGGATGAGCTTATGGCTGAAACGATACGGTTGAAAAAAGAGCTTAATGGTATTGGCAACAACTTTAACCAAGTCGTGAAAAAATTACATACCCTACAACAGATTGCCGAATTTAGAGACTGGTTAATTGGCTACGAGCTGGAACGTAAAATACTTTTTAATAAAATCGAGGAGGTGAAACATCACATTCTAAAAGTGTCCGAAAAATGGTTGCAATCATAAAAACCGGGCGGTCTATCCACAATATCTTCAACTATAATGAAAATAAGGTTAAGGCTGGAGTTGCGAAATGCATCGGTGAAGGAAATTATCCGGCAGATGCAGACAAGATGAACATTGCTATGAAGCTGAACAGGCTGTTAAAACAGGCCTCCCTAAATGATAATGTAAAACGTAACAGCGTACATATTTCACTGAATTTTGACCCTTCAGAATCGGATTTGCCAAAAGAGAAACTAATGGAGATTGCCGATACATATATGGAAAAAATTGGCTTTGGCGAGCAGCCCTATCTTGTATACCAGCACCACGATGCCGGACATCCACATATTCATTTGGTTTCCATTAAAATCAGAGAAGACGGAAGCAGAATTGATATGCAGAATATCGGGCGGAACCAGTCTGAAAAGGCAAGGAAGGAAATTGAGCAGGATTTTAAATTAGTCAAAGCAGAAGGGCGAAAAAAAAATGAACAATATCAGTTACAGCCAATTTCAATGGGTAAAATCCGCTATGGCAGGCTTGAGTCAAAGAAAGCAATTACCAGCGTACTTGATGGAATACTCCCTAATTATAACTATACCAGCCTGCCGGAGCTTAATGCAGTATTGAAACTGTACAATGTACTGGCCGACCGGGGAAGTGAAGACTCACGTATTTTTAAAGGAAATGGATTGGTATACAGTATACTCAATGAAGAAGGCAAACCTATCGGCGTGCCGATAAAAGCAAGTGACTTTTATAATAGGCCTACGTTAAAATTCTTGGAAAACAAATTCACAGAGAATCAATCAGGCCGGATACCTCACAAAGTTCGTGTAAGGAATGCGGTGGATATGGCTTTATTAGGCAACAAAGTTTTATCGCTAAAGGAGTTGATAACAGCACTTGATAAAGAGGGTATAAACACCATACTTCGTGAAAATTCAGAGGGACTAATATATGGGATTACTTATGTGGATCATAAAACTAAATGCGTATTCAATGGCAGTGCATTGGGAAAACAATATAGCGCCAAAGCTATTCAGGAACGATGTGATGCTGGTGCAGTTAAAAAAGAATCGCATCCGCCTGAAGAGAAAAAAGCAAATCGACAAGAACAGCAGGAAGCTAAAATATACACTGAAAAAAATAATTTTCCATCAAGATCTATGTCGGGTTTCATGGAAATTACTGAAGTGCTGATGCAGCCTGAACAAGCCGCCGAATATGTGTCTGGCCTGTTAAAAGGTAAAAAGAAGAAGAAAAAACGAAAAGGATTTTCAGATAAGTCTTAAATTTTAATATCATGGCAATGCAGACCGGAGAAAACGAGCAGGCACTTAGAAAAATCCTGGATATGACCAGGCTAATCAGCATAGTTATACTAACGATACATTTTTATTATTACTGTTACAATGCATTTTATAACTGGGGATGGACGAGCAGCTTTAGTGATGGCCTGTTAGGTAACATACGTAATACAGGTATGTTTACTAACTTTCATAAATCTAAATTTATCGTTTTAGGCTTTTTATTGATTTCCTTACTGGGCGCTAAAGGAAGGAAGGATGAAAAACTGGGCTACAAAACTGCATTTGCATACCTGATCACAGGGATGTCAGTATACTTCATAAGTTATTTCGCATTGCTGGTAAACACAAACATAACAACCATTGCTATGCTGTATATGGCAATTACCTCAATTGGTTTACTGCTGATACTATCCGGAGGCACATTGCTTTCGAGGATTATAAAAAACAGGCACAATAGTAAGGATATTTTTAATAAGGAAAACGAAACCTTCCCTCAGGAAGAGCGGTTATTGGAAAATGAATATTCTATTAACCTGCCTGCGCAGTACTACCTGAAAGATAAAATAAGAAAAAGCTGGATTAACATCATCAATCCTTTCAGGGCATTAATGGTGTTAGGGACACCGGGTTCCGGCAAGTCTTATTTTGTAATTCGCCATGTAATTACACAGCATATAAAAAAAGGATTTACCATGTTTGTGTATGATTTTAAGTTCGATGATCTTTCTAAAATTGCTTATAACACATGGCTGAAATACAAACATCTTTACCCTAAGCCACCAAAGTTTTATGTTATTAATTTCGACGACCTTACCCGTACTCACCGCTGTAACCCCCTTGAACCTTCAGCTATGACCGACATTACTGACGCTGCCGAATCAGCCCGGACAATCCTAATGGGGCTCAATAGGGAATGGATTAAGAAGCAAGGCGATTTCTTTGTGGAATCACCTATTAACTTTTTGACGGCAATAATTTGGTATTTATGCAAGTACCGTGATGGTGAATACTGCACGCTACCCCATGTAATAGAACTTATGCAGGTAGATTATGATAACCTGTTTACATTGCTACGGACAGAGAAAGAAATAGAGGTTTTGATTAATCCATTTGTGAATGCCTATTTAAACGACGTTATGGAGCAATAGAGGGACAAATTGCTTCAGCTAAAGTAGCAATGGCCAGGCTATCATCCCCTCAGTTGTATTATGTTTTATCCGGGAATGATTTTACTCTTGATATTAATAACCCAGATGACCCAAAGATTGTCTGTATGGGTAACAACCCACAGAAGATACAAATCTACGGTGCTGTATTGTCACTATATGTAACCCGGCTGGTAAAGCAGGTGAACAAAAAAGGCAAACAGAAAAGCAGCCTGATATTCGATGAATTTCCAACTATTTACCTTAACAATATGGATAGCCTAATTGCGACAGCCAGAAGTAATAAGGTTTCTACTTGCTTAGGAATTCAGGATTTCAGCCAGCTTCGGAAAGACTACGGACGTGAACAGGCCGATGTAATCATGAATATTACTGGCAATATTTTAAGTGGCCAGGTTACCGGCGATACGGCCAAGCAACTGTCCGAACGTTTTGGTAAGATTATGCAGGACAGGGAAAGTTTGTCAATAAATAGCGGCGACACATCTATCAGCCGTTCTAAGCAGTTGGAATCGGCCATTCCACCATCAAAGATATCTGCATTAAGCTCAGGTGAATTTGTGGGAATGGTAGCAGATGACCCTGAGAATAAAATTGAATTAAAGGCTTTTCACTGTGAGATACTTAATGACCATGCTGCGCTGAAAATTGAAGCGGATGGCTATAAAGACATAGAGGTAATTCGCAAGCTGGATAATACTATGGTACAGCGAAATTATCTACAGGTAAAACAGGACATTCAGGAAATTATTCAGTCGGAGATGGAGCGATTGTTGAATGACCCAGGCTTATCTTACCTGGTCATAAAAAAGTAGCTATAAGGATACTATTAAATCAATTTCATTTATTTTTACAATTGTATACTACATAGCCATGGCAAATATAAATACTATCGGTAATAAACTTTTAAAAGAGCTTTCCCAACTAATTGAACATAGTCAAAAGCAATTAGTTTCAGAGGCCAATAGCACGCTTACTATGCTTTTTTGGCATATTGGAAATCGAATAAATATCAGTACGCTTGATAATAGCAGAGCAGAATATGGAAAACAAATTGTCGTTACACTGTCACGACAATTAACTGAAAAATACGGTAGAAATTTTGAGGAAAAAAACCTCAGGCGAATGTTACAGTTTGCTGAACAATTCAAAGACGAGGGGATTGTCGTGACACTGTCACGACAATTGAGCTGGTCACATTTTTTGACCCTCTTGCCTATAAAAAACACCGAGGCCAAATTATTTTACGCGACCCTAGTTGCAAACCAGGCTTTAGGCGTTCGGGATTTGCGTAAAAAGATTGCCACCAAGGAATTTGAGCGTACCGCTATAGCAAATTTACAAATCGACCCTGGTAAGCAGAATATTCAAAATAATTTTAAAGATCCCTACTTCTTAGATTTCTTAGGATTGCAGGATACTTTTTTGGAAAAGGATTTAGAACAGGCAATCCTGAGGGAACTGGAAGCATTTATATTGGAGTTAGGAAAAGGTTTTGCTTTTGTTGAGCGACAAAAGAGAATGATTATTGATGGTGAGGATTTTCACCTTGATCTTCTGTTTTATCATCGTAATTTAAGACGGCTTGTTGCCATAGAATTGAAACTGGGTAAGTTTGAAGCCAGGCACAAAGGACAGATGGAGTTATACCTGAAGTGGCTGGACAGATATGAGAAAGCAGAAGGTGAACTGCCGCCCGTAGGATTGATACTTTGCGCTGAAAGTAGCAGGGAACAAATAGAATTATTGGAAATGCATAAAGATGGGATAATGGTCGCGGAATATTGGACTGAACTACCTTCTAAAAAGGAACTGGAAAATAAAATACATAGTATTTTGGCTGAGGCCAGAGAAAGGATGGAAAGGAAAAAATTATTATAAATATTTGTTTTAGGGGTCTAAATAATTTAGCTCAATAAAACCTCTTTAAATATATGATCCATGAAATAGACCTCGCATATAAGTTGTGCACAGATAGAGCACTACACAGATTTTTTAAAATGAACTAATTTTCGCCCGGATAACCTTGCGAAGGTAAAGGTATCAAATGATCAAGTCCAGATTTTTTTAAATGTAATTCCATCATTAGGTTATATATATCCACATTAGCATCTTCACAGATTTCGAATGACTTATTCATTAATCTGTTTCTTAAAGTAGCTTCTTGTAAGGTGTAAGTAGCCTCTTTTGTTTCATAATTAATGTAATCGTTAAAATCATCGTCAGGATGGGCGTTGGCACCTTCCTGGAACAAATCAGAAAAAAATTCTGAAACGTCTTCTATTTTTAAAACTTCTGTAATCATATAATCAATTTTTATATTAGTAACACTAATTGTTTTATGCAAAGCTTACTGATGTTGGTGTCAAATTTAATCAGGAAAAAAGTCAAAATGATTGTATAACTGAACCCTAATTAATAAACAGACAAATAGTCTAACCTCATATTAAAGAACGTTAAACGTCTTTATCAACCAGTTTTAATTCAAATTCAAGAGCAAGGGAAATTTTTGTCAGGTAGTCAATACTAAAACTGAATTTTCCATTTTCAATTTTTGAAATTGTAGAACGATCAACATCCATAATTTCTGCAAGGTGATCCTGGCTGTAGCCCCTTTTCTCTCTAATTTCTCTTATAGCTGTCCCAATTTTAAAACGGTTATCCTTAATTAATTCCTGATTTGTTTTTTCGGAACTTTTCATAAACTAATTTACAAATAAGGTACCAATATGTTCTACGCCCTGCTTATCCAAAACCGTTAAATACACATTCGTTTCAACACCTTCTACTCCTCGTGAAAGATCTAAATTAATTTTCTGTTCACTAACACTTACTACTTTTCCTTTTACCTGTGAATAGTCGGATTTATTAATTGTAACAAAATGACCGATTAAATCTAAGGTATTAACTTCAACTACTTCCAAATCTTCAAGAGGGACAGTATTTACCGGAGGAAATGCTAATCCTGTATTCAGAGCCTGAATTTTTGCACGGGGTCTTTCAACATCTTCATGCAATTCCAAAATGACATACACCTGTTCAGGATTTTCTCCTTCTAATGGTGAGTGGAATTTTACTATCTTCCCTTCTTGCATAGGTTTCATATTTAAAGCGTTTCTATTAATATCTACAAAATTAAAAAAAACACACAAAACTTGTGCAATATATTGAACTTTATTTTCTAATAAATTTTTAAATATCTTGCTATATATATTTTAGCATAAATATGACTAATCTCCGATTTTATTTACGGCTGCAAACTATAAGTGATTAGTTTAAAATTATCGGCTACGTTTGCTGACCAAAGATGCCATTATAATCAATATAGGTAATTTTACTTACGGAAATTTCTATGAATCCATCCGTAAATCAAATTTTATTGATCAAAATTTAGTTAGCAAATACAAATCAATTTTTTCTTTAACTACTGAAAATACTTTTTAACAATGTAATCTATATCATCTGGAAAGTTTTGTATTCTAAAAATCGCCTCAGTGATTGGAACTAATTGAGGATGGTTACTGCCGTATAGCTCAAGGTTGATAATTAGTGCTTCGTTTAAATATGACAAAGCAATACTTGTATCTCCTTTAGAAAAATAGGAGACGCCCATGTTATAATTTGTTCTGGCTTGTAACTGTCTTATTCCAATTTTCGATGCAATTTTCAACGCAGCATTTGAGTTATTGATACTTTCGTCAAAATCTTTTTCTTTTATATTAATGTTTGAGAGATTATGCAATCCCATGCATTCATTTTGCTTATCCCCAATTTGTCGATTAATATCAATACTTCTGTTTATGAAAAATTTAGCTCTCTCAATATTGCCTTTCTGAGACAACGAAATGCCCATATTACAGAGCATACTTCCTTCGGATTGTTTATCGCCAATAGCAATTGCAATTGTAAGACTTTTATTTAAAATTGTAATCGCTTTATCGGGTTGTCGCAATCCAGTATAAATGGAGACCATATTCCCCAAGGAATTACACAGCGATGGTAAATCATTTGTTTTTTCTGACAGATATATCGCTCTGTTATATGCCTGTATCGCACCCTCAATATCCATGAGATTTCTGCGAACATTGCCTAAAGTTTGTAGTTGAGCGATTTCTCCTTGTGTGTTTTCTAAATGATGACTGACTACAGCTGATTCTTCAAGACATAGTTTTGCTTCCCCATACCTGCCTAACGCATTAAATGCCATACCTAGGTTTCCCATTTCACCATAAAATATTTTTTGGTTGCTATCTAGATGCGCACCCGCAATGGCTTTTTCGAAATGTGGAATTGAAAGTTGATATTCACCAATATTATAGAGAATCCTCGCCGCCAGTATATTCTTTATATAAGGTTGATTTATCATTAAGACACGCTTAAACCAACGCTCTACATCATTTTTCCAGTTAGTTGATTCGGTAGTAAAATAATAGTTTTTATTGAGTAATGCAGTCCATATTTCACGAATAAAACTGTCTGTATTACAATATAGTCTATTCCCATTAAAACGTTTAAAAGGATTCTTAATTTCCTTTAAACCTATTAACTCATCATTACTGACTTCTGCGTTACTGTGTTCAAAAATAATGACTTCGCTGCTATTGGATGTGATTTCTTCAATTCTCGGAGATATATCAAATATGTCTGAGCAGCTGTAACCCATTATGATAACGTTTGGATTAATATTGCTTGAGAAAAAGTTTTCGATAGCAGTATATCTACCTTGGCAGTGTGCCATATTTGCAACAGCACTAAGTGTAATTGCCATCTGATCTTTATCAGAAACACAACCATGGATTTTGATAAGTTTAATGTCTTCTGAAGTCCAATCTATCTTATCAAATTCCTCCTCTGATGAAAATACTTTATAACTACCATTTAGAAATCCAACTTTCAAAAGCGCCTTTTCAATTAATTGGTCAAAGTTAGTGGTCATAATCGTTTTGACCATTCCATTTTTGACAAGACCTGCGATTAGGTAGTGCGTCGAATTTGGTTCACCTCTTTCAAAAATTGATAATAGTTCATCAACATCTACCTCATTATTTAGGGCCTCAATGAATCCTTCAAACGGCATTGTCGAAGATGCCAGAGCATCTGCATCCATAACAGAAACCTCTAGCACATCAAGAATTTCTTTTATTAAATCATTAACTAGAGGCAATCCCGAATGATAAGATATTCCTGCTCCACAAAAGATTGCGGTCCCAGAATTCTTAATTTTATTTATCAGTTCATCAAACATACGTGGATTTATTACTTTATATACTTATCAAGATATATTTGTAATGTTTCGTCGCCACCATGATTCCTAAGTAGATTCAGTCTGATTTCTTCGTTACTAAACGTGTCGTCTTTAAAATTCATATTAGTATAACCCCGTGGGAAACCACACATTTCTTCAATATCTTCAATTGTCCAGTTTAATTTTTCAAGTGCTCTTTCTGTAAATAATACCCTTGGGTCTATATACACATCAAAATCTTTGTAACATTCAGCTACCACAGTAAGAATTTCAATCAGACACCGTTCCGACAATTCTTTAACAGTACCGTCAGGCACTCCTTTTGTTTCAGAATATTTCGGAACATAAAATTGCGTCGTTTCGTAAAAAATGCCTTCGTTGAAACTGCGTTCCTTTGCTATAGGAATAATTCCAGTTTTTTGCGCATGATTTCTAAATTCAACAAATGCTTTGGCCAATTTACTACTTCGCAATTTTTCCTGCCTGATTTTATACCATTCATCGAACCCAGGATATTTACTCATAACAAACTGAAGGGAAAATGTAATGCTCCTCATCGCTGACACGAATGCACTAAAATTATAATCAAATTCCTGATCCCATGAATGACACTTTTTAAGTTGCTCTAAAAAATAATCTGCTTCTCCTACTTTATGGGCAACGATATGAATTCCGGCATTAGGAAACTTAAATTTTTCGGACATGTTTATTTTTATAATTTGTTATAACTTTTTCAATTTCACTGATAACAACTGATATCATTTCGAACGTCTTTTGACCAGAATCTCAAAACAATCCAGCCATCAAAATATAATTTTTCATTAACCTCACGCTCCATATTTCTCTTAATTTTTGCCTCTCAAAATTCTGCATTAGTTAATGGCTTCTTTTTAGTTGCAAAATTCTTTCCATGAAAAAATTCATTATCAATAAAAATAATTATTATTACAAATAATTTAAAGTAAAAATCCTTATACGTCAATTTACAAAGCTTGAATAGACAACGTTATTTTTTTTAATTCTGCTTTAAAAAAATCTCTCTTGTAATAAGATATTGGTTTTACACCCCCAATTATATTTAAGTGTTTAGTAATATACCTAGTCTTATCTTCAAAATTTGTAGTAAACAAATCATCATTTTCCTTTATAAATTCTAATATGCCAATAACTGCTTCTTTATGCCTGCCCAATTTATAAGTTCCGAGAGTTCTAGTAGGAAAATCAAGTTGTCTAAATAAAATCTTAGTTAAATCATATTTTTCTGGTCCTTTATTTTCTTCGACAGAAAGAGATACAGCCCACCATAGTCCTGCTAAAGCATGGCGTAATAGACTGCTTTGTGAGGATGATTGCAAGAACCAATGCTCAAAAATATATTTTGCTTCATCTTTTGAAGAAGAATTATATACAGCATCCCATCGTCGTATCATATATGAGTATAAATCAACATGTGTTAAATATGTCCACAATCTTTCGTCAGATGCCTGAATTGGTTCTAAATTTTTAAAAGCTTCATACAGTAGTATCGCCGTTTTACAATCATCATTTACATCAAGCTGATCTGCCAGATCAGCAGCAGTTATTATATTAGGCAGCATTAAAGTTTGAGTTTTATCATAAATGAAAAGATTACTTTTATAGTGATCAATTAATAATCCTGATTGTACTTCTCCTTTTAGTTTATTCAAGTATTTACTTTTAAAAATCAATTGTTTATCCATCTATTATTCGTTTTCAATTGTTGATTCAGATATTTGCAGTAAGCCTTCCAATAAACGATTAAAAGGATTTCCTAATAGTTTCTGCGCTATCTCTGGAATATTTTCTACTTCCTGTATTGATAAAGCCAACAAATCAAAATCATTTTTTAAGCGATATTCAATAACACGAGCCCATAGAAAGTCTCTATGAGAATCAAAATTATACAAAGCAATGAGCAATGCATTGAGAACAAAGGAAGAGTGAAAGATAGGAGAATATTTAATTTCCTGAGATATCAAGTCATTGCAGTAAATTTTAAAGCTTTGGGAGGGTAATTGAATTTCTATTTTACTTTTTTTCAAATCTATATATGGAAAGGTTAAATTTTCATTTTCCACAACTTCCATAAATGATGTAACTGCTTTAAGTTTCTCATATACAATATCTGCATCAAAATCAAATTCTCCAAAATATGCCAACACATCACCTTGGTCTAATTTGAAGATATAGGAGTAATAGTCTACATGAGAATTTGTATTTGTATAGTCAATATCTACAGTCGTTAATATAAGGCAGGTGAATTCGACACGACCTCTTACAGCTTTCTTCGCTATTTCGAATTCCATCCTTCCATCTTTAGATGTAAATATTTTTCTGTAAAGAGTATTAGAGCAGGTCACATCACAAAAATATTCAGCGCTTCCTATCTTAATTAATTCTAATAAATCATTGTTATCATGATTAAAAAATATTGTAATATGGTAAAAATCCACATTTGATTTTATTTCAGGTTCTGGGAAAAGACTAATTTTACTATCAATCGCATCTAAAACTCCCAAAACTGGATGCGGAAAAGATATTTCAGTGAATTTCATATGCTTTTAATTTTATTGAATGCTTAATGTTGTCTGCAAAACAAACTTTGATTAAATTTTTACCGGCGATTAGAGGAACCTTTTTGATTATGTTGTTTAAAGTCTCTCCTACAGTGGTATAAGTCAACTGGATACCGTCACTTCGGTCATTATCTGCACCTACTAATAATTCTAATTCGGCAAAAGAAACATTAGTTGGAGTGTTAATAATCAAATTATGATATAATTTTTCATTTTCAAATTGCGCCACTACCTTAAAATCAATCTTGATTAGAGTTTTACTTTGTTCCCCTTGAGAATTTGGACTCCCTTTTTTTTCATGGGTATCTGATTGGTTACTGTTACCGTCCCCATTCTCTCCTCCTCCGGTCATAACCTTATTTTCTCCATCGATGTCAACATCCATATCAAACTCTTTTGTTATTTCTGGATGTGACTTTATTTTTGGTTTAATAACTGGCGATTTGTCAATCTCACTTGTAATCATTCCAGTTTCTTCATCTGTGATGTCATTACTTCGCTTGCCTGAAGAGCTGTCGGCACTCATACCCTCAAATTCGGAGTTTTCTTCTTTTTCGAGCAAATCTTCTGGTATGGACAGGTACTCTTCAAGTCCTATAAAAGTAATTTTTTTTCCCGTTTTAATTTTTGAAAGAGAATCTAATTTCGCATTTATGAACTCAGCTATTGCAGCTTCAGCTTTTTTTGAAATTTTACTGACAGAGCCCTCTTCTTTAGGATAATTTTCCTTTTTCCACTCATTATGGGCTGGATTTTCCATCAAACGGAGTATGTCATTTCCTATTTTACTATCACATATAAAAACAGCTGCGTATCCATTAACCTTGCGATTCGTCCTTTTAAATACAACCATTCTTGGAGTTCTGAAATAAGAAACCCTATTTGGCAAACCTTTTTCTAAATATACATACAGTCTTACCTTACCAATAGTGTCCAACTCTTCTTCGAATAATTGAAACTGATCACTGTTTAATGCATATTTAATCGCTTTATAGTATGACTTTGGATTCCAAGTTTCTATTTCATTTGCACTTCCATGCTCGAATTCATTTTTAAAATAGTCATCGATTATTCGTTCCAAATTTTCTTTTTTTATAATAATATTGTCTATTTGAACAATTAGCTTATCATCGTGAATTGAAAGCCAAAAATTGTTTAAGACTGACTTGACCATTAAATTTATTATTTCAAATTCTGGCCACAAGCCGATAATTAATACATCGGTACCTTTTTCAGTTCGTTGAAAAATTTCGGGAATGTCTTCTGCATTATTCACAGGTTCGCCATTATTATTATCATAATACCCGTAGGCTGTTAATTTATTGCCATTAACATCTTTGTGTGTGGTTAAAATTGTTGAGCCTTGAAAAAAAGCTTTGTCATTCTCATCAACTGTAGACACTAAAATAGTTTTAATTGGGGATAAAGTATAATACGCTCCTTTCCCAAAACCAAACGATCCCCCAGAGCTTTGATTTTTCGAGCTCACGCCGCCCGCCCTTAAAAAGGCATAGAAAGGAGAAGTGGTTATACCTTCAACATAAGTCATTCCGTAGGTATTATAATCAGAGATTTTTAAGCATGGAATTTCTAACCTTCTTTCACCTGGATTATCGTCATTTAGATATTTGAGCATACCTGCAAACAATCTTTTTGCGTTTGGATTATCATTGTAATATTCTTGAGATTGAATAATATGTTTTTCCAATTCAAAAAAATTGGGCATATCTGATCTGTTTAATTTTGAAAATTTAAAATCTACCTTCACAGGTTCACTCTTATCTCTTACAGCATCAAGAGAATTTTGAATTGCTTCTCTAACTATGGAATAATAAGGCATGCCTTTAAACTTTTCATCAACTGGATCATTAGGCCCTACATCTCTACCACCTTCTTCCTTAAAATGCCACTTACACTGTTTTTCCATAGTTGAATATTATAAATTTTGGTAAATTAAATTGTTTCAGAGTGACTTTTATATTCCATCAATAATTTGCTTAAAACACTATCAATTTATCAGCTTTATTATTGAGGATGTTTTCAGTTTCGTCAAATGTTGCTTTAGCTAATGTAGCTATTTTAACCTTTTTAATGCAGATCTGCTTTGTAAAATACTATTTAATTATTTCTGTACTATTTCCAACTCCTTGCGTATAAAGCTATCGCGAAATTTATTTCCAATTAATTTGTGCCAGCTCAATCGAAACCACATTTGTATGGAACCTATGTTTGTAACATTATCTTTTTAAAATTATGCTATTGCTAGAATAACTGATTGCTTTAACAATTTGTCAACATATTATTTTTAATTACATTAGCGCATTGTTTACGCAGTAATTGTTGATATATTGAGTAAAACACAATATCACTATACAAAATCTTATTTGATGGCAAGTTTAAAAGCAGTTGATTTTTTCTGTTCAGGAGGCGGTATGAGTTCTGGTATGCAGAAAGCCGGAATACATATTTTAGCAGGTATCGACTACGATATTAATTGTAAAGAAACTTATGAAGCGAATATAAATGGCGCTGAATTTATTCATGCAAACGTCTTTACGTTAGAAGAAACTGTACTTGAGAAGAAATTGAATCTCAAGCGCAACGACAATAATCTGATTCTGATCGGGTGCAGCCCCTGTCAATTTTGGAGTATTATTAATACTGATAAAGATAAATCCAAAGAATCTAAAAATCTTTTGATAGAATTCAGAAGATTCGTTGAATATTTTAATCCTGGATATGTAGTAGTTGAGAATGTTCCAGGAGTTCTACGAAAAAAGGAGGAAAGTGGTCTAGAGGATTTTATTATATGGCTAAAAGAAAAATACAGAGTACACTTCGATGTACATAATGTCTCAGATTACGGAGTTGCCCAAAACAGAAAACGTTTTACTTTAATAGCAAACAGGGTGACGAAATCTGAAGTTGAGCCAGTACGTTCAAAAGAAAAAAAACTAACAGTCTATGACGTAATAGGTGAGCATAATGGTTTTAAGAAAGTGAATGCGGGTCATAAAGATAATACTGCTTTTATGCATACAGTAGCAGGTTTACAGCAAATTAATCTTGACCGATTACATTTAACTGAAAAAGATGGTGGTGATCGAATGGCTTATGTAAATGATGAAATACTAGCCCCTGACTGTCATAAAAATGATATTACAAATTTTAAAGATACTTATGGCAGAATGTGGTGGCATAGACAATCTCCCACAATAACCACTAAATTTTTTAGCATTTCAAACGGAAGGTTCGCCCATCCTGAAGAGAACAGAGCATTATCTCTAAGGGAAGGCGCTACTCTACAATCCTTTCCGAAAGATTATATTTTTAAAACCACAAGTATCTCAAATACCGCCAGAATGATAGGCAATGCCGTTCCTCCAAAATATGCCCAATGTATTGGGGAGGCAATTATACAAAATCACCAATGCAAGTAAATTTTTCCATATCGCCACGAATTCTTTCTCACTTGGGAGAAGATTTAATTAAAAATGAAAGCATTGCTCTTTTTGAGCTAATTAAAAATTCCTATGATGCATGCGCTAAACATTGTATTGTCGATTTTCATTTTGAAGACCTTAATCTTTCCCGGATAACAATAGAAGACGATGGGTTTGGGATGAGTAGGGATACTATTGAGCAAGTTTGGCTTGTGGTAGGAACAGATAATAAGAAGAAAAATCTGATATTAAATGAATGCGGAAGGATTCCACTCGGTGAGAAAGGAATTGGAAGACTTGGTGTACACAAATTAGGCGACAAAATCACCCTCATTACGAAAACTAAAGATAGTACAGAGATCGAACTCCGCATAGACTGGACAAAGTTATATTCTGCAAAATCTATAACTGATTTTGCAATTGATTTAATTGAAAACACAATTCCGAAAACTTTTACCACTGGAACCGGTGTCAAACTTATAGTTGAAAGGCTAAAAACAAATTGGGACAGACGCCAATTGAGAGAGGTTCATCGAAATATTACATCTCTTAACAGCCCGTTTTCTGACGGGAATGATTCATTTAATGTGATTGTATCTAGTAACAATAATATATTTGAAGGTTTACCTGATTTTGAAGATATCAAGTCAAGTGCTCTTTACTTTGGACATTGCAAAATGCGCGGAACAGAAATTGTAGAATTTAAATATGAGTTTAAGCCTTGGGAAAAACTCGATAAGGTAGACCAAGGCAGAATAGTTACGTTGCAAGATTTTATTGAGGCAGATAAAACTATCAAAGCTGTTGGTGATAAGCGTGACGAATTTATCCCAATAAATCTTGACAAAAGCAAAATTGGTGAAATCGAGTTTGATATTATTATTTTCGATACTGATGCGCAAATATTTAATTTTGTAAATACTGAGAAAACAGCACTGAAGAAATATCTTTCTGAAAATGGTGGTATAAGAGTGTACCGTGATGGAGTAAGAGTTTATAATTATGGAGAACGAGACAACGACTGGCTTGGAATTGACCTTAGACGAGTTCAACGTGTAGGGGGAAATGTAAGTAACAATATAATTGTTGGATCAGTTAGATTAAAACGCGCAGAAAGTTTCGGGCTCGTTGAAAAAACGAATCGTGAAGGATTTATTGAAGACGATTCATATTTCAATTTTGTACAAGCGGTTGATTACGCTTTGAGTCTCGTCGTCCGAGAAAGAAATCAGGATAAGGCTCTTTTGTCAACGCTTTACAAAAAGCATAGGGCTATAGAACCAGTTCTATCTGATTTAAATGATGTAATCAATATTGTAGAAGAGAAGATTAGGGAGCCAGAGGTAAAACAAGAGGTTCTCAAGTATTTATCGAGGATTAATGAGCAATATAGGGAAGTAAAAGATGTATTGATTAAAAGTGCCAATGCAGGCCTTAATCTTGGAATTGTGATTCATGAAATCGAAAAACTTATTTCAGAACTTACTGACAGTATCGGAAAAAATGATAAGGAAAAATCAACGAGACTTTCTCTCTCCCTTGAAAAAATCATACGGGGTTATTCTGCAATGCTTAAAAAATCCGATATAAAACTAAATAAACTGAATAAGATAATCGAAATTGTGCTGGATAACTTTTCTTACAGATTTATTGACCATGAGATCAGTATCATATCTAACTGGAAGGATAGTAACCTCGAGGCCTATTATGCCGAGTCCGAGTCGATTTCAGTATTAACTAACATTGTCGATAATGCCATTTTCTGGCTAAAATATGCCAGAAAAGAAGATAGATTTATATCTATATATTTAACTGAAGAAATTTCTGGATTTATATCAATCATTATATCCGATAACGGGCCGGGGTTTGGGCTTCCATTTGATGTTGCAATTCAACCATTCCAGACCAAAAAGCCTAGTAATATCGGCTCAGGTTTAGGCTTGCATGTTGCTAATGAAATGATGAAGGCGATGAAAGGTCAACTAACACTTATTACAGATGAAAATGATATCGATTTTCCAGATCCTGTTAGAAAAAATGGGGTTAACAAGGCTATCATCGCGCTTAGTTTTCCTAAAGAAAAAAAATAGCCAACAACCTGAAAAAAATACTATGCTACAAAATTTTATTACAAGTGCTTTAATAATTGATGATAAAGAAGCGGAAGTTGCTTCTTTAAAGGAATATTTAGATAGTAAAGATATTTGGGTCAAACACTTTACTCCAGACCAACTAAGGGAGAAAACATCTGTATTTAACAACAGAAAATTAATTTTTTTAGATCTTTTCCTTGAAGATGGTCAGGATGAAATCAATAATATTAACATTATACGCGCGCTTTTCACGAAGGTTCTTGGAACGAGTTTTGGAACGTATGGTATAGTTCTCTGGACAAAACATACAGAACATTTTACTGAATTTATTAACAGAATATTTAAACCTACTAATAATTTCACACTTCCCCTTTTCGCGGTAGCATTAGATAAGACTTTGTATATGAATAACAATTATGAAGGGTTGCTGGAAGGTGTGGAAGAAAAGTTAAAAGAAAATGTAGCATCTTCATTATTTATCGAATGGAACAAGTCAGTTAAAAGCGGGTCAGACCACACTATAAAAATGCTTTATGATCTATTCGACAATGATCCAAAAAAATATATTAATTTAGAACCTCTTCTTCATTCTTTAGCTTTAAATTTTACCGGAATTCCTGCTGATAACATTGGGAATTATGATTTACAAAAGGACTTGGTTAAATCTTTGATGGACTCACTTCAATTCGAAATTTCCAATCGTTTCAACAAAATTGACAACCTGTTTTCAGATCCTAAAAAATTAAATTTTAATGCCAGTAAGGAAGAAAAGCAGCTTATCTTTTCGAAGCTTAATACGCTTCTTATGTTAGATAATCACAATCTAGCGCAAGATTCCCCAATCCCAGGAAACATTTACGAAATTAAAGATGAGTCATCGGCGATGTTTATTAAAACAATAACAGTCAAAAAAGCAGATAAAGACTTGAATTCCGATCCAGATTATAAGGATTTACCCAAGAGAAGAATATGCATTGAAATGACTCCTCCTTGTGACTTTGCCCTGGGCAAAAAGAAAAAATTCTCAAGGGTTGTTGGCGGTCTTCATATGGACTATGATGCAAATATCAAGACATCGGCTTTTGGTGGGGAAAATTTTTATACTTTTTTGTATCCAATTCAATTAGAAGGATTTGAAAAGCCACAAATGCTTATTTTTGATTTTTATCATTTTCAAACTTTGATCGAAGATGATTTAAAGGACAGTACGCGTTTTAGTATTATTTATCGCGCAAAAGACAAGCTATTTGCAGATATCCTTCAGAAATTATCCTCGCACACTGCCAGGTTAGGAATTGGAGTTCTTCAATAATTCTCAAATATAAATATAGTTTTTACTGGATTAACTACTCATGAAGTGAATTTATACACATAACATGAAATTTACTCAAAAGACACATTTATAACATATCGATCAATTTAAATTTTTCCCACCGAATTTGCAATGCAGTTTTATTAGGTTTTAAATTTGTCAAACCTAATTTTAACTTCAAGCCTGAAAGCTCAGTGTATTCCTGTCTTTTAATATTGAGATTAATATGAATAGTAAGCTTCTCTGGTTCAATGCCAATTAAATCTAAATCAAATAGAGTGTGAATATCTGATCGTAAGAGTAGGCCATTTGTAATGTGGTTGTCTTTGTCACCCCGATAGGGATTAATGTGAGCAGCTTCTAAGACCTCAAGAACTTCACATCCAGTAATCATGCATTTATCTCCATAAGTATTCCTTAAAGCATCTCTAAAGTCCTTTTGTCCTCTACGTTGCATGATAGCTTTCCAAACTTTGTATCTCTCATCATTTCTATCCGGTAAGTAACTATTGTCTGATATATCAGACAAGAAATGAGCTGCCTCAGTTGCTTCAGGATATACTGTCGATCTATTTAATTTTCCCAACTCCTCTTTCATGTATTCCGAAAAAAAAAGTTTATCTAATCGTTGCATTGACATGTTACGATTATAGTTATTCGTAAAAAAAGGTCTCAATTTATCAATAGTTATTTTTTGTAGTGGTAACTGAAAAGAGTCACTGTAATTAGCACTAAATTGTGTAATTTCTATATTTTCAGATTGTGGATTGTCAAATTCATGACCTTTGTTACATCTGTAATGTGGAGATCTTGTTTTTCTGTACTCGTAATTTGTACTCCTGCAAAACGGACATCGACGACGTTCTTTAGTGCTCTTAGAAGTTAGTATTCTTGAAATTTTGGCTAGTCCAAGTACAATATGTTTATTTACAATTACAGCAATGTCACCAGCATTAATTTGTTTGTGATTAGCAACAGAATCATCGTACATGTATTTTATTTCAAGTTCATCACTGTATCCGTCATTACTTTTATAGGACACATCTACCTCTGAGACAGATTTTAGCATCCAGTAAGAAATATCGTTATTATGCATCAAATTTTATTTATAAATATAAAGCTTTTGGAATAAGCTTTCATTTAATTATCTTTAATATATGGACAGAATAAGCAAAGAGCAGCGATCGAGAAATATGGCTGCAATTAAATCTTCGGGAACCAAAGATGAAATTGCCCTTGCAAAAGCCTTATGGATGTTAGGTTATCGCTACAGAAAAAACAATAAGACTGTTTTCGGCAAACCTGATATAACGTTTAAAAAACTTAAAATAGCCATATTTATTGATTCAGAATTTTTTCACGGAAAAGATTGGAATAGTGCGAAACATAAGATAAAATCTAACCAGGCTTTTTGGCATAATAAAATTGAGCGTAATATCGAGAGAGATAAAGAGGTAACGACTTTCCTCACCAATTCTGGTTGGATTGTCTTAAGATTCTGGTCAACAGAAGTACGTAAAGAAATTTCAAATGTAGTCGAGCTAATCATAAAAAATATTGATGAGAGAAAAGCATCCATTGCTGTTGCAAATCAGTGAAGTATTTTGATATTGCACATGTTTAATAGATTCTTATAATTTATAATTAACCTTGTGGAAGCCTTCATCGCTAAACTCATCATATGTAAAAAGCTTCTTATCAACCATGGCTCTGGAACAGCAATAAATACATTCGTAAACTGAAGTTTTATTCAGATCAGAAATGTTCTTGGCGAAACTCTCAGCCCCTTTTCGCCACGTAGAATTTGAGCTTAATTCATTATTGCTTTAAGATATTGGAATTAGGCTCGTATTAAAATGCCTGTTTAGCACCACTTGAATGAATAAGGTGCAGTTTATAAGATTCATGGCCAGTTCGTCCGACCATTGGTGATGTTTGCCCTTGTGGACAATATCATTTCTTGAATCCGAAATTTCTTTTAAAACTTTCTTTTTGGTAATCAAAATATCTTGGTTAGAAAACACTTTATCTAGGACTTTTTGATAAGTGTTTAGGTTTTTAAATACCCGTGATTCATTGCTCGTGCTATAAAATAATACTTTAAAAACAACTCTAACGCTACCTGCATATTTACAACCGCAAACTTCAAGTTATCATTGTTATCGTCAAGCCCTTTAACAAGATCCATCGAAAAATGGAAAAACGATTCATAGCTCTCCTGTAGTTCTTTTTAATATCCTCAATCATAAACTTAAAGTCGCCTTAATTAATGTTCAATTTCTTTTGCGCCGATTACAAAACCATATATTGCTTGATGACATCCATTAATTTATCGGCGGTAGCGGGAGTAAAGCTAGGCGATTGGGTCAATAAAATGAAATCAAATTTTTCATCAGTACCATAATTGCACCATGATATTTCTTGAAAAGGAACCTCTTGCCCCACGATTATTGGCTCATGATTATGTATTTCAGCAAACAGTCTGGTGCCACTCGCTAGGTTTTTTAAAATTCCGGGCTGATAACTTTTTATCTGGATGTTGCCGCTATCAGCATCATTGCCGCTAAAATAAAGCGGATTATATTTTTCATTTGATTTATGATGCTTTACAAACGTTAAATCGCTAATCCATTCACATGCCGCCATAAAGACAAGATAATTGCCCGGGTTCAATTTTGACCAGTCAGTCGCATCGGAAACATCAGGTCTGAGATTTATTGGTTTTCTCATCATTGTTTCCATAATATAAAGAAACGCGCCGTCTATACCTGTAGCCAAATCAGAATGTGCATCAACATGGAGAATCGACGATGCGCCTTGTATATTACCACTTGCAATTTGCTCTTTATACCAACAGAAAACTTCATCGTGATGTGTAAATAAATAGCCCGGTATTGGATTGGATTTATTGAGTCCTAGGCTTTTCTCTAGAAAACATTCAACTTGACCGGAATTCCAGGGAACATACCGGCGCTTATCGAGACGTTGATTATTTCTCTTTCGAAAGTGCGCAATTTCATCCAAAAAAAAGTCGAGGTCAATGTCAAGTATTCTCATAACAACTATTTATTGTGCTTATTCATAAAAGCAACACACATTTTTTGATTGCTTTCATCATTGAAATAGTCTGATTCTTGATAGGATTCATATTTTAAACCAAAACCCGCCTCTTGCTTCTTAAAATTTTCAATGGTGCTTATCGCAGTTTTATAAGAAATCGGAAGATAAACGCCATAACCAGACTCACTTGCTCCGGTAGCGAGAACGAAAATCGCTTGAAACCCTTCAAAACCGGGAGTAATTATTAAAAGAACTCCTGCAATGGATTTATTAAAAACAGATTGTCTTGACCAAAATCCAGTAGAGTAAATATTTTTTTCGGGATTTCTTAATTGATCTCGGACTATATCGAATGCTTTGCTTAAAATTAAAGGATATCCGAATTTTTCAAAAGCCAGGATATAAGCAGTTTTTAGCAGCGCTATTTCAAACTTTTTAAACTCAACTCTGGAAGCTGGAAATTCTAAATCTGCAATATCATCTTTACCAGTCTTTGCAACATAGTCCTTCAAAACTTTAGGATTATTGATTTTTTCGATATGCGTTATAGTAATTTTTCCGTCGGCATCCACGTTAACTATGCCCTGCACGCGAATGCCTTTATGGGTCATTTTTACCCGTGACCCCGTATTTGGAAGAAATGCATGTATATCGGCTTCGTTTATGTATTCTGCTAAGTGAAAGTCAATAGTATGTCCAAACTCATTATTACATTTATTGCATGTTAGTGTATTTGCTTTTCCGCCAAGAGATTTTGGAGGTGCATCTTCAAGCGTTAAAAAGCTCTCTTTAGAAGTATCTAAATCCGCTTCTGAAAATTGGTTATAGCAAATCGGGCATATATATGTTTTCTCGAATTTCAATTGTATATCTGACAAGCCATTATCAACAAGAGAATGTAGTTGTTTTGAATAAATATTGAAAATCTTATGCCTTTTTTCTTGTGTCTTGCTCATGTTATTAGTTAAGTTTTGTTTTCATCCACCACTGTATACCATGAAATCTCCCACGAACATTTTCACTTGCTTTCCTATCAGTTTTATAAATGCCTAAAATTTCTTTTTTTGTATTCATATATAAATCTATCTGACTATTAACAGTCTGAAATGCCTGATTAGAGTTTTGATATTTCACAAGCATGCCGATATACTCTGATTCAAATTTACCTATAAACTTTTCAATAAAATCATGTGAGCTAAACTCTTCGTCAATTTCAAATTCTGAAATAAGTTCTCTAACTGAAGGTAAATTATCCTCTAAAAAAGCATGTATCTTCATCATAATTATTTTGATATTAAGTGTATGTTACCCCAGCATTGCTATTTCTTATTTTCGATGATTAAACCACTTTCCGAAAAACTAAAGATCCGTTCTTCAAAAAGAGATTTCATAATCAACCACACCTGGTCAACCAACGTAAACTTAATATTTTTGCTTTCATCACTGTCCCTAAGTTGGCCGGTGAAGATTAAGTGTTCAATTTTAATAGATGACTGTGTTTTTCTGTTATATAAAGTACCGTTGGGAAAATCGTAGCGTTTCGTAATCAATTCAAGTTCCTTGTCTATCCGGCTTATTTCTAAACGAAATGCATCTACAAATTGTATTAGGTGAACATGATCACCATTTTCCGATCTAATGCCATAATCTAAAAAGTCGAAATAATCCTGTGCATCTAGCAGGTCTCCTCCATCTGTAACCACGCTCAAAATTTCGGGCCGTCGTGCCACTATCTTCATACGGATTTCGAGTTGTCCAATCTCCAATTCCCGCGAATTATCTTTAAAATCATTGTCAACAGCTTCCCTTAACTCTACTAATCCTATGTTCTTAAATTTAGCAAGTGCAATACCATCGGGCGTAAAGCCGCTTTTAGAAACAATAACACCTTTGTTAATGCCGGTATCTTCCAAAATTGCCGACAATTTCATTACAATGTCCTTGTTTACTTTTTCTTTCCAGTGTTTGCATTCAATGGCGGTTTCATAAGAATGAATGCCATCCGAATGCGTAGTTAATACGTCAATTTGATGACTTGTTCCGGAATTGCCCTTAACGGTACAGCTGCTTCCATGTCCTTTTACGGTAACACCGTGTTGCTTACCTAAAGTTTCATAGATATATTTCGTGATTGATTCGTATGTTTTCCAATCTAAGTTTTTAGCTTCAGACATTTGTCAGTTTGTTTTGAAGTGTAACGTTGATAATATTATTATCAATTACTATAATTTAATTTTTAAGCGCTGCTCTGAAAAGAATTATTTCTTTCCGCATTTATTCATTTTTATATACAATCTCCAACGAATGCTCGATCGGACCATCAATGTTAATATAGCTAAAATCGCCGGGCATAAAAGTATCGTAATAATTTCTCACCAAAATAAACTCGTTCCTATTCTTGTCATCCAAAAATGGCGGATAGGCTGGATCATCTGCAATCAAAATAACCTGCTTTAAACTTTCATCTATAATCTTCTCGAAAATTTCAAAGCAAATAATTTCTTGCGTTCTTACATAGTAAATGTTAAATACAAACCTTCCTATTTCAATAAAGTCGCTATCAAAAGAAAAACTATAAAAGCTATGATACCTCGAAATGTAGATTGTAAGTTCAATATAGACTTTATCATTTTCATTTTCGGATAGCTTGAAATGCCCTATAGATGGTAAAAGCAATTTTAAGAAAACTGATATTTTTGCTGACTCATTAAATCTTTCAATTTCTTCGACTTCCGCTAAAACAACTTTCGTTTCCAATATCTGTTGATTTAAGTAAATGCCGTCAGCTATTATACTCACACTCGGGTGTTTTTCATCAATTTTTTTTAGAAATTGTAAATAAGTTTGCCGATATGATTTAGAGGCCATTTCATTTGCATCATCGAAATTCCAGGCTGCAATAGTTTCAAGGCTTTTAAGTTCGTGAAATCCTTCGATCCAGATATTTTCATCAGTAATATTTCTAATGTACTCTGAGATGATTTTGCAGCACAATTCAGGATATTTTGTAACTTGTATTTCCGCAAATCGAATAACGCCCCAGCCTTTATCTAAAAAGTAATCATTTCGTTTATCGTCATTTAAGTGTATTGGCTTTTTATTGCTAAGGGCATATGGTTCATCAATTTCTATATCTATATACAAATTGTATTCTTCATAATAGAAAATATAATCCGGCTGATACGGATATTTTCTCCCGTCATCTATTACAACATTTTTTAAAATGTGATTTTTAAAATATCGTTCTAATTTGTGCTCAAAAAAGCTTTCGGAAAACCCGGTCTTGTAATTTTTAAAGTCGATTAAGTTTTTATCTACAGCTACAGTCGTTGGATAAAAGATATGTGGGTATTCTTTCACGTATTCTTTATTAATGATTTCTTACGAATTCGGGCCTCACCGGGAAGTTCAAATATTTCGATATCTAAGTTGTGTACAATTTTGGCCCATTCCCGAATCGCTGTTCTGCCAGGTTGCAAACATTTCTTTTTTGCACCTGCTCTTGAGATAAATATTAGCTTTTCAATTTCCGTATTCAATTCTTTTGCCATTATCGCTTTAAGAATATCTTTCTCGAATTCACTTGCAGTATTAGGCAGGCCTAATGCTACTTCTATTATCGTTTTTTCTTCTGGAATATAAAAATCAACAGCGAAGGAATTTTTTCCAGAAACACGTTTTTCACTATAGTCTATGCTTAAGATTTCAATGGCGTGAGACCGCAGAGTTTTCATAAAGCTATTTGTTGCAAAATTTCCGGCTCCTGCACCGCGAATCATTTGAAAATCTTCAATCTCTGAAGAAATCTTAGATGCTAAGTCAATTATTGTATTTGTTTTGGTCATATGTTGCCAACTATTTTGAATATTCAGACTATGGGTTCGACATAACGTTACATAGCCACGCTTAGTTTCGGAAAAAGGAAACTGCTGTCTTTTCGCTAAGATAAGGTTTTCGAGGCAGAAAACTGCTCCATTGGAAAAACAAGTAAAGGGCATGCTAACTGTTACCACCACTTTATTTTCTTTCCATATCAAACTTCGTATCTGAAATTTTTGCTTGGAATAGATTTACATTATTTTTTTCGCAGAAATAGTAAATTCCTCATCAAAATTAGTAAATAAAACAGCCAATATACGGGCTAAATGAAAGGGGCAAAGTTATTTTTACAGGTATGCAAAATAATTAGTAATAAGTAGTGATGAGGCTAAGTGTTCGACGCAGCCCCTAACACTATATAAATAGATCTTTTAGATCAAATTCAAAGTACTTAAGTGGATAAATTAATTACATTGCCCCTCCCTACCAATTTTAATTAGGTTATTAATCAATTGTATACCAAGTAAAATAGGGATCAATTCTAAATCGGCGAAAAGGGTCAATTGCGTTAGGTTTATCCATTGCTATAGAACAAATAAAAAAGATTATTACCAAGCATTAAATTTGAAAAGATTTTATAGAAGGGAATAATTCATTTCTAAGGTCAAAAACAGGTAGTTTTACCTGTCTTTCTTTTTTACGTGTTTTACGTACAAAATCGAAAGAAATAATTTGTATGTTTAGCCCCCAAAACAAACCATACCTTACTGAAAAACAAGAAAATGCTTGATGTCTTCACTAAGGTATCGGCAATATGCTTCACATAGATAAGAGACGGGCTTATCTTACCGTTTTCAATACGGAAAAATAACGATGACCATAGTTAATCTGTAAATGAACTTCAAGGATTATACTACATCGAAGAGAATTAAAATTACTATGAAAGCCAATACTTTTATTGTATATCAATATAACCTAAAAATAGCGAGATTAAAGTGAGTACAGAGTTTAAGAAGAAAAGAAGCAAAATAGATATTTGCAATATATGTAGAGAAATGAAACCACTTTCATGGGATCATGTACCTCCTAAAGGTGGAATAAATTTAACCAGTGTCGAGGTAAATAATTTATATGAGTTTTATACCGCTGGTAAGCAAAATGGTTGGGTTAGTCAGAACGGTGTAAAATATAGGACGATTTGTGTTGATTGTAATTCTAAGATTGGCAGCGAATTTGATCCGGTACTAAATCAACTTAATAGAAGCCTTATAAATATAATACAACCTGATAATCCAACTTGGGTAGCAAATCCTGTAAAGATTAGGACTAAACCTGTTAGATTGATGAAAGCGGTATTAGCTCATCTACTATCAGCAAAGATGCATATTGACGAAGTTGTGACTGATAAGAATATGAGAGAAATGCTACTCTTAGTCAATCAATCAATTCCCGAAGATTTACACATCCACTATTGGTTCTTTCCTTATGATACAACAGTAATTATGCGTGACTTTGCACTGCCAGTTGTTCCGGGCAATTTCTCTGTCTGCACGTTCGCGCACATGATTAAATATTTCCCTTTAGCATTTATTGTAACAGATAGCGATACTTTTAGAGGACTAACAACCTTATCCCAATATCGTAACTTGGATATCGACCAAGAGGTCGATATTGAAATTTATTTAGATAACGTGAAAGATTTTGACTGGCCGGAAAAGGTAGATGAATCAAACATTTTATTTTTATCTGCGGAGTCTGCTAATGCTATTTACGCTAGACGCAAGCAGTAATTAGAAACTTTAAAGTATTATGTATAGATCTAACTTGATTGCCCCCTTTTGCTTTTTTTACTTAGCTCCTATAGATTGGTATACAGGTTAATATCAACTTCATTGAAGTTTATGGAGAGGGAGCAATATAAATAACTTATCAACTCGAAGGGCGCTTTACAATATTAACCATTTTTAAGTGAATAAATTACATGGAGAAAAAAACATTGTCAAACATTTTAGAAGGGAAAATTTTTCAAATTCCTGATTATCAAAGGGGCTATGCTTGGGAGACTAAACAATGGAAAGATTTTGTACAAGATATTGATGCATTAATTGATGACAACATAATCAGTCATTATACTGGAACTATTGTTATCTATCAGCCAATTCATAAACCAACTGAAAACTATGGTACAAAAAAGCTTGAGTTAGTTGACATCGTTGACGGGCAACAAAGATTAACAACTTGTAGCATTTACTTATCAATTATACTAAAAGAGCTTATTAAAATTGGCTTAGAAGACTTTATATCAGAAATTCCAATCTATCTATATTCAGGAAGCAAAAGCAAACTAAGGCTTAACAATGATACTGCCGATTTTTATTTCGATTTGTTGTCTAAAGGTGTTAGCAATGTTGAACCCAATTCAATTCATCAAAATAGAATTTACGATGCATATTGCTTTTTGAAAAATCATATTGAAGAACAATTAGAAGAAAGAGCCGAAAATGGCGTAGAATATTTAAGAGATCTGTTTGATGCAATTATAAGAAAATTAAATTTTTCATTTTATCCTATTGAGGTCGAAAGTGAAATTGGGATGACTTTTGAACTAATGAATTCAAGAGGAAAAGATTTGTCTTCTATGGAGTTACTAAAAAACTACTTGATGTATTGGGTCTATAGAAACATTCCTGAAATATCAGAAAAAGAAGATTTTACTAAAATTATAAATAAAACTTGGAAAGAGGTCTATGTAAATATTGCTAAATGTAAGGGCAGTGAAAGTCAATGTTTACGTATTGCTTGGACTTTATTCGTAAACTACACCCCAAAAAACTGGGATGGTTACAGAGGCTTTAAGTCAGATGAAGTGATCCCTCTTAGAGATTTTTCGATTAGAAGCAAAGATGAAGTAAAGAGTTTTCTTCTTCAGTTTGTGGACGGTCTTGCATTAATTTCTAAACATTATTCAGCAATTATTAAACCTCATAATAGTTCTTTTAATGAAAGCGAACTAAATCTACTATTTAAAATCAACAATGCAGGGAACATTGCTAATTATCTTCCATTACTGATCGCTTCCAGAATTAAACGCGAAAATAATGAAACTTTAAATGACGAATACATTCAACTTTTGAAGTCACTTGAAACTTTCTCATATCGGGTATTTCTTTGGGAAGGAAAAAGAAGTAATGCAGGGCTTTCAAAATTCTATCGTTGGGCAGATGATATATTTTCATCAAAGTTTTCCATCCAGTCAGTAACTGAATGGATATATGGAACTATTAATTGGTATTCACCTGAAAACAATTTCAGAAAATCTTTAATAGAAGATTTCTTTGAGTGGTATCACCACAGACGATTACTGAAATATACTCTTTATGAGTATGAACTCTTTTTATTAAAAGGTAAAAATAGGCCGAAATTGAATTGGGAAGACTTGACGGATTCTACAATCGAGCATATATTGCCACAAAATCCTGATTTGAAATCAAATTGGTTTTCTAAATGGTCAGAGCAAGAACGAAAGAAGTTTATACACGATATTTCCAACTTAGTGCTAACAAAGGACAATTCACGATACAGTAATTTTGAATTTGAGAGAAAAAAGGGAGTTGCGGGTTTAGGTTATTCTTATTCTAACTCCGACATTAGACAAGAAAGGAAGATTGCAGAATTTGATGATTGGACAGCCATAAACTTAGAGAAGAGACGAGAGAATCTGACAAGTTGGATTATTGACACTTGGGGTATAAACAGACATTTTGAACCTCCAACAAGTGATACAATAGATGAAGAAGAGGAAATAATCCTTACCGAAATTGACTAGCAGAACCGGTTGCAGAGCCTATCTGACTGATTATAAAGCATATTACTAAAAATAATTACTTAAGGCGCAATGAATAAAAATTATAAATTATATAAGGATAGTGAGCTATCTGAAGATCAAATTGAAGCTGATGTTGCCTCATATTTAGGCTTTATAACTCCTTTTTGGTCAAAAAGATTTCAATTAAAATCGGTTAATGAGCAATTAACCGGAGCAGATAAATTATTCAACAGATTTGTTCCAATATATTTACAATTTAAGGCCTCGCAAGGCTTAAAGCCACTTCCAAAGCAAAAAATGCTTCAGAATTTCAACATAACATTTTAAAGTCATTCCATAAACCTCCTCACCAATTCGCATTTTATGTTGCTCCTCTAACCCTTTTGATTGATGAATATAATCATTCACTAGAAATTTCGATGGTGGAGAGATTATTTGGTTACAATCCATTTTACTACAGAGATGAAATACTTTTTTCGAGAAGCATGAAAAAGCAAATTGGTTTGATGCCATTTTTAAGGGGTCATATTTCAATACCACCTCATGAAAATGTTACTACATCTGAACATTATTATTCTTACTCAAAGGCAGGAACGAATATCGCATGGCACAGCGGTGAAAAAATTAATGGAGATTATAGATTATCTACACAACTTGATAATATATTCCAATTAGCATATAACAACAAGGATATTTCTACAACAAAACAACAATTTAGCGAGTTCATAAATGAATTTTATGAATCGAATAATTTAAAATTTACAAGAGAAAATACGGATTATCAAATTTTAGAGTTTTCTAACTATTAAAGAATGAGCACAATATTAAGCTTCTTTTTCTAAATGTTGACAATGAATACCGCTAAAAGACCATGGTAAGTTGCTTTTAAGCTTGACACTTTCGTACTTGTCAAACTGATAGCGCATAGTAGGCTTAGTTTCTGCGTTATCAGATTTAAAAAAGCTAAATCCGGGCTAAAAAAACTGTGTTCGATAGAACCCTAACACCCTAATTGTCAAATATTTAGACCTAATTTTAATGGTAATCAAAACGAGAACTATAAAAAATAATTGATATGATATTACAAAGTATAAACAGTGATGTAATAAATATAAGTGCATAAATACATGTAAATCAATTGATTAAATGTTTTAAAATTCATTAAATAGAGTCAAAATCGGCACAAGGTGTTCGACTGTGATCCCTGACAGCCCACCACAATTCAGCTTTATGTCATTATAAAGTTAGTTAAATTATAGAAAACCTGCACTTTACGAAGTTGCAGGTTTTTTTATTTTACCCCTGTCTATCAAAATTTGCAAAAATTCCCAAAGTTTAGGTGGTAATTCGTGGCACAAAACATTTTTTAAAGTGTGTCACAAAAAAGGGTTTAAAGTATTGAATATCAACATGTAAACCTACTTAATGACCTGGTTTACACACGCTATAATTCTAATTTTATTAATTTTAAAATAATTGAATTATGCTAACAGCAAGTTTTGGGTTAACTTTTGGTAAAGCATAATAACCGTACTTAAAAATCTGAATTTCAATTAAGCGCAGTTTGCATGGAGCATAGCGTAACCCATAAACATAGAGCAGATATAGAAAAAGTTAGTATGAAGTTGCTACTAAGGGTAAACCCTGAGTTCTAAATATCAAAGTTTCTGCTGATGTGTAAAGTATTTATTGTCAATAAATTAGCAATATAAACTTTAAACTTTCTTCAGCATGAAATCAAAAATTACATTCTTGGTCCTTTTTACAGTTATGTGTACGCAAAGCTATGCTCAATTGTTTGACTGGGTATCAACGGGCGGGTTTGTGGGTGTGGCTAACAGCTACATTGGCACTGTAGATATTGTGCGCGACTCTCAGGGTAACCTTTACACTATGGATATTGGTAATGCCCCGCAACAATGCCAGGATCAAACGGCAGCGCCTTTTGACAATTCTGGCTGCACCTTTCTTTACAAATTTAATTCGGCCGGTGCGCCCATTTACATGAAGCCAATAGGCTACATCACGCCCCTTAACCTGGAGGTGGATGATGATGACAATCTATACTTTTTAGGTGCCAATGGCGACAACAATGTGATAAAAATCAACGATGAGGTGATACCTGCGGTGGTAAACCGCAATTATGTATTTAAGCTGTCTCCAACAGGCGAGTTGGTATGGGCGGTACCGGCGCCGTTAAGCTTTGGAAACTGGCCGGCATCCTCTATGATGGAATATGCCAATGGGTTTATTTACTTTCAAACAGGGGCAGTATCAATAGGTAAAATGGACACATCAGGCACTATATCAGAAACTCTTACGGCCGATGCATACACCTCCATTACCTCGTCTACAGGCTTGTGCTTTAATGGCGCAGGTACATTTAGTAACGGCGACCTGCTTTTCGCAGCCCTATCGCGCGGTACAGTAACTTATGGCGATACAGTGTTGGCACCCACGAGCAGCACCTTTGTAACCATGCCTATACTATTTATGCGCTGCACCCCAAATCTTGAAATTGTATGGGTACACTATTTTGACGGCTATCGCGACCCGGATATGAATACCGTACCTGTTGCCATTGCAAATGATAATGTTTATGCCACTGTACAGGTAGCTACAGAGGCTACCGTAGGGCCGGATACCATTACAAATCCTATAGGAAGTACATCTACAAACGGTGTTGCAAAAATAGATGGTGCAGGTAATGGTGTGTGGCTAAAGCCTGTGGGCGGCACAGTGCACCCATGGGATATTATTAAAGTATCTGATGAAAATGGTTTGTTCATTACCGGCCAGTTTAGTACCGGTGCAACCACCGGTGAGTTTGGCGAAGTAGTTCTTGATGGCGGGGTAAACAACTGTTTTGTTGCCAAAATAGATTATGAAGGCAATTTTGTAAGCGCCTTTGCCTTTGGTGGCGATGATACCTACAGGGCACAATGCCTTGCATCTGATAACGACGGTACTTATTTTGTGGGCGGCAGGATAGATACCGGTTCTGGTTCCGGTACAGCAGTATTCAGCTGCCGGGAGCCGGACACCAACAACGGTTTTTACCTTGGTAAATTTACACTTGAACCCGATACAGCCCCACAGCCCTCTATAACTGTTACAGGAAATGAATTAACTGCTATGCCGGAATTTTCAGGCATCATACAATGGTTTCTTGATGGTATTGCCCTTGAAGGCGAAAATGATGAGGTAATTACAGCAACTGCAACCGGAATTTATACAGTTGAATACACCATGCCTACAGGCTGCATGAATACTGAGGAAGCTTCAACAGATTTTGTGCTTTTAACAACTGGCTCGCAAGATACAGCCACTACCATGAGTATTTATCCTAACCCGGCAGCAGGGCAGGTAACACTTTTGTTTGCGCAATTTACGGGTGCGGTATCGCTTACTATTACAGATGCTAAAGGCAGGATAATAAGCCACAAGAACATTACCTCCAATAGGCAGGTTGTAGATGTAAGCAAATTAAGCGCCGGGGTATACTTCTTTTTTATAAAAAGCAATGAGGGCAGCGTTACAAAACGTCTCATAAAACTATAAGCAACTACCATGCCCTGTTTATCTTACAATAATCTTGCTTAACTTAGTGCATTGTAACAAGTTAAAAATAGTAATTGCTCCCGTGGGCTTAAACCGGGGTAACCGTAACCAATACTACACATGGCTTTCCTAAACAGGCAGTACATTATTTGTTGTTTTGTCATTCTTGTCTTTACGGGCGTAAATGCCCAAAAAGATTCGGTGAACATAAATTTGTTACTGGATAAGGCTTATGAGAATGAGGCATCTGCACCAAAGAAGGCACTCGAAATTTATAACCAGGCTTACAGGCGAAGCGTTAACGATGGTTATCATATTGGTACTTTTAAGGCATTACAATACAGTGGACTGGTGCATAGTGATAATGGCAATTATGATTCGGCCCTTTATTTTTTTAAAAAATCGCTGCCCTACAGTATAAAGGCAGGTTACAAACGGGGCGAAGGGCTTACTTATAATAACCTGGCAAACAATTCTCAGTTTAGGGGAGATTATAAGGGTGCTATTACGTATTACCTGAAAGGCATAACCATTTTTGAGATAATTAATGACAGCGCTGCATTAAGCCAAAGCTACCAAAACCTTTCAACCATGTATGACAATATTAAGGACCTCAGGATGGAGCTCCTGTACCTTAAAAAAGCTTTAAATTATGTTGGCGCAGCCCAAACAGAACAAAAGGCACTCCTTTATGGCGATGTAGGCATTACCCTCTTAGGGCAGGACAAGCCGGCTGAAGCGTTACCCTATTTTAAAAAAACTCAGGCCCTGTCAAAAATAGATAGTAGTAAGCGTATACAGTTTTTTGCCGAACGGAATTTTGCCGAATATTATAAATATATAAAACAGTATCCTGCCGCTTTAAATCATTATGCAAAAGCGCTGAAACTATCAGAGGTGCAAAATGACCTGTTTCAAAAAAACGACCTGTTCCATATTATAAGCGGCCTGTATTTGGAAACGGGTAACTATAAAGAAGCTCTTAACTATGCAGAAAAGTCAGCACGCCTTGCAAAACAAATTAAAGCCAGGGAAATAGGCTACCGTAGCTATAACCAGCTGGCTAAAATACACAAAGCTATGGGCAATTACCGGCTCGCCTATAATTCCCTGCAGCAAAGCATTGCCATTAAAGACTCTGTTGTAAGCGCTGACTACCTAAAGCAGATATCGCTTTACCAAAACCAGTTTGAATCAGAGAAGAAAGACAATGCCATAGCAGGCCAGCAAATACTCCTTAAAAAGAAAGAAGTAGAGGTGCTTAGTAACAGGAACCGGTTTGTATATTCGCTGGCAGGCATGGGTCTTCTTATTCTGCTTTCAGCAGGTGTATGGCTTAGTTTTCGCCAAAGGCAAAAAATTAAAGACAAAGAAATTTTATCCCTGCAGCAAAAACAGGAAATAATGCAACTGGAAGCATTGTTGGACGGCCAGGAAAAAGAACGCAAGCGCATAGCGCAGGAGCTGCATGATGGCATTAACGGCGATCTTTCGGCCATAAAATACCGAATATCCGGCATTGAGGAGTATGGAATAATGCCGGGCGAGAAAAAAGATTTACAAAAAATTATTGAAATGATAGACCATGCCTGCACACAGGTAAGAAACATATCGCACGACCTTATGCCTGCGTCTATAATTGATTTCGGGCTTGTAGAATCGGTTAAGCAGTACTGTATAAAAACAAGTGCTGTTAATGCTACCCGAATTGATTTTCAGTATTTTGGAATGCCAAAGCCCCTTAAGCAAACTGCGGAGACTACAATTTACAGGATTATACAGGAAATCATCAATAATATTATAAAACATGCCCAGGCAACAAATGCTCTTGTACAGCTCAATTTTCATGAGGCAGAGCTTAGTATTACAGTAGAAGATAATGGTGTGGGATTCGATCCAAAAACAGTTGTACAAGGACTGGGACTTAAAAACATCCGCTCAAGGGTTCAGGTGCTTAATGCCGATCTTGACATAAGCAGTTCTTCAAACGGCACTTCTTTTTTAATACTTATTGATTTAAACAAGCTGTAAATGATACAAATAGCAATAACTGACGACCATACTATAGTAATTGAGGGTATAAAAACATTGCTACGGGCAGAAAAGGACATATGTATATCAAAATCTTTTACAACTATTAATGATTTACTTGCCGGGCTGGATGAGAGTACACAAGTACTTTTACTGGACATAAACCTGCCCGATGGTAGTGGCATAGATGCCTGCAAGGTGCTGCTTAAAAAATTCCCGGAGTTAAAAATAATAGCGCTTACTAACTTTGACGAGACATCATTCATAAAACAAATGATGAAAAATGGAGCAATGGGCTACCTGCTTAAAAATACAGGTAAGCCTGAGCTTATACTTGCCATTAAAACTGTTATGGAAGGCAAACGGTACCTATCTGCCAGCATTACAACTATTTTGCTCAACGAATCTCTTGGTGAAGCAAGCGATGCATCATTTATACCAAAGCTTACCTCCAGGGAGCAGGAAATACTTAATCTTATTATAAAAGAATACACTACAGAGGAAATTGCAAATGCTATTTTTTTAAGTACAAAAACTGTAGAGTCGCACAGGAGCAACCTCTTTCAAAAACTGGGAGTTAAAAACAGCGCCGGATTGGTAAGGGTAGCATTTGAAAAAGGATTGGTGTAATATTCAGTCTTTGAAAAATAGTTTAAGCGTTGTTAAAGGATATTGAAAAGGTTAAAATGTGCTTGATATTTCACTTTCGGACTTCGAGATTCGCTAAAAATCGCAAAATTTTACTATCCTGTTTTTTCGTTTCGTTTTCATTTTAGTCAAACTAAAAAGCAGCAGCATTCCATATCATTATTTTTAGAAAAGCCTACGATAATTTATCACAACTAAAAATCTGAAGTTGCAACACGAATGTCTAAAAACTCAACTTACGTGTTCAGTTTTGCTATTATCACTAATATACAATGCATAATCAAAATGTCGGATAGTTGCCATGCAAAGCTATCTTAAATTTCATGCTATCCAAGTAAAATAAAGGACTCACATCAAATTAATCTATCTGTTTCTTACCAACATTTAGAGTTATCACTCATTTCTGTATTTTACACCTTAACAGATAATATTTAAGCCTAAAACGGCTAAATGTTTTAAATTCAGTACATTTTTCTTGTATAAATAATGAATATAGTAAAAAAAGTGTAAAAAAATAATCATATGGAAATTTTATTTTTTTTTACTAAATCGTTTTAGTATGTTTGTTCCCGCAGTTAACCCATATCACCCAAACATTTATGAAAACAAAAGATTACTTAAAGGCTTTTCTTGACATAAAAGGCGACTTTCTTTTTAAACTCAGCGATATGCTGAAGTTAAAAAAGCTCGCTCTTATGTATTTAATCCTGTCATCCTGTATGATTAATACACTTTCTGCTGCAGAGAAATTTCAGCAGGACCCGGTTATCGTTACGGGTAAAGTTGTCGATTCTGATAATTTGCCTGTACCGGGCGTGTCAATTTATGAAAAGGGCACTAACACAGGAACCCAAACCGATATTGACGGAAATTTTACTATTGCCGCAAGTTCAAAAACGGCTGTGCTGTCATTTACATACCAGGGCTTTAAAACGGTCGAAAATCAAATTGGCGATAACATAGTTATGAATGTCCAATTATTAAGCGACGAGATATCACTTGATGAGGTTGTTGTAGTAGGATATGGAACACAGAAGAAATTAAGCGTTGTTGGTGCCCAGTCTACTTTAAATGTAGATGAGCTTAAACAACCGGTTGCAAGTGTTAGTACAATGCTGGCCGGTAGGATATCAGGCTTAACAGGGGTGCAGCGTTCGGGGCTTCCCGGAGGCAACAGTGCCGATTTATGGATTCGTGGTATTTCTACCTTCGGGAGCTCAAGCCCGTTGATCCTGGTTGATGGGGTAGAACGTACCATAGACGATCTTAACCCACTTGATATTGCATCATTCTCAATTTTAAAAGATGCTTCGGCCACGGCAGTATACGGTATCCGTGGTGCTAATGGTGTAATCCTTATCGAAACCAGAAAAGGTAAGATAGGTAAGCCACAAATTATGATCGATTACAATGAAGGTGTAACATCTTTTACAAAAGTGCCCGATCTGGTTGATGGTGTTACTTACATGCGCCTTGCCAATGAGGCCTTAACAACAAGGGGTCAACAGGCTAAATATTCGGAAGAAACAATACAGCGTACCGCTTCTAAATATGACCCGCTACGTTATCCTGATGTAGACTGGCTTGATGCGGTTTACGATAAATTTGCAAGGAACCGCCAGGCAACGGTAAACGTTAGCGGAGGTTCTGAAGCAGCAAAATATTACGTTTCCTTAGGTTATTATGATGAGAAAGGATTGTTTAAAACGAGTGATACAGAGAAATATGATTCGGACACACGCTACAAACGCTACAATTTTACCTCAAATTTAAATATAGATGTTACCAAGACTACGAGCATGACACTGGGTGTGCGTGGCTACCTTTCGGATGCTACGTATCCTGAAGTGGGGTCGGATGGGGTGTACGGTGCAGCTCTTGAGGCTTCGCCGGTAGATTATCCCGTTCTATATCCGGGTGGTTTTATTCCGGGCCTTGGCCCAACATCGGTATTTAACCCGTATGCGCAGGTAGCATTAAGAGGGTATAAGGTAAATACTAAAAACCAGATAAATTCTAACTTAAGGGTTACCCAAAATTTAGATGTATTTACACAGGGCTTAAGCTGGACCGGGATGTTTTCTTTTGATGCTTATAACGAGCAAAACGTTAACAGGGGCAAAAGGCCAAGCACTTATATTGTAGACCAGAACAATCCGTATAGCCAGGATGGCGAACTTATCCTGAATGAAACCTATGCAGGTACCGATTATTTGGGGTACAGCAGGTCTAACGGTGGTAACAGGAGGGTTTATCTTGAAACATCGTTTAACTATAACCGTACTTTTGATAAGCACGCCGTTGGCGGATTGCTATTGTTTAACCGTACTGATTATGTAGATGCTTTCGCAAACGATTTCACGGCATCTATCCCTTACAGGAACCAGGGTCTTGCAGGCCGTGTTACCTACGGTTATAACGATCGTTACTTTGTAGAGGTTAATGCGGGCTACAACGGGTCTGAAAATTTTGCACCAAACAACAGGTACGGGTTTTTCCCATCATTTGCCGGAGGCTGGCTTATTTCTAACGAATCATTTTTTGCTCCTTTAAAAGGGACTATCGATTACTTAAAAATAAGATATTCTGATGGTAAGGTAGGGGCTGCATCAGGTGCCGGGCGTTTTGCTTATTTAAGCCGTGTGGAAGACAATCAGCCGGGCTTTGATTTTGGCGAAGACCCTCAATATACACCCGGTATACGCGAAACCTATTACGGGTCTAATGTTACCTGGTCTACATCGAGAAAGCAGGATCTTGGTATCGAGGTAAATGCTTTTGATAACAGCCTGAAAATAATTTTCGATCTATTTAAAGAACGTACATCGGGCGCTTTCTTAAGCAAAGGCGATGTGCCAATTTACATAGGCCTTGCTGCCGCCCCTTTTGGAAATGTGGGAGTTACTGAAAATAAAGGTTTTGACGGAAGTGTGAATTATACCAAGGATATCAATAATCTTAAACTTTCCCTGCGCGGAACATTTACATACAACAAAAACAAGATTATAGAAAACGGTGCTCCTCTGCAGCTTTATGACTTGGATAGGAGAGGAACCCCAATAAATTCCCGTTTTGGATATGTTGCCGAACGTTTGTACACACTTGCTGATGACGTAAACAAAGATGGTTTTATTTCGCCTGCCGATGGTAGCCAGTACCCAACACAATTTGGACAGATAATGCCCGGGGATATCAAATACACCGACCTTACTGGCGATGGTAAGATAGACTCGTATGACCAAAAGCAAATTGGTGTGGGAGATGTACCTGCCTTTACCTACGGTTTTGGCCTTACGGCAGAATACAAGCATTTTGATTTGAGCCTGTTTTTCCAAGGGCAATCAGATGCTGATATTATGTTAAGCGGCCAGTCAGTCCATCCCTTTGTAGGCGGTGGGGGTATAGGTAATTTATATACCGCAGCTATAGACCGTTGGACACCCGAGAGCGATAACCCTAATGCCATGTACCCAAGGTTATCCTACGGAGATTCGGGTATTGGCCAAAATAACAATACACAGGTAAGTTCATGGTGGTTAAGAAGTGTTAACTTCTTAAGGCTAAAAACAGCTGAGATAGGCTATAGCCTTCCTACTGAATTTTCTAACAGGTTAAAGATCCAGAATGTACGCTTTTATGCAAGGGGTGTAAATTTATTAACGTTCTCAAAGTTTGATATGTGGGATCCTGAGTTAAACAGCGGTAACGGAAGGGCTTACCCTAATATAACAACAATCTCGGTAGGCCTTAACATACAATACTAATTAATACTAATAGTAATATTTAAAATAAACAAGTCATGAAAAAATTGATATTAATAGTTACGGGGCTTATGCTTTTTTCCTGTAATGATGATTATCTGGATCAGGTTCCTGATGACCGTTTGACTTTCGAGGAAACTTTTTCTCAAAGAAGTACTGTTGAAAAATACCTCGCTAATATTTATTCACGCGTGCCAAGTGAGCTCGATCAGCGCGATACCAATTCGCACTCCGGCCCTTGGTTAGGAGCATCAGATGAGGCCGAGTACTGGGTGTCGTTCCATTTTGGCAACTTTATGGATATTGGCGACTGGAATGCCAATAGTGGCGAAGTAAGCGACCAATGGGCTAACTTTTATGGAGGCATAAGAGATTGTTCTACGCTGATTGAAAATATAGGCAGCTGTACAAACTGTACAGACGACAGGACCAGCCAGTACATTGCCGAAGCAAGGATACTAAGGGCTTATTTTTACTACAACCTGGTAAGGATTTATGGTCCAACTGTCCTTATGGGAGAAACACCTGTTCCTGCTGATGCCGATCTTGAAGTGCTTAATTTGCACAGAAATACAATGCAGGAATGTGTTGATTATATTGTAAGCGAACTTAATACCGGTGCTGCCGCACTAACAACGGTATCGTTTCAGGACGATAACGCCGGCAGGATGAGCAGGCCTTTTGCCCTGGCAATTAAAGAAAAAGTGTTGCTGCTAAATGCAAGCCCACTTTTTAATGGCAACCAGGATTACAGCTCTTTTGTAAATGAGAGTGGCCAAAACTTTATATCGCAAAGTGTAGATCTAAGTAAATGGCAATTAGCTGCCCAGGCTGCAAAAGCATTTATAGATGAGTATGTACCCGGCACTTACGACCTGTACAAAGTATATAATACCGATGGGTCTTACAATCCGTACCTGTCAACCCGCGATGTAATGCTGGTAGACTGGAATAAAGAAATGATCTATGCGCGTCCGCGTGGGGGTATTTCATATCATTATGATGTTACACCTTATCATTCAGGCTATCCTGATGAGGTACACGGTGCAGGCGGCCTTGCGGTAACGCAGGAAATGGTAGATGCCTATTTTACGGCTAACGGAAGGTCTATAGATGATCCTGCCTCAGGCTACCAGGAAGATGGTTTCTCAAACTTTAGGGCCCCTTTTGATTATACCGAAAGGAATACCTATAACCAGTGGGCAAACAGGGAGCCACGATTTTATGTGGGTGTAACCTATAACCAAAGCCTTTGGCTAAACCGCGACTTTGGTAATATTATTACCGCAACATGGTACTATGGCAATTCCGGCAGGGCAGTAGGGGCAAACGATTATACCCCAACAGGCTATGTAGTGCGTAAAACCATGATTACGGGTAATAAGAACAATACAAACAGGAGCATACCGATGTTGCGCCTTGCCGAAATTTATATGGATTATGTAGAGGCCTTAAATGAGTCAGACCCCGGTAATCCGGATATTTTACTATACCTGAATAAAATAAGGGAGCGTGCCGGTGTTCCGGAATATGGCTCGGCAGATTTACCTGCCCCTACAGGTCAGGCGCAAATGCGCGATGCCGTTCATAAAGAGCGCAGGGTAGAGCTTGCTTTTGAAAACGTAAGGTATTTTGATGTTCGCCGCTGGAAAGAGGCTGTACAGAAATTTGGAGGCGCTTTTCATGGTATGGATATTAATGCTACCGATGAAAATAATTTTTATAGCCGTGAGGTTTTTGAGCAAAGAACGTTTAATCAGAGGCATTATTTATGGCCAATACCACAGGCAGAATTGAATACTAACAGAAGTTTAATACAAAACCCTGGATGGTAAAAAATTGTGTCGAGACAATTTTTTACCAGTAAATATCCTTTAAACTAATCTTAATACGTAAACCCATGACAACAAATATTTTAAAAACCCTATCATTAATTTTTGTTACAAGTTTAATTTGTTCTTGCAGCGATGATGATCCTGCAGATACAGGCGGGCTGCCCGATGCCATAGTAAATTCAGATCCTGCGGGATCGCCACCCAGAAATATTATCGAAAGCTGGGCGGGGCATAACAATGAGCTATTTCGTCAGTATTTTGATAATAATGTTGCCGTTTATTACTCAGATGATGTTGCAAGACCTTTAGAATGGCCTTTTGAGTTTCTATCAAAAACAACAGAGCATGCTAATGATGTGTACGGAATGTTTGGTATAGAGAACAGGTTATATGCTGTTTTTCATACCTCAAGCCCGGCACCTTATGTAGCAACGGCTTTTGATAGCCAAAGCGAAAACAGGAACTTATTTGATATCGGCTTTAACGGATATGAAATGAGCGGTACCAATACCGATAATATACTGTTATCGGTTAGTAAGATAGTTGAAACATCTTCAAACGGTATAAGCGGCTCTGCGGCGGGTGACGTTTGGGGCGATACTTTTTCCCAGATATTTTTATACGATGCGTATGCCTCTCAGCAAATGCAGGCAGATGCCGACCGTATTTTTGGGCAGTACAATACCGCTACGGCTAACTTCCCAAGAGAAAATACCTATTGGTTCAGGGACTGGTATTATCCTATTTACAGCAATTATGGCGGTGGCCAGGCATTTGGTAATTTCTTTAGGATCGTAGCACAATATTACCCAACTACCGGTAATTCTTTTAGCCATGATATGAACATGGGCGAATTTGTACACTTTTTTAGCGGTGCAACCGGCGAAGACTTATTGCCACTTGCTACAGAAGCTTTTGGCTGGAACGACGAATGGCAGGATCAGTTAATAACTGCGCGTGCTGATTTCCCAACACTAAATTATCCGTTTGAGCCTGTGGTTTATATTACAGACCTTACCCTTGGCGCCACCATAACTGTAAGTGCAGATAACGGTAATGGGCCGGAAGGAGCTGAAGGATCATTAAAACTAATTGACAACGACCTGTTTTCTAAATTTTTAGTAGGTGGTTTAGATACTAATAATATAAACTTCTGGATGCAGCAGGACTTAACAGAGGCTGCCGTAGTAAACAAATACAACTTTACATCGGGTAACGATGCCCCGGAGCGCGACCCTAAAAACTGGGAATTGTTAGGCTCTAACGACGGTACCACCTGGACCTCTTTAGATACAAGGACAAACGAGGTATTTACCGGCAGGAACCAAACCAGGGATTTTGAAGTAGACATTGAAACAGTTTACAAATATTACAGGATAAACATCACCGCAAATTATGGTAGCGATGCCATCCAGATAAGCGAGTGGAGGCTGTATTATATTTTAGAATAAATGTTAGATTTTGTTTGAGTTAGGTTATTGATAGGTATTCCGAAGTCGTTTCGGAATACCATTCTTAATGATCTGCATCCACTAAAAAATTATTGAATTTAAATTACAAAAGCAATTATGAAAATATATATGTCGATTTTGGCTGCCGCTTTTGCCGTTATCAATATCAATGCCCAGGAGTTAAGGGCTCCTGCATACCCGTTAATAACGCATACGCCTTATCAGAGTGTATGGTCGGCAGGGAATGAGCTTAACGGTGTCGCCACGCAGCACTGGACTGCAACAGAACAATCGCTCACAGGGTTGATTAAAGTAGACAATGAGGTATACCGTTTTCTCGGTGTGGAATCTACAACGTATAAAACAGTTATGCCCACTGCCGATGAAGAAAATTACACGGTAAAATATACCGAGGAGCGTCCGTCAGGTAACTGGAACAACGCTGATTTTAATGATGCTGCGTGGAAATCAGGCAAAGCACCTTTTACAGATGATGCTAACGCAAAAACAAGCTGGAAATCTAAAAACTTATGGACAAGGAGAACCTTTGACCTGGCAGATAAAAATTTCGATAAATTATATCTTAAGCTTCGCCATGATGATGATGTTGAGGTGTACCTGAACGGTGAAAAAATATATGATTTTAAAGGATGGAAACACGAGTACAAATACATTGCTATAGATAAAGCAATCATAGCAAAGTTAAAAGCTAAAAACAATGTACTTGCCGTTCATATAGAAAACACTGCGGGAGGCCAGTGGCTGGATGCAGGTTTGGTAACCGAAGATGCTTCAATGAAAAGCGTAAACATTCTTGAGGCAAAACAAACTGGCGTAACCTTAGAGGCTACCAGTACAAAATATACGTTTGATTGCGGAAAAGCACAGCTTAAAGTAACGTTTACCTCACCGCTTTTAATGGATGATCTTAAATTGTTAAGCAGGCCGGTATCGTATATCTGGGTGGCAGTAAGTGCTAAAGATGGTAAAGAACACAAGGTACAGGTATATTTGGGGGCGTCAGGTTCACTTGCGGTTAATACTCCCGCACAGGAAGTGGAAGCCTGGCGCTATAGCCAAAATAATTTAGCCATATTAAAGGCCGGTACTACAGAGCAGCCAGTTTTGCAAAAGAAAGGCGATGATGTTCGTATCGACTGGGGTTATGCTTATGTAGCAACGCCAAATTCTAAAAATGTAAAACAATACATCTCTGCTGCTAACAAAGGTTTTGAGCCATTCCTTAAAAATACAGAGGGCTCTAAGGTAGATAACCAAAAAGGTACCAACTTATATTTAAACACTATTGTTGATTTAGGTACTGTTGGTAAAAAAGAAACACAACAGGTTTTTTTAATGGGTTATGACGAATTGTTTGCTGTAAACTATTTTGGAACCAACTTAAAGCCATGGTGGAAAAAAGACGGAGCCACAATTGAGCAGGCACTTAGCGAAGCAAACACCGATTACAAAAAAGTACTCCAAAAAACCGATGCGTTTGATGCGCAGTTAAAATCAGATGCTACTAAAGCGGGTGGTAAAAAATATGCCGATCTATGCATTTTAGCCTACAGGCAGGCCATTGCTGCACATTCAATCACTCAGGCGCCAAACGGGGAAATTTTATTTCTTTCTAAAGAAAACCATAGTAACGGCTCTATCAATACGGTAGACCTTACCTATCCGTCGGCACCCCTTTTCCTTCTTTATAATCCTAAATTGATGGAAGGCATGTTAAACGGAATTTTTTACTACAGCGAAAGCGGTAAGTGGAAAAAGCCTTTCCCGGCGCATGATTTAGGAACATACCCTATTGCTACCGGGCAAACCTACGGAGAAGACATGCCGGTAGAAGAAGCCGGTAATGCCATTATTGTTGTGGCTGCAATTGCACAGCAGGAGGGCAACGCCGATTATGCCAAAAAGCACTGGGCTACCCTGACCGAATGGGTAAATTATTTAAAGAAGAGCGGTTTTGATCCGGGCAATCAGTTATCTACAGATGATTTTGCAGGACATTTAGCCCGAAACGCCAACTTATCGGTAAAAGCAATTGAGGCATTAGCGGCTTATGGAAAACTCGCCGGGATGTTAGGCGATAAAAAGACCGAGAAAGAGTTTATTGATGCTTCAAAAGAAATGGCGGTTAAATGGATGGAGCTTGCAAAAGATGGAGACCATTACTCATTAGCTTTTCAAAGTAAAGGAACCTGGAGCCAAAAATACAACCTGGCATGGGACAGGATCTTAAACCTGAATGTTTTTCCTGAAAGCGTAATGAAAACTGAAATTGCCTATTACCTAACCAAGCAAAACAAATATGGTTTGCCCTTAGACAGCCGCGAGAATTATACAAAATCAGACTGGGTTATATGGACGGCATCATTAACTGATAACAAAAAAGATTTTGATGCCCTGATTAACCCAATGTGGGATTACGCCAACGAAACAAGCAACAGGATGGCATTGAGCGACTGGCACAATACCGTAACTGCAAATAAAATGAACTTTACGGCACGATCTGTAGTAGGGGGGTATTTCTTACCACTTTTAAAATGGAAGTCGGCACAATCAATAAAAAAATAAGACATGAAAAACTTTAAAATAATTTACCTGTTTGTATTAGGTGCTTTTTTTGCCTCATGTAGTGATGACGACCCTACAGGGCCAGCGTTTTGGGATCCGGATAACAGCAATGTTACACCTTATACATCTGCCGATGCAACGGTAGCTTACGATGCTTTTAACTTTCAGTTTTATAACCCTGAGGCTAAATTGTATTACAGCACAACCGAGAAAGGAGGGCTTGGCTCTATATGGACACAGGCAATTTTCTGGGATATTTCTATGGATGCCTATAAGCGTACCAACGATCCTAAATACCTTGCCTTGGTAGGCGATATTTACCAAGGGGCTTACAACGAGTATGATGGGTTTAATTACAATAATACTGTTGAATGGTTTATTTATGATGATATCATGTGGTGGGTAATTTCGTTAGGCCGAGCGTACGAGCTTACTCATAACGAGGCGTATCTTCAAAATTCAATTGCTGGCTTTAACCATGTTTGGAATGGCTCTTATGACCCTGTGGATGGCGGTATGTTTTGGGATTTTGCACATTCAGGAAAAAATGCATGCATCAATTACCCAACAGTAATTGCAGCCATGAAGTTATATGAAATAACCGGTGATGAAGAATATTTAGCAAAAGCAATAGAGATATACGAATGGTCTCAGGATAATTTATTTCAACACTCAGATGGCCGTGTAGCGGATAACAAAATAGGCGATAACGCAGGTTTTTCGGACTATACCTATAACCAGGGAACCTGTATTGGGGCGGCTATGGCACTTTACAAACAAACCGGTAACCAATCCTATCTTGATGATGCCATATTGGCCGCAGATTACACCAAAAATGTAATGTCTGATGAAGATGGTATCCTTCCTGCTGAGGGCGACTGGAACGAGCAGGGCGTGTTAAAAGCTATTTTTGCAAGGTATTTAATGGATCTGGTAAACGATGGCAACCAAACACAATACTTACCGTGGATTCGCAGGAATGCATCTATAGCCTGGAAAAACAGGGATATTAACAGGAACATTATGTACCGCGATTATGATGTGCAATGCCCTGTGTTAACCATTCAGTCTTTTGAAGCGTGCAGCGCAGTGGGAATTATGCAAATTGCCCCACCGGAAAATAATTAAAGCAGGAAGTATGAAAAGCTATTTAAAAAAATGCCTTCTCGCCTCACTTTTTACCTTACCTGTTGCTGCTTTTGCACAACAAAAAGAGCCTAAAACGGTCTTTCAGGTTGCAGATAGCTGGAGTCCGGCTTATGATGTACGGGCAGATGCTGCTATAGTTTACGGCATTAACGATGCCGGCGGGAACTTTAAAGAAAGGGCAAAAAGCTGGAAAGATAAGGGCTATACCATACAGTTTATGACAGGTATTGCATGGGGGCAGTACAAAGAGTATTTTAAAGGTAAATACGACGGTAAAGAGCACTTTGATGAAGGCCAGAAAATGAAAAACGGCGAGATAATATGGCATGGGGAGGATGTTCCTTACACAGTGCCTACTGCCGGCTATATTGCCTATATAAAAACGCTGGTTAAAGAAGCTATAGATGCCGGTGTTACCGCAATTTACCTTGAAGAACCGGAATTTTGGGCCCGCGCCGGTTACAGCGATGCCTTTAAAGATGAATGGCAAAAATTTTATGGCGCTCCGTGGCAGGCACAGCACGAGTCGCCGGAAGCAACGTATTTGTCTTCAAAACTAAAATATGGCCTGTATTACAATGCTTTAAAAAGCGTTTTTGAATATGTGCATACGTACAGCAAAAGTGTAAATAAGAAAGTAAAATGCTACGTGCCCACACATTCCCTGATTAACTATGCCTCATGGGAAATTGTTAGCCCCGAAGCCAGTTTAGCCCAGCTCCCACATATGGATGGTTATATTGCGCAGGTGTGGACGGGAACGTCGAGAGAGCGTATTTACTTTAACGGAGAATTTAAAGAAAGGACTTTTGAAAATGCGTTTTTAGAATACGGGTCGATGGTTTCTATGACGGCGCCTACGGGCAGGGAAATGTTTTTCCTTACCGACCCGATAGAAGACCGGAACCAGACATGGGCCGATTACAAGAAAAATTACCAGGCTACTTTTACGGCGCAGCTGTTGTATCCTACGGTTGCTAACTATGAGGTTATGCCATGGCCGCCACGCATTTACCTTGGTAAATATAAGATGGAGGAAGGCCAGGAAAAGCAACCGCTTTCTAAAGCATACGGCACACAAATGCAGGTAATGGTTAATTCGTTAAACAGCATGCCGCTTTCAAAAAATGAAATTAATGGTACAAAGGGCATCAATGTTTTATTGGCCAATTCTATCATGTTTCAGCGTTTTCCTATCCATGAAGGCTATCAGGATCCGTCGCTTTCTAATTTTTACGGAATGGCATTGCCATTATTAAAAAGAGGTATTCCTGTTGGTACTGTCCACATGGAAAATATAGGCTTAAAGTCGGGTTTAAAAGATACCAAGGTCCTGATCATGTCGTATTCAAACATGAAACCGCTTTCGGCTCAAAATCACGAGGTCTTAGCCAAATGGGTTAAAGATGGCGGGATGCTTATTTACTACGGCAGGGACGATGATCCTTTTCAAAAAGTAACTGAGTGGTGGAATAAAGATGGCAATAATTACAACGCACCGTCTGAACATCTTTTTGAGCTGATGAACATAAAAGCAACTGCTTCCCAAACAAATTATAGTTTTGGTAAGGGCAAAGTATTCATTGTTAGGGAAAACCCTAAAGAACTGGTAATGCAAAAAGGTGGCGATAAAAATTTTCTTGAAATAGTTAAAAATGCATATCAAAACACAGTGCCCAAAGAAGCGTTGCAATTCAAAAATTATTATTACCTGGAACGCGGCCCTTATGACATTGTTGCGGTTTTAGACGAGAGTATAAATGCAGAACCACTACACATAAAACGCCCGGTAATAGACCTTTTTGATCCTGAGTTACCGGTGTTACAGGAAAAAATAGTCAACCCCGGAGAGCAGGCCTACCTTTTTGATATGAAAAGGATTGAAAACAAAAAACAGCCTCAGGTTTTGTGTGCAGCCTCAAGGGTATATGACGAGAAAGTATCTAAAAAAAGTTACGCTTTTTTAACCAAAAGCCCGTCGAATACTATGAACGCGATGCGAATATTATTACCATCAAAACCTGTAGAAATAATCCTGAAAGATGCTGCCAACCAACCTCTAAAAGATTTTAAAACAACTTGGGATGAAGGGAGTAAAACCTGCCTGCTGCAATTTGAAAACAACAGCGATGGCATCCAGGTACATATCAAATGGTAAGCAAACAATAAGATAACAATTATGAAGTATAAATATCTGTCACTTTTTATTTTAATACATTTTTTTAGCCATGCACAAGTACCAGGCGGCAATTTAGACCTGGTTCAGTATGTGAATACGTTGCAGGGCACAAATTCTAAACATGAGTTAACTAAAGGAAATACCTACCCTACAACGGCGTTGCCTTTTGGCATGAATACATGGTCGCCCCAAACCGGCAACAATGGCGATGGCTGGAAATATCAATATTTTAAAGAAACCATACGGGGGTTTCAGCAGGCGCACCAGTGTAGCTCGTGGTCTAATGACTATGCCGTTTTTTCGCTAATGCCCGTTACCGGAGCGTTAGAACTTAACGAACAAAAAAGGGCAGCAAAGTTTAGCCATGCTAACGAAATTGCAAAACCCCATTACTACAAAGTACAATTTGAAAATAAGATAACAACCGAAATGTCTCCCACGGAAAGAGGCGTTCACATGCGTTTTTCATTCCCTAAAAATCAGCCATCTTATGTTGTATTAGATGGATATACAGGAATGAGCGGCGTAACAATTGATGTTAAGAAACAGAGGATTACCGGCTATGTTCAAAACGGGAAAGGTTTTGACCAGGTTAAAGAATTGAAGAATTACTTTATAATCCAGTTTGATAAGCCTTTTAAAACCCAGGGAACCTGGGAAAATAAAACCGGCGAAAAATGGGATAATAAGTTAACCGCCGAAGGCCGCGGAGTAGGTGCGTACCTTCAGTTTAAAGAGGGAGTAACCGTTCAGGCTAAGATAGCTTCATCATACATTAGCTATGAGCAGGCACAGCTAAATTTAGACAGGGAACTGGGTAAATTTAAAAAACTGGAAGATACTAAGGAGGCCGCCCGCAAAGTATGGAACAAACAATTAGGAAAAGTTGTTGTAGAAGGCGGTACCGAAGAACAAATGCGAACATTTTATTCGTGTTTGTTCAGGGCAAGCCTTTTTTCGAGGAAATTTTACGAAGAAAAAGCAGATGGAAGCCCCATTTATTTTAGTCCTTATGATGTAAAAGTACACGATGGGTACATGTATACCGATACCGGTTTTTGGGATACGTTCAGGGCTCAATTTCCTTTAAATGCGCTATTATCACCTCAAATGCATGGTCGTTATGTGGGCGCTCTGGTAGATGCGTACGACCAGTTTGGCTGGCTGCCATCATGGTCTTTCCCTGCCGAAGCTGGTAGTATGATAGGCAATCACGGAATCTCACTTTTAACCGACGCCTGGGCAAAAGGTTTCAGGACATTTGATTCTGAAAAAGCCTTAAAGGCTTACTATCATGAGGCTACAAATAAAGGTCCGCAAGGCCCATCTAACGGTAGGCATGGCTGGAAAGAATACTATACATTAGGTTATGTTCCGTATCCTGAATATGGCGAGGCTACCGCCAAAACTTTAGAGTATGCCTACGACGATTTTTGTGGTTACGAACTTGCAAAAATGACCGGCAACCAGTTTTACCAGGATGTGTTTTCAAGGCAGATGTATAATTACAAAAATGTATATAATGCTAAAGACGGCTTTATGCAAGGCAAAAATGTAAACGGGCAGTGGAAACAAAATTTTGACCCCTATGAATGGGGTGGGCCTTTTACCGAGGGAAATGCGTGGCATTATTTGTGGTCGGTTTTTCACGACCCTCAGGGTTTAATCGGTCTAATGGGGGGCGAAGATAATTTTAATAAAAAATTGGATGCGATTTTCTCCAGCCCCAATACCGTTAATGTGGGTACTTATGGAGGTAAGATTCATGAAATGACAGAAATGGAAGTGGGCAACATGGGCCAGTATGCGCATGGCAATCAGCCCATACAGCACATGATATATTTATATGATTATGCCGGACAGCCCTGGAAAGCGCAATACCACGTTCGTGATGTAATGGAAAAATTATACAACTCTACCGAAAATGGTTATCCGGGAGATGAAGACCAGGGACAAACGTCTTCATGGTACGTTTTAAGCGCCCTTGGTTTTTACAGTGTTTGCCCGGGAACCGACCAGTATGTATTAGGAAGCCCGGTCTTTAAAAAGACAACGATTAATTTAGAGAACGGGAAAAAGTTTGTAATAGAGGCTCAAAACAACAGTAAAGAAAATGTTTACATCCAGTCGGCTACCCTTAACGGGAAAAATTACACGCACAACTTTTTAACGTATAGTGATTTAGTAAATGGTGGTGTCTTTAAGCTCGAAATGCAGAACACGCCCAATGAAAAAAGAGGGACTGAGGTTTTAGACCGCCCGTTTTCTTTAACAAAAAAGTAATCCTTTCCGGAGTATCTAAAACAAAAAGAATTAAATTATAAAATAAAGAATTAAAATGCCAATAGTAGGAATCGATATAGGGGGAAGCCATATAAGTAGTGCCGCAGTAAATGAGGATACACTAACTATAATTGAAGGGACATACTTTAAAGGGCCTGTTGACAGCAAGGCTTCTAAAGAAACAATCCTGAAAGGATGGGCTGAAATAATTAATCAGACCCTTGGCAAGCTAAATACTTCAGAAGTAGTAGGAATAGCTTTTTCTATGCCGGGCCCATTTGAGTATGAAACCGGAATTGCCATGTTTGAGGGCAACGATAAATACGAATCGCTATACAATGTAAATGTTCCGGAAGAGTTAGGTAAATACCTGAACAGTCAAAATGTTTCCTTTAAGTTTTTAAACGATGCAACCTGTTTCGGTATCGGTAGTGCCTTATTGCAAAAAGATGGCGGCAGGAACAAAAAAATTATTGCAATAACACTGGGAACCGGTTTTGGGGCCTCTTTTTTAAATGATATAGTCCCGGTAACAAAAGATGATAATGTGCCTGAAAACGGCTGTTTATGGGATAAGCCCTTTAAAGAGAGCATAGCTGATAATTATTTTTCTACCCGCTGGTTTTTAAATGCCTATGAACAGTACAGTGGACAGAAGATAAACGATGGCGTTAAAGAGATTGCAGGTATAAAAAACGAACATTCTGCAAATGTTTTTAATGAATTTGCAGCCAATTTAAGCAGTTTCCTGTTGCCGCACATATCCAGGTTTAGTGCCGCCTCGTTAGTTTTAGGTGGCAATATTGCTAAATGCCATCCGTTATTCCTGCCAAAAATCCTTGAAAACTTTAAGGAAAACGAAGTCGATATTATTGTAGATGTTATAGAAAACACCGAAGAAGCAAGCATTATAGGAGCCAGTTATGTGTATAATGAGGTTTTTTGGCAAAAAATAAAACAAGCCCTGCCTTCGCTTTGAGTGCTATATTAACAGTTTAATATTACAGTATTGAGACAATATAGTATTATAAACCATAAGTTACTTTAATTATATTTGAAAACAAATTGCCCAATACACCATTGGGCAATTTGTAATATTTTTAAAACGTATCTTTGAGGGATGAAAAAAAAGACAGTATCAATAAAGACCATTGCTGCAAATCTTAATATTTCGGTTACTACGGTATCTTTTGTGTTAAACGGTAAGGCTAAAGAAAAACATATTTCTAAAGAGCTAACCCAGAAAGTTTTAGATTATGCAAAAGAGGTTAATTATAAACCCAATCAAATAGCGCAAAGCTTAAGAACCGGTAAATCAAACATATTGGTTTTTATGGTTGAGGATATTTCCAATAATTTCTTCTCAAAACTGGCACGTATAATTGAGGATATAGCTTATGAAAAAGGATACAAAGTTATTTTTTGCAGTAACGAAAACGACGATAAAAAATCGGAAGAGTTAATCAGTTTATTTAAATACAGGCAGGTAGATGGATTTATTATTGTCCCGTCGCCTGGAATTAAATCTACAATTAAAGAGCTGATAGATGAGAACATTCCGGTTGTTCTTTTAGACAGGTATTTTGCCGATCTTGATTGCAACAGCGTAGTTATAGATAATGAGGAAGCTACCTTTAACGCTACAACACACCTCATTAATAATAAGTTTAAAAATATTGGCTTTATAACAACCGATTCTGACCAGACACAAATGCAGGATCGCTTGGGCGGATACCAAAAAGCCATGACAAAATCCGGGTTAAATGCCCAAGTACTTAAAATTCCGTATATAGCAACAAGCGATAGCAGGTCTAAAGACTATATAAGAAGTTTTTTAAAAGAATCTAAAAGTCTGGATTCCGTTTTTTTTGCTACCAACTATCTTGCACAAACAGGCTTAGAGGTGTTTAAAGAAGATGCACCGCACCTTATTCATGATCTTGGCATTATCGCTTTTGATGATAACGAACTTTTTAAAATTTACGACCCAACAATTACCTCTGTTGCCCAGCCTTTATTTGATATCAGTACTGAATTAATGAAACTCTTATTGCCCTTATTAAAGCGTAAGGATGTAAAAGAAACAACTAAGAATATTTTACTTTCAGCAGAATTAAAGATCCGGGAATCTTCTGGAGCAAAGGTTAAATAGGTTTTTAAAAGATTTAGTTAAATTCTTTAATTTACCCCATATCGTCAAGATTTCAATAATTTTTCCTTTATAAAAAATGTAATGTAAATTTTAGTTTACCATTTTTTATGGTATCGCAAAAAAGTAATAAATATTTTTGTTGATACTAAAACGTTTTAGTATGTTTGCTTTTGTAAATCATTTGGCAAACTATAACTATGTCTATCAAAAAAATCGTTAGCAATTCTATTGCATTTCTTTTTTTATTTCAGTGTGTACGCGCACAGGAAGGTATTATAAACAACGTTGAAACACCTGTAGATTGGGTAAATCCGTTAATAGGTTCAGATTCTGATCATAGCCTCTCAAACGGTAATACATATCCGGCAATTGCCATGCCGTGGGGAATGAACTTTTGGACACCCCAAACCGGTAAAATGGGAGACGGGTGGGCATACACCTACAGTGCCACTAAAATTAAAGGATTTAAGCAAACACACCAGCCTTCGCCATGGATGAACGATTATGGACAGTTTTCTATCATGCCGGTAACGGGGAGTTTAAAATTTAGGGAATACGAGAGGGAAAGCTTTTTTTCGCACAAGGCAGAAACAGTTACGCCGTATTATTACAGCGTTTACCTGGCCGACCATGATGTAACTACCGAAATTGCTCCAACGGAGCGAGCGGCACGATTTAGGTTTACTTTTCCTGAAACAAAAGATGCTTACATAATTATTGATGCTTTTGATAATGGCTCTTATGTAAAAATAATCCCGAAAGAAAATAAAATTATAGGCTACACCACTAAAAACAGTGGTGGCGTGCCGGAGAATTTCAAAAATTATTTCGTGATTGTTTTTGATAAGAAATTCACTGTAAATAAAACGTTTAACGGCGACATATTGTTAGATAGTTTAGAAACCCAGGCATTTCACTCGGGCGCGGTCATTGGGTTTAAAACATCAAAAGGAGAAAAGGTTAATGCAAAAGTAGCTTCTTCATTTATCAGCTACGAACAGGCAGAAAGAAACCTTAAGGAAGAAATTGGCCGGGATGATTTTGATGAGATAAAAGAAAAGGGCAGGGATGTTTGGAATACTGAGTTGAGCCGTATTAAAGTAGGTGGCGGAACTTCGGCTCAAATAACCAATTTTTATTCAGGCCTTTACAGGTCGCTACTGTTCCCAAGGAAATTTCATGAGTTTGATGCCAAAGGAAAAGTTGTGCATTACAGTCCGTACAACGGTCAGGTCTTACCGGGCTATATGTATACCGACACCGGCTTTTGGGACACCTTTAGGGCTTTATTTCCTTTTCTTAATTTAATGTACCCGGAGGTTAATAAGCAAATACAGGAAGGTTTATCTAATGCTTACAATGAAAGCGGATGGCTACCGGAGTGGGCAAGCCCGGGCTTAAGGGATATTATGGTAGGGAACAACTCTGCATCGGTGGTGGCAGAAGCCTATTTAAAGAGTGAAGATAAAGTAAATCCAAATATCGAGAATCTTTACCAGGCTTTAGTGCACGGCGCCAATAACGCAGGACCTTTAAGAGCAGTGGGGCGTTTAGGGGTAAACTATTATAATACCCTGGGATATGTGCCGTATGACGCAGGCATTAATGAAAATGCAGCAAGAACGCTTGAATATGCCTACGATGATTTTGCCATTTACAAGTTAGGTTTAGCACTTAACAAGCCAAAAACAGAAACAGATATATATAAAAAGCGAAGCCTTAATTATAAGAATTTGTTCGACTCGCAAAATAATTTAATGAGGGGTAAAAATAGTAACGGAGAATTTCAGGCACCGTTTAGCCCTTTTAAATGGGGCGATGCGTTTACCGAGGGTAACAGCTGGCACTATTCATGGTCGGTTTTTCATGACGTGCAGGGTTTGATAGACCTGATGGGCGGCAAAAAGGTTTTTGTAAATCAGTTAGATAATGTATTTTCACTTTCCCCAATTTATGATGCAAGCTATTATGGTGGCATAATACACGAAATCAGGGAAATGCAAATTGCAAATATGGGACAATATGCACATGGTAACCAGCCTATACAGCACATGATCTATCTTTACAATTATGCCGGCGAGCCATGGAAAACCCAGTATTGGGTAAGGGAGACAATGAACAGGATGTACAAGCCAACACCCGATGGTTATTGTGGCGACGAAGATAACGGGCAAACTTCTGCCTGGTATGTTTTCTCTGCACTTGGGTTTTATCCTGTAACCCCGGCAAGCGACCAGTATGTTTTAGGCGCACCACTCTTTAAAAATATTGCGCTTAAGCTACAGAACGGGAAAGAGATCATTATTAAAGCTGATGACAACAGCGATAGAAACAGATACGTAAAATCGATGAAAGTTAACGGCGAAAACTATACAAAAAACTGGTTGAGCCATTCAGAATTGCTAAAAGGGGCAACCATTGATTTTGAAATGAACGATTCTCCCAATAAGAGAAGAGGGACAGATAAAGAAGACCTTCCTTACTCACTTTCAAACGAATAGTTATAAGACTGATTTTTATTTTAAATACAGAACGATGCAAAGAAGAACATTTATAAGAAATTCGGCCATGTTTGGCGGCTTAACGTTAATTAACCCGTCTGATTTATTTGCGGGTACCTCTACTATTGAGGGGTTTCCCATTGTAAGGACATTAAAAGCTAACAGGAATTTTCAGAGTGAAAGTGTTGAAAAAGCTATAGCTGAATTTACTAAAAATGTAAAAGACCAGGAACTTGCATGGCTGTTTAACAATTGTTTCCCCAATACCTTAGATACCACAGTAACCTTTTCGATGAAAAACAGCAGGCCCGATACCTATGTTATTACCGGCGATATTGATGCCATGTGGCTGCGCGACAGTTCTGCCCAGGTTTGGCCTTATATGGCTTTTGTAGCAAAAGATAAACAACTTAAAGACCTCATTGCCGGTGTAATAAACAGGCAAACACAATACATTTTAAAAGATCCCTATGCGAATGCGTTTTATAACGATGCTGATAAAAAAGGGGAGTGGACAACCGATTTAACCGATATGAAACCCGGAGTTCACGAACGTAAGTATGAAATCGACTCCCTATGCTATCCCATAAGGCTGGCGTATAACTACTGGAAGACCACCGGTGATACCGCCCCTTTTGATGCCGAATGGAAAAAATCGATAGAGGCAATATTAAAAGTGTTTAAAGAGCAGCAACAAAAAACAAGTAAAGGCCCTTACCATTTTCAGCGTGAAACTGCAAAAGCTACAGATACAAGGGCTTTAGAAGGTTACGGCTATCCTGTAAACCCTGTAGGGCTAATCTGCTCTGCCTTTAGGCCAAGTGATGATGCCACAGTATTTTCATTTTTAGTACCGTCTAACTTTTTTGCGGTGGTAAGCTTAAAGCAGGCCTCGGAAATGATTCGTGAGATTAGCAAAGATGCTAAATTGGTTGCTGAATTAAAGGAACTGAGCACAGAAGTAAGCCAGGCCCTTAAAGATCATGCCGTTGTAAACCATCCAAAACATGGGAAAATTTACGCCTTTGAGATCGACGGTTTTGGCAACCATCTCCTGATGGACGACGCTAATGTGCCCAGTTTGTTGTCGTTACCTTATTTAGATGCTATAGATAGCAAAGATCCCATTTACCAAAATACGCGTAATTTCGTGTGGTCTAAAGAAAATCCTTTCTTCTTTAAAGGAACCGCTGCAGAGGGAATTGGTGGCCCACACGTGGGTATGGATATGATCTGGCCTATGTCAATCACTATGAGAGCATTAACAAGCACCAATAAACAGGAGATAAAAGACTGTATTACAATGCTTAAAGCAACACATGGTAACACGGGCTTTATGCATGAATCTTTTCATAAAGATGATCCTAAAAACTTTTCAAGGCCATGGTTTGCCTGGTCTAACACACTGTTTGGCGAACTGCTTTGGGATACCTATAAGAATCATCCGGAATTATTAACGAAGTAAATATCGTTTTTATTCACGTGCATAATTTAGCTATTTTAAGGTACAAAATGCCTTAATATTTCACTTTCGGACTCTGAGATTTGCAATTGTGATGCGTGAAATTGATTTATCCACGATTGAAAATTTGGGTCATGCAATAGCTTCATCAAAATTCCTATCTTGCTTTCATTTACAATAAATAAATGAAACAGACAGACGTTATTATAATAGGTGCCGGTGCCGCCGGATTAATGGCTGCCTATGCCCTAATTAAGGCAGGTAAAACAGTTACAGTGCTGGAGGCACGCAACCGCTTGGGTGGCCGCATACTTACACTTAATAATGATGTGTTTACCCAACCTACCGAACTTGGCGCTGAATTTGTTCACGGCAACTTACCCGTTACTCTTAGCCTTTTAAAGGAGGCAGGCATTGCTACTACCGGTGTTGATTTTGAAATGTGGCAGCACAAAGACGGATCGTTTATACAAAGTAATGCGTTTATTGACGGTTGGGATGCCTTGCTCAAAGCGCTGAATGAATTACAGCATGATGTGCCGCTGCAGGATTTTTTAGATGAGCACTTTGCAGGTAGCGAATATGCCAAGATGCGCACCCAGGTACAAAACTATGTGGCCGGGTATGATACTGCCGATATCAATGATGTAAGCGCCTTTGCCCTGCGTAACGAATGGAACCACGAAGATGAAGATGCCCAGCACCGTGTTACCGGAGGGTATTGCCGCATGATAAATTATCTTGCCCAAAAGTGCCGCGATGCCGGCAATGATATCCTTATAAACAATGTGGTAAACAATGTGCAATGGCATAATAACAACATAACTGTAAGTGCTACGAACGGAAGTACTTACAACGCCGCAAAAGTAATTGTAGCCCTGCCATTGGGCGTGCTACAGGCCGCTGAAGGTGCCGAAGGAACCATCCTGTTTAATCCGCCGGTGCAGGAGCAGCTAAACGCTATAAATAACATTGGGTTTGGGGCTGTCATTAAAATACTATTAGAGTTTGATACTGTTTTTTGGGAAAGCGATGCCGTTACCAAACAACTTGGCGCTAACCTCTCTACCATGGGGTTCTTATTTACTAATGAGGCAATCCCTACGTTTTGGACACAAGCGCCTGCACACAGCCCGCTAATTACGGGATGGCTTGGTGGGCCGCCGGCTTATCATGTAAAAGATGCATTTCCTAAGGATGTATTGCAACAGGCACTCACCTCGTTAAGCAATGTCTTTAAAATCGCACCAGATTCGTTAAAACAAAAACTTGTTGCATGGCACGTAGCCAACTGGACAGCCGAACCGTATACCCGAGGCTCTTATGCTTACGATAAGGTGGCAAGCGCTCAGGCGCGTAAGCTTTTGCAGCAGCCTGTTAATGATACACTATATTTTGCAGGAGAATATTTGTACGATGGCCCTGCTATGGGTACCGTTGAGGCTGCTTTAACCAGCGGCAGGAACGTTGCTGAAAAGATATTGAAGCTTTAACAGGCTTCTTCCAATGGCAGCTTTCGATACGATCCCACGGTGTCTTATTTTTCTACAGATCTATTTATAGCAGCCTAATTTAGTGTGATTGACACGCTATGAACAGATTTTGAAATGGATGGGCGAGTAGTAATCCGATTTAAATGAGCTAGTTTGCGAAAACGAAATAGTTATTTAGAGATGAAGCTAAAACTTACAACACCGTTTGCAAAACTGGCGCTATTACTTTTTATATGTCCGTTATTTATCATGTGCGGATCTGATGATAGTAAAGAATCGGTAATTGCAGAAAGCCGTATCAACCCGATGCAGGCCGACCCAACCATATACAGCCATAACGGCACGTATTATCTGTATGGTACAAAAAACAATCCTAATGTACAAGGTGATGGTTTTACAGTATACACATCTACCGACTTAGAAAACTGGAGCGGGCCTGCCGGTGCGCATGATGGTTTTGCCTTTAAAAAAGGCGACGGTTATGGCGATACCGGTTTTTGGGCACCGCAAATATTTGAATATAACAGTAAGTTTTATATGGCATACACAGCCAATGAGCATATTGCCATAGCAGAAAGCAGCAGCCCTCTTGGCCCATTTACTAATGCAGGTAACCCTATCCCATCAGATGGGAAGCAGATAGACCCCTACGTGTTTTTTGATAACGGTAAGATATACCTGTACCATGTGCGGCTCGATCAGGGCAACCGCATTTTTGTAGCAGAGATGGAAGACGACCTTAGTGCCATAAAGCCCGAAACACTTATAGAGTGCATACACGCCACCAAGCCCTGGGAAAATACAGAAAACCTTGACTGGGCAGTAACCGAAGGGCCTACGGTTTTTAAAAGCGGCGAACTGTACTATATGGTATATTCGGCTAATGATTTCAGGAACCAAAATTATGCTGTGGGCTATGCAACATCTGCCAGCCCTACCGGCCCGTGGAATAAAGAAAACAGTAGCCCTTTTATATCCCAACAGTTACTTAACGCTCCCGGCACAGGGCATGGCGATATTTTTTATGATGGGGCAGGAGCTATATATTATGTGTTTCATACGCATTTTTCAACCACACAGGTAGATCCCAGGAAAACAGCAATTATAGAATTATCGTTAGAACAGGGAGTGTTAGCAATTAAGCCGGGCGCTGAGGTAATTTGGCCGTTAACGCACTAGTACTCCTGTAAATTATTATCGCTCATAAAATTTAAAACACCTTCAGTTTTTTGCTGAAGGTGTTTCTTTATAGTAATACTCCAGGCATTTATTTACTACTGTCTAAATAAAGATACAGCGATTTAATTTTTTCGTTTTCAATAATCGCTATGTCCATTCCGCTTGCTACCGGTGGTTGCCCGGGTGCTCCTAAAGACCAGGTAATATAATGTACATTATGGTTACCCTGTGCTTTGTGCAGGCTAAACTCAAACTCGGCCGGCCAGTTTATTTGTAATTTTTCTATAAGTTCGTTTATAGCATCATAGCCGGTAATAGCCGCGCCTGTATTGTCTTCAAAAAAATCTATTTCGGGCGAGTAGATATTTTTCATAATGTTAAGCCGTTCTTCAGCATTACGGTTATTCCATATTTGCAACAGGCTGTTCTCTAAAATTTTTGAAAGATCGTTCATGATATCTAATTTTATGTTACGTATTGTTTTTAGTAATCTTTTGTCTTAGTTCTGATTACTAATGTAAAAGTAGAATTATATGATGCCCTGAACGATGATATATGACAGAAAATAATCTTGACATGTGTCAAGCATATAAGTAGAATACCAAGGGTAAATAGATAGACTCTCGTAATTAAAACACCAACTCCATCACAGGTAAATACCGGTTTTTGATATATGTTTTAAGTTTGCCTATTTTTACAAAACCGAATTTGGCATAAAATAGTTCAGCATTGGGGTCGGCATCAAGAATTACTTTTTTAACGCCTGTACCTGCAATACGTAATATAAAATCATCCATTAAAAACCTGCCCAGGCCTTTGCCGATATATTCCGGCAGGATAAAAAGATTGTCAAGCCTTACTGTATATTCGTTTTCGGTGAAGAACGAATAATACCCGGCAATGATATCATTTATAACTAATTTATAGACTGGTCTGGTTTCAATATAGCTTTTAGTAATGGTAAGCAATTCATGCCATGCAACAATTTGCTCATCGCTATAGCCCCAATACGCTTTAGACTTAAGGGTTATCTCCGTTAAGATTTTATCATCGTTGCTGTTGGCTTTTTCTATGGTCATTGTACTGCGGGATTAAAACTCCTCCATTTCTTCAAAAACCATTATTTGTTTAGTTACGGGATGTATAAACTCCAGGTAAGCCGCATGAAGGTACAATCTGTTTGATGCTGTCCCGTAAAGGTCGTCGCCCACAATTGGTGCATTAAGGCCGTGTTCGTGTGCTGCGTGCATGCGTAACTGGTGCGTACGGCCGGTTAGCGGCCAAAAATGTACTTTAGTAGTGGTAGCTGTGCGCGCTACGGCTTTCCATTTTGTAATTGCTTTTTTCCCAAACTCAAAGCAAACCAGTTGCCTTGGCCGGTTATCTAAGTCGCCACGCAATGGGAGTGATATCTCGCCCTCATTATCCTCAATAATTTTAGAAAGCACCGCGGTGTAGCGTTTGGTAACGGTACGTTTTAAAAACTGTTTTTGTATGTCTTTATGGGCCTCTTTTGTTTTGGCTACCACTAAAAGCCCTGATGTTGCCATATCCAGCCTGTGGATAATAAGCGGCTCAATAGTGCCAAACCTGGCCTGTAAGCGCGTATACACCGAATCCTGTATTTGTATACCGGGTACCGAAAGCAGTTCGGCAGGTTTGTTAACTACTACAAAACTATCATCCTCATATACAATTTTAAGTTCTGTGCCCTCTCCTGCGTTAATCAGCAACGGGTTATCATCTATATCCATCCCTTCCAGCATGTGTGCTAGTATGGGCTTGCATTTGCCTGTACAGGCGGGGTAAAACTGCTTATGTTTCCGTATTTCCGATTTTGGCGGAGCTCCCCACCAAAATTCTGCCATGGCAAGTGGCTTATATCCGTGCAAAAAAGCGTATTGCAACAGCTTGGGTGTGGCACATTCGCCGGCAGCGGCTGGCGGTTTGCCAAAAACAGTATCGCTAAATATGGCATGGAGGCTTTTTGTTCGTCTATCTTTATTAAGAAAAGCATATTGCTCAAAAAGCTGCTGCTGCAATGCCCCTGATTTTTCTTTACGTTCCGTTTTTAGTGCTTCTAAAATCGTATCAAAATGCGCCAGTTCCTGCTTAATTGTATCTAAACGTTGCTGCCAGTTTTGTGTAAGCATATTAAACTGGTGCTTGTCGTGCAGGCTGTTGCGTACTAAATAGGCTTCAAAAAAAGCGTAATCCTCCGGCGTTAAGATGCTTTTTTGTGCATTTCTCGCTTCCTTACGTATTTGCTTATTGCTTTTTAGCTGTGCTTTTAAAGCCGCTATCTCAGCATCCGACTGCGCTATAAATTGTTTTAGTTCGCGTTTTAGGCTTTGATAGGTTGAGTCAGACTCTATTTCTTTAACCCTGTCGTTAATGCTGTTAAGTATGTACTGTTCTTTAAGGAAAAAGCTATCCTCTAAAAGCATATCAAAAACCGGAGGTACAAATCGGGAATGCGTATTGCTATCGGCCAGCTTGCCGGAAAACGCCGATAAATACCCTAATTTCCCTTCAGTATCCTGAATCACTAAAACGCCAAACATTTTACCTATAACAAGTCCGGGTTGGTTTTCTATAAGCCCAAAATTATGATCAAGCTCTGTTTGGGTTTCCAAATAGTCTTGTAATTCTGCCGCCGCAATCTGGGTCAGCGGATGCGGTTCATAAAAAAACGGAAACGTAAAACGCTCCGGTAAAGCAATCCCGCTAACGTCGCTGTCAGAAAAATAGGTAATAGTATTTTGGGTAGTTTCGGTCAATTCTTTATAACATATTTATAGCGCGAAAGTAATAGATTTAAGGCTATTAAAATAAAAAAGCTCAAGTAAAACTGAAGCTTTTGTTAGAGTGAATCATCATTTGAATGACTCCCTGAACTTCAGGGGCAATGGGGTCATGAACAAAGCAACGTAGGGCAAAAAATTAAAAGTAACGTTAAACGCTTGCGGCAGGACAGGTATTTTGCTAAATTTAGTAATTGTTTATCTAACCAACCTTATAACCTATGCTTCGCCTAACAAAAATGTTGCACGCACTAATTCTCTTGGGTGTTTTAATGCTAATGCCTTTTCAAATTACTGCGCAAACCTTAAGCGACCTTACAGGCGAAAAACAGGAAGTGCCCGAGCAAAAATTTCCGGATGACTCGCTGGGCAGGCAAAATCCGCGTGGTACGGTTAGTGGATTCATTCAGGCTGTGGCCGACCAGAATTATACTCGTGCAAGCCGCTTTCTTGATCTTACTAAACGTACACAACGCCGCTTAAAGGAGCGGGAGCGTATTGTAAAGGTAATGCAGCGCCTGCTGGACCAGGGCGGCGATATTATGCCGTATTCGCTTATAAGCAATAAAGCAACCGGCCGTACCGATGACGACCTCCCGCAAAATACCGACCTGATAGGTACCGTTACATCTGATGGTGTAATAATAGACCTTTACGTAGAAAATAAGGCTGCCGAAGATGCCCCGCCGGTATGGCTCTTTTCGGAGGAAACCATTGCTGCCGTAGCTGCCCTCAAGATTAATGACAATTTGTTAATTGACAGGGCTTTGCCTCAGGTGTTAAAAGACACCATGCTGGGCGGTGTGCCCATAGGGCACTGGCTGGCGCTGATAGTACTGGTTATTATATCGTATCTTATTGCATGGGGTATTGTTTTCATCTGTAGTTTTTTAATACGCAAAATTTGGCGTAAGGCCGAAACCGAACCTACTTCGGGTATAATTGCAGCTTTGGTGCTGCCATTCAGGTTGTGTGTTGCCTTGTGGATATTTGTAACCGTTTCACAGCAAATAGGCATATCTATAATTGTACGGCAAAGGTTTAGTGCCATAACACTTATAGTAGGGGTGCTGGCATTTCTTATACTATTATGGCGTTTAACCGATTTTATTAGCACATTTACTAAAGACCGAATGACCCAGCGGGGAAGGGTATCGGCCATATCAGTAATACTTTTTGTGCGACGTGCCTTTAAGATAGCGATAATTGTTTTCGGGATCATATCGGTGCTTGGGGTAGTAGGGGTAGATGTTAATACCTGGTTTGCTGCGTTGGGAATAGGTGGTATAGCCCTGGCACTTGGGGCTCAAAAAACCGTGGAGAATTTTGTGGGCAGCGTTACCCTTATCGCCGATCAGCCGGTGCGTGTGGGCGATTTTTGTAAGGTAGGCGAGGTATCGGGTACGGTAGAGCAGATAGGCATACGCTCTACACGTTTGCGTACCGGAGAGCGTACTGTAGTTACGATACCCAATGGAGATTTTTCATCGAACAGGATTGAGAATTACGCCCACCGCGACCGCTTTTTGTTTGACCCGGTTTTGGAATTCAGGAAAGAAACCACCCCCGACCAAGTGCGGTATTTATTGGTAGAATTAAGAGCTATATTATATGCACACCCAATGGTAAACCCCGATCCTGCAAAGGTGAGGTTTACGGGGTTTAATTCCGCTTCGGTAAAAATTGAAGTATATGCTTATATAAACGCTGCAAATTTTGATGCGTTTCAGGAAGTGCAGGAAGATTTACTTTTGCGCATGATGGATGTGGTTGATGCCAGCGGTACCGGTTTTGCGCTACCATCGCAAACTGTTTATCTAACCCGCGATAAGGTTCCTGCCGAAGATAAAGCCGCAACAACGAGCGAAACTGTTAAACAGTGGAAAGAGGAAAATGATTTACAGCTTCCCGGTTTTAGCGAAGAAAAGATAAAATCGATAAAAAGTACATTATCCTATCCGCCGGAAGGTTCTGCGCTTAATAAAGATAAAGGCGCTACAAATTAATGCAGCGCCTTTAAGATTTTTATATCAGATCGAGTGTGCGCTCCAGTGCCATACCCCGCGAACCCTTTATGAGTATATTTTTGTTGATATACTTTACACCCTGCATATATTGCTTAAAATCGTCAAAACTTTTATGAAAGTGTATATTGCTTTCATCTACAATGTTGCTGTAAAAATCCGGACCTATAAAGTGGACTTCTATTTCTTTCTCGTCAATCAATAATTCAACAACTTTTTTGTGTTCGTACAGGCTTTCAGGACCCAGCTCGAACATATCGCCTAAAATGGCAACTTTACCCGGATGGCCTAACTGTATAAAGTTATTTATGGCTGCTGCCATACTGCTTGGGTTGGCGTTATAGGCATCTAATATAATGCTATTACTGTCTTTTTCTAAAAGCTGTGAGCGGTTGTTAGCAGGGATATAGCCTTCTATGGCTTCTTTTATTAAATCATCCGGTACTTTAAAGTAGTGCCCAATAGCAATGGCCGCGCTTATGTTAGCCGCGTTATAAATGCCTATAAGGTGCGATTGTATGTGCAGGTCTTTATAAATCAAAGACACCATAGGATTTGCAGTAATGCTTTCTATTCGCACATCGCCATCATAACTTTCGGTAGCAAAAGTAAAGCGGGGCAGTTGCTGTGTCTTTTCTTTCTGTATGGTATCATTTAAATTTACGAAAGCCATTTTAGTGTTTTGCTCTAAATAAGTGTATAGCTCACTCTTGCCTTTAATAACACCTTCATATCCGCCAAAACCTTCTAAATGTGCTTTGCCAAAGTTTGTAATGTAGCCAAAATTAGGTTCGGCTATGTTGCACAAAAACTCAATTTCTTTTTGATGGTTGGCACCCATCTCTACAATACCAATTTCGGTTTCAGTAGTAAAAGAAAGCAGTGTAAGGGGTACGCCTATGTGGTTGTTGAGGTTGCCTATCGTAGCCTTAGTAGCGTATTTTTTAGAGAGTACAGCATTTATTAGCTCTTTGGTAGTTGTTTTGCCATTACTGCCAGTAAGCCCTATTATGGGCAGGCCAAGCTCCCTGCGATGGTATTGCGCCAGTTGCTGCAAGGCTGTAAGCCCGTTGTTAACCAATAACATCCTGTCATTGGTTTTATAAGCAGGGTTGTCTATCACAACATAAAGAGCGCCCTTATTAAGTGCTTCGGCAGCAAAAGTATTGGCATCAAAGTTGTCGCCTTTAAGGGCAACAAACAAAGAGCCGGGTGTAATTTTACGGGTATCGGTAGCAATACCGGTGCATTCTAAAAAGTAATTGTAAAGCTCGCTGGTTTCCATATAAAATGATAAACGGTGTAAAATAATAAAAGCCCTAAATTAGGGCTTTTATTGATAATTTTATGTTGTAAGAAATTAATTTCTTGCAGTTTTTCTTGCGTTTTTAGGTCCAACTTTAGACATAGCACATCTAAAACCAATATAGTCTGTAGCCATATCCTGAGGGAAGTACCTTCTTTGAGCCGGGTCTAACCAGTAAGCCCTGTCTCTCCACGAACCACCTTTAAATACCCTTACGTTATCGTTAATAAGTGTAGTTCTTTTAGAAGTTTTATCGTATTCTCTAAGCATGTTACCAAGGCTGTCTTTAGCAACAAGGTGTTTAGGAGAATCGTACATCCTTTCAGCATCAGTTAATGCACCTGCTTCTTCGTCAGTAGTACCAAAGTCGTAGTAACGTGTAGACTGCCTGTCACCATCCCTGTAATTTCTGTTATCAGCTTTGGTATAGTTTTGCCTAAGGTAAGTATCTTCTTTAGTAATTTGCGTTTGAGCAATTTGGCCAGGAAGGTTCCTGTACTGTATCCTACCATTGCTTAGAGTATCATACTCAATAGTTTCGGCAGTAACAATTTCAGCACGTCCGTCTTCGCCAATTTTGTTTTTCATGTAAACGTTACCCCTGTAGTAGTTAAAGTCGTTAGCTTCATCATCAACTATAGGACGGTAAACGTCGGCAACCCACTCGGCTACGTTACCAGCCATATCATAAAGACCAAAATCGTTTGGTGGATACGATTTAGCAGGTGCAGTAATATCAGCGTTATCATCGCTCCATCCTGCAATTCCTCCGTAGTCACCTTTACCTTGTTTAAAGTTGGCTAACTGGTCACCTTTAGTCTGCCTTTTACCGTTACGGGTATATTGGCCTTTCCAAGGATATTTTTTGTTACCACGGTATAAATTATACTCACGGTTACCAACAAGCGCTATAGCAGCATATTCCCACTCAGCTTCGGTTGGAAGCCTGTACTCAGGAAGTATAAGGCCAGAAGTTCTTTGGGCATAAACGCCTTTAGCATCTTCTTTGCTTGCAAGTTTATTTCTTGGGCCTTTTAGTACAATTTCTTCGTTACCACCGTAGCTCTTTGTAGGGCTCTCAAGGTAAGCTTCTGTACTAAAAGTAGCTTCTGCGGTTGCATCAGTAAGCTTGGCATCCCTTTTAAGGTAGCCTTCCTGCTCAAGCGTGTTTTCGTTAACACGGTCAGTTCTCCATTTACTAAATTCAACCGCCTGGATCCAGTTAACACCAACTACAGGGTAGTTAGAGTAGCCCGGATGCCTAAGGTAGTTGTTAGTCATGGTTTCGTTATATCCAAGAGCGCTCCTCCATACAAGAGTATCGGGTAGTGCACCTACATATATATTTTTATAGTTCTCTTCCGTAGGAGGGAAAACTCTTTTAAGCCAGTCAAGGTATTCCATGTACATAACATTGGTAACCTCTGTTTCATCCATAAAGAAAGACTGAACGTGTTGTTGGGTTGGTGTGTTGTTCCAATCGTGCATAACATCGTCCTGAACTTTACCCATGGTAAATGTTCCGCCTTCTACTTCAACCAGTCCCGGTGCAGTTGCCTGCTGTTTGTACCTGGAGTTGTGCTGGAAACCACCTTTTCGGTCATTAATCTTCCATCCCGTAGCTGTGGAAGTGTCTCCACCTGCGCCCTTTTTGCTGCAGCCGGTAAAACCCACTGTTACCGCCATTGCGAGCAACACTCTTAAAGCCGTGATTTTGTTAACTTTCATCTTTCTGTAGGTAAATAAATTTCGTGGCGCAATATAATAATTAACCATTAAACTGCAACACGTTTTTAAAATTTTTAATAAAATTACAAAATTATGTTAAATGTGTCTGTATATAACGTGGTTTTTGGAGTAATATTGCAGTACCATACCAATAAAAAAAATCGCACCACCGTAATATAATAGCGCTATCTGCGTTGTTTGAATAATGAAAAACAGGTTACTCTTTTTTACACTCCTATATTCTTTGTTGTCTTTTGCACAGCAAAGAACCGAAATTGCTTTAAACTGGGTTGATAACACAACAACATCTGTTGGCGATAAGCCGGTTAAAATACCTGTTTTTCAGAGTGAATATATGCGTTACGATGTTTCTTTAAAGCAGCTTAGCTTTTCTGCGGTCTTTCCGGTTTCGGGAGCTGTAAATACCACCTCGTTACAACTCTCTAATATAGTGTATGAAAGCATAACTGCCGCACAATTGGGGCAGCTCTCTGCTTCAAAAATCCCTTCAACAGAAAAACCTGTTTTAAATGGCTATAAGGCCAGGGAACAATGGTTTGGTTCGTTGTCGCTTTCGCCTATCGTTAAAGAAGGCTCAAGTTATAAAAGAATAAAATCATTTTCTTACACCTATTCGCTTGGGCAGGCCAGTACTGCAAGGAGTGGCATGGCTGCAAATGTTATAACAAACTCGGTGCTTGCATCGGGTGAATGGTATCGTTTTTATGTAGAAAAATCAGGCGTTTACAGGTTAAGCCGTAGTTTTTTATCGTCGCTTGGGTTTAACGTAAACACCGATCCCCGAAAAATAAAAATATACGGTAACGGTGGGCGCATGCTTCCATTGCTTAATTCTATAGAGTACCCTGCAGACCTTCAGGAAAATGCCGTAAGGTTTATAGGTGAAAATGATGGTAATTTTGGCAACGACGATTACATACTTTTCTACGCCGAGGGTGTTGATAACTGGAATAGTGAAAGCGATACCAATAATAATCTATTTGCCGACAGGACGTATTATTATGTAACATCGGCAGGTAGTGGTAACGGCAAGCGTATTATAGATGCTACCCAGCCTACCGGTGCGCCTACGTTGCAAACAAGTAGTTTTGATGCTTATTATTTTCATGAGCAGGATCTTGTTAGTATTGCCCGATTGGGCCGTAAATGGCATGGTGAGCAATTTAATGTAGATAATGTGCAGGATTTTGAGTTTAACCTCCCTGATGCCGAAGGGCCTTATACCATATCGGTTAATGCTGCGGCAAACTCTATTGTATCTACTACTATGGAGGTTAAGGCTAATGGTGGCGTGGTGGGCTCCCTGTCTTTTGGAGCTAATACTGAAGATACTGTTGCGGCAATAGACAGGGACTTTACGGGTACATTTACCCCTGCGGGCACTACTACCATATCGCTTACGTATAATAATGGTGGCAACCCGGCATCTAACGCCTGGCTGGACCATATAAATATTGAGGGTAAAAGAGCCCTCAGGGGAGGAAATGGCCAGTTTAGGTTCCGTTTAAAAGAAACTGCCAATAACCTTGGGGTGGTGCAGTATAATTTTAGCAGTGCTGCCGGTATAGATGAGGTTTGGGATATTACCGATATTTACAATGCACGGGGTATAGATAATAACGGGCAGGCATCGTTTTCTTTTAAAGGCAATATGGGGTCGTTAAGGCAATATGTTGCGGTAGTGGCGTCTGACTACTATACACCTTTAAAAGAATCGCAGGCTAAAGTGGCCAATCAAAATTTAAAGGGTACAATATTTAACAATACCCAGGGCGAATTCCAGGATCTTGATTATTTAATAGTCACTCCCGAAGATTTAAGGTCATCTGCAGAAACACTTGCTAATTTACATCGTACAGAGGATGGCCTCAGCGTAAAGGTGATTTCGCTTGATAATATATACCAGGAATTTTCGTCGGGCAAGCAGGATATTGCTGCCATAAGAAATTTGGTTAAGTATATTTATAACAATGCATCTACACCGGATAAGCGAATTAAATATGTAAATCTTTTTGGAGATGGCTCTTTTGATTACAAAGACCGTATACCCAATAATACTAACATAGTGCCTACTTTTCATGCTTATGATCCTAATGGTGCCCGAAATTACAGTATAATTACCACTTTTGTTACCGATGATTTTTTTGGGCTAATGGATGATGCCGAAGGAGAGATGCGTATGACCGGAGGTATTACCGAGGGGTTGGATATTGCAACGGGCAGGATGCTTGTAAGCAGTAAATCGCAGGCCGATGAAATGGTAAATAAGGTTGCAGAATACAAGCATGCCGATTCGTACGGCAGGTGGCGCAATGAGTTTGTGGTAGTCTCAGACGATTTAGATGGTAATGGGTCTCTTGGTTTTCAGGCCAAGTTGGAAGAAACGGTAACCGACTTGCGTAATAACCGTCCGTTTGTTAATGTGCGAAAAATTTACCTGGATTCGTATGAACAGCAGGCATCTTCCGGCGGGCAGCGTTATCCTGATGCCGAAGATGAACTTAAACGTACTATAAATTATGGCGCATTAGTAGTAAATTATTTTGGTCATGGTGGCGAAGACGGCCTTGCGAGTGAGCGTGTTTTTAAAATTTCTGATGTTGCAGAGCTTACTAACAGGTATAAATATGCATTATTTATTACGGCCACCTGCGAACTTACCAAGTTTGATAACCCCTACAGGCAAACCGCAGGAGAGTATTTATATTGGAATCCTACCGGGGGGGCTATAGCAATGATAACCACTACGCGCGAACTTTTTATAAGTGTGGCAAATGAATTTAATCCTATAATTACCCAAAAGCTGTATGCTTTTGATAGTCCGGAATATCCATCTATGGCAGAGGCGCTACGGCAGACCAAGTTTTTAATGGCAGATAATAACATCAGGATGGTATGTTTTATTGGCGATCCGGCGCTTAAACTTGCAGTACCTAAGCCTAAAATTGTGCTTACTCATATTAACGATGCTCCTATAACTGGCACTACCGATGTTTTACAGTCACTTGCTTATGCAAAGCTTGGCGGCAGGGTTACCGATGAGAATAATACTTTAATGGGTAATTATAACGGAGTGCTGGAGGTTACGGTTTTTGATAAGCCTATAAATAAAGTAACACTGGATAACGATAATATGGGGCAGGTTACTCCGTTTCAAACATTAGGCGAAACTATTTTTAGGGGTAATGCAACGGTTACTAACGGCCAATTTGAATTTGGTTTTGTTGTACCGCGCGACATTCGTGTGCCGGTTGCCGAAGGGCGTGTTAGTTTTTATTCTAAAAAAAATAATGTGCTGGAAGATCATACAGGGTATGATGCTTTGATAAAAATAGGTGGGGTTAACCCAAATGCAGAAGAAGATAATACTGCGCCAACAGCAAGGTTGTATATGAACGATGAATCGTTCGTGTCGGGCGGTATAACAAACAGTACTCCCATACTTATTGCCCAGCTTTTTGATGCGCATGGTATTAATACTGCCAGCGGTATTGGGCACGATATTATTGGGATATTAGATGGAGATGAGACCAATCCTTTCCTTATGAACGATTATTATGAAGCTAATATAGATGACTATACAACAGGAACGGTACGTTTTCCGTTTACTAACCTTGCAGAGGGTTTGCATACACTAACCTTTAAGGCTTGGGATGTGTATAATAACCTTGTTACTGCCGAGATACAATTTGTAGTTACCGGAGATGATGAGCTAAAGCTGGAAAGGGTGCTTAATTACCCCAACCCGTTTGTTAGCTATACTGAGTTTTGGTTTTCGCACAACAGGCCGTTTGAATTGCTTGATGTTCAGGTGCAAATATTTACTGTAACCGGTAAAATCGTAAAAACCATTAACCAGAGTGTTACTACAGATGGCTTTTTGTGCCGCGAGATTAAATGGGATGGGCGTGATGATTTTGGCGACAAAATAGGTAAGGGAGTGTATGTTTATAAACTCACTGTTAGATCTTCTACAACCAATAAAAGAGCAGAAAAGTATGAAAAACTTGTTTTGCTGTAAAAAATAGTATATTTGTGACCCTTAAATTTTGAATAACATAATGAAGAAAATAATTTTTATTGCCGTAGGCCTCTTAGGAATGCACGTAGCAAAGGCTCAGGATAACAGCCGGGTTATAACCACAGGTGTGCCATTTTTACTAATTGCTGCCGATGCCCGTGCTGCCGGTATGGCAGATCAGGGTGTGGCTACATCATCTGATGTTTTCTCACAACAATGGAACCCCGCTAAATATGCGTTTGCATTAAAAGAGTATGGTTTTTCAGCAAGTTATACGCCATACATGACCAGTATTGCAAATGACATTTCGTTGGGTCAGGTAACGTTTTTCAATAAGTTTGATGAGCGTATGGCCTTTGCGGGTAGTTTAAGATATTTTAGCCTTGGTGAAATTGAGTTAAGGCAAAATGCAGAAGATCCGGCATTAGTGCGTAACCCTAACGAACTCGCGGTAGACCTTTCGTACTCACTAAAACTTGACGAGCGTTTCTCAATGTCGGTAGCGGCAAGGTACATCAGGTCTAACCTGAGAATTGCAGAAGCATTTGCGGGCAGTAGTGCCGATGCACAGGCGGCATCTTCGTTTGCTTTTGACCTTTCCGGTTTTTATCAGTCTGAAGAAACAGCTTTTTCTGATTTTGATGGCCGTTGGAGGGCAGGTTTCAATTTGCAAAATTTAGGTCCTAAAATTAGCTATGACAGTGATCCTGAACTTAGCTCAAACTTTTTACCGGCTAATTTAAAGCTTGGAGGCGGCTTTGATTTTATTTTTGATGAGTATAACACAGTAGGTGTAAGCGTAGAGTTTGCAAAGCTTTTAGTACCTACACCTCCTGCAACTGTAGCAGCAATAGATGCTGATGGCGATGGGGAGATTGGTAATGCTGAGCAGGACATTGCAAATAACGAATACGGACAAAGGTTGCAGGATTATAACGATATTAACTGGGTTTCCGGTATGTTTAAATCATTTGGCGATGCGCCCGATGGTGTAAAAGAGGAGCTTAAAGAAATTACCTATTCGGTAGGTGCAGAGTATACGTACAATAATGCATTTATGTTCCGTCTTGGTTATTTTAATGAGAATGAGCTTAAGGGTGCACGTAAATTTTTCTCTATGGGTGCCGGCTTTAAATACAATGTAGTTAAGGTAGATGTTTCTTACCTGTTCTCTGCATCAAAAGTAAGGAACCCGTTAGAAAATACCCTTCGTTTCTCGCTTACCTTTAACTTTGGCGACGATTGGGACGAATATTAGCATACAGCAGCACAAAGTAATTTGTGCGCGCTTTACATTACGAAAACGAGTGAAAAGGGATTTATTTAAATCCCTTTACTTTTTAATAACATCACGATGGGTAATCCTTTTAAAAAATAACAAAATACTTGCTGTAATTTTTTTTGTTATTAAAGGGAAGTCTTATTTTTGCATTTCGCAATTTTGCGAGGAAAGGCTTTTGGGTGTTTCCAAAACATTTAAAATCACGTGAGCAACAATCATTTAGCAATGAAAGAAATTACAAAAGAGGTTTACCTGAAGTGGTATGAAGACATGCAGTTTTGGAGAAAGTTTGAAGACAAGCTTGCTGCCTTGTATATTCAGCAAAAGGTGAGGGGTTTCCTTCACTTATACAACGGCCAGGAAGCGGTGCTTGCAGGAGCATTGCATGCCATGGACCTGTCTAAAGATAAAATGATAACAGCATACCGTAACCACCCGCAACCTATTGGTATGGGTGTAGATCCCCGCCGTGTTATGGCAGAGCTTTTAGGTAAAGGCACAGGAACCTCTAAAGGTTTAGGTGGCTCTATGCACATATTTTCTAAAGAAAAAGGATTTTACGGCGGCCACGGTATCGTGGGCGGGCAAATTCCTCTTGGCGCTGGCCTTGCCTTTGCCGATAAATATTTTGAGACCGGTGGTGTAACCCTTACCTATTTTGGTGATGGTGCTGCACGCCAGGGATCGCTACACGAAGCATTTAACATGGCTATGCTATGGAAACTTCCGGTAGTATTCATTGTAGAGAACAACGGTTACGCAATGGGTACATCGGTAGAGCGTACTGCTAACCATACTGATATCTGGAAACTGGGCCTTGGTTATGAAATGCCATGCGGGCCAGTAGATGGTATGAATCCTGTTAAAGTTGCCGAAGCTATGCATGAGGCTATAGACAGGGCACGCCGCGGAGACGGGCCAACGTTCTTAGAAATGAAAACGTACCGTTACAGGGGCCACTCTATGAGTGATGCACAACACTACAGGACTAAAGATGAAGTGGAAGAGTACCGTAAAATAGACCCTATTACACAGGTGCTTGATGTTATAAAAGAAAACAAATACGCTACAGACGAAGAAATTGAAGCAATTGACGCAAGGGTTAAAGACCTTGTTGCTGAGTGTGAAAAATTTGCTGAAGAATCAGAATACCCTGAATTAAGCGTTATGTATGACGTTGTTTACGATCAGGAAAACTATCCTTTTTTACCACATAAACTACAATAATAACCATGGCAAAAATTATTACCATGCCACGCCTTAGCGATACCATGACTGAGGGTACTGTGGCAACGTGGCTTAAAAAAGTAGGTGACACCATTAAAGAGGGTGATATACTTGCAGAAATAGAGACTGATAAAGCCACTATGGAGTTTGAGGCTTTTGATGCCGGTACATTACTATATATAGGGATTAAAGAAGGCGATACTGCTCCGGTAGACAGCGTTCTTGCTGTAATCGGTAAAGAGGGCGAAGATTATCAGGCGCTTCTTGACGGTAAAGGCGGTTCATCTGAGGGTGCTTCTGATAAAAAAGAAGAAGCTCCGAAAGAAGAAAAAGCTGAGGCTAAAACCGAAGACAAAGCTTCTGAGCCTAAGGCTGAAGAAAAAACCGAAGATAAAAAAGCAGCCCCTGCGGCATTGCCTAAGGGTGTTGTTGTGGTTACCATGCCACGCCTTAGCGATACCATGACCGATGGTACTGTTGCAACCTGGCTTAAAAAAGTAGGTGACGAAGTTAAAGAAGGAGACATCCTTGCTGAGATCGAAACTGATAAAGCTACTATGGAGTTTGAATCATTCAACGCCGGTACTTTATTATCTATAGGTGTTAAAGAAGGCGAGTCGGCTCCGGTAGACAGCGTTCTTGCTATAATAGGCCCTGCAGGTACAGATGTTAGCAACATTGGTAAAGATGCTGCTCCTGCTGTTGCCGAAAGCAAAAGCGAAGACAAACCTAAATCAGAAGATAAAAAAGAAGAAACTAAAGAAGCTCCTAAAGCTGAAGAGGCTGCCCCTGCAGCATCTAATGATGGCGGTAGGGTATTTGTTTCTCCGCTTGCCCGTAAAATTGCCCAGGATAAAGGTGTAAGCCTTGATCAGGTAAAAGGATCTGGTGAGAACGGCCGTATCGTTAAAAAAGATATCGAGAACTTTACACCGGCTGCCGCCGCTCCTGCGCAACAACCGGCAGCTGCAACAGCTGCTCCGGCTAAAGAGCAGGCTGCTGCTAAACCGGCTTACGTTCCAACAGGTGAAGTAGCTACGGAAGAGGTTAAGAACAACCAAATGCGTAAGGTAATTGCCAAGCGTTTGGGCGAATCTAAATTTACTGCTCCGGAATATAGCCTCACTATTGAACTTGATATGGATAATGCTATAGCATCCCGCGGCGTGCTAAATGCCGTGCCGGATACTAAAGTGTCGTTTAACGACCTTGTTATCAAGGCTTGTGCAATGGCGCTTCGTAAACACCCGCAGGTTAATACCCAGTGGAAAGAAGATGTTACTATCTATAACAAACACATAAGCATTGGTGTTGCTGTAGCTGTAGAAGATGGCCTTTTGGTACCGGTACTTAAATTTACAGATAACATGAGCCTTTCTCAAATTGGTGGTGCTGTAAAAGACCTTGCCGGTAAAGCAAGGAACAAAAAACTTGCGCCTGCAGAGATGGAAGGTAGCACGTTTACAGTATCTAACTTAGGGATGTTTGGTATACAGGAGTTTACTTCTATCATTAACCAGCCCAACTCAGCTATTCTTTCGGTAGGTGCTATTGTACAGAAACCAGTGGTTAAAGGCGGCCAGATCGTGGTAGGTAATACTATGATGGTTACTCTGACCTGCGATCACCGTACTATAGATGGCGCTACAGGAGCACAGTTCCTGCAAACGCTTAAACTATTTATAGAAAATCCTGTTACTATGCTGGCATAAGCCACCATTGTTGTAGAAATATAAAAATACCCGCCCTGATGTATCAGGGTGGGTATTTTGTTTTAAAACAAGTAATTTTGTGGTAAAGTAAATTGATATCTGCCCCAAATTTAAAGCAACTGGATGTATTCTCGCAATCTATTAATGCCGAAGAGTTATCAAAAATAAAAAATTACGTACCTACACTTAAAATTAAGTTGCACTATTAAGCATTGTGAAGTAAATTAAAAGAATGCTGTAAATATGGATTTATTTGGTAATGAAATAACCGCTGATCATAATTTTTTGCCGAAAGATGGTACCGTAAACTATTACGGTAAACTAATGCCGCTTGATAAGGCGAACTATTATTTAGAAGCGCTGCTCAATACTATCGAGTGGAAAAATGATGAAGCCGTGATTTTTGGCAAGCGCATTGTTACCAAACGTAAGGTTGCCTGGTATGGCGAGCTTCCGTTTGAATACACGTATAGCAATATTACAAAACAGGCATTGCCCTGGACTCCCGAATTACTCGAACTTAAAACCTTAGCAGAAGAAAGAACAGGCGAAACATTTAACTCCTGCCTACTTAACCTGTACCATGACGGTAACGAAGGGATGGCATGGCACAGCGATGGCGAAAAAGATCTAAAGAAGAACGGTGCAATAGGCTCCCTCAGTTTTGGTGCCGAACGTAAGTTTGCCTTTAAGCATAAAGAAACTAAAGAAGTGGTTTCGATAATTTTGGAACATGGTAGCCTACTCGTAATGAAAGATGAAACCCAATCGCACTGGCTGCACCGGCTTCCACCTACAAAATTAGTGAATAGGCCACGTGTAAATCTTACGTTCAGGACTATAGTGAACCGGTAATTGGTACTGTGATTTATGCGTACTGCCATTTTTTTATTACTTTAGCTAAGTAAACAACACCTCTATGAAAAAAACATTATTCCTGCTTGTAGCTATAGGCTGCTCGGCATTATCGTATGCACAAAAAACATCGGCTAAAAATTATAAAGTAGAAGAAAAATCAGTGGCGGCAACGCTAAAGTTTTTGTCGTCGGATGAATTACAGGGCCGCGATGCCGGGAGTAAAGGCTTGGAGCAGGCAGCGCAATACCTTGAAGATATTTTTGTAAAAAATGGTGTTAAGCCTTATTTTACAACGTATAAAGATACCCTAACCAATTTTGAGAAAACCACCTACAACGTAGTGGGATACCTTGAAGGCACCGACCCAAAACTTAAAAATGAGTTTGTGGTTTTTGGTGCTCATTACGATCACATTGGTACACTGTTAGATGCAGCTGCCGGAGCCGATAACATTTACAACGGTGCTAACGATGACGCCAGTGGGGTAACTACGGTGTCGGAGTTAGTTAATTACTTTGGAAAGACAAAAACTAACAAGCGCAGTATCTTGTTCTGCTATTTTTCGGGGGAAGAAAAAGGGCTATTAGGCTCGCAAAGCCTTGCGGCGAAGCTTAAAGCACAAAACTTTAACCTATATGCCATGCTTAATTTTGAGATGGTGGGCGTTGCCATGAACCGCGATATTATGGCTTACCTTACAGGCTATGGTATGAGTACTATGGGCGATAAGATTAATGAATATGCCGGTAAGAAGCTTATTGGCTATCTGGATGTGGAGATGAAATATCAGTTGTTCCGCAGGTCGGATAACTATTCTTTTTACAATGAATTCCAAAAACCATCGCAAACCATCTGTACCTTTGATTTTGAGAACTTTGCCTATTACCACCAGGTTGAAGACGATTTTGAGCACATGGATACCAAGCATATGACAGCATTCATTCAGGAGATGGTACCCGTTACCGATAAGATGGTTAACGCGCCTGCAAATGATATAGTAATGAAGAAAAAATAATGAAGAACATAATAATTACTGGCACCAGCAGGGGCATAGGCTATGAGCTTGCATTGCAATTTGCTTCTGCCGGACATAACGTTTTGGCAATCAGCCGTAAAATTCCGCATGCACTTTTAGAGAACGAAAAGATTACCTGCCTTCAGCTGGACCTTGCCGAAACCAATACCACCACTGCTGTTAAAGAGTTTATTGAGAACAGCTGGCATACTGTAAATGTACTTATACACAACGCCGGAGCCCTGATCTTAAAGCCTTTCGGCGATATTACGGCAGATGAGTTCGAGTATATTTACAAGGTAAATGTATTTGGTGTAGCAGCTTTAAACAGGGCTGTGCTTCCCTTTATGGGCAAGGGTAGCCATGTGGTTACCATAAGCAGTATGGGTGGCGTTCAGGGTACCATGAAGTTTGGAGGCCTCGCAGCATACAGCAGCAGCAAAGGGGCGGTAATTACGCTATCTGAGCTATTGGCAGAAGAGTATAAAGAGCAGGGCATTGCCTTTAACGTGCTGGCCTTAGGCGCTGTAAATACCGAGATGTTGCAAGAGGCATTCCCCGGATATGAGGCGCCGCTTTCTCCTAAGCAAATGGCCGACTATATTTATAACTTTGCCTTAACCGGCAATACCTATTACAACGGCAAAGTGTTGCAGGTAAGCAGCACTACGCCATAACTTTACTACGTTTGACAGAGATCTTACAACGCTATTTGCCGCAACATGCTGTAGAGCCGCTTTTTGAGCTCATAAAGCTGTATGGCGTACACCTTAAAATAGTGAACGACAGGGTTACCCGCCACGGCGATTACCACCGCGATGCCAGTGGCTACCACCGCATTACTGTTAACGCAAGCCTCAACCAATACCGCTTTCTTATCACATTGGTGCATGAAATTGCGCATCTTGCTGCTTTTGAGAAGTTTGGCCGCAATATAAAACCTCATGGCGATGAATGGAAGCTCACTTTCCAAAAGCTTATGGTGCCATTCATTAGGCCGGAAATTTTCCCTAACCATTTGTTGCCACTGTTAGCCCGGCATTTTAAAAACCCCAAGGCCAGTAGCGACACCGATGCTACGTTGTCACTGGCCCTCAAGCAGTTTGATGAAAAATCAGACGGGAAAAACTACATCTTTGAGCTACCGTATGGTGCGGCTTTCCGCATCCATAATGGTAAAGTTTTCCGTAAGGGGGCACAACGCCTTAAGCGATTTGAATGCCAGGAAATAAGTACGGGTAAAATTTATCTCTTTAACCCTAATGCCGAAGTGGAGCTTTTACCATCATAAAAAGTGCTTAATATTTCACTTTCGGACTTTGAGATTAGCTTTTACACACATTCTTCAAAAATAAAAATAAATATCTACGCAACCTTTCGTAGCGCCATCCGTCTATCGTATAACAGGTGTTAAAAAATACATAATTAAAACACTTAATTTAACAGGTAGGGTTTTACAACTTACAGCTGTTATGTTAAATTGTATAAAGTTTTACTTAACATAATATAAACTGTTATATTTATTGCAAAATCTCCCAACTATGACAAATAAATTACCAGCCAAAAGAATTCTTTCCTTAATCTGCTTTCTCTTTTTTGCCACTACTTCCTTTGCACAGCTCGCTAACTTTACCCTTACTGTAACCCCTGCGCCACAAACCTGTTTGGGTAATGGTTCGCTATCGTTTGCGGTAACCGGCACAACACCAGGTAGTAGCATAGATTATAATGTGTATCTGTTGCCTAACACAACTACCCCGGTTACCACCGTAACCACGCCTTCGGCCACAGGCCTTGTGGCGGGTACCTACCAGGTTGTAGCAACACAATCGTTAGGAGGCCAAAGCAACACCGCCACAGCAACGGCAATTATTGTAAACAATGTAGTACCGCTAACCTATACTTTAGCACCTACACACGTGCGTTGCGGTACCGATGGTAAAATAACCGTAAACGTAACCGGTGGCACTGCTGCTACTTACGAAATCACATCGGGCCCTGTAACAGCTCCGGTGCAAACATCAAACGTATTTAACAACCTGCCTCCCGGCCTTTACAACGTGAGGGTGTATGATAACTGTGGCGAAGCTGTGGTAACCAGTATAACTTTGGTACAGTTAAATACAAATATTACTATAGATCCGGTTGTATTTCCAGGTGGCGAACTGCCCTCTTGTACTACTATAAACATAGAGCACCACTATTATTGCTCACCCAATTTAGATATATTTTTCCCGTTAACATTTACTTATACCGTAACCCCTCCCGGTGGCGGAACGCCAATAGTTATAACACAAACAGTTGCAGGTGGTACTGATGATAATATTATAGGCAGCACTATACCGTTTTACCACGACCAGCAATACAGCTATAACCTTGTGATTACCGATGCCTGCGGTAATACATATGTGAGGAATAATAATATTGTAAACCAGGAACTTAGTTTAGCGGTTAACCCGTCATATCCTAACTGTACCGATATTTATTTTACGCTTGTTCCTAACAATTACGTTGGGCCATATACATTAAACTTTACAGCAATGCCGGCTGGGTTTATCCCATTAGCGTTTAATAGTGATTACCCAACATTCGATTCGGGCGAAGCTACTTTTGGCGGGCCGGGTAATGCCGTGCCAACAGGTAACTACACAGTATCTATCAGCGACTCATGCGGACATACAGCGCAACTTTCGTTTGAGATCACTCCGCCCGATGTAAACCCGCTAATCGTTGCGATAGCAATTTGCGGCAGCCCAACAGGATCGGTAAGCATAACCGTTCCGGGAAGGCTGGTAGAAAGCGTAGTTATAACCGCGGCTCCCACAGCATACACTGGTACGTTACCGGATGATGTGTCAGAAAATATTAATCAGTTTGGCGGTTTCGAGATGGGTAACCTGCCAATAGGCACTTATACATTCGTGATAACCGATAGCTGTGGCGACGAATATACCGAAGAGGTAATACTTCAGCCTTCGGGCGGTAGCCCAACCTTTGCAGTTTTAAACCGTCCGGGTTGCGATGTGGGCTTTGGGTCTATACGCCTTGCGGCAGACGGTGGTTTTGAAACTGTAACCATACTTGCGGCGCCATCGGCATTTACCGAAACGCTTCCATTTGATGCCTCTGCCAATATTGCTGCAAACGGATTTTTCTATATGAATTCTTTGCCTGCTGGCGTTTACACTATTTATACCGAAGATGCATGTGGCGTAGTAAGGCAGCAGCAGGTTACGGTAACAGGCTACGATATTTTAGTTAATGAATTTGAAGTTATACCGCATTGTGGCTCTTTTGACCTTGAAGTGGCACATACCAGTAATGGTAATTATGTGCAGTCGTTTTGGTTGCAGCGTTTTAACCCAATAACCTCTACTTGGGGGCATCCGCTAACGGGAGTAGCTTACCCGGCAAATACACTGCCTAATACGGCAAATGCCATACAGTTAACCAATAATGCTACATACTTATCCCTTGCCGCTACGGGCCAGTTTAGGGTTTTAAAGAATTTTTACACCTATAGCAACGGTACCCTTTCTAACTTTAGGTGTACAAGCGAAGTATATAACTTTACCTTTGATGACGCCCCGGTAATTAATGCGGCATACGGTTTTCCTTGTATCGATGGCCTTACAGAGGTTGTTATAGATGCTACCGGCGTACCGCCGCTTACGTATTCTATTACAACTAAGGATGGCGACGCTTTTGTGGTAAACAACGGCCAGTCAAGCCTTTTCTCAGGCCTTGAAACGGCTACCTATAACTTTCAGGTTACCGATGTTTGTGGTAATATAAGGAACATCTTGTTTGATATAAATAACCTTGACCCGGTTGCTATTGAAGCCGACGGATTTTGCGAGGGCGAATTGAGTACCCTTTCTATACCGGAATTTTCGTTCTTAAGTTACGAATGGTACAGTGACGAAGATCCAGGTACTATTTTAAGTACAACAGGCACACTAACGTTCCCTGCATATACATCGGATACAGATGCAGGTATATACCACCTTGCTATTACATCTACCAATCCTAACTCATGCCTTAACCAGGTATTGGATTTTGAAGTGCTGCCAAATCAGCTGCCTGCAGCCGGGCCGGACAATACTGCAATTTTATGTAATGAAGGAGCTACCATAGACCTTACAACCTACCTTACAGCCCCGTTTGATGCGGGTGGCGCATGGGAAGATGTAAATACTACCGGAGCCCTTGTAGGCAGCCAGTTTAATACTACAGGCCTTGCAGCAGGAACGTACCAGTTTAAGTATACCGTTACCGGACTATGTAGCAGTACAGATGAGGCTACGGTTAGCATCACCTTAAAAAATATACCTTCTGCCCCAATATTAAACACGGTTGCCGATAGTTGCGAAGGCAGCAATGTTCAGCTTGGCGCAACTGCCGTAGCGGGTAACGTTGTTACCTACCAATGGACAGGCCCTAATAGTTTTACATCGGCAGACCAGAGTCCGCTAATCACAGCAGCTACAACAGCAGCTTCAGGAACCTATTCGCTTATTGTAACGGTAGACGGGTGCCCTTCACCGGCAAGTCAGGTTGCTGTTCTTGTAAAACCAATACCACAATTTACGCTACAGGGTAATACGGTAATATGTGCTGGGCAAAGTACTGTACTTTCTGTTGTGCCGGGGGCAAATTTTACACCAAATCCGCAAACAACCTACGCATGGTACTACCAGGGCAACCTGCAAACAGAGGCTACCGATGGCGATGTGGAAGTTACCGAGGCTGGGCAATATACTGCAATTGTAACCAATAACGGCTGCTCGTTTACACAGCAAATAGCAGTTAGCCTTAACACTAATGCTTTTGATATAGAGGTTGAAGGCGGTTGTGTAGACTATGCTTATATTATTAGCGTGATCAACCAGGACGAAATAGGCGACAATGCTGTATATAGCTGGACGGGACCTGACAACTTTACGTTTAACGGCCCTGAGGCCGATATTACCGATCGTAAAGAAGGAGATTACATTGTAACCGTTACCAATGCCGATGGCTGTACAGCCTCTGCAACGCTGCCTGTAGATAATACAAGCTGTATTATACCTAAAGGCGTATCGCCTAACGGAGATGGCTTAAACGACAGCTTTGACCTTTCTAACCTTGAGGTTAAGCACCTAAAAATATTTAACCGCTACGGCTTACAGGTTTATGAAAAAGCCATGTACCTTAAAGAATGGTACGGCCAAAGCGATAAAGGCGACCTTACCACCGGAACGTATTACTATGTAATAACGCTTTCTGCCGGCACACAAGTTACCGGATGGGTATACCTGCAAAGAGAGGTTAATTAAAACACTTACACTACTTCTTATATATTTTTGAGAATTAGCCCGGCATTGCCGGGCTTCTTTGTTTTATGAGGGTTAAATAAATAGGGTTGTTGTGTTTGGCCAGGGTGCTTAATAAGCAATAAATAATTATGGGATCGCTTTATGCATCGCGAAGGTGCAGATGTACAGGAAGTCATTTCGAAGGAGGTACGGCTGAAGCAATCTCACTCGAAATACACAATTTCTTATCAAACAAAAAGCTTAGGGGTTACCTAAGCTTTTTTATCGTTATTGTGGTTGTGATTATGATTTTCCTCTTCTTCTGCCAGCAGGCTTTCGCGTACTTTTTTAAAGAGGTCGCTGGAGTAAACAAACTCAACTATGGATTTGTTCCTGGTTTCCAGTATCTCCTCGTTATTGCCTTCCCATTCTTTAATACCGTTTTTCAAAAAGACAATTTTCTCGCCAATCTGTAAAACCGAGTTCATATCGTGGGTATTAATAACGGTTGTAATGTTATATTCTTTAGTGATTTCCTGTACCAGCTCGTCAATAACTATCGATGTTTCAGGGTCAAGGCCCGAGTTGGGTTCATCACAAAATAAATATTTAGGGTTGTTTACAATAGCACGGGCAATAGCCACCCTTTTTTGCATACCACCCGATATTTCGTTAGGAAACTTACGGTTGGCATCCTTAAGGTTAACGCGGTCTAAAACCTCATTTACCCGTGTAGATATGTCTTTCGTTTTTTTATTGGTAAACATTCGCAGTGGGAACGCCACGTTTTGTTCAACCGTCATCGAGTCAAACAACGCACTACCCTGAAATACCATGCCTATCTCGGTACGCAAAGCCCTTTTTTCATCGGGCGTTAATTCGCCGTATATCCTTCCGTCAAACGAAATGGTTCCTGCATCAGGGGCATGAATGCCAAGCAATGTTTTTAGCATAACGGTTTTACCCGATCCGCTTCGCCCAATGATGAGGTTGGTTTTACCCGACTCAAAAGTGGTAGAGATACCTTTAAGCACTTTGCTTTCGCCAAACGATTTTTCTATGTCTTTTACCTCTATCATTAGCTTAAAAGTAACGTTGTTATAATATAATTTACAAGGATAACGGCCACACTGGTCCATACAAACGCAGTAGTACTGGCTTTACCAACCTCAAGCGCGCCACCCTTCATATAAAAGCCGTGGAACGATGGTACGGTTGCTAAAATAAAACCAAATAAAAAGGTTTTAAAAAAGGCGTAAAATATGTGGAACGGTATAAACTCGCGCTGTATACCACCTATAAATTCGTCGTTAGATATAAAACCACCATACACCCCGGCAAACCATCCACCCAGGATACCCAGGAACATTGATATTGATATTACAAATGGGTACAGCAAAAAGGCGATGATCTTAGGGAATACCAGGTAGTTAAGTGAGTTTACACCCATAACCTCCAGTGCATCTATCTGCTCCGTAACCCTCATGGTACCAATACTCGACGTAATATACGATCCTGCACGGCCCGCCATAATGATGGATATAAAAGTAGGGGCAAACTCCAATATAACCGACTGCCTTGTTGCAAAAGCAATAAGCGATTTTGGTATTAGCGGGTTGGTAAGGTTAAGTGCAGTTTGTATAGCAACAACACCCCCTATAAAGAAAGAAATAAAGGCAACAATACCCATAGATCCTACAATAAGGTCATCAACTTCCTTAAATATTAAAGGCTTCATAACCACCCATTTGGTGGGTTTGTTAAAAACCTCCTTTAACATAAGGAAATAACGGCCTATCTGGTTTAACGCTTTAATCATTTAGTTTAGAAAAAATAATGGCTAATGTACCGATTTGTATTCGGTTTTTAGTGTTAGTTAATAGTTTTTTAATACTTATCTGATTAAAACAATTTTGCTTTCATCTTCTTCCAGCGGTAGCTGCGAATAAATTTTGCCTGCTCATTGGTTACTAAAAGAGGCCTTTTTTCGGCTTTAGCCTTTAAAAACCCTTTAATGTAATCTATAAAAAGCAGGGGCTTGTTTTTGCGCATGGCAAGCTTGGCTCCGGCAATAGTAGTAATTATAAGGCCGTAACCTAAGGTGTAAAACGCTTCACCCTGTTTGTAACGGGCAGCTTTGTTATAATTAGCTCCGGTAGGTTTAAGGTGCTTAACCTTTAGGCGCTTTATGGTTACTACCTTCCAGTTAAAGAATTTGGCTATAAGCTCATCGGCAGTGTCCCAGCCCATATTGGGCCTAAGCCCGCCCATTTGCATAAACAGCGCTTTGCGATATGCCTTAAACGCCCCGCGAATGTGGTCTTTATCGGTAAGGCTTTCAATAACCCACTCGCCGTTTTTTTCTATATAAGCAAAACCGCCTGCCATGCCCACTTTATCGTCTGTTTTAAACGCATTCATCACGGTTTCAAAATAATCGGGCGGGAGTATCAGGTCGGCATCCAGCTTTACAATAATGTCATAATCTTCATCTACGGTGGCGTACCCCGCTAAAAATGCCTGTATTACTTTACTTCCCGGCATATGCACAGCATCGCTTTGCTTGTTTACAAGGCTTATCCATGGGTATTTTTGCGCAAAGGAGGTAACTATAGCGGCCGTGCCATCGGTGCTGTTATCGTTAACCACAACGGCTTTTGCGGGCAGCAGCGTTTGTGCCGCGAGCGACTCTAAAGTTACGCCCATAAAGGCTTCTTCGTTGTGTGCAGGTATGATGACGTAGTATTTCATGTTTTTGTGTAGAAGTGCATGCAAATATCTTTATTTTTGCGTTACCGGAAAAGCGAAACCTTGGATAAGACTGTTTTTGTAATTATTGTAACCTATAACGGAGCCCGCTGGATAGATAAGAATATCACTTCGCTGCGGCATTCTTCCTATCCTGTGCGCATTATTGTGGTAGATAACAACAGTACCGATAATTCTGTCGCCCTTCTTAAAAACTATCCGGAAGTAGACCTGATACAAAGCCCCGATAACCTTGGCTTTGGAAAGGCAAATAATATTGGCATGAAACGCGCTTTAGAGCTTGGTGCCGACTACCTTTTTTTGCTGAACCAGGATGCCTGGGTTTTTACCGATACCGTTAAAAGCCTGGTGCAAAAAATGGAAGCAAGGCCACAGTTTGGCATTACGAGCCCTATGCATTATTCCGGTAATGATGTTGATTTAGATGCTGCATTTGCTACGTACAACAGCCGTAAAACATCTGAAAAAGATAATGTTGCTACCGTGCCCTTTGTAAACGCCGCCGCATGGTTGGTTAGCCGTACCTGTGTAGAAAAGACAGGCTATTTTGAACCACTTTTTGGGCACTATGGCGAAGACCGTAATTATACCGACCGTGTTACCTATCATAAATTTTTAATTGGCATTGATGCCGACTCTAAAATTGTACACGACCGCATTATTAGCCGCAATTTTAATAAAGATGTTACCCAAAGCCAGTATAAAATATTATCAACGTTGATTAATCCGGGGCATAGCTTCGCAAAGGCATGGATTTTGGGTTTAAAAGAAGTGGTGGGCTTGCCAAAGTACTTCGCTAAATTTTACGGAGCCGGAAAAGCCATGCACTTATTTCTTAAACTGGCGGGCTACTATATCACGATGCTTTTTAAAACAGGGCAGGTAAGCGCCGCCCGCAATAACGCCAAATAATGGGGAAAGAAAAAGTAGCGCCCATGAAACAGGTTGTGCTTTACGCCATTATTAATTATATGGGTACGGTCATAGGTATTGTTTCGGCCTTATTTATTTATCCTGAAGATTACGGATTTCTGGGTACTGTGCGGTATGTAGATAACATTTGGCAACTGTTGTACCCGATAATGGTTTTAGGGGCTTCCCAGGCACTTATAAAATTTTACCCCGCATTACAGGAGCACTATCGTAAGCAGTTATTTAATTACAGCCTTATCTCAGTGTTTATAATAAGTATATTAGTGTTAGCCGGAATATTTATTTACAATATTGGCCTTAAAAGTGAAGATAGTTATTTGCTCTACTTTGCTTTCCCTATAGCTGTATCTATGGCCTATGTGGAACTGTTTAAAAAACAGGCACAGGACCTGCAAAAAATTGCCGTGCCTACGCTTTACGAAAAGATTTTTCCAAAAGTAGCGTTGCCTGTTATATTTCTGCTACTATTGAGAAATATACTTACCGAAGATACTTCTTTACTATGGTATGCCGTTAGTTATGCTGTAATATTTGTTTTAACAGCTATTTACCTATTTAAGCGTTTTAATCCCGGCTTTAACTACCGCTTTAAAACCTTGTTTGGGCAAATTTCGCGTAAAGATTATTTTAGGTACAGCCTTTACTCTTTTGCCGGAAGCTTAGGATCGCTGCTTGCCTTTAGGATAGACGGTATTATTATATTTAATATGATATCCGAAGAAGCTAACGGTGTGTTTAGCAATGCAGTTACACTGGCTTCTACATTGCAAATTCCTGCTATTGGTATGTTTGCGCTATATGCGCCTATAATATCCACTTACTTAAAAAACGGTAATTTTAAAGACCTCGATATTAAATATAAAGAAATTGCCCGCCTGCTCTTTTTTATTGGGGCGGTGCTGTACAGTTGTATTTTCCTTGGGATAGAAGATCTATTCAGAATCCTGCCGGCTTACGAAAAACTTAAAGATACCATTCCTGTTATTATTGTGCTGGGTTTTAGCGTACTTATAAACATGGCTACAGGCTTTAACGGAGAAATTATTACCTACTCTAAATACTACCGCTTTAACCTGGTGGCAATTTTGGTTTTGATATTCCTAAACGTATCGCTTAACCTGTATTTTATTTATTATACCGACACAGGGATTATGGGTGTGGCGTATGCCTCATTTGTGAGTATGACGCTTTTCAACATCTCTAAACTGCTGTTTATTTATAAGAAATTCGGCCTGCTGCCTTTTGATAAAAGCTTTGCTAAACTGGCATTGATCTTTGCAATCTCCGGTACTGCTATTTATTTCTTACCTGATTTTGAATCGCACATCATTAACCTTATCTATAAAACGGGACTGTCCATCCTTATTAATGTTGTGGCAGTTTATAAACTACGATTGGTGTACCAGGTAAATGTATGGGCTGATATGGCTTTAGCTAAGATTAGAGGCTAATTTAAGACGTTTCTTAGCTCCAGAGGAGCGATATATTTATAGAAAATTCTTAAGCAAAGTTTTTGAGCTACGGAGGAGAGCGGCATGTAAATTAATATGCCGCTCCTCCGTAGCTAAGAAATTGTGTCGCTATTTTCTGCTATAAACATGCCGCCCTTCCAGGGCTATCTGCAGCGCCATAAAAAAAGCCACACTTTCGTGCAGCTTTTACTATCTTAAAATAACATAACGTTATATCTTATATACAATAGCATTGATGTTCATACCTGCACCTACCGATGCAAACAATACCACATCGCCTTTATTAAGTTCCTGGTCTTTTAGCTGGCCTTTAAGCATCATATCATAAAGCGTAGGAACGGTAGCTACGCTGCTATTGCCTAATTTATGAATGCTCATTGGCATAACCCGCTCCGGCATTGGCAAGTCATAAAGCTTATAGAAACGCTGCACAATGGCTTCGTCCATTTTTTCGTTAGCCTGGTGAATTAATATCTTTTTAAGGTCGCCTATAGCAACGCCACTGTTTTCAAGGCATTCTTTCATTGCCTGTGGCACACGGCTAAGTGCGAATTCATATATCTTACGGCCATACATTTTTATATAGCGAACGTCCTGATCGTGCTCCTGGTTGTATGAACCGCCAAAGAACATAAAATACGCTTCATCATACGTATAAGATGCCGTAACGTGTGCAAGTACGCCACGGTCGCCATCGGGTGTGCCTTCAATAATGCTGGCACCGGCACCATCGCTGTATATCATGCTGTCCCTGTCGTGAGGGTCGGCCACGCGCGATAGCATTTCGGCACCTATAACAAGGCAGCGTTTTGCCATACCCGACTTTATATAGGCCTGCGCCTGTATAACGCCTTCCACCCAGCCCGGGCATCCAAAAAGGATATCATAGGCTACGCATTTGGGATTCTTGATCCTAAGGCTGTGTTTTACCCTTGCGGCAAGGCTCGGCAGCAGGTCGGTTTGTATAGTGCCTGCTTTTACATTACCAAAGTTGTGGGCAAAAATTATATAATCCAGCGTTTCAGGGTCGATACCTGCATCTTCTATTGCCCGTTCAGCTGCAAAAAAAGCAATGTCAGATGTTACTAAATCATCTTCTCCATAACGGCGTTCATCGATACCGGTTATCTGCCTGAATTTTTCTGCGATTACCTCATTGGAATGTGATAAAAGCGTACCAGCCTCATCTAAAAACTTATGGCTGGCAAAATCTGCATTTGCAATAATGCGGGTAGGGATATAGCTCCCGGAACCGGTGATTTTAATGTTCATTACTGGAATCTAAGATTTGTTTATTTTGAGGCTAAATTTAGATATAATTAATGTTAAAACAATATAAAAATACTATGCTTGCATATAAATTATTGTTAATGCATGTAAAAAATTAATATTATGATAATTTGCTAAATTTATTTGCTGTAAAGCTTAATTTCCATAACTGTAGCCACCGATTGTGCCCGTGTTTTTATTATTTCCGAATTATTGCCTTTAAATAAATCATCAACTGCCTTAAAAAAATGGCTCAGCCAGCTTTCAAAATGCGTTTTAGTGAGTTTCTCCTTGCTATTTAGCTCAATATGAAGCTGCATTACGTTAGCTTTATAGCCTCCGGTGTGAAAAAGCACCTGCTCCCAAAAATCGGTAATTTGGGGTAAGTGGGAGGGGAGGTCAATCTTAGCAACATCCGTAAATATATAATTTATGGCGGGGTCAGCTAAAAGCCTTCCATAAAAAGTTGCCATAAGTAGCTCCAGGTCGGCCCTGTTTTCTAAGTCTTTCATAATAATTTAAAAATGTTTGCCACGAATTACACTAATCGTCACTAATCTGTAAAGCCTTTAAATTTGTGATGATTAGTGTAATTCGTGGCAAAAAAAATGGCTGCTTATTAGGCAGCCATTATAATTAATTTTCCATATACGCCTCGATAGGCGCACAAGAGCAAATCAGGTTTCGGTCGCCATAAGCGTCGTCTACCCTGCGTACTCCGGGCCAGAATTTATTTTCATGAAGATAATCAAGCGGGAACGCTGCTTTTTCACGTGTGTAAGGCAGTACCCAGTTATCTGTAGTAAGCATAGCTAACGTGTGCGGAGAATTTTTCAGCACGTTGTTTTTGTCGTCAGCGCTTGCTTCGTCTATTTCCTTACGGATAGAGATCATCGCATCGCAAAAACGGTCAAGCTCCTCAAGGTTTTCACTTTCAGTAGGCTCTATCATCAATGTACCTGCAACCGGGAACGATACTGTTGGCGCGTGGAAACCGTAGTCCATCAAACGCTTGGCAATATCGGTAACCTCAATACCATTCGCCTTAAACGGACGGCATTCTAAGATCATTTCGTGGGCAGCACGGTTCATTTCGCCTGTGTAAAGCGTATCGTAATGGCCTGCAAGCCTTTCTTTAATATAGTTAGCATTAAGTATAGCGTGGTGTGTAGAGCTTGTTAAGCCTTCTTCGCCCAGCATGGTAATATAACCGTAAGAAATAAGGCAAACTAATGCCGACCCCCATGGTGCAGCAGAAATAGCTGTAATAGCGCTGTCTCCACCTGTTGTAATTACCGGGTTGGTAGGTAAGAAAGGAACAAGGTGTTTAGCCACACAAATAGGGCCTACGCCCGGGCCACCGCCACCGTGAGGTATAGCGAAAGTTTTGTGCAGGTTAAGGTGGCAAACGTCGGCACCAATGTGGCCCGGGTTGGTTAAGCCAACCTGTGCATTCATGTTAGCACCATCCATATAAACCTGTCCACCATTTTCGTGTATGATTTTGATAACCTCTATGATAGAAGCCTCATACACACCGTGGGTAGACGGGTAAGTAACCATTAAACAGGCAAGGTTATCTTTGTGTAAGATAGCTTTAGCCCTTAGGTCTTCTACATCAATATTTCCGTTTTCGGATGTTTTAGTAACTACAACCTCCATACCGGCCATGTGGGCAGTAGCAGGGTTAGTACCATGTGCCGAAGCCGGGATAAGCGCAATGTTACGGTGCTCCTGGCCAATAGATTTTTGGTACGCACGTATAACCATAAGGCCGGCATATTCGCCTTGTGCGCCAGAGTTTGGCTGTAGCGTAGTACCTGCAAAGCCGGTAATAACGTTAAGCTGCTCTTCTAATTTTTTAAGCATGGTTTGGTAGCCTTCTGCCTGCTCTATAGGGGCAAACGGGTGGATGCTGTTCCACCCTGGGTAGCTTAATGGAAGCATTTCTGCTGCGGCGTTAAGCTTCATGGTGCAAGAGCCAAGCGATATCATAGAATGATTAAGGGCAAGGTCTAAACGCTCCAGCTTTTTAATATAGCGCATTAAAGCGGTTTCGCTGTGGTATTTGTTAAATACATCATGCTTAAGGAAATCTGATGTCCTTACAAGGTTTTCAGGGATGCTTACAGCATCGGTAAGCGTTGTAACTTTCTCTGCAGTTTTGCCGGTGGCTTCTGCAAAAACAGCTATAATATCGTTAATGTCTTTTATAGATGTAGTTTCATTGAAAGATATAGCAACCGTATCAGCATCTGCATAGTAGAAGTTAATCTCTTTAGCCTCGGCAGCAGCCTTAACTTTAGCAGCATCGGCCTTAACTAAAATAGTATCAAAAAATGATGTATTAGTCTGGTAAACGCCAAGCTTGTTCAGCGCATCGGCAGTAGTTACCGCACTTGCATGAACTTTATCGGCAATGTACTGTAAGCCTTTAGGGCCGTGGTAAACTGCATACATACCTGCCATAACAGCAAGTAACACCTGAGCGGTACAAATGTTTGATGTAGCTTTTTCGCGTTTAATGTGCTGCTCACGGGTTTGTAATGCCATACGTAGGGCACGGTTACCGTTAACATCTATAGTAACACCAATAATCCTGCCCGGCATAGAACGCTTGTACTCTTCTTTAGTGGCAAAGAAAGCCGCGTGAGGCCCGCCGTAACCCATTGGGATACCAAAACGCTGGGTAGTACCTACCACAACATCGGCTCCAAGTTCGCCAGGTGAGGTTAGCTTTACAAGGCTAAGGATATCGGCCGCTACAGCAACTTTAATATCTTTTGCCTTTGCACTGCTTATAAACGATGCATAATCATGAACCTGGCCAAATTTGCCAGGGTACTGAAGGATGGCTCCGAAGAACTCATCAGAAAAATCAAACTCTTCGTGGTTGCCAATAACAAGCTCAACACCAATTGGCGTAGAACGTGTTTGAAGCACCGAAAGGGTTTGTGGAAGTATCTCTTCGGACACAAAGAATTTTGCAACGTGGTTTTTCTTTTGGTCGCGGGTGCGCACATCAAATAAAAGCGCCATAGCCTCGGCAGCTGCGGTACCTTCATCTAACAACGATGCATTGGCAATTTCCATACCGCTAAGCTCAATAACTGTAGTTTGGTAGTTAAGCAAAGCTTCTAAACGGCCTTGTGCAATTTCGGCCTGGTAAGGTGTGTAAGCAGTATACCATCCCGGATTTTCGAAAATATTACGCTGAATAGGAGCGGGTACAATAGCAGGGTGGTAGCCCAAACCTATGTACGACCTGTATACTTTGTTTTTGTTACCTAACTGTGTAATGTGGTTTAGGTATTCATATTCTGTTAGCGCCGGCTCCAGGTTTAAAGGTGCCTTTAAACGGATGTCGTCCGGTAGCGTTTCATATATTAATTGGTCGATAGACTCTACGCCAATTGTTTTAAACATATGTTGGAGGTCATTCTCCCTCGGGCCAATATGCCTTAAAGCGAAAGCATCTGTTTTCATGTGTGTTGTGCTGTTGTTTTTTAAAGGCACAAAATTAGTTATTTATATTCAAATTAAAATGCTTTTTAAAGCCCGATTTTGTGAATTTTTCATTGCAAATACAATGCTGTTAGCATATTGATTATTTTTGTAGGATGAAGGTGGCAAAACAACTGTTCTACATATACATACACGGCAGCATACACGTGGCTTTTGCCGTGCTGGCACTGGTTTTAATGACCAACCATATGTTTGCCAATCCGTTTGATGCACCTATGGCGGGCTTTGCCTTTTTTGGGACGGTTTTTGGCTATAATTTTATAAAATATGAGTCGGTTTTTCGCAACCGCAAGCCGGTAGGCACAATTACAAAGGTTATAGCCGGCATAAGTGTGCTTGCTTTTGTGGTTGCTACGGCCTGTTTTTTATTGCTGAACCGTGTAACGCAGCTAACTGCCATTGGCTTTTTTGGGCTTACGGTTTTGTATGCAGTTCCGTTCTCTAAAAAAGGTAACCTGCGTAACTTTACCGGGATAAAAATTTACATAGTGGCTTTTTGTTGGGCGGGCATTACCACGCTTTTACCCTTGGTACAAGCCAGTACCACGCTGTACAGCGATGTGTTCTTAAAATTCGGGCAGCGTTTTTTGCTGGTTATAATCCTGATATTGATTTTTGAGATTATCGACTTAAAAGAAGACAACCCCCAACTGCAAACCGTACCCCAGAAAATAGGGGTAAAGAACACACGACAGCTAAATATTATGCTGCTGATACCTTTTTACTTTTTAGAATTTTTAAAAAGCCACGTAGACCCTAACCAGCTTATAGTAAATATATTCATGCTGCTTGCCGTGGGGCTCTTTACCATTTTTGCCACCCCCGAACGCTCTAAATACTACACCTTATTTTGGGTAGAGAGCATCCCTGTTTTTTGGCTGGGGATGGTATTGCTGGTTAACGCTTTGTGAGGTAAGTTTAATTTAATTCTCATATTTTTCCTCTGTCGAAATAGATAGGTAAGGCATTCCATTTCGAATGAAGCGCAGCGAAATTGAGAAATCTCAAAACCGTGCACGAAGTGAGACTCTCGCGCCAGGAACTCTATCACTTACTACACGTTATAATATAGTAACCAAAATTATTCATTTGCACGCCAGATAAAAGCGCGAATAACGACCCTTTTAAGTTTTGCATGCTTTGCGGTTTCAGTTGCTGGTTTTTTAATAACTTTTTTATGATAAAACCAGTTATAGCAAACGGCACGTGCAATACGGATGGCGCCACCCTGAACGATACATCTTCTACAGTGATATTATTAAAGCCAATCTCTGCCAGCATAATTTTTAGTGCCGGTATGTTGCCCAGCTTTTCCAGGCTCCAGCCGTTGCACAGGCCTTTATAACAATAACTGCCGCCGATGCACAGCTCATTATAATCTTTTTTTAGAAACGCATCACCAACTACCAGTTTGGCGCCTGGTTTTAAAATGCGGTAGGCTTCGGTAAAAGAATCGGCGCTGTGGCCGCTGTGGCAAAAGCTCTCTATAGCCAGCGCGCCATCAAAACTGTTGCTTAAAAAACCTGTGCGGTTGTAATCGCCTATGGCAATGTGGCCGTTGTAGCTTTTTAAAAGCTTGTTGCCTTCGGTAGCCTGAAAGTCTGAAAATGTTATGCCGGTAATCCTAAGGTTTGGATTGTTGTACAGGCCGTATCGAATCGTGGCACCCATACCGCAACCTAAGTCGCAAAGGTTTGTAGCGTTAGGCAGTCGTTTAAATATCTGGCGGTTCATTTCGTTAAGCATGGTGTCGCGCCTGAACGGGTTGGTGCGTAACGGACTGTAATACCCGAAATGCATATTAAAATCCCGACTCCAAAATTTATAGTCTTCGGTGGCTTCGTTATAAAAGTCGGCGGTTTCTATCGCATTTTCTTCGTGTTGTAATTGGGTTTGGTGTAAGCTGGCGGTAGTCATGGTACTATAATTTAAAGGTTGTAATATCCGGTAAGATTGTGTAGCAGCAACAGGTGTAAACCACGGCGAACAGCACAAACAGCGCATTCATGCAATAGCTGCCAATTTTAAAAATACGCTCTTGCGGAATCTGGTACATGGGATAGTATGCGATTTGTGTAGCTACTTTACCTACCCAATAAGCCGCAATAAGTGCAGTAAAAGCTACTGCAAGGGCAGTTTGGTTTTTAAGGTCTTCGGTAATAAGCAATGCAATAAGCCCAAAGCTAAAGTTGAGTCCCTGTATGTAGCGCCCGTAGGTTTTGGCAATTTCCTGGTTTAGGGGTTTTAACTGCTTCACATCGTTATACCAATCGAAAACACGGTGGCGGATGTACGGGTAAATTAGCGCGGTAAAGATCTGGCCGATACCTCCCAGTATAATGAGCCAGTTGGGTATATTAAAGTTCATGGTGGTTGGTTTTTAAAATTTATTATTCCTGATTTTGAATATGTTTATTGATTTTGTAGGTCACATAAACAAAATAGCAAGCAATGAGCATAGGCGTTATGTAAAATGCCATTAAGTAAGAATAGGTGCTGTTAAGGACCATAACCGGCTTTACTGATATTGCCCATATACCAACAGCTATCCAGTAATATAATAGTAGTAACCAGGTTCTTTTATTCAGTTTTTTAAAATATCCTATTGGCAATAACAAAGCAGCAAGAGGCTGAAAGATTCCAAGAAAACATTGTACCATTAGCCCATGCCCTCCAAATATATAAAGTAGTATTGTTAAAATAACTAAAGCAGCATTAAGAGCGTGCATTGCGTATATTGTATTGTAAAGTGGTTTCATGATTCTTGTGTGTTTTAAACTTTCAGAAAAAAATGAAATATTTTGATTTAGTTATTGATGATTTGCGATTTGAAATTTGTTATTTGTTATTCGTTACCTCGAATTTCGATCGAAGGTTTTTGTTTTTCCAGTTTCATCTGTATATATACAATGTAAGTAAAGTATAGCGCCAGCATTACCGGGATGACAAAAATGTAAAATTCGTAATTACCTATAAAACCCCAAATAAGAAAAAAGACAGCTACGATAGCAAAATAACTAAACAGTAACGGGTTGCGGTGTTTGCCTAAGATCATTATAAGTGCAATGATAACCTGCGCCGCTCCTGTAACCATAGTAGACAGCGCTGCCATGATTAAAAATTCTTCATCCTGTATGCCTATCAATCCAAGAATAATAGGTATAATAAGTACAATATAATTTATGGCTCTTATAGCTTTCATAGAGGAGATGTTTATTTCATAATTTTAACTACCAGCCTTGCAAGCCAGTTGTCTTTATATTCGGTTACTTTTTCCAGCATGTTGTCGGCTTTTAATACAAAGTCGTATAACTTGGTGGTTTGCTCGGTAAAATGTTTGGCTTCCTGAGAGGTATCACTCACGGTAGAAGACACCTCTTTAAGCACTTTAAGGGCAGGCTTAATTTCGCGCTTGCTGCGTTCCTGCGCAATTTTTACAGCAAGCTCATCAAGGTCTTTCTCGGCGCTGAAAAACTCACGGCGCTCTCCGGCTTTATACTCCTTATATACAATACCCCAGTCCATTAACGCCCTAAGGTTCATACTGGCATTACCACGCGATATTTGCAACTCCTCCATAATATCTTCCATGCTAAGCGCATCGGCTGATACCATTAACAAAGCGTGTATCTGGGCCATAGTCTTGTTAATGCCCCATTGCGAGCCTAATGCGCCCCAGGTTTGTACAAACTTATTTTTTGCGTCGCTAAATTCCATAGATCAAATGTATAATATATTATTGAACTTTCAAAAATAAATGAAATATATTTTAATAAAATATTTTGAATACCTCAAAATTCATAACTCTTAGCGGTTTTTTCATAAGTTCTCGTTTATACATGTAGGGTACTTTTGTTAAAAGATAATTAAAAAATAATGTTATGAAAAAAATCGCTACACTTTTACCGCTGTTTTTGTTAAGCCTTTCAGGTAATTCTCAAACCCATTTTTGTGGCGTACCTCATCATACGCACGAAAAAGAATTGCAACGCCTAACGAGGCTAAATACGCTTAAAAATTCGGCAGCAGCCTTACATCTGGCCGATGGCGATATAACCTACGTACCCATTAAGATACATCTTTTTGGGCGCAATGATAATACGGGTTATGCCGATCCCGATGCACTTAACGATGCACTGGCAGAGCTGAATAAAAAATTCCGGTCCATTAATGTGGAGTTTTACTTTAGCGGATCGGACTTTAATTACTATGCAAACGACCAGTTTTACAACGGTAACCAAACAGAGCAGCAGGGGCTTACGTTTCATAACAATAACGGTGTTGATAATGCTGTTAACCTGTACATAGCAAGAACGGTACGGTCTAACAATGTGGTAGTGGGCGGGTGGGCTTTCCTGGAGCCGCAGATGCAGCAATTTAACAGGATGTGGGTGTATACGCTGGGATTAAATGACAACAAGACCCTTATACACGAAATGGGCCATTACTTCGGTCTGGAGCATACCTTTAATAATTCTGACCATGAAAATGAGTTTGAAAGGGAACTGGTAACCCGTAATGATTCGGAATCGTTCCCAAGGCTGTCTGCTAATTGCGATACAACGGGCGATTTTGTTTGCGATACGCCTTCAGACCCTTTCGGGCTTCCCAATACCAATGTAATTGATTGTAATTATGTGGGTACGGCTGCTGACATTAACAACGACCAATTTGACCCGATAGTGGATAATATTATGGGCTATAACTTTTGCGATACCAATACTCTTACTCAGGGACAGTACGACCGCATGACCGAAGGTACACTCATGGTAACTAATGGCTGGAATTTTACCCTTGATGCTCCCGAAACCCCACAACAGGCACCGGGCAATGTAACAGTAGCAGCAAATACTACAGGTGTAACCATATCGTGGGAGGATAACTCAACCGTAGAGACCGGCTACATAATAGAGGAGGCCACAAACCCTGACGGGCCTTATACGCCTATAGGTGGGGTAAGGGCAAACGTAACATCATTCAATCATCAGGACGGGGCAGTTGTAGGCAGTTATTACAGGGTAAAGGCATCAAATACAAAAAATACATATAGCACTACGGCGATTTTGGGTACTACAGGATTCGTAGTACAGTCTCCTGCTTTGTACCCAAATCCTGTATCGGATATATTACATATAAACATGCCCGCCGGTACGGCTGTAAGCAGCATTTCTATAAGCGATGTTTCGGGTAAAACAGTGCTGCAGAGTTTGGGTAATCTGGGCAGCATTAATTTAACCGGCCTTGCCGGCGGCATGTATATTGTTACCGTCAAATCGGGCGATAAAAATTTTATTCATAAGGTTATTAAAGAGTGATTAGGTTTTGTTTTTTGTTACGGCACTGTCTCCCGGAGTTTCTTCAGGAGGTATTGTTTTTTTTAAGGTATCAATTCTAATAATATCCTTGTAAAATACTGTAAGCTTAAATTTCTATAAAATGAATATATTTTTTATTAGGTATTGATTTTGAGTTATTTACAATGTGTGTGTCGCTGTTTTTATCATAAAACGTCACTTTTTTATTAAGGTTAAAATTTTGGTAATGAGTTCTTTATGTAAAATTTTTAGGTAGGTTGCGGCAAGTTTAATTATTGTTTCATCAGGATTTTTATAAAACCATTACTAATAGTACTGCTTATGAAAAAAATTACTATCTATCTGTTAACCTTTCTCGCAATTAATTTAGTGCATGCGGGGGTAGTAAGCAAGCTGCCGGTGCACGACCCTGTAAAATGCAGCCCTAAATGTGCCCCGGTAGAAAATCCTGTTGCCACTTTTTTTGAGAATTTTGATGGTGTAGCCACTCCCGGCCTTCCCGCAGGGTGGAGTTCTATAATACGTGGAGAAAACATCAATGAATTCGCCTTTATAGAAACTTTTGATTACAGCTATTATCCGCTGTCACCATCTGTGCCTAACGTAGTGCGCATAGGTAACGGTAATACTTCTAACGTTACCGATGAGATAATCCTGGTAACACCGGAGCTTTCTACCCTAAACTCCGGTACTCACAGGCTGAGGTTTATGGCATCGGGCAATAATTATGGTGTGCCAATGCACCTGGAGATCGTTACTTTAAACAATAATACCAATACCGCTGTAGCTACTTATTTTGCTACGGTTGATACCGAAAACGACTTTTTTGCACAGCAATATATCGTAGATTTTTCGGGATATACGGGTACCGATACCTACATAGGCATAAAACTGGTTACACCTAACTGGGGTCAGGATATCTTTATAGATAACGTTACTTGGGAGGCGACACCCGTTTGCCCGGATGTTGCGTTATCATCTATTGCGGTTACGCAGGTTACTCCTGATGGCGCGACTGCCGACTGGGATACCGGTGCAGCCACCTCATGGCAGGTAGTGCAGGGCAGTGCCACGGCTACCAACCCTGATGCTCTTACACCGCAAACCGTTACTGAAAGTGGTATATCATTTACAGGGCTTGAGCCTTTTACAAAATATGCCTTTTGGGTACGATCTGTTTGTACGGGTGGTAATGGTGCCTGGATAGGCCCGATCTATTTTAAAACCGATTGCGACCCTGTAACCGAATTTAATGAGAATTTTGACGACGAATCTATCGTTACGCCTGCAATGCCCGATTGCTGGACTGACTTGTTAGATCCTGTAACGTTTGGCCTCTCAAGTGCTTCGGTACAAACCATACAATTCCCATCCATAGCCGTGTCCGGCCCTAACGCCGTTGTGTTTAACAAAGGCTTGCTGGATACCGCCGGCAATGATAAGGTAATACTGGTTAGCCCAAGGGTTTCTAATATTGGCGCGGGTACACACCGTTTCCGCTTTTTTGCACGTTCGGGCTCACCCGATGTTTTAGAAGTAATAACCCTTAACGGGAATAACAAATATGCCGATATTACTGTAGTGCAGAGTTTTACAATAACCTCGGCTACAATGACGGAGCACGTTATCAATTTTGATGAGGTTACGGTGACTGATGATGTGCATTTAGGGTTGCGTTACAGATCTAATTCAACAGCAAGCAGCTCTATGTATGTAGATAATGTGGTTTGGGAACCAATACCGGATTGCCCCGATGTTTCCGGTATAGCGGTTAATGGAATTACTACAACTACTGCTACAATAACATGGACAGCAGGCGGCAGTGAAACCGCCTGGGAAGCAGGCTACAGCCTGGGGGATGATACCAACCCAGCTGCAATAGGCACAGTAGCTGCTACAACTACGCCTACAGCAGAAATTACAACGCTTACCCCTCAAACCGATTATAACGTTTGGGTACGATCTGTTTGTGATGATGGCAATGGCTTATGGATAGGCCCTATTGCATTTAGTACGGCCTGCCTCGCAGTAGATGCCTTTAGCGAAAATTTTGATAACAATGCCATTTATACCATGCCGGTATGCTGGTCGGCTATAAAAAGGGGCGAAACACTTTCGGCAATTGCACAGGTTACTACCATAAATGTACCTGAAGCATCGGCTACCTCGGTGCCTAACAATGTATCCATCTATAAAGGAGACTCAGGGCTGGACGACGACCTTATTATTGTTTCGCCACAGGTAACCAATTTAAATGCAGGTACACATCACTTAACGTTTAACGCATTTATACAAAATTTTGCAGGCGAATTGCAAATAGGTACGCTTAGCAGCAATAATCCTGATGATGCCGTATTTACATCACTACAAAGCATACCGCTTACTGTTAGCTTAACCCCGGCTCCGTTTACGGTTAATTTCTCGGCCTATACAGGTTCTGATACTTATATAGGGATCAGACTCTACAGCGCCTCACAACATACAGCCGTTTATTTAGATAATATAGTTTGGGAGCCTGCCTGCCCAACCGTTACAAATGTTAGCGCAGAAGAAATTACAACCGTTGCGGCTAACATTACCTGGACTGCAGGTGAAGCTGAAACCGAATGGCAGGTGGTATATACTGATGATGCAGAGGCTACTCCCGGCAGCCTGACCCCAATAGATGTTACCGGTGAAACCGTAACACTGCTTACAGAGCTTACTCCGGCAACTACTTATACCGTTTGGGTACGCTCTTTATGCGACAGCGGCAACGGAGTATGGGTGCCGTTTACTTTTACAACGCAGTGCCTGGCGGTGGATTCTTTTGATGAAAATTTAGATACTACGGCCCTGCATGAAATACCTGCCTGCTGGACCGGTATTTTACGCGGCAATACCTTGGCCGAAAATGCAATTATAGAAACAGCTGCCATGCCGGGCGAGTCAGCACCCAATGTTATCGCTATTTACAAAGCCGACTCGGATGTTACCGACGACCTGATACTGGTATCGCCACAGCTTACCAACTTAAATGCCGGTACGCACTACTTAACGTTTTATGCGTTTGTAACTAACGGATCGACCGAAGTGCAGGTGGGTACGCTGAATAATAATACTAATGATGCCGTGTTTACAACCTTTACAACGGTTAGCGTAGCATCGGTAATGGAGCCGCAATCATTTACCATAGACCTTACCGGCTACACGGGGACTGATACTTATATAGGGCTACGCTTAAACAGCAATGTGCCACACACTGTGGTGTTGCTTGATAATCTAAAATGGCAAACTGCATTGGGCACCCCTGATTTTGATAACAGCGCATTTAGCTATTATCCTAATCCGGTTAACGATGTGCTTACGGTTTCATATACTAATGACATCAATACTATTTCGATATATAATTTGTTAGGTCAAAATGTTTTAGAGCAAAACATAAATGCAACAACAGGGCAGGTAAACATGCAGGCACTTGCGGCAGGAACCTACCTTGTTAAAGTGACAGCTGGCAGCAACCATAAATATATTAAGATAGTGAAACAGTAATAGTAGTGTTTTTCTTTCCCAAGAATCCCTCCGGGAGCAATTTTGGAGGTTGTTTTATTTTCCGTATTTTTTTGATTAAAAAATGCTGTCGGGTAGTAGCGACAGCATTTTGTTTTTATTATATTTTTTACCACAAAGGCACAAGGGGTTGCACAAAGAACACAAACTTTATTGCAATAAGGATTGCAATCTAATGATCGGATTGAAGGCCACAAAGCTTAGTGTCCTTCGTTGCCTGGAACAAGCCCGATAAACTTAGTGCTTCTTCCTACAAGCCTTGCGGCGCGCTTGTGGTTAAAAATATTCAGGTTGTCTAAAAATCCAAGTATCTAACCATCCAATACTCTATAAGAGCCCTGCCCTTTTTAACAAGGCTTCGGGTTTTGGTTCCTGTCCTCTAAAGCGTTTATACAATACCATAGGGTGTTCTGTACCACCTTTAGAGAGTATGTTGTCTTTAAATTTAGTCGCGGTTTCTTTATCAAAAATACCTTTTTCCTGAAAGAATTCAAATGCATCGGCATCAAGCACCTCAGCCCATTTATAGCTGTAGTACCCCGATGAATACCCACCCTGAAAAATGTGTGAGAAAGCCGTACTCATTGCATTCTCTTTAACTTCCGGGTACAGTTGCGTTGCTGCAAATTGCTCGGTCTCAAAAGCCTTCAGGTCGGTAATATTGCTTGGGTCGGCGCTGTGCCAGCCCATATCTAATAATCCGAAACTTAGCTGTCGCATAGTGGCAATGCCCTCCTGAAAGCTTGCGCTCTCCTTAATTTTGGTAATGTACTCCATAGGTATGACCTCGCCGGTTTGGTAATGGTGGGCAAACAGTGCCAGGGCCTCCGGCTCGTAGCACCAGTTTTCCATAACCTGGCTTGGCAGCTCTACAAAATCCCAGTACACACTGGTGCCGCTAAGGCTTGGGTAAATGGTGTCGGCAAGCATACCGTGCAGGGCATGCCCAAATTCGTGAAACAGGGTAGTAACCTCGTTAAAGGTTAGTAACGATGGCTTGGTCTCGGTAGGTTTTGTAAAGTTGCATACAATAGATACATGTGGCCTCTCATTAACGCCGCTTAAAACGTATTGCGATTTAAACGATGTCATCCACGCGCCGTTGCGCTTGCCCTTACGCGGAAAGAAATCAGCGTAGAAAATAGCAACAAGGTCGCCGTTTTCGCCCACAACTTCATACGTGGTAACATCTTTATGGTATTTATCAATATCCTGAACCTCTTTAAACGTTAACCCGTACAATTTACCGGCAATAACAAACGCGCCGTTAAGTACGTTTTCCAGTTTAAAGTAGGGTTTTAGTTTTTCGTCGTCCAGGTTGAATAACTTCTGTTTTAGTTTTTCTGAATAATAAGCACCGTCCCATTTTTCTAAATGGCCTAAACCATCAAGGTCTTTAGCGAAAGCGGTAAGCTCTTCAAACTCTTTTTGGGCAGCCGGTTTGGCCTTTGCCAACAGGTCGTTTAGGAACGTTTTTACTTTAGCCGGACTTTCTGCCATACGTTCTTCTAATACAAAGTCGGCATGCGAGCCATAGCCCAAAAGGTTGGCGCGCTCATGACGCAGTTTTACTATTTGCAGAACGATTTGCTGGTTGTCGTGCTCGTTACCCTGAAAGGCTTTTGCGCCAAACGCAATCGCCATTTGCTTACGAAGCTCGCGATTATCGGCATAGGTTAAGAACGGCACATAGCTTGGATAATCAAGCGTAAACACCCAGCCTTCTTTCTCAAGGCTTGCGGCTAATTCTTTAGCAGCCTCAATAGTACCTTCGGGTAGGCCCGATAAGTCGGCCTCATTTATAATATGCAGTTGGTAAGCGTGGGTTTCGGCAAGTACATTTTCACCAAACTCCAGGCTTAGCCTGCTTAGCTCTTTGTCAATTTCGCGGAGCTTGTTCTTTTTATCCTCAGGCAGGTTAGCGCCGTTGCGGCTAAAGCTTTTGTATTGCTTGTCTAACAGTGTGGTTTGCTCGGGCGTTAGGTTAAGTGAATCTTTTTTATCATAAACAGACTTAACGCGTTCAAACAAATCTTTGTTTAAGCGAATATCGTTACCAAAATCCGACAGCAGCGGAGAAACCTCCTGGGCTATCTTCTGGATATCGTCATTAGTTTCTGCCGAATGCAGGTTAAAGAAAATACTTGAAACCCGTTCTAATGTGTCGCCACTAAACGTCATTGCCTCTATTGTATTCTCAAAAGTAGGTGCTTCGGGGTTGGCCACAATAGCATCAACTTCTTTGCGGGCTTTTTCTATACCGGCTGTAAAAGCAGGCATAAAATCTTCGGTTTTTATTCCGCTAAAGGGCGCGGTATCGTGTTTGGTAGTAAATTTTTGCGTGAGTAGGTTCATGGTAGTGTTTTTAGATGCGCCCATAGTATTTGCGTATCTCTTTAGTAATAGATTTAAAACTGCTGCGGTTATCAAGAACTGTTACAACTTCAATTTCGTCGGGTTTAATTCGGTAAAGAAAAGAGGTTTGCTTGGTTACAACGCAGAGATGTAAGTTGGGAAATTGTTTTGATTTTATGCAGCTTTCAGGATATTTAGAAATATGTAAAAGCTTTTTTTCAAAGTTGTCTTCAAAATTGTTGGCAATTTTTAAAGACCATTCTCTTTCAAGATAATCAAGCAAATCATCTAATTTTCTTGCGGCAAGGTCAGATAAATTTATGATATACATTACCTGCTACGCCTTCTGATTTTAAAATCTTCCCAGGAAATTTTTTCGCCCCTGTCTAATTGCTCAATTCCGTATCGTACCTCCAGCTTTTCATCTTCAGAAAGTTCATCGTAAAAATCTTTTTTTTCTTTGGTAATAAGTTTGCGCACTTTCTCAATCAATTTAGAATCTTCTAAATCGAGTATCATTTTTGCCAGTTCTATTTTAGATGCCTGAATATCCATTGCGAGCTTTTTATCAAAGTTACAAAACTATCTTAATTTGAAATTATTTAAATCCTGGTAATTATTCCAGAAACGAAGTAATTCGATTTTATTATCCTCAATAATATAAAATAAAGAAATCTGTTTTACAATTACAATCTTTAAAACTCCATTATAATGTGTTTTAATAAATTGAACATTATTTCTTTTCAGCAAGTTCAAGGTGTTGTCAACATTTTCAATAAAAGAGATTACTTCTTTCTCCGACTATTCATTTTCTAAATATTCAATGTTTTCCCAATAGTCAAGTTTGGCAAGAGGAGACCACTCTATAACCATTATTTAAAATATTTGGGATAGCGCGCTTTTGTTTCTGCCATAACAACATCGTGAGGTATACCTCCACCATTCTGTAATTGAACCAGTGCAGAATCAATTGCTTTTTTTTGTCGATCAGATAGTGTGCTTTCGGATTTTATAAAATTGATAAACCTATCTATAACAGATGAATCCTCTATTTCCATGATCATTTTTGCCAATTCTATTTTAGATGCCTGAATATCCATTGCGAGCTTTTTATCAAAGTTACAAAATTTAAAAACGCAAAACAGGGAATATTATTCCCTGTTTCTTAATACGTCACTTGCCTTATTAACGGCTTCTTTAAGACTAAGTTTGTAGGCTATTATTTTTGAACGGATCAACTCGTCGTGGCTTCCTAATATTTGTGCGGCGAGTATACCTGCATTTTTAGCGCCATTTAGGGCTACTGTTGCAACAGGTACACCACCTGGCATTTGCAATATAGAAAGCACGCTATCCCAACCATCTATACTGTTGCTTGATTTTACAGGCACGCCAATAACCGGCAGAGGAGACATACTTGCTACCATGCCCGGTAAGTGGGCTGCACCACCAGCACCTGCAATAATTACATTAATGCCGCGGGTGTGGGCCGTAGTGCTGTATTCATACAGCTTCTCAGGTGTGCGGTGAGCCGATACAATATCTACCTCCGTATCAATGCCAAACTCTTTTAATATATCTATGGCATCCTGCATTACCGGCATGTCCGATATGCTGCCCATTATGATTCCTATTTTCATTTTTTAAATTGTTGTTTGTTGTTAGTTGCCGGTTGTCGGAAACTCCAAATAACCGAATTATCATTTTTAGTTATCGGTTGATGGTTGCCAGTTGTCGGAAGCTTCAAATAACCAAATCCACAAATTAACAAATTACCCTAATAGTGTTCTTAACTTCCTGGGCTACTCTTCGTGCTTCGGCGATATCCTGGTTTACTATGGTAACGTGTCCCATCTTGCGGAAAGGCCTGGTTTCTTTTTTACCGTAGATGTGCGGTGTTACACCATCCTGACCCAGTATCTTTTCGATATTTTCGTACACTACGCTGCCGCTGTAGCCTTCTTCGCCCACAAGGTTTACCATAATACCGGCCACTTTACTGTCGGTGTTACCTAATGGTAAATCTAAAATGGCACGCAGGTGCTGTTCAAATTGCGATGTGTAGCTGGCTTCGATAGAGTAATGCCCACTGTTGTGTGGCCTCGGGGCAACCTCATTAACTAATATTTGGTCGTCTTCCGTCTGGAACATCTCTACCGCAAGTAAACCTACGTGGTTAAAGTGCTCCGATACTTTAAGCGCAATAGCACGGGCGTTATCGGCAACGGCATCATCTATACGAGCCGGGCAAATAACATATTCTACCTGGTTGGCCTCCGGGTGAAACTCCATCTCTACCACAGGGTAGGTTTTAATTTCGCCACTTGGGGTACGGGTTACAATAACAGCCAATTCATTCTTAAACGGAATCATCGTTTCCGCGATACACTGCACATCGGGCAGGTTGTTAAAGCTATCAGTGTTACGAATAACCTTTACGCCGTTGCCATCATAACCGCCCTCGGTGCTTTTCCAAACAAAAGGCAGGGTAATCTCGTTATCGGCTACAGCCTGCTTAAGGCCGGCTACATTTTCAAACCTTTTGTAAGCGGCAGTAGGTATATTATGGGTAGTGTAAAAATCTTTCTGGGTGCCTTTATTCTGAATAAGCCTTAGCGTTTTTGGCGATGGGTATACTTTTATACCTTCGCTTTCCAGTTTTTCCAGGGCTTCTATGTTTACAAGCTCAATTTCAAAAGTAAGCACATCTACCTGTTTACCAAAGTTGTAAACGGTATCAAAATCCATAAGGCTGCCCTTAAAAAATTTGTTGCTGCCTATTTTGCAGGGCGCTTCATCGCTGGGATCCAGCACATAGGTTTGAATGTCAAATTTACGGGTTTCGGTAAGGAGCATCTTGCCAAGCTGGCCGCCGCCTAAAATTCCCAGTTTAAAATCAGAAGAAAAATAGTTCATTATAGTACTCGTGTTTGCAACGCCAAAGATACTTAAAATTATTGTTTTGACCGTGGGCGATACACTAACGAAAGTACGCCTGTTGTATAAGTTTTACTTTTTACAAGTTCCATATCCAGCCATTCTTTATCATCGGGTAAAAAACGCATGCCTTTACCTACAAAAGCCGGGGCAAGGGTAATGTGGTATTCATCAAATAAGTTGTGGGCTGCCAGTGCCCTGCACACGGTAAGGCTGCCCCACAGTATAATGTCTTTGCCTGGCTGATCCTTTAGCTCCTTTACATAGTTTACTGCATCCTCGGCTACTACCGTTGCCGGATCCCAATCGCCCCATGGCACCTCCTTTAAAGTTTTAGAAAAAACAATTTTAGGTGTGCTGTTAAGCGCCGGGCCTACAGCCTCTTTATTAGGATCAACATCCGGCCAGTAGTCTAAAAACATCTTATAGGTAGTGGCACCTAACAGTATAGTGTCTATATTTTTCATCAGCTGCAGCTGGTCTTCCTCCCAGCCTTCGTTGTATTTAGGATATTCAAAAAATGCAGTTGTATCCTTGCTGTCTGCTGCAAAACCATCTATAGATAGCCACTGCTGTGCTATGAGCTTTCTCATAATCTTTAGTTTTATCATTGCTTATAATAAAGTTAGTAATTGTAATTGTGTGCCATAATTAAAGGTTTGTGAAAGTTTGTGAGGGTTACAACTACAATGTTGTAGTATTTTTCACTTAAATTTAGCATTTGGGGCAACGGGCTGTGTGGAATTATATTCGTATTTTAGAGGTTCGATAATTCGATAAACCTGAGGCAACTGCCTTGATTAAAACCCTAAGGAGGCATGAGACTATCTGTAGAAAGAAAACCCGTTAAGGTACTACCCGATACTAAACGTGTTATAGCACGTTATTTTTTTAATGGAGAAGAACGTGCCATAGAACTGATAAAAAAAATAATGGCGCTGGATAAGGAAGAGACCTTTGCATTGATATCGCCATTATTGCAGGATTTTTCTAAAAGGCACCGTAACATTACCCGCAAGCTGCTGCGCAATGCAGAGCGTGTAAAAAAATACGTTACTGCGGCAGGCTTTGAATATGAAAAGCTGGATGAATACTGCAAACTGCTCATAGGCTCTTATTTTACGCACGAGTACAGTATTGAGTCGGCGGCATTCTTTAACCCATCAATTATACCTGACCCCGACCAAAGTAACCTTGAGGAAGGCCAGTTGCGCGTTATTATAAGCTTTAGGGCAGTGGGCGAGGGGCACGTATCATCGGTAGTATTCCGACGTGCCATGATCGATAAAAACAGCGATATCACGGTTATACCCGCGGGTAACTATATAGATGAGGCCGAAAAGGTGCACAATGTTATGTATCAAAAAAGGCTGTTCCTTAAAAAAGCATCTGAAGCCGATATTAACAATGAGTTTATGCATGCCGTGGGCGATAAGCTGGAAGACCGTTTTAATTACGATCAGCTTAAGCTCCTTATTAATGAGGCTAAGCAGCAAACCGATGATGTTAAGGTACTAAGGGAGTATAACCTTATATTGGCACTGTCTGACAGTTACAGGCGCATCACCTTTAGCAAGGATACCGATATTAGCGACAGGGTAATTTTCCCGTTATCTGATTTTGAAAGCAAAGGGATAGAAGATGCCCGTTTTGTGCATTTTACCGATGAGAACGGCAAAAAAACTTATTATGCTACCTACACGGCTTATGATGGTGTACACATTATGCCCAAGCTGCTAAAAACCTATGATTTTTACGATTTTAAAACGAGCCCGTTAAATGGTAACGGGGCCAAGAACAAAAACCTTGCGCTGTTTCCCCGTAAGATAAACGGCAAATTTGCCATGCTATCAAGGATTGACGGGTGGAACAACTACCTTATGTACAGCGACAATATTAACGAGTGGGACGACCCTATTAAAATTCAGGGGCCGGAATACCCGTGGGAGTTTGTGCAGATAGGTAACTGTGGTTCGCCTATAGAAACACCCGACGGCTGGCTGGTTATAACGCACTCGGTAGGCAGTATGCGCCGTTACAGTATTGGGGCATCTTTACTAAACCTTGATGATCCATCGATAGAAATAGGTCGTTTAAAAGACCCGCTTATTGTACCAAACCCCGATGAGCGCGAGGGTTATGTGCCTAACGTAGTGTACTCGTGCGGATCTATTATTCATAACGATGACCTTATTGTGCCTTACGGTTTATCCGACCACAGTTCCGGCTTTGCAACCGTTAAACTACAAACATTATTAGACAGGCTTAAAGCCGGAGGATGATAAGTAAGATTGTATAAATAACTACCCTGATGTTTTTTTGCTGAAAGCGAATAAACGTCGGGGTATTTTTTTTGATTAAACAAAAGTGTACAAATAGTTGATTTTTATAAAAGATTTCATAATTGTATCATCTCCTATATAATAACAGGGGCGTACCTTTGCAATAATTAATAATACATATAAAAGTGGATCAGGAAGAACAGGAACCCGTGCAATCAGGGTTTTTTATAAAGAACCCCGTTTTGCAACTACCGGAGTTTAGATCGTTTTTAAGCATTCGTTTTGGGCTGTTGTTTACCCTTAATATGCAGGTTACCATAATTTTTTACTGGATATACCATTTAACAAGGGATAAACTATCATTAGGCTTTGTAGGCCTTGCCGAGGTTATACCCGCAGTGGGCTTCTCTTTATTGGCAGGCCATTTTGTAGACCTTAACGAAAAGCGCAAAATGCTGCTGTTTTGTATTATAGGCTACATCTTTTTAGGGTCGAGCCTCTTTACACTTACCACGCCGCTTTCTTTAGAGCATCTCGGCATGCAAACCACGCTGTACCTTATTTACTTCTTTGTGTTTATAGGCGGTATTATACGCTCGTTCATGGGGCCATCGGTGTTTTCGCTGTTTGGGCTTGTGGTGTCAGACAGGAAACTTTTCCCTAACGGAACCAGCTGGAGTAGTATGGCAGCACAAACCGGAGGTGTACTTGGCCCATTAGCAGCCGGTTTAATGATAGCGTTAGATGGTGTTATACTGGGCATGTTTACGGTAGTGGTTATACAAATACTGCTGCTGATACCCATACTGCACATAAAATCTAAACCTATACTTAAAAAAGAAAAAGAACCCATACTGCAAAGCCTTTCTCAGGGAATTAAATTTGTAGTTAAAACCCCGGCACTGCTGGGCGCGCAAATGTTAGATATGTTCTCGGTACTGTTTGGCGGTGCCGTAGCACTCTTGCCCGTGTACCAGGTAGAGATATTGCATGTAGATGAGGTAGGTTTCGGGCTGCTAAGGTCGGCGCCGGGTATAGGGGCATTGGCCACCCTTGCCTTACTGGCATTTTTACCGTTAAAGACCAATCCCGGTAAAAAGCTGTTTGTAGCAGTTACGGGGTTTGCGCTGTCTATCATCGTATTCGGACTCTCAACTAATTTCCTGCTGTCATTTTTTATGCTGCTGCTATCGGGCATGTTTGATGCCGTTAGCGTAGTAGTGCGCAGTACCATATTGCAGCTTGTAACGCCCGATGAAATGCGTGGGCGCGTAGCAGCGGTAAACACCATGTTTGTAAGTTCCAGCAACGAGCTTGGCGATTTTGAAAGCGGCGTTATGGCGCACTGGCTGGGCACTGTTAGGGCGGTGGTAATGGGGGGCTGCTTAACGCTTGGTGTAGTAGCGGTTACATTTTTTAGCGCACCGCAACTTCGCAACTTTACTTTTGAAGACGAAGATAAAAAGAAGGCATAAAAAAAGGCCCGTACTTTTGGTACGGGCCTCCCCCAAAAAGAAGAAAGTTGTTTGTTAATTGTACTGATAAAACCCCAAAAAACTTTTGCTCTTTGCTTAAACAAATGGTATAATAAATTTAAGCTAAGCTTGCTATTTGATAGCTTATAAGAGCATTACTAAAGTATATAAAATAATAATTGAATAAATATATAATCGAATTTTTGTTGAATTATCAAAAAGTACGGATTTAATAACATTTTCTTTAAACTGAATTTATAGTATTTATTATTTAACTGAGAATTGTGAGTTAAAAATTCTAATATTGAACTATATCGTTTTAGTAGGCTTCTAAGAAATATCCTCTTAAATTCAGGGTTGTTCTTCTAAAACCGGCTCAATAGCCACAAATTCCTTTTCAGATTTGCTTATTACTATGGTTGCCACACCATTGCCTATAAAGTTGGTTAAGGCACGCGCCTCGCTCATAAACTTATCTACACCCAATAAAAAAGCCAGGCCCTCTACCGGAATTTTGCCAATGGCGGTTAGGGTAGATGCCAATACTATAAATCCGCTGCCGGTTACACCCGCCGCACCTTTAGATGTTATCATGAGTAGGCCTATAATGGTTAGTATCTCTGTAAGTGACAAATGCACATCATACAGTTGCGCCAAAAAGATAACCGACATGGAGAGGTAAATAGATGTGCCATCTAAATTAAAGGAGTAGCCTGTAGGCACAACAAGCCCCACAACCGCCCTGCTGCACCCCATTTTTTCCAGCTTTTCCATAAGGTTGGGCAAAGCAGCTTCGGATGATGAGGTGCCCAGTACAATGAGTAGCTCTTCTTTAATGTATTTGATGAATTTCCAGATGCTCATTTTGTAATAGCGTAATATGCTGCCTAAAATGAGGAAGATAAACACCGCCATAGTAATGTAAACGGTTAGCATAAGCTTACCCAGTGGCAGTAAGGTATGCAATCCAAATTTACCAATAGTATAGGCCATGCCGCCAAATGCCCCAAGCGGTGCCAGGTACATTACCCATTTTAACGCTATGAACACATATTTGCTGCATTTGTATAAAACGGATATTACGGCTTCGCGGTTTTTTAGGTAGTTTACAATGATGCCTGTTATAATGGCTACAATAAGCACCTGCAGGGTAAGGTTATCCATAAAGAATTTGAGCCAGCTGAATGCCTGCGCCTGCCCGGTGTATTTAGACGGGTCCTGCACATCTAATCCCGTACGGTTTATTTTACCGGGCTGGATAATGTATGCCACAGCTACGCCAATTGCCAGGGCAAATGTGGTTACCACCTCAAAGTACAATAACGATTTGATGCCTATGCGCCCTACCTTTTTAAGGTCGCCCATCCCGCTGATGCCTAATACTATGGTAAGGAAGATAATGGGGGCTATAAATACCTTTATGATGCTTATAAAACCCTTGCCGATGATCTCCATCTGCATGCCTTCTTTAGGGTGGTAATGACCCAGCAATACCCCGGCTAATATGGCCAATAGCACCCAAAAGGTTAGGTTGGTAGTAATTTTAAAGAGCAGGCTCCTTTGCGGCGCTATCTCATTGTCGCGGGTTACTTTCATAAGCCCGAAGATACTAATTTTTGCTCACCCGAAAAGGTTTGCGCAAACTGCTGCCTTACTATTCATTGATCTTCTTCAGGATGTCTTTGGCGGCAGCTTTGTAAGCAGCGGTGTGCTTTACGGTGTCTTCGGCAAGTATGCGGGCGAGTTCAGGGTAAATCCAGTCGGTTTGTTTGCCTGTAAGGTACAGGGTGCGCATGGAGTAGGCTTTTGTAGCAACTTTGCCATTGGGGTTAATGAGCCAGTCGAAAGCAGCCTCTGTAATTTGCTGTAGTTGGGTGTCGTTTAAAAAGCTGTTGTTTTTTTGATGGTGCTGCACGGCGAACATACAAATTTTAGAAACCGACCGTAAAGCGCCTTCGTGTTTATAATTTGGCAAAGTGCTGCAAAAGTGTGCTAACTCAAACTCCAAAAGTGAAATATCAGCCTCTAAAACCAGTTCTAAGATCCAACAGGCTTTGTAGTGATATTTGTCAGTAACATTTAAAGCAAGGTCAAAAAGTTCCCGGAGGAGGTTAGGGTTTGCTAATGCTTCAGCAGAAAGTTCATCGCGAATGGGGCGGTGGGCAGTGCTGTTTGATATTTTACTGTAAAAAGTTGCCATATTAATGACTAAAATACAAAAAATGGGCATAAAAAAACGGAGTCATTTTTATGACTCCGTTAATTGTAAAAAATAATTGATTGGATGTATTTTCTTAAACTAAACCAGAAACTGCTGCAAAGTAAGGCTTTATCGGTTTTTGATTTTGTTAAAGGATTGTTAAGTGCGGAAAACCCGTAATGAGAATGAGCATTTTACGGAAACCCGTAAACATAAATCAGGGCATAAAAAAAACGGGACATAAGCCCCGTTCCTTTCAATTAACTCAACACTACTTAGTTTTTAATGAACATTTTGGTAGCCTGTGCCTGGCCGCCGTTCAGTTTTATAATGTATGTTCCGGCTGCAAGGCCTGAAATATTTATAGCTGATGCAGAGGTGTTTACACTGCCGCTCATTAGGTTTTTACCGGTAACATCAAAAATGGTGTACTCGTTTAAAAGAGAGCTTTGCGGCAATTGCAGGTTAAGTGTGCTGCTTGCCGGGTTAGGGTAAATAACAAAAGCATCCTGAGCCGATGGGTCGTTTACGCCTGCTGTACATTCTGGGTTCCATGAAACTACAAGAGGGCTAACTAATGTGCTGCTTGTAGCGTTAGGGCAAACTGCGGGCGCTGCAACCACATAATACGATCCCGGTTCTGTAATTACGTACGTTCCTTCGTTAGCGCCTTCAATAGCTTCACCATCCCTATACCACTGTATGCTGCTGTCGTAAGGGCTGTTTAGTGTATTGGTAATAAAATCGCCTGGGCAAATAAGATATGAGAACGTTTCATTATCAGGTACTACACCTTCGCTAAATTCTGACCCAAAAGTTAATGAAGCCCAGTTGTGGCTGTCTATCTGTATGGTGTTAGACTCGTATGTTTCACCATCCTGGGTAACTACTACTTTTAGTAAAGCCTGATCGTAAGTAAACCAGTCATACGTAAACGTAGCCGATGTTGCGCCTTCAATAGCAACAAATTCATCATCGGTAAACCAGTATTTGTAATACCATTGATAGGTTTCGTAGGTTTGGCCGTTGGTAATTTCAGCAGTACCATTGGTGTACGGACAAAGCATAACGTCGCCTGCAATTACCGGTGCACCTGTTTGTGGAGAGCAGTTTGTATTGTTAATTACAGTAATAGGTAAAGTGGTGCTAACACTGTTAGGGCAAAAGCCCGGTGCTGCAGTAGCGTGGTAAATACCCGGCTCTGTAATAACAAAAACTGGGCTTGTTGCGCCTTCTATAGCAACGCCATCTTTAAACCATTGTACTATTGTGTACGGAGAATCGATAGTATTAATTATTTCGCCACCTTCGCAAAGCAGGTAACCCTGGTCAGGGTCAAAAGTAACGGCATCATTGGCTTCATGCATAACGCTAAGCGATCCCCACACGTACTGGTCTATAAATAATACGTTAGACTCGTATGTTTCGCCATCAAGTGTAACAACAACTTTTATGCTTGATAACGTATAATTGTAAGCATCATAGGTAAATGAAGCTGCTGTTTCACCTTCCTGCAATGTATATTCTTCATCGCCATAAAATTTTACATACCACTGGTAGGTATCGTAAATAACACCGTTTGCAATAGCAGCTGTACCATCGGTATATTCACATAGCATGGTATCGCCTTCTATAACAGGGGTATTGTCTGCCGGTAAGCAATCAGGGTTAAGTGCTACAGTTATAGGGAGTGTGTTACTGGTGCTTGCCGGGCAAAAGCCTGGTGCGGCGACAGCATGATACGTTCCCGGTGTTGTAATTACATAAACATTGCTCGTAGCGCCCGCTATGGCAACGCCATCCTTAAACCATTGCACACTGGTATACGGGCTGCCAATGGTATTGGTAATTGCACCACCTTCGCAAAGTAAATAACCTCCGTTGCCATCCTCACTAACATTATCGTTAGTTGAATGCATAACGGTTAATCCTACCCATGCATAACTGTCTATCTGTATGCTGTTAGACTCATAGGTTTGTGCGCCCTGAGTTACAACCACTTTTAATAAAGCCTGATCATAAGTATACCAGTCGTATGTAAATGATGAAGATGTAGCTCCTTCGATGGCTTCATATTCGTCATCTAAAAACCAGTACTTATAATACCACTGGTAGGTGGTGTAGGTGGTAGATCCGGTAATTGTTGCCGTGCCGTTTGTATAAGGGCAAAGCAAAATGTCTCCCGTAATTGTTGGAGCCTGAGCAAAAGCAAAGGATGCAACAAACAGCAGGCATGTAAGTAAAAAGTTTCTCATAGCGTTTTGTTTTAATTTTAATTTCTGAATTGGGCAGAGTAAACTGCCAAAGGATAAAATTAATCTTATAAACCAACGCATATCTATATTACATAGTGATAAAGCGTGACGGGGAGCGTGACATTTTGTGACAGTTAAAAGCTGTACCCTAACGATATGTTGCCGTAATAGTTAACGGGCAGCCCCGGGTAATAATAACGTGGCGGTGAGCCATTTACGCCAGTTGCATTAACCAATACCATAGAGGCGTAATGAGTATCGGTCGCGTTATTTATACCTGCCGAAAGGTTTGCAGCCATGCCTTTAAACAGGTCAAACTGCCACCCTGCTTTTGCGTTAAGCAGATTATAGCTGTGGGCGTAGGCCGAGTTAGCATCGTTAAGCGGAATATCGTCCACGTAATAATAATCGGCACTAAGGTACAAACCGTAGGGTGCCTGTAAAGTTATGCCTGCATTAATTTTGCTTGAAGGAACACCTGTTAAATCGTTACCGCTGTAATCAATATCGTTATTTACAAATTCTTTAAACTCATATTGCCCGATGGATGCCCCCACATAAGGCTGCAGGTTAAAATTGCCCAGATCCCACTTGTAATTAACAGAGGCTTCAATGCCCTGGTGAAGCGTTTCACCCGCGTTAACACCAATGTATTGATCGTCGCCCACGCGCTGCGCTACCAATAGGTCTTTTATTTGCATGCGGTAAAGAGAGATGCCTATAAACATCTTTTCGTCGCGGCTGTAAAATTTGCCGCCTACCTCAAAATTGTAGCCGTTCTCAGGTTTTATATTGGGGTTGATGGTACCGTTGGTAGTAAGGGTTTCTTCGATAGAGGGTAAGGAGAACCCACGGCTTACCGACGCATACAATGTGCTTAATTTAGAAGGTTTGTATAGCAAAGATAACTGGGGCGACCAAATGGCATCATAACTGTATTTTTCTGATGAGGTGCTTTCGGCAGGGAAAGTGTTATCAAGTGTAAATGTGGTTTTGTTGTAGTTAACCCCGGCCTGAACCTCCCACTTTTTTGCAAGCGGCAGCCTGAGCTGTGCAAAGGCATTGATAAAATCACGGTCCTGATCGCTGCCGGTTAAACGATTACCCTGTAACGTGCCATTGCCGTTGTTTTGCTGGTACAAATTCTCGTAAGTGCCGCCGGTAAAGCCATCTTTAAAATACTCCATACCCGTAATAAACTGTGCTTTTGATTTTAGAAATTTAAAGTCGCCAAAAAACTGGGTACGTGCGCCATAAGCGGTATTGTCCTGTGTTAGGATGTCAAAAGGGCGTGGTTCGTAGTTTTCTTTGGTATTTACAAAAACAGATGTACTGTTCTTTAACCAGGTTGCCGCCTGCCAGTCGTACGCCAGGCCGCCCATCCAGGCTTTATATTGCTCGTAACCTTTAGCTGCGGCCCACGTTGGGGCTGCTGCGCGCGGATTGGTGTCAAAACTTGTTTTGCTGACCGAACTGGGTATATAGGCTTTTAAGTACGTGTAATTTCCAAAGTAGGTTAGCTTGCTTTTTTCTTTCCTGAACAGTTCTCCCGCAAGGGTAACGCCTTCACGGTTGTAAGCGCTGTTATCGCGGTAACCATCGGTTTCCAGTTTATGGTAGCTAAGGTTAAGGCTGCCTATTTTGCTGTTATGGCTATACCTGACAGTATTCTTAGCCAGTCCAAAAGAACCTATAGTAGTGTTTACCGATGCAAGATTGTTTTGCCACCTTAATTGTTTTGGTGTAATGAGTATTGCACCGCCCAACCCAGCACCGTAAACGCTGGATAACGGCCCTTTGATGATCTCGGTACTCTCAATTATATTCAGGTCGATATCCTCTATAGTGGTTTCGCTATCGCCCGAGGTAAGGGGAATGCTACCGTAAAATGCACGTATCTTATTAGTGCCATAGGGTGTACGTGCCCCGATACCGCGGATTGAAATACGGTTGGTATTAATACCACCGCTCTGCATCAGCACGCCCGGTACAGTGTTTAGTATGGTGGAAATGTCTGAGTTGTTGTTGCGCTGCATATCGGCAGCGGTAAGCACACTTATGGATGCCGGGGCATTGAGCAGGCTGTCGTTAATATGGTAACTGCTTATGGTTACGCCTTCGAGATAAGTAAGGTTTATAGATGTGATTTTTCCCGATAGCAGAGAGACGAAAGAAGGTCTCTGAATTGTATCAGACTTAAGCTTGGGTATAGTATCCTGTGCAAAACCCTGTAGTGATAGTAAAAGCAACAGGGCAGCGAGTAATTTTTTAGGCATTTGAGGAATGTTTTTGGAATTGCCAAATTAAGAAAAATCCTGCAGCCTTAAATTAAAGGTGCAGGATTAAAAAAATAATTAAAAGCAAGATGAAATGTATTATTTAGTAGCGGTAACTTTCCATAAGGTGTTTCCGCTGTCGTCGTTTACTATAAGAGAACCGTCGTTCATTACGGTAACATCAACCGGGCGGCCAAATACTTTAGCTTTCTCCTCATCAGATATAAACCCGGTTAAGAAATCCTGTGGCGGGCCACTTGGCTTGCCATCCTTAAACGGAATAAAAATTACTTTATAACCGCTTAGTTTAGAGCGGTTCCACGAGCCGTGCTGCCCAGCAAAAATTCCGTTTTTATACTGAGCCGGAAAAGCATCTTTGGTATAAAATGTCATTCCTAAAGTTGCCGTGTGAGATCCCACCGGTACATCAGGCACTAAGGCTTTAGCCACTAATTCTTTACCCTGCCCTTTTAGGCGCGGGTCTTCAATTTGTCCGTAGTATGAATAGGGCCATCCATAAAAGCCACCATCCTTAACACTGGTAACATAATCGGGTACTAACTCATCGCCAAGTTCGTCACGCTCGTTAACTGCCGTCCATAACTCTTTGTTTGCAGGGTTCCAGTCAACACCCACAGGGTTACGCAGGCCGCTGGCATAAATGCGTTCGCCGGTACCATCGGGGTTAACCTCCAGTATGTCGGCACGGCGGGCCTCATTACCCATACCGTGTTCGGCAACATTACTACCAGATCCTACAGTTATATATATTTTAGAGCCATCGGCATTGGCTATAAGGTTACGCGTCCAGTGGTTGTTGTAGCCGCCCGCGGGCAATTCTACAATTTTACGGGCTTTGCCCTGTAGTTTCATGTCGCCTTCTTTATAAGGATATTTATACAGCCCATCGGTATTGGCAACATAAAAGCTGTTTTTAAGGATAAGCATACCGTAGGGCTGGTTAAGCTTTTCGGCAAAAACGGCGCGGGTTTCAAACGTACCGTCTTTATCCTTGTCGCGTAAAATCGTTATTTGGTCGGCACTGCTGTCAGTATTGCTTTCTGCAACAAAAATATCGCCGTTAGGGGCTATGTAAGTATTGCGCGGATTTTTAAGGCCTGTTGCAAGCTTAGTAACCGTAAAACCTGCGGGTGCTTTAGGTGTAGCGCCCTCGGGCCAGTCTACAATATCGCTGAATTTTTTAACCGACTCTGACACAAATGGAGCAGCAAGCGTCAGGTCGCCAATGGCGGTTTTAACTGTGGTACTGCCTTCGGCCTTAGCAGCCTCTTTTTCATTTTTAGTTATCTTTTCCTGGCATGCCGTAAGCATTGCCATACTTAATAGTGCAACTGCAATGGGGGTATTTTTCATAGCGGTAATTGGTGAAATTGTAATTCTATCCGAATTTACTTATTTCTCACGGCTTTAGTTTATTAACACCCTGAATATTAAAAAACATTTAACATTGATAAAATTATTACAAAATAAACCCACATGTATAAGCTGCTGTTAGCGTTTTAGTATATTTGCAACTTATATCTAAACCATACATAGGTAGTGATACAGCTTCACGATAAGCAATTTGTGCCATTTATTACTGCTGCCGAGATTGATGCAGCACTGTTGCGCATGGCAAAACAGACAGAGGCCGACCTAACCGGAGAGGTGCCCGTATTTATAGGGGTGCTTAACGGATCTTTTATGGTGGTGGCCGATTTTGCCAAACATTACACCGGCCCCTGCGAAGTGAGCTTTGTAAAAATGGCATCATACGAGGGTACCGAAAGCACAGGCAGCGTTAAGGAACTCATTGGCTTAAGCCAGAACCTTGAGGGCAGGAGCGTGGTGGTTATAGAAGATATTGTAGATACCGGGCATACCATTGAGGCCCTTAAAAAGATATTTGAGGTACATAAGGTAAAGCAGCTTAAAATTGCCACCCTTTTCTTTAAGCCGCTGGCGTATACTAAGGATATTGCCTTAGATTACATAGGCTTTGAGATACCCGATAAGTTTATAGTGGGTTATGGGCTGGATTATAATGGGCTGGGCCGCAATTTGCCGCAGGTGTATCAGTTAAAAGAATAAAAATCAATTATATTAAAAATGATCAATATTGTACTTTTTGGAAAACCGGGCGCAGGTAAAGGCACCCAGGCCGAATTTTTAAGAACAAAATACAACCTTACCCATATTTCTACCGGAGACATTTTTAGGTTTAACATTAAAAATGAAACCCCGCTTGGCAAAGAAGCCAAATCGTTTATAGATAAAGGCGAGCTGGTGCCCGATGCACTTACTATTAAGATGCTTCAGGACGAGGTAGAGAAACATGCCGGTACAGCAGGTTTTTTGTTTGACGGCTTTCCGCGTACTGTTGCACAGGCCGATGAGCTGGATGCGTTTATAATTTCTAAAGGTTGGGAAATAACAGCTACCATAGGCCTTGAGGCTAATGATGATATATTAGTAGCACGCCTTTTAGAGCGCGGCAAAACCAGCGGCCGTGCCGACGACCAGGACGAAGCCCTTATACGTAACCGCTACCAGGAATATAACGAAAAAACTGCCCCTCTTATAGAATATTACAAGAAGCAGGAAAAGTATTATTCTGTAGACGGTATTGGATCTATTGCGGAAATAACCGAAAGGTTAAGCCTGGTAATAGACAAGCTTAACTAAAACCGCACCCATTGGAAATAGCCATAATATTTTTTCTTATATTACTTAATGGGGTGTTCTCTATGAGTGAGATCGCTTTGATCTCTGCCCGAAAGAGTCGCCTTGAAACCGCTGCCAAAAAAGGCAACGCCAGTGCACAAACGGCATTGGACCTGGCCAATGCGCCAAACAAATTTTTAAGTACGGTACAAATAGGCATTACGCTTATTGGTATCTTAACGGGTATCTATTCCGGCGATAAGGTTACCGATGATGTAAAGGTTTTTGTAGAAGGTTTCCCTGTACTGAAGCCCTATGCCGATAATATATCGGTAGGTATTGTGGTGGTTATATTAACATTTTTCTCGCTTGTGTTAGGAGAATTACTGCCTAAAAGGATAGGCCTGAATTACCCTGAGGCTATTGCTAAAGCGGTAGCCCTGCCCATGAAGTTTATCTCTATAATAACAGCGCCGTTTATATGGCTCCTTACATCGAGTACTGATTTTCTTTTAAGGATCTTCCGCATCCGCCCTACGGCAGACGGAAAGGTAACAGAGGAAGAAATCAAGGCCATTATTAAAGAGGGTACCGAAGGGGGAGAGGTTCAGGAAATTGAGCACGATATTATGGAACGCGTTTTTCATATTGGCGACCGTAAGGTTAACTCACTGATGACGCACCGTAAATCGGTTACCTACCTTTCTACCGATTTTAATAAAGACCGCATAAGGGAAACCATGCTTGAAGAGCTGCACTCGGTTTACCCGGTATGCGAGGGCAACAGCCTGGACGATGTTATTGGCGTAGTACTTTTAAAAGACATTTTTGCTAATTACGAAAAAGAGAACTTTAGCCTTAAAGACATTAATATAGAGCCGGTTTACCTTATAGAGCATACAAGTGCTTATAAAGCACTGGAAATTTTCAAAAAAACCAAAGTGCATTATGCCTTGGTTACCGATGAGTATGGTGTTTTCCAGGGGATAATTACTCTTAACGATATTCTGGAAGCCCTTGTGGGCGATGCATCTGATTTTTATGATGATGAGTTCCAACTCGTGGCCCAGGATGATGGTACTTGGATGGTAGACGGGCATTACCCGCTACACGATTTTCTTACCTATTTTGACCTTGATGAGCTTACCACCGATTATGAGGTTACAACCGTTAGCGGGCTAATAATGACCGAGCTTAGCTATATACCTAAAGTAGGCGAAAAGCTTGCATGGCATCTTTTTGAACTGGAAGTGGTTGCTATGGATGGTGTTAAGATTGACAAGGTAAGGGTTAAGAGTATTAAGGAGTAAGTTAGTGTTCAGTGACAGTTTACAGCTCCAAAGAACAAATATCGAAAACGCCGGAATATTCCGGCGTTTTGTTATTTTTAATGCAGATATTACCCACAATTATCCTCATGCTCCTCGGTAGGGATATCATTTTCAGGGTTATCATTATCCTCTTTATCTTTATCAAATTCATCTTTCCACCAGGGTAACGCACCTCCGCACATATTATTTCTTTTTAGTCATTTCCCTAAATACGGTTTCAAGGTTTTTGCTCTTAAGGGTAAGTTGTAGGGTTTTAAGTCCGTTATCATGGGCAAAATCAAACAGGGTAGGGCGCATATCTTTTTCAGATACAAACGTTAGCTCCCAAACGTTGCCGCGGGTATTTTTAATAGCTGCTATATCCGGTAGGGTTTGTAATAAAACTTCGGCAACAGCGTTATCAAATTCCACTTCAATAACCTGGTCTTGTTTGGTATCCTTAACAAGGTTTTTAAGTTTCTTGTCGGTAACAATTTTTCCGTGGTTAATAATAATAACACGGTCGCAAATAGCTTCTACCTCCTGCATAATATGCGTAGAAAGAAATACCGTTTTGTCTCTACCAATGTTTTTAATCAGGTCGCGAATTTCCACCAGCTGGTTAGGGTCAAGCCCGGTTGTGGGTTCATCTAATATAAGCACTTCAGGGTCGTGCAGCAATGCAGAGGCTAACCCAACACGCTGGCGGTACCCTTTAGAGAGTGCACCAATTTTTTTATGGGCTTCGGGCGAAAGCCCTGTAAGCTGTATAACCTCTTCTATACGGTCTTTTTTAACCTTATACACATCTGCATTAAAGGCAAGGTATTCGCGCACATACAGGTCTAAATAAAGCGGGTTATGTTCCGGCAGGTAACCTACCGATTTTTGTACGGCCTTTTGCTGTGCATTGACATCGTTGCCATTAACAAGGGCTTCGCCGGTATCAGCATTAATATAGGTGGTAAGAATTTTCATAAGGGTAGATTTACCGGCACCGTTAGGCCCTAGGAAACCCACAATTTCGCCCCTGTTTATAGAAAATGAAACAGCATCGAGCGCTTTTTGCTCGCCATAACTTTTAGAAATATCCTTAACCTCAATAGACATAGTAACTTATTTTAAGCAAAAATACTAAGAAATTATAATGTTGCGGCAGTTGGTGGTAATTTATATATTCGCTGCAAAATTATAAACATGAAAAAGATAAACGCAAAAGCGCTGGTTTTATTGGTAATGATGCTGTGTTTAACGGCCTGTTCATCTGACGACGATGCCGTTGCACCGATATTGCAGGATTACAAACAACTGATATTAGGTAAATGGTTTATTAAGGGTGGAACTATAAACGGTGGTGCCTTTCAAAACTATGTGCACGATTGCCCATCCAATAGGGATTACCAGGAATTTTTTGCTGATGGAGATATTAAATTTGTGGGCTACAATACAGATTGCGAGGCTAATGACACCCAAACCGATATGTGGTTTGTTGAGGGAGAAACATTAAATATAACATCATTTGACCCGATAGTAGCCGATATGGCCTACACGATTGTTACCCTTAATGAAAACGAACTTGTTTAAAACTTACTGCTAACATGCCCGATGATGTGCAAACCCAGGTATCATATTTTACAAGAGATTAATTTTTTTTACTTTTTTGTTTGGGCAATTAAAAAATTTCCTACTTTAGCCAAATAGCAATACACAACATGAACACGACAGTATTTTTTAACACCTATTTTTATTTCTTCTGGAACGAGGACAGGGGTTGTATTGTTGTATAAGAACTTAAAAAGAAATTAAAACAATAGATATAATCCCGATGTAAATCGGGATTTTTTTTTGCCTAAAACGTATGGAGACAAAAATTGCAATACAGGGAATTAAAGGGTCGTTTCACCATCAGGTAGCGGGAGAGTATTTTGGTGCCGATGTTACACTGGAAGAGTGCATGTCTTTCCCTATACTGGTACAAAGCCTGGTGCAAAACCGCACCGGGTTGGGCATTATGGCGCTGGAGAATAGTATTGCGGGGTCTATTATCCCTAATTACGCTTTGATAGACCATAACAACCTGCACATAATAGGCGAGCATATTTTAAACATCAACATGAACCTTATGGCGCTGGAGGGGCAAATGGTAGAAGATATTAAAGAGATACACTCGCACCCTATGGCATTGTTGCAGTGCAGCGAATTCTTTGCAAAATATCCGCATATAAAACTGGTAGAAAGCGCCGATACTGCCGAAAGTGCAAGGCTTATCCGTGAGGGCAACCTTAAAGGGATAGCTGCAGTGGGCAGCCCCATTGCCGCACAAATGTTTGGGTTGAGTATACTGGCGGCAGGCATCCATAATATAAAAAATAACCAGACGCGCTTTGTGATTATCAAGACACAAAACAAGGCCATACCTAAAGATGAGATTAATAAGGCATCAATCAAATTTGAGTTGGATGATACGCCCGGCAGCCTGGCAACGGTGCTTAATGTAATGAACAACTGCAAGCTGAACCTGACTAAGATACAGAGTATGCCCATTGCCGAGACACCATTTAAATATTCTTTTTTTGTGGATGTTACTTTTGAAAAGTACAAGCATTATGAAAAAGCGAAAGCAATAATAGAATTAATGACCACCCATTTTAAAGTATTGGGCGAATATAAAAAAGTACAAGCATGATAGTACCTGCAAAACGACTGGACGACGTAAAAGAATACTACTTTTCGGGTAAGTTACGTGAAGTGCGCCAAATGATAGCCGATGGCAAGAAAGTAATCAATATGGGTATTGGCAGCCCTGATTTACCACCATCGCAGGCAGTGATAGCTGCTATTAGCAATGCTATGACTGATGCCAAGGCGCACGAATACCAAAGCTACCAGGGCCTGCCCGAACTGCGCGAAGCTATTGCTGTATTTTACAGTAGCCACTTTGGTGTAAGCCTTAACCCGGTTAACGAAATTTTACCCTTAATGGGCAGTAAAGAAGGTATTATGCATATAAGCATGGCCTTTTTAAACGAGGGCGACAAGGTGCTTATTCCTAATCCGGGGTATCCAACGTATACATCGGCAACCAAGCTTGTAGGAGCAGAGCCTGTGTTTTATAACCTTTCTGAAACCAATAATTGGGAACCTGATTTTGAGGCGTTAGAAGCTCAGGATCTGTCAGCAGTAAAGATAATGTGGGTCAACTACCCGCACATGCCTACGGGCGCTAAAGGCAGCAGGGCAATGTTCGAAAAACTGGTTGCCTTTGCTACAAAACATAATATACTGTTGGTTAATGATAACCCTTATAGCTTTGTGCTGAATGATGATGCACAGTTGTCGCTTTTCCAGATTGAAGGCGCTAAAGAAGTAGCACTGGAACTTAATTCGCTTAGCAAAACCTTTAATATGGCGGGCTGGCGTGTAGGTATGGTTATGGGTAATACCCAACTGATTGATGCCGTACTAAAAGTAAAAAGCAATATGGATAGCGGTATGTTTTACGGTATACAAAAGGGTGCCGTTGCTGCGCTTGATAGCGGTCCGGAATGGTTTACCGAACTGAATAAAGTATATGCCCGCCGCCGCAACCTTATTTTTAAACTGGCTGATTTATTAGGCTGCACATATGATAGAAATACGGCAGGACTGTTTGTGTGGGCTAAATTACCTGCAGGGATAGAGAATGCTGAGGCTTATGTAGACACGATTTTATACGGCAAACATATCTTCCTTACTCCGGGTACGGTGTTTGGCACAGCGGGCGAAGGTTACATACGCTTTTCACTGTGCGCGGATGAAGCAATAATAGCGGAGGCAATTAATCGGTTTTAAAAGTAGCAAAGTTACAAAGTAGCAAAGTGGCAAAGTCCGACAACTAACAACCGGCAACTGACAACAAAAAACATGAAAGTATACATAATAGGATTAGGATTAATTGGTGGTTCGTTAGCGCTGGATATAAAAAAGGCATACCCTGAGGCTGTTATTTGTGGTATAGATGCCAACGAAAAGCACGTTGAGGAAGCTTTGCTGCTTGGTATCATACAGCATGCTGCGGTTTTAGAAGACCTTAAAGATGCCGACTGGGTGGTTGTTGCAGTGCCCGTAAATACGTTATCCGAAATATTGCCGCAGGTGTTGGATCATATAAACGATACTACTATAGTAATCGATGCCGGTTCTACCAAAGTTGCCATTTGCAAATCGGTAGAAAATCATCTGCGAAGGCGTAATTTTATCGCAACGCACCCCATTGCGGGTACCGAGTTTTCGGGGCCGTCGGCAGCAATACACGGGTTGTTTAACGGTAAGACCAACATTATTTGCGAGGTAGAGAAAACAGCCTTTAAGCTTCAGGAAAAAGCGTTAGAACTGTTTAAAGCTTTAGGGATGCGCATCAGGTATATGGATCCCGTTTCGCACGATACACACATTGCCTATGTATCGCACCTGTCGCACATTAGTTCGTTCATGCTGGGTAAAACGGTTATCGAAAAAGAAAAAGACGAACGCGACATTTTTGATATGGCCGGCAGTGGTTTTGCCAGTACGGTAAGGCTTGCCAAGAGTTCGCCCACTACATGGGCATCTATATTTAAAGAAAATAAAAGCAATGTAAGCCAGGCATTGCAGCAGTACATAGCCAACTTGCAGCATTTTCAGCAATTGCTGGAAAACGATGATTACGAGGGGATGTTTGAAGAAATGGAAAATACCAACAGGATTAAAAATATACTTAACGGCATAGGTTAAAAGATAATAAACGAAAGACGATAGATAATACAAAAAGAAGAAGTTATGGAAAATAGTACAGCACTCCGTACCTGGTTAGATGCTTTTAAGTTAGACCACCCCTTGGTAATAGCCGGCCCATGCAGCGCCGAGACCGAAGACCAGGTTTTAAAAATAGCACATGAGCTTAAAGACAGCGATGTTAGCATTTACCGCGCCGGTATCTGGAAACCGCGTACCCGCCCGGGTGGGTTTGAGGGTGTTGGCGCCATAGGCCTAAAATGGCTGCAAAAAGCTAAAGCCGAAACCGGCCTGTTAATGGCTACAGAGGTGGCCAATGCTACCCATGTTAAACTGGCGTTAGAGCACGATATAGACGTATTGTGGATAGGAGCACGTACCACTGTAAACCCATTTGCGGTTCAAGAAATTGCCGATGCGTTGCAGGGCACTGATAAAATTGTACTGGTTAAAAACCCGGTAAACCCTGATTTAGCCCTTTGGATAGGCGGGGTAGAGCGTTTATACAATGCGGGCATCAAAAAACTGGGGGTAATTCACCGTGGGTTTAGTTCGTACGAAAAAACCAAATACCGTAACATCCCGGTTTGGCAGCTGGCTATTGAGTTGCAGAATAAATTCCCCGACCTGCCCCTTATTTGCGACCCGAGCCATATTACGGGACGAAGGGACATGATCCAGGAAGTGAGCCAGCAGGCACTTGACCTTAATTATGACGGACTTATTATTGAAACGCATACCGATCCTGATAATGCATGGAGCGATGCCGCCCAACAGGTTACGCCAATTGTGCTTAAAAAGATTTTTGAAGACCTTCGTGTTCGTGAAGAAACCGGAGCTACAGCCGATTATGATAAAAGGATGGCAGGCTTTAGGGTGCACATTGATGACTATGACAATAAACTGATAGACATATTAGGCAAGCGTATGGAAGTTGCCGGGCAAATAGGTGCGCTTAAGAAAGAGTTTAATGTGGCCGTTTTGCAAAACAGGCGCTGGAACGAGATATTGGATAAGATGACAGCTCAGGGAGCAGAAAAAGGCCTTGGTGCCGATTTTATAGTAGATATTTTTAAGGCAATTCACCAGGAAAGTATCAGCCACCAGGAAAAGATCATAAATAATAAGTAAGCTAATTTGCTGCCTCATACATTAATTAATCTGCTTATCTTTGCGGTATGACAGGATTGGTGTATAAATCTACAGGAAGCTGGTATACCGTTAAAACGGAGGAAGGCACTACATACGAATGCCGTATAAAGGGTAAATTGCGCATAAAGGGCATTAAAAGTACCAATCCGGTTGCGGTGGGCGATGTTGTTGATTTCGACCTGGAAGAAACAACCGATACCGTAACCGGAATTATTACCAATATACACGAGCGCGAAAATTATATTGTTCGTAAATCGGTTAACCTGTCTAAGCAAATGCACATTATTGCCAGTAATATAGACAAGCTTTTTTTACTGGTTACTATAAACAATCCGCCTACCACTACAAGCTTTATCGACAGATTTTTGGTAACGGCAGAGGCCTATGGCATTACAGCTATTATTGTATTTAATAAAATAGATACGTTTGATGAAGCAATGAAGGACGAGCAATTGTTTCTTCAGTTTATCTATCAGCGCATAGGCTATCAATGTTTAAGGGTATCATCTGAAACGCTTGCTGGTATTGATGAGCTTAAAGCCGAAATGAAGGATAATGTGAGCATGTTCTCCGGCCATTCGGGTGTGGGTAAAAGCACGTTGGTAAATACCATCCAGCCGGAATTTAACCTCAAAACAAAAAAAATATCGGCACAGCACAGCCAGGGGCAGCATACTACAACTTTTGCCGAGATGTTTGACCTTGATTTTGGAGCTAAAATTATAGATACACCCGGTATTCGTGGTTTTGGAATGGTGGATATGGAAAAGGCCGAAATTGGGCATTATTTTCCTGAGTTCTTTGCTATTAAAGACCAATGTAAATACCACAATTGCCTTCATAAAGATGAGCCGCATTGCGCCATTAAAGCCGCTTTAGATACCGATGAAATTGCCTGGTCACGTTACCGCTCTTATCTCCAAATGCTGGAAGGCGAAGACGAGCATTACCGTACCGATATTTATGCAGATGGCCGAAACCCTGATCTTGAGGAATAATGAAGGCTGTACTACAACGTGTAACCGAAGCATCGGTAACTATAGACGGGCAAAAAGTAGCTGCTATTAATGGCGGGCTTTTAATACTGATAGGTATAGAAGATGCCGATACTCCCGAAGATATTAACTGGCTTAGGGCTAAGATTGCAAAGCTCAGGATTTTTGGCGATGCCGATGGGGTTATGAATCTCTCAGTTCAGGAAACCGGTGGTGATATTATTGTGGTAAGTCAATTCACACTCCACGCACTTACTAAAAAAGGCAATCGCCCATCATACATTAAAGCTGCACGGCCGGAAGTTGCCATACCTCTCTATGAGGCATTTATAAAACAAATGGAAATAGAAGTAGGAAAAAAAATACAAACGGGACAATTTGGTGCTGATATGAAAGTGGCCCTTTTAAACGATGGCCCTGTTACCATAATAATTGATACTAAAAACAAGGAATAAAATTTTGACATCTAATTAAATGGACTATTTTTGACCGAAAATAGAAAATTTAACATGTTTTTAAGATTCTCCCTCTTATTGCTGTTTTTTTGCGCACCACTGGCGGCCCAGGAAAATTTATCTTTCCTTACTATTAGCGATGCGCTAAAGGAAAATGCCAATGCAGTCATCCGGTTAGACCAAACCGATATTACCATTACGGCACGAAACTCTATGACTATAAAAAAGGCCCGTACAGTAACCATACTTAATGAGTTGGGTATGCGCTATATGGATGCATCTGAATACTATAGTAAAAACACTACCATAAAAAATGTAGAGGTTTTGGTGTATGATGCTCAGGGACAGCAGATAAAAAAGATAAAGCGGAAAGAATTTAAAGACCAGTCGCTTTCAGAAGGGTCGGAGATTTTAGATGGCAGGATGCTATATCTTGATTATACACCCGTGCAATACCCCTTCACAATAGTATATACCAGCGAGGTGCAAACATCTAATACCGCATTTATACCGCAGTGGTCGCCTTTAGATGGCGCTTATGCCAGTACGCAAAAATCGGTTATTAACATTACCTATCCTGCGGCGCTGGGCTTTAAATATAAAGACTATAATTTTGGCGAAGTAACGCTAAATAAATCGGCTACAGCTAATATTCTTAGCCTTAGTGCCGAAAATGTTACCGCAGTACGGTATGAAGAATATTCACCATCGTTATTAAAAGTGCGTCCGCATGTACTTTTTGGGTTAGAGAAATTTCATTTAGAGGGGGTAGATGGCGAAGCTTCGAGCTGGGAAGCCCTTGGCGCATGGATGAGCAATACCCTGCTGGCCGGTACCGATGAATTGCCTATAGAAACCCAAAATAAAATTAAGGCGTTGGTAGGCAATGAGACTGACGATCTTAAAAAAGCAAAAATTGTATACAAATACGTTCAGGGAAAAACACGCTACATAAGCATACAACTTGGTATAGGCGGCTGGAAACCTATGCTGGCTAAAGATGTAGACCGCCTGGGCTACGGCGATTGTAAAGCATTGAGCAACTATACCCGCGCGTTGCTAAAGGTAGTGGGTGTAAACTCTTATTACACGGTTATTTATGGCGACAGGAACAGGCGCGACATCCGCGAAGATTTTGTGAGCATGCAGGGCAACCACATTGTACTTGCCATACCCTATAAAGGCGACCTCGTGTGGCTGGAATGCACCAGCCAGACAATGCCGTTTGGTTTTCAGGGCGATTTTACCGATAACCGCATGGCGCTTATTGTAAAAGATGGTAAGGGCCAAATGGTGCGTACCCATGTATACGAGGGTAAGGGCAATACCCAGATAATAACTGGCGACTACAATATTACCGATAATGGCGCTATTGCAGGCGCGCTAAAAATAGTATCTAAAGGGTTGCAATACGACGATAAATTTAGTGTCGAAAACCGATCGGCAGATGATCGCGATAAAATTTATAAAGACCGTTTTAAAAATATAAACAACCTTAAGTTTAAGAAAACCAACCTAACTAACGACAGCGACACCCAACAATTTACCGAAGACCTTGCCATAGAGGCAGAGGGCTATTGCAACAAAAGCGGTAACAGGGTAATGTTTGCGGTTAATGCCTTTAACCAGTCGTTTACAATTCCGCAACGGTACCGAAGCCGTAAACTGCCGTTTGAGATATCTACCGGTTTTTACGACCATGATGAAATAACCATTAACCTGCCCGAAGGTTTTACTATAGAAGCCAGGCCGGAAAATGTAACCCTTACTGATAAATTTGGCGAGTATAAAACCGAATACGAAATGGTTGCACCTACAAAAATGCTTTACAAACGCACCCTTACCATTAACGAGGGGTACTACGCCAGCAATGAATATGAAAACTACAGGCTTTTTAGGGAAAACATTGCCAGAAATGACAATGCTAAAGTGGTATTGGTAAAAAAATGAGCATGAAGCATTGCGCCACCTTTACTGTTTTATTGCTAATAACAATTAGCGCGTATTCGCAGGATAATGGGGCAGTTGTTCCTCCTATCCCTGCGGTAAGTATTGCAGATCTGGAAGAGAGAATTTACGCTGAAGACAGTTCGGCGCAGGCAGCCTATTTGTATATAAGGGGCAAAACCTACTATGAAAACAAAGGGACTTATTTATGGGATATGGTTACCGAAGTTTATAAGCGTATTAAGATATATAAAAAAGACGGTTTTGATTATGCGGATGCCTCCATTAGGTATTATTCCGGGAATAGCAGGGGTACAGGATTTTTTAAGGAAGTAGCAACCTACAACCTTGTTAATGGTGTTATAGAAAAGACACCTCTTACAAGCGACGGTGAGTTTTCCAGCCATCCCCGCGATAATTATACTGAAAAGAAAATAAAACTTCCTAATGTAAAAGAAGGCAGCATTGTAGAATATAAGTATGAGATACGAACGCCACATGTTGGGCTTCGCGATTGGTATTTTCAGTACGATATACCGGTTAAAGATGTTCGCTATGATGTTTCGGTACCTGTCTATTTTTCCTATAATCCTTATATAATAGGTTACGTGCCTGTGGAGGTTGCTCCGCAAAAATTGCTTTTTAATAACGCCAATAAATCTACCGATAAGTATTATACTTATAGTGCTAAAAAAGTAAAAGCCTTTAAGGATGAAGCTTATGTAAGTAATAAAAAAAACTATATAAGCACACTTTCTCACCAGCTTACCGCAATGTATAGCGAGGGTGTTGTTGCAAAGGAATTTACTTTAGACTGGAAAAAAATTGCTAAATCGATATACGAAGACGATCGATTTGGTTTTGAACTTCGCCGCACATCATACTATAATAATGAGATCAATCCTTTGATCGGGCCGCTCACGACGGATATCGAAAAAATGAATGAAATATTCACCTATGTTCAAAACAGGATGAAATGGGATGAGTATGGGGGCTATTATTGTCGTGATGGAGTTAAAAAAGCATACGATATTAGAAAGGGTAATGCAGCAGAGATCAATTTAATGTTGGTTTCTATGCTTAGGCATGCCAATCTTGATGCGTCGCCTGTTTTGGTAAGCACGCGTTCTAATGGTGTTCCGTTCTTCCCTACAGATAGCTCATATGATTACGTTATTGCGGCGGTAAAAACAGGAGGGAAAACTATTTTGCTGGATGCTACAAGTAAATTTAGCCAACCTGATATTTTGCCTTTGAGAGCATTAAACTGGGAGGGTATGCTTATAAAAAAAGACGGAAGTAGTGAAATAGCCGATCTTACGCCTAAGTTAGTTTCAAGAGAAAATTACAGCGTGGTGGCAGAAGTAGCAACTGATGGCATTTTTAAAGGAAAGGCAAAAGTGCAGTACGTTAACCATTCTGCTTACGTATACAGGGAGGTATTGGCGGTAGTTAGCAGCGATAAGTATGTTGAAGCTTTTGAAGAGGAAAAAAATGGTATTACTATAAACGCGCACAAGATCAATAATCTTAATGATGTTAGTAAGCCTCTGATTGAAGAGTATGATTTTTCCCATACTATGGTTTCGGACGTTATCGGAGATAAAATATATTTTAGCCCTTTGCTATATTTTAGCGTAAAGGAAAATTTGTTTAAGCAGGAAACGCGTGAGTATCCCGTAGATTTTACCTATCCCAAACAGGAAAAATATATGTTTTTTATTAAGATTCCTTCAGGCTATAAGGTTGAGTTTTTACCCAAAGCCTTAACTATTACTATGGAAGAAAACATTGGCAGTTTCATGTACAATTTAAAACAGGAAGGAAACACAATTCAGCTGGTTGCAACTTTAGACATCAACCACCACACGGTTATGCCGGAGTATTACCAGACACTAAAGGATTTTTTTCAAAAAATGATAGAAAAACAAAATGAAAAAGTTATCCTGACGCGGATATAATGATTATGAAAAATCAATTACATACTAAAACTTCATTGCTTATCACGGCGTTATTTTTTATAGGCTGGACAGCAATGGCCCAGGAGTTTAAGCTGGGCAAGGTTACTAAAGAAGAATTGCAGGAAAAAGTGCATCCTACAGATACATCTGCCGCTGCGGCCATATTACACAAAAGGGGCAAGACCTATTTTGTAATTTCCGATGGTTATTTCGAGATGGTTAACGAGGTAGAGATGCGCATAAAAATCTATAAAAAAGAAGGCTACAAGTACGCTACTGATAAAGTAACCTATTATAGTGGCGGTAAAACCCTTAAAGTATATTTTACAGATGCCTACACCTATAACCTGGTAGGTGGTACTATAGAGAAGACCAAGCTTAAAAGCGAAGGCGAGTTTGTAGAAAAAGTAAATGCCGAAGTTACAAGGGAAAGCATTACTATGCCCAATGTAAAAGAGGGCAGTGTTATTGAGTATAAGTACGTGCTTAAAACGCCGTATTTTATGAAGTTTAGCGATTATTATTTTCAGTATGATATTCCGGTTAACAGCGTAACATACGAAACTACTGTGCCGGCTTATTTTGACTACAAGCGCTACCTTTCGGGCTATGTGAAAATTGATATCCCCGAGCAAAAAGTGCGTGGTAATACTTACGGTTATAATGAGGTAATAACCAATTATTCAGCAAAAAATGTACCTGCCTTAAAAGACGAGGCCCACGTAAATAATATTGATAATTATACATCGATATTAAAATACGAATTGGGAACCTACACAATGCAGGATGGTACCAAGAAAAAATACTCGTTAGACTGGCAGTCTATGGCTAAAAAGGTGTACGAAATGGAATTGTTTGGCGACCAGCTAAAGCAAACCGAATATTTTGAAGCCGACCTTAAAAACGTTTTAACGCCCGGCATGACACCCGAGGCCAAAATGGCTGCAATTTTAAGTTACGTGCAAAACCGCATGACCTGGAACGAGAAAAAGGACTATGTATGCGACAAAGGTATAAAGAAGGCGTATGCCGCTAAAACAGGCAATGCAGCCGAAATTAACCTTATGCTTACTGCTATGCTGCGCAGCGCGGGCCTAAATGCCGATCCTGTTTTAATAAGCACACGGTCTAACGGGGTATCATTATTTCCCTCGTTAACGGCCTACAATTATGTGGTAGCAGGTGTTTATTACAACGAGAGTTTTGTATTGTTAGATGCTACCAGTAAATATACCCTGCCCAATCAGTTGCCTGTACGGGCGCTAAACTGGTTGGGCCGACTTATTAAGCCTAATGGCAATACGGCTGAGATTGACCTGGTGCCTAAGGTAGTTTCTAAAGAAATTGTTTTTCTTACGTCAGAACTGGGTAAGGATGGTAAATTAACCGGTAAGATACGCGACCAGTATTTTGATCTTTATGGTTATTCTTTCAGGGAAAATAATAGTGGATCGACCACAGATACCAATGTAGAAAAACTTGAGAAGCAATTTCCCGGTATGGTGGTTGGTGATTACAAAATACTTAACGATGATGATTTGAGCAAGCCTGTTGCCGAAGAATTTACATTTACCCATGCTGCAGTGGCAGATATCATTGGCGATAAAATGTATATTAACCCTTTGCTGTTTTTTGCAAAGCGCGTAAACCCGTTTAATCAGGAAAAAAGAGAATACCCTATAGATTTTGTGTACCCTACCCAGGATAAATTTATGATAACCATAAAATTGCCGGAGGGTTACACGGTAGAGTCGGTTCCGGCGCCATTGTCTTTAGCTATGGAGCAGGGGCTTGGTACCTTTAAGTACAACGTTGTGGTGCAAAACGGGCAAATGCAGCTTACATCAATATTTGATGTTAATGTGCCGCACATAGAGCCGGAGTTTTACAATACCCTTAAAGACTTTTACCGCAAAATGATAGAGAAACAAAACGAAAAAATAGTGCTTAAACGCATATAACAATCACCACCAAACAAATACCAAACATGAAATTAATCAATGTGCTATTATTGCTTGTAATTACAGGCTTTAGCGCCCAGGCTCAAAAATATGAACTTGGCGAAGTAACCAAAGAAGAGCTTGAAGAAAAAAAGCACGCAACAGACCCTTCGGCACCGGCTGCTATACTTTTTAGCAAAGGGGAGTCGTATATGGCTTTTGCCGAAAACAAAGGTTTTAGCCTTGTTACAGAGGTACAGGTTAAGATAAAAATATATACAAAAGAGGGGTACGACTGGGCTAACAAGGCTGTGATGTACTACTATTCTGAAAACGAAAGAGAAAGCGTAGATGTTTCTAAGGCGGCTACGTATAACCTTGAAGGCGGCGCTATAAAAAAGACAAAGCTTAAAAGCGAAGGCGAGTTTACAGAGCAGGTTAACAAATACTGGAAACGTAGAAAAATAACCATGCCGGATGTTAAAGAGGGCAGTATTGTAGAGTATAAATACACCATAACATCGCCGTTTATACACGTAATGCCCGACTGGAAATTTCAGGAAAGCATCCCGGTAAGCCACTCAGAATTTACAACCAGGATACCGGAGTATTTTGTTTTTAACACTAACTTTAGAGGGTATTATGCGCCCAAGGTTACTAAAAAGTCGGCCAGCAGGTCGCTTAATTTTACCGAGAAAACAAGGCAGGATAACCGCCCTACAGAAATAACCAACAGTAAAATTGATTATGTAGAGGAGGCCATTACTTATACGCTGGATAAGCTTCCGGGTATGAAAAACGAAAAATACACAAGTAATGTAGACAATTATACGGCAAGTGTAGAACATGAAATTAGCCTTACCCGTTACCCGCAGGAACCGGTTAAAACCTTTTCAAGCAGTTGGGAAGACGTGGCAAAAACCATTTACAAAAACGAAGAATTTGGATCTGAATTAAAAAGGACAGGCTATTTTGAAGACGACCTTAAGGCGCTGCTTGCAGGTGTTACTTCTCCGCAGGACAAAACAGCTACGATTTTTAATTACGTTAAGAGCCGCATGAACTGGAATGAGTACTATGGTTACTATTGCCAGGACGGTATTAAAAAAGCCTATACTACAAAAGTGGGCAACGTGGCAGAGATTAACCTTATGCTTACCGCCATGCTTAGGTATGCCGGGCTTGATGCTAACCCGGTATTGGTAAGCACACGTTCTAACAAAATTGCACTTTTCCCTAACAGGTCGGCATTTAACTATGTTATTGCCGCGGTGGTAATAGATAATAAAATGGTTTTGCTGGATGCAACATCAAAATCGGCGGTGCCAAACATCCTGCCTACAAGGGCGCTAAACTGGATGGGCAGGCTTATAAAAGATGATGGCAGCAGTATGGCGATAGACCTTATGCCGCAAAGTCTTTCTAAAGAGGTGGTAAACCTTATGGTGAACCTGGATAAAGAGGGTAAAATATCGGGCAAGGCACGCGACCAGTATTTTGACCAGAACGCTTTTACATTTAGAGAGCAATTTCTTTGTGTTAGTAAAGAAAGCTACCTTGAGCAGTTAGAAGGGCGCCATAAAGGCCTTGAAATAGCCGAATATAAGGTAACCAATGATAAAGACCTTTCTAAACCGGTGGTTGAAGAATATGATTTTAAGCACAATGCCGTTACTGATATTATAGGTGATAAAATGTACATAAACCCGATGCTTTTCCTTACCACGGCCGAAAATCCGTTTAAGCAGGAAAAAAGGGAATACCCGGTAGATTTTGTATACCCGCACCAGGATAAATACATGATTAATATTGCCCTGCCGGAGGGATATGTAATAGAATCGTTACCAACATCTATTGCGCTTAGCATGGAAGAAAATATGGGAAGCTTTAAATATAACATAGCAAGCAGTAACCCTAAGCAGGTGCAAATATCGGCAGTTATGGATATTAATTATGCTACCGTTCCGCAGGATTACTATCCAACATTAAAAGATTTCTTTCAGAAAGTTATCGAAAAGCAAAACGAAAAGATAGTACTTAAAAAACAATAGTATGAACATACAAAATGCACAGTTAGATGTAGATAGCTGGATTAAAGAGCACGGTGTGCGTTACTTTAACGAACTTACCAATATGGCCCAGCTTACCGAAGAGGTAGGCGAGGTTGCCCGTATTATTGCCCGCCGCTATGGCGAGCAAAGCGAAAAAGAGAGCGACAAGAATAAAGACCTGGGCGAAGAACTTGCCGATGTGGTTTTTGTGGTGCTTTGCCTGGCCAACCAAACAGGGGTTAATTTACAGGAGGCTTTTGATAAAAAAATGGACTTAAAGTCTAAACGCGACCACGACCGCCACCATAATAACGAAAAGCTAAAGTAATTTTAGTATTTTTGTTGTAGTACCATACTATGCCTTGTCCGTTAAAAGACAAGGCATACTTTTATAAGGCAACCGCCCAAAACTATGAATATTAAAATAACAGTAAACAAGCCTGTGCTTAGCACGGCAATCAGGATAACAGGGAGCAAATCAGAAACCAACAGGTTATTGTTGTTGCAGGCCTTATATCCCGGCATTACCATACATAACATATCAGAGTCGGATGATAGCGCAGTAATGCAGCAGGCATTAGCTAATACAAATGCCGATGTAATAGATATTCACCATGCGGGTACCGCCATGCGCTTTTTAACGGCATATTTTTCGTTACAGGAGGGCAGGGAGGTAACGCTTACGGGCTCGCAACGCATGAAAGAGCGCCCCATTGCCGTTTTGGTAGATGCCCTCCGCAGTCTTGGTGCACAAATAGAGTACACAGAGAATGAGGGCTTTCCACCTATAAAAATAACCGGTAAAAATCTTAGCGGGGGCAAGGTATATATTAAGGCCGATGTGAGCAGCCAGTACATAACCGCATTATTGCTTATTGCAGGCCGCTTAAAAAATGGTTTGGAGCTAACGCTGCAAGGCGAACTAACCTCGATACCCTACATAAAAATGACACTCGGCTTGCTTAGCGAATTAGGTATTGAAGCGACTTTTGAGGGAAATGTAATAACAGTAAAATCACAAATTTCAAATCACAAATTTCAAAAGGATGCTTCGGAATCTGAATTCTTAAATCTGAAATCTGAAATCACTGTAGAAAGCGACTGGAGCAGTGCCTCTTATTTTTATTCGATAGTAGCCTTGGCAGAGGTTGGTACAGCAATAGTTTTATCATCGTATAAACAAAACAGTTTGCAGGGGGATAGTGCATTGGCTGAAATTTATAAGGAAATGGGCGTTGAGACTACTTTTAAAGGCAACACCATAACCCTAAAGAAGCTAAACCATCAACCAACAACCATCAACCGGGAACTAAATAACACCCCCGATATTGCACAGACCATTGCTGTAACGTGCTTTGGCTTAGGGATAGGCTGTCATTTAACAGGTCTGCACACCCTTAAGATTAAAGAAACCGACAGGCTTGAGGCTTTAAAAACAGAGCTTGGTAAATTTGGTGCTAAAATATCGGTCACAAATGACAGCCTTACATTAGAGCCGCACAGCTTTTTCAGCCTCACCCCAGCCCTCTCCAAAGGAGAGGGAGAAGGATTGAGTGAAGCTGGCATCTCTCCTATGGAGGGGATGGGGGAGGCCGAAGCTATTGCCGTAGCCACTTATAACGACCACCGTATGGCAATGGCATTTGCGCCACTGGCAATAAAAACGCCGTTTATTATCAATGATGCACAGGTAGTATCTAAATCCTACCCTACCTTTTGGGATGATATGAAGGCGCTTGGGTTTAGTGTAAACGAGTTGTAAATGGCTGTGTTTCAAAAGATATTATAAATATATTGCAAAACACTTGACAACGCCTCCTTTACAATAGTATATTTGCACCCAATTAAAGACATATAATGAAATTATCAAACTTCAATTTCAATTTACCAAAAGAGCTTCTTGCCGAACATCCTGCTGAAAACAGGGACGAGTCTAAACTAATGGTTATTAACCGTAAAACCAAGACCATAGAGCACAGGCTATTTAAAGATGTTATAGAATATTTTGAAGAAGGCGATGTAATGGTGCTTAATAACACCAAAGTATTTCCTGCACGCCTTTATGGCAATAAAGAAAAAACAGGTGCGCGTATAGAGGTGTTTCTTTTAAGGGAACTTAACTCTGAGCAGCGCCTTTGGGATGTGCTTGTAGACCCGGCACGTAAAATACGTATTGGAAACAAGCTTTACTTTGGCGATGACGACAGCCTTGTTGCTGAGGTTATAGACAACACTACATCGCGTGGGCGTACACTACGTTTCCTTTATGATGGTTCGTATGAGGAGTTCCGCAATAAGCTTACCGAGCTTGGCGAAACCCCAATACCTAAATACATAAACCGCGAGGTAGAGCCGGAAGATGCTGAGCGTTACCAAACCATTTACGCTAAAGAAGAAGGTGCTGTTGCAGCGCCTACTGCCGGGCTTCACTTTTCTAAACACCTTTTAAAAAGGCTGGAGATTAAAGGGATAGACTTTGCTGAAATTACACTTCACGTAGGGCTTGGAACCTTTAACCCGGTTGAGGTAGAAGACCTTTCTAAGCACAAAATGGACTCAGAAGAGCTTATCATCAATCAGGAGGCGTGTGATATTGTCAATAAAGCTAAAGTTAACAAGCACAAAATATGCGCTGTGGGCACTACTACCATGAGGGCTATGGAAAGTTCGGTTTCATCGGCTAAAACATTAAACCCGTATGTGGGGTGGACAAACAAGTTCATTTTCCCTCCGTATGATTTTAGCGTGGCCGACTGTATGATCACTAACTTCCACACACCAAAATCTACCCTGCTAATGATGATCTCTGCCTTTATGGGCCACGATTTAATGCGCAAGGCGTATGATGAAGCTATTAAAGAAGGCTACCGTTTTTACACCTACGGTGATGCCATGCTAATCTTATAATCAGAATTTAAATATACTACAGGAAAGCGGCTTTATGGCCGCTTTTTTTATGCTGTTCATTACAGTTTTTTAGATGTTGAAAGCATTTTTGTATGAATTGTTTAAAATTAGCTGTCTAAAATTTAAAATCTACATTATAAAATCCTCTTAAAATCCTTATTTTTACGCACTGACAAACTAACTATAATGGAATTTTTAAATACTTTAGAATTTGCACAACAGCTTGATGCTAAAGACAAGCTGGCTAAATACAGGGATGAGTTTTTGTTTCCGCATGTAAACGGCAAACAGGTAATTTATTTTACGGGTAACTCGCTGGGGTTGCAGCCTAAGCGTACCAAAGCGTATGTAGATGAGGTTATGGACGACTGGGCCAAACTGGCGGTTGAAGGGCATTTTTATGCCGATAAGCCGTGGTGGGATTACCAGGAGCGTTTTGCTGCCCCGCTTAGTAAAATTGTGGGTGCATTGCCATCTGAAGTTACGGTTATGAATACCCTTACCGTTAACCTGCATTTGCTTATGGTAAGCTTTTACCAGCCTACTGCAAAACGCTTTAAGATCATTTGCGAGGAAAAGGCTTTTCCAAGCGATCAGTACATGATAAAGAGCCAGGTGCGTTTTCATGGACTGGAGCCGGAAGATGCCATTGTAGAGATTAAGCGCAGGCCGGGTGAGCACAATATTAGATTAGAAGATATTTTAGATACTATTAAACAGGTAGGCGATGAGCTTGCCCTTGTGCTTATAGGTGGTGTAAACTACTACACAGGTCAGGTTTTTGACATGAAAACCATTACCAAAGCAGGCCAGGATGCGGGTGCTTACGTAGGATGGGACCTTGCCCACGGCGCGGGTAACATTCACTTAGAGTTGCACGAATGGAATGTAGACTTTGCTGCCTGGTGCAGTTATAAATACATGAACTCAGGCCCGGGTAATGCATCGGGGCTTTTTGTACACGAAATGCACCATAACGACCTTGACCTGCCCCGTTTTTCAGGCTGGTGGGGACACAACAAAGAGCGCCGCTTTTTAATGGAGCCTAACTTCGATCCCGTTCGCGGGGCAGAGGGCTGGCAGGTAAGCAACCTGCCGATACTTTCGCTGGCGCCCTACCTGGCATCGGTAGAAATGTTTGACGAAATTGGGATGCCTGCGCTGATACAAAAGCGTGACCAGATAACATCGTACCTTGAATTTATACTGCACGAAATAGACCGTGAGGTTAAAGGGCATTTTGAAATTATTACCCCAACCGAACCTAAAGAAAGGGCTTGCCAGTTATCGGTATTCCTGCATGGCGAGGGCAGGCAATTGTTTGACTACCTTATGAAAAACGGCGTTATAACCGACTGGCGTGAGCCTAATGTTATCCGCCTGGCTCCTGTGCCGTTGTACTGTTCGTTTGAAGATATGTACAATTTTGGCCAGATATTAAAAGCCGGTATTTTATCGCATAGGTAAAATAGTGCCAACGATTATAAATCCGCATTATGGCAAATTTTGTCGTAGTGCGGATTTTTTATTTGTAACAAATAGTATTACAATTATAAATCGAAAAATCGTTATAGTAATGTTAAGACAGTTCTTTTAAATTGTCATTTTAAGGATATTTGGAGTAACCTTACTTTAATTATGAAAAAGAACTTTACCTATATTATCCTTTCCTGCATAGTAATTTTAACTCTTGCAACATCGTGCAGCCACGAAGGCCATGATGAAAGCCCGGCTGATATGTTTGTGCAATATCGCATTAATGTTGAAGAGCCTATTATCGAATCGGTACAGTACAGGACTCCTGAAGGCGAATTAGTACATGTAAGCCACTCTTTAACGGATTTGGAACAATGGTATACATCGGTGGAGGTTGATGCGCCATTTGACGCATTTAAGGAGGTTAGGTTTGTGAATAACGGTACCGAAGAAGTACCTTATACCCTGAGCATTTTTGTGGAGGGTGAACTTGCACATACCAAGCAGGGCCTTGTAATGCCGCAAGAGCAAAAAGTTGACAGGATAGAGCACAGTGTGCTTGATTAGGCCTGTATAGCCTCCCTTATCTTTTTAATCTGGTGGTTGTGCCTTATGGTGTGGTATGCCATGAAATGTACGATTTCCAACTTGGTACTACCCTCTAAAGGATGTCCCTGGGGTAGGGGTGCCATATAGTTTAGGTCGGCATTTGTGGCTGCTTCTAACACAGTACTTTTAATTCCCGATAAAGCATCTATAAGCCTGTGTTTGTCATACTCTTTAGTTTCAGGTAGTAAGAAATCGGGAGAATCCATTTTCAGGTTAAAATCCAAAAGTATTTTCTTAAACTCTTCTGCTTTTTCGTCGGGCTGCCTCGTTGCGGGTTGGGTTGTGGTGTAAAACAACTCATTAAGCCCATCCTCGGCCTTAAATAAATGCCTGCCTACCTGTGCGGCAGTCCAGCTGCCTTTAAAAGGTACGGTGTTAAGCTCTTTTTCGTTAAAAGAAGAAAGCAGGCTTACTGTTTCCCCTAATGCATTTTCTAACTGGGTGATGATTTGTGTTGCCATAGTGTAACTGATTTAAAATTTAAAAATTTAAAAATTGCGGGGTCACCTGCCTACTGTGACTGCGACTGTAAACTGCGACTGCGACTTGAAACTGTAAGCTATTCTTCTAAAACAGATAGGATGTTCCCCGCCGGGTCTTTAAACCAGGCTATAAGCGGGCCACCGCCACGGAAGATATTATCATCACCGGTTTTAAAATTGGGCAGGTCGTAGCTTTCAAAAACCACACCTTTAGCTTTAAGGTCGGCCACAGCTTCCTCTACATCGGGCACAGGGAAGTTGAGCACGGTAAAGGTTGCGGGCTCGTGGTTTTCTTTAGGATAGATAATTACGGGCGAACTGCCTGCAATATGCAGCTCCAGTATACCTTCTATACCTGTTTTTACTTGAAGCCCTAAAGTATCGCCGTAAAATTTTTTGGCGGCCTCCAAATCATTGGCAGAATAGCCGCTAAACGCTTTAACATCTTTAAACATAGCTGTAAAATTTATAGTTTTAGACTGAATAATAGGATAGAGGAACATAAGCGTTCTTATTGGTAATTGGCATCGTAGCTAACCATCCAGTTAATGCCAAATTTATCGGTAAGCATACCGTAGTAGGCACCCCAAAACATATCGTCCATTGGCATTTGCGGGTTGCCACCTTCAGATAGCCCTGCAAATACACGGTCGGCTTCCTCGCGGCTCTCCACACTAACCGAAAGTGTTACGCTGTTGCCAAAGTTTACCCCGCCCATTGCGGCCGGTACATCGCTTGCCATAAGCACACTGTTGCCTACCATAAGGGCAATGTGCATAATGTAGTTTTCTTCATCCTTTGGTGTTGCTTTGCCCTGCATGTCTACACAGCCGTCCATTTCAACACCTTGCGGAATGTCTTTGTAACGCATGAGCATCTGGAACTCACCGCCAAAAATACTTTTGTAGTGGTTAAATGCTTCCTCGGCATTGCCGGGAAAATTTAAATACGGGTTTACTGCTTTCATAATCTATTGGTTTTAATGTTGAAAGTTTCAAAGTTGCAAAGTCGCAAAGTCGCAAAGTCGCAAAGTCGCAAAGTCGTCAAGTCAGCAAGTCGTAAGTCTAAAATCTATTATCTCACATCTGATATCTGATATCTGATATCTCATATCCTCTATCTACCCTTCCAAATTCTTTTTCAGCATAGCAAGGCTGGTTTCCATGTCTTTACCCAATGGCCCTGTCATGATCGCGCTCATAAGGTTTAATGGATACTTGCTTTTGCCGCTCATACCCCAGGTAGTTTTGGTGCTGTGCTCGGTTACCGGCTGTGTAATGATATAGATATGGGCGGTACTTTTAAACGGGCGCACAAAACGTATCTCAATAGTAATGCGCTCATTTTGAGTGACTCCGGTAATTTCCTGTTCGCCTTCGCCGGCCTGGCTGTTGCCGTTCCACGACTGTATAAAGCCTAATGTGCCGTCTATACCGGTGTTCACTATCTTTTTGTTGGGGTCTTTCATAACCCATTTGTTGTAATATTGCTGGTTGTTAACCAGTTTCATATATTCAAACACGGTGTGTACCGGCTTGTTGATTACAACACTGCGCTCTACAGTATATTGTTTTGGTACAAAAAGCGCAATAATAAAAGGCAGTGCTATAATGGCTATAATAATGATTGCAATTGTCATGGCAGAGTATATGGGTTATGGTTTTGTATAATGCAAAGCGGTAATGCCGCAATCAAAAGCTCTGGCTTCTAAAAGTTTAAGCTGTTGTATGCCGGTAAGCTCTTTAAAAATCGGCATGCCAGTGCCAAGGGCGGCAGGGTTAACCAGCAGGTAAAATTCGTCTATCAAGCCTTCTTTAATAAGCGATGACACAAACTGCGCCCCGCCGTAAGCAATAATATCGCCACCTTTGCTGTTCTTCAGGTTGTTTACCTCTTCTATAAAGTTACCCGTGGCAAGGCTGGTATTGGGCCAGTTATGCTCTTTAAGCGTATGGGTAAATACTATTTTGGGTATGCGGGTCATAAACTCAGAGCCTGGATCGGCTGTTTCCGGATTGCCCTGCATTTGTTCCCAGTAGGGTATAAAACCTTCGGCTAATTTTCTCCCTATCACAATAGTATCTACATCTTTAGTGAAATTGGTAACATAGCTGTTAATGTCGTTGCCCCAGTTCCATTGCATCCAGTCCATTTCGCTGTTGGGGCCTGCAATAAAACCATCTATAGATATTGATACCTGTAGTTTCAGCTTTCTCATTATTGTACAGCTTGTTTTTTATTAAAAATTAAATAATCAACACTGTACTTGCCGCTGCCGGCAACAAAAATGGGCAGGCAAAGTATAAGGAATATAAATGCAATGGCCTTGGCATCAAACGGATCGGCAGCATGGGCAATAAAGTAGGCTACGATCATAGTTATAAACGGTGGTATAATGGCAAAGCGGGTAACAAAGCCAATGGCTACAAGTATGCCGCAAAAGAATTCGGCAAAAATTACAAGGTTAAACGATAGCCTGGCGCCGATGCCAATAATATCGCCAAACATGGGCGCTATTGTATCGTAATTTACAATTTTGTTATACCCGTAATAGGTAAACATAAGGCCAAAAAGCAGGCGAAGTAAGAGTGTTGCTAAATCCTGGTTTAAGGATACTGTGCTGATTAATTTTTTCATGTCTTGGTTTTTTTATTAAATTTTATATGAATTTAATAAATTATTGGTTGTTATTGCAAATTTAAATCAAATGCGTAGTTTTGTTACTGTGCTTAAAAGTCAATAGTAGGGGGTATTTGAGACAAAAGCACTTTTAAATCAAACTGCAACCATTATGCAAATAGCCATTGTACTTACAAAAGGGCACCGCCTTTTAAGCGCAGCCGCCGTGCTGGATGTGTTTGAAACCGCTAACCGCTTTTACTTGGAAAGCAACGAGCCTGCACCTTTTGAAATTAACCTGCTGCACCAGCCTGGGCACGACGCTACTGCGTATGACAATTATGTACCCAAGCCTGTTACTGCGGACACTAAGTATGATTTGATATTAGTGCCCTCCTTTAAACATAACGGTGTTGGCGAGGCCATGCAGGATAATCGTGCCTGGATACCGTGGCTGCAAAACCAGTATGCAGCGGGTGCAGCTATTGCCAGCTTTTGTACCGGTGCTTTTGTATTAGGAGCGTCGGGGTTGTTAGATAACAGGCCGGCCACCACACACATTAATGCCGAAGCTGCCTTTGCTAAACTCTTCCCACTGGTACAACTACAGGCCGAAGCTGTAGTGACGGAGAAAGACCGCATATACACCAGCGGCGGGGCTACAAATACGTTTCACCTGCTTATGTTGCTGCTGGAGGTGTATTGTAGTAAGGAAGTGGCTGTGCGTGCCGCTAAAGTTTTTTCTATTGATTTAGACCGTAACCGGCAGACCTATTTTGGCACTTTTGCACCCGCCAACGATCATGGCGATGCATTGGTTAAACAAACGCAGGACGAGATTAAGAAGCATTTTAGCAAGGCTAACACCATAGAAGAGATTATTATAGATGTACCTGCCAGCCGCCGTAACCTGGTGCGCCGCTTTAAGCAGGTAACGGGCATTACCCCCATAGAATACCTGCAAAAAACACGCATTGAGGCTGCCAAGCAAATGCTGGAGCAATCGCGCCACAGTATTTTAGAGGTAATGTTAGAAAGTGGCTACAACGACCTGAAAACTTTTCGCTCGCTCTTTAAAAAAACGGTGGGCATGACCCCCAAAATGTACCGCGAAAAATTTAGCGGGCAGGTGGTGTAGGAGATTTTAGATTTTAGATTTAAAAATTGCGAATTGCGAATTTTCAGAATTAGGCATCTGCTAAAAAAATGAAAATTGTAGAGCAAATTTTAACCCCTTTGCACATGATGTAGAGATCTCAAAATCCAAAAGTGAAATATTAAGCATTTAGGGGTAATTTCTTATAAATTTTGAGCTTAAAAAGGCGGTTAATTAACCATCTCGAAATCCAAAAGTGAAATATCAAGCACTTTCAGAAATATTTCTGTAAGATAATTTTTATTTTTTGTAGCGATAATGCCCTGTGATTTTATACTCAAAAAGGCAGTCGTCTAAATTTTGACCGTAGCCAATATTGTGTACCATTTTGTAGCGGCCTGCCGCTCCTTTTTTGTTTACTACTATGCCAATGTGAGGATGGCCCGCAGGCAGCATCCAGGTAACAATATCACCGGGCTTATAGTCTGACGCATTGTTAGTTACGGTTAGTTTTTGCCCTTTTCGGGTAAAGAAAACCTGCAGGTTAGGTACACGGCGGTGGTCTATATTTGTGTCGGGACTGCTTAAGCCCCAGGCTTTTGGGTATTTAGAAAAGTTGGCTTTCATATCTTCGTGTACCAGTTGCTGTAAATCGGCGCCCAATTTACGGTAACTCCTGATAACCACATCGGTACACACCCCAATGTTAGCCGGTACATCGCCATTTGGGTACTTTATGCGGTAATATGTACCGTCATATTCTACCTTGTCTTTGGTTATAGCAAGGGCGGCATCGCTCAGTTGCTCATAATAGTCTTTAGTAGCGGTGCTGCTGTTAAGGCAGCTAATGAGCAGCAGGAGTAGGATGTGTTTCATAATCAGGCGGTTTGCTATGAAAACGTAAGAATAGTAATAGTTAGTATGGTAATGAGACTCAATTTTGTTTAAATTAGTGCCATACAACGCATTAAATGGAAGATAACACTACCTTCTCGATAAAATACTGGGCCGAAGACGACCAACCCCGTGAAAAACTGATGATTAAGGGCAAAGCTGCCCTTAGCGATGCCGAACTTATTGCTATACTTATAGGCTCGGGCAGCCGTAATGAAAGTGCTGTAGAACTGAGCAAACGCATTTTAGCCAGTGTAGATAATAACCTTAATGCGCTGGGTAAGCAGTCGTTACAGCAACTTATGAGCTTTAAGGGCATAGGCGAGGCTAAGGCCATTAGCATTGCTGCGGCAATGGAGCTGGGACGCCGCCGCCGCGATGAGGAAGGTGTTGACCTTAAGAAGATTACCAGCAGCCGTGCCGTGTTTGAGATCATGCAGCCCATTATAGGCGAGCTTCCGCATGAGGAGTTTTGGATCATCTACCTAAATAACTCAAACAAAGTGATTTATAAGAACCAATTGAGTAAGGGAGGGCTTACCGGTACCGTGGTAGATGTACGGTTGGTTTTTAAAACGGCGTTAGAGCACAATGCTGTAGGTATCATACTGGTACACAACCACCCAAGCGGAATTTTACAGGCCAGTGAACCCGACAAACAGGTTACGCGACAGCTTAAAACGGCAGGGCACTCTCTGGATATTAAGGTTTTAGACCACGTAATCGTAACTGAGAAAGGCTACCTGAGCTTTGCCGATGAGGGGATGATGTAATAATTGCAACTCATTTATAATTAGTATCATACGAAAAAACCGCCTTCTTGGGGCGGTTTTCTATTATCTATTTTCTATTATCTAATATCTATTCAGCTTCTACATTCAGCATCTGCCACAGTTTGTCTTTCAACTCCACCAGGCCTTGCTGCGCTACCGAAGATATCATAAGGTAGGGGATGTTTTTAAAGCTAACATCCAGAGTATCTTTCATTTCGGCTTTAAGTTCGTCATCCAGCATATCACATTTAGAGATTACAATTACGCGTTCTTTGTCTAATATTTCAGGGTTATAACGGCGTAGTTCATCAAGCAATATTTCGTACTCTTTCTCTATATCACCCGCATCGGCAGGGATAAGGAAAATAAGCACCGAGTTACGCTCTATATGCCTTAAAAAGTAGTGTCCCAGGCCTTTACCTTCGGCAGCGCCCTCTATAATTCCGGGAATATCGGCAATTACAAACGATTGGTAATCCCTATACGACACTATACCTAAGTTAGGTTTAAGCGTGGTAAACGGGTAATCAGCAATTTTCGGCTTCGCCGAAGTAAGCACCGATAGTAACGTAGACTTACCTGCGTTAGGGAAGCCTACAAGGCCTACATCGGCCAATACCTTAAGTTCCAGTATTATATCATTCTCTTCGGGTGGCATACCCGGCTGCGAATAACGCGGCGTTTGGTTGGTAGAGCTTCTAAAGTGCCAGTTACCAAGGCCCCCCTTGCCGCCTTTGGCAACAATTCGTTTTTCGCCATGTTCGGTTATTTCAAACATTACCTCTCCGGTTTCCTGGTCTTTAACCACGGTACCTAAGGGTACTTCAATGTATTTATCGTCGCCATCGGCACCGGTACTGCGCGCGCTACCGCCATCGCCACCATGCCCGGCTTTAATATGCCTTGCAAATTTTAAGTGAAAAAGTGTCCATAACCCTTTGTTACCCACAAGGTATACGTGGCCGCCACGGCCGCCATCGCCACCATCTGGCCCACCTTTTTCTATAAATTTTTCCCTGTGCAGGTGTGTAGATCCCTTGCCGCCCTTACCAGACGACACATATATCTTTACGTAATCTACAAAATTCCCTTCTGTCATTTCTTCTTAATTTAAATTAAAGCTTCTGGCAGAATGCACGTTGAAACTTTACAAGCTGCAAAAGTACGCTATTTTATTGAAATTGCCTATTGAGGTATTTTTCAGCCAGTAATACAGGTGTTTCGCTCCATTATTAGTTACTTTGCTATAAAGAAGTATTGAATGAAAATTATACCCCTTAACGAAGGCATTTTTACCGTAACCAAAGACAAAATATTTACTAAAATAACCCGCGAAGAGGTGGAAGTGGCTAACCCTGAGTTGCTTAAAATGTCGGTTTGTCCGTTTTTAATTGTTCTGCCGGATGATGTTATTTTGCTGGATGCAGGACTGGGATGTGTTAATGCTGGGAAGCATGTAATAATACAACTTATTGAGGAAGCCGGCTATAGAGCACAGGATGTTACAAAGGTACTGTTGTCGCACCTTCATAAAGACCATATTGATGGGCTTGGCTATATTGATGGCGATGAATTTGTATGCAATTTCCCTAATGCCAATATTTATTTACAGCAAAATGAACTCACTTATGCATTGGGGGAAATAGGAAGCCATTCCTTTAACCAGGATGTTTTAGAAAAGGTAGCGGAACTGCCTAACCTTGTATTCATGACTGATAATCAGGGTGCAATAGGTAATTTTATACATTATGAAGTTACCGGTGGGCATACGCCGTTCCATCAGGTGTTTTGGATAAAAGAAGGTGGTGTCACTACTTTTTACGGTGCCGATAACCTCCCGCAAAAAAGCTACTTAAAATTCCACATTGCTTACAAGTCAGATTTTGATGGGGTTACCGCAAAAGAGCAACGCCAAAAATGGGAACAGCAGGCTAAAGATGAACATTGGACAGTTTTATTTTACCATGATTTTAGCAAGAATAGCGTGGAGTTTTAAAAAATACACCTTCTATAAAAATAGCGTACTACTTTTTTGTTTTGGCAGGCATGGCACATCTACAATCATTTTATTACTTTTGATGCTCGCCTTGCAAAAGTATAACTCTGCAGGCTAAAGGTTGCAGTGCTGGTTGCTACAACAATACATTTAACACTTACACATAAAAATGCGTACACATTTTATTGCTATAGGCGGCGCCGCCATGCACAATCTGGCACTAGCCCTACATAACAAAGGATATAAAGTAACCGGCAGCGACGATGCTATTTTTGAGCCGAGCCGCACCCGCCTTGAAAAACGTGGGCTGTTGCCCGAAACGTTGGGCTGGTTTCCGGAAAAGATTACGTCCGATATTGAGGCTGTTATCCTGGGTATGCACGCTAAGGCCGATAATCCTGAATTGCTTAAAGCGCAGGAATTAGGGCTGACGATTTACAGTTACCCCGAATTTTTGTACGAGCAAAGTAAAAACAAAACCCGCGTAGTTATTGGTGGCAGCCACGGCAAAACCACTATTACCAGTATGATTTTGCATGTTATGAATTACCATAACCGCGAGGTAGATTATATGGTTGGCGCCCAATTGGAGGGCTTTGATACGATGGTACACCTTACCGAGGAGAACGATTTTATTGTGCTGGAAGGCGATGAATACCTGTCGTCTCCTATGGATTTAAGGCCTAAATTTCACCTGTACCAGCCTAATATTGCCCTTATTAGCGGCATAGCGTGGGATCATATAAACGTATTTCCTACCTACGAGAGTTATGTAGAGCAGTTTGAGATATTTATAGCAAAGATTACCAATGGCGGAATTTTAGTGTATAACGAAAACGACCCTGAGGTGAAGCGCGTGGCTGAGGCTGCGACGAATCCTATTCGTAAACTGCCCTACAGCACACCCCAATATACCGTTAAAGATGGTATAACCCTTTTAGAAACGCCCGAAGGCCCTATGCCTATTGAAGTTTTTGGTGCGCACAATCTTAACAACCTTGCCGGCGCTAAATGGATTTGCCAGAACATGGGTATTGATGAAGCCGATTTTTACGAAGCCATTGCCACCTTTAAAGGAGCCAGTAAACGCCTGGAAAAAATTGCCGAGAACGGTAAAAATGTTGCCTATAAAGATTTTGCACATTCGCCAAGTAAGGTTTCAGCCACTACCAAAGCGGTTAAAGAGCAGTACCCTAACAAAACCCTTATTGCCTGCCTGGAGCTGCACACCTATAGCAGCCTTAACGCCGAGTTTTTAAAGGAGTATGAGGGCGCACTTGATGCTGCCGATGTTGCCGTGGTTTTTTACAGCCCCGATGCCGTTAAGATAAAACAACTTGAAGAGGTTACCTACGAGCAAATTGCCCAGGCCTTTAACCGGGAAGACCTTATTATTTATACTAACCCTGCTGCGTTTAAAGAATATTTATACCACTTAAAATATGATACCGAAGGTGTTGCGTTGCTGCTTATGAGCAGTGGTAATTATGGCGGGTTAAATTTTGATGAGGTTAAAACTTTGATATAATTTGTGATGGGATTATTTGATAAATTGTTTGCTAAGAAGCAGGTTGTTGAGAAAGAAATTGCCATTACCTCTTATAAGGATTTTTGGGACTGGTTTGAATCAAACGAAAAAGCTTTTTATAAGGTTGTAAATGAAAGAGGGGATTTTGAAAAAGATTTCTTTAACCATTTAGCTCCAAAACTTGGCTATATAAAAGAAGGTATCTGGTATTTGTGTGGTATGTATAATAATGATATAGCCGAACTAATACTCACGGCTGACGGCGATGTAAAAACTATTGTTTTTGTAGAAGAGCTTATTGCCGCTGCCCCGCAAATTAAGGGGTGGAGGTTTACCGCTCTTAAACCTGAAATGGATATCGACAGATACACCATCCAGATGGGAGATACAGCCTTTAGCGGAGAAACACTTTTTTTCTATCCGAATGAATTGCCTAATTATCCGGATGAAATCGATATATCCATCGTTCATAAAGATTATTCTGAAGAAAATAGCGAACAGATTATAAGCGGATCATACATATTTTTAGATAATTATCTTGGAGAGATTGCCTCTGCCACGGTAATAGATAATATCTCTTTTGTGAGCCAGAAAATGGCCACAAAAGAACTTATTGCTATAGAGAAGCTTAAAAGTTACCTGATTTGGCGCGAAAAGGAATTTGTTGAAAAGTACGATGGTGTTAAGCACGATACCGAAAATGATTCTTATTCATTGTTTGAAGCAAATGCTAATCAGGATGATTATATTATTGCTACTGTAAATACCGATTTACTTAAATGGGATGCCAAGGCATCGCATCCGTGGATTGGTATTGTTACTCTTAAATATGCAGATGGAGGTATGCCTGATGAAGCTACCAGCGCACTTCTCTACACGATAGAAGAACACCTTATGGCGGAGCTTAAAGATGCTGACGGTTATTTAAATATAGGACATGAAACTGCCAATGGTGTAAGAGAAATATATTTTGCCTGTAAAGATTTCAGGAAACCATCAAAGGTTTTTTATTCAACTAAAAAACTATATTCCAATCAAATCTCCTTAACCAGCGATATTTATAAAGATAAATACTGGAGGTCTTTTGATCGCTTTATGGCAGAGTAACTGCGGAGTTCAGATTTTAGATTTCAGATTGAACTTCACTCATATCTTTAAACAATCGCTTTTATGTTTATTCACAGGAGTGAAGTTCAATCTGAAATCTACCTTCTTAAATCTGAAATTATTGTTGTAATTTAATGTAGGGCCACCCATTCTTATCCCACTTTAATTCGGTAACAATAAGCTTAGAGGCACCACCATCAGGAATAGAGTAGCCGTGGGCAACAAAATACTCCTTGCCATCTATAAGGTAAACTGAGTTGTGGCCCAGGGCAGCATATTTTACACCATCACCTATGGCAAAGTCGGTGCCGTTGCCGTCTATCATATCATAACCTGCCTTATCTACATAAGGGCCCGTAACTGATTTACTCCTGCCTACCACCACGTGATAATTGCTGTTTACGCCACGGCAGCACATATCAAAAGAGGCAAAAAGGTAGTAATAATCGCCGTGCCTGTACACAAATGCGCCTTCAATCTGGCTGTCTTCAAGGCCATAATTATAAGGCTTTTGCGATGTTGGCCTGCGGGCAATGGTATGCCATTCTTCGGGGTGTTTAAGCTGCATCATGTCATCGGTCATCTTTACAGCCTTTAGGCCATCCCAAAACGACCCAAAGATAAACCACGGCGTTCCGGCATCATCAACAATAATATTAGGGTCAATGGCCTGCCACAGATCGCGCCCCAGTACCGACTGTACAATCTTGCCATGGTCGGTCCATTTATAGGCAGGGCTTTTTTGGTTAAGGGTAGGAGAGGTGGCATGGCCTATGGCGGCATCAGGCTTGCCGGGAGTGGCGTTGCAGGCATAAAAAATATGGTACTGCCCTTTGTAAAATATGATATCCGGCGCCCAAATGTCGCCCTTAAAATTAGGCAGCGCCTTTAGCACCCAATCGGGCAGGGCATCAAAAATAGGCTTGCCTTCGGTCCAGGTTTTAAGGTCTTTAGAGTACATGGTAACAATACCCTTGCCCGTACCATAAACATAATACGTGTCGCCCTCCTTTGCCATAACCGGATCGTGTATTCCCGGGTTTTTAGGGTTAAACGGTAAAACAGGCAGGGTAGGTGGCGGCACCTCTTGTGCGTAGGATAGCATTTTGGCAAGTATAAGGCAACATACGAATAATTTTCTTAGCATAATTAATAAGTGTTTGTTTTACATTTATGCTAAGATATAAAATTTCAAACGATATAGTGAGAAATATTTTGGATTTAGGGTTTCGAGTTTCTTTAAAGTTAAATAATGATTTGTGATTTGATTGACAACAATGAACCCAATATTTTAATCCTGAAGCTGTATAGTTATATACCTGATAATGGCACTTTAAAACTTTGCTGCTTTTTTTAAAAGTTTCGTGCTATATTTGCCGCCTAAGTTCTTTACTTAATTTCTTTCAAACGGAAATGGTTATCGGCGAAAGCCGTTATTAAAAGGGAATCGTGTGCAAATCACGAGCTGTCGCGCAACTGTAAGTAACGCACAAGTTTTTACCCATGTTGTCCACTGCCTGTACGGGTGGGAAGGACGGTAAAAATGTTACAAGTCAGGAGACCTGCCATTACTAACTTGACAATGCTTTCGCGATCTGGAGCTATTGGTTATACTTCTCACGTTATAGGATAACTGTATCGTGGCGGTACCGCTATATACTCCTTTAAGGCATTGTGAAATGGGCAAAAGGGCTTTTAACTAATTTATTAATTTTTTAAAAGCAAAAAAAATGTTCACAAACAATCTTGGCTACCCGCGCATTGGTAGCAACAGGGAGCTTAAAAAAGCCTGCGAAAACTACTGGGCAGGCAACATCTCTCAACAGGAGTTACTCCACGCCGCACAGCAGCTCAGGCTTCACAACCTTTACCTGCAAAAAGAGGCAGGAATCAACCTTATCCCGTCTAACGATTTTTCGTTGTACGATCAGGTGCTGGACCTCTCCTTAACTCTTGGTGTCATCCCTGCACGGTATGAGGTATTGGGCGATAAAAGCCAAACCGACCTGTATTTTGCCATGGCACGTGGTTACCAAAAAGACGGGCTTGATATTACCGCTATGGAAATGACCAAGTGGTTTGATACCAACTACCACTATATAGTGCCGGAATTTTATAAAAACCAGGAGTTTAGTTTCTTTTCAAAAAAGATAGTAGATGAATTTATAGAAGCCAAGGCAAACGGCATACTTACCAAGCCCGTTATTATAGGCCCGGTAAGCTACCTGCTTTTGGGTAAAGAAAAAGAAGCCGGTTTTGATCGTATCGACCTTATAAAGAACCTGTTGCCGGTTTATATTGATATTATTACTGAACTTGTAGATAAAGGTGTCGAATGGATACAGTTTGATGAGCCGTTCCTTGCGCTACATCTTTCGGAAAAAGATAAAACAGCACTAATTTACGTTTACACCGAGATAAAAATGGCTTTCCCCGACCTGAAAGTGCTGATTGCTACTTATTTTGAAGGCCTTGGCGAAAATTCACAACTGGCCGTATCGTTACCGGTTTGTGCGCTGCATATTGATCTGGTTCGTAACCCTGAGCAGTTGCAGCAGCTGCTTGACATAGTGCCCGATGGCTTGTCACTATCATTGGGTATAGTAGATGGGCGCAACATCTGGAAGAACGATTTTACGGCATCGCTAAAAATAATAGATACCGCCGTTAAAAAACTTGGTAAAAACCGTATTATCATAGCGCCATCATGTTCACTGTTGCATGCTCCCTGCGATTCGGATTTAGAAACCAACGATGCGACGCTAACGCCGCAAATCAGGGACTGGCTTGCCTTTGCAAAGCAAAAGATAAACGAGGTGGTGGTTTTAAAACAACTTGCCAATAGCGAAAATATAACCAATGCCGCCAACAGTCTAAAGAGTAATATAGCCGCTATTGCCTCTAAAAAAACATCGGGGCTTATACACAATACAACGGTAAAAGAACGTGTAGCCTCCATTACCGAAGGTGATTCTAAAAGAAATAATCCTTTTAGTATAAGGAAAAATATACAGGCTAAAATTTTAAACTTACCTTTGTACCCCACAACCACTATAGGTTCGTTTCCGCAAACTGCGGGCGTTAGGGGCTGGAGGGCTCAGCTTAAGAAAGAAGCAATAACCCTTAGCCAATACGAGGCTCTGGTTAAAAAAGAGACCGAAGCAACCATACGCTTTCAGGAATCGATAGGCCTTGATGTGCTTGTGCATGGGGAGTTTGAACGCAACGATATGGTAGAGTACTTTGGCGAACAGCTTGAAGGCTTTGCTTTTACAAAAAACGGATGGGTGCAAAGTTATGGCAGCCGCTGCGTTAAGCCTCCCATTATTTATGGCGATGTTTACCGTACACAGGCCATGACGGTTAAATGGTCGGCCTACGCGCAGTCGCTAACCAATAAGCTGGTTAAGGGTATGCTAACAGGGCCGGTGACGATATTGCAATGGTCTTTTGTACGTAATGACCAGCCGCGAAAAGATACCTGTACCCAGATAGCATTGGCTATTCGTGATGAGGTGGCAGATCTTGAGGCTGCGGGTATTAAGATCATACAAATAGATGAGCCCGCCATTCGCGAAGGATTGCCCTTGCGAAAAGAGCAGTGGCGGGAGTATTTAAACTGGGCAGTTACTGCTTTCAGGATATCAGCATCGGGTGTAGATGATGCAACGCAGGTTCATACACATATGTGCTATTCTGAATTTAATGATATTATAGAGGACATTGCCAATATGGATGCCGATGTAATAACCATAGAGTGCTCGCGCTCGCAAATGGAACTGTTGGATGCTTTTGCTGATTTTAAGTATCCTAACCAGATAGGTCCGGGGGTGTATGATATACATTCGCCACGGGTACCTAACAAAGAAGAAATGGTTATATTAATGAATAAGGCAGCACTGGTTATACCAAAAGAGCAACTTTGGGTAAACCCGGACTGCGGACTGAAAACACGCCATTGGCCCGAAACGAAGCAGGCTCTTGCCGAGATGGTGGCTGCGGCTAAGGAATTGCGACTGAAAGAATTGGCGCTTTCCTGATAAATGTTAATTCTGTCTGCATGAGAGTTTCAATGTGCAGGCAGAATTATTATATTTAGGACCCAGATACAAGAACTAACATAATGAATACAATTAATGCAGTAATTACTGCGATAGGGGGCTATGTTCCCGATACTGTTTTAGATAATGCTACGCTTGAAAAGATGGTAGATACCAATGATGAATGGATTACCACACGTACAGGAATTAAGGAGAGGCGCATAGCAAGCGACCCGCTTATGGCAACCAGCGATATGGCTGTTCTTGCTATTAAAGATTTGCTGGCCAACGCTAATGTTAAACCCGAAGAGATAGATTGTGTACTCCTTGCCACATCTACCCCTGATTATCTGCTTGCCCCAACAGCGGCCCTGGTTTGCCATAAGGCAGGCCTTAGTAATGCTTTTGGTTTAGACCTTAATGCTGCGTGCAGCGGCTTTTTATATGCGCTGTCTACAGGGGGTATGTTTATAGAAACAGGCCGTTATAAAAAGGTTCTTGTTATTGGTGCCGATAAAATGAGCAGCATTGTAAACTACGAAGACCGCAATACCTGTGTACTTTTTGGTGATGGCGCCGGTGTAGTACTTTTAGAGCCTACACAAACAGCCGCGGGCATACAGGATAACCTGTTCATGACCGATGGCATTGGCGGATCGGTGCTATCTGTACCGGCGGGCGGGTCGGAGTTTCCTGCTTCGGCAGAAACCGTGGCCGCTAAAAAGCATTTTGTACAACAGGATGGCAAAACCGTATTTAAAAATGCTATTAGGGGTATGAGCAGTGCCTGCCTTAAGCTGTTAGAGAAAAATAACCTTACGGCTGAGGATATAGATTGGGTAATACCCCACCAGGCTAACCTGCGCATTATAGATGCTGTAGGCGAAAAACTTAACATACCTAAAGAAAAAGTAAAGGTTAACATACAGCGCTACGGTAATACCACAGCCGGTACGTTACCGCTTTGCTTATGGGATTTTAAAGCCGACTTTAAACCAGGCGATAAACTTTTACTTACAGCCTTTGGCGCCGGTTTTACATGGGGTGCTACCTACCTTGTGTGGGGCGATGTAAGGAACAACTAAAACTATAAAATGACAATAGAAGAAAAAATACAAGCCGCCGAAACTCACATTTTTAAGGCGGTTTTTCCTAATACTACAAATCATTACGATACACTTTTTGGGGGTGCAGCCATGCACCTTATGGATGAGGTGGCCTTTATAACAGCCACCCGTTTTAGCCGCCAGCGCGTAGTTACCGTGAGCAGCGACCGTATCGACTTTAAAAAGCCGATACCCGCCGGTACCTTTGCTGAGTTTATTGGTAAGGTGGGCCATATAGGCAATACAAGTATGCAGGTGCATGTAGAGATCTTTGTAGAAGATATGTATTCCCTAAAAAGGGAAAAGGCCATTACTGGTAACTTTACCTTTGTAGCCATTAATGAAAATAAAGAGCCGGTGCCTATTAATAAGTAGATTGCTGCGTTACATTAAATTCTAATCCAAGGCCCCGGTATCCAGTAATGGTAATACCGGGGTCTTCGTTAAAATACTTTCGCAAACGGCTTATAAAAACATCCATACTGCGGCCCGAGAAAAAATCGTCGCTGCCCCAAATTTGTCCCAGTATGTCTTCGCGTTTAAGCAGGCGGTTGCGGTTAGTGTTAAGGTAGCTTATTAAGTGGGCTTCCCTTTCGGTAAGGCGGTGCAGGGTGGTGTTATGGCTAAGGGTATAATTAGCGTTGTTAAATGTGTATTTGCCAATAGTGGTTTCTACTTGAGGAGAAGCAACAGCAGCAGATCGCTGCGTACGCTTTAATATGTTATTAATGCGCAGTATCAGTTCATCAGCTTCAAAAGGCTTAACCACGTAATCGTCGGCGCCAAGCTTAAGCCCTTTTATCTTATCTTCTTTTAAACTCTTAGCGGTTAAAAAAACAATGGGTGTTTCAGGATGTTCTGCAATGATGGTTTCGGCAAGGGTAAAGCCATCCATTTTAGGCATCATTACATCAAATACGCAAATGTCAGGCTTAGCATAAGAGAACATCTCCAAAGCTTCGGCACCATCTTTAGCCCAGGTTACTTTAAAGCCGCTAATTTCCAGGTATTGTTTTAAGATACTGGCATAATCAAAATCGTCTTCGGCTAATAAAATGTGTTTCATGGCTGTGGAAATGATAGGGTAAACATACTGCCCCGGCCTTCGGTAGATGCAACGGAAACCGTACCGTTATAAGCTTTCGCGATCTGGCTTACATAGTACAGCCCAAGCCCAAGCCCTTTAGTGGTGTGAATGTTGCCTTTTTCTATACGATAAAATTTATCAAAAATAACTGTTTTTTCTTTTTGAGGGATGCCAATACCATCATCACTAACCGAAAGCAATGTGGTTTTTTCCTCACTCTTTAGTTTGATTTTAATGTTTTTTCCACCATATTTTGCAGCATTATCCAGCAAGTTAAGCAACACTGTGGTCAGGTGATGCCTGTCCATAAAAATTGTGGACCCTGATTCTGCCGGGCATTCAATAACCACACCTTGGTGCGATAATTTAAAATCATAAACGATCTCATTGATGTCGGCGCAGCCTAAGGGTTCGGCGTAAGCTGTTCTAATTTCACCGTCCATAAGTGATGCATCGGTAACCTGTTTAAAAAGTTTTTGCATACGGATATTTTGCCTGCCAATAATAGAAAGGCTGTTGCCAAATTGCTCCGGCGTAAGTTCATGCTCTTTGTGTTGTAATGTTTTCACTGCAATATCCATAGCTGCGATAGGCGTTTGGAACTCGTGGGTAATGTTGTTAATGAAATCGGTTTTAATATCTGCTATTTTCTTTTGACTGATAAGGTTTTTGATGCTCAGGTAAAACAACAAAACAACAAAAGCTAATAAGGCAAAGGTAAAAATCAGCATGCCTGTCATTTTAAGGGCTATCTGTTTTTGCCAGTTGGCTATGCTGTACGTGCGCCTGGTAATAACTTCAAATTTATGGCTGGTATCATCAGGGCTTATTATTGGCGTAGCGCCGTGCCAGTTAGATTGCGATGCCGGTATCTCTTTGGCATTATCAGTGTTATTGCCGTACAGTAATATTTTTTCTGCAAAAACGGTGTCGTTTACATAGTTGTCAGTAGCCACAATGGTGCTTATATAGTTGTTGTAGCTCACATCGTAATCTTCAAAAAAATGTTCTCTGATTATAAATTTCGACATTTCTTTAGAAAGTTCCTTAGATGTTTCCAGTACACGTTTTTTATATTCGGCCTTAGTAGATTTTCCCCTGTAGTACTCGCCTAAAAAATCAGCAGTGTTTTTCATCCATACCTCGTTAAGTTCGCTAAGCTTTCCGGTGGTTTCCAGTTCCAGCAATTGCTGCCTTATGGCATGGTCGGCCTCCTTTACATAAAGGCTGTAGGTGTTGTGTATAAAATAGCCCTGAATGCAGGCAAGCGCCGCTACAGATAGTATGCATCCGGTAATTAAGAGGGTTATTTTGCGCTTCATGATAAATAATGCTATACAAAACTAACATATTAGCCTGTAGGTTTACAAAAAATTATAGTCATTAACCGTCCGTTAACCCAGCATTAACCGTGTAATTGAATGCACTTGCCGAGATTTGCACCAATCATCAAATCAAATCAATCATCATGGGTTCACCATCAATCAAAATTATTGTACTGTTGCTATTTTTCAGCCTGCCGGGGCTGGCGCAAAATGCGGCGGTAACGGGCAACGTAAAAGATAGCGGTAACAATGCTGTGTCTTTTGCCGATGCCGTGCTATTACAGGTACAGGACAGCACCGTTTACAAAGCAGCTTTTACCGACGAGGCCGGGCGTTTTACCATTACTGATGTTGCCCCAGGCAATTATATTTTGAAAATAAGCACTCTGGGTTTTGCAAACCATCTTTCAAGGGTATCGATTGAAGAGGATATGCTGATACCCGATATTATTTTAAAGGAAAACGCTAAACAGCTTAACGATGTGGTCATCAACTCTAAAAGGCCGGTGGTAAAGCGCAAAGTAGACCGCCTGGAATTTGACGTAGAAAACTCAATACTCTCATCTGACAACGCCTGGGAAATATTGCGTAAAACACCGGGTGTAACTATGGCTGGCGGGGGGCTCTCCATACGCGGGAGCAGCGGTATACTGGTTACCATAAACGACAGGAAGGTATACTTAACCGGAACCGAACTGAAGAATTTACTGGAAAACACCAATGGCGACGATATTAAATCTATCGAGGTAATAACCACGCCGCCTGCAAAATATGAAGCGCAGGGCAGTGCTGTACTGAATATTAAAATGAAAAAGAATGGTACTCAGGGCTATAAGGCATCGGTGTCCGGTGCCTATGTGCAAACCATGTATCCTAAAGGGGTAGTTAGTACCAACCATTATTACAAGGACAATAAATTTTCTGTTTACGGGGGCTATATGTTTGGTACCGGGCATTATTATGGAGAAAATGATAGTGAAGTGCGCTACTCTGGTGCAGATGGGCAAACACGATCGGTATGGAAGAGCACTGAAAACGTGCATTACAGGGCTACATCGCAAAACAGTTATAACCTTACTGCCGAATATCAGCTTGATACCTTAAACACGGTTAACGTGGGTGTAAATGGTTTTTTTAGCCTAAAGAGCACAGCTAATATTAACAGCAATACAGCTATTTACGGGGCGGGCGGGCAGCTTGATTCGCTTTACAACACACACAACCGAAGGGTGTATCCGCAAAAGAACAATACCATAAACGGCTCTTTTGAGCATAAATTCTCAGCTAAGGATAAAATAAGTTTTTCATCAGATTATACACGCCATAACTTTAACCAAGACCAGGCAGTAGCGGCTGAATTTTCGTTACCGGGCCTGGAATCCTACCGAACTAACAATATTATCAGCGGCGATACGAGGCGTATTGGGCTGTTTTCTGCCCAGGCTGATTTTACCGGAGAAACCAGCGGCTACAACATAGAGGCCGGGTTGCGCTACGGCACGGTTAATGCCAAAAACGATTTTAGCTACTTTAACGATGCCCAACAGGACATTGCCATGGATAACCGCTTTTTGTATGATGAATCGGTTATTGCGGGTTATTTAGGAGCCGATAAAGAGTTTGGTAAATGGAGCCTTAAGGCAGGCCTGCGAGGCGAGAACACCCATCTTAAAGGTAATTCGGTTACCACTGCTGAGGTTAACAGGCAGGACTATTTTAAGCTGTTTCCAACACTGTACGCCATGTATAAAGCGAATGATAATAACCAAATTGGAGTATCGTATGGCAAACGTATTATCCGTCCGCAATATGCTGCGCTAAACCCCTTTAGGCTGTATGCCAACCCATACAGTTACAGCACCGGCGACCCCAGATTGCAGCCTGCTATATCGCATAATTTTAGCTTGTTGTATACCCTTAAAAACAAATATAATTTTGATGTGTATTACAATTATGAGAAAAGCCCAGCTATGGAAATTACCTACCAGGATTATGCCACCAATACGCTGGTTACCCAATACACCAATATTAAAGATAACAAGTCGTTGGGGCTTAGCTTTAATACCAGTATAGATGTGTTTGCCTGGTGGCAACAGGGATGGCAGGCCGACACGGGTTATCTTGAAAATACTTTTCAGGGACCGGATGGTGGGTTGTACACTAATAAGAAGTGGAATGCCAGCGGAAGCATAAACAACCGCTTTAACCTGAGCAAAAAGAAAGACCTGCTGGCTGAGGCAAACTTTTTCTACCAGTCACCCACGGTGCAGGGCACAAATAATTACAGCGCCATATCCGACTTGTCGCTTAGCTTAAAGAAATTCTTTTGGGAAGGAAAGGGGGAACTGGCTGTTATATTCTCTGATGTTTACAGGGGGCAAAAGCAAAGCCTTTCTACACGATATGCCAACCAGTACAGCTATTCCAACAATTATAATGATACCCAAAGTTTCCGCCTGCAATTTAAGTACCGGTTTGGTAACCAAAAGCTGGAAGGCAAAACCGCCAAGCAGGATAGCGAAGAAAAATCGCGCTTGTAGTGATGTTTAGACACGAATTACACTAATAATATTAAGATGGGAAACTCTATATAAATTTGTGTAATTCGTGCAATTTGTGGCTAAATAAATTTTTAAAAGAAACTGTAACGCGCGCCTAAAAACATACGCCTGCCTTGTAGCGAGCCATAATTATAGGTAGTATCAAACGTGTAGCCGTTAGGGTTGGTAATTGGGTTGTCTACATCTTTATTAAAAGGGTCGAACGGACGGATAAGTGAATATTTCGGTACAAAATCGAATACGTTCTTAACGCCGCCATAAAGCTCTAAACCATAATCAAATTTTTTGGTAAACTGCACATTGGCAATGGTAAACCACGGCGAATATTCCGGCCTGTAATCGTTTGGTAAAATGGGCAGGCGCATGGGGCCGTACCAGTTGCCGGTAACATCTACACTATAGTTGTTGGGCAGGGTATAGGTAGCAATAAAGTTACCACTCCATTTAGGGGCATGCAGTTGTTGTACCTTAGATGTCCCACCGCCATCAAGTGCCTCTTTTTGAAAAACATCCATGTATGATATCCCGGCCATTACTTTTAGCGGGAAGTTAAACTGCAAATCGGTATTAACCGAAACTCCCTGCGATATAGCATGCCCGTTAAGGTTATCGTAGATAATTTTTGTAGGGTCGGTGTCAAAATCTCCCACAATTTTATTGGTAAAGTAGGAGTAAAAGCCGGTAGCATCAAGGCCTAATACAGCAAAGCTTAACGGCACCTTAAGCACATAGTTAAGGTTACCATTGTAAGTGCGTTCCGGGTTTAAGGCTTCGGCAATAACAACTTCGCGGGCACCGGTAAGGGCGGCGTGGTCTTCGGTAAACAGGTTAACCACCCTAAAACCCGTACCAAAACTTGCCCTGAAGGTATTATGCACATTAGGGCTAAACTTGTAGGCGACACGGGGCGAATGCACCCCACCGTGGTTCTTGTCATAATCAAAACGGTAGCCGCCCAAAAGCTTGTGTTTGCTGTTTAGCGCCCATTCATCTTGTATAAACAAGCCCGGCAGCGGCGTGTTTTGCGGGCTGTTGCTGCCATCTAAGCGCGCAGTGGCAGGCGTGTTATCGTCATACTTGGTGTAGCGCATGGCGGCACCCAGCAAAAATGTGTGGTTTTCGCCAAACTGCTTGTCCCAATACGTTTGTATAAAGCCCACCTGCTGCGTAGCCATGTAAGGCGTATCGCCATAATAGGAGTTCTGGTCGTGCCAGTTGTATGAGAACTGCGTAAATATCCTTTCAGTTGTAGGCAGTTGGTACAAACCAATAAGCTCGGCACGGCGGGTGTAAATGCTCTCGCCATAAATGCTGTCGGAGCCGCGCCATTGCTTGGTCCAGTTCATCTCTCCACCCCAGCGGTCTTCATACACATAACGGCCTGCAATGCTAAACAGGCGGTTTTCTTTACGGTCGAAATTCCATTTATTAAAAATCGAAATGCGGTTTTGCTGGGTAACATCGGTAAAGTTGTCGTTGTTCTTGTCGGCCCTTACGTTGTAATTAAAGTAGTTAACGCCTAATAACGATGTGGCTGTACCAGCCTTTATCTTAACCGCAGCATCAAGGCTTTGCTCGCCCCAACTGGTAAAAAAGTAATCGGCGCTTATCATAGGTGCCTTGTAAGGTGTTTTTGTAATTACATTGATGATACCCCCCATAGCCTCCGACCCATACAGCGACGATGCCGGGCCTTTTACCACCTCTATGCGCTCTACAATACTGTTGGGTATGCCGCTTAGTCCGTATACTGTAGATAGCGAACTTACTATGGGCATGCCATCTATCAAGATCATGGTATACGGGCCCTCCATACCATTTATATGGATGTCGCCGGTGTTACACACAGCGCAGTTAAGTTGTGGCTGCACACCATTTATCATGCCCACGGCTTCAAAAAGGCTTGCCGTAGGATTCTTCTTAAATAATTTTGGCGTGATGATCTCTACCGGTATCGGGCTCTCAGATCGGCTTACCTCTTTCATGGTTCCTGTAATAACCACTTCGTCTAAGTCTTTATTGTCTTCCAAAAGTGAAATATCAAGCACTTGAGATGCACTATTGAGTGTAATTTTCCTTCGGTTATTTTTATAGCCAACACTGCTGAAAATAATTTCATAATTGCCATACGGTAACTCTTTAAACGAATAGTTACCATCAGCGTCGGCAACCGTACTTGTGCCAAGAGGTGTAATAATTACATTAACTGCCGGTATAGGGTCGCGGCCATCGGTAATTTTTCCGGAGATGCTGCCCGTTTGGCAAAATCCAAAAGAACTAAAAAACAATAATATAAGTACGTGTATTTTCATTAGGTTATTTTACTTTTTATAATTGCAAAACTATAAATTTAGATTAACCTAAAATAATATTTTATGTAAACTTTAAAAATTATTTTATGATTCTAATAATTTCTTCCTGCCATGCTGAAATTTTCTCAGCAGTGGCGCGGTCTGCGCCGTCAAAAAACAGGTGGGCAACAATCTCAAATCCGCAATAGGTAAAGATACCGGTATGCGAAGTTTGTATTAAAGCTTCACCAAGGCCATTAGCTTTGTATTCTGCATGTGTTTTACCATGGGTGTTGATTATAATCGCCTTTTTGCCCTTTAGTAAGCCCTCCTGTACGCCTTTATCATAGCTATACGCAAACCCATAAGAGAATACACGGTCTATATAACCTTTCATAATTGCAGGCAGGCCTGTCCACCAAATGGGGTAGATAAAAACAAGGCAGTCAGCCCAACGTATGTGTTGCTGTTCTTTAGTTACATCGGGTGCTACGGTCCCGGCACGCTGCCCTGCCATGTCATCTAAAGATAATACCGGGTTAAAACCAATAGCGTTAAGGTCGCGCACCATAACATTATGTCCGGCAAGTGTGAGTGTATTTACAACTGTTTCCTTTAAAGTATGGTTAAGGCTTGCGGGGTTGGGATGGGCATAAATAACTAAGTAGTTCATTGTTTGTAGTTTAATATTATACTACAAACTTACTTTGATGCAATCTCTAAAAATTGGAAGAAAACGAAATCAGCTCAGGGCAGGCGGGTTGCAAAACTCCTGTTGCAGCCTTATGTAATTTAGGGGAGAAAGTCCAATGTAGTATTTAAAGTCGGCAATTAGATGGCTTTGGTCGTAATAGCCAAAGGCTTCAATAACATCAAACCAATTAACTTTATCGCCTTTAGGCAGATGCAGGGCAGGGCTTGATAATACTTTTTGAAAACGCGCAAACCGTGTCAGTTCTTTAGCGCTGTAACCCAATTGCTTTTTGTATTGCAGCTGGATACTCCTTTCGCTCAGTCCGCTTTTTTGGGCAATAACCTTAATGGGATTAAAATAATCATCCTCCGGGGCATCATCAAACAGGCCTGTGCTATCGGCAATAAAAGCTTTGGCGTAGTTAAGGAGATAGTTTATTTTAGCTTCGGGTTCAGCAAATGATTTTAACTGGCCGTGCAGCAGGCTAAAGCATTTGGAATCGATAAGTTTATCAGGATGCATAAATAAATGGCCTGCAGGCATGGCGGTACCAAAAAAGCGGTAAAAGGCATCATCTTTAAAATTGGCAACTAACAACACACTACCGGGCGACATGCTGTATTGCACTACCCTTTTTAGCGGAGAAGTAACTGCTACATCGGTTATCACGTGCTCTGTTTCGCCTACAATTTGCATGGGGCTGCCAAAGTTAAAAACTAACAGGGGCTTAAAATCGGGCAGTAAAATTTTAGTGATGTCAGTTTTGCCTGTATTTTCACCATAATAAAAATGAGTAAAAACGGTATCCCACTCGGCAGGTACTGTAAAGCGATTGCCTATGTAGTCTGATTTATGAGTGTTTTTATCCAAAATTTATAAAAATTAAAGGCGTGTTCTCCAAATTTAGCAAATATTAAATTTGATAGCTAATTAATTTTATAAAATACCTGTAATTAGTTATTTTTACAACTAAGTATATGCCCGTAACCATTGATGAACAAAGGAAATTTTATAACCATTACCCCAAAGGACGAACTTGTAGCTAAGCACATTGACTACTATTATTTTCACACTTCTGATGATCCCGGTTTTTCGAGCAAGTTTACATTTTACCCTAATTACAAGCACGCACTTACCCTCTACAAAAATTCTCACGTACGCTTTACCGATGAAGGCAGTGTAGTGCGGCCGTTACCGGGTAATGAATGCCAGATATTTTATTCCATCAATACCCACCAAAGCTTTAAAGTAGATATAGAAGGTTGTTTTTATAAAATAGGTGTAGTGTTTAACCCATTGGGTATAAATCATTTTATAAACAAACCATTGTGCGATGTGTTTGTGCCATCGTTTTCTGAGTTCTCTTACTTTGGCGATGCTCTTAAAATAGCTGTTGATACTATTTTTGACCTGACCGATCCTGAGCAAAAGGCCATCCTCCTTGATGAATTCTTTCGCAATGCCTATACCGGTTTTGATGAGCCTGTCATGAAAAAAGCTTTGCAGGAAATACTTAACAGCAATGGTGCCGTGAGGGTAGAAGAACTATCAGACCTTACCGGTGTAAACCGTAAAACCCTGCTGCGCCTGTTTAAAAAGCACTTGTGCGCATCGGTAGAGGAGTATAAAAAGCTGGTAATGTTTCGCAATGCGCTTAATTATTCGCAACAGGCGGGCGATGATGCCACACTGACCGATGTGGCGCTGTACAGCCTTTACTACGACCAGGCGCATTATATAAAGCACTTTAAAGCCGTAACGCACGAGTCGCCTAAGGCATTGCTCTCTAAGCTTACGCACCTGGGTACACAGGAAACGTATTGGAGTTTTGAGGACTGAACTGTCCCAATTTTACAATTTTTAGTAATGTAGTATCATTAAATTTGAACTATAAACAATCAGGGATTACAACACACATAAAATTTCATTATCATGGCAAAGAATTTCTTCGGTTTAGGTTTAGCAATGCTTTTTGTACTTCTCGGTATCCATTTGTTTACTACTACCGCTAATGATCCTTCGCTAGAATATCCAACACTTGTAAAAGGTTTGGGGATTTTTTTAATAGCTTTTTTCGGTTTAGGGTTTTTAGCCGGACTTAAAGTTGTCTTTTTTGGCCCGTGGAAGAAAAAAGCATAAGCGCTATCCTCACATCTAAAGTTGTTACTTTAAAATTATATAGTTAACCAATAATTATTTTACTAATGAAACCTTACTTAAAATTTATAATTCTTTTTGCCACCTGTATTTTTGCAATGTTGCTTATAGGCTTTGCAGTGCAGTATTTTTTCCACATTAAAATATATGTGCCGCTTGTAATAGGCTGTATGTTCCCGTTGCTAATGTCGTGGAAAAAGATAAACAATACACCCGCTAAATAACAGCGCCATGACAAAGATTATCGTCCTTATCATAGAAAGCATAGTGCACCTGTTGTGCTAACCGGAATATTTAATAATTGATATGTAGATAATAAGAAAGTCGGCAATTGCCGGCTTTTTGCTTTTATATAAAAAACAAAAGCCCCCTCAGTATGGAGAAAGGGAGCTTTTGATAATATAAAACACACAACTAAATTTTTTGTACGGTATCTTGGGGGGTTATCAGTACGATGTAAAACTATACATACTACACCTTAAAAAAAATACCCATTAGTGGGTATTTTTAAGGTTTTTTCGGGGTATTTTCTCAAACGGTTTAGTAAAACAGGTATTGACCAATTCAATTCGTCATTCACAATGTAATTTGTAGGTAAATACTCTATAAGAAATTGTTAAACGTTCTTAGGTGGAATCATTTTATTTTAGCTTTGCCTTTCCATTACACTTACTATTTTAAAATGAAGGTTAAATATATTGTTTACACACTTATAATTGTTGGTATAGGTGCGCTTGTTTATTACCGAATATCTGAAAATAAAAAGCAGAAAGCCGAACAATCGGGCCGCGGTGGGGGAGGCAAAAAACCGCCAATGGCAGTAAATGCCGTTGTGGTTAACCCACAGGAATTCTCTAATATTTTATCGCTATCCGGATCTATAGATGCAAACGAGCAGGTACAAATAACCAGTGAAGTATCGGGCATTGCCGAAAAAATTTATTTTGAAGAAGGTAAAACCGTAAGCCAGGGCCAAGTACTGCTAAAAATAAACGATATAGAACTTCGTGCCCAGGCAGGGCAAACTAAAACAAGGCAAAACTTAGCATCAGAAAATGAGCGTAGGGCAAGGCTGCTCCTTCAAAAAGAAGCTATAAGCCAGGAAGAATATGATATTGCCAGCGCTGATTTTAAAACCGCACAGGCGCAAACCCAACTGTTAAACGCACAAATAGCCAAGACCTCTATAAGGGCGCCGTTCAGTGGTACCATAGGCTTGCGCAACATATCGCCGGGTACATATGTTACCCCTCAAACACTTATTACTACATTAGTAAACAGCAGCAAAGTTAAAATTACTTTCTCGGTTCCGGAAAAGTACGCCTCGCAAATAAAAGTAAACTCTAAAGTTACCTTTACAATAGCAGGTAATGCTACTAAATATGCCGCTACCATTTATGCTTTAGAGCCTGCCGTGGAGGTAGCCACCAGGACACTGCGTATACGTGCCATTGCAGATAACCCTAAGGGTAAATTTATACCGGGCACCTTTGCCAATGTAGACCTGCCTCTTGATAAAACTGCTAACGCTTACGTAATACCTACCGAGGCTATTGTACCAGTACAGGAAGGCAAAAAGGTTTTTGTATCGCGCAACGGCAAGGCTAAAGAGGTAAAGGTTACTACAGGTACCCGTACCGATAAAGATATTGTGGTGCTGGAAGGCCTTAAAGCCGGAGACACCGTACTTACCACCGGGGTGCTTACCCTTAAAGATGATACCGACGTAAAGGTAACTGTAACACCCGTAAAATAACATGAGCCTTTCTACACTAAGCATTAAGCGGCCGGTTCTTACCATAGTAATGAATGTGGCCATTATACTCTTTGGCTTTATAGGCTATACCTTTTTAGGGGTTAGGGAGTTCCCGTCTATAGATCCGGCGCAAATATCAGTACGTACCAATTATGCCGGTGCGAATTCTGATATTATTGAGTCGCAAATTACAGAACCGCTGGAAAAAGCCATTAACCAGATTGACGGTATACGAAATATAACATCATCCAGTAACCAAGGGTCGAGTAATATCACCATTGAGTTTGAACTGGAAAAAAACCTTGAGGAAGCGGCTAATGATGTGCGCGATAAAGTTTCGCAGGCAACGAGCAGCCTTCCGCAGGATATTGATGCGCCTCCTGTTGTAAGCAAAGCTGATGCCGACTCTGAGCCTATCATAACTATGACGGTACAGAGCGCACAGCGTAATCCGTTAGAGTTAAGCGATTATGCCGAGAATGTAATTGCCGAGCGCTTGCAAACCATACCCGGCGTGAGCAGTGTACAAATATGGGGGCAAAAACGCTATGCCATGCGCCTTTGGGTAGACCCTGTTAAGCTGGCATCTTATGGCGTTACTGTTAGCGATGTACGCGACGCACTTGATGCCCAAAACGTAGAGCTGCCTACCGGTAAACTTACCGGTGCTAATACCGAGCTTACCGTTAAAACTATGGGCAACCTTAGTACGCCGGAGCAATTTAACAATATCATTATAAAATCGGAGGGGGAGAAAATTGTTCGCCTTAGCGATGTTGGCCGTGCCGAACTGGGCCCGGAAAACCTGGAAACTAAAATGACCAACGACGGCCAGCAGCTTGTGGGTCTTGCCATCATTCCGCAGCCGGGTACAAACTATATTGAGATTTCAGATGCTTTTTACGAACAGTACGAGCAAATGAAAAAAGAACTGCCTGCCGACCTGAAACTTAACATCGCGATAGATAACACGGTTTTTATTAAAAAATCGGTGCTTGAGGTAGTAGAGACATTGGGAATTTCCATATTACTGGTAACCCTTATTATTTACCTTTTCTTTAGGGACTGGGCCATTGCCTTAAGGCCATTATTAGATATCCCGGTATCGCTTATCTTCACGTTTTTTATAATGTATGCGTGTGGTTTTTCCATAAACGTATTAACATTACTTGCCATTGTACTGGCAACAGGGCTTGTGGTAGACGACGGTATTGTGGTAACCGAAAACATTTTTAAAAAGGTGGAGGAGGGCATGAGCCCTGTTGAAGCCGCACTTAAAGGCAGTAACGAAATATTTTTTGCAGTAATATCCATCTCGGTAACGCTGTCTGCGGTGTTCCTTCCGGTTATATTTTTGGAAGGTTTTGTGGGCAGGCTCTTTAGGGAGTTTGGGGTAGTAATTGCTGCGGCGGTGCTGGTTTCGGCATTTGTGTCGTTAACGCTAACGCCAATGCTTAACGCTTACCTTATTAAAGGCGATGTGCACAAAAAATCAAAATTCTATGATTTTACCGAGCCTTACTTCCAAAAATTAAATGCGGGCTACGCCGGTATGCTTACCACGTTTATGAAACGCAAGTGGCTCAGCTTCCCTATACTTATATTATGCGTGGGGCTTATAGCCTTGTTCTTTTCGATACTTCAAAAAGAAACCGCACCTTATGACGACAGGAGCTTTGTAGGGGTTAACATTACAGGTCCCGAAGGCGCATCATACGATTATATGGACCGCTTTATGATAGAGATGGAAAAGCTGATAAACGACTCTATCCCTGAGAAAAAAGTGAGCCTCGTAATTACATCGCCGGGCTTTGGGTCGGCATCTGTAAACAGCGGGCGTATACGTATTGCCCTCGTACAGCCGGACGAAAGAAATCGTAAACAAAAAGAAATTGCAGCCAACCTTACCAAGTGGACAAAGCGCTACGCTGAGGCACGGGTATCGGTATCGGAACAGCCCACTATCGCCGTAAACCGCAGAGGAGGTTTCCCGATACAGTATATTATACAGGCGCCCAACTTTGAAAAACTGCGTGAAAAAATTCCGGAATTTATGGATGAAGTGGGTAAAGACCCTACGTTTGCCATGACCGATGTGAACCTTAAATTCAACAAACCTGAGATCAATGTAACTATCGACAGGGAAAAGGCGCAGAGCCTTGGGGTATCGTTGTTAGATGTTGCCCAAACGCTGCAATTGTCGCTTAGCGGGCAGCGTTTTGGTTATTTTATGATGAATGGCAAGCAATACCAGGTTATGGGCCAGTTTGATAAACCCGACCGTTCTAAACCGTTAGACCTTACTTCATTATATGTAAAAAGCAACACAGGCCAGCTGATACAGTTGGATAACCTCGTGAATGTGAAGGAAGAAAGCAGCCCTCCGCAGTTGTACCACAATAACAGGTACATGTCGGCCACTGTATCGGCAGGCTTAGCGCCCGGTATGAGTATCAGCGATGGTATCGAAGCTATGGAACGCGCTAAAGCTAAAGTGCTTGATGATACCTTTACAACTGATTTAGGTGGAGAGTCTCGCGATTTTGTTGAGAGTAGCTCTAACACCTTATTTGCTTTTGGGTTGGCATTGCTGCTAATCTACCTGATTTTGGCAGGCCAGTTTGAGAGCTTTATAGATCCGTTCATAATTATTTTAACCGTGCCTATGGCGGTTGCGGGGGCATTACTATCGTTATGGCTCTTTGGGCAAACGTGGAATATTTTTAGCCAGATTGGCACCATCATGCTTATTGGCCTCGTTACCAAGAACGGTATATTAATAGTAGAGTTTGCTAATCAGCTGCGCGAGGAAGGTAAAAACAAATACGATGCAATTATGAAGGCGTCAGAAAGCCGCCTTCGCCCTATATTAATGACGAGCCTTGCCATTGCCCTTGGTGCATTGCCCATTGCTATGTCGTTAGGGGCGGCATCTACCAGCCGTATAGGCATGGGGGTTGTAATTGTAGGTGGTACAGTATTCTCGCTGGTGCTAACGCTGTTTGTTATCCCTTCAATTTATTTTATGTGGTCGCGTGCTAAAAAGCACCGCCCCGAATTTGATAATATCAAAGACCTGTAAGTATCATGAGGTTTTATTTATACACATTTTTTTGTTTTTTCGGCGTGCTTTGCCAGGCCCAGGAGCTGCTTTCGGTAGAAGATGCCGTTGCCATTGCCCTGCAAAATAATTACGACATTAAGCTGTCGGCAAACGACCTTAAGATAGACCAGCAAAACGTAAGCCTTGCCAATGCAGGCCTGCTGCCTAATTTATACGGGTCGCTTTCGCAGAACAACAACATACAAAACTCTAAGCAGGTACGTACCGATGGTACCGTACAGGAACTGGAAAATGCCAAGAACAACAGCCTTAGCTACGGTGTTAACCTGGGGTGGACTATTTTTGACGGCTTTAGGATGTTTGCCCGTTATGACCAGTTAAAAACACTGCAAAAGCTGGGCGAAACAGAACTTAAATATACCGTGCTTACTAAAGTGGGCGATGTTATGGCTACGTATTTTGATTTGGTACAGCAACAGCAAATGCTTAAAGCGCTTGATACTGCTATTGTAATATCTAACCAGCGCGTTACCACGGCCGATAACCGTTTTAAAATAGGTAAGGCGGCAAAACTGGAGGTGCTTAATGCCCAGGTAGATCTTAATACGGATAAGACCAATTTTCTTCGCCAAAAAGAATCATACCAAAACGCCAAGACCCTGCTTAACGAGATCATGGCGCGCGATCTTGCTACCGACTTTAAAGTGGCTGATTCGGTTGTAACCGATGATAAGCTTAAGCTGGTAGATTTAATTGGGCTTGCAGGGCAGCAAAACCCGCAGATACAAATGGCCCTCATTAATAAGCGCGTGGCAGAGCTCAATCTTAAACAGGTAAAATCGGCGCGGTACCCGCAAATAGGGGTAACAACGGGCTACGTTTTTACCGATAGCGAATCGAGCCTTGGGTTTGCGCGTAGTAACAACTCCCGCGGACTTAATTATGGCGTTAATGCCACCATAAACATTTTTAACGGCTTTTTACAAAACCGGAATGAAAAGATAGCCAAGATACAGATAGAGAGCAACGATGTAATTATAGCGCAGCAAACGCAGGCTATTAATTCGCAACTGATGGCGGCGTATCAAACCTACCTTACCAATTTAGAACTGGTACAGCTGGAAGCTAAAAACGTTGCCATTGCCGAACAAAATCTTGACATCACGATGGAAAAATACCGCATTGGTACCATTACAACTTTAGAGGTGCGTACCGCGCAGCTCAATTATGTAAATGCCATTGCCCGTAACAGCACCGCGCAATACAATGCAAAAATATCTGAGGTTACGCTAAGGGAGCTCGCCGGTAACCTTACGTTTTAAACTGGTGCATCTTTTTTTGCGTACATAGCACTACAGTAATTTTTACTTATGAAATATACCGTTTTGCTTTGCCTCGCCCTTATTTGCCTGTTTGCCACAGGTTGCGCTTCTAAAAAAATAAAAGATATAGCTTATTTTAAGCAGGGTGAAACTACCGTTCCTGCCTTAAATGTTTTTGTTCCGCGAAAGCGCAAACCCGAAAAATTACCCGTACTAATTTTTGTGCATGGCGGCAACTGGAATACCGGGAGTAAAGATACCTATGGCTTTTTAGGCCGCAATTTTGCCAAAAAAGGTGTGATAACAATCATCCCTGACTATACTTTAAGCCCCGCAGCAAGTTATGACGGTATGGCGCATGAAATTGCTGCCTCTATACAATGGGCAAAGCAGCATATTGCCCAATATGGCGGCGACACAAACCGTATTTTTATAACAGGACATTCGGCAGGCGGTCACTTAGCGGCGCTTGCCGTTATGAACCCTAAATACGGCATTTCGCCCAAAAGCATATCCGGTATTATTTTAAATGACGCTGCCGGACTGGATATGAAACATTACCTTGAAGAAAATCCGCCGCAGCAAAGCAATAATTACACCACCACGTGGACTACCGATCCTGACAATTGGCATGATGCCTCACCCATATACTTTCTGGATAAAGATACCCCGCCATTACTTATTTATGTAGGCGATAAAACCTACGGGTCTATTAAAGTAGCGAACCAACGTTTTTTAGAGGCGCTCAAGCCTTATCAGCCTAAAGTAGTGCCAATACACCTTAATAAAAAGCATGTGCCCATGGTAACCCAGTACTTTTGGCCGTTTAATAAACGCTACAAAGAGATTAAAGATTTTATAGAGTCGCATTGATCATAAAATATAAAAAACTCCAAAGTTGCCTTTGGAGTTTTTTATAAAATATATTTTTACCTTAAAACGAAGTTAGCGTTTTTAAGCCTGCTACAGTAGTTACTGGGTCGGCAGCCCTAAATACATAGTTGCCGGCTACAAGCACATCGGCACCGGCCTCTACAAGCTGTACAGCGTTCCTGTCGGTAACGCCACCATCTATCTCAATAAGGGTGTGGGCACCGTTACGGGTTATAATTTCTTTAAGCTGTTTTATCTTATCGTATGTTTTCTCTATGAACGACTGACCGCCAAAACCCGGGTTAACACTCATAAGGCAAACTAGGTCGATATCGTTAATAATATCTTCCAGCAAGCTTACATTAGTGTGCGGGTTAATTGCAACACCGGCTTTCATGCCTTCGGCTTTAATAGCCTGTAGGGTACGGTGCAGGTGGGTGCATGCTTCGTAGTGCACGGTAAGGTTGTGTGCGCCAAGCTCTGCAAAAGTTTTAATGTACTGATCGGGGTTTACGATCATTAAATGCACATCTATGGTTTTTTTTGCGTGGCGTGTAATAGCTTCCAGCACCGGCATACCAAACGATATGTTAGGCACAAAAACACCGTCCATAATATCTACGTGAAACCAGTCGGCCTCGCTTTTGTTTATCATTTCGATATCGCGTTGCAGGTTGGCAAAATCAGCCGCAAGTACAGATGGTGCTATTAACGTGTTTTTCATTTGGATAGTTGTATTTTTTTGTAAAGATAAAACTTTAAGTTGCAAACTTGCAAAGTATAGAGTTGCAAAGTTTTAGCGATTTGTGTGTGCTAAAATTGTAATTTCCGCAAACCTTATAGTGTTTTGCTGATAATAATAAATTTTCCTACAAAAATTTACTTGGCACGGCAATTTATGAAATTAACCTGCGTTACACTATAGAGTTAGTTAATTAATGACCCTGTGGGGGAGCCTGCAGGTTGCATTCCTATAAAAAACAAAAAACTCCGGTAATCAGCCGGAGTTCAATCATCAATCAAAAAACGAACAGTTATTGAACTGTAAGTGCCTTTATGTTTTTGTAGGTGTAATGCAAATTAATACCGCCAAAATACAAATTTTATTTAAAATATAGAATTTTGGCGGTTCTTTTTTGCTTTAAACTATTTATCCTAAGTAAGTTTTAAGAATCTTACTGCGGGAAGTATGTTTTAACCTCCTGATAGCCTTCTCTTTAATCTGGCGCACACGCTCGCGGGTAAGGTCAAAAGTTTCACCAATTTCTTCAAGTGTCATTGGGTGCTGGTCACCAAGGCCAAAATAAAGGCGAACTACGTCGGCTTCACGTGGAGTAAGGGTTTCAAGCGCTCTCTCAATTTCTGTACGAAGCGATTCGTGTATAAGTTCCCTGTCAGGGTTTGGAGACTCGCCCGAACGTAAAACGTCATAAAGGTTAGAATCTTCACCTTCTACAAGGGGTGCATCCATTGATAAGTGACGGCCGGAGTTTTTCATGCTCTCCTTAACGTCGTTAACGGTCATGTCCAGCTCTTTTGCAATTTCCTCGGCGCTTGGGGCGCGTTCGTTACTTTGCTCAAGAAGGGCATACATTTTATTAATCTTATTAATAGACCCAATTTTGTTAAGCGGTAAACGCACAATACGAGACTGTTCTGCAAGAGCCTGTAGTATCGACTGGCGAATCCACCATACGGCATACGAAATGAATTTAAAACCACGGGTTTCATCAAAACGCTGTGCAGCTTTTATAAGTCCTAAGTTTCCTTCGTTAATAAGATCGGGAAGTGTTAATCCCTGGTTTTGATACTGTTTTGCTACCGATACCACAAAACGTAAATTAGCTTTCGTTAATTTCTCTAATGCTCTCTGGTCTCCGGCTTTTATTCGTTGTGCTAACTCTACCTCCTCATCTGCAGTGATCAAATCAACTTTTCCAATCTCCTGAAGGTACTTGTCTAATGAAGCAGTTTCCCTGTTGGTTACCTGCTTGGTAATTTTTAATTGTCTCATGTAAAAATTCCTGAGTTATTTTAAGTATTCAGGTAGTTATACGTAACGAGTGGCAAAAAAGTTACATCATTGCTTCAAAAAAATAAATTTTAACAAAAGCCCCATACCGTTTTAAGGGGTATGGGGCTTTATAATCAACTAACTAAACTTAAATTTTATAGTATTATTTTTTTATGTCAAAATTGTATTGCAGGCCCACCTGTATGCCTAATGAGTATGGTTTGGCATCAAACGTATTAAAATAATATTTAAATACCGGCTCTGCATTTACCTGTAAGTTGGGTATAAACTTATAGTAAAAGCTAAGGCCAAGGTTACCGGTAAAACCGGTTTTTTCTATATTGCGGGCACTGCCCAATACTACGCTGCCGTTTTGGTTGTAGGCATATACTTTATTTTCGGTAACATTTATAATGCTTCCACCGGCAAAGGCGTTCATGCCTATTCTTTTATCAAAGATATTGTACATAACCTCTACAGGAACCTCTATAAACTCCAGCTTGTGTTTAATGTTATAACTACTTGCACCGCTGCCATAAAAAGCTGAAATAGCCGCTGCCGAATTATTATCATACTCAATTCCGGGATAGGTTACGGCTAAAATTTCAGTGTCGGGATTGGTAGTATAATAAAGGCCAATGTTTTTAGTATGCTGCTCTACATTGCTTTTAAGCACACCGGTGCGAACGCTCCACTTATCGTTAAAATTATAGCCTATGTAAGCTCCATAATTATAAACAACATCGGTAGAGGTTGCATAACCATTAAACGCCGGGTCTAATAGCGACTCATTTTTGGGGAACTCGTACTGCGTTGGGGCTACATAGGCTACTGCATACCATTTTTTAAGGTTAGATGTGGTTGTATCTGCTTTTACGCGTTCCCTGTACTGGGTAACGCCAGTAGTTTTTTGTCGGCTTACCATCATAACGGTGTCGGCAGGTTCGGCATCGGTGGTGTCTATCTCAATACCTTTGTAGGTAATAGGGCCAGTGGCATAGTTATGCACCTTGCTTATTTTAGTATGATCGGGCTGATGCTCTTCGTTAGCGGCAATGCCGGAAGCCGAATTTCCTTTAGCCGAAGCTATACCGCCCTGCTTGGCATTTTTAGACTTGCCATTGCGTTTCTTTTTGTTTTTTAATGCCCTGATGTTTTTATCGGCAGACGCAACGACGTTATTGCTTTTATTGTTTAAGGCATTGGCTACGCCTGTAATAGCTGTTGCAGTGTTGCTACTACCTGCATTGCTTTTACCGCGTGCAGATGCGCCTTCAGCATTAGCTGAACGATTATTATTTCCTGCTTTTTTCGCTGAAGCAGGTGTATTGTTGGTTACAACAGCATTATCTGGACCTGAACCTGATATTACGCTGTTTTTAGTACCCGATCTTGTTGTTTTATTGTTTGATGCATTGGCTGCGCTTCCGGAAGTATTTTCGCCCGAAGTTGCGCCTAAATCATTTGCATTTTGAGATGCATTGGTGTTGGCATCCCCGCTGCCTGCTACAGTGTTGTTTTGTGTATTGGCGTTTTGGCTGCCCTGCGTGCCCTGGCTATCGGCATTTACGATTGGTGCATTGTCTTGCACATCATAGTTATGAGTGCCGCCAACGTTTTGGCCGGCTATGTAGCCTATAACAATACCCATTACTACAGCGGCAGTTACCGCAGCAATTTTTGTAGCAACGGTTGCCTTACCCCATAAAAGGAAGAAGAAGCCTCTCTTTTTCCTGGGCAGGTTTGCGCTGATGGAATCCCATACCGCGGGCGATGGTGCTTTTTGAAGGCCATCCAGTTTTTCGCGAAATGCCTTCCCTATGTCTTTTTTATTTTCCATGGCTCACAGTATAATTGGGGGACGGATGCCTGTTAGTAATCTTTTCTTTAAGCATTGCTTTTGCCCTGTGCAGGTTAGATTTTGATGTGCTTTCTGATATTTGCAGCATTTGTGCGATCTCTTTATGCGAATAATCATCAAGCTCATATAAGCTAAAAACGGTACGGTACTGATCCGGCAATTGCTGCACAAGTGCTAATATATAATCAGCAGGCAGGTGGTCCATTTCTTCCTCAGTAACATCGGTATCGTCCGGCAGGTTATCCTTTACGGGTACTAATTGTATGCTTTTTCTATAACTGTCTATTGCTTTGTTTATGGTAATGCGCTTCATCCAGCCCTCAAACGAGCCGGCATTCTTGTAGTTACCAATGTTGGTAAAAATCTCTATAAAGGCATTGTGCAGGTTATCCTCGGCTTCATCTTCATTTTTGCAATACTTTAAGCTCAGGGAAAATAAGGTGTCTTTATACAATAGGTATAGCTCCTCCTGGGCGCGGGGGTTATTTTTGCTGCAACCTTTTATGATTTTTTCTATATCCAAACGGGAGATGATTGGTTTATGTAAATATACTACACCTTTCACAATTACAAGCTCCCCATGGGGCATGTTTTAGCCCGGGAAAACCGGTAGTTACAAGATCTATCCATAAGCAAACTTTTTTCTCTTCTATTGGTAGTCGCTTAAAAATCAAAAAGGTTGCGTGCAAAGGTTAAATTTTCTTAAAAAAGATTATTAAAATAGAAAGTCCGGTACTTTTCCATTGATTATAGAAAAGGACCGGACTTTTACATTGTCGTGTTTAATCTATTCCTGCGGAACCGCCTTCAAAATTTTATGGTCTATGTAAAAGGTGCCAAAAGGAATCATACAGGCAAGGAGAATCTTCCAGGTAGTGTTTTTAAACTTCCATTTTTGGTCTACCGATACACTTAGTGCGTTTAAAATGAAGAGTAAAAATAGCGCGCCATGTATGGGGCCAAGTGTTTTTACAAACTGGGGGCTTTCAGCATAATATTTTAAGGGCATGCCGATAAAAACGAGTGTTAGCAGTGAAAGGCCTTCTAAAAATCCGATGATGCGTAAACGGCCAATGTTGGTTTTAAGTAAAGATGTCATGATTAATAACGCATTAATGGCCTGTGTGCCAAGGGTGAAAAGGGCCACGGGATGGCAACAAAAATAATAAGCAACCCTATGCCAAAATAGGTAAGCATGGTCCTGAATTTTTGACTATCAGTTGATTGCCTTTTAGCTTTGGCCGAACCAATTGTAATAATAACAATGGCCGCCAACATTAAAATAATGTGAATAATACCAAAAAAGAGTGCCTCGCCCGATGTATCCTCATAATCGGTAAAGTAAAATTTTACCATAGGGCTCTGGGTATACAATACAATACCCAGCATGAGTTGGATATGGGCAATGGTAGCTGTCCAGTGGCGCAGGCTGTTGTCTGCTTTGGTAAAGGCAATTTGCCTGCTGCTGCCCAGCCAGCCGCGGTAAATGGAATAAAGGAGGCTTAGCACTACCAGCCATCGTAAAAGGGAGTGTGCAATTAAAAGTGTGCTGTACATAACCTGATTTTTTGATTGATGACTACAAAGATATTCAAAAACATACTAATTGGTATGTTTTTGAATAAAAAAAATCAGGATAGGGTAGTAAGGTAATTTTTAAGCTCTGCCAGATAGGTTGTGTAACACTCTTTACCGTAAATTTTGCCAAGGTTTCTTATACCCCCGTAACCCGACATGATAAAGTAAGCCACCTGCAGGCTGTTCACTTCGGGTTTAATTTTTCCTGCTGCCCTGCCGTTATCAACACAGGAAACAATGGCCTGCTGCCACTGGTTGCTAAGTTGGGTAAGGGCTTTATTAAAAAGCTCGTTGTGGCCGGCCATTTCTTCTATAAGGTTAATGGCGGGACACCCGTATTTGGTTATAAAAAAGGGATTTTCCATCAGCAGGGCATGCATCATAATGTAAAGGTCGGCCACCGGGTTTGTTGCATTAATAAGGGGCTCTGCAAGGGCTGCGAGCATGCCGGGATACATCACTTCATTGATCATGGCCAGGCCCATCTCATCCTTATTTTTAAAATGGTAAAAAAAAGCGCCCTTGGTAACCTGCGTAGTAGCAATAATATCGTCTACACTGGTGGTGCGGTAACCGTTTTGGTATACCAGCCCAAAGGCTTTTTGCAGTATATTAAGGCGTGTAGCCGCGGCTTTGGCAGACATGTGTTGTTTTTTGCTGCGCCAATGTAGCAATTTTTTTAATGTAACAAGATGCTAATTTTTTAATCTTTCATTTTTTGAATATCAGCTTCAAACTTAGCCATATCAGATGGTGGCGCAGCATATTTAACAGCTATCCCGCCTTTGCTGTTTACCAAAAAATACCATGGCAGCGATATACCGCCATTACCGCTAAAGGTTAACCTCAAATTTTTGTCTAACATTTTATTAGCTCTTATGTGTTGGCCTTCAAGCTTATAGTGGCTAATCATTTTTTTCCAGGTTTCATCCCTTTCTTCATCATCTACAGATACATAAATTACCATAATATCATTAGCTTTCAATAGCTTATATAGTTCATCTTTGTACTTAAACTCATCACGGCAAGGGCCGCACCAAGTAGCCCATACATCAAAATATAATTTTTTGCCCGCGAATTTTTTTATGAGTTCGTTTAAGGTATTGATGCCTGCATAATCTTCTATGTAAGCCGCATTTTGAGGGAGGGTGCTGTTTGCAGCAAAAAAAGCAATAACCGGCGCTACCTTAGGCTCCAGGTATTTTGTATAGCCGCTCTTAGGATATTGCTGCTTAAAGTAATCAAACTCTGCAATTACATCTTTTTGCTTATAACTGCCAAAGGCGTTGGTATATAAGCTTGCAGCATAATAGTATTCTGCATTTTGCTTGGGTATGATAGCTACATTGCGTTTAATGTCTTCAAACTGATTAGCCGGGGTTACAATTTTTTTGTAGTTAAAGCCTGTTGCTTCAAAGTTTTTAAAATTTTTGTAGCCGTCAAGAAAATACCATCCCCAAGGCGATTGAGTAATTGCAGTAGCATCGGGGCTGAGCTTTTGGTAGATATTTTTCCAAGTGGTATTAAATTCGCTAAGGTCGGGAGGAGTTGCTTCCCTATCGCCATATAGGTTTTTAAGTAGTATGGTATAACTCATTATGGTTTGGTAAAAATATCTGTTATCGGTAGCAAGGGCATCAAAAACATCCTGCGAAATAAGTCTTTTTTCTAAAAGCGCCGAGAAGCTCTGAACTGTAGTTTCATATTTCTTGTCAAAATAAACTTCCAGTTCCCTGGCCGTTTTTATATTAACCGCTTCCTGACCCATCTCTGCTACCATATCCATTCGGTGATAATAAAGAAATGTATTGTATAGCCTTTGAACTTCAGCATCTTTGCCGGTAATGGTATGAGTTATTTTGCCCTCGTTTTCGGTTATAGTTATGCTGTAATTTTCTCCGGGTGTAACAACTAAAAAGCCTGCGGGCTTATAATTGTAAAATATATCTATGAATGAAATTTTAGGAACATCAACCTTGATTTCGAAATTGCCCTGGGCATCGGGCAGGGCGGTGTAATAGAGGTCAAAGCCAAGTGCGCCGTTAACCGGGGCGGAGTAGTATAGGGTTTCGGGTAACTTTCCGTTTATTTTGCCTTTAATAGTTATAGTTTTAGCCGTAGCGAACAATGTAACGCTTAATAATATCAGGAGTAATTTTGACTTCATAAGTTAGTGACTGGTTTTAAGGAATTTAAATGTACGAAAAAACCTGATGCACCTGTACTATGCTGTGCTAAGTTAATTGAAATCGAGAAATTGTAATAAAAGTTAAGATAAGGTTGTGAAGTCGAAATATTAAAGCGAATTTTTAGATGCTAAATACTTTTGCAAAGTTAAGCCATACTATCCTAAAGTTTACTGAAGCCGCTCTTTCAGTAAAATCTAAAAGTCATAAAGTCGTAAAGTTGGAAAGTCTTAAAGTTGGAAAGTTTAAGCTCGGCGTGAACTTTTGACCTTAAGACTTTACAAACTTTCGACAAAAAGCCAATTCCAATGTCCGAAAGTGAAATATTAAGCACTTTTTGATAATGAAATGTAAGATTTTACTGCGTTTATAAAATAAAAAAACCTGCCACTTTTCAGCAGCAGGTTTTTTATGAATTAACCTTATCAGTAATTAAGATTCTTGTGGCGCATCGCCATTATTTTCGTTGCGTGGGGCATCGTCATTTCTGCGCTCTTCCCTTGGGCCACGGTCACGAGAGTTCCTGTCGTCCCTTCCAGGGCCACGGTTATCACGTCCGCCACCACGGTTATCGCGGTATCCGCCACGATCGTTATCCCTTGGACGGTCATCACGCTCTCTCGGTACGTAGTTCTCATCTCTTGGAGGCCTTGGTAACAGGGCTTTACGCGATACCTTCTCCTTACGGGTCTTAGGGTCTATGCCAATGTACTTAACATCAAACACATCGCCCATGTTAACAACGTCGGTAACGTTCTCAGTACGAGCCCAATCCAATTCAGATACGTGTAGTAACACCTCGTTGCCCGGAGCATCAAGATATTCTACAACGGCACCAAAATCAAGTAGTTTTATAACCTTAACGCTGTATGTTTCACCAACTTGTGGTTTGAAAATGATAGAGTCGATCTTATTAAGCACTGCTTGTATGCCTTCTGGGTTTGTACCAAGAATTTCTACTTCGCCTTGCTCGTTTACTTCGTTGATTACTATGGTAGTACCCGTAGCTTTTTGAAGTTCCTGGATAACTTTTCCACCCGGGCCGATAAGGGCTCCGATGAATGCACCCGGAATAGTAACTTTAATGATCTTAGGAGAGTGGCGTTTCACTTCAGTACGCGGAGTATCAATAACTTCGGTTAGTTTACCTAAGATATGAAGACGGCCATCGCGAGCCTGCGCAAGCGCTTTCTCCATGATCTCGTATTTAAGGCCTTCAATTTTGATATCCATCTGGCAGGCAGTAATACCATCGGCCGTTCCGGTTACTTTAAAGTCCATATCACCAAGGTGATCTTCATCACCAAGGATATCAGAAAGCACAGCCCAACGGCCTGTTGCATCATCTGATATAAGGCCCATAGCGATACCCGATACCGGTTTGATCATCTGGATACCTGCATCCATAAGGGCAAGTGTACCGGCGCAAACCGTTGCCATTGAAGACGAACCATTAGACTCCAATACTTCAGATACGATACGTACCGTGTAAGGGTTATCCTGAGGGATCATGTTTTTAAGGGCACGTTGTGCAAGGTTACCGTGACCTACCTCACGCCTTGATGTACCACGCAACGGTTTCGCTTCGCCGGTAGAGAAAGGAGGGAAGTTGTAGTGAAGGTAAAATTTCTCTTCACCCTGTTCTGTAGGGCGGTCTATAATGTTAGCCTCACGAGATGTACCAAGCGTTACCGTAGCAAGTGCCTGGGTTTCGCCCCTTGTAAATAGAGCCGAACCATGTGTAGATGGCAGGTAATCTACCTCACACCAAATTGGGCGTATTTCGTTAGTTTTACGGCCGTCAAGACGTGTACCGTTATCAAGGATTACGTTACGAACGGCCTCTTTGTTAACTTTAGAAAGGTATTTGCTAATTAAGTCGCCGCTTTCAAGCAGCTCTTCATCGGTAAATAAAGCCTTAACTTCTTCTTTTACAGCGCCAAATTTCTCTGTACGCTCATGTTTTGCAGAGCCTTCGCTGGCAATTGCAAAATATTTATCGTAAGCAAGCTCTTTAACTTTAGCTAAGATAGTTTCGTCGCTACGCTCTTGTTCATACGTCCTTACTTCTTTTTTGCCTACAGCTGCCTGTAGCCTTTCCTGCGCTTGTATCTGTACTTTAATGGCTTCGTGGGCAAATTTAATAGCCTCGATCATTTCAAGTTCAGATATCTCTTTCATCTCACCTTCAACCATGGCAATAGAGTCCATAGACGCGCCTATCATCATATCGATGTCAGACTGCTCCAATTGGGCTTTGCTTGGGTTAATGATGAACTGGCCATCGATACGTGCAACACGTACCTCTGAAATAAGGGTAGCAAACGGGATGTCTGATATAGACAATGCCGCAGATGCTGCCAAACCGGCAAGTGCATCAGGCATAACATCATCATCATGACTCATTAGCTGGATCATTACCTGCGTTTCGGCATGGTAATCTTTAGGGAAAAGTGGGCGCAATACGCGGTCTACCAACCTCATGGTTAGTACCTCGCCATCGCTTGGCCTGGCTTCACGCTTAAAAAAACCTCCCGGAAAACGACCGGCAGCGGCAAATTTTTCGCGGTAATCCAGTGTTAGGGGTAAAAAGTCAATACCCGGGCTTGCACTGCGTGCAGAAACCACAGTAGCAAGTAACATGGCATTACCCATTTGTACTACTACGGCGCCATCAGCCTGTTTGGCAAGTTTGCCTGTTTCGATCGAGATGCTTCTTCCATCTCCCAGATCGATGATTTCTTTAATAACGTTAGGAATCATAAAATCTAATTCTTTTGATTAAACAATGGGTTTCTTGTTGTTGTGTTGTGTAGTTGTTTGGGACCCAATGAAAAACCAAAACTTTTTTCTGCAATTTATTATAAAAACAAAAAGAGGCGCGCAGGCACCTCTTTTCATCTCGATTATTTTCGGATACTTAATTCTTTGATAATCTCACGATACCTGTTGATATCTTTCTTTTTCAGGTAATCAAGCAGGCTCCTTCTTTTACCTACCAGTTTTACAAGAGAACGCTCTGTGTTGTAATCGTGGCGGTTTTTTTTAAGGTGGCCTGTTAGGTGGTTAATCCTGAATGTGAATAGTGCAATCTGACCTTCAGCAGAACCTGTGTTGGTTGCAGCCTGGCCATGTTTTACAAAAATCTCTGCTTTAACTTCTTTAGTTAAGTACATGCTAATATTATTTAAATAATTATTATGTAGATTAGGTTTATCCTAATTTGGGTGCAAAGTTAAACAAATTTTTTAATTACCGTTAAAAGTCGTAAAGTTTTTAAAGTCTTAAAGTTCAGTAACCTGTGAATACTTTCGACTTTACGACATTCGGCTTTATGACTTTTTAAAACAATTTCGCTACCTCCTCATTTACAAACTCTAAAAAGCGCTCATCAAGGTCGGTAAAGGCATCAAGCACGTTGCTGTCTATATCTATCTGGCCTATATTTTTACCATCAACAAACATGGGTACTACAATTTCAGATTTTACCGTGATGCTGCACGCAATGTAATTGTCTTGTGCATGTACATCGGGCACTACAAAGTTTTGGTTAGAAACCGCTACCTGTCCGCAAATACCTTTGCCGAAAGGGATAACGGTATGGTCTGTAGGTTCGCCAACGTAAGGGCCAAGTAAAAGCTCTTCTTTATCGCCATTGCGAAAGTAAAAGCCCACCCAGTCATAATAGTCGATATTTTCTTCCAGCAGGCGGCAAATCTGCAGTAATTTTTCATCACGAAGTTTTTCTTCGTGGTGCAGTATATCAAGTACTTTTGGTTTTAATTCTTCAAATGTCATAATGTTAAAAATGTAGTTAGTGCAAAAGTATTTATTAAAGGTGTGTGCTTTTGCATATTTTTGTTAAAAAAATGGTCATGGGCATCCTGCAAAAAAACAGGACATTCTTTCTCTTCCTCTTAAAATTCGGACTCAGTTACCTGATACTGTATGGCTTTTACTGGCTGTTCCTTAGCCATTATGATGCCACACTACCTGAACCTGACGGAATGACAACCCTTGTAACCGAACAATCGGCACAAGTGCTGCGGTTTTTTGGTGAAGACGTACTAATACTAAACAATACCAAACTGCCATCATACTTTTTTGTAATTAACGGTAAAAAACTGGCGCATATAGTAGAAGGTTGTAATGCAGTGAGTGTCATGATACTTTTTGCTGCTTTCATAGTTGCTTTTTCTACAACTTTTAAGCGTACAGCCCTTTACATTATTGCAGGTATAATTATAATACACATTCTAAACATTATACGCATTGCATTGCTTACCCTGGGTATTTATCATTACAGGCAATATACCGATTTTTTGCACGATATACTGTTCCCGCTATTTATATATGGCGTAGTGTTTGTACTATGGGTAGCGTGGGTAATAAAATTTAAGAGCAATGAAAAAGCACAAAATTAATATAGCAAGCGCCTTAGCCATAGCAGTATTGCTGGTGCTTTTGGTGTGCGTGCGGCTTTTTCAGGAAAGGTTGTTTTACGATCCATTATTAGACTATTTTAGGCGCAGCCGTATCGTACTGCCTCAGTATAATAGTGTTAAATTGTTTGTTGGATTATTATTTCGATACCTGCTTAACACAATCATATCGTTAGGGATACTTTGGTTTTGCTTTAAAGATAAAAGCATAGTAAAACTTACTGCCGGTTTGTATGTAGTGTTCTTTATAGTTTTGGCGGCTATATTTTTTATTGCACTTGCTACGGATAGCCCTGCTAACATGCTCCTGTTTTACATACGGCGGTTTTTAATACAGCCCTTATTGCTAATTTTATTTGTGCCTGCGTTTTACTACCAAAAGCACGTTAAGTAATTTTAAGTCAAAATATTCGTTATTAAAGTATAAATGCATAATTTTGCAGCTTGTATGAAATTAACTAAGCACATAGGCACTCTTTTAAGCGCACTTATATTGTTTGCCAATATAGGCCTGGCGCTTAATGTGCATTATTGCCATGGCGAAATTTCGTCTATATCGGTTGCCTATAAAACCGCAGAGCTTTGTAAAACTGCTAAACAGGAAACCAAATCCTGCTGCGGCAAAATGGTTAAAACCACAAAAAGCTGCTGCAAGCACAATGTTATAAAGCTACAGGATAAGACCGATACTGCTATAACCAAAGCATTTCAGTTAGACCTTAACGTGTTTTATGCGGCAGGATACGCAAATCCTGTACAGCTATATCATACTGAGGCTGCTGCCGTACAAAAAGAAACACCATCTTTTTATTGCGACTCTAATGCACCGCCGCTCTTTAAGCTCTATTGCCAGTATATTCTTTACGCTTGATTTTTAATGTAATAAATCACTTCCGCATCAAAACGGAAGCAACTATTTATTGACATTAAAAATTTTTTATGCATAAAATAATAATGATTTTTTTACTGCTGTCTGCGCCATTTTTGCAGGCACAGGAAACTATTAGCGGTAAAGTGGTTGACGAAAACAGCCAGCCATTGCCGGGGGCTTCTGTCTATTGGCAGGATACCACTATAAGTACAACATCGGCTCCTGATGGTACTTTTACAATCCCATACAGTTCAGAAAACATGTACCTTGTAATAAGCTATATTGGCTACACTGCCGATACTATACACGTACATACTCCCCAATATATCTCTCATAAAATGACGCCAGATAACGGCAGTCAGCTTAATGAAGTAGTGGTAGATAAAACCCGTAAAAGCCTTCAGCGCTCGCATACTAAGACGGCTAACGTATCTACAATGGGGAGTAAAGAACTGCTTAAAGCGGCCTGCTGTAATATTGCAGAAAGCTTTGAAACCAACCCCTCTATAGATGTTAATTTTTCTGATGCGCTAACAGGCACCAAGCAAATAAAAATGTTGGGACTTACCAGCCCGTATCTTTTAATTGCCGAAGAGAACATCCCGGCTGTACGCGGGGCATCGCAGGCATACGGACTCTCTTTTGTGCCGGGAACCTGGGTAGAGAGCATCCAGATAACAAAGGGTGCGGGCCCGGTGGTTAACGGCTACGAGAGTATATCGGGACAGATAAACTACGAAATGCTTAAACCGGCTAATGATATCCCATTCTTTTTAAATGCATATGGCGATACCGGTAGCCGCTTTGAGCTGAATACGCATTTCAACAAAAAAGTATCGGATAAATGGAGTACATCGTTGTTTTTGCACGGTAATACCCGTGTTAGCAAAAATGATATGAACCACGATCATTTCCTTGATAATCCGTTAGGTAAGCAAATTAACGTGCTCAACCGCTGGCAATATACCAATGCCGAGAAAGGCTGGGTTAGCTTCCTTAATTTTCGCTATATGCGCGATGAAAAGCAGGCAAGCCAGGTAGATTTTGACCCTGATACCGATAGGTACAGCGGGCATCACTGGGGTTCTGAAATTAATACCGATAAGGTTGATGTTTCCGGCAAGTTGGGTTATGTTTTCCCTGATATGCCGTACCAAAGCATCGGTCTGCAAACGTCGTTTAACTACCACAATCAGGAATCGTACTTTGGTTTGAGGACGTATGATATCGACCAAAAAAGCTTTTACAGTAACCTGATATTTAATTCCATTATAACCAATACGCTTAACAAATTTGCCACAGGTTTAAATGTTACTTATGATAAATATGGCGAGTTTGTAAACACTACCGATTATAGCCGTATAGATAATTCGGTTGGGGTATTTGGCGAGTATACATATGATAACGTGAATAACTTTAGCCTTGTGCTGGGTGGCCGTTTTGATGTGCACAATCGCCTTGGGGCTTTCTTTACGCCGCGCCTGCACTTGCGCTACAACCCGTGGAAGGATGCTACCTTTAGGCTTTCTGCCGGAAGGGGTAAAAGGGCAGCGAATATTTTTGCCGAGAACCAGTCACTTTTTGGCAGTTCACGGGCTTTCAATATCTTAAATTCCGGTGGGAAACTGTACGGACTGGATCCGGAAATTGCATGGAATTATGGGGTAAGTTTTATCCAGAAGTTCCCGCTGTTTGGTAAAACGACCGAGTTTGTGCTGGATTTTTACAGGACCGATTTTCAAAACCAGGTGGTTACAGACTTATATGCATCGCCACAGCAGGCCTTGTTTTATAACCTTAGCGGTAAATCGTATGCCAACAGCCTTCAGGCTGAGCTTAATTATGAGATTACCATGCACTTTAATATCCGCACGGCATATAAGTATTACGACATTAAAACTGATTACACCACAGGCTCATTTGAAAGGCCCTTACAAGCCAAGCACCGTTTTTTTGCTAATGTAGGCTATGAAACCCATATTGCCGAAAAAGGCAAACAGTGGAAGTTTGATGTTACTTACAACTGGATGGGTAAACAGCGCCTTCCTTACACGGGCAGCAACCCGGTTGAAGAACAAATGGGCGATTACTCGCCGTCGTTCTCACTGGTAAATGCACAAATTACGCGTACTTTTAGTAGTGTTTTCGAGATGTATATTGGAGGGGAAAACATGGGTAACTACCGCCAAAAGAAGGCTATTTTAGGGGCTAATGATCCGTTTGGCCCATATTTTGACAGCTCTATAGTATACGCGCCTGTTTTTGGGCAAATGTATTATGCAGGGCTCCGTTTTAAGATTAAATAATTTTCAGAACAATAAATTTTCTTACATTTAAAAACTTTTAATAAATACAAAAATGAAAAAACTAATTGTAGTTATGCTTATAATGCTTGCCGGTTTTACCACGCAGGCTCAGGAAAAAAAGAGTAAAAACGCCAAACATGATATTGAGGTTAAAGGCAATTGCGGCCAATGCAAAGCCCGTATAGAAAAGGCTGCGTATAGCGTTAAAGGGGTAAAATCTGCAGCATGGAATGAGGAAACCCAGGATTTACAGGTTATTGTAGATGAAACCAAATGTAGTGTTGCCGAAGTGCGTGCAGCAGTTGCTAAGGCAGGCCACGACACCGATAGTTTAAAAGCCGAAGATAAAGATTACAACAGCCTGCACTCGTGCTGCAAGTACGACAGGAGCTAACAGGCTGACTTGTTATAAAATGTCCCAAATGATCTTTGGGACATTTTTTTTTAGAAAAAAATTACCTCATTTTAATTTTGCAATATTGTTTTGCTATACCTTTGTATTAGAAATTCTAATCTTGAATGAAGCGCATCAGAAAAATAACGGACAATAATAAAGGTTTTGTAACCTTTTGCTTTGTTATATTTTTCTTCATGGCAGGTTTTGCAAAAAGTTTTGCTGCAAAAATGCCTACGCATTTTAAAAAAGAGGTAGCCCTTAAAGATACCTCTAAGCAAACCCTTACACAATTTGTTGCAGAAGAATCGGACTTTAGCATTTTAGACCAGCTTAAAGATACCGATACTAACGATATTGAGTTCGCATTTTTTGGAACGCACTCTGCTTCAAAAGTTATTGTACCTGAAACTACCGAACGCAAATTCAGAGAATTTGTTCAATATAAAAATGCTGATACATCAGCCCTTTACGATCTTTATTGTAATTGGAAAATCCATCTTTCTTAAATAATATTCTGCAATTGTAATGCTATAGTTGGCATTTGATTAGAATATCTTACTCTTGGCCTCCTGTGATTTTTTGTGATACACCCTTTGTGTGGTGATAATCCAAAAATAAATTACTCTAAAATATAAGTTGTTAATTGCCCGGAATACCGGCGGCGATACTGCCTGTTTGCTTGCTGGTATTCCATTTTTTACAGGTATTTACGACTGTAAAGGCGTTAGCAAAAATCAAAATGCTGTAGTAATTCAGCATAAGTGTTTTTTTAATAGGTTAGTTATTAGGTAAGGGGATGCTACCTTAAAGTATCCCGAAATTATTTCCCTTAAAATAAGGATGTTGTGGCAATACAATATCCAGGTGTTTTTTAATTAGTTGGTAACGAAACGCCCCACGTAACCCGTGGGGCTTTTCTATTGTACCTCTTTGTATTCTTTTGTGTATTTTTGAAGTGATGGATAGAGGAATAAAAATACAGGCACAGGCCTTTAGCAAATGGAATTATATTCTTATTGCTGCCTTTGCTTATTTTTATTGGCTCATGCTAAAAATTACACTCTACTATGTTCCGTACAATACCAATGTAGCTTTCCTGCAAATAAAGCAAACTGAAGTTACCTCGCTGCCGGAGTACCGATACCTGTTTTATGCCCATGTGTATACCAGTATTTTTGTGCTGTTATTCGGTTTTTTACAGTTTATTATCCCAAGAGCGGGTAATGGCAAGGTAATCCATCGCTTTTCCGGTTATCAGTATGTTTTTTTAATCCTGGCTTTTGCTGCGCCAAGCGGTATATATATGGGGCTGCACGCTAATGGGGGGCTTCCGTCTAAACTATCTTTTATATTGCTGGGTACACTTTGGTGGGTAACTACATGGGTGGCAATGATAAAAATCAGGAAGGGAAAATTTTTACAGCACCGCGACTGGATGATACGCAGTTTTGCCTTATGTTTATCTGCTGTAACGTTGCGCTTCTGGAAGGTAATAATTGTATATCTTTTTCATTTGCCTCCTATAGATGTTTACCAGGTAATTGCCTGGCTGGGTTGGGTGCCAAACCTTATAATTGCCGAAATTTTAATATATAACTATAACAAACCATGAAACAAATTGTACTATCGGTTTTTGTATTAATGCTAATTGTTTCCTGCAAGGAGGAAAAAGCTGAGACTAAAAAATCATCTAAGGGCGACCTTGCCTATAATGAGGCTGAAAAAGAAACGCATAAAGAGTTGTACGGTATCTGGACGGGTAATATTTACCCTGAAGACGAAAACCACGAATATACTGATGATGTTGCTAAAAAAATAAGCATCAAGATAAACAAGATAACGAAGGATTCTGTTTACGGGCAGAGCATTGTGGCAGGTTACCAAAGGCTCCTTGTGGGTAAACTTACCGATAATGGCACTAAAACTATGTTTGTGTTAGATGAGCCGGGCAGTAATAAATATGATGGCAGGTTTGAACTTACACTGCAAAATGACACTCTAAAAGGCTCGTGGGCCTCTTATAAAAAGAATCCTGATACGGCACCGTTTAAATCGTTAGAGCTGGTGCAAAAGCAGTTTATGTACAATCCTAACTTTATGCTAAGCGATGAGATTGACCTTACCGACTGGAGCCATCCTAAACAGGAGGAAGTTAACTATACCATTAGTGAAGAGGGCAATGCCGAAGAAGAGGTAGTAGAGGTTATGGATGTGTACCGAAGCGCCTCTGAAGATATTTTTAAGTTTAATGCTTCCACACAAAAGCTAACCGAAGAAGAACTTAAGAACCTTCAAAAATTAGATTTGGAAATTATTCGTAACACCATCTTTGCACGCCACGGTTATTCGTTTAAAAAGAATTCTATACGCTATTTTTTCGAGGTTAACCCTTGGTATGTGCCTGTATCTAATAATGTTGATAAGGAACTAACGCAACTTGAAAAAGATAACATAGTGCTTTTAACACGATTAGAAAAATACGCTACAGATCATTATGATTCTTTTGGGAGATGATCCTGATATGCTATAATAAAATGAGCGCTTCAAGGCGCTCATTTTATTATATAAACTGTAAATGTTATTTTACATTAATAGTTTTTATTTCCGATATCAGTTTACCATCGGCACTAAAACCTTCTATCCACAATTTAATTGTTTTTTGACCGGTGTTAGGTATGGTAAGATTAAATGCCCCGGTTTCATCAGTCATAATGTTAGCATCCCAGTCAATAACCCCAAAGCTTGCAAAACCTTCATCATCAGTAGTATTGTAAATAACATTTTCAAAAGGTAAAATCTTTTCATAGCCATTTTTTACTATAATTTCCGGAAGGGTAGTTTTAGATTTTGGCTTATAGTTATGGTTAAGATAAATTCTTATAATTCCCATAAAATTACGAACAGACGGTACAATAGCATGTGGGTTCATGTAAATTTCATCAACCTCGTTCATAGAGATCGTCCTTAAAAGATCATAATCATAAACTTGCATTCCGTCTATGTAAATTACAGGCTTAGGAGGTGCGCCATTAAGGCTGGTGGAATTTCGGCTTGAGTATATCGTAACATTGACAGAGTTATCGTTAACTACAAAACTGCTGTTGAATTTGATGAAGTTAAGTAATGAGTTGTAGCTGTTAATTTCCTGTTGGGTAATCTTATAGCCTCTTAGATTACCATTGCCGCTTACTTTGGCATATTTTAATTTCTTGCCTTCAATGGTAACCTCTTCAAGTTCTATGTTTTCCTGAAAAATATTAGGTGTGCTTAAAGCAGTTGTGCCATCGGGAGCATAGCAACGCATAGGAGGGGTATACATTTTAAAGAATTTCCTGTTAGCATTTAATAATTGAGGCAATAATGTAAGTTCTTTAGGTTTTTCGCCCTTTCTAAACATTGAGAAGTTTACAAATGTAGAATCAGGAATAATAATATTCTCATAAGTAAAATCGCCTTTGCTATCTACATCAACCGTTTCTTCCAGGGCTGATGACAATGCATACAGTCTTACTCTTGTTCCTTTAGGGTCGCCGGCACTCTTAGGCAGGCTGCCTTTAAGGGTAAGGCCAATATCAAATGGGAATTTATTTTGGGGAGGGTTGTTTTTAATACTTGTCCAGTTGTATTTACTCTTTTGGCCCATTAAAAATAGGTCGAGTTCGTAGGCTTTTCCTTTACTAAAATTGGCAAAGTAATATTTACCACTAACTTTTTTATGCCCATCTATATAAGGTAAGAGCCAGAACGAACTGAAAATATCGTTTGTTTCGTTAAAGCTGCGGGTGTTATCCGGCAAGGCTGAAACGCTGATGTTTAAATTTGGCGCAGATGTTTTACCTGTTAGCTCCAGGTTTTCTACATTTTGTCCTGCTTTTGCTACGGTTGATGTAAGTGTTTGGCCCGCATGTTTGTAAATAAGGCGTTCAGCAAGCTGGTTAAGGTCGGCATCCAGTATCCTTATAGTGTTAATGCCGGGAAACAGATCGGTATTTTGCAAGGCCATTTTAACTTCGGTGCCAGTATTAAAATTAAGGTCGTACAAAAGTGCCTGCTCATCCTGGTGTACTAAAATGTACAAAGGTTTACCTGCATAACTATCAGCAGTTAACTTGTTTGTACGTATGGTAACCATGGTTTTATCAGGAATAGCGTAATTACTAACCTCTAATGCAATGCCTTTAAGCTGAGGTGTAGGCAGCAGCTGCTCGTGCTTAATACCTTCTATGGCTACTATGGCTTTAAAACCCTGGCCTGTGTTTGCAGGAAGATCAAAACGTCCATTGCCCAGCTTATTAACCTGTACAGTTTTAAAAGGCTTGCCTGCACCATCTACAATCTCTACGGTAGATACCGGTAATGGTTCATGATTACAATCGGATACGGTTACACCTATGCTGTTTGCTGTGCCGTTAACCATAGTGCCGCCTTCGGGGTACAAATCGATGTTTATTTTAGACGGATCTGCCTTAGCAAGGGCATTGCCTGCACCTGAGGCGGCATTAATAACGGTAACGTCATACACGGCCGACTCATCTTCGGTAAAATTGTTCATCCAGTTGGTATAAAACTGAAGGTAATATTTACCCGATTTAAACGTGTTGTTGAGTTTAAAACTGCCCGAAAAGCTGCCTATGTTGCCATAAAACAGTTTGGTTTCGAGTATTTTTCCGGTTTCATCCATTAAAGCGCCATAGATGTTTACAGTAGTGAAAAACGGTAAATTTTTGCGACGATGGAAAACATAGCCTTTAAACCAAATTTGCTCATTAGTCATGAACACGGTTTTGTTTAGCTGTATGTGGATGTTTTCGCGTTCAAGGAAAAAGTAATCGTTAAGTGATTTTGCAATGGCATCTTTTTTAGCATCCTGAGCGTGCAGCTGTAAAAAAGAACATAATAAAAATAGTAATAGGGTAGTGGTAAGGGTGATTTTTTTCATGGGCGGTTAAGTAAGGTTTAATGTGCAAATATTAAGTCGCTAAATGTATATATTTTGTTACAAAAATCCTTACGGAAAACCTCATTATAACAAAAAAGGAGCGTAAAAACGCTCCTTTTAACTATTTTATAATTTGGATATTACATCATACCCGGCATGCCGCCGCCCATTGGCATACCGCCGCCTGGGTTATCTTCTTTAATATCTATAAGTGCACACTCTGTAGTAAGTATCATACCTGCTACCGATGCTGCATTTTCTAACGCTACACGGGTAACTTTTTTAGGGTCTATAATACCTGCTGCAAGCATATCAACATACTCATCAGTCTTAGCGTTGTAACCAAAATCGCCGGTTCCCTCTGCAACTTTTGCAACCACTACAGATCCTTCAAGGCCTGCGTTCTCTACAATAGTACGTAATGGAGACTCAACCGCGCGGGCAACAATTTGTATGCCTGTAGCTTCGTCTGCATTTTCCGGTTTAATGTTTGCAAGAGCGTTTTTGGCACGTAGTAATGCTACACCACCACCAGCAACAATACCTTCTTCTACAGCAGCACGTGTTGCGTGAAGTGCATCATCAACACGGTCTTTTTTCTCTTTCATCTCTACTTCAGATGCTGCGCCTACATAAAGTACGGCAACACCACCTGCAAGTTTAGCAAGACGCTCCTGAAGTTTTTCCCTGTCATAGTCAGATGTTGTAGTTTCCATTTGAGCTTTTATCTGGTTAACACGGTTTTTAATAAGTTCCGGGTCTCCGGCACCGTTTACAATGGTAGTGTTATCTTTATCAATGCTTACTTTCTCACAAGTACCAAGCATATCAAGCGTTGCATTTTCCAGCGTATAGCCTCTTTCTTCTGCAATTACGGTACCACCTGTAAGTATAGCGATATCTTCTAAAAGTGCTTTTCTCCTATCGCCAAAGCCCGGGGCCTTAACAGCAGCAATTTTAAGTGCACCCCTTAATTTATTTACTACAAGAGTAGCAAGGGCTTCGCCATCTACATCTTCGGCAATAATTAAAAGTGGCTTGCCTGATTGTGCCACCGGCTCAAGTACCGGAAGCAAATCCTTCATAGAAGATACTTTTTTGTCGTATAGTAAAATGTAAGGCCTTTCTAATTCTGCCTCCATTTTTTCTGAATTGGTTACAAAATAAGCCGATAGGTAGCCCCTGTCAAACTGCATACCTTCTACCACATCAACGTAAGTATCGGTACCTTTAGCTTCTTCAACAGTAATTACACCTTCTTTACCTACTTTACCAAAGGCAGTAGCAATAAGCTCACCTATAGTTTCGTCGTTATTTGCAGAAATAGAAGCGATCTGTTTGATCTTCTCGCTATCAGAGCCTACAACTTTAGCCTGGCTGGCAAGGTCCGCCACAATAGCTTCTACAGCTTTATCAATGCCGCGTTTAAGATCCATTGGGTTAGCGCCGGCAGCAACGTTTTTAAGGCCTTCTTTTACAATAGCCTGTGCAAGTACCGTTGCAGTTGTAGTACCGTCTCCGGCAAGGTCATTAGTTTTAGAGGCAACCTCTTTAACCATTTGTGCACCCATGTTTTCAAGGGTATCTTTAAGCTCAATTTCTTTAGCTACAGATACTCCATCTTTAGTTACTGTAGGGCCACCAAACGATTTGCTGATGATTACGTTACGGCCTTTAGGGCCTAATGTTACTTTTACTGCATTAGCTAATGCATCTACACCGCGCTTTAAGCCGTCGCGTGCTTCAATATCAAATTTTATCTCTTTTGCCATGTTGCGTTTATTGTTATATGTTGTTCAAAAATTAAACTCCCGGATTATAGTACTGCAAAAATTTCTTCTTCTTTCATGATAAGGTAATCTTTACCTTCAAATTTTAATTCGGTTCCTGCATATTTGCCATACAATACAGTATCGCCCACTTTTACGGTCATATCATGATCTTTAGTGCCGTTACCTACGGCTACCACGATACCCTTTTGTGGTTTTTCTTTAGCAGTATCCGGAATAAAAATCCCTGAAGCAGTTTGTGTTTCTGCAGCTACCGGCTCTATAAGGACACGGTCTGAAAGTGGTTTAATGTTTAAAGACATATCTTTTCTTTATTTTTTGTTGTTTGTTATTAAATTTTACGACGCTTTCTATTTGTCAGAAATTGTGCCATTTTGCAAATCTGCCAAATTTACATATATAAAAAATGCCAGCGTTGACAAGCTGGCATTTTTAAGGTTTTATTTAGAGAAATACTCATTATTGTGCAGGAGCCGGAGCGGGTGCAGGCGTTGCAGTGCCTTGCGGTTGTGCAGCCGGTGTAGCGGTGCCAGCAGGAGCGGTAACAGGTTTAGCTGCCGGTGCAGGTACTGCGCTCTCATCTATAACCTGGGTGTCACCCGAAAAGTTATTAGAGAAGCTAAGGCTTGATAATAGTATTAATATTACCAGTATTGTAGATAGTGTCCAGGTACTTTTATCAAGAAAGTCGGTAGTTTTTTGTACACCACCCATAATTTGAGGACCGCCGATAGAAGAAGAAAGACCTCCACCTTTAGGGTTCTGAACCATAATAACTACCACTAAAAGGAAGCTTACAATTGTAATAAGTACTAAAAAGATTGTGAAATTAAGCATGTTCTTTTATTTATTGTTTTTGTTGTAAATTCTTTATTTCTAAAATACGGTCTGCAAAGAAAACACTTTTTTCCGGATATTTCAAAATTAAAATTTCATAGGCCTGTATTGCCTTAGTATATTTTTTTTGTTCGAGGTAAACGCGTGCAAGTGTCTCAGTCATAAGGCCCGGGCTTTCCGGTTGAGATTTGCCTAAATTTACCTGTGCGGATGTATCGTTTTTAGTAGGTGCAATCTTTGGGTTTGCCTCTATAAATTTATCTATCAGGCTTATTTTTTTTGCCAGTTCAGCAGGCATTTCGGGCTCTTTTTGGGTTTCGGCACGTACAATTGGGGTTAACTTAGATAGTTGCAGCCACTCTGCAAAAGAGTGTGTTTCGGCCTGGTCAAACTGTAATGGTTTGCCGGTTAGGGGCTCTTCTATGGGAGCCGACTCAATTACTGTCTCCGGGATTTTAACCGAAAGCTCTTCAGCTTCGGCCACTGCTTCTTTAATAGAAAGTTTTATAGATTGCTCCAGTTTATCTACCGGAGGGTGCACTACCATGCTATCAGTAACCGATATCTGGCTTATGGCCTGTTCTTTTTCCTCATGAACTGCTTTATCAATACTGCGAAATTCTTCTGATATGATAAAATCAAATAACACCGACCTGTCCGTTGTGTAAGCCGCCGTTTTTTTAAGTTCTGAATTGTACCGGAAACTATCTTTGTTATACAAGCCTTTTAGATAAATAGCGCGTGCACTTTGCAGGTACGGAAACTCGATAAGGATACTTTCAAGTTCCGCAGTATGCCTTTCGTTTAACGAGTACGGCTTATTTAGCAGGTATGTATAGTCTTTTGTATTCAAGTTTTAGTTTTCAGTCTCAGTCTTAGTTCACAGTCCGGTAGCTTCTGCTAACTGATACTGTAAACTGCGACTTAAAAATTACCATTTAGCCAGTGAGGCGTTAAATATATCCTGTGTTATCCGTTCAAAAATCTCTTCGAGAGCGGTATCTAATGTAGCGCCCGTAGGCAAAGCATCGCCGCTGTAATCATGATAAAAGCTGAACGATTTCTCAAAATCATCGTTTTCTTTCTTTTTGTTTGTAAACCTAACGTTTACGGTAATGGTAAGCCTATTTTGGGCTGCACGCTGATTGGCTGTAGCGGTCATGGGGCTTACACGGTACTGTGTAATCTCACCTTCATAAACCAGGTCAGCATTAGAGTTAGTTAGGCTAAGGTCGGTTTGATCCTTTATTAAATCCTGTAAACGCTGCGTAAATTTACGATCAATGCCGGGTTCTATGATCTGGGCATTATTCTGAAAATAATTTACCTGAAACGACTTTACATCCTTACCTATGTTGCTGCCCGTAAAACTGTATTTGCTTCCGTTGCTACTGCTACAGCCTACATATAAAGTAAGTAATATAAGTGTAAATATGATTGGTAAAGTACGCATTTCCATTAATTAGTTATCGGTTGTTAGTTGTCAGTAGTACTGTCGGGATTAATTGCCGACAACCGGCAACTGAAAACCATCAACTGATTTACCATTTAGCCAATGAGGCATTAAATACATCCTGTGTTATCCTTTCAAAAATCTCTTCGAGTGCAGCAGTTAACGTTGAGCCAGTAGGCAATGCGTCACCGCTGTAATCATAGTAAAAACTGAACGATTTTTCAAAATCATCGTCTTCTTTCTTTTTATTAGTAAACCTAACATTAACCGTAATGGTTAGCCTGTTTTGTGCAGCACGTTGATTTGCCGTGGCCGTCATAGGGCTGATGCGATACTGGGTAATTTCGCCTTCGTAAAGTAAATCGGCATTGCTGTTGGTAAGGCTAAGGTTAGTCTGGTTCTGAATAAGATCCTGAAGCCTTAGCGTAAACGTACGCTCGATGCCCGGCTCTATGATCTCGGCATTGTTCTGAAAATAATTTACCTGAAAGGTAGAAGCATCAATTTTACCTGTACCTGTAAAGTTATAGACAGAGCAGCCGCTTAGCGTAAAAAGCACGGCTACAGCCGCAAGGTATTTAAAATAGTTTATGAATCGTGGCATGGGCTATAAATCGTATTGTTTAATTTTCCTGTAAAGTGTCCTTTCGGATATGCCGAGTTCATCGGCGGCGGCCTTGCGCTTACCTTTGTTGCGTTCCAGGGCTTTTTTTATAAGCTCAATCTCTTTTTCATCCAGCCTTAGGGTTTCTTCCTCCTCAACAGCTTCGGCAAAAAGGTAGTGGTCGTCGTCATCGTCATCGTCGTCATGATGCTCTGCAACCGGCTCGGGGCGCTTGGCGGGTGCGGTAAAAACCTCATTGCGCTGCGGCAGTTCTTCATATTCACGGTGGTTTTCGTCCTGGCCGTAAATGCGCTGTATAAGTCCCTTATTACTTTCCTGTACTTTGGAGCTGTTGCCATTTTGCATCAGCTCCATGGTAAGTTTTTTAAGGTCGTTAAGATCGCCGCGCATATCAAAAAGCACTTTGTATAAAATTTCGCGCTCGTTGCTAAAATCGCTTTCGGGTTTTTTATCACGAACTACAGCCGGAAGGTTGCTACCCTGCTCCGGAAGGTAATTTCGGAGTGCAGAAAGTGAAATATTACGGTTAGTTTCCAGTACCGATATCTGTTCGGCAATGTTTCTTAGCTGGCGGATGTTTCCGCCCCAGCGGTATTTTAATAGCAGGTCTACTGCATTGTCGTCCAGCTTTATAGGTGGCATTTTGTACTTATGCGCAAAATCCGACGAAAATTTCCTGAATAACAGGTGTATGTCGTCTTTTCTTTCGCGTAATGGCGGTAGGCTAATTTCCACAGTGCTAAGGCGGTAGTAAAGGTCTTCCCTAAACTTGCCTTTCTCTATAGCATCAAACATGTTAACGTTTGTAGCAGCTACAATGCGCACATTTGTTTTTTGTACCTGAGACGATCCCACTTTTATAAACTCACCGTTTTCCAGCACGCGCAACAGCCTAACCTGCGTTGTTAGAGGTAGTTCGCCTACTTCATCCAGAAAAATAGTACCGCCGTCGGCCACCTCAAAATACCCCTCACGGGTAGATGTTGCGCCTGTAAAAGCACCTTTTTCGTGGCCAAAAAGCTCACTGTCAATAGTTCCTTCGGGTATGGCACCACAGTTAACGGCAATATATTTGCCGTGCTTGCGGTGCGACAGCGCATGTATAATTTTGGGGATGCTCTCTTTACCTACACCACTCTCTCCGGTAACAAGCACCGAGATATCGGTTGGGGCTACCTGTATGGCTTTTTCAACGGCGCGGTTTAGCTTAGGGTCGTTCCCAATAATTTCAAATCGCTGTTTTATAGCTTGTACGCTCTCCATGTTCTTTTGTTTCGGGTTCAGGGTTTCAGGTTTCGAGTTTTAGTACCTCGTAGAGGTTCATAAAATGTTTTCACTGGTTCCGTTAACCTGAAACTTGAAACCTGAAACAAATCAAAAAATTATTGCATATCACTATAACCCACAGCCTCACCTATAAGTGTAGCCGAAGTGCAATCGGTAACCAGCACGTTTACAAAATCGCCTACTTTGTAATGTCCTTTAGGGAAAACCACTGTAGTATTTTGCGAATTACGGCCACTCCAGTGTGCATCTGATTTTTTAGATGATTTCTCTATAAGCACTTCAACCACCTGGCCCATGAACCTTGCGGTACGCTCGGCGCTTATTTTTTGTTGTAAATCAACAACCTCCTGCAGGCGGCGCATCTTAACTGCTTCGGGTACATCATCTTCCATTTTACGGGCAGCAAGAGTTCCCGGCCTTTCAGAATAGGCGAACATATAGCCAAAATCGTATTTTACATACTCCATAAGGCTAAGGGTGTCCTGGTGGTCTTCTTCGGTCTCAGTGGGAAAGCCTGTTATCATATCCTGAGATAATGAGCAATCAGGGATAATGTTCATTACTTTATCTACAAGCGCCATATATTCCTCACGGGTATGCTGGCGGTTCATTTCTTTTAATATACGGGTGCTTCCGCTTTGTACCGGCAGGTGAATGTAGTTGCAAATATTATCGTACTTAGCAATAACGTATAGCACACTCTCGTGCATATCCTGCGGGTTAGAGGTAGAAAAGCGTATGCGCATTTTAGGATAGGCTTCGGCAACCATAGCCAGTAGCTGGGCAAAATCTACTGCGGTAGCCTTTTGCATTTCAGATGCTTTTATGTAGTCTTTTTTAAGTCCGCCGCCGTACCAAAGGTAGCTGTCTACGTTTTGGCCCAGTAGGGTAACCTCTTTAAAATTACGCGCATGCAGGTCGGCAATTTCTTCCATAATGCTTTGTGGCTCACGGCTGCGCTCGCGGCCACGGGTAAAAGGCACTACGCAAAAAGTACACATATTATCGCACCCACGGGTGATAGATACAAATGCCGTTACACCGTTACTGTTGAGGCGTACGGGAGAGATATCGCCATACGTTTCATCTTTACTAAGTATAACGTTAATAGCATCGCGGCCTTCACCAATCTCTTTTAATAAATTAGGCAGGTCTTTGTAAGCATCCGGGCCTACAACCATATCTACAATTTTTTCCTGCTCCAGGAACTGGCTTTTTAAACGTTCGGCCATACAGCCAAGAACGCCTACCTTCATACCCGGATTAATGCGTTTTACAGCATTGTATTTCTCCAGCCTCTTACGTACGGTTTGCTCAGCCTTATCGCGTATAGAGCAGGTGTTAACCAACACAAGGTCGGCCTCCTCAAGGTTTTGGGTGGTGTTATAGCCCTGATTGGCAAGTATTGAGGCTACGATCTCGCTGTCAGAAAAATTCATCTGGCAACCATAGCTCTCTATAAAAAGTTTTTTGGTGTTTTCTTCCTTTTGTTCTAAAACAAGGCTTTGGCCCTGCCTGCTTTCTTCAATTATCTTTTCCATAATACACTACTGCACATGCTTTTTTAGAACCGCAAAGATAATTATAAATTTCATACTATGACAAGATGACAGCCGATGTTTGTGCTTAAAATTTTATTTTACACCTATATATATAGTATATATATAATAGCCCACGTTTGGTTAAACTTTGACAAAATGTGTACAAAATGGTTAAATGTAAAATCAATATTTAAAAAAAACATATACTTTTGCGACCAAAGAAATGTATGATGGCAAAGAATTTAGTGATTGTTGAGTCGCCGGCAAAGGCAAAAACCATAGAAAAATTTTTAGGGAAAGATTACCAGGTAGAGTCCAGTTACGGCCACATTGCCGACCTCCCGTCTAAGGAAATAGGGGTGGATGTAGCTAACGGATTTAAACCAAAGTATGAAGTTTCTCCTGATAAAAAGGCTTTGGTTAAAAAGCTCAGGGATCTTTCTAAATCGGCCGAAACCGTTTGGTTAGCGAGCGATGAGGACCGCGAGGGTGAGGCAATAGCATGGCACCTGGCGGAGGAACTAAAACTGGATAAAAGCAAAACCAAACGTATTGTTTTTCATGAAATTACCAAAACAGCGATACTAAAAGCAATTGATAACCCCCGAAGCATAAACTATGATCTTGTAAATGCACAACAGGCCCGAAGGGTACTGGACAGGTTAGTAGGTTATGAACTATCGCCTGTACTTTGGAAGAAGGTTAAGAGCGGATTATCAGCGGGTAGGGTACAATCGGTTTCGGTACGTTTAATTGTAGAGCGTGAGCGCGATATTCAAAACTTTAAAGCCGAAGGTTCTTACAGTATTACTGCCGAATTTACCAATGAGGCAGGAAAGACATTTAAAGCAAAACTGCCTAAAAACTTTGCTACTAAACAGGAAGCGAATGATTTTTTAAATAAAAATATAGGGTCGCAATATAAAGTTACCGACCTTGAGACCAAACCGGCAAAAAAATCGCCGGCTGCACCATTTACCACATCTACCTTACAGCAGGAAGCTGCCCGTAAGCTGTATTTGCCGGTAGGTGTTACTATGATGCTTGCACAAAGGCTGTACGAAGCGGGACTTATAACCTATATGAGAACCGATAGCGTAAACCTTTCTAACGATGCAATGACGGCTGCCGAGGCTGAGATTATCCGTTCGTACGGTAAAGAATTCAGTAAGCCGCGTAACTATGCAACTAAAAGTAAGGGCGCTCAGGAAGCTCACGAGGCTATCCGACCAACAGATATGAGCCGCCACACGGTTAATATAGATCGCGACCAGGCAAGGCTTTACGATTTGATATGGAAACGTACTGTAGCCTCTCAAATGAGTGATGCCCAACTGGAACGTACCAATGTTAAAATTGAAGCTAATAGCCATAAAGAGATATTTACTGCTTTAGGCGAGGTGTTAGTGTTTGAAGGTTTCTTAAAGGTTTACCTTGAAGGCCATGATGATGACGAGGAAGAACAGGAGGGTATGCTGCCTGCACTTAAGATAAACGAAAGGCTTATAAATAATTATATTACGGCTACCGAACGTTTTTCGCGCCCATCGGCACGTTATACAGAAGCATCTCTCGTTAAAAAACTTGAAGAGCTTGGTATAGGCCGCCCGTCTACATATGCGCCAACAATTTCTACTATTATTAGCAGAAATTATGTGGAAAAAGGAAATTTTGAAGGCCAGCAAAGAAAATATGGACAGCTTACGCTAAAAAATAACAATATCGCAGAGCAGGAGCTTAGTGAAAATGTAGGGTCTGATAAAGGAAAGCTTGTGCCTACCGATATTGGTACCATTGTAAACGATTTTCTTGTAAATCATTTTGATACGATTCTTGATTATAATTTTACCGCTAAAGTAGAGCAGGATTTTGATGAGATAGCATCGGGTAACGAAGACTGGACTAAAATGATGTCTAACTTTTACGACCATTTTCATCCAAATGTCGTAGATGTAGAGAAAAATGCAGAGAGGGAGTCGGGCGAAAGGATATTAGGTACCGATCCTAAAACGGGCAAACCTGTGAGTGTACGTTTGGGTAAATTTGGCCCGATGGCACAAATAGGCGAGCCGGACGACGAGGTTAAGCAGTTTGCGAGCCTGTTGCCGGAGCAAAATATTGGTACTATAACTTTAGAAGAGGCCTTAGGTTTATTTATGCTACCTAAAAACCTTGGCGAATACCAGGGTGAAGAGGTGGAGGTTAATAATGGCCGTTTTGGTCCTTATGTGCGTTTTGGCAAGATGTTTATTTCATTGCCAAAAGGCGAAGACCCGCTTGATGTTAATTTAGAGAGGGCTAAAGAGCTTATAAAAGAAAAACAGCAGGCCGATGCGCCTATTGGTACTTATAAAAACGAACCTATTCAAAAAGGGGTAGGGCGTTTTGGCCCATTCATAAAATGGAACGGTATATTTATCAATGTAAGTAAAAAATATAATTTTGATAATCTTTCGCAATCCGATCTTGCTGAGCTAATTGAAGATAAACTTCAAAAAGAAGTAGATAAAGTAATACACAACTGGGAAGACGAAGGTATTAAGGTGGAGAAAGCCCGCTGGGGGCGTTCGGTTATCCTTAAAGGCAAGATGAAAATTGAGCTTAATAAGGATGTAGATGCCACTAAGCTTACTTTAGATCAGGTAAAGGGTATGATAGCAGAGAAAACACCTGCTAAAAAAACGGCAGCAGCTAAGAAAGCGCCAGCAAAGAAAACCACAGTTAAAAAGAAATAATATATGGGTTTCGATTTTTTACAGCCTGTAGACCGGTCGGTATTGGATTTTATTGATGGCCTTTCGCTACAGGCATTAGGAAAAAAGGCTATATTGCACGCCGAAGAGTTTCCTGATCTGGATAATGTGTCTATTGCTATCATAGGTGTGCTTGATAACAGGGGGCAAAACGATAATAAAGACCATGTTCACCTTAATTATATCCGCAAAGAATTTTATGGGCTCTTTCCTGGTAACTGGGTAAAGCAAATTGCCGATCTTGGCGATATTATTCCGGGCGAAACACAGCAGGATACCTATTATGCCTTAAAAGGCGTAGTTACAGAGCTTATAAAAAGCAGGATCATACCAGTTGTTATAGGTGGCTCTCAGGATTTGTCTTATGCTTTATACAGGGCTTACGATAAGCTTGAGCAGATGGTTAATTTAGTGGCTATAGATAATCGTTTTGATTTTGGAAAAGAAGACGAATTGATGTCGTCTCGTTCGTATTTAACAAAAATTATTGTAGAAGAGCCACATAATTTGTTTAATTATAGTAATATTGGCTATCAAACCTATTTTAATTCGCAAGAAGAGATAGATCTTATAGAAAAACTATATTTTGATGCGTATAGGTTAGGTGAAGTTTGCAATGATACAACAATTGCCGAGCCTGTTTTTAGGGATGCTGATCTGGTTTGTATCGATATGAGTGCCGTAAAATCAAGCGATTCCGGAAATATTGTTAAATTTATGCCAAATGGTTTTGATGGCAAAGAAATTTGTACATTAGCGCGGTATTCAGGAATTAGTGATAAGGTTAGTTGCTTTGGTGTCTTTAATCATGAGGATACCCGTCAGGAATCGGTACTTATAGCGCAGGTGCTATGGTATTTTATAGAGGGGGTGCATTATCGCTCTAATGAATATCCTTTTGGCAGCAGGGAGCATTATATTAAATATATAGTGGCTACCGAAGACGAAGAGCTTGTTTTTTACAAGAGTGACAGGACAGACAGGTGGTGGATTGAGGTGCCGAGGGCTGTTGGCAGGGATAATAAAGTAAAAAAGAATACGTTATTACCATGTAGTTACAATGATTACCTGAGCGCATGTAATAATAACTACCCTGAAAGATTATGGAAAGCTCAACGAAAAAACATAATTTAACATTTTTGTTATAAAATAGCATTGTTTTAGAGCAAGTTATCAAATGTTTATCTTTGTGTGAGGTTTTTTTATGAAAAAAATTGTTTTTTTAAAAATAAATAAATAGGTTTACGCCCTTAAAATAGAATTACATTAATAACCCAATTTTATGAAGAAGTTCATTGCATTAACAGCAACTTTATCATTACTAATCAGCTGTGGTTCCAGTGACCGTGGAGAACTGGTAGGTGTTAAAGGAAAGAAGTGGAGGCCTGAAAAGCCTTATGGTATGACTTTAGTTCCTGGCGGTGCTTACATTATGGGTAAGTCTGACGATGATTTGGCTAATGTTCAGGATGCTCCTACAAAAACGGTAACGGTTCGTGCGTTTTATATGGATGAAACCGAGATTACAAATACCGAATATCGTCAGTTTGTAGAATGGGTTAAAGACTCTACTATAAGGACAAGGCTTGCTATACTTGCAGATGAGCAGGGGCAAACGCCTGGTAGTGGAGGTATAGGTGACTATGCTTTTAACGATGCGGTAGAAGAAGGGGAAGAGAAATCGCCTTATGATACTTATATGTATGAGAATTACTGGAGCCTTGGCGACGGTGATGATATGTATGCCGGACGTAAACTTAACCACAAGCCTAAACTTATTAAGGATCCACAAAAGTATCCGGATGAGTTTTATGTGGAGGTTATGGATTCGATGTACCTTCCTGAATCTGAATCATACAATGGTTTAAGGACTATTGATGTTTCTAAGCTTGTGTTTAGCTACAAGTGGATGGATATTCAGTCTGCTGCAAAAGATAAATCTAAGAATACAAGGGAAAAAAGGAGTAAATACCTTATATCTGAAAAAGTTCAGGTTTACCCTGATACTACTGTTTGGATTAAAGACTTTGCTTACTCATACAATGAGCCTATGCATAATGATTACTTTTGGCATGAAGCGTATGGTTTATATCCTGTAGTAGGTGTAAGCTGGGGTCAGGCAAAAGCATTTTGTGCATGGAGAACGCTTAATAAGAATACGTACCAGAAAGATAAGAAAAGGCTGCAGGTAAACTCATTCCGTTTGCCATCTGAGGCTGAATGGGAGTATGCTGCGCGTGGTGGTATACAAGGTGGTACATTCCCTTGGGGTGGACCGTATGCTAAAAACGACAGGGGCTGTTTCCTTGCTAACTTTAAACCAAACAGGGGCGACTATGCTGCTGATGGTGCATTGTATACTGTCGAGGCTAACTCTTTTGATCCTAACGATTACAACCTGTTTAACATGGCGGGTAACGTTGCAGAGTGGACTGATTCTTCTTATGATGCCAACTCATACGAATATGTGTCTACAATGAACCCTAATGTAACAGACAGGGCTAACAGCCGAAAAGTAATCCGTGGAGGTTCTTGGAAGGATGTGTCTTACTTTCTTCAAACAAGTACAAGGGATTGGGAGTATCGTGATTCTGCAAGGAGCTACATAGGCTTCAGGACAGTTCAGGATTATATGGGTACCCAAAACACTGCTAACGGAGGGTAATTAAATTTTGTAACCAACTCGAATTTTTTGAATATTTTAAATTAATTAACTTAACTAAAAACTAAATTATTTTTATTATGGCACTACCACAAAGAGTTATGAACATGGCCTATGGTCTTGGAGCGGCGGTTGTAATTATCGGAGCACTTTTTAAATTAATGCACTGGCCTGGTGCGAGCGAAATGCTTATTGCAGGTCTTGGTACTGAGGCTTTCATCTTTGCTCTTTCTGCTTTCGAACCTATTCACAAAGAACTTGACTGGTCATTGGTGTATCCTGAATTAGCAGGCGGTGACGCTAAGAAAAAAGAGGTTAAAAAGGAAAACCCGGCTGAAGCTCAGGGTCTTCTTTCTCAAAAACTTGATAACTTACTTAAAGAGGCTAAAATCGACGGCGAACTTATGTCAAGCCTTGGTAACAGCATTAAAAACTTCGAATCTGCTGCAAAAGGAATTGCTCCTACTGTAGATTCTATCTCTTCTCAGAAGAAATACAGCGAAGAAATGTCTACTGCTGCTGCTCAGATGGAATCTCTAAACAGCCTTTACAAAGTTCAGCTTGATAGCGCTGCACGTAATGCAGAAGCTAACAAAGTTATAGCTGAAAACGCTACTAAACTACAAGCGGAAATGACTGCTATGACTAAAAACATTGCTTCACTTAACAATGTTTACGGTGGTATGCTTTCTGCAATGGGAAACAGAGCTTAATTATAGCTAATTAGTAACCAAAATATATTATTTTAACAAAACAACAATACTAATTAGAAATGGCAGGAGGTAAATTAACCCCAAGGCAAAAGATGGTAAACCTGATGTATCTGGTTTTCATCGCTATGATGGCCTTAAATATGTCAAAAGAGGTATTATCCGCTTTTGGCTTGATGAACGAACAGTTTGAGTCTTCTAATAAAGAGGCTACAACAAGTAATGATGGATTATATTCTACTTTAGCAGCTAAAGCTTCTGAAGATGCTGGTCACTACGGCCCGGCTAAACTTGTTGCTGATAAAGTAAAAACTCTTTCTGCTGATTTTTACACATATCTTGAAACTCTTAAGGGTGATGTAACAAAAGAAATCGAAAGGACAGAAAGTGGTAAATTGCCATATGAGGCAATGGATAAAGGTGATAAAATTGATGAAGCCTGGTTTAGTGGTGATGGGTATTCTCAAAAAGGTACTGAAATAGTTAGTACTATTGAGAAATACAAAAACGACATGAAAGCAGCTTTAGGTTCTGAAACTAAATATAAAGCGTTAGTTGCTGAACTTGATAGTAAATTTAATACGGCTGATGTTAAAGATGGCGAAGGTGTTACTAAAAAATACCTTGACTACCATTACAAAGGTTTCCCTGCAATTGCATCATTAACTAAACTTTCTGCACTTCAAAATAATGTTAAAGTTATTGAGGCGTCTGTTTATAATTCTGCATTAGGAAAAGCGGCGGTTGATGCTTCATCAATGTCTAACTATACTGCGCTTGTAGTGTTAGATAAAAACGCTTATTTCCAAGGTGAACAGGTTAAAGGTAAAGTGGTATTAGGTAGGTATGATGAAAATACTAAACCAACATCATTTAAAGGCCCAGGTAAACTTGAAAACGGACAAGCGATAATCAACATGACTGCTGGTGGTATTGGTGAGCAAAACATCAATGGTGAGTTTACTTTCGTTGAAGATGGAAAAACTATTCCTTTAAAATTTGAAGGTAAGTATGTTGTGGTTCCTCGTCCTAACGAAGCTACTATCTCTGCTGATAAAATGAACTCTGTATATCGTGGTGTTGATAACCCAATGACAGTTTCGTTTGCAGGTATATCTGATAACAATGTTACGGCTTCTGCTCCTGGTAGCTTTGGTAAAGCTGGTTCATCAGGTAAATACAACTGGAATGTAACAAGTGTTGCAGGTACAACTGCAGTAATTAGTGTTACAGGAAAAATGAGTGATGGTAAAGCTGTTACATCTAAGAAAACATTTAACGTACGCCCTATCCCTGCTCCGGTACCTTCATTAAGAGGTAAAGAAGGTTCAGGTAAAGGTAATAAGAATGACCTTGCGTCTTCAACTGTTAACGTAGCGTTCCCTGATTTCGTTTTTGATGTAAAAACAACTGTATTGTCTTTTGAATTATTTGTTCCTGGTAACCCTATTATGATAGTTCAGGGTAACAGGTTTGATGCAAAAGCACAGGCTGCTATTGCTAAAACTAAAAGGGGTGATATCGTTACTATCAACAATATTGAAACTAAGATTGAAGGAGCTGGCGGTTACAAACCAAAAAGATCTACTTCATACTCTTGGGAAGTACAATAAATTAGTTTAAAAGAACGTTTTTCTTTTACAGTTTAAAATTAAAATAATGAATAGCAGAAATTTTATAATAGCGGCTTTATTTTTGGCAGGTATGGCTCCGGCTTTCGCCCAGTCTAACCTTCTGAATGCTAAAACACCGGATGAGATAGGCAAGAAAACCGCAGCGCAGGATTCATTGGATCATGATAAGCCTCTACCTTATGGTTATGTAGGAGACAGGGATGTGTTGTTTGCCAAAAAAGTATGGGAAGTGATTGACCTTGATCAGCGTATTAATTTCCCAATGTATTTTCCTGTAGAGGAAACTATGGGCGATGATAGAAAGTCACTATTCAATGTTTTAATCACTGCCATTAAAGATGGTAAGCTGACTGAGGTTTATGCTGATTCGTACTTTACCACCAAAAAAACTGGTGAGGATATACAAAGCGTATTCTTCTTTAAAGAGCTTAACGACTACGGTAGGGAGATAATGAACCAGAACCCTGGTAAAGCTGAGGACGAGTTAAAAACTGCCGGTATCCTTACCGATGAGCACTATACAACTTCTCAGGTTTCTGCTCAGGACGTTACCAAGTACAAAATTGTTGGTACATGGTATTTTGATAAAAGACAGGGTGAGCTTAAATACAGAATACTGGGTATATGCCCAATGGCTGTAGATGCACTTACATTGTTAAGGATGGGCCCAGAGGCAGATCCTATCGAGTTGTTTTGGGTGTTTTATCCTGCAGCACGAGAAATTCTTCATAATGCTAAGTCATTTAATGAGCGTAACTCTGCTGTGCCTATCACCTTTGATCACCTTCTTAACTCAAGGCGCTTTAGCAGTACTATTGTAAAAGAAGAGAACGTTTATGGCGACAGGCTAATAGAACAATACATGAAAGAAAATGCACAAATGCAATTGCTTGAGGCAGAACGTATCAAAGATAAGATACGTAACTTTGAGCAGGATATGTGGAATTACTAACATTTGTTCCTAATTATATAAAAACTCTTACCCTTGTGGTAAGAGTTTTTTATTTTTATACCCATGAAAGATTTTATTATTGTTGGTGGCGGTCTTGCAGGTATAAGCTTTGCTGAAACATGTATACTCAACAACAAAAGCTTTATGCTTATTAGCGATGATTCCCACAACTCAAGCATTGTGGCTGCCGGGCTTTATAATCCGGTTATTTTAAAAAGGTTCAGCCTTCCGCAGGATTCTAAGTTGCATCTGGATTATATGAAACCATTTTACAAAAATGTTGAGCAGCGTATAGGTGCACAAGTTGACTTTCCATTACCTATTTATAGAAAGTTTGCCAGTATAGAGGAGCAAAATATGTGGTTTGAGGCTATGGATAAACCATCCTTGGAACCTTTTTTGAGCAAACATATCATGTCTAAAAAATATGAGTATCTACCGAGTCCGTTTAATTTTGGAGAAGTGCTGGGTACCGGCTATGTTGATACTGCTTCTTTACTGACCAATTATTGTAATTATCTTAATAGTATTGGCGGCTTAATGAGAGAGTGTTTTAATTATGAGGAGTTGGTAGTTTCTGATGATCATGTTTCATATAAAGATATAACGGCAAGGCATATTATTTTTGCAGAAGGTTTTGGACTGCATGCTAATCCGTATTTTAACTATCTGCCGCTTGATGGAACTAAAGGGGAGCTGCTGATTATCCATGCCCTCGATCTTAAGCTGGATGTTGCAGTGAACAGCGGAGTGTTTATTTTACCATTGGGTAATGATCTTTACAAAGTAGGAGCAACGTATGAATGGTATGATAAAACTGCTACTACAACTGAAGCAGGCAGGCAGGAATTGCTTGAAAAAGTGAGCGAACTGATTACATGCGACTATATGGTTGTTAATCATTTAGCGGGTATCAGGCCGACGGTTAAGGACAGGAAATCATTAATTGGTACGCATCACAAATATAAAAACGTACATTTGCTGAATGGTTTAGGGACCCGTGGTGTTATGCTTGGGCCATACATGGCAAAATTGCTGTATGAGTCCATTGAAAACGGAGCAGTTATACCAAGAGAAATTAACCTGAACCGTTTTAAGGTTTAGGCAGGTCTTTCCAATCTTTACGATAGGAAACAAATAAGTTTATCCAGATGTTTCGGGATATTCGCATATCGATAGGCATAAGGATCACAAGGGTGGCAATGATAACAATAAACGATGTTTTAAGGCTGGCTTCTATAAAAACATACGATATAATAAATGCTGCAACGCTAAGTGCAACACCCAAACCATAGCTTACATACATAGCGCCATAAAAAAAGGACGGCTCTATTTTATAATGCAGGCCGCAATGGCTGCAATGCTCGTGCATTTTATACACGTTGCCAAGATTGTAGGGATTTTTGTCTACATACATGCTTTCCTGATGGCAACGCGGACAGGTTCCTGTTAAAATGCTATATAGTTTGGATCCTTTTTTTAACATTTGCAAAATATTTGTGTTTCACAAATTTACGATTTAATAAGACAATAGAATAATGCTTAATATACATAATTTATCGGTATCGTTTGGAGGTACATATTTATTTGAAGAGGTAACCTTTAGGCTTGGTGCCGGAGACAGGGTAGGACTTGTAGGGAAGAATGGCGCGGGAAAATCTACCATGTTGAAAATACTTTCCGGTGACATTAAGCCCGATAGTGGTGTTATTGCGACTGAGAAAGAGGTTAGGATGGGCTTTTTAAGGCAGGATATAGATTTTATTCCAGGCCGTACTGTGCTTGACGAAGCCTACCAGGCTTTTGTAGAGATAAAAAAGGCTGAGGGTAAAATTGAAGAGATCAACCATCAATTAGTTACCCGTACTGATTATGAAAGTGAAGCTTATTCTAAACTTATAGAAGATCTTAGTGATTACACACATCACTACGAGATTTTAGGCGGTTATAACTACCAGGGTGATACCGAGAGGATATTGCTTGGCCTTGGTTTTAAGCGTGAGGATTTTGATCAGCTTACCGATACTTTTTCGGGAGGGTGGCGTATGCGAATTGAGTTGGCTAAACTGTTACTGCAATCTAACGACATCCTGCTTCTGGATGAACCTACCAACCACCTTGATATCGAGAGTATCATTTGGTTGGAATCTTTTTTAAGGACCTATCCAGGCGTTGTGGTAATTGTATCGCACGATAAAATGTTCCTTGATAATGTTACTAACCGAACTATAGAAATCTCGTTAGGCAAGATATACGACTTTAGTAAATCATACAGTGAGTACTTAGTGTTGCGCGATGAGATTCGCGAAAAGCAACTTGCTACACAAAAAAACCAGCAAAAAAGCATTGAACATACCGAGAAGCTTATTGAGAAATTCAGGGCTAAGGCAAGTAAGGCATCAATGGCACAATCGCTTATTAAAAAGCTTGATAAGGTTGAGAGGATAGAGGTTGACGAAGATGATAACTCTGTAATGAATATTTCGTTCCCGGTATCTATGACACCAGGCCGTGTGGTGGTAGAGGCTGAGCATGTTACAAAAAAGTATGGCGAAAAGCTTATCCTTAAAAATATAGACATGCTGGTAGAACGTGGAAGCAAAATTGCTTTTGTGGGTCAGAATGGCCAAGGTAAATCTACTTTTATGAAAGCTTTGGTTAACGAAATTGATTATACCGGGGTTATAAAATTAGGGCACAATGTTCAGTTGGGCTATTTTGCACAAAACCAGGCAGAACACCTTGACGGCGAAATTACTCTTTTGCAAACAATGGAGGATGCCGCTACCGATACCAACCGTAGCAAAGTGCGCGATATGTTAGGGTCATTTCTTTTTAGGGGTGATGATGTAGAGAAGAAAGTTAAGGTGCTATCGGGTGGAGAGCGTAACCGTTTGGCGCTTTGTAAGCTGCTTTTACAGCCTATTAATGTGCTTGTGATGGATGAGCCTACAAATCACCTTGATATTAAATCTAAGAATGTTTTAAAGGCTGCATTGCAAAAATATGAAGGTACGCTGCTGTTGGTTTCCCACGACAGGGATTTCCTTCAGGGAATGTCTAACATTGTGTACGAATTTAAAAACCACAAGATACGTGAGTATTTAGGCGATATCAACTTCTACCTTGAGCAACGCAATATGCAGAATATGCGCGAGGTTGAAAAGAAAGATGTGGTTAAGGATGCGCCTAAAGTGGTTAAACAACCATTATCTTACGAAGAACAAAAGAAAGGTAAAACCCTGCAAAATAAACTGAGCAAGGTAGAAAGCCTGATTAAGGAACTGGAAAGGGAAATTCAGAAAGACGACCGCGTTTTAGCCGAACACCCGGAAAAACTTACAGGCGATGCGTCGTTTTTTGCAGCCTACGAGAAAAAGAAAAAGGAACTGGACAAGCTCATGATAGAATGGGAGCAGGTTCAGGAAGAAATAGAAAATAGCTAAAATTGCAAAAGCCTCACAAACGTGAGGCTTTTGCAATTAGAACCTGTACTAAATTATTCTACCATTACCTTTTCTACTTTAGTGCCTTTTTCAGTAGTGATTTTAAGGAAGTATAAGCCTTTGGCACGTCCGGAAACATCTACGATTGCTTTGTTACCATTACCGGAAATTGCCTGTAGCAACCTTCCCTGAATATCATACAACTGCATTGAATTTATTGCAGAATCAGTTTGTATATTAATTACAGCATTTGCCGGGTTAGGATATATTTTAACTGATTGGTCTACTACAAAATCTCTGGTGTTTAGTACACCAAAAACGGTATTAGCCTCATTGGTCAGGACAGGCCAGTTATAGTCAAAATAAATATCGGCTTGTTGTGTAACCTCAGAATTTACCGACAGTGTGCCTAATGTCTTTATTTTGAATAATACGTTGCCTTTACCCCCGGCAGCCAGGTTAATATTATTAAATATAAACTCAGCCTTATTACCCGTAACTCTTGCTTCCATATTATGAGAAACATTTATAAGTTGCAAACTTGCAATATCATATTTAGCAGCATCTATAATATCTTTAACTACTATAAAAGTTGCCGGGGCTGTACCCGTATTCTCAAAATTAATATTGTAGTGCAGGTAGTCTCCTATTTTATCAGGGTTAACTAAGCTGCCCTGAAGACAGGTAATATCGTTAGGATCGTAAGAACCTACAACTGTTTGTTTAAGCGCAAAAGTGTTATTACCCGGTGTCATGTCGCCATCTATAGGGTTAGCAACTGCGGTAAGATTCAATACATCGTTAATATTAACTGGCGGAGTTTCCATAGGGCTATTTACATTAAGCGTAAGTAGTATTTCCCTGCTCTCATAAAATTGTAAATCACTATAGCTCCAAATAATTTCGCCAATATTAGCTGAGCTTTCAACAGAAGTGGCTGACACATAATCAAGTAATGCGTCATCATAAGTGAAAATTATATTTCCGCTAAGCGTTTGATTGCCTTTATTAGTATATACTATTTTATAAACAGCATTAAAGCCCGGTTGTGGTAGCTGAAGAGGAATAAGTGCGATTTCAACATCGGGGTGAGTACCTATTGGAGTTAAGCAAAAATTTTGTGTTGAAGTATTATCATTATTGTCCAGAAAAGAGACGCTCGCTGTAGCAGGATTTACTTCAAATAGGCTTGTGTTTACCTGAGGCGTAAGCGTATAAGTACCTGCGCCCGGATAAAATTTGTAAACATTACTGTTACTAAAAACAGTACCTACCTCGCTGTTACCGTTAATAGTTATTGAGGAATACCCTAAAAGTTCAGTGGCATCCTCGCAACTTCCGCTCTCATTTAAATATAGTGAACCGGTTATTGTATTATGACTCCCTCCTGGCTCAAAAGTACAATAGGGACTCAGGAATATCCAAGGAGCAAAGCTGTTTTCCGTGAATGTAACCTCTTCCCCTTCATCAATACAGATATAGCAGTGATATAAAGGATTACCATCAGTTATGTAAACAAAATCCATATAGTCTTCAGCGAAATCGGTATCTCCATTCTTTAAATTAACGTGTACATCATGGCTTGCATTTCCTAAGTTAATTTCAGCACCTATAAGAGCAGTGCACTGGCTTAAATCTAAATTTGTTAAACTGGTAGACCATACATATAAATATTTAAGATGCGGTTTATAGCCAATCTGCAAATCATTAAAAAGGTAGCTGTCTAAAAAGGCAGTTTCAAGATTTTCCGCCCCTGTCAAATCAAGGCTTACTATAGGTGCCTGTAAAAAATCGATTGTTTTAAGGTTTGGCATATACCCAGTAATCACATTAGATGTGCTACTGGCAAAAATTGTAAAGTTTTCGAGGGTTGGAAGCATTGAAACATCAATAGTTGCAACACTTGTACGAAGGTTAAGGTCCTTAATGTTCTGAAATGATGACAAATCTAATTCTGTAAGAGATAGTACATGAAGAAACAATGATGTGATATGTGTGAAAGCTTCTATTCCAATTACCGATGAATAATAATTTGCACTTAAACTTAAATGTGTAGCTGACTGTGCCTCATCAACCTGTATCTCGCCATCGTTGTTTACATCAAGCTCAGGTTGATAAAATAGTATATCATCCTTCAATTCCGGGTCTGCAAAGATTACTGTTTGGGCATCAATACATGACGTTACACAAAGAAATAAAACGAGGAAAGTTGTTTTCATTACTTAAGGCAATTTTAGGGCTAATATACTATAATTCCTGATATGTACTAAAACAAAAAAACCTCACAAACGTGAGGTTTTTTAATATCGTGGTAAGATTATTTCTTATCTTTTTGCGGAGGGAACTCTGCAATTATTTTTTCTACAAATTCATTAATGCGGTCTTGCTTTTTGTTACGGTCCTGGGTTAATACTCCTGAACCTGCGCCTTGCCAAACAAGGTCTTTTTTAGAAGCATCTATAAGATCAATATACAGCGTACCCTGGGTAGTAGTGCTAACCGAAGTATAGTTACCACCCCAGCCCCACGGGCCGCCCCAACCCCAACCGGGACTCCAGCCGCTCCAGCCGTAGCCAAAACCCATACCGTAACCGCCAAAATTGTTAACGTTAACCTCTTTATTGGCATCGGTAAAAATATTGACCAAAACATCGGGCTTTTCGCTTTTGGTAAGGCCTTTTTTAGCAAATTCTACATCTATGGCGCGTAGTATCCTTTTTTTGTCAAGGTCGGATATCTCGGCCTTATCCACGCCATCTTTTAAATAACCGTAGGTTTTATATTGGGCAAAATCAACCGAATCATCATAATCGGCTGCCACCCTTACCGATGAGCACGATGCTGCAACGGCGGTAATAAATAACAATGAGAGCAATTTTATTGTCTTCATGATTTAAATAGAATTAGTTGTTCATAGCAATTACATCTCAACATATACAACCATCCTTTTTTGTACTATGAATTTAGCAATGCATCATCTACTAAATTAGGCAGGGTAACTTTTAAGAGCGGCTCTTTTTCCATGGCCCGTTTTATAGCAAAAACAGCCTCCTCATTCCTTGCCCAGCTTCGCCTTGCAATACCGTTGTTCACATCCCAGAAAAGCATTGATTCTAAACGCCTTGACGCTTCGGTAGAACCATCAAGAACCATACCAAAGCCACCGTTAATAACCTCGCCCCAGCCTACGCCGCCGCCGTTATGTATACTAACCCAGGTAGCGCCCCTAAAGCTGTCGCCTATAACATTTTGGATGGCCATATCAGCTGTAAAGCGCGACCCATCGTAAATGTTAGAAGTTTCTCGGTACGGCGAGTCGGTTCCGCTCACATCATGATGGTCGCGGCCTAAAATTACAAGCCCGATTTCGCCATTGGCAATAGCCTTATTAAACGCATGGGCTATGTTGATGCGGCCTTCGGCATCGGCATATAAAATACGTGCCTGAGAGCCTACCACCAGCTTATTTTCCTGTGCGCCTTTAATCCATTTTATGTTATCCTGCATTTGTTGTTTAATCTCGTCTGGAGCCGTCTTTGCCATCTCTTCTAAGACAGCCGCTGCTATAGCATCGGTCTTGGCAAGGTCTTCGGGTTTGCCCGATGCACACACCCATCTAAACGGACCAAAACCATAATCAAAACACATCGGCCCCATAATATCCTGAACATAGCTTGGGTATTTAAAGTTAATACCGTCTGCCGCCATAATATCGGCGCCTGCGCGCGATGCTTCCAGTAAAAAAGCATTACCATAGTCAAAAAAGTAAGTACCCTTTGCTGTGTGCTTATTAATAGCATCGGCCTGCCTGCGCAGTGATTCCTGAACTTTATCTTTAAACGCAGCAGGATCTTCGGCCATAAGCCGGTTCGATTCTTCCAGGCTTATCCCAACCGGATAATAACCACCTGCCCACGGGTTGTGCAACGATGTTTGGTCGCTACCTAAATCGACATATATATTAGCTTCATCAAATTTTTCCCAAACCTCTACCACGTTACCCTGGTAGGCTATAGAAACTACTTCTTTATTGGCTTTTGCTAATTTTACGCGTTCTACAAGCGCATCGGCATCGGTAATAACTTCGTCTACCCATCCTTGCGAATGGCGCGTATTTACCGCTTTAGGGTTAACCTCGGCACAAACGGTAATGCAGCCTGCTATGTTACCGGCTTTGGGCTGGGCACCGCTCATACCACCAAGTCCGCTTGTTACAAACACTTTACCTTCCAGCCCTTCACCGTTTTTGGCTATTTTTCGTCCGCCATTTAATACTGTAATGGTAGTACCGTGCACGATACCTTGCGGACCAATATACATATAGCTACCGGCCGTCATTTGGCCGTATTGCGATACACCCAGTGCGTTGAATTTTTCCCAGTCATCAGGTTTTGAATAATTCGGAATTACCATACCGTTAGTTACCACTACCCTTGGCGCTTCCTTATGCGACGGGAACAACCCCATAGGATGCCCGCTGTACATAGCAAGGGTTTGCTCTTCGGTCATTTCGCTAAGGTATTTCATGGTAAGTCTGTACTGTGCCCAGTTGCTAAACACCGCACCGTTACCACCATAAGTAATAAGTTCTTGCGGGTGCTGCGCCACGGCATAATCAAGGTTATTTTGTATCATGAGCATAATGGCCTTAGCCTGCTCACATTTACCCGGATACTCATCAATTGGTCGGGAATACATTTTATAGTCCGGGCGAAGGCGGTACATGTAAATGCGCCCGTACGTATCCAGCTCCTCTGCGAACTCTTTAATAAGTTCGGCATGGTGCTGCGGCTCAAAATAGCGTAACGCGTTGCGCAATGCCAGTTTTTTCTCCTCGGCACTTAATATGTCTTTACGCTTTGGTGCGTGGTTAATAGCAGGGTCATACGGTTTTGGCTGTGGTAAAACTGCCGGTATACCCTCTTGTATTTGTTCGTGAAACGTCATGTTTGTTAGTTTGCAGTCTCAGTCACAGTTTACAGTAGCGCCGCAAACTGCGACTGAGACTGTTCACTTTTACTGAACACTATTTTCTTAAATTTCCTGTTTTTTTATCAAAGCCGTACGGGCAGTGGCGGCAGCCGCTTTTACAGCAGTAGCCCCTTTTTAAATGAAATTTTTCGGTAAAGACCTTATACCCTTCCGGAGATAGGTAATAATCTTCGCCTTCTATTAATTTATTTCCCGAAATTTGGTCGCTCATACGCACAAATTTAGCAACTTTACATATAATGATAGTCATTACCTCTAAATATTTAATACCACAGGGTTATACAGCTATGGCGCTGTATCCTTTTATTATTGTGAGGGATGCCCGGCTTGCCAACAGTGCCACTTTACTAAACCACGAATGCATACACCTACGACAACAGGCAGAAATGCTCATACTGCCCTTTTATATTTGGTATATTTCAGAATATTTTATTCGGCTTATACGATACCATGACCGCAAACGGGCGTATAGAAATATTTGTTTTGAACGCGAGGCTTACGCCAATGAGAGTAATCTTAACTATTTAGGACAAAGGCCGTTTTGGGGATTTTTGAAATACATAAAAACTTGATTGAACTTTACAACAAAACCACTGCAATTATATTACCGTAACTTTACCGCGCTATCAGTATACAGCATAATTTTGGAACCAAAACTTTATTTTAAAATATATACCCGGTCGGAAACTTCACCTGCTGAATGGGATACCCTAGCCCAAAGCAACATATTTTTATCGCGCAATTACCTGAGCGTTTTAGAAAAGTCGGCTCCCGAAAATATGGAATGCCATTTTATAGGCCTGTTTAAAAATGATACCCTTTGCGGGATAGCCCTTGCCCAGTATATAAATTTAAGCCGTGTAAACACTTTTGTAGAGGAAAAACAGTCGTTCTCCCTCAAAGAGTACCTGTTTAAAAGGTTTACATCGCAAACGCTGGTTATTGGCAACAATACCCTTACGGGACAAAATGCTTATCTGTTTAGCGATGCCACTACCGAAATTGAGGGACTCCAACTTTTAGAACAGGCACTTACAGCCTTAAAAAAACAATACAAGCGTAAAGGCATCCGCATTAACCTGCTTGCCATAAAAGATTTCAATACGGCTGAATTACCCAACTTTAAAGCAGCCGGATTTAAAGGGTATTATACGTTTTGCACGCAGCCTAATATGATATTTACAATCCGCGAAAATTGGAATAGCATAGACGATTACCTGGCCGACCTTTCTACCAAATACAGAACGCAGTACAATCGCGCCCGTAAAAAAGCCGATGGTATTGAGAAGAAGAAATTATCTGAAACTGAGATTCATCAAAACCGTGAACGCATCTACCAACTGTATTTAACGGTTGCAGGTAATGCATCGTTTAACACCTTTCACTTGCCCGAAAACCATTTTGAGGTTTTTAAGCAACAACTGGACAGCGACTTTTTATTTTACGGATATTTTTTAGATGATGAGTTGATAGGCTTTAACACGCTGATAAAAAACGGTCCCGATATGGACACCTATTTTTTAGGATATGATGCCACGCTTCAAAAAGAAAAAATGCTGTACCTAAATATGCTGTATGACATGGTAAGTTATGCTATAAAGAAAAAGTTTAAGCACATTATTTTTGCCCGATCGGCCATGGAAATTAAAAGTTCAGTTGGGGCTGTAGCCGAAGAGGTTTACGGCATCATAAAGCACACCAACCCCATCATCAACCTTTTTACCGGCAGGCTTTTTACTTATTTTGACCCCATTATTTCATGGAAGCCCCGCAGCCCGTTTAAATAATCGCCTCTGGCTTTGGTATGGCAACGCGCATCTGTTTGGGTAGTATGATAACATCAAGATTATCTTCCTCACCGCAAAACTCCCCATCTATCTGAAAGCTAACTGGCCTGTTTGTGGTTATTTGTGCAGCATCGGTACTAATAATTTCAACAGCATCCGGATTATCCAACGGCATATTACCGGCCATAATTTTGCCTACCAAAAGCAGGTCGAGGTTTTTAAGTATTACAATTTCAAATTTACCGTCGTCCATAACGCCAATTGGGTTAATGGTCACGCCTGTACCATATTTTTGGCTGTTGGCAATAACAATCATGCGCGCCTCAGTCTCAATAGTCTTTTCTTTGGTAACGATGGTCGCCATAAAAGGTTCCTTCATATCGCTTAGCGTGTTTATAGCCTGTAAGGCATAACCCAGCTTGCCACGAATAGTTCCGCCTTCATAGTTCTTAATCAGTTCGGCATTGGCGCCAATATCGCTTAAATGCAGGCTTTTTTTGCCGTTAATGCATATCATGTCCATTTCCATATAATCGTTATGGAAAGCTATCTCTAAATTCTCCTGGAGGTCGTTTGGTAATTGCAAATCTACCGATAACCCGTTAGCCGATCCGGCAGGTAGCACGCCAATAATAACATCGTGGTGTTCTACAGCTTCGGCAGCTATTTTAATAGTACCATCGCCCCCGGCAACAAGCATGCGCTCCGGTTTGTGTTCGTCGTAAAGGTTTTTTATTGCCGTTTCATCATCTTCGCCCGTGGTTTCATATTCAATTAGTTCTATACCTTCTTTTAGTGCAAATTCCTTTGTAGCCGCAACAAGCTGAGCCTTATCGTTTCCGCCGGCAATAGGGTTAATTATAAGCAAAAATTTCTTTTTGGTCTGCATTTTTCCTTTTTTTTGAATAAATTTAGGTAAAATAGAATGGTCAGTATCTTATCAAACCTATAAATTTTTATGAAGCCAATTTTAAAATTATACCGCGGATATGCCAACGACCAGGAATTTATAGTTTTTGGGCACGTATTTAAGCAAAGTACCGCCGGGAATTATGAGTTTGAAAAAAAACGCTTTAAAAATGCGCGCTCCATACTGCGTATGTTCCTCATAAAAACCATTGCTAATGCCGATATTTACCTGGAGCATAACGGCACCCGCATACACACCAAAAGTTTAAAAGACGGCTATTTTAAATTTTGTATCCCCATTAAAGAAGAGCTGGCGCACGGCTGGGCCGATTATTATGTTAGTACCTTTTATGAAGGCGAAGAAATACGTGAGAAGGGAACTTATATTCGCCCATATGAGGGCGACCTTGGCTTTATAAGCGATATTGATGATACCTTTTTAGTGTCGCATACGCGTAATATGTTCAAAAAAATATACATCCTGCTTTGGAAGAATATCAATAAACGGAAGATATTTGAAGGTGTTGTACCCCACTACCAGGCGCTGAGCACTTCCGGCCGCAATAAAAAGGATGAACTGAATGCCTTTTTTTACGTTTCCAGCAGCGAGTGGAACCTATACAAGTTTATTGTAAAGTTTACCGAAAAGCATGAACTGCCACGGGCCGTTTTACTACTTAAAGATATTAAAACAAGCCTGATGGATTTTTTTGTAACAGGCCGTGGCAACCACAACCATAAATTTGACAAAATAAAGCACATACTGGAGTTTTATCCGCACCTGCAATACACCCTTTTGGGTGACGACTCACAGCACGACCCGTTTTTATACGAAGATGTATGCAAAATATTTCCGGTAACAGTTAAGGCCGTGTACATAAGGCAGACAGGGCACTCAAAAAAAGAAAAGGCAATTTTAGCGATTAAAAATATAGAAAGTATGGGTGTGGCAACCTGTTATTTTAAAGATAGCAGCGAAGCAATTGAACATTCTAAGCGTATTGGGCTTATAACATAACTTTATGTTTATCTTAAGTATTAGTACGATTTAATTGGTTAATTTTAGGATATAAACACAATTAAACTAATACTTATGAAAAAGGTTGTAATGATGTCGGGCCTTGCCATACTGCTTATGGCTTCCTGCAAAAAGAATGAAACACCACCACCAACTCCGCCCCCGGTAGAAAACCCCGCGCCACCGGTAACTCCTGAGCCGCAAACGCCCGTTACCCCGGTAAAAACTACCACTACCACCACAACTACCACACAAGAAAAAGATCCTGATGGAACCTCTATAAGTGTTAATGGCGATGGCGTATCGTTTAAAAAGAAAAATGGCGAAAAAGTAAATGATGTAACTGTTTCTAAAAAGAAAACCGAGGTTACAATTCAAACTACTGAATAATAGTACAAACTATCAATTTATAACCTCCAAAAGTTCTATACTTTGGGGGTATTTTTTTATGGAAAGATATTTTATAATGTTTTTTATTTTTTTCACGCAACCTTTTTACTTTTTAAAAGACTATAATATAAAACCACAAATTGCTATGGTACTGTTGCAATGTGCAGGGCAGGTTTAGCTGGCAGGCTAACCCGTTCAGGAAAATAAATGTCTGAAGATATTTTTTCCAATGCACATAGTAATGATTTATATAGATAGCAACCGGAAAAGGAGTTACGGTTGATAATAAATCAAAAACTAATTCCCTACTACTAAACTAGATCCTGAAGCGCACCCCATAAAGGTGCGCTTCTTTTTTTGTTTACCTACAAAAAGGCGGCCTTCCGCTCAATTAAATTTTATGGTGGCTTTATAGGATTACTTTTGAGGAAGTAATTAAATATTAAAAGGTTTTAAGTTTTTAATTTGTGATAATCATTATCCTTTTGATGTTGCTTATACTGATTGTGGCGGTTGGGAGGAGAACCATTACAACAGCACGTATATACTAACTCAGTTTAATTACTTTATACAGTAAGGCCGCAGCAATTTGTTGCGGCTTTCTTGTTTTGTATAATTTGTAACAGAAAGTTTATTGTGTCAAAAATTAAAATATAAACTTTATGTTTTATTGCTACTATATGAGAATTTCGTAATTTTACGAAGTGACTAACACGTAAATTCATGGATGCATCTTTTGAAAGCAACCCGCTTATAGACCGGTTGCCAAAGCACTTAAGGCAGTTTATTAAACCGCAGGATTATACCGACTATACCCCTATAAACCAGGCGGTATGGCGCTATGTTATGCGCAAAAATGTAGATTACCTAAGCAGGGTGGCACACAACTCTTATCTTGACGGACTTAAAAAAACCGGTATAGAGATAGAGAATATACCCAGCATGTATGGTATGAACCGCATTCTTGAAGAAATTGGCTGGGCAGCCGTGGCAGTAGACGGTTTTATACCGCCTAATGCATTTATGGAGTTTCAGGCGTATAATGTGCTTGTAATTGCAAGCGACATCCGTCAGCTTGAACATATAGAATATACACCCGCACCCGATATTATTCACGAGGGAGCAGGGCATGCACCCATTATTGCCAATCCTGAGTATGCCGAATACCTTAGGCGTTTTGGAGAGATCGGCTGTAAGGCCATTTCATCGGCAAGGGATTATGAAATCTACGAAGCAATACGCTTATTATCGATACTAAAAGAGGCCGAAGGCACGCCACAGGCTGATATTGATGCGATTGAGAAAAAGGTGGAAGACCTGCAAAACGATACATCGGAAGAACCATCTGAAATGGCGCTTATCCGTAACCTGCACTGGTGGACGGTGGAGTACGGACTAATAGGAACTGTTGAAGACCCTAAAATTTACGGTGCAGGCCTGCTTTCATCTATTGGTGAGAGCGCCTGGTGCATGACCGATAATGTAAAAAAACTGCCATATGATATTAACGCTGCTTACCAAAGCTTTGATATTACCAAGCTACAGCCGCAGCTTTTTGTAACGCCTGATTTTGCTCATCTTAGCCTGGTGTTGGAAGAGTTTGCCAATAAAATGGCGTTGCGCACGGGTGGATTATCCGGTGTGGAGAAACTGATTAAATCTAAAGCATTAGGAACGGTTGAGTTAAGTACCGGCATACAAATAAGCGGTGTGTTTACTAATGTAATTGAGGAAAATGGCAAACCGGTTTACCTGCAAACCACCGGTAAAACGGCATTATCGCATCGTGAAAAGGAGTTAGTGGGCCACGATACTTCATACCATGCCGAAGGTTTTGGCGGCCCTGTAGGCAAGCTTAAAGGCATTAACCTGGCGATTGAAGATATGAGTCCGCGCGACCTTAAAGCTTACGATATTTACGAAGGGTTAAGGGTAACGCTGGAATTTGAAGGCGATATTACCGTTAGTGGTGAAATTATTACCGGTACACGTAACCTTCAGGGTAAGATCATATTAATAAGTTTTAAAGACTGTACAGTTAAGCATAACGATACTGTGCTGTTTATGCCGGAGTGGGGTATTTATGATATGGCTGTGGGTAAAAAAGTGATTTCTGCTTTTTCCGGCCCTGCCGATGTTAACAGTTTCGACTTAGTGAACCATGTGCCATCGAGTAAAACCATAAAAGCAGCAAGATCTGACGAGAGGGAAGCGCTGGAAAACCTTTATGCTGCCATAAGGAATATAAGGGAAGGTAAAGAAGCAGGCTTCACCATTGCGGATGTATTTACGTCGCTAAAAAATAACCATCCTAACGACTGGCTGCTTTCGGTAGAAATTGCCGAGCTGCTGCACAAACAAAACGATGATGTTTTGTTACCACAAGTTTTAGAGTATTTGGATAATTTAAAAATTAAACGCCCTAAGGTTGCCCATCTTATAGACGGCGGCCTCGAACTGATATTTGAAAAAGAAAGTGTAAATTAAATTTTTAAAGAGCATCCTAAAGGTGCTCTTTTTTATAACAGTGTGTTTATATTCTCGGTTTGTACATCCTGGCCGTTGTATTGCAGTTTCCAACCCATGGTATTGGTAAGTATCAATAGTTTAGATAATTCGCTTATAAGCCTGTTTTGGGCGTTGGTCTTAAGGGTAGATTTCTCTATTTTTTTGGCAAGGCTGGCTTTTACCTGTGCATTTATCTTATTGTAATCGTCTCCGCTAAACTCATTAAACCCATTTTGCTGAACATCATAAAACTTTAGGTCGGGGTTAATTTTAATCTCTTCTTTAGGGATGTTTTTTATCGTGATTACCTTGTTTACCTCATCAATATCATACTCAATCTTGCTCAGGTCGAAACTCACGGTAACATCGGCGTTAACCACCACTAAGGCCTTTTTCTCGAAAGAAACAAGGTCCATTAAATATTTTTGCTGGTCTTTATAGGTAAGCACTTCGCTAAAATGGCCTTCGGTAACTACCAGTTTGCCTACATTTTTAATTTGCTGTTGTATAAGGGCAGTTTCTTCAATCGTGGTGCGGCTGTCGTCATCCTTAAACTCGCAATACCTAAAGGCAAGGTAAATTAGTATAAGTACCACAATACCAACTGCTATCTTTTTAACCATTTTTATTTTAAATGTAAGAAGATTTTGCGGAAACCCCTGTTATAATACACTTAAAAAGTAATGTGGGGGTATTGATTTTGCAGCGTTGCAATTTTATCTGACAGCTTTGTCAAAAAATTACGGTGCTGTTGCGAATCGGGGTTAAAAGAGCGGTGCTGCAACCCTTTTTGTATGGTGTCGGCCAGTTTCATGGTTTGCTGTGCCTCCCGGGTAATCCAGGCATCAGTAAAACGCTCCCAGATGTAGTCTATTGCGGTTTGGTTAGGATGGATCATATCCTGGGCATAAAAGCGGTAATCGCGCAGCTCGTCCATCATGATTTCGTAAGAGGGGAAGTAAAGCCCCCCTGCCCCCAAAGGGGGTGTTGCCAAAACCGTGTGCAAAGCACTAATTAAATTAGCCTTGCTCCATTGGTTTTCGGTAAAACCATCTTTAATGTGGCGCACGGGCGAAACCGTGAATATAATATGTGCAGCCGGGTTAACTTCTTTTACAAGGTTGACAATTCCTGAAAGGCTATCCTGTATTGCATGAGCCGAAAGCAGTTCTTTATTAAATTGCTTTTGAGGCACCTTATGGCAATTGGCTACCAGGTTGCCCGAAGCAATTTCCCTATATACCCATGCTGTGCCTAAGGTAATGATAAGGTGGGTGGCGGTTTTAATTTCAGCATGCGCCGACGCTGTTGCTGTGTTGAGGTTGGCAAGCAACTCTTCTTTAGATGTGCTGCTCAGGTCGGAGTGGGCATCAAAACAATGCCAGCGTTCGTTATTAAAAAAAATATCGGCTTCGGTAAACGTTTTTTGGTTTACAGCAAAGCCGATAAATTTTTCTAATGCCAATGGGTGAAATAATATTCCAAATGGGTTGGTGGTATTGCGCAGTTTAAAATAATCAAACTTTTGGCCTATATTAACTGCAAAACACGAACCCAAGGACATAATACGTGAATTATAATCTATAGGCAGATTACCTTTTGTAATGGGTATTTGGGTTGTGAAGTGCATGGTTTTTGTATTACAAATTATGTGCTATCCTCTTAATGCCGTCTTTTATATAGGCTTCGTTAAAGTTAATTAAAAGCCCCAATTTGCAGCCCGATATACGTAGATAAGTTAGTACCTGTTTAGGATGCACAAGGGCAATTTTTTCGACAGATTTGATTTCAATAATTACCTTATTTTCTATAATTAAATCTGCCCTATAGCCTATATCCATTTTGAGGTCTTTCCAAATTAATGGTAAAGGCTTCTGGCGTTCAACCCTTAAACCGCGCTGCTCTAATTCGTAATACAATATAGTCTCATATACAGATTCAAGCAAACCAGGTCCAAGTTTAACATGAATGTGATAACAGGCATCTACAACTATTTTAGCAATATCATTTTCCGTCATTGTAATCATTAATATCATGCAAAAACGCCTTTGTAATGCTCTTTGCGTCTTCGCGCCTTTGCGAGACGATAGCTATGTGATCAAATATTTTTAATTTGTAAAAAAATATTATTTTACAAAATCTACAAACTTAGCAAGCGTTTTTCCTTCATTGTAAACAAGTTAATATTCTCGCAAAGACGCAAAGGCGCAAAGCGGCTCGTAACGTTTCTTAATAGAACATTATCTTCTCTTGCAAAGGCGCTAAGTTTCAAAAGTTCTTTGTGTGTTCGCACTTTTGCGAGATTTAAAATGTATAAAGCAAACATTTGCTTTGTAAAAAATATTACTTAATAAAATCTACCGCCTTAGCAAGCGCTTCGGGGATGCCTGCCTCGTTTTTACCTCCTGCGGTAGCAAAGAAAGGCTGGCCACCGCCACCACCTTGTATGTACTTGCCAAGTTCGCGCACTACCTGTCCGGCGTTTAAGCCTTTAGATGCCACAAGTTCTTTAGATACATAGCATGTTAGCATTGGCTTACCGGCATCGGCAGTTGCCAGAACAATAAACAGGTTGGTGCCCAGAGTGCCCAGCTCGTAAGCAAGGTCTTTAGCGCCGGTAGCATCAAGGTCTACCTGTTTGGCTAAAAACTGTACACCGTTTATTTCCTGAAGCTCGGTAGCCAGTTCGCCTTTAAGGTTTTTGGCCTTATCGCGAAGCAGCTGCTCCAGTTGTTTTTTAAGCTTAGTGTTCTCATCCTGTAATGATACCACTGCCTTAAGCGTGTCCTGCGGGTTTTTAAGCGCCTCTTTAACCTCGGCAAGGGCTTTTTCCTGGGCCGCAAAGTAATTCTTAACCGCATCATTAGTAATAGCCTCTATACGGCGGATACCCGCTGCTACAGCGCCTTCACTTATAATTTTAAAGTACCATATATCGGCCGTGTTTTTAACGTGTGTACCACCGCAAAGCTCCATGCTGTTGCCAAATTTAATGGCACGTACACTGTCGCCATATTTTTCGCCAAACAAAGCCATAGCGCCTTCTTCAACCGCCTGTTTAAACGGAATGTTCCTGCGCTCTATAAGGGGTAAATGCTCCTGTATGCGGGCGTTTACAAAATCTTCAACCTGTTGTAGCTCGTCATCGGTTACTTTAGCGTAGTGCGAAAAGTCAAAACGCAGGTAATTGGCATTAACCAACGACCCTTTTTGCTCTACGTGCGTACCTAAAATACTGCGTAGCGCCTGGTGTAACAGGTGAGTAGCCGAGTGGTTGCTCTCGCTGTCCTGCCTTACCTTGGCGTTAACGGTTGCCGTAAAGCTACCTTCTACATTTTCAGGAAGCTCTGTAGTGGTATGTATTATAAGGTTGTTCTCTTTTTTGGTATCCAGTATTTCGATCGACTCGTTAATAGACTTAAGCACGCCACGGTCGCCTACCTGGCCACCACCTTCAGGATAAAAAGGCGTAGCGCTAAGTACGAGCTGGTACAGCACACCATCTTTAGCCGAATCTACCTTGCGGTAGCGGGTAATCTTAACCTCGTTTTCAAGCTGGTCGTACCCAACAAAAGTCTCTGTATTGCCTTCAGTTAAAATAACCCAGTCGCCTTTGGCAACTTCATTAGCACCACGAGAACGTTCTTTTTGTTTTTTAAGTTCGGCATCAAACTCCGGCTTGTTATAATCAAGGCCTTTCTCTTTTAAGATAAGCGCCGTTAAATCTTCCGGGAAACCAAATGTATCATACAATTCGAATGCCTTAGCACCCGAAACCTCTTTACCTTCGGTTTGAGCAATTACATTATCAAGCAATTGTAATCCCTGGTCTAACGTCCTTAAAAAAGAAGCTTCTTCTTCGCGAATTACATTGGTAACCAAAGTTTGCTGCGATTTAATTTCAGGGAAAAACTCGCCCATTTGCGCAGCAAGCACCGCAACCAGTTCGTTTATAAACGGCTCTTTAGTGTTTAAGAAGGTAAACCCATAACGTATAGCCCTCCTTAAAATACGGCGTATTACATAACCCGCGCCACCGTTACTTGGCAGCTGTCCATCTGCAATGGCAAAAGCCACGGCACGAACGTGATCGGCAATTACGCGAATAGCGATATTTACTTTCTCCTCTTCGGCGTTAGCAGCTTTAGAATTGTATTTAGTACCCGTAATGCTTTCTATCTTTTGTATAAGCGGGGTAAAAACATCAGTGTCATAATTACTTTGTACACCCTGTAACACCATGCAAAGGCGCTCAAAGCCCATACCGGTATCTACGTGTTGTGCAGGTAGTTTTTCGAGGGAACGGTCGGCTTTACGGTTAAATTCCATAAATACATTGTTCCAAATCTCTACAACCTGCGGGTGGTCGTTATTTATAAGGTCTTTGCCCGGTACCAATGCTTTTTCTTCGGCAGAACGGATATCTACGTGAATTTCAGAACACGGCCCACACGGACCCTGGTCGCCCATTTCCCAAAAGTTATCCTTCTTGTTGCCTAAAAGTATGCGGTCTTCAGCAATAAGGCCTTTCCAGATATCATAGGCTTCCTGGTCAAAAGGCACATTCTCTTCGGGGCTGCCTTCAAACACGGTAACATACAAAATATCTTTAGGTATCTTATAGGTTTCGGTAAGTAGTTCCCACGCCCAGTTAATGGCTTCTTTTTTAAAGTAATCGCCAAAGCTCCAGTTGCCAAGCATCTCAAACATGGTGTGGTGGTAGGTATCAAAACCTACATCCTCTAAGTCGTTGTGCTTGCCGCTTACGCGAAGGCATTTTTGGGTATCGGCAATACGTTTGCTTTTAGGAGTGCCGTTGCCAAGAAAAAACTCCTTAAACTGTGCCATACCGCTGTTGTTAAACATTAGGGTAGGGTCATCTTTGGTTACAATGGGTGCAGATGGCACGATAAGGTGGCCCCTGTCTTCAAAAAATTGCAGGAATTGCTTCCTTATATCCTGGGATTTCATGGTGTATGAAAAATTGGTTTTTAGATGTTACAACTACGCACAAATGCCGTTAGGGAGGAAAAAGCAGACAAAAAACCGTAACATTTATTACATTTGTCCGTCTTATGATGTATTCTTGTACCTTAGGCTTTTTTGCGTAAGGTGCAAAAATAGGATAATTTAGCAACATGGCGAAGGTAAAATATTATTACGACCCCGAAAACCTGGCGTTTACTAAAATAAAAACCAAAAAGGGTAAAAAAATAGGTGTTATACTCCTGTTCCTGGCGGCATCGGCACTGTTTGGTTTCCTGTGTTTTGTGGCATTGCTTAACACCCCGTTTTTTGAAACACCAAAAGACAGGCTGCAGGCAAGGGAGATAGAATACATGAAAATGCAGTATGACGTGCTTAACCGCAAGAGCGCCCTTATGGAAGAAGCCCTTAACAGTGTAGAGGAGCGCGACAACAATGTGTACCGTACTTACTTTAACAGTGTGCCCATTACTGATGAGCAGCGCAAGGCAGGTTTTGGCGGAGTAAACCGTTATAAGTCGCTTGAAAATTTTGACAATTCGGAGTTGGTTATCAATACCACAAAAAGGCTCGATGTACTTTCTAAAGAACTGGTTATACAATCTAAATCGCTTGATGAAATTGCCAAGCTGGCTAAAGATAAGGCCAAGCTGCTTACCGCGATACCTGCCATACAGCCGGTTAAGAACGAAGACCTGCGCCAGGTGGCATCGGGCTTTGGGTACAGGAGCGACCCGTTTACCAAGATACGTAAATTTCATGCCGGTATGGATTTTTCTGCCCGCACCGGTACGCCCATATATGCCACCGGGGATGGTGTTGTAACCGTGGCCGATGCTAATTCATCGGGCTATGGCAACCACATTGTAATACGCCACGGCTATGGCTACGAAACGCTATACGGGCACATGAGCAAGTATAAGGCAAGGGCGGGGCAAAAGGTTAAGCGTGGCGATATTATAGGCTACGTGGGCAGTACCGGCCGCAGCGAGGCACCCCACCTGCATTACGAAGTGCATAAGAACGGAACGGTGGTAAACCCGTTAAACTTTTATTACGGAAACATTTCTGCTAAAGAATACGTTTTAATTTCTAAATTAGCTAACCAGGAAAACCAATCTCTCGATTAATGCATTTAGAACTCCCCGAAAAACGATACTACAGCATAGGCGAGCTTGCCGCTGCCTTTAATGTAAACGCCTCCCTTATCAGGTTTTGGGATAAGGAGTTTGATGTGCTTAAGCCTAAGAAGAACGCTAAGGGCAACCGTATGTTCACGCCCGAAGATGTTAAGAACCTGCAGCTTATTTACCACCTTGTAAAAGAGCGCGGCTTTACGTTAGATGGGGCCAGGGTGCACCTTAAGGAGGGCCAGAAAAAAACTATGGATAAGTTTGAAATAATCCGTAAATTAGAAGCTATTAAAACCAGCTTAACAAACATAAAAAACGAACTTTAAAACAAAAAATAAAATGAAAAAGTGGTTAATACCCGTAATTATTATTGTAGCTATTATAGCAATTGTAGGCTTTTGGGCTGTAGGTATTAAAAATGGGGCGATCCCTAAAAACCAAGCCGTTGGTAAAGCGTGGGGTAATGTGGAAACATCATACCAACGCCGTAACGACCTTATTGGCAACCTTGTAAAAACGGTTGAAGGCGCTGCTAATTTTGAGAAAGGTACATTAACTGCCGTTACAGAGGCAAGGGCTAAAGCAAGTTCTATACAGGTAGATGCATCTACCGCTACACCAGAGCAGCTTGAGGCTTTTGGTAAGGCACAGGCAGGTGTGCAATCTACGTTTGGCAGGTTATTAGCTACCGTAGAGAATTATCCGGCGCTGCAAAGCAACCAGAACTTTTTAAAGCTACAGGACGAGCTGGCTTCTACAGAAAACACGATACAAACAGCCCGTACACGCTTTAACGAAAGTGTAGAGGAATATAATAACTACATACTGAAATTTCCTAACTCTATGTTCTTAGGCGATTACAAAGAGAAACCATTTTTCAATTCGGTTGAAGGTGCTGATAAGCCGGTTGATGTAAACTTTAATATTAAATAGCCTTATGGCCGATACAACCGATTTTTTAAACGCTGACGATGAGCAGGCAATTATTGCAGCCATACAACAGGCCGAAAAAAATACTTCGGGCGAAATAAGGATACATATAGAGAACGAATCTGAAAAACCTCCGCTCGAAAGGGCACAGGAGGTTTTTCACGTTTTAGGCATGGATGCTACTACAGCCCGCAATGGTGTGCTTTTTTACATAGGTATTAACACCCGCACCTTTGCCATTATAGGCGATGAGGGTATTGATAAGGCTGTAGAAAGCGATTTTTGGGATTGCACCAAGGATGTAGTGCTGTCGCACTTTAAAGAGAACCGTATTAAAGAAGGGCTGGTTGAAGGGATACTAAGGGCGGGAGACCGTCTTAAACAATATTTTCCTTTTAGCGATGATGATAAGAACGAACTGCCCGATACAATTTCAAGAGGATAATGAAAAAAATAACAGCGCTAAGCTTTATAGTATTTGCACTCACACTGTTGCTGCCCAATTTGGCAAAAGCCCAGTTTGAGATACCTAAGAAACCTGATTTTCAAACCAGCCTTTACGATTACGCCAAGATATTAAGCGCCGAAGAAAAGACGTCACTTGAAGAGAAACTGGTGCGTTATAGTGACAGTACTTCAACCCAAATTGTGGTTATAATCGTGCCTACCATTAATGGCGAGAACATAGGCCTGCTGACGCCTAAATGGGCGCAGGAGTGGGGTATAGGCCAAGCTGCTGAAGATAACGGCGTTTTAATACTGCTTGCAGAGAAGGAGCGCCAGATATGGATATCTCCCGGTTATGGTGTTGAAGATCGACTTACAGCCGGGCAGGTGGGCGAAATGACCCGTGAGGTTATTATCCCGGAATTTAAAGCCGGTAGCTATTACAATGGCCTTGATAAGGGTACCGATGCGGTTTTTAAAATGCTGCAAGGCAAGTACAAGAGCACCCGTAAAGAAAGCAAAAGTGATGACGGAGGTGGCTTTGGCATCATCCTGTTCATTATAATTTTCATCATCATTATAATCGCAGCGGCTTTTGGTAAAGGTAAGGGCGGCGGAGGCGGCAATTATCGTGGTGGAGGCGGAAGCGACATTGGTTCATCAATCCTAACCGGGCTTATATTGGGCAGCCTTGGCCGTAGCAGCGGAGGTGGTTTTGGTGGCGGAAGCTCCGGTGGTGGCTTTAGTGGCGGCGGCGGATTTGGAGGAGGTTTCGGCGGCGGAGGATTTAGTGGCGGCGGTTCCGGAGGAAGCTGGTAAAAAATAGATTTTAGAATTGGGATGATAGATAATAGATGTCGGATAATAGAAAATATAGTGGGGCCAAATCCAGGCTTTCGACTTTATGACTTTCGACTTTACAACTTATAATTTTATGACTTTATAAACTTCGACTTTGGAAGCTAATTCCAAAGTCCAAAAGTGAAATATTAGGCTGCTTTTTGCAGCCTTTTTCATTTTAGGTCAGTTCGTATTCTTTGTTAAGCTCATTCACAAAATACGACGGGTAAATACCTGTTCGGGTAAAAAATGCCTTGCTAAAATGCTGCGCTGTACTAAAACCGGCCTCGGCAGCAAGTGCCTTAATAGTGTAATTGCGGTATTTGGTTTCGGTTTTTAACAGGTTTATAATGTAGTCTATTCTTAAGTCATTCAGGTAGTTAATGTAATTTTTGTCGCGGTAATAGCTTATTACCTTCGACAAATAATTAGCATTGGTATTAAATGCAGATGCCAGGTTTACCAGCGTTAGGTCCTTTTGCAGGAACTTTTTCTGGGCTTCAAACTTTTCAAGCTGCTTTAATATGGCAGCAATAACCTCGGGGTTAATATCAGGTTTTTTACTTTCTGTATTCTTTTCAGGGGTTTCAAAGTCTTCAACAACAGGTGTTTGAGGTGTGGTGGCTTCGTCCCTGTAATGCATTAGCTCTTCAAAACGCATCCTGTACATTTGCTGGTTGGTATAATAACGGTAGAGCAATACCATAACAATTACAAACAGGATAGCTATTGCAATATACAGAATTACAGATAGATGCTCCTTACCGGCCAGCTGTTTCTCGATGTTTACCTTGGCTGTTAGCAGTGCTTTGGTATCATACTCCTTATATATTTTACCCGAGAGGTATTTATAGTTGATGTTTAAAATGCTATCAGCCTTAATCAGTTTGTTGATGTAATGAAGTTGTAACTTTGTGTCTTCCTGTTGTTTATAGTAGTTTATAAGTATCTCATAGTTTTCACGCAGGTCGGGCCTTATGTAGTTTTTCTCAGAAAAAGCCTTATCAACCTTCTTAAAATAGCTCAGGGCTTTATCCCAATCCTTTAACGCCAGGTAACTTTTGCCTAAGTAAAAATAACCTACTGTTTCGTTGGCAAAGTCTTCATTTTTAATGATTTCCGGCAAAGAATTGTTGATGTTCTTGATAGCTTCAGTATAATCTTTCAGTGAAAACTGGTTTACACCTTCAGAGTGGTAAATGTAGCTTTCAGAGAGTTTATTACCTGTTTCTTTGGCTTTTTGTAGGGCTACATTATTGGTTGCGGTGCATAAGCTGTACTTACCCAGCTTGTTATAGCACAGGCTAAGTGAGTGCATGGAGTTAAGGTAACCCAAGTCGCTTTCGTTTATAAAGTAATCGCTGCAATCTTTAAACAATATGGCTGCTTCATCATAAAATCCAAGGTAAAATTTAATGTTGGCAATGCTGTATTTAACCTTATGCTTTAAGTATGCATTATTTGTGTTAGCTATGTAATCATTCGCAATAATATAATGGTCTAATGCCTTCTTGTACTGCTTTTTAATGTAGTAAATGATGCCTTTGGTAAGGTAGCCGCTGCCAATTGTGGCTTTATCATGTGTTCTTTTAGCTGCAATAATTATGCTGTCGGCATATTGCAGGCTAACATCCTCCGATACCGAAAAAGCTATATTCTCATAGGCCACAGCCATTTTTTCGTAATTGTGTTCTTTTTTAGCCTTGGCAAGCAGGGCATTTTGATAAGCGCCTAAGCCTGTAGTATCTGCATCAAAAGAATCAATTTTTTCCTGTAAATAATCATACGATCTCTTTTGTAAAGCCTCAGAGTTTTCCTGAGCATTTAGTGTGTTATAAAATAATAAAAGTATAAAAATATAGATAGCGCTACTTTTTATCATAAATACAGTTTCTTTTTCTCTACAAAAATTAGCAATTCAATTACATATAGAGGTTAAAAAGTGAGTTTTTAAACCTGCTTGATACGTAAAGATAATTCCAATTATTTAAAATATCGATTTTCAATTAAAATAAAAATAAGTATCTGATTTATAGTGATTTGTTCTTTGTAATTCCCAAATGCAATTCGCGAATTCGTTGCGTGTAATTTAAGAATTGCACTTTATAACGCTTGTGCACAGCATTAAGCCGCTATAGTTTTGACATTGTTAACCACAAACAATTTTAGGTAAACAATCATCAGAGAATTCAACTGCCCGGGCGAAATACAACTGACAAAAATCAATTCACAATTAAATTTTTTACTTATGAAGACTTTATTAGCACCCGGATTATGCCTTGCTCTTTTGTTTGCATCATGTACCACCGATAGTACAGATGATGCTTTGTATAATACAAGTAATACGCCACAGGCGGCCGAAGTAACCCCTTTTTTTTTAAGGATTGGGTCAGGCCCGGCAAATGCTAATAATGTGTATGATTACACAGGAGAACTTTACAATGAAATTTTAGATGATGCTATTGCAAACAGTACAGGTACGGGAGTATCTAATGTTGTTACAGATGTAAATACTGCGGCTACGTCAAACTCAGCTTTTACTGCCATAAGTCTGGGCTACACCGGTATTACTACTACCACAGTAAGTTGGGTAATATCCAACTCATCTAATGATCAGACTATTATTAATAGTACCGGAGCTTCTACCAGAGGTAAGCAGGAACTTAGTGATTTTGTAGACCTCATGGAGGCTTTGCCTAACCGCACGTATGATGAGGGTTATGATGCAATTGCCGCTTTTGAGCATGATATTATAAACGACAGTACCTTAAATAGCCTTGATAAACGGATAATATTGTCTGCAACATCTATAGCCAGGTATTCGCTTTACAGGACTTTTAACAATGGTGGCGATAAATCATGGACCAAACATAAAACAGGTGTTTACGGAGGAATTACGGGAGCCGATGCCAGTACTGCCAAAGGTGTTACTACCGGTGTTTCGTCATCATTAGCCCAATGACCTACAGCTAATTAATTTGCTAACTTTTAATCTACTATAATGAAACTTAAAACCATACATATCCTTTATTTACTACTGATAATTGTAAATATTGTTAGCCTGTATTTAATAATAGATATGTCTACTTACGACGAAATGGTGAGCTATTTGAGCAATGGCGACGAGAAATTTACCAACCCAAAATATTCTGTAATGATGTTCCTTATTACAGGGGTTATCAACCTGCTGTTTGTTTCGGGCAACTTCATGAAAGCACTTATTTTTCAAAAAAAGGTTACTTTTTATAACAACCGGGGTGCTACCATCCAGTATAAAGAAGCCAAAAAATTTAGTTAATTAGTTATTTTAAATTTGGTTGTGGGCTGTAGCAATACGGCCCTTTTTTGAGTGAAGAATAGGCCGCAATTCGCAGCCTATTCTTGTTTATTAATACATCATAAAGCGGCCACCGCTGCGTTTCTTCTTGTCTTTATCGCCAAATTTTTTAAGGCTGTAGGTTAGTGAGAACATTGCATAGCGCTTTAATACTGTATTTTGTTCATCGCGAATGGTAGTTGCTGTGATAGCACGCGATGTGCCAAGGTTTTGGTTAAGTACGTCGTATACTTTAACCTTAAACAAAAAGTGATCATCGAGGAAATTAAAGCCCAGGCTGGTGTTCCATAAAAAGAAATCTTTTTTAAACCCATCCGAAATATTTGAATTGTAAGTATATCCAAAATCGTTACCAAATACTATATTTTTAGGCCAGTAGCTGGTAGTTTGTAAATTTAGAGAGTGCACAAAATTATTTGTAGAACTTATAGGGTAATTTGTATAATTACTTTGCCTGTAAGAATAACTATATGACGGTGCAATAGTTAGCAGGTCGCCGTAATCATAATTTAAACCCAACCTTGGGGTAAGGCTCATTATTTTGGCCTCAAAAAGCTCGCTGTTTGTAAACCCTTTTTCAAAATTATAGCTACCGTTAAAGCCTGCATTAATCCTAAAGGTATGGGCTTCACGCTTTATTGTTTTGTTCCAGTTAATGCCAAACCACGATTGGTACCCACCCGCTACGTTCCTGTAGCTCGTAGTCCTCTTGGCGCTGCTGCTGTTAATATCTGTAAATGATACTATTTGAGAGTCATAAAGGTTAAGGCTACCGTAAATTCCGTATCCTGAGCGGGTTGCAAAATCAAAGTCCCTGAGACTTAAATAAATATCATGCGATTTTTCCGGTTTTAAGTTTGCGTTACCTACATAAGTGTTAAGTGGGTTACTAACATCCTCTATAGGAAGTATTTGTGTTGCCTGCGGAAATTCTACATTATAGTTATAATTGGTCCACAAATGCATTGATTTACTTAGGTTTAGGCCAAAATTAGCACCTACATAGGGCAGCGCATAGTTTTTATTTACGGTATAAGTATCGCCAAAGTAGGTACCCTTATTATCAAAATTAGTAATACTGCTACCTACGTTTACACTAATATTGAATTTTTTCTTGTTGTAATCAAAACCGGCGGTAGGACGTATTGTTCCTGTAACCGATGACAGGTAGTTGGTAAGCGAATCGTTAAGTTGGTCATATCTCCCGCTTGCTTCATCATAATTATACCCAACACGGTCCTGTACGGATTGTGAATGGGAGTAGTTAGCACCAACTTTTAAGCGTAACGAGTCGTTTATAGGTTCCAGATATTCAAAGCTGCCGGTATAATTGTCGCGCGTTTGCCTGTTATACCTTATTTGGTTACGTATATCGGCCGTTTCTTCTGCTATGCCATCATTGTTGGTGTCTTCGTATAAAAGGGTGGTAGACTGGTTTAATGTTGATGCATCATCAAGATTGTTATCGTTGCTAAAGGATGCGCCAATGGTACGGCCCTTCTTTTTTAGGGCTTTCCTGTAGTTGATGTTGTTGGAAAAATTGCGATTATCCGACTCATTAAAGATATCGCTGTCGCTGCTGTTGCTAATATTACCATCTTGGTCTGTAGTGGTTTGGTTTGCAGACGACCTTACTTTTGAGTTGCCTGAAACAAATTTTGGAGCCATGAAAAGGGTAGAAGTAGAGTCTATTTTATATTCAAATTCAGTACCCACGTTGTGTGCAGAGCGGGTATTGTTTGTGCTGGATACAGAGTTGGTAATAAGGCTTCTGTTTGAAGCCAATCCTGCTTCGTCAGGTAAAAAGGTAACTTCGCGCGTGCGATTTTCGTTTTCGGTTTCACCCTGGTTATAAAAGTAATTCATGGTACTGCTAAAATTCTTAAACCACTCATCATTATAACTGGTACCCGCCATTGTGCTTTGGGTTATACCCTGCCCACTGCCGCCAAACTGAATACCGTTTACGCCAAAGGAACCGTTGCTGCTCATGTATACATTGCGGCCACCACCCATACTATCAAATATTTCATCCATAGAAAATCCCGTAGAATTTATATTGTTGGATGATGCCAACACCGTGACACGGCGCTTGCCTTTAAAGTAATTTATCATGGCGCTGCTCTCGTACCGGTCGTTAGTGCCATAGCCGCCCATAATTTTACCAAAGATACCTTTGTTCTTGTCCTCATCTATAGTAAGATTTATACTGGCATTATCGCTGCTGGCTTTTTTGCCCAATAGTTCTTCTTCTTTGGTTTTGGTATCGGTAACCTGTACTTTATTAATAATTTCAGAGGGCAGGTTCTTTAAGGCTATTTTACCGTCTTTATCAAAAAACGGCTTGCCATTTACCAGTATCTGGTTTACTTCTTTACCGTTTACGGTAATTTTTCCTTCAGAGTCTATATCTACGCCCGGCAACTGTTTAAGCAACGCTTCAACATTAGAGTCAGGACGTACCTTAAATGATGATGCGTTAAACTCCAGCGTATCCGACTTAATACGGATGGGAGGAGCCTCACTTTCTATTACCACTTCGTTAAGATCGGTGCTTTGGTCGGCCAGTTTAATGGTGCCAAAATCACGGTCGGCAATAAGGTTGTCAAATTGTTGTTTGTAAGTAGCAAAGCCTACGTAAGATATTTTGAGCATAACAGGTTTGTCTATGCTACGGGTTTTAAGTTCCCAGCCACCATTTTTGTTGGTAATGGTGTAATCTATAACTGATGAGTCTTTTACAGATGTAAGGTAAACGGTAGTGGCTTCGAGTGGAAAATCATCGGGTCCGGTAATTTTTCCTTTAAGGGTGATGGTTTGGCTAAAGCCAATAGTAGTACAGGCTAAGAATAGAAATAGCGTAAAGATTTTGTGCATGTAGGTAAGGTTTGATTGGTTGATTGATGATGGTAAGGTTTATCTTAATAACATAAAAGTACTATTTTTAGTATGTTGCTGCAATAATAAGCAATAAATATGTTAAAGCAGCTGTTTAAAAAACAAAAGTCCCGAAACAATGTCGGGACTTTATTTACGATATATCGTTAAAATTATTTTTGACGGAAATAGATGTCTATAGGAACTCCTGAGAAATTGTATATTTCGCGCATTTTGTTTTCAAGAAAACGCTTATAAGGCTCTTTTACATACTGCGGCATATTACAGAAGAAAACAAACTGTGGGGTAGGGGTAGGCAACTGCATGCAAAATTTAATTTTTACATATTTACCTTTTAAAGCCGGTGGTGGCATAGCCTCTATAATAGGCAGCATGGTTTCGTTTAGCTTAGATGTTGCAATACGTTGCTTACGGTTCTCGAAAATCTCTACAGCTGTTTCAAGGCCTTTAAGTAAACGCTGCTTGTTTACAGCAGATACGAACAGAATTGGCACATCGGTAAACGGTTGCAGCTCTTCGCGAATTTTGCGTTCGTAATCGCGGGTGCTCATGGTATCTTTTTCTACAAGATCCCACTTGTTTACCAGTATTACTACACCTTTACGGTTTTTCTCTGCAAGCCAGAAAATACTTTGGTCCTGACCTTCAAAACCACGGGTGGCATCTATAACCAATATAATGATATCGCTATGCTCTATAGCCCTTACCGAGCGCATAACCGAGTAAAACTCCAAATCTTCCTTAACCTTTGCCTTACGGCGGATACCTGCGGTATCTACAAGGTTAAACTCAAAACCAAAACGGTTGTAAGTAGTATCAATAGCATCGCGGGTAGTACCGGCAATATCGGTTACAATATATCGGTCTTCGCCTATAAGCGCATTAATGATAGATGATTTACCTGCATTTGGTCGCCCTACAACAGCAAAACGGGGTAATGCCACGGCGTTTTCATCTGGCGGTACTGCATCCGGTAATAATTTAACCAGGGCATCCATAAGGTCTCCCGTTCCGGAGCCGCTCATACCTGCAATAGTATAATATTCGCCAAGGCCAAGGTTGTAAAACTCAACAGCATCTTTTTCGCGCATAGAGTTATCTACCTTATTTACAGCTAAAAGTACCGGTTTTGTAACTTTACGAAGCAATTTTGCCACTTCGTCATCCATTGGGGTAATGCCTTCTTCAACATCAACCAAAAATATAATTACATCGGCCTCATCTATAGCCAGTTCTACCTGGCGGCGAATTTCGCCCTCAAAAATATCGTCAGATCCTTTTATATAACCACCGGTATCTATTACCGAGAATTCTTTGCCGTTCCATTCACTCTTACCGTAATTCCTATCGCGAGTAACACCGCTCACAGAGTCTACAATAGCCTCCCTGCGCTGTATCAGTCGGTTAAAAAAGGTAGATTTCCCCACATTTGGGCGTCCTACTATGGCTACGATATTGTTCATTAATTTATTTTAATTTTTTGCAAAAGTACTCTTTTAAGTTGTAAAGTCATAATGTTGAAAGTCTTAAAGTTATAAAGTAACGGGTGGCTTAAACTTTTCGACTTTAGACATTTAAACTTTTAACTTATTTATTGTTGTAGCCAAAGCGCCTTAACTGGTAACTATTGCTACGCCAGTCCTTATTTACTTTTACAAACATTTCTATATGTATTTGTTTACCAAAGAATTTTTCCAGATCTTCCCGGGCCTGTATGCCTACGCGTTTTATGGCAGCACCTTTGTGGCCTATTATTATACCCTTTTGAGTGTCACGCTCTACCATTATCACTGCGCGTATGCGTATAATGTTGTCGTCTTCAATAAACTCTTCGGTTTCAATCTCTACGGCATAAGGTATTTCCTTATCATAGTTTATAAGTATTTTTTCGCGTATGGTTTCGTTTACAAAAAAGCGTTCCGGCTTATCGGTAAGGGCATCTTTAGGGTAATAAGGAGGTGACTGCGGCAATAGCTCAAGTATGCGGCTAAAAACTTCTTTTACATTAAAGTTTTGCAGTGCGCTAATAGGGTAGATCTCTGCATTAGGTACTTTTTCTGCCCAAAGCTGTACCTGCTCTTCCAGCTGGCTTTGCTCACTTTTGTCTATTTTATTTAGTAAAAGCAGCACCGGTATTTTAGCGTGGACGATCTTATTAAAGAAAGCCTCGTCTTTAAGTTCTTTTTCGCCTATCTCTACCATATAGATAAGTACGTCGGCATCTTCAAAAGCCGATTTCACAAAGTCCATCATAGAGTTTTGCAGCTCATATGCGGGCTTTATAATACCTGGGGTATCTGATAGCACTACCTGAAAATCATTACCGTTTACAATGCCTAAAATGCGGTGACGGGTAGTTTGTGCCTTAGAGGTAATAATAGATAAGCGCTCGCCTACAAAAGCGTTCATTAATGTGGACTTGCCCACGTTTGGGTTGCCTATTATGTTTACAAAGCCTGCTTTATGTTCCATAGATCTTAAAATAAAAAACTTCCCTTTTAGGGAAGCTTATTTGTGTTTGGGGCAGGGATTTAACCTGTGTATGTTTGTTCCTGAATTTATTGCCCTCCAAATCATTTTCTAACTTCGCCTGATTAACAATGTTTTATCAGGATTATTAATGCAATACATTAATAAAGGTGCAAAGATAGGACTTTAAATTACATTACCTGTTTTTTATAATAACTTAGTTGGCTGTCGTTCATAAAATGACGGGTAAAAGCCAGGTTATGATCTAAAGTGCGGTTAGGGTTGTAGCTAAGGTATTTTTTCTTCTGAACATCGTTAAGTAGTTTTCTAAACTCTTCTTCATGTTTTATGAGCACTTTAATCATTTCATTCTTAGCGCGTGAGTGTTTGCTTTTTTTGTACTCATCATAAGCTGTTTTCCATTCTTTATACTGAGTCCTGAAAAGTAGTGTAAACTTGTCTTTTTGGGCTTTAGGGATTTCAAAAACTTCTACATCACGTTCTTTATTGTTTAACGCAGCAAACTTGTAGTATACATAACCACCCTGCTCAGAACTGTTATGTCTTGCCCAGCCTTTTAAGTAAATATCTACCGATGAGGTTTTGAATTCAAAGTCGTAATTGTCCTGCATAACTGGATGTACTGCAAATAACCATAAAATAAAAAGATATTTCATAAATGCGGGGTTTTAAATTAACCAGGCACGTACGCCCTTGGCAACTATTTTTATCGTGGGTTATTTATAGGCTAATTAAATGTTGATTAAAAAACAGCCTATTTGCCCGTAAAAATAGGAAATAAATTTATGTTTTACATTGAGGCGAATAATTAAAAACGGATTTAAATTGCGTTATCATTTATTAGAAGAACTTAAATCGTGTTCAAAAAAGTGTTCAGATTGTATGGCAGGGAAAGTATAAAGCATAAAAAAACGGTTTTAAATTTCTTTAAAACCGTTGATTATAGTGCCTCTTGGCTTAGTAGCGGGAACAGGACTCGAACCTGTGACCTTCGGGTTATGAGCCCGACGAGCTGCCTACTGCTCTATCCCGCGTTGTTTCGAGTGCAAATATACAACCATTATTGAATGTGGCAAGCAATTTGGATAAATGTTTCGTTAAAATTTTTAATTGCGCTGTTGTGGGTTTCTAATCAGCTATTTAAAAATAAAAATAATTTTAGATTACTGTTTAATAAATGCAAAGTTTACGGGATGCTCGTCATCTGCCTGTACAAAATGCAATAACTTGCCGTCCATATATATCTTAACATCGTCTTCATTGCCATTTTCGCTGATGAATAAAAATTGTTTTTCACCCACGTTTTCAATGGCAAATTTTCCGGTATTGACCTTTGGCCCCATAGTTTGGGTTATCCTGTTGCCTTCAAATACTGTATTTGCAGACTTAAAGGCCTCCATACTTTGTATCATGCCGGCTTTTATCTTCTCTAATTCTTCTGCAGGAACACTACCCTGTAGCTCAGGGGTAAAAGTAACACGTGCATTTATAACATCTACTAATACACCTGATACATCAAAGCTTACAAGTTTCCAGGTGCCTTGTAAATCCTGTGGTGTAATTGTTTGCGTATATGCTACCGTTGTGAATAAGCAAACGCTAAAAAATAATAGTACTTGTTTCATTGTGTTATGAGTAAAACGCAAAAGTATACAATAATTCTATAATAGATAATAAGCACATTAATATAATGTCCTCATAACTAAGTTATGATTAATTTTGATAATTACCGCGCTAAAAAATAACTAAAATGTAGGAATTGTATTTATAAAATAGTTATGTTTACATTACGTTTTCTCAGCTATTTATAAATATATGGAGATAAGTACTTGTTAAAATTGCTATACTATTGTATAAGCGATTATTAATTGTTAAAGAGATGTGAAAATTATATTTCAGTAATTAAATTATAGCTAATTTTCGCTCTTTATTTAAATTTCGAATGTTATGTGGATATTAAATATTGTTTGTATAGCGATACTACTAATCGCTGTTAACTTTATAAGAATAATTGTGAGAAGAAACCGAAGGATAGAAAAGTATATGATATCTGATAGTAAGGCAGGAAAGGCCTTTTTAAATTATAAAGGTAGCCAGTATAGTAACAACTTTCTTTATAAGAATAAATAATTAAGCCTTCCTAAAAGGAAAGGCTTAATTGCTAATAAACTAACTCATCTTATTGTAATAGGGCTAAAACATAAAATATTCTAATCATTTACCTATTAAGGCTTTTTAGATATTCCCGTGTTTTCTTACCACTTTTTTTAAGGTCTTTTTCTTTCCAGTTACCTGTAGAAGAAGCCGATTTCTCTAATACACTGCACGTTTCATCCTTATCCGATACCGACCATGTTATCCAGCTCAGGCCCCGGTTTTCCATCCAGTCGATCCATCGCTGCCATTCGGCCTCATTTAACGGGCCATCTCCGGTAGCTTCCATACCTGCTGATTCTGATATAAAAATTGGGAGGCCTTTTTTTATGGCATCATCGGTGCGGTCTCTTAGTTCCTGTTTGTGTGTGGCAGCGTAAAAATGTACCGTGTACATAAGGTTATCATAGCCTTTAATAGGGTCTTCGGCGGGCAGGTTAATGTCCTGATCCCAATGGGGGCAGCCTACGAGTATAATGTTATCCGGGTCGTTAGCGCGTATAACTTTAATGATTTCTTCGCTGTAAGCTTTAACCTGCGGCCAGGTTTCTTCATCGGGTTCATTAAAAACCTCATATATTACATTAGGCTGCTGGGCGTATTTTTTAGACATTTCATTAAAAAAATCTTTTGCCTCTTTAAGGTTAATATTGTGGCTGTGCCAGTCTATAATAACATAAATACCTTCTTTAATAGCACCATCTACCACATCCGTTACGCATTTTTTAGCGAACTCAGGGTTTTCTTTATAGGTTTTGCCTTCGCTGCCAACTTCTACACCCATAGCGGCACGCACTATATTAGCATTCCAGTCATCTTTAAGCCATTTTACCGATCCCGCATTGTAAAAGCGGGGCCAAAAGCTGCTCCAGCCATAACTCATACCGCGCAGCATAACATGCTTGCCGTGGCTATCTGTTAATTGTGTGCCTTTAACACTTAGCTGGCCATGCTCTTTAACGGGTTGCGCAAAACACGTAGCCGAAAGCATTGCCGCTGCAAAGGCAATTTTAAAATGTTGTACCATATTATTTCTTTTTAGTTAGGCGAAGTGCCACTACATCGTGGGCAGGAACATCGGCAACAAAAGCTTTTTTAGTTGTAGATGCACCTTTATCTTTTTTATCCCATACGTTTTTAATGGTATAGTTAGTGGTAGCAAACGCAGCGTCTAATTTATTAATATCATCGTACACTTTCTGTTTGGCCCATTCAAAATTTATTTTTTTTGATAATGTGCCACGGTTTAAGAACACTATTGCCCAATCGCCTTTATCAAGCGGTTTAGCCCAAATTTCCAGCCCATCTTCACCGGATACTTTAAACCCTTGTATGCCCAGTTTGTCCTGGCTAATAGCAATCACTTCTTTATTGGTAAGCACCTCGGTAGTTTCTTTGCTCATAGAGCGCAGGTCGTTACCGGCAATTAGTGGCGCAGCTATCATAGCCCATAAAGTAAAATGCGCCCTGTCTTCACCGGGGGTTAACGCGCCGTTGCCCACCTCAAGCATATCGGGGTCATTCCAATGTCCCGGCCCTGCATACTGGCGAAGGCCTTCCTGCTTGTCCAGTATTTGCATAACACCCCATGCTTTCCAGGTTCCGTGGTCTTTAATACAGTCAAAGCAATTGTAAATATCTCCGGTAGTCCTCCACAGGTGGCCTACATTTTGTCCCCATTCCCATGGCTTATCAGTACCCCACTCGCAAATGCTTAACACTAATGGGCGGCCTGCCTTTTTAAGGGCAGCCGTAATGGTTTTATAAGCGCCTTCGGCTTTTAGGCCTTCGGTATTGCACCAGTCGTATTTAAGGTAATCAATACCCCATTCGGCATAGGTAAGTGCATCCTGAAACTCGTACCCACGGCTGCCGGGCCTGCCACCACAGGTTTGCGATCCTGCATCGCTGTAAATGCCCAGCTTAAGCCCTTTACTGTGCACATAATCGGCCAGGGCTTTCATGCCGGACGGGAAACGTGTAGCATCAGGGTGGATAAACCCTTTGGCATCACGGTCGCCGTGCCAGCAGTCATCAATATTAATGTAGGTGTAGCCTGCTGCTTTCATGCCGTTACTAACCATAGCATCGGCCATTTGCTTAATCATGTTCTCATCTACATTGCAGGCAAATTTGTTCCAGCTGTTCCAGCCCATAGGCGGGGTAAGGGCAAGACCCTGGTATTTTGTATAATCCTGTACATAGTTATCGCCCTGCGCCATGGCAGTAATGCTAAGCCCAAGAGTAAATAAATAGGAAAGTAATTTTTTCATCAATTAAAAGTTTAATGGCGTTTATAGTAATTGGAGTAGAATTTAAAATTATATGATGTCTATAACGGTTAATCATATAAAAACCATTCCCCGAAATTTCTTTCAGGGAATGGCAATCATAGTAAAACTAAACCCAAATTTTAGTCGACTGTATAGCCTATATTATCAAAATAATAATCGTGGACTTCACCTGTAAATTCCTGGAATGTAATATTTTGAAGCGCCGCAGGCACGCCTCCTAATTCTGCCCAGGTATAGGTGTATTCTTTCCACTGAGTAGTAGTCTCGAACGATTTTGTTGCATCGCCCCAGCCGTTTCCGTTAAATACCAGTACCAGTTTACCCGGCGTGTTAGAACGTATAGAGAAATGGATACCTGTGTATTGAGAGGCAGTTTCATCATAATTCCAGTTGCCTTGGATGTTATCCCAGCCATTAATGGTTTTTTTAATGAATGTAGTGCCCTGAAAAGCCTCCGACTCATTAGTTACATACTCATGGTTGTTCCATGATTCTATATCCCACGGAGCGTAAAAAGCATCATCATAAATAGCCGTACCTACTGCGGTGCTCCATTCTGATTCGCCCGAAATTGTAGATACTGCAACCTTTTTGCGGTTAGAGCCCGCAGGCATGATAGCTACAATTCTTGTTAACGTGCTCGAAACAATTTCTGCCGGAACGCCACCTACGGTTACAATAGGGTCTAAGAAGAATGAACCATATATTGTAAACTGTTCGCCATCGGGTGTATTAACCGGGTTAATACTGCCCACAATAGGGGCAGGGGGAGCAACTACAAATGTATAAACTACGGTACCGCGGTTGGTAACCAGCTTCATTTCATCGGGTGCATTTTCATAAGGTGTATTCCTGTCTATTGTAACTAATATAGCAGTATCAGTTACAAAAGCCGGGTTAAAATAAGTATCGGTATCATTAAAATACACTTTTTGCAGCCCCGTGAAGCCTTTACCTCTTATGATATACATATTATCGGCATAGCCTTTATCTACAAGAGAGTCGTTTTGTGCAAGGCTTACGCTATCCACAGTTGGGGCACCGCCGGTTCCGGCAGAATCGTCATCGCTACATGAAGCCAGCGATGCGAACACTAAGAACACTCCAAGTATTCTTAGCAGCACATTAGTTTTCAATTTTTTCATTTTCAATTTTTTGTTTAGTTAAACTGGTAAGGTACCGGTGGTTGTGTTAACAATGGGTTTTTAGCCACATCATTATCAGGGTATGGCAGGTAAAAGTCATTCTCGCTTGGAGTATAGTGCTCCTCACTGTTCATGTTACCTCTGTTTTGGGCAGCGATGATAGCAATGGCTTCAGCTCTTGGCAGCCTGCCAAGGTCAAACCAGTAATCGCCTTCAAAACATAGCTCTTTTCTTCTTTCTGTAAAAATATCCTCAAATGTAATGCTTGTAGCCGCCGGTTGGCCTGCTCTTAGCCTAACGGCATTAAACGATGCCAGTGCTCCTGCATCTGATGTGTTTCCTGCTCCTGCAAGTACAGCTTCGGCGTGAATTAAAAGCAAATCTGCATAACGCATAATGTAAGTGTTATTTTGCATCATCGCCCAGTTGTCTATTGGCCCTGTAGCCGAACCATTTACAATACCAATTACATATTTTTTAATGGCTGCACCGGCGCCCTGGCCACCAATCTGGTCGGCAGCAGGAACGGTAAACCCAATCTGTGGGGTGGTACCGTTTAAAAGTACTTTAATATCAGGATAGCTTTCGCCCGGGAACATAATTGTTTCGTGCCTTCTCCTGTCGGTCACATCATAAAGGTCAAGCACATCCTGAGACGGGCCAAACACACCACCATAGCTTGTATTACTTGTAGTTACTGCAGCTGTGCTGATACCAAACTGCGTGTTGCTGTTATTGCCAGACCCGTAGTTACCATCGGTAACCCATTGAATAGCAAAAATAGACTCTTCATTGTTATTATTAGGATACGTAAATAAGTCGGCAAAGGATTTGTTGGGAAGCTCTGCGCCACCAAGCAACTTAAATTCGCCGCTGTTAATTACCTGCTCGGCCATTTGCCTTGCTTCGTTATATTTTTTTTGATATAAATATACTTTAGCAAGCATTGCTTTAGCCGATCCTTTACTTACACGTGCGTTGGCCGTATAGGTTGCGCCTCTTGTTTTTTCGTAAAGATTATCTATCGCTTTTTGGTAATCCCTTTCAATTAACGTATAAATATCTTCAATCCTGTTTGTTGGTATATCAGGCGTGTCAAGATAATCAACGTTGTTTTCTATGATAGGCACAGTGCCCCAAAGCCTTACAAGGTAAAAGTATGCTGTAGCCCTCATAAAATAGGCTTCGCCTACGGTGTTATTAAGGACTTCCTGACTTACGCCGGGACCTACACGGTCGGGCAAAAAGTTAATGATCATGTTAGCCTGTGCTACGTTTGCCCATAAAGAGCTCCAGCCATTAACCAGTTCCGGGTCGCTACCGTTGATAGCAAAAGTACGCATGGCGTTAACATCGCTCGATCCTGTGTACATATTACCCGATCCTACCTCTGTTACCGCCCAAAAGAACTTGTTTCCAAACTGAAACCAAGTCCTGGCATACATACCGTTGGTGGCCGATTCTACCTGATCATTATTATTATAGTAGTCGTCTATAATTAAAGAGTCATCAGAACTTCTTTCTGTAAATTCTTTTTCGCACGATGATAATGTGCCCAATACCAGTGCCAGCACTGCTATCTTATATATGTTTGTAAATCTTCTTTTCATTTTGCTTTTTATTAGAATTCTACGTTTACACCAACAGAAATTGTTCTTGGGCTTGGGTACCTGCCGTTATCAATACCTGTAAGTAATTGATTTTGATTGTACGAGCCAATTTCAGGATCGTAACCTTTGTATTTGGTAAACGTGGCAAGATTTTGTACCGAGCCGTAAAGCCTTAACCTGGTAAGTTTTATTTTAGAAATAAGGTCGGACGGAAGGTTGTAACCTAACGTAAGGTTTTGTATCCTCATGTACGAGCCGTCTTCTATATAACGGGTAGAGATGTTAAGGTTGGGGTTGCTTGAACTGTTTATAGCCCTTGGAACATCGGTATTGGTATTGTCGGCACTATAATAGTTTTGAGTACCCTGTAGCGCATTTTGATACAACTGTGCATTACTTGTACCGGCCCTCCTTACAAGGTTCATGACATCATTACCATATGATCCCTGAAGGAATACTGACAAGTCGAAATTTTTGTATTTAAAGTTGTTGGTAAAACCATAAGTGAATTTAGGGTGCGGGTTACCTATAAACGTCCTGTCTTTAGCATCTATAACATTATCACCGTTGATGTCGCGGTACTTCACATCACCCAGAGAAGTTTGCCCTGCGCCCGGCCCAACCGACTGGCCAAACTGTAGTGGCGCTGTATCAAGTTGTTGTTGTGTTGTAAATAATCCCTCGGCAACATATCCGTAAAACATACCTATTGGCGATCCTAAAAGTGTGTTGGTAACAATGTAGGGCTGGTAACCATTCATGTTTACCTCTTGTGTAAGTACAATTCCGTTATCAATTGCAGTTAACTTGTTCTTGTAGTGCGAAATTACGAGGGTAGAGTTGTAGCTAAAATTGCCACTACCTTTTGTGTTGTAATTTAATGTTATATCATAACCGTTGTTCTCCATTGTACCAAGGTTAGAGAATGGAGCCGATAAACCGCCATATTGGCCGCCACCACCTGTAAGGAACAATGCTAACGGGTATTGGAATAGAAAACCATCCGATTCCTTTTTATAGAAATCTACACTTGCGTTGAATCTGGAATCGAAAAGTGAAAAATCAATACCAAAATTGGTTTGCCTCATACTCTCCCATGTTAAATTTGGCTCAGGGAAATTGATTGGTAATACACCGGGGCCTATACCCGAGTTTTGCTGACCAAGGTTAGATGAGTAAAGGAAGTTGTCAATTTGCTGGTTACCGGTTTCACCGTAGCCTATCCTAAACTTAATGTTGTCTACGTATTTACGCGTGCTTTCCATAAAAGCTTCATTACTAAGCTTCCATGAGCCTGCAACAGCCGGGAAATAACCCCACTGGCTATCAGTACCCGCATAAAACTTAGACGATTTATCGCCCCTGTATGATGCCGAAACGCTGTATCGGTTATCAAAATCATAAATGAAACGGCCAAATAAAGAGTATAATGAAGCACTGCTTTTATATCCTGATGTCCTTGTCTGGTCTGGATCGGCAAGGTTTGGCGTATAAGCATTGTTACTCAAAAAGCCTGTTGCATAAATAGTTGTACCCTCCCAGTGGCTGTCATTAGCTTCCTGTCCGGCAAGTACTGTTATTTTATGTTTACCTAAGCTTGTATCATAAGTAAGTAAGTTCTTTAAGTTGGTAGAGTACCAGTTCTGATCCCTTTGGTTAAGGTCGGCAGACTGGTTAATCTGTACGCCCCATGCATAAGTAGGTACAAAGTCTTTATTGCTCGAAAACTCCGTATTAGCGCCAAGCTCAAACCTGTATTTTAAACCTTTAAGAAGTTCTGCTTCAGCATAAAAACTGCCTAAAAAGTTTTTCCTTTCCAGTTTATTATTCCTTACTAAGGCTTCGGCAACCGGGTTAAAGTAAGTAGAGTTAAGGGCATTGTCTAGTGGCCCGGCAAAAGTACCATCAGGGTTGCGCACCGGTATATCCGGAGCCTGAAGTAATGCATTACTAATTATACCACCAAAACTCTGGTTAATAGTAAGTTGCTCATTAGTAATACCCGTACTTAGATTGGTACCCACGCGTAGCCAGCTTTTTACTTTAGAGTCTACATTGGCACGAAGGTTATACCTTTTGTAGCCTGAGCCTAAAAGGGTACCTTCTTGGTTTAAGAAACCACCTGATATATAGTATGATGTATTTTCTTTAGCGCCTGAAAATGACAACTGGTGGCTGTAAGAGTTTGCGGTCCTGTAAATAGCATCCTGCCAGTCAGTTCCGCCGCCCAATACTTCAGGATGCATAAATTCCGGACGGAAATCATCAAGGCTGTAGCCAAATGTCTGCCATAAATTCTTTTGCCACGCGGCATACTGGTTAAGAGGAAGTACATCTAATTTTTTGTAGATGGTTGAGGTAGAGCTGTAACCTTCGTACGTTATCTTACCATCGCCTTTTTTACCTGATTTTGTAGTGATGATGATAACACCATTAGCACCCCTTGATCCGTAAATTGCGGTTGCAGAGGCATCTTTAAGAATGTCTATGCTTTGAATATCGTTAGGATTTATCATAGACAATGGGCTAACGGCGTTGTTACCGGCACCTCCTGATGATGAAAAATCGCTGCCGGATATTGGCCTGCCACTCATGGTCTTAGCATCTCCGGAAACCGGTACACCATCTATAATATATAGTGGCTCGTTAGTTCCTGATATAGAGGTTGTACCACGTACCCTTATGGATGCCGCACTGCCCGGCTGGCCTGAGTTGTTGGTTACCGATACACCCGCTGCTTTACCCTGCAACATCTGGTCTACAGTGGTTTGCTTAAGGTTTTCTAAGTCTCTCGCTTTAATGCTTGACACAGAGCTGTTAATATCATCCCTTTTTTGTGTGCCGTAACCAATAACAACCACTTCATCAAGGGTTTTTGCCTCTTCGGTTAGGGTCTGGTTAATTTCTTTTCTGCCTTTTACAGCAATTTCCTGTGTGGTAAAGCCTATAAAGCTAAATACCAGTGTACCGTTTTCGGGCACTTCTATACTGTATTGCCCATCAAGATTTGTAGAGACACCTGTAGCTGTGCCTTTTACTGTTACATTAACGCCGGGAATAGTCATCCCTTTGTCATCAGACACCACACCTGTTACCGTGTTTTGAGCCTGCATTGTGCCTGCAAAGCAAAGCATTAGCAAGTAAAACAGGGTCTTACCCCTGGTACACCAGTGTGCTAAGTCGTGTAATTTGTTACCCATAATAAATTTGTGTTTGGTTAGTTACTAATTCCTAAGAAAATAAACGGTTTAATTTAGCTATCAATAATTTTCGGGTTCATTTATTGATAAAAACAAATTTATGCGGAGTTGTTACGTTGTTGTTAATATTATTTTATCATTTGATGATAATATTTTCGCTAACGTTTGCGTAAAAACAATACTATATAGTATAGGGATGAATATTTGAATATTTAATATTTTGAAATACAGTGTGTTAAAGTGTAATTGTCTGTTGTGTAGATAACTTCCTACAGTTGTATTTTTTAATCAAAGGGGATTTATAAAAAGCGTTTCATGCCATAAAACTCATCGCGGTATTGGCTTGGAGTTGTGTTTTTAATGCTCTTAAAAATGCGGTTAAAATTGGCTATATTATTAAAGCCTGACTTAAACGCAATTTCAGAGATACTGAGGTCTTTTTCAACCAGCCAGCGTGCCGCATATCCTACACGAATGTCGTTAAGATAGTTTACAAAAGTTTTATTGGTACGTTTTTTTATAAAACGGTTAAATGATACGGGGCTCATACTCGCAATACCTGATACTTCTTCGAGGGTAATTTTGTTGGAGAAGTTTTTTTGTATGTACTCGTACACCAACTTCATTTTGTCGTCATCTTCAAAAACGTCGTTATCAACGGTAAAGGTAGAAAGCAAACGTTGATTGCGCGAGTTGGCCATGTCATGCAGTATTGATATCATTTCTAAAAAATAGTCCATCCCGTCTACTTTAGATATGTTTATAAGGCGTTGCGCCAGTTCTGCCCCAATTTTTTTAGAGAACAATATGCCGTGGTTGGCACGGTTAAACATATCTTTAATGGGCATCATGATTCGGCGGGCTAAAAGCGACTCGCTAAACAGGTCGTTATGAAACTGTATGGTAATTTCGTGTATGTTCTTGTTCTTGCATTTATTCAATTCCCAGCCATGGTAAAGGTTAGGGCCCACTAATACAAGCTCTACATCATCAATCTCTTCTATGTGGTCGCCCACTATGCGTTTTACACCCTTACCATTCAAAATAAAGTTAATTTCGTATTCAGGGTGGTAGTGTATCGGGAACTCAAAAGTATCCTTTAACCGGTCAAAAACCAGGAAGCTGTCGCCTTTAGTTAGGGGTGGTATCTCACGAAGAAACTTTTGATTGTCCATTGCTCAGAATTTATTTGCAATTATATGATATAAAATTGATAAAATAATATTAACCGTGATTTAAGAGTAAATATATCTTTGGCATTATCAAAAAAGTGTTGATAAAATTACACTGTTGTAAATATTAGACCAAATTATTTAAGAATTTTACAATGTTAGTGAATTCTTTATGAAGCACATGCAAATATAAATGAAAAATAAAATTACAATACTACTGGCAGTTTTTTTTGCAGTTTCCTGCAAAAGCACATCGCAAACCAAGGCGGTTGTGCACACTCCCGTAGACAAAAATGCCACAGCGGAAACGGTTGCGCTGTATCAAAATCTTTTTAAAGCAAAAGAGAAAGGCTTTATGTTTGGCCATCAGGACGACCTTGCCTACGGTGTTAACTGGCGTTATGAGGAGGGTAGGAGCGATGTTAAAGATGTAACAGGAGATTACCCTGCGGTTTACGGTTGGGACCTTGGGAGGATAGAAACAAAATCAGACAAAGATATTGATGGTGTGCCGTTTAACAAGCAACGCGAGTTTATAAAACAGGTGTATGACAGGGGCGGTATAAACACTTTTAGCTGGCACATCAATAACCCATTAACCGGTAAAGATGCCTGGGATAATGCATCCGGCACGGTAGCCTCGATACTTCCCGGAGGGGCGCAACACGAAAAATTTAAAGGCTGGATGGATGATGCAGCCAATTACTTGCTTTCTTTAAAAAGTAGCGATGGTAAACTGATCCCGATTTTGTACAGGCCGTATCATGAGTTTACCGGAAATTGGTTCTGGTGGTGCAAAAATACTACCACCCCTGAACAGTTTAAGGAACTATGGAAATTCACGGTAACGTATTTTGAGAAAAAAGGGGTTCACAACCTTATCTACGTTTATAATACATCCGATTCGGGCATTGCCAATAAAACCGACTTTATGGAATACTATCCCGGCGACGAATGGGTAGATATGGTTAGTTTTGATATCTATCAGGGAGGTAATACGCCGGAGAAGCTTGAAAAATTTAGTACCGACACTAAAAAGATGGTTGCTATTATTGATGAGGTGGCTACAGAGCACAAAAAGCTTGCGGCCATTGCCGAGACAGGTTTTGAAGAAATACCTTATGCCACATGGTGGACGGAAACACTTGTAAAAGCTATAGGTAACTATAAACTGTCGTATGTTTTAGTATGGCGTAACCACGGCTGGAACGAGGGTATGACCCCGCCACACATGCATTACTATGCGCCTTACAAAGGGCATAAATATGAAGATGATTTTGTGAAGTTTTATAACCTGCCACAAACCCTTTTTCAAAAAGACGTAACCAAACTTAAACTATACAAATAATCGCGCGCTGCGCGACAAACCCATATGAGATTAACAACTATAGACCTCTCAATAATTGCACTTTATTTTATAATGATGGTGGTAATAGGCATCGTCATGAAAAACCAGGCAAAGAAAAGTAAAGACAGCTACCTTTTAGGTGGTAAAAAATTACCGTGGTACATGCTGGGCCTTAGCGATGCCAGCGATATGTTTGATATTAGTGGCACAATGCTACTGGTTAGTATGGCTTTTTTATACGGCTTTAAAAGCGTTTGGATACCGTGGATGTGGCCAGTGTTTAACCAGGTTTTCTTAATGGTCTTCCTAAGCAAATGGCTGCGCCGTAGCAACGCTACCACCGGTGCCGAATGGCTGGGTACGCGCTTTGGCCTTACAGATAAAGGCGTTCGCCAAAGCCATGCTATAGTAGTGGTATTCGCCTTAATGCTTTGTATAGGCTATATGGCCTATGCATTTGTAGGGGTAGGGGAGTTCCTTGAAATTTTTATTCCGTATCAAACCATAAAAGATATTTTTCCGTTCCTGGACCAGAATTTAGAACAGTTTACAATAGGCACACAACAATATACCGATGCGCTTATTGCTGCCAAGCACTTTACTGCACAGTTTTACGGGGTAAGTATTTGCCTTATAGCAACTTTCTACAGTATTGTGGGTGGTATGCACGGTATTGTATTGGCCGACTTTATCAAGTACATGATCATGATCGTATGTTCATTATTTGTGGGTACGATTGCGATGAATGCATTAGCCGATTCAGGTATTGTACTTGCCGATAAAATGCCGCTTGGGTGGGACGACCCGTTATTTGGAATGGAACTGGGCCTCGACTGGCAAAATATTCTTGCCGATGCACAGGTTAAGTTAGAGAGGGATGGTTACAAACTGTTCTCTGCCGTAGTTGCCATGATGTTTTTTAGTGGTGTGCTTAAAAGCCTTGCAGGTCCTGCACCCAACTACGATTGCCAAAAGATATTAAGTACAAAATCGCCCGAAGAAGCCAGTAAAATGAGTGGATTTATCTCTATTATACTGCTCCCTATCCGTTATTTTATGACGATGGGTTTGTGCATACTGGGCGTGTTATATTTTAAAGACCTTGACCTTGGGCACACAGCCGATGGGGTAAATTTTGAAAGCATTATGCCGGCAGTAATAAGCAAGTACCTGCCTGTTGGGTTGGTGGGGCTTGTGCTGGCAGGTTTTCTGGGCGCCTTTATGAGTAATTTCTCGGGTACGCTAAATGCAGGTCAGGCTTATATTGTAAACGATATTTACCTTAAATACTTTAAGCCTGAAGCCAGCAGGAAACAGATCATTAATATGGGATATGTATCGGGTATTGTTATGGTAATACTTGGTGTAGGCTTAGGGCTTCTGATAAAAGACGTAAACATGATATTTAATATCATAACAGCAGGACTATATGGTGGTTTTGTATGTGCCAACGTGCTTAAATGGTACTGGTGGCGCTTTAATGCCAACGGCTTCTTCTGGGGTATGTTTGCAGGTATTGTGGCAAGCGCCATTCCGCCGGCACTATCAGTAAGTGGTGTGACCCATTACTTTGATGGTACTCGTATGCTGTACTTCTTCCCGATATTTTTTCTAATACAATTTATAGCCTGTGTGGTGGGCTCGTATGCCGCACCTCCAACAAATACTGATACGCTTGTAAACTTCTATAAAACCGTAAGGCCGTGGGGCTTTTGGAAACCCATACGCGATATAGCACAGCAACAAGACCCTACGGTAGAACGCAACAAAAACTTTGGTGTTAATATGGCAAACGTTGCCATGGGTATTACCGGGCAAATACTGCTAACGCTGCTGCCTATGTACTTTATCCTCTCTAAATGGATTGGCTTTGGCATTGTACTGGCACTTTTAGCGGTAATTTTTATAGTAATGAAAAAAACCTGGTGGAACAGGCTTACTGACTTTTAAATCTGAATTTTTAATACCTCAATAAAATATACAAATGGGTAGCGATATGATTACTGAAAACAGGGTTAACATACCTAATTATGATGCACTGGTTAAGGCACATAATGAACTGATAGAAAAAAAGAACGAACCGTTTGCAGCAACAAACGGTGTATATACGCGCTACATAAACCCTGTGGTTACCGCAGCCCACGCCCCTTTAAAGTGGAGGTACGACCTTAATGCACAAACCAACCCGTTTGGTATGGAGCGCATTGGTATTAATGCAGCTTTTAACGCGGGTGCCACAAAATTTAATGGTAATTACATTCTTGCCGTCAGGGTAGAGGGCACAGATCGTAAATCGTTTTTTGCCATTGCCGAAAGCCCTAACGGTGTAGATAATTTTAAATTTTGGGATAAGCCCGTGGTAATTCCGCAATTGGAAGAACCCGATACCAATGCTTACGACATGAGGCTTACCCAACATGAAGACGGCTGGATATACGGTATTTTTTGTACCGAGCGCAAAGACCCTAATGCCCCTGCAGGAGATACCAGCATGGCAGTAGCCAATGCAGGTATCGTTCGCACAAAAGACCTTGTAAACTGGGAGAGGTTGCCCGACCTTATTTCAAGGACAGGACAGCAGCGCAATGTGGTGCTTCACCCTGAATTTGTGAATGGCAAATATGCATTGTATACACGCCCGCAGGACGGATTTATAGACGTGGGCAGCGGCGGTGGTATTGGCCTTGGCTACGTAGATAATATGGAGAACCCTGTAGTTCAGGACGAGAAAATTATCTGCGGTAAAGTGTACCACACCATTTACGAACTTAAGAACGGCCTTGGCCCTGAGCCTATTAAAACGGATAAAGGCTGGCTGCACATGGCACACGGCGTGCGTAATACGGCTGCCGGATTGCGTTATACCCTGTATATGTTCATGACAGATCTTAATGATATCTCTAAAGTAATTCACCACCCGGCGGGCTATTTTATGGCTCCGGAAGGCGAAGAACGCGTGGGCGATGTATCTAACGTGTTGTTTACCAACGGCTGGATTGCAGATGAAGATGGTACGGTATTTATTTACTACGCATCATCAGATACGCGCATGCACGTAGCGGTTTCATCGGTAGAAAAACTAGTAGACTACGTGGTTAACACCCCTGAAGATACTTTTATATCGTCAGGATCGGTGCAAACCATCATCAAACAAGTAGATAACAACAGCAAACTATAATAATGGCTTCGTTAAAAGAAGAAATGCACACCGAGTTGTTTTCCATTTTAAAATATTGGGAGCGTAATATGGTAGATAATCTAAACGGTGGCTTTTTAGGCACTATAGATTATAACAATATTAAAGACTACAATGCCGAAAAAGGCTCAGTATTAAATGCCCGCATTTTGTGGGCATTTTCTGCTTCGTATGCGGTTACTAAAGACCCAAAACATCTTGAAATTGCCGAAAGGGCGTACCAATATATAATTAACCATTTTTACGATGAGCATTTTGGGGGGATTTTTTGGAGCCTGAATGCAGATGGTTCTCCTAAAGATACCAAGAACCAGATCTATGCGCTGGCGTTTACTATTTACGGACTATCCGAATTTTATTCGGTTTCCTATAACGAAGAAGCATTACAGCTTGCCATCAGACTGTTTAAAAAAATAGAGGAGCATAGTTTTGATAAAGAGCACCTTGGTTATTTTGAAGCTTTTACGCGCGATTGGAAACCTATTGACGATCTTCGCTTAAGCGATAAAGATGCCAACGAGAAAAAGACCATGAATACCCACCTGCATATTGTAGAGGGGTATGCCAACCTCTACCGTGTTTGGCCCGATGCGCATCTTAAAGAGGTGATTACGCAATTGCTTAATACCATAAACGACCATTTTATTAATGCAGAAACGGGCCATCTTCACTTATTTTTTAATGAGGAGTGGGTGGAAAAACCGGATGTTATTTCGTACGGGCATGATATTGAGGCGGCATGGCTGTTACAATGGTGTGCAGAAGTTATTCAAGACGAAAGCCTGATTGCCATTTACAAAACGCATGCGGTTACTATGGCCGATGCTGCATTTAAAGGTATCGATGCGGCTGATGGCGGATTGTGGTATGAATTCGACCCGCACAGCGAAGAGCTGATTGCTGAAAAACACTGGTGGCCGCAAAGCGAGTTGCTAATAGGTATGGTAAATGCATGGCAGCTTACGGGCAACCAAAAATATCTGGATGCAGCACAAAACAACTGGCAATTTGTGAAAGGTTATATTATTGACACTCAAAATGGCGAGTGGATATGGGGTGTAAACTCAGAATATTCTAAAATAGAAAAGGATAAAGCCGGTTTTTGGAAATGCCCTTATCATAACTCAAGGGCATGTTTAGAGCTTATTGCCAGGCTTAAAGATTAAATACCCTTAAATATTTGACAATCTGAATAAATAGTATCTTTTTTTGATAAAAAAGCAGTAGTTCGAAAACGATTGAAACGGTAATTTCACTTTAATTTAATTATCACTTTATACTAATTTAAAGTGCCTCACTACTACTACTACATTATGAACAGGAAAAATTTATTCAGATTTGCTTTTTGCGCTATTTTTGTAACATTGGCATCGTGCTCAGGCAGTGATGACGGCTATGCAGGTATAACACCACCCGTGGAAGTATTTCCCGAAGAAGATGTGTTTAATCAGGACAATATACGCTCGTATATGTCCGACCCTAACGCTACTGCCGAGACTGTAGCGCTGTTTTACAACCTTAAAAAACTTCAGCAAACAAAATACCTTATCGGGCAGCAGGATGCCTTTAACAGCTTTTATAACGATGCCGGAGGGGCATCTGACATTAAAAAAGCTACGGGCAGCGACCCGGCATTATTGGGGTCGGACTTTATGTTTATAACCGACGACCAGAATACCGGAGACCCATCTAACTGGTATTACCAGCAGGAGCTAAAAATTACGCAGGATGCGAAAGAGGCTTACGATAAAGGCATGGTAAATATATTTTGCTGGCACTTTAGGGAGCCTTACGAGGGCGTTGATTTTTATGCCGATAGCATGACCGACGAACAAAAGCAAAATGCCTTTACAAGCATACTGCCGGGTGGCGAAAACCACGAATACTATAAAGCAAAACTGGATAAAATTGCTGATGTATTTAATAACCTGAAAGGAACTGATAATAAGGTTATTCCGGTTATTTTCCGCCCGTTTCATGAGTTTGATGGCAACTGGTTTTGGTGGGGCAGCGCTTATTGCACGCCGGAGCAATACAAACAGGCGTGGCAGTTTACAGTGCAATATCTAAGAGATACGAAAAGCGTACACAATGTGCTGTATGCTTTTTCACCGGATAACAGCTACACTACCGAGGCCAATTACCTGAGCCGCTATCCCGGCGATGATTATATAGATGTTTTAGGCATGGATAACTACGGCGATTTTGCAATAGGGGCAAGCAATGGTATCGTAACGGCAAACAACAAGCTTAAAATGGTATCGGACATTGCGCACGCTAAAGTCAAAGTTGCCGCAATGACCGAGACCGGCTGGCAGGTATCGTCGGGCAATCCGGTAATACCTACGTTTTTCAACACCAATATCTACACCGCTATGACGGCTAATGATGTACAGCTTGCCTTTGTAATGTTTTGGAATAATACCGCTACAGGCTACTATGTACCCCCGGCAGGGCAAAGCAATACCCAGGATTTTATAGATTTTACAAAGAGGGCAGAGTCGGTGCTGCAAAATAATATCCCGGATATGTATACCATGCCGGCGGAATAGTTTTCAGTCGCAGTATTTAGTATTCAGCCAAAATGAAAAGTAACAATTCGATAAAACCAACATGAAGAATACATTTAAGATGTTGCTATGTGCAGCGGTTCTGCAAACGGGTGTGGCTTGTACAGCACAAAAAGTACAGGAGCCGCAGCGTATTACAGTGAAGGGCACGCAATTTTATAAAGGTGATAAACCCTACCATTATATTGGTGCCAACTATTGGTATGGGGCACTGTTGGCTGCTAAAACCGGTGGTGACCGTACCCGACTGGCAACCGAATTAGACCAGCTTAAAGCCGATGGCATTGATAACCTGCGCATATTGGTTGGCGCCGAAGCAGGAACCCAGGATTTTACCGTTACCCCGGCGCTTCAGCCTAAGCAGGGCGAGTATGATAACAACCAGTTAGATGGGTTGGATTATCTGCTTTCTGAAATGCGTAAGCGTAATATGTATGCGGTACTGTACCTTAACAACAACTGGGAGTGGAGTGGCGGTATGGCGCAATACCTGGAGTGGAATGGCCAGGGACCATTGCCTAACCCTAACATTAAGCCCAATACATGGCCGCAGTTTATGGATTATGTAAAGCAATTTCATAAATGCCAGCCCTGTCAGGAGGCGTTTAAAAAACACATAGAGTACATTTTAGGCCGCACCAATGCGTATAGCAGAGTTAAGTACACTGATGATAACACCATCATGGCCTGGCAAATAGCTAATGAACCGCGTGTTTTTACGGCTGATAATGAGCAGGCTTTTACAACATGGCTTAATGATGTGGTAAATGTTATAGACCGCCTTGATGGTAACCACCTTATCTGTACCGGTAGTGAAGGTAAGGCGGGCTCGGCAGATGATATTGCCATTTACGAGCGCACCCACAACAACCCTAAAATAGATTATTTAACCATGCACATATGGCCTAAAAACTGGGGCTGGTACAAGCATGATGCGGCTAAAGAAACATTGCCCACAGCCATTAATAAAACTATTGGCTATATAGATGATCATATTGCTGTTGCACAGTATTTAGGCAAGCCAATAGTTTTAGAGGAATTCGGGTTACCAAGGGAAAACGAGAGTTTAGACAAGAAATCATCGGTTGCCCAGAGGGATGCCTTTTACAAAGCTATTTTTGAAAGGCTTGCAAAAAGTGTAGCCAATAAAGAAGCTTTTGCCGCCCTTAATTTTTGGGGTTTTGCAGGCACAGGGGCCAACGATCCCACTAACGGCAAATGGAAAGAAGGCGATGCCTTTACCGCCGACCCGCCGCAGGAACCACAAGGGCTTAACTCGGTTTTTGCAACCGACACGTCAACACTTAATATGATAAAAGACTTCAATAAAAAGATAAGGAAATAATAAAAAGGGCCGCAAGGCTCTTTTTTTGTGGGATATAATATGGCGACTTAGGTAATTGCTCACTTAAAATTTATACATGGTTCTCCATTCATTTAGGGATTTTGGGAGATTTTCATCGCTTGGAAAATTAGCCTGTACAAATTGAAATTGCTCAGGAGTAAGCAAAACCATTCTCCCGCCATTACCACTATTTATTGGATAAAATGCTTCGTTACTGCCCTGCCGTGATAACTGATCGTTTAGCATTTCAATAAAATTAATAAATGCTAAATCCCAGTCAGTATCATTAAAATCTTCGTCATAAGCGGTGTATTGCTTTCCGTTAAGGATTATTGTGTGTTTCCAGTGCTTTTCAGCCTGAATAATTTTCTCGTTTGAATATTCTAACTTTAAATCAAGTTTTTCGAATGAAATTTTTACAACATCGAGATACTTTGTAAGGCCGCCAATTTCAAAAAGCTCTTCGCAATCAACAACATAAAAGCGGTTATCAGTATATTGTGTCGTTTCACCTTTCATCTTTCCATCAAAAAAATGCAGGGTGTTATAAGATTCCTCAACAGCAAGTTTTGTTTCTGTAATATCGATAGCATCCGTAAGGTCAAAAAAATGTCGTTTATCTAAACCATCGGCAATTTGCTTACCGGTAAGTTTTACAGTAGTTACCGTTTGTTTACTTTTAGATTCATTAATCGGTTTTGTTTTAGAGTTGCAGCTAAGTATAAAAAGGCTTACAACGAAAAGTAATAATTTGCTCATGTATCTTAAAATTAACTATGGATAGTATGATGGCTAAAATACTATTTCATATTCAGTTATCTTTGCGCTTCGTAAAAATAAAATTATGGCTTATTGTTATTGCGGCTCATCACAACCTTATACAACCTGCTGCGAACCCTATATAAAAGGTATAAAAAAAGCGCCAACAGCCGAGGCGTTAATGCGTTCGCGCTATAGCGCCTATGCTGTACATGCAGCCGATTATTTATGGGAAACCACCGCGCCTAAGGAGCGCAAATACCACAGTAAAGCAGCCATGTTAGAGTGGGCAAAGAGCAACCAGTGGCTCAAGCTGGAAATCCTTACAGCTACAGAAACTGTAGTAGAATTTAAAGCGTATTACCTGGATAGCAACTTAAAGGCACAGGTGCACCACGAAACATCTACTTTTATAAAAGAGCAGGATAGTTGGTATTATAAAGATGGAACGTATTAATTAAGCGTTCAAAAGCTCCGGCGGAGCGACATCTATAGAAATAGAATACATCCTGATACAAGAACTCCGGAGGAGCGGCATACCGTATGCCGCTCCTCCGGAGTTCTGATTTTTTTTGCTATGTAGCTATAAATATAACGCTCCGCCGCAGCTTACAATTATGCTTTCTTTACCGCCGACTTTTTAGCGGTTCGCGCTTTTTTAGTCGCTGTTTGTGTGGTATCCGTAACCTTTTCAGGGGCAGAGGTACTCTTAACATGATCGTTGGTTATCATTTCGTCCTTACGGGTTTGTGTACCATCAAGCTTCCGTTCGTTTTTATGGGCCGCGTCAGGCTTAATTTCCATTTCTTTTTTGTTTTTCTGCACTACCTCTTCGGTAGTTTTAGAGGGTACCTGTTTAGCAGGCTGTTCCTGCGCCGGTGTGGTTTGTGCCTGTGCAATGCCAAAGGCAAACAGTGCAGCAAGCGATAAAAATATCTTTTTCATGGTTTTGAGTTTTAATTGTTTTGCTATCTATGTTTTAATATTTTATGAAGTTACCCTTTAAAATCGGGTACTGCTGTTAACTCCAAGTTAATCAAGCGTTAAAAGCTATTGCATGGCTGTTAAGTGCTGTAACTTTATACAGCAGCACTATAAATGATTTATGAAACGGTATAAAAACTTAGAAGGCCACAGCGGGGTAACAGGGTATGAAATTACACCTGATGCTATTGCCGTACAGTTTAACAATAATGCCGTATACCGCTATACCTATGCCAGTGCCGGTAAGCGCGTTATAGAAAAAATGAAACAGCTGGCAACCGCCGGTAAGGGCCTGAGTACCTATATAAGCCGCAAGGTTAAAGAAAAGTTTGAAGATAAGATACCGTGATACCCTCCTAAAACTACAAACAATAACTAAATGGATAACTAAATGGATAACGTTGAGATTTTAGGCCTTATAGCTGCCGGTTTTGTTACCGTGGCAAACATACCGCAAACCATAAAAATTGTAAAAACAAGGTCTACAAAAAGTATATCGGCTATCACCTATGCCATGCTGTTTGTAGGCATGGTATTGTGGGTAATTTACGGCATTTATAAAGACGATCTGCCTATTATAATGGCTAACAGCATTGCAGCAGCCCTATGCGGTACTATTTTAACGGTTAAATGCCTGGCAAAATTCCGTGGTAATGAGACAAGTTAACGGCTTCTTAAAAATGTTATATAATTGCTAATTACCTAAATGTTAAGACACTTTAGTGTTTTGTATTGATAACTTTAGTAGTACAAACCAAAAAATCAAATAGTATGAGAAAGTCAAACATCATAAAAAATAGCCTGTTAGCCACAGCGTTGGTTGCGGGTATGCAAATAGTAACATCATGCGATGGCTGTAGCCGAAAAAGCGATACTATGACCACTACCGAAGGCAGGGTTGACACGGTTTATATAGATACCTGTATGACACCTCATGATACCGTGGCAATGGGTTATGATGGTACAGGAGCATCGGGCAGGAGTATTCGTGCTAATGCAGCAACGTCATCTAATGCGGGGTCGTCTTCAAACAATAATGCCACAGCAGCTTCTGGTACAGCCAAACCTAAAAAAGCAGGCCTTACTGAGGAAGAAATTACCGATAAGGTAGAGAACAGTAGCAGCCAGGTTGGTAAACCTGTTAATAGCGGTGGTACATCGGGTACAGGCCAGGGAACCGGTACCGGCAGCACAGGTAACAACTCAAGGGTTACAACTAAAAAAGACCAGTTAACTCATTAATTTTTTACTATGAGCCAGTTAAACGATAACCCCGGACAAGGAAATCGCGGCGGGCAGGAGTATGGGGAAAGTAACCATCATCAAAGCCAGCGCGACCAGGATAGCCAACGCCATGAAACCACACCATCTGAAGAAAAGCTGAAGCAGGAACATAATGAAGAAATTTCTGCCGATGAAAAAGAGGATGACAAATTTAGCCCCGGAGAGGCAGAGCAATATAATCCGGATTGCCACAGACTAAGGCCTGGTTTAATAGTCGTTTGATGTAATTAAATGTAACTAAACCTAACTATTATGGCCTCAGAAAGTATTATTATAAGCAGCAGGCGCATGGCCGAAAAAGGCCTGAAAATAGCGCTTGCCGAGAGTGCCACTGCCGGATGGCTGGCATCGGAGTTTTCGCTTACGCCAACATCGGGTGGTGTGCTGTTGGGCGGTATCGTGTGTTATGATGCCTGTACCAAGGAAGAGCTTTTTGATATCCCAAACGAGATCATTGAAAAGTACACCCCGGAATCGGCTGAAGTTACACGGCTTCTTGCCGAAAGGCTTAGCAAATTCTTTAAAAGTGATATTGCCGTGGCCATAACCGGCCTTACTGCCCCCGGTGGTAGCGAAACCGCCGATAAGCCTGTAGGTACTATGTTTATACATATAAAGCTGCCGGGTAATCGTTATTGTGCCCACCGTGAGGTTTTTGATGGCGTGCCCGAAAACATAATCTCCCAAACTATTGAGCGCACCGGAGAACTGCTTATAAAGCTTGTAGATGAATTAGATTCGGATACCATCGATGATTCTGCCACTCAAAATAAAGCATCATGAAAGCGCCGCTAAAGATAATCCTTGCCGGTATTGTGGGCACATCGTTCATGACGCTTTACAGCTATTACAGGGCTAAAAAAGAGAACCAACAGTATGAGGAGCCTGAGCTGCTTAACAAGCTTATAGACCGCAACAATGCTGTTGATGTAGATGTGAACAAAAAACACGCTGCAGGGTGGGTTGCCCACTATGGCGTTGGGATGCTATTTGTTTTAGCCTATTGGGTGCTGTATCGCAGGGCGTTGCATTCGCCGGGGCCTGTAAAGGTATTGCTGGTAGGCAGTGCAAGTGCTGCAACGGCAGTAGGCGCGTGGAAAATCATGTTCTCTGCAAGCCCTAATCCGCCCGATAATAATCGTTACGGCTATTACAGGCAATTGGCAATTGCACATCTCATCTTTACCCTATTTGCACTTTCAACCTACAAAATCTTAGATAGTAAAACCCCATCGTCATGATGTTACCGTGGACAGAAATAGCGCTTCGCCTTGCCCTTGCTGCCATTTTTGGCGGTGTAATTGGTATTGAACGCGAGCGTAAAGACTGGGCCGCAGGTACCCGTACCCACATGATGGTATGCATGGGGTCGGCATTAATTATGCTGGTCTCGTCGTTTGGTTTTATGGATATTGTAGGTGAGGATTATGCCGAACTCGATCCCTCCCGTGTGGCAGCCCAAATTGTAAGCGGTATTGGGTTTATTGGGGCGGGTGCCATACTGTTCAGGAAACCCGCAACAGTGCTGGGTTTAACCACAGCTTCGGGGTTGTGGACGGTAGCCGGTATAGGTATGGCAACAGGTGGGGGTATGTATATTGCAGCCGGGATCACTACACTTTTTTCTATCATAATTTTATGGGGGATGCAGCCTTTACAGCGAAAATTTTCCAGTAAATTCCAAAAAAAGATACTCAGGATAACGGCAAAGGCTAAAGCCAACCCGCGAAAGATCATCAATACATTGCTTGAAACTGAAGAGGTAGATTTTGCCAATTTTTCGGTTACTAAAACATCCAAGGTCTGGATCATAGAGATCATCCTGGAAAAGCCGGGCAATCAGCGTTTCATGGAAATCGTAGACGAACTTCAGCACGAAACTTTCATCAAAAAAATATCATGGGATAAATAGAGAGTTAACAGTTTTAAGTTAACAGTTTACAGAGGGGTTAGAGTACTAAAGCCGTAAACTGTTAACTTAAAACTTATAACTATTAAGTAAATATAGCCACCGTTTCCTGTTGTAGCTTTTGCGGAGTACCGGTTTCCATATAGCGTTTAAAGCCCATGATATCATTGCGTACCATCTTTTCAAATACGGGGTTCAGCAGCCTTGCCACTTCTTCGCCTGCATGGCCAAGTGCCGAATGGTAAGAGAACACTACATGCACCAAAGTACCCAATTCTCCGGCATCTTTAAATTCTACTTTCCCAGCATTGTAAATCCCAGATCCCGGTAACGACCTCCAGCCTATATAGCGGTGCGGTTCTTCGGCCACTATCTCAGCCTTCCAGCTAACAATATTGCCAAGTGCAGGCACTTTAACCTTCCATTCCGATGCTGTATCGCTCAAAACGGTAACACTTTCTAAATGCTCCATAAACAAAGGCAGGTTGCCTAAATGGCGCCAAAAATTATACACATCGGCCACGGGGCGTTTTACAATAAGCCTCGCATGAATGTTTATGTTCGAGTCGGCCGGTTTAGCCGGTTTCTTAAACAACTTGCTACCGTTCTTTACATCCACATCGGCAACAAAGCCTTTAATGCCGCGGTATATCATAAATCCGGCTGCAGCAATTTGCAGCAGGCTTTTCTTTTCCTTTCTTAAGGCATCATACATAAGATAAGCGCCACCCACAACAGATACGGCACGCTCTACCTGGCTTATCGTTTTTTCACTTGGTGTTACTATAAGGTTCTCTAACTTTTCCATAAAACCGGTATAATTTTGATTGGTTATCCTAACTTAAAAATAAGAAACCTAAAGGTATGTAGCGTGTACTTTAACACTACCTTACAATTAGGCATGAAAAAACCCCATAAAGGGGTTTCTCAGCTTCAACTCAATTGCCTTATGGCTTAGTAGTGGTAGTACCTGTACCGGTGGTGTTTCCTGTAGATGTAGGAGAGGTTGCCGGGTTGGTATTCTTTGTTTTCTTTTTTTCAGGCATCGTTTGGTCCTGCGGCGCTACCGTAGTACTGCTGCTGGTAGTAGTCGTAGTTTTAGACTTCTTATCCTTTTTAGGATCAGTACGCATCTTCTCTGTTTTAGTGGTCTTGGTACTGGTTGTCTTTGTACTTGTGGTATCGGTCTGTGCCGATGCTATACCGAAGATCAATATAGCGCCCAACGTTAAAAATACTTTTTTCATGACAGTATGTTTTTTGAATTACTTGTTGCTGATTAAGGCCTTGGTGTAACAGTTGTAGGCTGCTGTGATCCCGGATTGGTTGTTGGTGAACCTGTAGTTCCTGATTGTGAATTAGTAGACGTACCCGGGTTACCTGCCCTGTAATTGTTGTTTGGGTTGGTAGGCGACGTACTTGGCACATTTAAAGGCGTAGTAGGAGGCACAGTAGTTTGTGGTGTGGTAGTACTTGGTGTTATCCCATTTGTGTTTGGGGCACCATCGGTACGGGGGGTAGGGCTAAGTGAGCGCCTGTCGTTTGTGGAATTTGTACGTGTCCTGTCGGCAGCGGTTCTTGCCCTATCCGCCTGTGTGCCTGTTGTTGTTGGCGTAGTTGTTGTAGGCGTGGTAGTTGTAGGTACTGTTGTCCTGTTAGGATCTGTAGTTGGCGTAATCTGAGCTGATGCAATACCAAAGGCCAGTACTGCTCCCAGCGTTAAAAATGACTTTTTCATAATCGTTGCTTTTATATTATACTATAAAGTTAGATAACGCTATTTGGATTAACTGTCTGTTTTTGTATTAATTAACCTTGGTTTAACTACACTTTGGCATAGCTTGTTAAATGGTGTTAAGTGCCCCTACAGTGTTTAAATTGCATTATATTTTGATGTAATTATATCGGCTTACTCAAACGATTTTTTATAATTTGCATCCTCAAAATTTAACTATCGCATTTATGCCTGTTCCTCACAAATTACTATCGCTTTTAATAGTGACTGCTTTTGCCTGTATAGGCGGCACATCAACAATTACAGATACCTCCGTTTATACCACAAAGGGCCGTACCGAACAGCTCGATGCCAATAAAATCGGGCTTATTGGGTCGGCGTCATCGGTAACATTTGGGTTTAGGGGTACAACCTGCACGGTAAATCTCGACACAAAAGATACCTTTGTGCATAACAACTATGCTGTTATTGAGGTAGATGGTCAATACTACAGCCGTGAAACCATAAAGCCCGGAGGCACCGCTATAGCTATAAAGGTTAAGCAGGAGGGATCACATACCATAACGGTTTATAAAGCTACGGAGGCTGCCAATGGCACCGTAATTTTTAAGGGTGCTGATGGTAAATTATTTAAGGTAAAGGATGAAAAACCTAAAAAGAAAATCGAGTTTATTGGAGACAGCATTACCTGTGGCATGGGGAACGATACCCTTGCAATACCCTGTGGTAAAGGCGAATGGTACGATCAGCATAATGCTTATTATTCCTATGCGCCCATTGCGGCAAGGGCTGTTGATGCCGATTATGTGCTGAGTTCTGTATCGGGCATTGGTATGTACCGCAACTGGAACGATGAGCATGATAAAGAGGCCATTATGCCCGATGTTTATGAAAACCTGTACCTGAATAAAGACAATGCTAAGCCTTATAAATTTGGCTATAACCCCGATGTTACCTGTATTGCATTGGGTACCAACGATTTTAGCCTGGGCGATGGGAAAAAGGCACGCCTTCCGTTTAACGAAGATAAGTATGTAACCAACTATGTGAATTTTATACAAACGGTTTACAAACATGCGCCTAACACGCAAATAGTGCTGTTAACCAGCCCAATGGTTACGGGAGATAAAAGCGAAAAGTTTGTAAAATGCCTTAACAGGGTTAAGAGCCTGGTTAATGCCAAAAAGGGGCATAAAGAGGTTAAGGTGTTTATATTCAAATCGGTAATTCCTCATGGTTGCGGTTCGCACCCCGAAATTGAAGATGATAAGCTTATGGCGGCGCAACTGGCCTCTTTCCTAAAAAATGTATTGAATGAAAAGTAATAGATTAAGCCGCTTATTCAGGCTATTTGCTTTAGCGGTTACAGGCTCATCCTTAGCCAATGTATCGCTGCCCTCTTTCTTTGCCGATAACATGGTATTACAACGCAATGCTGAGGTAAAACTGTGGGGTTGGGCCAGCCCAAACGAAGAGATTACCATTACCACCGGCTGGGACAACAAGCAATACAAGGTAACGCCGGATAATCAGGCCAATTGGGAGCTGACTATCAGTACTCCCGGTGAGGGCGGCCCGTATACCCTTAATTTTAAAGGCTATAACGAGGTTACATTTAAAAATGTGATGCTGGGTGAGGTGTGGCTGTGCTCCGGGCAAAGCAATATGGAGTGGACAGCCAACTCCGGTATTGATAATGCCGAGGCAGAAATTGCTGCTGCTAACTACCCTAATATCAGGTTTTTTACAGTTGCTAAACGTACTGCAAAATCGGCCCAATTAGATTTAGAGGGCAACTGGCAGGTGTGCTCGCCCGAAACCATGAAATACGCCAGCGCAGTGGGCTACTTCTTTGCGCAGCACCTTCAGGAAGACCTTAAGAATGTGCCCATTGGCATCATCAACTCCAGTTGGGGAGGCACCCCGGCAGAGATTTGGATGCCAGCCGATTATATTGCTGAAGATGAGGTGCTTGCTGCTGCGGCTGCGAAACATACCCCCGCCAAATGGGGGCCTATAGAGGCAGGGCGGGCATACAATGCCATGATAAACCCGCTTGTGGGCTTTAAGCTTGCCGGGGTACTTTGGTACCAGGGCGAAAGCAATGTGGGCAGCAGCGTGTATGATAAGACTTTAGGCGGGCTAATTGCTTCATGGAGAGGTGCATGGAAGGATGATTTCTCGTTTTATTATGTTCAGATAGCGCCCTATAAATATGAAGGTGATATGCGGCAGGGGGCTGTTATACGGAATTCGCAACGCCTTGTTTTGCAGCAGATTCCTAAAACGGGTATGGTAGTTATTAGCGATGTTAGCCCGGTAAATGATATCCATCCGCGAAACAAACGCCCTGTGGGCGAGCGCCTTGCCAACCTTGCATTGAATGATCATTACCAAATAAACAAAGGCGTAGTAAATGGGCCGCTATATAAAAACCACGAAACAAAAGGCAGGAAGCTAACAGTGCATTTTGATAACGCTAAAGGGCTGTATTTTAAAGACAAAGCCAATATGTTTGAGATTGCGGGGCAGGATGGAGAGTATCATCAGGCAACTGCTAAAATAGTAAACGATGCCGTTGTGCTTACCAGTGATAAAGTGGAAAAGCCTGTGCATGTGCGCTTTGCATGGCACAGTGCCGGGCGTGCTAACCTGTTTAACGGTGCCAACCTGCCTGCCAGTTCTTTTATAAGTGAATAATCCAAAACCCAAATGAAACATAAACCAATTTTAGTGGCGCTGGCGCTGTTTGCAATAGGCACGGCACAGGCCCAGAAAAAGAAAACTATGGACAAAAAACAGGATATCGAGCAGAAGATCACCACCTTAATGGCGAAGATGACCCTTGAAGAAAAGGTAGGCCAGATGAACCAGTATAACGGCTTTTGGGATGTTACGGGGCCGTCGCCTAAAGAGGGTAATGCCGCCTTAAAATATGAGCACCTGCGCAAAGGCTGGGTGGGTAGTATGCTTACCGTGAGAGGCGTAGACCAGGTGCGCGCCGTACAAAAAATAGCGGTGGAAGAAACCCGCCTGGGGATACCGCTTATTATTGGCTTTGATGTTATTCACGGATATAAAACGCTGGCACCTATTCCGTTAGCCGAGGCTGCAAGCTGGGATTTGGAGGCTATAAAGCACTCGGCGCAGGTAGCGGCAGATGAAGCATCGGCATCGGGCATTAACTGGACGTTCGGGCCTATGGTAGATATTTCAAGGGATGCCCGCTGGGGCCGCGTAATGGAGGGAGCGGGCGAAGACCCATATCTGGGGGCAAAAGTGGCTACAGCGCGCGTAAAAGGCTTCCAGGGCGATGATTTGTCGTTGCCCAATACCATCGCTGCCTGTGCCAAGCACTTTGCCGGTTATGGCTTTTCCGAGTCGGGCCGCGATTACAACACGGTAGATATCGGTAACGCTACGTTGTATAATACTGTGCTTCCGCCGTTTAAGGCCGCTAAAGATGCCGGTGTGCGCACGTTTATGAACTCTTTCAATATCCTGAATGGCGTTCCGGCAACAGGCAACAGCTTTTTGCAGCGCGACATCCTTAAAGGCAAATGGGGCTTTGATGGTTTTGTGATAACCGACTGGGCCTCAATCAGGGAGATGATTACCTGGGGCTTTGCTAAAGACGGTGCCGAGGCTTCTGAAAAGGCTGTAAAGGCAGGTGCGGATATGGATATGGAATCGTACCTATATGTAAACGAGCTTGTTAAGCTGGTTAACGAGGGCAAGGTAGATGTGGCCCTGATAGACGATTCGGTGCGACGTATCCTGAGGGTAAAATACGAGCTTGGCCTTTTTGACGACCCTTACCGCTATTGCGATGAAAAACGCGAAAAAGCAACTATAAACAGCAAGGCCAACCACGAGGCAGTGCTGGATGTTGCTAAGAAGTCTATAGTGCTGTTAAAGAACGATATGAGCCTGCTTCCGTTAAAGAAAACTGGCCAGAAAATAGCCCTGATCGGGGCGCTAGCCACCGATAAAAACAGTCCGTTGGGCAGTTGGAGGATAGCATCCGATGACAACACGGCAGTGTCGGTTTTAGAAGGGATGCAGCAGTATAAAGGCAACACGCTAACCTACGAAAAGGGCGCCGACCTGATAGTGGGCAAGGCAACTTTTTTAGATGAGGTGCAGCTAAATGTTACGGATAGGTCTGGTTTTGAGGCTGCTAAGAAAGCCGCCAAAGCTGCCGATGTGGTGGTAATGGTACTGGGTGAGCATGGCTTCCAGAGTGGGGAGGGCCGTAGCCGTACCAATATCGACCTGCCGGGGCTTCAGCAGGAGCTGTTAGAGGAAATTTACAAGGTAAATCCGCGTATCGTGCTGGTTCTCAATAATGGCCGACCGCTAACCATACCGTGGGCTGCAGAGCACATCCCGGCAATTGTAGAGGCCTGGCACCTGGGTAGCGAAACCGGACATGCTGTGGCTCAGATACTTTACGGCGATTACAACCCAAGCGGCAAACTGCCCATGAGCTTTCCTCGAAATGTGGGGCAGGTGCCCATCTATTACAACCAGCATAGCACCGGAAGGCCTGTAAATGCTGACAAAAACGTGTTTTGGTCGCATTACGGCGATGTAGAAAAAACCCCGCAATATGCTTTCGGCCACGGACTTAGCTATACCACCTTTAAATATGGAGCACCCAAGCTGGATAAAAAGGTATATGCCAAAGGCGAACCGGTTAAAGTAAGTGTAGATGTCAGTAATACAGGTAGTTATGATGGTAAAGAAGTTGTGCAGCTGTACATTCAGGATGTTTCGGCAAGCCTCTCAAGGCCTGTTAAAGAGCTGAAAGGCTTTGAGTTAGTGTCATTTAAAAAAGGCGAAACAAAAACCGTCACATTTATGCTAACCAATTATGAATTAGGTTTTTACGATAATAACGGTAACTATTTGGTAGAGCCGGGAACCTTCAAGGTTTTTGTAGGTACCGCAAGCAATAATGTTCAGGAAACCGAATTCGAATTAAAGTAAATAAAATACTACAATTTTGTAATTAAAAGCATCAGTGTAAACTGATGCTTTTTTGCTTTAATATTTCACTTTTGGAATAATGTGCGGTTGTAAAAAGGCTTAATATTTCACTTTCGGATTCTGAAATCACTTTTTTACGAATTTTTATAATGCTGAATTTCAATAATTTAATTTTTATGTTTCACTTTTGGTATTTCTAAAACTACCCAAAAGCGTATTTTTAGCTAAAAACGGAAATAGTGGTGTGAAATATCAAAAATCAAAATGCAGGTAAAATTTACTGCAAGAACCACTTCAGTACTGCACCTAAAAACCTGTTGTAACTTTGCACCGGGAAAGTAGTAAATGGGTGCAGCGTTTGGAGTTGTGAGTTTAGAATGCGAAATAAGTAGTTTGTAATTTGATAGTTGTTTTTTGGAATTTGTTTACATAAAAAATTATTGTAGGATGTATAGCATAAAAAAACCGGCTAATGCCGGTTCAATTTATAAAATATTTTAAGATGGTTATCCGTCATAGCCAACCCTGTTGGCAATCTTGGCAACCTTCCAGTAGCGGATAATATCCGACATTAAAACCTGGTATTCGGAATAGTCATTCGGCTTGGTAAAGTAACCCTGTATCGATAGGCCATACGCTTTTTTCATCAGGTCTACATTATCGCCCGATGTAGTTAAAAATATGTACGGAATGCACTTGTCGTTCAGGTCCTGGTCTTCAAAAATTTGCTGCCTTAGCTGAAAACCGTCCATACCCGGCATATTAATATCCGAAATTATTAAAAAAGGCGAATCCTGCGCTTCCTTTAAAAAGTCGATAACCCTGCCACTATCGGCAATCGTCACGATCTTGTTGTGGTAACCATTATTCTTTAATACTTCCTCAATTATTTCAACAAGAAATTCCCTGTCGTCGTAATCGTCCTCAATTATAATTATATCTCCGTTTAAATTCATGTAGTAGTAGAAATTTTTTACAAAAATACAAATTAAGTTGGTTTCATAATTTCATTTTAAAACCATAATGTTATGAGATTAAATGTAGTTTAATCCTTGCAGGTGTGTACAGTAGCTTTAATTTTTGATATTTCGCTTATTAATTTCTAACCCAATAAAATAGTAAATAACGCACAGCCCGGCATAAAACAACAGGCGTATTAAGTAAACCAAGTACGATGTAGGCGTTGGGACGTGATATTACATTTGACCATAAGAAGGTGCACCGGGCTACATGTAAGATCGCCACACTCCGTTGCACTGCGTTCGCGATGACTGTTGCGGGTATGGAACGTAAAACTCATTCTTCACGCAATGTCATCGCGAGAAGGCACGACGAAGCGATCTCACTCGCATCACAGTAACTATATTGTTGATATCCTGGGTAAGATCGCCACACTCCGTTGCACTGCGTTCGCGATGACTGTTGTGGGTATGGAACGCGTAAAACTCATTCTTCACGCAACATCATCGCGAGAAGGCACAACGAAGCGATCTCACTCGTATCGCAGTAATTATATTGTTGATCCCTTAAGTGAGATTGTTACATCTGACTACCGTAAGGCAGTCTGCGTTAGTGCTGACAGGCATTCAAAACACTACCACCGCTCCAGCCTGTAAGCACTATCCCAAAAGGCAAACTCCAGGCGGCTTGCCGTTACAAAAGCCTCCGTCATTTTTTGGCGTTGCTGGGGCGAGGCATCCGCCGCGGCGGCATCGCATAGGGAAATGGCTTTTTGTACTATTATACCAAATTCTTCACCGGCGTAGGTGTCTATCCATCCCTGGTACGGGTTGGCACCCTTAACCTGGTGTTGTAAAATATGGTCGCCCACCTCTTTATAGATCCAAAAACAGGGCAGTACGGCCGCCATAGCCACAGCAACATCGGCAGCATAAGCGGTACTTTGCATAAAATGCACATAGTGGTGGCAGGTGGGCGATAGCGGTGCCCTTTCAATTACATTGTATTCGGCAAAATATGAGTCGTGCAGCGCGCGCTCTACAATAATGGCACCCTCGGCAAAGCGGATGAAATCCAGCATGGTATTCACATCGGGCACCTTAGCTGCAATTACGGCAAGGGTGCGCGCAAAATATTCCAGGTAATGGGCATCCTGTTGCAGGTAGTATTTAAAGGCTTCAATGTTCAGTGTACCGTCGGCCAGTTCTTTGATAAAAGGCATTGCGATAATGTTGTGGTATATAGGCAGGGCTTCCTGCCATGCAAGCTTACTCCAGCTCATGTTTTTTAAGGGTTTGCGGGTTATAAAAATGGTTTAGCGGGCCGTGGCCTTTGCCGGTAATTACGTCGGCACCGTGTAGAATTGCCCCGTGCACATAGTCCTGCGCTTTTTGTACAGCCTGTGGCAAAGCATCTCCTAAAGCAAGGCAGGCAGCAATGGCCGACGACAAGGTGCAGCCCGACCCATGCATGTTCTTTGTCGCAATTTTTTGAGAGGTATATTCGGTTACCCGATGGCTTTGGGAAGTGAACAGCAGCGAGGTTAATTGTTCCGATGGTAAATGCCCGCCTTTTACCAATACTGCATTGGTATCCAGGCCGAGTATTGTTTTACCGGCAGCCTGCATATCGGCCACCGATGTTACGGGGGTGCCTGCCAGCAGCGCCGCCTCATCCATATTTGGAGTGATAACGGTAGCCAGCGGAAATAGTTTTTGGATAATTGCGGCAACAGTTTCATTTTCTATAAGACGGTCGCCGCTGGTGGCTATCATAACCGGGTCTAACACCACGGGAATGTTGGGGAATTGCAGCAGGCAGTCGGCAATTACACCGGCTAACTGTGGCGTGTGTACCATGCCTATTTTTATGGCAAGTGGGGTAATGTCCTGCAAAAGCGTTTCCAGTTGTTCGGCTACAAAATGGGGCGGTATGCTGTGTATACCCGTTACGCCAAGGGTATTTTGGGCGGTAAGGGCGGTAATAACGCTCATGCCGTAGCAGCCCAGGGCCGAAAATGTTTTTAGGTCGGCCTGGATGCCCGCACCGCCACTGGGGTCAGATCCTGCAATGGTAAGCACGGCAGGGTAGGTATAGTGTTTCATAATGCTTTTTCTATTTGATTGCGAATCGCTTCGGCGGCTTTCGCCGGATCATCGGCACTGCAAATGGCCGAAACCACCGCAAGGCAATCGGCACCGGCGCGGATAACGTCGCGGGCGTTATGGGCGTTCATATTCCCAATGGCAACCAATGGTTTAGAGGTAAGTGCCCGTATGTTAAGGATGCCTTCAAGGCCCCATTCGGTAACCGTGTCGGTCTTGGTCAGTGTACTAAAAACCGGGCTGATGCCAAGGTAATCGCTGTGCTGAATTTCGGGACTATATAACTGCTCTAAATATTCTATAGAGTAGCCCACTGTGCCGCACTCCGGCCACAGCTGCCTAATTTTAGAGGGGGGAGTGTCGCTGTTGCCAACGTGTATTCCCGCTGCGCCGCTGGCTTGTGCAACTGCTATAGTATCGTTAATTATAAGCGGAACGTTATAACCGTCCAGCATTTCTTTTAGCCGGAGGGCTGAAGTTGTAAAGTCGGGTGTGTTAAGGTGCTTTTCGCGAAGCTGTACCACATCTACGCCGCCTTTTATAGCCTGTTCGGTAACCCAAATAATGTCGCGCCCAAGGCAGGCATCTTCGCTAACCACTAAATACAGCCGGTAAGGAAAATGGTTATCCATTAATTTCTTCCAGCTTTAAGTGGTGGTAAAACTCTTCCTGCGTAAGGTTGTACAGCTTATCCAGCAGGTTCACCTGAAGGCTTCCCGGCCCCGCCGACTGCCTTTGGGCAATTTCGCCTGCAATACTCAGCAATGCCATGGCGGCGGCAGTAGCAATAAAAGGGTCAGACGGATTATTGCCCACAAAAGCGCCAATTAATGCGGATGCCGTGCAACCCAATCCCGTAACCTGCTGCATGAGCGGGTGCCCATTTTTTAGGTGAATTTGACTGTTGTCGTTTACAATAACATCTACCGCGCCCGATACACACACTACACTGCCCGTAGTTTGATTAAGCCATTGTGCGGCGGCAATGGCTTCGGTGCTTTGGTGTACGCTGTCAACCCCTTTGGTTTTAGAGAGGCTAACATTAGCCAGCGCCATAATTTCGGAGGCATTGCCGCGAATAACCGTTGGCTTAAAAACAAGTAATTGCGCGGCTGTAGCGTTACGGAAGTTTGTAGCACCAACCCCAACAGGGTCCAGCACCCACGGTTTGTTTATCTGGCTAGCCTTTGCAGCGGCCTGCACCATGCTTTCTACCCAATACTCATCAAGTGTACCAATGTTAATAACGGTGGCACTGCAAATGGCAACCATATCGGTAACTTCAGGGTGGGCGTGTGCCATAATAGGCGATGCACCGGCGGCAAGCAGGGCATTGGCGGTGTTATTCATTACCACATAATTGGTAATGTTATGTACAAGGGGCGAATTTTTCTTTACAAACTGGATGGATTCCCAAAGAGACTCTTTCATATTTTTAAGGTGTTAAGTAAAATATGGCTATAGAGTCTCCCAAAAAAAACAGGAAGATTTTGAAACAGTGTAGTAATGCTACGCTTTTCCCTACGACAGTATAAACTGTGTCAGGTTCAAAGGGACTCTCTCAATTCTTTTCAGAATACCCCTAAAGCCAAAGTTCAAAGATAAGGATTGTTCTTTTGTCTTGAAACAAAAGAACCAAAAATTCAAGGCTCTAACTTCTTATGCTACAAAATAGAAGTCTCGGCTAAATCATTTGAACTCGCTGCGCTCAAACAGCAAATGATTTTTAACGCCTCCACTTCTATTTTGCTTAACGCAACGAAGTTTAAGGCCTTAGCTTCACTCAAATATGCTTACTCAAACTTAGTATAGGGGGGGAGAGCAATCGTGGTTTCCCCTCTTTTGGAGGGGTGCCCGCAGGGTGGGGTGGTTTTATTAGACAAAAGAATATTACTCCTTGCTAACCTGCAACGTCCTAACCTCGCCCGTCTCAGCATCTTTAATAACCAGTGCAACATTATCGGCGACTGCTTTAAAGTCGGATAACAATTTTTGGCAAACATCCATTCCGTTAAAATTAAGGTTGCCAAAGCTTAGTATCTCATCACCGGCATCAATTTTACCGGCAAGGGCAGCGTCCCAAACAATACCAATTATTATTTTATCATCTTTAACTACGGGTTTAAACGGCCATGACTTTTCGGCTAAGTCTACCGATTTTTTATCGCCAAAAGGCTCAAAGTAAAACCTGCCGTTAAGGTAATCCAGCGTAATATTGCCGTGCTTTAATAATTCGATACCCACGCGAGAGCGCAGGTCGGATGTGGTAGTGGCGGTAATGTTTTTAAAGCCGAACTTACCAATGGCAAGCTCGGGTAGTTTAACCTGATATTGCAGCTCTGATTTTGAGTTGCCGTAAAGCCCAAGGGTGTAAAATCCGGTAGCTTGTGCCAGCGTTTTAAATAAGTCGTATTGCTGGGCATTTTTATATACTGCCGTAGAAAGGTCGTAAAAGCCGGACATCCCCGTGTCTATCAGCACTGTTTCATCGGCATCCATCTTATCGGTAAGAAGGCTGATGCTTACAAGCGGGCTGGCCTGCCCCGGCTCAACAAACATTTTAACCGAATTTTTGCGTGATAACTTCAGGCTTTTCGGGCTGTCGGTTATGATAATGGTTTTATTGCCCGGTAAAATTTGCACTATCGAGTTGCGCAATACATTACTGCCTATAAAGCCGTCTATATTAAGGCATTCTAAAGGCCCCAGTTTATCAACAACCAGGGTAGGCACGCCATTAAAGGTAACGGTACCTATTTTTATATTATTCAGGTTTACCACTGCAAGGCTGTCTGACGCACCGTTAGCATCCTGAATTTGTAATTTATTTACCGATGTAATGCCCAGCTCCTTTGCCACCTTTGCCGTGATTGCCATAGGTGCGCCGGTATCAAACAAAAAATTATAGGTTTTGTTGTTAATAGATGCCTGTACGATCATCTTGTCCCGCTTAAAAGTATAGGGTACTGTGGTAAGGTAATTTTTTTGTGCAGGCTGGCCCTGGGCAAGGCCTTTATATTCCTGTGCGAAAAGTGTGCTTATGCCAAGCACGGTAATAAGGGTAAAAAGTAATTTCATAAGCAGTTGGTTAGTGTTGGGAAAGTTATCAAATTATGAGCCAAAAAAAAAGGGCCAAAGCCCTTTTTACTGTCGTATGTTTTTAATTGCTTAAAACCTGTTATCGCCATCAAGCAAATTGCCCAGGCCGCCCAGTATGCTGCCTTCGCCGCGCTGTTGCCCGCCTCCCTGTGGCGCCGCTGCATATATCCTGCCGGCAAGCCTGCTAAACGGCAACGATTGTATAAATACAACTCCCGGCCCGCGCAGTGTGGCATAAAACAGCCCTTCGCCGCCAAAAACCGTATTTTTAATACCGCCTATAAACTCAATATCATAATCTACCTCTTTGGTAAAGCCCACAATACAGCCGGTATCTACCTTAAGCACTTCGCCGGCTGCCAACTCTTTGCGCGCCAGTGTACCGCCTGCGTGTACAAACGCCATACCGTCGCCTTCCAGCTTTTGCATAATAAAGCCTTCGCCGCCAAAAAGCCCACGGCCTAATTTTTTAGAAAATTCTATACCCACGGTAACTCCTTTGGCTGCGCATAAAAAAGCATCCTTCTGGCAGATGAAACGCCCGCCCACCTCGGTAAGGTCTATAGGTATTATTTTGCCGGGATAAGGCGATGCAAAGCTAACCTTACGCTTGTCTTTATATTGATTAAGGAAAACCGTCATAAACAGGCTCTCACCGGTTAGCAAACGCTTGCCTGCGCTAAAAAGCTTGCCCATAATGCCTTCGTTCTGGTTACCGCCATCGCCAAAAATGGTTTCCATCTGTATGCCGTTTTCCATCATCATAAAAGTACCTGCTTCGGCTACAACGGCCTCCTGCGGATCCAGTTCTATCTCTACATACTGCATTTCTTCGCCAAAAATCCGGTAATCTATTTCGTGTGCTGTCATTGTAATTGTTGATTTTTTAGATTGATTAACTAATTAGAATGCAGTAGCCGATTTTTGTTACAGGCAATCATCAAATAAAATCAGGAAACCAGCTTAGCCGCCTGCACATGCATCCAGTCATAATTGCGGTCGCGGCCCAGGCTAACCCAGCCTTCTTCTTCCCAAAACTCCCACCACTTATTATATTCGGGGCGGGCAAAAGTTGCTTTGTCGCGGCCCCAGTTCAATTGGTTGTTTATAGGGTCAAAATCAATGGCAATACCCCATGAGTGCGTACTAAGCGATGTACCGCCGCGCATGATGCGGTAGTTAAAGCATCCGCCAAAATAATCCAGCCGCAGGCGTTTAATTTCGGCAAGGCCATAATGCTGCAATGTTTTGGTAAGCACACGTATAAGGCTGTCCTTTACTTTTTTGTGGCAGGTAATCTTAGTTACTTTTTTAGAGGTATCCCACGCTATAACCAACGGGTAGGGCACGGCTACCGATACCAGGTTTGCATTGCCTGTCTCTTTAGCCACGCCATAAAACGCATTTAGCGCACTTTGGCTTTGTACCGGCCAGTTGTTGGGGTTAACGGGCGTACGGTCTTCCGGCCGCCAGGGTTCGGGTTCCTGTCCGTAAAGCAGTTTATACCGCAGCTGGTCATAAGCGCTTTGGGTTTGCGTACCCCAAAGCCCATCAATAGGGCCGGGCACAAAACCCTCCTGTTTGGCAAAAAGCTGTACGGCGCCCACTATCTTTTTTTCCAGCGTCCAGGTTTTAGGGAGTTCCGATGCCTTATTAAGCGCGGCTTTTGTTTTGTCTCCTATAATGCCATCTGCGGTGCCGGCACCAAGATTTTTTAAATTTAGCCAGCGCTGCGCCAGCATAATTATCTGCGGTGTTAAATCCATAATATACAAGGTGTTATATGTAAATTTAACGATTTTTTATATTCAAAATGCAGTAGTGTTAAAATATATTAGAATAATTTTTTAACAGATGGTAGTTAAAACTTGAATATTTTTAACAGCTTTTGGCTTAGTCTTAGGATAACAACAACATACAAGCCTGTTTTAGTGGGGTATCTTTGAAATAACAAAAAAGCAAAGATCATGAAAAAGATTATTTTATCGCTAGCGGCTCTATTTACAATAGGCGTAGCCTCTGCCCAGAGTTACATAAAACAACCGGACCCAACTACTTACAATGTTGTAGAGTACAAAGCCACTAAAAAAGCGGCTCCTGCAACAGAAGTGAAAACTGAAACTGAAACTACAACGACTACTCCAGCTACAACTACAAAGGCAACCGCTGCTAAAAAACAGGAGCGCGCCCGTGTAGACGAATTTACAAGCGATGTGCCACAGGTTGCTAACGACCCGAAAGCAGTTATTGCTAACGATAAAAAAGTTGCTACGGCCGATAAGAAATAGTTATCCGTGCTACTAAAAAACAAAGCCCTCTTATGCAAATAAGAGGGCTTTGTTTTTTAGAGTAAAGTTGTTACAATCCATACCTGCCTGGTTGGTTATCGGTACGGGTTATGTAGCGCCCATCGGTAACGGGAGTCCTGTGATTAAGGTGGCTTTCATGGTGGTGGTGGCCATCTCTTCTAACATGTTTAGGAAAACTTGCCAATTCGTTTGGGTTAACGATTGCAGGGTCTTCATAAGGCATAATACCATTGTAATATGCTAACTGTACTGCTACGCCCTGATCTGCCTGATCCTGGCGGAAATTAAGATCGGTTGCCATAAGTGGATGATTTTATTAGTATAAAGTTACGTAATTTTTGTTAAATTATCAATATAACTGCCTAAAAATCAATATATCGTAATAGCTGTAGTGTTTACAGGTGTTTCGGGCAATAAAAAAAGAGCCACATAGGCTCTTTACAATATTTATGGCTTAAAATTCTACATAAAACCGTCGCGGTTGGGGTTATTATCAGTACTGATAATATTCCTGCCTTCCCTTACGGGCGATCTTTTAGTATTAATTAAATGCGTTTCGTTCTCATTATCAATGTCCTGCTGGCTCACGATCTCGGCCGGCTTAGGAAACGATGCCAGTTCTTCCGGGTTGGTAACAGCCGGGTCTTCATACGGCAGGTCAAACGGAGTTAAGTCAAGGTCACCCTGAACCCTCCTGTTTTCATTATGTGCCCTGTTAATATCCTCGGCAGGCCTTACAACACTGTTAGTGTTATTGGTATTTGGCCTTATGATATTGTCATTGTGGTCGTTCTGATTATTTTCCATGATTTCTAAATTTTATTAATTAATATTATTTGTGTATTGAGATATTATACTTTAGTATTGAGAATTTCCTCTGTTTGATTTATAATTTTAAACTTTTCCTTGTTTGAAATTTGTAATTTGGAGCTTGGAATTTTTCCTCATTTTGAATTTCTCCTTGTTTGAGATTTGTAATTTGGAACTTGGAATTTTTCCTCATTTGGAATTTCTTCTTGTTTGAGATTTGCAATTTGTAATTTAGAATTTTGCCTGTTGCCTGTTCTTTCTGTAAACTGAAAACTGTCAACCGTTAACTAAAAATTATCCCCCCGTCATTTCCCCGCCGTTTACATGCAGTACCTGCCCGGTAATGTATGATGCATCTTCGCTGGCAAGGAACACATAAGCAGGGCCTACTTCGCTGGGTTGGCCGGGGCGTTTCATTGGGGTGTCCTGCCCAAATTTAGCCACATCCTGTGGTCGGAAACTTGCCGGTATAAGCGGTGTCCATATTGGGCCCGGCGCCACACCGTTTACACGGATGCCTTTTTCGGCCAGCATGGCTGAGGTAGAACGCGTAAAAGACACGATTGCCCCTTTGGTGCTGCTGTAATCTATAAGGTGCTCGCTGCCCCTGTATGCCGTTACCGATGTGGTATTAATAATGCTGTCGCCTTTTTTTAAATGGTTAAGAGCCTCGCGCGTAATATAAAAAAACGGCAGTATGTTAGTCTCAAACGTTTCGCGAACCTGGCTGCCGGTAATATCCTTAAATTCAGTTTGCGGAAACTGTACCGCGGCGTTGTTAACCACAATGTTTAGTCCGCCCAGCTCGTTCACAGTTTGGACTACCGCATCTTTACAGAAGCCTTCGTCCTTTAGGTCGCCGCTTATCAGCAGGCATTTTTGGCCTTCTTTTTCTACAAGGGCTTTGGTGGCTTCGGCATCTTTATGTTCATCTAAATACACAATGGCTACACTGGCGCCCTCGCGGGCAAAGTGTACAGCTGCGCTTCGGCCTATACCGCTGTCGCCACCTGTAATAAGGGCTATTTTACCTTTAAGTTTGTCGCTGCCCTTGTAACCGGGGCGTATAACCTCCGGCTCAGGGTGCATTTTATATTCGTCACCCGGCTGATCGTTCTGTTTTTGTGCAGGCAATTCAGTTGGTTTAGACATAATTCTTCTTTTTAATTTATATTTCTTTATCGGCGGCTTCAATATTAATATGCGACTCCGCAATGGCCGACATCAGCAAATCGGCGCCTTTCTCTTCTTCAAGCGTCTGCTCAAGCAACACAACAACATCCTCTTCGCGCAGTGCCAGGGCGTATGCCCTCATGGTGCCGTAGCAGGCAATCTCGTAATGCTTTATTTTTTGCAGTACCGCTATAAGGCCCGCATCGCGCACAACGCCCTGCATGGAGTTATCAATAAAGCTTTCAGCTTCTTTTATAAGGCAGCTTACGGCTTCATAAGGCAACTCTTCGGCAGGAATGCCAATCGACTCAAATATCCGCTCCAGCCTTACAATATGGTGGTTGGTCTCGTCCAAATGGTTTTCCAGCAATGCCACGAGGTCTTTGCTTGATGCCTCTGCAACTACATCGGCAAGCATATCGGCCATAATGCCTTCAGCCCAATACAATTCCTTAAGCTGTTTTTCAAACAGGCCTCTCAGTTCGCGCGCTTCGCTATATTCTTCTTTTACGGTGTTTGCAAGCATAACCTATTCTTTTGTAGGCTTTGCACTTGTAGCACTCGTAGGTGTAGGCGTGGTAGCATTAGCACTGTTTGTTTTTGGCTTATCCGGGTTAGTAGTTGGGGCAGCAGCCGTATCTGCGCCTGCCGGCACAGCAGGTTCGGCTGTACTATAATCGTTTTTATTTCGGCTGGATGGGAACTGGTTCGTTTGGTTTTCGTGTTCATTTCCCTGTATGGCCGGGTTAAACACCTTACCTATTTTTGCTTCCTCGCGGGCCTCCAGCTCTTTGCGCTCATCTTTTTCGTTACACGCAATAAGCAGGGCAGGGATAAGGATACCAAAAAATGCAGCTTTTAAATACGATGTCTTTTTCATGTTTGCGGTTTTATATTATAAAGTTACCAATAGGTTGCGGCAATCCGTTTACAATTAACGCATGATTAACAGCATGTTCTATATGCAGATTGTCCTGTAAAAAGTGTATTTTAACGTTTTTTTAGCATTTCGCATTGTTTTTATTTAAAACATAACTATGTTTGTTTTAATAAATGATTGTTAGTGCAGTTTAATACACCGTTAATCAGTACGCGGGCACATAAACATATATACTTAATCAGTATGGCATAACACTTTTTTAGTACTTTGATTTTTTTAGTAGTGGAGAACCATCGGGATTACCGATGGTTTTTTTTGATGCATGTTGGTAGTTTGCTCCAATAAGAAGCATAAAGTAACGTTATAATCTTAAATACAATATAAAGTTTAGCGTTGCTGTTACTTTGTGTAGTAATTTTACAAAAAATACCTACAAATGAAATTCAGTTATTTATTACCTGCTACCATACTCTTACTTTCATGCTCATCTTCTGAGCCCACAAAACTTAAAGAAATTGCCTCACTTAGCCTGAAAGAAGTCTCAGGCATGGAATACATTAACGGCGAACTATGGGCGTTAGAAGACAGCGGCAACGACAATAAAATCTATAAAATTGCCGATGATGGCAGCGTAGCAAAAGAAGTAACCATTACCAATGCCACCAATACCGACTGGGAAGATATGGCTGCCGATAAAGAGGGTAACATTTACATAGGCGATTTTGGAAATAACAATAACGACCGTAAGGATCTTGCTATTTATAAGCTGGCTGCCGGTAATTTAGGTACCGCTGCAGATAAAATTACATTTTATTACTCGGAACAAAAGGCGTTTCCTCCTAAAAAGTCAGAATGGATTTATGATGTAGAATCGTTTTTTGTGCAGAACGGTAACTTTTACCTGTTTACAAAAAACCGCAGCAAAGGTTTTGACGGCACCGTGAGCGTTTACCGTGTACCCAACAAAGCGGGCAATCATGCGGCTAAACTTTTAGGCACAATAAAAACCTGTGGTGACTACCACACCTGCGCACTTACAAGCGCCGATATTAGTCCCGACGGCACTAAAGTTGTTTTGCTTAGTGGTGATAAAATTTGGCTGCTTACTAACTTTGGTACTGATAATTTTGCAGGTTGCGATATGAAGCAACTCAACCTTAACCATTACTCTCAAAAAGAGGCTATTTGTTTTAAAGACAATGATAACCTTTATATTGCCGATGAAAAAGATGGTAAGGAGGGTAAGAAACTGTACAGTATAAAACTATCCGAATTATAGTCCAAACGATACCCCAAAGGCAATACGCCCCCTCTCATCCGATCCTTTAAAGTAGGTTACCCTTGCGGTTAAGGCTTCCACAGCGCTTAGCCACAGGCCACCACCTACACTTTGATGCCACTTATCGCTTGATTCGCCATCCAGCCAAATGCGGCCGTAATCGTAGCCGCCCAGTATACCATACGTCATGGGTAAAAAGCTGTTTTTTACCTTGCCCAGTGTATATCTCAGGTCGTTACTGTGATACGCCGACTGCCTGCCGGTAAAGCGCTCGCGCCTGTACCCGCGCAAATCGGTATCGCCACCCAGGGTTGCCCCCTGGTAAAACTCGTAGTTGTTGTTAAAGATCATTTTTACCTTAACGGTAGATGAAAACACAAGCGACTCATCAGGCACCAGTTTGTGTACAAAATTGATACCCGTTTCCATGTGGGCAAAATTGCGCTTAATTTCATCAAGGCTGGTTTTCCAGCCCAATGACAGGTGAAAAGCCATGCCTAATGCCGGCAATGATGCATTATCATAATTAGAAAAACTGTACAAACCCTGTACGCCGCCGTACTGCCTGTGCTCAAACAGTCGGGCAGGTATAGCCCCTGGCTCATTTACTAAACGGTTATTGGTGCCATCTACCTCAATAGTTTCAAACGGGGCCTTAAATTCTAAAAAGCTGCCGTTCCTGCTTTCGCTAAAAAACGACGGGCTAATGCTAAAAAGTTGCAGCTTTACGCGGTTGTAGTTCATGCCCAGGTCTTTATCAAAGTTTGGTGTGGTGTTGCCCAACCCAAAATAATTAATACTAAAGTTAGGGCTGGTATAGCGCGCATCTAAAGCAAAGTTCCAGCGGCTGGCCACATTCATAAACGTGCCGCGGTAGGCAAAGTCAAAACCTTCGGTTGCGGTATAGCCGTTTACCTTAAGGCTGTGTTTTTGCGAAAACGGCCTGCGGTTAAAATTGTTAACGGTATAGTTTACAAGTACACCCACTTTAAGTCCGTCATCGGGGTTACCCCCTATAGACGGGTATCCTGCAACAACATTATACGCCGGTTTTTCGGGATAGTAGCTGTTGGTTTCGTAATCATCGGTAAGTTTAAGGCTTGCTTTACCGGGATTGTTATAAGTATTCTCCTTGCTTTTAAAATCGTATATTTTTACTTTTTTACCCTCTTCAATAGCGTAGGTGTCGTTATTTTGCCCGCCAATAAGGCGAACCATAATGGCTTTATCAGCCTTGCCTTTTACTTCAAAAACATCATCGTCATCAAGGCCGTAAATCCATATCTCCTTGGTTTTTTTACGGTTGTATATTTGCGATTGTACCAGTGTTTCTTCACCCTTTTTAACGCGGTACACCTTAACTTCGGTATCACCCTTAGGCAGGCGGGTTATTTCAAAGCGCTCTTTTTTATCGGTACCAACTATCAATACGGTTCGTAATAGCACTTTCCTGTAATCTAAGGCAAACTCCTCCAGTTTGGCACGCCTTGCCTTCATTTTAGCTTTAATATCTTCTGATGTTTCATCCTGAACTTCCGGCGGCAGGGCGGCAAATGCCTTATCTATGGCTTCATCGGTAAGGGCTTCCCGTAATGCTTTAGCTTCTTCCAGCCATACGTTTTCGCCCGATTTGGTTATCAGGGCAAGGTCCTGTGGGTAGGGCTCACGGTTAAGCCATTTTATATTGCGTTCATCGGCCCTGTACGTGTGCATGTGGCGCAGGGCGGGAATGTTCATTAATATAGAAAGCAAAGCCCCATCGTACTTAGGGAATGCCTGGTCGCGGTCGCGGGGGATAGGGCGGTACACCACACTGTCTTTTTCTTTGTAGCGTGCCCAGCGCCATTGGTCGCCGTGTCGGTCCCAGTCGCCTATAAGCATATCAAACAACCGCACTTTAATATAAGCGCGTTCATCCATCTTGTATTTAGCATCCTTGCGCAGGTTTTCATACACATCATCGGTGCCGTCTATACCGTCAGGTTTACCAAAGCTTGCCATATCTTTAAACTCGTCTATAGGGCGCTCTTCTACCATATAAAGTTCATCGCCAAAACGTTCGTTACCCTCTTTAAGCGGGTTTTGTTTTGGTATGTAAAACAACTCAGGGTTGGTGTGGTAAATGCCGGCGGTTTCCTCAAGATCGTCTATAATAAACGGGGTGTAGGGGTGGGTTGTGGTATAAAAATCAAGCAGGAAGCTTTCGGCAAAGGTGTTCTCAAATTCGTTGCCCACATAGCGCTCCTTAAAAGCTACTGCCTGTAAAAAACGCGTGGCACTCTTTTTAAGGCCGCGCATAACATATTCCTTACCGTCTTTATCTGCTATCCTGAGTGAGTTACTTTGGTGACCGCCACCGGCACGGCCGGGAATAAGCCCGCCATACAGCGTATCTATAGTAATGTTAGGCACAGTAACAGGCCTGCTGTATATGTTGCTGTAATGGGTACCGAAGAAAAACCGGTAAACGGCACTCTTTTTAGTCATTTCCGGCGTGTAGACTGATGTGGTTGTGGTAGCAGGGAAACTCTCAGGATACTGGTTAATAACCGGCGGAATCTTTTGCAGCATCATTTTTTCAAATAGCTTTTCTTCCTTGCCGTTTTTGGTGCTATAGTAAGTCACTTTTGCAAGCCCGTCCTTATACACATCCAACGTGGCATAGCCGTTGCCGCCGTAACTAAAATCCTGTGGGTTTGCGGCACGTGCTGCCTCTTCTTTAGAGCCCGACCCGCTAATAATTTGGTGGATGTTATCTTTAAACAGGTATTGCAGGTTATGGTCGTGGCCCGATACTACCACTACGTTGGTTTTATCCTGTATAAGGGTTTTAATGCGGTTGCTTAAAGTTTTGTACACACGGCTCTGAATGTCCTGCGTACTGTAACCCGATGCCTTGCGTGCCAGGTTGATAAGCGAACCTATAACCGGCATGGGTATCTTATATTTTAATGGGTAAAACTGTTTTTTAAAAGAGAACTCGCCGCCGTGGGTACCATTGCTCATAAGCGGATGGTGCAGGGCAAGTATTACCGTTTTGTCCTGGTTTTTGTTCAGCAGGCTTTCCAGTTCCACGAACATGGCATCGCGGGTCTTAATTTTACAGTCGTCGTTTATGGTAGGGTAGTTGTCCCAGTCTTCAATAAACCACTGGCTGTCTATGGTAATAAGGGTAATATTATCGGTAATCTCAAGATCATCAATACCACAGCCTTTGCGGGGTAAAAAAGCATCTTTATCGTTTAGCCTTTCAATGGTAAGTTTTGCTTCTTCCTGCAATCCTTTATATCCGTGGTACCAGTCGTGGTTACCGGGAATCATATAGGTTTTGCCCTTAAAGTCTTTAGCAATGTCAAGCTGGCTGTATAATGATGCTTCCGATGCTTCGCGGGTTTTATGGCCTTTTTCGGGCATGCCAAGCGGGTAAATATTATCGCCAAGGTACAGCAGGGTTGCATTTTTGCCTTCAGCAGCCATTTTTTGTTTTACTATGGCAAGCAGCTGCTGCGAGTTGGGGTGTGTGGCATAACCTGCATCGCCCACAAGAAAGAACCGGTGTTCAAAAGCGCCGGGTATAAGGCTGTCCGGCACGGGTGCAATGGCTTCTTTGCCATACTGCGCGTGGTGGGTTGCACAGGAGCATAAAACGGATAAAATTAAGAGGAATAAGAAAGGTTTAATATTTCTTACAGAACTATAGTTTACCCAAAAGAATTTCATAAATTGGTGGTGTTAATTCTTAGCCCATGAATTTTGTTGAAAATGCCGAAAGCTATGCCTTTCATTTGTTCAAAGATAAGTTATCTCCTGATTATATATACCATAATTTTAACCATACTTTGCGTGTGGTTAACAACGCTGCAATTATAGCTAAAGAAGAAGGTATAAGCGAGGAAGAGACCGAAATGGTTGTGCTTGCTGCATGGTTTCATGACCTGGGGTATATTGATGGGCCCGAGAAGCATGAAAAACGTAGTGCCCAGATGGCCGAAGAGCACCTGCTTAAAAAGGGCTACCCGGCAGATAAGGCCGCTACTGTGGCAAAGCTTATACGCATTACAGAAATGGGTGTGGAACCCGAAACCCAGCTTGAAAAAATTATTAAAGATGCCGACTGCTCGCATTTTGCCGATGATAATTATGCGTTGCTTTCTGAACTTTTAAGGGAAGAATGGAAATTAACCCAGCAAAGGATATTTACCGACTTAGAGTGGGCTAAAGGCAACCGCAAGATGCTCCTGATGCACCACCGCTTTTTTACCGAGTATGGTAAAGAAAAGCTTCAACCCCTAAAAGAAGCCAATATTGCAGCATTGCAGGGTGTGATAAATGACCTTGAAGAAGGCAAGAAAAAAGTACCTAAAGACAAGCTGAATAAAAAGAAACTTGAAAAGCTGGACAGGCCAGATCGTGGTATTGATACCATGTTTAGGGTTACGCTTAACAACCATACCCGCCTGAGCGAAATAGCCGACAGTAAGGCCAACATACTGCTATCGGTTAATGCGATCATTATTTCTATTGCCTTGGGTAGTATCATACCAAAGCTTGATGCGCCTGCTAATGCCCACCTTATAATGCCTACCTTTATAATGATGGCATTTAGCACAACCTGTATTGTGTTTGCTATATTGTCTACAAGGCCTAAGGTTACCACGGGTACGTTTACCCGTAAGGATATAGAGGAGCGCAAGGTTAACCTGCTGTTTTTTGGTAATTTTTATAAAATGCCTTTAGAAGAATACGAGTGGGCAATTAACGATATGATGAAGGAAAGGGATTACCTGTATAACGCCCTTATAAGAGACCTTTACTATCTTGGTAAAGTGCTCAACCGCAAATACAACCTGCTGCGTATAACCTATAACATTTTTATGTTAGGCATACTGGTATCGGTAGCGGCATTTGTTATTGCTTTCAGGATGCGTTAATCCCTAAACATTATAAAAACAAGAACGGCAGCCATTTGGCTGCCGTTCTTGTTATAGAAATCATGTCTTTACTTAGACGATAATTCTTTTAAAAGGTCTTCGTAGCTGTAACTGCCTATTGCGTTATCGGCATTATTGTAGGCTACCTCTACGCGTAAGGCTTTTAATCCGGTTACACCTTGCAGATCTTCTACATCAAAACTTTCTATCAGGTTGCCCAACATGTTTTGGTGCTGTAAGAACTGTATGTACCGCCTGTATTCTACCTCTTCTTTCTTTTGGGTATACACAATGGTTATCTTACCTTTTTGGGTAATACGCTCTTTAGTACCTTTAATATTCGATTTGTCGATACGTTTTTTAACCACTTCATAACGTGCGTTATACGTGCCATCTACATCAAAGCGTTTTTCATCCATACGGAAACGTATCGATATAGGCGAGCTGAATACCAGTATAAGCGATGTAACATCAAGCTCATACGGTAACGATGGTTTTAGCTTATAGTAGGCGTTCTCCATTTCGCACATAGCCTGTAACTGCCACAACCTAAGGTTGTTTAGGTAAATAGGGCTGTAGGTATGCTTAGGCGATATAGATGCCCCAATATACAGGTTGTGCTCTACACCATCGGTTTTAAAGCGCTCGTAATAATGCGGAAAGAACTTTTGGGCCTCGGTTTGCTTTTCATCCAGGATTATGGCCATCTGTTTGTTAATGATAGAAAGGGTGTCGTCAAAATCCTTACGGTTTTCGTACACCATTTTTACCTTATTATCCAGCGAGCTAAAGTATTCGGCAATTTTATCGTGTATAACACTATTAGCCGTGTCAAAATGCTGTATAACGGGATGTACCTCGTTTATAATGTAATTTTGTACTGTCGCTTCGGTATCAGCTTTTAATTCTTTTGTAAGCTCTTCAGATATGCCTTCCAGCTCATAAATATGTTGCTCTATAAGCGGCAGTTTGTCCTGTTTAAATATAAACCTGAAAAGAGTAAGCAGTTTTTGTATCTGGGTACCAAGGTCTTTCTCGGTACTCTCGTTACGCGCCGTGCTCGATCCTTTTACGTCTATCTGCCCATAAAGCGGGTATACTTCCTTAAATACGATCTCTTTAAAATTCTCGCGGTTATTACGCTTATTAACGTGGGTAAGCGCTTCTTCCCTAAACTTCCAGTACACGCTGTGGTGTATGGCAGTGTATTCTTTCTGGATAATAGCATCCACCTCATTTTGAAGCTCAGAGTAATACCTTTCGAGCGTATCGGTTAAAAATGGCAGTATGTAGGTTAGCTTGTTCGCATTAATGCTGTTAAGCTCTTTTGCCCGGGATGATACCAACTCTATAAACCCATATAATTTGTCGTTTTTTATGATGGGTGCAAGAATAATGCTTTTAATGTTTTGCTGGCGCAGATGCTGCACCAAATCACATTCTTCGGGGTTCTTTAACTCGTATGTATCAACATCCGATATGATGAGGTATTTGCGCTGTTCTAATAAGCTGTCAAGGGTGTTGCTGCAAAACATGGTATTGCAGTTAATTTCTTTTTTATCGGCCAACAGGTGGCTTTTAATGCCTTCAAAAGGTGCGAGCTTAAATAAGTTATCATCGGTGCTTACTTCCGTAAAGCCAATTCGCAGGTCGGGTATTTTATAGATCGACCTGAATATCGCTTCAAAATTACTAACATTTACCTCGGCAAAATCATCGCTTACCAGCAGGTTGCTTTTAAGGCTCGATATCGCACTTTCGGTAGTGGCATCAAATAACGACACAATGGCAAAACCTTTAGATATCCAGCTTTCTTCAGGAAATTTTTCTTTCCAAAGCTCAAGATCATCAAAGTTATCCATCAGTAATTTAACATCCTCATCGGTAATATCAACAACTTTATCTGTGGGGATAAATTCCATAAAGTCGCCGTTATACATAATGCGGTAATGTTTCATAACACCATCGGCATCGGGTATATCATAAAACAACGGCTGGCTAAAATCAAAATGATAGCCGTAGTAGCTGTTTAATATGAGACAGCCGCAAAAAACGTAAAACTGGTGCTCATCAAAATTACGGATGGATATATTAAAATCCTGTCCGGCATCGGTAAGTATTTTTTTAAAGCGTTCCGAATGGTTAAAAGTAATGTTGAAAAAAGGTATAGTTGCTGCCTTAATTTCGTTGTTAGTTAGCGCGGTCGGGAAAAGGTCGGCTAAGAGGTTTTTAATCAGTTTTTCGTGCTTGTCCAGTAAGGAAAGATCGGTAATACCGTCACGTAACTCAGGAAAGGGGGCCGTATGGCGTAGCAGTGCCTTGGCGTAATCAGATCTATAATCTACGTCAGATTCTGCAATTTCCTCCAGTGTTTCCAGCACCTTATGAAAGGAGACCTTTGCGATAAGCGGACTGCTGTAATGTTCATCTTCAATTTTCATCACCTTGCAAATAAGGCTACAAAGATAATTAAATTTTAAATTAGAAATCTTAATCTATAACAAGATATAGCAGGTGCAGGCTTTTTTATAACAATACCATTGCAGCTGCGGGTAATTTATGTTTATTTTGCATTATGAACCAGCCCTTGCAACTTTTATTGCCTGATAATATTACCATTACCGTAAAGCGGGAAGATTTGCTGCACCCGCACATATCGGGCAATAAGTTTAGGAAGCTAAAGTACAATATCCTGCAGGCTAAAGCCGAAGGTAAGGCATCTTTGCTCACTTTTGGTGGGGCATTCAGCAACCATATTGCAGCAACCGCGGCGGCGGGCAAAGAGTATAGTTTTAAAACCATTGGCATTATACGTGGCGAAGAGCTTGCCGGTAAAATAAATGACAACCCTACACTAAGCTTTGCGCAGCAATGCGGCATGCAGCTGCATTTTATACCCCGTGAAGCCTATCGCAATAAAACCGACGTTAATTTTATAGATAGGCTTAAAGCACAATTTGGCGACTTTTACCTGTTGCCGGAAGGCGGCACTAATACACTGGCCGTTAAGGGCTGCGAAGAGATTTTAGATGAAACAGATGCCGGTTTTACCCACATTTGCTGTGCCGTGGGTACAGGTGGCACTATTGCGGGTATAATAAATTCGGCATTGGGGCATCAAAAAGTTATGGGTTTTCCTGCCCTTAAAGGTGCGGGTTTATTAAATGATATTTGTAAATTTGCCCCACATGGCAACTGGCAACTGGTAGAAGACTACCATTTTGGAGGCTATGGCAAGGTAACCGAAGAATTGATAACGTTTATGAACGATTTCTTTGTTAAAACTGCCATACTGTTAGACCCGGTTTATACGGCAAAGCTGTTTTTTGGCGTTATAGATAAGGTTAATAAAGGCCATTTTGCTGCAAATTCAAAGATATTGCTCATACATACCGGCGGGCTTCAGGGCAATGCAGGTATGAACAAAGAGCTGCTAAGAAAAAAACTACCCCTAATAAAAACGAGATAGATATGTTTAAAAAAATTTTAGCTTTTGTATTACTTAGTGTTATAATGGCAAGCTGTACATCTAAAAAACACTACATACAAACCACTAAAAACGGCACGGCAAAAACCAGCCGTAAAAAGAAATCTACCCCTGTAAAAACTAAAACCGCAACTGCCGGTACAACTAAAAAGAATGACGACCGCCAGGTTGAGGTACTGGAAAGTACCTCTAAAACGGTAGTGTACTCAGAACTGGTAAAACAATATGTGATGGATTATAAAGGTATAGCACAGCAAAACATGAAAAACCACGGTGTACCCGCCAGTATTACATTGGCTCAGGGTATATTAGAGAGTGGGGCAGGGCAGGGCACGCTTTGTGTTAGCGCTAACAACCACTTTGGGATTAAATGCCATACCGACTGGACAGGCGATAAAGTATACCATGATGATGACTCAGAACAGGAATGTTTCAGGAAATATGCAAAGGCATCAGAATCGTTTAATGATCACTCATTGTTCCTAACCACAAGAGGGCGTTATGCTTCACTTTTTGAATTGGATAAAGACGATTACAAAGCATGGGCCAAAGGGCTTCGTGCAGCCGGTTATGCAACCGATCCTAAATATCCGGATAAACTGGTTGGCCTTATAGAGCGTTATGACCTGGCGCAATATGATGCCGAAGTTTTAGGCAAAGATTTTACGCCTACGGTTAAGCCGGTAACAACTACCACAACGCCACAAGCTGTGGTTGTAGCGCCTGCAACCCCTAAACCGGTTGCTAATACTACGCAAACTGCGGTTACTCCAGCTCCGGTAGCCACAACGCCATCGGTAGCACAGGCAACAAGTGCAACAGAGAATACCGTTGGCGCAACCGATGGCTCTCACACTGTAGTTAAAGGCGATACACTGTACTCAATTTCTAAAAAACACAATACCACCGTAGATGCGCTTATACAATTAAACGGGCTTGCAGGCAACGCAATTTCTATAGGCCAGGTACTTAAAGTAAAATAATTATGCTATACCAAAGAAGCAGCCAGCTGTTTGCCGAAGCAGAACAGGTAATACCCGGCGGCGTAAACTCTCCTGTACGTGCATTTAAGTCGGTAGGAGGAACACCAATTTTTATAAAAGAAGCAAAAGGCCCATACATTTATGATGAAGATGGTAACCGCTTTGTAGACTATATCAACTCATGGGGTCCTATGATACTGGGCCATGCTTATGAGCCTGTTGTAAATGCGGTTATAGAGCGGGCTAAAAAAGGTACGTCGTTCGGTACTCCTACCGCGCTTGAAACCGAGATAGCAAAGCTTGCGGTTGCAATGGTTCCTAATATAGATAAGATACGTTTTGTAAACAGCGGTACAGAGGCGTGTATGAGTGCCATAAGGCTTGCGCGTGGCTTTACCGGCCGCGAAAAGATAATGAAATTTGCGGGTTGCTACCACGGCCACTCTGATTCGTTCCTAATACAGGCGGGTAGTGGTGCGGTAACGTTTGGTACACCAAACAGCCCGGGTGTAACCCAGGGCACAGCTAAAGATACCCTGCTGGCTACATATAATGATATTGATAGTATAAAAGAATTATTCGCTGCTAACCTTAATGATATTGCTGCAATAATAATAGAACCCGTAGCGGGTAACATGGGCTGCATACCTCCGGCTGAAGGGTTTTTACAAGCCTTACGCGAAATTTGCGATGTAAACGGCGCCCTGCTTATTTTTGATGAGGTAATGACGGGTTTTCGCCTTGCAAAGGGCGGCGCTCAGGAGCTTTACGGCATTAAAGCCGATATAGTAGCCTTTGGTAAAGTTATTGGCGGAGGGCTGCCAGTAGGCGCTTTTGCTGCCCGTAACGAGATCATGAATTACCTTGCACCTGTAGGGCCCGTGTACCAGGCAGGTACTTTATCGGGTAACCCATTGGCGATGGCAGCAGGTTTAGAAATGCTTAAGGCATTAAATAATGATGCAGCCATATTTACAAGGCTGGAAGAAAAAACGGCATACCTGGAAACCGGTATCCGTAAAATATTAGATAATGCTACTATTGCTTATACCATAAACAGGGTTGGTTCTATGATATCGGTTCATTTTGATGCCAACCCGGTAACCGACTTTAAATCGGCAGCTAACGGCGATAATCCAACGTTTAAAAAGTTCTTTCACGGGTTGCTTAACGAGGGGGTATACATAGCGCCATCGGCCTACGAAACCTGGTTTATAACCGATGCCCTTACGTATGATGATCTCGATTTTACATTAAGTGCCATACAAAAGGTGGCCGCAACATTATAAAAACTAAAAAAGCTCCCGCAAGGGAGCTTTTTCGTATTATATAGGTGTAAAGATCTTAGTGCGTAAGTTGCTTAAGCAATTTAGGGTTTGCATCAAGTTTAGCTACCTGGTCAGCGCTTAGTGTAGCCCTGATTTTAGCATCTATAGTTTGAGAAAGTACATCTTTACGCTCCTGGCTTAGGCCTTCGCTGTGAGCGCGGTATTTGTACTCAAATAAACCCTGCATACTTTGTTTGTCAGCATCAGAAAGTTTAACAACAGCATTTAAAGCATTTAGGTCTGCTTTTGCATCTGCCTGGATTTTCTGTTGTTTAACATCAACATTAGAAGTTGTAGCAGCAGTAGCTTTTACAGCCGCTTTTTTTTGTTGGGCATTAGCAGTAAAGCCAAATCCAACCATCATAACGAAAAGAGCAATTATTTTTTTCATGATAAACGATATTTGTTTAGTGTTTATAACTCCAAATCTAATTAATTTACAAAACATCACAAAACTTTAACATCAAAAATTTATCTTTTATCATGTCTTTTGATATTTTTTGCATGTTTCCCCATTCTTTCGTGCCTTTTCTCTTTTTGGGCTTCAAACTTTTTAAACTGTTCTTCGGTTAATATTTTCTTCATTTCCCTTTTCATTGCAATCTGCCCGTCAAGCCTTTTGGTCTGCATAGCAAAGCGTTCATCGTCTGTAGGTTTTTTACCGGCTTCTTTATTTGCTTTATGCTGGTCCATAAACTGTTGCTTTTCCTTGGCCTGTGTTAACATAAGTTTTTGCACATCTTTTTGCTGCTTGTCGGTAAGGTCTAAGGTAAGTGCCATATGCTTTGCTTTAAGTTCGCTTCGTTGCTCGGGGGTTAATTGTTCACGCTGCTCCCTTTCCATGTGCTTACCATCATGATGCCTTCCGCCACCCGGCTGCGCACTCATTGTTACACCCATCATCATTGCCATTGCTAAAATTAACGTTTTCATAATTTAATTTTTAATTGTTATAGCTATAAGACATTTTATAATGCCTATGGTTTAATTAAGTGCATTAAAATTTTTTAAACTTTGATGGCTGACTTACATTTGCAATGTGAAAAACCTTGTTTTTATAGTCGTATTTATGTTGCTGGCCCGGCCGGTGCTGCCAATATTGGAGTATGCGCTTAATTACGACTATATAGCAAAAGTACTATGCGAAAACAAGGCCAAGCCCCAAATGCACTGCAACGGTAAGTGCCATTTAATGAAAGAACTTGCCAAAGCCGCCGAAAAAGAAAAATCTGACTCCGATAAAAAAACGGCTGCCCAACAGGCTGAAGTTTTGTTTTTTACTTTTGATATTGAATATACTTTTAAAGTCCTGCCAGTTGTTTTTAATAATAAAAGCAGCGTGGGAGTGTATAGCAATTTCTATACCTCGCAAAATTTATCTGCTGTTTTCAGGCCGCCGGTTAATGTATAAAACACATACGTTTTAAAACATTAACTAATACCTATTATATGCAAACAGTACAAGTACCCGTTTGCAACCTTGGTATATTTGGTAATCATTCAAAAAAGTTCTGGATGGGCAGCCTGCGCAATATCACACAGCAGTACCCCATCATGGCAAAGCCGCACAAGCACGATTTTTACACGTTTTTGATACTGGATAATGCCGGTGGAGAAGTACGCATAGACGGGCAGGCCGTTGCCGTGGGCAATACAATGATTGCTATAATAAAACCGGGTTGCATTAGTAGTTTTGCGCTCACAGAAGATACCACAGGAACGCTGATATGCTTTGCCGAAGAGTTTTTCTCGCTGCGCTATAACAATAATATCCTTAGTCAGTTTTCTTTCTTAAACAGGGATGCCCAACCTGATATTGCACTTACGCACCATCAGCACAGCCATTTGCAAAAACTGTTGGAGTTCCTCTCAGGCGAATTTTTAGAGGAGCGAAGGGAGAGCGAAAAAGTAATGCGTTCGTACCTTAACATCTTTTTGTTTGAGATGGAGCGGCTGTACAATCCGCTACAGGAAACCAAAAGCCCCACGCTGCGGCAGGAAAAGATGCACCTGTTCCAAAAACTGATCGACCGGAATTTTAAGGAAAAGAAACTTCCGTCAGACTATGCCGGTATGCTTAACGTAAGCCCCAATTACCTTAATAAGATATGTAAGGAAGAAACCGGGCAAACCGCAGGCGACATCATACGCCGGCACATTATAACCGAAGCCCGCAGGCTGCTGCATTACACCAATTATTCGGTAAATGAGGTGGCCGATAAGCTGGGTTTTGGGCATGCCTCTTATTTTGTGACCTTCTTTAAAAAGCAAACCCATCAAACCCCGGAGATGTTCCGCCGTAGCCAAAATGCTTAAAGTTAACCACAAAGCCTTGTGCCTTTTGTGTTTTGGTGATGGATTATACTTTGTGTATTAGTGGTAAAAAAATATTAGATGCAGTGTTATATGTATGGAGTCACTATCGGTTTAGATAATCAATCTATTTGTTTTGCTTTTCGTAAAAGGCACTGCAATAGGTAGGCCGCAATAATAATCATACCCTTTTGGCTTACTACTTTTGCCCTGTGAAAAAGCTTATAACCCTAATTGCCCTTTTAATGTTACTAAAGCCGGTACTGCCGGTTGTTAGCTACGTTGTTAATTATGAGTATATAGCAAAAGAGCTTTGTGTAAATAAGGCAAAGCCGCAAATGCACTGCAACGGTAAGTGCCATTTAATGAAAGAGCTTGCCAAAGCCGCCGAGCAGGAAAAGCCATTATCTGAAAAAAAATCAGTACACACAGAGGTAGAGGTCTTGTTTTGCCAGGCTGTTGCGCATTATAGCTTTGCCTGTTATTTACCCGCAGCCACAAAACAAAACCTGCCCGTGTACAGCAATTTATATTCTAAGTTAAATTGCAGCGCGGTTTTTCATCCCCCGCTCATTATTTCTTAAAGTAATTCGGTTTTTTATTGATGGATAATTCTATCAATACACTCATGCCTGCTTTACAGTAAAGCATGCGCATAACTATACTTTAATTAATAATTCTCAAACAAAAATGAAATTTAAACTACAACATATTGTGGCTGTTATGGCCATGGCTGCTTCTTTGGTATCGTGTAATGATGATGATGATAGCTCACAAAATTTAGAAGGTACTTTTGGCGATGCAGAGCTTTTCTTTGAAAACGGATTTGCCGGAAATGAATTTAACCTCGGTGCTCCTTATATTAACGGTAATGGCGAAACCATTACCATTAACAGGCTTAACTACATTATTAGTAATGTGGTATTTATTAAGGCTGATGGTACCGAATATACATACCCTAAAGCCGATAGTTACTTTATTGTGAGTGAAGAAGCCGGAAGCTTTACAGTGCACTTAGAGCAATTGCCTGCCGGCGATTATACTAAAGTTAGGTTTGGGGTAGGGGTAGATACTGCTCAATACCAGTTGGGTCTGGAAGCCCAGCAGGACTTCTGGAGTCTGGCGATAACCAATAACATGGCATCGGTTTGGGCTAATGGTTACCGTTTTGTAAATACAGAGGGTACGTTTACATCGGCCACAGTACCACTGGCTAAGGCCTTTAGTATGTATCAGCAAAATACTAACGGGAACGATAACTACAATGAAATTACATTTAACCTGCCCAACACCGCACGTGTAAGGCATGATATTGCACCCAGCATACATTTTAAAACCGATGTAAGCCTGTTTTTAGATGGTGCGAATAAAATTGTACTGGCTAATAATCTTACTGCTGATGGCTCGGCTGCTGTTATTGATGGCGGCGACAATTTGGTAAAAATAGCGGGAAATACAGATGCTGTTTTTAGTGTAGACCATGTACATAACGAAAGCGGTACAGAGCATGCAGACTAATTTTGTAAAAACGGTAATGGGCTTGCTTATAGCCCTTACCGCCTTGCAGGTTTTAGCTGCTGCCGATAAAGACACCCTTACACTACCACCCAATTTTTCCAAGTACCTGTATGAATTTGACGATTGCGATGCCTGTGGCTGCTCGGCAAGCGGCGGGGGCATGGGCTTTAGCTCTATGATAGATAAAAATTTTGTTGGAGTGCGCTATTTTTACCAAAGCTATACCAGCCGCGACGGTATTTTTAGGAACTCTCCGTGGATAGACGAAAACTTCAACACCATGCAGGTTTGGGCAAGGGTGCCGGTAACTAAAAAAATACAAGTGTCGGCGCAGGTGCCATACCATTTTCACAACCGCGACCTGTCCACAGGGCATCAGGAAATTAACGGCTTGGGCGATATAACCGTTTTAGGGCTATACACTGCCTTTCAAACCCAAACCGATAGCACGTCATTTACCCATACCCTGCAGGTGGGCGGGGGTGTAAAGGCACCTACAGGTAAGTATGATGGCGCCAACAACGGCAGTGTTAACCCAAGCTTTCAGGTGGGTACCGGCAGTTGGGATTATATCCTGGCAGCCGAATATGTTATTCAACATGGCAATCTGGGGTTAAACGCTATGGCTAACTATGTTTTTAAGACAGAGAACAGCCAGCATTACCAGTTTGGCAACCAGTTTAATTATGCCGGTACTTTATTTTACCATATACAGGCTAACAAGCTTACCCTTGTGCCCCAGCTTGGCATTGCGGGTGAGGTATATGCAACTAACAGGCAGTTTAACGAAGAACTGCCCGATACCAAAGGCGATATACTTTTTGGCAAGATAGGGGTAGAGGCCGGTTTGGGTAATTTCTCTATAGGGTTAAACGGAATGCTCCCTATAAGCCAAAACCTTACGGGCGGTAGGGTAGAAGCAAATTATCGTTGGTCGGTTAACCTTAATTACAGCCTCTAACAGCAATTTTTAAGGTGGCTATCTAATAGTATAGTTGTGTTAGGTTTTTGTTAACGTAGTGTAATATTGGTTATCTTTGCACTACCAATTTAACATACTAAATATTAACTAATACTATGGCTACCAGGGTTATTACTAAGGTTTCGGTAAGTAAAGACAAAACTGTTGTTACTAAAGAAACCATTACTGCTACAAAAGCAGGGGCCAAGGAAAAAACCACATATTCAGATAGATTAATAGATACGCGAAAGCAGGCCGTCCAGAATATTGAGAAAGCTATATTTTACATGCTGCTTATATTTATGGCCATCTATTTTATAAAAGAAGATGCGGTACTGGCATTTTCAGGACAGGCAGCATCCGGGCATTCGCTTATAGATGCCATGCAAAGCATCGTGCTTATAATTTGCTGCCTTGCGGCGTTAAGATACAGCCTTTCTAAGCGTGCGGATAGTTTTCAGAGCATATTCGCGCTGTTATTTTGCGTATCGGCTTATGTGCTTCTTGTAGAGCAAGGCACCTACTTTGTAAGCGATTTTGATTACACCATCTGGTCGGCAATAGCCACAGGAATTATATCCTTTACGCTATTGCAGCTGTACAGGAACAGGCTGTTCCTGGCACATGATTTTGAAATGTACTTTAAAACCAAAAGTTACGGCGTTGCCTGCTTTGCAATACTTACTATAGTACTGCTGCCTTACTTTTTTAACGATGATGTATTTATGCACTCACACTTAAATGAGATGCCGGGAAGCTTTGGCGAAATGCTGATTGAATACGTGCAGACCTTTGGGTACGTGTTCCTGCTTATAGCCATTACAGAGCTGGTTGTTAAGATAAAGCAGAAGGATACATTAGATGAAGATGTTTTTAGATAATACATTATTATAAACTAAAGGCTGCCCATGGGCAGCCTTTAGTTTATATATGAAATTCAAACGGAAATTTAGCTTCGAGCTCCTGTATACGGGCAGCATCATTACGTACTTCTACACGTCCAATGTTTTTGGAAATGCTGAAATCATCTTCTAAAACCTCTTCATACCTTACAGTAACAAAAGTATCAAACGGCACCGATTTTGACCAGCTCCCGGAGTCGGTTTTAGAGTTGCCGTCTACCCAGCCGTGCGGTGTTAAATGCCAGTATGTATATTCGTTGCTTATAGCCATATCATGGTTTTAAATGTTTTTCTAAGATATTAATTATAGATTGTTTAAAACAAAAAAAGCTGCTATAATTTATAGCAGCTTTTAATAAAATATCTAATAGGAATTATCCTTTAAACTCAACAGTTTTAGTCTCGCCCTCAAGGGTTACTTTAACAAGGCCGTGTTTAGCAAGGCCTTTCATGGCTGCATCCCACTTTTTACCGCTTAGTCCTGCCTGTGTTTTAAGGGCATCAAGCGCAAGCTGGCTGCTCACTTTAAGTATCTCGGCAATAGCTTTTTCATCCTCAGTAAGTTCTACCTGTTTTTTCTCCGGCCTCATTTGCGGGAAGAATAACACCTCTTGTATCGATGCATTGTTGGTTAAGAACATAATAAGCCTGTCCATACCAATACCAAGGCCACTTGTAGGCGGCATACCGTACTCCAGGGCACGTAAAAAGTCATTATCAATAAATTGCGCAGCTTCAACATCGCCACGCTCAGACAGCTTTAATTGAGCCTCAAAACGCTCGCGCTGGTCTATCGGGTCATTAAGTTCAGAGTAAGCATTCGCCACCTCTTTACCACAAATCATAAGTTCAAAACGCTCAGTAAGTTCAGGGTTATCGCGATGCTCTTTACAAAGCGGACTCATCTCCTTAGGGTAATCGGTAATAAACGTAGGCTGTATAAAGTTACCCTCGCATTTTTCGCCAAAAATCTCATCAATAAGCTTGCCTTTACCCATAGTATCGTCTACGGCAATGCCCATGCCTTTAGCGGCTTCAAACAATTCTTGTTCGGTTTTGCCTGTAATATCAAAACCTGTAAATTGTTTAATAGCATCGGTCATGGTAACACGTGCATAAGGTGCTTTAAAGCTTACATGGTGCTCTCCAAAAGTAACATCTGCAGTGCCGTTAACCGCAAGGGCGCAATGCTCCAGCAGGTTTTCAGTAAACTCCATCATCCAGTTGTAGTCTTTATAAGCTACATATATTTCCATGGCGGTAAATTCAGGATTATGTGTCCTGTCCATACCCTCATTCCTAAAATTCTTAGAAAACTCATACACACCGTCAAAACCACCTACAATAAGGCGTTTTAGGTACAATTCGTTGGCAATACGCATGTAAAGCGGTATATCCAGCGAGTTGTGGTGGGTAACAAAAGGCCTTGCAGCGGCGCCGCCCGGTATAGGTTGTAATACTGGCGTTTCTACCTCAAAATAGCCTTTATCGTTAAAAAAGCTACGCATGGCATTAAATAGTTTGGTTCTTTTTACAAAAACCTCTTTAACGTGCGGGTTAACCACAAGGTCTACATAACGCTGGCGGTAACGCAGTTCGGGGTCGCTAAAGCTGTCAAATACTTTACCATCTGCGTCTGTTTTAGGCATTGGCAGTGGGCGTAGTGTTTTGCTAAGTAGCGACAACTCATGCACACGGATTGATTTTTCACCTACCTGCGTAGTAAAAAGCTCACCTTTAACACCTACAAAATCGCCAAGGTCAATCAGTTTTTTAAACACCTCGTTGTAAAGGGTTTTATCTTCGCCCGGACAAATTTCATCGCGGTTAACGTATATTTGTACACGGCCTTCGCTGTCCTGTAATTCAGCAAAAGCTGCCTTACCCTGAACGCGGATTGACATTAAACGGCCGGCAACAACTACCTTCTTGCTTTCAGAAAAATCTTCCTTTACCTGCTTAGAGGTATGGTCTACCGGAAACAGGTTAGCGGGGTACGGATTAATGCCGAGGTTTCTCAGCGTGTCCAGTTTTTCTCTGCGAATGATTTCTTGTTCTGAAAGCTGCATGGTTATTATGTTTTTAAGCCTGCAAAGATAATGATATTTAACAAATAAGCAATTTGGCAGTTGTAACAAAATAAGCATACTTCCGTCTAATAAAAATATACCTAAAAACAAAAAAATATGAAATCATTAATGGTGCCTGTACTGGGCTTGCTGCTTGCTTTTTTTGCCACATCGTGCAATTTTACCGAGAATATTACCGTGAACCCTGATGGCAGCGGTATGGCAACAATTAATATGGATGCATCGCAGCTTATGGCATTAGGTGCTGGACAAATGGGCGAGGCTGCCAATAAAAAAATTGACTCAACAATTACCTTTAAAGAGGTTTTTGCGGCTAAAAAAGACAGTATTGCAAAACTGCCTAAAGCAGAGCAGGACAGGCTTAAAGCGTTGGAAAACCTGTCGCTAAAGGTGTTGATGAATGCCGAAGAGGGCCAGTTAAACGTTGATATTATAGATAACTTTAAGAAAATTGGCGATGTTACAGATGTGATGAAGAATTTTAGGGAATTGGCCGGTACCGGCGATGCTAAAAAGGCGGAAGCGCTGAGTTTTTTAAACAATCATTCGGTAGTTAGCTATGCTTATGATGGCAAAACCTTTAAAAGAAATGTGGTTCCCGATAAAACAGCAGCGCCGGTTTCGGATAGTTTAAATATGTATAAGCCAATGATGGAAGGGTCTACTTACACGCTAAAATATAAGTTCCCTAAAAAGGTGGCAAAAGTATCTAACCCGGCTGCAATTATTGGTGCTGATAAAAAAACGGTTAGCATCACCTACGATTTGGTTGAATATCTGGAAAACCCTACGCAGTTGGGCTTGCAGGTAGAATTTGAAAAGTAAATCCTTGAACAATACATCTAAACCGGGCTATATTGTCCGGTTTTTTATGCGGTAATTGGTGGCAATAAGTTTTGTAAATTTGTAGCATAATATTAGATAATTAAAGCGATGAACAAAAAAATTTGGTTTCGCGACCTGGGTTTGAGGGATTATAAAGAAGTGTGGGAGTACCAGGAACAACTTTTTCAGGAAACGGTAGACTTAAAAATACGCAACAGGAGAGAAGAGCTTACGCTGGAAATGCCCAATCATTTACTGTTTGTAGAGCATCCGCATGTATATACCCTTGGTAAAAGCGGAGATATAGAGAATCTTTTAATAAACGAGAAACAGCTGGCTGCTAAAAATGCAGTTTACTATAAAGTTAACCGTGGTGGCGATATTACTTATCACGGCCCCGGCCAGATAGTTGGCTACCCTATTTTAGACCTAGAGAATTTTTTTACCGATATACATAAATACCTTCGTTTTCTTGAAGAAATGGTAATACTTACCCTGGCCGATTATGGCATTACCGGAACCCGAAGCGATGGCGAAACCGGGGTGTGGCTGGATGCCGGTACACCATTTGCCCGAAAAATATGTGCAATGGGGGTTAGGGCTTCACGCTGGGTAACCATGCACGGCTTTGCACTTAATGTAAATGCTAACCTGGGATATTTTGATAATATCATACCGTGTGGTATCCGTGGTAAGGCAGTAGCATCTTTAAATGCCGAGCTTGGTGTAGATAAGGTAGATGAGGCAGAAGTAAAGGCAAAATTACTAAAATACTTTGCGCAGCTATTTGAAGCTGAAATTGTGGTGGAAAATCCTGTAACCGAAAAGCAACTGCTATAATATTAAGGAGTGAAAAAGTAAATGATTTTATGTTTTTTACTCCTTAATATATATACTACTCACAAAATTCTAAATCCATTTCTAATTGTTCGGGCAATAGCCTGAATGTTTTGCGGTGGTATTTTGTAATTCCGTATTTTCTTATTGCTTCACGGTGCTCTAAAGTTGGGTAGCCCTTATTGCTTTTCCAGTTGTACATAGGGTACTCTTCATGCAGCCTGTTCATATAGTCATCCCTGTGTGTTTTTGCCAGCACCGATGCCGCCGCTATGCTAAGGTATTTGCTGTCGCCTTTTACAATACAGCTGTGCGGTATATCTCCTACCGGTTTAAAGCGGTTGCCATCTACAATTATATAGTGGGGAGAGGGGGCTAACTTAACGATACACTCCTGCATGGCACGAATAGAAGCATTCAGGATATTAATCTCGTCTATAATTTCAGGTTCAATATGTACTATATGATAACAAATCGCCTGTTTTTGTATCAGCGGGCGAAGGTGCTCCCTTGTTTTTTCCGATAATTGTTTGGAGTCATTTAAAAGATCCAGCTCAAAATTATCCGGTAAAATAACGGCAGCCGCTGTTACCGGGCCTGCAAGGCACCCCCTTCCGGCCTCATCGGTACCGGTTTCGTATAATAGATCAGAATATTTTAACAGCAGCATTTTAAACCGTATTTTAAAAATTAACGTAATATTATAAAGTAACAAATATAAAAGTATATAGTTAAATTTAAAATTGATGGTGTTTAATTTACAGGATTTTATATTTTTGCTAATCTTTTTTAATAGCAAATACATATTTGTTCTTAAAAAAATCTATTAACTACTAAATATTTATAACAACAGTCATGAAAAAAAATACTGTTTCTATGCTTGTTCTTGGATTGTTGCTTGCGGGAGGATTTTCTGCTAAAGCACAAACTGAAGAAGAGAGGAGAATTATCACAAAAGATTACGATCAGGCGGCGTTAACAAAATTTATTAACGAACAAACTGAAAAGACTAAGAAAAATAGAGATGAAGCTTACCGTCTTGCAGCGTTAAATGGCTGGCCAACCAAGTTTGTAACAGAGGAGGGTAACCATGCAGAGCTTGTAGGTTTGCAGGATGATGGCAAACCGTTATATTATCAAACACTAAATGCTAATGCTGCATTTACATCGGGTATAACCTCTCTTAATACTGGTGGTAGCTTAGGGTTAACGGTAGATGGGCAGGGTATGCTTGCTGCTATTTGGGACCAGGATAGGCCAAGAGCAACACATAACACCTTTAGTGGTACAATAGGCCAAAGGCTAAGCATACAGGATGCGGCCACTGTGCAGGCAACACACTCTACCCACGTTTTTGGTACTATTATAGGTAACGGCAATACAGGAAGCAACGGAAACCCAAATGCGAGTGCTAAGGGTATGGCACCTCTTGCTACTGGTAATGCTTACGACTGGAATAGCGATACTGTAGAGATGGGGCTTGCTGCTTCAAGCGGTTTACTTGTTTCTAACCACTCTTACGGTGCTATAGCCGGGCAAGTATCTGTAGGTACTTTTGGCGCATATACCAGCCAGTCTCAGGAGTATGATAATGTTGCTTTTCTTGCAAAAAATTATCTTATAGTTCAGGCTGCAGGTAATGACAGGAATGATAACGGACAGGTGTATAACCCTACAAAAGGAGGGTATGATCTTATAAATAATGCTAAAACAGCTAAAAACTCATTGATAGTTGCTGCGGTTGTTGGCCTTACTTCAGAGTATTCTGAGCCAAGCGATGTTTTAATGTCTTCATTTAGTAGCTACGGGCCTACAGATGATAAAAGGGTTAAGCCGGATATTGCTGCAAAAGGTGTGAGCGTTATATCATCTATTGATGATAATAACTCAAGCTATGGGGCAGAAAGCGGTACATCTATGGCATCTCCTGTAGTAGCAGGCGGTGCACTTTTATTGCAGCAGCATTATCATAACGTAAACGGTGCTTATATGCGTTCTGCAACACTAAGGGGTCTTATTTGTCATACGGCAGATGAAGCCGGAGACTGGGATGGGCCGGATGCACGATTTGGCTGGGGCTTATTTGATGCAAAAAAAGCGGCTCAGGCAATTACAAACAACGGTACTACATCTATTATAGAGGAGCGTTCGCTATCTCAGGGTGCAAGCTACTCATTTGATGTTACTGCTATAGCCGGGCAACAGCTTCAGGTTAGTATCTGCTGGACAGATCCTGCAGGAAACGTAAGCTCATCGGCAGATTCTACTGTTCCAAGGCTTAAGAATGATCTTGATGTAGAAGTTACTAAAGGCGGTACAAGTTATTTGCCATGGAAATTGGCTACAACTAATGGTTCGCCATCTGTAAAAGGAGATAATGATGTAGATAATATTGAGCGTATTGATATACCTAATGCATCAGGTACTTATACCATTACTATAGATCATGAAGGTTCTCTTACATCTGGCCCTCAGGAATATTCTTTAATTGTAACTAATGCTACAGAAGCTCTTGGTGCCGATGATTTTAAATTTAACCTATTTGCTGTATGGCCTAACCCGGCAAACTCAGAGGTTAATATTAACCTTGTGCAGGATTCTTCTGCACCTGCAACTGTTGCTTTTTATGACATTCAGGGAAGGGAAGTATTAGTGCGTGAGCTTTCACAAAGCCTAAGTGTAATAAATACAAATAATTTAAGCGCAGGGGTTTATATGGTAAAGGTTACACAAGGTGCAAAACAACAAGTTAAGAAAGTTGTTGTAAATAAATAGTTTTTATTTAAATAATGATAAAAAAATAGCATTATTTACGCAACCATAATACAAAAATAGTATCTATAAATAAACGCCGGTTTTTTTTAACCGGCGTTTATCATTTTAACTAATTTTTCTATTATGATAGCAATAAATTCAAATATGTTGTGGATATTTTATTTATATCGGCAAATAGTTATGTTTTATTGATAATGCAATGTTAAAAGTTTGTTATATAAAAATAAATTGATAGCTTTGCAACTTAACTAACTCAAATTAATTAAATATGAAATCAAAGTTTACTTGGATTTTTACGCTTTTACTGGCGTTTTTTATTCAGTTTTCCTTTGCACAGGAGAAGACCGTTACAGGTACTGTTGTTGATGATGCCAACATGCCGGTTCCGGGAGCTAATGTAAAGGTTGAAGGCTCTTCTAACGGAGTTCAGACTGATTTTGATGGTAAATTTTCCATCCAGGCTTCTGCCGGCCAAAAATTGGTTATTACATACGTAGGTATGAATGATCAGGTTGTAACTGTAGGCGCAGGCTCTACAATACCTCCGGTTGTACTTAAATCAGGTATTGATTTGGGGGGTGTAGTTGTAGAAGGTTATAGAACTACAGCCAGGCCAAGATCTAACGTTGCGGTAACTACGATAAGTTCAGAAACTATCGAGGGCAGGCCAAACGTTTCGTTCATCCAGTCGCTTCAGGGCCAAATCCCGGGTTTAAATATATCTACAGGTTCAGGATCACCAGGTTCTGCTCAAACTAGTGTTATTTTAAGGGGTCTTGGTTCATTAAGTGGTAATACTGAGCCTTTGTATGTTATTGATGGTGTTCCTTCAAACTTACTTAACTTCAGGACTATCAATGGTAATGATATAGAGTCGGTTTCGGTTCTTAAAGATGCAGGTGCTACTTCGGTTTATGGTAACAGGGGTGCAAATGGTGTTATCGTTGTTAAAACTAAAAGAGGTTCTTTTGATTCTGGTTTAAAAATCAGGTACTCAGGAGTTACAGGTTTTACAACACTTCAGGATCACCACTACCAAATAATGAGTGGTCAGCAATTATTAACCCTTGAAAGGTTAAAAGGTTCTGGCTTAGGTGCTACAGGTGGTGTTGATAATACACCAATGACAGATGCGGAAATTGCAGCTGCTCCTAATACAAACTGGCAGGATGTGTTCTTTAGAACAGGTATCTCTCAGGATCATAGTTTAAGCTTTAGCCAGGGTAGTAAAAATACTAACTCTTTTGTGTCTCTTGGTTATTTTGAGCAGGATGGTATTGTGCCTAACACAGATATTAAAAGGATATCGTTAAGGTCTAACTTTACTGGTAAAAGTTCAAACGAGAAATTTAACTATACTACAAACCTTTATGCAGGTTATTCAAGGCGTAATGAATTAGAAGCAGAAACAAGGTCTCAAACAGATCCTACTTTTGCAGGTAACGTGCTTCAAAACCCACTTCAGGGTATGCTTTCTTCGCTTCCATATCTTGATCCTGCGGTTTATCAAAACGGCCGTCAGTTGTTTGACGATTTTGGTCAGCCATCTTTTGGTGCTACTCCATATATGCTTATGGATTACATTAAAAATATTTATAACCAATATAATGAGGTTAAATTATTATTTAATGGGTCTGCGAGCTATAAATTAACAGATGATTTAACTGCGGGTGTTAATGGTGGTATCGATTTTACTGAAAACCAGCGTGTATTTGCAAGGCTTCCACAATCGTACCTTGCTATAGTTTCTGCTGAAGCTGGAGGATATGCTGATTTCCCGGGTCTTGAAACTCAAAGTACTACAAGGGATTTTAGCTTTAACGGTAATGCAAGGTTAAACTATAATAAAGTTATTGCAGATAAGCATACAATTGATGCGTCATTAATGACAGAGTACTACAAAGCACACTATAAAGCTAATGGTTTTACAACAATAGGTCTTAACAGCAGGACTTATGCTCCTGGTTCAGGTACTGGTTATGTTCCGTTTAGTGCAGCTACTCCTAACCTTTTTAACCGTACAGTTAACTCTTCTAAATTAGAAGCTGGTTTATTCTCGTACTTTGGTATGTTTGATTATGATTACGACTCTAAATATGGTTTAGGTGTTTCTGTTCGTAGGGATGCTTCTTACAGGTTCGTACAGGATAATCAGTGGGGTACCTTCTGGTCAGTATCAGGTAGGTGGAATCTTGACAGGGAGAAATTCATGGAAGGTTCTACAATTACAGAGCTAAAACTTAGGGGATCTATTGGTACTGCCGGTAACCAGAACATCGGTGGTGAGAGTCCTTATGCTCTTCCAAACCTTTCAAGGGCTTTATATTCTACTACAACAGGATATAATAACCAGCCAGGTTTAGTTATATCTCAGTTAGCTAACCCTACTATACAGTGGGAAACTACAAGCCAGGCTAATATAGGTGTTGACTTTGTTTGGAACAAGCGTGTTAGGGGTACAGTAGATGTGTACAGGAAATATACTAAAGATCTTTTCCAGGGTGTTCCTGTATCAGCTATTAATGGTCAGTACCTGTTAAATAGTAACTATGGTAATATGGAGAATAAAGGTATCGAGGCATTACTTGCTTATGATATTGTTAAAGGCCAGGATTTTAACCTTACTATTAGTGCTAACGGTTCTTACAACAGGAACAGGCTTAAAAATCAGCCTACAGAAAATCAGTTCCTTGGCGATGTTCAAATACAAAGTAATGACCAAATTGCTTTCCAGTATTACACAGTTAGATATGCAGGTGTAAACCCATCTAATGGTAACGCTCTTTACTATGATGCAAATGGTACACTTACAGAGAACTCTGTGGCTGCTGATAGGGTTGCTACAGGTAAATCTCCAATACCGGTTTATCAGGGTGGTTTTGGCTTTAATGCTGATTACAAAGGTTTTTATGCAAGTGCTCAATTTACATTTGTAGCTGATGTTTGGAGGTTCGATTACGATTTACAAAACCTTCAGGATCCAACATCTATTGGTACATTCCCGCAATCTACAGACCAGAACAGGGCTTGGACACCGGATAATCCAAATACAGATATTCCATCAATATTTGCTACAAATACAGCAAATGATGCGTTATCAGACAGGTTTTTACGTGATTCTTCTTACTTAAGGCTTAAATATGCCACAGTAGGTTACAATGTTCCTTCTAAATTCTTAGATCAGACTTTCTTAAGCAGTGTTAGGGTTTATGCTCAGGCAGAAAACTTCCTTACATGGACTAAATGGAGAGGATTTGATCCTGAAAGTAATGCAGCAAGTACATTTGGAGGCTACCCTACACCACGCGTATTTTCTTTTGGTGTTGACTTACAATTCTAAAAAAAAAATTATATGAAAAATTTAAAGAAGATATTTTTACTAACGTTGATTGCAGGAGCTATATACTCTTGTGATGATGCTTACGAAATTATACAGCCGGGAGAATATGCCGAAGATGTTGCTATATTAACCCTTGCAGATATGAATTTAGCTCTGTCTGAGGTATATGATAATATATCAGGCGAAGATATTATTGGTTTTACAAGTGTTTTTACCGATGAAGCGGCTATAGGTAACGAAAATGGAGGACAAAACCTTGATGAGTATAGATTCCAGGTTTTTGCTAATAACGGTTATGCAAGTAGCATTTGGTTAGATAACTACAGGGTTATTAACTACGCTAACAGGCTTATTGAAGCTTCTGATAATGTTGTGTTAGATACATTAGCAGATGATTTTGAAGATCAGTTACAAGAGAAAACAAGGATTTTAACTGAAGCTCGCGTTATAAGAGCTTTCAGCCACTTCCAGTTATTAACTTACTTTTCTACAGATCTTAAAAATGACAGCGCTTTAGGTGTTATTTTAATGGATCACGTTCCATCTTCACCACCAAACCTTGAGCAATTGCCAAGGTCTACAAATGGAGAATTGTTTGCATTTATTGATCAGGATCTTGATTATGCTCAGGAAAATTTTAGTACACTTGCAAATAATGGTGTAGTACTTATTAAACCACAATTTATCTTAGGTTTAAGGGCTCGTATTGCTGCATACCGCGGTTTATACCCAGAGGCGCTTGCTTATGCACAGCAAACTTTGGATATTGTTCAGGGTAATGGCCTGGTTACTGGAGAAACTTTAACAGCAGCCACCACTGCCTATAGGGGTGTTTGGACAGATACTAACATTGTTTCAGAAGTTATATTTACATTAACAAGGCCTACAGGTAAAACCGGTATTGTAGGTAACTGGTTTTTTAATGGTGCTTCTTTAGCTGGTGGTCCTTTCCTTGATATGAGCAGGTCTCTTTACAATCAGCTTGTAGAAAATAACGACGTTAGATTGAGGGTTTTTGTTGATAATTCAAGTCTTATAGCAGAAGATTACACTACTGTGTTTGATTATAAAAATGCCGATGTAATAGTTATTGATAAATATCCCGGTAATACTGCGCAAAACCTGCCGTTAAATAACAATATTAAAGTAATGAGGTTTGTAGAAATGCACTTTATTAAAGCAGAGGCACAGGTTGCTGCCGGTGATTTAGCAGGTGCTCTAACTACAATTAATTTTGTTAGGGAAAAAAGGAAAGCAACTGCTTTGCCTGCATTTGAGAATGCACAACAAGCATGGAAAGCTATCCTTGATGAAAGAAGGATGGAACTTAGTTTTGAAGGCCACCGTTATATCGATCTTAAGCGTTTAGGTACTCTTGCAGGTGTTCCGGGTGTTCAAAGGTATACCAGAGATTGTACTCCTTATTCATCTTGCGATCTTCCTGTAACTGATTACAGGTTTACTTTGCCAATTCCTTTGGATGAGCTTAACGGTAACGCGGCTATAAGGTCACAACAAAATCCTGGCTATTAATCTTAATTAAAAAAATAACATGAAAAATATTTTTTATAAACTTGGCTTGGTGTGTGTTTTTGCTGCTGCTTTAACAAGCTGTGATGAAGACAGGGTTTCACTAAACCCGGATAACGGTACTAACTTGTGGTCTTTTAATGAGGCTGCTTCAGATTTAGCAGTTGGCACTGAAACTTTTACCGATACTATTGAAGTAGGTGTTACATCTCGTGCTGATGTGGATAGGACAATCCCTATTAATATTGATGCGACTTCTACAGCTACAACTGCGCAATATACTATCGAACCTGCAACTCTTGTTATTCCTGCTGGCGAATTTATTGGTAAAATCGTTCTACAAGGTAACCTTGCTAATATTCCTGATGGAGAAACTCTACAGTTAATTTTAACTTTAGATCAGTCTCAGGTTCAGATTCTTGATGAAAAAAGTTTCCACATCGTAAGTATCTTCAGGTCTTGTCCTACAGATCTTGCAGGAACTTACAGTGTAACTACGGTATATGGTTTCCATGATTTCCTTGCAGAATACCCTCAAAACACTATGACTGTTGAGGTTACTGATGCATCGGGTGATAATAATTATAAAGTGCTGGATTTCACAGGAGGTTTATATTCTACAGGTCCTTATGCTACAAACTATGGTACTAATACTGCTCCTGCGGCACAAAGGGATCTTACCTTTAATGTAAGCTGTGGTAGCATTTCTTGGTCTGGTGAAGTAGATCCGTGGGGAGATGTTGTTCCTACCGCAGGTGCTGTTAACTCTTATAATGAACAAACAGGTGTAATCACTATTTCGTGGACAGCTGTTGGTTATGGAGAAAATGGTGTTTCTGTATACACTCCGCAACAATAATTAAACTATTTATTTGTTTATATAGCAGGGCTGCCTTTTGGCAGCCCTGCTTTTTGTTGTCTATACTATAGTATACTTTTTATCAAAAGATATATCTTTGCCCTAGTTATACTTGCATATGCTGAAAAATATTGGAATAATTGTTTTATTGTTATTACCGGAGATTTTATTTTCACAGGTTCGCCCTGAAAAAAAAGTGCGTTCTTCTGGTAACATTGCTAACAATGTACAGAGTTTGCCTGATCGTAGTACAGGTTCAAAAAAAGATACGATAACTTCGGCAGCAGATACTATTGCTACTATAGATATGTACAAAATTATCACGCTACAACGTGATACCATCCTTGTGGACACTACCTTAACCATACAAAAGGAATATGAAGTAAATTATTTAAAGAGGGATAATTTCGGGCTATTGGCTTTTCCTAATGATGGGCAAACCTATAATGTGCTTGATTATGGATTAACCAAATTTAATCCCTTTCCGGAGTTTGGTTTTACAGCTAAACATTCGGCATACGAACGTGTAGATGATATTAATTATTATGAAGTTGCAACACCATACACTGATTTAATGTATAGGTCGGTCCAGCGGCAGGGGCAAATATTAAGCGCGCTATTCACGGTTAATACATCGCCCAACCTTAACCTTTTTGTGGGTTACAAAGGTGTCAGATCTATCGGTAAGTATATTAATGCCAGGTCCAGCAACGGTAACTTTAAAATCGGTGGGAGCTATAATACAAAAGACAAACGTTATTTTTTAAAACTGCATTTTACAGGTCAGGATTTTACAAATCAGGAAAATGGTGGTATTATAGATACTAATTTGTTTGATACGGGCGACCCCTTATATACCGACAGGGAAAAACTGGACGTTTATTTTAGAGATGCTGAATCGTTTTTAAAGGGTAACCGTTATTTTATAGACCACACATTTAGGTTAAGTAAAAGCAATCCTAACAGCCTGGTGTTTCATCACCAGTTTAATTTTGAGAATGAGTATTTTACTTTCACACAGCCTACTGTTAGCAGCAAGTTTGGGGAGGCCTACACAACATCTATTGATAATAAAACGCGATACAATAGGATGTACAACCTTATTGGGGCTGCTTACGCTAATAAAACCATAGGTACTATTGAATTTTACCTTGAAGATTTTAAGTATAATTACTTTTATTATACAACAGTTTTAAATAGTGGCGGAGTGGTAGCCATACCCAATGCTTTAAACGACAGGATTGATAATTATGGAGCCCGTTATACGTACCATAAAGATAAGTGGAAGGGTACTGCGTTAATTTCAAATTCTATTACCGACCAGTCCTTAACAAATATCGACTTGCAGGCACGATACAGTTTTGATGAACAGAATGTAATTTCGGTCCTTTATCAAAATATGAACAAGCTTCCCAATCATAATTATAACCTTTACCAAAGTGATTATAAATTTTACAATTGGTCTAATAATTTTAATAACGAAAAAATTAATAGTCTGGAAGTTGAAGCAAAAACCAAATGGGCAACTGCATCATTACAATACACTATTTTAAAAGATCATCTTTATTTTAGCAATGACTGGGCAGGTAGCGAGGATACATCTGTTTACGATTCGTTAATGGTAAGCCCAAAGCAATATGCCGGTACCATTAACTACCTGTCGTTAAAAGTAAGTAAAGAATTTAAATGGTGGAAGCTGGCATTGGATAATACACTTTTATACCAAAATGTGGAGCAGACTGATAACATACTTAATGTACCAAGCTTTGTAACCCGTAATACACTTTACTATACCGACCATTTATTTAAAAGGGCATTGCTTATACAAACCGGATTTACGTTTCAGTATTTTTCTAAATATTACGGCAACGATTATAATCCATTGCTTGGTGAGTTTTATGTTCAGGATAATAAGAAATTTGGCGATTTTCCTATGATCGATTTTTTTCTTAATATGAAGATACAGGAGTTTAGGCTATTCTTAAAAGCAGAGCATTTTAATTCCAGCTTTACCGGCTATAACTATTATTCGGCACCCAATACGCCGTACAGGGATTTCACTGTGCGCTTTGGTATCGTGTGGAATTTCTTCTCGTAATAGCATTTAACTATTTTATTAAAGCTATAACTAATATCTTTGCATAACGTATTGGCAACGGCCATAACCTTATTTTAAATGAAATACGCAAAAAATATACTAGAAACTATTGGCAATACGCCAATGGTAAAATTAAATAAGTTAACCGCAGGTATAGATGCACTTGTGCTTGCCAAGGTAGAAACATTTAATCCCGGCAATTCGGTTAAAGATCGTATGGCGGTTAAAATGATTGAGGACGCCGAAGCAGATGGCCGACTTAAACCGGGCGGAACAATTATAGAAGGTACATCGGGCAATACCGGCATGGGCCTTGCCCTTGGTGCTATTGTAAAGGGTTATAAGCTTGTTTGTGTAATATCTGACAAGCAGAGCAAAGAAAAGATGGATATATTGCGTGCCGTAGGCGCAAGGGTAGTGGTTTGCCCTACCGATGTAGAGCCTACCGATCCGCGTTCGTATTATTCGGTTTCCAAACGTCTTGCCCAGGAAACACCTAACTCTTGGTACGTAAACCAATATGATAACTTAAGCAACACCGCTGCGCATTATGAACAAACCGGCCCGGAAATTTGGGAACAGACCGAGGGCAAAATAACGCATTTTGTAGTAGGCGTGGGTACGGGAGGAACGATTAGCGGTGTGGCGAAATATTTAAAAGAACGCAACCCTGATGTTAAAATATGGGGTATAGATACTTATGGATCGGTATTTAAAAAATACCATGAAACGGGTATTTTTGATGAGAACGAAATTTACTCATATGTTACCGAGGGTATAGGCGAGGACATCCTTCCTAAAAACGTTGACTTTTCGCTTATTGATGGCTTTACCAAAGTAACCGATAAGGATGCAGCTGTGTATACAAGAAGGCTGGCGCTGGAAGAAGGTATCTTTGTGGGTAACTCGGCCGGAGCTGCCATTAAAGGTGTGCTGCAGCTTAAAGAGCATTTTAAGCCGGAAGACGTGGTTGTGGTATTATTCCACGATAGTGGCAGCCGATATGTAGGTAAAATGTTTAACGACGACTGGATGCGTGAGCGGGGTTACCTGGATGATGAGATAACTAAAGCCGAAGACCTTATTAAAGACCATAGCGATAAGCCACTTATTGTGGTGCGTACCGAAGAACTGGTTAGCCACGCTATCGACAGGCTTCGTAAATATAAAATATCACAAATTCCGGTTATAGATGTAGAAGGCTTTGTAGGTTCTATTGATGAAACCGACTTGTTTAGGAGCTACGTTGAAGATAAAGATATTGCCGAGAAGCCTATTAAAGATATTATGGGCAAACCATACCCAATTGTTCAGGCCAATACTTCGATAGAAGAAATTTCTAAACTTATCAATAAAGACAATCAGGCTGTGTTGGTAGATTTGGGCGATGGAAGGCACCATATTATTACCAAGCACGATATTATCAGTTCTATTAAATAATAGGCTCAAATAATTACTTAACCCTGCTTAACGGCAGGGTTTGTTATTTATGGTGGTTTGCTAATTTCTTTATATATTTGAAACTTAATGCAATTGATTGATGACGTTTACTGCCATAGATTTTGAAACTGCCACAGGATACAGCCACAGCGCCTGCGCTGTTGGAATTATTACCGTTGAAGACGGGATAATTACCGAAGAATACCACACGCTTATTCAACCGCCCGAGAATGAATATTGGTATCGTAATATTATGGTGCACGGTATTAAGCCTGCCGATACGTTACGGGTGCCTACTTTTGATACACTGTTCCCTGAAATTCATAAGCGCCTTTTCGGCAGGAAAATAGTTGCCCATAACGAAGCTTTTGACCGTGGCGTACTTGCTAAGACCATGCGATATTACGGACTCTATTATGATGAACTGGAAATTGCCGATAAGTGGGAATGTACCGTAAAAATATACCGCGCCAAAGGATATAAGCCGGCAAATCTGCGTGCGTGCTGCGACCGCCACGACATTGAGCTAAACCACCACGAAGCACTTTCAGATGCCCGCGCCTGCGCTAAGTTGTATTTACTGCATGATGGACAGGTAAAGCTTAAAGTGTAAAAGTTTATTTTAGATATTATATTTCGTAAATTAGCTAAAAAGTCAGATTATGAAAATTGTACTTTCGCTTGATGAAAATAATGAAAAGGCTAAGGCTTTTTTAAATTTTATACAAACACTTGATTTTATTCGCCTTGAAAAAAACGATGATTTGCCTCAATGGCAAAAAGATAGGCTTGATGTTTATTTAGAAGAACATCAAAACGGTACGGCTGAATATACTGATTGGAATAGCGTAAAAAAAACACTATTTGATAAGTTTGGTTCTTAATGGGGTATTCTATAAAAATTAGAAAGAGAGCATTAATTGAGATTGAACAATCTGCTGAATGGTTTAAGCAAAAAAAGCTTGGACTCGAAATAGAATTTTTAAGAGATTTAGATGCAACAATAACATTAGTTCAAAAAAATCCTGAGAACTTTCAAGTCAGATATAAAGATGTCAGAGTAAAATTTCTTAAGAAATTTGAGTTCGGTATTCATTATATATTAGACAACAGTACCATTCATATACTATCCGTATTTCATACAAGCCGCTCTCCCGAAGATTGGGAATAACAACAGTTACTCCCTCCCCAATAAAACCCCGGATATATTCCATGCGCTAAAGTTAGTGCCTTCGGGTGCACCCATAGGTATGGTAATGGTTATGATGTGCCCTCCGGCTTTTAAATCGCCTAAGTCTATATATTCCGGATTGGTAACCGTGCCTGGACACCAGTTGCTTCGGCTGTAATCGGATGACGACAATCCATTCTCAAAGTTACCCGATGCCGGATTATAAAGCCGGTAGGTGCCACAGTCCTGCCTCCAGGGTACAAATGCAAAAGCCGTTTTACCATCGAGTGTAATCGTGTTCTTTTTGGGTAGGTATTCATCGCCGTTTTCCCAGCCACCGTGGCCGGTAGTAATATAACGTAAGCGGGCATTTTTAAGGTCTTTCTGCAACGTAAAATGTACCTCCAAACCTTTAGGCGAACTAAATAGCATGCCGTATTCCTGTCCGGCCATCTCCATAACATTAACCGTGTTAAATAGCGGTAGCACGGTAGTGTCTTTATTGTACTGAACCTCGTCTTTATGGATGGTTAGGTTCATGCTGATCTTATGGCCGCCTTTATCATAATTGCCTATAAACACACCCACCCAAACTTCTTTATTACTGAATGACGGTGCAAGCTCTGATATATCCTGGCGGTACGGCACTGCCTCCTGCCATGTTTTGTCTTTTAATTGTAGGTAATTGTATTGCTTAACGCCAAACGGGGTAAAGAAACGCATGAGTTCTAAAAGAGGCATGTAACCCGTAACTTTTGCAATGCCCTGGTATTTTTTGCCATTACCGTTATCATAAAGCGGTAGTTTATTTACGCCGTTTTTAAGTCCGTCTAAAAAGGATTGTTTCTCACCTTGGGGAATGATGAATACTGAACCCGTACGATCGTAAGCATCGCCGTTAGATTGCTCGGTGAGGTCTACAAAAACCTGGTTGCCGGGTTTAATTTCGGGGAAATTTATTTTTCTAAGGATAACGGTTCCGTTAGCAAACCGAACTACACTGTCGTTGGATGCTGATTCGCCCGAAAAGTTAATCACTTCATCTTTAAAAACGCTAATGGTTGTAAAACGCGATTTCCAAAGCTGGTCGCGGTAGCTAAGAGCATCGGTAATTTTTATGCCGGATGGTATGGTATAATGCGTTTTGCCATCTTTAAGTTTTTCAACCTTAGTGGCGGTTACAACAAAGTTATTGTTGCGAACGGTCTCTAATACAAGTCCTAATCCTATGCCTAAAACGCTGGGTGCGCCTTTAATGCCTAAATCGTTTGTGTACCAAATTTCAATAGTATTGGAATTTATTACAGTTTTCGCCTTATGGCATGTATAGCCCAAAATTGTTTTGGTATCGGGCAATAATTCAAGCTGCTGCTTTTTTATTGAGGTGCTGTCCTTAGTGCTTATAAATTTGCCTGTACCCAATTCTGCTAACTGAATATACGATTCATCACTATGGCTTACAACAGTTTGTTCGGCAGGCAAGATAGCCTTCTTTGCTAAAATAGCAGTGCTGGTTATCATTGTTTTGTTAATGTCGGAGAAAATAACCACAGGATTATCAGCATCAGTAACTCTGCCTAAATACGATTTTTGGTAGGTTACTTTTATAGCTTTGGGCTGTTTTTGGGCAAAACATAATAAAGGCAGGGCAAGCAGTAAGGCAATAAATGTTTTCATGCAGCAAATATAAGGAGTTTAGAATTATCTGAAATTTATGTACATTAGTCCACCGCTATATAAGGCTATGAAAGAGGATTTTCTTCACTACATCTGGCAGTTTAAAAAGTTCAACGTGCAGGGTTTAACCACTGTGCAGGGCGATGATGTGCAAATCGTTAATGCGGGGCAATACCTTCAACTGGCAGGCCCGGACTTCTTTAACGCCCAGATTATTATAGGCGGCCAAAAGTGGGCGGGCAATGTAGAGATCCACATAAAATCGTCTGACTGGTACCTGCACAACCATGAGCGCGACAGTAATTATGATAGCGTGATACTGCATGTGGTTTGGGAACATGACATTGAGGTGATGCGTAAAGACAATTCAGAAATACCCGTTTTAGAGCTTAAGCACTACGTTGACCCTAAGGTGCTTGAAAACTACAATACCCTTGCTGTGGCTAAGACATGGATTTACTGCGAGAAAGAACTGGAGCACATGAACAGTTTTGTGATAGAGAACTGGAAGGAACGCCTGTTCTTTGAGCGCCTGGAGCGTAAGGCCCAACCCATCTTGCAACTGGCAAAAGAGACAAATGGCGACTGGGAAGCGGTACTATTTTGCTTTTTAGCAAAGAACTTTGGACTCAATACCAATGGTGAAGTGTTTTTCAATGTAGCTAAATCATTGCCATTTAGTATTGTACGTAAAGAAAGTTTTGAGCCTGAGAATATCGAAGCTTTGCTTATGGGCAGGGCAGGGATTTTAAACGGGGAGTTTGAAGATGTGTATGCTAAAGACCTACAGGCACGTTATCAATACATTACATATAAACATAGGTTGGAGCCGGTGCATATAGATAGTGTAGAATATTTTAAACATCGCCCGGATAATTTTCCTACAATTAGGCTGTCGCAACTGGGGCAATTGTACCATATATTTCACAATTTGTTTTCGAAATTGATCGTTGCGACCACTTTTGCCGAGTTGTATGCGCTGTTTAATATTTCGGCAGCGCCGTATTGGAATACCCATTACCGTTTTGATAAGGAAAGTCCAAAAAAACGTAAGGGCCTTTCAACATCGTTTATAGACCTGTTGGTCATCAACACGATCATCCCGTTTAAATTTGCCTATGCCAAAAGCATGGGTAAAGACAATACCGAGGAGCTGATTAACTTTATGCGCCAGGCAGCCCCGGAAAAGAACGCCATTATAGATAAGTTCCGTAGTTTTAAGATAGCACCGCAGTCGGCTTATGATACACAGTCGCTCCTTCAGCTTAAAAATGAGTACTGCAATCATAAACGATGTATGCAATGCGCCTTAGGCTTAGAGCTTTTAAAAAGATAATTGCTAACTTTGTATTTAGGGACTGAGTGAGAACTTTAAACCTGAAACTTTAAACCTGAAACTACATAGATGTCCCTGATAACCAACATAAGGCACTTTTTTGAAAAGCACGGCTTTGAAGTAGCCTCACGCTTTGCCGATAAGCTGGGCATGCGTGCCACTAACGTGCGCCTGTTTTTTATATACATAACCTTTGTAACCGCAGGGTTATGGTTTGGGGTATACCTAACGCTGGCCTTCTGGCTAAAGCTAAAAGACATGATATACACCAAACGTAGTTCGGTTTTTGATCTATAGTGATATCTGACAATCCAACAATCTAAAAATCTAAGCATCTTCCTAAATGCCCCTATCACAATTTTTTTACCGCTTTACAAAAAGCCAGCGAAAAGGCATTATGGCATTGTGCCTGGTTATCATAATGGTGCAGGTGTTTTACTTTGTGACATCCCGGTATGATCTTTCATCGGAAGCACAACAATCTCAGGCTGAAAAAGAATGGCTTGCCCATCAAACTGAAATTGATGCGCTAAAAGCAAAACAGGGCAGTAAAGAATACAAGCTTTACCCGTTTAATCCCAATTACATATCCGATTATAGAGGTTATATGCTGGGTATGACCGTGGCGCAGATAGACCGTTTGCATGCCTTTCATAAAAGCGGAAAATTCATTAACACAGCTGCCGATTTTCAAAAAGTAACGGGAGTGCATGATAGCGTGCTGAATAAAATATCCCCATATTTTAAATTTCCCGGCTGGGTTAATAAAAAGCAGCCGGACCAACAATATGCTTCTGCTGAAAAGCAAACCAATACCTATCCTGATAAAAAAGAAGCCGTTAAACCGGCTTTGGATATCAACACTGCGGTAGAGGAAGACCTTGTTGCCGTATATGGCATAGGGCCCGCTTTTGCTAAAAAGATACTGCGCCGCCGTGCCGATCTTGGTGCTTTTGTAAGCATGGATCAGATGGAAGACTTTAAAGATTTTTCGCCTGAAGCTATTGCCGGATTAAAGAAAATTTTTTTGGTTAATGCTAACCCACGGGTTACTACAATTAATGTAAACACCGCGTCATTACAGCAATTAACGCGATTTCCTTACTTTAATCGCGATATTGCAAAAGCCATCATTACACAACGCAGTATGACGGGTAAAATCGTTAATTTTGACGAATTGTCAAAAATTAATGATATTTTTAATTATAAGTCAAAAATAATTCGCTTATATTTGGAATTCTAAAAATTAAGCAGTTAAAATGAACTTTGATTATAATGAAACGCAAAACATGATCGCCGAATCGATCAGGGAGTTTGCAGAAAAGAATATCCGTCCTAACATTATGGAGTGGGACGAGAGCCAGCATTTTCCGGTAGATTTATTTAAACAACTTGGCGAGATGGGCTATATGGGTGTACTCGTTCCGGAAGAATATGGTGGCTCCGGCCTTGGCTACCACGAATACATTACCGTTATTGAGGAGATATCTAAAGTAGATCCTTCAATTGGGTTATCGGTAGCGGCACACAATTCGCTTTGTACCAATCACATTTTAACCTTCGGTAACGAAGAACAAAAAAAGAAATGGCTGCCTAAGCTTGCCACGGCCGAACATATTGGTGCGTGGGGCCTTACAGAGCATAACACCGGTAGCGATGCAGGCGGTATGAACACCACTGCCGTTAAAGATGGCGACCATTGGGTTGTTAACGGAGCCAAGAACTTTATTACACATGCCAAATCGGGCGACATTGCCGTAGTAATTGTGCGCACCGGCGATAAAGGCGACTCCCGCGGTATGACCGCTTTTGTATTTGAAAAAGGAATGCCGGGCTTTAGCAGCGGCAAGAAAGAAAATAAATTAGGCATGCGCGCCAGCGAAACTGCCGAGCTTGTATTTGATAATTGCCGCATACCCGATGCCAACAGGCTGGGCGAAGTAGGCGAGGGCTTTATACAGGCAATGAAAGTTCTGGATGGCGGGCGTATATCTATCGGCGCATTGTCGTTGGGTATTGCTAAAGGCGCTTATGAAGCGGCCCTTAAATACTCTAAAGAACGCCACCAGTTTGGCCAGCCAATAAGCAGTTTTCAGGGTATTGCCTTTAAACTTGCCGATATGGCTACTGAGATTGAAGCATCAGAGCTTTTACTGCACAAAGCGGCGTTTCTTAAAAACAACCATAAACCCGTTACACTGGCAGGTGCAATGGGCAAAATGTACTCATCTGAAGTATGTGTAAAAGTGGCTAACGAAGCCGTGCAAATTCATGGTGGCTACGGCTATACTAAAGATTATCCTGTAGAGAAATTTTACAGGGATGCAAAATTATGTACTATTGGCGAGGGTACAACCGAGATTCAGAAGCTTGTAATTTCGCGTAACTTGCTTAAAGACTAATATTTAAATCTTAACTAACTCAACTTTGGGGCTTTCTGCTTAGGCAGGAGGCCTTTTTTGTTTTACTTATCAACACTATAACGTTGTAGTGGTGTTGTGATTATCGAATCGGTAATTTTGAATATGTTTTTTTATAAATTAGGTAGAAACCAATCCCTTTTATTTATGAAATACATATTTACAATGGCAGCTGCTGCATTTTTGCTGTGGGGCTGCGCAAACGAGATGGAGGTGGCGCCTCAGGCTGCTGAAAATCCTCAAAGTGTTGCTGACACTACTAATTTTAATAACCCTATGCATGCGGCACGCTCGGCAGGTACAAAGGTTATGATGCAGGCCTTTTACTGGGATGTTCCCGGTAGCGGTACCTGGTGGAATACAATATCGGGCAAAGTACCGTCGTGGGCAAGCGCGGGTATCGATGCTATATGGCTGCCACCGGCAACTAAAGGGCAGAGTGGGGGCTACTCTATGGGTTATGACCCGTTTGATTATTTTGATTTTGGAAATTACAATCAAATGGGCAGCACCGAGACGCGTTTTGGTTCGCTTGCCGAAATACAGTCGCTCATTACAACAGCGCACAATAACGACCTGAGTGTAATTGCCGATATTGTAGTAAACCATTGCAGCGGCGGTGCATCGCAGGCTAACCCCTACACGGGCAGCAACACCTACACTAACTTTCAGCCGGCATCTGGGCTGTTTGCACGTTCGTATAACGATTTCCATCCCAATAATGTACATGCATCTGATGCGGGAACCTTTGGCGGTTTCCCGGATTTGTGCCATGATAAAACCTGGGTGCAGGACTGGCTATACAACAACAGTAACTCAATAGCTAAGTACTACAAGAACACTATGGGCTTTGATGGCTGGCGCTTTGATATGGTAAAAGGTTTTGAACCCTGGGTGGTTAAAAATTTTAAAAATGCCGTAGGCGGCTTTACAGTGGGCGAATATTGGGACGGTAATGCCGCCACGCTAGAAACCTGGGCCAATAGTGCCGAGGCTAGCGCGTTCGATTTTGCCTGCTACTATAAAATGCGCGATGCCCTTGCCAATAACGACCTTACCCAGCTTAACGGCGATATGCTGCTTAAACGCAACGCTTACCGTGCTGTAACTTTTGTGGCAAACCATGATACCGATGAGATTTACACTAATAAAATACTGGCCTATGCCTATATTTTAACTCACGAGGGCTACCCGTGTATCTTTTACAGGGATTATGAAGAGTGGCTGGACAAGAATAAGCTCAACAACCTTATCTGGATACACAATAACAAAGCCTTTGGCAACACTACATATTTATTTGCAGATAATGATGAGTATGTAGCACGCCGCAACGGTGCTCCGGGTATAATTGTATATATTAATAACAGTAACTCGTGGCAGGAGCGCTGGGTAGATACCAACTGGGCAAGCACCACTATTAAAGATTATACCGGCAGCTCTACTTGGGAGCCTGTAACGCAGGGTGATACCTGGGTAAAAGTACAGGCACCGCCACACGGGTACACCATTTGGTCGCCAAAATAAAATTGTATAATAATTTTGGTGGGTATAAAAAATAGTTATAAGTTTGCACCCTTAACGAGAGGAGGTGTTATACTTATGTTGATTATACCAATTAAAGACGGAGAAAATATCGATAGGGCGCTTAAGCGTTACAAACGTAAATTCGACAAAACCGGAACTGTGCGTCAGCTTAGGAGCCGTACGGCTTTCACGAAGCCATCTGTTAAAAGAAGAGCTCAAGTACAAAAAGCAGCCTACATACAAGGATTAAGGGACTCTGTAGAGAACTAATTAATTTCTTAGGTTTTTAAAATATTACCGTTAGCAGCAAAAGTTTATCTTTGCTGTTAACGGTTTTTTTATGGCAAATAGCAAAGAGGCATACCGCGATTACCTTCACAAGGAAAAAAATTATTCCCTGTTAACCCTGCGTGCTTATTTAGATGATGTAACTGCATTTGAGGTCTTTATACAGCAGCACGACGATGGCGCTACGCTGGAAGAGGTTAATTACAGCCAGGTACGCAGCTGGATCGTAGCGCTTGTAGAGGCTGGTATAGCCAATACATCGGTTAACCGAAAAATGTCTTCTCTAAAATCATTCTACAAATTTTTGCTTAAGTCTAAGCAAATAGAGATCAACCCGCTGCAAAAACACAAGTCACTTAAAACTGAGAAAAAGGTGCAGGTGCCGTTCTCGGAAAAAGAATTGCTGGATGTTATCGATTTTAATGACTATCCTGATGATTTTGAGGGTATCCGTAACCGCCTTATTATTGAGTTGCTGTACACTACCGGTATGCGTCGTGCAGAACTTATTGGTTTAACCCTGGCAAGTTACGACAGGGCAGGTAAAACCCTAAAGGTGTTGGGTAAGCGCAACAAAGAGCGTATATTGCCGGTGCTGGATTGCACTGCGGTGCTTGTTGATAAGTATCTTGATAAAAAACGGGAGCTTGGTGCGGTTGCAAACACCGATATGTTAATTGTGAGTTTGCAGGGCAAAAAAATAAGCGAATCTTTTGTGTACAGGTTAATAAATAGTTACTTTAGTATTGTCTCCGGTAAGGTAAAAAAGAGCCCACACGTTTTGCGGCACACTTTTGCAACACACTTATTAAACAACGGGGCCGATTTAAATTCAGTAAAGGAGTTACTGGGTCACGCGAGTTTATCATCTACACAAATATATACCCACAGCAGTCTTGCCGAACTAAAAAAGGTGTATAAGGATGCGCACCCGCGTAACCAGGGTAAATCCTAAATGTTAAACCATAAAACGTTTTTATTATGAAAGTAAATGTTCATGCAGTTAACTTTAATGTTGACAGGAAATTGGTTGGCTATGTTCAGGAAAGATTGGATAGGCTTGAAAAGTATTATGACAAGGTTGTAAACTCTGATGTGTACTTTAAACTGGATAATACGAGTGAGAAACAGAATAAGATCGCTGAAATTAAGCTAATCGTCCCGGGGGATGAATTTATAGTAAAAAAACAATGTAAAACATTTGAAGAGGCGGTAGAGCTCGCGGCAGATTCTATGGAGCGCTTGCTAATGAAAAGAAAACAAAAAATCAGGGCGCATTCTTAATTTAAAATTTTTTTAGGAAAATGTTTTGATTAAAAAATAAATTATATACATTTGCAGTCCGTTAGAAATAGCGGACTTTTTTATTGAAGATGCCGGTGTAGCTCAGCTGGCTAGAGCAGCTGATTTGTAATCAGCAGGTCGTGGGTTCGAGTCCCTCTATCGGCTCAAAATTGTTTTTTGATAAGCATCTGAAAAAGTAAAGGTTAGGGGAGATACTCAAGCGGCCAACGAGGACGGACTGTAAATCCGTTGGGAAACCTTCGAAGGTTCGAATCCTTCTCTCCCCACAAAACAGCAGGCTAATTGAGTTTGTGGAACCAGCCGGTGTAGCTCAGGGGTAGAGTGCTTCCTTGGTAAGGAAGAGGTCACGGGTTCAATTCCCGTCATTGGCTCAAAGTTTAGAAGAATTTGAACACTAATTATAAACTAAGATTAAATTATTAAATCATGGCAAAGGAAACTTTTGATAGGTCGAAGCCACACCTTAACATAGGTACAATTGGGCACGTTGACCACGGTAAAACAACATTAACTGCAGCGATAACTAAAGTATTATCTGATGCAGGTTATTCTGAAGCTAAATCATTTGACCAAATTGATAACGCTCCTGAAGAAAAAGAAAGGGGTATTACTATTAATACTTCTCACGTAGAGTATGCTACTGCTAACCGTCACTACGCTCACGTTGACTGTCCAGGTCACGCGGATTACGTTAAGAACATGGTTACTGGTGCTGCTCAGATGGACGGTGCTATCCTTGTAGTTGCTGCAACAGATGGTCCTATGCCACAAACTCGTGAGCACATCCTTCTAGGTCGCCAGGTTGGTGTTCCAAGAATGGTTGTTTTCATGAATAAAGTAGATATGGTTGATGATGCTGAGCTTTTAGAGCTGGTTGAAATGGAAATCCGTGACCTACTATCTTTCTATCAGTATGATGGAGATAACGGACCAGTTATTCAAGGTTCTGCTCTTGGTGCACTTAACGGTGAGCCTCAGTGGGTTGATACAGTTTTAGCTCTTATGGCTGCTGTTGATAGCTGGATCGAGATGCCGGTACGTGACGTTGAGAAACCATTCCTTATGCCTGTTGAAGACGTATTCACTATCACTGGTCGTGGTACTGTTGCTACAGGTCGTATCGAAACTGGTATTGCTAACACAGGTGACGCAGTTGAAATCATTGGTATGGGTGCTGAAAAACTTACATCTACTATTACAGGTGTTGAAATGTTCCGTAAAATCCTTGACCGTGGTGAAGCTGGAGATAACGTAGGTCTATTACTTCGTGGTATCGATAAAGCTGATATCAAAAGGGGTATGGTAATCGTTAAACCGGGATCTGTTAAACCACACGCTCACTTCAATGCAGAGGTTTATATCCTTAAAAAAGAAGAAGGTGGACGTCACACTCCATTCCACAATAACTACCGTCCTCAGTTTTACGTTCGTACAACGGATGTAACTGGTACTATCACTCTTCCAGCAGGTGTAGAGATGGTTATGCCGGGCGATAACCTTACTATTGAGGTAACGCTACTTAGTCCAATCGCTCTAAGCGTAGGTCTACGTTTCGCTATCCGTGAAGGTGGTCGTACAGTAGGTGCAGGTCAGGTTACTGAGATCCTATAGTATTTAAATTATATAGAGCCAGCACGGTGCTTTAGTGTACCGGCTGGCTTTTATTAACAAACGGGTGTAGTTCAAGGGTAGAATAGCGGTCTCCAAAACCGTTGATGGGGGTTCGAATCCCTCCACCCGTGCAAAAAAGCAAAGACAATGGCAAAGATTACCAACTATATATCAGATGCGTTTACAGAGCTGAAAGACAATGTAACATGGCCGGAGTGGGCAGAAGTGCAACGCTTAACCATAATTGTAGCTGTTTTTTCGGTAATATTTGCGTTGATAACCTTTGGTGTAGACAAGGGCTTTGAAGTTCTTGTTGCAAAAGTGTACAGTTTCTTAAAAAATTAATTTTATTGCAATGACTGATAACAGTGTCAAAAAGTGGTATGTGGTTAGAGCGGTAAGCGGTCAGGAAAATAAAGTTAAAAACTACATCGAAACAGAAATAAGCAGGCTGGGTATGAGTGATTATATCTCTCAGGTACTGGTGCCAACTGAAAAAGTTGTACAGGTGCGTGATGGTAAAAAAATCAGTAAAGACAGGGTTTACTTTCCGGGCTATGTAATGGTAGAAGCTAACCTAACCGGCGAAATACCTCACATAATTAAATCTATAACAGGTGTTATTGGTTTTCTTGGTGAAACTAAAGGTGGAGACGCCGTGCCTTTAAGGCTTTCTGAAGTGAACAGGATGCTGGGCAAAGTAGATGAGCTTTCGGTAAAAACTGATAACGTTTCTATACCATTTACAATTGGCGAAACGATAAAAGTTACAGACGGGCCTTTTAACGGCTTTAACGGTACTGTAGAGAAAGTAAATGAAGAAAAGCGTAAGCTTGAAGTTATGGTGAAGATCTTTGGAAGAAAGACCCCGCTGGAATTAAGCTTTATGCAGGTAGAAAAAGTATAATTTTGTTACACTTATTATAAAACCACATCATTCGCTTCCAATGAAGATGTGCTAAATCTTTTAAAGAAATGGCTAAAGAAATTAGTAAAGTAGTTAAACTACAAGTTAAGGGAGGTGCTGCGAATCCGTCGCCACCGGTTGGACCTGCTTTGGGGGCTGCTGGTGTTAATATCATGGAATTCTGTAAGCAATTTAATGCAAGAACCCAGGATAAACCCGGTAAAGTATTACCAGTACAAATTACTGTGTATAAAGACAAATCTTTCGAGTTTGTTGTTAAAACGCCACCGGCTGCTATTCAGTTATTGGATGCTGCCAAACTAAAGTCGGGTTCAGGAGAACCAAATCGTAAGAAAGTAGCTAGCGTTACCTGGGATCAGATCAGGGCTATTGCTGAAGACAAAATCGTTGACCTTAATGCTTTCACTATAGAGAAAGCAATGAGCATGATTGCAGGAACAGCAAGGTCTATGGGTATAACCGTATCAGGAGCTGCTCCTTTTTAATCGTAAAAAGACAAAGAAATGGCAAAATTGACAAAAAAACAAAAAGAGGCTGCTTCTAAAATTGAGAAGAACAAACTGTACTCTTTGAAAGATGCATCTGCATTGATCAAAACAGTTGCATCTGCAAAATTTGACGAATCGGTTGATATCTCAGTGCGTCTGGGTGTAGATCCAAGAAAAGCAAACCAAATGGTAAGGGGTGTAGTAACACTTCCTCACGGTACAGGTAAAGATGTAAGGGTTCTTGCCCTTGTAACTCCTGATAAAGAAGCTGAAGCTACAGCTGCCGGTGCAGACTTTGTAGGTTTAGATGACTACCTTCAAAAAATTAAAGACGGTTGGACAGATGTTGATGTTATCATCACAATGCCTGCAGTTATGGGTAAATTAGGACCTTTAGGTAGGATATTAGGTCCTCGTGGTTTAATGCCAAACCCTAAAACAGGTACAGTTACTATGGATGTGGCTAAAGCTGTTACTGAGGTTAAAGCTGGTAAAATTGACTTTAAAGTTGATAAAACCGGTATCGTTCATGCAGGTATTGGAAGGATCTCTTTTGAGGCTGACAAGATAACTGAGAATGCTCACGAAATTATTCAGACATTAATCAAATTAAAACCAACTGCAGCTAAAGGTACATATATTAAGAGTATTCATATCTCTAGTACTATGAGCCCTGCTATTGCCCTAGATCCTAAGGCGGTATAATTGGTAGTTAAAAAGTTTTTATTATGACCAAAGAAGAAAAATCAAAAGTTATTGAAGATTTAACTGCGCAATTAACCGGTTCTAATGTTGTCTATGTGGCAGATATTAGCGGTCTTAACGCAACAGTTACTTCAGACTTAAGAAGGGCTTGCTTTAAAGCAGGTATAAAACTTGAAGTGGTTAAGAACACATTGCTTGAAAAAGCTATGGAAAGTTCTGACAATAACTATGGTGATTTACCTACCATACTTAAAGGAAACACTTCTATAATGATATCAGAGAACGGTAACGCTCCTGCTAAGATCATCAAAGAATTCCGTAAAAAATCTGATAAGCCTGTATTAAAAGGTGCTTACATTTTTGAAGCAGTATTTATTGGCGACAACCAGCTTGATGCTCTTGTATCTCTTAAATCTAAGGATGAAGTTATTGGCGAAATCATTGGCCTACTTCAGTCTCCTGCTAAAAATGTTGTTTCTGCCCTTAAATCGGGTGGTGGCAAAATTGCAGGTATCCTTAAAACATTATCTGAGAAATAATCCAGGTAATACGCGACGAACGCACTTAATGAATTATATATTACAAACTATTTAAAACGATAGAAAAAATGGCAGATTTGAAACAATTCGCAGAACAATTAGTTAACCTTACAGTTAAAGAAGTTAACGAACTTGCTACAATACTTAAAGATGAGTACGGAATCGAGCCTGCTGCTGCTGCAGTAGTTGCTGGTCCTGCTGCTGGTGGTGATGCACCGGTTGCTGAAGAGCAAACAGAATTTACAGTAGTACTTAAAGATGCTGGTGCTTCTAAACTTGCTGTTGTTAAAGCAGTAAAAGAACTTACAGGCTTAGGTCTTAAAGAAGCTAAAGATCTTGTAGACGGTGCTCCTGCAAACGTAAAAGAAGGTATCTCTAAAGATGAGGCTGAAGGTCTTAAAAAATCATTAGAAGAAGCCGGAGCTGTTGTTGAGCTTAAATAAGCTAACATAGGTTTTAAAACCCAGGTTTAGGCCTTGAGAAGAACTCTCAAAGGCCTAAACCATTTTTCGTATAATAACATTTTATACGTTTTATACGTTTCTATATTACTTTTTTTAATCAAAATTTTGTCCATTGATGATAACAAATCAGACTGAAAGATTAAATTTTGCCTCAACAAAAAACATCCCAAGCTATCCGGATTTTCTGGATATACAGGTAAAGTCCTTCAGGGATTTTTTCCAGCTTGAAACCAAATCGGATGAAAGAGGCAACGAAGGTCTTTATAACACCTTCATGGAAAACTTTCCGATTACTGATACCAGAAATCAGTTTGTATTGGAGTTCCTTGATTACTTTGTTGATCCGCCACGTTATACAATTGAAGAGTGTATAGACAGGGGCCTTACGTACAGCGTGCCGCTTAAAGCGCGTTTAAAGCTGTACTGTACTGATCCTGAACATGAAGATTTTGAGACAATTGTACAGGATGTTTACCTGGGTACTATCCCATACATGACACCAAGTGGTACTTTTGTTATCAACGGTGCAGAGCGTGTAGTTGTATCACAGCTTCACAGGTCTCCCGGTGTATTCTTTGGCCAGTCGTTCCACGCAAACGGAACTAAACTATACTCTGCAAGGGTAATTCCTTTTAAAGGTTCGTGGATTGAGTTTGCTACAGACATTAACAGTGTTATGTATGCTTATATTGACAGGAAGAAAAAACTACCTGTTACAACGCTTTTCCGTGCCATTGGTTTTGAAAGAGATAAAGATATCCTTGAGATTTTTGACCTTGCCGAAGAAATTAAAGTTTCTAAAACAGGACTTAAAAAATATATTGGCAGAAGGCTTGCTGCACGTGTGCTAAACACATGGCATGAGGATTTTGTGGATGAAGATACTGGCGAGGTTGTATCTATTGAGCGTAACGAGATTATATTAGACAGGGATACCATTATTGATAAAGATAATGTTGAAGAGATCATTGATTCTAACGTAAAAACGATACTGCTTCATAAAGAGGATAACAACCAGGCAGATTATGGTATTATCCACAATACGCTGCAAAAAGACCCTACTAACTCAGAAAAAGAGGCTGTAGAGCACATTTACCGTCAGCTGCGTAATGCAGAACCACCTGATGAGGAAACAGCTCGTGGCATTATAGATAAATTGTTCTTTTCAGACCAGCGTTACAACTTAGGTGATGTAGGCCGTTACAGGATGAACAAAAAACTTGGTCTTGATATCCCGATGGAAAAGCAGGTGCTTACCAAAGAAGATATTATTACCATTGTAAAATACCTTATAGAGCTTATAAACTCTAAAGCAGAGATTGATGATATCGACCACCTTTCTAACCGTCGTGTTAGAACGGTAGGAGAGCAGTTATCAGCTCAGTTTGGTGTAGGTCTTGCCCGTATGGCCAGGACTATCAGGGAGCGTATGAATGTTAGGGATAATGAGGTGTTTACACCGATTGACCTTATCAACGCTAAGACATTGTCTTCGGTAATCAACTCGTTCTTTGGTACCAACCAGCTTTCTCAGTTTATGGACCAGACTAACCCTCTTGCAGAGATTACGCACAAGCGTAGGCTATCGGCACTTGGACCAGGTGGTTTATCGCGTGAAAGAGCAGGTTTTGAGGTTCGAGATGTTCACTATACGCACTACGGTCGTTTGTGTCCTATCGAAACTCCGGAGGGTCCAAACATTGGTCTAATCTCGTCTCTTGGCGTTTATGCTAAAGTAAACGGAATGGGCTTTATAGAAACTCCTTACCGTAAGGTTACTGAAGGTAGGGTAGATTTAGAGTCGGAACCAATTTATTTAAGCGCCGAAGAAGAAGAAGGCAAAATGATTGCCCAGGCAAACATTCAGATGGATGCCGATGGTAACATTACTGCAGATAAGGTTATTGCGCGTGAGGAAGGCGACTTCCCGGTTGTAGATCCTTCTGTAGTACATTATACAGACGTTGCACCTAACCAGATCGCATCGATATCGGCTTCGCTTATCCCGTTCCTGGAACATGATGATGCTAACCGTGCGTTGATGGGATCTAACATGATGCGCCAGGCGGTTCCTCTTTTACGTCCGGAAGCCCCAATTGTGGGTACAGGATTGGAGCGCCAGGTAGCTTCTGACTCTCGTGTACTTATTAATGCCGAAGGTAGTGGTACCGTAGAGTATGTAGATGCTAACCAGATTACTATTAAATATGACAGGACCGACCGTGAGAGGAGCATTAGCTTTGATCCGGATGAGAAAACATACCAGCTTATTAAATTTAGGAAAACTAACCAGAGTACCAGCATTAACCTTAAGCCAATTGTAAGAAGGGGCGACAGGGTTGTAAGAGGCCAGGTTCTTTGTGAAGGTTATGCTACACAAAACGGTGAGCTTGCTCTTGGCCGTAACCTTAAAGTGGCGTTCATGCCCTGGAAAGGTTATAACTTTGAGGATGCAATTGTTATCTCAGAAAAAGTGGTTCGTGATGATATCTTTACATCTATTCACGTTGATGATTACTCTCTTGAGGTAAGGGATACTAAGTTAGGTAACGAAGAGTTAACTAACGATATTCCTAACGTATCTGAAGAGGCTACTAAAGATCTTGATGAGAATGGTATGATAAGGATTGGTGCCGAGGTTAAACCTGGCGACATCCTTATTGGTAAGATTACTCCTAAAGGAGAATCTGACCCTACACCGGAAGAAAAACTGCTTCGCGCCATCTTTGGTGATAAAGCAGGCGATGTCAAGGATGCTTCGTTAAAAGCGTCTCCATCACTTCATGGCGTGGTTCTTGATAAGAAACTGTTTGCACGTGCCGTTAAGGACAAACGTAAACGTACTAAAGATAAAGACGATTTAGGCAAACTTGAAGGTGATTTTGAAGTTAAGTTCGTAGAGCTTAAAGACAAGTTAATTGACAAGTTGTTTAATATTGTTAACGGAAAAACTTCTCAGGGTGTTATGAATGATCTTGGTGAGGAAGTATTACCAAAAGGTAAGAAATACACCCAGAAAATGCTTTATGCCGTTGAAGATTTTGCTCACTTAACTAAAGGCCAGTGGACTACGGACGATGATACCAATGCAATGGTTAACGACCTTATCCACAACTATAAGATTAAGCTGAACGACCTTCAGGGTGCTCTAAGAAGAGAGAAGTTTACCATTACGGTTGGAGACGAACTTCCGTCAGGAATCTTAAAACTTGCTAAAGTTTACATTGCTAAAAAACGTAAGCTTAAAGTAGGTGATAAAATGGCAGGACGCCACGGTAACAAAGGTATTGTTGCTAAAATTGTTCGCCATGAAGATATGCCGTTCCTTGAGGATGGTACTCCTGTAGATATCGTACTTAACCCGCTTGGTGTACCATCCCGTATGAACATCGGGCAGATTTACGAAACGGTTCTTGGATGGGCTGGTATGAATTTAGGACGCAAGTTTGCTACCCCTATTTTTGACGGTGCATCTCTTGACCAGATTAATGAGTTAACTGATGAGGCAGGAATCCCAAGGTTTGGCCATACGTATTTATACGATGGTGGTACCGGAGAGCGTTTCCACCAGCCGGCAACTGTAGGTGTTATCTACATGCTTAAACTGGGCCACATGGTAGACGATAAGATGCACGCACGTTCAATCGGTCCATACTCGCTTATCACGCAACAGCCTCTTGGAGGTAAAGCTCAGTTTGGTGGCCAGCGTTTTGGAGAGATGGAGGTTTGGGCACTTGAGGCCTACGGTGCATCGAGTACACTAAGGGAGATACTGACTGTTAAATCGGATGACGTAATTGGTAGGGCTAAAACTTACGAAGCTATCGTTAAGGGTGAAACCATGCCGGAACCAGGATTGCCAGAATCGTTCAATGTATTAATGCATGAACTTAAAGGCCTTGGTCTTGACATCAGATTAGAAGAATAAATTACCACGGGAACGGCTTAGCGGCCGTTCCCTTCTATACTTTTTAATAAATTGGTAGATTACATATCATGACAAGATTAAAAGATAAAAATACCGTAAAAAGATTTAACAAGATATCAATAGGCCTGGCTTCGCCGGAATCTATTCTTGCTGAATCAAGGGGTGAGGTTTTAAAACCGGAAACCATTAACTATCGTACCCACAAACCGGAAAGGGACGGCCTTTTCTGCGAGCGTATTTTTGGCCCTGTAAAGGATTTTGAATGTGCCTGCGGTAAATACAAAAGGATTCGATATAAAGGGATTGTTTGTGACCGATGCGGTGTTGAAGTTACTGAGAAGAAAGTTCGACGTGACAGGGTAGGCCACATCAATCTTGTAGTGCCTATTGCCCACATTTGGTATTTTCGTTCGCTGCCTAACAAAATTGGTTATATACTTGGCCTTCCGTCTAAAAAATTAGACATGATCATATACTATGAAAGGTATGTGGTTATACAAGCCGGTATTGCTAAAGGACCGGATGGCGAAAGCCTTAAAAGGTTAGACTTTTTAACCGAAGAAGAATATCTTAATATATTAGATACACTTCCTGCAGAAAACCAATATCTTGACGATAATGACCCTAACAAGTTTATCGCTAAAATGGGTGCAGAGTGTATTATGGACCTGCTTGCAAGGATAGACTTAGACGAATTGTCTTATCAACTGCGCCACAGTGCCAATAACGAAACGTCTAAACAACGTAAAACTGAGGCTCTTAAAAGGCTACAGGTTGTAGAGTCTTTCCGTGAGTCTAACTTTAACAGGGAAAACCGCCCAGAGTGGATGATCCTTAAAGTTATCCCGGTTATCCCGCCGGAACTTAGGCCATTGGTGCCGCTTGATGGTGGACGTTTTGCAACTTCCGATCTAAACGACCTTTACAGGAGGGTTATCATCCGTAATAACCGTTTAAAAAGGTTAATGGAGATTAAAGCTCCTGAAGTTATCCTTCGTAACGAAAAGCGTATGCTACAGGAATCTGTAGATTCACTTTTTGATAACACAAGGAAAGCTTCTGCTGTTAAAACAGAATCTAACAGGCCGCTTAAATCACTATCCGATTCATTAAAAGGTAAACAAGGACGATTCCGTCAAAACCTATTGGGTAAACGTGTTGACTATTCTGCGCGTTCGGTAATTGTTGTTGGGCCAGAGATGAAATTGTTTGAGTGCGGTTTGCCAAAAGATATGGCTGCCGAGCTTTACAAACCGTTTGTTATCCGTAAGCTTATAGAGCGCGGTATCGTTAAAACGGTGAAATCGGCTAAGAAAATAATAGACAAAAAAGAACCTGTAGTTTGGGATATCCTTGAAAACGTAATTAAAGGGCACCCGGTACTATTAAACAGGGCTCCAACCCTTCACAGGCTTGGTATACAGGCATTCCAGCCAAAACTTATCGAAGGAAAAGCTATCCAGCTTCACCCATTGGTATGTACGGCATTTAATGCGGATTTTGATGGTGACCAGATGGCGGTACACCTTCCGTTAGGGCCTGAGGCTATACTTGAGGCACAGTTGTTAATGCTTGCATCGCACAATATCCTTAACCCTGCTAACGGTGCGCCTATTACGGTACCTTCTCAGGACATGGTACTTGGTCTGTACTACATGACCAAAGAACGTTTGTCTACAGATACGCTTAAAATTTTAGGACAGGACCTTACTTTCTATTCTGCAGAAGAAGTTAACATAGCACTAAACGAAGGACGACTTGAGCTTAATGCCCGTGTTAAAATTCGTGCTAAAGACTTTAATGATGCAGGAGAGCTTGTTTACAAGATCATCCAGACTACGGCTGGTAGGGTATTGTTTAACGAAGTAGTTCCGGAAGCTGCGGGTTACATCAATGAGGTACTTACTAAGAAATCCCTAAGGGATATTATTGGTAAGATTTTAAGTGTTACCGATGTGCCTACAACAGCTGCATTCCTTGATAATATGAAGGATATGGGTTACAAATTCGCCTTCCGTGGTGGTTTGTCATTCAGCCTTGGGGATATCATTATCCCTGCAAGAAAGCAGGAGCTTATTGCCGATGCTAACGAGCAGGTAGATGCTATCTCTGTTAACTATAACATGGGGCTTATTACCAATAATGAGCGTTACAACCAGGTAATTGACGTTTGGACATCAACCAACGCATTGCTTACAGAGCTTGCCATGAAAAACATCCGCGAAGACCAACAGGGCTTTAACTCGGTGTACATGATGCTTGACTCCGGAGCGAGGGGTTCTAAGGAACAGATTCGTCAGCTTACAGGTATGCGTGGTTTGATGGCTAAGCCTAAAAAATCAACTGCCGGTGGTGGTGAGATTATTGAAAACCCGATCCTTTCTAACTTTAAAGAAGGCCTATCGATCCTTGAGTACTTTATCTCTACTCACGGTGCCCGTAAAGGTCTTGCGGATACGGCTCTTAAAACGGCTGATGCCGGGTACCTTACAAGGAGGCTGCACGACGTTTCTCAGGACGTTATTGTAAACTCTGTAGATTGTGGTACACTTAGGGGTATTGAGGTTAGTGCACTTAAAAAGAACGAAGAGATCGTTGAGACTCTTGGTGAAAGAATATTAGGCCGTGTGGCGTTACAGGATGTTATTAACCCGCTTAATAATGAAATTCTTGTACATGCCGGCGAGCAAATTAAAGAAGCAGAAGTTAAAGCTATAAACGCTGCACCTATAGAGAGGGTAGAAGTACGTTCTCCGCTTACATGTGAGGCAAGAAAAGGTATATGTGCCAAATGTTATGGTCGTAACCTTGCAACCGGCAAAATGACCCAAAGGGGTGAGGCTGTTGGTGTAATTGCTGCACAATCTATTGGTGAGCCTGGTACACAGCTTACACTTCGTACATTCCACGTTGGTGGTGTTGCGGGTGGTATATCTGAAGAATCAAGCATTGTTACCCGTTTTGCAGGTAGGCTTGAAATTGAAGATCTTAAAACTGTTGTAGGTGAGGATACTGAAGGTAACCAGACCGATATTGTTGTGTCTCGTTCTACAGAGCTTAAGCTTGTAGATGTTAACACAGGTATCGTATTAAATACGCACAACATCCCTTACGGTTCGAGCATTTTTGTTAAAGATGGCGACGTGGTGGAAAAAGGAGCGACCATCTGTAAATGGGACCCTTATAACGGTGTTATTATCTCTGAATTTACCGGTAAGGTAGCTTATGAGGACATCGAGCAAGGACAATCATTTATGGTTGAGATAGATGAGCAGACAGGTTTCCAGGAAAAAGTAATCTCTGAGGCAAGGAACAAGAAATTGATCCCAACCTTATTGATCTACGGAAAAGAAGGAGAACTTATCCGTTCATACAATCTACCGGTTGGTGCCCACCTTATTGTAGATAACGGCGAGAAGATTAAAGCTGGTAAGATCTTAGTTAAGATACCAAGGCGTTCATCTAAAACCGGCGATATTACCGGAGGTTTACCAAGGATTACCGAGCTTCTTGAAGCGCGTAACCCTTCTAACCCGGCTGTAGTATCAGAAATCGACGGTGTTGTATCATTCGGTAAGATTAAAAGGGGTAACCGTGAGATCGTTATCGAATCTAAATTTGGAGAGATCAAGAAATATTTGGTTAAACTTTCTAACCAGATCCTTGTTCAGGAAAATGACTACGTTAAGGCCGGTTTACCATTATCAGACGGTGCAATTACACCAGAAGATATCCTTAGGATACAAGGCCCATCTGCTGTACAGCAATACCTTGTAAACGAAATTCAGGAGGTATACCGCCTTCAGGGTGTTAAGATCAATGATAAGCACTTTGAAGTTGTTATCCGCCAGATGATGCGTAAAGTACAGGTTCAGGATCCGGGAGATACCCTTTTCCTTGAAGACCAGTTAATACATACGTCTGACTTTATCGTAGAAAACGATAAGCTATACGGAATGAAAGTTGTTGAAGATGCAGGAGATTCTGAAAACCTTAAACCGGGGCAGCTTATTACGCCACGCCAGCTAAGGGATGAGAACTCGCTGCTTAAACGTAATGATAAAAACCAGGTATCTGCAAGAGATGTTGTTCCTGCAACGGCAACTCCGGTACTACAGGGTATTACAAGGGCATCGCTTCAAACTAAATCGTTCATTTCTGCGGCATCGTTCCAGGAAACTACTAAGGTACTAAACGAAGCTGCAGTAGCCGGTAAAGTTGACGGACTTGAAGGACTTAAAGAAAATGTAATCGTGGGCCACAGGATACCTGCAGGTACAGGTATGAGGGATTACGATAACATTATTGTAGGTTCTAAAGAAGAATATAATGAGCTGTTAACTCCTAAAGAGGAATATAACTATTAATAATGAGTGACCAGAAACAACAACCGGGACAAATAAACATAGAGCTTGATGAAAAAACGGCTGAGGGTACGTACAGTAACCTTGCCATCATTAACCATTCGGCGTCTGAGTTTGTTGTTGATTTTGTAGCCATTATGCCGGGTATACCCAAGGCTAAGGTAAAATCACGCATTGTGTTAACGCCGCAGCATGCTAAGCGCCTGCTAAAAGCGTTAGGCGAGAACATCCACCGTTTTGAAGCTGCCCACGGCACGATAAGCGATACGGAGCAACCGCAAATTCCACTGAGTTTTGGTCCTGCAGGACAAGCTTAAATAAATAAGAAACCCTTTCAGTAATGAAAGGGTTTTTTTATGCTTTTAATTGATGTAATGGACGAAAATGCTTTGCTAAATCTGCACGCTGCTCGTTTATTAGCGATTTACATAGTTAAGTATAGTACTGTCAAAATCATCTCCTTTACTTATAAAATTACTCTTAATAGGAAGGTAAAATAACTTATCTAACGGTACTTTTCCTTTTAACCTCATATAATCTTTCTCAGTAGTAATTATAATTTTGTTTTTAGCCAGTTCGTTTAGTTCTAACAACTCACTATCGTTAAAATTATGATGATCGGGATAGCTTTTTATAATGTCTTTAGGGTTGCTTAAAAAGTCAAAAAAGGGCTTAGGCTTTGCAATACCGGCAACGAGTACTTTTTCCTGGTTTTTAATGGCAGATGTGTCTAAGCTTGTTAGGCCGTTATATACCGCTGCATCATACTCAATGCTTGTAAAGAACACCTTTTGCGATGGTAAAGGTTTTAGCTTATTTGTTATTTTGTGCTGTTCTTCAGTTGATAATTGAGGCGGGCATTTAGTTACCACAATTATATTGGCTCGTTTTGCGCCACTACGGCCTTCTCTAAGATTACCTGCCGGTAATATATAATCGTCGCTATAAAGATCACCATAAGCTGTGAGCAGGATATAAAAACCTGCTTTAACACGACGGTGCTGGTAAGCATCATCAAGTAGTATGATTTTCGGATTTTTTAAGGCAATAAGTTGCTCAATACCATTTTTACGGTTAACATCAACAGCTACATTTATAGTGCTGAATTTAGATGCAAATTGGTAAGGTTCATCTCCTAATATGTCTGCATTGGCGTTTTTGTCGGCTAAAACAAATCCTTTCGACTTTCTTTTATACCCACGGCTTAATGTTGCAAGGCTAAAATGACTGGAAAGGAGTCTTATAAGGTATTCAGTTTGTGGCGTTTTGCCGGTTCCACCGGTACTTAGGTTTCCAATAGCGATAATTGGCAGTGAATACGAAAATGATTTGAAATAACCGAAATTATAAAACAAATTACGGCAAGATGTTGCCATCCAGTATATTAAGGATATAGGGAGTAGTAATAATCGTAAGACTTTCATTACGCTAATTTACAACTTTTAATCAATAAGTAGATAAACTCTCCACTTTACAAAGAAAAATTTAAACTTTAACACAAAATTTTTAGGAAATCACATTAAATTTTTATTGATTTGCGCTATCACAAATTAATTAACACCTTTTAACATGAAAAAAATTATTTTAGCTGTAGCTCTATTAGCTGGTATGACATTCGTTGCTTGTTCATCTGATGATGACAAAGGAAATAACTGTGTAGATTGTACAGTTAGTGCTGGTGGTCAAAGTCAAACTTACCAAGTATGTAAAGCTGATAATGGAAATGCTACAGTACAAGGAACAGACTCTGGAATTGCATATGATGAATATGTAGATTTAATGTGTGACTAATTCCTAAAGAAACTGCCCCTAATGGGGCAGTTTTTTTATTTAACGATATCTTGATGTATAATATTTGCAAACTTTTAACGCAAACATTTGGATATGACCCGCGTTTTTTCTTTTTTTGCTGTATCGCAAAATAAATAACCCTCAATAATGAAAAAACTTATACTATCTATAGCACTATTAGCCGGAATCACGCTGGTTGCCTGTGGAGATGACGATACTGATGTTGCAACTGTTACCTATGTAGGGTGCCAGATATGTGAAATTAAAGATACACCGGAAAATGCACCACCATCTGATATTATAGATCAGGATTACGAAGTTTGTATAGATGAGGACGGAATTGCGTATGTTGATAACGCTAATACTAATGTAGCCGCAGATTATTATTTTTCGCTTTTTTGTGGTAACGAGTTTGTTGCTCCTCCAATCCCTGTCACTAATTGCGTTACGTGTGCTACGGCAGGAGCTCCTGCAGGAACCGGTGTAAAAATTTGTAAAGGTCCTAACGGAACTGCTGTAATAGAAAACGAGGATACCGAGATGCCTTATCAACAATATATTGACGCTTATGAACAAACTAAGGATTTAATTTGCCAATAGGTAATAGTTTGATAAAATACTGACTGCCCCTTTTAGGGGCAGTTTTTTTATTGTTATTTTTGAGATATAAATGCAACTTATGAAAGCTAAAGATATAATAGAGGTTTTAGAACAAATGGCACCATTAGCTTATGCCGAAGATTTTGATAATGTAGGCTTGCTTACAGGTAATGCAAATGATGATGTTACTGGTGTACTTGTTTGCCATGATGCTCTTAGGGCTGTTATTGATGAGGCAATTGCTAAAGGTTGTAATATGGTGGTTTGTTTTCATCCTATTTTATTTTCTGGACTAAAAAAAATAACGGGTAAAAATTATGTTGAGCGTGCTGTTATAAAAGCGATTAAAAATGATATTGCCATTTATGCAGTTCATACCGCGCTGGATAACCATAAGCAGGGCGTTAATAAAATATTTTGCGATGCACTGGGCCTTATCAATACCAAAGTACTGATCCCTAAACAAAACTTCATCCGTAAGCTGGTAACTTATACTACGCCCGATAATCATTTAGAGCTTCGTAACGCACTCTTTAATGCGGGGGCGGGCAGTATTGGTAATTATGATAATTGCAGCTTTAACAGCCTTGGTACTGGTACTTATAGTGGTAATGAGTTTAGCAACCCTCAAATAGGCAAGCGTGGTGAATTTGTAGAAGCTGCCGAAATTAAAATTGAGGTTACTTTTGAAAAACACCTCGAACCCAAAATATTAAAAGCCCTATTTACAAATCATATTTATGAAGAGGTAGCGTATGAAATCTATTCTTTAGAAAATAGCCATCAGCATATCGGGTTGGGTATGACGGGAGAGTTAGCTAAACCGATGCCTGAAGCTGAGTTCCTGCAATTTGTAAAACAAAAAATGGATGCACAGGGAATTAGGCATAGTGCTTTTACCGGCAACATGGTGAGTAAGGTTGCCGTATTAGGAGGGTCGGGTAGCTTTGCAATTAAAAATGCCATTGCTGCCGGTGCAGATGTTTTCTTAACAGCCGACCTTAAATACCATCAGTTTTATGAAGCTGAAAATAAATTGCTTTTAGCAGATATAGGCCATTTTGAAAGCGAACGCTATACCATGAACTATATTGCCGATTATATTTTAGAAAGGGTTGAGGGTGTAAATGTTGTATTATCTCAGGTAAACACTAATCCGGTTAATTATTTGTAATTTGTAAGAGTAAGTAACAAGGTTACATATTGAAAAATAAGGGCATTAGCACAAAAAAATATTTAGTTGATTTTCATAAGGAAAAAATCCCTAATTTTGCAATCATTTTACAGGAAGATAATACAAATCCAGTTAAGTACATATAAATATGGCGAATATCAAGGAACTAAGTGTTGAGGACAAATTAAGGGCACTTTATGATTTACAGTTAATTGATTCAAGAATTGATGAGATCAGGAACGTGAGAGGTGAACTTCCGCTTGAGGTTGAAGACCTTGAAGATGAAGTAGCGGGACTGAGCACAAGGCTTGATAAACTAAAAAGCGACCTTGAGTCTATAGAAGAGCAGATTAAAGATAAAAAAGCTGCTATTGAAGACCATAAAGCTGCCATAAAAAAATATACTGAACAGCAAAAAAATGTGCGCAATAACCGTGAGTTCAACTCCCTTACTAAAGAGGTTGAATTTCAGGAGCTTGAAATACAGCTTGCGGAAAAGCACATTAAAGAAATGAGGGCTTCGATAGACTTTAAAAAAGATACTATTGCTCAAAGCCAGGAAAAACTTGATGCTAAGAGCAACCACCTTGGCCACAAAAAATCTGAGCTTGATGCTATAATGCAGGAAACGGAGAAAGAAGAAAACTTTCTTGCAGAAAAATCGGCCGAATACCAGGCGCAAATAGAGGAAAGGCTTCTTGCTGCTTATAACAGGATAAGGACCAGCGTTCGTAACGGGCTAGCTGTGGTTTCTATAGAAAGGGGCGCATCTGCAGGTTCTTTCTTTACAATACCGCCGCAAACCCAGATGGAAATTGCTGCCCGTAAAAAAATCATTACCGATGAGCACAGCGGAAGGATTCTTGTAGACAGTTCGCTTGCGGAAGAGGAAAGAGAAAAAATGGAGCAATTATTTGCAAAAATATAATACTTTAAGCCCCGCACCCGCGGGGCTTTTTAATAATAGCCATGCAGAGACTGCTCACTTTTGTCCTTGCCAAACTTATAGGACTATACATTAACATACTTAGTTACCTTGCGCCGCAAAAAGCCACCAGGCTTGCCTACAAATTTTTTAGCGAGCCCAGGGATGGAAGGCTTTTAAAAGATAGTTTGCCATCGGTACTTAGGGAGGCCGAGGCTAAAATGGTTACCCATAACGATTTTATCTTTCAAACCTACACATGGAAAGGTACAAACGATTGCAAAGTACTCCTTGTACATGGGTGGGAAAGTAACGCATCGCGTTGGAAATTGTTTATTACCTACCTTAAAAAAGCGGGATGCACTATTATAGCTCTGGATGCCCCTGCACATGGGTTGTCATCAGGGACTGAATTTAATATTCCGCAGTATGCAGAATTTATAGATGTGCTGGTAAGGCAACAAAAGCCACAATACATGGTGGGGCATTCACTTGGTGGTGCTACAGCATTATATTACCAGTCGCATTATCCTGATAATAGTATCGAAAAAATGGTGATTATGGGTGCCCCTTGCGATTTTAATTCAATCCTTAATAATTACATTGGCCTGCTAAGCCTTAATGGCAATGTATTTAAGTTGCTCAACAAGCATTTTCTGGAAAATCTTAAGATTAAGACTGACGAGTTCTCGGGTAGTTTGTTTGCATCTAAAATTAAGATTAAAGGGTTAATTGCCCATGACGTTAATGATAAAACGGTAGCCTTTAAAGAGGGTAAAAAGATTGCCGCTGCCTGGCCCACTGCCGATTTTGTGCAAACTAAAGGGCTTGGCCACAGTATGCATGATGATAAACTTTACACCAGGATCTATTCGTTTTTGTTTGACGGGAAATAAGTAACTTTGCAATATGGAAGAAGAGTTAAAACGCCTTAATAAATTTATATCTGAAACGGGTTACTGCTCGCGCAGGGAAGCCGACCGCCTTATTGAGGAGGGTCGAGTTACCCTAAACGGTATAGTGCCGGAGATGGGAACTAAAGTTACCCCTGCCGATGAAGTGCGTATTGATGGCAAACTTATAACCGAAAAAAAAGGCAGGCATACCTATCTCGCCTTCAACAAACCGGTGGGTATTGAGTGCACCACTAATTTGGAGGTGCACAATAATATTGTTGACTATATAAATTACCCTAAGCGCATCTTCCCTATAGGCAGGCTTGATAAAGCCAGTGAAGGCCTTATTTTTATGACCGATGATGGTGATATTGTAAATAAGATACTCCGCGCCCGCAACAACCACGAAAAAGAATATATTGTTACTGTTAACCGTCCTATAACCGATAGGTTTATTGAGCGTATGAGCAATGGCGTACCTATTTTAGACACAGTTACCCGAAAATGCCATGTAGAGCAGGTAAGTAAATATATCTTTAAAATAATACTTACCCAAGGGCTTAACCGCCAGATAAGGCGCATGTGCGAATATTTAGGATATGATGTTACCGCGCTTAAGCGTACCCGTATTATAAATATTTCGCTTGATGTTCCGGTTGGCCGCTACCGCGAGCTTACCCCGGCCGAGATACAGGAACTTAATACCTTAATTGAGCCTTCAAGTAAAACCGAAGAGGCCAGCTTGCCCAAACCTGAAGTTAAAAATAGCGACAGGGTTATAAGGCCGGGAAATCCCGCAAGCCGCCCGGGCAATGCCGGCAGCAGGAATAATTTTAGGAGAAGTGATTAGATAGTAGGGAGTCGCAGTTTTCAGTAGTGAGACAATCATATCTTACGCTGTTGAATAGGCATGGTGTGTCATTCTGAGCGAAGTGCAACGAAGTCGAAGAATCTCTTAAAAAATGTTTTATTAAATTGAGATTTCTCCCTACGGTCGAAATGGAATAACGTTTGTTTCATGGCTAAGCCGAACCACTACGTTAGGTTTCCGAATGTGGCGCAGCGGAATTGAGGAATCTTCATAGAAAATAATATTGTAGATTTTCCCTTCTTCTCGTACTGTCACTGCGAGGGAGGTACGACCGTGGCAGTCTCATTATTTAAACGAGTAATAGATAAGGCAGAAAGCTCGCTACGCTCGCAATAACTATGTGTGAAAATAGCAAATAACTTTGCGGAACTTTGTGCCTTCTTTGTGAAACTTTGCGAAATAAACCTATCGCTCCATATACAAAACCAGGTCGATTATTCTTGATGAATAGCCAATCTCGTTATCATACCATCCTACTACTTTTACCATTTTATCTATAACCGATGTTAGCTGTGCGTCAAACAGGCACGAGTTGCGGTTTCCTATCACGTCTACGCTCACAATAGGGTCTTCGGTATAGGCAAGTATGCCTTTTAAATAACCATCGGCAGCGGCCCTAAAAGCGGCGTTAATTTCTTCTATGCTAACTTCGCGTTTAACGTAGCAGGTAATATCGGTCAGCGAGCCATCGGGCACGGGTACACGAATACCACCGCCACCTATTTTGCCAATAAACTCAGGAAAAATACGCGTTAGCGCTTTTGCAGCACCAGTTGTAGTAGGCACAATAGACTGCGATGCAGCACGTGCCCTGCGCAGGTCTTTATGCGGCTGGTCGTGCAGGCTTTGGTCGGTAGTATAGGAGTGCACCGTTGTAATATAGGCTTGTTCTATACCGCACAGCTCGTTAATGATCTTCATCATTGGCGCAGCATTGTTGGTGGTACAGCTGGCATTGGAGATAATAGTTTCAGACCCATCTAAAATATGTTCATTAACCCCTAAAACAACGGTTTTAATGCGGTCGTCTTCGGGCGGGGCAGATAAAATAACCTTTTTAGCGCCTGAGTTAATATGCTGCTGTGCATCATCAAGCGTTTTAAAGCGCCCTGTAGACTCTACAACAATATCAATGTTATGGGCAGCCCAGTTTATATCAGCTACATCTTTTTTGCAAATATAGGGGTAAGAAATTTCATCTATAATGATAGCATCATCAGTATGAGACACATCATAAGGCAAAACGCCGTGTATGCTGTCGTATTTTATAAGATGTGCCATAGTGCGGGCATCGGCAATATCATTTATAGCAGCTACCTCTATAGCAGGGTGGTTGAGCAGGAGCCTGAAAAGGTTCCGTCCTATGCGGCCAAAACCATTTATAGCAATTTTTATCTTCATTTTTATTTGATGTATATTTTAGGGAATTTTTTTTGCAGCTTAATCCCAAGCGATGCAAGTATCTGCGGATATTTATTGGGGTTGCCCCAGATGCCATAATGGCTAAAACTGCGGCAGTACTGGGTAATAGTGACTTTAGGTAATTTTAAAAGCTGTGTTGTAAAGGTGTTGGTTAAAACAGCGTTTTCATTCAGATTTTCGTCATACCTAATATAAATGCAAATCCTGTCGTTGCTTTTAATAGCAGCAGCTAAATCTGTTACCGATTGATGAAAGTAATCAACATCCTGTTGACTCTGTATTTCTGAAGCTGGTATATTTAAAAGTAAATCTACAGGTTCGTTTGCCAAAACTTCTAAAAAGCGCTTTTGACGACGGACAAATTTTTGTTGTGTTTTAGGATTAGTGTCCAGGTCTTTTTCGTGAATGAATTCTGCAAAAGGATAGGTGGCAGAAACAATATTGCCTGCATCATTTGGTGCTAAATTTTCAAGAAAAAAGATAAAATTGGTATTTATGTTTTCCAACACATAGCTTATGGTTTTTACAGGTGTAATATTAAGCCAGTCGAACGGAAAACTATGTTGCCTTATGTGTAGTTTTTGAAGGCAATAAGCAGGGTGGCAATCACAGCCTATAGGTAATATAAGCCGTGATGCGTTATACTGCTTATCAATATATAAAAACTTTTTAATCCCTGTTTTTGGGATGTACAGCAACGGTATCCTCATTGCAGGGTGCTATTATAAAATATGCTTTTGTGCCTTGTAAGATGAACGTACCAATGCACCGCTTTCTACGTGCCTAAAGCCCATTTCCAGGCCTATGGTCTCGTATTTTTTAAACTGGTCCGGAGTTATAAACTCTTTTACAGGCAGGTGTTTTTTACTTGGTTGTAAATACTGGCCAATGGTAAGCACATCCAGCTTAACATTGCGCAGGTCTTCCATAGTTTGCAATACTTCGGCTTCGGTTTCGCCAAGGCCAAGCATAAGTCCGGTTTTTGTACGGTTAATACCCGATTGTTTAAGGTAGTTAAGCACCTCTAAACTACGCTCGTATTTAGCCTGTATGCGTACTTCGCGGGTTAGCCTTTTAACAGTTTCCATATTGTGTGATACCACTTCCGGGGCAACAGCTACAATACGGTCAAGGTGGCGTTCTATTCCCTGAAAATCCGGTATCAGGGTTTCAAGTGTGGTAGTAGGGTTCATCCTGCGGATTGCCTTAACGGTCTCTGCCCAAATGATTGAGCCCATATCTTTAAGGTCGTCACGGTCTACACTGGTAACAACGGCATGCTTAATATTCATTATTTTAATAGAGCGCGCCACTTTTTCCGGCTCATCCCAGTCAACCGTTTCCGGCCTTCCGGTCTTAACGCCGCAAAAGCCGCAAGAGCGGGTGCAGGTGTTGCCCAGTATCATAAAAGTAGCGGTACCCTCGCCCCAGCATTCGCCCATGTTTGGGCAGCTGCCCGATGTACATATGGTATTAAGCTTGTATTTATCTACAAGTCCGCGCAGTTCAGTATATTTTTGGCCGGTAGGTAGTTTAACCCTAAGCCATTTTGGTTTTTGAGTAAGCAGGCCGTTAGCAGCAACAGGCCTTAATGTATCTAATACAGTTTCCATAGAGTAAAAACTTTAGAGTGCAAAGATAAGGTTTATTTTGCATACAAGGCTAAAACGTATGGTTTCCAAAAATGGTATATTAAGATACTTTTTGTTATTTATTACAGAAACTGATTTAAACGAAAACGGCTCCATGTGGAGCCGCAGTTATCTATTTTAAATTTACCGTAATGGGCAGGTTGTAGGCTGTTCTTACCGTAACACCCTTTTTCTTACCGGGCTCCCATTTGGTTTTAATAGAGTTTAATACCCTTAGTGCTTCTTTACCCATACAGTTGCAGGGGTCGCGCAGTACTTTAAGGTTGGTCATGCTGCCGTCTTTCTCTACTACAAACGATACGTATACTTTTAATGTTGTTTCGCTGTCGTTCTCAGGCGTGCGGAACCTTTTTCCAACTTCGGAGTAAAAGCGTTCTAAGCCTCCGGGAAATTGTGGCATTACATCAACAACATTTTCAATTATTTCCGGGCCACTAACCGTTCCGGTAGTATTTGTACCAGTGCCGCCGGGTACTGTGCCGCTCGGGCCAATATTAACCGTACCGCTGCCATTACCGGCAGTTGTGGTTGCGGCCGGTGGGGCAGTGTTTAACTCCTCGGTAGTAGTTGTAAATTCTACAGGCTCACTGGTGGCTACAATAGGTTTCAACTCTGTAGTAGGGGTAATACTGGGCGGTGCAGCTGCCGCAGGCGCTGTTTCCGGCATAGGTGGCTCAGGTTCTTCTACAGGAGGTTTAAAGTCATCTAATGTTACAATAACCCCGGGATCATTAGGTGTTACAGATGCTACATCCTGTTTTGGTATAAAATAATTAATAGCTGTAGGAACGGCTACGAGGCATACCATAAGCCCTATGCCAGAAAAAAGGGCAATAAGCGTTGTTTTAGAGTCCTGGCGGCGCAATTGATAGGCACCGTACTCCTGATTACGACCTTCGAATACTAAGTCAATCCATGCGTGGTTGAATACACTTACTTTTGACATAATTGTTGGTGATTTTTGGTTTGTACTAAGATTATATCACTACAACGATTTAGAAGGCGCGCATAGTATGAAAAGAACAATAAATTTTCTTTAAAATTTATTGTTCTAAAAGCTGAAATTCAGAAGTATAAAGATGATTTTTATTTAATCTGAAGCAGATTTAGTGTTTTACTTCAATAAAAGTAAAAATCGGTGATAATTAAGCCTTAATATTACTTTTTAGTGATGATTTCAAGCAGTAGTTTTTTTGCCCTGAGCAGTTTAACCTTTACGTTATTTAAAGGTTCACCCAACTGATTGGCAATTTCCTGGTAACTCAACTCCTGAAAATACCGCAATTGTATTACTTCCTGGTACTGTGGTTTAAGGTGCTTAATGCATTCTAACAGGCGCGAAAGATTTTGCTCCTTGATAAGGTTATCTTCGGCAGAAGGGGAGCTGTCGGCTACGTTGTAGGCGCGGCTGTCTTCTTCATCGGTTATTTCTATAAATAAAGAGGAGCGTTTTTTACGCAACAGGTCTATGTGTACATTTTTAGCAATAGCTATAAGCCAGGTGTTAAAGGCATAATCAGGATTATAGGTTGCTATCCTGTCAAACGCTTTGCTAAAGGTTTCTATAACAATATCTTCGGTGTCGGTTTCGTTTTGGGTGCGCTTAAGCATGAAGCCGTAAACCTCATTCCAAAAAAAATCTAATAAAAAAGTAAAGGCAACCTGGTCGCCCATTTTTGCCTTTTCAATGTTTTTTTGTATGAGTTGAGAGTTTATTTCCAATGCGCTTGCTTTGAGAACAAATTGGTACAGTTTACATATAGCTGTGTGAAGATAAGAATAATTTCTATAACAGGGTACCAGTAAACCGCATCTTTTTCCTGAAGCCTTTTAGCGCTTTGCGCCATGGTTACCCAGCTTATTATATAACGCAATACAATTACAGGCACGAGGAACATCCAGTTAAACTGTAATGCTGCCAAAACTATAGCTAATACAATAAAGCTTAATTGCGATACGTAAAAGGCTTTTATCTGTAACTGGTCGAACGAGCGGAAGAAGCTTGCCGTATAGGTTTTCTTCCTTTTTTCTTTTATCCAGCCTTTAAACGATTTTTTACTCTCGCGATAGGTAAAGCTCTCCGGAGTATAGCAAATGGCTGTATTTTTTGGGGTAGCTACCTCATTAATAAATAAAGAGTCTTCGCCCATATGCATTTTCATGTGGTTGATGTAGCCGTTTACTTTAAAGAACTCTTCCTTTTTATAGGCAAGGTTGCGGCCATTACCATTAAAAGGCCTGCCGGCTTTTGCCCATGCAAAATATTGTGTGGCATTTAGCACACCATCATACCGTATGATCTTATTAAGGAACGAGTTTTTCTTTTTCTCATAAGCTGCATAGCCAAGAATGATGGTTTTGCTCATGGTAAACTGCGATGCCATGTGGGCTATCCATTCGGGTGAATTAGGTACACAGTTAGCATCTATAAACAACAAGTATTCTTTTTTTGCGGCTTTAATACCAAGGGTAAGCGCATATTTTTTGTTGCCCCAAAAAGCTTCGTTATTCTCAACTTTTACAAGGCGTATGTTAAGGTATTGCTGTTCAAACTCCTCAAAAACATCAAGTGTATCGTCGCTGGATGCGTTGTCTATGAGTACCAGCTCAAAATCAGGATAATTTTGTGCAGCAAGCAATGGTATAAGTCGCTTTACGTTCTCAGAATCGTTTTTAGCGCAAACAATTACCGATACCGGCAGCTTTTTAGTGGTGATGTCCTGCGGTTTGGCAAAGGCAAATTTTCCGTAAATTACCAGATAATAAACCATTTGCAAAACTACAACAGCAACAAAAACGTAAAAAATAATGTTAAGCATATAGGCTCTTAATTTTTGCGCAAAATTAGTTAAAACTGTTCAGTCTTTAGTAATCGGTATACAGTTTTTTAGAAACTTAATTTAAAAGATAACTAACCACTATATTACGTTAACCTCGGCTTCAATTTTAATCCCGAATGTTTCGTAAACAGTTTCCTGAATATTTTTAGAAAGCTCCAGCAAATCCTGACCGGTTGCATTGCCATAATTTACCAATACCAATGCCTGTTTTTCATGAACACCGGCATCGCCAAAACGCTTGCCTTTAAAGCCGCACTGCTCTATTAGCCAGCCTGCGGGGACTTTAATGTGCGTGTCATCTACAGTATAATGCGGCATTTGCGGATGCTGAAGATATGCCTTTTCAAACTCCTCAGTAGTAATAATAGGATTTTTAAAGAAACTACCACTGTTGCCTAATACATTGGGGTCGGGCAGTTTACTTTGGCGGATGGCTGTTATAGCATCGCCAACCTCCTTAATGGTAGGGGGCAGGGTAACATTTTGTTTAGTAAGTTCTGCGGCGATATCGCCGTAGGATGTGTTAATTACATGGTTTGCCTTGGTGAGCCCAAAAGTAACCGATGTAATAATGTATTGATCTTTTAGTCTGCCTTTAAAAATGCTTTCGCGGTAGCCAAACTCACAGTCACTTGTAGTAAACGTTGTTATTTGTCCGGTTGTAATTTCCATAGCCTCGCAGCTAATCATTACATCTTTAATTTCAGTACCGTAGGCGCCAATATTTTGTATGGGTGTGGTGCCAACATTACCGGGAATAAGCGACAGGTTTTCTATCCCGCCAAAATTATGCTCAATACAATATTGCACAAATTCATGCCAGTTTTCGCCGGCCATTGCCTTAATGTGTACTTTCTCGTCATTCTGCCAAACTGCATCTATACCTTTAAGCCCAACCTGAATAACAAGTGCATCTACGTCCTGCGTTAGGAGCATATTGCTGCCGCCGCCTAATATAAACAGCTTTTTACCCTGATTTTCTCTTAAAACTTCGGCAAGTTCATTTGTTGAGGTAACAGAAATAAACTCCTTAGCAAAAGCATTCATGCCAAAGGTGTTATGTTTTTTTAGCGGGTATTGCGTAAGGATCTCCATAAAAAGGACAAAGTTGATTTGTTGGTGCAAAAATAAGCTATTAAGCTTATTCGGTAGTGAGTGCGCGGTTTAAAAATTCTATCAGCGGTTTTAAAACAATAAGCTTTTTTGAGGTATCCTTCACGAAGTTTTTACTCAATAGCTCTTTCTGTGAAATTTTTGCGGTAGCTAAAAATGTCTTGAACTTTAGTAACTCAATGGCAGGGTGCGTTTTGTCAAAATCCTTTGGTGCCGATTTTAATACCATACCTTCATCAGTATCAAGGCTGCCGTAAACCTTTTTAAATTCGGGGTCGGCCAGTATGGCTTCAAGTTCTTCATAAAAACCATCAATTTCACGGCGCACTTTCTTAAGTTCAGAAGCTTCGGGCATATATAAGCCACCGCCCGCAAAGGCAGCGCCGTTTTCAATATGCACATAATAACCGGCAAGGTTGGTGTTCTTTTTGCCTTCGCACATCCATATACCCATGTGGGTTTTATAAGGTGTCTTGTCTTTACTAAAACGTATATCGCGGTTGATGCGGTATGAGCAATCTTTAAATTCAAGCTGCTCCAGGGTGTCATCCAGCGGTTTCATTTCATTAAGAAATTCATCAACGGTATCCCTGTAATCTTTTTTGTAGTCGTTATAACAGTCCTGGTTGCCCTGAAACCAGTCGCGGTTGTTGTTATTCCTTAGGTCTTCAATAAACTGAAGTGTAGTGGTTGTTATCATAGTTTAAAGATAATTATGAATTATGAATTACAAATTACAAATTACAAATTACCGAATCAATAAATTATCAAATTAACAAGCCGGTTACATATTAAAAATCCTGTAACTCTGGTGGGTGGCTTTGATAATTGCTTCGGTACGTTCCGGGTGGGTGTCGCTTATAAATATCTGCCCAAAAACCTTATCGTCTATCATTTGTACAATTTTAGATACCCGTGTTTCATCCAGTTTATCAAAAACATCGTCAAATAACAGGATAGGGAGCACCCCGCTCTGTTTTTTTATAAACTCAAACTGGGCAAGCTTAAGCGCTATTAAGAACGACTTTTGCTGTCCCTGTGACCCGAATTTCTTTATCGGATGTCCATCTATCTCAAATAGCAGGTCGTCTTTATGTATGCCCACGCTGGTATATTGCAGCACACGGTCGCGTTGCAGGTTCTCATCTAACAATGTAGCCAGCGATTTATTATGCAGGTGGCTATCGTAAACCAGGCTCACATCCTCAGCCGAGTCTGTAATTGTTTGGTGGTGCTTATTAAAAATAGGCACAAAACTGTTTAAAAAATCACGACGCTTTTCAAATATATGCTGTGCCATACTGTTTAGCTGCTCATTGTATATTAATAGTGTATCGCGATCAAATGTATGGTTCAGGGCGAAGTATTTTAAAAGGGCATTGCGCTGCGCAACTACTTTTTGATAGTTGATAAGTTCCTGAAGATAAGCCGGGTCGAGCTGCGATATAACGGTATCTAAAAATTTTCGGCGGGTTTCGCTGCCTTCAACTATAAGGTCGTTGTCAGAAGGGGATATGATAACAAGGGATATAAAACCAATATGCTCAGAGAATTTATCGTAGGCCTTGGCATTGCGTTTAAGTACTTTTTTAAGACCTTTTTTAAAGCTGCATACCACTTGCTCAGTGCGGTTGTCTTTTTCAAAAGTACCGTCTATCACAAAAAATTCTTCGCCGTGTTTGATGTTTTGCAATGCAAGAGGGTTGAAATAACTCTTGCCGTACGCCAAATGATAGATGGCATCGAGCACATTTGTCTTGCCAATTCCGTTTTTTCCTACAAAACAATTAATCTTAGGGTCAAATTCGTAATTGGCCTCTGCAATATTTTTGTAATTAATGAGCGATAAATTCTTTAAGTGCATTTTTAATGGCCCTGAATATGAAAACCTTCTACAAATAAAGGTGTATTTTTAACGAAGCTGCAAATTATTGAAAAATAACGACAAAAAGATATTTTATTATTCAATAAAAATTTTATTTTTGCGCTCACTAAAATAAATTAAATGGCAACATATAATAAAAGAGGATACAAAGCTCCTAAACCGGAAGAACCAAAAGATGTACTACCTGCAGAACCTATTGAGGATACTTTTGACGGGAACAGTACAACAGCAGAGGTTTTTAATTCATTAGATGAAGGTGCCTCAAGAACAGAGGAATGGGTAGCTAAAAACCAAAAGCCTATTTTTATAGTAGTTGGTGTTATTGCACTTTTAACTATTGGTTATTTATTTTACGATAAATTTCTTGTGGCTCCTAAAGAAGATGAGGCTGCTAACGAAATGTTTCAGGCAGAACAGTATCTTACACAGGCTGTTAACGCACAAACTGCAAACGACTCACTTTACAATCTTGCCCTTAACGGCGGTGAAGGTAAATATGGCTTTTTAGCTATTATAGACAAATACCCTGGTACAGATGCTGCCAACCTTGCAGAATACTGCGCGGGTACTGCTTACCTAAATACTGGTAAATACAAAGAGGCTGTACAACACCTTGAAGAGTTTAAAACTGATGATGAGGTTTTAAAAGCCTGGGCAACAGGTGCTAAAGGCGATGCTTTTGTTCAGCTTGGTACACCTGCTAACAAAGAGGAGGCTCTTAAGTTTTATGATGAGGCTGCTAAAGTTTCAGATAATGCACTTACAGCACCACGCTTTTTGTTTAAAGCAGGCCAACTTGCATTAGATCTTAACAAAAAACCTGAGGCTCTTAAATACTTTAAAGAAATTAAAGAAAAATTCAGCACCTCTCAGGAAGGTGTACTGATAGATTCTTACATTGCAATGCTTGAGTAATGGCTACAGTTAATAAAAACTTATCAGATTACGATAAAAACACAATCCCAAACGCGAAAGATTTTCGGTTTGGGATTGTTATTTCAGAGTGGAATGAGAATATAACATCGGGCCTGTATAAAGGTGCTATAGGAACTCTTCTTGAAAACCATGTGCCTGAAAACAATATAGTTAGCTGGAGTGTGCCGGGCAGTTTTGAGCTGGTATATGCAGCTAAAAAAATGATTGCTACCCAAAATGTAGATGCCGTTATAGCAATAGGCAGCGTTATACAAGGCGAGACCAAGCATTTTGACTTTGTATGCGAGGCGGTATCACAAGGTATAAAAGACCTTAATGTACTTACTGATGTACCTGTAATCTTCTGTGTGTTAACCGATAACACCATGCAGCAGGCAATAGACCGCAGTGGTGGTATTCACGGTAATAAAGGTACAGAGGCTGCTGTTGTGGCTATAAAAATGGCAGAGATAAAACACAGGTAATACTATCCTGAAATTATATACCAAGCCCTTCCGATTTTTTCGGAAGGGCTTTTTTATTTCCGAAAAACTTTCAAAATAGGGTTAATATTTCACTTTCGGACTTTGAGTTAACGTTCCTGACCCTGATAAATTACTTTTCATATTTTTTGATGGGTGTGATATGGGGAATTGCATGGTCGAATAAAATTATGTATATCCCGTGACCATAAAGTTTTGGCAGTTCGATACCAAACCGATTGCTAATATTACGTTAAAATGCTTTTTCTTTCGCTGAAAAAGGTTCTGTTGCTTTAAGTGGTTTATTATTTTATGAAAAAAAATACACATAATTTAATTTAATGCGTTATGATTGAATACATTATAAAAATGAAATCTAAAAGTAGTAAAATAGGGTACTCAGTTGTTTCATATACATAATTAGCATAATTTTAAAACCTCAATTACCTATCGATGAAAAGAATTACGTTACTGCTTATTTCGCTGTTTTTTGTTCAATATGTATCGGCAAATAAGCACATTACCCCACCGGTAAAATCTGGTAAAAAAACACTGGTAGCTCCCCCAAATGATGATTGTGCTAATGCAACAACCTTAACCGTAAATGCGGGTACAGCATGTACCGCTACTACTACGGCATCGTTTACAGCTGCAACGGCATCTACAGAGGGTAACCTTTGTACAACCATCAGCGGGCAGGATATCTGGTACCAGTTTACCGCAACAGCAACCACGCATACCATTGCCTTATCGGGCTTTACAGGTACGCCGCAGCCCACCATGCTGGTTTTATATGAGGGTAGCTGCGGAGCTTTATCCCAGTTGTATTGCAGTGCTAATAATGTAATAATAGCAAGTGGGTTAACACCCGGTACAGTATATAAGCTACGTACTTATTTTAACCTTACCAACCCCAGCCTTGCTACTTCATTTAATATATGCGTAACAACGCCACCGGCAAGCAGTAATTTAGATTGTTCTATAAATACCATCAACTATAGTTTTGAAACTCCTGCTCCTCCGGCAGGGGCGGGCTGGCCGACTTTTATAAACGATTATACGGTGCAAGGTTGGAGAACCACCAATAATGACCACATAATGGAGTTTTGGCCATCGCCATCGGCCGAAGGTGTAACAGCTTTTCAGGGCGTTCAGTTTATAGAGCTTAATGCCAATGCTAACCAGGGCACCATGGGCGTTTACCAGGATTATGCTACGCCACAGCCTACTGTGTTTACCATTAAGTTTGCTCACCGTGGCCGTGTAGGTACAGATGTTTGTAAACTATCTGCGGGGCCTCCGGGAGGCACATTAGACCAGATCATCCAGGTTTCTACATCAAACGCGGCATGGGTACACTATGGCGAAGCACCTAATGCTGCCATAACCTATACAGTTCCTGCAGGGCAAACTGTAACACGCTTTTACTTTCAGGCAGTATCTACTGCTACTGGCGATACAAGTACCGGTAACTTCTTAGATGCTATTCAGTTTACCGCTCAAAACCAGATTATTACAGATACACCATACTATATGCCTTGTGGCATGCTGTCTATAGATGTTGAGTCGGCAGGTATTGGTAGCTGGACACCACATGCCGATAATCCGGGTACGGCAACAATTTCTGACCCTACCTCTCAAAACATTACAATATCCAATTTCTCTACCCCGGGAACTTATTATTTTGATTGGGGTACAAGCAACTGTATCAGCACCATGGAGGTAGAATTTACCGGTGCCGAACCGCCAAGCCCTACGGTAACAAACGTTTCATACTGCCAGGGAACTACAGCTACTGCTCCCGTAATCCCGGTAGACGACCCAACTAATGTAGTAGAGTGGCTAACGGGCAACGGCTGGTCTGTAACACCTCCGGTTATAAATACGGCAACGCTGGGCAGTACAACCTATTTTGTAAGGCAGGTTACCGTTAACGATTGCCAGAGTGTACCGGTACAAATTATTATAACTATAGTAGAGCCAAGCCCTACGGTAACATCGTTTACATTGCCGGCTGCCGTTTGCGATATTGCACCTAATGTTACACCTACCCCTGCAACAGGCTTTACGGCGGGTGGTATATATTCGTCAACTCCGGGTCTTGACATCGATGCAGCGACCGGCGAAATTGATGTTGTAAACAGTACACCCGGCACTTATACGGTTACGTATACTGTTGCGGCTAATCCTGCAATGTGTTTACAGGCAGGCAGCAGCACAGCAAATATTACTATTGCAGGAGCTCCTGTTTTGGCTACAGCCGATGACATAGCGCTTTGTGATAATGATTTTGATGGCCTTGCCACTTTTAACCTTAACCCTGCGGGCACACAGGTTATAAACGGGCAAACCGGGTTTACGGTTACCTACCACGAATCATTGGCTGAGGCTGAAGCAGGCACAGGCGCGATCACTACTCCAAATGCTTATCCGTCTGAAGTTGTTAATACACAAACTATATACATAAGAGTAGTGCCAACAGGTACAACTACAAACTGTTATGCGATAGAAACAGTTCAGCTTGTTGTGAATCCTAAGCCGGCCACTCCTGTTATGACAAATTACGTGCTGTGTGATGATGCATCTACCACGGGTGAGGCTACCGTTTTTGATTTAACTACTAAAAATGCACAGGCTGTAGGGTCTGATGCTACTTTAGAGGTTTCGTATTACATCAGCCAGGCAGCAGCCGAAGCCGGTACGGCTCCCATTGCGGCCCCACAGGCATATACTAATACAGCTAATCCACAAATCATTTGGGTAAGGGTTCAAAATAGTTTTGATTGTTATAGTGTGGCATCGTTTAACCTTGTGGTTAATCCGCTGCCTCCGGTAAATGCAACAATTACGCCGCTACAGGTATGTGAAGATGAAAACGGCGAGGGTACTTTTACGCTTACCCAGGCCAATGCTAACGTTATTGCCAATCCTGCCAACTACACTTTTAGCTATTATACAACACAGGCTTTAGCCGAAGACGGTACCGATGCGCTTGATGCATCTTCTTATACTACCGCAACAACTACGGTTTATGTTCGTGTGGTAAACAATGCAACAGGCTGTTTAACGGTTGCACCGGTGCAGCTTAATGTAATTGAGCGTCCTGTAACTGTGGTTGCAACGCCGCTTGAGGCTTGTGATGGCCTGCCAAACAACGGCACTGCTGTGTTTGACCTTACTGTGGCCGGTGCCGAAGTTATTAATGGGCAAACAGGCTTAACGGTAACCTACCATACTACGCAACTTGCCGCCGAAAATGGTACGGGAGCTATAACATCGCCCGCCACTTATACAAGCAGCACGTCTGTCCCTGTAATTTATATAAGGGTAATACAAACCGGCACCACAACCAACTGTGCTACGGTAGAGCCCGTACAGCTAATTGTACATCCTAATCCGGAAATACCTGCAATAGCCAGTTATGTATTGTGTGATGATAATAATTCGCCCGATGGTGTTGAGGTATTTGACCTGACTACGCTTAATGATGATGTTACGTCCGACCCTAATGCTGTTGTAACTTATTATGCAAGCCAGCAGGATGCATTAGCCGGTACACCACAAATTGCTGCACCTGCTACTTTCCAAAGTGGCAATGCAACGCTTTGGGTAAGGGTAGCGTCGCAATTTGGCTGTGCAAGTGTAGCATCATTTAATTTAGTTGTCAATCCGCTGCCTGCTGTTAATACAGCTATGGAACCGTTTTATGCGTGTGAGGAAACGCCTAACGAAGGTATATTTAACCTTGACGAAATAGCTCCTGTAGTAACTAACGGTGTTTCAGGTCTTAGTGTTGCTTACTACCTTACGTTAGATGATGCACAAACAGGAAATAACCCGCTAAATAGCCCGTATTCATCACCGGATGCTACTATATATGTAAAAGTTATTAATAATGTAACAGGCTGTGCTACCGTAACCACAGCGCAGTTAGACGTATTGCCGGCACCAATTGCACCAATTGTTCCGCCAATAGAAGAATGTGATTTTAATAATGATAATGTAGCTACATTTAATGTTAACGAAGCTTTAGATTATATACTGTCGTACATGGGAGGCACCGTAGTGCTAACGGTGCATGAAACTTTAGCAGATGCAACCTTTGGTGCTAATGCTTTATCTGATGCAGAGATCGCTGCTTATGAGAATATACAGGCATATACTACCAACGGCGTGCAAACACTATATATTAATGTTGCTTCTAACCAAACAGAGTGCTTTGATATAGCCGAAGTACAACTCATCGTACACCCTGTACCGGAGGCCGTAACCCCGGCAGAGCCATACGAGCTTTGCGACAACGGCGCAAGCGACACCGACGGCACGGCGGTATTCAACCTGACCACGTACCAGGATGAG
>NZ_VJVZ01000038.1 GCF_007097145.1 Flavobacterium zepuense | reverse complement strand
GCAGACAGTGTTGATGTAACGATCAGAAAAGGAGCACCATTTTTATTTACCGGAAAAGGAGCTGAAAAACTGAATTGCCAGGCGCAAATTTTAAATATTGACCCAGTATCGCAAGGCGTGGCTTTACGGATTGCCGAGTTATCAAATATGAATCTGGTAAAGGAGAAACTTTCGTTTTTGGATGCCGCACTACGTTCGGCAATACAATTGCGCCTTCAGATCCTAGCAACCTACAAGGCACAACTACCGACCCCTATTTATTTTCGATTATATCTCGATGCTATAGCGACAGCAAAATATGAATTGCTAAGTGAAGTCGCCATCACATCATGGCTTTCTACAGATGAAAAAAACAAGGTGGTTGTCCATCAATATTTCCAGGGATATCTGAATAGAGACAGTATTTTAAACCTTGATTCAGTTTATATGCCGCTATCAGGATATTATGCGGATATGCTGTTAAAAAAGGAATTGACACTGTTAAAGTTGAATAATACCGTATCAGAGGGAAACTACGGGGAAATCGGTTCTTTTAAGAATATCTACCGCAGGATTATGGAAACTTATACCGGAAATTTAAGGGAAAAATTATTGTTATCCAGCTTTATTAATCTTAGCGAACGACAATATATTTCAGAGGCTAAAGCCTATGTCGGAATGGCATTATCTTTAATAAAGAGCGAACAAATAAGGCTTCAATTATTGAATTGGAAAGAAAAACAATACGCTGCTTTTCCATTTAAATTGTACGATGCTAACAACAATATTCACAGACTCCGTGACTATAAAGGAAAGTTGATTGTGATTGATGTGTGGTTTACCGGATGCCTAAACTGCATTAATCTCTCCAATGCAATGCATAGAATTGTTGAAAGGTTTAAAAAGAATAAAGACATTGTGTTTATCACAATAAGCACTGATAATAAAAAGCAATGGACTAAAAGCGTCGCTTCCGGAAAATACACCTCGCCAGGAACAATTAACTTACACACAAATGGATTAGGCTGGAGCGACCCCATGATCAGGAATTATAACTGGAATGGAGCACCTAACCAATTAATTAT
>NZ_VJVZ01000037.1 GCF_007097145.1 Flavobacterium zepuense | reverse complement strand
ACCATCTCCAACAGCGCTTTTGCGCAGGATGGTATAGAGGGCATTGAAGAGGCGAACCAAAAGGTGCGCAGTTACTTTGCCGCAGGCACTAACCTTATGTACGCCGTGGGCGCTATCCTAGGTCTGATCGGCGCTGTCAAGGTCTACCAGAAGTGGAATGCGGGTGACCAGGATACCGGAAAGGTGGCAGCAGCCTGGTTTGGCAGCTGCATCTTTTTAGTGGTGGTTGCCACAGTGATCCAATCTTTCTTCGGCATCTCTTAAAAAAAATCAACTATGCAAAGCCACTTGAAAGAAAAGTTGTGGGCTTACATCGTGCACAACAACCCTGATTTGATGATAACCCTCCAGGAGGATTATTCGGTTACCAAATACCTCGAAGAGAAAGTCAGCAGTATCATGCCAATGGCCGAGGGCCTGCTTGCAGAAGGAAGGCCTCAGTATGCCATTGAGGAACTGTGCCTAAATGCAATGACCGAAGAACTGAAACCCTCAAAGTTCCTGTACATCAGATCCGTCATTGAAGAGGAATTCCCGAATGATTTTGAGCGGCTTAAGGAAAATGGCGTGCTGACCTACGAGGTGGTTAACCTCATAGCGGCGTGCAAAGAGGTTTTTGAGGCTTTTGATTTTAAGGAAGAGAACCAGGACAACCGCCATCTGCGGTATGCCGTGATCGCGCAGGTACACGACTACCTGCTAACAAGCCAGTAGAAGAGAGTAAATGAAAATGCAGGGTTATGGCTTATAATGTTTCCCATAAACTAAAAGGTAATATCCGCGCGGTCGAGATTGCTATGAATTACCAAAAAGGCTTGCCGGTATCCGCTGAGGATCTGGGCACCTTGCAGGGGTATGCCGGTTTTGGGGGTATTAAAGCCATCCTGTATCCTTATGGCAGCACCGATGAGTGGAAGGCCAATGGCGCGACTAAAGACGACCTGAAACTGCATCCCGAGATGATGCGGTTCCATGACCTTCTAAAAGAGAACTACATAGAGCAAGAGTACAAAGAGATCATTGCATCGCTCAGAAATAGTGTGCTGACTGCTTTCTATACTCCGGAAGTGGTGCCAAAGGTGGTGTATGGAGTGCTGAAACAACAAGGCATAGCGCCTAAAAGGTTGTATGAACCCTCAGCGGGTTCAGGGGTATTTATTAGTGAGGCGGTAAAAGCATTC
>NZ_VJVZ01000036.1 GCF_007097145.1 Flavobacterium zepuense | reverse complement strand
AAATACTTTTACCGCCTCACTAATAAATACCCCGGAACCCGCAGAGGGTTCATACAACCTTTTAGGGGTTATGCCTTGTTGCTTTAAAACATCATACACTACCTGCGGCACCACTTCCGGAGTATAGAAAGCAGTCAAAACACTATTCCTTAGCGACGCAATGATTTCTTTATACTCTTGCTCTCTGTAGTTTTCTTTTAAAAGCTTATGGAACCGTATCATCTCGGGTTGCAGTTTCAGGTCGTCTTTAGTTGCGCCATTGGCCTTCCACTCATCAGTACTGCCGTAAGGATACAGGATGGCTTTAATGCCCCCAAAACCGGCATACCCCTGCAAGGTGCCCAGATCCTCATCGAATACCGGCAGGCCTTTTTGGTAGTCCAGTGCGATCTTGACCGCGCGGATGTTACCTTGTAATTTATGGGAAACATTATAAGCCATAACCCTGCATTTTCATTTACTCACATTCTCTTTAGCCCGGTAGCAGGTAGTCATGTACCTGCGCGATCACCGCATACCGCAGATGGCGGTTGTCCTGGTTCTCCTGGTTAAAATCAAAAGCCTCAAAAACCTCTTTGCAGGCTGCTATGAGGTTGACCACCTCGTAGGTCAGCACACCATTTTCTTTTAGCCGATCAAAATCATCCGGGAATTCCTCTTCAATGACCAATCTGATGTAGAGAAATTTTGAGGGTTTCAATCCTTCGGTCATTGCATTCAGGCACAATTCCTCAATGGCATACTGTGGCTTGCCCTCTGCAAGAAGTCCCTCAGCCATCGGGAGAATACTTCTGACTTTTTCTTCAAGGTATTTGGTAACCGAATAATCCTCCTGGAGGCTTATCATCAAATCTGGGTTATTGTGGACGATGTATGCCCACAACTTTTCTTTTAGCTGGCTTTGCATAGTTGATCTTTTAAGAGATGCCGAAGAAGGATTGGATGACAGTGGCTACCACCACCAAAAAGATACAGCTGCCAAACCAGGCTGCTGCAACTTTCCCGGTATCCTGGTCGCCTGCATTCCACTTCTGGTACACCTTGACTGCGCCGATCAGTCCAAGGATAGCGCCCACGGCGTACATAAGGTTGGTGCCTGCGGCAAAGTAACTGCGCACCTTTTGGTTCGCCTCCTCAATGCCTTCAATACCATCCTGCGCAAAAGCGCTGCTAGAGATGGC
>NZ_VJVZ01000035.1 GCF_007097145.1 Flavobacterium zepuense | reverse complement strand
CGTGTAGGATACATTGGCATAATACGATTGTGTAATATTTGTAAGCTCCCTTAAATCTGGGGCAGTCTGGATCTGCCTTGCAATAAATGGTTCATAATAATAGGGGTAATACTTCTGCGGATCAATTGCATTATTTGTATTTGTCAAAAGTTCCGGATCGTAGCCATAGAGAATCAAACCGGTTGAACGGCTACGGCTGTCACTCCCCTCATATCCTGCAATGGCATTAATTTCATGGTCTTGTGCTAACACTTCATTATAATTCAGCTGTAGTCTCCCTGTTTTTGATATAGAGCTAACCTCTGTTCTATAAAGTATGCCTCCAAGTGTTACAGGCCGGACAACCATATTATCCACGATGGAGGAGTACTGGTTGATTGTGCTTCTAGTAAAGTAGCTGCTTATCCCATAATCTGCATTAATAGTATTGGTCTCTTTCAGGAACTGGTATCCCCCTGTCAGGTTTAGACCCTTTAATATTTTAAAATTAAAGCCTAAATTTATTTTATACTGGTCTGTTTGCGCCTTGGTGTTTGGATTAAATTCATCTTTAGGCCGGTAGTGCCAATCCAGTAGCTTTCCGTTTCCTGCTGTATCTATGTAGGATGACCGAAGAGTGGTCAGGGTAACAACTGGTAAGGAATTACCTTTATCATCAGCCAAACGGTCGTAAGGGGTATATGGTGTGTAAGTGTCTGATTTACTATAGGTTTTCGCAGAACTGACATTAATACCGCTTGTTATTTCCAGCCTATCCTTTAACAGCGAAAAAGTATTGTTTGCGTTGAAGGTGATGCGGTCAAATTTGTCGGTTACCGAATTAGCCAAATTCTTATCGTAGCCGCCTGATATATAAAAGTGCTGATTTTCATTTCCTCCGCTTAGATTTAGCAGGTACTGTTGGTACTGATGGCCTGTAAGCGTAACGGTTCAGCTGTGAGCGCACATCATAAGCTTTTAAGGCGTCAATTCGTGACGCTGAATCCGCCGCAGTTATTTGGTTGTTTGACCGCTGGATAAAAATCTCTACTGCTGGGGATAGCGGCGTATAATTATAAAGCTGGTCGAAGAAGTAATAATTGTTTTTAAACAGATCCTGTTCAATGTCTATAAAGTCCGATGAAGAAATTTGCGGCCTGTAGTATAAATTAGGTTTACTGCCAACGGTCAATGTTGATGAAAAGCTAATGCTTAGCGGCTGATTTTTTTTCCCCTTCTTTGATGTGAGTACGATAACACCATTACTTGCACGCGTGCCCCAAATGGAC
>NZ_VJVZ01000034.1 GCF_007097145.1 Flavobacterium zepuense | reverse complement strand
ATCCATCTGGGGCACGCGGGCAAGTAATGGTGTTATTGTACTTACCTCAAAGAAGGGAAAAAAAAATCAGCCGCTTAGCATTAGCGTTTCATCAACATTGACCGTTGGCAGTAAACCCAATTTATACTACAGGCCGCAAATTTCTTCATCGGACTTTATAGACCTTGAACAGGATCTGTTTAAAAACAATTATTACTTCTTCGACCAACTTTATAATTATACGCCGTTATCCCCAGCGGTAGAGATCTTTATCCAGCGGTCAAACAACCAAATAACTGCGGCGGATTCAGCGTCACGAATTGACGCATTAAAAGCTTATGATGTGCGCTCACAGCTGAACCGTTACGCTTACAGGCCATCAGTACACCAACAATACCTGCTAAATCTAAGCGGAGGAAATGAAAATCAGCACTTTTATATATCAGGCGGCTATGATAAGAATTTGGCTAATTCGGTAACCGACAAATTTGACCGCATCACTTTTAACGCAAACAATACTTTTTCGCTGTTAAAGGATAGGCTGGAAATAACAAGCGGTATTAATGTCAGTTCTGCGCAAACATATAGTAAATCAGATACTTATACACCATATACCCCTTACGACCGTTTGGCTGATGATAAAGGTAATTCCTTACCGGTTGTTACCCTGACAACTCTTCGGTCTTCCTACATAGATACAGCAGGGAACGGAAAGCTACTCGATTGGCACTACCGGCCTAAAGATGAATTTAATCCAAACACCAAGGCGCAATCAGACCAGTATAAAATAAATTTAGGCTTTAATTTTAAAATAGTAAAGGGTCTAAACCTGACAGGGGGATACCAGTTCCTGAAAGAGACCAATACAATTAATGCAGATTATGGGATAAGCAGCTACTTTACTAGAAGCACAATCAACCAGTACTCCTCCATCGTGGATAATATGGTTGTCAGGCCTGTAACACTTGGAGACATACTTTATAGAACAGAGGTTAGCTCTATATCAAAAACAGGGAGGCTACAGCTGAATTATAATGAAGTGTTAGCACAAGACCATGAAATTAATGCCATTGCAGGATATGAAGGGAGTGACAGCCGTAGCCGTTCAACCGGTTTGATCCTCTATGGCTACGATCCGGAACTTTTGACAAATACAAATAATGCAATTGATCCGCAGAAGTTTTACCCCTATTATTATGAACCATTTATTGCAAGGCAGATCCAGACTGCACCGGATTTAAGGGAGCTTACAAATATTACACAATCGTATTATGCCAATGTATCCTACACA
>NZ_VJVZ01000033.1 GCF_007097145.1 Flavobacterium zepuense | reverse complement strand
TGACTAGTCCTAAAATAGGTTGACTATTTTTTGATTATACAAATTTGATAAAAGTTCAGGTATTTTCAAGATGTCTGAACTTTTTTTTAAAAGATGTTAGTTTCACTTTATCTTGTTGATGCATTTGTGTTGGTGTAAGCATAGAGCAGCTTAGGTGTGGCCTCAATTTATTATAAATTTCTATACTTTGTCTTGCTAACTTCTTTGCCTGCATTATGCTTTCAAACTTATCAGAGAGGCTGAACTCATCTTTTAATATTCCATTGACCCTTTCTGCAATAGCATTTTCATAAGGGTCGCCATTTTCTGTCATACTGATGAAAATATTGTTTTCTTTTAAGCGATCCGTATAAAGTTTACTGCAATATTGAAGCCCCCTATCTGAATGATGTATAAGTTCAGATGTCTTATACTTTCGTTTATTTAAAGCCATTTCCAGTGCTTTTAGTGTCGAACTGGCTTCCATATTATCGCAGAGTTCATAACCCATTATCTTTTTAGAGTAAGCATCTGTAATAAGGTGTAAATAAGCATTACCATCAAGTGTATCTATATAAGTTATATCCGCCACCCATAACTGTTCCGGTCGCTTTAAACAGATGCCTTTAGCTAAATTTGGGTGTTTTCTGAGCCAGTGTTTTGAGTTGGTTGTAACTGTATACTTTCGTTTTCGGTTAATCAACAAACCTTCTTCTCTCAAAATTGAAAATAATTTGTCTCTTCCAATATTAATATCACTTCTTAAATTAAGTAGATACTGGAGCTTACGAGTACCTAAGCGTGGCATCTGTTTACGTAATACCAGAGCCAATTTCTTTGTATCCAGGCGTTTTAAATCTGATACTTTTTTTGAGGTTTGATGCTTGTAATAAGCCTGTTTGCTAAAGCCAAACAATTCACAAAACATACTTACTCTTCTTGGGTAGGTTTTGGCAAGCTCGTTAATTGTTTGGCTACGTCTTTTTTTAAGATACTTATACCTTCTTCTTTTTCAGTAATAGATATAAGCTTTTCATAAGCCAAAACCTTCAGCCTGGCATCTTCTAATTGCTTTTCCAGTTCTTTGATTCGTTGTTTCTGTGGATCTTTCATGGGACGTCCTATGTTAAAGGATTTTACATAAGGCAATTTACCATATTTACGGCACCACTCCAAAACAATAGATTTACCTCTAATACCATACTTGGTTCTAATCTGATCTTTGTTCAAAATCCCTTTTTCCAATTCAGCTACAACAGCTCTTTTAAAAGCTTCACTGTATTGAGTTGGCGGGGTAATTACTTTTACCCTAACATCATGTTTTTCCATATCGTTGACATTGATTAGTCAACTTTTTTCAGGACGAGACA
>NZ_VJVZ01000032.1 GCF_007097145.1 Flavobacterium zepuense | reverse complement strand
GTACTCTAATTCTGGCTGGGGTGGCAACAGTTCATATCTGCCAAAAACAATTTCAATCGCTAAAGGTGCTAACGCCGTTGAAAGCAGGTTGCAGTTTATTAATTATGATGGATACTGTAACCCGGTAGAGGCAAAACAGGAAAATGGCACCTCGGTGGTATACATCTGGGGCTATAATTCGACATTGCCCATAGCGGTTATTGAAAACATAACCTATGCCGCCTTAGCCGCCAACACTACAATTATTGGTTATATAAATGATGCCAAAAATTATTCCAATACCAACGATACAACTAACCTGTTATTAAAGCTTAATGATCTACGAACTTCTTTACCAGCTACAGCATCGATGACGGGATATACGCATAAGGCCTTGGTTGGGGTAACAAATATCATTGATAGTAAAGGCTATAAAACAGCTTATAATTATGATGCTTTCAACAGGCTTCTGGACGTTAGGGATGCGGGAAACAAGATACTCTCTGAAAATGAATATCACTACCGATCAAATTAGTGTATCGAAGCATCTTATAAATCACCTAAGCCAGCAATCACATGAAAAATCTACTATATATATTATTGTTATCGCCCCTGTTCAGCCTTGCGCAAACCAGCACACAGAATTACGTTAAGACTACAACCTATAAAGATGAGACTACTACCTCAAATCCATCCCTTGGACAGGTAAGTATTACCTACCTTGACGGCCTTGGCCGCCCCATACAACAGGTTGCCCATAAAGCTTCACCTACCGGTAAAAATATAATAACACACATTGAATATGATGCCTACAATAGGCAACCTAAAGAATACATGCCTTTTGCCAGCACTAGCCCAACGGTAAATATGGGATTTCATCCACAGGCAAAAGACAGCACAATGCTATATTACAACACAGCCCAGTTTGAAATGACCACAAATCCTTATACGGAACAATTTTTTGAGGCTTCCCCCCTAAATAGAGTTTTTGAGCAGGGCGCACCGGGAACTGATTGGAAAATTAATACTGCAAGTGACCTCGACCACACTATAAAGTTCGACTATCAAACTAACAAAGACTCAGAAGTCAGGAAATTCGTGGTAAATTTTACGGGTGGCGATACGGAAAAGACGGAACTCGCCTGTGTAGGCCACTATGCTGAGAATAACCTGTACAAGTCCATTGTCAAAAATGAGAACTGGAAACCTGCTGATGGAAAAAGTAATACAACAGAGGAGTTTAAAGACAAAGAAGGTCATATGGTATTAAAGCGTACCTACACGCGAGATACTACCTTAAACGTTGATGTGCCACACGACACCTACTATGTATATGATATTTATAACAACCTTACGTATGTTATCCCGCCTTTAGCTGCGGATGATATTGTACAGGAAATCGTATTAATAAGTTCTAATGGCAGGAATTATCCCTGGACTGCTCTTGGCCGTGTAAGCCAGCAACTGGCAGACGATTACCAGAGGGCTATCGAGGACTATGAGAACAGTGAGATACTTAATGCCGACCTTTTAAGCGCTTACGGCGGCCAGGGCGGCTTTACCCTGGTACCTGATGAGAATGGTAATTTGGTATTGAACATTAATATTACAACCACAAACCCAATGCCCTACCGGACAGGAATCATTGCCGATCTTAGAGAACTGGGCACTTTTACTGATCGTGATTTAGGAAGGATACAAGGTGCAGGATACAGCTACTACTTTCTTTTACGTGGCAACCAGTTAGAGGTTACAGGATCGGGAAATGTACCATCTGTTAATACGAGCTTTAACAGCGGTACGCCGTTGGAGTATAGCCAAAACCATGCATGGACAAAACTTTGTCGTGCTGATGCACAAATTGCACGTGATTATGACGCCGCTATCAGTACACTCAATAACAGTGAGATATTAACCACCTACACCGCAAATCCTTATGGCGCATTTGGTGGGGCAGCGATAAGTGTTGATGATGATAATACTGTATCCCTGTCTTTAAATATTACAAGTACAACACCCGTGCAATTTCTTACGGGTGCGGTTTTACCCCTTAGCATACAGAGAAAACTACCGGATATGGTATTAGATTCAATTTCGGGCTCAGGGTATAACTATGTGTTTAAGATTATTAATAATAACCTGCACATTACCGGCTCTGGAACGTTTACCAACATGCTGGTAAATAGTGTCCGCTACCCCAATGTTAGCTATC
>NZ_VJVZ01000031.1 GCF_007097145.1 Flavobacterium zepuense | reverse complement strand
TTACTCTAATTCTGGCTGGGGTGGAAACAGTTCCTATCTACCTAAAACAATTTCGATCGCTAAAGGAACCAACACTGCTGAAAGCAGGCTACAGTTTGTTAATTATGATGGATACAGCAACCCCGTTGAAGCCAAACAAGAAAATGGCACCTCTGTAGTATACATCTGGGGCTATAATTCAACATTACCTATAGCGGTTATAGAGAACATAACGTATGCAACAATAGTAGCCAACGCAACCATCATGGGTTATATAAACGACGCTAAAAATTATTCCAATAATAATGATACTACTAACCTGCTAATAAAGCTTAATGACTTACGGATAGCATTACCGCCTACGGCTTCGATGACGGGATATACGCATAAGGCTCTAGTCGGGGTAACGAATATAATAGATAGTAAAGGCTATAAGACAACCTATAACTATGATGCTTTCAACAGGCTCTTGGATGTAAGGGATGCCGGGAACAAGATACTCTCGGAAAATGAGTACCACTATAGATCTAATTAGTGTATCCAAGTATTACATTTAATCACCTAAGCCAGCAATCAAATGAAAAATCTTTTATATATATTATTGTTATCGCCACTGTTCAGCCTTGCGCAGACAAGCACGCAAAATTACGTTAAAACCACAACTTATAGGGATGAAACTACTACCTCTAATCCATCACTTGGACAAATAAGTATTAGTTATATGGACGGGCTCGGCCGCCCCATACAACAGGTTGCCCACAAAGCATCGCCCACCGGAAAGAATATTATTACACATATAGAATACGACGCTTACAACAGACAACCTAAAGAGTATATGCCTTTTGCCAGCACCAGCCCAACGGTAAATATGGGTTTTCACCCCCAAGCGAAAGACAGCACAATGCTGTATTATAATACCACGCAGTTTGAAATGACAACAAATCCTTACACTGAACAATTTTATGAAGCATCACCACTAAACAGGGTATTTGAGCAGGGGGCGCCGGGAACAGACTGGAAAATTAATACGTCGAGTGACCTCGACCATACTATAAAATTTGACTACCAAACCAATAAAGATTCAGAAGTAAGGAAATTTGCGGTAAACTTTACAGGTGGAGATACTGAAAAAACTGAACTTGCCTGTGTAGGGCATTATGCCGAGAACAACCTGTACAAATCTATTGTCAAAAATGAGAACTGGAAACCCTCTGATGGAAAAAGCAATACAACTGAAGAATTTAAAGACAAAGAAGGCCATATGGTGCTAAAGCGTACTTACACACGTGATATCACCTTAAATCTAGACATACCTCACGACACCTACTATGTATACGATATCTTTAATAACCTTACATATGTAATTCCTCCTTTAGCAGCGGATGATATTGTTCAGGAAATCATTTTGATAAATTCAAATGGCAGAAATTATCCATGGACATCCCTTGGCCGTGTGAGCCAGCAATTAGCCGACGATTACCAAAGGGCTATAGATGATTATGAAAACAGTGAGATACTTAATGCCGATTTGTTAAGCGCCTACGGTGGCCAAGGCGGCTTTACCCTTTTACCTGATGAAAATGGGAATTTAGTGTTGAACATTAATATCACAACCACAAACCCGATGCCCTACCGCACAGGTATCATTGCTGATCTTAGGGAATTGGGTACCTTTACAGATCGTGACTTAGGAAGGATACAAGGCGCAGGATACAGCTATTACTTTCTTTTACGTGGTAACCAGTTAGAGGTTACCGGATCAGGAGATGTACCATCTGTTAATACGAGCTTTAACAGCGGTACGCCTTTGGAGTATAGCCAGAACCATGCGTGGACAAAACTGTGCAGAGCAGATGCACAGGTAGCAAGGGACTATGATACTGCTATTAGTACATTAAATAACAGTGAAATATTAACCACTTATACCGCAAACACCTATGGTGCATTTGGCGGTGCAGCTATTAGTGTAGATGATGATAATACCGTATCGCTGTCCCTAAATATTACCAGTACAACACCACTGCAATTTTTAACAGGCGCGGTTTTACCGCTTAGCATCCAGCGAAAACTGCCAGATATGGTATTGGATTCTATATCAGGCTCAGGGTATAATTATGTATTTAAGATAATTAATAATAATCTGCACATAAGCGGATCCGGTACGTTTACCAATATGTTAGTGAATAGTGTTCGGTATCAAAATGTTAGCTATG
>NZ_VJVZ01000030.1 GCF_007097145.1 Flavobacterium zepuense | reverse complement strand
CTAAAATCAGCTTTTGGTGTAGACCCGTCTATCGACGGATCGTTAAACGCGATGTTCTTCGACAAGTTCGAGATCGGCGCTACGTACAGGCTTGATGACTCTTTTGGCGGTATGGTAAACTATGCCATTACCCCTAACATCAGGATAGGCTATGCATACGACCATATCGTATCAGACCTGAAGGTAACCACCCCTGCATCGCATGAGTTCATGCTGTTGTTCGATTTGAACTTCCCGAGAAAAGTATCCCGTTCACCACGTTATTTCTAACCTAAAAGCGACATAAAAGAACACATGAAGAATTTATACATTACCCTTAGTTTTATGCTCGCCACTACGGCATTAATGGCGCAAAGCAAGGATACCCAGGCAGCCGATAAACTATACGCACGCTATGAGTACGTAGATGCAGCCCAGGAATACCTTAAGATCGATAAAAAAGACCCTTACGTATACAAGCAGCTGGCAGACAGCTACTACAATATGTTCAACAGCAAAGAGGCTGTAAAATGGTATGCCAAGGCTACTGAGACCCCTCAGGATGCCGAGACGTACTACAAATATGCCCAGATGCTAAAGGCAGAAGGCAAGTATGAGGATGCCAACAAGCAAATGTCAAAATTTGCATCTATGGCGCCAAACGACCACAGGGCAAAAACCTTCTTACAGGACCCTAACTACCTTCCAAAACTGCGCAACCAGGCAAAACTGTTCGATGAGAAAGTACTGGACATCAACGACAAGAAATACGGCTCTTTTGGAGGTGTACTTGGCGATGACGGCACATTCTATTTCACGAGCTCAAGGAACACCGCAAGGAAGACCTATGGTGCTACCGAAGAGCCTTACCTTGACCTGTACCAGGCCACTTACAATGCCAATGGCACCTTTAGTGAGCCAACACCGGTAAGCGACATCAACAGCAAATGGCATGATGGCCCGGCGGTAGTATCTGCCGATGGCAACACCATGTACTTTGCCAGTGAGAGCTTTAAGGAAAGCAAGCAGTTTGAAAGGGATAAAGAAAACAACCTAAAAGTAGGCCAGGTATACCTTTTCAGGGCTACCAAGCAAAACGGCAAATGGGGCGATGCGCAGCCACTTCCTTTTAACGACAAGAAATGGTCTACCGGTAACCCATCGATAAGCAAAGACGGCAAAACGCTTTACTTTGCATCGGACAGGGAAGGCGGAATAGGCGGTAACGACATCTGGAAAGTAGCCATAAACGGCAACAACAGCTACGGCGAGCCTGTAAACTTAGGCCCATCGGTAAACACCGAAGGTAAAGAAAGCTTCCCGTACATTACCGATGACAACAAGCTGTACTTCTCATCAGACGGGCGCAAAGGCTTTGGATCGTTAGATGTATTTGTGATCGACCTTAAAAAAGGTACCGATGCCATGAACGTAGGTATGCCGGTAAACTCAGGCAAGGATGATTTTGCCTTTACCTTCAACACCACCAAAAACATCGGTTTCTTTTCAAGTAACCGCGAAGGCGTTGATAAACTGTACAGCGCTACCCCGGTATGTGGCGTAGAGGCCATAGTAATGGTAAAAGATGCTAAGACAGGCCAGCCACTGGCAACCGCCAAAGTAGCGATACTGGATGAGAAGAACAACGTGATCGAGACACGCACTACAGGCGCAGACGGTAAGGTGACTTACAACGTAGACTGCGACAGGGCGTACACCGTACAGGCAATAGCCGACGGTTACGAAGGCAACAGCTTCCCGGTAGCCAAGACCAAAGGTGGCGAGGTAAACGTAGCTGCCGACCTGAACCCAATACAGGAAATTGTGAAGCCAACAGAAATTGTGCTTAACGAGATCTTCTTTGAGTACAACAAAAGCAACATTACCAAAGAAGCTGCTTTTGAGCTGAACAAAGCCGTAGAAGCTATGAAAGCTAACCCTAACATGGTGGTAATGGTAAAAGCCCATACGGATAGCCGTGGTACCGACCAGTACAACATGAGCCTGTCCAACCGCAGGGCTAAATCAACCGTACAGTACATCATCTCTAAAGGCATAGCCAAAGCAAGGATTTCAGGCCAGGGTTATGGCGAAAGCGAGCCAAAAGTGAAATGTACAACTTGTACCGAAGAGGAGCATGCACAAAACAGGAGGAGCGAATTCCTAATCGTGAAGCAATAATACAACGGTTTACTACAAGCGGGTATTTACATACGCTTAACAAACCAAACCAACAAATGCCTAAAAGCCCCATCATGATGATGGGGCTTTTTTTGTGGGGT
>NZ_VJVZ01000029.1 GCF_007097145.1 Flavobacterium zepuense | reverse complement strand
CCAAATGTAGAGCAAATCACCGCCGTTGAGAAAGACAAGCTAACCGGGCTGGTGCTATCGGCAGTCAACAGTAAATTGCCAGTGCCTGCCACTACCCATATTTCAGGCTTCGAGGAAGCTCCTGTAAATGACAACGGTACTCACGATCTGGTTGTAAGCAACATCCCGTTTGGAAACTTTTCGGTGTATGACCCGGCGTATCCTGACAAAGACCTGTCGGGCAGAATACATAACTATTTTTTTGCAAAAGGGTTGGATAAGCTGGCCGATGGCGGGCTAATGGCATACCTTACCACAGATGCCTTTCTAAACAGCCCTTTCAACCAAGGGGCAAGGCAATACCTTTTTGAAAAGGCAGATTTTGTAGGTGTGGCAGTAATGCCCGATAACCTGATGAAAGAAACAGGTAATACGGAAGCGCCCAGCCATTTACTGATCGTTCAAAAAAATAGCGGGAAAGAGAAATTAAGCCGGGAAGAAGAATCCCTAAATACGATTCAGGAACGTGAAAATGAATTTGGCCGCTATCCTAAGAACTATTTTATCGCTATAAGCGAGCACGACGTCGTTGTCGGCAACAGGCAAATGGCGGGTACTAACCAGTATGGGCGTGCTACGGAAGTGGTATGGCAGGATGGCCCAATGGATGGTATTGCCGCTGTTTTAAAGGCAAGCCTTGATAACCAGTTCCAAAACCGTTTCAACAAGGAACGGTTCCTACTGGCGCAGGGCTATAAACCGGAACTACCAAAGGAGGAAATTAAAAAGCTGACCTACCTGCCGATGCCGGAGAGCAAAGCGCAGACAGAACCCGTACAACTGGGGTTATTTGATACCGCTCCTGAGGAAAGCATAAACAGGGCGCTGGCTTACGTGAACCCGATGGATGAAGGGGTTGTGCAGAAAAACACTGCCCGTATCATCAGTACTATCAGGACAACGGATAATCCCTTGCATGAAAATGTGGTGCTCCTAACGGCAAAGCAGCATAAGACTAATCGCTTTTTATACAAGCTGTATTCCAATGTAAAAGAGATCGACGGCCTTTCGGCTAACTGGATGGACGCAAGGCTGCTGGGTCACGAGCTTAGTATTCTCTCAGAGCGATTACAAAGTTTCGGGCATACCTACAGGTATGATGGCGACCGCACACTGGAGGGAATGTTCAGCCTGGAACGCAAAGAGATCACTCCTTTTGATACCCTAAAGCCTTTTTATAAGGAAGGCACCCTGGTCCTTCACTTTGGACAGGTAGGAACGATCAAAGAACCTGATGCAGAATTTAAGCAGGCAGTATTCCAGCCGCTTAGCCTGCCGGGCAATACTGTTTTCTATGAGCGGTATACCACCTTGCGCGACAGTTATCTTGAACTTTCAGCCAGGGAAATAAGCGGTGAGGCTATTCCGGCGAAGGACCGCGCGTCGCTGAGCGCCTTATATGATGAATTTACAGCGCGTTATGGTTCACTTAACCTCGCCGCTAACCGAAGGCGCATACTGGAAGATACCGCCTTTGGGTTGGTGACGCTATCCTCGTTGGAGCGCAAAGATGGTGAACGGTTTGTCAAATCGGATATCCTTAGCGGCTCCGTGCAAAAGGCGCAGGAACGTTTTGCAACGGAAGACCCTGTGGAGGCCTTAGCGCATAGCCTTAATGACACAGGAAAAGTTGACCTTAATTTCATTCAGGCTGCTTTGGGAATCAACGAGGCTGAGGCGATAAGCAGGCTGGGGAACCATATTTATCTCAATGCTGCCATTGATACCTGGGAAACGGCTGATAAATACCTAAGCGGTAATGTCGTTGAAAAGCTGGCGCAGGCAAAACTTAGATCGGAGGCTGAACCCGCTAATCCGCAGTACGGGCGAAGCATGCAGGCACTGGAAAAAGTGCAGCCCGAGCGCATCCCATTTGAATTACTCGATTTTAACCTTGGCGAGCGCTGGATTCCCACGGATTATTACAGAAGGTTTGCCAGCGAACTCTTTGAACAGGACACGGCGATCAGTTATTTCCCTTCGCTGGATGCCTTCAAGGTAGCTACTGGGCACAACACAAAGGTTGATCGCGAATTTGCGGTTACCCCTAAGAACGGGCGTATAACATATGGCTATACCATACTTGAGCACGCGCTGGAAAATACCACGCCCTTCTTTACTTATGAGGTATCACTTGGCGGCGGAAAAACGGCCCGTTTGCCGGATAACGATGCCATACAACTGGCGCACCAGAAAATCGAACAGATCCGCGATGGTTTTGTGAACTGGCTTAAAGAGCTACCATCGGAAGAAAAGAAGCACATTGAGAACCTTTACAATGATACGTTCAATTGTTATGTGCTGCGGGAATATGACGGCAG
>NZ_VJVZ01000003.1 GCF_007097145.1 Flavobacterium zepuense | reverse complement strand
GGCCCCTGATGGTAAGCTTTGGATTGTTGGCTCCAACTGTCGTTGGCAGTCCGCGGTTTAGTATTAATCCGCTGGTGACCCCCTCTAAGCGGTCAAGTATATTGATCCCTACGTTACGGTTGATCGTTTTAGTATCTATTTGAGTAAACGCTCCAGTTGCCCTTTCTTTAGGTATCGTTTGGTAGCCCGTTGAAACTACATTGACAGCTTCCAGCTGCGAGGTGGCGCGTTTCATCGTTATGAGCGCCATACTTGGGTTTAGAGCTTTTACAGGTATCTCTATCGTTGAATACCCAACGTAAGTGATAACTAAAATGGCATTATCATCGATGAAGTTCATTTCAAATTCACCATCATTGTCAGTTACCGTAGCGCGGGCACTGCCCTTAACCTTTATAATTGCACCCGGCAGGCCATTGCCAAGGGAATCGACAATTTTACCCTTAATATTGATGGGCTGCTTTAAATAGTCTTTTACTTTCTCGATGAAGGTCTTCTCCTTCGCTTTTACGACTACCGCATGGTTAACGATGGTATAGGTAAGCGGCTGACCCGTAAAACAACTGTCCAACACATCGGTAAGGCTGGCATTAATAACATGGATACTGACCTCCTTGGTATTCTTCAGCAGGTCATTTTCGTAAAAGATACTATATCCGCTTTGCTGTTCTATTTTTTTAAAAATCCTTGATAAAGGGGCATTTTTTTCCTGTAGGGTGATTTTTTGAGCATACACGGATGCGGACACATTAAAACAGGCTAGCAAAATGAATATGACGATAAGCTTCATAAGCACAAGTGTTTTAATAAGCCGCCTCTGGTAGGAGAGCGTAAAAATTTGCATACTTTTGTTTGTAAGGGTTAATCAATAAGTCCTGGATGGATTGTCCGGTTTTGCTGGTGTTTGGCCCCTATAAGGCCGGGAGTGTTGGTAGCACTTCCGGCTCTTTTTATTAGAGGCTCAATCTAAAGTTTCGGGATTACTACCTGTAATCCATTTTAAATGTCAATGCGCCTGTGGTTTCCAGTACGCCTGCATTGTTAGCGGATACAATCAGTGTACTTTCACTCATGATCCATTTTTCAGTCGGCGGTAAAGGGTCGGGCGAAACCAGGCTTACAGTACGCCGTGAGCGAAATGCCACAGAACATTGTGAGCCGAAATATTTGAGCGCATGGCTGTTCATTCCTGATAAATAGGTGCTCTGTGCCGTAGAGAGCGAAAAGTTGTCCTTGATCCAGGTGTCAAAGTCGGATTCGGCGGCATCTGCCTGTGCATTAAGCAATGAATTTGAAAGGGCATAAAGCTCGGTCGTCTTGGCGGTCACGCCTGCCGGGGTTAATGGTTGTACTGGCATTTTAAAATTGTATCTGAATATTTTAAATAATAATTCTTGTCCTGGATGGATTGTCTGGCCTGTGATGGCATAAATCAGCCGGGAGTGTTGGTAGCACTTCCCGACTTTGATTCAACTATTTATTAACTGTTCTTTTTATTTCTTCATAGGCGATACTGTTTATGGTTTATCATCTGTTTATTATGGTGTTACTATTAACCTCCTGTTTTCTATACTTGCATGGATGTTTGCGGCATACAGTATTTGCAGCAATTCTGATAGATTACTGTTGCGCGGTATGCCGCCCGTAAACAGCCTTTGCGGGATTTTACCACGGTATTCGATATCTACATTATACCAACGGCTGAGCGAACGCATGATGGTTGCGATGTCAGCATCTTTAAAGTAGGTACGCCCGTTTTTCCAGGCTATAGCCAGATCGGTATCAGCTGCCTGTACCATAATCCTATTCCTTGTCAACGCCTGCTGTCCCGGTTTCAGCAATTTCGATTCGCCTGTTTTGGAAACTTTTACTGAACCTTCCATGAGCGTGGTTACAATGGAAGTTTCATCAGCATAACCCATGATATTGAAATGAGTACCCAATACTTCGACCGTCTGTCCGCCACTGCTTACCCGGAACGGTTTCGCCTTGTCGCGTGCAACTTCAAAATAGGCTTCACCCTTCAGTTCCACTTTCCTTTCAGTGCCATTGAAGGCCACAGGGTATTTTAGGGAAGAAGCTGCGTTAAGCCAGACGTGGCTGCCGTCGGGCAGGATGAGCTGGTACTGGCCGCCTTTAGGAGTGGATAATGTGTTTTGCAGTACTGTAACCCCGCCGCCTCGCGCGGATGGTGCAGCATTATTAACTGTGCTATACATTAACTGTCCGTTGCCGGTTTGGGTTATAGTTGCACCGGATTGTTTGGCAAGTTCGCCCCTGCGGGAATCTTCGAGTGTAACCTTAGATCCATCGGCCAGTGTCAGTACGGCTTTGTTGCCACCGGGGGCGACATCTTGCTTTAGGGCTGCTGTGGTATGTTTTGGGCTAGTTTGCTGGTGAAAAAGAAAATAATCGCCAAAAGACAGCATCAGCAGCAGGCACGCAGCGGCAACGATGCGCGGCCATAGCGGTCTGATAGGCACAGGATGCTTTAAAGGCAATTCACCCCTTAGCGACTGGATCAGCCTCGCGGCATCCTGCGGGCTTAATTCGTGGGTGGAATTGGTGCCCTTGTCGATATACCAGGTTTCCAGCTTTGCTTTTTCTTCAGGGCTAAGCCTGCCTTCACGGTATCGTTTTAATAATTCGGGGATGTCTTGTTCATTCATCTTATGCAGCCGGGCTTTTGCCCATTTATACTGCTAAGACGGCTAACCGTACCTCTGCGTCATATCGCCTATGATCTAAAAGTTAAATTAATTTGACCAAATTAATTTAGGGGCAGGCATGTATAGTTAAAGGAATGGAAAAGTGGATAGAAAGCCGTCAATTTTTGGCTTAAGGATCTTCAGGGCTTTATACACCTGTTGTTTTGCCGTTTGGTCGGTGATGTTGAGTTGTTCCGATATCTCGCTGTAACTCAATCCGGCTTTTTTATTGAGCAAAAAAACTTCGCGCATTTTTGATGGCAGTTTATCTATTTCCTTTTCAATCAGTGCCGCGAGTTCCCTTTCCCTGACCGTATCGTCTGTGATGCTGTATCCTTCTACCATAAAGCGGCTGATGGAACTGGCATATTTTAAAACCACGTCCTTATGAGATAGCAGGTCAAGTATCCTGTTTCTTACAGCGGTGTATAAATAGGATGATAACGATGTTTTAACGGCTATTGTATCCCGCTTATGCCACAGGTTCAAAAAAACGTCCTGAAGCACGTCGTGGGCTTCCGCCTTATCAGCCAGTAGCCTGAAGGCGTGGCGCAGCAACAACTCACTGTAACGCTCAAAAATTTCCGTGTAGGCTAATTGATCCCCCTGCCGGAGCAGGACGGCCAGTTCATGGTCGTTGTAGTCGGGGTATCGTGGCATGAAAACAACCTCAAAGCCAAAATACTGATTTTAAAGGAGTTTTTAAAATAAAAGATAGGGTGTATTAGTGCAGGTTACCCGCCAGCAAGAAACAGGCTGTATTAATCCAGACCACCTTTGCGAAGTTTATGCAACAACCTTTCATTTTCATCCTTTAGTTGCCTGCAAGCTGTGTTTAGCTTTTTATTTTCCTGCTGTGCCGCCAATATCCTGTCAAGCATATTCAGGTTGCTTTCCGCCCGGTGCTTTTTTTCCTCGGTATAACGGTATGACAGTTTACCATACTCGATCTTTAGCTCGCGATAGTCCGAACGGACTTTGGCCAGGCTACGCTTTAGCTGTTCTATTTTTTTTTCTTGCTCTTGAATGCTCTTTTCGGTGGTTTTGGAGCTACCCGGGGTAGGCTTTAAACGTAGACCCGCCAACAATGATCGCAGTTTGCGAAAGGGATTCAACTGGGATAGATTCATGGCAACGCTTTTTATTTTATACAATGGCCTATCTGGTTGCCTGCCAGATTGTAAGCTATAAAATTAATGAAACCAATGCTGCCAAGCCATATTCCGCCTGTTTTTTGTTTCACCCGCATCTTTTAGCGATAGTGCTTTTACAGCGCCGGGATCATTTTAATTTTAATTTCTGTAATCCATAGGGAGGTTCATAAGTAATTAAATACAGATCATCGAGTAAGAATTTTCTTTTATTTGAACCGGCATCTTTTTGCAGGAACGTCCAGTCCTTTCCACTATTTCGGGAAATAAAATAGTGATCCGTCATTGCTTCTTCACCATGGCATATAATTACTTCTACTGCTTTGAATGTATAAGATTCTTTTACAGTATATTTTTTGTCCCCAAATTCAAAGTCGCGATATAAAATGTGGTGGTACGCATTGGGGAAATATTTATTCCTTAAATCATTAAGATTAGATTGCTCAACTACATTCCAATGTAATCCCAGATCGTAAGATCTTATCAGCATGGAATCAATCAGGCATGTTATTGTATCTCCGGAGAGCAAAATATCATCAGTACCATTATTTATATTTGCATCGAAAGGTATCGGCTTCCAATTCCTGCCTCCGTTTTTAGTCATATAGGCAACCGGATAGGCATCCAGCTTATCAATATTTTTGGAATCATCATTGTGAATTAATTTATAACCACCAATAATCCCATTCAGGGAATCCTGAAAATAAATCGGGTCCAGACTTTCCGGTTCCTCAAAAATCCCCAGTGCAACGGTTTCTTCCCATTTTGAATGACGGCAGCTTATTAAAGTAATGAATAGAATGATTGTAATAAGGTTTCTCATTTTCGAGATGGTTGATTGATACTGCCGCTAACGTTAGGCCGCTATGCGAGTTGCGATTCAGGTGGGCTGAATTTTCCCTGCAAGATAAAACATTATTCGTGAACTGATAGTTCCCGGCTACTAAAAACCAGCATGCGTCGTCTTAGGCTCTCGCCAAAACACTTATTTCTGATATGATATCGTTCTCTGTTTATTTGTAAGTACTATATGTTAGTGCTGGCTGCCCCAAGCCATTTCTCCACCTGCTTTGTTATTTCATCCGCATCATTATTGGGGTAGTGCTTTTTCAGGTATGCTATAAAAGCGTCCTGGGTATCCGCGCTTTCCCATTCCATGACCGTAAGGCAGAGTATCGGCCACCTTTTTGTTTCTTTCATAAACCCGTAGAGCGGCAGGTAAGGTGGCGCATAGAAAAGGGAATTTTCTACCAGCTCCTCATACAGCGGCTTGGTTAGTGCTATTTTCATATCCCTGATGACCTCATAGGCTATACGGTACTTGGTACCTTGGCTGATGGCTACCGCAAAGGCGGGCATGCCCTTGTCCTGAAAAAAGGTATGCAGGTAATCGATAAATCCACCCTCGGTTTCATCGCACAAATCTTTACTGTAGTAGGCATATTTTTCCTTGAAAAGTTCAATGGAAAAATCATCTTTATACTTATCGATAATAAAATCAATAACCGCTTTTTCTTTTACAGTGATTTCCTCCAGTGACGGCCCTTTGCTTATGCCTGCGACCGAAAGGAAGTACCGGGGTTTGGAGAACAGCTCAAAATAATAGCTTTTAAAAAAAATGGTCTTGCGCTCATAAGTAAGCTGTACATATAAAGGATAAGTCTCCTGACCATGTAACAATACCTGCTTGAGTCGGTCATTCAGGTAGGTTTTATAAGTGACTTTATAGGGCTTATTCATATTGCGTTATATGTTTCATCGTTTTTACATGCAGTGGCTTCCGCTTGTCTGTAGCTGCCTCTAATGCAAATTTAGGCAAAAGCAGGGTGACAGGTCATCAGCGTTCCAAAACTTTTATCAAAGATAATAAAAAAGTTTATATAGTTTTTATTTTACCAAAACTATTTATTATCTTAGCCTTTGTAAATGGTAAATCCCTGCACGTAGGGAATGATGTAGAACGATTAATGTGGGAGTGCAATGGAGAAAAGACTGAAACCGGAGCAGGTCGTGGAGATGCTGCGTAAAAAAGGTATGGATGTGTCTGTAGAACAGGCCGTCATGGTACTTGAATTTTTACAACTGCTGGCTACAATTATGGTGTCGCAGTACCTGAAGAAAAATTGATTTTGTACCTTTATGTACAACGTCTGATTAGTAATAACTTAATTCTTTTACAATGAAAATAGCTGATTTATATTGCCGCGTAAGCAGCGACGAACAGGCGAAAGGCTATTCCCTGCGCAGCCAGGAAGACCTGCTGCGTAAGTATTGCGGGATACATAACATCGAGGTGCGGAAGGTCATCTTTGAAGACCACTCTGCCAAAAGCTTCAACCGCCCGGAGTGGAAGGCCTACCTTTTGGAAATTAAGAAAAACAAGGGAAAGACCGACCTACTTCTCTTTTTAAAGTGGGACAGGTTCAGCCGCAATACAGGCGATGCCTACCAAATGATCAACACGCTGAATAAATTGGGTGTTGACCCGCAGGCCGTCGAGCAGCCTTTAGACCTCTCGGTGCCGGAGAATAAGCTGATGCTGGCATTCTACCTTGCCGCCCCGCAGGTGGAGAACGAGCGCAGGGCGCTGAATGTCATTGACGGGATGCGCCAGGCGATGAAGGATGGCAGGTACATGGGGCTGGCACCTGTAGGCTATATCAACAAGACGGATGACAGCGGTACGAAATCCATCGTGCCGATGGAACCGTATGCCGGTATCATCCGATGGGCTTACGAGGAGATCGCTAAAGGGGTATTTAATACTGAGCAGGTGTATAAGCTTGCCCGCAAGAAAGGATTTAACAAAACCAAGTCCTTATTTTGGTTTGCGATCCGTAACCCGGTGTATTGCGGAAAGATATTTGTACCCAAGCATAAAGGGGATGCCAGCCATTTTGTAAAAGCCCTGCATGAGCCGCTTATTTCCGAAGACCTGTTTTACAGGGTACAGGACGTGCTGGACGGCAGGAAAAGGAACCAGTATAAGACGAAGATAGTATCTGCACCGTTATTGCCGCTCAGGGGCTTTCTGGAGTGCCCTGAATGTGGCAAGCTGCTTACCGGGAGTTCTTCTAAAGGGCATACTAAGTATTATGCCTATTACCATTGCTTTGGCGGCTGTAATTTCCGTTTCCGAGCGGATAGTGCCAATGACCAGTTCTTAAACGAACTGAGGCGTTATATACCACGTGAGGAACTGGCAGATGTTTTCAGGGTGGTCGTGGAACAGGTGTGGAAAGGACAAACCCACGACCTCCAGCAAGACCATAAACAATTGTCAAAGGACATTGCCGCATTAGAGGAAAAGCTGGCCTACCTGCGTGAGCTGCTTATCTCCAAACAGATCGAACCGGATGATTACCGGGAGATGAAAACGGGTAACAGCGAGAAGCTGGAAAGGCTGAAGGCTAAGCTGGCCGGATTGAACCAGGATAAAACGGATGTGAGGGCATTATTGAAACAGGGCATAGGTAACCTGATGAAGCTGGATTGCGTGTACGAGGCGGCTGAGCCGGAATTAAAGCGAAGTATTATTAGTTCGATGTTCCCTGAAAAAATGGGTTTTGAAAATAATGCACTTCGAACTGGCAGGGTTAATGAAGCGGCTAAGATTATCTACCTGATAAACAGCGAATTGGGTAAAAATAAAAAAGGACAAAACGGAAATTCATCCATTTTGTCCTCTGAAGTCGGGGTGGCAGGACGACTCCGTGCCTCCGCAAATATCTATAAATCAAAATGTTGTATATACCTTTAAAGAACTACTCACCGTTTTGCTCACATTTAGCTTTGCGGTAACTAGTACAAAGATAAGGCTTTACAAATTCAAAATGAAATAATTTGTTGGCATTTAATCAACACTTTTTGATTATCATCTGTAGCTAGATAAGATATTACTCTTTTTGCTGTTTCAGCCTTAAATGTAATTGGTAACAATTATCCAGAACCTGAGATTCTTCCATTGGTATTAACTGCAAGGCAATATCTAAAACGCTTGAAATATTGCTTGCAGAGTGAAATTGTGGTGCTAAGTCTTCTTGAGCATCTAATGCCACAATGCACACCTTTATAATGTCCATAATAGACAGAACCAGATGGTTATAACCACCAAATTGGAGTTCTGCACTGTAGCAGCCATTGCCATAGCGGTGCGGCTTAAGTTTATTAAACTGCTGCGCAGTTTCAATTTTGGCTGCAAAATCTGCAACATCTTTTAATTTTTCAATTTCCATGCTACACTAAATTAGGTTTATTCATTTCATTTGTTGTGTTGGCCGTATCCTGTTCTTTAAGCCTAAGATGCAGTTGGTGGCATTCATCAAGAATCTCTCCTTCACCATGAGGTATGAGCTGTACAGTAATTTCCAGAAGGCGTTGCAGGTGGAAACTGGGATCAGCAATCTGTCCGGAATTTTCAAGGTCATCATTATACAGTGTGTGGAGTGAAATTTTAAGTAAATCCCGAATAGTAAAAAGAAGTTCTGTATAATTAGTGAACTGTAGATTTATACCATCTGTATTTCCGCCCTGCCTTCGTTGGGACAGCTTAAAAAATGTTGTTGTCCTCAATCTATTAATAAAATATGTTATATTACTATCGCAGCATACCTCAATACCCTTACTTTCTTCAGGTTTAACCTTTGTGACTTTGCAAACAGCTTTTATTTTCTCCTTACATTCTTTTATCCGGGATTTGAACAGTTTGGCAACATCATTAGAAAATTGCTTTGCTTTCGTAATGCTAAGCAGTACCGCACCCTCGGTAAACACAAAGGTTTCGTTGTGCCGTACCGCTGTGCAGGAATTATCAAGCTGTTCCATGACAGCTAGTTCTTCTGCATTTTCGGGGTCGAACATTTTGCCAAATGCCGAGGAAACCTCTGCAATATAAAGCTGTTGTTCCCTTAAGTTTTCCGAAGAGGTGTATTCACCCCTGAGAATCCACGATGCTATCTGGAAAGTATGTTTCAATGCCTGGTGCAGGTGGAATGCCGCCTGTTTATAATCTCCGTATCTTTCATACCATGTTACATAGGTAAAGGAATTGTGAGACCATGCATTAATTTCTAAATATTGTTTTTTAGCATTGCGGATCAATTTTTTAGGATTGTTATGTTTAAGGCTGAATACCGCATTGTCTGTATCCGAACTATAAATCAGTTCGTTTTCAGTGGCGTAAAGCATGAAAAATGGGCTTCCCTGCTTCCACATATCCGTAGCCCACCAAAGCTCAAAAAGGGCGAACGTAAATTGGGGGTATGATTTAATTGCCCGATTAACAAGAGGCTCTACATCTTCAGAGTCAATTGTACATTCTTTAGAGAGAAACAATGTAATTATAGTTCTTGGAGCAATTTCCGTACTTTCTACAGAGACATAAACAGAATGCAAAGGCAGAAATTCCAATAGCGTATTCACAAACTTTTCTAATGCTTCACGTTCACTATGTGTTACAGGTATATTTATAATGTGTTCCATGGTGGTTTATTATTTTTAGAAGTTATAATAATTAAGTACCGCATCTTTTTCACCCTCGCTTTGACGCACAAATAAATCCACATAGGCTAGAAATTCCTGACAACGCCTGTCGAGCAATTGCACATCTAATTTTTCTACATCATCATGGGAGGTATACCGCAATTCCCAGACAGGGGTGTTTAATAAGCGGAACATTTCTTTTTCTACTTTGGAAGCCTGTGGAAAAAACTCAGAAGTAAGTGTCGTAAACAGGCTGCAAATCTCAAAAAGATGGCTTAATGAAAAGTGGTTAGGCGTGTAACCAAGTATAATGCGAATCAACCCAAGGCAGGCTTGTTCGACAACCTGATGCAGCATTATTGGCATTATATCATGGCTTCGCTCAAAACTGTCTTCCTGAAGGCTATTGATCAACGTCCTTGCTATCCTCATCCTGTCGTTATAATACCATCCTGCCTTACTTGTATTTACTTCATTTCGTTCAGTAAGTATTGAATCTAAGTTGATGGCACCATCGGTATAAAGCAATTGCCCTTTAACCATTACAGAATTATAGAACCAATTTTGATCGGTATATTTATTTTCCCTTGCAGCTTTATGGACAAGTACGGTAGCGGTACACGCTCCTTTGGTCTTTGCCTTTATAGTGTCCGCGATATCGTTGCTAGGGCTTTTATTGCTCTTATAGCAGAATACCAATAGATAATAGTGCACGCTTTTACTGCCCTTTTCTTCACTTTGGAAGACTACATTATTATAATTACCGATGATGTCACGCATTGCAAAGCAATAAATTGCCGCAGTTTTTACTGCCTTGCAGATAATATCTGTTATCACCTGTTTATGGCTTATAGGCATATCCAAGGTACTTGTGTTATCATCCACTATTGTATTTTCATGAACTGCATTCGAAGTATTTGGTTCTGCATCCTTATCAGCTGTTTCGTTAGAATCCAGACTGCCAGATATAATATCATCATCAGCCATAAGTTGCTTAGCTGCTATTCGTGCTTTATCAACACAATTTTGAATCGATTCTTTAAAAAGCTTTTCTACTTCCTGCCTGGCTAATTGCGTTTTAAAAAGTAGTGCTTCAACATCTTTCCTCTTCGGTTCAAACCGGTCATTTTTGCGGTACGCTACGTAACAGGTATAGAGTAATTTTAGTAGGCGGTCTTCCTCTGCATCCGCGACATTAAACAAATTTGCAAGTGAAGGTGCAAACTGCCTCAAATAATCCTGATGCTCTGCAATGTCTTTTGAAAACAGATGTTTACCCATCAAGAAAAGCTCGGTAGCTTTAAAAAGTTGTTCCAGCATTTGGTGCAGCGTATAGCCTGCTTTTTGGAACTCCTCATAAATTAAGCACTTAGGGAAGTCGGTATACCTCCCCTCAATCTTTAACATTGCTCGCTTATAATGCTTTTTTGTTCGTGCCAATAAATCCATTGCCAGTGCCGTCTCAGGAAAAATCGGGTGTATGCCGTCAGAATTACGGTGTGCCATTTTGCCCAGCGCACAATGGTTGAGGAAATATAGGTTTCCTTTACGCAGCCCATCGTCAGCGTAGTCGCATGAAAATACCCTAAATGCAATGTTGGGATAGTTAATGAAGATGCGCTCTAACGGTTGTAAAAGGTCGTCATCAATACGGCTAAAGGTCGTGTCGATGATGAGGGTAAAAATCGTTTCAGGACAAGTACTGTTATCGACAGATAAAAAGATACTGTCAGAATTTACAATGTCGAGGATTTGGTTGCCAAGTTTTTCCAAAAGGTGCGCCTGTGGGTGTCCCTCCGGGATTAAAACATCGTGTTTCATAATTTGGAAATTTGAAGTGGTACATAAATGAAATTGTGTATTTTTGTTATACCACAGCAAGTAAGTGACACATAGCACCGTACCCAACCATAGGAGGTTGTATACTACCAGTTAACACTTGTTTTTTACCAACTATAAAATTCTTACAGAATTTTCAATATCTTTGAGTTATGAGCACAGCAACTAAAAACCATATAGGAAGAAAAATTAGCCGTATACGCGAATTGCGTGATATGAAACAGGAAGCATTGGCTGCTGTTTTGGGAGTTAGCCAGCAAGCAGTTTCTAATATTGAAAATAGTGAAACTGTCGATGAAGTTAAATTAGAAGAAATTGCAAAGGCTCTAGGTGTAACTGCTGAAGGGATTAAGCAATTCTCTGAGGAAGCTGTTTTTAATATTATTTCAAATACATATCATAATACAAGTAGTGATACTTCTACATTAATAGCGAGTTCATTAAACTATCAGCCAACATTTAATACTGTTGAGAAAATAGTTGAGCTTTATGAAAGGTTGTTGCAGGCAGAAAAGGATAAAGTTGCTTATTTGGAAAAGCTAATCAACAATAAATAATAGTTATGAGAGGGAAACCTCTCTTTTTATTTTGTGAAAATTTAATTCATGGTTCAAGTTAAAAATTAGAAATGGCACAGCTAGATATTTTTGGAAATGTAGAAGGTGAAAGCTTGTTTAATCCAGTTTCAATTTTGAATGGTCAATATATTTACGCACCTAACTTTTTCACAAAATTAGATAGTGATAAATACTTTCAAATACTAAAAAATGACATTCGTTGGAACCAAGAATCAATGAACATGTATGGCAAGCAAGTGATGTTCCCTCGTCTGACCGCTTGGTATGGAGATAACGACAAACCATATTCTTTTTCAGGAATTACGCTCAGTCCTCATTTTTGGACTAAAGAACTATCTCAAATAAAAGATAAAATTGAACCTATTGCTAATACTCAATTTAACAGTGTTTTGCTTAACCGATACAGAGACGGCAACGATTCAATTTCTTGGCATACAGATGCCGAAAAAGAGTTAGGCATAAATCCGATTATTGGTTCTGTTAATTTTGGTGCGACAAGAAAATTTCAATTAAGACATATCATAACAAAGGAAAAAATCGAAATTGAATTGACACACGGTAGTTTGCTGATTATGCAAGGAGAATTACAACATTTTTGGCAACACCAAGTACCAAAAACTGCCCAAAAAGTAAATGAACGTTTAAACCTAACTTTTAGAGTAATAAAATAAGATGCCGTACTATTACATTATGCCACTTCTTGCAGTGTTGACAAAAGATCAACAAAGAGCTGTTAATGAAACAAACTCACTCGCTTTGTCAGGAGGGCCAGGAACTGGCAAAAGTGTTGTTAGTTTATGGAGACATATTACTAACCACACAACAGGTCTAAAAAACAGTCTATTATTAACTTATACAAAAACATTAGAACATTATTTAAGAGCCTCATCTAATACTCAAAATGCTAGTGCAGGAAATAATATTGATAGAGTATTTTGGTGGCTATCTCATAATGCAAAGACATATGACGAGATAATTATTGATGAGGGACAAGATATTAAAAAAGATACATTTCAGCGATATTTTAATTACACTAGTAGCGTTTCATATGGTGCAGATGAGAAACAAATAATGTATTTATCGGCACCAGAATGGGAAGAATTAAACACTTGGTTTCAATCTGATAAAAGGTTTGAAAATAATAGAAAATTTGGTAAAATAGAATTGCAAAGAAATTTTCGCAATTCTAAAGAAATATTACTTTTTACTCGTTCAGTATTTCCTAATGTCTTAATACGTCAAAATACAATTGATGATGCAACTGTAACTAATTTAAAACCAATATCGAAAATAAATTTAGGTTGGGGAATTCAAAATCAAGTCAATGCAATAATTGACATAATTAAAACTTATAAAGGAGATACTCATAACATTGCTGTTTTGATTCCATTTGCGAGAGATATAGAAAGTTACTACAACTTAATCAAGAAAGGTTTAGATGACAATGAAGAAATAACTAAGTATCATCACGAAAACGAAGAATTCAACGGAATGTCCGGAATCCATATTACAACTTTTAGATCATCCAAGGGTACAGAGTTTGATACTGTTATTGTTCCAGAATTTCATTGTTTTAGAAAATTTATTGATCATCCTCATTGGGAAGTAACAGAAAATGATTATTACGTTGCTTTCACAAGAGCAAAGACAAATTTGTTCTTACTTTGTAAAAATGGATTTCCGGGAATTGGAGATGTCAATACTGTAACAATAGAATAATATGAAAAAATCATTTTACCTACCAATACATTCAATGAATTTAGCTCACTATTTAGGGAGCGGAATCATAGCGCCATCTATATATATAGAAAATAAAAACGATGATATTCAAGATAGATTTAAAAATTATTTATTGCTTAGCTCTTCAATGTTCACAAAAGATACCAATTGTGCTATTGAAATTGTATTAGATAGTGATGAAGAAGCAACTAAACAAATAAGTGAAAATTTCCACTTGTTCAATATGCCATTACCTATATCAAGAATTAAAAATATTTATTTTTCTAGCGATGAGCAAAAAATAAGAACAGCTCAAAACATTTCATTTGGAGATGCGTTTATTCCCGAAAGAATTTTAAAAGTTTCACAGGAAGAAAGTATTGAAACAAAAGAATTAAATAATCTTAAATATCAATCTTTCGACAAAAACTGGAGTATATATTTAAAAAAATACGATCAAATTTTGGGTGGATTTTCTACTATGAAAGTAAGTAAGGAACAAATTCAAAATTATCCTACTCACTATTTTTCAGCTTTGGGAAACGTAAATAATTTATTTAGCAATATTCTTACACAACAAAATATCAGCATTGAAGATAGTTTTCAATTTGCATTTGCAGATGAAGGAAAATTTAAGGATTTTCACAATACAATTTATTCTGAAATTGACTACAATGAAGTTGAAAGATATGCAGAAAAAGACAATGTTAATTTAGAAGTAAAAAATGGATTAATTCAAATAGAAAAAATTCCAGAAAATAAACTCACTTATTATGTTGCAATTTTAGAGAGTTACGGTAAAGGTAAAAGGAAACAAGTTGACTCTTTTATTTCCGATTTGATTTCAGGGAAATTTGTCGAAAAGAAAAAAGAAGGTTTGTCTCTCATCTTTGGATTAAACAAAGGCTACAAAGCTTTTAGAAACAAATATAAAACTTCCAACTTTGAAGTTGATATTAAGTTTCATCTCGATTGTAAATTGGATTATTACATAATTGAAAGTGTTTATCAAAATGTTTTCAATTCATTAAACAGCATTTCATCATTTAAATATATAGATGACTTATTTTTGGAGAATAAAAAAGAAGAAGTCATAAATTCCAAGTATATCACTTATCAAATGATTGATAAGACAATTATTTTAGAAGAAATAATTGCTACACCTTTTGAAAAAGTACTTGAAACAATATCTGATATAATTAGTAAATGGTTTCCTTTTGGCGTAAAAAAAAGCGAAATTGAAACTCTGTTTAAAGCTGATATTGAATTATTCAAAAACTCGATAGAAAGAGATTTAGAAAATAGATACAAAAGTAAATTCGAACAAAACAGAGTTGCTTTAGACCAATTGAACAACACGATTTTTGAAAATGAGAGAAGAATTAATCAACTTGAAAACCAGTTGAGAGAAAAAGATCATTCAAAAAATGAAACATCTATTAATACCTACAAACCACATACAGCAGATATTCAAACTGATTCAGTACAAGAAAATAATGCTTCGATTATAGATGTGAATGAAGACTACTCAAAAGAGAATCTCGAAAAATTATCGATGGCATTATTAAAAAAGAAAGCAAAGGAATTAAAAATTTATAAATACTCTACATACAAGAAAAATACTGAATTAATAACTGAGATATTAAAACTGAAATCGAAATAATGAGTTTTATTAACAGACTTTCTAATGCATCTAATTCATCAGAGGATTTAACAGAATTTATTCAAAATAATTCAATTGAGATTTACGATTTTTTCATCAGCCAAAGGAACAGTAGTATAATTATTCACAAAACTGAGATAGAAAATTATATTCTACCTAAATATATTACTTTCAGGCAATTAGATTTTACTGACAGTAAAAATCAAACATTTTTATTTTGTTTGATGGATGTGTCTCAAAGATTTGGGCTGGCTACCGAATTTCAACAGTTGTTTAATCTTGCAAATCAACATAATGTTTCTTTAAATAGCCGACTAAATGCTACTTCAAAATTTCTTATTGGCATCAATACTATTAGTGATTATGAAAATATAATAAATGAAGTTTTATCGAATTTATCTGCCAGTTTTTTAAAAGAAGAAGATAATGAGCAAAAAACTATTGCGACGTTAATTCAATACTATACAGAAGTTTTTTACAATTTTGGGCAGCAAAATATAGAGAGAGTAATTGAATTTAGAAACAAGCTACTTGAGGAGTTACAAAAGGAAGAATATAAATTTTTATATACAAAAAGTATTTATGAAGTTTTATCATATTCGTTAGATAATATAGATGATCTTTATCAAGCTGTTCATACAAAGTTAGATGAAATATTAGAAAGAGCAAGTCAATATCTTGCCTTTAATATTGAACCACATCTAATAGAATTAGATACACATTACAGTCATTTACTAACTGAAATTTCAGCCAATTTTAGTGAAATAAGAAATTTATGTGTTGAATTATATTCTGTTGTTTCAAGTGATGAGATTTTTAGGTCTTTACAAAGAGGTGTCAAAGTACTAACGGAACAAAATCAACTTTTAGCTTATTTGCATAGCTATGGAAAAATGCACCAGGCAAAAATGATAAGTGCAATTCGCCCGATTGAAGAAAAAGATTTACAAGAGGAACTCGAAGTTTATGATTGGGGTTGTGGCCAAGGATTAGCATCAGTTTGTTTTTTAGAACATCTAATTAATCAAGAAACTCATTACTCTATTAAAAATTTTACATTAATTGAGCCTTCTGAAATAGCAATCAAAAGAGCATCATTACATATTAGAAAATTTACAAAAAAAACGCAAATCATTACTATCAATAAGGATTTAGATTCATTAGAGAGTACCGATTTTGAAAGCAAAGAAAATAACACAAAAATTCATCTATTTTCTAATATTCTTGATGTAGACTTATTTTCAATGTCTGATTTAATCAACTTAATTAAAGATAATTTTAAAGGGAAAAATATTTTTATTTGTGTAAGTCCACATGTTTCAAATTTCAAGACAGAACGTATAGATAGTTTTGTAGATTCATTTAGCAATAATCTAAACTTTAAATTAATTGCAGATATTTCAGAAAGGAATGGAGAATGGGTTGGGACTACATGGTCAAGAGTAATACGGGTATTTAAACTTTCTTTTTAAGATTCCCTAATTATCAATTTGAAACTAAATAAATATTTTTAATAAAAAGCAAAACCTTCCGGATTTGTTTTCTAATTGTTTCAAAAGCATGCTCCTTTAGCTTTAAATTATTTCGCTTGATTCTAAAATGATTTAAGGCCTACTACTATTCCTTTAGTTTTTCACTCAAAACGGCTAAAAAGACAACTAAGTTAGCGTGCCTCACAGTGCGCGCGAATAATTAATTTTTAAATATTTGTTCTGTCTCCCTTTTCGCAATTCATTTCTTTGTATCTTTTTCTGAATTGATATATGCTTTGTCCATCACTTTTTTAATGTCCTTTCCATTGTTATAATACATATATACCCAGGCTTTTTTAATCCGGTCATTTTCTATCTGCTGTATTTCAATTTCTTTTTGGTTATCGCTGTAATGAATGCCCCACTCATACACGCGGGCTATAACAAACATTATAACGAGCATTAAGAACCATCTGCCAAATACGATCTTGTAAAATAGTTTATGATTTTGTTCAGGAAATAATAGTATCTGGAATTTCCTGAGAATATTTTTTGGCTGTGTGCCTATCATATATTTAATATCAAGGAAGCCTTTTTGTAATATGGCCTCTACAGGTTTAGTATCAGTCACAGCCGGAACAGCTTTGTGCATTTCCTGCTCTTTTCGAAATTCATCTATTTTATTTCCAACATTAGTAACGGCAATTATTAGCTCTCCAATGTTCTGGTTGGATATTTTCTGTTCCTGGGTAAATTCTTCTAATACTAATTGCAATGCCTCTTTTTCAATTTGGCTGTTTTTTCCATTCGTTTCCATAACAATGCATTTTAAATGTTATTATCTTATCCTTGGCTTTTTATTCTTCTTTTTCCCTTGTTTCAATAGTTCAGGGTCAATGTAGTCTGATACATATTCAGGATTTAATAACTGGCCTATAAGCCCCGAAATTTGGCTTGCAATGGCTTCAGCAGTATTTTCTTTTGCATAGGATTGTTGGTTATTGTTTTGCTGTTGGCTGTTGAAAGAAGTAAATGACGGTCTGCTGTCATTATCCCTTTTCTTGCTTTCGCTTGCCTTTTTAACTGCAAGCTGCTGTTTCAGGCTTAACACTTTTTCAATCTTAGCCAGTGAAAAACCAACTTCGCTACCTTTTATTTTTACCTTTCTATCGTCTATAAAAGAAATCCCCCTGCTTTTAAGCACTTTGTAACCCAGTTCTTTCATTTGCCTTTCAAATGCTGCATAAGAATTAACCTGCTTTAGTGTCTGTTGGATATCCGACTTCAACTTATCTTTCCTACTGTCATGGCGTGGCAATAGCCTATCCTTTGGCGAGAGGAACGCTCGTGGGCTTAATACCTCCTGCAAGCCGTATTTTTTTTCAAGGCTCCGGCAGAGTTCTGCCATGCGCTTATAGCTGTTACTGTCACTTGCCACCTTTCCATTAAATCCTACACGGTTAGCTGCAATATGGATATGCTGCTCTTTGGTGTCTTTATGCAACACGCAGATATACTGATTGTCTGCTATGCCGAATTCTTTAGCGCATGCCCTGCCAACCTCTGTAAGTTGTTCTTTGGTCAGTGTTTCTCCCGGTGCTAACCTGAGTGACAAATGCAACATCGGTTTCTCAACACGCCTGCTTAATTTTCTTACATCATTAAATTGTTCGGTAAGTTCATGCTTGTTGCCGAAGCATTTATTGTACTCTAATACTTCAGCACGCTCCCTGTGCTGCAAGTGGTCGTGCAATCCAAGTTCAATTTTTTCCTGTTCAGACAATTCCTTTTTGTCTTCAAGGCAGTAACTAATACAGTGGTAAAAAGAACTGCCTATGGATACATGGCCTATCATTTCAAAAAGTTTCTGATTTGGGCGGCAAGGTCTTTTACCTGTCCCGATTGCACCTTTAGCTCAGCTCTTTCAAGTGGATTCAATTCATCGTTGCTGTTTCGCTTTTTAGCGATCTGGTTCAGGTTCGCCGCCATGTGGTTCAACACTCCGGTAAAGCTTAAAATCTCTTTGGGCAGTGCTTTATTTCGGTAGTCTATTTTAGTGGTCAATCCAATTTCACGAAGGTATTCGGAAACGGTAAGGTTCGCGCTTTTGGCTTTGGCTTCAATTGTCTTACGCTCAAAAAGCGTACATTTAATTGCTATCAGCTGGTCTCTTTTAATGGCCTTTTTAGGTCGGCCTCCTCTGTTCTTTTTAGTTTCATCATTCGGTTCCATAGTCTTTCATCATTATAATTTTTTGAATGCGTAGCATGAAAAAAATTCCCTCAACGAATGCGTAGCATGAGTTGAGCCAGCGTTTTGGTTTTACCAAAACATAGCTGGCTACTCACTCAGACGTTATATATACCTCCTGAAATTCTGACTGCGCTTAACTTCGTTTTTTTGACTTAGCCAGTCATTCAGGTCTTTCTTATACTCGTATAAAAAGCTTTTATCGGTATACTTATTCGGGTTACTCTCTAAAGCTTCTTTAGTGCATTTTATGCCTGCGGTGTCCCTGTCTAAATAAAGGTTTACCATATCGTGTTTTTCCATCAGCTCCCGCGACCTATTGAAAAAGGCCAGGGAGTTTAGTATCAGGAAATTTGATGGAGGGTCATCTGCTTTTGGGTTCATTACCTTGTAAGAGAGGTAATCAAAAAAGCCCTCAAAAACGGTTACTGACTTTGCGCCGGTATCTATAAAAGTGATGCCTTTTGGTGAGCTGCTACTTTTAAAATTCTCATTTCGCAGTTCATATCCTCCAGCATTATTTTGAAATCCGATAGCAATATAATTCAGTCCATTCAATGAAAAGTCTACTTCCCTGCAAAGCTGCTTTGCAATCTCCGGTGGGATGCTTCGTCTTTTCATGTAATCGAGCAACGTTTTATTTTCCAGTTCCCGAACATCAACGATAGCCGTTTTACTGACAGGATTTTCTTTTTTTTCACCGGCAGAATTTAAACCCAACGTTTGCCGATTTTCATCCTTCTTTGCCAATCCTATGACTGGCGAGACAGGGTTGCCGTCTAAAAGCTGTAAAAATTCTGCCACCGAACATCGAAAATAATTTATCCCAAAATCAATAATAGTACCTCCCTTACCTACACCGTGGTCATACCATACATTTAGTTTCCGGTTGACTTTAAATGAGGGTGTATTCTCATTACGCAATGGCGACAGATACCAAAAATCATCGCCTCGTATCTTTTCGGGTTCGTATCCTATCGATTTGAGATAGTTAATTAAATCGATTTTTTTTGCCTGGGCAATTGTTATTCTTTCCATCATTTATCTCATTTCATGTGACTTCGTTTTCCGCGTGGAGGTAACCAAATATTGAGTTTTATCTGTCTGCCGTTTTGAGATAAGTTTCCGGTCTTGGAAGTTACTTTATATACTGCTTACCCCATCCATAAGTTTTTGTATATCTTCGTAACGGTAGTACATTAGCCCGCCTATTTTGCTATAAGGGAGGGTGCCATTTACTCGTAGGTTTTGCAACGTCCCTGCTGAGATACCCAGCAGTTTGCGAACCTCATAGCTTTTGAGCCATGATCTTTGTTCTTCTCCTCGCTTTAGGGGAAACATTTGAAACCTGCGGATTTCTTCCAATAGTTCTTTTTTAAATCTTTCAAGATCGTCTCTGGTAATCAACTCTACATTCATCTTACTTCATTTTACATTAAACAATAATATTTAGTTCCCATAGTCTTTATGATTTATGGACGTTTTGATTACAAAGTAAAGGCAGAATGTTATTTGAAGATGACCATTGTATGCGTTTGGTCAGGTTTAGAGAAGTTTTGTATTAAGCAACTGTATAATTAAATCTTCTAGTTTTATCATTATAGTATCAAGCTAAAGATGGAAGGTTACAAAGCCAGCAACTTATACAGCACATCCCGTGATGAACTGAAAATTGGATAAACAAATTATGCATGCGACCAACAACCCAGATGTTAAAGTACCCTTAACTAAAAAAGGGGAAAGACATACAGTCAATTATAAAGTTCAGTGCGCTTATAATAAAAAGAATAGACTAATGCTCTGCTTAGAACGCCTTAAGGCGTTCTAAGCAGAGCATTAGTCTAACGAGGGGTCACGCGCTGCGGTCGCGTGACCCAAAGGTAGCTTTTTTTTAATCAAAAATCAAGGCTAAATATTACATGCAATTTGTCCCATTTTTTTTCTAAATTTGGGACAAAGTAAAACGCTGTTATATCATGGAATCCATTCATAACCAAATAGAGAATAAGATAAAAATGTTGCAAAAAGGCAAAATTATATTTATCTCAGATTTTATAGAATATGGTACGGCAGAAAATGTTAAGAAAGTCTTATTGAGACTTGAAAAACAAAAACTTCTGATAAGATTAGCCCATGGTATATACTTATACCCAAAAATAGACAAAACATTAGGGGTTCTCTATCCCTCTATCGAAGAAATTGCAAAAGCTATAGCTAAACGCGATAAAGCAAGAATTGTATCTACAGGCATTTATGCGTTGCAACAATTAGGTTTATCAACACAAATTCCATTAAATGTAGTTTATCTTACTGATGGTGCTGCCCGTAAAATAAAGGTAGGTAAAAGGACTATCAACCTTAAGAAAACGTCTCCAAAAAATTTAATTATTAAAGATAAAGTCATGAATAATGTGATTCAGGCATTTAAAGAGCTCGGGCAAAATGGGGTTGATAGTATGGCACGTGTAAAAATAAAACGAGCACTATCTAAAGTTCCGGAGGTTACAATACGGGAAGCTATCACAATTGTTCCCACATGGATTCGAAAAGAAATCAACCAAATTATCGAATCAAAATGAACCAGTGGCTACAACTAACAGAAAAACGCAGGCTGGAGATTTTAAACCTTGCGAGTAATCGCACAGGACTTCCGGCACAAGCCATTGAAAAAGATTGGTGGGTTACAATTGTACTCCATGCAATATTTAGTTCTGAATATGCTCCTTACCTCATATTTAAAGGAGGAACTTCCTTAAGTAAAGCTTATAATCTAATTCAGCGTTTTTCCGAAGATATTGATTTGGCGATCGATCGTGATTTTCTAAATTTTAAAGGAGAACTTTCTAAGTCCCAAATTAAAAAGTTACGTAAAGCATCGGGTCAATTTATTGTAGGTCCCTTTAGAAATGCACTAGACCAAAGGTTGCAAGAAATGCAAATACCAAAAGAGCTATATACTCTTAAAACTGACGAGCATGTTGACGACACAAGTGATCCTCATACAATTGAGCTTGAATACAATACTATTGTCGAGCAAGGAGACTACCTTCCTCAAAGGGTATTAATAGAAATTGGGGCTCGCTCTTTAACTGAACCTGCTGAGAATAAAACGATACAATCAATACTGGATGAAACTTTTCCTGAACAACCCTTTACAGAGCAAGTTTTTGACGTTACAGTAGTTGTACCTACAAAAACTTTTTTGGAAAAAGTTTTCTTGCTGCATGAAGAATTCTCCAAGCCTTTTGATAAAATACGTTTTGTACGGCTTAGCCGCCATCTATATGATCTTGAGAAACTAATGGATCATGAATTTGGAATTGAGGCTCTTAATGATATCGAATTATTTGCAACTATTGTAGCACACCGGAGTACATATAATATTGTTAGAGGTATATCATACGAACGACATACACATCAATTATTGAATTTTATTCCTCCTAATGAAGTAATAGAACTTTGGAGGCAAGATTATCAAGAAATGAGAGAAAATATGTTTTATGGGGAAACATTGGAATTTGATCAAATTATTCTACGTCTACGAGAGTTAAACAAACGCTTTAATGATAAATGATGGTTTAAATACAAACCTATACTTGCAAGATTCGTAAGTTAAATTAAGATATGAACAATAATGAACTCATCAAAATATTCTGATTAATATGTAGGGATTGTTAATAACTAATTGATAGATATCTTTGCTAAACTTCGATTGTAAGGTTGTCGGCTTAGCAATATGTATGGCTTTGCATCGTTGCAATTTTAATAAATCATTTGGCAGGATATGCAGTTACTAATTTTGGTTCATCTTGACCATCCTCCACAATCCAAACTGTCACTATACATGGATTTCTTTCATCAGGAGTTGTGATTTCACATTTCAGTTCATATTTAGTACCGAAGTCTGACTTTTTTGTTTTTTCAATATCTCGATCTATGGAATGCTGAATGAGTGAACCTTTGAAAGTGCCTATGTCCGCTAGGTCGAAACCGAAACGTTTAAAAAAGTCTGCTTTATGTTTCCCAATTTCGTGAATTTCATTCAATAGGTATTCAGTAATTTTACTCTCTGCTACAAAAGATTGATTATTGTTAGGGATCTTCATATTACTGCTTTTCTTCTATTTGTTTACTAGATACCGTTTCGACTATACTAGAATCGTTTACTATAAATTCTACTTCATAAGTGTTGCCATTGTCGTAAACATGAACTATTGTACCCACAGAACCTTTTGGTACTCTGGAAATTATAGAGTTTGCAACCACAAGACTATATTCATTTATTGATTTGGGGATGTTTTCAAAACTCTCTTTATAGTCTGTACTGCTTAACACAGTGTCAAACAATCCTATGTCTTCGCCTTCATGCTTACTTATTCCAATATATTCCAGACTGGCATCTTCATAACGCTTAAATTTGTAAACCGCATCGTTCATTAATGCAGAATTGAATACCCCAAGACTCACCAATAATTCAAAGTCTTTTACAGCTAAGCCTGTTACTTTTTTGAAAAGCCCTGGTTCTAATTGTGTGATTACATCCTTAAGACTTCTTTCTCGGTAATCAGTTAGATACATAAAAATAGGTACACGAGTAGCAAACTTGATAAGTTTGTCTTGTATTTGCTTTCTTAAGCTTTTATATTCTTTTTCTTCTGCTGAAAGTTCTTGTTTTTGCTTATTAGTAAGTTCTTTGTCGTTAGCTTCCCTTTTTGCTTTCTTAACTGCCTCAGATTTGTTAATAATAGTTTCAATGTCCTGATTCAAATTTCTAAAACCTTCAATGCTCAACAGAGCTCTCATTGCTTCTTCGTTTGCCATCAACCGGGCAAGAGTGTTATTATCTACGTTTACAAGCAAAGCACTTTCCCAACGTCTGGCTAAAAGGGTTGCTGTGGTGCCACTCATTGCCATATCTAAAATACCTGCGGCATCTACTTGCTTCATTGAACTACCATCATAGGCTAATACAGGCAAGAAATTGATAAATTCAGCGACTTTTACTTCGGGATTCGTTTCGTTTACATTCAGTCTGCAACTGTAATCGGCAATTTGTCGCAATGCTCGGTCAGGGGCAAAGTCAAAAACATAACACTCTTCTTTTAGAATTTCTTCTTTGTTAGGTGATTTGCTGTCGGGGTTTTTAATGACCCAAGGCGTTTGAACTCGGAAAGCTGCTTGAAAATAGGTTTCAGGACTGGAAGAATTACGCAACATAAAAATTCCCGTCCAAGGTTTTACCGATACACCCGTAGTAAGTTTTCCACACGATAGAGTAATAGTTTTTGATTCCAATGGATTGTCGGTCATTGCATCCAAAACGGGTAATAATGCTTCTACACCAATGCCTGCTTTTGTACCTGCGGCCACCACCACTTTATAATCTTTATAAAAAATATTTTGTCTTTTTTCAAGCAGTAACGCCATTGCATAACATGCTGCAACATTTGGCAAAAACCAAAATGTATGGTTTAATACTCTAAGTAATGGGGCATGTGAAAATGGCAAAGGTGGTTTTTTTGCTCCCATTTTTAAATAGTCAACGGTGGTTTCGCTAAATGAACCGCGGATCAAATCCAACCATTTTTGTACTTCATCTTCGTACTTGAAATGGGCTTTTCGTCCTTCGCCTTCGGCTGAAAAGAATATGTTTAAATCAAAACCATCAAATTCACCTTGTAGAGCAATTTGTCGGATAGAATCAGGCAATTGATAAGTGAGCATTACCATTCGGGGTAAGGCTGCATACGGATTATTTTTACCTATCCAATTCTCTTTAGCTCTTTGTTCGTCCAAATAAGTCCAGTTGAAAATCTGTTCTTCTATAAATTCACCCGAACTAATTGCCCGAAATGGAGTGCCTGATAAATATAAATAGTGATGAGTGCTAATTGGAATAATTTTCTCTAAATGTTCTACCTTATCTTCTTCAGAAAAACCTTCTTTTTCAATTTTTTTGTATTCTTCAATTTCTTTTTCCGCTTCTAGATCTTTACCAAATAGGTCTTTGGCATTCTCACGCCAAGCCCCAAAATGGTACTCATCAAAAATGATACAATCCCAAACAGTAGCATGTACCCATTCATTTTTAGCTTTAATACCACCTGTATTAGTATTCTTACCTAAATAATCTTGAAACGAACCAAAACAGACTAAGGGCTTGCTTAAATCTATATCTTGGGCAGATAGTTCATCTGCATGTTTGGAAATAAACTGCCAACCCTCAAAATCTATATGAGATAATAAATCTTCTTTCCAAGCATCTTCTACAGCAGGTTTAAACGTGAGTACTAATACTTTTTTCCACTCCATTTTTTTTGCTAATTGATAACTGGCAAATGTTTTCCCGAAACGCATTTTAGCGTTCCATAAAAAATGTGGAGCTCGATCTTTATTCTCTTTTTTGAAACTCTTGAAATAAGCGATTGATTTATTCACGGCTTCCTCCTGTTCGGGTCGCATACCGAAAGTAAGTACTCGGTTTTCTTCTGTTCTTTGTCCAGTTTTGATTTGGTGAATTGCCCTACGCAAATCATTCAAGGTACATTTATACCATTCACCGCTTTCATTTACTACTTTCCACTCTCTTAATAACCGGTGAACCTCGTGGTCGGTAAAAGAGCTACCATCTCGCTTCATTGCCGATTCTTCAAACACAATTTTATATTGTATAGCAGCCGTTCCTAACTGCTCTTTTACACGCATTTGTACATTACGGTCTGTAAAGCCAATTTTAAGCAATCCCTTGTGCGTAGCGACTCCAACCAGTTCATAAGCATAAATAGTGGGATTGATAAATGGTCGGGGTGGGAAAAATTCCTTTTTACTCATCTAGTTCAATATTTTCATTTGTGCCGATGTTTTTTATTTTTGAATCAATAAAATTCCATTCTTCATCATTTATTCCCCATCTTTTAATCAGCATTTTATCAGTGTATTCGCCTTCATATTTTCCAAGGTCAGGTATAAATTGAAATTTATCTTTTGTTACGTGTTGTGATACAACTGTTTGAAGCAGAAGAAACCTCACAATTTTTGTAAAAAGATATGATTTGAATGAAAGAACTTCCTTTTCCGTTGAAAAGGCACCTGCAACAATAAATGATTCGGTGCAACACTCACCCGGCTTAGCTATCCGTGTATTTCCATCATAATAAAAACCAACAGGTTTAGAAAAATCTGTTTGTCCAGCAATTGGAGCGGGTGGAAGCAATAATTTCCATTTATCTAACACGTTATTATCATCAGAAACATCATTTTTATTTGCGTACTTTAACCCAATCTTTTGAATGAACCAACACGGAATACCGCTATTTTGTGGTATGTAATTAGTTGGCAAACCAAAAGGTTTTCTTGAAGAAACAATACTACTCAATCTTTTTCCCTCATTTTCTTTTTTTTCTGATACTTTACGTATTATAGGTATTGCTTGACTATGTCGAATAAAAATGGAAAATTCGTCCAAGGCTCTTTCAGACTTTACTTGCTTGCCATCGATAAGATTCACTACTTCGCATAGCCCTTTATTGTCTCTATCCCAAAGAAAATAGCAAATGCCACCAGCTACATCAACGCCAGGGAAAACATCATTTGAATTTTCAAAATCAATCAACTTTCTAATTCTGTTGTCAGCTAGCATCTCAGCTCTAAATTCGTCTAAACCCTTACCGCCTGCATACCATCTGGCAGGAATTATCATTGTTAAATACTTTGGATTTAATTTTTTTGCCTGCTCAATAAATTTATGATAAATAGGGCTTGCACTTCTTCCGTGTCCTGCATCACTTAATTGATAAGGTGGATTTCCCACAATAACGTCAAATTTCATGTTGAATATTTTTTCAGGGTTGTTCGTATGAATAAAATTGTAGGCATAACTTTCAAGAGCATCTTCTCGATCATACACTTCTTGGCTTGCTCCGCAATATGTACATCTACCACTTGCCCAAGTGTGTTTTATTAGTTTATAGAGGATATTCCCTTGATCATCCGTAAACGAGTCACAAATAGAATATTTTCCATTCGCAGTTTTAGAGCAATATACGCTTCTGCGTGAGAGTAGTGCTGTTAAGTCCGTAATGGCAATGCCATAAAGCTGTTTGCTAAAAATATGGTTAATGCGCATTTGTCTGTCGGGGATTTGTCTTTCCAAACCTATCATTAGTCGCTTCGCCATTTCACGTAAGAAAACCCCACTTTTAGAAACAGGATCTAAAAATTTGGCTTTTTGATCACTCCATAGTTGGGCAGGGAGTAAGTCTAAAATGTTGTTGACCAAAGAAGGTGGTGTAAATACTTCATCATTGCTCAAATTGGCAAGGCATGAGAGAACATCTGGGTTATAATTTGTTTGTATCACCTTCGCCAAGTTTTAAAAAATGAATAAGTGGAAAATCCTTTACAGGTTCATCAATTGCTGCTGCATTGCCTTCGTCATTGAACATTGAAAACTGGTGTGTCTTCTCCACCAAAAATTTAAACATATAGTCTCGGCGTTTCAGCATAGAGCCATTTACTGCACTCCACTCTGAAAATATAATTGGTTGTTTTGTTTCAGGATTTGTAAAGTCTAAAGCGTCACCCCAAAGTATATTTCTATTCAGTAAAAATTGAACTGAACGAATACAGTCATTATTTACTTTTTTGAATGTTTTAGAATACCATTCTATATAAATTCCAAGCAACCTATCTCGGCATTCCATTGCATTATCTTCCAAAATATCTACGCCGTAAATACTTGAGACCGCAATCACTGAATAGCGTTCCCACTCAATTTGGCTTTTACTATATCTGCTATCAACTATTGTTAATTTGCGTTTCAACACTTCTGTTAAAAAGTTACCATTTCCACAAGCAGGTTCAAGAAAACGTGAATCAATGCGTTCAGCTTCGTGTTTTACCAAATCGAGCATCGCATTTACTTCACTGTCATTCGTAAAAACTTCACCGTGGTCAGTAACTCGCTTTTTTGATTTTACTTGTTTGTCTATATTTATATCTTCTGTCAATTTGATTCAATATTTATTAAAAATTTCAGTCGTCTAAGTTACTTTTTTCCGTCCGATCGTGTGTCAATACGCTGACAAAAGATGACTTTTTGTTTTCAGTTTTGACTCTGTGGTTGTAAACCAATGTGCCACTTGTTGCCGGCTGTATTTGTTACAACGTAGCAGATAGTCTTATAAAGTCCACATGGGAAATATATAAAGCTGTATTTCAGAAGGATTATTACTTCATTTTATAGAGTTTATAGATGAATGTAAGTCACGGTTTGTTAGCTGTTGCTATTTTCTTAGTCAGCATATTTAATGGATAGCTCGTCTTCAAATCCAAAAATTGTCAAGGCTTGTTTTATCCTGTCGAATTTGCCCATATTATCAATATTAGCTTCTATGAAGTACGTCTCACTAATTGGTATTGCTTGTCTTAATGCATTCGTTTCAGGTGTTTTAGTTAAGCTAAGCCTATCGCCAATTTCTGTCGTAAAAAAGGTTTCAGGCTGTAAGTCAAACAGTTGCCTAAATACTTCAGTGTATAATTTTGCTACTTGCGTAACTTCAAGTTTTTGATTGAAGAAAATAGCATATTCTAATTTTTTATGTTTGGGATCATCTGCATCAAATATATTGATCTCATCATTTTTGGATTCAAGCTCCATATCAATTTCAGGGATTTCCCAAATTTTAATAAAGCGTGTGGAAATTGTATTCCCTCGTTCTTCAATTTCAAATTTGTCCCATTTTGTTTTTTCTTTCAAATCTCTATTTAGCCAAAGTCTGCTAAAATTATAACCTTGTTCTTTCTTATCAAAATTCATAACCTTCTTGTCAAGGAAAGGTTTGTTACCTAATCTCCCATTATTACCCGATAGCGTTAGATTTCCTATCGTATTAAGATAGTTTTCTTTGATCAAATTATATTCATCTGCACCTAACATAATTTTCCATTTTGGGTCAGGGTTTTGAGGAAAAATATGTTCAATTGTTATATCAGAATTACCCTCAATAATTACTGGTTCGTTATTTTGAAAATTTTCAAGTCTTTCTAATAAATATGTTCTGTTTTTAGGTTTAATATTATAAACGTCCTTTTCTTTAAGGGCATTTATAATCTCTGTATTCCGGGGGAATCGTTGGACTCCTGACCTTTGTAATAATGATTTTTGGATTGAAAATAGATAGTTGCTTAGTTCAACCTTATCATACAAACCCATAAAGATTTTATTGAGCGCATTTGTCGGCAATCCCAAAATAAATCGTCTGAATGTAAACGACTGAACAGTTGATAAAACTGAAATAAAAATAGTTTTATCAATTATTTTATTAGAAAAGTCTTCATATACTTTCATTAAGAACGGAAATGCAACATTTATTTCTAACCTATTTATGTATTCCAGTTGAGTTCTAATTTGCCGGTCTGATTCCTTCTTCGGGTTTATTAGTTTATTGTAATATTTAACTAACGATTTTAACTCTGTAAGAACAATCTCTAATTCATCTATCGTTGAAGTTGGATATTTCTCTTTAAATTTTGTATAAACGTCTCCCTTATTAGGAATTTCTTTGTTTTTCAGTGTCAAATAATCACGAATAAATTCAGAAATCCGAGTTTTATTTAAGGTTTCGTCTTTTGCGTTTTTTTCGATTACTTCCCAGTAGCTTTTGTAAATTCTATCTTGATTGGTTCTCGAAAGTCCCATTAAAATATAATTTCTAATAAGATCCGCTTGGGATAATTCAAGTCCTGTTGAATTTAGACTTTCAAAAATTCTTTGCGGATTATCCTTTTGTCTGTCAAGTGCAATATCTATGAAAATTAATTTGGAAAGTCCACGCTGAATTACTTCAAGATTTTCAGCCTTTATTGCGGACCTGAAATAATCGAAATTTTCAATAATATTTGAATATCCCATAAACTCTTCATTGTCTATTGAATTAATGATATGATGAAGTGCTTCCTTATTATTTTCAGTAGGTTTTAATTTTAGCTTTTCTTCTTCTGGTGCAAATTCATTTATCAAATAGGTTTTCTGAATTCGATTTACTAACATTTGATTCTCAAGTTCTTTGGCAAGCCGAAATAGTGCTATATAAATTAATGTAATAGTAGTGAGTCTTTGCTGTCCGTCAATTATAGTTAACTCCGTCAGCCCAGATGCTGTATATACATCGTCGTGAACATAAACTATGCTTCCAATAAAGTGGGCATTTGCTTTATCGTTTTTACCCGCTTCGATTATATCATGAAGTAGCTGCTTACATTGAAAAATTGTCCAGTCATAATTTCTCTGATAAACAGGAATAGCAAATGTTGTTTCATTTGTTGCTAAAAATTTATCTACTTTGGTTTCGTTTGCTTTCATGTTATTTCTAGCTTTCAGTTTGTTTAGGATTGTTCATTTGAATGACAGCGAAGGCCTTTGCTGACACCTGAGGAAATTGGAACTGAGTTCTCTCGGCTATAAAAAACGAAGTTATGAAAAAGATGCGTATTTTGTAACTAACAGAAACAGCAATTGACTCAAAACACTATAATAGCTGGGTAATTGATGGAATACTTATTTGTGTCCCTCATTTTACTAAAAACTAATCATTTCAGTGCTACGGATAAAACTTTCTTAGTGTATTTATCACAAAAGCTGCAACAGTTTTTTAAATTCTTAATTATGATTCTAACAAATTCAAGTCTTCTCCTTTTATATATTAATTAAGTCAGTTTATTGGATTGGCGTTAATTAGGAAAGCATAACTACCTAATTAGCCTGATTAATCACAATGTAATATAGTACTGTGCTCCAATTTATTATTATTTCGCCTTAGCTAATAGTAATTATCATCAATATATACGGTAATTTTATCGTTCTTTGCAAGTATTTTTTTGAGTTATACTTGATAAAAAATTACATTATTATGACAGACCCAATTATAAGAACTGCATTTCACAAAGATATTTTAAAAAGCGCACACCAAGATGTTGACACAATTGTTGTGGATGAACTAGGGTTAAAAAACGGACAAGTTAGGGCAGATATAGCTGTGCTTAATGGTAAATTAGTTGGATATGAAATTAAGGGAGAACGTGATAGCCTTGTGAGGCTTTTGCCACAGGTTGATGCATATAGTGAAGTCTTTGAAAAGGCGTATATTATAACTGCTGAAAAACACTTAGATAAAGTCATGAAATATATACCCGAGTGGTGGGGTATTTATGTTATTAAACTGAACTCAGATAATAAAATTTTATTCCAATATGAACGCAAAGCAATGCTTAATGAAAGTAGAGATGTCTATAGGATAGCCCAATTGTTATGGAAGTCCGAGGCTGCCGAAATTTTATCTCATCATTTTGGTTATAAAATTAAAAGTGTTTACACTAGACAACAATTGTATTCTTTGTTGGCGGAAGCTTGCAATCCAAATTTAATGTCAGAGCTTGTATTAAAATATCTTAAAAATCGCGAGGGTTGGAGAATAGGTCAGCCACAACTTTAGTAAAGTGATGATTATTTCCAGCCCAATTCCATACAGTAGGACTTCCTGGTTTAACTTTACCTGTGCAACAATCTGTTAATTGTTGATCACCCTTAGAAAAAGTTTGTCCTGCAAAAAATGATTCTTCAGTAATTTTAGTCGCCTGTGTGACATATTGTTTGTAATCATCAGATGTTTTTAGTGCAGTACCTTTTAATACATACCATTCATCATTAATCGTATAACGAATATTTGCGCTCCGAGACATTTTAAGTGGGTCAAAAGTAAAATACCCGGGTGATACTATTCCATAGTCTCCAAAGTTAATAACTCGATTATAAGATTCACCGGATAATTTCGCGCTTACTTTTTTAAAACATTTCCAGTCATTTCTGGGAATATAGTTATCTCCTTTCATTATCAAATTGGTCTGGGGAAAAGCTCCTCCACAAATTGAAAATGATTTCCATTCCTTGAATTTTGGGAATACTTCCAAAATATTGATGATAGCATCTGAAAAATCTTCTAAATAGGAAAAATCTGAGTTAGATAAGTCCAAAATTAAGTGACTATTAGTCACCTTAAGTGATAATCCGTCTAATAATGAAAACAAGTTATTACTTAAATTTGTTGAAATATCATTAATTGTTACACGTATGCCTAATTCCTGTATTTGATAAAGTGAGATTATCTTTTGAAGTGCCCCAATTTCAAATGTTGATGGCTTTACCCTAGCTATAGGTACAGGTATAATGGGTATTAATATTTGCTGAGCAAGTTGGCTATAAATATATTCTAAGCAACTAACACCATTAATTAATTGCTCATTCAATAGATGAGTATCTATAAAGCACTGATTATTAGCCCACTTTTTTAAAAATTTTTTATGGCAGAAATTGTGAATATGCTCTTCTAAAGTTTTCGGCTTTTTACCAGTTTGATTGTCAAACTCAAGAGGTGTAATGTCGAAAAGTGGACAAGTATGCCTCCTAGTAAAGACATCTAACTTTGAAAGGGCAGTAAATTCCCCTTCTTTCGACTTTAACACAGCTAAATAAAATGAACTATCCATGACTAATGCTTTATTTCTCAAAATGTTTTCTCACTTCGCCTTGACCAATCAAATCTGTAAATAAGTAATACTTACCAGTTTCCCTTCTAATTCTTCCCGCCAGTAATGCTGGATGTATATTCATCATTTCAGACTGATTTATAATCGTTTCGTACGATGGATTGAATCTAACAAGAGATTTACGCCACAATTCATCTGGTATTAAGGCATTTAAGGCATAAACATCTGCTTCATGCTCTATTCCATCTATTTTCACATCTAAATCATCAAAAATAGCATTCAAATTCTCATTTAAATGTAGAACAATATGAGCTATTTCATGAAACAATACGAACCAAAAATTATCTAATCTATCATGACGGAGGGTCATTGCTATTACCGGCGATAAATCATCTAATAACAATGCCGCGCCATCCAAAAAAGTCCCTTCTAAAACCGGCTCAATTATAAACCTAATACCGCTCTGATCAAGATATTTGGCAACTTTGAGAGGGGCATCTTCTTCAATACTTATTTCAGCCAATGATTTCAGCCATGATGAATTAATTACATCTTTGTGAAATACATTATCAGGTTCCTTATTTTTTGCTTGAAGTAATACTCGTGCATACCAGGCCTTAAGTGCAAACTCATTTAAATTACTGCCTGTCCGAATTGATTTTTTTGTTAGGGAATATTTAAAATTGTTAATTCCCGCCGCAGAAAATAACTCAGCTAAAAGTTTGGGAGACTGTTTTACCGCATCATTATACGATCCTAAGAATGTTCCAAACCAATTACGTTGAAACATCTGTTTGAATGGATAATTTTTTATGTCTAATATTTCAGGTGCCTCTGTCGATTTAAGTTGAACATCTGCGTTTAATTTTAATTTTAGTTGATCAGCAATCCGTATTAGTGTTTTCAAACTTGCTGACGAGTATTTCTCTGATTCATAACGCTGTATCTGTTGCATTTTCATACCTAATCTTTCAGCAAGTTCAGATTGTGTTAGCTGGTTTGCAATTCTGGATCTGATGAGTGCTAGCGGTAATTGATCAATATTATCGATTTCAGAAATAATAATCTTACCATCTTTTAAATCTTCATACTCATTTACTTCATCTAATAGTTCATTAAGTTTCGAATAAATAGCATTACGGTGAGCTTCAACTAATTTAGGATGAACATTTGCAGGGAGCGTAAAAGATAGACCCTCCAGTGCATTTTTAAAATCATCAACTTGTGATTTCACTATTTTGTACTGTCTGTCGTTCGTAATCATTTTTCTTTACTTTTATCTTAAATAGTTAGCAATTCTTATGATACCTTTTTTCTCACCACTTTCCTTATCCTGCTGGAAAAAGTCTAAGAAAGGCTTCCCACTTGATTGCTCAATCCAGAAAGCTGGAAAATATTCCCCTTTATATTTTTTCTTTTGAGCTTCTCTGCCTTTATCAAAAACCATAAATACAGGATCTAACAAATCTGGATTTACAAAAGTTGCATCCCAACAAATTTCATAGTCATTTGGAATAGGTTTTCCGGTTACGTAGCTACCGTCTAAAAAAAGTTGTGGACAACCGGCTCTAAACATAATCTCAACTCCCCGTTTCATTCCTTCAAATAAATCAAGTCGATGGGGATTATTAGCTAAACGGCTATAGACCTCATCTATATCTGAATTCCATATCCCTGCAGGCAGCAAAGGCCAAAGTGCATTTTCAACAATTATAAATTCTGGAATCATAGACACAATTATTTTGTTGTGTCATCAAATGTACAACTTATTATCGAATAATAAGTATTACTGAAGATCAAATTAAAGTTTTATTCGTGTTTACTTTAAACTATTAAACTGTCCCACAGTAGCTTCTAAGATTGCTATTGTCTATAGCAACAATGTAACACACTATTTACTCTTATTACTTGACACTATCCTGTAGAGTTTATATTTCTCTTGAATGATACGATATTTAATTCCTGGTACATCTTTGTTGGCTGGGAAGTAACTTCTGAGAGTTTGTGAGCTGATTTCCTCGTCACCATGCTGAAAATACTTGCATATCATCTTTACCCATACCATCTCAGTGGAAGGGCGCAACAGACGCATTCCTGAGTCTTCAGGAAGTTTGAGTTCTGGTAATTGCTGGATTAAGTCAACAAGAGTGTAAAGATAGCCTTTGGTAATCCTGATTTTCTGATCAGTCTCAAAAGCTTTCATTTTTTGTATAAGTTTTTCTTTTTGGGCGAGTTCCCTTTTAAGGGAAGAAATTTCGCTGTCATAACGAGTAATAGTGATATCTACCGGGTCACGATATCCAAAAATATTGATGGAGACAAGGTAGTCCCTGAAGGTGCGCAAGCATTTTAGGTTAGCTCTGTGGATGGCATGATTAGTAGAGAAGGGAGATTCTTTCCGAAGTGCTTCGATATGGTCGGCTACAATTTCCCGGACATGGCTATAAAATTCTGCCTCATTGCATTTACCTGTGCTCGTAGCATAATGCATGTGATAATGATAATATGCTTCCTGTTCATTAATACCTATCTTATATAGCCTGGCAAGGAAATGATTGTCATCATATAGGTTCCACAACCCGACAGGACTGCCAATCTCATATCGGTGCTGTCTCTTTTTAAAGGGGCGGCGTGTCTTGAAGTAAGTATCTTTCATAATAATACTTTTTTAGGAATTCGCAGTAATACGTGGGAGGCAGCCTAAAAGCCTGCCTCTTACAAAGATAAGATATACAAAGTTTTGATTGGTATGCCTTACAAAATAAACTCAACAGAAAAAGGTCAGACACTGTCTGACCTTTTCTAATTGCGCAGACACTGTCTGCGTTTTTCAATAATTGTGGAATACTATCAAGCCTCCTTTACCGAAGCCTGGGCTAAACGTTGCCGTAATTTGCCCATATCTTCACTGAGCTTGCTTTCTACGACCTTTGCATAGATTTGTGTTGTTCTAATGCTGGTGTGGCCTAGCATCTTTGATACGCTTTCTATAGGCACACCATTGCTTAGTGTAACAGTGGTTGCAAAAGTGTGTCGGGCAATGTGAAAGGTCAAAGCCTTGGTTATACCACAAAGGTCTGCAATCTCCTTTAGGTAACCGTTCATTCGTTGGTTTGAGATTACAGGGAATACCGTACCGCTGTTCTGTGCCCTAGGGTTATCCCAATATTTCTCCATCACCTCCCTTGCCTGTGGTAATATTGGTACACGTACAACTGTGTCTGTCTTTGCCCTGCTTGTTGATATCCAAAGACCTCCATCAATCCCTGTAGTAATATTATCTGGCGTAAGCTCAGCAAGATCGATGTAGGCTAGCCCTGTATAGCAGCTAAAAATGAACATATCCCGGACATGATTCAGGCGATCGATAGCGAACTGTTTATTTTCCAACCCTGCAAGTTCTTTACTGGTCAGACACTGTCGTTCTACTCTGTCAAAATGCTTCTTAAAACTAGCAAAAGGGTCTTTAGGGAGCCAGTCAAGCGTTATGGCCATGTTTATCATTTTGCGCAGGCGTTCAATATGCTTCATGATACCATTGTTGTTTAAAGGCTTTTGATGGTCTTTGGGAGTGTAGTGGAACAAATAGCTCTCAAAGTCCAAGATGAACCTGTAATTCAGCTCTGAAAGCAAGATATCGTTCCTATAGTACTTCTCCCTGAGAAATTTATTAATATACCGCTGTGTGGTCTTGTAATTCTTCATAGTGCCTAGAGCCAGTTTATGCGCCGATTCCTGATTATGATATTCTATCAGTTTCCCTAAAGTCATCATCTCTTCATCACTACCTACAAATAGTAGCTTTACTGCGTCTACTGTGACCGTCTTACGTTGCTGCACCAGATTATGGTATCCATCGGCAATTAATGTCCGTATCCTTTCTATATGGCTGTTAAGCTTAATGATTTCGTTATTTTTTCCCTTTGCACGACCTCTTACATCATCCCAATCTTTTGCTGCAATTTTTTTCTTAAGAGAAATTTCTGTCCGGCGGCTATTTACTGTAATACGGGCATATACAGTAGCTAAACCATTTTTGTCTTGTCTTGGAATCCTGATAATGAATTGGATACCAAAGGTGTTCTTGCTTTTCATACAAATACATTTTGTGTTAAACTGATACATCTTGTCCGCGTATGCTGAAAATGACTCACAGAAAGCAGTTCAAAAAGGTATCAAAAGACCACAAAAAGCACTAAATATAATCACTATAAAATACTGTATAACAATATGTTAAGTGCTTTCTGGTGAGTCAAATTTAAAACATTAATTTTACTCACCGAATAACTCACATTTAGACTGATATTCTTTGGCATTTTATGATATGAAATAAAACAAAAAACCCGCAAATACATAGTATTTGCGGGTTTATGACAGCTTTTGGAAGCTTGTCAGTCGGGGTGGCAGGATTCGAACCTGCGACCTCCTGGTCCCAAACCAGGCGCGATGACCGGGCTACGCTACACCCCGAAAAGAAGCGGAGAGACAGGGACTCGAACCCTGGCGACGTTTGCACGTCGACAGATTAGCAATCTGCTCCGTTACCACTCCGGCACCTCTCCTCTTTTACTCTAAAGACATTAAGCCTTTTTTGCGGTTGCAAATGTAGCTTTTTTATTTAATTATGTGCAACTATTTTTAAAGGTTTTTTAAAATATTTTACGCAATAATTTCAAAGTATTTAACAGTCAGGCTTATGCATTATTAAATTTGTGTAAATTATTTTATGCATTTAAGCGCGTTCATAAAATAGCTCTCAGGGTTATATTTCCTGGCCATAGTCTCGCTTTGCAGCTCATTTTTAATGGTATAGTCCACAGTTTCAGTAGCATATTTTACCCTTATAAACGATATGGGCGATTTTTCAAGCTCCTCAAGCGTGCCTTTTGTAAAAAGGAACACGCCCGTTAATATACGGATGTTGTTTTTCTCTTTTTCATCATAAATCAAGCCGGAGCATTGCTCTTCGGTAGCGCTAATCAGGGTAATAATTTTGCCGTTTAAAAGCTGTATATATATTTTTGAAGCACTGTCTAGACAGGTGGCGCGGGTAAAATCGGTACTTTTAGATAGCAGCTGAAAATTAAGCAAGGGTACACCCTGGCTGTTGCTAAGGGAAAAGAAAACAAACTGCGAGGTGCCTCCAAATACTTTTTCGTGCATAAGGTATTCTCTTGTCGTTTTTAATTCCTGCCCGGCTGTAGCATCGTTAACACTGTAGTCGCAATCCTGTGCATTAGCGGTTAACGAATAGGCAAATAATAATCCGAATAATAATTTCTTCATTATAGTGAGTTCAAAAAAAGGTCGTTTTACAATTTATTTAGGGCAGTTATACCGCCGCCAAATATAAATAAATTAAACGATTAAGATTGTAAGAGTAAATTTTTGTTGATAAATGAATGAACATTCATTTATATTTATACCTTTGTTGAAAAATTAGAATATGCGTACAAGAGATACCGATAAAGAAAAGCTGGTTACTCAAAAAGCAATAGAGCAGATTGTGCAGGACGGCTTTCAGGGGTTTAGCATGAACAAGCTTGCAAAGGCCTGTAATATATCGGTAGCAACGCTGTATATCTATTATAAAGATAAAGACGACCTGATAGAAAAGATAGGGTTTGAGATAGGTAGCAGGTTTTTTTCGTCTACCGTTAAAGATTTTTCTCCTGATATGCCGTTTGAAGAAGGGCTATGGAAGCAATGGCAAAACAGGGCTGCATTTGCTATGGCAAACCCTTTAGAAGTTGCCTGTTTAGAAGTTATAAAGCATTCGCCGCACAGGGACAGGATAATGGCATCAGACAAATTATCCGACTTTAAAGAAATTATGAAACGTTTTATTACCAATGCTTTAAATAATAATGAACTCGTACCTATGAGTTTTGAAGTTTTTTGGAGTGTTGCTTATGGCCCCTTATATACATTACTCAACTTTCATCGTGAAGGTAAAAGCATGGGCGGTAAGCCTTTTAGCCTTACTGCCGCGATGATGGAAGAGGCTTTTAAAGCCTCAGTTAAAGCCCTAAAACCATAGATTATGGAAACTACCCAGCTATACATTTTTAAAACCGATATTGGCAAGCTATGCGCTAATTGCGAAGTGCATAAAGCCCTTGATAACCACACAGGCATACAACAATGGAGTATAGATAGTGAGGATGTTGATTGTGTACTTCGTGTAAGCACTACCAGCCTTACTGCGGGTGCCATAATAATTCTTATCAATAGCTTAGGGCACAAATGTCAGGAACTGTAAACGGAGTTCTATCATCAATCAAATCAATTTATTACCCATCATCAATCATTAAAACGAATGGAAACTACCATACCGCAGGCACCTGCGTTTACATCACATCAAAAATTTATAATTGCCATACTGGCGCTCCTTCAATTTACTGTAATACTCGATTTTTTGGTTATGTCGCCCTTAGGTGACATCCTTATGAAAAGCCTTGATATGAGCACATCTAAATTTGGCTATGCCGTATCGGCCTACGCATTTAGCGCAGGAACATCAGGACTATTAGCAGCCGGTTTTGCCGATAAATTCGACCGTAAAAAACTATTGGTGTTCTTTTATACCGGTTTTATACTGGGTACCTTGTTTTGCGCCCTGTCTACCAATTACTGGATGTTACTTTCGGCACGTATTGTAACCGGGCTTTTTGGCGGGGTAATCGGTTCAGTGTCACTTGCCATAGTAACCGATTTATTTGTTATCCATCAGCGTGGGCGTGTAATGGGCTTTATACAAATGGCTTTTGCTACAAGCCAGATATTGGGCATTCCGTTAGGGCTTTACTTTGCAAACCACTGGGGCTGGCATTCGGCATTTTTAATGATCGTGGCTTTGGCTGTAGTTATACTTATTGCCGTAATCTTTAAAATGCAGCCGGTTAACAAGCATTTAGAACTTCAGTCCCATAAAAATGCATTCCTGCACCTTTGGCATACGCTTGGCAACAAAAACTACCAGATTGGGTTTGCTGCCATCGCGTTACTATCGGTAGGAGGTTTTATGCTACAGCCATTTGGCAGCGCTTACCTGGTAAACAACATACACATAAGTCACGAACAGCTGCCCATGGTATTTTTCTTTACAGGATTGTCTGTGCTTATAATTATGCCTTTAGTTGGCAAGTTAAGCGACAGAGTTAGCAAGTTCTGGCTCTTTGCAGCGGGATCTGCCATATCAATCGTTATGATATTAATTTATACCAATCTTACACCCATACCGCTATGGCAAATTGTGGCGCTTAACATGGTGCTTTTTATGGGCATTATGAGCCGAATGATACCCGCTACTACCTTAAACACGGGCGTTCCTGACATGAAAGACCGTGGAGCTTATATGGCCATCACATCATCATTACAGCAAATTGCAGGTGGTATAGCAGCTGTTTGCGCAGGGTATATAGTACATCAGGAAACCCAAACGAGTCCGCTCGAAAATTACAACATATTGGGCTATGTAATTGCTGCGGTAACACTATGCTCAGTATGGTTTATTTACAGGGTAGACAGGCTTGTAAAACCTAAAGACGAACCCACTAAAGTTTAATTTGGGCAACTACACGGTTATAGTAAGAATTTTAGTAGATTTGAGTTCCAAAACTAACTAAAATTCAACTATATGTCTAAATATTTAGTCATGTCGGTCGTGGCGTGCAGTGCGCTTACATTAAGCTTTGCCTTTAAAAGCAATAATAATGGTTACGGACCTGTAAAAGCTACTAATTACGTTACATCGGCTGCCACACCGGCCGAAAACTACGCCAACTATTGCAGTGGATGCCACGGCGAAAAGATGGACGCTTTTACCGACAGGCAGTGGAAGCACGGCAACAACTTAAACGACCTAATTAAAGCTATTAAAAACGGCTATGCCAATGAGGGTATGCCCGCTTTTGGGCAAACGTTTACCGATACCGAGATTAAAGAACTATCTGAATATATCCTGAAAGGCATTAAAAATGTTGAGGCTTATAATTTTGATGCCGAGCCGGTTACCAGCACTTTTACTAGTGAGAAACTTACCGTAAAATTAGATACTATTGCCACAGGGCTTGATGTGCCTTGGGGCATTGGCTTTTTGCCCGATGGCCGTATATTGGTAACCGAAAGGGCAGGCAGGCTGTACGCCATTAAAAACAAAAAGAAGCAGGAAATTAGCGGCGTGCCGGAGGTGCTTAACCAGGGGCAGGGCGGCCTGCTTGATGTTTTGGTACACCCGGATTTTGCTAACAACAGCTTCATTTATTTTTCCTATTCTAAACCTAAAAAAACAAGCGAAGGTACATTGGCAACTACAGCTGTTATGCGCGCCAAACTTGTTGGTAATAAGCTAACTGACAGTAAAATAATCTTTGAAGCCTTACCGTATGCACCAACACGCCACCACTATGGCAGCCGTATGGTTTTTGATAAAGACGGTTACATTTTCCTTTCGGTGGGCGAACGTGGTAACGAAAAGCAGAATCCGCAAAGCCTTGAAAATAACCAGTTGGGTAAAATTCATCGCATAAAAGATGATGGCAGTATACCTGCCGATAACCCTTTTAAAGATAAAGCCGGCAAGCCTACTACGTTGTATTGCTATGGTAACCGTAACCCGCAGGGACTGGCTATTAACCCGTTTACAGGCGCACTTTGGGAAAATGAGCACGGCCCACGCGGTGGTGATGAGATAAACATCATACAGCCCGGTAAAAATTACGGCTGGCCGCTTACAAGCTACGGTATTAACTATGATGGTAAGACGATTACCGATAAAACCACGGCGCCAGGCATAACCAACCCGGAGCTGTACTGGATACCTTCAATAGCACCATCGGGCATGGCATTCATAATCGGCGATGTTTACAAACCGTGGAAGGGCGCAGTACTTGTAGGCTCTATGCGTTTTAAATACTTAAACCTGTGCTACCTTGACGGTAATAAAATTGTGAAGGAGGAAAAACTCCTTAAGAATATTGGCCGCCTCAGGGACGTTCGCGTTGGCCCGGATGGTTTTATATATGTAGCTGTAGAAAAGCCCGCAGCAGCCGTTTACAGGCTTGTGCCGGTAGAATAGGTTAAAATGATAGGCAGTTAGCCTTAACTATAGTATTTAAATTTTGGAACAAACCAACACCACCTTTTCACTATTGCTGTTCGTAGTAAAAAAAGCATAGGTATCGCCGCCGTCCTTAATCTGCCATTTCTTTAATAATTCCGGTACGGGTAGGGGGAAGTTACGTACCGTAACGTTCATTTTCATGCCTTCAAAAGGCTTCATTTCAGCTTTTTGGTAGGGCAGTATTTGATTAATCTCAAAGCGCCTTCCGGGGAAATCAATAAGTTCGTCAGATGTATATAACTGCGAGTGCTTGTGCAGCTTATCTAGCTTATAATGGGCACTCACGGCATCAAAAGCACCTGATTTCATTATGGCGCTGTTGGGTTCATACAGATACTTTTTAGGCAGGCTGTACGTCGCTTCGGTGCTGTCGCCCAAGGTGGTTTCAAAAACCTCTTCGCCATCTTTGGTAATGCAAACGGCCTGTATCATGGGGCTACCGGTAAAGCCTTTCTGTAATACCCAAAGCAGTTCCTTAACCTCGTTGTACAGCGCGAGTATATGCACCGCCTTAACCGAATGCAGTTCGCTCAATCCGGCTGTAATATCCAGCAGGGGGGCCGTTTTTATCAGCAGGTTATCAGTGTATTTAAAGTAGGTATCAAGCAGGTTGGGTATGCTGGGCAGGCAATCCTTCAGCATAAAAACTTTGCCTTTAGTGTCGCTTCTGCGCGATGGGTCGGCATAGATCCAGTCCCATTTACGGTTGGTAAGCGTCAGTACATCAAGACTGTCGCCGGGAAGGCACTCAATATTGTCTGCGCCCAAAGTCTTAAAATTGTGCGCCGCAATAGCCGAAAGCTCCAGGTTCATTTCGCAATGCGTAACCTGCAGCATTACCTTGCTAAAGTAGTAATCGTCAATGCCAAAGCCACCGGTAAGGTCTATCAGGCTTTCGCCCGACACTAGTCCTGATTTATACTTTGCCGCAATTTCTGATGAGGTTTGTTCTACTGAAATTTTGGAAGGGTAGATGATGTTTTCGGCTTTAAACCACGTAGGTAGCTTATCCTTAGCCTTTTGGCGTGCGGCTATCTGTGCAATAATATCAGTAAAAGGCACCTCCGGGAAGGGATTCTTTTGCAATGCAAGTTTGGTAACATCATCCTGTGTATGATTGCGGATGTACTGTTGGATTTCGGGCTGTAATAACGTAGAGAGCAAGGCTATATATCTTTAGTAAGTACTTTAACAACAGGGTTTTTAGGGAAAAATTCTTTAGCAACAACCTTAATACAGGTGTACAACGGTATGGCCACAATCATGCCCAATACGCCAAACACAAAACCGCTTGCAAGTATTACAATAAATATTTCCAGCGGGTGCGAATTAACGCTGTTGCTAAAAATAAGCGGCGAGCTAATATTGTTGTCTATAAATTGTGCAACGCTGTAACCTATAACTACATACAAAGTTGTAGAGAGCATTTCGCCCTGGGTTTCAGGCCCTATATTGCCCAGCAAAGTTAATACAATTACTAAAACTGTAGCTATAACAGGCCCTATGTAAGGTATAATGTTTAACAGTGCCGTTATAAAGGCAATTATAAAAGCATTCTTTACGCCAAAAATTAGCAACGTAATCAGGTATAAGGTAAACAACACCGTCATTTGTATGATAAGCCCAATAAAATAGCGGCTTAGCAGGTAATTTATCTTTCTAAAAGAAATAAGTATTTTATCTTCGTGCGCATCAGGCAATATTTTTTTAGCGTTGATAGCGAATAACTTACGGTCTTTTAAAAAGAAGAAGCTGATGAACATTACCGATGCTAATCCCATACCAAAACCGCTCAGTATTCCTAATATGGAATTAAGAACTACAGGTATAAAATTAAAGTTTAGCTTAGAAGTAAGGTTTGCATCTTTTATAAGCTTCTGTGCATCAATGCCAAAGTAGTCATTTACTTGAGTTATCAGTTGGTTTACATCGGCTTCAAGTTTGGCCGTATCTAATAAGGATAGGTTTTCACTTTGGGTTACTATAAGCGGAACGAACATCATAATAAATCCCGCCAGCAGGCTGATGAAAAACACAAGGGTTACAATAACTGCCAGCACATGCGGAAAACGCAGCTTTCGCTTTAAAAAATATACTACCGGGCTGGCTATCATGCTTAATATCAGGGCAACAAATAAGTATATTAATACGGTTTGTATTTGATATATAAAAAGCAACCCTACAAAAATAGCGGCCAGTATAAGCACTGCCCTTACTATTCCGTTAGCAATGGTTTTAGAAGTTATCATGGTATAGTTTGGTGTTTTGAAGTATCGAATGTATGAAAAAAATTACTAATGTTTCAGGCTTTAATACAACATTATGATATGGCCCATAAACGTTATTAAAGCGTTAATTATGCCATAACCAGTGCTTTTGTTGCCTAAATTTATAGCTGATTTTAACTGTTTTACCAATATAAACTACCACAGATTATGGGAAAGAAAGTTGCCGACCAGATTGTTGAAATGCTGGTACAAAACAACGTAAAAAGAATATATGCCGTTACCGGCGACAGCCTTAACGAACTTAACGATGCTGTGCGCCGCAGCGGAAAGATAAAATGGATACACGTGCGCCACGAAGAGGTTGGTGCCTACGCTGCTGCCGCTGAGGCGGAGCTTGACGGACTCGCCTGTTGTGCAGGGAGTTGCGGCCCCGGCCACGTACACCTTATAAATGGTTTGTATGATGCCCACAGAAGCGGCGTTCCGCTAATTGCCATAGCCTCAACCATCAATACACCGGAATTTGGAACTGATTACTTTCAGAGTACCAATACCACCCGCCTTTTCGACGATTGCAGCTGCTATAACGAGATCGCCACCACAGCCGAACAGGCCCCGCGAATGCTGCAAACGGCCATTCAGCATGCGCTGCACCAAAAGGGGGTAGCGGTGTTCGGGCTGCCTGGAGATGTGAGCGAACTGCCTGCTGTTGAAAGCATTACCGCTATGCAAAACTACCGCAATAACCCGGTTGTGAGGCCTAACGATAACGAACTCGGCCAGCTTGCTATGATATTGAATGCCAGTCCTAAAGTCACTATATTTAGCGGTACGGGAGCCGATGAAGCCCATGATGAGATAATTGCCCTTGCAGGCCTGCTTAAAGCGCCTATTGGTTACTCGTTTAGGGGTAAAATGGGTATGCAATACGACAACCCATATGAGGTGGGTATGACAGGATTACTGGGGCTGCCATCTGCGTATCATGCTATGCATGAGGCAGATGTGGTATTGTTGCTGGGAACCGATTTTCCGTATGCCGCGTTCATGCCTACCGATAAAAAAATCATACAGATAGACCTGAAACCCGAGCGCTTGGGCCGCCGTGCCAAGCTGGAGCTGGGCCTTTGCGGAAACATTAAGCATACTGTGCAGGCGTTGCTGCCGTTAATTGCTGAAAAGCAGGATGATAGCTTCCTGATGGCGCAGTTGGCATTGTATGAAAAAGTGAAGGAAAACCTTAATATTTATGTGAACGACCAGGGTGAAAAGAACAGGATATCGCCTGAGTATGTGGCACATACAATAGACAGGCTTGCCGCCGATGATGCCATTTTTACGGTAGATACCGGCATGTGCTGCGTGTGGGGTTCCCGCTACCTTCACGGTACGGGCAAGCGCAAACTGCTGGGCTCGTTTAACCACGGCTCTATGGCAAATGCCATGCCTATGGCTATTGGTGCGGCACTTAGCCACCCTGAACAACAGGTAGTTGCGCTTTGTGGCGATGGCGGACTCTCTATGTTGTTGGGCGATTTAGCTACCATCCACCAATACAAGCTGCCTATTAAGCTTATCGTGTTTAATAACAGGTCGTTAGGGATGGTAAAATTGGAGATGGAGGTTGCCGGACTACCTGATAATGAGACTGATATGGTTAACCCTGATTTTGCCTTAGTGGCCGCTGCTATGGGCTTTAGGGGCATCACAGTTGATGAACCTAAAGAACTTGAGCCTGCGCTAAGAGAGGCTTTTGCATCGCATGGGCCTGTGCTTTTGAATGTTATGACGAACCCTGACTCGCTTGCCATGCCTCCTAAAATTGAGTGGAAACAAATGGCGGGCTATGCCACAACCATGAGCAAGCTTATTTTAGGCGGTAAAATGGATGAAGTTTTAGATACCGTTAAGGCAAATTATAAACACCTTAAAGAAGTTTTATAACATAGTACATTGCTTACAATGTATACGTATTTAGCAGTAAAAATTAATCATGAAAACTGAGTGAAAGGCAATATTAAAATATGCTGATTTAGAGAATATTAATTTTTAATATTTCACTTTCGGATTTTGGAATGTGCCTTTTTTTTGCAAGATCGCATAAAACATAAAAAACAGCCGTGTATATACTTTACAGGGCTGTTTTTTGTTTTGTAAATTGTATGAAATGATGTAAAGTTTGTTTTACTGAAAGAACGGCTTCAGTACTGCGGGTTGTTTGATATTGTTGCGAGCGGAATGCAATGGAGCGTGGCAATCTTATCGTTGTGTTTCAAAATTATGAGATTGCCACATTCCGCTACGCTTCATTCGCAATGACAGTGCGTGAAGTAATCGTTGATTTAGTAATACGTAATACGTAATACGTAATTCGTAATTAAAATTATTCCTTAAACGCGTAGTTCACAATATTGGCACCCATGCGTAGTGCTTTTGTGCGCACTTCAACAGGGTCGTTGTGCACCTCCTGGTCTTCCCAGCCATCACCAAGGTCGGTTTCCAGGGTGTAAAGCAGTACAAGGCGGTCTTCTATAAAAATACCCCACGCTTGCGGCGGTTTGTTATCATGTTCATGAATTTTTGGCATGCCCTGTGGGAAAGCAAATGGTCCCTTATAAATTTCGTGGTTTATGGGTACCTGTGTCAGTTCTTTATCGGGGAAGATCTTTTTGATCTCTTTACGGATAAATTTATCCATACCGTAGTTATCATCAATATGTAAAAACCCGCCCGATGTAAGGTAGTTGCGCAGGTTAATCACGTCATTATCGCTAAATACCACGTTGCCATGGCCCGTCATGTGTACAAAGGCATACGAGAAGAGGTCGGGGCTACCGGCCTCAACCACGCTGGTTTTGGGCTTTAGCTTAGTGTTAATATTCTGGTTGCAAAACTTAGCCAAATTAGGTAGTGAGGTAGGGTTGCCGTACCAGTCGCCGCCGCCGGAATATTTTAGCACGGCGATTTCCTGGGCAGTAAGCAGGGCAGGCAGGAGAGCAATTATATATAAGAGTTTTTTCATTTAAGGTTAATGTTTATCGGATTGTAAATATATAAAAACCACCGTCAATAATTAAAACATAAACAGGGGCAGCCATATTTTTAGTGTAGGTTTATCAATTTATTTCATAACTACTGTATTTTTGTATAGCAGGCTGCTCATCCTGCAAATAATATCCAATCTTATGACAAAATATTTCAAAACGATACTGTTTTTACTATTTGCTTTTACTACTATTACTATTAAGGCGCAAACAAAAATGATAGTAGGTGAAAAGCACACCATATCTGTCGATGTGCCAAAAAACTGGCTACTTGCGGTAGATAATAAGGTTCCGTTTTTTATTAAGACCAATGTAATAAACGACCATGAACTTAATTACATGTATGTGTACGGGATTGATTATGAGGATAACCCTAATATGGACCAGTGGATTGATGGAAACAATGATTATATGAAGCAGAACTTTCCGGGCATAAAAATAGATACCCTTAAACTCAGCTTCCCCAACATCAAAAAAGACGATTTCGCAACAGGGCGTTATAATGTTGTAACCTATTTGTACCCCGACGGTAAAAAGGAGGCACTCTTAATAATTGAATGCACCCACACTATTGCCACAGTAGTGATGAGTTCGGCCAACGCATCGGAATTTGAAAAGTATCTGCCATCGTTTAAAGAGATAGGCAGTAGCGTAAAAATTTTAGGCACAAATTTAAAAGAGTAATTTAGTTTACAGTCTTAGTTACAGCATACATTCATACCCGCCTTGTAAATAAGCTGGCTCATGACAATCTGAAATCACAATCCAATCTTTACAATCTTTACGATTAGGTTGTAATATTTTTATCTTAGCGAAACTTTGTGGCTTCTTTGCGGTACTTTGTGTAACCTTACTTTACTACAGAACGCTCTTCTAACTGATTCAAAAACTCCAATACCTCTTCTACAGTGCTAACCCTGTATTTTGCGGCAGTATTGCCGGGGCCTACTTTAACCGAAAATTCAGTGTTGCCGGTTAGTTGTTCAAATAAATCCTCATCGGTTTTATCATCGCCAAAGGCCAATACGAAATCGTGCGGATTGCATAAAATCTTATCACGGCAGGTAGAGCCCTTATGCGCCATAAAGTGTTTAACCTCAATAACTTTATTGCCGTCTATAATTTGGGTAGGGGTGTTGTACAGGTGGTTTTTAAGCAGGGTAAGCAACTCACGAGATGTTAAGAAACCCTGTTTCTCATCTACATTGCGGTAATGCCACGCCACACCAAACTCTTTAACCTCAATAAAACTCTCGGCATTGGTGTTTACGTACTCCTGCATCACATCAATAACGCGGTCTTTCCACTCCGGTACACCCTGGATAATAGGTTCCCAGCCACCGCGCTTAATATAACCGCCGTGTTCGGCCACAAGGCCCACAGGTAAATGTCCCAGGTATTTTTCTAAGAAATTCTTATCGCGCCCGCTAATTATCCACACCTCATTTTTAGGATTGGATGCAAGGCTGGTAAGCAGGTTAATAAGCATATCATCGGGCACGGCCAACTCAGGTTTCGATTTTAGGTTAACAAGTGTACCGTCAAAATCCAATAAAAGCAATCGCTTATGTGCCTGTTCAAATTTCTCAAACAATTCTGCCTTAAGCTTTCCTTTTAACGGCTGTGCCTGGTTATCGTGGCTGTGCATTTCTTCGGTTTCGCTTAAAAAGCGGCTTGCCCACCTAAACACGTCGTGCGTGCGCAGGTAATTTTGCATGCGCTGCATACGGCGTTCCTGCTCGCTTTCGTCCATTAGCAGGGCAAGGTTTATTTTTTCGGCAATAAGCTCAGTATCAAACGGATTGATGGTAATGGCTTCCTGCAATTCTTTCGCAGCACCCGCCAATACGCTTAAAAGCAGCACGCCACGCAGGTCTTTACGGGCGGCAACATACTCTTTTGCCACAAGGTTCATACCGTCGCGCACAGGCGATATTAACGCCACATGAGCACTACTATAAAGTGCAATAAGCTTATCAAAATCAACCGACTGGTATTGGTACACCACGGGTGTCCACTTATAGTTACCCAATGCACCGTTAATGCGGCTAATGTTGTTCTCTATCATGCGCTTACGCTCGCCATATTTGCCAATTTCTTCACGCGACGGAACGATAACAAGCAGGAACACTACTTTTTCTTTCCACTCAGGGAATTTTTCTAAAAAGCTTTCAAATGCATTAAGGCGGTTATTGATGCCTTTGCTGTAATCCAGCCGGTCTACCGAAAATATGACTTTTTTGTCGTGGTACAGTTCGGCAATCTCGTTGCGCAGGGCAATAACATTGGGTTTATCGTAAGCATCGTAAAACTTATCAAAATCGATACTGATAGGAAAGGAGCCCACCTTGGTGCGGTGGCTGTCCTGGCTAAACACAAAGCCGCGCTGGTTAAGGCCCAGTATCTTTTCTACACACTCGGTAAAATGTATGGCATTATCCCAGGTATGAAACCCCACGAGGTTGGCGCCCAGCATACCCTCCAGTAAGTAACGCTTAACTTTGTTGGGCATGATCCTGAAGATCTCGAAATTAGGGAAGGGTATGTGCAAAAAGAACCCAATTTTAGCATCGGGGTGTTGCTGGCGGATTAAATTAGCAAGCCCTAAAAAATGGTAATCGTGTATCCATACAATATCGCCGGGTTCGTAAATTTCGTTTACTTTGTCGGCAACGATCTGGTTGGCAGTTTTGTAGGCTTCAAACGCTTCGTCGTTATATTCCATATATGACGGAAAGTAATGAAACAGCGCCCAGAGCACCGAATTGCTGAATACATTATAAAAATTCTTGTTGAGTTTTTTATCAAGGAAAACGGGTTCTATTTCAAAATTTTTGCTGAAGCCGTCTTTATGGTTTTCCCACGTACTTTTCTCAAAATCGGCTACGCCCACCCATGTTAAGTTGGCATTGCTTTTCTCAGAATACGAGAGTACTGCTGTGGCCAGGCCACCCGCGGTTTGGGTAATTGTAGTTTTTCGGTTTTGCTTTTTTATAGACAGGGGCAACCTGTAAGAAATGGTAATAATTTTCATGTATGGCTTTTTCGCCTGCGGGGTGTAGCCCGTACAGGCTATTTATGTAAAGTTACAAAAGCCTTATTTTAAAGGGGGTTTATAAAATGTTACTTAACATTTTATTAGGGCTGTTTTATGGGTATCGTAACTATTGTTATAAAATATTACCGATTTTTATTCTTGGAATTTTACTTGCAGATAAGGAACGCGGATGCAGGCAATCGCGCCTGCCCGAATGGCACAGGCGGGGATTTAACGCATTTTAATTGTTACAGCACATATTCTAAAAGCGCGAGATAAGGATTGCCATTAAGGCCTAATAATTGAGCAAAAGCGGGTTCGGTTTTTAGGCCGGATTGCTTAAGGGCAATGATTTTGTTTTTAAAATCATCGCCTTTTTGCTGTAAGATCTTGTATTCTATAACCATGTGGCTGTAGCCCAATTGCTCCTTTACCGGAATATTTTGCCCAAAAATTTCGACTTCCAAACCATCGGCAAAAAAATTGGCAATGATGCTTTTTTGATTGTTGATGATGGCTTCCCTAAGCGTGAAGCCATTAAAACCCGAAAAATGTCGGGTTACATCCTGCTTAAAAACTTCAGCATCCTGCCAGTAGCATAAAATATCAAGGTCGCTGCCCTTAACCGCAATATCAAGCGGAAACGTACCGGCAAGCATAGGTGTATAGCCACCAAGCAGCGGCATAATGTTATGGCGGGTCAGCACCGTAAATGCTTCGCGCTGCATGGTGCTGCCTTTTGCAAGGTAGTGTAGGGTTGTAAACGTATCCACAAAAAAGAAGGGGTTATCCTTTTTTATTCTTGCCGTTGTTAAACTTAACCTGCTCTACAACAGGTGCCGGTTTTTTAGTTTTGTCGAATTTTTTGTTTTGAGAGGGGCCTTTTTTAGCGGCAGGCTTGTTAGCAGCCTTTGGCCTTGGGGCAGGTGCGCCTTTAGATGACGCTGATTTTTCTGTGCTGATAAACGGCTGATTTTTAACGGCTTCTTTGTTTTTCTCAATAACATCCATGGCATTGGTAGGGTTATCTTTAGTGCCACGAAGGTGAATTACAAGCCCGTTTAAAAAATTACGCAATACCTGGTCGCCACACTCCATATAGTTAGGGTGGTCTGCATTGCGAAAGAAAGCGCCCAGCTCTGCCTTAGAGATCCTAAAATCTACAAGTTCTAATATTTGTACGATCTGGTCGTCGCGAAGCTGCAATGCTACACGTAATTTTTTAAAAACGTCGTTGTTATTCATAAATAATATTTTGGCAAAGATAGTGTTTTATCAATCACTTACCTATTTGCTTTTCTTCGGCCATGAGCCATGTAATGGCCTCGGCAAATTCGCGTGACCAAAGCGCCTCGTTATGATTGCCGCCGGGCACGATTTTTTTCTTTAACCGGTTAGGCTTGCGGTCTTTTTTACGCACCAGCTGGTACATACGGTTCAGGTCGGGTACCATATCCTTACTCTCCTTATCGCCCGCCATAAAGTATATTTTAGCATCAATATGGTCTACATACTCGGTAAGCTCAAAAATATCTTTGGTAAACCAAAAGGAAGGGGAAAACACTCCTGCTTTGCCAAAGGTATCGGGGTAATTGATAAGCGCGTAATACGAAACCAGCCCACCCAATGAACTGCCAAAGAGCGCCGTGTTTTCGCGGTCTTTTTTAGTGCGGTAACGTTTATCAATATCCGGTTTAAGGGTATTCATTATAAAGTCGAGGTACACATCAGCGCCGCCGCCGCCATATTGCTCATTCTTGTAAGGAGTAAGCTCTTTGGTACGTTCATCGCCGCCGTGCTCTATCCCAACCACAATAACCTCGACCTTAAGGCTGTCCAACGTTTCATCTACGCGCCATTCGCCTGCAAAAGAAGTGGTTTTATCAAACAGGTTTTGCCCGTCGTGCATGTACACAACCGGGTAGCTTTTAGATGTTTTATTGTAATTATACGGCAGGTACACCCATATTTTTTTAGATGTGTTAAGCTCATGAGCCAAAAGGCTATAGGAGCTAACATTAGGCGATACCGTTTTTTGCTGAGCCTTTCCACCCGCCACTGTTAGCACCGCAAAAAATAAAAACAAGTAAGGTTTCATAAAATGGTTTGTTTTTTTAGGCCAAATAAGATATTTTAGCGAAAAATAGTGCCGATATGAATACATACGAAGAAAAGCTGAGTTTATTGTCTGAAATGATCGCTTTTGCAAAAATAGATGGCGAGGTACACGAACGCGAATACCGTTTTTTGAGTATCGTGGCAGAGCAGCTTCGTGTGGAAACCACTGCCTTTAAAGAACTATTTAAACATCCTGCGCCTAAAAAGGTACTAAAAACCGAACATGAGCGCATACTGCAATTTTACAGGCTGGCACTGCTAATGCAGGCCGACGGCGTTTTACACAGCAATGAGCAAAAGGCCATACGCGAAATGGGTATTAATATGGGCCTGAGCCCTTTTGCCATGAAAAGCGTACTTGTAGAGATGCAACGATCGCCTACAGGGCTTATCGACCCGGAGGTGCTATTGGCTTTGTTCAGGGCACAGCAGAATTAATTAATCCATTAGCCAGCTGTAGGCATCGCTAAATTCCTTTCGCCACAGCTTTTCGTTGTGGTGGCCGTTATGCACTATTTTTTTATGCACCTGTTCTTTGGTAGTTACGCGCTCTAAAACCAATTGCTCCATCTGCTCTAAATCGGGCAGCATGGCCTGGCTTTCATGGTCGCCCGCCATAAAGTATATGCGGCCTTCTATGTGCTTTACGGTTTCCATCAGGGTGAAGATCTCTTCGCTAAACCAAAACGACGGCGAAAACACCCCGGCATTGCCAAACACGTTGGGGAACTTTAACAGCGCATAAAACGATATTAACCCGCCAACCGAACTGCCAAATATCGTGGTGTTTTTTGTATCCGATAGCGTCCTATAGTTCTCATCTACATACGGCTTAAGTGTATTTACAATAAAATCAAGGTAATCATCGGCATGGCCGCCACCATATTTTTCGTTTTTATAAGGCGTCATCTCATCTATACGGCGATTAATGCCGCCGTGTTCTATCCCTATTATTATAGCCTCCGAATGCAGGTCGTTAAGTTTGTCCTCCACAAACCATTCACGCTTAGGCGATTCGGTATGGTTAAAAACATTTTGCCCGTCGTGCATGTAAATTACAGGGAAGCTTTGTGCAGTATCGTTATAATTATAAGGCAGGTACACCCAAATGGTTTTGTCGCGGCCCAGTTGCGGGGCGTTAATTGTAAATTCGGTTACGGTGCCTAAGGTCTTATCTTCAGAGGTGGTTTTCATGTGTTGAAAATACTATTTCGGCAGCAAATAGCGCAGTGTTTTGTGTAATTTTTAACCTGTGCGTAATTTATATTTAATCACAATCTTAACCCAATATGAGGTTGGCCACCCGCCAATTACAGTACCTTTAAGAAAATAACAAAATATATGTCAGGGAAAAAACAATTTGGTGTATGGATGGATTCGCACCATGCAACCGTAGTGGGCAGGGAAGATGTAACTGAAGGAAAATTTATTGTACTGGGCCATGCCACTAATGAGGGTGCTGAAGGTAACAGCAGCGAAAATGCCGCTAACAACCATGAAATTACGCTTAGGCAAAAATTTTTTAAAGAAATTACTGCCTTTATGCAAAACGTAGATGCCATACACATAACCGGTACGGGCGATGCCCAGGAGCAGTTTATTAAATACCTGTCGGAAACGCCGCAGTATAAAAATGCCGTCGCTAAAGAAAGCACATCGAACAAAATGAGCGATGAAAAATTTGTAGAAATGATTGAGGCTAATTTTAATTAACACCTCTTATTTTATACCATATTCCGGACTGCCTTAGTGATAAGGCAGTTTTTTTATGGTTATTTTTATGGGGTGGCCTTATGATTTTTAACATAGGCGTGCAACCATTGTGTAATTTTAAGCGTCTATATAATAAAACCAATAACCATGAAACGATTTTTACTACTATTTGCCTTTGTATGTTCTATATACGTAAATGCGCAGCAAACAAAAACCGAACCTAAAAATGTAAATATTACCACTGTTGATAGTAACGATATTTACAAACTGGCGCAAAAGTCGGGTAAAAAAAACACCCTGTTTTACACCTTTGGCATTTGGTGCGAACCGTGCCGCCTGCATTTGCCTACTGCCATTAAACTGTCTAAAGACTATGATATGGAGTTTTATGTGCTGCTGGTTGATCCGCAAACCAGCGAGAAGATTACCGGAGCTGTTGATTATTTACAAAAACTGGATGAAAACATTAAGATCGCGGTCTTAAAAGATGCGGTATATGGCGATAAAACCAATAAACGCAACAAAAAGTTTGTTACCGAAATTACCCCGCCACAGTTTGAAAACATAGATGATTTTTCTAAGTATATTGTGCTGAATGCAGAAGGTAAAGTGATTATGGTTACCAACTATAAAGATAACCCCGGTGACTGGAAAGACGACAGTGATATGGTTAAAAGCAGGATTGAGCCGCTGTTAAAGTAATTAAGCTCTTATTAGTAATCCAACGCAGTGAAGTGGGGAAATCTCAATGTTAAATAAGAGATATTCCTCCCTGCGGTCGAAAGGGAACAGCTATTCTAAAACGTCTTTCAACTACTTATCAGTAACCGGTTTTTCCAAATGCTTTAGCTGTTTGCTGATTGCCATAATACCGTTAGACGTAGCCTCATAATAGTTGTTTTTTTGAAACTCCGGTACAAAAACATTGTTAATTATGTCCTTAGTTTCGGCATCGCTAATGGTTTCTTTTATTTTGTTGCCGTTTTGTATGCGCATGCGGTGCATCCCTTTAGATATGGCTATAAGTATAGAATTATCAACCACTTTTTTTGGTGCAAGCCATTGTGTGGCAATGTCAACTGTGATTTGATCAAGTCCTTTAGGCGAATTTAATGTTACGATGATAATGCTTACCCCGGTCTTTTTTTCATAAGCTGTAACCATTTCTATAAGCGCCAGTTCCTGGTTATCGGTAAAAATATCCTCGTAATCGGTTACCCATTTATCCGGCTTGGGGAACGCTTCCCAAAAAGGTTTTTCGGTTGATTGTGCAAAAATGGTAAGAGTAAAAAAGAACAATAGTAAGGACAGCAGTTGCTTGTGTAGTTTCATGTAGTTTAAATAGATTGCAAAAGTAATGAAATGATAAACTACATTTTACGGTTATTATTGTAAATCAGGCGTAGCGATTGCCAACTTACCTTGCATCGGCATCTACCTCAAAGATACCGAATACATTATTGTCAACATCTAAAAAATAACCCTGCCAGCACCTGCCCGGTACGGCAAATTTAGGCATGGCTACTTGTCCGCCATTATCCATTATAATCTGTGCTGTGGCATCAAAATTTTCTACTTGTATAGAGCAGGTAAAGGCGTTGGTACCCGTACCCATAGGGGGAGGCGGCACAGGGCGCTTTAATACACCGCCATACATGCCCGGCGTTTCTATGCGATAATATTCTATGGGAAAGTATTCCTCCTTTACAAAATCCCAGTTAAAGGCGGCGCGGTAAAAAGCTACGGCTTTAGGTACATCAGTAGCCTGAATTTCAAAGTAAGCAACAGTATTCATGATCGGATATTTGTAGTATTAAATATAATAAATTTTAATAAAATAGGTGTTAAGTTATAAGCCAAGTTAACATTTAGTTGGTAATTATAATTTAAATAAACACCTATATTTAGCCAAAATTTAATGATCACATAAGAATGGTTACAGCTAATTTAACTGAAGAAAGGGAACGGTTATTAAATTTAAGGAGTTTCGGTATACTGGATACCTTTTCGGAAACTGATTATGACGATATAACAAAGATGGCTTCGATAATTTGTGAGGCTCCCATTGCACTAATAAGTTTTGTAGACCAGGACAGGCAATGGTTCAAGTCGGCGCGCGGACTGTCCGTTAGCGAAACCGCCCGTGAGCATTCATTTTGCTCGCACGCCATACAAACAAAACATCAGCCGTTTATTGTAGAAGATTCGAGAATTGATATACGTTTTAAAGATAACCCGCTTGTAACGGGCGACCCCAACATTGTTTTTTATGCGGGTATACCGCTGGTTAGCGATGACGGCTTTGGGCTGGGCACCGTTTGTATTATTGATACTAAACCACGTGTGCTTACTAGCGATCAGCTTGACGCACTGCAAATACTATCGCGCCAGACTATTACGTTGCTTAACCTAAGGAAAACCAACAAGCGGCTTGCACAGGCTACAAAAGAGCTGGAGCATAAAAATTTTGAGCTTGATGTATATGGTAAAGGCCTTGAAAAACAGCTTGAAGAGCATATGTATGACAGGCTTAACGAAATTGAAGCCCAGAATGCCGAACTGGAACGCATGAATGAGGAGCTGCGCTCGTTTAGCTATATATCCAGTCATGATTTACAGGAGCCGCTGCGTAAAATACAGATATTTTGCTCTTTGATACTGGAAAAAGAATTCGGCAGCCTGTCTGGCCAGGGAAAGGAATATTTTACCAAGATACAAAAGAGTACATCGCGCATGAGCGCCCTTATACGCGACCTGCTGGCCTATTCCCGCACTACAAGTACCGACAGGGTTTTTGAAAGCATTTCGCTGCAAAAAGTGGTGCATGAAGTGGTAGCCGACCTAAATGAGGAAATCCAGCAAAAAGGTGCTGTGGTGGTTTGCAACTGCGAGGCAGAGATTAGTGTGATACCGTTTCAGTTTACGCAGTTACTTTATAACTTGTTCTCTAATGCCTTAAAATTTAGCAGGGAAGATGTTTCGCCGGTTATAAACATTACTACCGGCTACAATACCGGCCGTGAATTTGGCATTGCAGAATTACAAAAAAATATGGGTTACACGCGCATTAGCGTATCCGACAACGGGATGGGGTTTAATAACAAGTATAGCGAAAAGATTTTCAACCTTTTTCAGCGCCTGCATAGTACTGATGTGCAAATGGGTACCGGTATAGGCCTTACCATCGTTAAAAAGATCGTAAGCAACCACAACGGCTATATAAAAGCCAACGGTGCCGAGTTTAGCGGCGCGAACTTTAATATTTACTTGCCGGATAATTTATAACCGCGCGTTTACTTTAAATCTACAATTTTGCCAACCTTTTCCTTACTGATGTCAAACGTTACAGGTTCGCACTTGTTAAGAGGGGTGTTGCAGCCTTTTATAATGTTGCTTATAAACGATTGTACATCGAGCACGTTAAAGACCTTATTGTAAATTTTCATTTCGAGTTTGGCAACATCTATAATGGCAAGCTGTTGCACGGTGCCTACAAAAATTTTGCGTTTCCATAGGGGCAGGGCAACCTTTTTACCATCAGGTTCCCAAACGGGAGGGCCGCCACACCAGCCGCCAAGCTTAATGCTTTTACCGTTAGGAAAATGTAAAAAACACTGTCCGTTTAGCGGAGCGCCAATGGCCATTTCTTCAAGGTCATTGTAGGTTATGGTATGTGTATGATCTGGGGAGGGGTATGCCGCCTCAAAATTCCACGGATTAATATTTGTATTGCTCATAATGTTAAACCTTCTGCCTGAAGTGCTTAAATTTATTTTCTCAATTTCACAGCCCGTAAAAATACATCTTTTAGGCTTTTCATCATCATTTGGAGCCCCGAAATTATCGACAGTCGAAAATTTTCGGAATATTTTCCAACCAAACCACGTAAAGATAACGTTGTATCTGGTTGAAGTTTTGGTTATTCAAGTATAGCAAAAATGTAGCCAAACTTAGCTATAAATATTCTTAAATAGTATCTTTAAAAAAATACAAATGCGTTGAATCTAACAATGATTTAGCAATAATTCCATTGTTAATGAGCTCTTTAAATTCTGCTTCAAGCTTATTGTTATCTAAATATTCAGGATATTTATTGCGTTGGTTGCTAATAAAGATAGATAGCCGCCAAAGGTCGAAACCATCATGTCTCGGCTCCGGAAAGAATGCAAAATCAAAATCTATTACTTTATCTTTAAAATGAACTTCTAAGCCACTACCGTGAAAAGCATAGCGGTAAATGCCATTTTCAATCAATTTACCTACTCGTGGATAATTTTTTTGGCGTCGGCCGTGTAAAATATCACCAGTACCAAACTTTTCTTTAAATATGGTTACCGCCGTATCGGCTCCCGCTTGGTATTCCTTAATAATATCAACTAATGTATATTCTGCCATTAAACCTTCTCCTGCAACGCTTTAATCTCGTCCCTTAGTTTCGCAGCCTGTAAAAAGTCCAGCTCTTTGGCGGCTTTTTCCATGTTTTTGCGCTTATCGCGGATGATCTTTTCTATATCGCCTTTGGCCATGTAGGTAACATCGGGTTCGGCGGCAATTTTAGGGGCATGCTCCAGCTTGTAGGCGTTGCTTTTGCCAAGGGTGTTTTTCTCAATTTTTTTGTTAAGCGCCATAGGCACCTTGCCATGCTCTATGTTGTAGTTGTGCTGCTTTTCGCGTTTATAAATAGTTTCATCTATAGTGCGTTGCATGCTGTCGGTTATTTTATCGGCATACATAATGGCCTTGCCGTTAACGTTACGTGCCGCACGCCCCACGGTTTGGGTAAGCGAACGGTTGCTGCGCAAAAAGCCCTCTTTATCGGCATCTAAAATGGCAACTAAGGATACCTCGGGTAAATCGAGCCCTTCCCTAAGCAGGTTCACGCCAATAAGCACGTCAAACAGCCCTTTACGCAAATCCTGCATGATCTCTACACGCTCCAGCGTATCTACCTCACTGTGAATGTAACGGCAACGTATGGATACCTTGGTAAGGTATTTGGCAAGTTCCTCGGCCATACGTTTGGTAAGGGTGGTAACAAGGGTACGCTCATCCAGCTCTACACGCTGCTGGATTTCCTCTATTAGGTCGTCTATCTGGTTAAGGCTTGGGCGAATTTCTATAACAGGATCTAACAGGCCGGTAGGGCGAATAATTTGCTCTACATAAATACCGCCGCTTTTTTGCAGCTCGTAATCAGCCGGTGTCGCGCTAACATACACCACCTGGTTTTGCATGGCCTCAAACTCTTCAAACTTAAGCGGGCGGTTATCCATTGCTGCCGGCAGCCTGAAACCGTATTCCACAAGGTTTTCCTTACGGGATCGGTCGCCGCCATACATGGCATGCACCTGGCTCACGGTAACGTGGCTTTCATCTATCACCATTAAAAAGTCTTTTGGGAAATAATCCAGCAAACAGAACGGGCGCGTGCCCGGCAGCCTGCGGTCTAAATACCTCGAATAGTTCTCGATGCCCGAACAATAGCCCAGTTCGCGAATCATTTCCAGGTCAAAATTGGTACGCTCTTCAAGGCGTTTGGCCTCCAGGTGCTTACCAATTTCTTTAAAATAATCTACCTGCTTTACAAGGTCCTGCTGAATATCCCAAATGGCGCTTTGCAGCACATCGGGGCTTGTTACGAACATATTAGCCGGGTAAATATTTAGCCGGTTATACTTTTCTATAACTTTAGATGTAGCCTTATCAAAAGCCTCAATATCTTCTATCTCATCGCCAAAAAAGTGAATGCGGAACGGCTCATCGCCATAGCTTGGGAAAACCTCTACTGTATCGCCCTTAATGCGGAAGGTACCGGGGGTAAAGTCGGCCTCGGTGCGCGAATAAAGGCTTTGCACCAGTTGGTGCAGCAACTTGGTACGGCTTATAACCTGGTCTTTGTGAATAGACACCACGTTTTTTTGAAACTCTACCGGGTTACCGATACCGTACAAACATGAAACCGATGCCACCACAATGATATCCCTTCGCCCCGATAGGAGGGAGGAGGTGGTACTAAGGCGCATTTTTTCCAACTCCTCGTTGATGGAAAGGTCTTTTTCTATATAGGTTCCGCTAACGGGTATATAGGCTTCGGGCTGGTAGTAGTCGTAGTACGACACAAAATATTCTACCGCGTTATTGGGGAAGAACTGCTTGAACTCGCTGTACAGCTGTGCTGCTAGCGTTTTGTTGTGCGCCAGTACCAGTGTGGGTTTTTCTACCTGCTCTATAACATTGGCCATGGTAAATGTTTTACCCGACCCCGTAACACCCAACAGCGTTTGGAACGGTTCGCCCGACTGTATGCCTGCAACCAGTTGTTTTATAGCCTGCGGCTGATCGCCCGTAGGTTTATAATCCGATACTACGTTAAATTTCATTCTCTTAAGCTTTTATACAAAGATAGTAATAAGTAGTTAGTGTTCGGTCACAGTTAACAGTCAGTTAAGTGCTAATGTATTTACCTTTTTACCGATGCATAATTAAGCAACAACTATGCCCAATTGTATATTTTTAAGGAGCGTGAGGTATGGGTATTTGCATGAGGCCATATTCCCTGCTATCGCCTTTATCTCTTCGCTGCGCTAAGAGGATATTGGCTCTATCAGGGCTGGGAGTTATTCGTTTTCTTTTGTCTTGAAACAAAAGAAACAAAAATTCAAGGCTCTAACTTCTTATGCTACAAAATAGAAGTCTTGGCTAAATCATTTGAACTCGCTTGCGCTCAGACAGCAAATGATTTTTAACGCCTCAACTTCTATTTTGTTTAACGCAACGAAGTTTAATGCCTTAGCTTCACTCATACCGTCACTTCCATACAATTGGATATATCAACAGTGTAGTCAAATGAGTGTAGCTTCTCCCTCTCCTTCGGAGAGGGCTGGGGATTATAGAGTCTGCACACGATAGCCTTTGGAGAGGGGCCGGGGGTGAGGCCTGTTTTAATTATACCTAAAACTTTAATTGTGCCGTAAAAGCGGCATACAGGTAATCCTTGCCAGTACCTGCTTCTTTAAGGAAAGCACCTGCATCAAACCACGAACCTTCCAACACAAAAGAAAGGTAGGGGTTAGGATCATACTCAATGTTAGAACCCAACTGCGTGCCTATAAAACTTTTATTAGTACCCTGCCCGGAGTATAGCAGCTGCATGTTAGGCGCGTACAGGCCATCGTTAATGCTCCAACGCCAAAACATATCGTAGTCTATACCAAAGTTCAGGTTTTTGGTAAGTGCAAGGTCTAAAGACGGGTGAATGTCGTACAGGTTAGACGGGCCAATGAGCGCTACCAACCCAAAGTAAGCGCCACGTGGGTATAGTGGATTAAAAGTTTGTATACGGTTATCATCGGCATGTTTATCTCCCGAAATAAGCTCTGTCTTTAGCCCCAGCGTGGGCTGTAATTTTACATCCTGAAACGTATAACTGCTGTTAGACGAAAGGGTATATGCCCTTAAACTTGTACCGGCATGTTTACCGAACTGAAAAACAGCTTCAAAATCATAGTTCCAGCTGCCTTTGTTCTTCCATATTCGGGTGCCTATAGAGTGCCGTAACTCTCTTCCTTCGGTACCATCAAAATCCGAATTGCGTTTCCATAACCCTAAATAGTACAAGTCGACATTCTGAATGAACGGAACGTCATTAAACACGTTATAGCTGCCCCAAAGCTTGGCATTCTCGTTAAATTTATCATTAAAAGCACCAGGTACATTGGCTACAGGATGGGTGTAAAAAACATCGCTCTTAAAATTATCCTTATTTAAAAATACTTTAGCGCCATCAAACGCTAACCTGCTGTTAGGGCCTTCGCGAACGCCTATTAAACGCTGCGACCCGTACAGCATTTCCTGCCTGCCCACACGAACTGTAAGTTTGGTTTTCTGCTTGCCTAAAAGGTTTACATCTGCAAATACCTGGTGTATGTCGGCCGTATTTTCGTCTACCGGACTTGGATCGGGCAGGCTGTTGGCAAGGCTGCTCTGAAATTGAGCAAAAACCCTGAATCTATCCAGGTGAATATCGGTATGAAACAGATAGCGTGAGAGCAGGTAGCCATCTGCCGTGTCCGATTCATCGCCCCATTTGTTGTTTTTGGTTACAATGTACTGGTACCTTATATCGCCACCCACAGATGCATAATACGCGCTGTCTTGCCCCAGCGGTATGTATTTTATCTTGTTATAAGTGTTTCGGGTAGAGTCCGGCTCCAGGTAAAAAACATCATCATACCGCATCTTTTTAAAATCGGGCGTTTGCTGTGCCGATGCCGATATGCCTAATACGATAACGAGTAGCAGTATGACTGAGTTTTTCATGCGTCTTTGTTTAACTTATTGTAGATTAAATTATCTAAAGAATAGCGGCCTCCACCAAGCAGTACTATTAATAACAGCGATGTGGCATACATAAACGGCATGTCCCTAACCATAGGGTCGTCGTTAAAATGCATTAAAAAGTAACCTGTTGCTGTAACCGCTAATGCAGGAAGCGCCGCCACGCGGGTAAACAGCCCTATGATGATAAGGAAAGGCAGGTATACATTTGCAGCAATGGCAACAAAGTTATTAAGCGCATCGGGCAGGCCAATAGGGTTGGGAATAACCTCTGGCTGGGCGACGCCTATGCCTATTTTTTTGAGGCCGTGCACGTAAATAAGTTCTGATGCTATGGCTACCCTAAAAAAAAGTATCCCAAAGTTGTAAAGCCCCGACTTTAAGTCGGACTTTATTAAGTCTATGAAGATTCTTTTCATGGTTAGTTTTTTTGATAGCCGCCAAAGTAGTTAACAGGGCTCCATTCCGGCAGGGCCTTTGGTGTTGGTTTAGCAAAAGCACGGTACTCATCATCGGCATATACCACCTTGCCGTTAACTACTGTAAGTTTCGATTCTATCTTTAGGATGTTCTCTTCGGCAGTGGAAAAGTAATCGTCTGACAGGATAATAAAATCAGCCAGATAATCCGGTTTAAGCATCCCCCTGTCTTTTTCCAGGTTAATAAGCTGTGCACTGCCGTAAGTAAAGAGCTTAAGGGCAGTAGTACGATCGGCAATATTCTCGTCATTCATATATTTTAAGCCTCCCAAAGTTTTACCGGTAGTAAGCCAGTACAGGCCCACCCATGGGTTGTAGCTTGCCACACGTGTACCATCGGTACCCATGCCCACACGTATGCCCATATCCATGATCTTTTTAAGCGGAACCGTATTTGCAGCCGCCGTTTTACCGTAGCGTTTTATAAAAGCTTCGCCCTGGTAGGCCATCCTGTGTTGTATGGCAATACCGCCGTTAAGGGCTTTTATCCGTTGAAGATTTTCAACAGAAACTGTTTCGGAATGGTCAAAAAACCAAAGCAGGCCGTTAAGCGGGGTTTCTTTATTTATATCTTCAATCACATTTAAAAAGCGGCTAACGCTTTCATTATACGTGGCGTGTATCCTAAAAGGCCACCTGTTTTTTATTAGTAACGATAATACCTGTTTAAGCTGACCTTCCATAGCGGGGCTAAGTTCCGGCCTTGGCTCATCAAAATTTTCAAAGTCACCGGCACTCATCACAAGGTTTTCGCCGCCGCCCTGTACGTGGTATTCCATTTTAGGCATCTTGCCGAATTTCTTAGTACCATCCTGAGGTACATCGCAACCCGCGCCAACTTCTACACTGCTTATCCAGCGGGTGTAATCGGCCAGTTCACTGCCTGCCTTCTGGGCAAAAAGATAGTAAGGCATGCGTATGGTAAGCTCGTTGTTTTGGCACAGGTTATTGGTAACGCCGTAATCATCAGGGAAATTTTGGAAACCACCACCGGCATCCATAATGGCGGTAACACCCAGGCGGTTCATTTCTGTCATGAACTGTTTTGTAGAGTTTACTTTCTCTTCAAGGGTAAGCTCCGGCAGTTTAGAGAGGGTAGAGTACAATATAAAAGCGTTAGGCTCTGCCACCAGTAGCCCGGTAGGGTTGCCGTTTATGTCCCTCTCTACAAGGCCGCCTGCAGGGTTAGGGGTATTGGCATCTATATTAAGTGCTTTAATACCTGCTTTGTTAAGGTAAGCATGGCCGTAAAGGTGTAAAACAAAAGCAGGTACATCGCCTGTGGCCTCGTTGATCTCCTCCAGTGTTGGGAGCCTCTTTTCTTCAAACTGGTAGGCGTTCCAGCCGCCTACAACGCGCACCCACTGGCCTTTTGGGGTTCTTTGTGCCTGCTCCTTTAGCATGGCCAGCGCCCTTTTTAGTGAGCGCACGCCATCCCACCTGAGTTCGGTATTAAAAAAACGCCCACCACGGATGATGTGCATGTGCGAATCAAACAATCCCGGTACCACCACTTTGCCTTTGGCATCTATTACCTGGGTGTTTTTTGCCTTTAGTTTAAGGATATCGCTGCTCTTGCCTGTTTTTATCACTTTGCCATTGGCAACTGCCATGGCTTCGGTTACGGTGTTATTTTCATCGAGCGTATGGATTTTTGCATTGTGAACAATCAGGGTAGGTGCAACTTTAGATTGCGCAAAACTACCGGTACACAATAAAAGCAAAAATGTAAGTATTGAGTTGTGAATTGGAATTTTCATAATTGAGGGGATTTTGTTGGTAAACTCAAAGTCCGAAAGTGAAAAGTTGGCTGTTTTTTGCCAACCTTTCACCGGACTAAAAACTAAATTAACATGGCTAACGAATATTAATGTTTAACCATTTCCCTTGCGTACTGAACACCAATACCATAAGCGCCGCCGTATTTTACAACAAGGTCGTTTACAGGCTTGTAGGTTTCTTTACGAGCCCAGTCGCGTTGTAGCTCCAAAAGGTACTGTAAAGAGGTCATTGGGTGTGCACCGGCCTGTATCATACGGGCTATAGCCATTTCATGGGCTTCTTTGCTAACATCACCACAAGCATCGCTAATAAAGTATACATCATACCCTTCACTAATTGCCGATAGTGCCGGTCCAACAATGCAAACGCCTGTCCATAAACCACCTAACACAATTTTTTTCTTGCCTTCGGCAACAATAGCTTTGTAGGCAGCGGCATCTTCCCAGGTATTCATAGTAGTCCTGTCTATGTAGGTAGAGGTTGGGTAAAGCTCCTGAACCTCAGGGAATACCGGGCCACTGAAGGATTTCTCGGCTACAGTAGTTACAATAGTTGCTACGTTAAAGATTTTAGAAGCACCTGCTACAAGAGCCGTGTTGTTACGCAGCTGATCTATTGGTATGCTGGCAGTTGGGAATGTCATTTGCCCTTCGTAATCGATAAGGATCAGGGTGTGGTTGGTAGGTGTTAAAAGTGATGGCGATGGTTTTTGAGCAAATGCCGTTACTGTTGTAAGTAGTAGTGTTGCTGTTAAGAAAAGATTTTTCATGATAACTAAATTTTGTGATTAATAATGATTATTTGATTTTTATTTGATACTTGTAATTTCTTTTGTCTAATTTTTATAGTACAAAGTTGTGATATCCTAAAACTCTATACATTGAACTGGAACAAGAAAGCACAACCGCTTGTTTTTCCCGGTTCATGTAATAACCAAAATAAAGCCTGTTTTGTAACTGTTTGATTTTTAACATTTTAAATAATTTAGTTTTTAAATTTTTCACGATATATCGTTGTTTTTAAATTTGTAGACTAAATCAAGTTGGTAACATGCGGGTGCGGGAGAGATTTACCCTTTTTTAAGTTTATCTATAATTTTTTTAGGTAGAATGTATATCCAATTAAAAAACTCACTATGTTTGCAGTATCTCAACAGATAAAAACATGCAATTTCAATCTACATCATGTACCGTATGCTGCTGCCCAACCAAGGGGAGTACATTTGCTGTGGTATAAATTGTAGATATTATAATATATATTTTAAGCGAAGACTCCCCGGTAACCCCCGGGGAGTTTTTTGTTTTACAACGTTTCTAAAAAATTAACAATGAACACAGTAACAAACATATTTACAATAACATCGGCAGCATTATGCATGTGCATGGCTTGTTGTTTGCAAAATTTTGCAAGAGGACGCCCTGTATGCTGCTGTTACTAACTAACTCACTTATACATGCCTAAAGCCCTCTTGTTAACTCAAGGGGGCTTTTTTTATTCAACAAAATTTAAAATACACACAAAATGAATATAGATTTTAAAGGAAAAGTAATACTTGCCGGCGCCGGGCCCGGCGACCCCGACCTGATAAGCGTTAAAGCGCTGAGGTACATACAAACTGCCGATGTTATCCTGACCGACAGGCTCGTATCGCCCGTGCTGATTAGTGATAATGCCCGCCCTGATGCTCAGGTAATTTATGTAGGCAAGCAATGCTCGCGCGGCATACATACCCCCCAGGAAGACATCAATGCTTTAATGACAGAGCTGGCCGTGCAGGGTAAGCTGGTGCTGCGGTTAAAGGGTGGCGATGCATCATTGTTCTCTAATGTTTTAGATGAGCTGGAAGTGCTAAAAGCCGGCAACATACCTTATGAAATTATACCGGGAATATCGGCGGCATTTGGGGCTGCGGCCTATGCTGCGATACCATTAACCGCCCGCGAGCATTCGCGCGGGGTACGGTTTTTAACCTTGTTCGACCTCAAATCGGTTAGCGTAAACCAGTGGCGCGACTGGGCAGAAACCGATGATACGCTTGTTTACTACATGAGCGGGCAAAAGCTGGTTACCCTGGCGCAAAAGCTGGTGGCTTTTGGTATAGACGATAGTAAGGGCATTGCGGTAATACAACAGGCTACAACGCCCAACCAAAAATCGAGTGTATTTACCTTCAGGGAGTTGCGAGATAAAGGCCTGCCGGGGTTTGAGTACGTGCCCACCCTTATAATTATAGGCAATGTGGTAAACCTGCACAAGCAGTATGCCTGGTTTAAGGAGGGCGATACTACGGCTTCTTATTTTGATAACCATAAATCTACCTACCAAAATGCTATCTGAAAACAAACTACAACTGTTGCAGCAACTGGTGCACAATGCCTCTAAAGAAGAGATAATATGGGCCAAAGGCTACCTTGCAGGCTATCTTGATGCTGCTAATGTACCTATAAACATATCGGTTACGCCTGCTGCCATCGCAGTAAAGCCAACCATATTGTATGGTACCGAGACTGGTAATTCTAAAAAAGTAGCATCGCAGTTGCTGGCAAACTTTAAAAAGAACAAGGTACAGGCTAAGGCTGCCGATGTTTTTCAGTACGATATTGCTAAGCTTGAGAAAGAAACCCATGCCCTGTTTGTAATGAGCACGCAGGGCGAGGGGGAGTTCCCTCAAAATGCCGTAGCCTTTTATGAGAAGTTACAGGCATCTAAGCCCAGCCTAAGCCACCTTAAGTATGCTGTATTAGGCCTGGGCGATACCTCATACCCCTTGTTTTGCTATGCCGGTGAGTTGCTTGATGAAGCCCTTGCCCAACTGGGCGCACAACGCATTTTGCCCTTGGTTAAAGCCGATGTTGATTATGCCGAACCCGTAAATCATTGGGAAAAAAGCCTGCACGATCATTTGGCAAACGCTGTAAATCCATCAACTGGAGTAGCTGTTGCAAAGCCTTCGGCACCGGCTTCAAATAAGAAAAATTACAGCGGGGTCATAACCCATAAGGTAGTATTGAACGACAGGGGTTCTAACAAGGAAACCTACCATATTGAAATTACTGCCGATGATACGGTAGATTACGAACCCGGAGATGCACTTGGCATTTTTGCAAGGAACGATGCACATACTGTAAACCAGGTGCTGGCTTACTTTAAGGAAGAGGGCAGCAGGCATATCTCAATTAAAGATAAATCGCAGTCGGTATCCAATTGGCTGGCAGAACGCAATATAAAAGGACTAAGCAAACGCAGCATTGGCCAGGTTGCAGAATTGTTACTGGTTACTTATGAGGCAGAAAAGGCCGACCTGCTTGACATCCTTGCCGTAGCCGTAATTCCTGCACAGGTTTCTATCGATGACCTTATTGGGGTATTACTGCCTATTGCACCGCGCCTGTACTCCATTTCGTCTTCTGCGGAAGCGCACGACGGGCAGGTGCACCTAACCGTTACGTTAGACACGTTTACAGCGAATAATACCCAAAAAACCGGCCTCGCATCGCACTTTTTGGCACATTACCCCATTGGTACGGCTATCAACTTCTACATTCATAAAAACACGCATTTCCGCCTCCCGACAAATGATACCGATATTATAATGATAGGCCCCGGTACAGGTATAGCGCCCTTTAGGAGTTTCCTGTCGTACCGCGACGCCACCGGGGCAGGGGGCAGGAACTGGCTGTTTTTTGGCGAACAGTATTTTGTGCTCGACTTTTATTACCAAACCGAGATTCAGGAATGGATAACTACTGCGGTGCTTACTAAGTTAGATGTTGCGTTCTCGCGCGACCAACAGGATAAAATTTACGTTCAGGACCGTATTAGGGAGAATGCCGGCCAGTTTAACGAGTGGCTACAAAACGGTGCAAGCCTTTACATCTGCGGGCAAAGACACCCTATGGGCACCGATGTAGAGAATACCATAATAGAGGTAATTGCCGCAGCCCGTGGCCTTAGCCCTGATGCCGCCCGGGAGGTGCTGAATGAACTTGAGGAGCAGGGCAGGTACCAAAAGGATGTGTATTAGGGATTTAAGATTGAAAAATTTAAGATTGAAAGATTGAAAAAAGCATTAAGATTTAAAAATTGAAACAATGAGTGAGAAATTATCGCACGTAGAAACTATAAAAACCAACAGCGATGGCCTTCGTGGTACGCTAAAAGAGAGCCTTAACGATAACCATACCGGCGGCCTGCGTGCCGATGATGAGGTGTTGGTTAAATTTCACGGTATGTACGTTCAGGATGATCGCGACCGCCGTGCTGAGCGTGCCGAAAAAAAGCTGGATAAGCTGTACAGTTTTATGCTTAGGCTTCGCATTCCCGGTGGTACTATTACCGCACCGCAATGGCTGGCAGCCCACAGCATATCAGAGCAATATGGTACAGGTACCCTAAAAATTACTACCCGCCAAACACTGCAGCTGCACGGCCTGTTAAAGCACCAGTTGCGCCCTACCATACAGGCATTTAACCTTGCCGAACTGGACTCTATAGCCGCCTGTGGCGATGTTAACCGTAACGTGATTACAAGTGCGCACCCGCAGGTATCGCCGCTGCACCAGCAGGTGTATGGGTATGCCGATAAGATATCGGCACTGTTGCTGCCTAAAACGCAGTCGTATTACGAAATTTGGATTGATGGCGAAAAGATATATGAACGCTCGCAGGAGGCCGACCCGCTGTATGAAGACCGCTACCTGCCACGCAAGTTTAAGATAGCCGTTGCCATACCGCCCAGTAATGACGTTGATGTTTTTGCTAACGACCTGGGCCTTATTGCCATAATAAAAAACAATGAACTTAAGGGTTTTAACATCGTAGTGGGTGGGGGCATGGCTACCACGCATGGCAACCCCGATACCTATTCGCGCCTGGGTACCATATTAGGCTTTACCGATACCGAGGAGAAAACCTTAAAGGCTGTTTATGAAGTAGCTACCATACAGCGGGATTTTGGCAACAGGAGCGACAGGAAATTTTCGCGCCTAAAGTACACCATTGATAAGATGACGGTTGAAGGCTTTAGAGATGAGCTGGAACGCCGCATTGGCTTTACACTGTTGCCTGAACAGCCTTATGAATTTACAGAGCGCACCGACCGTTACGGCTGGCAGCAAAACTATGAGGGCAAGTGGTATTACACCCTGTTTGTAGAAAATGGCGTGATAAAGCCTTACCAAAAGCAACTGCTGTATGAGGTTGCAAAGCTAAATGCTTCTAACTTTATATTTACAGGCAACCAAAACCTTATTTTAGGGGAGATAAACGCTGAAAATAAGCCTGTTATACAATCACTTATTTCCAAATACAGCATTGAGGATAAGGATAGTGCCCTGCGTAAAAACTCGATGGCCTGTGTGGCGTTGCCTACGTGTCCGCTTGCTTTGGCAGAGGCGCAACGCTACCTGCCGGAACTGGTTACCAAAATTGAGCCGTATTTAGAGAAATACAACCTTGAAAATGAGGAGATCGTAATACGCATGACGGGCTGCCCCAACGGTTGTGGCCGCCCTTATGTAGCCGAGCTTGGTTTTGTGGGTACTGCGCCCGGCCAGTATAATTTTATGTTAGGTGGCGATCGTTTTGGCGAAAGGCTTAACAAGGTTTATAAGGAAAAATTAAATGAAGAAGAAATTTTATCGGAAGTAGATAACCTCCTTAACTTATATGTAAACGAACGTACCCCCGGCGAAACACTGGGCGACTTTGGTAACCGTAAATTTTTTGTACAGAACAACTAAAATATACCGGTTGGTATATTTTAAACAAGCATTTTAAGCAAAAATATATTTTATACCGACCGGTATATTTTTTTACCTAAAAATACAGCCATGAATAACACATTATTCCCCGTTTTTTTAAAAACTGAGACCGCCAGATTCTTAATTGTGGGTGGTGGTAACGTTGGGCTCGAAAAAACGCAGACACTTTTGCGGCAAAATCCGGATGTGAGTATCACAATCGTGTCGATTTCTATTTTACCGGAGCTAAAAAAGGTGGTAACTCAACATCCAAAAGTGAAATATCAGGCAAAAAACTTTGAAGAAAGTGATGTGATCAATGCCGATTTTGTAATTGCCGCCACTAACGATAAAGAGCTTAATACAGCCATAAAAACCTGCGCAAACAGCCGTAACATCCTTGTAAATGCCGCCGACCAGCCCCAATTGTGCGATTTTTACCTGGGTTCTATTGTAAACAAAGGCAGTTTAAAGATAGCCATATCAACCAATGGTAAGTCGCCCGTACTGGCGCGGCGCATGCGAGAGCATCTGGAAGAGGCTATACCTGAGGATATTAACGATAGTATTGACAGCCTTAATGCGTTTAGGAACAGCCATAAAGGCAGCTTTCAGGAAAAGCTGGCCGATCTTAACCGCATTACCCAAAACCTTTCGGCAACGTCTCCAGCTTATATAAATAAGCTCAATTACAGGTATTTAGGTTTAGAAGTGTTGGTAATGCTTATTGTGTTCGTGGCAGGATACGGGCTTTCTACTGTACTGTCTTTTACTGCTTTATTGGGTTATGTGCAAAATATTCCTATTGGTTTTAAATAGTTGTATATCAATCACCTAACTGTCATTTTATAGCCTTTGCCACGTATGTTTAATATGGCAATGGAGTCGTCATCTGCAAAATGTTTCCTCAGCTTGGTTATAAAAACATCCATGCTTCGGGCGTTAAAAAAGGTATCATCACCCCACAGCTCTATAAGTACCTTTTGACGTTCTACGAGTGCGTTCTTATTGGTTATCAGGCGATAAAGCACCTCATTTTCAAGATTAGTAAGCGTAATTTTTTTACTCTCGCTGCTTAGTTCCATCAGCGGGTAGTTAAAAGTGTATTTGCCAATGGTAAAGACAGGGATGGCCTCAGGGGCTTTAGGCGCGCGGTTAAGCAAGGCGTTTATCCTAACGATAAGTTCCTCAATACTAAAGGGTTTCTTAAGGTAATCGTTGCCGCCAATCTCAAAACCTTTAATAACATCCTGAGTTAATGACCTTGCTGTTAAGAAGATAACCGGTATTGATTGATCTTTTTTCCTTACCTCGTTTACAAACGTGTAGCCGTCTATACCGGGCGTCATGATATCAACCACGCAAATGCTGTAACTATTGTTGTTAAAGGCATCCAGCGCTTTGCGGCCGTCCTGCTGCCAGTCTACTGTAAAACCGCTCTTTACAAGTGAATCGCGGGTTATGGTGCCTATGGTACCTTCGTCTTCCAGGTAAAGTACTTTTACGTTATTCATTGGTAAGGGGTATGGTTATTTCAAATGTTGTCCCAATTTTTTCTCGTGTATTTACAAGGCTTATCCTGCCCTTGTGCAGGCGGATAACCTCATGTATGTAGCTAAGCCCCAGGCCGTAGCCTTTAACGGTGTACACATCATTTTCTACCACCCTAAAGTAGGGCTTAAAGATCTCAGCCCCATATTTATTGGGTATGCCAATGCCTTTATCGCTAAAAATAATACGGGCAAAACTTCCCTGACGCATTAAATGTATCAAAATTACTGCATCGTCCTTAGAATATTTTATTGAGTTGTCTATCAGGTTTCTAAACACGTTACCCAGGTGCTCTTTGTCGGCATTTATAAAGATATCATTTACAGTAGATTCCACCGAAAGTGATACATTCCGGCTATCCAGAACCGTTTTCAGGCTCTTGGTAACCTCAGTCACAAAGCCCGGTAAATTAGTGTTTTCGAGGTTGAGGTGCATTTTACCGTCGCTCATTTTAGCATTATATAGTATAGAGTCGGTCATTTTAATGAGGCGGTTCAGGTCGGTTTTCATCATGCCCAGGTAGGAGAGCGTCATTTCCCTGTCGTCCAGGAAACCAAAATTCGTTAACGCCTCTATACCAGCTGATATACCCGCCATAGGCGTTTTAAATTCGTGTGTAAGATTATTAGTAAAATTATCTTTTTGCTGCATTAACCGCCTGCTTTTGTTTACGTTAACCATAAGAAAGATAACGGCGCTGATACAGATTATGAGGTACACCAGTGACAAAACAATTGATAGTATCATCTCCCTGATAACCACTACCGAAAGGCTGTTAAACTGCAATTGGTAATACTCGCGGCTGTTTGCTGCAGAATATACGGGAGCTGTCTCAGCATCAGGAAGAGCTGACCGTAAAGGATAATACTCTTTTGCTCCGTTAATAAAATGTAACACACTGAAGTTTAACCGTTGCATTGCCGTTTGCAAAGGGCTCTTCATGCTCTTGTAAACCCTTATCGCTTTATTTTCAGCGGGTTTGCTATTAGTGCTTTTTTGGGTTTGACTGACAGTATCTGCAATGCGCTTTGTAATTTCCTGAGATATTGAATCTTCGTCTTCCATACTAACCTGTATCTTAAGGGCTTTATTTTTCCTTAGCATCCGTATGAGCTCTAACGGTACGTTGCCAAGCGCAGGGTTATTTTCGGCATTAAGATCCATAAGCTGGTTTACAGCATCCCTGCGTTCCTGCTCGTACACCGTTTTTTCGAGTATGTTTTGTGCCTCGCCAATGATAATATCCTTTTTTTCCTGGTAAACACTGCACAGCCAATACATTTGGAAAACAGTAATAACAACTACCGCCAGGGTGACATAAATGCGAATTGCCTTACGGTTTTTCCAGAGGTTAATGCTTCTCATATAACAAAAATATAGAAATTCTTAGCTGCTTAGTGTTTAATGCAGCGTTATTTACCGCTTGTGGCGTCTATTTTAGCATCGTTCATAATGTTAAGCTCCAGTATTTTACCGTCGCCTGCTATTAAAAAGTCTACATTTTTGGGTTTGCCGTCAGCGTAATAAAATAATGCTTTAACCCGTGTGCCCATTTCTTCTTTGGCCTCGCTTTTTATCTCATACTTTATTGGAGCAGGAACTTGCTGTAATATCTGTGGTATAGCCAAAGCCTCTAAACCTTCGGGCAAGCCTTTTATAGTGTAGCCAATAGCGAGGTAGGGTTGCAGCGGATCGATCTTTTTTTGCTCAAAGGCCTGTTTAACAGCAGTTATCTGGATGTTATAATCGGGTTTTTCCTTATCGCTGCAGGATAGTAGAGCGAGTAGGAGGAGTAAAGGCAGTAGCTTTTTCATAAAATGATAGTTGTTGGTTGATAAATAAATGTAGTAAAATTCAGCGTTTTATAAACTGTTGTTTTTAAACATTCTTATACCCTGCAAGTTACCCTGCATAAACAATTGGTTGTGTTACGCATTGCTATGTTGTGTTAATTAGTGTTAAGATGAATTGTCGATCCTGAATTCCAAATAGTATACCTCTAAATTAACGAGTTAAATTCCAGTATTTTATGATGACAGAAATTGTAAACATCTCTGTATTTCGAAAACTATTAGCGAAATATTAGGGCATGCTCGTTTCTTGTCCCAGTTCAATGCCCATGTTTGAGATATGGAGCAAGTTTGTGGTGTTCGTGAGGGAACAATTTTACGCTTTGATTGATTGGTTGATTGATGTTAAAGGCTTTGCCGGTAATCCGTGCAGAGCCTTTTCTTTATAGTTGATACTGAAGTTTTAAATAGCAAAAAGGCTGCCTTCAGCAGGGCAGCCTTTTAAAAAAGAACAATTTTTAACTACTACTATCTTCTAACTTCCTCCTGGTAAGCGGTTAACAGCCTTTTGCCAAAGCTGCTGTTCCACTCCATAGGGAACGTATAATCATCTAACGATTTTATGCCGATAACCTCGGCAGCAGTGCCGGTAAAAAAGGCGCTATCAGCCTGCTTTACATCCTCTATAGTAAAGAGTTTTACCTCGGTACGGATGTTAAGTTGCTGTGCCAGATCTAATATAGTATTGCGTGTTATTCCCGGTAAAATATTACCTAACGGGCACGTATACAGGCATCCATCCTTTTCATAAAAAAAGTTGGCACCGGGGCCTTCGGCTACAAAACCGGCAGCATCCAGCATCAGGGCTTCATCAAACCCGTTTTGTTTGGCCTCTGTACTGGCGAGTATGGAGTTGATGTAATGCCCCACAGTCTTAGCCTCAACATGGCACGATTTAGGGTTGGGCCTTTGATAGGACGATGTACCCAGCCGCAGCAGGTTGTCGCCCAGGTATTTACCCCATTCCCACGCGCATAAAAACAGGTTGGTTTCTTCAACCGGCATGAGGGTCATATTAGGGCCCAGGTAAAACAACGGCCTTATATAGGCATTGGTAATATTATTTTTTTCGAGCAACTCATAACTCAGCGCAATAAGCTCTTCTACAGTATAATAGGTTTTAATGTGCATCAGCTTTGCCGAATCCAGCATCCGCTGATAATGCTCTTTAGCCTTAAATATCTTTACGCCATTGGGTGTATCATACGCTCTTATGCCTTCAAAAATACCATTACCGTAATGCATGGTCTGGTTATAAAGGCTGGTGTTTGCCTGCGCTGCAGGGATCCAGTTTCCGTTAAGGAAAACTATAGTGTTTTCGTTATAATACATTAAATTATGGTTGACTTGCCAATGCTCATGTTGCTGCTGTTGGTAAAAATTTCGTTGCCAAGTATCAGGCTTTCAATAAAATCGCCTACATCGCCGGTGGAATAAGTGCTTTCCGGGTCGATGTCCAGGGTGCAAAAATCCTGTTCGATACTTACAGCCACAGCGTTTTTAATGGCGTCGGCTTCTTCATACAGGTCAAAATGCTCTAACAACAAAGCAGCTGATAGTATGGATGCCACTGGGTTGGCAATGCCTTTTCCCGTTGCAGCAGGGTAGGAGCCGTGAATAGGTTCAAACAGGCTGTATTCATCGCCCACAGAGGCTGATGCTGCCAGCCCGATGCTTCCGCCAATTACACTGGCTTCATCTGATAGGATATCGCCAAACATATTTTCGGTAAGCATTACATCAAACTGTTTTGGGTTAAGGATAAGCTGCATAGCGGCGTTATCTACAAATAAAAAGTCGAGTGCCACGTCAGGGTATTCTTTGGCAATTTCGGTCACTATGCGCCTCCATAAGCGGGAGGTTTCCAGTACGTTAGCCTTATCTACCAGCGTAACTTTTTTGCGCCTGTTTTGTGCCGCTTTAAACGCCATGTGGGTAATCTGCTCTATTTCTTTAACAGAGTAGCTGCACACATCGGTAGCTACGGTTTTATCATCACTAAGAAATTTTTCGCCAAAGTAAATGCCGCCCGTAAGCTCCCTGTAAATGGCAATATCTACACCGGCTATCCTGTCGGCTTTAAGCGGTGATTGCGGTATAAGCTTATCATAAATAGTTATGGGCCTTATGTTTGCAAACAGCTGTAGCGCCTTACGGATGGCAAGCAACCCCTGCTCCGGCCTTATGGGCGCATCAGGGTTATTGTCATATTTAGGATGGCCTACCGCGCCTAACAATACCGCATCTGCCTCCCGGCAAATTTGCAGGGTAGATGCAGGCAATGCTTCGTTGTATTTATCTATAGCGCAGGCACCAAGCAGTGCCTCGGCAAAATCAAACCGGTGCCCGTATCGTGATGCAACGGCTTTTAATACTTTTACCGCTTCGTGGGTAACCTCCGGTCCTATACCGTCGCCGGCCAATACTGCTATCTTTAAGATCATAACTAACTTATTTTTTCTTCAAATTGTTTAATTGCGTCCCGCTTGCTCAGCAGGAAATCGATATCATCATAACCGTTAATAAGGCATACTTTTTTATACGGATTGATGTCGAAACCTTCTATATTTGCATCATCGCCAAAGCTTATGGTTTGCTCTTCCAGGTTAACCGTTACTTTTTCTGTAGGGTTAATTTCTAAAGCCTTAAAGAGTTTGCTTAAAAATTGCGGACTAACCTGCAAGGGTAGTAAACCGTTGTTGAGGCAGTTTTCCTTAAAAATATCGGCAAAATAGCTCGATACGATTACTTTAAACCCAAAGCCCGCGAGCGCCCATGCAGCATGCTCCCTGCTGGACCCACAGCCAAAGTTGTTGCCAGTAACCAGTATAGAACCCTTTTGCGACTGCTTGTTAAGGCTAAAATCAGGGTTAAGGATATCGCCGCTGCTGTACCTCCAGTCCCTGAAAAGGTTATTGCCAAAGCCATCCTTATCGGTAGATTTTAAAAACCTTGCGGGGATAATCTGGTCGGTATCAACGTTCTCAATATTAACCGTCATGGCCACATCGGTAAGTGTTGTGAACTTTTGCATACTAATTAAGGTTTTGGGTAAAGTCGATTATTTTTCCTTCAATAGCAATGGCAGCAGCCGTTAGCGGGCTTGCCAGTATGGTACGTGCACCGGGGCCCTGGCGGCCTTCAAAATTGCGGTTGCTGGTAGATACACAGTATTCCTCGGCAGGGATCTTGTCATCGTTCATGGCCAAACATGCCGAGCAGCCCGGCTGGCGTACCTGGAAACCAGCTTCTTCAAATATTTTATACAGGCCTTCGGCTTTCATTTCATCGGCTACCTGGCGCGATCCCGGCACTATAAGCGCGGTAACATTATCGGCTTTCTTTTTACCGTTAATATAACCGGCCACGGTGCGGAAATCCTCTATGCGCGAATTGGTACAGCTGCCTATAAATATGTAATTTATTTTAGTGCCTAAAAGCGACTGCCCATACTCAAAACCCATGTATGCCAGTGCCTTATCGGTACTGGTTTCTATTGTTTCAGGGATAGTTCCGCCTATTTTTATGCCCATACCAGGATTAGTACCGTAGGTTATCATTGGGGCAATATCGTTAGCGTCAATATCATATTCCTTGTCAAAAACAGCGCCTTCATCGGTTTTTAGGGTTTCCCAGTGGGCTATCTTAGCGGTAAGTTCTTCGCCTTTTGGGGCAAATTCCCTGCCTGCAACATACGCATATGTAGTTTCATCCGGGGCTATTAGTCCGCCGCGTGCGCCCATTTCAATGCTCATATTGCACACTGTCATGCGTCCTTCCATAGACATCTCCCTGAACACATTACCGGCATACTCGCAAAAATATCCGGTACCGGAGTTGGTGCCCAGTTGGCTGATAATGTACAATATCACATCTTTAGGAGATACCCCTTTTTTTAGCGTACCATTTACATTGATGCGCATTTTCATAGGCTTTTCCAGCAGAAGGCTTTGGCTGGCAAATACCTGTGCCACCTGGCTGGTGCCGATGCCAAATGCAATAGTACCAAATGCCCCGTGGGTAGAGGTATGGCTGTCGCCGCACACAATGGTCATGCCCGGTTGGGTTATGCCCAGTTCAGGCGCAATTACGTGCACAATGCCGTTATACTTATGGCCAAGGCCGTAAAACTCTATGTTGTTCTTTTTACAATTGGCGGTAAGCTCTTCAATTTGCTTGCGCGACATATCATCCTTAATGGGCAGGTGCTGGTTAAGGGTAGGGGTGTTATGATCGGCAGTGGCAACAATTTTATCAGGGCGGAAAATAGGGATATCCCTTTGCTCCAGTTCGTTAAAGGCCTGAGGGCTTGTAACCTCATGTATAAGGTGCTTATCTATATATAAAATATCGGGGCCGTTAGGTATCGACTCCACCACATGGGCATCCCAAACTTTATCAAACAGCGTTTTTTTCATTGTATTAAAGACTTAATTGAAATTTGCTTTTAGACATCTGTACGATATGGTGAATATCATTATCGGCAACCACTTTGCAGGTATCGGCAAAGTTTACAAATTCAGAATATACCAAATCCAGGTCCAGCTTTGTAAAATCGTAACCTATATTTTTTGCCCTGTACGCCAGCGCCGACCTGCCGCTACGTGCTGTTAGCACAATAGACGATTCGTTTACGCCTACATCGGTCGGGTTTATTATCTCATAGGTTGAGCGGTTTTTAATCATACCATCCTGATGGATGCCGCTGCTGTGTGCAAATGCATTATCGCCCACAATGGCTTTGTTGGCCTGTACCATCATACCCATTTCTTCGGCCACCATTTTACTGATGCTAAGCAATTTTTTAGTGTTAATATTGGTTTCAAGGTCAAGCCTTGGGTGCTGGCGCAATATCATAACCACCTCTTCTAACGAGGTGTTGCCTGCACGTTCGCCAATGCCGTTAATGGTACACTCTATTTGGCGGGCACCGTTTATAACACCGGCAATGGCATTAGCTGTGGCAAGGCCAAGATCGTTATGGCAATGGCAGGAAATGCGCACCTTGTGTATACCCGGCACGTTCTCCATTAAATATTTAATCTTAGCGCCATATTCATCGGGCAGGCAATAACCTGTAGTATCAGGAATATTAAGTACAGTTGCACCGGCACGTATGGCTTCGGCGCACACCTTTGCAAGAAACTCATTATCGGTACGGCCGGCATCTTCGGCATAAAACTCAACATCATTAACATAGGTTTTAGCGTATGCAACAGCCTCGTAGGCACGCTCTAATATCTTATCGGGCGTGGTGTTGAATTTGTATTTTATATGCGTCTCAGATGTGCCAATACCCGTATGTATGCGTGGCCTGCGGGCGTATTTAAGTGCTTCTGCGGCAACTTCTATATCTTTCTCCACGGCGCGCGTTAAACCGCATACTGTGGCGTTTTTAACCAGTTTTGCAATCTCTGAAACCGACTTAAAATCGCCGGGGCTCGATATCGGGAAACCGGCCTCTATTACATCAACCCCCAGTTCATCGAGTTGGGTAGCTATTCGCAGTTTTTGAGATGTATTTAACTTACAGCCGGGCACCTGCTCGCCGTCTCTTAATGTGGTATCAAAAATTTCTACGCGCTCCATAGCTCTTGTATTGTTAGATTGAAAGATAAAATTACCATGTATTATGCGCGAATATTATTTTAACAAGATACCCTTTACGGCACCTTAACTCGAAATTTAAAACTCAAAATATTGATAATTAGTAATTTATATACGTTTGAATTACGATGGCTAAATAATTTTATATTTTGATTGTATGTTTTTAATTGATACTTTTAAGCACTAACATTATTAAGCCGTGTATAAAAACCACAACGAATTAACCGATAACCTGTTTTCGCTGGTAAAATCGCTTACCGCATCCGAGAAGCGGCAGTTTACGCTGTACGTGGGCAGGGTGCCGCTTAATAATGAAAGTAAGTTTATTAGCCTGTTTAAAATACTTAGCACGCAGGAAAAATATAATGAGACAGAGATTTTACAATGTACCGATATCTCCAAGCAACAGCTTAGCAACGTTAAGTCGCACCTTTATAACCAGATACTTACCAGCCTGAGGCTTAACCCATCTAAACGCAATATACCGCTGCAAATACGTGAGCAGCTGGATTTTGCTTTTATATTGTACCGCAAAGGCCTTTATCAGCAAAGCCTTAAGTTGTTGGATAAGCTAAAAACACTTGCACTGCATTATGAGGAAAAGAACATAGGTTATGAGATTTTAGACCTTGAAAAAATAATCGAGTCGCAATACATTACCCGTAGCCGCCCCAACCGTGCCGATTTGCTAATTGGGCAAACCAATGAGCTTACGTTTTTAAACGGGGTAGCGAGCCAGCTATCTAATTTGGCGCTGCACATGTACAATACCTTTTTAAAGAACGGGTATGCCCGTATGGAGGAGGAGTCTAAAGAAATATCAAATCATTTTTTTAATAACCTGCCCGATTATGATGATGCCCGCCTGGGCTTTAGGGAAAAGCTTTGGTACAACCAGGCCTACCTGTGGTACAGTTTTATAATCCAGGATTTTATTTCCTGCTACCGCCATGCCACGCGCTGGGTGGCTCTGTTTGATAAGAATCCGCACCTTATTGTAGTACACCCGGTGTTTTACATTAAGGGCAACCATTATATATTAGAGTCGCTGTTTTACCTTAACCGCCCTAAGCAGTTTGAGGCAGCGCTGAATAATTTTGAAACCATTGTAAGCGGGCCCGATATTCCGGATGATGATAATATAACTGTATTGTCTTTCCTGTACCTGTACTCCAACAAGCTTAACCTTAGGTTTATGAAGGCCGATTATAGCGATGGGGAGGAATTACTGGACACCATTCATAAAAAACTAAACCGCTACAGAGACAAGATAGACGAGCACCATATTATGATACTGTATTATAAAATGGCATGCCTTCATTTTGGCAACAATAAGTATGATAAATGTATTTTCTTCCTAAAGAAAATTATACACAGCAAGGCCACCCACCTAAGGGAAGATTTGGTGTGTTTTGCGCGGATACTTAACCTTGCGGCCCATTATGAGGCCGGGCTTGATTACAGGCTGGAAGCGCTTATAAAATCTACCCACACGTTTTTAAGTAAGATGAACCACCTGCACGAAGTACAAAAAGCGCTGATGGAATTTTTAAAGAACCTGCCACAAATTTCACCATTACGTATTAAGGCTGAGTTTAAAAGATTCCATGCTGTTTTAAGCGAATATGAGAACCACCCTTTTGAGCGCAGGGCATTTTTATACCTGGATTTACTTTCGTGGCTGGAAAGCAACATAACCGGACAGCCTATTGCCGTGGTTATAGCCAAAAAAGTTGCTGCTAAAAACAAGGCAAGGGGCATTGTGTAAAAATTCTTGTACATTTTAATAAGGATTATAATCAGGAAAATAATTATTGCTTCATTTAAAAGCATGATTATTAGGGTATAATAAAATTGCTTTATAAAAAACGATGGTATTTTTTACCGCATCGGCAAAAAACGCGTATATACCTTATATATGTGTTATATTTACACACCACTATTTCGATTGAAAAAAATGTAAACCCCTTAAAGATTATAATTTTATAATCTTGTGGTTTAAAGGATTTATGGTAATGAAATTATACCAAAATATAGCCACGGTGCTTTTGTTAATTTGTTGCTTTGCAGGTGTAAAAGCACAGGAACTGCCTGTAAAATTTTTAGATATTACCCAAGGACTGTCTAACAATTCGGTTATAACAATTCACCAGGATGCTAACGAGTTTATGTGGTTTGGTACTTATGATGGCCTTAACCGTTATGACGGCTACAGCTTTAAAACCTATCGCAACCTTATTGGCGACAGCACTTCTATAGCAAGCAATTCGGTATACTGCATACAAAACGATTCTAAAAACAATATTTGGGTAGGAGGCTCTAAAGGAGCCAGTGTGCTTAACCAAACCACCGATAAATTTAAGCAGTTGCACTACATGCCGTACAACAGCACTACGCCACAGCTTCTTAACGATATTGTACACCAGATAAAACTGGCGCGTACTGGTACAATTTTGGTAGCCTCTCAACAAAAGGGCCTCATAAGTTTTAATGAAAATTCGTTTACCGGAAAACAAATAACCCTTGACGGTGCTAAAAACAATAAACATGTTTATGATGTAACTGCCATACAGCCGGGCGATTATAAAACCTTTTGCTGGGTGTATGTAAATAACGAGGGCATTTGCAGGTATGATATAGTAAATAAGAAATTAAAAGTTGTATTTGCATCTGCTATAAAGGCAAATTGCTTTGCAGCTGCTACGAGCGATAATTTATGGCTTGGTACCGATGAAGGACTGTTTTTGTACGATCCGGTTAAAAATTCGCTTTCAGGTAATTACATGCCGCGGAAAATCAATATTACTAATGTGCTGCCCGATAACGGCCAGCTTTGGATAGCTACAGATGGTGCAGGGGTGTATAACCTGTACCGTGACAGCAAAATGGCTGTGCCTTATGATAAGGATAAGGGACGTATTGTAAAGAGTAATTCGGTTTGGTGCCAGTACCGCGATACAAGGGGTAATAAATGGATAGGCACGCTAAGGGGTGGCATCAGTATGATAAGCGCGGTACCCACAGCTTTTGAGCATATTAAATACACGGGCACCGACCCATCTAACCTGATAAATAATTTTATATTGTCTTTTTGCGAAGACGAAAAAAACAACATCTGGATAGGTACTGATGGGGCAGGGCTGCGCTATTGGGACAGGAAGCAAAACACGTACAAGCTGTATAATACCGGCGGTGGCACTAACGGCACGTTAACCAGTAATTTTATTACGAGTATTATACGAGATGAAAATAACCTTATATGGCTCTCAACCTGGGCCGGCGGCATTAACCGCATCAACCCTAAAACCGGCGCCATAGATTATCTTAACTGCTACAACCCGGTTACTAAGCAGGTAGAAAAGAATGTGTGGTTTGTTTTTCAGGATTCAAAAAAGAATATTTGGGCAGGCGCTACTAATGAGGGGGCCCTTTATAAGTTTAATAAAGTTACCAACACCTTTGAGTTATTTAGTAATGCCATTAACAACCTGCAATGCCTTATAGAAGATAAACAGGGCAGGCTATGGGCAGGCAATTATTCACAACTTTTTCTTATAGATCCCATAACTAAAAAACATGAGGCGTTTGATGTTGGCTATCCCGTGCGTAGTGTTTTAGAAGAAAGTTATAATAATTTATGGGTTGGTACGCAGGAGGGTGGTTTATTGTTATTTGATAGGAAAAGCCACAAATTTACGCGCTACACCACGCAGGATGGGCTTTCGGGTAATACCGTTTTAAGGCTATTGCAGGACAGGGAAGGCTATTTATGGATGAGTACCTACAACGGGCTTACCCGCTTTGACGTGAAAACTAAAACATCCAGAAATTTTACCATAACCGATGGACTACAGGGTAACCAGTTTAGCTTTAATGCAGGATTGCAGCTTTCTACGGGAGAATTTTTGTTTGGCGGCATCAACGGGTTTAATATTTTTTTCCCTGAGCGTATTAAAAGCATACACCACAGCAGTAAGATACAGCTTACATCTTTATCGGTAAATAATTCGCCTATTGAGCAAAAGGCTGGGTACATTACCCCTATGCCAGGTGGGTTGATAAAAGATATACGCCTGCCTTTTGATGAGACCACACTATCTATAGAGTTTGCCGAGATTGACTATAATAATTCGGATAATATAGATTATGCCTACACCTTAGAAGGCTGGGATGATGAGTGGAACTATGTAGATAACGCGCGTAAGGCCAATTACACCCGGCTACATGAAGGCGATTACACGTTTAAAGTTAAGACCAAAAATGCCGATGGTACCTGGAACAAGCCCGTAAACCTGCTTCAAATAAATGTAATGCCGCCGTGGTACCGCACAATTTGGGCTTATTTGCTGTATAGTATGCTTGTTGCTGCCGGTATTTATGCTTATATTAGGTATAGCAGGTATAAGGAACAGCTGCGTTATAGCGTTAAACTGGCACAAATGGAAAGCCGCAAGGAGAAAGAACTGGCCGAAAAGCAACTTTCTATGTTTACCTATATATCACATGAGTTAAGGACCCCGCTTTCGCTGATAATTAATCCGCTAAAAAGGGCAGTACGCAAACCTGTTGCCGATAACCCCGACCTGCCTAACGACCTTGCCGTTGCACACCGCAATGCCCGGAGGCTGCTTAGCCTTGTAGACCAGCTCTTATTATTAAGGAAAGCCGAAAGCGATGCCGATTCGCTTAAAATATCTCCCATTAATTTAACTCACATTTGCAACGAAGTGTACGAATGCTTTGTAAACCAGGCAAAAGGGCAGAGCATAACCTTTAACCTGCTTGTGCCCGAAACTCCTGTTGAAATTTATGGCGATTATGAGAAAATTGAGATAGCGCTATTTAACCTAACATCAAATGCGTTTAAATATACTACCGGGGGTGGTACAATTACATTGCAATTATCTGAAAATGATGATGAGGCAGCTGTAAGTATTATAGATACCGGTAAAGGTATAGCCCAGGCCGATATACCTTTTATATTCGAGAAATTCAGGCAGCTTAACAGTAAGTCGGCATCAGCCAGCGGGTTTGGCATAGGGCTGTATATTGTAAAATATTTTATAGAAAAACATAAGGGCACGGTCAGTTGCAGCAGCGAGCCCGGCAAAGGCAGTACTTTTACGCTTAACTTTTTAAAAGGCAACGAGCATTTTGCCGAACTCCCTATTAGTGAAGTCAGCTCTAAGATGAGCGAACTTGTTGAGGAGCTTATGGAAGAAAAAGCACCCCATGAAATTGAGGTTAGCACTACACAGCTGGAAAAAGAGATAGAAAGCCAAACCAGTACCGAGATACTTACAGGCAAAAAATCGGTGCTGATTATAGATGATAATGATGAGATAAGGGAATATTTGGTGCAGTTGTTTAGTCCGCTATACCTGGTGTATTCGGCCATTAACGGAATCGAGGGGTTAGAGAATACCATTAAGCACCTGCCGGACCTTGTAATAAGCGACATTGCAATGGATGGCATGGACGGGTTAGAGGTATGCCAAAAAATTAAGGAGAACAATAACCTGAGCCACATACCGGTAATATTACTTACGGCAACTACAAGCAGCGAAATTCATTTACAAGGAATTACGTTTGGTGCCGATGATTACATTACCAAGCCTTTTGACAGTGATATATTAATGGCAAGGGTAGAAACGCTGCTTAAAAGCCGTGAAAACCTGCGCAGTTATTTCTTAAACAGCATAACCCTTAAAGAGAACAACCATAAAGTACCGGCAGAATACCAGGAATTTTTAACCAAATGCATTCGCATTATTGAGGCCAACCTGGACGATAAAGATTTTACAATAAAATCATTCTCTAAAGCTATGGGCATGAGCCACCGTAGCCTTTACGATAAAATAAAGCTAATATCGGGGCAAACCCTGAATGCTTTTATCAGGTCGGTACGCCTGCGCAGGGCAGCTTTGTTAATGCTTACAGAAGATATTAATATTGCGCATGCCAGCGCTCAGGTAGGTTTTGAAGACCAGCAATATTTCAGGCAGCAGTTTGTAAAGCTGTTTGGCATGAATCCGTCTGATTATATCAGGAAATACAAAAGCTCATTTAACAGGGAGCTTAATGTTATAAAATAATATTTTAAAAAAATATTGTTGTTTTAAATAGGGCAAATCAAATTATTTTGAAGAATTATAAGAATAAATTAATGTGTATTTAACACTTATTACGATTCTTAAAATTGTACTTATTTGATTTTATAGGTTTTAATTTCACTTTTTTGCGAATTTACCCCCCTAAATTTTCCATTTTACCCCCCTTAAATCATTGTTTACCCCCCTTACTTTGCATCATACCATTATAGCTACAACGATTTAGTTATGGTTATTATGAACATTAAAAACAGCAGGCATATAAAAGGTGTGTACTACGCACTTAAAAATAAATAAAACTTGTTTGGGTTAAGTTTTAGGATTATTTGGGTTTTTTACACCTGCCTGCGGTATTCATACACTGCAGGCAGTTTTAAATAGAACCTTTAAAAACAAGCTTTAAAAAAATGAATAACCAATTAAATTATATAGAACAACCATAATTTTAAATCAAACCATTTTTGTGCCTATGACGTGTTTAAACCAAGAGAACAAATAAACCATTAACACGAATCCCGAAAGGGACAGAATTTTAAACAAACTCTAATTTATGAATAACATTACGTTTTTTAAACCTAAAAATGTTTTGCAGGGCTGCATGCTGGCTCTGTGCATTATTGGTGCCAATCAGGAAGCGAGGGCTTATGGGCCGGTTGCCAGCGAGAGCACCTATTTTCAAACCATTGTAAAAGGTACTGTAAAATCAGGTACTGATAATTTACCCGTACCCGGCGTAACGGTAATGGTAAAAGGTACCAGCATTGCCACTACTACCGATATTGATGGTAACTTTGAAATATCAGTAGCCGATCCTTCTGCGGTTTTGATCTTTAGCAGTATAGGATTTGCAAACCAGGAGATCCCGGTTAACAATCAAACCAATATATCGGTTACTCTTGCCGAAGACGTGAAAACTCTTGAAGAAGTTGTTGTTGTAGGTTACGGTGTTAAAAAGAAAGCTACCGTAACAGGATCTATATCAGAAATTAATGGTAAAGATGTTGCAAAAAGCCCGGCAGTAAATATCTCTAACGGTTTTGCCGGCAGGGTATCGGGTGTTATAGCTACCAACAGGAGCGGTGAGCCGGGTTATGATGACTCAGGTATCTCTATAAGGGGCCTTGGTACTATGGGTAATAATGATGTACTTGTAGTTGTAGATGGTATTCCTGGACAAATTGGTGGTCTTAGCAGGCTATCTGCACAGGAAATAGAAAGTATTACAGTACTTAAAGATGCATCGGCAGCTATTTACGGTAGCCGTGCAGCAAATGGTGTAATACTTGTTACAACTAAAAAAGGTAAAAAAGGTTCAAAATTAAGCGTTAGCTACAATTTTGATCAGGGTTTCTCATCGCCTACACGCCTACCGGATATGGCAGATGCAGCTACCTACGCGCAAATACGTAATGAGATAGCATACTACAACTCGCCAGACCTTGGCATGAACCAGATTTATGACCAAAACGACATTGATATGTTTAGGGATGGTTCTAATCCGGTTACAAATCCCAATACAGATTGGGCAAAGGCGGCATTAAAATCAGCAGCACTACAAAGTCAGCACAACATTAACGTTCAGGGTGGTAGCGAAACTACTAACTATTTCTTCTCTGTTGGTAAATTATCTCAGGAAGGCCTTTACAGAAATGGTGTTGCTAATTACGACCAGTACAATGTGCGTACTAATATTGATACTCAAATTAATGATAAATTAAAAATTGGGGTTTCATTATCAGGGCGTAAAGAAGACAGGCTGTTCCCTATACAAAGTGCAGGAAACATATTCCGTGCTATTTACAGGGCATACCCTACCGTTGCAGGTATTTATCCTAATGGTTTACCATCAAGGGGTATAGAAGGCAGTAATCCATTGATAGACGCTACAAATGTAGCTGGCTCAAACGAAAACCCAACGTATGTATTCAACGGTATTTTAAGAGGTAGCTATGATTTTGGATTTCTTAAAGGCTTATCTGTAGATGGTTTTTATTCTGCCGATGTTAGCGAAAGCCGTACAAAAAGTTTTTCGACACCATTTACACTGTACAATTATAACGAAACTACCGGCAATTATGACGAGAGTTTGTATGGTGGCGGCCCTAATCAAATGGCATCGTTGTATCAGTCACAAACCAGTACATCTCAGGAAGTGGCTAACATTAAAGTTAATTTTAAGCGCCAGCTTGGCAGCCACAATATAGATGCGTTTGTAGGCTATGAGCAAAGCGAATATAAATTCAGCACGTTTGATGCTACACGTTTTAATTTCCCAACAACAACATTACCAGAATTATCTCAGGGAGGAGCTGCTACTGCTGATGCCAGAAACTCAGGCCGCTCTTGGAATTTTACAAGGCAGAGTTATTTAAGCCGTATTGCATATAACTTTCAGGAAAAATACCTTTTGGAGCTACAGGCAAGGATAGATGGATCATCTAACTTCCCTAAAGGCAATCAGTTTGGTTTCTTCCCATCAGTATCGGCAGGTTATAGGATTTCTAAGGAAGATTGGTTTAAGAGCGATGGTGTAGTTAACGATTTAAAAGTACGTGCATCATGGGGCCAGTTAGGTAATGATAACATTGGTAACTTCCAATATTATGATAACTACCAGTTTAATAACAGGTATGTGGTTGGTAACCAGGTTGTATCAGGTATAGATCTTACAAGGTTGGGCAACCCTAACATTACCTGGGAAGTAGCTACTAAAACAGATGTGGGTGTAAATGCCACGTTTTTAAAGAACTTTACTTTAGAGGCTATCTACTTTATGCAGGACAGGTCGGACATTCTGTGGACAAGAAATGCATCTATACCGGGCTCTACAGGTATAGTTAACCCTTACGGAAGCGGAGCATTAGTGCCTCAGGAAAACATTGCTAAAATGAAAAGTAATGGTATAGAGGCTACTTTAGGTTACCGCAAAAACGGCGACTTTAGCTGGGGTGTATCGGGTAACTTTACCTACGCTAAAAACGAAGTTAAATACATAGATGAAGCACCTGGGCTTTTAGATTACCAAAAACAAACAGGGCAACCATTTAATACGTATTTGCTATACAATACAGCGGGTATTTACACGAGCCAGGAACAAATTGACAGCACTCCTCACTTAGAAGATGCACAACCGGGCGACCTTATTTACAAAGATACCAATGGCGATGGCGAAATTACGCCGGATGACATGACAAGGAGCAAATACAGCAACCTGCCTCGTATAACTTACGGCTTTGTAATGGATGCTGCTTACAAAAATTTTGATGTATCTGTTGTATTTGCAGGTCAGGCACAGGTTAGCCAGTATTTATTAACAGAGTCTGGTACTACAGGTAACTTTTACAGCACCTGGGCAGATAACAGGTGGAGCCCAACAAACCCTACAGGGTCATTCCCAAGGGTTGATGAAAGCTCTGGATCATCAATAAACGGTGGCCGTTACCGTAACGATTTCTGGTTACATAACACTGCGTTTGTAAGGCTTAAAAATGTACAGTTAGGCTATACATTACCTAAAGATATTACAGAGAAATATGGTGTTAGCAGCTTTAGGCTGTATGCAAGTGCCTTTAACTTATTTACCCTTACAAAAGTTAAAGATTTTGATCCTGAGGGTAGCAGTGAGAACGGCCAGTTTTATCCGCAGCAAAAAATTATAAACTTTGGTTTTAACGTTCAATTCTAAAAATCAGACTATGAAAAATATTAATATATTTAAATCGGTAGTATTCGGTATAGCGGCAAGTGTTGCGCTAACAGGATGCGAAAAAGATTTTCTTGAAATTACACCTACAGACGTTCTTAATGATAGCTCTATCTTAAACGATTCGGTATTGTTTGATGCTTTTGTGGTAAACCGCTACCTGGGTGTTAAACTAACTAACAAAGAGGGCGATAGTAACCAACCGGGCTTTGGCCGTGGTTTTGAATACGGTATGTGGAGCTCGCTTACAGATGAGTCTATCTACAATAATAACGATGATACATGGCTTATTCAGCAAGGGCAGCTTGCGCCGGAAAACCTTGGTATTGCCGGTACATTTTGGGCAAGGAGCTACCGTAGCATACGCGAAATTAACTATGCTTTAGCGCATATTAATGAAGTAGGTATGAGCCCAAGCCATGTTAACCTGCTTGTTGCAGAGTTAAAATTTATAAGAGCGTTTAGGTACCATGACCTTATTAGAAATTATGGAGAGGTTGTACTTGTGGGTGACCATGTAACAGAACTTGGAGACGATTACACCGATCCTGCATTGTTTGACCGCAGGCCTATAGCAGAGGCTATGGCTTATGTAACAAGTGAACTTGACGCTGCCGCTGCAGGACTTCCTGTAAGTAACAGTGGTAGCTATGGCGAAGGCCGTGCTACAAGGGGTGCTGCCCTTGCATTAAAATCAAGGCTATTGCTTTATGCTGCAAGCCCGTTATATACTAACGGATCATCTGATGCTCAAAAATGGGCTCAGGCTGCAGCTGCTGCAAAAGCCGTTATGGATATGGGAACGTACAGCCTTTATCAGGGTGGTTACGGCTCGTTATTTACAGGACAGGGAAGTAACCAGGAGTATATATTTGCCCGTTTTTACAACATTACGGCGCGCCACCTGGCGTTAGAAATTGCTAACGGCCCTAATGGCTATGGCGGATGGGGGGGTAACGTACCGTTACAAAACCTTGTAGATGATTACGAAATGGCCGATGGTACCATGTTTAGCTGGAGCAACCCTACACAGGCTGCTGCGCCATATGAAAACAGGGATCCGCGTTTTTACGAAACTGTTCTTTTTAACGGCGCTCAATACCGTGGCAGAGCTGTAGAAACCTTTAGGCCAAACGGACTTGACAGCCCAGAGGGACCAGACAACTGGAACTCGAGCAGGACAGGTTATTACCTAAAGAAATTTATACGTGAAGACCTACCTATCATTAACCCGTGGGATGTTGCAGGGGTACAAAACTGGATCTATTTCCGTTATGGCGAAATCCTTTTAAATTATGCTGAAGCGCAAAACGAGGCTGTAGGTCCCGATGCTACCGTGTATGAAGCTATAAACGCAATAAGGGGAAGACAAGGCGTTAACATGCCGGCATTGCCTGCGGGTTTATCGCAAAGCGAAATGCGTGATCGCATCCGCCATGAGCGCAGGATAGAGCTTGCGTTTGAAGAGCACCGTTTTTATGATGTGAGGCGTTGGATGATCGCATCTCAGGTTGAGAATGAAGAAGCTGAGGGCATCAGGATATTAAGGGATGGCGCAGGTAACTTAACGTATGAAGTTGTAACGGCTTTAACAGGTAAAAGCTTCCAGGATAAACATTACTGGCTGCCAATACCAAGGTTCGAAATTCAGGCTTCAAACAATTTATTGCCACAAAATCCGGGCTACTAATAAAATAAAAATGCCGGAGCGGTTTAAACCCCTCCGGCATTTATTACATCATGCTACACTACTAAAATTACTATGATATATAAAACTATTTACTCACAATACGCAGCCATGCTGTTTGCAGTGCTAAGCGGCTCATGCAGCAGCAGCGATACGCCCAAGGAATCTGCCCCAACGGTAGATGCAACTACAGTTACGCTAAATATTGATGATGCAACTGCTTACCAAACTATAGAGCACTTTGGCGCATCTGATGCGTGGTCGTGCCAGTTTGTAGGCAATTGGCCCGATGCTAAAAAGAACGGTATTGCCGATTTGCTTTTTAGCCAGCAAAATGATGCCGAAGGCAACCCGCAGGGTATTGGCCTTTCTATTTGGCGCTTTAATGTGGGAGCAGGCAGTGCAGAACAAGGCGCTGCAAGCGGTATTGGTGATGAGTGGCGCAGGGCAGAGTCGTTTTTGCAGCCTAATGGCACGTACGACTGGAACAGGCAACAGGGACAGGTATGGTTTGCTAACGCGGCTAAACAACGTGGTGTAAGCAAACTGCTTATTTTTCCTAACAGCCCACCGGTTTCTATTACACGTAATGGTAAGGCGTATGCCAATGTTGGCTTAGAGTCTAACCTTGCGGCAGATAAATTTAATGCCTATACTGATTACCTTACAAGTGTTACTGAAGGCCTTCAAACCATGGGGTTAACTGTAGATTATATTAGCCCTATGAACGAGCCTCAGTGGGACTGGAGTGACGGAGGCCAGGAAGGTACTCCATTTTATAATAATGAGATCTCGCAAATTACAACCCTGTTAAATCAAAAGCTTGAAAACAAAGGGTTAGCTTCTAAAATCAATATTGCTGAAGCAGGGCAAATTAACTACTTGTATGAAGTTGGCAACAAGCCGGGCAGGTCAGATCAGGTTAAGGATTTTTTTGTAACAGGATCGCCAAATTACGTGGGCAACCTTTCGCATCTTGAAAATGCCATATCAGGCCACAGTTACTTTACCACATCGGCGTTTGATGCCGCTGTAGCGCAAAGGCAGCAGCTTAACACAGCCGTAAGCCAGGTTAACGGACTAAAATACTGGATGAGCGAATACTGCATCCTGGGCGATAATTCAGGCGAAATTAATGGCAACGGCCGCGACCTGGGCATAGAACCGGCGTTGTACCTTGCCCGTACCATTTTTACCGACCTGAGTGTAGCGCAGGCCACCGCATGGCACTGGTGGATAGCTATTTCTCCTTACGATTATAAAGATGGGCTTATCTATATTGATAAGCAAAAGGAAAACGGCAATTATTACGATAGCAAAATGCTTTGGGCGCTTGGTAATTACAGCCGCTTTATACGCCCCGGCTTTAAAAGGGTTAAGGTAGAGAGCTCTCAGGGTAACGCTATTACAAAGAACTTTTTATTTTCATCGTATAAAGATCCGTTAACCGGTAAGCTGGTTACGGTAATTGTAAATTCCGGTAACGAAGCCGTAAACATCAATCTGCAAAAGCAGGGTGCGGCGCTAACCGGGCTTAAGGCTTATGTAACGTCATCAGATAAAAACCTGAAGGTTCAAAACCTGAATAACAATGAGGCTTTTGCTGTACCGGCACGCTCCATCGTAACCCTGACAAATTAGTACACGCCCTAATTCTCACATTGAGAAAAATTAATAATAACTGATAAAACAACGTATTGTGACAACCAAAAAACTATTCTTATTCATCCTTAGCCTTTCATGGATCACTGCTTTTAGCCAGATTTCTTTTGGCGATGCAAAAAAAATAAATGAAGACTGGAAATTTGTGCTCGAAGACAAACAGGAGGCAAAAGATCCCGGTTTTGACGACAAAGACTGGCAAACAGTACAATTACCACACGACTGGAGCATAAAAGGCCAGCTTAGCCCTACATTGGCAAGCTGTACAGGCTTTTTACCGGGAGGTATAGGCTGGTACCGCAAAAACCTTAATGTGCCTGCACAGGCTAAAGGCGAAAAGGTATACCTGTATTTTGAAGGCGTATACAACAGGAGCGAAGTGTTTTTAAACGGGCATTCGCTGGGTAAGCGCCCTAACGGTTACATTTCTTTTGCTTATGATGCCACACCATATATTAAATATGGCGAAAACAATACCATAGCGGTAAGGGTAGACCACAGCCAGAGTGCGGATTCACGCTGGTACACAGGCTCAGGTATTTACCGTAACGTATGGGTGGTATATGCAAACCCTGTGCACATTGCACAATGGGGCGTGTATGCATACCCCGAAGTTAAGGGCAACAACGGTACTTTAAACATTGAAGTAACAGTAGAGAATGGCTCAACGGCTAAGCAAAGCCTTACGGTTGTTAACGAGCTGCTTGGCCCCGATGGTAAATCGGTAGCTAAAGCAACCAATAAAGTTCAGGTTGCAGCAGGACAAAACCAACCGGTAACCACAACCCTTAAAGTAAGCAATGCTAAGCTATGGGATTTAAACAATCCTAACCTGTACCAGTTAAAAACCACGGTTTTAAAAGATGGCAAGCAGGTAGATGCTGCGGTAACACGCACAGGTTTCCGCACATTTACTTTCGACCCTAATAAAGGTTTTGCCCTTAACGGCAAGTTTATGAAGGTTAAAGGTGTGTGCCTTCACCACGATGCAGGTGTATTGGGTTCGGCTGTGCCAAGAGATGTCTGGAGGGGCCGCCTTAAAACCCTAAAAGAAATTGGCGTTACCGCAATACGTACAAGCCACAACCCACAGGCTCCTGATTTTTATGAGCTTTGCGACGAGATTGGCCTTTTAGTGCTTAACGAGGCGTATGATGAGTGGGAATATCCTAAACGTAAATGGCTTACAGGCTGGAACGTAGGTACTCCGGGTTTTCAGGGATCGTTTGATATTTTTGCCGAATGGTCAGAAAAAGACTTAGAGGATATGGTGCGCCGCGACAGGAACCACCTATCGGTATTTGCATGGAGCATTGGTAATGAGGTAGATTACCCTAACGACCCGTATTCGCACCCGGTGCTTGACGGCGAAAAAAATGCTACAGGCTTTACTCAGGCTGCTTACGGTGGCTACAAAAAAGATGCGCCAGACGCTATGAGGCTTGGCGGTATTGCCAAACGCCTTGTTGCAGCGGTTAAAAAATACGACAAATCGCGCCCTACAACGGCGGGCCTTGCGGGTGTTGCCATGAGTAACGAGACAGAATATCCGGGAGCGCTGGATATTACAGGATATAATTACACAGAGAGCAAGTATGCAACTGACCATAAAAAATACCCTAAAAGGGTTATTTACGGCAGCGAGAACGTACACGATATTGAGCCTTGGTTAGCCGTTAAAAATAACGAGCACATCTTCGGCCAGTTTTTATGGACAGGTATCGATTACCTTGGCGAATCAGGCCAATGGCCTTCAAGGGGCTTTTATTCAGGCCTGGTAGACTTTGCAGGCCGTATTAAACCAAGGGGTTATTTCCGCCAGTCACTTTGGTCGGATAAGCCTATGATATTTGCAGGTACTTATATTCCGCGTACTAAAGAGAAAGGTTTATCTAAAGATGCATGGCCTTTATGGAACTACGAGAACGGCCAAACCGTGCGCGTAGTGGTGTACACCAATGCTGTTAAAGCCCGCCTTGAGCTTAACGGTAAAGTAGTTGGTGAAGTTAAAAACTACGATCCTAATGTGGGCATCCTTTCATGGGATGTACCTTTTGCTGCCGGCAAGCTGGAAGCCGTAGGTTTAGATGCCAACAATAAAGAGGTTAGCCGTTATGCCATAACATCGTCTAACCAGCCGCATGCGCTTGTGGTTAAAGAAAAATCGGTAACGGTAGACAAGCAAAAAGGCATTGCCCAGATAATGGTTGAGGTTGTAGATAAGGATGGCCTGCCGGTTATGCTAAGCGATAACGAGGTTACCTGCAAAATAAGCGGGCCTGCAACGCTGCTTGGCCTTGAAGCCGGTAACAACAGTGACATGACCGATTATACCGATAATGTACAACGCGTGTTTAACGGGCACATTTTAGCTTATGTGCAGGCAACCGGCGAAGGCGGCCCTGTAACCGTAACCTTTAGCAGCCACTGGTTGCAGCCTGTTACAGTAACGGTAAACGTTAAGTAATACATTTCATATTCTATAAAGAGCTGGTAAACTAAGTTTATCGGCTCTTTTGTTTTTATACTCTATCTGATTTTAGCCCTATGAGGTTTGTTAACAGTAAATAACACTACATAGCAAAGCGTAACACACGCAGCCTCAGTATCAAAATATCTTTGTAATGTAAAATAAGAGGAACAGTTAAGGCTCCCGGTTTACAAAACATAATCAATTAAAATCAATAGATATGAAAACTTCAAACAACACCATCCTTATTACCGGCGGAGGTTCTGGTATAGGGTTTGAGATCGCAAAATTATTTTCTGCAAACAACAAGGTAATTATTACCGGCCGCAGTGAAGAAAGGCTTTTAAAAGCCACCCAACAACTACAAAATGTAACAGCTATTGCCGCTGATATTACTAACGAAGCCGATGTAAACCGCCTGGTTGCGAAACTTACAACTGATTTTCCTGAGCTTAATATTGTAATTAACAATGCCGGACTGGCCCATTATTACAAGCTAAGCGATGAAGGTGCTAATGCTTATAAATTAGCTGGTGAGGAGATACAAACCAATTACCTTTCTATAGTAAGGCTTACCGGGCTTTTAATCCCTCAGCTTAAAAAACAAGGGGAGTCGGCTTTTGTAAATATATCGTCTATAGCTGCATTTGCCCCGGGTCATGTATTGCCTACTTATGCCGTTAGCAAAGCTGCGCTGCACAGCTACTCGCAGGTACTGCGGGTTACTTTAGAGAGGGTATCAAACATTAAAGTTTTCGAGATCATGCCACCGCTGGTTGATACAGAGTTTTCATCGGCAATAGGAGGGAACACTGGCATTAGCCCTGTAAAAGTTGCCGAAGACGCCGTTGAAGCCCTTGCCAACAATGAGTTTGAAAAACACGTGGCCGGTACAGCCGATTTTTACAAGCTGTTCCTGTCTTCTCCGGCAGCGGCACTGGCAGCAATGAATAAAAGTGAATAATCATCAGCAACCAATTGTTAATTATAAAATTACGAGGTCATGAAAAATATACAATCTAAAACAATAGTATTTATTACCGGTGCTTTTGTAACACATACCGGCTGGGAAAATTGGGTAACCTACTTTGAAAACCTGGGATATACCTGTATTAACGAACCCTGGCCTTTTAAAAGGGGTACAGCGGCCCAATTGCGCAGCAAGCAGCCTTATGATACCCAACTGGCCGATTTGCACTACAGTGATGTGGTAGAGCATTACGCCCATATTATACTTAAACAGGATGAAAAACCTATTTTAATAGGCCATTCATTAGGCGGGTTAACGGTGCAAATGTTACTGCAACGAAATTTAGGGGTGGCAGGTATTGCCATACACTCGGTGCCGCCGCAGGGTGTAACCACGTTTGAGTTTTCGTTCATAAAATCGTTATGGAAACCCCTTGGCTTGTTTAGCTCTTTAAAGAAAACACACCTTATGAGCTTTAAAGAATGGCAGTATGCCTTTACCAACGGCTTATCTTACGAAGAGCAAAAAGAATCGTATGAGAACAATACCATTCCGGAGTCGAGGAGGGTAATGCGCGGGCCATTGGGCAGCCAGGGTAAAATTAATTTTAAGAAACCCCACCCGCCATTATTATTTATAGCCGGCAGTGCCGACCATATTATGCCTGCATCGCTTAACTACACCAATTACAAAAAGTATAAAGACCCAAAATCAGTGACGGATTATATGGAGTTTGAAGGTAAAAACCACTACGTGCTGGGATTACCGTCATGGCGCGATGAGGCCGAATTTACCAACAGCTGGATAAACAAACAGTTTGGGATATTAAATTAAGGACTATTAATGGTTTGGTTCTGTTTATTGATTGATGATGAAAGCCTTGGCGGATAGTTCCGTACAGGGCTTTTTGTTATTATCATTTACAAAGCATTGTACTGCAAAAACCGTAGTTTTAAATCTAAATATTGCGATGTAACCTTGGCTTTTAGAAGGCTGTATTGAGCCGTAAGCAATTGGTTTTTAGAGGCAGTAAATACTACGGCCTCGATTAGCCCGTTAGTGAATTTTGACTGTGTGGTATTAAAAGACTTTTCGGCGAAAGCCTGTGTGTCTTCCAGTTTGCTTACTAAAAGGGTGTTTTGCTGTTGTTTTGTGGTTTCCTGTTCTATAGATTGGCGCAGTTCCAGTTTAGATTGTTCGGTAACAACGGTGCCTTTTTGGTATTCTAATTTGGCAAGCTGCACATCGCGGTTGGTTTTGAGTCCGTTAAAAATAGGTACCGATAACTGCAACCCTATGTAATGGTTCTTATTATCGTTAAGCTGTGTCCAAAATGGGTTTACCGTAGCACCGGGCTGATTGAGCGGCTGGTAATAAAATGAAGAATACGAATAAAATGCCGAGAGTACCGGCAGGTAATTGTTCTTTTCTATAGTTACATTTTTTTGCAATACTGCCTCATTTAGTAAAGCCGACTTAACCTTAGGGTTGTTGGTAACGGCCGTTTCATATGTGGAAATATCCGATAGGGGGGCAGACTCCAACTGGGCTACGGTTTCTAAAACTATGGCGTTAGGGGTGGTATTGGTAACGTTTAGCAGCTGAAGCAGCAACAGCTTTTGATTCTCTAAAAGCTGGGTGGTTTCCAGTATGTTGTTTTCTTCCTGGGCATAGCTTACCTGCATATCATACAAGTCGCTTTTAGGTTTGCTGCCTATTTCGACTTCTTTAGCAATTCTGTTCAGATTAAAAACAGCATTCTCAAACTGCGATCGTTGTATTTTTAAAAGTTCCTGGGTATAAACGGCGGTAAAGTAACGTTCTAAAACAAGTAGCGTATATTCGCTCTCGGCGGCTTCTTTATCGGCGCGGGCTTTAAGGGCGGCAATTTTATTGCGGCGGGCAACGGTAAAGATGTTAAGGTCGAGGATGTTCATGCTCGCATTAAGCGATACGTTATCGGATTGTATCTTAGAGCTTACCCTGTTATTGGTTGCTGGGTCTATCGTAGAGCCTATGCTGTAGCTGTGTGTACCGCTAAAGCCTACGGTAGGCAGGTATTCCAGTAGTGCAGGGCGCTGGGTAACATCGGCACTTAAAATGTCGAGCTGTTTTATTTTAAAGTCCAGTTTGTTTTGCAGGCCGGTTTCCAGGCACTTTTTAAGCGTCCATACTTCCTGGGCTGTCGCGTGGCAGGAGAGGAGTATAAATAGAGCCAGCAGTTTTATAGCGTTCATTTTAGGGAATAGTTAGTAAGCCTGCGGAAGTTGGCACCTTCCGCAGGCAGATAAAAAATCAGGAAACTCAAATTAATTTACGTTATCTTATTCGTACTTAAGGTATTTAAGCACGTTTACCCGTGTAGCCTGAAATGCTTTGCTTAATACAACTATCAGCGTTAAAAGCATCAGCACTATAAAGCCAACGATGAACGGTATTGGCGAAATGCTTATCCTGAAAGCAAAATTATCAAGCCATTTATCCAGCAGCATATAAGCCGGGAACAGCGCTATAACAAAGCCTATAACACAAAATACTATGTATTGCTTAGACAGTTCTTTAAGCAGGGTTTGCGTTTCTGCGCCAAGCGTTTTTCGGATGGCTATCTCCTTCATACGGCGCTGGATGGAGTAGGATGCCAGGGCAAACAAACCAAACAATGCAATGGTAATAACTACAAGGTTTAGCAGCGAGAACAGGTTGCGTTGTTTTGCATAACTTTCGTAAGTACGCGCAAAGCGCTTATCTACAAAATCGTATGAAAACGGGTAGTCAGGATCTATCTCGCTAACCCAGTATTTCTCTATTTCAGGTAATGTAGTTTCCAACTCTTTCGGGTCTACAGTAGCAAAAATGTTATGCACATTATATATCATCCAGGGCACGGTTTTAAAGTGGAAGAATATCATTGGCGGGATATCCTGATTAAGGCCTTTGTTATGAAAATCGGCCACTACACCTACAACTTTTAGTTTTTTATCGTTCCATTCTATTGTTTTTCCTATAGGGTCCTTTTCTTTTATCATCCTAACTGCAGTTTCGTTAAGCAGGGCCGACTCAATAGTATCGGATGCAAATTTTTCGGATAGGCCACGCCCTTGTGTGATCTTTATTTTCATCATCTCGAGCATGTTAAAATCGACCGCCATATTTTGTGGCTGCACAAAAATATCCTTGTAAATAAACCCGGATGTATTTATAGACCCACCGCCAAAAGCAAATGTACCCGCTGATACTTCTTTTATTCCCTTAATTTTTGACAGGCGGTCTTTAATGCTGTAAAATTTTTGCAGGGTTATTTTTTCAGAATTTTCATCTTCACGATCATAGCTGTTGTTGTACGTTATATCTATAACCTGACTGCCGCTAAAACCTAAGTCTTTTGTAGCCATATAGTCAACCTGCTGGTATACTATATACGAGCCCACAATAAAAAATGAGGCTATGGCAAATTGTAGTATCAACATTGCGTTGCGCAGCCAGATACCGCTTTTGCTTCGGCCAAAGTTGCCTTTCAAAACCTTTAAGGTTTCAAAATTACTAACATACACGGCCGGGAAAATACCCGCTGCAATAACCACTACTATAAAGATCAATATTAATTGAAGGTAAAACTGCCCACCGTATATTACCAGTTCTTTATATAGAAAATCATTATAATACGGCAAAGAAAGTTCTACAATTACTAATGATAACAATATGGCAAAAAGGGTAGTTATAACGGTTTCAAAAACAAACTGCCTTATAATGTTGGCTTTGCCTGCACCCAGTATTTTGCGCACACCAACTTCTTTCGCCCTTTTTATGGCACCGGCTGTGGCAAGGTTTATATAATTTACAATAGATAATATAAGTATAAGCAATGACAGCACAACCATAATGGTTAAGAACTGTAAATTACCGCGGCCTTCCGGCGCATCCTCAACTACAGAGTGCAGGCGCAGGCTTTTTAGCGGCTCTAAAATTACATGGGCACTTTCGTATTTTTTTTCGTATTCCTGCGGTGTCATGCCACTTTCTTTTGCCGATGGCACAGTACGATAATCAAAGTACAGCTTATCTATTTTTTGCCTTGCAATATCGGCATCTGCCGGATTTTTTAGTTTTAACAATAAGGAGTAACTAAAATTACCCCATTTATCCTGATTTTCCTTTAAATACGTTTCTACGTCGTTAACTATAACCGCGGGCTCGTAAGACGATCTGCCCTCGATTTTATAAACACACTTAACGGTATAATATTTTTTCTTGTAAAAAACCTGTTTGTTTACAGGGTCTTCGGTACCGAAAAATTGTTTTGCAACAGATTCAGATACCGCCATGCCGTCATTTTGCAGGGCTGTAGCTGCGTTGCCCCTAAGTATTGTAAAAGGAAAAAAGGAGAAAAAATTTTGCTGGGCGCTCATTACTTTTTCTACAAGCTGCTTTTTTTCTTTGTATTTAAAGATACCATTATCATACCAGCCATTGGTATAGCAAAAACTTTCTATTTCGGGTACGGCAGTAGGCAGTTTAGGAGCCAGTGCTGCGCTGCTGCTGCCCCAAATGTTGCCCTCGCCAAGATTGGTAACCGTATAAAATACTTTTTCTTTATTAGGGTTCCAGGCGTTGTAAGATTGTTCGTCGTTCCAATACAAAATGGCGAATACCAGCCCGGCTATGCCCAGGCTAAGACCCAAAACATTTAAGGCGGTAAAGAACTTATTATTCTTTAGTTGATACAAAAATATCTTTATCCAGTTTTTTAGCATGATGTTGTAATTACGAGTTAGACACTAAAACATCTACATTCCTGCTGTTTTGCTTTTCGGTAAGCACCATGCCGTCTTTCATAAAAATGGTTTTTTGAGAGAATGATGCATCATAATCGCTGTGGGTAACCATAAGTATTGTAGCACCATTGGCATGCAGGTCGGTCAAAAGTTCCATAACCTCATTACCATTTTTACTATCCAGGTTACCGGTAGGCTCATCGGCCAGAATAATTTTAGGGTCGTTAATAAGCGCACGCGCCACGGCTACCCTTTGCTGTTGCCCGCCCGATAGCTGCTGCGGATAGTGCTTTAAACGGTGCGATATGGCAAGCCTTTCGGCAATTGCTTCTACTTTTTTCTTCCTTTCAGATGCCGGCACGTTGTTGTATATCAGCGGAAGCTCTATATTATCATACACCGAAAGCTCGTCTATCAGGTTAAAATTTTGGAAAACAAAGCCAATATTCTGTTTCCTTATCTTTGATTTTTCGGCTTCGCTAAGGCCGTTAATTTCGCGGTCGAGTAACTTGTAGCTGCCCGAACTTACGTTATCCAGCAGGCCCACAATATTAAGCAGTGTAGACTTGCCGCAGCCCGAAGCGCCCATTATGGTTACAAATTCGCCCTGCTGTATTTGCAGCGAAACGTTGTTTAAGGCTTTCGTCTCAATTTCTTCGGTACTAAAAATTTTAGATAGGTTTTGAATGTTGATCATGGCTTTTAATTTTTAATTACTGTTTGTTTTTTGATTGATTGATGATGATTGAACTCCTGTATTGATGATTGCGTGTAAATTTAATTATTAATGTTAAGCACTTCTATGGTTTTATAATCGGTGTAGGCCGATGTTACCACACTGTCGCCGGGTTTTAGCCCGCTAAGCACCTCGTAGTACAAAGGGTTTTCGCGCCCCAGTTTAATGTCTTTTCTAACTGCCTTGCCATCATGGGCAACAAACACCCATTTACCCGATGTATCGCCATAAAATGCCCCTTTAGAAAGTACAGTTGATTTCTTTTTTTCCGATAGCGTAAGCCTTACTCCAAAGCTAAGGCCCTGTTTAAGGTCGGGTGCCTTGGCATCGGTAAAGTTAAGCTCTACTATAAAGCGGCCGCTTTTAACCTCCGGTATAACTTTAGTAACCACAACATTTATATTCTGCCCCAGGTATTCCACATGGCCTTTAAGCCCTTCGGCTATTTTGTCAAGATAATATTCGTCTACCTCCGCAAGCAGCTTGTAGCCCTTCATAACATCTATTTTACCAATACTTTCGCCCACGGTGTAGTTCTTGCCCAATATCGGTTCAAAAGATGATATCCTGCCTGCTAACGGCGCGGTAACCAAAAAATTCTTTTTATTGGTGCGCAGTATCTCCAGGCTTTTTTGCATAAAGATTTTCGACTGGTTAATTTGGGCTATCTGTATGCTGTTGGCCTGTTTTTCCTTTTGGATGCTTTGCTGTATGATGTTCTTGCGCTCCTTCTGAAAACGAAAGTTTTCTTTTGTTTTCTGCCATTCGTTAGCCGATAATATTTCCTCTTTAAATAGTTTCTCGTTAAGGTCGTATTGCGTTTTGGCATCCAGGTAATCGTGCTCTATTGCTACAAGATCCTTAGCCAGGTTAAGCTCCTGGTTGCGCAAATCGAGCTTGGCTTTGTCGAGGTTATTTACCTGTTCTATAATAGAGGTTTCCTGGGTAACGTAGCTCAGTTCGGTATTGGGGTTGTACAGGCGGGCAAGCGGCTGGCCTTTAGTAACCCTGTCGCCGTTCTCTATAAATATTTCCTGTACCGACCCACCCTCGGCAACGTTTATCAGCATTGAGTTTAAGGGTTCCACCTTAGCCTGAAAAACAATAAAGTCTTCAAAAAAGGCATCTTCTACGGTTTTAATTACAATTTCGCTGCGTTTAATATCAAGGCTGCGCTTTTTAGTGGCAGATGCATACACAAAATACCCCACCAATAAAAAAGCGGGAACAGCCACATACAGGTACTTATTTTTTCTATTTTTACGAAGAACAACGGTGTCCATACTAACAATTTTGTAAGACTATATAGCAATTTTGTGCCACGATTTTAAAATATGCAAGTGCTTAACTGTCAGCGTTTTTTATTTGGGATAAGATGGCTAACTGTCCGGATATGAACACCTTTTGTACGATAATGAACAGCCCATGAAAAAAACGAACGCCGCCATTTTAATTATAGACGACCAGGAAGACATTCTTTTTGCGTCGCGTATGGTTTTAAAAAAGCATTTCGAAACAATTTATACCCTTAGCAACCCAAAAAATGTGGTTACGCTGCTTGCCGAAAACCAAATTGATGTGGTGCTGCTGGATATGAATTACCGCATAGGTTTTGAAGACGGCCGCGAAGGAATTTATGTATTGAAGGAGATAAAAGCGCTGTCGCCACAAACGTCAGTTATTTTAATGACGGCCTTTGGGCATGTGCAAACCGCTGTGGAAGGGCTTAAAAGTGGCGCAGCCGATTACGTTTTAAAACCCTGGGATAATGAAAAGCTTGTTGAGGTGGTTAAAGCAGCGGTTGACCAAAGCCGCAGGAACAGGAAAACGGCCGCAAAGCAATCTCAAAATGATGTGTTGTTTATTGGCGAATCGCCTGCTATTAAAAGTGCCTATGCGCTGGCGCAAAAGGTAGCAAAAACCAGTGCCAATGTGCTCATTTTAGGCGAAAATGGTACGGGCAAATATGTTATGGCACATTACATTCACCAGCAGTCTAACCGTTGCGGGCAGCCGTTTGTGCATGTGGATTTGGGCTCGTTGAGCGATTCAATTTTTGAGAGCGAACTCTTTGGCTATGCTAAAGGCGCTTTTACCGATGCCAAAGCCGATACCCCCGGACGTTTTGAGTTGGCTAACAACGGCACCCTGTTTTTAGATGAGATAGGCAACGTACCGCTGCGCCTACAATCTAAACTATTACAGGTATTACAAAACAAAGCCGTTAGCCGATTGGGGGAAGGCAAAGCACGCCAGCTTGATGTGCGTATTATAACCGCTACCAACAGCAATTTGGCACAGGAAGTAAGCCTTAAAAACTTTAGGGAAGATTTGTATTACCGTATTAATACTATGGAAATTACCCTGCCGCCATTGCGCGAACGCCGCGCCGACCTACTGCCGCTTGCGCAATTTTTACTGGACAAAATGATTGACAAATACGAGCGTACCTCGATAGTTTTTGACGATGCTGCACTCGCACAGATACAACTGCATGCGTGGCCCGGCAATATCCGTGAGATGGAAAACCGGATAGAGCGTGCCGTAATTTTGTGTGAGGATAACGTTATTACGGTAGCTGACCTTAACCTTGAAACCATTACTAAAATAGATGAGAGCAAGGATGATTTGCCGTTATCTGAAATTGAAAAGCACACAATAGAAAAGGCGCTGGCTAAGCATAACTTTAACATCAGCAAATCAGCAGAGGAGCTTGGATTGTCCCGCGCTTCGCTATACCGCAGGATGGAAAAATACGGTATCGAAAACAATTAAGTCCATGAAGTTATACCAGCAGCTTTTTATTCGTTTAGTGCTTATTATCCTTGCCGTGGGAGGGGGATTTTTGCTGTACCAAAAGGGTTTGTACTACACTACTGCGTTTAGCCTGTTATTGTTTGTGCTGCTTTTGGTGGAGTTATTCTATTTTGTGCGCAACACCTTTTTGTTTTATGATAAAACCATCAGCGCGATATTAAACAACGATTTCTCGGCCGATTTTACCAAACACAGCTCGTTTGATAATTATAAAAGCCTGTTTAAACTGTACGACCATTTAAAGGTAAGGCAGGACGAGCAGGTATCTAAAGACCTGGTGTACCGTGCCATCTTAAACAATATAGAGACAGGTGTACTTATCCTGGAAAAGCAGGAAGCCGACTGGGACATTTTTTTAATGAACGATTATTTCTCTGATCATTTTCAAACGCCTAAGGTTTCTAAATGGGTGTATTTAAAAAAGCACCTGCCATCGTTGTGTGAGGTTATAGAGCGCCGCAATTTTGACGACCTTAAAACATCGGCACAAATAAGCATTAACGGGCAGGATACCCAAACGTTTATATTACAGGCTTCTAAAACCAAAACCTACAACCGCGAATACTATATTGTTTTGTTAGACAGTATACAAAAAGTAATAGAGAAGAAAGAAAAAGATGCCTGGATAAACCTTATGAAGGTAATATCGCACGAGCTTATGAACTCCATTACGCCCATACGCTCGCTGGCGCAAAACCTGGAGGATATCGTGCAGCAGGAGGCATTCTCTAAAGACGACCTTGATGACATCCGCGAAAGCGTATCTACCATGATTAACCGCAGCGACCACCTGCAAAACTTTATAGATAATTACCGAAAGCTGGCCATGCTGCCATCGCCCGATAAGCAAAAAGTTGAGCTTACCGCACTGTTAGATAGTGCCCTTAACATTATGGCTCCGCTGTTTAAAAAAGCAAATGTAACAGTCACGAATACGGTAGCGATAAAGCGCTGGCTCATGGCCGACCCCCAACAAATGGAGCAGGTGCTTATTAACCTCTTTATTAACAGCATTTATGCGTTAAAGGATAAAGAGCACAAACATATAAACGTAAGCGCTGAGGTTAAGACCAACCGACTGTTCATCAACATTACCGATACCGGCAACGGCATAGAAAAAGAAATTGAAGACAAGATATTCCTGCCTTTTTTTACCACGCGCAAAGAGGGGGCAGGCATTGGGTTAACGCTCTCTAAAAATATTGTAGAAGCCCACGGGGGATACCTTAGCTACACCACCACCGAGGGTACCACTACCTTTATAATCAGCCTTATTACTTAGTAGCACAGTTTTTGCAACCCGTAAAAGTGATGGACACAACAATTAAAAAAGCAGGTTTTGGCGGCGGGTGCCACTGGTGTACCGAGGCGGTTTTTGCCTCGCTTAAAGGTGTAGTATCGGTAGCGCAGGGGTGGATAGCCGGTAGTGGAGAGAATGATTCTTTTTCTGAAGGTGTTGTAATTGAATATGATACCCAAACAATAAACCTGCAAACCCTTATTGCGGTGCATTTGTATACCCATAGCGCCACTTCATTACACAGCATGCGGGGTAAGTACAGGTCGGCGATCTACACTTTTAATGATGAGGATATCGCTTTAGGTGAATCCGCTATAGCGGAACTGCAAAACAATTTTGAAGATGCCATCATTACAAAAGTGCTGCCGTTTAGCGAATTTACCCTGAGCAAGGAAGAGCAGCTTAACTATTATTACAGCGATACCCAAAGGCCGTTTTGCGAAACCTACATCAATCCGAAACTGCGGGTGATACTAAAACAATTTGCAGATGTGGCAGATGATGCTAAGTTGCAGCATTTAAAAAGCATGAGGTACATATAATTATTTTTACCACAAAGACACAAAGCCTTTTATACTTTTTAAACACAAGGTTCACAAAGTATTATTTCCTTTGAATGCGCAAGGAGACAACTTTGTTGTCTTATTAAGGTCACAAGGCTGTATGAATACATTGATGTAAATACACGTTTAGCTTTGTGTCCTTCCACCTTTAGGTGGCTCTCTTTGCGGGCTTGGTGCTTGTATACAAGTAAGAGCCTTGTGTCTTTGTGGTAAAAATAATTAGAAAACAGTTATTCTAATGCACTGATAACTTCCTGATCATTTGCTCTGAAACCGGATCGGCATACATGCCGTAAGCGCTTAGCAGCACCCTTAACGTTGAATTTGGTGGATGTTATTCCGTAAATAATTTCCTCATCGCCGGGATCGGTATCGCCTTCAAACCTAAATACCCATTCTATATGAAAATCTTCGGGAGCCATGGCGTTGGCGCCCCTGTTAAATTCCAGGTATTCGTAAGCTAAGTTAAAATCGCGGGTAAAGCCTTCGTTACGCAGCCAGGTAAGGGTTTCGGTAACGGTATCAAAAGAAGGTTGTAAATTTTGCATGATCTTATAATTGATGGTTGATTTATATTGATAAACCCTTGCAGCTAAATAAGCTGCAAGGGTTATTGTTTTTGGTTACTCTTTTAAAAACTTAATAAGCTCGGTATTAAACTTATCGGTTTCCTCTACAAACGATGCGTGCCCGCTTTTATCAAACGGTACAAGCTTAGAGCCTGCAATGGCTTTGTTTAATTGTTCGGCAAGGGCAAAGGCAACTATCTTGTCTTCTTTGGCATTAAAAATTAAGGTAGGCACTTTAATTTTAGGCAGGTCGGCGCGCAGGTCTTCATCACGCAGGGCAATCAGCGACTGCTCCATAGCATAGGGAGACGACTGCATTTCGATACCGCCCAGCCACGCACCAATACCCGGTGATAGCGACGTAGCCGATAGTGTAAAGCGTTCGCCCATAGCAGCCAGTAGTGCAGGCCTGTTAGTGTTGTTAAGGTTAACCCACTGGGTAATATCCTCTTGAGTATATAAAGGGTAAGGGTAGTCGGCCTTTTTAGTGTGGGTAGGAGCCGCAGCCGAGAACAATGCCAGTTTGCTAACATGTGCAGCATCATACTTTGCAACATAATGCAGTGCAATGGCCCCGCCCATAGAGTAGCCACCTATGGTAGCCTCCTTAACATCAAGCTGGTCTAAAACCGACTTGATATCATCGGCAAACTGGTCGTAATCATACCTGCCGTACGGCTTGTCCGACAGCCCGAAGCCCCGCATAGTGATACCAATAACGCGGTAGCCGGCTTTTTCGAGTGCGCTGTACTGGTACTCCCACATGGCATCGCCAAGCGGGTAACCCGGTATTAGCACCACTACAGGGCCATTGCCCATATCGGTTACATGCAGCCTTACATTTGGCGCTACCTCTATATATTCTTTACGGGCCTCTTTTGGGGATGAGGTGGTTTGGGTAGTGGCAGCGCCATTTGTAGGCTTAGATTTTGTTTCGTCTTTTTTAGAGCACGACGATAGCGATACAGCAAGTGCCGCTAATGCCGACAGGTTCAGTAATTTGTAAAATGCATTCATAGTTATGTATGGTTTTGGTTAGGCTGTAGCCGATCGCTCAGCAGCCTCTATTATTACGTTGGCTACTTCTTCGGGCTTTGTCATAAACAGAGTGTGCCCGCCGGTCATTTCGGTAATTACACAGCCTGCGCGGTTGTACATGCTGCGCTCCAGCACCGGGTTAATGGTGCCATCATCGGTAGCCAGTATGGCAAAAGACGGCTTGGTTCTCCAGGCAGCCTGTGTAACCGGGGTAATGAACGATTTTACCGTTAACGGAATTTGCGAATCGTACATAAAAGCCGACTTATCTGCGCTTTGCCCCGTGGCAAAAGTGGCGTTAAACAGGTCTTTATCAAGGTATACGAGCCCCTTATCATCGGGAGCAAGTATGCCGTTTACCTCCAGTATCGCCTCTGATTGTACCAGTTCTAAAGTAGACTCCCCCTCCTGCGGTACAAAAGCCGCCACATAAACAAGGCTTGCCACTTTATCGTGCAGGCCTGCCTGGGTAATAACCGTGCCGCCCCATGAGTGGCCTACCAGTACTGCGGGGCCATCCTGCCTGTCTAAAACAACATTGGTTGCGGCCACATCTTCCTCCAGCGTAGAGGTTGGGTTTTGAACCAGGCTAACATTGTATCCTTTGGTTTTAAGGATCTTATAAGCACTTTCCCAACCCGATGCATCGGCAAAAGCGCCGTGAACGATAACGATATTTTTTATTTGATTCTTCATAATTGTATGGTTTTAAGAGGTTTGTTTATGCAAAAAGGTATTTTTTAAGGTCGGCTGCCGCATGCCTGAAAAGCGATTTAACCTGGGGCTCTTGTGCCAGTGGGTTTAGCAGGCCAAAATCGTGTATCATGCCGTTGTAACGGATGGTGGTAACTTGTACACCGGCATCATCTAACTTGCGGCCAAAAGCTTCGCCTTCTTCGCGAAGTACATCAGCTTCAGCTACTTGGATTAAAGTAGGAGGGAAATTTTTAAGGATATCTGCTGATGCGTTTAGTGGCGATGCATATATCTCCTCGCGCTCGGCAGGGTTGGTAGTGTACTGGTCGTATAGCCATTTCATTAACGATGTGGTTAAGAAACGGTCTTTACCGTATTTTTGGTAGGTTTCGGTTTCAAAATCAGCAGCAACTATAGGCCAGAACATAATAAGCGAGGCTATTTTAGGGCCGTTGTTCTCTATTGCTTTAATTGCCGTTACCGCTGTCATATTACCGCCCACGCTGTTACCCACTACCGATAGCCTGCTACCGTCAACGTTAATTTCGGCGCCATTTTCGGCAACCCATTTGGTAGCGGCATAAATTTCGTTAACTGCCTGCGGGTACTGTGCTTCGGGCGATGGCGTGTAGTTTACAAAGATGCCTACAGCACCGCTTAGTACCGTAAGGTCGCGCACCATGCGTTTGTGGGTAGGGTAGTCGCCCAGTACCCAGCCGCCGCCGTGTATAAAAATGTAGGCGGGAAGTTTTTCGGTATTGCCCTGTGGCCTAACGATGTTCAGCTTTACGGTGTAACCGTCCTGTGTGATGGTGTGTTCTGATTCATCAATACCCGAGTAATCTACCTCCACCGATTTTTGTGCGCCTACCAGTACCAACCTGGCTTCTTCGGGGGTTAGTGTCTCTAACGGTACACCACCGGAATTTAACACTTTTAAAAATGCCTTGGTGCCTTTTGAAATGGCAGGGTCTTGTAAGTAAGAAATTGGTTCTTGATTGGTATTCATAATTTTTAAATTAAATGATTAAAAGATTTATGAACAGTAAACCAAAAAAAGAGCCTTAACTATAAGTTATTGTTTTTTAGATAGTTATGTTTTAGGCAGAAAATATTTTTTACGATATATCGTGTTTTTTTAAATGCCTTATGAATTATAAAGATTAATTAATTGGCATTTAACAGGTTACAGAAATCACACTTGCAGGTTCACAGGTACGATTAAGTCGTGAAAAGGTAGTTTTGACTAAAATGTGTGCTTTTTGCTGATGCCGAGCTTTTGCATTTTAGAGGCAAGGGTAGTAGGAGGGACGCCCAATCGCGCTGCGGCACCATTCGGGCCCGAAATTCGTCCGTTACACAATTTAATTACCTTAAGAATATGCGCTTTCTCAACATCCAAAAGTGAAATATTAGGGTGTTTTTCGCCTTCTGCATCGGTAGCAGAAGTCATTTCCGGGAAGTGCATTTTAGTTATTTTTTTACCATCAGAAAGTAAAATGCTGCGTTCTATAGCATGTTTTAGTTCGCGCACGTTGCCCGGCCAGGTGTAAATCATCATGGCTTCTAAAACTTTTGGCGAAAGCGCCACCGGTTTTTTACCCGATTTACTGCAATACAGGTCAATAAAGTAGTTGCTAAGTGGCTGTATATCAGATTTCCTTTCGCGCAACGGCGGAATAACTATAGGGAATACATTAAGCCTGTAAAAGAGGTCGCTCCTAAACCTGCCCCCGGCCATCTCCTCAAAAAGGTTGCGGTTGGTTGCAGCTATAATGCGCACTTTAACTTTGATGGTCCGGCTGCTGCCGATGCGCTCAAATTCGTTCTCCTGCAATACGCGGAGTAGCTTAGTTTGCATGTTTAGAGGCAGTTCGCCTATCTCATCAAGAAATAGGGTGGAGTTATTGGCGAGCTCGAACTTACCTTTGCGGCGCTCTGTAGCCCCGGTAAAGCTGCCTTTTTCGTGTCCAAACAGCTCGCTCTCAATAAGATTTTCGGGTATGGCGGCACAGTTTACGCGTATCATGTTACGGTTCTTTAACGGCGAAAGGTTATGTATAGCACTGGCTATAACCTCTTTACCGGTACCGCTTTCACCCAATAACAGTACACCCGAATCTGATGGCGCAACCTGGCTTACAAGCTTAAAAACCTCCTGCAATTCGTCACTTTTTGCTACAACATCGGTAAAAATGGTATCGGGGTTATGAGTTTCCTGTTGCTGCTCAATAACCTGATCTTTAAAATTTGATGGCGTACCTGTATGATTATTAAGCTTTTGTGTAAGTAATATATTAGATATCGTTAGGGCCATTTGCAGCGAAATACTTTTAAGCAACCGCTCGGCATTTCTGTCGAAACTACCCTGCCTTTTGTAAAACATAAACACCACCGAGGGATTATTTTTATGGTAGTGCAGCGGAAATGCAACCGCCTCGCGCATACCTACCTGGCGCGCTCGTGCAATAAATACAGGGGTATTTTTAGCAGATAGGTTTAACAGGTTAAACACCACAGGATCTGCGGATTGCAATGCGGTATCAAAAAAACCATCTGCAACAAAATGGGGTGTACCTTTAAGCTCCGACTGTGATTTTTCATCATCATGAAAAAAGATATTGTACTCTTTTTCAGCTGCATCGGCAACACAGATAACAAAGCTGTCAAAAGGCAGGTTATCATGCAAAAGCCCCGTAATTACAGGGACTAACGCGGTTTTAGTGGTAACCGAACACAACTGGTTGCAAAGGCTAAGTTGCAGCATGAGACTCTTTTCCCTTTCCTGGATGGCTTTAAGTTTGGCATCGGTCTCGGGAATTCTTTGCTGCATAGTTAGTTAGGTTTAATAGTGTGATCGTGTAAAAATAGCAATAAAATTGGATTTTGAGCAGCTCATGTTTGAGGATTTAAAGCGTTACAAAAACCGACCTACGTGCCTTATTTTCAAGGTTTTTGGTCTTATGGCCTTTACCTGTGGTGTCTTCCACAAGTAATATTTCGCCGGTATTGAAACTGCGTTTTTCGCCTAATGACGTCTCAATTTCAACCCCGCCGTCAACCAGAATTATATACTGCTTTTGAGGCGCGTTGTGAAAATCATAATCGTAAGAAGCTGCTACTTCCCTAAAAATGATACTCTTAACAGGCTCAGCTTCCGATAGGAAACCTATATCGCCATTGCTCTTTAGCGCAACGGTAAAATCTTCAAAATGGCTGTCGCCACTGGCATCGCTGTAAATTCTTGTTATGCTGAACATAAATGTTTGGTATTGAGATTATTCTTCTCCATCCTTTTTTTGCCAGATGTCATTATACTCATCCGGGTGCCTTTTAAACTGGGCGTGTACATAGGGGCATAATGGTTTAACTTTCAGGTTATGTTCCCTAACGTAAGCCACCATAGTATCAAGCAGTTGCTTGGCATAGCCTTTTCCGGCAGCACTTTCATCAACTTCGGTATGGTAAACGGTAAGTAATTGTGGTGCAATGCTTACCACCATTTCGCCAATTTTAGTACCTTCTTCATACAGGTTAAAGCCACCATGTTGTTTTTCGTTCAGTTCCAGTTTTATATCAGCCATAATATGTTATATTTAAATGAGTTGTTGTGTAAATTTAGTAATATTCCTGTCGGATGCCCAGTTTTTTCATTTTAGAATACAGCGTGGCGGGTGATATTTTTAATACCTCTGCCGCGCCCCCGGGGCCAAAAACTTTACCGCCGCACATTTTTAAAGCCGTCATAATATGCTCACGCTCCATGTCTTCCATAGAAAGCATTGCACCATCGGCCGCCTGCTTAACCTGTGCCGATTGTGATGTTACAGCCAAGTCAAACGCTATGATCTCGCTGCCCGAAGCAAGCAATACATTGCGCTCTATAAGGTGCTCCAACTCGCGGATGTTGCCCGGCCAGTCGTACTGCATGAGCTCGTTTAAAGCCTTGTGGCTTATGCCTGTAACGTTTTTATGAGCCTTAGCAGCGTATTTTTTGAGGAAGTAATAAGCAAGGGACTCAACATCCTCTTTGCGCTCCCTAAGCGGCGCTAATTCCACAGGAAATACATTCAGCCTGTAATACAGGTCGAGCCTGAAACGCCCCTGTGCCACCTCAAATTCCAGGTTACGGTTGGTGGCGGCAACAATGCGCACATCTACCTTAACGGTGGTTTCTCCGCCTATCCGTTCAATTTCTTTTTCCTGTAATACTCTAAGTAGTTTAACCTGAGCATCTAAAGGTAGTTCGCCTATCTCATCTAAAAATAGTGTACCGCCGTTGGCCTGCTCAAACTTGCCTATTCGGCGTGCATTAGCACCCGTAAACGCACCTTTTTCATATCCAAAAAGCTCTGATTCTATCAACGATAACGGCAGTGCAGCGCAGTTTACTACAACGATAGGCTTGTTTTTTCGGGGCGAATTTTCGTGTATGGTATGGGCAATGCGCTCCTTACCGGTACCGCTTTCGCCCAGTACCAGTACCGATGTATCGGTTGGGGCAACAACGCTAACCTTATTCAGAACTGCCTGCACAGAGTTGCTGGCTCCTATAATACCTTCAAAAACAGGCTGGTGTGCCGGGTTGTTTACGGCAAGCTGGCTTTTTTGCTCTAACGCAAAGCGGTAACGGGCAATATCCAGCATTACAAGCAGGTCTTTTTCCCTAAAAGGCTTAACCATAAAGCCGTAGGGTTCGGTTTGTTTAACCGCCTCAAGGGTACTTTGATTGGTATTGGCCGATATAAACAGGTACGGTATGTTTACTTCCTTCAGCTCCCAAGCCAGGTCAATCCCTGTTTCATCACCTTTTAATATGATGTCCAGCAGTACCCATTCCGGCTTTTTAGCCTGTATCATTTCGCGCGCCTGCTGTGTAGATGATGCTATGCCAACAACATCATAACCAGCCTTTTTAAGTATGATCTTCAGGTCGTTAGCGACAATAAATTCGTCTTCAACAATTAATATTTTTTCTTTTGTGCTCATTGTCATGTGGCTATACGTCAGCCTTTCTCTTTATAAAGTTAATTGTTACTACCACCCCGTTGTTAGAGGCTATGTTAAATGAGCCGTCCATTTGCTCCGTTAGCCCCATCATAAGGTTCATACCCAACGAGTCGCGCTCTTCGGTCTCAAAGCCAGGGCTCAGCCCAATCCCGTTATCTGATATCCTGAGCATGTACTTACACGTCTCAATTTCTTTCAGTTCTATATTTATAGTGCCTTTGGCATCGTTGGGAAATGCATATTTAATGGCATTGCTAATAGCTTCGTTAAGTATTAAACCCAGCGGAACCGCCTGTGCCACATCAAGCTCAATAGGCTCTGTGTTAAGTACGTACTTTATTTTTGAAGCTATATCAAAACTGTCTTTAAGATAGTTTACAAGCTCATGTATGTACCAGGACATATCTATACTGGACAGATTTTCAGTTTGATACAGTTTTTGATGGATGAGCGACATGGCATGCATACGGTTTTGGCTGTTTTGTATGGCCAGCAGCGCATCTTTATTTTCAAGGTAAGCCGACTGCGTATTGAGCAGGCTGATAACAATTTGTAGGTTGTTTTTAACCCTATGGTGAATTTCGCGCAGCAGCCATTCCTTCTCGTTAACAAGCTGGCGCAATATATCGTTTTGCCTGTTGATCTCTTCCCGTTGGGCCTCCAGTTTTTTATTGCTTTTTTGCTTTATCTGGTACCTGCTGTAGGTTACTATAAGCAACAGCAACAGTACAATAATGCCACCTATCGTAATGTTCCTAATGGTTGCCTGGTTGCTTATGGTAGTATCTTTAAGGCGGCTGTTTTGCTGTAACAGCTTAATGTCTTTATCCTTCTTTTCGGTTTTGTAAGCAATATCCAGCTCCTTCATTTTCTTATCCCTGTCTACACTAAACAGCGAGTCTTTCCATTTATGGAATTGCTGGTAATGGCCTATGGCACTCAGGTAATTGCCTGATGCAGAGTCGGCCATAAATAAAAATTCCTCGTTCTTGGTAATCTGGGTAAGGTTAAAGTTTTTTTTAAGCATTTCAGCCTGTTTTACAAGGAAAGGCTTGGCAAGGTTATACTCCCCGGTATAGCTATAGTAATGAAAAACAGTTGGATAAAACATCTGTATGTGTTGAGGAGACTCGCTTACTGTCCGGTCTATCGCTAAGAGCCTCTTAAAGTAAAAGCGTGCTTTTTCTTTGTTGTTTGCCCTAATGTAAATGTTTGTAAAATAGTAGTTTAGATCAAAATTAAATTCGGGGTCACTGGATGGATATTTTTGTTCGAGTTCTTTTAACCTATTAATAGCCTCAGCATCGTGGTGAACTTGGGCCAGGTTTTCAACAAGGGTAAAATAACCGTGTACAATCAGATTTTTGTCTTGTGTTTTTTCAGCAAATTGTACCGCTTTTTTAGAGTAGGTAACTGCATTATTATATTGTGAAGCAGATGAATATGCCATTGCAGCCTTTTGGTAAACGGTACACATAACAGCATTGTTAAGGTGCATGTTTTCAGCTAGTTTCAAAGCTTTTATGGCATAGTTAAGGCTGTTCACATAATCTTCATTGTACCCATAAAAGTAAGATATGTCTGATAGCACCTCCGGAGATTTTTGTCTAGCATGATTATTGGCTAACGTAAGCGCTTTTTGAAGATAGGGCAGAGCAGGGCTAAAGTCGCGAATATGAATGTAGTACATTGCAATAGAACGCAGTGCATCTATGGTGTTGGGCCAGTCTTTTGCCTGCTCATACAGTTTTACTTGTTGTTGCATAGCAGCAAGTTCAGGTGCTTTAGAAAGAATGGTTAAATCTTGGGTATTATCCTGATCCTGAGTTTGTGCAAGTGATTGCATAGTGCACAAAAGCAACAAAACACCAAGTAAATTGGCGTAAAACACTGTACATATGTATGCTTTGGTATTCATTTTTTAAAGGTAATCTATTACTCACAAATTGCAAAATTGCTATTAAGCGCTGGTTTTATTACGGTTTTTAAGGTAGCATATAAGCAAAGCTACGCCCGGCACAGCTATTGTTGCAAGCCCAAAAAAATTACCGCTTACCGCTCCTAAAAAACATCCGGCTAAGAAACCGGATAACGTTACCAGTTGAGTTTTAAAATTAATGATATCCACAGAGTCTTTAAATCTGGTTCTAAACAGGTTACCTAAGTCTAACGCAGCCTGGGTAACATTTCCCGTCATCATAGTGGTTGGGCCATAGGTTTCTTTAGCATACAGTTTGCCAAAAGCATTTTGAAGCCCCATGGCAAATACAACGGTCATGGCAACAGGATAAATAATCCAGTTGCTATAACCATACATATAGTTAAGCAGTAATACGGTTAAACCGCCTACAGTTAGTAAGACACCTTCCCACAATAACAATTTGTACCTGTTTGTTGCTGTTGCACCAATACGCCCACCTACCATTACGGCTACGATGAATATGGGGAATGTAAGTAGTTTTACCCATGCCAGGATGTCTGAGCCTTTAACTATCTGGTAAGCAAATACAATAAAATTACCTGTAACGTGGGCTGAGAATAAAGCATCGGCAGCTACAAAAGTAACGGTATCACAAAAGCCTGCTATGATAGTTAATAGCAGGGTAGTGTACCAAATGTTTTTAGTAGGATGCGATGTCGCATTTTGGGGCGGGTACATAATACATTATATAAATTGCATTACAGTAAACAATAAAAACACCAAAATGATAAGTATTTGAACTACAGGGATTAAGTTATTTTTAATGAAAAATAATTCACGACATATCGTTAATTTGGTGTGTATTTATTATTTAAGATAGGTGTTAAGCCAGTCTATCCAGTACTTATCCCTCTCTAAAAGTGTCACCGGGTCGCTGGCATTATGGGCTGCAACCGGCCAGCCTATAAATTTAGTAACCACTCCATTATCTTTAAGTACATGGTACAATTTATATGATTGCGTAATGGGCACTCTTGGGTCAGCTGTATTAGAGAGGATGAGGGTTGGTGCCTTAATATTATGGGCTTCTGTAATAGGCGATTGCTCAATGTATTTCTTCATGTTATCTCCCACAAAAGGCGATCCGCCAAGTGACCCTGAGCGCGCTACATTGCCATCGCTAAAACTGTATTGGTCTACCCAATCGGTAACCGCAGCACCGGCAACGGCACATTTCCAGCCACCGTAATGCCCTGCAAGCCAAACCGTCATAAATCCGCCGTAGGACCAACCTGTAACAGCAATATTATCAGTATCTATTATACCTGTAGCCTTTAATTTTTCCAGTCCGGCCATAACATCGCGACCCGGGCCTGTACCGGCATTTTCTGTAATAGCAAGCTTGTAGGCACTGCCTAAATTATCGCTGCCCCTGTAATTGGGTTCAAAAGTAAAATATCCCTGGTTGGCCAACAGCTGCGGGAAACGCGCAAACATTTCTACCGATGCCGCATTTGGCCCGCCGTGTACCAACAATACGAGCGGATATTTTTTGCCTTTTTCATAATTAGCGGGGTAAGTAACAATACCACAGTGCTTTAATCCGTCATTTCCCCAGCGGATGGTTTCAGTTTTACCCAAGGTCATAGCGGCAATTTCCTTATTGAAATTGGTGAGCTGTATAGGTTTGGCTGTAGCCGATTTTAGATAGTACAGCTCAGCGGGTTTGGTAGGATTTGAGCCTATAAAGGCAATGCTGCCGCTTTTACTTACCGATGCATCTACCCAAAACGACCAGTTAGGGCAAATAGTGCCCAAATCCAGCTGGGTAGCTTTACCATCTAAAGTAACCGTCCAAAGTGATGTTTTGTTATCGTTATGGGCACCCACTAAGAAGGATTTACCATCGGGCATCCAAACCGAGCAGTATACATCCCTGTCGAGCTTATCGGTAATAACCTTACCCTCAGTACCGCTACCGGTATTGGTAACCCACAATTCATAGCTACTTTCCTGCCTGCCGGAGTTTTTGTACCAATAGGATATTTTACTGCCATCGGGCGAAAAGTTGGGGTACGACTCTAATGTTGTCCTCGGGGTAATTTGTTTGATGGCCTTATCGGCTACTGTAACCGAATTAACGGTACGCTCTATCAAATCGCCCGAATAAGCTGTTGCCACCTTTGTAAATAAAATAGATTTACCATCGGGCGACCATGAAAACGGCGATGATGGCGGACCCGGCATTATGGTTACAGGCAGGCTCCAGTCGCCTTCCGTAAGTCTTTTTTGTTCAAATGTAAGGGTATTTACAAGCCATATGTGGGTAGGGGTGGGCTGGCTGTTTACAAATACATCATTGTTGCCAATTTCAAAATCGGTATAGCCTTTTTCAATTTCTTTTTTGCGCTTTTGCTCATCGGCAGTGGCATAGGCAATTTCATCAGATGTTGGGCTCCATGCAAAATGCTGTACACTTTTTGGCGCTTTAGTTATTTGCTTGGCATCACCACCATTCATGGGAATGATAAATATCTGGGCCAATGCATCTTTAGCTGCGCTTACTTTGGCAATAAAGGCCAGTTTGCTGCCATCGGGCGACCATCTGGGGTATGCCACTACAATCCTGTCCTGCGTTAAAATTCGCTGCTTGCCGGTGGCAATATCAACCAGTACCAGTTCGTAATTATATCGGTTTTGCTCATAATCAGGCCTTGAAACCACAATTACAATGCTTTTACCATCCGGCGAAATTTTTGGTTCGCCAATGTTTACAAATTTTCCGGTATCGGATAGTTCAAACTTTTTCTGTGCAAACATGCTGGCAGAAAATATATTGATAAGCAATATTAGTGCTATAATTAATTTTTGCATGATTATATATTTTTAATGAGTATTAGGGTTGTTAGATAGTTTGTTTTAAGGTGTTTAGCTTTTAAAAGTAATGCAAATTATCTGATTGGCAGATAAATGCTTAACATATTTTACAAAGAATTATCTGATGGATATAAAACAAAACCGCAGCCAGGATATCCGGCTGCGGTTTATTTTAAAAAAGAAAATTTGGGTTATTGCTTGTTCTTAATGATACGTTTTGTTACCGAACCCCTGTTTGAAGTAATGTTGAATAAATACACCCCGGACTCCAGCGTAGCAATATTGATCCTTTGATGCGTGCCTGTTACAGGCTGCTCAAGAACAATTCTTCCGTTAAGGTCGTACACGGTAACCTTAACATCTTTAATGCTCATGGCCTCTGGTATAGAGATAAACACCTCATTGTTAGCCGGGTTAGGGTAAATATCAATAGATGCTACACTAAAATGTTCTGTTTTAAGAGAGTACGTAACAACCACTATAACTGTTGCCTCGCTACAATTAGTAGTACTTAAAGCATCACAAATTGTGTAGGTTATAGTGTAAGTACCAAGTTCGGCACCGGCAGGAACGTTAATGTTTCCGTCTTCATCTATGGTAACACCTATAAGTCCGCCATCGTTAGTTACCGTTATGGTAATAGCAGCATCATCAACGGCAACACCGTTCATAAGGTCGTTTGCTGTAACATCGCCGGCAATACCACCTGTATCTTCATGAATTTGGTTCTCGCTAAAGTCGTCATTTACAGCTTCCAGAACATTGGTTACTGTTAGCATGGCCGAAGCCGACTCCGTAATACAGTTAGCACCATTGGCTAACTGTACCCTGAAAATGTATCCGTTATACGATGCAGGCACGTTTACTAAAATTAATGAGCCTGTGGTAGCACCCGAAACTTCAGGGCTTGTACCACCATTGGTGATATCAGTCCAGTCGGTTCCGTTAGCGCTGTATTGCCATTGGTAGGTACCTACGTTATCGGCAGTAACAGTAAATATAACATCGTTACCGGCCTCGGTAATTACATCGGCAGGGTCGCTGTTTACAACAATTGCAAGAGGCTCTGTAATAGTAAAGCTTTGTGTAAGAGTACAACCGTTAGCATCGGTAACTGTTACTGTGTAGGTTCCGGCAACCAGGTCGGATGCTGTAGCAGCCGATCCGCCCGATGGCAGCCATGCATATGTATAAGTGCCTGTACCACCGCTAACATTTACCGTAGCCGAACCATTTGTACCGCCGTTACAGCCCACATTAACCTGTAGCGTTGTGGCTGTTAGTGCAGCAGGCTCAGTAATAGTAACTGTTTGTGTTGTGGTACAACCGTTAGCATCGGTAGCGGTAACTGTATATTCTCCGGCAGCTAATCCTGTTGCTGTGGCAGAAGTTCCGCCAGACGGAAGCCACACATACGTATAGGCTCCTGTACCTCCTGAAACGGTTACGGTAGCCGACCCATTAGTGCCTGCATTACATGAAACGTTAGTTTGCGTTGTTGTTGCTGCAAGTACTGTTGGCTGTGTTATAGTAACCGATTGTGTTACAGTACAACCATTAGCATCGGTTACAATTACACTGTATGTACCTGCGGCTAAACCTGTAGCAGTGGCAGCAGTACCACCCGATGGGCTCCATACATACGTATACGCACCTGTACCACCTGTAGCCGTTACTGTAGCCGACCCTGTACCACCATTACAAAGTACGTTAACTTGTGTTGTGGTTGCAGTAAGCGCTGTAGGCTGGGTTATAGTAACTGTTTTAGTAACTGTACACCCGTTAGCATCGGTTACAACTACACTGTATGTACCTGCGGCTAATCCTGTTGCTGTAGCAGCAGTACCACCTGATGGGCTCCACTCGTAAGTGTAAACACCCGTACCGCCTATCGCTGTTACAGTGGCCGATCCTGTACCGCCGTTACAAAGTACATTTACCTGTGTAGTTGTTGCAGTTAGTGCAGTAGGTTGTGTTATAGTTACTGATTTAGTAACAGTACAACCGTTAGCATCGGTCACAATTACGCTGTAAGCTCCTGCTGCTAATCCTGTTGCTGTTGCAGCAGTTCCGCCCAATGGGCTCCATGCATAGGTATAAGCACCTGTACCACCTGTAGCGGTTACCGTAGCCGATCCTGTACCACCATTACAAAGTACATTTGCCTGTGTTGTAGTTGCTGTAAGCGCTGCCGGCTGCGTAATAGTCACCGTTTTAGTAACAGTACAACCGTTAGCATCGGTTATAACCACGCTGTAAGTCGCCGCTGCTAAACCAGTAGCAGTAGCAGCAGTTCCGCCCGATGGGCTCCATACATAGGTGTAAGCACCTGTTCCACCCGTGGCGGTTACCGTAGCCGAACCCGTACCGCCATTGCAGGCAACATTTACCTGGGTAGTGGTAGAGGCAAGTATTGTTGGTTGAGTAATGGTTATATTTTTAATCAGCGTACAGCCGTTAGCATCGGTAATTAAAACCGAATATGATCCGGCAGCTAACCCTGTAGCTGTTGCAGCTGTTCCGCCTGAAGGCGACCATACATAGGTATAAACACCTGTACCGCCTGTGGCTGTTACTGTAGCCGATCCGTTTGTTCCTCCATTACATAAAATATTAACTTGGGATGTTGTAGCCGTAATAGCTGATGGCTGGTTAATTGTTACGTTCTTAATGATGCTGCATAAGTTAGCATCGGTTATGGTTACAACATAAGTTCCCGCAGCAAGGCCGGTAGCTGTAGCGGCCGTTCCGCCGGAAGGCGACCATGAATAGGTATATGCTCCAGTTCCCCCTGTAGCAATTACCGTAGCCGACCCGTTAGAGCTGCCGTTGCAGCTTACATCGGTTTTAGATGTTGTAGCAGTAATAGTGGCCGATTGCGTAATGGTAACCGATTGTGTTACGTTACAACCGTTAGCATCAGTTACAACTACGCTGTAAGTACCTGCTACAAGTCCGGTAGCTGTAGCAGCTGTTCCGCCCGATGGGCTCCATAAGTAGGTATAAGCACCTGTACCGCCTGTAGCCGTAACCGTAGCCGATCCTGTTGCCCCACCATTACATAAAATGTTTACCTGTGTGGTAGTTGCTGTAAGTGCAACAGGCTGGGTAATGTTTAAACTCCTGATAATAGAACATCCGTTAGCATCGGTAATTGTAACGGCATAGGTTCCCGGGGCTAAGCCTGTAGCTGTAGCAGCCGTTCCGCCAGCGGGCGACCAGGAATACGTATATGCACCTGTACCGCCTGTAGCTGTTACCGTTGCAGTGCCGTTATTAGCACCATTGCAGGTAATATTTGTTTTTACTGTAGTAGCGTTAAGCGCAGCAGGCTGTGTAATGGTAACGTTTTTAGTCAGCGTACAGCCATTGGCATCGGTAATTAAAACCGAGTATGCACCTGCCGAAAGCCCGGTTGCTGTAGCAGCTGTTCCTCCTGATGGGCTCCATGCATATGTATACGCTCCTGTACCACCTGTAGCAGTTACTGTAGCCGATCCGTTTGTAGCACCGTTGCACAACAGGTTAATCTGAGAGGTTGTTGCTGTTATTGCAGATGGCTGTGTAATGGTTACATTTTTAGTAAGCGTACAGCCGTTAGCATCTGTAATCAGTGCCGAATATGCTCCGGCAGCTAAGCCTGTAGCTGTAGCAGCCGTTCCGCCTGAGGGGCTCCATACATACGTATACGCTCCTGTACCGCCAGCTGCGGTTACAGTAGCCGATCCGTTGCTTCCTCCGTTACACGATATATTTACCTGAGATGTAGTTGCTGTAAGTGCAGCCGGTTGGGTAATGGTAACGTTTTTAGTGAGCGTACAGCCGTTAGCATCGGTAATCAGTACTGAATATGCTCCGGCTGATAATCCTGTTGCTGTTGCAGCCGTTCCGCCTGAGGGGCTCCATACATACGTATACGCTCCTGTACCGCCAGCTGCGGTTACAGTAGCCGATCCGTTGCTTCCTCCGTTACACGATATATTTACCTGAGATGTAGTTGCTGTAAGTGCAGCCGGTTGGGTAATGGTAACGTTTTTAGTGAGCGTACAGCCGTTAGCATCTGTAATCAGTACCGAATATGCGCCGGCAGTTAAACCTGTAGCTGTAGCAGTTATTCCGCCTGAAGGGGTCCATACATACGTATACGCTCCTGTACCGCCAGTTGGTGTTACTGTAGCCGATCCGTTGCTACCTCCATTACAAGTAATATTTACCTGAGATGTTGTTGCAGCTAATACAGCCGGTTGTGTAATGGTTACTGTTTTGGTAATCGTACAGCTGTTGCCGTCGGTTATCACAACCGAATAAGTACCCGCAGCCAGGCCAGTGGCTGTTGCAGCTGTACCACCTGATGGGCTCCATACATAAGTATAAGGCAATACGCCCCCAGTTGGTGTTACTGTAGCCGATCCGTTAGTTCCGCCATTGCAGCTAACATTAATTTGCGTAGTTGTGGCCGCTAAGTTAGAGGTAGCCGTAATGGTAAAGTTCTTGGTAAGAGTACAACCATTGGCATCAGTTATCAATACAGAATAAGCTCCTGCTGATAATCCTGTGGCTATAGCAGCTGTACCGCCAGATGGGCTCCATACATAAGTATAAGCTCCTGCACCTCCCGATACTGTTACACCTGCCTGGCCTGTGGGCCCGCAGGTTGCATTTACCTGAGATGTAGTAGCAGTTAATACAGCTGGTTGAGTAATAGTAAAATTGCGTGTTATAGAACAGCCATTGGCATCTGTAATTAAAACCGAATAGGCCCCCACGGTAAGCCCTGTTGCTGTTGAAGCAGTTCCACCGGATGGACTCCATAAATAGGTATAACCGGCAGTACCCCCAGAAACGATTACACTTGCTGTGCCACTTGCTTGCCCGTTACATAAAACGTTAGTTTGCGATGTGGTAGCCGTAAGTGCTGCGGGTTGGGTTATTGTAAAGCTTTGAGTATCGGTGCATAAGTTGGCATCGGTCACTGTTACAGTATACGTGCCAGCTGTTAAGCCAGAGGCTGTAGCTGCAGTACCACCTGATGGTGCCCATGAATAGGTATAGCCCGGAGTACCACCAGTTACTGCTACAGTAGCTGATCCTGTTGTGCCTCCATTACAGTCTATATTGGTTTGAGCACTGGCTGTCGCGTTTAATGCAGCAGGCTGGGTTATTGTAAAGCTTTGAGTATCGGTGCATAAGTTGGCATCAGTAACCGTTACGGTATACGTGCCTGCTATTAAGCCAGAGGCTGTAGCACCGGTTCCACCCGATGGTGCCCATGAATAAGTGTAGCCCGGAGTTCCACCGGTAACTGCCACCGTGGCCGATCCTGTTGCTGCGCCGTTACATGCTATATTGGTTTGAGCACTGGCTGTCGCGTTTAATGCAGCAGGCTGGGTGATGGTAAAGCTTTGAGTATCGGTGCATGAGTTAGCATCTGTAACCGTTACGGTATATGTACCAGCTGCTAATCCTGTGGCCGTTGCCGCAGTTCCTCCTGATGGTGCCCACGAGTAGGTATAGCCCGGAGTTCCACCGGTAACTGCCACCGTGGCCGATCCTGTTGTGCCGCCATTACACGCTATATTGGTTTGAGCACCCGCTGTAGCGTTTAAAGCTGCTGGTTCTGTTATTGTAAAACTGGTTGACGACGAATTACCACACGAGTTGGTAACCGTAACTGTCCATGTCCCGGCAGGTACGCCTGATATTGAAGCCGTACCATCGCCAGTTGGGTTGCCCGGTGACCAGTTGTATGTAAACCCGCTGCCACCTGATGCCGATACCGTTGCCGAACCGTTAGATCCGCCGTTACAACTTATATTTGTTTGAGATACCTGTGATAATGTAACAGCCGGGCAGGGAGCCACTGCTGTTTGCCATGTCATAGCATCTAAATCTATGTAGTTAATACCATTAGTAGTAGCTACTACAAACTGATCTATAAGTGTATTGGAATTATTAGCACCCCCAAAAGTAGCCATATTAATAAATGTATGGCCATTATTTACTGCAAACGACGTGGTAAACCCGGAACTTGCCGAAGCGGTATATTGTGTGGCACCCCCAAGTTTACCGGTAATGGTAAGGGTATTGCCATTTACATTTAAATTGAGGTTGTATGTTGAAAGAAAAAGGTACATACTCTTCAAGGTAAATTGCGCGCCTCCGGCAGCACTAATGGTAAACTGCGACGGCATATTTGCAAATGAATTACCACTATTATCTATGTACTTGTTATCTACACTGGAGCCATTCCACCCGGTGCCCGGGTAATTGCCCTGAATGTAAAAAGGTCCGCCTGCCTGGCTGGTAATGTTAAATACCTGGCCGTTATCGGTAAAGCTTGTAGAGCCGTTAACCTCGGTCTCAAAGGTCTCTGTTGTTTGAGCAATAAGCCACTGCGCAAAGAACAGGCAAATTAATAATAAGTAATTTTTTTTCATTAGATGTAAATTACGATTAAGTAGAAATTTAGATACGCCATACCGCAGGATATAAATATCCCGGTAGTATGGCATATTACTTTTAAAAATTAGCTCCTTGAAGGGAAGATGCCATACAGGCAAATTTGATAACTCATAGCAAGGTATGGTTGTAAGTTGTTTACAGGTAAGCCACTACCTGTTAGGTTAGTAACAACAGTTGTGTCGGCTAACGGCGTATCCGGATTAATTCCGGCTGCCGTATAACCAAGTGTAGGGGTAAAATCCCTACCCGATGATGTACCTGGGGTAGCAATCGCCGCGCCTCTTGCAGCAGTGCTGGCGCTTGATTGTGTAGAACTAACTACTACGTGGCCAGTGTGATTGTGAGGTGGCAGGTTGCTAACAAAAAGAGAATTATTCTCGGTGCCGCTCATTTGTCCTCCCACATAGTTGCTAAGGCCGGGGCCCTGGCCTATACCTATTGCAATTCTGCTTCTATAATCAGGCAAGGCAAAAGTAGTTTGGCCGTCTCCGCCGTAAGTAGTTCCTAAAAGCGAAAATAACGCTGTATTTTGTTGTATCGATAAAAGTCGGCCATCGCAAAATGCCCAATTTTTTACTTCCCAATTAAAAGCAAATAGCTTTACTGTACCAATAAATTCGTCCATGATAATAATTTTTAAGGATTGTGTTTGTTAATTGATCTATAATGTTTTAGTTTGAATTTTTTAGCCATTACTTTAACGTTTTCGTAAAGTAATGTGCTTCATCAAAATTCTCTATATATTACAAGGTGGCACAGGTAGCAATTACCTGTTTTGTGTAGCAGGTAGTTTTACCTGTTACGGTCTTATTACATTTTATCTATGGAGGATAATGTATTTAACCGATGTCTGGTTATAGACATTTATACATTAGAATAAAATCAAAATATATAATTGGGTTAAAATAATTGGTTATGCAGAGGGGGCGTCTTAGTCTAATTCTGTTTTCATTTTAAAATAAAAATCCCACGCTACGTAAGCGTGGGATTTTTGTTTGGGCTGGTTTTCCAATTTTTTATTTGGAACTTTTGTTTCAATAAGTTCGGCAGAATAATGATAATCGAATGTATAATCCGTATTTAATTTAATATGCTCTTTAACTCCAGTGTAGTTTGTTGTAAAAAGCCTAATAATGCTCTAACGAAATTTTTGATGTTTTACAGGAAATTATCGGTATAAGAATTAGTATAAAAATTATGTTTTTCATTATTCAACTGGGCTAATTTGTTCTTTTTAAAGAATCTTTTAAAACAGTATTTAGGTAAATAATAAATTAAAATTTTAGAACGAGATAAATATAAATTATAACTGTAAATGTTAAAATAATATGCTTTATTTTGGTTTTTACCTGTTTTAGATAATTATAAGTGATTGTTAAATGTATGATAGCTAATATAATATAAGCGATTATCCAATACCATTTATGTTTTTCATAATTCAAGGAAGACAAGATTCCTGAGCCATTTATAAGGAAATCAATTACTGTAAAACTGAAGAATATTAAATAAGGAACTGCGAGATGCAGTATGCTGAGAATCGTATTTGATATTATTTTCATCAGCAAATTACTCTGTCTATTATCTAACATCTAATATATTAACATCTACTTTTTTAAATCTAAAACTCTTTTAACCTCATTTAGTAAAAGCGGGTAGGCAGGGTCTGCCATGTTATGTCCGTAACCATCCAACTCAAAATGTTGAATATCGGTATGCCCATTAAGTTTCATCATACGTGCCATATAAGCGTTCTCGTCGTAGCGGCCCAGCATTTCCATTTCGCGGTTACCGGTAATTAGCAGGGTAGGTGGGGCATCGCCACGCACCCAGAATAATGGGGCAAGTTCATCTATAGTAGGTTGTTTTTCAGGTATTCCTTTTTCTTTACGTGCCGTAAAGTGTGTTATGCATTGCGGACTAAACGGTATCAACCCAGCAATCCTGTTAGCATCTATGTTATATTTTCCCAGCCACTTTTTATCGAGCCCTACCATGAGGTCTAAATATCCCCCGGCCGAGTGCCCAGAAAGGAAGATGTGGTTAGGATCGCCACCATACTTAGCTACATTGTTAAACGCCCAGGCAATGGCTGCGGCACTGTCCTCAATACAATTTACTACTTTTACATTAGGGCTAAGGCGGTACCCTACACCTATAATACAGTAACCCTTATCTTTTAAAGCCTGCGGAATTTCTTTGCTGCCCTGCGTTAACCCACCACCATGAAACCATAGTATGGTTGCGAAATTTTTTACGTTCTTAGGGTAGTAAATATCCAGTACACAACGCTCTGATTTATAATTATCATTCTTGTAATCAGCATCAGGATAATAACGGATGTTAGTTTTGGTGTCGTAATCAGTTTTTTGGGCGAAAGATATTGTGCAGGTAAACAGCACGAAGAGAACAAGAAATTTTTTCATTTTAGTTGAGATGTTTTTTGGAATAGCTAAGATAAGAAATTTTGGCTTGACAGTGTTGCAAGCTAAACTACTCCTCATTAACAAAAGCCACACTATGCGCGGCAACAATAGCGGCGGTTTCGGTGCGCAGGCGGGTGTTGCCTAACGATACCGCAACGTACTTTTGTGCCAGTGCTAGATTAATTTCCTTTGTAGAAAAGTCACCTTCAGGTCCAATAAGTATGGTGACTTTTTGTTTGGGCTGCAGGGCGTGCTTCAGCAGTTTTTTATCGGTTTCTTCGCAATGCGCAATAAATAAATCGCCCTCTTTAGCATCACTTACAAAAGCGGTAAAGGCCACTGGCTCGTTAAGCTTTGGCAGGTAATATTGCAGCGACTGTTTCATGGCGCTTTGCAATATCTTCTCAAAACGGTCGGCTTTAAAATTAGTACGTTCGCTGTGCTCGCAAATAAGCGGTGTAATCTCGTTAATGCCAATTTCTACAGCCTTTTCTAAAAACCACTCGTAGCGGTCGTTAAGTTTAGTGGGTGCAACAGCCAGGTGAAGGGAGTAGGGCGCAGGCTCAAAAAACTGCTCAGCCGTGATTTTAACCTCGCACTTTTTTTCGTTACCAAAGGTAATTTCAGATGTAAACAAATATCCGGAACCGTTAGTAATTTGTATAGTGTCGCCTTCCTTTTTGCGCAGCACTTTAATAATATGGCGGCTCTCTTCTTTATCAAATAAAAAAGTAGTGCTGCCGGGAGTAATATCGGGGTTATAAAATAACTGCATTATAGTTGTATACGTGCTTTAGAGGTTACGGATGCATCGCTAAATGTATGCTCCAGGTATTTATGGTAGCCTACAATGCCTATCATTGCGGCATTATCGGTAGTGTATTCAAATTTAGGGATAAAGGTTTTCCAGCCGTATTTTTTTTCGGCCTCCTTTAGTGTACTGCGAATACCGCTGTTAGCCGACACCCCACCGCCAATAGCCACCTGCTTAATACCGGTTTCGGCTACAGCCAGTTTTAGCTTATCCATCAAAATATTAATGATGGTGTGCTGAATAGAAGCACAAATATCGTTCATATTCTGGGCAATGAAGTCGGGGTTTTCAGCCACGTTCTTTTGCACAAAATACAATATCTGTGTTTTAAGGCCGCTAAAGCTAAAGTCCAGCCCCGGTACTTTAGGCTTGGTAAAGGCGTAAGCTTTAGGATTGCCCAGTTGGGCATATTTATCAACCAGCGGGCCACCGGGGTAGGGCAGGCCCAGTATTTTGGCGCTTTTATCATACGCTTCGCCCACGGCATCATCGGTAGTTTCGCCAATAACCTCCATATCAAAAAAGCTGTTCACTCTTACAATTTGGGTATGCCCGCCGCTAATGGTCATGGCCAGGAACGGAAATTCGGGCTTATCAAAGCCATCCTCATCAATAAAATGGGCTAAGATATGCGCCTGCATGTGGTTTACCGCCACCAGTGGAACATTAAGTGCCAGCGCAAGCGACTTTGCAAACGAGCTGCCCACTAAAAGCGACCCCATAAGGCCGGGGCCCTGGGTAAAGGCAACAGCGCTAAGTTGCTCGCGGGTAATACCTGCTTTAATAAGGGCAACATCTACCACGGGCACAATATTTTGCTGGTGTGCGCGGCTTGCAAGCTCGGGCACCACGCCGCCATATTGCTCATGAACATCCTGCCGTGCCACAACATTACTAAGCACTTTAGCGTTTTGTAATACGGCGGCGGCGGTGTCATCGCACGAACTTTCTATAGATAAAATATATACGGGCGTATCAGCCATAATTTAGGCACGGATTTTGAATTATAAAAAAGGGTTAAAGCGTAATTTAACAAGGGTAAAAATTCCTACTTTTGCCTGTTAAATGGCTTAACCAACCAATAGGCAAATTTAAAACAAATAGCAGTATCAAAAAATTTAAAAAAATACTTATCCGCACCTTTGTTGGGTTGCTCATTTTTTTGCTGTTACTGGCTATTGCTTTGTCGCTACCTTTTGTGCAAACCTCTATAGCACATTATGCTACAGAGCGCATTAATAAAGACTTTGGCACCAACATACAAATAGATAAAGTAGGCATTACTATTTTTGGAAGCGTTAAGCTTAAAGGTGTAATTATATTAGACCACCACAAAGATACGCTGATTTCTGCCGACAGGCTGCAAACCAATTTGCTCAGTACGCTTTCCGGCTTGTCAGATACCAACCTTGAGTTTGGTACTATCCGTGCCGAAAAGCTTAACTTTCATATGAAGACCTACAAGGGGGAAAAAACCTCTAACCTTGATGTTTTTGTAAAAGTTTTTGATAACGGTAAGCCCGGTAGCGGAAAATTCAGGCTGCATTCAGATAATCTGTATGTGTCTAACGGGCGTTTCAGGTTAACCAATCAAAATGCGGTTACGGCGCGTGTTCTTGATCTTAAAAAGCTGAGCGGCCACCTTGAAGATTTTTACATTAAGGGGGCTAATGTAACGGCTGATATCCAAAAGTTGTCGCTGTTAGACCACCGCGGTTTATTTGTAGAGAATCTAAAGGCGAAATTTTCGTACAGCAAAACCAATATTATACTTAATGGCCTGGAGCTTAAAACAACCGAAAGCGCCCTTACCGGTAATGTAAAGCTTACCTACACCATTGCCGATATGAAGGATTTTGTTAACCGTGTAAAGTTTGACTTTAAGGTAGACAGGGCCACCATATCTACCAACGAGCTTAACTATTTTTATAACGAGTTTGGTAAAAACCAAAAATTCTATCTTAGTACTACGCTTACCGGCCCACTTAACAATTTCATCCTGCACGACCTTAAACTGCTTGATGCACAGGACAGCGAAATTGTGGGCAGCATAAACTTTAGGCACCTGTTTGATAAAGCAGGCCCCGGATTTTACATGAACGGTAATTTTGACAGGATTACTTCTAACTACAGTAACCTAAGGGGCATTATGCCACGCATTTTGGGGAAAAGCTTACCCGCAGTGTTAGAGAAATTTGGGCGGGTAGATTTGGTAGGCCACGTTACCCTTACCAAAAAAGATATAGATACCCAGTTGTATGTAATGAGCGAGCTTGGGGAGGCCGAAACTAACCTTTCGGTTAAAAATTACAACACACCGGCGGAGGCGCTCTACACCGGTACGATAGATATTACCGACTTTAATATTGGCGCCATCTCAGGTGTTAAAACCATTGGCCTTGCCACCATGCACATAGATGCCGATGGCCGTGGCTTTACACAGCAATCGCTTAACACTACAGTTAAGGCCAGCGTTACCCGATTTGCATTTAATGGCTATAATTACAAGAACATTGTGGTAGACGGGCAGTTTAAATGGCCGTATTTTAAAGGTAAGGTAAATAGTAACGACCCTAACCTGCTTATGAGCTTTGATGGCCTTGTAGACATGAGCAAGAGAGTTAAGAATTACGATTTTCATGCGCAGATTGATTATGCCGACTTGGCCGTGCTTAAGCTCATGAAAAACGATTCGATATCCATATTTAAAGGTGATTTTGTTTTTGATGCCACCGGTACCAATATTAATGATATGGCCGGTACCCTTAATATTAGCAGGCTATCGTACCAAAATAGCCGAAACAGCCACTACTTTGAAGATTTCTTTGTAGAGTCTAAATTTGATGAAAACCGTGTACGTACCATAACTATTAACTCTAAAGATATTTTAGAGGGCAGTGTTACCGGTATTTTTGATATTAACGAGCTGCCTAAGCTGGCACAAAATGCCGCGGGGAGTCTGTACACAAACTATTCGCCGTATAAAGTTAAGAAGGGCCAGTTTTTAGATTTCGATTTTAAAATATACAATACCATTGTAGGGATATTATTGCCCGATGTGGTGTTAGGGCCGGATACGCGCGTCCGCGGAAAGATAAATGCCGATAAGGGCGAATTTAAGTTCGCTTTTGATTCGCCTAAAATTGATGCGTTTAACAACGCCTTCAGTAATATTGAGATCGATATTGATAATAAAAATCCGCTATACAATACGTATGTCCACATGGATAGCGTTAGGATGAAGAGCTACAAGGTATCTGATTTTAGCCTTATCAATGTAACGCAAAATGATACGCTGTACCTGCGTACCGAGTTTAACGGCGGTAATAAGGACACCGATAGCTTTAAGCTGAATCTTTTCCATACTATTGATGATAAGAATAATTCGGTTGTAGGGTTTAAAAAATCAGAGATCAACTTTAAAAACTACCAGTGGTTTATTAACGAGCAAAGCGATCGTAATAACAAGATTGTCTTCAATAAAAAATTGACCGATTTTTCTATTGATAAGATATCCATGTCGCATAACGACCAGGCAGTAGAGCTTATGGGGCTTATAAAAGGCAAGGATTATAAAGATTTGCACCTTTCGTTTAATGATGTAGACCTTAATAAAGTAACGCCTAATATAGACAGCCTTAGTTTTGGCGGAAGGCTAAACGGCGAGGTAAGCTTTAAGCAAAATAAAAACCAGTTTGAACCGGCATCTGCCTTAACTATCGATTCGCTTAGGGTAAATAAATTCGTACTGGGCGATATGAACCTTAATGTAGAGGGCGATAAAACCTTTAAAAAGTTTGCGGTTAACAGTGCTATCGTCCGCAATGGCGAAGAAACGTTTTACACAGCAGGCTCTATAGATATTGTAAATAAAGAAACGGTATTATCGTTAGATGCGGCCTTTGCCAATTTTGATCTTGGCCCGCTTACCATTTTCTTAAAATCGGTATTCCCTGAAATTCGTGGTAAAGCCAGCGGCCGCGCAGCTATTGTGGGCAATGCAAAAGACCCTGAAATTAACGGACGACTCTATATTAAAGGAGGAGGGGTAAAAGTAGGCTATCTTAATACCGATTACGATTTTGAGCAGGATGCCACGGTAGATATTAACCAGGAGCTGATACTCTTCAGGAATATAGAACTTACAGATACTAAATATAAAACTACGGGCAGGCTAAACGGCAGTGTTAAGCACAAGCTGTTTAAGGACTGGGGGCTGGACCTTGATATAACTACAGACAGGATATTAGTGCTGGATACTAAAGACAGCGATGATGCCATATATTACGGTACTGCCTTTATAAAAGGCAAGGCCGAGATTACCGGACCTACCACATCCTTATATATAAGTGTAGAAGCAACATCTGCCGCCGGGACAGATATTAAGATACCTATAAACAATGCAGGTACCAGCAGCACCGCAGCTTCCTACATCCATTTTTTAAGTCCGCAGGAAAAACTCAACAAGCTAAACGGTGTGGTATCGCAAACCAAAATGCTTAAAGGCCTTGAGATGAATTTCGATCTTAATATTACCCCCGATGCGCGTATAGAGGTTATTATAGATAAGAACACAGGGCATAGCTTATCGTCTACGGGTTATGGTACAATGCTCCTTAATATTAATACCCTCGGTAAATTTAATATGTGGGGCGACTACCAGGTGGTAGATGGGCAATATAACTTTAAGTATGGCGGCCTTTTTGATAAAAAATTCACCGTTAAAAAAGGTGGTACCATAGTTTGGGAGGGCGACCCTACCCGTGCAAGGCTAAACCTGGAGGCAGTTTATAAAACGCAGGCTAACCCGGCTGTATTATTAGAGAACCCTGCCTTTAGCAGGAACATACCGGTAGAAGTAGGTATTGTGCTTACGGGTAACCTTACCACGCCGGAGCCTACATTCTCCATCAATTTTCCGGGTGCGAGTTCGGTATTAAAATCCGATCTTGATTACAGGCTGAGCGATCAGGACACGCGCGAAATACAGGCATTGTCATTATTATCTTCGGGTGGGTTTACCAGTGCCAGTGCAAACGGTGCGGTATACGGCAGCCTTTTTGAAAGGGCCAGTAGCCTTTTTAACGACCTGTTTACCGATGGCGACAGCAAATTTGTGGTGGGCCTAAACTATATAAACGCTACCAAGAACCCATATGTAGAAACCAATTCTCAGGTGGGGGTTACGGTATCATCTCAAATAAACGACAGGATAACTATAAACGGCCAGCTGGGTGTACCGGTGGGTGGTGTAAATGAGAGCGCCATTGTAGGTAATGCCGAGGTGCAGGTGCGTATTAATGAAGAGAATACCTTTAAATTCAGGATGTTTAACCGCGAGAACGATATTAACTTCTTAGGGGAGGGTATAGGCTATACCCAAGGCGTGGGTTTAACGTATGAATTAGACTTTGATACCTTTAGCGAGCTTATGGCCAAGATATTTAAAAATGGTAAAAAAGAAGAGGTAAAAACAAATACTACTGATATACCGGATTCTGAATTTTCGCCGGAATATATCAAATTTGTAGAGAGCAAAAACAAGAAAAAAGCCGGCGGTGAAGAAAAGCCCCAGGAAAAAATTCCTGAAACTGATTAATTGATAATTTTAGTTTTTTAAAATTTTACATAATAAAAAAAAGCAGGTGTTTTTTTAAGGAAACACCTGCTTTTTTTGTCAATCTTAACAGTATGTGTAAAAAAACTTATTAACGAAAACGATTGAATCTTTGCGTATTTTATAATATAAGGTATTTTACAATATAAAATTCATATTAAATTATTAATTTTACAATCAAATACAAAAAAATGTCAGTTAATATAACGAAGATTGGTGTGCTCACATCAGGTGGAGATTCACCTGGTATGAACGCCGCAATTAGGGCCGTGGTACGTACATGCGCCTTTCATAATATAGAATGTACAGGTATTTACAGAGGTTACCAGGGAATGATAGAGGGAGATTTTGAAATTATGGGCCCGCGTTCTGTAAATAACATCATCAATAAAGGAGGAACAATCCTTAAATCGGCCCGCTCTAAAGAGTTTATGACCCCCGAAGGCCGAAAAAAAGCACACGAAAACCTTGTTGCAGCCGGTATAGATGCCCTTGTGGTAATAGGTGGTAACGGTAGTTTTACCGGTGGGCTTTTATTTAATAAAGAATATGGCTTTCCTGTTATAGGTATACCGGGCACTATAGATAACGATATTTATGGTACCAGCTTTACCTTAGGTTATGATACTGCCCTTAACACGGTTGTAGAAGTAATAGATAAAATCAGGGATACCGCAAGCTCGCACAACAGGCTTTTCTTTGTAGAGGTAATGGGGCGCGATGCAGGCCATATTGCGCTTAATGCAGGTATTGGTGCAGGTGCCGAAGAAATCCTTATCCCGGAAGAAGATATGGGCTTAGACAGGCTTGTAGATTCCCTTAAAAAGAGTAAGGCATCGGGCAAATCATCAAGCATTGTGGTGATAGCCGAAGGCGACAGGATAGGCAAGAGCGCTTTTGAGCTTAAAGATTATTTTGACCAGAACATGCCGGAGTATGATGTGCGTGTATCGATACTTGGGCACATGCAGCGTGGTGGTGCACCGTCTTGTTTTGACAGGGTACTGGCAAGCAGGCTGGGTGTAAAAGCAGTAGAGACATTGCTGGAAGGCAATTCTAATTATATGGTTGGACTTTTAAAAGACGAAGTGGTGCTTACACCACTTGAGCAGGCTGTAAAAGGAAAATCTCAAATTGACCAGGAACTTATCAGGGTATCTGATATTGTTTCTATATAATGCTCTTAATAAATTTCAACAAACAAAAAAACAATTAGAAGAAAATGGCAACAGTTAAATTAGGAATAAACGGTTTTGGCCGTATTGGCCGAATCGTTTTCCGCGAAACTTTCAACAGAGATAATGTTGAAGTTGTGGCTATTAACGACCTGCTTGATGTAGATCATTTGGCTTATTTATTAAAATATGATTCAGTTCACGGCCGTTTTAACGGTACAGTAGAAGTAAAAGACAACCAACTTTATGTGAACGGCAAACACATTAGAGTTACTGCAGAAAAAGATCCTAAAAACCTTAAATGGGATGAAGTAGGTGTAGACGTAGTTGCAGAATCAACAGGTATATTTACTACTATAGAAACAGCTTCACAGCATATTACAGGTGGTGCTAAAAAAGTTATCATCTCTGCTCCATCGGCTGATGCTCCAATGTTTGTAATGGGTGTAAACCATGAAAAAGCTACAGCTGCAGATACTGTTGTATCTAACGCTTCTTGTACAACAAACTGTCTTGCTCCGCTTGCTAAAGTAATCAACGATAACTTTGGTATTGTAGAAGGTTTAATGACAACTGTTCACGCTACAACTTCAACTCAAATGACTGCTGATGGCCCTTCAAGAAAAGACTGGAGAGGTGGCCGTGCAGCAAGTATAAACATCATTCCATCATCTACAGGTGCTGCAAAAGCAGTAGGTAAAGTAATCCCTGAGCTTAACGGTAAACTAACAGGTATGTCGTTCCGTGTTCCTACGGTAGACGTATCGGTGGTAGACCTTACTGTAAAAGTTGCTAAAGAAACCTCTTACGAAGAGATCATGGCAGTACTTAAAAAAGCTTCAGAAAACGAGCTTAAAGGTATCCTTGGTTTTACAGAAGATGATGTTGTATCTCAGGATTTCGTTTCAGATAAAAGAACTTCGATTATAGATTCTAAAGCCGGTATTGGCCTTAACTCTACATTCTTTAAATTGGTTTCATGGTATGATAACGAATACGGTTATTCAAGCAAGCTGATAGACCTTTCGGTGCATATTGCATCGCTATAATAATTTTTACCTTGTCCCGCTTTTTAAAAGAAAGGCGGGACATTGTTTTTATATATGAGCTGGTTTCGCCCAAAAACAGGCTTATTTAACCCAAATTTAATAGTATAGTCCCAAACTTAACCCAAAACTAACCCAATATTATGGTATTAATAGTTGATAGTGGCGCGACCAAAGCCGATTGGATAGCGCTGGATGACGACGGTAACAGGCTTTTTACCACCCAAACATTAGGCCTTAGCCCCGAAGTTATCAATAAGGAAGAAGCTCTTGAAAGGCTTGAGGCACGTTTTGATATTTATAATAACCGCAAAGAGGTTTCTAATTTATATTTCTACGGCGCCGGATGTGGTACCGACAGGATGAAAAATTACATGACTAACGTATTTAAGGAATTTTTCCCTAATGCAGATGTTAGTGTAAAAGAAGATACTTATGCAGCGGCTTATGCTACAAACCCGAATAACGATAAGGCAATTATATGTATATTAGGTACAGGCTCTAACTGCAGTTACTTTGATGGCGAAGGCCTTCAGCAAAAAGTACAGTCGCTTGGCTACATAGCTATGGATGATTGCAGTGGTAACCGTTTTGGCCGCGACCTGGTTCGTGCCTATTACTTTAACAAGATGCCTGCGCACCTTTCTCAAAAATTTGAGCAGGAGTACAACCTTGACCCGGATATTATTAAGCACAACCTTTACAAAGAGCCAAACCCTAACGCCTACCTGGCTACGTTTGCAAAATTCCTTATCCAGAATAAAGATGAGGCTTTTATCAAACAAATTATTGTTGATGCCATGCAGGTATTTGTAGATAACTACATTACACAGTATGATAACGCACGTGAGGTGAAAGTACACTTTGTGGGATCTATTGCATTTTACCTTAAAGCTGAGCTTGCCGAAGTTTTGGGCAAAAACGGGCTACAGCTTGGTAATGTGCTAAGAAGGCCTATAGACGGGCTTATTGAGTACCATGAGGTTAATAAAGCTGCTAAATAATTTACAGCTATTACATAAAAAAGGGTTGCAACAATAGTGTTGCAACCCTTTTTTATTTGGCTAAAACTAAGTTTTAGTTAATTACAGCTATCATAGATATCTCTACATTAACATCTTTAGGCAGGCGTGCCACCTGTACGGTTTCGCGAGCAGGGGCAAACTCTTCATTTAGGTAACTGCCGTATACTGCGTTTATTTTGGCAAAATCGTTCATGTCACTAATAAAAATGGTTGCTTTAACAACATCGTCAAAAGTGGCACCGGCAGCCTCCAAAACGGCTTTCATGTTTTCCATAACCTGTTTGGTCTCGTCTTCTATAGAGCCTATAACAAGGTCGCCCGCAGGGGTAAGAGGTATCTGCCCTGATGTGTAAAGCGTATTGCCTGCAAGCACCGCCTGGCTGTATGGCCCAATAGGAACAGGAGCTTTATCTGTAAAAATAATCTTTTTCATAATTTATGTATTAAAAATATAATTCGTTTCTAACGTTTACACCCTCTTTTTCAAGGTGATCTCTAAGTTTCTGCCAGTCGCTATCGTATAACGTGGCGGCATAATATCGTTTATTTTTATAATTGTTTGTAATAACTCTTAAGGCATTTGGTGCGCGATTTTCGATTGGTACTAAAACAATTTCTTTTATGTCGTTTAAAGTGTAAATAATTTTCTTTCTAAATATAACGTGATTTCTAACCACAAGGTATTTTTCGTTAATACTAAAGTAATACAGTTGAGCCGACATAAAGTAATATATGATAAGGAGTATTAACAGGAAAAAACATGATGCAATATGCTGATGTAAGACAATAAACACAATAAACATGCATAAGAAAAAACCACTAAAGAGTACAAATGTGGCACCCGTAAGACTAAATAATAATGGTTTTTTATAATTGTAAAAATGTTCGCCCTCAATATTTATTTTGGTAGAAGTAGGGCGGCTCAAAACGGTTTTTTCTGGGTTTAGTAATGCGTCAAGGTACATTTTTAATTCACTTGAATTTTCATACAGCTCGTCATATATAAAAACTACATCGCCATTGGTAAAAGTTATTTTTGCCGCCTCTTTATAGTGGGGTAGCATGTCTTCAAATTTTTGCCTGCCGGTATACGTTACGTCTTTTATATAGCTTAGCTTGTAAAACCTACGGTTTACCTGGATGGATTTTTCGGTTATAATTATCTTTGGGGTATTTTTATGATACCGTATTAGTAAATAAAATGCTGCAATAAGCAAAGCAATTCCTAAAAGCGGCAGAAAGTAAATTTTATTTTCTTTGTTGCCCTTGCTTATTTCCTGTAAGAAGGTACTTATGAAAGCAAACGAAAGAAAACAAAATAATGCAAATAACCCCGTAAGACTAACGTAAAAATGAAAGAAGCTTCTCCTCGAACTAACACTATCCATATTAATTACCAACCCTTTGATCAGGCACCTGGCGCTTATCGTATTTAATATCGCTAAGTACCGATGATTTTATCCCTATAAAAAAGCCCCAGTAAGTATTATCGCCAAACGGAACCCAGTTAAAATCCATCCTCCAGCTTAAAAGGTCTCTTTCAAAACGCAATTGGGTAAAAGTAACGCCCTTTTGCACAAAGTCGTAACCGGTAGAAAAGCCCATCTTCCAGCGCGGAGTAATATCAAGGTTGCCCGATACCATTAAAGAGCTGCCACTGATCTTTTTTTCTCGGTTATTGTTAGTATATGTTAAGGAGTAGGCAAGTCGCAAATCCCACGGCAGTTTTGCATTATAAAATCCACCCTCCGATTTATCTTCCTTTTTATCGGTATCTTCATCGTCCTTAAAAAGGCTCTGCCTGCTGTCGCTCAGGTCGGTTGCGCTACCAAACAAGTCATCGGTACGGCCACCGTTACGTGCGGTTTGGCTGTCTTCATCTTTACCCTGACCCGATTTGCCGTCGCTGCTGGCAACAGAGTAGTTCATGGTAATGTTAGCGCTGGTAAGCCTGAAAAGGCTACCGCCGTTATCAATATTATAAGTGTCTATCCTTTGTCCGGAGTTGTTAATAGCGTAAGGATCTAATGTAGTACCAAAGTTAATATTCATCTTTTCCTTAAAAAGATTGGTACCTGCCGTAACCCTTAGGGGAGACCACGCTAATGAGTCGGCAGCCATGTTATAGCTGGTGGTAAAGTTAAGGTTGTTTAGCAGCATAACTTTTTTAGGCTCGGTAGCGGTTTCGTTCTCGTCATCCCTAACTTTTGCCTCAAAGGTATTGTTTACTGCAATACCTACATTACTACTATATTCCTGCCCCGGTGGTGAGTATAAACCACCCGTAAACCGGCTGTAATCGGCATAATTACCGTTAGCGTCTATTTGGTAGGTATCCCAATACTGGTCAAAACTCGGCGTGTAGGTATATGTAAGCGACGGACGCATAACGTGGCGTATGGCTTGTAATTTTCTGTCATCTCCAAAGTTAAACGTACCATATATGGTAGTACCAATACTTGTTGAGAAATTATAGGTACGGAAAGAGTCAAATCCTTTTACATCCCTAACAATAGATGAATCGTTTACAAATTCTCTCCTAATGGTATTCATTACCCATGTTTCCTGATAGTTGGTACTTGCCGAAACACTAAAATATTTAAATACCTTAAAGTTTGTGCTTAGTGGTATGGTATGCTGCAAACCGCTTTTGGCATCCCTAAACATTTGGGGTTTAAAAAACAAGGAGTCATACGTTTGTATCCTGTTTTCGCCACGAAGGTTGTATTGTAAGTTTATGTTTTTTATAAAACCTTTTTTAGGTGCATCGGCAGGAGCAAATAAAAATATCCTGTCTACACTGGCCTGTAGGGTAGGCAGCGTCATGTTAATGACTTCAGTATTCGTGTTCTGGCTGTGGGTGGCTGTAAGCGATAAGTTTACCTGTGGTACACTCCTGAATGTTTTAGAATAGGATATTGATGAGTTCATGGTGTTTACCAATGATGCTCCTACGTTTACAGTATTTAACGACTGCCTGAAATACTTGCTTGAACCTAAATTAACACTGGCCGAGAACCTGCTATCCGGGCTTGCCTTAGCATCCTGGTTATGCGACCATTGTATATTGTAGTTTTTTGCCCGGGTATAATCGGGTAAACCTCTCTCGCTGGTAATGAGGTTTTCAAAACGCACGTTAAGATTACCGCTAAAATTATATCGTTTAGCATAATTGGTTTCAAACCTTAACCCGTAACTACCATTGGTATAATAATCTCCGGTAACGGTAAGGTCGTAATAATCGCTAAGGGCAAAATAGTAACCACCGTTTTGCAGGTAGTAACCTTGTGAGTTACTGTCGCCATAGGTAGGGAATATTAAGCCGGATTCTGCCTTATCGCTCATAGGGAAAAATGCAAAAGGTAATCCCACCGGCGTAGGCACATTGGCAATAACCATATTAGTAGGCCCTACAACTACCTTTTTGCCCGGAACAAATTTTATTTTGTTGGAGTAAAAATAATACTCCGGGTCTTTCATATTTTTAGATGTGGTAAACTTTGCACCTTTAATAAAGTAAACGGAGTCGTTTTCTTTTTTAGTGATCTCGCCCATAACCCTAAACTCACCCTGATCGGTACGCGAGTTCCAAACGCGTGCTTTCTTGGTTTTAGTATTAAAATGTATCGAGTCGGCTTCCACCACGCTGCTGCCCTGTTTAAAGTAAGGGTACTGTGTGTAATTACCTAATGAGTCTTTAATGCGGCCGGCAAAAACTTCATCGGTATCATATTTCATGACAATAATACCCGACTTAAGTTCTATATCCTTATAATATAATTCGGCCTCATTATACAAAGTGAGCTCTTTTTTACGTTGATCTATTTTCTCGTAATCTTTAGCTTTTCGCCTTGTTACTGCATCCAGCCCCTGTTTCTTTTTAGGTTTTATGGTATCAGTAATAGGAGTATTGGCAACACTGGTAGTGTCGGTAAGTATGGGGTTATCTGTCGTTATCCTTGTGGTATCAGGCTGTTGTACAGCAGGTATCGGATTTTTTTTACCCGGAAGGTCCTGAGCCGAAACCTGAATACTACCTAATGTTAGGAAAAATGATGATAAAACGATATGAAATAAGTTTGTACGCAATGGTTTTAATACTATTTTTGTATCAGTGTGGCTTATTTTTTGGAGTGTCAAACTTACAATATTTTTGGCAAAATTAATCACTAATTGTAATTATAACACAAGCAACATTATAACCAAATGACAATGACAGGAAACACAAATTTAAAACTGGCTTTTTTTGCTTTTATTATATTTTGCGGCGCAAGTTTTGGGCAGGGCAACTCAAAATTCAGGGTAGTGCTCGATCCGGGCCACGGCGGTAAAGATTATGGTGCTATTTATCATGGCTTTATCGAGAAAAATATTGCGTTGAATGTGGCGCTAAAGGTGGGAAAATTGCTGGAAGACCAGGGCGTGCAGGTAATCTTTACCCGTAAAACCGACGTTTTTATAGAACTTACCGAAAGGCCTAATATTGCTAACAAGGCCGATGCCGATATTTTTGTTTCCATTCACTGTAACGGCGAAGTTAAAAAAACGGCTTTTGGTACCGAGACCTTTGTTATAGGTCCCACTAAGAACGCGTCTAACTTAGAAGTTGCCAAGCACGAAAACTCGGTAATTACATTAGAAAGTAACTATAAGGTAAAATACGCAGGCTTTGACCCTAATGCCCCCGAGACTATAATAGGTATAGTATTGCAGCAGGAACAAAACATTAACCAGAGTATAGACCTGGCCAGTAAAATGCAGGATGGCTTTACCAATGTGGTTAAAAGAAAGAACAGAAGCGTTAAGCAGGCGCCTTTTTGGGTTCTACACAAAACAGCTATGCCAAGCATACTTATAGAGCTGGGCTTTTTATCCTACCAACCGGAAGGGGAGTACCTAAATTCTGAAGCTGGGCAAAACGAAATGGCGCAATCTATAGCAAAAAGCATTGTTGCTTATAAAAAAGAATATTTTACAGCAGGTACCCAGGATTATAAAGAGCCTGCCGAAGTACCCGTTGTAAGTAAGCCGGTTGCTGAACCTAAAGCCAAGCCGGTTGCCGAAACCAAGACTGATGAGCCTAAACCATCGGCACCTGTTACAGCTGCTGATAAAGGGGTAGTATTTAAGGTGCAGATATCTGCAAGTAGTAAAGTTCTGGAGCTTAGCCCATCTAACTTTAAAGGGTTAAGCAATATATCTAAAGACTCAAGTACCGAGGTTATAAAGTATTTTTATGGTGCAACGGCAGATTATGCCCAGGCAAGGGGAGAACTTTTAGAGGAAGCTAAGGCTAAAGGCTATACATCGGCCTTTGTGGTTGCTTTTAAAGACGGTAAAAAGATAACCGTACAGGAAGCTTTGAAAAGGTAACCTTTAGAATAATATTCACATATTACTAATTTATTTATCCTACATTTGTTAAAAAAATAACCTGTTTTGAAAATAACAAGAGAAGCAAAGACGGCAATACTGGTAATAGTTTCCATTTTATTATTTATTTGGGGCTACAGTTTTTTAAAAGGAAGAGACCTTTTTAACTCATACCAAACTTATTACGTAATATATAGTGATGTAGAAGGATTGTCGCCATCTGCACCTGTTACTCTTAACGGGCTTGTTGTAGGTAAGGTAACATCTATACAGTTTAAAGACCTTGTAAAAGGCGACCTTTTAGTAGAGCTTCAGGTAAAAACTGATTTTCCTATCTCTAAAACAAGCCACGCAACATTATATGAGCCGGGCTTTGGCCTTTCGGGAAAACAAATTGCATTAATTCCTGATACAAAAAATACTGATCTTGCCGAAGATGGCAGCTATCTGCAAAGCGGCTTAAAGCCGGGTATGCTTAGTGTTGTAGGTGAAAAATTATCGCCATTGCAAACTAAAGTAGAGGCTACCGTAGTAACTGCCGATAGCTTACTTCACAATCTTAGTAATGTGTTTGATAAGCAAACACAGCAAAACCTTAGGGTTGCTATTGCAGAGATGAGCAGTACCATGAGAGAATTTAACCAGGCGGCACATAGCCTTAATGGTACTATAGCCGGTAACAGGAGCAACATAGATGCTACTATGGCGAACCTTAACCGTACAAGTGCTAACTTTGCAAAAATATCCGACTCTATAAACAGTGCAAACCTGGGCCAGGCGGTAAGAAAGCTGGAACAGTCGCTTGCTAATGTAGATCATATTATTAATGATGTAGAAGCAGGTAAAGGTACTCTTGGCAAGTTGCTTAAAGATGATGCCATGTACAATAATCTTACAGATGCATCTAATGAGTTAAAATTATTGTTAGCCGACCTTAAGAACAATCCTAAGCGTTACGTTCATTTCTCTGTCTTTGGTAAAAAAGGCACTCCGTACGTAGAGCCTGCCGAAGACGATAAAAAAGACAAAAAAACTGAAAAGACTGAATAGTGCCCACCTCAGGGCGCTACTTACCTTTACTATATGAGTTACATAGATAATATCCTGTTTGTTATTATACTCGCCGCAGGTTTTGGCTACTTTGCCATGAACATTAAAAAGCTGTGGCGCAATATCAAACTGGGCAGGAGCATTAACAGGTTTGATAATCCTTCGGCCCGCTGGAACAACATGGCCATGATAGCCCTTGGGCAGTCTAAAATGGTGCGCAGGCCGGTATCGGGGGCATTGCATATAATAGTATATGTAGGCTTTGTTATCATCAACATCGAACTTCTCGAAATTATAATAGATGGTATCTTTGGTACCCATCGCATTTTCTCGTTTATGGGAGGGTTTTATAATTTCCTGATAAGCTTTTTTGAAGTGTTGGCACTTGGTGTAATAGTTGCGGTTGTAACGTTTTGGATACGCCGTAATGTTATTAAACTATGGAGGTTTGCCCACGGCGACCTTAAAGGCTGGCCTAAAAGCGATGCAAACATTATCCTGTATTTTGAAACTGTACTAATGGTGCTTTTCCTTGCCATGAATGCTGCCGATTTTCATTTACAAACCATAGGTGCCGAGCATTTTACAAAAGCGGGCGCTTTTCCAGTTTCAGGATTGATATCCCCATTATTTAGCGGAATGAGTGAAGGCACGGTTATGATAATCGAACGTGCGGCATGGTGGTTACACATTTGCGGCATCCTTGCGTTTATGAACTACCTTTATTTCTCTAAACACTTACACATACTGTTAGCTTTCCCCAATACCTACTTTGCAAGACTGGACCCTAAAGGTAAATTTGAAAATTTAGATTCGGTTACCGCCGAGGTTAAATTAATGATGGATCCTAATGCCGACCCTTTTGCTGCACAACCGGCCCCGGCCGAAGGTGAAGAACCGGCAAAATTTGGTGCAAGTGATGTACAGGACCTTAACTGGGTGCAACTACTTAATGCCTATACCTGTACTGAGTGTGGCAGGTGTACATCTTCCTGCCCGGCCAACCTTACGGGTAAAAAACTATCTCCGAGAAAAATCATGATGGATACCAGAGACAGGCTGGAAGAGGTGGGTAAGAACATCGATAAAAATAAAGGCACGTTTGTTGATGATGGTAAATCATTATTAAACGACTATATAACACCCGAAGAACTTTGGGCATGCACCACATGCAACGGCTGTGTAGAGGCCTGCCCGGTAAATATAGATCCGCTGTCAATCATTATGGATATGAGGCGTTTTCTTGTTATGGAGCAGAGCGCTGCGCCTAAAGAGCTTAACGGTATGATGACCAATATAGAGAACAATGGCGCGCCGTGGCAGTACAGCCAGATGGACAGGCTTAACTGGAGAGAAGAATTGTAAAGTTTAAAGTGACACATATAATGAAAAACGAGGATATCGAAAAGAACCTTCAGCCGATTACAGAAAATGGCGAACATTTAAGCCCAATATTGCCTCCGGGTATTAAAAACTACCTGATTGATATTGATGGTACCATTTGCGACGATATCCCTAACGAGGAGCCCGAAAGGATGGTTACTGCCGAAGTGTACCCCGATGCACTGGAAACGCTGAATGGATGGTATGACGAAGGGCATATTATATTTTTCTTTACATCGCGTACAGAAGCACATAGGGAAGTTACAGAAACCTGGCTTAAAGAGCACGGTTTTAAATACCACGGTATGCTTATGGGCAAACCGCGCGGGGGTAATTACCACTGGATAGACAACCACCTTGTTAAGGCTACACGATACAGGGGCAGGTTTACAAACTTAATTGAAAAAGAGGTTACCATTCAGGTTTTTGATGATGGTAAGCACGACGAAGATTAAATTATGACTCAGGAAAATATCACAGTTCCTACAATGGCCGATATGATGGCTACAGGGCAGCAGCCGGAAGTTTTATTCTGGGTGGGCTGTTCGGGTAGTTTTGATGACCGTGCTAAAAAAATAACCAAGGCGTTTGTTAAGATATTAAACAGCGCCAAGGTGACTTTTGCCGTATTGGGAACAGAGGAAAGCTGCACTGGAGATCCCGCTAAGAGGGCCGGTAATGAGTTTTTGTTTCAAATGCAGGCTATGGCAAACATAGAGGTATTAAACGCTTATGATGTAAAAAAAATAGTAACGGCCTGCCCGCACTGTTTTAATACCATTAAAAATGAATACCCCGGGCTGGGTGGTACCTATGAAGTGGTACACCATACCCAGTTTTTAAAATCGCTTTTGGATGACGGCAGGCTAACTGTAGAGGGCGGCCAGTTTAAGGGCAAAAAAATTACGTTTCATGACCCATGCTATTTAGGCAGGGCAAACAATATTTATGAGGCCCCCCGCGACCTTATAGAAAAACTGGATGCCGAACTGGTAGAAATGAAACGCTCCCGCCGTAATGGCCTTTGCTGTGGTGCAGGTGGTGCCCAGATGTTTAAGGAGCCCGAGCCGGGAAATAAGGATGTGAATGTAGAAAGGACAGAAGATGCCCTGGAAACGCAGCCTGAAATTATTGCAGCGGGCTGCCCGTTTTGCAATACCATGCTTACCGATGGTGTTAAAGCCAAAAACCGTGAGCATGATATTAAAGTAATGGATGTGGCAGAATTAATTGCCAATGCGAAGGATTTATAAGAAAAGAAATTATGTACGTTGAATTTGATACATTGCCAGAAGAGTCCAGGATTTGGATTTACCAGTCTAACAGGAAATTCTCGGATGAAGAAGTTGCCGAAATAGAAGCTGCCCTAAAGCAGTTCCTTGAAAACTGGGCGGCACATGGTGCCGGTCTTGAGGCTGGTTACGAGTTAAAATATAACAGATTTATAGTTATTGCCATCAACCAGGATACACAGGCTGCTACCGGTTGTTCTATAGATGCATCGGTGCAGTTTATACAGGCGCTTGAGGCTAATTATGGTGTAGACCTTCTGGATAAAATGAACGTTACTTTTAAACAGGGCGAATTTATTACCCACAAGCCCTTAATTGAGTTTAAAAAGCTGGCAAAAGATAAATCGGTTTCTGCTAATACTGTTGTGTTCAATAACCTTGTAAATACTGTAGGAGAGTACCGCGAATTTTGGGAAGTGCCTGCATCAGAGAGTTGGCACAGCCGTTTCTTTTAAGCATAAACATTTAAGCGATAATTAAGATCATCATTATGCTAAAGTAATGATGATTTATTTATTTAAAAATACCGAGGATTAATGAGGTTTTTTGCCCTACTATTTTTGTTTGCATTGCAGGCTGTATCGGCGCAGCAGGCTATGGTTTTTAATGATTATAAGTCGCCTGCCGAAAAAAAATGGACCGACAGTGTTTACAATTCTTTTTCGTTTGACGAAAGGGTGGGGCAGCTGTTTATGGTGGCAGCGTATTCTAATAAAGATTCTGCACATGTAAAAGGCATTGACAGGCTTATTTCCGATTATAAAATTGGCGGACTGATATTCTTTCAGGGTGGCCCTACAAGGCAGGCCAAGCTAACCAACCGTTTTCAAAAAAAATCTAGACTTCCTTTATTTATAGGTATTGATGCCGAGTGGGGTCTTAGCATGAGGCTCGACTCTACCTACCGATACCCTTGGAATATGACATTGGGTGCCGTTCAGGACCTTTCCCTTATAGAAAAGCAGGGCTACCAGATGGCAGAACAGGCTAAAAGGGTAGGCATCCATTTTAATTTTGCCCCGGTGCTGGATATCAACACCAATCCTGATAATCCCATCATTGGCAACCGTTCCTTTGGCGAAGACAAAAACAACGTTACCAACAGGGCGCTTGCCATGATGCGCGGTATACAAAGCAACGGCGTTTATGCTACCGGCAAGCACTTTCCCGGGCACGGCGATACTGCTACCGATTCGCATGTTGGCTTACCGGCACTTCCGTTCGATAAAAAGCGGCTGGATGATGTAGAGTTCTTTCCCTATAAAAAACTGTTTGCTGAAGGGCTTTCAAGTATCATGGTGGCGCATTTAAGTGTGCCATCACTGGAACCTACACCTAATTTGCCTACATCGCTTTCCTATAATGTGGTAACTAATATCGTGCAGCGTGATCTGGGCTTTAAAGGCCTTATTTTTACCGATGCACTTAACATGAAAGGGGCCAGCGGCTACATGCAGCCGGGCGAGATAGACCTTGAGGCCTTTCTTGCCGGTAACGATGTATTGCTTTTTGCAGAGAACGTTCCGCTTGCAATAGAAAAATTCCGCCAGGCTTATACCGATACCATTCTTACAGAAGAAAGGTTACAGTTTTCGGTTAAAAAAATACTGGCATACAAATACAGGGTAGGGCTTAACAAGTATAAGCCTATCGACCTGAAAGGCATCAACCAGGAGCTTAATGCTTCTAAATACGATGATCTTAATTACCAGCTGTATGAAAATGCCGTTACGGTATTAAAAAACGAAGCTGAAATCGTGCCTATTGCTGAGCTCGAAAATGAAAAGATAGCCTATGTAAAAATGGGCGACGATGATGGCGCTAACTACTTGGCTACGCTTCAAAAATATGCCGATGTTACCGAGGTTAAGGAGGACACGCTGACCGTGCTCACCAAAAAGCTCAAAGAATACAGTACGGTTGTGGTTGGCTACCACAAAGCCGATGGTGCCTGGAAAAAGCACGACTTTAGCAATAAAGAACTGGAGTGGCTGGATACCATTGCAAAAAATAAAAGGATAATCCTTACAGTGTTCGCCAAGCCGTATACGCTTAATAAGATAAAAGATTTTAAAAATATTGAAAGTGTTGTACTGGCCTACCAAAACAACAGCTTTGCACAAACTGTTGCAGCTGAAATTGTTTTTGGTGCTTTAGGGTCTAAAGGCAAAACGCCCGTATCTATTGGTACTACTTTTAAGGTTAATGATGGCCTCCACACCAAACAGATCAACAGGCTGGGTTTTACAACGCCTGAAAATGTAGGTATGAGTTCTGCTAAGCTTAGCAATATCGACCTGATCGCGGAGCGTGCCATCAAAGAAAAAATGACACCCGGCATACAGGTGCTTGTGGCGCGAAGAGGTAAGATCATCTACCAAAAATCTTTCGGTTACCATACATATGATACTAAAGATTTAAAGGTTAAGGATACCGATATTTATGATGTGGCATCGCTTACAAAAATGTTGTCTACGCTGCCAAACATCATGCAGTTGTATGATAAAGGCCAGTTGAAGCTTGATGAAAAACTGGGCGACATGCTGCCGGTTTTTTCCAGGACCGATAAGAAAAACATTGTTTTAAAAGATATGTTGCTGCACCAGGCACGTTTTCAGCCTTGGCTGCCGTTTTACCAGCAAACGCTTGATAGCTTAAAGCGTCCGGATTCGCTGTACTATAGAAAAATGTATAGTCCGGAATTCCCCCACCAGGTGGCAGAGAACCTTTTCTTAAGGGAAGACTATCCAACCATAATGATCGAAAAAATTGCTGAAAGCAAGCTGCTTGCTAAAAAAGAGTATAAATACAGTGACTTCTCGTTCATCCTGCTAAAAGAATTCTTAGAAGTTAAAACCGGTAAAACGCTGGATGTACTGGCTGATCAGGCGTTCTTTAAACCACTTGGGGCTAACAATACAACCTATAACCCGTTGCGTAAATTTGACATGAGCGCCATACCGCCAACGGAGATTGATAATTACTTTAGGTATCAAACCATACAGGGCTACGTGCACGATATGGCTGCTGCCATGCAGGACGGTGTTGCAGGGCATGCGGGGCTTTTTTCTAACGCGCAGGATGTTGCCAAGATCATGCAGATGTACCTTCAAAAAGGGAATTACGGCGGCAAACAATACTTTTCTGCTAAAACGTTCGACACCTTTAATACCTGCTATGAGTGCAAAGAAGGAAACAGGCGCGGTTTAGGTTTTGATAAGCCACAGATAGAAAAATCAGGCCCTACCTGCGGATGTGTGTCTAAAGCCAGCTTTGGCCACACCGGCTTTACGGGTACTATGGCATGGGCCGACCCGGAAACAGGTATAGTATATGTTTTCCTTAGCAACCGTACCTATCCAGAAGCAGGCGAAAACAGGCTGTCTAAAGAAAACATTAGAGAAGACATACAAAAAGTAATACAGGAAGCGATAATAGAGTAGTTATCGGTTGATGGTTGTCCGTTGATGAGTTTAACAGAGTCGCTCTGGCAACTGACAACTATCAACCGTCAACTTAACTAAAGAAATCCTGCTTTTTTGGAAGGTATTTATTACGTTAATTAAAGTACAAAAACGGTTTAGGCCGTTTTTTTTATTTAATTTCGTTGTTTTATTTTTGAATACTTTTTTATGAAAATCGCAATAGTTTGTTACCCCACCTTTGGCGGGAGCGGCGTTGTTGCAACCGAATTAGGTTTGGAACTTGCCCGCAGGGGACACGAGATACACTTTATAACATACAGGCAGCCCGTGCGCCTTGCACTGCTTAACCCCAATATACATTACCACGAAGTACACGTACCGGAATATCCGCTGTTTCATTACCAGCCGTATGAACTGGCGCTATCCAGCAAACTGGTAGATATGGTTAAGCTGCACGGTATAGAACTGCTGCACGTGCACTACGCCATTCCGCATGCTTATGCAGGCTATATGGCCAAGAAAATGCTTAAGGAGCAGGGTATTAAGATCCCTATGGTTACCACCCTTCATGGTACCGATATTACCCTTGTAGGCAATCACCCGTTCTATAAGCCGGCGGTAAGTTTCAGTATTAACCATTCTGATGTGGTAACGTCGGTTTCGCAGGACCTTAAAGATGAAACCTACAGGCTCTTTGATATTAAGCGCGAAATTTTTGTGATTCCTAACTTTATAGAAGTTAATCAGGAAAAATCGGCTAACACACCATGTAAAAGGGCTATTATGGCTCCGGGTGGCGAAAAGATAGTTACACACATAAGTAACTTTAGGGAAGTAAAACGCATACCCGATGTGGTTAAGATATTTAATGAGATACAAAAGAGCATCCCTGCCCGCCTTATGATGGTAGGTGATGGCCCCGAACGCGAACCTGCGGAAAAACTGGCGGAAGAGCTGGGTATTAGTGATAAGGTGGTTTTCTTTGGCAACAGCCATGAGATTAACGAGATACTTTGCTTTTCTGACCTGTTCCTGCTGCCTTCGCAAACGGAGAGCTTTGGCCTTGCAGCCTTAGAAGCGATGGCTGTTGGTGTACCGGTTATATCGTCTAACACCGGTGGATTGCCAGAGGTTAACCGTGATGGGTATTCAGGGTATCTTGGCAATGTGGGTGATGTACGAGGGATGGCTGAGAAAGCCGTCTCAATTTTATCGGACGATGATAAGCTTGCACAATTTAAAGCCAATGCCCTTGAGGTGGCAAAAGAATTTGATATTCAACGCATAATGCCTATGTATGAGCAAATATACCGCAGGGCACTAAAACAACAATTTGTATGAAAAAACTAATTACTCTTACCTGCTTTTTGGTCTTAATGGTTAGCTGTAACGCTAAAAAGGAGACAATTACAAACGATCCTAATGCCGGATTCGACGTTTTAAAGAAAGAAGCTTACGGCGGAAAAGATCAACCCGGCCATGCAACCATAAAATCTCAGGAAAAGCTCGCAGCATTGTACAAAGAGCTTAATGTTGAGGAAGTTCCGCAGATAGATTTTGCGTCGTTTAATGTTGTTGTATTGTATATGGGGCAAAAAAATACCGGAGGTTACAGTATAGATGTTGCTAATGTAGGTGTCAGCGGTAACACAGCGTATATTAAAAAAGTTGAGGCAGCACCTGAGGATATGGCAACTATGGCACTTACAAACCCGTATGTAATTGTAAAGGTTCCTAAAACCGATAAAGTAGTAGTAGAATAATAAGATGATATATAATATAGCCGCCTAAATTAATTTTTAGGCGGCTTTTTCTTGCGTGCGTATTTAAGTGTAAGTTATTATATTTTTAGAAGCTGCTAAACGTAACTATCGTTATTTATAAATTCAGATGCCGGTCTACGCCGATGTACCTGTAATAAATTGCAAAAAAAAGAGGCTGCCTAATGGCAGCCTCTTTTAATATAGTTTAACAAGTACTATTTAAGCGTAAATGTTTTGTTGCCAACAAGTTGGTCTTTATCAAAAACGTTTACAGTGTAAAGTCCTTTTGCAAAATCTTTACCGGCAATAGTTTCAGCAACTTCCATAGTTTTACCTTCATAAATAGCGTTGGTAATAAAGCTGTATGTAAGGGTATAGTCACCAAAAACTTCTGTTTTCTTTTCGCCTACTACGTTGTTTTTGCTGTCAATAACCTGTATATAATACATTTTGTTACCAGTTTTAGCTACTTCGTTAGCAGCAAGTGTAAAGCTCACTTTAAGCACATCTACACGTTTAGCTTTCTCAGTAGCAACAAGTTTACCGGAGCTTTTTTCTTTAAACGATTCGGCTTTAAGGTTAAGTACCTGCACTTTAGCTGCTTTTTCTACAGTCCTGCTAAGGTTTTCGTTTTGAGACATAAGCGTATCGTTATAACGCTTAGTTTCGCCTAAAGCTGTCATAGTGCTGTCGCGTTGAGTAGTAAGCGTACCATTCTCTTGCTTGAGCTTGTTATTTTCGGCAATAAGCTTATCCATATCACGCTTTAGCCTCCTGTAGTCGTCTTTAAAGTGCTGTAACGATTTTACATCACCTTTTGATTTTTCTACTTCGGCAATTAAACTTTCAATTTTTGCACGCTCTGCAACCAGCTCTTCGCTTAGCCCGGTGTTTTCTGCAATAGCAGCATCATAATTTGCTTTGGCAGCTTTAAGGTCGTTTAACAAACCTTCTTTTTCAGTTACTAATTTCTTTTCAGTTTTCTCACTATCTGTACTCATTTTGTACATATAAGCTAAACTTCCCACAAGTAAAATTGATAATACAATAATAATTGCCTTTAAACTTGAATTGCTTTTTTGGTTTTCCATCTTAAATTATTTTTTTCAAATTTATATATATTTTAATAGTCCGTTTTCTTTTTAACGAAAAATTAAAGAATTATAGTATTTTTGACTGCAACTTTACAGCTATGGAAAACATCATAAGGTTTACTCAGGCCGACCTAACTAAGTATACATCACAGCGCAGTGGAGAGATAAAATTTGGTGAGCGTATTCTTACACTTACCAATGATGCCACCCTGTTTGACGATATAGAAACCTCTGAGGCAGAATTTGTTCTGTTTGGGATACCCGAAGATATTGGCGTACGTGCCGACTATGGCAGGCCCGGTACTGCACTGGCATGGGAGCAGGCCGTAAAGAGCATTGTAAACCTGCAGCACAACAAATTTTGCAAGGGCGGAAGGTTATTAATTTTAGGCCAGCTTGATGTTGCCGCTGCCCAAAAAGAGGCAGAAACGCTTGATGCGGGTACTAAAGAAGGCCGCAAGCAGCTGATGCTTTTGGTAGAAAAAATTGATAAAGACGTTTCGCATATTATATGCCAAATTGTAAAATCGGGTAAAATACCGGTTGTAATAGGCGGAGGCCACAATAATGCTTACGGTAACATAAAAGGTACTGCCCTTGCGAAAGGCAAGCCCGTAAACGCTATAAATTTTGATGCCCATGCCGATTTCAGGATGCTGGAAGGAAGGCACAGCAGTAACGGCTTTTCTTATGCTTTTGAGGAAGGTTTCTTAAAGCACTACTTTATATTTGGGCTGCACGAAAACTATGTATCTAAAGGGGTTATGGAGAGCATAAAAAAATATGCCGAGAGGATACGCTACAATACTTACGAGCAAATTGCCATCCGCAAGGAAAAAGGCTTTGCCGAGGAAAAGGAGAAGGCCCTGGAGTTTATTCGCGAAGAGCCTTTTGGGCTGGAGATAGACCTTGATGCTATTTTAAACACAGCCAGCAGCGCCATGACGCCAAGCGGTTTCAGCGTAGAAAAAGCAAGGCAGTTCGTGCATTATTTTGGTAAGAACAACAACGCGGCCTACCTGCATATTTGCGAGGGCGCACCTAACTTTGGCTACGAAAATAACCCGCAGCTTACAGGTATGCTGATAGCCTGCCTGGTTACCGATTTTATAAAATCTAAAGAAATTAAACTTTAATTTTTTGTAAATAAAAAAGTTGAAAAAGCAGGAAATTATTCCTGCTTTTTGTTTGTTATACACCGGTAAATACCGCCAATAGCCTTATATATGCCTAAAGCTGGGCAAAAAGGCGTATCTTTGCCGCAGCTTGGCACTAACTGTTAAGCACTTAATACGTTTTAAATGAAATTTGAAGATCTTAATTTACTAAGAAATATACAACAGGCCCTAACCGAGGAAGGTTACGAAAACCCTACCCCAATACAGGAACAGGCCATACCCGTAATTATGGATGGGACCGACCTTGTAGGCTGTGCCCAGACCGGTACCGGTAAAACGGCTGCCTTTGCAGTGCCTATACTGCACAACCTGCACCGCATAGTGGGTTCTGCTACTAAAGTTAAATACATACGTGCCCTTGTAGTTACCCCTACCCGCGAGCTTGCCCTGCAAATTGGCGAAAGCTTTGATACGTACGGCAAATACACTAACATTCGCCAGCTTACTATTTTTGGCGGTGTAAACCAAGTTTCGCAAACCGATCAGCTTCGTAAAGGTGTCGATATCCTTATTGCTACCCCGGGAAGGCTATTAGACCTTCATAAGCAGGGTTTTATTAAGTTTGACCACCTGCATACACTTGTGCTTGATGAAGCCGACCAGATGCTGGATATGGGCTTTATCAACGATGTAAAGAAAATTATTAAACTTACGCCCGATAACAGGCAAACGCTGTTGTTTTCGGCTACCATGCCGGTGGCAATACGCGAACTTGCTGATACATTCCTTACTAAACCGCAGTATGTTTCGGTTGCGCCGATATCATCTACGGCGGAAAAAGTTAAACAACAGGTATATTTTGTAGATAAAGGCGATAAGCGCAAGCTCTTGTACCACCTTATCCGCAACGAAAACCTGGATAATGTATTGGTGTTTACCCGTACCAAACACGGAGCCGATAATGTAGTTAAGGCCCTTAAAAAGAACGGTGTAGAAAGTGGTGCCATTCACGGTGATAAATCACAGAACTCAAGGCAGCGCGTGCTGGAGGCTTTTAAAAATAAAGAAATACCCGTACTGGTTGCTACTGATATTGCTGCCCGTGGTATTGATATTGAAAGCCTGCCGTTTGTTATAAACTTTGACTTACCGAATATTCCTGAAACCTACGTTCACCGTATTGGCCGTACAGGCCGTGCCGGTAATAGTGGTTTAGCCATATCATTTTGTGCTAAAGATGAGAAACCTTATCTTAAAGATATAGAGAAGCTTATCCGTATGCAGATAAAGGTTATAGAAGGACACCCTTACCCTTACGGAATGGGCGAAGATGCCGAAAAAGAAGGCCAAAAGCCGGATTTAAGGAACAAGCAGCCCAAAACCGGACAGGGAGGCAACCAAAAGAAAAACAATTCAAGGAAGTCAGAAGCTTCTAAACAAAATAAAAAACGCTGGTACTAACCGGCGTTTTTTTATTAAATTTGGGTTTAACCAAATAAACCATACCAATGAGCATTGTTTACCACTACGCTACTGTTATAAAAGCAATCGACGAACTAAGGGAAAAAGGCTACACCGAAGATTTCAACATACAGGAAAACTGGCTGGCGTACCATTCGGGTAAATTTAGCCACGACGAATTTGAAATTACCCACCTTTACTTTTACGAAGGCGACAGCAACCCGGATGACGAGGCTACCGTATACGGCATAGAGTCTACATCGGGAGTTAAAGGAGTACTGGTTACAGGTAATGATGCCTTTCCTGAAAAAGCTTCCAGCAAAATTGTAGACAAACTACTGGTTCATAAAAAGGATAAGGAATAGTGATTCCTAAAGCGTTCTGGAATTACTACTTTACCATTAACGCCGTTAGTGTGCCGGCATCCGGTGTATTGGCAATATCTGGGCTGCATTGGTTCCCTATCGCGTTGTGTACTTTTGGCCCCTGCATGGGGCTTTTGGCGTACTACACATTTTACAGGCAGCATTATTATTTTTATTACAACCTGGGTTACACCAAAACCAGGCTTGCCTTTATGGTTTTTGCCCTCAACGCAATCATGGCCATACCGTTGCTTATTTTAATCCTGAGCTTTTAAATGAATACCCTTACCATAACACAACTTACCAAATCGTTTAAAGGCAAGGTAGTGCTTGATAATGCCGGCCTGCGCTGTACTACGAGTGATATATTGAGTATTTTTGGCAGTAACGGTTCGGGTAAGTCTACGTTGTTAAAGATACTATTCGGTACAGAAAAGGCTGATAGCGTCAGGATACAATTTAACGATGTTTATGTAGCGGCAAAGCACATTATCCCAAAGCAAATAATTGGCTACCTGCCGCAGGATCCGTTTATTCCTAAGGCATTAAAGGTCAGGGATGTCATTCCGCTATACTTTAAAGGCGATTTACAGGACAAAATATTTTATGCCGATGGCATCCACAAAATGACCAATACGCAGGTAGGAAAGCTTTCTATGGGCGAATTACGCTATTTAGAGCTGCTGCTTGTGGGCAATTTAAACCATTCGTTCCTGATGCTCGATGAGCCATTCTCTATGGTAGAGCCGTTATTTAAAGAAAAGATAAAGGAGTTTTTAATAACACTATCGGCAAATAAAGGTATTATTGTAACCGACCATTACTACCGCGATGTGCTGTCTATAAGCAACAAAAACCTTTTGCTAAAAAACGCACAGCTCATACCTGTTAACACAGAAAGCGAGCTGGCGGCTTTGGGCTACCTGCCTACTTCACAAAATATCTCAATATGAAAAAATTACTGATACTCGCTTTTACGCTTTCAACAGGTATAGCAGCTGTTGCGCAAAATATTAAGTTAATGAGTTACAACCTAAGATTGGAAACTACAACCGACGGCGATAACCAATGGAACAACCGTAAGGCCTGGCTGGCACAGCAGGTACTGTTTTACGAACCCGATTTTATGGGCGTGCAGGAAGCATTACCGCAACAGGTACACTACTTAGACAGTACATTTGCACACTACAGCTATATAGGTGTTGGCCGGGATGATGGCAAAAACCAAGGCGAATATTCGGCTATTTTTTATAATGATAAAAAGTATAAAGTTGTGCAGCAGTCAACGTTCTGGCTTTCGCAAACTCCCGATAAAGTCTCCAGAGGCTGGGATGCCGCCTGTAACAGGGTGTGCACCTACGGCCTGTTTGAAGACAAAACTACCAAACAAAAGCTATGGGTTTTTAATACCCATTTTGACCATATAGGCGATGTTGCCCGTGTAGAAAGTGCAAAACTTATAATCGCCAAAATAAAGGAACTTAACAAACAAAACCTGCCGTTTGTACTTACCGGCGATTTTAATTTAGAAGATGACAGCGAGAGCATTAAGCTTATAGCATCGCAATTAAAAGATAGCAAAGCCATTGCAAAACAGGTTTTCGGGCCGGATGGCACTTTCAACAATTTTGAATTTAATAAGCCGGTTACAAAGCGTATCGATTATATCTTTACAGCCAGTAAAGGAATAACTGTAAACAAATATGCCGTTTTAAGCGATTCTAAAAATTGCAGGTATCCAAGCGACCACCTGCCAGTGTATGCCGAGATCTCGGTATCAAAAAACTAAAATATGAGCAACGAAACATTAAGCGGCCTTATAACAGATAAAGGTTTTGATAAGTACAAAGATGCCCTGCAGGCCAAATGCGATACAGCGGGAATCGACTTTATTTACACTTATGGTAACGATGGCAAAAGCCTTACCGTATGGCTTAACTTTGGCAACATACCCGCCACCATTGCAGCCGATGTAAGTGGCAATATTACCTTTACCTACTTTCAGGGAGGCGGACGGGTACAGGACAACTTTAGCGATTTCACTGCTCAGGACTTCCTAACACTTGTAGACCATGCCTATTTATTTCTTCGCGACGGCGGTTTTGATGTACACCGCGAATGGTACAGCGCATTGCAGAAAGCATAATAACTAAATTATCTGCCCCTCAATAATAACCGTATCTATTAAGTTACTTCCAAAGGCATACGGCAACTGATAGTAGGAGGTAAGTGGTTTGGTAATGATAATGCTAGCACTTTTACCTACAGTGATACTGCCGTGGCTGTTACTTAACCTCATGGCATAAGCACCGTTTAGGGTGGCGGCATTAATGGCTTCTTCGGGAGTCATTTTCATTTTAATGCAGGCCGTTGCAACAACAAGGTTCATGTTGCCGCTTGGTGTGGTGCCGGGGTTAAAGTCGGTTGCCAAGGCAAGCGGCAATCCCGCATCCAGCATTTTGCGTGCGGGTGTGTAAGGGATACTAATAAAAAAGGAGCAGGTAGGTAAGGCCACCGGCATGGTATTACTGTTCTTTAAAGCTTCAATATCTTCATCAGTCACAATTTCAAGGTGGTCTACACTCAGGGCGTCGTGCTTAACGCAGGCGGCAATACCATCAATGGCGGTAAACTGGTTCACGTGAATTTTAGCACGCAGGCCGTACTTTTTGCCGGCATCCATAATACGCTCGGTTTCTGCTACCGAGAAATATCCCGTTTCGCAAAAGGCATCAATATAATCGGCCAGCTTTTCTTCGGCTATAGCCGGAAGCATTTCATTCACAATTAAATCGATATAACCAGAATGGTCTTCCTTAAATTCTTTAGGAAAGGCATGCGCCCCCAAAAATGTAGCCTTAATAGCAATAGGGTAGGCCTCGCGCAGGCGTTTGATAACACGCAGCATTTTAAGCTCGCCATCAACGGTTAGCCCGTAGCCCGATTTTATCTCAACAGCACCCGTACCCTGCTGCATGACTTCTTCCAGCCGTAATTTAGATTGTGCAAACAAATCGTCTTCGGTAGTTTCATTCAGCTTTTTAGCCGAATTTAAAATGCCGCCGCCACGGTTGGCAATTTCCTCATAGCTTAGGCCGTTAATGCGGTCTACAAACTCCTGCTCCCGGTTGCCGGCATACACAATATGGGTATGGCTGTCGCACCAGGCAGGGAGCACGGTTTTGCCTGTAGCGTCAATCAGCTGTGCATTGGGCAGGGTGGGGCAGGTATCCATTGTGCCAAAGCCTTTAATAATGTCGCCATCTAAATGCAGCCAGGCATTGTTAATCAGGGGCAGTTGCGCCATCTCGGCACCACTCAGTTTGGTTATTCCGCTTTCGCGGATTTGAAGTAATTCTTTTATATTGGTTATAAGGATAGGCATATTTAAACTTTTTGTAAAAATAAGAAGCGTTTTTAAAAAACTCCTATATTTATAGGATACAAATTTGCTTTTTAGTGAAAAGGATAGAATACAGAAAAGTACGCAAGGTACAGCCCAACTATTTTGAATATACCGGGGAGTATAAGACAGAGCCTGTAGAAATGCAGCTTTTTGTTTTTAATGAAGATGGGTATGAAGAATACAAGAACGTATCGTTAGACCGTGTGGTTAAGGAATGTAAGGACGAACTGCAAATAGATGATACCAAGTGGCTTAATGTGCATGGGCTTCATGATATTGAATTGGTTAAGCAAATAGGCGACCTTTTTAAGATAGACAGCTTAGTGGTGGGCGATATACTCAACGTATCGCGCCGCACGCGTATTGAAGAGCTGGGCGACGTGCTGTTCTTTAGTGTAAAATCGATACTGCCTGAAGAAGAAAACGGTAACATTAAGACTGAACAGGTTAGCTTTTTGCTGAAGGATGAAGTAATTGTATCATTCCAGGAAAAAAAGAGCGACTATTTTGAGCACATCCGTGGGCGTATCCGTACCGGTACGGGCATTGTTCGTAAAAAGAAAAATGATTTCCTGCTGTACCTTATGCTGGATGCCATTATGGAGAATTTTTTCATAACCATAGAAAAGTATGAGGGCAAAATAGAGCTGTTAAGTGACGAATCGAAATCGGCTACGCGCCGCAATTTTATAAGCGAGGTAGAAAAAACAAAAGACAACCTTATCTTTTTAAAGCGTGCCATAACGCCCTTGCGCGAAGCTTTATATAACCTTAAAAGCGCTAAAGAAGATGAGGAATACGAAACCATTAATAAAAGCACCCATACCTATTTTGCCCGCCTGCACCAAAAATGCCTTGAACTTCAGGACCAGATAGATTACGACCTTACCTCTTTAGACAGTGCGTCCAATTTTCATTATTCGGCGCAAAGCCAAAGGATGAACCAGATCATGAAAACCCTAACCATCTTTTCGGTTATTTTTATGCCGCTTACCTTTATAGTGGGGGTGTACGGTATGAACTTTGATAATATGCCCGAACTGCATACAGAGCACGGTTATTATATAGTGTGGGGTGTCATGCTGGTTACCATTATTTGCATGGTGTTTTATTTTAAAAAGAAAGACTGGTTTTAGTCTTGAATACAATAGATTAAATGAAATTTACGAGTGATATTTCGGGAAAAGAATTCCCACAGCGCGAAAAGGTGGATGCCAGCCTGGTACGCAAACCTATAGTTGACGTCATTAAAAAAGACCATCCGGATTTTGATGATACCTGCAGCCTGGCAATGACCGAACTTAACGAGTACCGCGAAAAATATATAGCCGACTTTTTGCAGCAGGAACTGGGCCAGCTGGATGAGATGGAAACCAAGGTGGTTCAGGCGCTTAAGGATAAGACACTAATATCGGACAATCCTGATGACGATGATGACTTGGCTAACGCTACCTTTGGGCAACGTGTAGCCGATAAGGTTGCCTCTTTTGGTGGCAGCTGGACGTTCATTATCATCTTTGTCACCTTTTTATTGGGTTGGATAGCCGTTAATATTTTGTTGCTGGCTAATAAGGGCTGGGATCCGTATCCTTTTATCTTGCTCAATCTTATACTATCGTGCGTAGCGGCGTTACAGGCTCCCGTGATTATGATGAGCCAGAACCGCCAGGGCGAAAAAGACCGCGACAAAGCTCAAAACGATTATATGGTGAATTTAAAGTCGGAACTGGAGATACGCATGCTCCATGAAAAGATAGACCACCTTATACTACACCAGGAGCAATCGCTTATCGAAATTCAGAAAGTTCAGGTAGATATGATGAACGATATTTTATCCCGTCTCGAAAAAAAATAAACCTGAACGTTACAACAAAGTAAGTTTGAACGTTCCAACAAAATGCCTACCTCTGTATTACCCGAACTTTGTACTATAATAGTAAAACAATTATATTATGCAAAAAGTTTGGTTTATAACAGGAAGTTCAAGAGGATTGGGCCGCAGCCTTACGGTAGCGGTATTAGAATCGGGAGATAAAGTGGCCGCTACGGCGCGTAACATTAGCCAGTTAGATGATTTAGCAGCAAAATACGGCGATAGGCTGCTGCCGGTACAACTTGATGTTACCGATTATGCACGTGTGCATGATGCCGTTGCCGAAACAGTTGCCCATTTTGGTAAGATTGATGTATTGGTTAATAATGCCGGCTTTGGTATAACCGGAGCCGCAGAGGCTTACACTGATGAGCAGGTGCGCAGCCAGCTGGAAACTAACCTGTATGCGGTTATAGAAGTTACCCGTGCCGTTTTGCCTTACATGCGTAAACAAAAAAGCGGTAGGATCTTACAGGTAAGCTCAATTGGCGGCAGGATGGGTACCGCAGGCGTAAGTATATACCAGGCGGCTAAATTTGGCGTAAGCGGGTTTACAGAGTCGCTTGCGCAGGAGGTTAAAGAGTTGGGTATCTGGGTAACATCGGTAGAGCCGGGAGGTTTCAGGACCGACTGGGCCGGTGATAGCATGACCTACGCTCCTACAATAGAAGAATACAGCCTGGTAAACAGCAGGGCAGATTTCTTTAAAGGCGGGACTTTTGTAGCCGTAGGCGACCCTGATAAAGCAGCGCAGGTAATGGTAAACCTGACTGCACATCCTAACCCGCCGGTGCATTTAGTGCTGGGTAGTGAAGCTATAAAAATGCTTGGGAATATGGACGATTTAAGGGCAAAAGAAAAAGAAGAATGGCTCCCGGTAAGCCTTAGTACTGATCATGTGGACAATGCAGGCGACTTTTTTAATTCTGAGTTTACAAAGTCTTATTTAAACCGATAATCATGGCACGGGCACCCCAGTGCCTGTGTTTTTTATACTTATGGGAAACATATTTAGAAATAGCGGTGTTATCTATTCCTGTTATACTACAATTAGCAGGGAGAGCGAAAACTTTATCCCTGAGCATATTTTTACGTATATAGAATCTGGCAGCCTGCAAATTAATGTTGGGCATACCGTGTATATCCTTAAAGCGGGCGATTTTGCTTTTTATGTAAAGAACAGGCTGGCAAAGTTTATCAAACAACCTGTAGAGCAGGGTAGCGAATACAAATCGCTTTCGGTAATGCTTGATACGCAAACGTTGTTAAAACTAAAAGAGAATTATAAATATACCGATGAAAAATCTCAATTTCAGTCGGTTATTGGCCTTGAGCCAAACCCGCTGTATAAAAGCTATGCCGAATCGCTTATAGCCTACATTAATACCGAAGATAAGCCCAGCGAAAAACTGCTGGACATAAAAGTACAGGAAATTGCACTTTTACTTTTAGAAACACAGCCACAACTGGCTAACGTTTTGTTCGACTTTAACGATCCTGGTAAAATTGACCTGAAAACCTTTATGGTTCGCAACTTTCATTTTAATGTCGACTTAAACCGGTTTGCCTACCTTACGGGTAGGAGCCTTAGCACGTTTAAACGCGATTTTGAGAAGATTTTCAGCACTACGCCTAACAAATGGCTGCAACAAAAACGCCTGGAGGAAGCCCGTTCTCTTATTGAGAAAGGCAAAAAACCATCGGATGTGTATTTAGAGGTAGGTTTTGAAAACCTGTCGCATTTTTCGTTTGCTTTTAAAAAGGCGTTTGGCGTTGCGCCCTCGCAGCTTACTTAAGTATAAGCTGCATAAATTGCAAATCCAGCCAACGGTCAAATTTATAACCCGACTGCCTTAAGATTCCGCCATCTGTAAAACCAAACTTTTTATGGAAGGCAATGCTGCCTGCGTTATCAGCATCTATGCAGCCCACCATGCAGTGCAGGCCTTGCTGCTTGGCAAGAGAAATTAACTCTGCTAATAATATGTTGCCAATACCTTTACCTGTGTGCGAGGGCTCTACATATACCGAATGCTCTACTGTATATTTATAACCTTCCTTTACCCTAAAAGTACCGTAGCTTGCGTAGCCTACAAGAACATCATCCTTTTCGGCAACAATAACCGGCAAGTTGGCAGCCTGTTTATCGGCAAACCATTGCTGCATATCGGGCAGTGTTTTTGTGCTGTAATCATATACGGCGGTACTGTTTAAGATATTAAAATTCATAATATCTAAAATAGCAGGCAGGTGCTGGGTAGTGGCGGGTTTTACTATAATATTCATAGTACAAAGATAATTTTTATTTTAGCCACGAATTACACAAATTTTCACCAATCTAATTAGTTTCAAAATTTGTGAAATTGGTGTAATTCGTGGCAAAGAAAAAAAGAATTATATGCCGCTACTCCGAAGCTCATAAAAAATGCCGAAAATATTTTACTATAAATATGGCACTCCTCCGGAGTTAAAAAAAACCTGCACAATTACTCGTGCAGGCCTCTGTTATAATTTTTGGGTAGGAACTATTTTAAAGAACCCACCATATCTTCGGGTTTAACCCATGCATCAAAATCTTCCGGGGTTACATAGCCTAAACGTACCGCCTCATCTTTAAGGGTAGTTCCGTTTTTGTGGGCTGTCTGGGCAATTTCGGCAGCTTTGTAATAGCCAATTTTGGTGTTAAGCGCCGTTACAAGCATTAAAGAGTTGTCTACCAATTCTTTAATACGGGTGTAGTTAGGCTCAATACCCTGTGCGCAATGCTCATCAAAAGATATACATGCATCGCCCAATAAACGTGCCGACTTTAAGAAGTTGGCCGCCATAACCGGTTTAAACACGTTAAGCTCGTAATGGCCCTGCATACCGCCTACGCTAATGGCAACGTCGTTGCCCATAACCTGCGCGCAAACCATAGTAAGCGCTTCACATTGTGTAGGGTTAACTTTACCCGGCATAATAGACGATCCCGGCTCATTTTCAGGTATGATGATCTCTCCAATACCAGAACGCGGACCCGAAGCCAGCATACGCACATCGTTAGCAATTTTATTTAGAGAAACTGCAAGTTGTTTAAGCGCACCGTGTGCCTCTACAATAGCATCGTGAGAGGCAAGTGCCTCAAATTTATTGGGAGCCGTTACAAATGGCAATCCTGTAAATTTAGCAATGTATTCGGCTACCTTAACATCATAACCATCAGGCGTGTTAAGTCCGGTACCCACGGCAGTTCCGCCAAGGGCAAGTTCAGATAAATGCGCCAGTGTATTTTTAACCGCTTTAATGCCATAAGTAAGCTGCGCCACGTAGCCGGAAAGCTCCTGCCCAAGGGTTAGGGGAGTAGCATCCATAAGGTGGGTACGGCCTATTTTTACCACATTCATAAACTCTTCCGATTTTGCCTTAAGCGTATCTCTAAGTTTTTCTACACCCGGTATAGTAACCTCTACCACAGCTTTGTAAGCAGCAATGTGCATACCGGTAGGGTAGGTATCGTTAGATGATTGCGATTTGTTAACATCATCGTTAGCTTTAAGAACCGGTTCGCCTTCGCCTATTTTAAAGCCGGCAATTACCTGGGCGCGGTTAGCCACCACCTCGTTAACGTTCATGTTACTTTGTGTGCCCGACCCTGTTTGCCAGATAACTAAAGGGAACTGGTCGTCCAGTTTGCCTTGTAATATCTCTTCGCACACCTGTGCAATGGCATCGCGTTTTTCTACGCTAAGCACACCCAGGTCGTGATTGGCATAAGCAGCGGCTTTTTTAAGGTATGCGAAGCCCTCTATAATTTCTTTAGGCATAGAGCCTACAGGGCCAATTTTAAAGTTATTGCGGGAACGCTCGGTTTGTGCACCCCAGTATTTCTCTGCAGGTACTTTAACTTCACCCATGGTGTCTTTTTCAATCCTGTACTCCATTTTTTAAAATGTTTATGGTTGTAATGTTTATTAAGGTTAACAGCCCCGTAAAAGCCTGGCTGTGTGCAGGCAGTTTTTAAAGCCAGCCAAAAATAAGCATAAATGAAGGGTAAAGAAAATGATTTCGTATTTAATTTTGTATGAATTTTAGCGTATACCCGTTGCTTAAATAAAATATTCACACTATATTTGGTGCATTAAAAATAAACACAGACATGGAATTTTCTCAATACTTAGGCTTTTTAGCTTTTTTAACGATCATCTCAATAGGTTTTTGGTTAATGATGTTTTTAGTACCGTTTGTAATGTACTGGGTAACCGGAGGCGCTATAGAGCTTATTAAAGAAAAAAGGACAGAGAAAAAGCTTGCTAATAAAGAGTAATTTCTTTACCATATAAAATAACAAAGCCCCTGAATTTCAGGGGCTTTGTTATTTTATATGGACTGCTGTAGATATCTGTAAAAAAGATAATATAATTATTCTTTAATAACCATTACAGTAGCTTTAAAGCCTGTGGCGAGGTTCCATTGGTTATTAGAAATGAGGCCCTGCTTATCGTCATATACCCTGAACTCAGCCGTATTTGGGCCAGATGTACCCTGATTAAGTGCCTCAAAATCAACTTTATTAAAACCCGGATCTAAGGTTATCTGAATACCTTTAAAGCTGTTGATGAGGGTGACTTCGGCAATAACTACCCTGTCGTTAACCATGACTTTGATGCGGTCGCCATCTTCGGCACCAAAATCGCGTGCCATAACCTGTATGTATTGTGATTTAGTACGTACTTCTCCAAAACTCTGATTACCCCTATATGCTTCATTCGATTCGCCTTCAGGCTTAACAGCCGCTCTCTCAGCAAATTCGCTACTTCGGTTTACGTATTTCTCTTCCTGAAACATACTAAATTCGCTTTTCTTTTCACCTACACTAAATTTAGGGAGGTTAAAGTCGCTTTTTTCCTTTGGCTTAGCTGAAAAAGGGCTATCCGGACTCACAGTTGTGGTAGAAGGCGTAATGGTTGTATTAGCCTTTGCCTTGGGTATAGCTATGCCACCCGAATGCGTATCTACCTGAGCGTAAGTGCTAAGCGACAATAAAAACAACGATATAAGAAAAATTTTCTTCATGTAATCCTGTAAGATAAAAACAAAGTAACAAAAATTCTGCCAGTATTTACAAGAACTGTAGTATTTGTGAGGTTAATAACGTTTTTAAAGCGGTTAAATTGCAGAGGATCGTTTATTTATGCCTGCCTGTACGGCTTTGTTCAGCATCCCAATCGGTGGTGCTGTCGTTGCGGTCGCGGTCGTCTTTGCGTGTAACGTTACCGTCTTTGTCTATGTAAATGTTATTATTAACGTTGTCATCGGCGCTGGTGGTGCCTTCTGATGGTTTTTTATCGGTACTCATAATTTTTTTTTACACGTAAAATTATTGATTTTGAAGCCTAATGTTGTTAATTTGATATTAATTAATGTTTATTGAAGCAGTTCTTCAACATTTCTTTTAATGTTTTCTGATATCTTCTCTAGCGGAAGGTCGTTAGCATCGGTGCCAAAAGGGTCTTCAATTTCCTCGGCTATAAGCTCCAGGCTTGCAAGTACATAAAATATAAAAACCACCACAGGGACTACAAAATATCCCAACTGAAACACATATCCAAAAGGCAGTGTCATCACATAAAAGAAAATGAATTTCTTGATGAAGGCACTGTAAGAATAGGGTATTGGAGTGTTCTTGATACGCTCGCAGGCGCCGCAGATATCGGTAAGGCTAAGTACCTCTGCGTTGAGTATAATTAATTGGTCGCCAGTTAGTTTGCCACCAATGTATAGGTCGTTTACCCTGCCCGTAATGGCCTTGGCTACCATGTTTGGCTTATGGTTGTAATGGGCGGGTGAGAGGGTAGCATCATCAAAGAGTTCATGGCTAATGTCGGCGTTCTTTAGGTGCAGGTTAAGCACTGAAGCATACGTGGGTATCATCCTCTTAAAGAAGTCTTTATCTTCTTTATCTTCTTTATCTTTAAGCATTACAGCAAGCTTTATGGCCAGGTTTCGGCTGTTGTTAACGAGCGAGCCCCACATGCGGCGGCCCTCCCACCAGCGGTCGTAAGCGGTGTTGGTGCGAAAAACCAGCAACAGCGATATTACAAACCCCAGCATGGTATGCATAACCGTAGTGTTTTTAATGTGGCTGGTATCGGCCAGTTGCCAGTACTCAATTTCCAGGAAAGCAACCACCGCAGAATACACGCCAATTCCCGCCATTAAAGGGATTAGCTTCCTGAACGTATCGCCTTTATGGAACCTGAAAATAAACGAAAACCACTCTTTGGGATTATACGATAGCATTTTTTTTCGCGTTGTTGGGAAGGCTAATTTACAAAATTTATCCCGACCAAAAACAGGGGTTTATTAGGCTAAAATCTTGCACAAGTACAGTTGCCGAAGCGCGAGGGTTAACTTTATTTTAAAAAATATTGCCGCGCTTCTACAGGCTCAGCATAACAATATTGTTGTTTATTGTTTAAGAATTACATGCTACTCCCCAACTTCAATCCATACCGGGGCGTGGTCGCTGGTTTTTTCCCAGCCGCGCACTTCGCGGTCTACCCCTGCGGCGGTAAGGCGTGAGGCAAGTTTGGGCGAGAGTAGAAAATGATCTATGCGCAGCCCGGCGTTGCGGCCGTATGCGTTCCTAAAATAATCCCAAAAAGTGTAAATCGTTTCGGTAGGGTACAGCTTTCGTATAGCATCCGTCCACCCCTGGGCTACAAGGTTATGAAAAGCCTCCCGCACTTCGGGCCTAAAAAGGGCATCGTTTACCCAGCGTTGGGGCTTATAAACGTCCAGTTCGGTTGGCATAACATTATAATCGCCCACCATAACCACGGGTATGTTAAACTCCAGCAGTTGTGCCGCACGGGCGGTAAGCCTGGCAAACCATTTCAGCTTGTATTCCAGCTTGGGGCCGGGCGCAGGGTTGCCGTTGGGCAGGTACAGGCAGCACACCAGTATGTTGTTAACCATGGCTTCTATGTACCGGCTTTGTACATCATCAGGGTCGCCGGGCAGGCCGCGGCCCACCTCTTCAATATCATATTTAGACAGGATGGCAACGCCATTCCATTGCTTTTGTCCGTGCCAAATGGCATTATATCCCGCGGCGTTTATTGCCTCTATGGGAAATTTTTCCTGCGGAGCCTTTAGTTCCTGCAGACAAACAACATCAGGTTTGGCTTCTGCCAGCCATCTAAGCAGCACATTCAGCCTGCCGTTTACACCATTTACATTATAGGTTGCTATTTTCATAATGTTAAATTACATAGATAATCTTAAACTTAATGTTATAAAAATTATATTTCTTCTAATAAATAAGACGTTACAAATTATTAATAGTGTATCACTTGTTAAAATTTTCTTAATGTTATAATTTCTTAAAACTCGTAATCCTATATTCACGTAAATATTTACAAATCGAATATTATATGAAACACCATTACTTTATTGTTTTAGAATTGCCAGGGGAAAGCAATCTAAAAATTACAGAAGGGCAGGAAGTACCAAGATCTTTTTGGGAAAATGCAGCAACAACTGTGGGCAATGGCAATGCAAAAATTATTTGTACGCGCCAGGACACAGGGGTATCTGAAGATCTGCGGAAACACGTAACAAAGGTTAAACAATTTACCACTTACATATTGGTAAGTTTGCGCCTTAACCGAAAGGTATCTAAAAAAAACAGAACTCTTAACAGGCAGTTGTCGCAATGTATTAGCGATACCGCAACCGGGCTCGTGTTAGAAAATGATACTAATTTTAGCCTCTATACTATTGAGGCTGCTTAAGCAAAACAACACACACCTTACAAAATAGCATACACCAACTTTACTATTACTAAATAAAAAATGCTGCACCATGTGCAGCATTTTCTGTATGTATTACATAATTACAGCTTTTTACCGGCCTTATCTATTATTTTCTGAATCCTTTTATCAAGATCTTCCATAAGCTCGGTTAAAGCGCTCTGGCACATTGGCAATATCTTTTCAGCCTTCATAACCGGTACACCGCCCACCATAACACCGGTTTTTTTAGAGTTGGCATGCTCGTTAATGGTAAATACCTTATCGCCTTTTTTGTTGTACACCACAATATTGGTATAAGCCTGCATTTTAGTGGTTGCAGTGCCGCCGACGCCAAAACCTTTGTTAAGTGCAAACTTTACGTAAACAAACATAATACCGTCTACATCATTAAATATCTTTTCCATGCCCTCTTCATTCTTCTTGCCATTGTTATGGTCAAGGGGCTTGTAGCCCTCTATAACCTCAAAACTGCTGGCAGTATAACCGGCAGTATATTCGGGCATAAAGCTTTGGTAAGCGGCATTACCTGTTACAGTAGCTTCGGGTACTAAATCAAAAGGGAATTTTTTAGCGTATTCATTAAAAAATTTATCGTGGTATTCTTTTAATAACGGCTGAAGGTTAAACGTAGGGTCGTTCATCAGGTCGGCAGCAACCGTTACGGCATCAAGGCCGACATCGGCAAGGTCTACCTGCTTCTCAGCATAAAAAGTAACCACGGCTACTTTTTTTCTTTGGGCAAAACCAGGTAAAGCAACCGCAACCATAGCAACAACAAGAAGCATCTTTAGCTTTTTCATAAGTAATTGTTTTTAAATATCTTAAAAGGATTATTGTGCGGCAAAGAAAGCAAAATCCCGCACACGGCAAACAATCATTTTAAATTATTTTTAAAATTAACATGCTTATTTTGAGAATTATACAGTTTACCGATAAAAGCGCGTAACTCATCCCGATAGTTATTGATAATCTTTAAGCGTTACGACTTTATGACTTTTGACATTACGACTTTCGACTAACTAATATAATTCCAGATGTTCTTTTTCTTGGTCATTTCTATATAAGCATGCCTAAGGGCAGCATGCTCCGGCCGCGCCATAGGCGCGTCATCCTTAAGGAGTTTAATGGCTTGTTCGCGCGCAATTAAAAGTATTTCTTTATCTTTAACAATATCGGCAATTTGCAGGTTAAGTACGCCGCTTTGCTGCTTGCCCATAATATCGCCGGGGCCGCGCAGTTTAAGGTCTACCTCGGCAATTTCAAAGCCATCGTTAGTGCGCACCATAGTTTCCATACGCAGTTTGCTGTCGTTGCTAAGTTTTTGGCCCGTCATTAAAATACAGTAAGACTGGTCGGCACCCCGGCCCACACGACCCCTGAGCTGGTGCAATTGCGAAAGCCCAAAACGCTCGGCACTTTCTATAACCATAACGCTGGCATTGGGTACGTTAACGCCTACCTCTATAACCGTAGTGGCTACCATAATATTGGTTTTACCTGCCGAAAACCGCGCCATTTCGCTGTCCTTGTCGGCGGGCTTCATTTGCCCGTGAACAATGCTAACGCTGTATTGCGGCAGCGGAAAATCACGCGAAATACTCTCATAGCCGTCCATAAGGTCTTTGTAATCCATTTTTTCGCTTTCCTGTATCAATGGGTATACGATATAGATCTGTCTGCCTTTGGCAATTTCATCTTTAAGGAATTTCCACACCTTTAAGCGGTTGCTGTCGAACCTATGAACCGTTTGGATAGGCTTACGCCCCGGCGGAAGCTCATCGATTACCGACACGTCCAGGTCGCCATACAGGCTCATGGCCAGCGTACGCGGAATAGGGGTGGCTGTCATGACCAACACGTGCGGCGGAATCTCGTTTTTTTGCCAAAGTTTGCTGCGCTGCTCTACGCCAAAGCGGTGCTGCTCATCGATTATTGCCAGCCCTAAATTTTTGAATTGTACTTTATCTTCTAACAAGGCATGGGTGCCGATGATGATGTGCAGGCTGCCATCCTCTAATGCTTCATGAATAATGCGGCGTTCGGATGTTTTGGTAGAGCCTGTAAGTATTTTTATATTGATGCCCAGTGGGGCGGCAAGTTCGCTCAACCCGATAAAATGTTGGTTTGCCAAGATCTCGGTAGGGGCCATTAGGCATGCCTGAAAGCCGTTATCCAGTGCCAACAGCATACTCATGAGCGCCACAATGGTTTTACCCGAACCCACATCGCCCTGCAGCAGGCGGTTCATTTGGGCAGCCTGGCCCATGTCGTTACGTATTTCTTTAAGCACGCGTTTTTGCGCGCCTGTCAGGTCAAACGGAAGGTGGTTGTTGTAAAACGTAGTAAAATACTCGCCCACGTTACCAAAAGGATGCCCTTTTATTTTGTGCTTGCGTACCAGATTTTTTGTAATAAGCTGTAGCTGAATAAAGAACAGCTCCTCAAACTTTAACCTGAATTGCGCCTTTGCCAGCAACTCCTGACTTTTAGGAAAGTGTATGTTAAACAACGCTGCATTTTTAGGTATCAGCTGCAACTCATTTATAATAGATGCAGGGAGGCTGTCGGTAAACAGGGCCTGTGTCTCGGTAAAGAGCTGCTGCATCATTTTGTTAACCACTTTGTTGGTAATGCCGCGCTGCGTAAGCTTCTCGGTGCTTGGGTAAATGGGCTGCATTGCGCTGCGCAGGCTGGCCTCGTGTTCGGCAAGGGGCTCCATTTCGGGGTGCGCCATGTTAAACAGTCCATTAAAGGCGGTTGCCTTACCAAATATCACATAAGGCACGTTAAGCTTAAGGTTTTCCCGTATCCATTTCTGCCCCTGAAACCACACCAGTTCCATCTCGCCCGTACCATCGGTAAAAGTGGCCACCAGGCGGGTGCGCTTGTCGCCAACGGTTTTAATATTGATAACCTTGCCCACCACCTGAACCTCTGCACCGCTATTCGTCAGCTCGTTAATGCGGTAATAGCGGGTACGGTCTATATATCGGTTAGGAAAAAGGTTTAGCAAATCGGCATATTTAAAAATGCCCAACTCTTTCCGGAGCTGCTCACCGCGCGCCGGACCCACACCTTTTAGGTATTCTATGGGGGTTTCGAGAAGGTTGTTCATTAACTTATCCTTTAAGAGTAATCAAGACCGCCTGCTCTATAGGCAGGCGGTCTTATGCGCAAAGATAAGGTATTACTGAAAAGTTTTAAATATGGATTTTGATAATGGTTGCTAAGTCCAAAAAAATCCAATTTTTAGAACGCATGGCTTTAACATTTAGGAATGTAGCCTAAATAATAATATATTATAATTGATTATTTTTATCCGAAAAATTGCAATGGATTTTCAGACGGATTTACAAAGATTACTATGGCATGAGTTCGGTCATTTATGTATTGATATCATTCAAATTGAATATTATAATAACTATGAGTTCGAAAGTTTTTTTGCAAATTTTCATTCTAATGCAATTTCTACATTCAAGTGGGGTGGTGGTGTTAAAATTATTCCTTCAGTAAAATTTACAGACATGGTTAATGATATACAATTGACTTCATTTTGTCTCATCAGTACAATTTCGGGATGTGTATTTCAAACAATTTTTTTAAAAGATATTGGTGTAGATGTAAACTTTAATGATTGTTTTTGTTTGAATGCAAAATGTTCAGGTTATCAGGATAGTATGTCATTTTATCAAATTAATTCTCAATTCAGATTAAAGCATGGGTATTCAATTAATTATATAAATTTTATTGAAAAAGAATTGCAAGTTTTATATGCTGATATCATTAATAAAAATAAAGTTTTTTTAAATCATCTGAATAATATATCTTTAAAATATAGAGACATAATTCTAAATGATTATAAGGCAAAAGGTAATCCTAATAGATATGAATTTAATTTTTCACAAGAAAGAATTAATGTTTTAGTGAAAGAAATAACTGAAATCATAAATGACACATCATTTTATGGTGAAATAATCACTATGAAAGATTTAATAATACAGAAAATTACTTTTAAAAGTTAAAATACTAAGCCAAGTATGAAATACTTATTCCTTTTCTTTATATCTACAGCACTTTTTGCACAGAAAAAAAAGAATTTAGACTCTTTACCGGCTTTAGAAAAATTAATTATTTACAACTATACTCCGCGGCCAAACCACGGCTATATTTTAACCTTCTATAAAAAGTCATCAATTCCAAAAGTTCTAAAAAAAGCACTAAAAAAGAGGTATAGCAATTTTAGAATTGCAAACCCCGGTAAAAAATTTAGGGAAACTGATGTTGTGAGCAATGCTCATTTACCTCCGAGACAATTATTATTTACAGTTCGCAATGCTAACTATTGCAGCGTGGTGTACAGACAGGGCGGAAGGTCTTTAGGAACTTATTTCGCATTTTCTGAAATTATAGATAATAAAGTTACATTACTTCATGTATATTACTTATCAGGTCCTACAATTAACACCTATGATGATTTTGTAAATGCCATTAGGCAAGGTAATTTTTCAGAGTTAAGCTTTTAAAATCAGTAGAAACCATAATTTTAAATTCTATAGTTTGAAATCGGCAATATGCCTACTTCCCACACCTGCCCCTTGGCGAATTACTTTCATGCAGCACAATTTCTGAATGAAGGAACTGTGCCGCAGCCGCCGAATCTTTTACTTTAACAGCACTGCGCTCTAACATAGCTGCTTCAAATTCGGTCAGTACAGTGGCTCTTAGCCCGTTTTCTTTCCATTGCGGGGTTCTGCATTCTTTAGAGATAGCGCGTGCCAGTGCAATGGCATCCAGCAGCGCCTGGTTGGCTCCCTGGCCTTTAAACGGACTCATGGGGTGGGCGGCATCGCCTATTAAGGTGGCACTACCGGCGTTTGCCAGTAAATTTGCCGTGAGCATTTCCCTGTCGTACACCGGGTAACCGGATATATTAGCCTGTGGCGTGGCAGCCATTATCTGTGGGATAGGGTGGTGCCATTGGGTTCTTTTACACGCCTCTTCTTTAAGGGCTTGTTGCCCCAAAGCACTTAGCGCCTTAGCATCCTCTTCGGACATGGGGAAACTGAGTTGCCACATTATAGCATCGGCCGTATAGGGCATCATATAAATACGCTCGTTGCCGTTTGCGGTTTGAAATACCGTGGCGGAATCCAATAGCGGACTTTCGATACCCTTAAGCGCGCTTAACGGGCAAATACCCAGTATAACAATGCAGTCGAGGTAGCGCAACGGTGCAGCGTCTTCACCTATAAGGAGCCTCCTTACCGAACTACGGATGCCATCTGCTCCAACAACAAGGTCGGCTTTAGCATTTACTACTTCGCCATTTACACTAAAGCTAAGCTGAATGCCGCCGCCATCAACCGCTTTATAATCAGTTAGCTGATGGTTCCATAGTATCTTGTCGTGCCCGCCCAACTGCTTCAACAGAGCCGCCCGCAATGCCTGCCGCGCAATATGTATGTTAGACCGTTTGGCGGGGCCTTTAGCCTCCTCCTGTATCCATTTACGGTTGCCCCATTCGCCAATAATAGTCCCATCGGTAGTATGAACCACATGCCTTGTAGAAACCACACCATCGTTTAAAGTAAAAATGCCCAGGCCTTGTATTGCTTTACTGGCTTGTTGCAAGGTTAGCCCGTAGCCCTGCGAACGGGCATTAAAATTGCTATCGCGCTCGTAAAGGGTAAAGGGTATGCCACGGTGCAGGCAGGCCACAGCTAGTGCTACACCGCCAATGCCGCCACCAATAATGGCAACGTGCGGATAATTTTCGTTATAAGGTAGCGTGTTAGAGGTGGTTGTTACAAGCCCCGATCCGCCGCAATTAGGGCAGACATAAGAAGAGCCTTTAGGCCGCACGGGAGCTGTACCTTCGGCATTTGATTTTTCAAACAGATCGAGCGCTATCTGGTAGTTAAGCCGCACTTTTTTGCTGAGTTTACGGCGTTTTGTGCCTACACCTTTGCATTCATCGCAAACAGTCCATTTTACAGCTTCATTTTCTAATTTTTCCACAACTCTTTGTTAGCCTGTTTATAACCAAAAGCCTGAAAATTAGCAGTAATTTTCAGGCTTTTGTATATTTATATATTTGGTTATTGCGCTACCGAATATTGCCCAAAGTAATACACACCCGGTTCGGTAGTATTGTCATCCGGTTGAAAATTCTCTAAGCTACCCGTTGCCTGGTTGTAAAATATGGCATTTACTAAATAAATGTCGTAATTATAAAAACCGCCGCTTAGGGTAGTAACAATCCTTATGGTGCCATCCTGTGCCTGCCAGCGTTGCGTTTGCTCCGGCGCATCTATACTCGGGTTGCATATACGCGTGTTTTGCGGGTTGTTTGGGTTGGCAATAGTACCGCTAAATACCCTTAGGTTAATATCGTAAATGTCAAGATTATCTTCAATATTAATTGTAGCTGTACCTACGGTTGTAGAAAATGCTGCTGACGGAAACTCTAATACTAATGCTTCATCTGCTTTTGCAGTAAATACCCTGCCGTCGCAGTTTTGGGTTTGCACAGGGTTGCCCGTATCCTCATCTTCAAAATCAAAATCAAAGCCGCGGGTAGTGGTTACGCTTCCAAATGCATTATCCTGTATGCGTATCTCTTCGCCGTCTTTAGTAAAAGTAACATCAGTAAGCCTAATGGTATGCTGAAAGCTCACAACACCGCCACTGGTTATCCGGGTTGTTAAAACCGATATGGTTCCCTGGCCTTCCCATTGGTCAATTACAACAGGGGTAGAGGGGGCAAACTGGGTACATATAACATCGTTGGCTACTTCGCCGCTGTAATTCCTGTAGGTAATGCTGTTTGTAGAGCCGCTAAAGGTAACTACGCGTGGTGTGCCGTTGGTTTCTACATTGGGCAGGAGGGTGTTACGGTCAAATTGCAGGATTAAAACCTCGGTGCCTACAATTTTATAAAGCACATCATCGCCGCAGGCCGTAGGGTTTTGGTCGTTATCAAAATCGAATGTTTTAAAGCTCATTTCGCCATCATCACAGCCCGAAAGGGTGCTTAATGCTATAATGGCAAGTACAAAGCCAAAAATCTTTTTCATAAGTGCATAATTTTAAACAAAAATACTATTTTTTAGTTGGTTCATGAAAGCTTTTGCCACAGCGCGCCCAAAAATAGTTTGGCAATACATTTTTGAGTAATTTTGCCTCAATGAAAAAAGCTTATTTAGACAACGCCTCTACCACAGCTATGCACCCCGATGTTATCGCGGCAATGGTGCAGGTTATGGCCGATGTATACGGTAACCCATCGAGCACGCACAGCTATGGCCGAAGCGCAAAAGTAGTGCTGGAAACGTCACGCAAAACCATTGCCCACCTTATAAACGCCGAAGCACGCGAAATTATTTTCACGTCGGGCGGTACAGAGTCTAATAATCTTGTAATTCGTGGTGCGGTTAGAGATTTAGGCGTGCAGCGCATTATTACCAGCAGGGTAGAGCACCATTCGGTTTTAAACAGCGTGCCCGAAGTTGCAGCCGAATTTGGCATTAATGTAACCTATCTTGACCTGTTACCCGGAGGCCAGCCCGATCTTACACAGCTTGAAGCCCTGCTTGCCGAAAATATCCCTACACTGGTAAGCCTTATCCATGTTAATAACGAAACGGGGGTGGTTTTAGACTTGCTAAAAACAGGTAGCTTATGCCGACAGTACAAGGCGCTTTTTCATACCGATACAGTACAATCTATAGGTAAAACGGAGTTTGACCTTCAAAACCTTCCGGTAGATTTTTTAGTGGCAAGCGCCCATAAATTTCACGGGCCTAAGGGTGTCGGGTTTATTTATATAAGAAAAAATATCGGCTTAAAGCCGATGATTTATGGCGGTGAACAGGAAAAAGGCCTGCGTGGCGGTACCGAAGCGATCCACCAGATTGCCGGTATGGCAAAGGCTTTAGAATTATCGTACCAAAACCTTGAAACTGAGAGGGAGCACATATCAGCCATTAAAAGCTATTTGTTAGAGCAACTGAGCATACACTTTACCGGATTTAAAGTAAATGGTTTACCCGAAGATGGTAACGGCAGCGAACTTTTTTACAATATAACCAACGTTTTACTGCCTTTGCCGGAAGATAAAACCGCCATGATATTGTTTCACCTTGATATGCAGGGCATCGCAGTATCGCGCGGGAGTGCCTGCCAGAGCGGGAGCATTAAGCCATCGCACGTGTTGAAAGAAATTTTACCCGAAGCCGATATTAAAAAACCGTCGCTTCGTATATCGTTCAGCCATTACAATACTAATGAAGATATCGATCTGCTTATTGCGGCTTTAAAGACTGTGTAGCGTAAAAGATCACCAGGAATGGTGATCTTTTACTATTTCTTTTTCTTTGATTTAGATTTCTTCTTACCGCCTTTTTTGCCGGATTTTTTACCTGCTTTTTTCTTGGCAGTTTTCTTTTTACCCGACTTCTTTTTCTTCTTCTTGCCCCAGTTGTCCTGCATTTTGTCGTAGGCTTTGTCGGATATTTTCGACTTTTTCTTAGAACGCGCTTTACCCTTGCGCTTGCGGGCGTTTATATTATTTACAAGCGAGTTTTTTACCCCCAGCTTGTTCTTTTTCTTGCTGCCTTTTTTAGCTTTTTTCTTTAGTTTACTCATAATGCTTTGGTTTTGTAAAACTAAAGTTACGCTAAAGTTATGGGCAACGTATGCGCTATAACATTAATATGGGAAGTGTTTAGTGATTTAATTACTCAAAACCAGTTCAGCAGCAATGGTAGTGATCTCAATTTTAGTATCGGCCCAATTGCCGGATGAATACCCGTATATAGCTGGGGCTTTATTATCGTATACCATACCAATGGCAGGCTCATAGGCAATTCTCTTTTCTATTTTGCCGGGCTTGTTAACATCGGCTTTAAAATTAAATTTGTGTACGTTCTTACCAATTATAAGCCATTCAAAAACAACATACAAGCCCTCCTTTGGCATTGCAATGTTAAGTTTAGAAAGGTCGGCTTCGGTAATGCCTGCACCTTTTTTTGCAGTGCATAAAATATTCTGGCTGTATAAAACAGCTCCGGGTTTCCCTTCGGCATCAGGCGTGTATAGCCTTATGTTTAAAACAGCATTGCGTATTTCGTTTCGTGTGGCAAAACGTATGGTTTTTAAATAGGGTGTTTTCTCATATGAATCTTCATATTTAAACAGCTTGGCTATCATCCAGGGGCGTTCTCAACAGGCAAAATAGCGGTATATATCAGCTTGGCTAAACTTGCCGGTGCATGCCTCTATATTATTTTTTTTGCCAATAACCACTTCCTGAAGCTCTATTGCAGCCGGCGACAGCAATATATACTGTGGCAGGTTTAAGGCACTAACCTGAAGCGTTTCGTATCCAATGGCAGATAAGACCAGCATAGCATCATCGGCAAGGGCAGGGAGGTTAAAGCTGCCGTTTTCATTTGCAGTAGTTCCAATGTTTTTACCATCAACCCAAATGTTTACATAGGGTACAGGCTGATTAGTGGTTTTGTCTTTAATTATGGCCGATGTTTGCGCAAAGAGGCTATTGCAGCACATAAATAAGATTACAAAGTATTGTAGCGTTAATTTCATTTATGGTACTTGGTTGGTTATTACCATAACGAAAATGTAGGATTTTTATTTGTGAATTACCTATATAAAAAAATCCGCCCAAATTGCTTGGACGGATCTGTATGTTTGAGTCAGAATCTAAATTCTGAAATCTTAGATGTGAATCACTTCATCATAAGCGGCAGCAGCAGCTTCCATAATGGCCTCGCTCATGGTAGGGTGAGGGTGAACCGACTTAATGATCTCGTGGCCGGTAGTCTCTAACCTGCGGGCAACAACAGCCTCGGCAATCATATCGGTAACGCCGGCGCCAATCATGTGGCAGCCTAACCATTCGCCGTATTTAGCATCAAAGATAACTTTTACAAAACCATCAGAATTACCCGATGCTTTTGCTTTACCCGATGCACTGAAAGGGAATTTACCCACTTTAATTTCGTAACCTTTTTCTTTAGCAGCTTTCTCAGTAAGGCCTACCGAAGCAATTTCCGGAGTAGCATACGTACAGCCCGGTATGTTACCGTAATCAAGCGGCTCTACATGAAGGCCTGCAAGTTTTTCTACACAAAGGATACCCTCGGCCGAAGCAACGTGTGCAAGCGCCTGGCCCGGAACCACATCGCCAATAGCGTAGTAACCCGGTATGTTCGTTTGGTAGTACGAATTTACAAGTATCTTATCCCTGTCGGTAGCGATACCCACTTCTTCCAATCCAATATTTTCGATGTTCGATTTGATACCCACAGCAGAAAGAACGATATCAGCTTCGATGATCTCTTCGCCTTTAGCCGTTTTAACGGTAGCTTTAACGCCATTGCCGCTGGTGTCAACTTTTTCAACCGAAGCATTGGTCATAACCGTAATACCCGATTTTTTAAGCGAACGCTCAAATTGTTTCGAGATATCTTCGTCTTCTACCGGTACCACGTTAGGCATAAACTCAACAATAGTTACCTGCGTACCCATAGAGTTGTAAAAATGTGCAAACTCTACGCCAATAGCGCCTGAGCCTACAACGATCATACTTTTAGGCTGTTCCGGCAACACCATAGCCTGGCGGTAGCCAATTACTTTTTTACCGTCCTGTGGCAGGTTAGGCAGCTCGCGTGAGCGTGCACCTGTAGCAATAATAATGTTATCGGCGCTAAGTTCGGTTACGTTACCGTCTTTATCGGTTACGTCCATTTTTTTGCCCGGCTTAACTTTACCGGTACCAAAAATAACCTCGATCTTATTTTTTTTCATAAGAAACTGAACACCTTTGCTCATACCCTCGGCAACGCCACGGCTACGGGCAATTACAGCGCCAAAATCCTTATCAAACTCGTTTATTGTTAATCCGTAATCAGATGCATGTTTAAGGTAATCAAAAACCTGGGCACTTTTTAAAAGCGCTTTAGTAGGGATGCAACCCCAGTTAAGGCATATGCCGCCAAGGCTTTCTTTTTCTACAATGGCTACTTTAAAACCTAATTGAGAAGCCCTTATGGCTGTTACATAACCGCCCGGGCCACTGCCTAAAACAATAATATCGTATTTCATTAGTATATAATTTGCTTTAATATTTGAGTGTACGAAAATAAGGATTTATTTAGAATTAGGGAAATGTTTTCGGCACATGCACGTTGATAAATTATAATAATTTAATTTTAATATCTTTGTTAACCCCTAAGCAAATATATATGGCTATATTAGATATATTTAATAACGAAATTGTAGAATTTGTAAATTTTCCAAATGATCAGGTGTTTTCTATAGAGTTTGGGGCTGGTCGGGGCTGCTTTGGTAAAAAGTTTCTGCCGGCATGTTATTTGACTGATGCCGTTAATAACAATTTACCGCATTTTAGAGAACTTGAAGAATATAGTGAAAATTCTCAATGTCATTACCTAGATTCTATGTACGATTTTATTAATTCTGAGGATTTAGGCAGGACATTTACCAAATTAATTTTCTGTAATCCCTATGATTTTGGAGTAGGGGGATATGGGGAAACAAAACAGTTTCTTTCAAGAGCTGGACAGCTTTTAGATGTCGGAGGTGAAATATTAATGATTGGTGGTGTAAAAAATAGATGGGTAAAACATAAAAATGCTGTAACTTTCTACGAAGAATTAATTGCTCATAATAATCTCTCCTACGAATTTCAGATATCTCAGCCAATTGTTCTAGATGAAAATCATGAATATAGACAGAATCACGTATTTACATTATGCGATATTAATGTGGAAATTAAACCTACACAAATGTACAAAATCACTAAAGTCGCTTAATTATGGAAAATATTATTTTAGAAGCAAGAAATACATTTAGTGATGTGCACTTGACAAATGATTACCGTATTAAGAGATATAGGAATAATTTTCAGATACACTTGAATACTTTGTTTGACATATCTAACGTAATTGTTGATGATAGTCAAGCAATATTTAATGATACGGCTTTAATACTGACAGATAGAATATATCATCAAACAGAAGGCTTTGTTATCGAGAGTCTTGACGATTTAGAAGATGAAAGTATTAATGAAGAATTCGATAACCTGCAAGGTTTTTTATATGAAAAAATAAGAAGAGAATTGGGAATGTATTATGATAGAACATCGTTGGAACTTTTAAAGATGATAGATAGGACAGTCCATTCGGCTATATTATCAGTTAAATACAATTATTTTTCAAAGTGTAATGAGTTTATAAATCCATGGGAATCTGAAAATAATATTTTTACAGATAATAAAGTACTCCACTTATTTTCAACTAATAGGGATGAAGTTGTAGATTTTATAGATGACGATTCTAATGAGAGTAATGAAATAAGTGATAAGAAAATATGGATTTTAGCTAAAGGACATAGAAGTGATACTACTCATGGATTTGTCCGTGATTTATTGGGTTTGAGAAATACTATCCTTGCTATCCTTGATGAATCTGCAAGTTCATATAGAAATCCTATGAAAACAGAAATAATTATCAGAAAGCTACGTCAAATGGGAATATCCCAAGACGAATATTCTGACAGCAATATAAAAAATTGGCTTATTACTCCTCTAAAGAGAAATAATAGGATTGGTTCAAGTAAAGATGGATATTTTATGTTGAATACCTGTGATGATATAGCATTCTCTTATGGAAGTCACCTTGAAAATTTAAAGGGCTATTTTAGAACACTTGAGAGTCATAGAAGGTTAGCTGAACAAAAAAATTGTTTAAGTACTCATAATTTAAATGAGCATATCGAATTCCTATTACGATACTTAAATTTGCCATCCTAAATCCAGTAGTCTTATTAAATAGTAATCAAACCATAGTTTATCAATATACGATAGTTTGTCAAAAAAGAGGTCTCTGTTTAAAACGAAACCTCTTTTTTTGATTTATCGGACTTAGTCTAAAATTCCGACAATCTAAATTCTAAAATACCAATCTCAGAATCCAAAAGTGAAATATTAGGCTATTTGTAAGTTTATTCCTGTAAAATATGGTCGTAAAATAGGCCTGTTTAAAGCAACTTAAAATCCAAAAGTGAAATATTAAGCCCTTTTTGGGTCGAAAAACTACTTTTCAGTCTCCACTGCAAACTGCGAGTAGTATAAATTTTTGTAGTACCCCTGTTCGCGGTTTATAAGCTCATAGTGGGTGCCTTCTTCTACAATTTTACCTTTGTCCATCACAATGATCTTATCAGCGTTTACAATGGTAGCCAGCCTGTGGGCAATAACTATTGAGGTCCTGTTTTTGGTAACGGCATCGGTGGCGTTGCGTATCAGTTCTTCACTGTAAGTATCTATGGATGAGGTTGCTTCATCTAAAATAAGGATGCTTGGGTTGCTTACATACGCCCTTAAAAACGCTATTAACTGGCGCTGCCCTGATGACAGCATTACGCCACGTTCCTTAACGTTATAGTCATAACCGCCCGGCAGGCTCATGATAAAGTCGTGTACGCCAATGGCTTTAGAGGCCTTTACTACGTCTTCGCGTGTAATGGCAGCATCATTTAAAGTGATGTTATTCAGGATAGTATCGGCAAATAAGAACACATCTTGCAGTACAATGGCTATCTGCCTGCGAAGGCTGTGGAGGCTAAAATCGTCTATATTAGTGCCGTCTATTGTTACACTGCCGCTGTTGATCTCGTAAAAGCGGTTTAACAGGTTAATTATCGTGCTTTTACCGGCTCCCGTAGCGCCTACAATGGCTATGGTTTGGCCGGCATCAATTTTAAGCGATATGCCTTTTATAACTTCTTCGTTTTCTATATAGCTGAACCTAACATCTTTAAAGTCAAGCTCTCCCTTAAAGTGCCATGCCTCGGTAGTGCCGTTCTTCTGGGTGTTACCCTGCATATCCAGCAGCTCAAAAACCCTGTCAGACGCTACGATACCCATTTGCATTTCGTTGAATTTATCGGCTATCTGCCTTAGCGGGTTGAATAGCATGGGAATGAACATGATATAGGCAAACATGTCGCCGGGCCTGGTTATAGGGTCGAGGTTTAAGATGCTGATACCCGCATACCAGATTACGAAACCCATTGTAAGAGAGGAGATTATATCGGCAATGGGGAAGAAGATGGAGTTGTACAGGATGTTTTTTTGCCAGGCATCGTTGTGTTTTTTGTTGATTACCTTAAACTTTTCGTACTCAATATCCTCACGGTTAAAGAGCTGAACGATCTTCATGCCTGTAACGCGCTCCTGCACAAAGGTATTAAGGTTGGCAACCTGGGTACGTACCTCCTCAAAAGCGCCTTTCATTTTCTTTTGGAAGATGCGCGTGGCAATTACCAGTAAAGGCATGGCAAGCATTACGATAATGGTTAGTTTCCAGTTCATTACAAACATAACGATAAGGATAACCAGCATTTTTAGCATGTCGCTTATTATCATAAATAATCCCTGGCTGAATATCTTAGAGATGCTCTCAATATCAAATACGGTACGGGTTACAAGACGGCCAACTGCTTCGTTATCAAAGAATTTCATCCTGAAACTGCTGATGTGTGCAAACAATTTTTCGCGGATATCTTTTACAATATCCTGCCCGAGCCAGTTGGCCCAGTACACAAAATAAAATTGCGCTGCAACCTCTAAAATGAGCATAATACCCATAAGGCCAATGTAATATAACAGGCCTGAGTGGTCTTTTTTTATAAGGTACATGTCTACCGACTGTTTTAGCAGGTAGGGGCGTGCCGCAGCAAATATAGATAATGCTATAGAGAATATTATAACCCACGCAAAACGAGCGCGGTAGGCTTTTGCAAACCGCATCAGTTTTGTTAGTGACGAGGTTTTATGTGGAGTGTTTGTAGTGGCTTTCATATAATTTAATGGCTTAAAGGTACGGATAAATTACCTTAGTAAGGTACAGCCCGTGTGCAGGTACCGATGCTCCGGCATGGCCCCGGTCGCGGCTTTCTATAATGGTTCGTACATCATCAACAGTTATCTTGCCAATGCCCACATTTACAAGGGTTCCCACAATGGCGCGTACCATGTTGCGTAAAAAACGATCGGCAGTTATGGTAAATACCAGCTTGTTGCCGTGCAGTTCCCACTGTGCCTGGGTGATCTTGCAGTTGTAGGTACGTACGTCGGTATGGGCTTTAGAAAAGCACTTAAAATCAGTGGATTGCAAAAGCACCTGTGCGGCTTCGTTCATACGCGCTACATCCAGCGGGTGAAAATGGTACCAGCTGCCCTCGTTATCAAAGGCATCTTTGTAGGTGTGTATGTGGTATTCGTAGGTTCGGCTGGTGGCATCAAAACGGGCATGGGCATCATCGTGCAGCGGTATAAAGCCGTATACCACAATGTCTTTGGGTAAAAATGAGTTGAGTTTTTGGGTAAGCGCGGTGTTGTTAATTTCGGTATCAATGTCAAAGTGGGCATACATTTGGCGGGCATGCACACCGGTATCGGTACGGCCTGCGCCAACAACATCTATTGGAGTGCGAAGCAGGGTAGTTAGGGCCTTGTTTAAAGTTTCCTGTACCGATGGGCTGTGCGGCTGATACTGCCACCCACAGTAGTTTTTACCATTGTATGCAAACGCTATAAAGTACCTCAAAACTGTTGTAATAATTTAAAGTGCAAAGATACTTATTTAAGTTGGAAAGTAGTAAAGTTGAACGTTGTAAAGTAAGAAACTCCCCATTAACGAATAGCTATATTTTTATTACGGAATTTAACTTTGTAACTTTACAACATTAAAACTTTATAACAGTAAATTGAAAAAAATCCTCCTTCTTTCTGATACTCACAGCCATATTGACGATACTATAATGAAATATGTGTGCCTGGCCGATGAGGTTTGGCATGCGGGAGATATTGGTAATCTGGGTGTTACCGATGCTATTAAGAAAGAAAAGCCGTTGCGTGCCGTTTACGGTAATATAGATGATGCATCGGCAAGGCAGGAGTTTCCGCTAAATAACCGCTTTTTTTGCGAAGGGGTAGATGTATTAATTACCCACATAGGCGGATATCCGGGTAAATACAACCCTACTGTACGGCAGGAACTGGCGCTAAATCCGCCGAAGCTGTTTATTTGCGGACATTCGCATATACTTAAAGTTCAATACGATAATAAATACAACTTACTTCACATGAACCCCGGTGCCGCCGGGACACACGGCTTTCAGCAGGTGCGAACCATGCTGCGTTTTGAGATAGACAACGATAAGATACAGGCGCTTGAAGTAATTGAAATTGCCCGAAAAGGCTAAAGTTTGATACCTACCACTATATTGAGCTGGTGCAGTGTGCCGTAAAATGATTTGTATTCACTTTTTGTTTCGGTCTCGGGTTTTAATAGTGAATAGTTGAGTCCTGCAAACACCATAAACGACTTTGTAACAGCATAATCTACATTAAAACCGGCGTTATAAGAGGTACCGCTTTGCGTACCATATTTTTTAGATCCTGTTTTTTGGCGCACATCGGCATAACCGATACCTATTTTAGGATTTACCGTTATCTTCTTGTAAACCGGTATCTTATACATTATTTCGCCAAAATAATTGGTAATATTGGTATGGTCTATATTGCCTGCCAGCGATGCATCGGTTACATCATATTGCGAAAATTCTAAACCTGCATTAAGGTAAAAATTGTAGACAGTGATGAGGCTGAGTGACATCCCGAACCCTAATTTAGCTTTATTAGCTTTTGCCAGCACATTATCTCCCACGGCTCCGGGAAAAATATAATATACCCTAAAGCTTTCGTCAAACTGCTGATACTTAACCTTATCAATATACGTACTGTCATATACCCGTTCTTCTTCTTCTTCCTGAGCCTGTAAATTTGCAAATACAAACAGGGCTACTATAATAAATACTGCTTTTTTCATGCCTAATATTCTATAATATAGTTAACAGGTTCATTACCAATGTGGATGGTAGTTTGCGCGTAAGACGATATGCCATTTACAATACCATTGTTGTAGGTAAATACAATATCCTGATTTTTAGCTACCTTAAAAACATAATGTGCCGATGTATCATCATATGGCCCTGTAGTATCATAATTAAAATGCGCAGGGAGGTTGTAATCATATATTGCATCGTTTACCAATCCGGCTAATTCAATATCAATATAACCGTAATAATACAAAGGGATATTGTTGACGGTAACCGTCAGTTCTGTCTGGTTATCAAGGTTAAAGATTCTCTGCTCGCCAAAATTAAGGTCAAAATCGGTTATGTTTTCGGGCTTGATACCAGTTATAATTGAATTAGAATAATTTGAATTGTAATGTGTACTTGTTTCTACTTCCCGATTAATAAACAAAGCAATATTATCCTGATCCCTTGGCATAGGGAATATCATGCGGTAATAACCATTACTGTCTGTAGTTGTGTACGTTATAATATCTTCGTCGCTATCAGAATGTGCTCCAAAAATAAATGAAGATTCTCCGCCGGAGCCTTCTTTAGATACATAAACGCTGACATCTATATTGTTAAGCGGCAGATTGTTTTCGTCTACTATGCGGCCTTCAAACACTATTTTTTTAGTACCGCTGTATTCAAGGCGGTCGTCACAACCTGTTAATAACAAGAATACTAAAATTAAGTAAAATAATTTTTTCATCATAGCCTTATAATTTTTAATCGATACCTACCTTTAATCCCAAAGAAAAATTTAACTGGTTCAGGTTGCTAAAAAACTTTTCATCCTTTGCATTTGCTGTAACATCAGGATACAGGAAACCGTAGCGTGCCCTGCCAAATAAGCCTAAAGCTTCGGTAAGTTTAAAATCTATATCGGTCCCTACACTAAAAGCCGCCCCACGTTGCTTGCCGTAGCTTTTACCTGCTGTTTTTTGATGGATCATCACGGCACCGCCGGTTATAAGCGGACTCACAGCAAACCGCCTATTATCTATCGGAATTTGGTATAACAGCCGTGCATAATAGTTGTTAACATTGGTATGTTCTATATTTCCTGCAAGAGCTGCATTGGTAACGTCATATCCTGAAAATTCATAACTGCCGGCCAGGTAAAATTTACGATAACTAATAAGGTTCATTTCAAAACCAAAGCCATATTTGCCCTCATTGCCCTTGCTGAGTACATTATCGCCACTCGCGCCGGGAAAGGTATAATATACTTTTAGGAAGGTGTTAAACGCAAATTTATCAACAGGTTTGGCAATGCTATCGGTAGTTTGGGCATAGCCAAATTGTAGGCACAAAGCCAGTAAAATTGTATATAATTTCATGGCTTAATAGTTTAATTGGTATATAACAGGCTCTGTGCCAATGGGTATTTGTACCTCATGGTTGCTAACTACCTGAACTCCTGCCTCGTTGCCGCTTCGTGTTTGGTATTTTAATGTAACGGTCTGATCTTTACCCACATTATAATTGGTCATTATATATGCATTTACGCCATCAACAGGGGGGAGGTTAAAGTTGTAATCTATAACGCTTTCGCTTACTTTACCTATGGTATTAAGCTTGGTTAACGATTGGCCGCTTGTGTTTGTAAAATCAATTTGCAGTGTAGTACTGTTGGCAACCTCATAAAGTTGTGTAACACCAAAATCAATTTTATAATCAGTAAGGTTTTCGGTTCGTAAATTAGTGATAACCAATTTAGAATACGACTCATTTACAGCTATTCCCGGTATATCCTGATTGATAAACAATACAATATTATCCTGGTTTTTAGGCTGCGGAAAAAACATTTTATAGTCGCCATTGCCATCGGTAGTAGTATAACTTATCATATCATGGTCATAAGCAAAAAGATAGTTAAGGCCATTGGCATCTTCATCTTTAGAGATGTAAACGCCCACGGGCAGGTTGGCTATAGGGTTTCCGGCAGCATCGGTTACACGCCCCTGATAGGCTATGCGTATGGTAGAATCGTATTTTAGCTCGTCCTGACAGCTTATAAGCAGGAATGGACAGAGTAGTAATAGTAGTATTTTTTGTGTCATAGCGGTAGGTGGTTATGCTACAAAGATGCTCGAAATTTTAAAAGGTTGCTTTGTGGTATCATTATTATTTTTGATGTATATTACAATAGTTACAAATAGTTAACAATTATAGTAGTAGATTATGAAAATTATTATGTTTTCTGCACAGCCTTATGACAAGGTTTTTTTTGACAGATACAATGTAGATATAGGCATTGAGATAGAATATCTGGAAACGCATTTGGGCCCGCATATTGTAAATGTGGTTGATAATGCCATTGGTGTGTGTGTATTTGTTAATGATAAATTAACCGCAGATGTTATAGCCACCCTTGCACAAAAAGGTGTGAAAATTATAGCCCTTAGGTGTGCCGGGTTTAATAATGTAGACCTTGATGCTGCAAAAAGGTATGGTATACGCGTTTGCAGGGTGCCTGCGTATTCTCCCGAAGCCGTGGCCGAACACGCTGTTGCAATGCTTTTAACCCTTAACCGTAAGACCCATAAAGCATATAACCGTGTGCGCGAGCAAAACTTTTCTTTAACAGGGCTATTAGGGTTTAACCTGCATCAAAAAACTGTAGGTGTTATAGGTACAGGCAAAATAGGCAGGGCTTTTTGTAAGATCATGCTTGGTTTTGGGTGCAGGGTAATCGCGTATGACCTGTTTGAAGACGCTCAGCTTATAGAACTTGGCGTTAATTATACCACACAGGAGGAGTTAATGCGCCAATCGGACATTATATCGCTGCATTGCCCCTTAACTGCCGATAATCATTATCTTATAAATAAAGATACTCTTGCTTTAATGAAGGATGGTGTAACGCTGATAAACACCAGCCGTGGCGGGCTTGTTTGTACTGCCGATATTATTGAAGCCCTCAAGCAGCATAAAGTAGGGCATTTAGGTATAGATGTATATGAGCAGGAAGAGAAATTATTTTTCAGGAATCTCTCGGAAGATATTATTGAAGATGATACCATACAGCGGCTAATGAGTTTCCCTAATGTATTGGTAACGGCACATCAGGCCTTTTTTACCGATGAGGCACTATCTCAAATTGCCCAGATTACATTAGGGAGCATTGCCAGCCTGATAAAAGGGGAGGAGCCGGAAGATAGCGCTGCTGTATTGGTTTGATGTATATAACAAAAAAATCCGGACTTATAGGTCCGGATTTTTAACGCACTAATAAACTAAGTTAAAAGGTTTATCTAAGTCGGTCGGCAGATTTTACGAGATCTTCATCCTTCTTAACAGCCCTGTTGGCAAGGCTTAAAAAAACGATAGAAATGATAGGAAGAATCATCCCAATACCCTTCTCTGAGATTTCATCCTCTCCGGGTAAATTTAGCGACTGGTATACAAATAATCCTAATAAAATTAAATTCAATATTATATTAAGCCTGTTTAAAACAAACTGATTTTGTCTTCTTTTATAACTAAATATCGTAACGATAGAAAGCGTTGCACTAAACACAAACAACACCACAAAAGCAATATTATCCATAAAGCTTACCTCTGTACCGTTGCTTAAGGTGTATAACGGTAAAAAAATAGGCAGTATGCCGCTTACTATAACGGCTATTAGTAAATATATGCTTTGTATTCTTTGTATCATTGCAGCGTTTAATTGCAGCACAAAAATATGGTTTCTTTTTAAAAAATACTATTGCATAGTAAAAATAAATTTGTAATATTGCAGTACAAAACCACAAGTACTTCATTCTGCGAAGTATGGTATCCCCAAAAAAATCAAATACCCTTACCCCATTTTAAGTTACGATTTAATTAACCAATAGTTATACATGTTTGATATTTCTGAATTAAAAGAAATGAAGCTGCCTGAGCTTCAGGAAATTGCAAAAAAAGCAAAGATCAGTAAGTTCAGGGGCCTGAAAAAAGACGAGTTAGTATACCAGATACTCGATCACCAGGCGGCAAATCCGGCAAAAATACAGCCACTTTTTGAAGAAGCTGCTCCCGCAGCGGCAGAGGCACCGGCACCTGTAAATGATGATGCAGCCCCTGAGAAAGCAAAAAGGGCGCGTATGAGCAAAGGCGCAGCCGAAGAAGCTAAAATTATTGCCTCTATGCCCGAAGCACCCGCAAAAACAGAAAAGCCCGCAGAAGCGCCTGTACATGCCATTATAGAGCCTGTACCCGCAAGGCAGCCAAGGCAGGAAAAGCCATTTGCCAAAAAAACCGATTTTAAAAAGGAGCGTCCTGTAACAGAGAGCGCCCCAACCGAAGATACACCTGCCACTCCAGACGATAAAACAGAGCCTGCCGCTGTTAAACCGGTAGCTATTAAAGCTCCGCAAAAGGATGACAGGAGAAAAATTGTACCTGCAAAAGATGCAGTGCAGCCTAAGCAAGCCGATGGTGCTGCTCCTGTAAGGACAAGGCCCCAGCTTAGTGAAGAAGAGCGTTTGGCGCAGATTGAAAGGGCTAATGCCAACAATCCTAACCACCCGAGCTACAAAAAAAACCAGGCCGGCCAAAGCGCACAAAACGGCCAAAACACCCCACCTATTATTTCAAATAAAGAAAACATACAAAGTTCCCCTGCAAGTGCAGCGCAGCCTGTACAGCAAAAGAAACAAAATTTCAGGGAGCCTGATTATGAATTTGATGGCATAATAGAGAGCGAAGGCGTACTGGAAATGATGCCCGATGGCTATGGTTTCCTGCGTTCATCTGATTATAATTACTTAGCATCGCCCGATGATATTTACCTGTCTAACTCGCAAATACGTTTGTTTGGGCTTAAAACAGGCGATACCGTAAAAGGTGTGGTGCGCCCGCCTAAAGAAGGCGAAAAATATTTCCCACTGGTTAAGGTTAACAAAATTAACGGCCACGACCCTCAGGTTGTACGCGACAGGGTTTCTTTTGAGCACCTTACACCGCTTTTCCCGGAAGAAAAATTTAACCTTGCTGATAAGCAAAGCACCATTTCTACCAGGATCATCGATTTGTTCTCGCCCATAGGCAAGGGCCAGCGTGGTATGATAGTGGCGCAGCCTAAAACAGGTAAAACAATGTTGCTTAAGGATATAGCCAACTCTATTGCGGCTAACCACCCGGAGGTTTATCTTATTGTTTTGCTGATTGATGAGCGCCCGGAAGAGGTTACGGATATGCAGCGCAGCGTTAGGGGAGAGGTTATTGCCTCTACCTTTGATGAACCGGCTGACCGCCATGTAAAAGTGGCAAACATAGTGCTTGAAAAGGCTAAACGCCTTGTAGAGTGCGGCCACGATGTGGTTATCCTGTTAGATTCTATTACGCGTTTGGCAAGGGCTTACAATACGGTTCAGCCTGCATCGGGTAAAGTGTTGAGTGGTGGTGTAGATGCTAACGCACTGCAAAAGCCGAAACGCTTTTTTGGTGCAGCCCGTAATATTGAAGGTGGCGGATCGCTTAGTATTATTGCTACGGCTCTTACTGATACCGGCTCTAAAATGGACGAGGTTATTTTTGAAGAATTTAAAGGTACAGGTAATATGGAGCTTCAGCTGGACAGGAAAATTGCCAACAAGCGTATTTTCCCTGCGATCGACCTTACTTCATCGAGCACAAGGCGTGATGACCTGTTACTTGACGAAAAAACCATACAGCGCATGTGGATAATGAGGAAATACCTTGCCGATATGAACCCGGTTGAGGCTATGGACTTTATTAACGACCGCTTTAGGAAAACCAGGAATAATGAAGATTTCCTTCAGTCTATGAATGATTAAACTTAGATGCTTAGCATCTGAGGGACTTAGGTTCTGAGATTGCTAACAATTAGATATGTAAAAAGCCCCAATTTGGGGCTTTTGTATGTTTATTAAGCTTGTAATTAGTTTTTTACGGGAAAGTACAAGCTCATTACTGTACCTGAGCCCAGTTCGCTGGAGGCAGATATATGCCCGTTATGGTTTTGCATAATCTTTTTGCAAAGCGCCAGCCCAACGCCCGACCCTTTATATTCCGGCGATGAGTGCAGCCTGGTAAAGATATTGAATATGCTTTGCGAAAAATGCTGCTCAAAACCTATACCGTTATCTGCCACATAAATTACCTGGTAAAGGGTGTTATCATCGGCATTAAAAGGTACAAGACTATGCTCTTTAGTAATTTTTATCTGAGGGGTTTTACCCGGTGCCACATACTTTATAGAATTGGCTATAAGATTAGAAAACAGCTGTTTTAATAAAAATGGTATGCCAAAAACATCCGGCAGTTCGTCTATGTTTATTTCAGCATTTTTTTCGGCAATAGCCTCGGCCATATCCAGTTCTACCTCTTTTAAAAGTTTGGCAAGGTTTACATTGTCAAAAGAATCATCGGTATGTTTAAGGCGCGTGTATTTAAGTATATCTACCAAAAGTGTTTGCATACGGTTAGCTGATGCATTCATTCTTTTTATAGAATCCTGCACGTTGCTGGACATTTCTTCTTCTTTACCTAATATCCTTGATGCTATAAGCTGTATTTTTCTAAGCGGCTCCTGCAAGTCGTGCGTACTTATCCAGTTTATATTTTCCAGTTCAGAATTAGTTTGGCGCAATAGCTCGCTCAGCTTGCGATAGCGCTCCTCTTCCTGGCTAATAATAAGCAGGTTTATCTGCCTTTGGAGATTATAAGCATACGATGACGCTGCATTTAATTCGGGCTGTAGCCACGGCTTGCTGATGCATTCCAGTAATTCTTTCCAAAGTTTAAAGGAATTCCTCGGCGAAAGTCCTTTTTGATCTTTAATAATGGCCTTTGTGGGGTCGCCGGCCCATTTAACCTCAGTTTGGGTTTCAGGCCTGTACCATATAATACAGTTGTTACTATCCATATCTAAAGAATGGTATATAATACCCGATGTGTTGGTACACATCTCTTTAGCTTCAGGTAAAAAGTCTATCAGTTTATCAGTAGTAAACGTGCTGTTGCCACTATATGTTGAAAGCCAGCTGCCCAACTGATTAATTTCTTCATCACTTGGTGTTAGTCCATTTTTATATACCCGTCCGTTAAAGGTAATAGAGACCCCGGCTGCATTACAAAGTTGCAATATGTTACTGCTGTCTACAAGTGTTTGAAGATCGGCATCGCGGTTAAGGCTATAGCTGTTCATACTCTCCAGGGCAAGGTTGGTTTTTCGCGCCAGTTCGTATTCTTCGCTGGCCTGCCTCAGGTCTATTTGCGATGTAATAAAATGTCCCTGTAATTGTGCTGCCAGCCTAACTTCCGGACTAAGGTTTTTAGGCGAATAGTGATGGCAGGCAATAAGGCCCCAAAGCCTTTTTTTGTAAATAAGCGATATGGTTAGTGTAGCGCCTACGCCCATGTTGTGCAGGTACTGCACGTGTATGGGCGATGTGCTTCGCAATACCGAGAGGCTAAGGTCCAGGTTTTTATCTTCAGAATCATCTAAAGTATAAATTGGTACCGGGGTATAGTTAATATCGGTAATAAGGCGCAGTAAATTGCGCATATATAGCTCCCTTGCCTGTGGTGGTATATCAGTATGCGGGTAGTGCAGCCCAAGGAAAGGCTCCAGGTCTTCGCGGCAGCTTTCGGCAAAAACCTCGCCGTTATAATCTTTATCAAAGCGGTATACCATTACTCTGTCATAACCCGTAATATCGCGTGTGCCCTTGGTAACAAGTTGGCACAGCTCTTTAAGGGTATGGGTATCGTGCATGTATGCAAGAAACTGCGATGTTTGGTCGTAAACCTCGTTGAGGGGTTTGCTATCAAGGCTTACAGGCTCTGCTTCTAATATATAAGTTGTTCCATTATTATGAACCGTACATAAAAAATCTACCCCCGCGAGTGTAAGCTTAAGCAGGGAAGAGGATAGCATTAAATTGTTGCTAATGTAATCTTCCAGCAGTTTTTTAGCTTTATAGCCAAAAATACTTTCAAAAGTATTGCCCAGCAGCTGCAAATGAAACATGCTTATATATTCGGCCGTATTGGCGCTGCAATAATCAATAGCAAGTGAACCTGGTTTTAAGCCAAGCAAAAAACCGTGCGGCTGTATGCTGCCCGGTATGTGTATGGGTTCCTGCTCGCAGTTGGTAAGGTTTACAATATCGCGGTTTACAATATCTTTAATCTTCATAAAAAACTATTGGTGAGACGTTTTTGTAAAATGGCGGCTAATAGCATCAAAAGCATAGTTTGCGCCGGCAATTATTTCATCTTCGCTTTTAGTATTGTTTTCATATTGTATTAGCTGCCCGAGAAAACTTTTCCAGTGGCTGCCCGTTTGCCCGCCATAGCCCGCAAAGTAACGTGCGCCGCAATCTTCGTTATGGCCCAATGCTCCGTTTATATTTTTAAGGATTACACGCCCACCAAGAGACGAACCCTCTATAACATACATTACACCTAATGCAAAAGCAACCGATGTATCGGTTAACTCGCCCGATAACGGTTTAACATCATCAGCTTTCGGCGCAAAGCCTAAAGTGGCAAGGTCGGCTGTAATAAACTGGGCTTTAGGGTGTACATCAAGTTCCGGCAATGTATTGTGAACCAGCGGAAAGATGTTTTCTTCGGCATCTTTAACCACATCGTGCATAAGGTTAAGATATAAGGCATATTCGGTATTAGTAACGGCAGGATTCATAATTGAAACCGAAACAGGAAGCGCTTCCAGGTTAGTGTGCGACTGTGTAGTGGCTAAACGTAATTTTTCTAAAAAAGCGGGAGCAGATACGGTATTATTCATTGAAATGTTTAACTATATGGTAAAAAGAAAATTTTCCTGCGATGATTTAAAGCTTGCCCAATTAATAGAAAGGGCATGCTCTATAGATTTTTTAAGGTTACTGAATATATTTGATTTAGGCATGTAAAAACTTGCCCCAAGCAGGCGGCTTTTTTCTATAATATCCTCATCGTTTGAGGTAGAGAACATTACTATAGGAAGCTCTTTGTGCCTTGGTGTTTCGCGTAGTTTTTGCAGCACTTCAAGCCCTGTAATGCCGGGCATGTTGATATCTAAGAATACTAAGTAAGGATGCGGCGGCGGGCTCTCTATAGCCTGTAGCAATGCCTCGCCATTAGTTTGGGTAACTACGTTAAAGTGCTCGCCAATTTCGCCAACAATTTCTTTAAAGAACTCTAAATCGTCCTGGTCGTCATCTGCATAAAATATCGTTAAATCTTCTTTCATGACCGTTATAAATTTAGATTAAAAATTGGCTAACCTTACAAATATAGGCATAATTTTGCGCATTGCCCTGCAAAAGTGCCGCTTTTGGTGCGTTGTAAGTCATAAATAAAACTTAAAATTTAAATATTTTAGTCAGAAACTAAATTTAAAATACGCGCAGCAGTGCAGGTATGTATTATAACGCATGTTGTAAAATCCTGTAAACTTTTGGTAAAATACCTTAGGTAAATTTGTAGTCACCACTTAAAAAGTACTACTTAATGAAAGCATTATTATTTTTAATATGCCTAACAGGTTTTTGCCTCGCAGGTTATTTTTTGTTTAATGAGCTAATGTACGGATATCACTCAAGCCATCTTATTTATGTATTGTTGCTTGCAATATTATTGTGCAATAGTATATTAGGGATGCTGATTACCTATCCCGGGGAGTTGTTTAAAAAACGCCGAAGCCTTAAACTTGCTCCTGTTAAAAAGTAAAAAGCATCTTAAAAAAGATGCATTTTTTATTTTGGTGCGCACCATAAATTACAGGCCTGCGTTTTCAATTACGGGAAATTGAGTATCTTCACGGCGTTTTTTATAAAGGCTAATAAAACATTTTTAAATGAAAAATATCAACAGGCTATACCCGTATTTTCTGGCCGTTTTAGGATTTGTTATTGTATCCCTTATCTACTTTTACCCGGTATTGCAGGGCAAAAAGATATACCAGAGCGATATAGTGCAGTACACCGGTATGGCCAAGGAACAAAACGACTTTAGGAAGGCCACAGGGGGCGAGGAGCCTTACTGGACCGACAGTGCTTTTGGCGGTATGCCTACCTACCAGTTAGGGGCCAACTACCCTCATAATTACATTAAGCAAATAGACCGCCTTATACGCTTTTTGCCACGCCCTGCTGATTATTTATTCCTATATTTTCTTAGCTTTTTTGTGCTGTTAAGGGTATTGAAGATAGATCCGCTTAAAGCGTTTTTTGGGGCGCTTGCATTCGGGTTGTCTACCTATTTTATCATAATACTGGGCGTTGGGCATAACGCAAAGGCCCATGCCATTGCATATATGCCACTGGTAATATCGGGTGTGCTTTTGGTATTTCAGCGCAGGTATATTGTGGGCGGATTGCTAACCCTGTTTGCTACGGCGTTAGAGATTAACGCCAACCACATACAAATGACGTATTACCTTATAATACTGCTGTTTGTAATAGGTATTTATTATGTTATAGAGATCATTAAAAATAAAGAATTTAAGCATTTAGGCCTTACCGCAGGGGTGTTTGCCATTGCGGGTATATTAGCCATAGGTATGAATGCTACAAGCCTTATGGCTACTGCCGAATATGCTAAGGTTAGTACCCGTAGCGACAGCAAGCTAACCTTTAACCCAGACGATACTAAGAAAGATAACACCAATGCCATGAGCTACGAGTACATTACAGAGTACAGTTATGGCGTAGGCGAAAGCCTTGATATTATTGCACCGCGACTTTATGGTGGCTCTACAGGCAGTGAAAAGCTGGGCCAGGACTCGCACGTGGTTGAGTTTTTGCAAACGGTAGAGGTAGAGCAGGGGCGTTACCTTAGCCCGCAGGAAGCAATGGAATTTGTAGCGCAGGGACTACCAACGTATTGGGGCGACCAGACTATTGTGGCTGCTCCGGCATACATAGGTGCAGTGGTGTTCTTCTTGTTTATACTGGCCATGTTTGCCGAAGAGCGTAAAATTAAATATGCTTTTTTTGCAGGTGCCGTACTGGCACTATTGCTATCATGGGGTAAATATTTCCCGGCACTGACCGACTTCTTTATAAACTATGTACCCATGTATAACAAGTTTAGGGCTGTGGCATCTATACAGGTTATATTAGAGCTGTGCATACCGGTACTGGCAATAATGGGGTTATTTGCATTTTTTAATTCAGATAAAGAAAAGCAGTTTAAATCGTTGTGGCAGTCGGCGGCGGCGGCTCTTGGCTTTTTGTTACTGATACAACTGTTTAAAGGCTCGTTTAGCTTTGCCGGCCCGCGCGATGCAGGGTTAGCACAGCAATTAGGCCAGATAGGTAATTCGTTTATAGAAGCCCTAAGGGAAGACAGGCGCGATATGTTTAGCGATGACCTGTTGCGTTCGGGTATTTTTATAGCGCTTGTGGCGGGCATATTGTTCCTGTATAACAAGCAAAAATTATCGCAGACTGTGGCGGTAGTAATTGTAGGTATATTAATGGTGGGCGATCTTTTCTTTATTGACAGGAAGTATGTTAACGAAACCGACTTTGTTAGCGCACGCGAAGCCGATATGCCGTTTGAAGCTACCCCGGCCGACCAGCAGATTTTACAAGATACATCGCATTACCGTGTGTTTGACTTTGATGGGCACCTTAACAGTGCAAGGGCATCGTATTTCCATAAGTCGATAGGGGGGTACCATGCGGCTAAGCCTCAAAAGATACAGCAGCTTTTTGATTACCAGATCTTTAAAAGCCCTATGAATATTGGTGTGCTTAACATGCTTAACGTTAAGTATGTTTTGCAAAGTAACGATAAAGGCGAAGTAATGCCTATACCTAACAATACGGCTAACGGCAATGCCTGGTTTGTAAGCAGGGTAAAAGCGGTTACTACTGCCGATGAAGAAATGAAAGGCCTTGATAAGCTTAACTTTAAGCAGGAAGCGGTTGTTAATAAAACTAAATTTCCTGATGCGGTTACGGCAACCAGTTTTGCAGTAGATAGTACCGCTACCATTAAGTTAGATTCATACGAGCCTAACTACCTTAAATACACAAGTAACAACAAGAACGCAGGGCTTGCAGTGTTTTCTGAAGTATATTATGGCGACGGATGGAATGCCTATATTGATAATAAGCTTACACCACATTTTGAAGCTAATTACATGCTAAGGGGCTTAAAAATACCGGCAGGCAAACACACTATTGTATTTAAGTTTGAACCGCAGGTAGTACAAACAGGGGGCACAATTTCGCTAATAAGCTTTATAGCCATGTTAGTGTTGTTAGGGGTTGGTATTTATACAGAGACCAAAAAGAACGATCATCAGCCTCAAAAAGCACTTTAGAGTTTTCAGTCTGTCTGAACCGCGAACATCTAAATCCAGCAATCTGAAATCTAAATTAATGAAGGTTCTTATCATAACATATTACTGGCCGCCTGCAGGTGGCCCCGGCGTACAGCGCTGGCTAAAGTTTGTTAAATACCTGCCTGATCATGGTATTGAGCCTGTTGTGTATATACCGGAAAACCCTACTTACCCGTTATTAGATAACGGCCTGCTGGCAGAAGTTAACCCTTCGGTAAAAATTATAAAGCACAAGATTATTGAGCCGTATGCATGGGCTTCGGCATTTTCTAAGGGCAATACTAAAAAGATAAGTTCGGGTATTATACCCAATACAAAAAAGCAGTCGATTTTACAGCGGCTAATGCTTTGGGTCAGGGGTAATGTGTTTATCCCCGATGCACGTGTTTTATGGGTTAAGCCCTCAATTGCTTACCTTTCAGGTTACATTAAAGAAAACAATATTGATACCGTTATCACCACTGGGCCGCCACATAGCCTGCACCTAATTGGCCTTGGGCTTAAAAAGCAATTGGGTATTAACTGGCTAGCCGATTTTAGGGACCCGTGGACAACCATTGGCTACCATAAGCAGCTAAAGCTTACAGCTTCGGCGGCAGCAAAACATAAAAACCTTGAAAAAGAGGTGCTTACCACAGCCGATACCATTTTAGTTACCAGCCCTACCACCAAACGCGAGTTTGAAGCAATCACCACCAAACCCATAGCCGTAATAACTAACGGTTATGATGTAGAAAAGGTTGCCAAACAGCCTTTAGACGAAAAATTTACACTGGCACATATAGGGTCGTTTCTATCGGAGCGTAACCCAGCCATATTATGGGAATCATTATCCGAATTAATTTCTGAAAATGAAGCATTTAAGTCGGCTTTCCGGCTTAAATTAATTGGTGCGGTAAGCCGCGAAGTGCTGGATAGCATAACCCAATTCGGGCTTAACCTGTATGTAAATAATTTAGGCTATGTACCTCATAACGAGGCGGTGGTGCAACAGCGTAAATCGCAGGTATTGCTGTTGGTAGAGATTGACAGGGAAGAAACCAAATGCATTATACCCGGTAAATTGTTTGAATATATGGTGTCTGAAAGGCCTATACTTGCGATTGGCCCGCATGGCGCTGATTATGCCGATATTATTAAGCAGACCAATACCGGTGTATCGGTAAACTATTCTGAAAAGAAACGCCTTAAACAGGCTCTTTTGGGTTATTTTGAGCAGTACCTACAGGGTAACTTGCAATCGCATGCCATAGGCTTACAGCAATATTCCCGTAAAAGCCTTACCGGAGAGCTGGCGGCCCTTCTTAAAAAAGACAGCCGCTTATAATAGTATCATTACATGGAAATTAATGCGCTTAGTGAACCTTTTAAGACAAAATCCCTTATTTACGATACATTAGGGTACACTTTTGATACTCTGGTTGCAGAAAAAGAAAGCCAGGATTACAGCGCCTTTACTTTTACGCTAAATAATCTTAAAATAGTATTTAGGTCAGCTAAAATTACCCCTACAAAAACAGGCCAGTTTGTAACACTTTGGAAACGTTTAAGCAACGGCCCAATAATGCCGTTTAATGCTTTAGACCCAATAGACCTTGTAGTTATTAGCGTGCAGAAAAATAATTATTACGGCCAGTTTGTATTCCCTAAAAAAGTACTTGCTGCAAAGGGCGTCTTCACTACTAATTGTAAAGATGGCAAACGTGCCATACGCGTATATCCGCCCTGGGATGTAACCGAAAACGCCCAGGCAAAACGCACCCAAAAATGGCAGTTGGATTATTTTTTAGAGGTTAAAGAGGGTAGTGTAACTATTGAAAAGGCGAAACTTCTTTATGGCATTTAGCCTGCCAATCACGGCCTTTGCTTCGCAACCGTACAATATTAAGGGCTTAATAAACGTTAAAAGTAGGTTAGGCGTGTTAAACAGGGCAACTTACTTCGTATATATATTAGAAATACTCTATTTTTACCCCTTTCCAAAACAATCTAAATTACCCAAATGAAAAAAATGTTTTCTGTTTTAAGTCTATCTGCATTACTGTTTATGCAGGTTAACTGCTCATCGTCGGATGGTGGCGATGATGGCACTCCTACAACCCCAACACCTCCTGTAACCCCAACCGACCCTGTTGCTAATGAAGTAGAATTCTGGATGACCAACAATGCCGGCACTACCAAACTTGCATTGCAAAACACCATACTTGGTTTTAGCGCTACCGCTAACAATTACCAGAATATTGATGTTGTAGATACGTCAACCTATCAAACTGTAGATGGTTTTGGCTATACCTTAACGGGCGGTAGTGTACTAATGATCAATAGCCTTAGTGCATCCAGCAAGCAAGCATTGCTGCAGGACCTGTTTAATACTACCACAGGCATTGGTGTAAGCTACCTGCGTGTAAGCATTGGCGCGTCTGACCTTAACGAAGCGCCTTTTACCTATGATGATATGCCTTCCGGCCAAACCGATACCGACCTTTCTGAATTCAGCATCACGCAGGATCAGCCTGTAATAAATATGCTGAAAGAGATACTCGCAATTAACCCAAACATTAAAATTATTGCAACACCGTGGTCGGCTCCGTTATGGATGAAAACCAACGGTAGCTTTGTAAACGGCAGCCTTAAGCCCGAATACTACGGTGTGTATGCCGATTATTTTGTAAAATACATACAGGCCATGCAGGCCGAGGGTATTACCATTACGGCTATTACCCCGCAAAACGAGCCTTTAAACCCGTATAACAACCCAAGTATGGTTATGCAGGCTACAGATCAGGCTACGTTTATTAAAAGCAGCCTGGGCCCTGCATTTGCAGCAGCTAACATTACGACTAAAATTATTGCTTACGACCATAATTGCGATATGCCATCGTACCCGGCCACTATTTTTGCCGATGCTGCTGCAAGCCAGTATGTTGATGGCGCAGCATTTCACCTCTATGCAGGCGATATTAATGCGATGGGCAACCTGCACAATACTTACCCAACTAAAAACCTGTATTTTACTGAGCAGTACACCGCCGGTAACGGCAGTTTTGGTGGCGACTTAAAATGGCACCTTAAAAATGTAGTTATTGGCTCTATGCGAAACTGGAGTAAAAATGCCATGGAGTGGAACCTTGCCAACAATGCAAGCTACGACCCGCATACCGATGGCGGCTGTAGCGACTGTAAAGGTGCTATAACCATTACAAGCAACACGGCTTATACTAAAAACGTGGCCTACTATATTATTGCACATGCCTCTAAATTTGTACCGGCAGGATCGGTACGTATAGGCAGCAACATATCGGGTAACCTTAATAATGTGGCGTTTAAAAGGCCCGATGGCAAGCACGTACTTATTGTAGAGAACGATGGTGGCGGTGCCGAAACTTTTAATATTAAATACAACGGCGAGTGGGTAACTACAACGCTGGAAGCCGGTGCCGTAGGTACTTACGTTTGGTAAACTCTATCTTTTAAATATAGAACCCCAACAGATTTTAAAGTCTTTTGGGGTTTGTTTTTTTAATATATTTATAAATACATTTTATCAGTATGAAAACCATAATATATATAGCTGCACTATCATGTTTTTTTCTATTCGTTTCATGCAACGAAAAACAAACTGAAGTTAATAGTGATGTTGCATTGCTCAAAAAAATGATAAAGCTGGATATGAATCCATTATCAGTTAAATTTACATACAAACCTGTTGGAAGGGAGACAGGTATAGGGCCTGCTGATTATAGTCTTACTGCTATTGTACAGTTATCTGTGAACGACTTAATACGTTTGCAGAAATATCATCAACAAAGTATTACAATTGTTAATGAACAATATTCTTCCGACATATTTGCAGATGTGGATTGGTACACTCCTGCGGTACAACAAAGTTTCAGCAAGCAAAACGGATATGTAACTATAAACACAGCTACATATCCGGCAGATTATTTTTCTAAAGGCTCGCTAATAAATGGTTTTTGTTTCTTTACTAAAAACAATGAGGTGTTTATTTATCTTCATACTACTTAGGCCTACAAAAACTTACTTGCGATCATCCAGTTTTTAAGGTTGTCCATCCATTTATCGGCAGTAGTAAGGTTTATCATGCCGTAGCCGTGGCCACCGTGAGGATAGATAAGCATTTCGCCGTAAATCTTATGTTTTAATAATGCCTGGTAATATTCTATACTGTTTCCCACAGGCACAGCGCCATCATCGGCAGAGTGTACTAAAAATGCAGGGGGAGTCTGGTCGGTTACCTGTAGTTCGTTAGAATAGCCCTCAATGCTTTTTTGAGCCGGGTTTTTGCCAATTAAATTATCACGGCTGCCCATGTGGGTAAGCGCATCAGAAAAACTTATTACCGGGTAAATCAGCACAGAGAAGTCAGGGCGTAAGGAGGTGTTTTTATCATTACTAATTACCGCATTGTTAAAATGTGTAGAAGCTGTTGCCGCTAAGTGCCCTCCGGCAGAAAAGCCCATTATGCCCACTTTGGCAACATCGATATTCCACTCCTTGGCGTTTTCCCTAACCATTTGGATGGCTCGCTGCGCATCCTGCAACGGCCCTATAGATTTATCTTTCATGATGCTGTCGTTAGGTAACCGGTACTTTAATACAAAAGCTGTAACACCCCAACTGTTTAGGGCTTTAGCTATATCTGCACCCTCATGGGCTGTTGCTAACATTCCGTAACCACCGCCCGGTACAACAATTACAGCGCTGCGCAAAGCGTTTGGTTTCGCCGGTTTATACATGGTGAGTGTAGGCACAGATACATTTGTAGTGATCTCTATGCCATAACTGGCCATTTCGGTTTTTTCTTTCTTTACAGATGGTTTGCTGTTGGGTACGGTTTTGTAAAGTGGAAGCACTTCTTGTGCAGAAGTTGTGATCATGGCAAATAAAAATAACGGAAGTAATAATTTCATGGTAAAAGTTTGGTTTGTTTACTCCAAAAATAGTTGGAAACCCGGAGGTATAAATGCTTTAAGTTTTTAAAAAATTAAAAGTCGATGTCAAAAAGTGAAATATTAAGATATTTAGGTTGTTTTTCCTACAAAAATTGACTGATAAATGCACTAAAAAAGATAAAATCAAAATCCGAAAGTGAAATATTAAGTCTTTTTTTGTCCAAAAATGAATTCAAATTAAAAAAATAATAGAGATAGTAGCTACCAGTCTAATTTTATCAAAGCCACACCCTGGCGCATTAACTCGAGTGCAATAGTGGCTTTACCACCCTCTGTTTTTACGGTTGATGTACTAACACATTTTAGCTGTCCATATTTTTCTAAAGTGCTTATTTGTAAGGTGGTAGGGTTCTGTGGCGATCCCATGCCTTTCCATACTTCGTAAGAGTTACTGTTCTCTTTATCAATCATATAGATGTTTAGCGTAGCCTTTTTAGCAGGGATGTTGCTAATGGTAATAGTAACGGTTTCGGCAGGGCCCTGTTTATCGTCGTCATGGTAGTTCCACACCATTATGGCGGCAGCCTTTTTGTCTTTACTTGCCAGTGCGCCAATGTCTGTCTGTGAGCCTCTTACGCTTTTTTGAAGCACTTCTTCCAGCGGGTACATCCGGTTGCTTTGTACCGCTATTCGCTTGCCTGTCATCATGCCAAACATCCTGAAAACATTAAGCACGGGCTTATCTACACCATTGGTTGCCAGGTCTCTAAACCCATAGAACCAGGGTTGGTCTTCAAACTCAAACGACCAGGATACCGCGCCTAAAAAGTTGGCTTTGGTTTGGTCTGCCAGTAAATATTTACGGGCAAAACTGGCGGCAGTATAGCTGCTGTACATGGTGCCGTTACGGTAGGCATTCTCAGGGTTGGTAGCCATACCGCAGGCCGCACAACCCTCAGGATCAGACTCTCCGATAATAACCGGGAGGTTTTTGGTTTCGGGGTATGCCATAGTCATTTTAAACCCGGTCTGGATGTCCTGCATTTGCGGTGCCATATCCATGCGCACCATACCATCTACCGATTTTGGCCAGCCCTTAGCATGAAACAATATGGCATTAACAGGAGAACCTTTCTTACCCGTGGCATAGTTAGTGCCACTTATACAGTGCTTTATAAAATTATTTGTCCAGTCCTGAGCGCCGTCCCCACGGGTACCGGCAATATTAATACCGCCTATTTTTGCTGTGGGCAGGGCTTTTTTAAGTCCGTCGGCAGCATAATCATACAATTTAAAAAATTCTTCCTGTGTGCCCTTCCAGTAATGGCCGTTGGGCTCGTTCCAAACTTCCCAATACCAGCTTTCTACCTCTTTTTTACCATAGCGATCTACACAATGTTTAACCCATTCGTATACCAGGTTGCGCCATTTATCATAGTCTTTTGGCGGATAAGCCCACCCTGTAATAATATCCGTATAGGGGTCGCCGGGTTTCCAGTAATGGCGGTAGGGCACAGGATGGGTAGATAAAGCTTCCGGCATAAAGCCAATTTGCGCCAGCGGTTTCATACCGCGCTTAACGTAGGTATCAAAAATACTATCTGCAATCTTCCATTTATAAATGGGGTTGCCATTAGTGTCTTCGGTATAGGCATTAGTAGATCCCCATTTTAGGGCAGCAACACCATCGCCGCTAACCAACAGGCTATGAGTACGTACATATACAGGAACCGGACTAAGCGCAGCAATTTCCGATAGCAACTTTTTACCGTCCTTCATGTAGGTATAGTTAGGCTCATCATACCCAAACCATGCCCAAACGGGTTCCATAGGGGCGATTTCATTTTTAAGGTTAACAGTAATAACGGCGGGTGTAGTTTGTGCCGTTACGGTAATTGCGGTTGTAAATATGAAAACGATTGCGAAATATCTAAGTAAAGTTAAATGCATAGTTTGTGGTTTGATTAATAAGTTGTTGTGGATACAAACAAAGTTGAGAAAAATAATTGTATTATTTACACTAATTATTTTTTAATGTGTTAACTCCCTTAGTTTTTCAAAAAACAAACAACTAATGCAATCAACCAAATCCTATTTTTCAATAATCCTTTTACGATGCAATTTGCCCCAGCTTTGCAGTTCGTGTATTAGCTTGCCAAGGGTACGGCTGTGGTCGGTCCAGGCATATTCTACCGTTGGCGGAAAGGTATCCAGCACTTTACGGCTCACCAACAGGTTCATTTCAAGGTCTTTTAGCTCTTTAGAAAGCATTTTATCGGTAATACCACCAACTTCCTTGCTAATTTCTTTAAAGCGCTTGGTGCCGGTACTAAGGGAAACCAGTATGGGTATTTTCCATTTTCCGCTTAAAGCTTCCAAAGCATCTTTTACAGGCATAATGGCCTCTTTTGGGCATTTAACAGTTTCGGGCAGGCAATCTAAAGTATCCATATTAAAGTCATTTTTACGATGCTATACTTTAGGGTGTCGCTATCCAAAAGCATAGTACTATAATTTAGATAGCAAATATAAATAAGTTTGCAGTATAAATAATGTACAACATCTTAAATACATAAAAATGATTTTAGTTACAGGGTCTACGGGCCAATTTGGCGCAGCCGCCGTTAATTATTTACTCGAAAAAGTTGATGCTTCTCAAATAGCTGTTTTGGCACGTGATGCCCAAAAAGCACAACACTTTGCCGATAAAGGCATTACTGTACGTGTAGGCGACTACCACAATTATGAGTCGCTTGTTGCAGCGTTTGAAGGAATTGATAAAATACTATTGGTTTCATCTAACGATTTTAACGATCGTGTTGGCCAACATAAAAATGCAATAAACGCCGCTAAGGCAGCCGGGGTAAAGCTAATTGCTTACACAAGCATTGAGGAGAAAGACGCGCATAATTCTGCCACCGGGATCTTAGCAAAAGACCACGCACTTACGGCAGATTACCTTAAAGAGTCGGGACTGGAGTACATATTGCTTAACAACAGCCTTTATGCCGATGTAGTGCCTATGTTTGTAGGTGAACAGGTACTTACAAACGGTGTTTTCTTTCCTGCCGGGGATGGAAGGGTTCCGTTTGCTACCCGCGAGGATATGGCGCTTGCTGCTGCCGTAGTGCTTACTACTTATGGGCATGAGAATAAAGAATATGCCATTGCCAATGACGAAACTTATTCTTTTGCCGATGTGGCGCAATATATTTCTGAAATAACAGGGAAAGAAATAACGTATACCAGCCCTGAAGCAGACGTGTACAAACAGGTTCTTGAGGGTGCAGGTGTACCGGAAATGTATATTTGGATGCTGAGCGGTTTTGCGCAGGCTATTAAAGATGGTGAACTTGAAACGGGTAACGCCGATCTTTCTAAATTAATTGGCAAGAAACCAACAACTCTTAAAGAGTATTTGCAAACTGTTTACGGTAGTAAATAATTGTTTTGTTTTACGTAGATGTAACCCGGTTCTTTAATTAAGGCCGGGTTTATTTTTTTAGCACAACCCCTGTAATTTTATCAGTATCTATTAATCCGAGATATCTCGAATCGTAAGCATTGTCGCGGTTATCGCCCAATACAAACACTTTGTTTTTTGGAATTGTTAGTGGGCCAAAAAAATCTTTATTCCAACCCTTGCCATATATCTTAACAATATGTGGGTCGGGTTCATTTTGCGGAGCTACATATTTATATTGCGCTAATCCTGCTTTATCAGCCACAGCATCTTCTAAAAATGCCGCGTATTTTCCATTAGGATTTGGTATTGCATACGGCTGAGGGTTTAATTGCAACAATTGCTCCGCGCTTACCAGATAACTATGTTTGGTTGCTACTTTGCTGTCAAAATCGGCATCGTTTACAAACAGCCGCCCATTTTTTATAAGTACTACATCACCTTCTTTTGCCACAAGCCTAAAAATATATACGGCAGTATCTTGTTGAAATGTAATAAGATCACCAGATTTTTCGTCTTTAAGATTAGAAGTAGCAAACATAGAGTTTAGCGGAAGCGCAGGCTCATTGGCCATTGTAACGCAGGTATGCAATCTGTACATTCCCGTAAATTTGCAAATATAAAAGCCTACTATTACGACACCAATAAAAATGCCCAGGCCAATTAATACTTTTTTCATAGTAAGGTGAAAATTTATCAAATATAAATTATTTTTTGCTAAGCCAAGTGTAAAAGTAGTGCTTTGGCCCGCCAACAATTTGCGATGTGTAAATGCCTTTATTACCGGAAAATAAGTAGGCTATAAAACAGGCCAGGCCAATGTAGAGTCCGCATTCATAGCCAAAAAGTTCCATACCCATAACGGTACAGGCAATTGGGGTATTAGTAGCTCCGGAAAATACCGCTACAAAGCCCATTCCTGCCAGTAGTGCCATAGGTAGCGGAACGAACAAAAACAAAGCATTGCCCAGCGTTGCACCTATAAAGAACAGGGGTGTAACCTCGCCACCCTTAAAACCCGCACTCAATGTAAAAGCGGTAATGATTAGTTTTAGCAAAAACGCATATTCCGGTTGCTGTATGCTGAAAGCTTCTACAATAGTGGGTATGCCCAGCCCTATATATTTTGTTGTGCCCAGTGTCCAAACTGCCAAGGCTATGAACACGCCGCCAATTACAGGGCGTAGCGGCGGGTACTTTATATGTTTGAACAGGCCACTAAAAAAGTGCATGCTTTGCGAAAAAAGGAAGGCTGTGATGCCGAATAGTATACCGGTAAATACAATCCACAACAGGATTACAGGCTGCATGGCAGATATAAACGGAATTTGATACTGTGTATGAGTTATCTGCCAGGCAGTACAGGTGTAATCGGCGATATAAGCTACAATAAAACTTTGAGCAATGGCCTTGTAGCGCATGCGGCCCAGTACCATAACTTCGAGCGCGAAGATTGCACCTGCCAACGGTGTACCAAATACCGATGCAAACCCGGCGCTGATACCCATTATAAGGATTATCTTCCTATCAGTTTCGATTAGTTTAAAGATATGAGTGAATCTGTCTGCAATGGCACCACCCATTTGTACGGCAGTACCCTCGCGCCCAGCAGAACCACCTAATAAATGCGTAACCAGTGTGCCAATGATCACAAGAGGAGCCATTTTAAAGGGGATAATTTGTGTTGGGGTGTGCAGTTCTTCCAGCAGTAAATTGTTTCCCTTAACAACGCTGGTGCCGTAATAATGGTAGGTAAGGCCAATTATGAGTCCGCCCAGTGGGAGCAGTGCAATTATCCAGGTATTGCTTTCGCGGAAATTAGTTACCCAGTTGAGGCTTGTCAGGAAAAATGCCGAAGCAGAACCTACGCTAACGCCAATAACCAATGCGAGCAGCACCCATTTGAGCAGGTAGGACAGATGAGGGATTTGTTGTAGCTGTGCAATGATGCTTTTTAAATGTGTCATAATTTGCCCTGATTGTATACATGATTTTTGGCATAAGCCATTAAACCAGACGCCATCAGCTGCGCGGGCAGCGGTTCAGGGCAGACATCATTGCCATTATGCATCACAAAAATAGTGAATTTTTTAATTAGCTCTTTTTGCAGCAGTCGTCTAAACCTTCATAAGCAAGAGGTTCGGCCTTAACATCATCGGCATCATAGCCCAGTTTGCTAATGGCTGTTTTTATCTTTGCAAGATCGGTTTTCTTAGTATTATAGGTAACCTTAATGGTCATGGCTTTTTCATCAAGCACCACCATTTGTACACCCTTTTCCTTAATTAATGTCTGGTTAAATTTATCGCCACAGGTTTCGCAATGCTTGCAGTGGTCGCAATAAATAGCTGTTTTTATGGTAGCGGTCTGCACGGTTTTTTGCTCTTGAGCGCTAACAGTGGTGCTGAATAAAAACGTTGCAAAAACGGCAAGGATAAGTTTTAAGGCTTTCATAAGATTTAGGTTTGGAAATCCAAAAATAGTAAAAAAATGTTAGTGCGGTTAAAACCCTTCAAAAACTCCTAATCCAAACAGGGCGAAATCATACTTAACAGGGTCGGTTGCATCCATAAGGCGCAGTTGGGCATCAAGTTCGGCAAGGGCTTTTGCATCGTTTTGCTTGCGGGTAAGTATGCCGAGCTTTCGGGCTACATTACCGCTGTGTACATCAAGTGGGCAGGACAATGCCGCCGGAGAGATGGTCTTCCACAGGCCAAGGTCAACACCCGCATTGTCGTTACGAACCATCCAGCGCAGGTACATGTTGATACGCTTCGCCGCCGATCCTGCCAGTGGGTCACTTACATGTTTTTGCGTACGGTCTTGGTGCTCAATCTCAAAAAATACTTTCTTAAACTGGTTAATGGCCGGCTGAAGGCTGTCATTTTGCTTATGGGTTGCAAATACACCTTCCAGGCCGCCGTGATTGAGGTAAATGTGCTTTAGGGCTTTAATAAAAGTGGCAAAATCGCCACCGTTAAACGTGCGGTGCACAAAAGTTTCAAGCGTTTCTAAATGGTGCTCCCTATGGTTCATTACAAAATCATATGGACTGCTGCCCATAAGGGTAACCATTTTTTTAGCGTTGTTAATGATCATCTTACGGTTACCCCACGCAATAGTAGCGGCAAGGAAACCGGCAATTTCGGCATCTTCTTTCAAAGTGAACAGATGCGGAATCTGTACCGGATCACTTTCTATAAAATTGGGGTTGTTGTATTGTATAACCTTCTCGTCTAAAAACGATTTTAACTCTAAAATATCCATTGTAGCCTGCATGTTGCAAAGGTACAAAAACGAGTTGTTAAATTAATCGCGTGCAACGGGGGCAGGGTAAAAACCGTCACCCGGGTTATTACCTCGTAGTTGCGGAACGATGCCGTACTTCTTTTTTCCGGTTTCGATCAGTTTTTGGTTTATGCAGGGCAAGGGGCCATTTCCGGTAACGTAAAAATACTTATTTCCTATAGGAGAATAATAAAGCAGGTTTCCTTCGCGAATTTGTTCAAACTCGAAGTCGAATTGTGAAATATCATGCGGAAAAACGATGTTTTCTAACTTAAAATTGCTCCTTGCCAGCGTAAATTTTTTACCCGAAAATTGGTTAAGGTCTATTGGTACCAACACTGCAAAAGCTGTAATGAATATTGAAAAGTACAAGATGGTAATAATTACGTTCTTGTTGTTTTTGATGAGAATTGCCAAGGGTAAAATACTGAATAACAGAATAAAATTGACGAAAAACCGGTACTGTGGTGAAGTAAAGAATAGCACCACCAGTTGAAGGCACATTACAAAGTACAGCACCCACAGGGCTTTTTTGTTGTAGAATTTGCGTATAACTATCGGAGAGACAACGATTAACAGAACAGCGAGCTTGTTAAAGAGGCCATCTATCTTAGGTAGCATGAGCCACCTTAAAAATAGTTTGTATATTGGCATATTGCCGTATTCCAGAGGTGTTACAAAGAAACTATAGGTCTTGGTTTGCTCGTAATATACCTGCGAAAGTTGTATTGGGATGCTGTAGTCGGCGTGGTAAATACTATTAGAAATGACAGGGAACAGCGGGTGCCCACTTATAATAAAATTTTTAACTAAGAACAGCACTAATACAATAATACTTATGGCTGTAAGTCGCAGTAAACCAGTGAATAAAAGCCTGTGGTTTTTTAGTAATAGTAGTAACGGAATTGCTAAAAGCACTATGGATGTCAGCTTTATGTAAAGGCAAAAGATAACAAGTAGGGTTAGCAGTTTAAATGTCTCATTGTCAATTGTTTTGTAACGATCTAAAAAATAAAAAAAGATGATAAAAGAGATTACATAAACCGGGATATCCGATGATGGTGCACTGATAAACTGGAATAAAAACACGTTCGCTAATGATAACAGACCGATTATCAGGTAGTTTTGATTGTCGTTTTTGAAATATTCGTTCACTTTTAGTATGGCGAACAGGTTGCCAAGCAATAGGCAAAAACCACTCAGGTCATTAAAATTAGGATATAAAAATGAAAAGCTAAACGCGCTTTGAGCAATATGCCAACCGCTTGTTTGTGAGAAGTATGGGTGCAGGTTGCCCAGTCCCTTTACCAAACCATATTCGTTAAGCCATTTTATGGTTTGTATGTAATACGTCTCATTATCAATGCCGTATGGAATGGCCGAACACTGAGCTATAATCAAAACGGCTATAGCGGCTAATATTATTTTAAGGTTGGCGCTAAGTTGTTTGATATCATTAAAGAAGTTGTTATAAACTTCTGAGACTTCACTTTTAAACTTGATGATTATCAGTAAATTAAGAAGTAAAAGTGTAGTGTGGAATTCCCAGTTTATCCTGCCGAAAATTGCCCAGGTGCTTGCAGTAATTGTTACGAGAAATAAACCTAATATTGATAGTACGGCAAAATCATTTACCTTGGTTTTTAATGCCTTGTTAAGGATAAAGCCAAGGTTGGTGGTTGTAAACACAATGTAGATCCAGCTTAAGAGTATCAGTATCATAGGTTTACTTTTTAACTGATTTAAATCCGTCCTTAAGCTCTGTTGAGCGCAATTGTGGTATAATGCCTAACTCCCTGTACAAATACTCTATTTGCTCTGAATTTACGCAGGGAAGTGGCCCATTTGCTGTTCCATACCTAAAGAAATTGTACTTAGGCGAATAGTACTCTAAATTATCCATTTTTATTTGAATGAATTCCAGTTTCGGTAATTTTGTAACGCCTTCCGGCTTATAAAGTTGCTGCCACCGCACCACACTATTAGATTGGTGATGTTTGTTGGCGGTTAGGCCTGAAAATTTGAGATTGAAGAATGTAATGCTAATAAGCAGTATTGATAATGCTAACAAACCTTTGTATACTAATGCATTTGTCTTTAGTATGTTAAATAGCCATGCCACTACAAAAAGTCCGGCGCATATAGTTATGTATAAAAAATACCTGAACTGTGGTGAGGTAAACAACACTACTAAAAAGTTGATTAATAGTGCTATATAAATGAGCATATACTTTTTATTTTTTGCAATAGCAACCGGCATTAAGGCTAAAACCGCTATTGTCAACCGGTTTACAATGCGTGCTAAACCATTTTGTTGCAGCCACATAAGCAATTTGTCGGTCATTGATGTGTCTGGTGGTAGCAATGCATTACCAGTAGTTCGGTTGTAGCCGTAATCCGCCGTATTATCAATAATAAAATGGAATAAATTATCAGGCATTGCCCAATCGTAACCTGTTTTAAAATAAGCAATTGGATATAAAGGGTAACCATTTACGATGATATTTTTAGATATCCATAGAATAGCGATAGGTATTGCTGTAACCGTTATAAAAACAAGGTTTTGCCTTTTAAGTAAGCCGGGCAAAAATAAAATGCCAAGAGGTAGTACAGTCAGCTTTATAAACACGAGCAATATAAAAAATAGCAGCGCTATTTTGTAATTGTCTTCATTTTCAGAATGTTGTGCATACAGGTGCAGTATTATTGACGTGATTATAAGCAGTGGCAAATCGGGTGAGGGTACATCAAGAAACTGAAAAAAGAGTATTGCAGGCAACGGCATGAACATGAGCCAATGTAACCGTCGGTCGGTGCTAAGCCTTTGGCCTTCAATAATGCAGTAAAAGGTGCATATTAAAAATACAAAGCCATTAATGTCATTAATAATATAAGATACAAAACTAAAATTAAGCCCTGCCTGCAACACGTGCCACCCTGAGTTCTGGGCAAAAAACATATGCAGGTTACCCAGCCCTTTTACAAAGCCAAATTCATTTAACCATTTTATGGTTTGCACATAATAACTCTCATTATCAATTATAAAGGGGTATTGAGCGCTTTTTAGCAGTGCGGCAAAGGTTAATATTCCAATAACTATTTTAAGGTAGGAGGGTAGCTGTTTTAGGCTTTCACCGAAACTTTTGATGAGCCTAAATACCTCACTTTTAAAGTAAATTCCCGATGCAAGGCTAATGATACACCATATAGCGAGGCTGAAAGCCCCTAAAGGCATAAAAAAAGCCGTAAAGGTAAAACCACAGGTAAGCAATACAATTCCCGAAAGCAGGGTTAGTATTGGGCTGTTGGTTTTAAGTTTTAAGGCATGTTGGGTTAAAACGCCAAGAGGCAGCAGCAGTATAAACAAAAACAGCCAGTATACTGCTATAACTATCATTGCTGTACAATTTGGCCGTCGCTCATAACAAGCTTACGGTCGGCCATGTTAGCAAGCTCTTCGTTATGGGTAACAATAACAAAGGTTTGGCCCAGTTCGTCACGCAGCTTAAAGAACAATTTATGCAGGTTCTCAGCCGAATTAGTATCCAGGTTACCTGATGGCTCATCGGCAAAAATAACGGCGGGGTTATTAATAAGCGACCTTGCCACGGCCACACGTTGTTGCTCACCGCCGGAAAGCTCTCCCGGCTTGTGGTTTATCCTGTGCGAAAGGCCAAGGTATTCTAACAGTCTTTTGGCTTCTTTTTCGGTTTCTGCTTTTGGTTTATTAGCAATATAGGCAGGTATGCAAACATTTTCTAATGCTGTAAATTCGGGCAATAACTGGTGAAACTGGAAAATAAAACCCAGGGTTAGGTTCCTGAATTTAGAAAGCGCCTTATCATTCATTGCAAGTACGTTCTCGCCATTTATGGTAAGCGATGTACCAACTTGTTTGGCCGGATTATCCAGCGTGCCCAATATTTGCAGCATAGTAGTTTTACCGGCGCCTGAAGCGCCTACTATAGATACAATTTCTCCCTTTTTTATATGCAGGTCTACGCCTTTAAGTACATGTAAATCGTCGTAATATTTATGAATGTTTGCGGCCTGTATCATTAATTAGGTTTTAAGACAAAGAAACAAACATTTTAAAACATAATAAATCTTTTTTGGCACAATATTTCGTATATAGAATTGTAAAGTTTAGTTAACGGCCCGGGGAGGTGGCAAAACTATCAATTAAATTAGGGTATATATTTATGAAAAAAATTGCAGCAATAGTACTGGCGCTGGCATCAGTGTCATGCCAGTCTAAAGATAAACCATCTGCTACGGCAGATGGCGATACAAATACCAATGTTCAATTAACAGATAATAAACAACAAATGGATAACAACGCGACTGAAACTGCCATTTTTGCAGGAGGCTGCTTTTGGTGTACCGAAGCCTTTTTTACCGATCTTAAAGGGGTTGAAAAAGTAACATCGGGTTACATAGGCGGTAAGACCGAAAACCCTACTTACAAAGAAGTGTGCAGCGGCTATACCGGCCATGCCGAGGCCATACAAATTACATATGATCCTGAGCAGATAGCTTATGAAGACCTGCTTGAAATATTTTTTGCCACACACGACCCTACAACCCTAAACAGGCAGGGCGCCGATGTAGGCACACAATACCGAAGCGAAATATTTTATACTACTGAGGCCCAAAAAGCATCGGCAGAGAATTTTATTAAACTGCTTACCGACCAGAATATTTACCAAGGCAAAAAAGTGGTGACTAAAATATCTGCGGCCAGCAAATTTTATCCTGCCGAAGATTACCACCAGGATTATTATGCCCAAAACTCCAGCCAACCGTATTGCCAGATGGTAATTACCCCTAAGCTGGATAAGCTTAAAAAGAATTACAAGAACAAGCTTAAAGCTGAATAATTATAAAATTTTGAAGATGTAAGGCCTCGCATTTGCGGGGCTTTTCTTTTTTAAGTAATGGTTATTTGTCTCCCTGAGAAGGTTCGTCTCTTAATAAAAAACCAAGCCCAAGTGTCCTGAGCATGCGTTTTTCAAAAGCCCAGAAAAATTTAAACTGACCCGATATAAACCCGAAAAATACAAGCAGCACTTGGTAAAAAGGAAAAATAAGGATAATGTAAAGAGGGTAATACAGCCAAAGCGAAATATCGTTTTTGCTAAGGCCCATATACGCTAAGACTGGTTTAGATATATACGCAGAGGTAGACCCCGTAACGGCAAAAACTATAAAGATAACCACCAGTTGGTAGTTATGTGTTATTCCCCAGCGTTGCTTTAATTTTTCCATTTACGAGCCAAAGCCACAAATATAGCTGTTTTGGTATTGTGGTACAATACTTTTGCTACTTTAAGATTGGCTCAAATAAAAAAATAACGAATGCTAATTTTGGGGTACAATACCACCCAGCCTTTGGTTATTGGTCTGCTGAAAATATACAAGATAGTTGTAAATAAGGTAGTTTACTTCATACCCGTATTCAATTTTTGGGTCGTAGTCTATACGCATTTGGTAAAGATCGCCATAGCGTTGCGAATTAAGTACACGTGCATTCCATTCAGTTGTCCATATGGTGTTTTTTGTACGAAGGTAAGGCTCACCATAATACCCCCTTGCCTGGGCGCGCGATGCCAACCATGATGTAAATCCGCCATCTATTATAATAACCTCATATTCTAACGAGTCGTTGGCTATACGCACCGTATCGCTGGCGGTTGGCACAGTAGTAACTTCATTTTGCGGAATAGCGGTAATAGTAGTATTGGCATTTTCATTGGTTTTACAGCCCACAACGCTTGCAAGCCCTATTATTGCGGCAATGGTTAGCATATACGATTTCATAATAGTAAAGTTTGGTTTATAAAGATAAAATAAAAGGCACCTATAATTAAACAGGTACCTTTTAAAAAAATTGCATTTTTGTTTTTGGGGAAAACGTCTTTATTATACTGTAGGGGTGCTTGTAGCAGCATCTTTAGCCGCTGTAGCGCCTTCAGTTTTATATTTATCGGCAATTTCACTACCTTTTTGTACTACCTCGTCAAATTTTTTGCGGGCGCTATCTTTAATGTTGCTGTATTTGTCGGCAATTTCGCCACCAAACTCTTCAGCTTTTTCAATTACTCCGTCAAGGTAACCTTTTCTTTTAAGAACAATTCCTACAACTGCAAGGGCTGCAACTCCGGCTGCAATCCCTAAGATCAACTTTTTGTTACTCATAATGTTTAATTTTAATGGATTTTATCAATTTAGTTTATTAAAGCTTATTTGTCCCTGTTCCTCTCAGGATTCCTGCTATCAGGCCTTTGTTCCTGGTTAGCATTAAGCTGAGACCTTTCGTGGGCAATGGTATTTTTTTGAATGTTGCCGCTCATGTGAGCTTTTTCATTATAGTTAATACCGGTATGGTCTTGAGGTATAGGGCTTTTTTTCTCGTTCGATCCATGCTCTTCAGACGTGTGATCGAATTTGTTATCAGACTCTCTCATAATAATTGTTTTTAGGTTTATAACCGGCTCATTAAAGAGTTTATTATATAAGAATAAAACATATGTTTTTAATTCTCATACTAAATTAGCCATTGTTAATAAGGGTAACTATTAACGATGTCTTAAAATTTAAACCGTTGTGAGGGTTTTAACTTTTTTTGATTAAAACGTTAATTTACAGGGTATTTATTTAAGAGAATAAGCAGTTGACAACAAGCAATAAACAATTTGTCATAGATAATTATAGAGAAATAATTACTTATAAAAAAGAAGTAGGAAGAGGATGAAAAACAGAAAGATCGCAACAGGTGTAAACGCGCTTAGCACCCTGTTGCAGGTGCTAAACTTATGTGTGTGCTATGTAAGCAAGTTATACAAATAAAGGATATTCTTCCTCGTCGTACAAATCATGTTCCTTCTCATCATTAAGCTCATCTTCGTTAAAATAGCCAAAGAATTTAATAAGCCCAAATCCGGCAATTGCTGCAAGGAAAAATTTAAGCAGTTTCATATCGTGAATGTTTTCTGGTTTAAATACTGTTTTTATGCTTCAAAATTGTAATTTTCTTAGTATTACGGTTTGAAATTACCAATAATAAGCTTACCAGTTCTTTTTTTTAATAAAATTTTAATATTTAAAACTGAGATTTGCAACAAGAGAGAAGTTTCGTGTAACGAAAATTTTAAAGCTGTAATAAAATTGAAGAATAAGGTTTATGTAAGTACTATTCTAGGTACTTAACCATCGTGATTTTATCGGCAGGAATATCTTCATTAAAAAAGTCTTTAATAAAGCCGCAGGTTTCAAAACCACATTTTTCGTACAGGCGAATGCCGGCCGCATTGGTACTGTATACTTCCAGCCAAATGATGCGCAGCAAACTTTTAGTAACCGCCCATTGCAGGGCACTTTTAATGAGGAAACCACCCACTTTACGGTTTTGCCAATTATAGGCTACGCCCATACCAAGCATAGCGGTGTGGTGCATTTTTTTGCGCAGGCTGCCTGTCAAATCCAGGTTGCCAATAAGGTTGTTGCCATGTTCTGCAACTAAGAGCAGGCTATTACTTTCGGCAATGTATTTTTCTATAAGCTCCTTTTCCTGCTGTATGGTGTTTTTGTATTCATACTCATATAGCGGAATAGTGCGGGTATTTTTAATATAGCTCTTTTTAAGTTCTAAAAGTTTAAGCGCATCATGGGGCACGGCAGGGCGGATAATAACTTCCTTGCCATCTTTAGTAAAATATAGCGCCGGGCTTAGCATTTTAAGGTAGTTTAAATTGAGGATTGTATATAAGGCCAATAACGTTACCCCATTCATCTTTTACCGATGCCACTATAATTTCGCCGCCCACGTTTTGAGGTGCTTCATGTTCTGTAGCGCCCAAGCTTAAAAAATGATCGTATTCTGCCTGAATGTCTTCAACACCCCAATAGGTAACCACATTGTCTCCGGTAACGGCCTCATCGGGCTGCAGCCCCAGTTCGTATCCCGCAATATTAAAGCCTACATAAAAAGGCTCATCAAAATAAGGTTGTGTCTTAAAGGCAGCGGTGTACCATGCTTTTGCTTTATCGATATCGCTAACTTTATAACCTACAGTTCTTAGTCCCAGTATTGTTGTGCTCATAGTGTTTAAATTTAAAGGTTCTGTAAAGTTAAATTAATAATTTTGATAATGGATAATGGTGATTTGTATTGCATTAAAAAAGATAAAATTTTATATTTACCCTCATTTATATATTCAAATGATATAAGAGCATGATGCAATGGATACCGAAATTATATAAATACAAGCATATTTCATTCGATTTATGGCTAACCCTCATTAAATCGCACCCGGAATTTAAAACCCACAGAAACCTTTTATTCAAAAACTACTTTGCTATAAATAAACCTATTGAAGAGGTTGCTGCGATTATCAGGAAATTTGACATTCTTACCAACAGCATTAACGAAAAGGTAGGCCGCAATTTTGATACCTTCGAAATTTACTACCTTATATTAGATGCCCTTGCCGTAGATATAGAAACCATAGACAGGCCAAAGCTGGAAGATTTTTACGCCCAGACACACAACCTGCTATTGCAGTACAAGCCGGTTTTGCTGGATAATGATATTCCGCAGGCCTTACAGCAGCTAAAAGCAGAAGGCAAAACCATGAACATACTTAGCAACACCGCTTTTATAAAAGGCAGCTCTTTGCGCAAGGTGCTTGCACATTACGGCCTGGATGATGTTTTTAACTTTCAGATATATTCAGATGAGGCAGGGTTTTCTAAGCCTTCTGCAGGTATTTACCAACACACTTACAACAACATAGCCGCCATTGGCACCATTGCAAAAAACGAGGTATTGCATGTTGGCGATAACCGCATAAGCGATTATGACGGCGCCCTCGCTTTTGGTTTTGATGCCCACTTAATTATTAACGCTCCCGTAAATGAACCTAACTTACAGCCTGCATAAAATTACCGATAAAAATAATTGCCCGTTTAGTGAGGCAGAATATAGCAAGTTTAAATTTGGCGATGATGCCCTTGCTGAAAAATTTGCCGATGAGCTTTTTGAAGGATTTATACAAAAACATGCCGACCTGATTTTGGCTCACGATGAGATCGTGATACTGCCAAGCCCGTACCTTGCAATACCTACGGCATCCAACTACCTAAGCTTTCATTTTAAGGCCAGGATGAACGAGTTTTTATACACCCACAACAAAAAAGCACTGGCCGAAAGCAAAATATACCGTAACCAAACCTATACTACGGATTATGGCAACCTTGATTTTACCGATAGGGTAAAGCTTATAGCTAACGATACCTATTATATAGACAGTAATTACATTAGCAACAAGCTGTGCCTGTTTATGGATGATATTAAAATAACCGGCAGCCACGAGCATATAGTAAAAAAAATACTGGATCAGCATGGGGTGCAGGGCGAATTTGTATTTGTTTACTTTGCCGAGCTTGTTAATAAAGACATTCACCCTAATATAGAAAATTATTATAACTACTTTTATGTTAAGGATGTAGAGAGCCTTAGCCACATAATTAACGGGGCTTCTTTTGTGTTTAATACCCGCACGGTAAAATATATTTTAAAATTAGACAGGGAAGACATTGTAACACTTTTGGCACAAGTAACGACTAATAGGCAACAGGAGCTTTTTAGGCTGGCTGTGAGCAACAATTATCATACAATAAACGACTACAGAGATAACCTGGAGTTTATAAATAAAAGTTTAACCAACAAAAAAACAAATAATTATGGCTATCAATTTACAGAAGGGTCAGCGCGAAACGCTTAATGCGCCAAAATTTACCATTGGCCTTGGTTGGGATGTAAATGCATCTTCAACAGGAACTGCGTTCGACCTTGATGCATCGGTATTTATTATGGGAGAGAACAAAAAGCTCCTTGCCGATGAATTTTTTGTATTCTATAATAACACAAAATCGCCCGATGAAGCTGTAGAGCACACCGGCGATAACCTTACCGGCGATGGCGATGGCGATGATGAGCAAATACACGTAGACCTTAGCAAAATAGACCCAAGGGTTACAGAGCTTTGTATTGTGGTAACCATACACGATGCCGATGCCCGCAAACAAAACTTTGGCCAGGTGCGCAACTCTTTTGTGCGCATTATAGATGCCGCAAACAATACCGAACTTGTAAAGTACGAGCTTGAAGAGGACTTTAGCATAGAAACCGCTGTAGAGTTTGGCAGGATATACAAAAGAAACAACGAGTGGAAATTTGAAGCCGTTGGCGCAGGCCAGCGCGGTGGTTTACAGGAATACTTAAACAAATACAACTAACATTATGGCAATTAATTTACAAAAAGGGCAACGCATAAGCCTGGAAAAAAGCAGCGGAGCTAAATTATTAAATATTTGCGTAGGTGTTAACTGGGGCGCAATAGAGAAAAAAGGATTTTTTGGCACTAAAAAAGAGCCGGTAGACCTTGATGCCAGCTGCGCTATTTATGATGAAGATAAAGTTAATATAGATACAGTAAGCTTTCGCCAGTTAAAAAGTAACGACCAGGCTATCCGCCACAGCGGAGACGACCTTACGGGCGACTTAAACGGTGATGACGGACTGGATAACGAGGTTATAACGGTAGATTTTTCTAAGCTTAACCCTAAAACCAATTACGTGGCGTTTTTTATAAACAGCTTCCGCGGGCAGGATTTTAAAGATATTCCGTTTGCTTCCATCAGGATTTACGAAGGTACACCAACCCGCGTGAGCGAGGTATTTGCAAAATACGATATTGCCAACGAAAAAGCTTTTGAAGGCGCAGTATCTATGGTGCTTGGCGTATTTTACAAAAAGAACGGCGAATGGAAATTTAACGCCATCGGTAACCCAACATCTGACAGGAAACTGGAGGAGACCATCAAAACAATTCAGCAAAACTTCCTATAAATAATACATTATGGAAAACAATATTAATCCTGTTCCTGCTCCGGCTAACATTACAACTGCCCCAATAGATAAAGAGGGCAATGTAAACCTGGCCAATATATCGGATGCCGATGCGGTACAGTACCAGTCGCTTTCTAACCAGCTGACTGAAACGGATGTAAACTCTATATTAAACTACGGTGCCGAGATACAAAACAACATTGCCAAGCAAAGTGATACGTTTCTTAGTAATGTAAGAACACAGCAGGGCGGCGATGTGGGTAACCTTATCAACGAGCTTTTGGGCGAGCTTAACTACATAGATGTAGATGAGCTTAATAAAAACGCTTTTCAAAGGTTCCTGTCGGGTATACCGTTACTAAATAAATTGGTTATTGATGTTAAACAACTTTTCCAAAAGTATGATAAGATCACTGCCAATGTAGACAGGATAAGCAATAAGGTAAAGGCAGGTATGATCAACTCGGTTAAAGATAACACGGCGCTACAAACAATGTTTGATAGCAATGTGGGCCTTATTAAAGACCTGGAGCGTTACATTATAGCAGGGCAGCTTAAGTTTAAAGAACTTAGCGAAGAACTTGCTGTTATGGAGGGTAACCCCGCTAACTACCAGGATTACCAAATATCAGATAAGCGTAACTTTGTTACACGCCTTGATAAAAGGCTGGCTGATATGAAGGTGGTTCGCTTTATATTGCTGCAATCTTTAGCGCAAATAAGGGTAGTGCAAAACAACAACACTTCTATTGCAGAGAAAGCACAAACCATATTGACTACAACAATGCCAGTTTGGAAAAACCAGCTAACCCTTGCAGTAGCCCTGCAAAGGCAAAAACAGCACATTGAAGTTCAGAAAAAAGTAAGCGAAACCACCAATACCATCCTGTTGAAAAATGCTGAAATGCTGAAAACAAACAGTATAGAGGTAGCAAAGGAGAACGAGAAAACTGTGGTATCTTTAGATACGCTAAAAACCACTACGAGGTCGCTTATTGATACGCTTACCGAGGTTAAACAAATACATGAGCAGGGTGCTCAGAGCAGGCGCGAGCTTGATGCCGGCTTACAAAACCTTGAAGCCGAACTTAAAAAAGGCGTAATTAGTTAGGGAAGGGAGTTACATAGTAAATGTTAGAAGAGCAGGACGAAACATATGCCCGGGTAATAAGGGACAGCGAGAAAAATGTATTGATGGTAAAAATGTTATCTAACTTTTTTAACCATAAAGACCTTTTTGCGGTATTAGTCCGCACTAATGTTATCCATAATTTATTTGCATCCAACAAAAACCTCGACATTAACAAGCTGGAGCTCTTTCATGTACAATACACTACGAGCCTTATAGACCTCTTCCAAAAGCTAAAAAAAGCCAAGGAGCAGCAGTATCTTTTGATTTCAGATGAGATCTACATAAACGACGACCTCATTAAAAAACTGGAAAAGGAAACCGAAGGCCGCAACTTTATCCAGGAGGCACGCAGGCATGCGCAGGAGGTGTCGGTTAAACTAAAAGAGTTGTACAGCCTTTTAGCAGATAACAAACAGGATCTTATAGCATGGGGCGATGTTTTGGCATTTTCTACCCGCATGGGGCAGGAATTTTACCGTGAAACAGGGACGGAGCAGTTTGAGAGGTTAACTTCCGGCGCAAGCCGAAAAACCTACGAAAGCAACAACGCCGTAATTGAGCGCAAGCTTATGGGCAGGCTTAATATACTTAATTTCAGGGTTAAGTTTGCCTGCGGTTTAAGCTGCAACAACCAATATGCTGAGGTGTACGAATTTGTAGACAGTAACGACCGTTTTGTGTTTGTAAACAACACTAAGGCGTTTTATTTTTTAGATGATGAGGTTGCTAAAACTGCCGACCTTTCTAAAAACCTGTCGAACAAAGGGAGTATTGTTACCGATATGAAATTAAAGAATGAGCAGCTAAAAGAAAAGCTGAGTACCATTAAAACATCTATGCCCAATGATGTAGAGAATGTGCTGGCTGCCTACCTGGAAAAGATATCCGGGGTAGATTTTTTAGAGGAACTGCAAAATGTAGATGAGCAAACCAATATTTTAAGGGCAATGTTAAACATAAACATCACAAAATAAAACAATGGCAATAAATTTAGAAAAAGGCCAAAGGCAAAGTATTGCCGCGCCAAAATTTACCGTAGGCTTAGGCTGGGATACTAACAGCAGCAACACTGGCGAGGGTTTTGACCTTGATGCATCGGTATTTGTGCTTGGCGCTAACGGCAAACTGGTTAGCGACAGCCACTTTATATTTTACAACAACCTTACCACGCCCGATGGCGCAGTAACCCACAGCGGAGACAGCCTTACCGGCGAAGGTGATGGCGATGATGAAAAAATTGTTATCGACCTGTCTAAAATTAGCAGCGATGTAGCCGAAATTACGTTTGTAGTTACCATACACCAGGCAGCAGAAAGAAGGCAGAACTTTGGGCAGATACGCAATTCGTTCATCCGTATTGTAGATGGTGTAAACAATTCTGAACTTGTAAAATATGAGCTTGACGAAGATTTTTCTATAGAAACTGCTGTAGAGTTTGGCAGGCTGTACAAAAGAAATAACGAGTGGAAGTTTGAAGCGGTAGGATCTGGCATGAAAGGCGGGCTTCAGGACTTTTTAAATAAGTATAATTAATTACTAACAACTACAATCAAACCATGGCAATTAATTTAACTAAGGGTCAGAAAATAGACCTTAAAAAATCATCGGGCGAAAGCCTTACCAATTTTTGTGTAGGTGTTAACTGGGGCGCTATAGAAACCAAAGGCGGCTTTTTAGGCCTTAGCAAGAAAGTAAAAAGCATAGACCTTGACCTGAGCTGTATATTAGTGAACGGGCAAAACCAGGTTACAGATCATTTGTATTCGCCGCTGTACCGCGAAGAAGTACTGAAGCAATTTGGCCTGCAAAAAGGTAAGCTGCTAACATCTGACGGTGCCATGAAACACACCGGCGACGACCTTGCCGGCGATACCGGTGGCGATGACGGCCTTGATAACGAAATTATTACGGTAGACCTAAACAGGGTAAACCCAAACGTTACCCAGATTTTCTTCTTTTTAAACAATGCCGGTAAAGAAGATTTTTCTCAAATACCGTATTCTAAAATAAGAATGTATGAGGGTACGCCTACAAAAGTAGTATCGGAGTTTGCATCGTATAACGTTTCTGCCGAAGGGCAATATTCTGGCAAACGCTCTATAATTATGGGCAAGCTATATAAAAGGGATGGCGAATGGAAATTTAGCGCTATTGGCGACCCAACCGAAGATACTTTTTTGGGGCAAACGGTGCAGCGCATTGTAAAATCGTATCTTTAAAAATTAATTGCATATCAATAAACAACGCAAATTAATAATCAATAAAAAAATAAAGTGGATAATAACTTAATTAGTCATCCTGGCTTAATAGGCATTTTTGCCGTAGTTGTGGTAATAATGCTGCTGTTAGACCTTGGCGTTTTTAACAAAGGTAGCCATGTGGTAACCAACAAAGAGGCCGTAACCTGGTCGCTTGTATGGATAAGCCTTTCTATGGCCTTTAGTGGTGTGGTTTATTACTATGCCGGGGTAGAAAAATTCTCCCAGTTTCAGAGTGCCTACTGGATAGAAAAAGCCCTCTCTGTAGATAACCTTTTTGTGTTTATACTCGTGTTTGGGTTTTTTAACGTACCTAAAGAAAACCACCATAAAGTGCTGTTTTGGGGTATTATAGGGGCGTTGGTGCTTAGGGCGGTATTCATTTTCAGTGGGGTGGGGCTTATTAAGCTTACCTACCTTCCCGAATTTGAAGCCTGGGGCCACATGCTTAAAGTAAATGTTATCCTTACCCTGTTTGGTATCTTTCTTATCTACGCGGGTATTAAATCGGCTTTTGCCGAGGACGATGATGATGAAAATAAAGACTTTAACAAGAGCCCGGGTGCAAGGGTAGTGCACAAATTCTTTAACGTAAGTAAAGGCTACGATAAAGATAAATTCTTTACGATAGAAAATGGCAAAAAGCTGGCTACACCATTGCTTGTAGTAGTTGGTGTAATAGAATTTACCGACCTTTTATTCGCGGTAGATTCCATCCCTGCAATTTTTGCCATCGCACCAGATGATCCTTTTATCCTGTATACCTCTAATATTTTTGCGATATTAGGTTTAAGGGCACTGTATTTTTTACTGGCAAACTTTATCCATTTATTCAGCAAATTAAAATACGGTTTGGCTATCATCCTGTCTTTCATTGGGGTAAAAATGGTAATATCACCAATATACCATATCGAGTCTATCACATCATTAATAGTGGTTGGTAGTGTACTTTTGTTATCGGTGCTGGCATCGGTAGTATTTCCTGAAAAGGAAGAAGCCTAAGCAAATAAATAAAGCCACATTTATTATATTTGTGGCTTTCTTATTATAAAACAAACAAACCTATGAAATTATTAGAAGGAAAAACGGCAATAATTACAGGCGCAAGCCGTGGTATAGGCCGTGGTATAGCCTTGGTATTTGCCCAGCATGGAGCTAATGTTGCGTTTACCTACAGCGCATCGGCAGAGGCTGCCAAAGCCTTAGAGGAAGAACTTGCTGCTTATGGTATTACTGCTAAAGGTTACCAAAGCAACGCTGCCGATTTTAATGAGGCACAAAAACTTGCAGAAGACGTACTGGCCACTTTTGGCGCTATAGATATTTTGATAAACAATGCAGGTATTACTAAAGATAACCTGCTTTTGCGCATCTCTGAAGAAGATTTTGATAAAGTAATAGAAGTTAACCTTAAGTCGGTTTTTAACATGACTAAAGCGGTGCAGAAAACAATGCTGAAGCAACGTAAAGGCTCAATTATAAACATGAGTTCTGTTGTAGGTCTTAGCGGTAATGCTGGCCAGAGTAACTATGCAGCATCTAAAGCAGGTATGATAGGTTTTACCAAGTCTATCGCGCTTGAGCTGGGTTCCCGCAACATCCGTTGCAACGCCATCGCACCGGGCTTTATTGAAACTGAAATGACCGAAAAACTGTCTGAAGAGGTAGTTAAAGGCTGGAGGGAAAACATTCCTTTGAAAAGGGGCGGATCTCCGGAGGATGTTGCCAATGCGTGCGTTTTCTTAGCATCAGATATGTCGGCTTACATTACAGGCCAGACCCTGAGTGTAGACGGCGGTATGCATACATAATATTAATTTTTTTCTGGAATAACAATTAGCTAATGACTGCATCTACGGTTTTATTATTACTATTATCTGCAATTGCAGCATTGGCATTGTCGTTTTACCAATATCTTTTTAAAGCCAAAAAGAAGGGCAGGATGTTCTTCTTTTTGGCCTTTTTGCGTTTTGTAACCTGGTTTTCCATCTTTGTGCTGCTTATAAACCCAATTATAACGCGCAAAGACCTTGAAACGGTTAAAACTCCGCTACCTATATTAATAGATAACTCATTATCTATAATAGAATTGGGGCAGGACAGCCTTGCTAAAATTGTGGCTGCTAAAATAGCGGGCAGTTCGGCATTAAAAGATAAGTACGATGTGCAAACCTACACATTTGCAGATGGCTTTGAAGCAGGCAAAACACCCGATTTTAAAGGAAGGCAAACGCATATAGACCAAGCGGCACAAAACCTGAAGCAGCTTTACAGGAACACCAATTACCCCGTGGTTATTTTAACCGATGGTAACCAAACCATAGGTAACGACTATGTATACAGCTTTCAGGAAAACACTTCGGTTTACCCCATTGTGCTGGGCGATACTACGTCAGTCTTAGACCTAAAGGTAAACCAGGTTAATGTAAACAAATATGCGTTCCTTAAAAACAAATTCCCGGTAGAGGTATTTTTACAATACAGCGGCAACAAAAGCGTTAACGCAGTTTTTAGCATTATGCAGGGCAACTCGGTTTTGTTTAAGCAAAATGTGGCCTTTTCTAAAGATAAAAAAGCACAGTCGGTTTCGGTATTGTTAGATGCTGCTAAAGTAGGGGTACAAACCTATAAGGCAGTGCTATCATCATCGGAACCTGAAAAAAACAAATACAACAACGTTAAGAATTTTGCGGTTGAAGTAATCGACCAGCGCAGCGAGGTGGCAATAATATCTGCCATAACGCACCCCGATCTTGGTGCTTTAAAACGCGCTATAGAAACCAACCAGCAGCGCAAGGTTACAATACTAAAACCATCTGAAGTTAAATCGCTACAGGATTACAATGTGCTTATTTTGTACCAGCCCGATGCATCGTTTAAAATGCTGATGGGGCAAAATAAAAATGCAGGGTTAAATACCTTTATAATTACCGGCCTTAACACCGACTTCAACCTGCTTAACCAGTACCAAAACGGTATCGATTTTAAAATGACATCGCAAAGCGAAGATTACCTTGCCGATTTTAATGCGCAATTTAACCTTTTTGCTTTGCAGGACATTGGTTTTAGCCAGTTTCCGCCACTTACGCACCCTTTTGGTACCATTACCGTAAAAGGAGGGGTAAACACGCTGTTGCAGTCGCGCATACGTAATGTGCAAACCGGCAACCCGCTTATGGTGTTCTCTGAAACCGGCCCGGCGCGCAGCGCATACCTTTTTGGCGAGAACATCTGGAAGTGGAGGGTAGAGAGCCACCTTAACTCTAAATCATTCGAGCAGTTTGATGTTTTTATAGACAAGACCATACAGTTTTTAGCATCCAACTCTAAACGCAAATCGCTCGTGGTAAACCATGAGAGTTTTTATAATTCGGGTGAAGTGATACCCATCACGGCACAGTACTTTAATAAAAACTATGAGTTTGATGAAAATGCCAGGCTAACCATACAGCTTAAAAATAAGAAAGATAATACTACTAAGAGCTTTGACTTTTTAAAGGGCAATGCCGAATATAAAGTTAACCTTGACGGCCTTGCTGCCGGGCAATATAGCTTTACGGTTAAAGAAAGCACGTCGGGCAGCAGCTATGCAGGTTCGTTTGAGGTACTTGACTTTGAAATTGAAAAACAATTTGTAAACCCCGACCTTGCACGTTTACAGCAAACGGCTGCCAATACCAATGGCGCGGTTTACTATCCGGATACTGCTGATAAGCTTATTAAATTCTTATCTGAAAATGAGAACTATAAGGCAGTACAAAAAGAGATAACTAAAAAATCTCCGCTTATAGAGTGGATTTGGCTGCTGGTTATTTTAGCCGTTACGCTAAGCGCCGAGTGGTTTATACGCAAATACAACGGCCTGCTGTAATATTAAACTATTCTAAAAAATATATGTTTCTGTAAGATAATCTTTAACTTTGGTGAATAACCAAAAACTAAAAGATTATGAAACAATTAATAATAGGCTGTAGTGCATTTTTTATGGTAATGCTTACAAGCAGCTGTAATTCTACAAAATCGGTTGATAGCGCGCCTGTAACAGGTACAGAGTGGGAACTTTCTACAATTAATGGCAGTGCTCCCATAGCCGATGAATTTAACAACGGCCTGCCCACTATAAATTTTACAACCGATAATAAAGTTAACGGTAAAGGCGGTTGTAACGGGTATAGCGGTACATACACCCTTACAGACAAAGGTGCACTTACATTGGGGCCACTGATGTCTACTAAAATGTTTTGCCCCGGTGGTGGCGAAAATAAATATATGGCGGCGCTGCAAAAAGCAAACACTACTAAAGTTGCTGATGGAAAATTGATGCTAATGAACGGTACGGAGGAAGTGCTGGTCTTTACTAAGAAGTAATCAGTCCTCAACTATATAAAATAGAAGAGCCTCTTTGCGGAGGCTCTTTTTTTATTCGTTCGTAAGTAATAGCACCTGGTCTTTTAAACGCTCTATAAGGAGGTTCATCATGCGTTTGTTAAGGTTAGAAGAATTAAGAGTGTATTCCTTAAATTCTTCTACAGTGAACAGTGCTATTATCATACCCTTTAATGCATTCCTAAACTTTATGTCTTTGTGTATGGTATTCTCAATGTAATGCAATTTCTTCTCAATAGAGAGGGTGTAAAAATAGTTTTTTTGTTTGTTGGCATAATTTAAAAATGCTTCTATAAAGAGATCATTTTGAAGCTTTAGCACCGGCCTTAAAGTCTTGTTCTGAAACGATTCTTCTTTACCGGATTGTTCGTGTATATCGCCAATAGCTTCACCTCTAAGGGTAAGGATACCCGTATCGCGTTCGTTCATGGTTTTCTTTTAAAGATAAAAAAAAACCGCTGCATAAGCAGCGGTTTCAATATTTATTTTTTGAGTATACTTTTGTTATTTAAGTATAAAGGTTACCCTTCTTACAGTTTGACGTGCATACTGAGAATCTTTGCTCACAGATGTGTCTTCACCGTTACCAACAATGTTTAACCTTCCGGCATCGATACCTGCAGCAACAAGTATTGCTTTAACATTTTCAGCCCTTCTTGAAGATAGTGCTTTGTTGTATTCAGTATCTCCAACCTCGTCAGCATAACCAATAACATCAGCAGATGTAGATGGGTTTTCTTTCAGGTATTTGATAAGGAAGTTAATACCACTTACAGATTGTGCATTAGGCTGGTCTTTATTAAAGTCAAAGTAAACATTTACATAACCACCGTTAATTAGGTCGGCAAGGTCAGCGTTTATGCTTTGTTTCATTTCAGCGTTTTTCTGCTCAACATAAGATTCCATTTCGTCAGGAATACCGTTGTTGTTTAAGTCGATGCTTCTACCTTTGCTATCCACTTTAACACCTGCAACAGAGTTTGGCTCAGCATCAAGATAATCCGGCACACCATCTTTATCGGTGTCGTTCATCATTGTTTCAAGCTCTTCTATACGGCTTTCAGCTTCTTCAATAGCATCCGGTTTCTCATCAACATACCAGTCAGCATGAGGCTGTCCTTTTTGTCCTATGTAAATAGCAAGGCCAAGTGTTGCATGGTAAAGTGAGCTATCAAAACCTTGTCTTCCTTTAGCATCATAAACAGCGCCATCCCAAGTTCTTTGGTGGCCAAAGTTATTTAGCATAGAGAAGTCTCCCTGGATAGCACCAAAGTTACCTATTTTGTACTGTGCGGTTAAACCAAAAACAATGGTACCAAGTACATCATCATCTAAATCGTAATCGTCATTTTTAAGCATGGTAACACCACCACCAGCGTGTCCTAAAATGTTAAGGTGTTTTGTCCATGATTCAAAGCCCATAACGCGGCCTAAGTTTACAACACCTTCAAGTGTTCCACCGTAAGCGCTGCTTTCAAAGTCAGCACTGATATCATCACCTTCAAACTTGTCATAGAAACCTGTTAACTTCAAACCAAATTTAGTGTTGAACATATACCTGAACCCTAAATTTGCATCGAACAAGTTCGTGGTGCTCATGTGATAACCTTCTGTCATCGGGTTTGCAGCTTTGGCAAAACCAAAACCTAACTCAATAGACGCCTTTTTGAAATCATTTGCACCCGTTGTGGTGCTTTCTTCTTTGTCCTGCGCACGCACACTTGCACAAGTGAGCGTCAGCATTAGTAGGGGGAGTACAACTTTCTTCATAAATAATTGTTTTGTTTATCAGTACTTTGAAATTTTCGGTAAAAATAGTAAAATTATCCTAAGAAAATATTTGTTATTTTTACTATTAATTTAAGCAAAAGTAAAAAATGTTTTCTATAGTCAATCCTTTTAACAAAACTTTTTTATCTGAACATCAATATTTTACTGGTGCTCACGTAAAAAAAATCCTTCAAAACAGTAGTGAAACCGCTGAAAATTGGAGCAGTACAAATGTACAACACAGACTAAATTTTATAAAAACTTTAGTATTTGCATTAACAAAATCACAACAAAATCTCGCGGAAAGGTGTAGTTTAGAGATGGGTAAGCCCATAAAGCAGTCGCATGCAGAGGTAGAAAAATGCAGGTTGTTGTGCGAATATTACCTAAAAAATGCAGAAGAGTACCTTAAAAACAAGCAAATTGCCACCGATGGCACCGAAAGTTTTGTTACTTATGAGCCACTTGGAGTGATACTTGGGGTAATGCCATGGAACTTTCCGTACTGGCAGGTTTTCAGGTTTGCCATACCGGCAATTGTAGCGGGTAATACTGTTGTGGTAAAGCATGCCAGTAATGTTGCCGGCTGTGCTATATTGATTGAGGAACTATTTAGGGATGCCGGTTTTCCTGATGGAGTGTATACCAACCTGCTTATTGCGGGCGACCAGGTTAAAGAGGTAATTGATAATCCGGTTATCAGCGGTGTATCGGTTACGGGGAGTGAAAAAGCCGGTACTTCAGTAGCATCTGCGGCAGCGGCACAGGTTAAAAAGGCGGTTTTAGAGCTTGGTGGTAGTAATGCCCTTATCGTTCTTGAAGATGCCGACCTTGAAGCCACGGTGCCTGTTGCAATTAATGCCCGTTTCCAAAACACCGGGCAAAGCTGTATTGCTGCAAAACGCTTTTTAGTACACAGCAGCATATATGATGCCTTTATGGAGCAGTTTATTAAAGGTGTGGCCGAATTAAAAAGTGGCGACCCAATGAATGAGGATACTTACATTGGCCCGCTTGCCAGGGTAGACCTTGCTGAGGATGTGCAGAAGCAGGTTGATGATTCGGTTGCTATGGGGGCGAAGATCGTGATAGGGGGTAAGCGTTCTAATGCTTTTTATGAACCTACAGTGCTTACTAATGTTACGCCCGATATGCCTGTTTTTAAAGACGAGGTTTTTGGACCCGCTGTGCCTGTTGTACCTTTTGATACGTTTGAAGAAGCGGTTGAGCTAAGTAATAAAACTGAGTTTGGCCTTGGTGTATCTGTCTTTACAAAAGATGTAGAGACGCTCAAAACAAAAATAAGCCTCTTTAAAGAAGGTGCTGTATTTATAAATGCGATGGTAAAGTCTGACCCTGCGTTGCCGTTTGGTGGCGTTAAACGCTCAGGGTTTGGCCGTGAACTGGCTAAAGAAGGCTTACTGGAATTTGTAAACGTAAAAACGGTGTATATTAAATAAAATTAATGGAACGCGGATTTAGCGGATGCTTCGCAGCGCAGATTTCAAATATGATTACTAATTATAGTATAAAACAAAAATTCCGGTTTAGCACCGGAATTTTTTATTTGAATAGTTTAGACTTATAAAATCCGTGCTGCGAAGCATCCGCTAAATCTGCGTTCCAAAAGCTTAATATAACTCAGGATATTCATTCGGTTTTGCCTCGTGCATAATGGCATATATTTTTTCGTAAATATCTTCGGAAGATGGTTTAGAAAAGTAATCACCATCGGTACCATAAGACGGCCTGTGCTCTTTTGCGGTAAGCGTATCGGGTTTGCTGTCTAAATGCTTGTAAGCGTCCTGTACATCGATTATTTGCTGTAATATGTATGCTGATGCCCCACCGGGCACATCTTCATCTACAACAAGCAGCCTGTTGGTTTTAGCCACGCTCTTTACAATGTCGTGGTTAAGGTCAAACGGCTGTAAGCTCTGCACATCAATTATCTCTACATCAATACCGGTTTCAAGCAGTTCTTTTGCAGCCTGCTCTATAACCCTAAGTGTAGAACCGTAAGAAACTATAGTAATGTCGCTACCTGTTTTAATGGTTTCTACCACGCCAATAGGTGTTTTAAAGTCGCCAAGGTTAACCGGCATCTTTTCTTTAAGCCTGTAGCCGTTAAGGCATTCTATAACAAGGGCAGGTTCATCGGCCTCCATAAGGGCATTGTAAAAACCGGCTGCTTTGGTCATGTTTCTTGGTACCAGTACATGGATGCCTTTAAGCGCATTAATTATCATACCCATAGGCGAACCTGAGTGCCATATACCCTCCAGCCTGTGGCCGCGGGTACGTATAATAAGCGGCGCTTTCTGTCTGCCTGCGGTACGGTATTGCAGTGTTGCAAGGTCGTCGCTCATAATTTGCAATGCATACAACAGGTAATCAAGATATTGGATCTCGGCAATAGGACGAAGGCCGCGCATGGCCATACCAATACCCTGGCCTAAAATGGTAGCCTCGCGAATACCGGCATCGCACACCCTGAAATCGCCAAATTTTTCCTGTAAGCCTTCAAGCCCCTGGTTAACATCGCCAATGCCGCCACAATCTTCACCAAAAACCATAGCTTCAGGATATTTTGTAAACAGTGCATCAAAATTATTGCGGATGATAACACGGCCATCGGCTTCGGCAGGGGTATCGCCATACCGGGCCTCTTCGGCAGTAATCGAATAAATATTTTTATCTGACTGCGAATATAAATGTGAACTGTAGCTTGGCTGTATACGCTCTGTAAACGCGGTAATCCAGGCCGAAAGCGTGCTTTTAGAGGCTTCTTTTATAATAAGGCGCAGCACTTTACGTGCCACCACCAAGATGTCTTTACGTATAGGCTCCTTAATGGCCGCCAGTTCGTTACTGTATCGTTCTATAAAAACTTTATTGTCGCTTTGAGCGGCGATTGAATTTAATAGTGTGATAAACTCCGTACGGTCCTGCTTGATAGGATCCTGATAGGCCGACCAAGCGGCTTTTTTTGCCTCAAGCACATCTACTTTAGCTTGTTTTTCTATAGCTTCTAATTCGTCATCGGCAGCTATATTATTATCAAGCATCCATTTTTTCATCTGTGCAATACAGTCAAACTCGCCTTCCCATTGCAGGCGGTCAGAGTTTTTATAACGCTCATGCGAGCCCGATGTAGAGTGGCCCTGCGGCTGTGTAAGCTGGTATACGTGCATTAACACAGGTACATGCTCTGTACGTGCAATGTGCGAAGCCCTCTCGTAAGCGGCCACAAGCTCGGGGTAATCCCAGCCTTTTACGGTAATTATTTCGTAGCCTTTTGCATTTTCATCACGCTGAAAGCCTTTTAATATTTCAGAGATGCTTTCTTTGGTAGTCTGGTGGCGTGCGTGTACCGATATGCCGTATTCATCATCCCAAACGCTTATAACCATAGGTACCTGTAGTACACCGGCGGCGTTTATGGTTTCAAAAAACAACCCTTCGGATGTACTGGCGTTGCCAATAGTACCCCAGGCAATTTCGTTACCGTTTATAGAGAAGTTTGGATTATTAGTACCGCTAACATTCCTGTATATTTTAGAAGCCTGCGCCAAACCCAGTAAGCGAGGCATTTGCCCGGCAGTAGGGGAAATATCGGCACTTGAGTTTTTTTGTTGGGTAAGGTTTTTCCAGTTTCCGTTCTCATCAAGGCTATGGGTAGCAAAATGCCCGCCCATTTGGCGCCCGGCCGACATAGGGTCGGCTTCCAGAGAAGCGTGGCCGTATAATCCTGCAAAAAACTGTTGTATGGTTAACTGGCCTATGGCCATCATAAACGTTTGGTCGCGGTAATAACCGGAGCGGAAATCGCCGTTTTTAAAGGCTTTTGCCATAGCCAGCTGCGGTACCTCTTTACCATCGCCAAATATGCCAAACTTTGCCTTGCCCGTAAGCACTTCGCGGCGGCCTAAAAGGCTGCACTCCCTGCTAATTACAGCAGTTTTATAATCGTTAAGTACTTCGGCTTTAAAATCTGTAAAAGATAGGGCCTGTTTTGTTTCTGTACCTGTCATAACTAAATGTGTTGTGCGAATTACAAATTTAATCAAAACTACGACATATCATAACATATGGATTAAAATTTGAATTTCATTTTTATCAATAAAACAAAATCAGGTGGTTGTATAAATACATTTTAATTAGCGAATGTGCTTTAAAAGTATATTTTGTGTATTTTTTTGTAGAGAATGAGGCGGAGCTGTTATAAATTTTAATATTGAAGCAATTGTGTTATTTTATTGCTCAATATACTACCAAATACGTTTAAATTAAAACCACTTCCTGGTAAATAAGTTAAGCAGCGTGCTTGGTGCAAGCGTTACCACAAAGCGTATTTTCTGGCTGTAATTGCCCAACCCCGGCTCAAAACCGTTGCTGGAATACATTGGGAAATACAGCTCAAAATAATCGGTGACAAGGTTTAAACGAATCCCGCTATCGTAAACAAACTCGGTACCCCGGTATTTGTTTTCAAAAACACCGGCATCGCCGTAAATTTCTATCCAGTTCCACACGTTAAAGCTACCGTTAACTGTGGTCATCCACTTGTTTGCAAAGCGGTTATCCATGATGGATTTAAAACCACCCTCTGCCAAAATAAACTGCTGGCTCATAAGCCCTTTATCTTCAGATCGGCCATAGTAATTGTAATCAAAAAGATAATCGGTAGGCCTGTCTAAACCAAAGCTAAAAAACTCTGAACTGGTGCTACGGTACATAAACATACCCGCATACACCCTTAGGTTAACCTGCCTGTTATCGTTAAAGAGCCTCCTGAACTGAAACTCACCCGATAGTTTACCAAACGCATTGGCTATCTGGGCATCGGTATAAAAGTTATAATGGCGGGTAATTTCTGAGTCGGATTTGCTGTAGCGGGCGTTAAATACCGAGTAGTTTTCGTTTTGCTCATCGGTACGTACAAAAAGCGATTTTTCGCGGTTTACCGTTACCTGGCGCAGCATTATGAACTCTTTTTTATTTTTACGGATGTTCTCATCGCGAATGCGGAACTGTACCTGCGGGGTGAATTTATAATATCGGGCATCGGGCGCATAATGAAACGTAGAGCCGGTAAGTGTGTACCGCACGTTATACAGGTTATCCTCCCTAATGTAATGATTGTAAAGCAATGAAACCGAACCGATAAGCTCGGATGTTTTTACCGAGTAGGTAGGGTTAACCTCAAAAATAAAAGGCTTTTCCAGCATTGATTTGTTGTGCAGCCTTAACCCGGGCGAAAATCCGTCGTAAATATTGAATATAAAGCTGGGTACATAAAATATCTGGTTAACCGCAGGATTTTCAAGATCCTGGAAAAAGCCTAATTTTATTGGCTTATTGTTCGGGAAAAACTTATCCAGCCTTTTATAATTATCGCGTTTGTTATATTCCGGTATCAGGTCGTTATTGTTAATAACCAGCCTGTCAGCATCGTTGCGGGGTATGGTAAGGGTGCTGTCTACTGTAAAGCCCTCAAACCATTGCTTGTAAACCACCTGGCCATTTTTAAGGCCGTAAACCGATACCGGCACTTTAGTACCTGTCACATTTTTTAATGTAACCTGTAGCGAATCGTTTTCTTTTCTTACCCTGCCAAATTTATAATCTATAAGGTCGCGGGTATCTACAACGGTATCAAAAAACCAGCTAATGTCCTTATCGGTATTCTTTTTCAGGATACTTTCAAAGTCGTCTCTGTTGGTCTTCGCTTGGGCTGCGTTAAGGCTATAAAATTCTTTAAAAGAGTTAATTACAACATCATTACCTAAGTAATCGTCTAAATAGCTAAAGCTAAGGCCTGCACGGTATTTGCCGGCAATTTGCTCGTTAAATTTAATGAAGGTATTTTTAGGGTCGCCTATGGGTTGATCGAGGTTACGGCGCGCCATGATCATATACAAATAGCTATACTGGCCATTAAAGTTAATGTTGAACAGGTTAAAGTTAAATGCCTTAAGGAGTCCCCATTGACCCACTTCGCCCATCATTTTTTTATCGGCATGTTTCTCGTTAACATACTTTATCATCAGCTGCATTTGTATGGCATCGTATATCCAGCTGTCTTTACGTGGGTCGAGCTTTAATGTAGTCTTTAAATAAGCGTTAAGGTAGGTTTTAAGAAAACGGACCTCATACAAAAAAGAATCGGGGAACGGACTTATAAAGGCCGGCAGCTGGTTAAGCCCGTACATGGGGCTGCGCTCATATTCGGCCTGCGATACTATAATTTTGCCATGAGGGAAAGCACCAAGGTTTTCGGTAGTAAAATCTACAACTTCCTTGATAATTACCGCCCTCTGGATATCGGTGATGCGGTTTTCCTTAAGGTTACAGCTTACCTCGGCATCATCAAACCTAAACACTTCAAAAGTGTTTTTAGCCTCAAGTATAAGGTTAAAGTTGGTGCGGTTCTTACCGATAAAGTAATATTCATCGGTGCTATCCGCCGTTTTTTTGTTGCCCTGATACAAATCTGATGTTACAAAACTGTTTTTGGGTACCTTTAGTGTAAGCTCGTAGTCGCACACGGCATTGGCAATATCATCTATATTTTCGTTGCTGTATTTTACAAAGCCGTTGTCATAACGGGCGGGGGTAAGGTACCAGTCTTTAAGGTTAAAAGTCCCGGCTTTATCATCGTAGCCAAAGCGGGTAAACCTGTCGTTAGGTATCTTAACTTCATAAGTTAATGATATGGCAAATTTTTGACCCGGGCGTATGGGATTTTTTAACTGTACTTTTAAAATATCGGGATGATCTGTAAGATGTTCAGCGGTAAGCATTAGCCCGTTTTGGTCTACTACCGAATACACTTTTGTATACCCTCTGTCGGCATCTTTAGCCAGGTGAAACGACTTAACAAATTCATCTGTAAAGCGTTTGGCAAGCGGCGTTGTTTTAGATGAATAGGCATTGTTCCAGTCGTTAAGCAGGATACTGTTTAGCGTATCGGCCGACTGGTTGTAGTACACAATATGTTGCTGTATCTTAAATACTTTTGTATCGTAATCTGCCTGTATAACCATGCTGTTTTGGTGCTGCGCGTGCAACATGCCGGTAAACAGCATTATAAACAGTAAACAGAGCTTTATCTTTATCGTCAAAATGGCTTAAATTAATTGTACGGGTTTAAAGTTGCTGCCTTGTTTTAATTTGGCTACAAGTATAACTATATATACGATGCAAAAATAGGTTTTGGGTTGCTTTGTGTAATGTTAAATAAAAGTAATGATTAAAAGTTAGGGCTAAGGCTGTATTTTTTGTAGAAGTTATCTATAACGGTAACTACCTCATCGGCAGTGTCTACAATTTTTATAAGGTTAAGGTCTTCGGGGCTGGCGTTGTGGTTTTCGTCAATCAAAACGTTTTTAATCCAGTCTATGAGTCCGCTCCAGTATGCTGTACCCACCAATATTATGGGGAATTTAGCTATCTTTTTGGTCTGGATAAGCGTTACTGCCTCAAACAACTCATCGAGTGTACCAAAGCCACCCGGCATAACCACGAACCCCTGAGAGTACTTTATAAACATTGTTTTACGTACAAAAAAGTAATCGAAATTTAAATTCTTGTCGTGGTCTATGTACGGGTTAAAGTGTTGCTCAAAAGGCAATTCTATGTTAAGCCCAACCGATGGTGCTATACCACGCTTGGCACCTTTGTTACCGGCCTCCATAATACCGGGTCCACCACCGGTAATAACACCGTAACCGGAATTGGCTATCTTTTCGGCAATTTCCTCGGTAAGCTGGTAATATTTATTATCTGAAGTTGTACGCGCCGAACCGAATATCGATATACACGGGCCTATGCGCGCCATGGTTTCAAAACCATTTACAAACTCACTCATTATCTTAAAAATAGCCCACGAGTCGTTGCTGCGTATTTCGCTCCACGGCTTTTGCTTTAGCCCTTCGTTAATCCACTCGTCGTCGCTGTTGTATGTTTCTTTTGCCATTTGTTTTTTTGTTTTTGCCACTAATTTCACGAATCTCACAAATTTCCAATCGTCTCGTATAATTTGTTTAATTGGTGTAATTCGTGGCAGACTTATTTAAGTTCTTTTTTAAGGAATTTTGCGGTGTAGCTCTTTTTGTTCTTAGCCACTTCTTCGGGTGTGCCTTTTGCAACAAGCTGCCCACCACCTTTACCGCCTTCGTAACCAATATCTATAATGTAATCGGCAAGTTTAATAACATCCATATTATGCTCTATAATAAGTACGCTGTTGCCTTTATCTACCAGTTTGTTGATGACCTCCATAAGTACGCGGATGTCTTCAAAATGCAGACCCGTTGTAGGTTCATCTAATATATAAAAAGTATTGCCGGTATCTTTTTTAGAAAGCTCTGATGCTAACTTAATTCGCTGTGCCTCACCACCGCTAAGGGTAGTACTCTGCTGGCCCAGTGTTATGTAACCCAAGCCTACATCCTGTATGGTTTTTATCTTTCGGAAGATCTTAGGGATGTTCTCAAAAAACGGAACCGCCTCATCTACCGTCATATCCAGCACATCACTTATGGATTTGCCTTTGTAGCGAATCTCTAAGGTTTCGCGGTTAAAGCGCTTGCCCTGGCAGGTTTCGCACTCCACATAAACATCGGGTAAAAAGTTCATCTCTATAACGCGCAGTCCGCTGCCTTCGCAGGTTTCGCAACGGCCGCCACTAACGTTAAAGCTAAAACGGCCGGGTTTGTAACCGCGTATCATAGCCTCGGGCGTTTGGGTAAATAGCGAACGTATCTCGCTAAAAACCTCGGTATATGTAGCCGGGTTAGAGCGCGGTGTGCGCCCAATAGGGCTTTGGTCTATATCTATAACCTTGTCGATATGCTCAAGGCCTTCAATTTTTTTGTAAGGGGCCGGTTTTTTAACCCCGTTGAAAAAATGGGCGTTTAAAATAGGGTAGAGCGTACCGTTTATAAGCGTACTCTTGCCACTGCCCGAAACCCCCGTAACGCATATCATTTGCCCAAGAGGGAACTCTACCGTTACATTTTTAAGGTTGTTGCCTGTTGCACCACTCAGCTTGATGGACTTGCCATTGCCTGCACGGCGAGTTTTAGGTACGGCAATTTCTTTTTCGCCGTTTAAATAAGCTGCAGTAAGGGTGTGCTCTTTAAGCAGTTCGGCAGGAGTGCCTTTGCTCACTATCTGTCCGCCAAAGCGCCCTGCAGCAGGGCCTATATCTATCACGTAATCAGCGCGCTCAATCATATCCTTATCGTGTTCTACCACGATAACCGAATTGCCTATATCGCGCAGCTGCTCCAGCGAGTGTATCAGTTTTTCGTTATCGCGCTGGTGCAGGCCAATGCTGGGTTCATCTAAAATATAGAGTACGCCCACAAGCTGCGACCCAATTTGCGTAGCCAGCCTTATACGCTGTGCCTCGCCACCCGAAAGTGTGCCCGAGCCACGGCTAAGCGACAGGTAATTCAGTCCTACATCAACCAGGAAGCTAAGGCGCGCCTTAATTTCTTTAATGATCTCTGTAGCGATAACTTTTTGTTTTTCAGACAGGTTCTGGTCAAGGCTCTCAAACCATTCCGCCAGGTCTGATATATCCATCGCCGAAAGCTCGGCTATGTTAAGGCCGTTCACTTTAAAGTAAAGCGACTCTTTTTTAAGGCGGGTTCCGTGGCAAACGGGGCACTGCACCTCGTCCATAAACTCCTTTGCCCAGCGTTTTAAAGATGCTGTGGCACTCTCATCGTACTGGTTTTTTATGAAGGCAGATATCCCCTCAAAATCAATTTTATATTCGCGGTTAACGCCAAGGGTTTTGCTGTTTACGGTAAATTTTTCCTTACCGCCATTAAGGATCATCTCCATAGCATCGGCCGGAATTTTCTCTATGGCATCGGTAATCTTAAAGCCGTATTTTTCGCCAATGGCCTCTAACTGCTTAAATATCCATGAGTTTTTATATTCGCCCAAAGGCACAAAACCGCCCTGTTTGATGGACAGTTTAGGGTTGGGAATTATTTTTTTAACGTTAATTTCGTTAATAATTCCAAGGCCGTTGCAGTTATCGCACGCACCCTTTGGGGAGTTAAACGAAAAATTATTAGGCTCCGGATTAGGGTAGGATATACCCGACGACGGACACATTAGGTTACGGCTGTAGTAGCGCACATCGCCGCTCTCCTGCTCTATAACCATCATAACATCTTCGCCGTGGTACATGGCTGTTTTAATGCTGTCGGCCAGGCGTTTATCGGTGTCCGGGGTGGCATCAATAGCCATACGGTCTATCACGGTTTCAATATCGTGCACCTTATAACGGTCCAGCTTCATGCCGCTTTCAATATCCTTAATAACACCATCTACACGCACCTTTAAAAAGCCCTGCTTGCTAACCTGCTCAAAGAGCTCGCGGTAATGCCCCTTACGGGAACGGATGATGGGCGCAAGGATGCTGATGCGTTTGCCATCAAACTTTTCGATTATAAGGTCTTTAATCTGGGTATCGCTGTAGCTCACCATTTTTTCGCCGGTCATGTAACTGTACGCGTCGGCGCCACGGGCGTAGAGCAGACGGAGAAAGTCGTAAATCTCGGTAATGGTGCCCACGGTAGAGCGGGGGCTCTTGCTCGTGGTTTTTTGCTCTATGGCAATAACGGGGCTAAGGCCGTCTATCTTATCAACATCAGGGCGCTCTAAGCCGCCCAAAAACTGGCGTGCATAAGCCGAAAATGTTTCTATATAGCGGCGCTGCCCTTCGGCATAAATGGTATCAAAAGCGAGTGACGATTTACCCGAACCCGAAAGCCCGGTTATAACCACCAGTTTTTCGCGCGGAATGGTAACATCTATATTTTTAAGGTTGTGCACGCGGGCACCTAAAACCTCTATATTATCTGTAGTATCTGTAAAATTTGACATAGCAATTTTTGTGCAAAACGCAAAGGTACTCAATTTTACGCTATTTTTATGTGAGGGTGCGGCGTAAGAAATTGTTAAAAGGATGGGGGAGGAATTTGCTATATTTGAAATCTAATCAAATAATTATGAAATTTAAAGAAATCGCAAATCGTATTACTGGAATCAGTATCCCTATATTTGGTATTTCATGGAATCCACCAATACTTGAAAGAAAAATTGCTGAAAAAGTCGTAATTTTTTTAGAAGATAGAAGAGTATTATATAATCCATTTCAGTTAGAAACACCAAGATATTGTACGCAGTCAATAATTCAAATTAGAGAATTTATAAATCAACAGTTGTACGATGTTAAGAGAGATTCTGAATTAGATAAAATACTCAGAGCTATGAGGAGTGCTTGTCATAAATTTTTGAGTATTTTACAGGAAAATGATTTTTATTTTACCAGTGAGGGATATCAGTAATTCTAGTTTTGGAGGTCAAATATTATACTTTAGTGGTATTGGTGAACTACGTAGTACTTTCGGCCATTTACTTGCTAAAATATTTGTCATTTATAAAATTGATTGCGAAGGTGAATTGTTAAAAATTATACCTTTAGATATTGACGAGCCTTAATACTATTAATTCAGAATAAACATTGCTTCGTCGTTCCTCCTCGCAAAGACGGTGCGTGAAGAGTGTGACGAACGATACCCGGCTACGTCTTTGCGAGCGAAGTGCAACGGAGCGCGGCAATCTCACTCCGGGGTACGCAAAGGTAACTATCAAACTCTAACGAACCTAAACCGTTAAATCCCCCGCCTTTACCATTCGGGCAGGCGCGATTGCTTGCATCTGTGTTATCCGCGCCCGCCTGAACGGCACGGGCAGGTTCCATTTCCCGCCACAAAATTACAACACAAAAATAGTCACAGTACTGACGCCATTCTTGCAGTAAATTAAAACCGGTAATTTGGACTAAAAAAGGTTGGTGTAAAGAATATTCATGCCCGATTTTACACGTTTTTACAAAAACGCGAAAAAAAGGGGTATTCCAAAATCCGAAAGTGAAATATCAAAATGTAATTAATTGATTATCAAAGTAAAACTGTTTTGCGTAATTTTAAAAAATGAAATAAATTTTTTGCTGCTAAAATTGTATACATTATAAGTTTTTGCTTTAATTCTGAAATAGAATAACTTCGAAGAATTAAAGTTAAAATCCGCTTTTATCCGCGATTGCGAAGCATCAATTAAATCCGAGTTCCATAAATAACCGATTTGTTAAAATTTTACATTATTTATGGGTTTGTAAGAAAGTTAAGGCAATCATAACACGTTGATGCAAACTGCTATCAGTTAGCTTTTTAGATATCTTATTTATAAACGGTCTATTTACAAATAGCTCAATAACAGTTATTTAGAATTTCTCTAACATATATTCTGCTTAAATTTGTACTATTACTAACTGCAAAAATAAAATGTTATGGATATTAAATTAGCAAATTGTTGTGGTAACTGCGATCACCATGTAAAAGGGCAGTTATGCAACGTACACGAAATAGTTACTGCCGAGACCCAAGCCTGCCAGGCTTATGAGTTCCGCGCCGTATTGAGCAGAGAATCAGACTGTTTAAAATGTTCTAAATTCCAGACAGAGCATTGCGCACACCCAAGCAAAGCAAGCGAAGGCATGATGTGTACCGTTTTTTATCCTAGGATAATGGCATAAAGCATCAATTCAATAAAATACAAAAGGCTGCCCTGCAACGCATTGGGCAGCCTTTTGTGTTTTATGAAGTAGTGGTTTGAATGAAAGCCAAAATCCTTTACATTTGGGTATATACTCCTGATAAATGATTCATTTTCGACACTATAGCCTGATTTTACTGCTGTTAGCATCAACTACTTACGCACAGAAACCCAAAAGCCTTAAAAAACTCAAAACCGTTCATATAATTGATAGCTGCGCTACCGAAGATGTCCAGCAACGCTTTGATACTAAGGGGCAATTAACCGAAGAAGTAGCCAACAAGCAGACGTTTTTGGGCAGTAATAATGTGGTATACCGCGACGCATTTTTGTATGATGGTGGCAAGACAAAACGTATTCAGCACTTTTGTAACGATACACTTATAAGCGAGGAACTGACTGATTATAAAGGCGATAACCTAATACGCTACCGCGAAATCATTAAGGGACGTACCACTGCTGACGAAACCTATACCTACCATAAAGGCAAGCTGCAAAAAATGGTCTCGGTACAGCCGGGTGGCGATGTGGTACGCGAAACTAAATATGATAACGCGCTGGGGCTCAAGGAAACAACTATTAAAAACGCCGGTATAATTACAGGGGTAGAGAAGGAGTACCGCAACGGCAACACCCGCACAGTGGAGTTTTATAGTATTCCGGGCGACTCATTAAAACCGTCTGTTACACAGGCTTATATTTACGATGATAACAACAATATAATTGACCTCCGGACCTTTAACCGAGGTAACGAGACATCGCGCGAAATAAAACGTTACGATGATGCTAATGTGCTGGTTAGCCATAAGTTGTTTGAGAATGGTAAAGCGGTATCCGAGACACTTTACGACCTGAGCGGTAACATCTTAAAAGAAACTAATTTAACCACAAAAGAGGTTACAATCTACGAAAATAAGTACAACAAAATTGGCGACCTTGTTAGTGTTACCATTATTAAGAACGGGCAGCCTTCTTGCCGAAAAAATTATACCATTGATTACTGGGAGGAGCGTTAAGGTTTTGGTTTGTAATATTTTAGCATATTTATTTCGCAATAGGACATAAAAAAATCAGCAGGTTTCCCTGCTGATCTATATTTATAATCCTGAAAACTGTTTACGATTTGTAAAGCAGGTTTGCCAGGCTGTTATCGCGCTCGTACACATCGTCAAAAAAGCCTACGTTGCCGTTTTCATCGGCAAATGCTGTAAAATAAGCTATATATACCGGTATTTTTGTTTTGAGTGCATAGTTTGTTTCTTTGCCTGCGTTCATGGCTTCATCTACCTTTTTCTCGCTCCAATTACCGTCCTTTTTAGTAATGGCAATAGCAAGGTCGCGGGCTTTTTCTACACGCACACACCCGTGGCTAAATGCCCTTTCATCCCTGTTAAACAAACCTTTTGCAGGTGTATCATGCAGATAAATATTGTTTGAGTTAGGGAACATAAATTTTACTTTACCTAAAGAATTCTCTCCGCCCGGTTTTTGCCTTACCATATTACCGTTCCACTCCATATTATGGTCGGCCAGGTAATTTTTGTTTTTAGCAATGCCCGGTTTAATTTCTTTTTCGAGGATGCTCTTAGGTACATTCCAGTACGGACTAAATACCAAGTAGCTCATTTGTCCGCTGAAAACCACAGTTTTATTAAGCTCTTTACCCACCACCACGTTAGATGTCATAAATATCTTACCATCGCGCACATATCGTAGCCTGTACGATGGTATGTTAACCACAATGTATTCTTTTTGAGTGTCGATATCAGGGGTTATCCAGCGGCAGCGCTCCATATTAACGGTAATTGTTTTTATACGGTCGGCAACAGGAACGTTAAGTTCTTTGATGATTTCCGGGCCCACTTTACCGTCAAATTCACGGTAACGCATCCTTTCATAGCTGCTGATGGCTTCTTTAAGCTCACCGTCAAACTCTGTGCTTTTGCTATCCGATTTTAAATAACCTTCAGCTGCAAGGCGTGCCCTTAACTGAGCCACGGCAGGGCTATCGTCGCCCTCTTTAAGCGATTTTGTGCCTTCGGGCAGGGTTATGGTGCCCCAGCCACCTTTTTTCTTGATATCTCGGTATTTGCTAAGCCCTTTTTTTAGGTTAAAATAGCCGCTGTACATTTCTTCTTTATCGCCTTTTATCTTTTTAGGATCGCGCATCAGGGTATCAAGATAAGCAACATAATCGGTACGCTCGCGCGGAAGGTACCAGCCCGTTTGCTTGCTTTCCTTAGCATTTAAGCCGCCAAGAACCTTATCTGCATAGTAAAAATACATCGAGCTTATAAGTAGTTCTGATGTTTCATCCGGCTTTTCGCCTCGGCCTGAATTTTCAAACAGCTCGTCGATCTCTTTTTTATACGGAACTTTAGTAACAACACCTTCGGTACCAATCTGGTTAACCTGGTTGTAAAGCACTTCGGCAAACTCTATAAACCCCCTTTTTTCATGCCAAATGTAATGGTTGTGCTTTTTATACAACTCATTAATTTGGGTTTCGTAGGGTTTAAACTCCGGGTATTTTGCAAAAAATGCGGGGAATTTAGAGGCATCAATAGCAATTTCTTTTTCGTTATTGCTGTGCTCATGTACATCGGGGTTGTTTTCCTTTTTACAGGATATGGTGGTGAATTGCAGTCCTGCTATCAGGAAGGCCAGTAAGCATAATCTTTTCATAGCGTGTGTTTGTTTTTATATAAATGTAGCAAGTTTTTTTCGCCAACAAACACATTTAATAAGCTTTAACGTACAATTATGAGTAAGTACCCTGCAATTATAAAATTGTCATAAAGAACGATTTTAGATTTCAGATTTAATTACAATTATAAAAAAATCAGATTGAACTTTTGAGTGAAGCCCAATCTGAATTCTGAAATCTAAAATCTTAATTCTAAACCGGTTCCTGTTGGCTAAGGCAATGAAAACTACCGAGACCCCAAATAAGGTCGGTACTGTCTATGCCAATAACCTCACGGCCTTTAAAGCAGTCGGTTAATATATTTAATGCAGCCTTATCGTTCACGCTGTCGCGGAAGGTAGGCACAATAACACTCTGGTTAGCAATGTAAAAGTTAGCGTATGATGCCGGTAGTCGCTGGTCTTCATAAATTACAGCCTTGGGCATAGGCAGCTCTATAACATTAAGCTGTTTACCATCCTGAAGGCGCATCTTATGCAGGCTCTCCAGGTTTTCCTGTAGCAGCTGGTAATTGTCGTCGTTCTTATCTTTTTCTACCACAGTAACCACAGTATCCTCATTTACAAAACGTGTAATATCGTCAATATGCCCGTCGGTATCATCGCCTACAATACCATCGCCAAGCCATAAAATGTGCTCAACACCATAGTACTGAATAAGGTATTCTTCAATTTCTTTTTGAGAAAGGTGTGGGTTACGGTTTTTGTTCAATAAACAAGCCGTGGTGGTAAGCAGCGTGCCTTTACCGTTAAACTCTACACTGCCGCCCTCCATAACAATACCCGGATTAAACACTTTTAAACCAAGTGCTTCTCCAATTCGGGTAGGGATAACATCATCAAGATCATACGGAGGATATTTATCGCCCCATGCGTTGTAACCCCAGTCTACAATTGCTTTTTCGCCGGTTTGGCGGTTAACCAAAAATGCAGGGCCATGATCGCGGCACCAGGCATCATTAGTAGGGAAAAAGTAAAACGAAACCTCGCTTACCTTAGCTCCCGGTACAAGCGGTGCATACTTTTCAATTTCTGAAATTGCAAACTGCTTCATAGCCTCATCTGCTACGTTAATGCACACCTTTTGATGGCGAGAAACCTGCAAAATAAACTCGCAGTACGGCTTATAAATGGTATGCAGCTTACCCGGCCATGATGCCTCTTTATGTGGCCATGATAGCCATAGGGCTCGTTGCGGAGCAAACTCGGCAGGGAAGTTGAAACCTAATTTCTTAGGTGTATCTATATTTTGTAGTAATGACATTTAATGTTTTATTTGGCCTTTAATTCTGATGGCGACAGCGGCAATTTACCGGCATTAATAATAAAGATTGCTGCGCTTCGTTCCTCCGCTCGCAATGACAGGCTGAAAGCGAACGTGCAATAACCTGAAACTTTAAACCTGAAACTAATTCTTATTCTTCGTCCAGATAACGTTTTGTTATGGGCTGGTAGCTATCTATCCTGCGGTCGCGTAAAAACGGCCAGTGTGTACGATAATGGTCGGTTGCTTTAGTGTCAATCTCAAGTACGGTAGTTTCTTCATCGTCGTGCGATGCCAGGTAGATTAGCTTGCCCTGCGGATTGGCAACAAAGCTGCCACCCCAAAACTTCATGGCGCCATCCTGCTCAAAGCCCACGCGGTTAACGCTAACTACGTGAACGCCGTTTGCTACAGCATGGGAGCGTTGAATAATTTGCCAGGCATCGTACTGCTCTTTGTTAGTGTCTTCGTCCTGATCTGTAGCCCAGCCAATAGCGGTAGGGTAAAACATAACTTCGGCACCCATAAGGGCTGTTATGCGGCTTGCCTCAGGGTACCACTGGTCCCAACAAATAAGGATACCAATCTTGGCATACTTGGTCTGGAACGTTTTATAACCCAGGTCGCCGGGTGTAAAATAGAATTTTTCATAAAACGCCGGGTCATCCGGAATATGCATCTTGCGGTATTTGCCAAGGTAGGTACCATCGGCATCAATGACGGCAGTAGTATTGTGGTAAAGGCCTTCGGCACGTTTTTCAAAAAGCGATGCAATTATAACTACATTAAGCTCTTTAGCTACAGCAGTTAAAGACTCGGTGCTCGGCCCAGGAATGGCTTCTGCCAGTTTAAAGTTCTCGTAATCTTCTACATCACAAAAATAAAGCGATGTAAACAACTCCTGTAAACACACAATCTGTGCGCCCTTAGCGGCGGCATTGCGCACTTCGCGTATTGCTTTTTCAAGATTTTGCTGCTTATCTGCAACACAACTCATTTGCACTAATCCTATTTTTACTTTACCCATGGTATGTATATAAAATTGAGGCGCAAATTTACGTAAAAAAGTTGGTTTTTTAAATAGGGTAGGGTGTTAGGGTTTGGTTAAATGAGGATGTAGTTAGGTATTATTTTAAAGATTTTCCAAAAATATATCCGATACTAATTCCAAGAATATGCTCTTTATTGATTTCTTTCCACTGTAATTCAAAATTTACACTTGGTTTATCTTCTTTATCTTTCAAGCTAACTGGAATTCCTAGTTTCCAGTTGGTGCTTTCAAAGGTTTTATAATTACGCTCTACATATGCGCTAAGACCAATAATATCTTTTATAAAAAAACTAATACACTCTAATTTTATGCTTTTTGTAATACCTTTTTTGAATTCTCCAACGTATATATTATCCTTAGATTCTACTGCTTGGTTTAGGCCTCCCTGACTTTGAATGGTTTGAAAATCATATGATTTTAATTCCTGAGACATAATATTATTATTATTAAAAACAGAAGCAGATCCGGTAAGATAAAGTACTCGGCTTGAATTCCATTTTTGCATAAATGTTAATAGTCCCGCAAACTTATAGTTTAAAACATTATTTGTGCCAAAATTTGAATTGGTAATTGAAGATGAAATTTTATATTCATGCTCAGTAATAGGGAGGTAACCATATATAGTGAACCACCATTGTGAGATATGATTATAAAGATTATTATCTGTTAAAAATTTTTCTTCTGCAGTGGCTATTTTTTCGTAAGTTTTGATATAAGTTTCCTGAACCTCATTTTTTCTATCTTGATCGTTAGGTTTAGTGTATTCTATTTTTGCTTCAAGTTCAGTATCAATAGTAATTGTATCTTTAAATTTTGCCAAATCTGCTGCAAACTCTTTTTGCAGATAGTTGATTCTATGCTCTTGCATAGCTACTCTTTGATTTCGACTAAAATTAATATTTCTACCAAACAAATAAGTATATCTAGCACTAAAACCAAGTTCTTTAGAATACTCTTTTTCTTTATAAATGGTAACAAAACCATCTTTTGATTTTGCATGTGCACCAATATTAAATATATGTTTTAGATTATCGATTTTGCTTTTGGCGCCGACGTTAATATTATATCCAAAAAAAAATGCTCCTTCGTCTGTATCAAGTACTGCGTATGTCTTTTGTAAAGATAAATCTTTAGAAGAAGTTACATATGATGCTATGTTATTTGCAAAGAACATATTTAACATCTTTGGGTTATATGCTTTATCCTTTATTTTTTCAATTTTTGAATTTAGTTCTGAATCAGTTAATGAATTTCCAGTTATTTTAGAATTTAAATTATTAAGCAATTTTGATTTATTACTTGAGACCTTAAAATCATTATTATAATTAATGAATGTATTTGCAATTTCTGATATTTCTGTAGGAACTTCATGAATACCATTTTGTTGTTGTGCAAAAATGTTGACATATATTAATATGAACAACAATGAAAGTAATTTTGTTTTCATAAGTAAGGGTTTTTAAATTAATTACTCTCCAAAACTACCTCACTCCCTTTACTTCTACAACAGTATAAAACCTATACCCAATAATATTTTGCCTAATTAACTTAAAAACAATACACTATGTGCTATTTGTTAAGAAAAAACTCATATTTTAGCTACATACTATGTAGGCATATAACTATTGATTATTAGGGTTTTACCTATTGTGGTTTTAATGCAGTTTTAGCAGCTTTACATGAAACCAATTATTAACCAATAAAACTTTTAATTATGAAGAAAATTTTACTAGCTGTAGTGTGTCTTATTGTTGGGCTTGTACTAGGAATTCTTTTCTGGCATGGCGATGATAAATTAAATTGTTCTATTTGCTCAGATGTTGTTATTGTTGATAAACTTTTATTGTCGGGTGATAACTCATGGAGACAAGCTAACGAGAAATTTATATGCAGCGAAGATCAGAACTATATATCTATAAATCTTCCATGCATTGGGAATGTGCAAAGCCAGGCCGAGTGGATAAAAAATAATAAGAATAAATTAGAATACATACTTACGAGAAGACATGCAGAAATCGATCATAGGGTACCGATATTAAATTATGCAACAGGAGATGATAGAATAACTCTTAATGACCTAAAAAGTAAAATTAAACTTGGTGGAGGTAATTGGGATACTGATAAATATGATAATTATTTAAATTTTTCGTTTGACACAACTAATAAACTTAGAGTTGATTTATCGGTAAATCATGACCCTCAGGCATTTTGCTTTTCAATTCAGCTTTTCAAAGCAATAATAGAAAATAATGCACTTCCTGCAAATCCAACATTTGAATTCAAAAAAATTAACTTTGCTAGTAAGGATATACTTGTATTTTGGGTTTTAGGTGCAGGGGGTGCTTATTATGATTTTTCTGAAAATCCAAAATTTACAAAAGACAGTACTGGTGAAAAAATAATAAAATCTGTTAAATAAGGATGTTAGAAATCTTACATATTTACTTCGGTAATTTTGTGAGAACACTTGTTTTCATAACATTTTTGGTATGTTCATTTTCCTTAAAATTTAAGAAAAAAGAACATACCATATTATTTTTAATATTATTAGTTTGTTTTTGTGCGGAAGCCTTAAATGCAATTTTTAAATTTTACGGAAAGAGTACTGCTGCAGGTTCAAACATTACCACCATTTTATACTATGGGTTATGGCTCATGTTAATAGGTTATGAAGTACAATTTAAAAAAATATATAGTTTTATTCTATGTTTATTTTTTATTGTTGCGCTTCTAAATATAACATTGTTTGAAGGGATAAATGAATTTGACTTTTCAACATATATAATAGGCGCATTCGTATATATTTCAACTTTTATATATGAGAGTTTTCGGCAGTTAAAAAGGGAAAATTTTAATTATTTTTTATCAAATCGTTTTCTGCTTTATTCGGCTCCAGTTCCATTAATGCTTGGACTAAGTTTTTATTTTGGTTTTAAAGATATATCACTTGGAGAATACATAGTATTTAGTAGATTTAAATTTTATGATTTTATATGCTACTCGGTAAATTTCATTTCCTATGCATTGCTAAATATTTATGTTTATCGCGAAGTAAGAAAGAATGAAACACCATAGTAGTATCGCATTCGGAATCATTATTGGTTTACTTTTTGTAAGCCTTTTGGTGCTTTTTTGTGCGCTTATTATTAAACTCTACATCCACAAAATAAAAACCTATACAAAGGTTATTTACCAAAAAGACCTCGACTTCCAGAAAACGCTTACTACTACAGTAATAGAAACCCAGGAGCAGGTGCTAAATAACATCTCTCAGGATCTGCACGACGATGCTGGTCAGCAGCTTACCTGCATCAATTTCTTTATAGAAAACCTTAAGCTGGATAGCCCGGAGCTTACCGATGTTTTGCAACCCATATCAAATTCGGTTTACCAGCTTTCCAATTCCATTCGCAGTATCAGCCACTCTTTAAACAATCAGTTGCTAATGCAGCAGGACCTTTTTAAGGCTATTGAAGCTGAAACCGACCGCCTACAAAGCAATGGCCGTATTACCATTAATTTTGTACAGGAAGGTATTGAGACTAAAACATTTGGCACCAATCAAAAAATTGTTGTTTACCGTATCTTTCAGGAAATTATTAATAATATCTTTAAACATTCTAAGGCTACTGAAGTGGAGGTTGCTTTAAAAAGCAGTCCCATTTTTACAATGATCATTAGCGATAATGGTACCGGGTTTGATTATAATGCGGTTAAAAACAGCGATAAAGGCATTGGGCTTAAAAACATTGTAAGCAGGGCGCAAATTATTAATTTTGATGTAGATATAGTTTCTAAGCCGGGCAGGGGCACTACAATTACGGTATTTGAAAATAACACACCTTAAGTATGGAGAAAATTACAATTGGCATTATAGACGACCATAAAATTGTGAGGCAGGGCTTAAAAGAGTTGCTGGAAAAAATAAGCAATTATAAGGTTACCCATGAGTTTGAAAGTGGTAACGATTTTATTGCTGCCCTACCGTTACAAGATGCTCCCCAATTGTATATTGTAGATTATTCTATGCCCGGTTTAAACGGACTCGATGTGCTTAAATTTTTAGAAGAAAAGGAAGAAGAATATAAAGTGCTGCTCCTAACGCAGCATTTTGATGAAGATATTATAGATGCTGCCTATCACTATGGGGCAAGAGGTTTTTTACATAAAAACTGCACAGCCCAGGACCTAAAATATGCTATAGATAACATTGCAAAAATTGGCTACAACAATGTGGTGGAAATTTTAAAGCGGGTACGCAAATATGATGCATCGCAATCTAAAAACCAAACCAATAGTATTGTGCTTTCGTTCAGGGAACAGGAGTTTTTAAAGCTGGTTTGCGATGAGCGCGAACTGACCTATGAACAAATGGCCGATATCATGTCGCTTTCAGTAAAGTCTATAGAGTCATACAGGACGGCTTTGTTTGAGCGGTACAACATAAAGTCGAAAGTTGGGCTGGTGCTGTTTTCGTATAAAAACAAACTGACCGACCCGTTTTTATAACTTAAAACACCGACTTGTAAAGCGTATACCCCGACGTTATTATAATAAGAGTACCCACCATAAAAAATAATACCCTTTTGTTAATACGCGATGCCGCATAAGCACCTATAGGGGCGGCAAGAGCGCCACCGGCAATAAGGCCTAATATTATCTGCCAGTGTTTTACGCCTAAAAAGAATACAAAAATGGCCGTTGCAAAATAGGTAATAAAAAATTCAGCAGTATTAACGGTGCCAATAGCCTCGCGCGGATCTTTGCCCTGACTTAACAGATTAGAGGTTACAATAGGGCCCCAGCCACCACCGCCTATGGTGTCTAAAAATCCACCTACTAAAGCCAGTAATGGTGCTTTTTTAACTGTTTTGTTTTTGGTAGATTTATTAGCTATGCCCTTGTAAATTATATAGCTGCCCAATAGTATTAGGTAGGCCGATATATAGGGTTTAATTATGTTACCATCAAAATAGTCGCTTATTAAGTAGGCCCCTAAAACAGCACCCAGCGTACCTGTAATTACAATTTTAAAGAACAGGCCCTTATCTATATTATTAAATTTTATGTGCGACAGGCCCGATATACCCGTAGTAAATATCTCTGAGGTATGCACACTTGCCGAAGCCAGGCTGGCCGGTATACCAAAGTTCATGAGCAGGGTAGTACAGCTAACGCCATAAGCCATGCCCAGTGCGCCATCTACCACCTGCGCAAAAAAGCCAATTGCAAGAAATATAAAAAAAGTACTGTCAAAACTTAAAGTACCATTAGTTACTTCGCCAATTAACAGGTAAGCAAAGTAGCTTATTATTATAAGTTTTAGTAATAGCATTGTAATGGCTATTTGCCTGAATGTTATATTATTTGTAGCCCTTTCAAGCTGTAGTATTATCTTTGTCATTCTCAAAACCGTAATAGTATACTAATTCTATAGAGTAATAGTGTTGCAAATATAGTAAAGCAAATTAATTAACGGTGTATTTAAATGATAATAGTGTTATAATAAAAAATTATTTTGCTGTAAGCCGTAGATTACATTTTGTTACTTAACTTTATGGTTAAATCAACAATTACATTTTCTATGGAAAACACAAATGCATCATCTGATATAATTGACAATATTTTTACAGATGAAAGCCAGATACCCGAACAGTTCAGAATACCCGAAATACACCAGCGGGAGTATCTTTTAAACGGAGAACTGGTACAATGGGATGGCGATGTAACCGAGGTTTTATCTCCGGTTTATATTAAAACTGCCGACGGGCTTAAACGTAAACTTGTGGGCACCATACCGCACACTACCCCAAAAGAATCTATGGAGGCTTTAGATGCCGCCGTGGCTGCCTATAATAACGGGCAGGGCGTTTGGCCAACCATGAGCGTGGATGACCGAATTAAATGCATGCAAAAGTTTGTGTATTTAATGATACAGCAGCGCGACCTGGTTATTAAGCTTCTAATGTGGGAAATTGGTAAAACGCTGGGCGACTCTACCAAAGAGTTTGACCGTACTGTTGAGTACATTAACGCTACCATAGATGCTCTTAAAGACCTTGACAGGGAATCATCGCGCTTTCAGGAGGCTGAAGGTACAATTGCACAAATAAGGCGTGCGCCACTGGGTGTGGTGCTTAGTATGGGTCCGTTTAACTATCCGCTAAACGAGATATTTACTACCCTTATCCCGGCACTTATAATGGGTAATACCATATTATTCAAGCTGCCTAAGCACGGTGTTTTGGCTCACTACCCATTATTACAGGCATTTAAAGAGGCTTTTCCTGCAGGAACGGTTAACACGCTTTACGGTAAAGGATCTGAAATTATTTCGCCATTAATGGAGAGCGGTAAAGTTAATGTGCTTGCATTTATTGGTACCAGTAAAGTGGCTAACGGACTTAAAAAGCTACATCCTAAAGTAAACAGGCTAAGGGCTATTTTAAGCCTTGATGCTAAAAATGCAGCTATTGTTACTAAAAACGCCGACCTTGATGTTGCCGTTAGCGAGTGTATTTTAGGATCGTTATCGTTTAACGGTCAGCGTTGTACGGCACTTAAGCTGATCTTTGTTCAGAAGGATGTGGCCGATGAATTTGTGAAAAAACTGGCTGCTGCCGTTGCTGCCCTTAAACCGGGATTACCGTGGGATAAAGATGTAAAAATTACCCCGGTGCCCGAAGCTGATAAACCTGCTTATCTTAAAGCCTGCCTTGATGATGCCATTGCAAACGGTGCAAAAATTATTAATGAAAATGGTGGTTATGCCAACAACTCGTTCGTGTTCCCATCTGTAGTATATCCGGTTAATGATAAAATGACATTGTACCATGAAGAGCAGTTTGGGCCAATTGTACCGGTTGTGCCTTTTGATACTATTGAAGAGCCTATAGACTACCAGATAAACGCATCACACGGTATGCAGGTAAGTATATTTAGTAACGACCCTATGGAGGTTGCTAACCTTATAGATCCGTTTGTTAACCTTGTAAGCCGGGTAAACATTAACTGCCAGTCGCAGCGCGGGCCAGACGTTTTCCCTTTTACAGGAAGGAAAGACAGCGCCGAAGGTACACTATCGGTATTTGATGCGCTTAGGTCGTTCTCTATCCGTTCATTAGTTGCTACAAAAGCTACCGATGCCAATAAACAATTGTTCAATACCATTGTTAGGGATCACGATTCTAATTTCCTTAGTACCGATTATATTTTTTAATTGTAGTACAATATACAAAGCAAGGGCAGCCAATTGGCTGCCTTTTGTTTTAAAGTATAGGTTTTAGTGGTATGCATTAACATGCCTTTCGGGTAATATTACTGTAAAGGTAGAACCCTCATTCTCTACGCTATGTGCCTGTATATCGCCGTAGTGGTTCTGCATTATTTTTTTACAAAGTGCCAGGCCTATACCCGTACCGGTATATTCGCTCTTGCTGTGCAGCCTCTGAAAGATATTAAATATCTTATCGGCATACTTTTGGTCAAAGCCAATACCATTATCCTTAAAGTCAATTTTATAATAATGACCTGTTGCTTTAGGTCCGAAAGTTTCTATAGCTTCGGCAGTGGTAAGTGCTTTACTTGTAATGGTAATTACTGGGGGTACACCCGGTTTATTGTATTTTAATGCGTTTGATATAAGGTTGCCAAACAACTGCGACATTTGTAGCGGTATGGCATCTATAACCGGCAGGTTATCATAAATTACCTGTGCGTGGCTTTGCTCTAATATCAGCTCAAAATCGCTTATAATATCATTGGTAATTTTGGTAAGGTTTACCGGCGTAAACACCTGGTGCTCTTTAGATAGTTGCGAATAGCCCAACACATCGCGCACCAGGGTTATCATCCTGTCTGCCGACTTGTTTATTTTATTTAGATAGCTTTGCGAACGTTCATCTATACTATTCAGGCTTTCGCTAAGCATATTAGCAAAGATGCTTATTTTGCGTGCCGGCTCTTGTAAATCGTGCGATGCAATGTAAGCAAACTGTTCCAGCTCCTTATTGTTTTGCATCAGGGCATTGTTGGCATCGGCAAGCTCTTCGTTAGTGGCCTGTAACTCCTCGGTACGCTCTGCTACCTGAAACTCCAGTTCCTGTTGTAATGTTCTTTCTTCGGTTACATCCTGTGCTACCCCCGTTAAAAATTCGGGCTTACCTTCACTATCATAAAATACCTGTGCTACGGCGTGTACTATCCTTACCTGGCCGGTAGTGCGGTTTACAATAGGGTGTTCATTATCATATACACCCGACTCGCTTTTTATAGCTGCCACTATAGCATTGGGCACCACGTTGCGGTATTCCGCAGGCAAGGGGTTGTATGCACTGTCAATATCTTTGGTAGCTTCGGCAAAGCCCAGCCAATCCATAAAGCGTTCAGAATAGGTAAACGTATTATCCTTTATATTATAACGCCAGTTGGCGAGCTGTGCAAGTTCTATAGCGCTACGCAATGATGCCTGTGTATTTTCCAGGTTTTGCCTTGCAGTAACGGCTTCGGTAACATCTATAGCAATATCTAATATTGCGTACACCTCGTTATTTTCATCAAAAAGAGGGGTGTAGGTAATGTTGTAATAATTATAGGTCATTACACCGTTTTGAACGATCTTAACCTGCGAGCCGTAACTCTGGAACATTACACCGGTGGTAAAAACATCGTCTAATATTTTCAGGAAGGGCTGGCCTTCGGTAAGCAGTTCGGGCATGGCTTCGCGCAACGGCTTGCCCACAATATCCCATCCTTTGCCCACAATATCTATAAAGGTTTGGTTGGGCAGCTCTACAATAAGGTCGCGCCCCACAAACAGGCCCATGCCCGCTGGGGCAGTAGCTATAATAGATTTTAACCGCGCCTCACTGGCCTCAACGCTTTTGCGTGAGCGTACCTGCTGGGTAACATCGGTAGCTACAACAAGTATGTTTAAAAATGTTCCGTTTAAATCATATCTTGGCTGGTAGGTAAGGTTTACATATATTGCCTCAAGTATGTTATTTCTAAGAAGCGTAACTTCTACCTCATTAGCAATATATGCATTACCTGTGGCAATAACATTGCGCAATATGTTATCAAAGCCCTGGCCGGCAAGTTCCGGTAGTGCTTCAAGCAATGGCTTGCCCACAATATCTTCGGGTTTACGGCCTACAAGTTCACCATAAAAAGGGTTGGCCATTGTAAAAGTAAGGCCTTCTTCTATAATGGTTGCGATACCCACGGGCGAGTCTACAAACGATGCTAACAGCTGGCGCTGGCTTTCCTCTATTTTTTGCTGGGAAAGTATCTGATCTGTAACATCAATAGCCATATCCATAATGGCATATACTTTACCTTCGGCATCAAAAAGTGGCTTGTAAGTATAGTCAAAATAATATGTACGCAGGGTACCATCAAGGTTAAGCATTGCCGGGGCGGCTTTTTCTTCGTGGGTAATCCCGGTTTCGTATATTCTATCTAAAATATCTAAAAAGGGTTGGCCTATAAGTTCCGGTACGGCTTGTGCCAAAGGCTTGCCAATAACTTTTTTAGTTTTGCCCCAGTAGCTAATCATAATATCATTAGCCACGTCTATAACCATGTCTTTACCGGTAAACAGGCAGGTAGCCACAGGAGCTTCCTCCACCATAGACCTAAAGCGCTCTTCGCTTTGCACAAGGGCAATACGCTGGTTTTCCTGTAGTGTAACATCGCGCACCGTACCGGAAAACATTACTGCGTTACCCGCAGAATCAAAAGTATTGGCACCCATAACTACAATGCGGTGTACAGAGCCGTCATCCCAAATGGTGCGCGGAGAGTAAATAAACTCGTTATTAGCCTTACCGCTTTCCAATGCAGCTGCCCTTGCGGCCATGTCATCCGGGTGTATACGGTCTATAAACGATTTGCGGTGCAGGTCTTTATTATTGCGGTTGCCTGTAAGTATACCAGCAAATGTAGGGTTATATTCCATACGGCCGCTGCGCAAATCTACCTGAAACAAGCCCAGACCGGCACTTTTAATAGCCAAGTCGGCCATGTGGTTGGCGTTATCTATTTCCTTTTGTGCAAGGCGGCGTACTGTAATATCCTGTAAGGTACCGTTAAAGCGATAACATTCTTTATCATCGTTAAACCAGGCGCGGCCTTTAGCGCGCACAATTATTTTTTTGTTGGTAATAGGGTTAAGGATGATATATTCTACATCATAATGCCCACCCGACTCATAATTCATGGCAAACTCAATGGCCTCCTTAACGCGCCTGCGGTCTTTTTCTACAATAACATCGGTAGCGGCACTAAGCGGAATTTCTTCCTCGGGCTGTAAGCCAAACCAGGCTTTTAAGCGCGAATTGCCTTTAAACCTGCCGGTTTCGGGGTTAAGGTCCCAAGTACCGAGCTCGGTGGCATCAATGGCAAATTCAAGCTGGTTCTTGCTATCCTCTAAATTTTTTATAGTAGTAATTTTCTCGGTAGTTTCGGTACAAACCACAAGTACACCCTCTATTTCACCGCTATCGCCATTGACGGCGCTGTAGCTAAACGTCCAGTAGCTATCCCTGAATTCGCCGTCCCTAAAACGGGGTAGTTTCATATCTTCAAACCAAACGCCATCGCCTTCGGTCATTACTTTATCTATAAGCGGCTGTATGGTATCCCATACCTCCGGCCAGCATTCTTTGGCTTTTTGCCCAAGTGCAGACGGGTGCTTGCCGTCAAAGCCAAGGGTTTTGCGGTAATCGTCATTATAAAATTGTATGTGGTGCTCTCCCCAGTATAAAAACATAGGAAATTTAGAAGCCAGCAGCATGGCTACTGCATTACGAAGGCTTATAGGCCAGTTTTCTATTGGGCCAATGGGTGTTGCAGCCCAGTCATGGTTGCGTATAAGCGCTCCCATTTCGCCACCGCCCCTCAAAAAAGTATATACGTTACTTTGGTTTTCCAAACTCAAAAATTTATAGTAAAGTGCTAATGTAAATTGAAAATCTAAAAAATTAAATATACTATTATTTCTTAATCCTTATGGTATAAGGTATAAAAACACCCCTAAAAAATGCAGGGTGCTGCCGCCCAGTACAAACAGGTGCCAAATGGTATGGTTATAAGGTATTTTTTCTTTGGCGTAAAAGTAAATGCCAAAGGTATAGCACAGCCCTCCGCTTAAAAGATAGAACAACGCCCCGGCAGCCATATTTTCTATTAAAGGCTTAATGGCAATGATTATAAGCCACCCCATAAGGGCATACAGGGTTAGCGATATTTTTTCTGACTTGCGCAATGGCGAAAACTTGAAGATAAATCCGGCAATGGCAAATGCCCATATAAGCCCAAAGATCGTCCAGCCCCAAACGCCTTTAAGCCCTAAGAGCGCTATTGGAGTGTAGGAGCCTGCAATTAACACGTAAATACAAAGATGGTCTATACGTTGCAGTATGCGCTTCCATTTAAGCCTCCAGGCGGCATGATAGCAAGCAGATGCCGAATACAGTAAAACAAGGCTTACGCCAAACACTATAGATACTGCTATGTGCAGCATTGTTCCTTTAATTACCGAATAGGTTATCATGGCTATTAACGCAGCCACTGATAGTACTGCCCCCGTGCCGTGGGTAATAACGTTCCACATTTCTTCGCGTTTCCTGTTCTTTTTTGCCATGATAATTAGTGTTACTACAAAGATAATTAAAGTTTTGCGCCACCTTATTAAAGAAATTGTAAATAAGGTTACCATGCCAAAAAACGTGTTATCACATTGCAATTGAAATACCAGTTTAGCGATATCCTTCTTTTTATATGGTCTTTTCGACCTTTTGAGTAAAAAAACTTTATATATTAAGAAAAATGCAATAGTTTTATGCTTTGGTGCAAACGATGTAGCACCGTTAAAAAATAACCAATCTTTAATAGTTAAAATGAAAACGTTTAAAAACAGTTTTTTAATTGTACTCGTAGTGGTTTTAGGCATGGCAAATAAAGCTATGGCCAAGGTAACGTTACCTACTTTTTTTACGGACAACATGGTGCTTCAGCAAAAAAGCAGCGTACCGTTTTTTGGTGCCACCAGTGCGGCAACCGTAAAAGTTACCACCTCTTGGGATAACAAATCGTATTCGGCTACAGCCAAAAACGGCAAGTGGGAGGTTAGCCTTGCCACGCCAAAATTTGGTGGCCCGTATACCATTACCATTAACGATGGCGATAACCTTGTGCTTAAAAATATCCTTATTGGTGAAGTATGGCTGTGCAGTGGACAAAGTAATATGGAAATGCCCTTAGAAGGTTGGGGTAAGGTAGATAATTATAAAGAAGAAATAAAGAACGCTAATTATCCTGAAATACGCCTGCTACAGGCAGAGCATGTAGACAGCGCAGTGCCGTTAGAGACGCTACAGGTGCAAAACGGCGGTTGGCAGGTTTGCAGCCCCGCTGCCATTGCAGGGTTTTCGTCTACCGCATACTTTTTTGCAAGAAAGGTGTATAAAGAAAAACACGTTCCCATTGGGCTTATCCACAGCTCCTGGGGTGGGACGGTGGCAGAAGCTTGGACAAGCGCCGGTGCCCTGAACACCATGCACGATTTTGATGAGGTACTTAAAGGCATGGCATCTGAACCTAATAAAAATGACCTTCAGAAAAAATTTGATGCTGAAATAAAAGTTTGGAATGAAGAGCTTGAAAAAGCGGATAAAGGCGGTTTGCAGGGTAACACTGCAGTTTTTGCAGGTACTGATTATAATGATGCATCATGGAAAACCATGCAGTTGCCCAACTTTTGGGAATTTGATGCCCTTGTGGGTTTTGATGGCATAGCGTGGCTTAGGAAAAAAATTACACTGCCCGAAAGCTTTGCAGGCAAAGATGCCGAGCTTGAATTTTATGCCGATGATAATGATAAGGTTTGGGTAAACGGTACCTACATAGGCGGTACCGATGGTTACACGGTACAGCGCCACTACACCATTCCGGGTAAATTATTAAAAAAAGGCAGCAACACTATAACCATACGTGTGTTTGATGGTACGGGCGGTGGCGGTATTTACGGCAACCCCGGCGATATGTTCATAAAATCGGGCAGTGAGAAAGTTTCCCTTGCTGGTGACTGGAAGTATGCCGTGGGTGTAGATACCAAAACATTGCGCCCGGCACCTTATCTGCCGCAAGGCCAAAACAGGCCATCGGCGCTCTATAATGCCATGATCCATCCGATATTAAAATACAAACTGGCCGGTGTTATATGGTATCAGGGCGAGAGCAATGCCGACAGGGCTAAGCAATACCAAACACTTTTCCCATTACTTATAAGCGACTGGCGTGCCAAATTCGGCAATAAAGATCTTCCATTTTATTTTGTTCAATTAGCTAATTATATGCAGGTAAAAGACCAACCGGGTTCATCGGCTTGGGCAGAACTGAGGGAGGCACAGCTTAAAACGCTATCGGTTCCTAATACAGGTATGGCGGTAATTACCGATATTGGCGATGCTAAAGACATTCACCCCAAAAACAAGCAGGAGGTGGGCGAGCGCCTTGCCCGTATTGCGCTGGCTAAAACCTATGGCGAGAAGATCGAGTATTCGGGTCCGGTGTATGCATCACACAAACAAATCAATAACATTATAACCTTAGAGTTTAAAGATAACAAAGGCCTTAAAACAGCCGACGGTAAATACCTTAAGGGCTTTGAAATTGCAGGCGATGACCAAAAATTTTACTGGGCTGATGCCAAAATAGAGAACGGTAAAGTGGTGGTTTCGGCAGCACAGGTGGCTAAACCGGTAGCGGTGCGTTACAATTGGGCCGATAACCCACAGGGCAATCTTACCAATGCTTCGGGATTGCCGGCATCGTCTTTCCGTACTGATACCTGGAAGGGCATTACTGAAGGCAATAAATAGATAGTAATCAATTTGATATATGAAAAAAACAGGGCAGTGGGTTATAACGGCGGCACTCGCTTTCATGGCGGGCATCACACCGCTTGTGGCGCAGCAAATTATCCCCGTAAAAACAAAAAATAACGCATTGGTATTGCAGGTAAATGCCGCTAAAGAGGTTAACACACTGTACTTTGGCGAAAAACTTGCTAACGATTCCGATTATACCAAAATACCGGGGCAGTACCACCAAGGCAACGATTATACCGGTATTTATAACGCTGCTTACACACCCTCCGGCTCCAAAAATTTACTGGAACCCGCCATTACGGTAACGCATGTAGATGGTAACACATCGTTAGATTTGCATTACGTTACCCACAAAACAACACAGGCAGGAGAGGGTGTATCGCAAACCGATATTACCCTAAAAGACCCGGTGTACCCGTTTGAGGTGCATTTGTTTATAACCGCTTATTTTGAGAATGATGTTATAGAGCAGTGGACTACTATTAAACATGCCGAAAAAGGTACGGTTACGCTAAACAAGTATGCATCGGCAAACCTATATATTAAAGGTAACAACAACTTTTGGCTGAACCACTACCACGGCGAATGGGCTAAGGAAATGCAACCCGAAGAAACCCGTTTAACACACGGTATTAAGGTGCTGGACTCTAAACTGGGTACGCGTGCCAACTTGTTTATGCCATCGGTATTTATGGTATCGTTAGAAAAACCGGCAACTGAAGATGAGGGCAAAGTACTGTTTGCAGGCTTGGAATGGAGTGGTAACTTTAGGACCGACCTTGAAATAGACCCGCTTAATAATTTAAGGATCATATCGGGCATTAATAATGCCGCTGCTGATTATAAACTGGCTAAGAACGAAGTGTTTACTACCCCTAAATTTTGGTATACACTCTCAACCAAAGGTAAAGGCTTTGCAAGCCGCAACCTGCACGACTGGGCACGAAGCTATAAAATTTTAGACGGTAAAGGTACTCGGTCAACCCTGCTTAACAATTGGGAGGCCACTTATTTTGATTTTGATGAAACCAAGCTTAAAGGCCTTATTGCCGATAGTAAAACTTTGGGTGTTGACCTGTTTTTGCTGGATGATGGCTGGTTTGGCAACACCCACCCGCGTAATGACGATACAACATCGTTAGGCGACTGGGATGTAAATAAAAAGAAACTGCCTAACGGTATTGCCACGTTGGTACAAACCGCTAAAGATAATAAGGTAGGCTTTGGCATATGGATTGAGCCCGAAATGGTTAGCCCTGCCAGTAACCTGTACAAGCAGCACCCGGATTGGGTTATTAAACAACCCGAAAGGCCGGAGCATTATTTTAGGAACCAGTTGGTGTTAGACCTTTCTAACTCTAAGGTGCAGGATTTTGTTTTTGGCGTGGTAGATAACCTTTTTACCCAAAACCCACAACTGGCCTACATTAAATGGGATTGTAACGCAGTAATTTACAATGCGTATTCAAAAAATTTAAAAGCGAATCAGTCTAATTTATATACCGATTATGTAAACGGTCTTTATAAAGTGCTGGAGCGCATTCGTACCAAATACCCTAAAGTGCCTATGATGCTATGCTCAGGCGGGGGTGGGCGTGTAGATTATGCTGCGCTTAAATACTTTACAGAGTTTTGGCCCAGCGATAATACCGACCCGTTAGAGCGCGTGTTTATGCAATGGGAGTACTCGTATTTTTATCCCGCGCTTACGCTCTCTGCCCACGTTACCGATTGGGGCAAACAGCCTATTAAATACCGCACCGATGTTGCCATGATGGGCAAACTGGGTTTTGATATCGTGGTAAAACACCTAAGTGAAACCGACCTGGCATATTGCCAGCAGGCTATAAAAAACTATTCGGCATTGGGTGCCACCATCTGGCAGGGCACGCAGTACCGCCTGCAAAGTCCGTGGGGCAACGATGCTGCATCGGTACTATACATAAACAAGAATGGCAATGAAGCGGTTATGTTTAACTATTTGGTAAACAGCAGGTATGATGCAGGCAGCCACAACCCGATAAAATTGAAAGGATTACAGGCAAATCAAAATTATCGTGTTGAAGAAATAAATGTATATCCCGGCAAAAAGCCATCGGTTGCAACCGAAACATTTAGCGGCGACTTTTTAATGCAGGTGGGCTTAAACCCAAATGTTAACACTACCAACACCAGTGTGGTTTTAAAGTTGACGAAAGTTTAAATTTACTATTAGTAGTGTATTATTTTAACCGGTAGTTTAAAGCTGCCGGTTTTTTTATGGTAACTATTTTATATTAGCATAGTAATTTACAATACGTCTCAAAACTCTTCCCTTACCCGATGCAAAATTACAACAGGAATTAAATCGCAGTACTGAAGTGGTTCTTTCAGTAAACAGGAAATCGCTTTTTTTTAAATATGATGCATTGTAAAGTATATACATGACCATTTTTATACTTTCTTGAAAAAATGCAAAAAAAGGGCGTATTCCAGAATCCAAAAGTGAAATATTAAAATGTAGTTTTTTGTTTATCAGTTGAATGTGGTTTCAATTTGTGTTGAAAATTATGTCTTAATTTTTCTTGCTAATTTTGTATACATTGTAAGTTTTTACATATAATTCTTGATTTTTAATTGATTATATTTGTTTTACAGCGAAACATTATGCAATACAATGTATTAAAAAGGTCGGGTTTAAAAGTCAGTGAAGTTAGCTTTGGGTGCATGTCGCTAAAATCAGAAAGTGCTGATAATGATATACTTATAAGCAGAGCGATAGAGGCAGGTATCAACCTTTTTGATACGGCAGACCTGTACGAAAAAGGCGCTAACGAGACACTGTTAGGCAAGGCTTTAAAGGGCAGGAGGCATGAGGTTTTGATTAGCACTAAGGTTGGAAACCGTTGGAAGCCAGATGGTTCAGGTTGGGATTGGGATCCTTCTAAGAAGCACATCCTCACGGCGGTAGACGATAGCCTGCGCCGACTTCAAACTGACCATATAAACCTGTACCTACTTCACGGCGGTACTACCGAAGACCCTATAGATGAGGCTATTGAAGCCTTTGAGCGCCTTGTAGATAGCGGAAAGATAAGGAGTTACGGGTTGTCATCCATCCGCCCGAACGTGATTAGGGAGTACGTAAACCGCTCTAATATCTCGGCCGTAATGACACAGTACAGCTTATTAGACCGCCGCCCTGAAGAAGAAACACTTAAACTGTTGTTAGATAATGAAATAGAAGTTTTGGCAAGGGGCGGTTTAGCCTCGGGATTGCTGGTAGATAAGCCTGTAAAAGACTATCTCGGACTTACTAAAGAACAGGTAACCAATATATTAACCGGTTTTGCAAATGCATTGCCCGAAGGCAGGTCAAAATCAGAAACTGCATTGCGCTATGTTGTTGACAACGAGGCGGTAACTACAGCGGTTGTTGGCATCAGGACTTTAGAACAGTTAGAAGATGTGCTGGCTTCGGCTAACGCTTCCTGCTTGACGGATAGCCAGTTAGCAGCACTGCGACAGGTGTGGCCGGGAAACAAATACCAGGAGCATCGATAATATAATTAATTAGCTATCTGATAGTTACGCTAAAAATGAAGAAACGGCACGAACAAAAGCTCATTATCCTTTCCATATTGATGCTCATGGCATTCAATATGCCGTTGCTGTTGCTTTTTGACAGCTCCGGTTCGGTAGGTGGGGTGCCGTTAATATACGTTTATTTCTTCTCTATATGGCTGATATCTATACTTATAAGTCTGTTTGTAATTAAAAGGTACTATGAGTAGCGCAACCCTTTTGCTCATATTATCGGTCTATCTTGGCCTGCTCTTCTTTGTGGCTCATTGGGCTGAGAAAAAGGCCAACGCCAAGTGGACTAACAATCCCTATGTTTACTCGCTCTCACTGGCCGTATATTGCTCAGCGTGGACGTATTACGGTAGCATAGGCGTAGCGGCAAAGTCGGGGCTTAATTACCTGCCTACCTACATAGGCCCTATCATCATTATACCTGCCTGGATGGTGGTACTCAGGAAGATAATCAGGATATCGCGCGTAAACAAGATATCCAGCATAGCCGATTTTATCTCACTCCGTTACGGCAACAGTCGGTTCTTAGGCGCTTTAGTATCAATGGTTTGCCTGTTCGGAATCCTGCCTTACATAGCGCTGCAACTAAAGGCTATAGCCGAGACTTTTCACGTGGTGACCAAAACATCGTTAAGTTCTAATTTCTTGAACGATACCACCACTTATGTGGCTATTGCACTTGCCTTATTTGCATCATATTACGGTACCCGTTATGTAGATGCTTCTGAGAAAAGGAAGGGAATTGTAACTGCCGTTGCAATGGAATCGCTATTAAAACTGTTCTTCTTTTTACTGGTAGGCCTTTATGTAACCTTCTTTGTTTTTGATGGCTTTGAAGACATCTACCTAAAAGCCAGCGTTATGGAAGATTTCGCCCAAAAGAATACTATAGGCGGGCTGCCACAGGCCATCAACTGGTTTTTGCTTTGTATAGTGTCGTTATTTGCCATTTTTTTGCTGCCCAGGCAATTTCAGATGAGTGTGATAGAAAACAACCGCGAGAGCCACGTGAAAACAGCGGTATGGCTATTTCCGTTATACTTACTACTCATAAATATATTTGTGTATCCCATAGCGTGGGGCGGCAACATTTTGTTTGAAGGCAGCCACGTAAATGCCGATACCTACTCGCTGCTTATCCCCCAATTAATGGGCAATAAAACCATTACGGTACTGGTATTTTTAGGCGGATTTTCAGCAGCGATATCCATGATTGTGGTATCGTCTATAGGCTTGTCTACCATGTTGAGTAATAACGTGTTGATACCCTACGGATTTTTAGGGGCATTAACCAGCGGCAGTACAGAGCAAAATACCAGGCGTATTGTAAACATAAGGCGTGTGGGCATTTTTAGCCTTATTATATTGGCATACTTTATATACCGCGTAGTGGTGCTGGATTATAATCTGGTGTCTATTGGGTTGGTATCGTTTGTTGTAATTGCACAGCTCGCCCCCTCGTTTTTTGGAGCCATAACCTGGAGGCGTGGTTCAAGAAGGGGCGCCATCTGGGGTATAATAACAGGCTTTGCTGTGTGTACCTACACGCTGCTTATACCGTATGCTACAGGAGCTTCGCACATTGGCAGCAGCTTTATTACCGATGGGCCTTTTGGCTACGCATTGCTAAAACCGTTTGCATTGTTCGGGCTTGATTATTTAACGCCCATTCCGCATGCGCTGTTTTGGAGTATGTTCTTTAACATCTTTGTGTTTATGGGGGTTTCGGTCAACTTTCGTGGAAACTACCGCGAGCGTAACTATGCCGAAATGTTTGTAGATATAGACAAGTATATTACCATGCACGAAAGCGCTTTTATATGGAAAGGTACGGCCTACACCAGCGATATTAACAAGGTCCTAAAGCGGTTTTTAGGTGAGGAGCGTACCAAACGTGCCATGAGCATCTTTCACACTAAATATGGCGTAGATAACAACCAGGATCTTGCCGATGCCCGGCTTATTAAGTTTGCCGAGAACCTGCTTACAGGGCACATTGGTACAGCTTCGGCTAAAATATTAATTGCCAGCGTGGTTAAGGAAGAAAAGATAACCCTACCCGAAGTGCTTAAAATATTGGAAGAGTCGCACGAGAACATCATCATCAATAAAAAGCTAACGGAAACATCTAACGAGCTTAAAGCCATTACCGGCGAGCTTAAAGAGGCAAACAATAAACTGATACTGAAGGACAAACAAAAAGATGAATTTTTAGATACCGTTACCCACGAGCTGCGTACGCCCATAACAGCTATTAAAGCTGCCAGCGAAATTTTGTATGATGATGACGAAGTTCCGGAAGAGTTGCGAAAACAATTTTTACAGAATATTATATCCGAGTCGGACAGGCTGAACCGCCTTATTGACAAAATACTCGACCTTGAAAAATTTGAGACCGGTAAGCAAAAGATAAATTCGGCGTACTACAACCTGGATCATACCATAGAAAAGGCTTTGGAGCCATTGCAGCAACTTATTCGCAACAAGGGCATAAGTATCCACCAGGTGCAATGCGGCATTACCGATGCGTTTTATGATGAAGACAGGATCGTGCAGGTTATTACCAATTTGATATCTAACGCTATAAAATTTTGCCCGGAGCATAATGGATGCATTTATATTACCGTTAATGAAGATGATACCCTGATTACAACCATAATTAAAGACAACGGCAAGGGTATTAACCCGGAGGATATTGAAACGATTTTTGACAAGTTTTACCAGTCTAACAACCAGAATATAAAGAAACCCGTGGGCAGCGGACTGGGCTTAGCCATTAGCCGCCAGATAATTGAATACCACGGTGGTAAAATTTGGGCAGAAAATAGGGAAGAAGGCGGTGCCAGCCTTATATTTACACTGCCAAAAAGCTAATTAAAAAAGGGAAACATACTTATTTGCAATGAAAAAGATACTGATTGTAGACGATGAGCCTAACATTGTGATGTCGTTAGAGTATACGTTTAAGAAAAATAATTTTGAGGTTTTTATAGCCCGCGATGGTCAGGAGGCACTGGACTTACTAAAAACGGAGAGTCCGGATGTGATAATATTGGATGTTATGATGCCTATGGTTGATGGCTTTGCCACGCTGGAGCAAATTAAAAAAGACGACAGGTTAGGAGACTGTAAAGTAATATTTTTATCGGCTAAAAATAAAGAAAGCGATATAGAGAGAGGCCTTTCGCTTGGGGCTAACCTTTATATGACCAAGCCATTTTCTATAAAAAAACTGGTAGAACAGGTTAATGAGCTTGTGGGGGTGTAAAATAACATTTCAATGTTTATTAGCCTCTGGATTTTCTTTTCCTGACCAATTTCCATTTGCCATTTTCACCTATATAATCAAAATCTGTAGTGCTATTCCTTTTATAACGCTCCTGTCGCGATTTTTTTAAGGGAATTGCGATTAGGTTGTCTAATTTATAAGTACTCTCTTCTGAAGCCCCATAGGCGCTTCCATCTAAAGTACAATGAATTATACCTGTGTCCGAATCAAATTCCGGCCTGTTCCAAATGGCAGTATTATCGGCCATATCGTAAAGGTTAACCAGTTTATTTTGAGCGGAATCATTTAAGTAGATACTAGTCCAGTCATTTCCATTCATATTTGAAGCCACTAATATAGTAAGATCTTCATCGCCATCTTTATCAAAGTCAGTAATTTTAAATTCAGAAATGATATGGCTGTCAGTTATTACTCTAATAGTCCACTCAGAAATATATATGTTTTCCTGAAAAGTCGATTTGTCATTATGAAATTGAGACAGGCTGGCTGTCGTGTCATTTATTATTTTAATTGAATAGTGCAAAGGTATATTTCCCTTTAGTACAAAATCTGAAACAAGGTTTTCTTTTTTCCAATCAATACCAAATGCCGATGTAGTATCCGTTGCGAATTCAAGTTTAAAATCAAGATGTTCAATGCCATCTGACAGAACAGTTTGGGCATAGATTCCGATAGACGAGATTAGACAAATTGCAGCAATTAGGAGTTTCATTTACAAAGAGATTTACCCTCCAAATGTAAATAATTGTTTGATATAGAGGCATAAAAAAACCTCCCGTTTTGGGAGGTTCTATATAAAATAATCAGGATTGATTACTTGTTTTTTCTTTCCATAAGTGCCATGTAAAAACCATCAAAACCACTATCAGATGCCAGTACTTTGTTGTCTTTTACAAAGGTAAATGCTTTACCGATTTCGGTAGCAAGGAACTTTTTAACCTGTTCCTGGTTTTCAGATGGTAGTACAGAGCAGGTAGCATATACCAGTTTACCGCCCGGCTTCACAATTTTAGAATAGCTCTCCAACACTTCTGCCTGAACTTTCCTTATGTTGTCTATAAATTCCGGCTGTAGCTTCCACTTACTGTCAGGGTTACGTTTAAGCACGCCTAAACCGCTGCATGGTGCATCTATAAGCACACGGTCGGCTTTTTCATGCAGTTTTTTTATAACCTTGGTACTGTCTATAATACGATATTCAATATTAAAGGCACCATCGCGCTTCGCACGGATTTTAAGTTGTTTAAGCTTGCTTTCATACAGGTCCATTGCAATAAGCTGGCCTTTATTTTCCATAAGCGATGCCATGTGCAGCGTTTTACCACCGGCACCGGCACAGGTATCTACCACGCGCATGCCCGGCTCAACTTCAAGAAAACGCGCCACAAGCTGAGACGACGCATCCTGAACTTCAAACATTCCTTCTTTAAATGCATCGGTTAAAAACACATTAGAACGCTCTTTTAAAACAAGCGCATCCGGGTAATCTTTATAAATCTCGGTATCTATATTAAGATCCATAAGCAAGGCGCGCAGTTTTTCGCGGGTAGTTTTAAGTGTATTTACACGTAAAATAACCTTAGCCTGCTCATTTTGTGCAGAAAGTTCTTTCTCCCATTGTTTTTCGCCAAGCTCCTTAACACCAAGTTCATCCATCCAGTCAGGAATAGATTCGCGGTATTTTCTTATTTTAGAAAGCTCATCGTAACGGCCTTTAATACGGCGAAGAGGCGTTTCCTCAAAATACTTCCAGTCCGGCAGGGTAATACCCCTAAGCACGGCCCATACGGCAAAAATGCGCCATAGGTTATCGCGGTCATACGGTTCTTTAACCTCTGCAATTTCGGAGTAAAGGCGCTTCCAACGCACAATTTCATATATTGTTTCGGCTACGAATTTTCGGTCGGCGCTGCCCCAGCGCTTGTCTTTTTTAAGGGCGCGGGCCACCACTTTATCGGCATATTCGCCATCGTTAAAAATAAACCCAAGCGAGTCTATAACCGTAAAACATAAATTCCTGTGTAATCTCATTGCAAAAAATTGAGCTGCAAAGGTACTATTTTTTGACGGATGTTTTTAATGTAATTTTTTAGGAGATCGAGGCATCTAAAATCTCAAATCTACACTCTCAAATCTTAAATTTTTACTTCCCGTACCTACCTAAAAATCCGGAAGGTGTTTCCCCGGTTTTATTCTTAAACAACCGCGAAAAATAAGCGTAATCTTCATACCCAAGCGCGTGGGCAATTTCGGCAAAGCTGCCGCGCTGTAATATTAGTTCTTTTTTAGCCTCTAAGAGTACACGGTCTAAAATAATATCGGTAGAGGTTTTGCCGCTTACCTGATGCGTTATACGGTTTAAATGCTTGGCTGTCATGGCCATTAAAGAGGCGTAGGCCGATGGCGACTTTTCGTTTTTATAATGCTGCTCAACAAGTGCTTCCAGCTGTCTGAATTTTGCATAATAGCCGTTGTGGCTGTCTACCGTTGCAGGGTTCTGCTCCTCATATAAACGAGTGCTGTATATATAAACCAAATCAATAAGGCTTACAAGGGCGTGTGTCTTGAGGCTTTGTGCCGATGTATTTTCCTCTAAAATTGATTGGAATTGGTCGGCTATTTTTAAAAAGGACTCTTCCTGCAAATAAAGGCAGGGCGTATTGTGCATGCTGTAGTAAAAGGGGAACTGCCCAAGCGGACTCTGCGTGTAATGCAGCTCGTAAAATGCACGTGTGTGGAAAAATATGTAGCCTTTAGTATCAGGCGAAAGCTCCCAATGGTGTGTTTGACCCGGGTTAAGAAAAAATAATGCACCGGGTTTTACGGGGTAGCTGGTAAAGTCAACCTCGTGCGTGCCACTGCCATGCGTAAATAGTACCGCAAGGTAAAAGTTATGGGAGTGGGGCAGGGCAATGTCTTTATGGCGCGTTATTAAATGATCCTGCAGCGTGTTGGCGTAAAACTCCTCGGCGCTGTCATGATCGTGAAACTGGGCTATATCTAATACGTTTACTTTTTTCATGGTGACTGAACTGACACGAATTTCACAAATTTACACGAATCATATAATTGGAATTTGTGATAACTAGGAAATTCGGGGGAAATATAAATATGTCCTAAAAGTACAAATATCTGCGCACATATGCCATTGACTTTACCCCTTTATGTGCCGTACATTTGAATAAAAAAAGATCATGTCACAGTTTAAAAATATCTTAGATGAGAAATGTCCTAAATGTGGAGAAGGACAGGTATTTGCAAAAAAAGGCAATCCTTTGTTGTTCAGGATGCCAACCATGAACGCCAACTGCCCTTGCTGCGGACACAAATTTGAAAAGGAAACCGGCTACTTTTTTGGCTCTATGTATGTTAGCTACGGCCTTACCGTTGCCGAAATGATTAGCGTTTTCCTAGTTGCACACTTTTTTATAAAAAGCTTTAGCGGTATGATGTTCCTAATAGGCACGCTTGCTGTGTTGTTAAGCACGTTTAACTTCAGGCTATCGCGCATGATATGGATCTACCTGCTGGATGGTAAGAACCGGGAAGTGTAATTTAGATCGTTAGATTTTTGGACTTAACTAATCAAAATACGCTTCAAAATCGGTAGTAATAGCTTTTTGATATACCAAGTCGATTTGCCTTTTAAGGATACGGTCTGTTGAAAGTTCCGGTAGGTTATTAGCATCAAAATATTGGGCATCGAGCATATCAAAACCGTTGGTAAGTTCTACAGATGTTGCCTCGCATAGTATCACCATTTTGTAAACATAAAAAGGCTGCGGCGGGTGGGGGTGCATGCGTTTATCAAACACGGCAAGCAATGCTTTAGGCATTACATCCAGTCCGGTTTCTTCCTTAACTTCTTTAATAGCCACTTCTCGCGGAGATTGCCCAACATCGGCCCAGCCACCGGGTAACGACCATTTGCCATCGGCACTTTCGCGAGCCAGTAATACCTGCTTTTTATCAGCCGAAAGCACCAGCGCCCTGACATCAGTTTTAACGGTAGGGTAGTCGGTTACCGGGGCAAACATCTCATTAAGCGCTTCGGTACTATTGCCGCTGACTTTGCTCATTAAATCGAGGCTTATCTCGTGCAGTTCGGTATAGCGTTCGCGGTCATAATCGTTAGAAGCGTACAAAAGGCCGGTATCAGCCAGGGCTTTTAGTTTTTTAATCTGGTCCAGTATTGTGTGCATGTAAAATCGTATTGATTACTCAAATATATAAAATACATCAACTCCAACTTCAAAACTAAAATTATTATCTTAGCTTTTTAAAGCTATCCAAAACCATGAAAAACCGCCTGCTGATTGCCCTTTTCGCTACCGTTATATTTGCCTCATGCAAAAAAGAAGAACCCCGCGATTACAAAGCGTCGTTTACTACTGCGAGTGTAGATACCCTTTTACAGGATGAAATAAGCATACGCGCCCTTGCCATAGACGGCGATAAGGCGTGGTATGCAGGCAGTAACGGTAAATACGGCTGGGTATCGCTTAACGGGGGTAAGGATTTTAGCGGTGTAATTGCCAGGGATACGCTGTTTCCCGAATTCAGGAGCCTGGCGCAAACAAAGGATGGCGTTTTTATACTAAATGTGGGAACCCCGGCATTGCTCTACAAAATTTCTAAAGACGGCAAACGCAACGATTTGGTGTATACCGAAAGCGGCGAGAAAGTATTTTACGACTGCCTTAAATTTTATAACGATAAAGAGGGTATTGCCATGGGCGATGCTATGGATGGAGCGCTATCGGTGCTTACTACTAAAGATGGTGGCGCAACCTGGGTTAAACAGCCTGCGCAGAACATGCCCAAGGCTGCCGAGGGCGAAAATGCTTTTGCGGCCAGTAACACCAATATAGTGATTAAAGGCGATAAGGTTTGGATAGCATCCGGTGGTAAGAAATCACGCATTTATTATTCTGAAGATAAAGGCAGGAAGTGGGAGGTTTTTGATACGCCTATTGTTCAGGGTAAGGAGATGACGGGTATTTTTGGCGCCGACTTTTATGATGACCAAATAGGTTTTGCCGTGGGTGGCGATTATGAGCACCCCGACCAAAACTTTGGCAATAAGATATTAACAGAGGATGGTGGCGAAACGTGGAAACTTGTTGGCGAAAAAACCGGTTTCGGGTATGCTTCGGGGGTACAGTTTGTGCCGGGGAGCAATGGCAACGAGCTTGTAACTGTAGGCCAAACCGGGGTTTGGTACAGTTTTGACCGTGGGGCTACCTGGAAAAAAATACTGGACGACAAGAATTTAAATACCCTTGTGTTTAAAGATGCCAAAACCTTTATTGCCGCCGGGCAAAAAGAGATCATCAGGGTTACGCTAAAGTAGTTTCGGTAGCCGCAATTAATTTCTTACACTTTACTATAAACAACAAACGCGGACTATAAGTCCGCGTTTTCGGGTATTTGAGCTATTTCCATAGCGGCAATACGGTTATCGGTAATGGTAAAAATATGCTTTACATAGCCATCAAAAACTATGCTACCGGCTAAATCTTTTACTACCTGGTGCACGGTAACTTCTGTGCGGCCATTGGGTAATTGGGTGATAGTTTCAGGGTCTACCTTTGGGTTAATTTCGGACCATTGGCGTGTCCAGTAATCGCGAATTTCGTCGTAGCCCGTTACAAAGTCGCCTTCCCAGGCCTTGGGCCAGCGTACGTTAGGTGTCATGGTAGCAAGGGCAGCATCAATATCGCGGGCATTAAAGGCGTTGTATGCGGTTGTTATAAGTTTGTTGGTCATGGTTTGGTTTGTTGTTTGTGTAGAGCTAAGGTAGGGAATATTAGGTTATATTTATATTTGGCACGAGCTTGAAGCTCGCGCCAGCGAACGTAACCGAATTTGGAAAACTGTTGCTAGCGCGAGCGTCACGCTCGTGCCGGTAATGCTTTTAAAATGTTTGAAACATTATTATATTTACAAAATGAGCCGTAAATACAAATTTGGTGAGAAAACCGGTGCTTACTTTGTGAGTTTTGCAACTGTAAATTGGATTGATGTTTTTACAAGAGATGAATATTTTTGGTGCATTATAGAATCTTTAAACTATTGCCGACAAAACAAGGGTATGGAATTATATGGCTATTGTATAATGCCGAGCCACATCCATTTAATTTTCAGGTCTGCATTAGGCGACCCATCAGGTTTAATGCGAGATTTTAAAGGTTTTACATCCAGAAAAATGTTAAGGCTGATTTCCGAAAATCCACAGGAAAGTCGCAAAGAATGGATGCTTTGGATGTTTGAACGTGCCGGTTTAAAGAACAGTAACGTTAAAGAACGTCAGTTTTGGCAACAGCACAATATGCCTATAGAAATATGGTCGTATACGGTTTTTGAACAGAAGCTTACATATATCCACAATAACCCTGCGGAAGCAGGTTTTGTCACCGACCCGATAGATTGGAAATTTAGTAGTGCCAGGAACTATGGTAATAATGATAATACAATTTTAGAAATAGATTTGAGCTAATTTATTTGGGCACGAGCTTGAAGCTCGCGCCAGCGAACGTAGCTAACCCTATGCTATGCATTGTTGCTAGCGCGAGCGTCACGCTCGTGCCGTTTGTTTAACAAGCCCTAAGTAAATTGTGCACGAGCTTGAAGCTCGCGCCAGCGAGGGGCCATTTGTTTAACAAGTCACAATTATCATATAGTAAATTATACAGGAAATTTAAGACAGAAGGAATTTGACATATTATCTAATGTTTTGTGCGATATATTTGTTAATTTTAAACAATAATTACCTTATTTATATGACAGGATTTGAATTTTTAGATAAGCATAGATATATTAGAAATACTTTGTTTTTAATTATAATTTTATTAGTAGGTACAATAATATATTCATTACTAAATGGTTCTAATATTTCAACTCCATACTTGAATATCACTCGACCGAAAGATACTATAGCGAGTTTACCAAAAAAAAATATAGATACAACAAGTTCGAAATCTTTAAAAACAGTTACTGGAAAAAGCAAAAATCAATATAAAGTAAATGAAAAAAAAGACTCTATTAATAATCTCAAACCCTCAACTGCTTATAGCGTAACGAGTAATAATCAAATGGGCGGAATCACGGCAGGGCAAGTTTATATAAACGAGAATAACCAGAGAAAGTTAACAATCCAATCTAAAGAATTTTTATTAAGCAAATTTCCTGATAAGAATAAATCTATAGATGTTAATTACATTATGGGAGACAAAGAAGGCTATAATTTTGCAGCGGAAATCTTAAGCTTTTTAAAATCTAATAATTTTCCAAAAGCAAAGATTAATAGTGCTATGTTTATGAGTGAACCGTCTTACGGTGTTGAAATTGAAGAGAAGGACACTGTAACTAACATTAATGTATTTAATGATCCAGCAACCAAACCGAAGTAAACACATTTCAAAAATATTTCTTAATAGCATCACTTCAAAATAAATTTTTATAACACTACACCAACATTCTGTTATTTTATTACTTTTGAATAACTAAAGATTATTTAAAAATAGCCATGGATTTCGAAAGAAAACAATTAACCAATCAGGAATTACTCGATTTATATAAGAAATTATTAAAACCAAGGCTTATAGAGGAGAAGATGCTCATACTCATTAGGCAGGGTAAAGTTTCTAAATGGTTTAGCGGCATTGGGCAGGAGGCTATCTCGGTTGGGGTTACCGCCGTGCTGCACCAGGACGAATATATTTTACCCATGCACCGCAACCTTGGGGTGTTTACGGGGCGCAATATACCGCTGTACCGCTTGTTTAGCCAATGGCAGGGCAAGGCCAATGGCTTTACCAAGGGTAGGGACAGGTCGTTTCACTTTGGTACGCAGGAGTTTAAGATAATAGGCATGATATCGCATCTGGGTCCGCAACTGGGCGTGGCCGACGGTATTGCCTTAGCCCATAAATTGCGCCACGAGGGTAAGGTTACCGCGGTGTTTACCGGAGAGGGCGCCACCAGCGAGGGCGATTTTCATGAGGCGCTTAACATTGCCGCCGTTTGGGAGCTGCCGGTGCTGTTTATTGTAGAGAATAACGGTTACGGGCTTAGTACGCCCACCAACGAGCAGTACCGCTGCGAAAACATTGCCGATAAGGGCATTGGCTACGGTATGGAGGCCCATATTATAGATGGTAACAACATTTTAGAGGTATACACTAAACTGACCGATATTGTTAAGAGCATGCGCGAAAACCCAAGGCCGGTGCTGCTGGAGTTTAAAACCTTCAGGATGCGCGGGCACGAGGAGGCGAGCGGTACAAAATACGTTCCGCAGGAGCTGATGGACCTTTGGGCTGTTAAAGACCCGGTAGATAATTACCGCAGCTTTTTAAAGCAGGAGGGTGTGCTTACCGAGGCGCATGATGCCGAGCTTCGCGCCGAATTAAAGCGCGAAATTGACGAGCATTACCAACAGGCAAGTGCCGAACCGGCTATTGAAGCCAGTTTAAGCGAAGAATTAAATGATGTTTATAAACCGTATATATTTGAGGAGGTTAGTCCGAATACGGATATGGATAATGTAAGGATGATCGATGCGATATCGCAGGGATTAAAACAATCGATGCAGCGCCACGATAACCTTGTTATTATGGGTCAGGATATTGCCGAATACGGTGGCGCCTTTAAAATTACCGATGGCTTTGTGGCCGAGTTTGGCCGCGACAGGGTTAGGAACACCCCAATATGCGAGTCGGCTATTGTGTCGGCCGGTATGGGGCTGTCGATTAATGGGTACAAGTCGGTTATCGAGATGCAGTTCGCTGATTTTGTGTCAACCGGATTTAACCCCATTGTAAACTACTTAGCCAAAGTGCATTACCGCTGGCAGGAAAACGCCGATGTGGTGGTGCGCATGCCTTGCGGGGCAGGGGTGCAGGCGGGGCCTTTCCATAGCCAGACCAACGAGGCGTGGTTTACCAAAACACCGGGGCTTAAGGTGGTGTACCCGGCGTTTCCGTATGATGCCAAAGGCCTGATGGCTACCGCTATAAACGACCCTAACCCGGTTATGTTCTTTGAGCATAAGGCGTTGTATAGAAGCATTTACCAGGATGTACCTAAAGATTATTATACCCTGCCGTTTGGTAAGGCTGCCCTGCTTAAAGAGGGTAACGATGTTACCATTATTACCTTTGGCGCGGGTGTGCACTGGGCTTTAGAGACGCTGGCGAACAACCCTGACGTTAAAGCCGACCTGTTAGACCTGCGCACGTTGCAGCCGTTAGATACCGAGGCTATTTATGCGTCGGTTAGGAAAACGGGTAAGGTTATCATCCTGCAGGAAGATACCCTTTTTGGAGGTGTAGCCAGCGATATTGCCGCCATGATCATGGAGGAGTGCTTTGAGCACCTGGACGCTCCGGTTAAACGTGTGGGCAGCCTTGAGAGTGCCATACCGTTTACCAAGGCTCTGGAAGACCAGTATCTTGCCAAAGGGCGTTTTGAAAATTCGCTGAAGGAGCTTTTGGCGTATTAAGAAAGTTTACAGTTGACGGTTTACAGTTGACAGTTGACAGTTGACAGTTTGTCGGTTGTCGGTTGTCGGTTGATGGATGAAAAATTTGGGCTGACTATTTGGTCCGCTTTTTTTGTTTTTGGAAGGGGAAATTTCGATAGCAGAAAAATTGTGAAAATAACCATCTTTTGAAAAACTCTAAACCCAAAACTCTAAACCCAAAATAGATTTTTCCAACTCAATATCTAAAAGTGAAATATTAAGCTAATTGTAAGTTTATTCTTAATTTATTGATTGAAAAAACGCGGTGTTTTTACTAACTCAGAATCCAAAAGTGAAATATTAAGCCCTTTTTTGATGTTTGAAGCGTAAATTCCATACATTTGTATATACAAATATCGAATAGTATGTCATTACATAGCTTTAAAAACTGGACCGACGGATTAGGTGAAGTGGACAAAAAATTGCCTGTACTTTTTATAGGGCATGGGTCGCCCATGAATGGGATAGAAGACAATGAATTTTCTCAAATCTGGGCGGCAATGGGTAGGCAAATATCACGGCCTAAGGCAGTTATAGTAATATCTGCACACTGGCTAACCCGCGGTACACACATTACAGCTATGGAAGAACCCAAGACAATTCATGATTTTGGGGGCTTTCCGCAGGCATTATTTGACGTGCAATACCCTGCAAAAGGCGACCCTGAGCTGGCTGAGGCGGCTTCTAAGCTAATTACCTCGACACATGTGGGTTTAGACCATGATTGGGGCTTGGATCACGGCACCTGGACGGTGGTTCGGCACATGTATCCTGATGCCGATATACCTGTACTTCAGCTAAGTATAGATTACGGCAAGCCACCACAGTACCATTATGACCTGGCTAAGCAGTTGGCTGCCCTCCGTAAAAAAGGCGTGCTGATTATTGGTAGTGGCAATATGGTGCACAACCTGCGAATGGTTGACTGGCAGCGACTTAGCGAACCAAACTACGGTTTTGACTGGGCAATAGAAATGAACAGTATCTTTAAGCAAAAGATTGCTAACGGCAACCACGCCGACCTTATTAACTACGAGAAGCTAAACAAGGCTGCAACGCTGGCTATACCAACACCGGATCATTACTTCCCGCTACTGTATACGCTTGGTTTACAGGACAATGAAGACGGTGTTAGCTTCTTTAACGACAAGCTGGTAGGAGGCTCTTTGAACATGACATCGGTAAAAATAGGGTAAAAATCTTACTTTTATAGCCATAAAATACCCTTTAAACGGGTCTTAACTTTGCAGTGCGTGGAAGGGGCAGAACCTTTGCAGGTGTCATCAATAATTTCCAGTATTTCAGCTTTCAGATCTTTGATTGTTAATGCTTGTCCGTCAGCTTTATACGCTATAATTTGTTTGATATTGTATACTTCCGGCTCTTTGGTTTCCGTTTGTTTTTCAGGATAATACTGGTTTAATATGTTTTGGATTTTACCATCAAAACCATCTTCATCGGTCTCCATGATCCTTTTTATGATCTCAAATTTTAGTTCGGTTGTGCTCATAATGCATTCATTTAGAGGTGGGTATTATTTAGTTTGTAATATATAGTCACGGTACCATTTGCCTATGGCGAATACTTTTTCAGCAAAGATCATTACCGCGACCGGTATAAATAAATATTCTATATATCCCTGATTGTAAAGTAAGTATGCAGTAAGTAGCAGCAATCTGCCATACTCCAGGTAATATATCCATTTGCGTTGCTCTAACAGGGCGCCGCAATTGATTAAGGTTATAAGTATAAATAATGCTGTAAACAGCTTGTCTTCAGCGTGTTGATAGGCAATAAAATAGGTAAACCACATAAGCATACCGGTAGACAGTGCCACCTGGAAAGCAAGATAACCTTTGAACCTCAGTGCGTTAAGCTTAAGACTACGGTCCTGTAAGAACTTCTTTTCAAGTTCCGGACGGATATCCTGATCCATATCAGCGGGGCTGCCAAAAACTGCTTTCCATTTGGCTGTGAAGCCATTAGCACGTTTATAGCTTTCGTAAATCTCAAAATAGTAATGAAAATGCTGCCACAAAAAGCTATAGCTTTTTAAAGGGTGGGTAAGGCCGTACTTAGGTTTTTCTTCCTCAATCTGGAAGGTACCAAACATCTTGTCCCAAAACACGAACATATCGCCGTAATTCTTGTCGAGGTATTTTTCATCGGAAGCATGATGAATACCATGTAATGAGGGAGTTATGAATACATATTCCAGCCATTTTATGCGCCCTACTATCTGCGTATGCGTAAAAAAGGAATAGGCTCCATGAACCAATAGCATGGTTATTACCATAGTAGGATGGAAGCCAAATAACGGCAGCAGGCACCAAAATGCAGTACGTATAACTGCCTGAATAGTAGTTATTCTGGCGGCAGCGGTGAAGTTAAACTCCTCGCTATGATGATGTACTATGTGTGCCGCCCAAAAAATATTGACTTCGTGCCCTAACCTGTGATACCAGTACCAAACAAAGTCGGTTGCTAATATTAATGCAATCCAAATGAGCCAGTTAGCCGGGATATCGAATATTTTGTAGTTATCATAAACAAAATAGTATAATTGGTAAAAGCTGGCCGCCACGAAAAGGTTAAGCAAACGCTCTGCAATACCGATACTTACGTTAGATATTGAGCTCTCGTATTTAAATAATTCGGGTTTCTTTTTGCGCTGCGCTGCTTTATATTCCAGGAAAACAAAAAGAAAAAAAGCAGGCATGGCAAATGCCAGATAGTTGTGTTTTTCCATTACGGTAATTTTATATCCGCAACAAAAATAACAATACTCTACTAAATTAGTAGACTAAAAAGTCATAAAATTATTAACCAACCCTGGTTAATAAACATTATTGGGTCTAAAACGTTGTAAATAAAGGGTTTCAAGAGTTATTCGGCACCGTCTTCTTTATCCGGTTTAATAGGATATTTGCCAAAAAGGGTAGAAAGCTTCCAAATTTTGTACGGTTTGTATGAAAATTTGTTAGACAATGCTATCATGGCAACGGTATCGCCCTTTAAGGTAACGTAAGACGATGTATTGCCATGCCACCAACCGTTATGGTAAAACAGCTTTTCGCCGGTTTTCCACTCGTGCATGCGTATGCCAAGGCCGTAATTGCGTTCGCCTTTATGCTCGTAACTATACCCCTGAAAAACCTGCTTAACCAGCTTAGGATTAAGGAATTTCTTAGAATAAGTAGCCAAATCGAACTTAAGCATATCGCGAGGAGTAGAGTAGATGTTCTTATCACCATAGATATTATCCAGAAAATCATAGTCATACAAAACATTATTGCCTTTGTAGGATTGCGATGCTGTTTCCTTATCCTTATAATAATCAAATACATAGGTGTTCTTCATACCCAGCGGATCAAAGATTATCTTTTTCATGGCATCGCGATAATTCATCTTTGTAACTTTCTCAATTACAAGGGCAAGCATAGCGTAGTTGGTGTTGCAGTAGCCAAACTTCTTATCGGGTTTAAAATACAGATCGAATTTATGCAATGCAAGCAAATCCAGTATATCCTGGTTTTTCATCATACTACGGTCCCAAATTGTTCGGTCATCGCCAAAATAAGCATAGTTAGGCAGTCCACTACGGTGGTTAAGCAACATTTTGATGGTAATATCCTCGTACGGAAATTCAGGGAGTATGCTATTAACTTTGGCATCAATATCCAGCTTTTCCAAATCGATAAACTTTAAGATAACGGCAGCGGTAAGCACCTTACTAACAGACGCTAAGTGAATAGGAGTATTAGCATCAATTTCGGTCTTGTTTTTTCTGTTGGCATAGCCACCGTAGGTTTCAAACAATATCTGTCCGTTTTTTGCTACAAGAAAACCTCCGCTTAAATCGTCTTTAGGCCATGTCTTGTTGTAAAATTGCTTAACACTATTAGTTTTACTCGTTTTCCAGCCCGAAGTCAGCTTGTTAAGCTTTACATCAAGCGGGGTGATATGCAGCACGGTATCCTTTACATTTTGTTCGGTATCAGCACTTGCAACAGTATTTTTATCTTTTTGGCACGAAGCTAAAAGCAATATAAATATATAGGAGGTAAATTGTAGAAATTTCATTTTTGGAAATACGTAAAACCGCAAATATAACTAAACCAAACTTTTCAGAAAGGTTTTTTTAGTAAGGTTAACAGTTAAAATTTAGATTTTTTTACATCGTAAAACTTAATATTTTGAAATGCAGCGGGTTTGTATCTTATGCCCGTTTTTTATTTTATGCCTTGAGCAAAATTGCCTATTTTTACGGTAAATTATTATAGCGATATGGACAAAATACAATGGCAGACCGTAAAAGAATTTACAGATATAACCTATAAAAAATGCAATGGCGTAGCACGTATAGCCTTTAACAGGCCCGATGTAAGAAACGCTTTCAGGCCTAAAACCACATCCGAACTTTTTGAGGCATTTTTAGATGCCCGTGAAGATACTTCTATTGGCGTGGTGCTGCTTTCGGCGGAAGGGCCGTCATCTAAAGATGGCGTGTATTCTTTTTGCAGCGGTGGCGACCAAAAAGCGCGTGGCCATCAGGGTTATGTAGGAGATGACGGTATGCATAGATTGAATATATTAGAAGTTCAGCGCCTTATCCGCTTTATGCCTAAGGTGGTTATTGCTGTTGTACCGGGTTGGGCCGTGGGCGGCGGGCACAGCCTGCATGTAGTATGCGACCTTACCCTTGCCAGTAAAGAACACGCTATTTTTAAACAAACCGATGCCGATGTTACCAGTTTTGATGGTGGATATGGGTCGGCTTACCTTGCTAAAATGGTGGGCCAGAAACGTGCCCGTGAGATATTCTTTTTAGGAAGGAACTATTCGGCTCAGGATGCTTACGAAATGGGGATGGTAAATGCCGTTATCCCTCATAGTGAATTAGAAGATACTGCCTATGAGTGGGCACAGGAAATACTGGGCAAATCGCCAACATCTATCAGGATGCTTAAATTTGCCTTTAACGCTACCGATGACGGTATGGTGGGCCAGCAGATATTTGCCGGTGAAGCTACACGCCTTACGTACATGACCGAAGAGGCTAAAGAGGGCCGTGATGCTTTCCTTGAAAAGAGAAAGCCTAATTTTAGGGAGATTAAATGGATTCCATAACATAGTTAACAGTTGTTAGTTGACAGTTGTCGGCTTCCATCTTTACTGTTATTATATTTGACAACCATTAACTAACAACTGCCAACCTCTAATGCAAGAGCCTTTTTTAAACGAAACTATAGATACATTGCAGCTGCCTAAGTATGAAGGTGTGGTGCTAACACCACTGCATCCATCGTATTTTAAGATCATCATCTTTAATATAGGATTGGTGTTTGGCTTGCTGGCAATCGGCGCGGGTTTGGGTTTTTACTACTTAGAAGAACTAAATCCGTATCGGCTTACCATAACCATAGTTTATATTGTAATCTTATTGTTTACAATATTAATAAATGTTATAAGCTTTAAAAACAGGGGTTTTGCCTTTAGGGCGCACGATGTTATTTACCGCAGCGGTGCCATTGCAACCACTACTACTATAATTCCGTACAACAGGGTGCAGCACGTGGCGGTTCATGAAGGATTGCTTTCGCGAAAGCTGGGACTGGCTGCTGTAGAGGTATTTACAGCAGGAGGCAATAGCAGCGACATACAGGTGCCGGGCATTGATAAAGACCAGGCAGAGAAAATTAAGTATTTGCTTATGGGCAAAATTAATCCGCAGCAGGATGAACAGCAACTTTAGCCAGCCCCAACGCCAGTCGCTTATTGGGGTAGTGGTTATGTTTGCCGATACCTTTCAGGGTACGGCGCGTGCTTTGTGGCCATTTTTAATTGTATGGGTATGGAAAATAAACCAGTACAATAAACTATATATTGGCCTTGCTGTAGGTGGCGTTATGCTGTTGGTTGCTATAATTGCCTATCTTAAATATCTGAACTTCACCTTTTTTTTAGATGAACAGAATGAAGAGTTTGTGGTGCGTAAAGGCATACTAAACAAGAGTCGCATTGCAATTCCGCTTGATAAAATTCAGCAGGTAAACATCAACCAGTCATTTATACAGCGATTAATTGGCGTGCATGCACTGGAGGTTGACACAGCAGGGAGTAACGGCAAAGAAGTATCTATACGTGCCATAAAAGAGAGCCTTGCAGTATCTTTAAAGGAGCGATTGCTGGAAGGGGTACGGGATGCTGTAATTGATGATGATGAGTTTAACAGTAAAACCTCTTATTCCCGGCAAACTATAAACAAACCATTTATCCAGATCAGTTTTTTGAGCCTTGTTAAAACCGGGATAACTTCTAATTATATAAGGAGTTTCGCGGTATTACTGGCTTTTATGATAACTATTTTTCAGAATCTGGAAGAGTTTATAAATGTTACAGGGTATGACGATAGTCCATTAGATGATTATATAAATGCCGAGGTGCTGCTTAAGTTTATAACCTTTATAATAGGGGCAATTATATTTTTAACGCTGATTGTTAACCTGGTACGAACCATTGTGCGGTATTATAATTTCAGGATAACCAAACAGCAAAATGGTTTGTTATTGAGTTATGGTTTACTGAATACCAAAAACACCATCATAAGGCCGGAAAAGGTTCAGGTAGTAACGGTAGGGCGTAATTACTTTCAAAAGAAATTTAACCTTAACGACCTTAAGATACGCCAGGCATCGGGTACGGAAGCAAATGATAAAGACCAGAAAAAGACAGCGATAGAGATTCCCGGTTGTAGTGAAAATGAGAAAAATATGCTGTTACAATTTTTACTTGAAAAAATCCCTGAAAAGGGCGTAGTAGTTAAGCCTAATTTGAGGAAAATAATATTTGAATCGTTTAAGCTTTTGGTTATACCTATTGGCATCTATTTTTTATTTGCTTTTAAAATTGAGCCATCCGTAAAGGATTACATCATCTTCGTTCCTATTTACGGGGTATTTGCGGCCATATTGATATATTTTGCTTTTAGGAACAGCAGGCTGTTTGTGAGCGATGATTTTATTATAAAACAAAGCGGCGCCTGGGATATTGATAACGATTATATAGCGCCTCATAAAATACAATCCGTATCGTTAAAGCAGTTTTTTTGGCAAAAAGGATCTGATGTAGGTGTTGTTACTTTGCATACGGCAGGGGGCACAATATCGTTCGGATTGGCTAATTTTACAAAACTTAACGAATTGGTTAATTACTGGCTGTGGCAGGTAGAAACTACAGATAAGCATTGGATGTAAATCCATTTAAGATTTAAAAATTTAAGATTTAAGATTTAGAATATATACAAATGTCAAATACAAAAGCGTGGCTTGAGGCCGCACGTTTACGCACACTGCCATTATCGGTATCCGGAATATTGGTGGGTAGTTTTTATGCGTTTTCTCAAGGATTTTCTAACTGGGCTATTTTAGCCTTTGCACTCGTAACTACGTTGGGTTTGCAGGTGCTTTCTAACTTTGCCAATGATTATGGCGATGGTGTAAAAGGTACCGATAACGAGCATCGTATAGGTCCGCAACGGGCCATACAAAGTGGCGCTATAACAGTTCAAGCCATGAAAAAAGGCATCATAATGACTTCGGTTTTAACCATGATAGCTGCCGTAGTGCTTATTTACCTGTCTTTTGGCAGGGAGAATTTTGGTTACTCGGTATTCTTTTTCTTTTTAGGATTGGCTGCCGTTGCCGCAGCCATTAAATACACAGTGGGCAGTTCTGCTTACGGTTACAGGGGGTTGGGCGACTTGTTCGTATTCATCTTCTTCGGCCTTGTTAGTGTTATTGGCTGTTACTTTTTATTTGCCAAACATATTGACAGCCTTATCATTATGCCGGCAATATCTATAGGGTTGCTTAGTGTAGCGGTACTTAACCTTAATAATATGCGCGACCAGGTTAGCGATGCAATGAGCGGTAAAAACACCCTTGTGGTTAAAATAGGCGCTGAAAAGGCTAAGATTTACCACTATTTTGTAATTGTTTCGGCATTGGCTTTAATACTTGCGTTTGCGGTTTTAAGCGGCTTTGGCCCTGGGCAGTATATCTTTTTATTGGCTTATGTGCCGTTTATCATGCATCTTAGAGCAGTAGCTAAAAACACCGTACCCCGTGAACTTGATCCTGAGCTTAAAAAAGTGGCTTTGGGTACGTTTTTCCTTTCGCTGATGCTTTGCATTGCAATGCAGTAGCCAATTGGATAAGCAATAGGCAATTTGCAACAATCAAATAACTATACAACACATTAAATTAAATAGTATGAAGATTACTTTTTACGGCCATGCAAGCCTTGGTATAGAGGTTAACGGCAAAAACATTATTGTAGACCCTTACATTACGGCTAACGAGTTGGCTAAGCATATAGATATCAATACGCTTAAGGCAGATTATATTTTAGTTACGCATGCGCATGGCGACCATATTTTAGATGTTGAAGCCATTGCCAAAAACACCGGTGCAACTATTGTATCTAATGCAGAAATTGCAGGCTATTATGCCAGCAAAGGCTTTACTGCCCACGGTATGAATCATGGTGGCAGCTGGAAATTTGACTTCGGAAAAGTGAAATATGTAAATGCTATCCACTCAAGCTCGTTCCCGGACGGTAGCTATGGTGGTAACCAGGGTGGTTTTGTTATTGAGGCGGACAAAAATATTTATATTGCCGGAGATACTGCACTTACTTATGATATGAAACTGATACCGCTTCGCACCAAATTAGACCTCGCTATTTTACCAATTGGCGACAATTATACCATGGACGCTGAAGATGCTATTATAGCCTCTGACTTTGTGGAATGTAACAATATACTTGGTTATCATTACGATACCTTTGGCTACATCAAAATAGACCACGAGGCTACTAAAAAACTTTTTGCTGATAAAGGCAAAAATTTTACGCTTTTAGAAATTGGTTCTTCGCTTAATCTGTAGATTTTTTTTACACGAATTTCACAAATTAGCAAGAATTAATTTGTGTGAATTTGTGAAATTCGTGTCTATTATTCATAATTATAATGAAAGCCTCATACCAAAAATACATCCTCGATTTTAAGCGCCCCAGCGGTACTTCGCGTGGCGTAATGACAGAGAAAGAAACCTGGTTTGTTATCCTTGAAAAAGAAGGTATGCGGGGTATAGGCGAGTGTGGTATTTTACGATTGCTTAGTGTGGATGACCGCCCGAACTATGAGGAAAAATTGAAATGGGCATGTGAAAATATCCATTTAGGGGAGCAAAAATTATGGGAGGAGCTAATTGAATTTCCGTCAATTCAGTTTGGAATTGAAATGGCTTTTAGGTCGTTAGAAGGGAATACTCCTTATGATTTATTTCCGTCTGATTTTACAAAAGGGAAGGCTAATATTCCTATCAACGGACTCGTTTGGATGGGTGATGAAGCCTATATGAAAGAGCAGATCGAAGACAAATTACAAATGGGTTTTAAATGTATAAAACTTAAAATAGGGGCAATAGATTTTGATACAGAATTGAGTTTATTGCGCTTTATTCGAGCCAATTTTAGTCCCGAACAAATTGAAATTCGTGTAGATGCTAATGGTGCTTTTAATTTAAACGATGCTTTAAGTAAATTAAAGCAGTTATCTGAATTTGAGTTACATAGCATCGAGCAGCCTATTGCCAAAAACCAGACTGACAGCATGGCAGCCTTGTGTAAAAATACACCTTTGCCTATTGCTTTGGATGAAGAGCTTATCGGGGTTTTTAATCATTCTGAAAAGGATGCCTTGCTTCAAAAAACACAGCCTCAATACATCATATTAAAACCAAGTTTGGTGGGAGGTTTCAGAGGTTGCGCCGAATGGATAGCGCTTGCTGAAAAATACAATATTGGCTGGTGGGTAACATCGGCATTAGAAAGTAATATTGGTTTAAACGCTATTGCTCAATGGACGTTTTTACAAAATAATCCTATGCCGCAGGGTTTGGGTACAGGTGCTTTATATACCAATAATTTTGAGAGCTCTCTTGAAGTTAAAAATGGCGAGTTGTGCTATAATCCTAATCTAAAATGGGAAGTAAACTTATAATGAAGCCCTCGTTATATTTACTCGCGTTTGCATTCATTCTTCTTTCGTGCCTGAAAGAAAAAACCATTACTAAAGAAACCGTAGTTGGTGTTATTCCATACGAGGGTATCAGTGCTAAAAAGGTTCAAGATCTAAAAAATGCAATTGAAGAGTATTATGGTGTTTCGGTGCAAATACTTCCTCGGCAGGACTTACCTCAGTCGGCATTTATAACTATTAAATCACCCCGCTACAGGGCAGATAGTCTTATTAAAATACAACAGCGCGCAATACCTAAGGGGGTTGATTATATTTTAGGCCTTACCGATAAGGATATTTCTGTTACCAAACGTAATTCGGACGGATCTGTTAAAATGCCTTTATGGCGCTATAACGACTTTGGTATTATGGGTTTAGCGTATTGTCCCGGTAATAGCTGTGTGGTGTCAGGATTCAGGCTTAAGCACAAGAGTAAGGATATCTATTTCGGGCGGTTTAAAAAAGTGGTAATACATGAATTGGGTCATAATTTTGGGCTACCGCATTGCTCGGATAAGAAATGTGTAATGACTGATGCTGTTGAATCAATTAAAACCGTAGATAATGCCAACCCGGCGTTATGTGCATCCTGCAAAAAGAAAATCCAATAGCTCTTTAGATAGTTACAGCCTGATCATTAAAATCAAGAAGAGCCAAATCTCTATATAAAAATCATAATAATCGGGTTAAAATTGTATACTGAATAAAAAAAGTGAATTATTTTTTTATTATTCGTTTTTATATAATTGCTAAATTAGTATATTTATGCAAAAATAATATATATGGAGATTTTAGCCTGCCCTAAATGCCAGCAAAACCACATTGTTAAGAGCGGCGTAATTAACGATAAACAAAGGTATTTATGCAAAGACTGCAACTATTATTTTACCGTGAATAAAATAGGTAAAAAGATAGATAATTACTATGTTACCAAGGCATTGCAATTATATCTTGAGGGGCTTAGCTATAGGGAGATTGAACGTATATTAGGCGTATCGCACGTTACGGTAAGCAACTGGGTTAAGGAGTTTAAAGTTAAAAAGCCGGCACATGGCGATTATCATCCTACATATAAGATTTTTAACCATTTAGAACTTATAGAATACCTTAAAAACAAGCAGCAGTTAAGCGGTGCAGGCATGATTATTACCGAGCTTGGCGATAAGTTTATGCTCATAAAATGGGAGCGTTTTAAAGATTAACTATACCGGTTTACATTTATATATATTATTATTTCTTCCATTCGTTTGAATTTTGGAATTTGGCTGTATCGAAAACGATGTTATCAAACCCAAATTAACAACTATGAAACGAATATTAATCATTGCAGGCATTTTACTGTTTTCGGCGGCAGGATTTGCCCAGGGCTCCCCGGAATATGGGTCGGGGCTAAAGTTTAACCTTGATTCTACTGGCAACAAGTACATGAGGGCCATTATCTGGGATCAGATATGGTTCCGCTCTACCGAAATGAACCCCGGCACTATGATAAATGGCGAAGAGGCATCCAGCAGTACCGACATTGGCAACAGGCGCCTAAGGATATTGCTATATGCGCAAATATCTAAGCGTTACCTTATTGTAACTCATTTTGGTATCAACAACCAAACCTTTACTAACGGTGGCGCGGCGGGTACTACAGGAACGGGCGGCTACGGCCAGGGTAAAAAACCGGGCATGTTTTTTCATGATGCCTATAACGAATATGCAGTAGTGCTGCCTCAGGCCGATAAGAAATTCAGTTTGTCAATAGGTGGGGGGCTTCATTATTACACAGGGCTATCAAGGTCTACAATGGCATCTACACTTAACTTTTTAACGGCTGATGCACCTATATTTAACTGGCCGCTAATTGAGAATTCCGATCAGTTTGCACGCCAGATGGGGCTTTTTGCAAAAGGTAAATATGGCCATTTTGAGTACCGTTTAAGTTATAATAAACCCTTTGCTACTAACCTTGTTCCTGTAGATGTGCCTGCGGGTGCTAAAGAGGTGGCTGTAGATAACAATGGCAATACCAAATGGAGCAAAGGTGGTTATTTTGAATACCAGTTCTTTGATATTGAGTCGAATCTGCTTCCCTACAAAGTGGGCAGCTACCTGGGTACTAAAAAAGTATTTAACCTTGGTGCAGGCTTTTATACCGCGCCTGATGCCACACAATCATCGGTTGATGCGCAGATACGAAAACATGACATTAAGTTATTTGCGGTGGACGCCTTTTTAGATATGCCTGTTGGCACTAAAAAGGGTGCGATTACTGCCTATAGCGTGTTTTATGATTACGATTTTGGGCCCAACTACCTGCGCAACCTGGGTATTATGAACGTTGGTGTTGCCAATCCTGATTTTACAGGCCAGGCAGCCCTTGCAGGAGCCGGTAATTTACAGCCAACAATGGGTACCGGTACTATATGGTACACACAGGCAGGGTATTTAATCCCGGATTCATCGGCAAAACCAATAGTACGGTTCCAGCCATTTGGGGCATTTACCCACAAAAACTTTGATGCGCTGGATAAAGCCAGCTCTCAATTTGATGTAGGCGCCAACTTTTTTATTGACGGGCACCATGCAAAAATCACTACACAATACTCTACAAGGCCGGTGTACACAACACCAGGCACATCAAGCCTTAAAGGAGAATTTTTAGTACAACTGCAAGTATATCTATAAACCTTAACTATCTATAAAACAATGAGCGAAACAACAACATCAACAAAAGGGATATGGAAGGTAATTACAGCCTCCTCCCTTGGTACATTAATAGAGTGGTACGACTTCTATATTTTTGGGAGCCTTGCCGTGGTAATTTCCACAAAATTTTTCCCATCAGATAATCCAACGGCGGCATTCCTATCAACCCTTGCAACGTTTGCCGCAGGTTTCGTGGTACGTCCGTTCGGCGCGCTGTTTTTTGGCCGCCTGGGCGATATTATAGGCCGTAAGTATACCTTTATGGTAACGTTGCTATTAATGGGTGGGGCCACCTTTTTAATAGGCTGTATTCCCAGTTATGAAAGTATTGGCTTTTGGGCACCATTGGCTGTACTGATCTTAAGGTTATTACAGGGTTTGGCGCTTGGTGGAGAGTATGGCGGTGCAGCAACGTATGTGGCAGAGCATTCGCCTAACAACCAGCGTGGTTACTGGACTTCGTGGATACAAACCATGGCAACCTTTGGGCTATTCATATCGCTGATGGTTATCCTTGGCACAAGAGCCTTTTTATCTCCCGAAGAATTTGATGCATGGGGATGGAGGGTACCGTTCTGGATATCGATCATCATGGTAGTGGTATCGTATGTTATCCGTAGAAAAATGCACGAATCTCCGGTGTTTGCAAAAGCTAAAGCCGAAGGTAAAACAACCACCAATCCGTTAAAAGAAAGCTTTGGTAATAAATACAACCTTAAATTTGTATTGCTTGCCTTATTTGGTGCAGCAATGGGGCAGGGTGTGGTTTGGTACACGGGCCAGTTTTATGCCATGAGTTTCCTTAAAACTGTAATGTTTATAGATTCGAGCCAGGTAGATGCCTTGCTGGGTATAGCGCTTTTACTGGCTACTCCGTTCTTTATCTTTTTTGGATGGCTGAGCGACAAGGTAGGCCGTAAACCTATAATGATGCTGGGTATGCTACTTGCGATACTATTATACAGGCCTATTTATGATAAGATGTACAAAACTACTGATGTTGTAAATAAAACCGAAATAGCTGCCAACGCCAAGAACGAGGTGGTGCTTAAAGAGGTTAAGGAAGGTAAAATGGATTCGGTTTATACCGCTAACAAAGAATTTACCGACGGCACAAAATGGACACAGGTAAAAAGCGTACATTTAGAGAACGGCCAGCCGATAATAGTTGATGGTAAGGCTAAAGCCGATACTAAAACAACCATAACCATTAATAATGAAGACCGATGGGTACTTATATTCCTGGTATTTATACAGGTAATATTTGTAACTATGGTATATGGGCCTATTGCAGCGTTCCTTGTAGAAATGTTCCCAGTTAAGATACGCTACACATCCATGTCGCTACCATATCACATAGGTAATGGTATTTTTGGTGGACTGTTACCGGCAATATCCACCTACTTTGTTACGACGGCTAAAGACGATGGAAATCCGGAGTTTTACCTTCAGGGCTTGTGGTATCCTATAGTAATAGCATCGGTAAGCTTCCTGATAGGTATGGTTTATATTAAGAGGAAAAATAACGTAGAACACGACTAAAAAAATCAATATGAAAACATTAAAAAGAATATTAGGCGTGCTATGGTTAGCATTGGCACTCGCAGCAGCATATTTTTGTATCTTTATCTTTGGACTACCCAAGTTTGGTACAGGCAAGCAGGACGATTTGGTTTTTGGTATCATAATCCTGTTTATACTAACCCCGCTAATTGTTTTAGGGTTAGGCACCTTTGGTTACTACGCTGTTAAAGGCGAATATGATAATGTTTAGATAGTTTATAAATGAAGAAAGCCCGATCGTGAGATCGGGCTTTCTTGTTTTTGATGTCCCGTCCTACAATAAGTTGACACAAAATCGACTTATTATGAAAGACAAAGAAAACAAGAGGCTTAAACGCTCTCAACGGGATTATAATATGGCTTTTAAATTAGCCGTCATTTCCCGTGTTGAAAAAGGCGAAATGACTTATAAACAAGCCCAATCTACTTATGGCATTCAGGGAAGAAGCACAGTTTTGGTCTGGCTCAGAAAATTTGGTAACTTAGACTGGAGCAAACCTAATCTGTTATTTATGTCAAAATCTAAAGAAACTCCTGCGCAAACTATTAAAAGGCTTGAAAAGGAACTGTCAGATGAACAACTGAAGAACAAGATACTTAACACCATGATTGATATTTCAGATAGCCAATATGGTACTCAGATCAGAAAAAAGTTTTCTCCCAAACCATCTTCCGCCTCAGGCAAGAAAGAGGAATAAGCCTATCTAAAAGTTGCCGATTGTTTGGGATTAGCAGGCAAGCTTTATATCAACAGCAGATAAGAATTGATCACAGAGAAGCTGAATTATTGAAAGTAAAGAATTTGGTCATTAACATCCGGCTGAAAATGCCGCGTATCGGAACACGTAAACTGTATCACATCCTTTCACAACAATTTTGTAAACAAGGAATTAAAATAGGGCGCGACGCTTTTTTTGATTATTTACGAAGAGAAAAATTACTTGTAAGGCCAATGAAAAGCTATACCAGGACTACCTTCTCGAAACATTGGCTGCGTAAGTATGATAACCTATTAAAAGAATGTAAAATTGAGCGGCCTGAGCAAGTATATGTTAGTGACATTACTTATGTGAAATCACATGAAAAAACACATTATCTATCCTTAGTTACTGATGCCTATAGCAGAAAAATAGTAGGCTATAAACTTAGTGATGATATGAGTGCAGAGAATGTTGTACAAGCTCTAAAAATGGCGATTAAGGGCAGAAAATCAAAACTACCTCTTATACATCATTCTGATAGAGGATTGCAATATTGTTCTAAAATTTATCAGGATGTATTGAATCAGAACGGTATTAAACCATCAATGACCGATGGATATGATTGTTATCAAAATGCTTTAGCAGAGCGGATAAATGGAATTTTAAAAAGTGAATTCCTGATTTATAAATGTAAAGATGGAACAACATTAGAGAAACTGGTCAATGTGTCAATAAATACTTATAATACTAAAAGACCACACTTAAGTTTAATGATGGAAACTCCTAACTTTATACATGAAAAAACCAGTCAGGAGAACCTGACTGGTTAATATAATTTTTATTGTAAAACTTGTCAACCTATTTTAGGACGACTCATGATATTAATTTAGTGAATTACCACAATTTTTACGATTTGCGATGCATTATTAGCAGATGTAACTTTGCACATATAAATACCATTGGATAAGCCTGATACATTTACAGTACCACCATTAATTGCCGCTTTCAGCACCGATTTACCTGCTACATCAAACACTTCGGCAAATTGTGGCTGGCTGCCGTTTGCAGATGTTATGTGCAGTGTAGTATTCGCAGGGTTAGGGTAGGCTGTAAATACATTAGTCTGTGTATTGTTAAGCCCTGCTGTTTGTTCGCAATTCTCTGCTGTACCGGGAATATTCTGGTCTAACCAGTAAAGGCGTAGTGATATCCAGTTCTTAAACTGAGCTATCTGGCCGGCAAACGTTGCAGGATCCTGCTCAACCTCCGGCGTACCGGTATTGATACCCAGGTTACCCCATTTATCAAAGTGGCGTTCCTGTGCTTCATCAAGCTGTGCTGCAACTCCGTCAATATACTCATTAAGAGCATCCTGGCTCATAAAAGTACTCCTAAATGTTTCCCAACGGCAACGCAGCCTGTTAGCAAATATCGGGTCCTGTAACAACCTTAAATACCAGCCTGTAGAGGCTACATCAGGATTACAATCGTTGATTAGATGCGCCCATCCGGAGCCATCGGTAGCCTCAAAAATTGAACAGCTCCAGATATCTTTCCAAGCCCAGTCAAAATCCCAAACAGGGCCTGCCTTAAGTTTGGATATCTCGGTTTCACTTTCATCTTTATCCTTGTTGAAAAAGCAGCTTTTTCTAAAGCCATCAATATTCCTTGATAGCTCATTTACAATAAAATAGTCGATAAACGAGTCAGTGTCAAGGTACTTATTATAACCTGTTTCAGAGTTAGTAAAATCATCGCCATATAAAGCTGATTCTAACTGGTTTACAAATCCCTGAATATATTGTTTTTGATCATAACTAATATCTTCAGGCTTAGGATATTCGTACACCAAACGCACGTCAAGGTCTGGGTGGTCTAACGGATGGTATTCCAGTTCCCAACTGTCTTCCCAGGTCCAGTAATCACACTTTAAAATATAGCCACCGGTAACGTCAAGCCCTTCATTTTCATCTTCTTCCAGCTTGGCAATATCTACACGGTCGTTATCACGCTTAATTTTTTCCATAAGCAGGTACACCCCCTGATAGCTACCGTTAAGCACCACCTCGCAATACTGGCTGCGGGCGGCATAGTTGCCCATTTGGGTAAACAGGTTGTATGCCAGCTTGTTTCGCATAAAAACCTTGTCGTTATAATTGGCTATCAGGCACCAGTCGTGCTCTTCGGGCATACCTAATAGCGATACGTTAAGATCTTCACCCTCAGCATCACGGGTTTCAAAATTATACGGTTTTTGAGGCAGCCCCTGCGAGTAGTTTCCACGCAGTTCTATGCCCACATTGCCATCATACTCATTAGGAGTATCTGTAAGGTAATTTATCTGGCCTTCGCCATTGCTAATAATGCTCATAACAGCATCTATCTTAGGCTCATCCGGTATGGTAACACCGCTGGTATTAATAATAACAATGGGCAGGTTAGACGACGTAAACACAAACGGAACCGTAGCGTTAGCACCAAATTCGAGGCTCCAGCTGTTTACCGTTCCCGTATCGGCAAAGGCATAGGTGTCAAGTATTCGCAGCGTCCAAATACCGTTACCGTCTTGTCCGTTATTTTGGTTACCCAGTGTTTCCTGCGGTTTGTAAACGCCGGTAAATGGCGCTGAGCCCGCATTAATTGTAGTGGCCCCGCTCTGGCTCAGGCAGGTATTAGTGAAATTATCATCGCCACCGCCGAGGGCAGAAAACAGGTTGATGTCTACACCCGTAGGCGAAATAAGGTGCACATTCAGGTCGGAATCATAAGTATGCGCAATATCGAGGCATACGGTAATTAGCCCATTATTTGCATTTAACTGAGCCGGTAATCCTGATACGGTTGCAGTATAGGTATTAATAGTACCATCATCGCTAATAGCGCCGGTGCTACCGTTAAAGGTTTGCGACCATAGCGCGGCGGTAGAGAGCAAACAAAATAAAAGGGTAATTTTTTTCATGTATAGCTGTTGTTTTTTGGTGTAATCTAAATGTTAAGTTTGTGTTAACAATTTTTCAAATATAAATAAAAAACCGTTGCATTATTTTTAAAATGCAACGGTTAGTTTATAAAATTTCACAGCTAATTATCCGTTTACAAGCGGAATCACTTTGCTACCTATTAGTTCTATAGCATCCATTAATTGCTTGTGCGACAGACCTGCGTTATCCATCTGGAAGGTAAGGCGCGAAATACCTCCCAAAGCCTCGCTGTGGCGGAGTATTTTCTCAGCGACTTCTTCGGGGTTGCCCACGATCAGCGCTCCGCGTAGGCCAGCTTGTGCATCAAAGTGCTGGTGGGTAACAGGTGGCCAGCCGCGTTCCCTGCCAATCTTAGTAAAGGTTTCGGCATAGCCGGGAAAGAAATCGTTAACGGCATCTTTGGTGTTATTTCCCACATAGCCAATGGAGTGTAGCCCTACAGCAAGTTTTTCGGGAGCATGCCCAGCCTCTTTACCGGCCTCACGGTACAGGTCTACCAATGGCCTGAAACGATGCGTTTCACCACCAATAACTGCAACCATTAGCGGAAGCCCCAGCACACCGGCACGCACAAACGATTCAGGAGTGCCGCCAACACCTATCCATATAGGCAGTTGCTCGCGGTATGGTCTTGGGTAAATGGCCTGGTTGTTAAGCGCGGGCCTGAACTTGCCCTGCCAGTTAACTACTTCATTTTCATTGATGTTTAATAGCAGTTCGAGCTTTTCGGTAAACAAATCGTTGTAATCCTGAAGGTTGAACCCAAATAGTGGGAACGACTCGGTAAACGAGCCCCTGCCAACAACCATTTCGGCGCGGCCACGGCTAATCAGGTCGAGTGTTGCGGCATTTTGGAAAACACGAACCGGGTCGGCTGCACTCAATACCGTTACAGCGCTGGTAAGCTTTATATTTTTAGTGCGTGCCGCAGCGGCAGCCAATATTACGGCGGGAGCCGAGTCTAAAAAATCTTTACGGTGGTGTTCGCCAATGCCAAAAACATGAAGCCCGCAGCGGTCGGCGTGTTCTATACGTTCTAAAAGCTGGGCAAGTGCATCGGCACTATTTACGGTACCGCTGGCCTCGTTGTGGGCTGCGGCAAAACTGTCTATTCCTATTTCCATGTGGTGTATTGTTGTGTGTTACGAAGTTACGAAAATGAAGGGGAATTTTAATGGCGGCTATACTTTGGAGTAGTGCTATGGCATGCTAAAATATAAGAGAAGTATACCAATGCTTCGCGGTATAAAAAGATAGTTATATTTTTCTAATACATTTTTATGTAGTAATTTTAGTATAGCCAATTGTTGCTGATAGGAGATTGGCCTAAACTTAAAATAAACCAACATGAGTGCGTATAAAAAAGAATTTAGTATAGGTGGCGATCTTACCGTTAACAGGCTGGGGTATGGCGCTATGCGTATTACTGGAGACGGTATTTGGGGTCCACCAAAAGATAAGGTAGAAGCGCTAAAGGTATTGTCGCGTGCGGTAGAGATGGGTGTTAACTTTATTGATACCGCTGACAGCTACGGCCCTAATGTATCTGAAGAGTTGATTGCCGAGGCACTGCACCCATACAGGGACAGCCTTGTTGTTGCCACTAAAGGTGGATTGCTGCGCACAGGCCCTAACCAATGGCCGGTTGATGCCAGCCCCGAACACTTAAAAGAAGCGCTGGAAGGAAGCCTTAAACGTCTTAAAACTGATGTAATAGACCTATACCAATTGCACCGCATAGACCCAAAGGTTGAAGCTTCTAAAACTTTTGAATTTTTACAGAAAGCACAGCAGGACGGTAAGGTGAAACACATTGGCCTCTCTGAAGTTAGCGTAGAAGATATTAAAAAGGCGCAGGAGTATTTTGAGGTGGTATCGGTACAAAATATGTATAGTGTAGACAACCGCAAATGGGAGAGTGTGCTTAAATATACTGCCGATAACAACATAGCTTTTATACCGTGGTATCCGCTTAACGCCGGAAATGTTACGGCTGTAAATGCATTACAGTCAGTTGCCGATAAGCACGGCGCAACGGCGCACCAGGTTGCACTGGCATGGCTGCTGTACCATTCGGATAATATATTGTTGATACCCGGCACCTCTAAATTAGCGCACCTTGAAGAAAATATGAAAACCGCCCAAGTACAGCTTACCGATGAAGATATACAGGCCTTGAGTAATTTGTAATAGTAAATTATTTAGTGAAAGGAATCTCTGTATTTAGAGATTCCTTTTTTGCTTATAGTTTAGGCTGTTGTATTGATAAATTATCTCAACTTTTTAATGGTGTATAACTCGTTATGGTCTTCCACCTTGGGATACATCCTTACAGAGTAAGCGTCATTAAAATGTGATTTATATAACGCGTTACGTTCGCTATCCTTTTTTGTCAAAGTCATCGTGTTAAATAAAATAAACCCGTTTACATTAAGCAGTTGGTTAACCCTGTTTATAAAGTAATCTTCAAATAAAAAGTTAGGCATAACGGTATCTTTAAAGATATCAATTATAATTAGGTCATACTTTTCCTTTGTTTTAAGTACAAATTCAAACGCATCGCAAATAACAATTTCAAGGTTAGGAATTGTATCAAGAGCAAAGTAAGTGTTGGCAATTTCAATTACTTTGGCATCAATCTCTACACCTGTAATTTTGCCTTTAAAGTTAATTTCTTCGGTTAAGGTCTTAATCACGCTGCCACCGGCAACACCTAAAACAAGTATATTCTCAAAACCCCTTATTCGCTCAAAGCCTATATAGTTTAAGCCCTTGCGTAGTATACGCTGCAGGCTGCCGTATGAGTAATTGGTGTTTTTAGAGTCGAGCACCAGTTGGCCGTTGTTCCAGGTTACTTCAAGGTTTTGGCTAATTTCCGAGTCTTTTTTTACAATATTTATCGGGATAAAGAAGCTTAGTAATCTCTTAAGCATTTTTAGTAGTTGAATTTAAAGCGGTAAATATATGCTAAAATTATAAGGCTAATTTTGATGCTGCCGCAAAATTTATTAACTTAATGCTATGATTAGAGTTCAGCAACATTTTGGTTTAAAATTGATGTAAAATTGAATAATTAAGAACAGATTAACTATTCGTTTAGATTTATTAACAAATTACCGTTGTAATTTTATATCAGCAAAATATTTAGCCGATAAAATAGTATACTTATACAATATACTTTTAGAAGGGTTAAAGATAATTTGTGTTTGTTTTATTGGTTAATGGCCCCGGCTGCTTTTTATAAAGCAATCGGGGTTTTTTAATTTTCAGGCATATAGTTTTTAAAACTTCCGTTTTTATAAAATACCACAATACGCTCAATCTCTTTATTATCAAATAATTGGGAGGGTTGGTTTGCTATAGTGGGCTGTGTTATTTTATCATTTTTAGTTTCAGAAAACAGATCAGGCATTTCATTAACTTTTTCAGATGTTGGAGCAGGGGCAGGCTGCGGAATACTATGCTGCGGGTTGTCAGATTTTGGAAATTCTCCCACATCTGCCAGCAGCCAGTACAGGTCTACTTCTGGAAAATTCTCTACAATTTTCATTACAAAATCAAGGCTGGGTTTATTGCGGCCCGACATTAAATGCGACAGCCCTGAGCGTTGCACGCCTACTTTATCGGCAAATAAAGAAGCCGATAAGCCATAATATTCCAATAGTATTTCCAATCGTTTAATAAAATCTTCTGTGTTTACCATTGTAATTTTGTTTTGAATTATTATGTTGTTACAAATGTAAACAATTGCATTGCTATATCCTAATCACAGTATAAAAAGACTAATATAACTAAATAGATTATATAAGTAATACGTACTAATCTTATGAAAAACAAAGTATTGATACAGTTTAAATATCTCTTATAAGAATATGTGCTAATTGTAATTTAAAGTTGTTTACAATTGTAATTAGTTAGCCGTGTTTGTGTGTTTACAATTGTAAAATATATGATGTTTACTTTTGTAATCTAATACAACACCATGAATTTAGAAGCTATATACTCCGCATCAAAAGAAAATTCCATATCTGGCAGATACCTTACTAATGATCATATCGAGCCGTTGCTTGATGACCTTAAACAATATTTTAAAATTTCGGTACGCGGTACATCCGTTTTTGGTAAACCTATATATGATGTAATTGCCGGCAACGGGCCGATTAAAATATTTATGTGGTCGCAAATGCACGGCAATGAGGCTACCACCACTAAAGCTATTTTTGATTTCCTGAATTTTCTAAGTAGTGATGATGCATTTGCCACTGCACTAAAAAACAGTTTTACTTTTTTAATACTCCCTATAGTTAATCCCGATGGAGCAGAACTTTACACTAGAGAAAACGGCAATAAAGTCGATTTAAACCGTGATTCATTAAATCTGTCACAACCGGAGAGCATTGTGCTGCGGAAGGCTTTTGAGGAGTTTGCGCCTGATTATGCTTATAACATGCACGACCAGCGTACAATTTTTGGTGTGGGAAACGATCCTAAACCCGCTACAGTGTCGTTTTTAGCGCCTTCTTATAATGATGCCCGGGATATTAACGATCCGCGTTTAAAAGCCATTAACGTTATTACAGCAATGAATAATACGTTGCAAGAGTTTATACCGGGCCAGGTGGGTAGGTTTGACGACTCATTTAATATTAATTGCATAGGCGATATGTTCATGTCCTTAAACGTACCCACTATACTTTTTGAGGCTGGGCACTACCAAAAGGACTACGAAAGAGAAATTACACGAAAATTTATATTTTTTGCATTATTATCAGGATTTCATGCGATTAACGAAAACGTTATAGTATTAGATAAAAAACATGAATATTTTAATATTCCTCAAAATAAGATAATATTTTATGACGTGATGTACAAAAAAGTCAAAATAAATTATGAAAATACAGAAAAAATCACGAATTTTGCCTCACAATATAAGGAAGTGTTATTTGAAAAATCTGTAAAATTTCAAGCTATTATTAGAGAAATAGGCAATTTAGATGATCATTACGGCCACGAAGAATTTGACTGCCGGGGAGAAGAATTTGTAGGACAGGATCACAAAAAAATGCCGAAAATAGATGAAAAAGCAGACTTTTTAATAGGAACCGACAGGAAATTTGTTAATGGACTGGAGGTTTAAACAATAACTTTCTTATAAATGTAAAATTTTAATAAAACAAGACCTGATAGATAACCTAAAAACACACATTTATGAGCAAGTTTCGTTTAGATGAGGTTGATCACCAAATATTAGACATGCTGATTGACAACACAAGGGTGCCGTTTACTGATATTGCAAAAAAACTTTTAATCTCTGCGGGTACTGTCCATGTTAGGGTAAAAAAAATGGAAGATGCGGGTATCATAATGGGCTCTTCATTAACACTGGATTACGAAAAACTGGGATATTCTTTTATAGCTTATGTGGGTGTATTTTTACACAACACATCGCAAACCAAATTTGTACTTGAAAGAATTAATGAAATACCATTTGTTACCGTTGCACATGTAACAACAGGTAAATTCAACATCTTCTGTAAAATAAGAGCTAAAGATACTAAACACGCTAAAGAAGTTATCTTTATGATAGATGACATTGAAGGTGTTTATCGTACGGAAACCATGATATCATTAGAAGAAAGCATCAACGACAAGAAAAGGCTGATGCACACAATATTTAAAGATCTGTAAGATTTTTTCACAAAAAATTAAGACCCTCATGTTTATTACATGGGGGTTTTTTTATTAAATTCAACAAAAATTTATTTCATGTATCCTGCCACCCGAATAGAACGCTTTTACGAAGACGTTCAGCTTAAATACCAGCTTTTTAATAGTATATTCATTACCCTGCCTTTTAGGGCTATAGATAACACCGGCGTATTGCTGCCGCTGTTTTCTGAGCTTTGCGATGAGGGCTTTAAGAATAACAAAAGTCCCGAAGAGATTTTTGAAGTATTTGCCGATAAATACCTTCAGGACGTATCCGAAGAGGATAAGGTAAGCCTTATGTTTAGGTTTATACAGTATGTAGAGCGCCAGATAGTACTTTTTGATGCTATAGAGGATGCTGCCTTTTCTACCCTTAACAACCTTGAAGGAAGCGGCTCATTGCGCGAAAGCCGTGAGCGTGCCGAAAACCAGGGGCAAATGCAGGAGGTAAGGGAGTTCCTTGAAGACTTTAGTATAAGGCCGGTATTAACCGCACACCCCACACAGTTTTACCCCGGTTCTGTACTGGGTATCATAACAGATCTTACAGAGGCTATTAAGAATAACAGCCTGGGCGAAATTAAAACACTCCTTGCACAACTTGGTAAAACCCCCTTTATTAAAAAGGAAAAACCAACCCCTTATGATGAGGCCGTGAGCCTTATATGGTACCTGGAAAATGTATTTTACCAGGCGGCGGGCGATATCTCATCTTACCTGCAGGATTCTATTTATAAGGGCGAGAATTTACCCCATCCGGTAATGTCGTTCGGGTTTTGGCCGGGAGGCGACCGCGACGGTAACCCGTTCGTTACTACCGAGATTACCCTTAAAGTGGCCGACAGGCTGCGTACCTCTATATTAAAATGTTATTACGGCAATGTACGTTCGCTTAAGCGCAAGCTTACGTTTAATAGTGTTCAGGATAAAATTGCCGATCTTGAAGATAAACTGTACCGATCGGTATTTTACTCTAAAGGCGATATTTTTATAACCTTAGATGAGTTAACCACCGCCCTGCACGATATCCGTAAAGTAATTGTAGAGAATCACCAGTCGCTTTACCTTGACGAAATTGACAGCTTTATTAATAAGGCTAACCTGTTTGGCTTTCACTTTGCCTCATTAGATATTAGGCAAAACAGCAAGATACACAATGCTGTTTTTGCCGATGTGCTGGAACATCTTGAAAAAGAGAATAAACACGTTGCCGGTTACGAAAAGCTTGACGAGAAGGCAAAATTAGAAGCCCTTGGCTCTATTAAGGCTACCATAACGCCCGATATGTTTACTGAGGAGAACACCCGTGGCACGCTGGAGTCTATAATTGCTATAAAAACCATTCAGGAAAAAAATGGAGAGAAAGGCTGCAACCGCTACATAATAAGTAATAATGAGAGTGCATTAAATGTGCTTGAGCTGCTTTCTATGTTCGATTTCCTTGGCTTTAAGGAGCCTAACGTAGATATCGTTCCGCTTTTTGAAACAGTAGACGACCTTGAGGATGCCGGCCATGTTATGAAACTTCTCTATGAAAACGAAAAGTATGCCGCCCACCTAAAACGCCGCGGCAACCGCCAAACTATTATGCTTGGCTTTAGCGATGGCACTAAAGATGGTGGCTACCTTATGGCTAACTGGAGTATTTATAAGGCTAAAGAAGACCTTACACTCATGGCCCGCGAGCACGGCGTTAAAGTGGTATTTTTTGATGGCCGCGGCGGACCACCGGCACGTGGCGGAGGTAAAACACATAAGTTTTACGCATCGCTTGGGCCTACTATAGAAAATAACGAAATCCAGGTTACTATACAGGGGCAAACCATAAGCTCTAACTTTGGTACGCTTGATGCCTGCCGCTATAATTTAGAGAACCTTATTAGTGCCGGTATTACCAACGGTGTGTTTAATAAAAACGATAAGGAATTTACTAATGAGCAGCGCGCCCTGTTCAACCAGATGGCTAAGCTTAGTTATGAAAAATATACGGCCTTTAAGGCACACGATAAATTTTTGCCGTATCTGGAAAAATTGAGTACGCTTAATTTTTATGCTAAAACCAATATTGGCAGCCGCCCTGCTAAACGTAACAAGGGTTCTGAACTTGATTTTGCCGACCTAAGGGCTATACCTTTTGTGGGTTCATGGAGCCAGATGAAAATGAATGTTCCTGGTTTCTTTGGCTTAGGCCACGCTTTAGGCAATATGGAAAAGAATGGTAAATGGGAAGAGGTTCAGGCATTGTACCATGACTCGTTGTTTTTCAGGACATTGCTGGAAAACAGTATGATGGCGCTTACCAAATCGTTCTTTCCACTTACGGCCTATATAGGTAAAGATCCTGAATTTGGCGAATTCTGGAAGATCATTTACGATGAATACCTGGAGACTAAACGATTGCTATTGAAAATATCTGGTTACACAGTGCTGATGGAAAATTATCCTGATGGCCGCGCATCTATTAAAATGAGGGAACACATTGTGCTTCCGTTACTAACCATTCAGCAATATGCGCTTAATGCTATCAGGCAGATGAAAAATGGCAAGCGCGATGATAAGTTGCAGGAAGTGTACGAAAAAATAGTAACACGATCGTTGTTTGGAAATATTAACGCAAGCCGAAATTCTGCATAATGAAAGTAACTGAACTGCCAAAAGGGGAGTATGCCCCGTATCAGGAATCGTATATTTCCTTAGTCGACGATGCCTGGAGCCTTGTTGAAGAACTGGAAGTTAGTGTACATGCTTTTATAAAGTTTGTACAGGAAATACCTATGGATAAATACGACTACCGCTATGCTAAAGGCAAGTGGACGATTAAGGATATTATTCAGCATATCATAGATACCGAAAGGATATTTAGTTACAGGGCATTACGCTTTGCCCGTAACGACAATACTCCTTTACCGGGATACGAAGAAAACGCTTATGGAGCTATTGCCAATGGGCATGAACGTAAATTGCAGGAGCTGCTAACAGAGCTTACTATAGTGCGACAAGGCACTATTATGCTGTTTAAATCGTTTGATGAAGATGCTTTGTTAAGAACAGGTACCGCATCAGGCTATACGGTATCGGTAAGGGCGTTGGGCTTTATCATTATAGGCCATCAAAACCATCACATTAAGATTTTTAAAGAGCGCTACTTGTAGCGCTATAAGATAATATTTAAACCCCGGTATTCGCCGGGGTTTTGTGATTGTGATTAGTACAACCTTGCGAAAAATTATATCCTAACAATACCCGCTATCGTCTTTGCGAGCGGAGTGCAACGCAGCGCGGCAATCTATGTAGTTAGAGTGAACGTAAACAGATTGCTTCGTTCTTCCTTCTCGCAAAGACAGTTCGTGAAGAGTTGAACGCATAATACCCGCTATCGTCTTTGCGAGCGGAGTGCAACGCAGCGCGGCAATCTATGTAGTTAGAGTGAACGTAAACAGATTGCTTCGTTCTTCCTTCTCGCAAAGACAGTTCGTGGAGGATAGAACTCACTAAAAATCAAACAGCCCCATTTGGGTATCGGCAATATGAAAGCCCGGTTTTAGTTTGCCGGTGCGCAGCAGGTTTACTTTTTCGTGTGCCATGCGGGTTGGCTCCGGTATGCGGTGGTTTTTAATGCAGTTTGTCATAATGGTAAGGCTATCGTTAACCGATACTTTATGGCCCGGTGATATGTACACGGGTTCAACGCCGTTTTTGGTGCGCAGGGCATAGCCTAAATGTTCGTTAGTATAGGCGTTGATTATTGTGCTGGTGCTGAATTTTTCATTGCCTAATTCAGGGAATTTACCAAACAGCATGCTCTTGGCACAGCCTATGGCGGCGTGGTTGGTTAGCACGCCAAAGTGGCTGGCAATGCCCATTTTTCGGGGATGTGTAATGCCCTGTCCGTCTAATACCATAACATCGGGTTTGGTGGGCAGCTGTTCCCACGCCTGTAGCAGGGCAGGCACTTCGCGAAAGCCTAAAAAGCCCGGTACATAAGGAAATTTTGTTGCAGTAACAACCAGCGAATACGATTGTACTACCATCTGCGGATAGCTAAGTATTACAATGCCTGCGTACACAGTTTCCTCATACTTGTTATGAGATATATCGGCCCCGGCAATGGTGGTAATGTTTTTAAAATCAGATTGCAGGCTCACGCTGTGGCGCATCTGGTTTTGCATTTCGGTAGCCTGCGCGATCGAAACATCATTGTAATTCAGCATAAATAATCCTCCTTCATACATCAAATTTAACAAATATGCTATAAGTTTAAACGCTTGTATTTACTAATGTTTCGATAAATTTGCGCCCCCCGTAATAATTATGATTTTATAAACAGTTTAATCTAACTAAATCTATATTTTTGGGGTTTATCAACTAATTATATGCAAGCCGAAGAAGAAGGGGAAAGAAAAGAGCTGTACAATTATCAGCAGGAAGACATCGACGCCATATTTGAAAAGTTTGAGGGTAAGCCCGATAACTACCATTTGCTGTACCAACTCCCCACCGGTGGCGGCAAAACGGTTATATTTTCTGAAATTGCCCGTCGGTATATTGAAAAATATGGGCGCAAAGTGCTTGTGCTTACCCATAGGATAGAACTTAGCAAGCAAACATCGCAAATGCTTAATGGCTTTGGCGTAAAAAATACCGTTATAGACAGCGCCGTAAAAGAGCTGCCGTATGACAATGACTTTGATTGCTATGTGGCAATGGTTGAGACGCTTAACAACCGCCTTAAGGATAAAAAATTCCACATGGATTATGTGGGCCTTGTAATTGTAGATGAGGCGCATTACAACAGTTTCCGCAAGCTATTCACTTACTTTAAAAACTCTTTATTTTTGGGGGTTACGGCTACACCGCTTAGCTCTAATATAGAGTTGCCCATGTATGAAACGTACGATGAGCTTATTGTAGGCGAGCCTATTAGTTCGCTCATTAACAAAGGCTTTTTAGCAAAGGCCGTAATGTTTGGTTATGATGTAGAGCTTACATCGCTTAAACTGGGCATTACGGGCGATTACACCGTAGCATCGTCAGATGAGCTGTATTCACGTTCTGCAATGCAGGATTTGCTGGTGCAGGCTTATTTATCGCGTTCCCGCGGTAAAAAGACCCTTATTTTTAATAACGGTATCAATACATCGCTATACGTGTATGAAACCTTCAGGGCTGCCGGGCTGCCCATAAAGCACCTTGATAACCGCACTCCTGAAGCCGAACGTAAAAAGATACTTACCTGGTTTAAGAAAACGCCCGATGCCATACTAACATCGGTATCCATCCTTACCACCGGTTTTGATGAGCCTACTGTTGAGACAATTATATTAAACAGGGCTACACGATCGCTCACGCTGTATTTCCAGATGATAGGCCGTGGCTCGCGCAAGCTGCCGTATAAAGATATTTTTACGGTGATAGACCTGGGTAACAATGCACAAAGGTTTGGCCTTTGGAGCGACCCTATAGACTGGCAGTATATTTTTAAGAACCCTGAGCTGTTCCTGGAAAATATTCGTAGTGATGCGGAAATTGAAAGCTATCACGTATACATAATGCCTGATGAGCTTAGGGAAAAATTTGCCAAGACCATGCACGTTACTTTTGATGTGGAGGAGGAGTTTCGCCTTGCGGCCGATAACAGGGAGAAGCCTAAGGCGGTGATAGACAAATCCATCCGCCAGCATGCTTTTATGTGTATTGAAAATAGTGAAACGATATCGGAGGCGCGTAAGCTTGCTAAGGAGCTTGACCCCGATGTAGAGTATCGCGTTAAGCAATATGCCAAACTGCTCTCTAAAACTACTAAAAACTACCGTGAATGGCTTATAGAAGACTATAAGAACCGCCTTGGTATATTTATAGGCCGTATATTTCAGCGTTATAAAGATGCTGATACTGAGGCAGAAATGCTTGAACTAAAAAAGCTCTAACTGATTGCTGTCGCCGCCCTTCTTTTTGGGCGGTTGCGCCTTGCCAAAAACAGTGCGGCCGCCGTATTTATACGACTCGTCGCGCTCTTTTTGTATAAGGGCATCAAAGTTGGTGTTGGGTGTAAAATCTTTTTCGGCATTTCGCGAAATTTCCGATAGCTTTTGTATGGCATGCATCTTATCGCTGTTGCCAATCTTGGCCCGCTGTATGGCGCTTTGCAGCGTATTTATAGTTTCATCAAACACATTTACAGGTACCGGAAACGGGTGCCCGTCTTTACCGCCATGCGCGAACGAGAAACGGGCAGGATCATCAAATCGGGTAGGGGTGCCGTAAATTACCTCACTTACCAGCGCTAACGATTGTACCGTGCGCGGACCCATGCCTTTTAGCATCAGCAGGCCTTCAAAATCTTCGGGCTTGTTTTCATGTGCCATCCATAGCATAGCGCCCAGCCTTTTCATGTTTACATCTTTCATCCTTACATCATGGTGATTAGGCAGTATAAGGTGGTTCATTTCCTTGATTATCTTATCAGGGTGCTCGTTAACAATAAGCAACGATTTTTCGCGCGTACCGGCAGCGCTGCCATCGGTAAGGTTAAGTATTTTGCCTTGGTTTTCGCCATAAATAAAGGTGTGTGGCTCGTTAATAAACGACTTTAGGTCCTGGCTGTGCCAATGGTACCTGCGGGCAATGCTGGTATAGTTGTTCATGCCCTGCTGTATAACGCACCAGTCGCCTTGGGTGTTAACGATAAAGTTATGTTGATAGAGTTGGAAACCGTCCTGTATGGCGGTGTTGTCTACCTTTGCGGTAAGGCGGCTCAATCCTGCCAGCTCAACACCGTTAAGCCCGGTGCGGTTGCCCACGGCAATAAGCTCCTCAGGCGTTTTCATGGAGTGCTTGCCCTTGCCGCCACAAATGTAAATGCCCAACTCTTTAGCATGCGGGTTAACCGACCGCTTTAGTGCCCCAAGTACCGATGTGGTAATGCCGGACGAATGCCAGTCCATACCCATTACCGCGCCAAAGCTCTGAAACCAGAACGGGTTGGCCAGTTTAGCGATCACCTCGGCGGTAGAGAATTCCATTGCAATGGTCTCCACAATGGCGAGGCCCAGCTTAGCCATCCTTTCAGAAAGCCATGCAGGCACATGCCCGCCGTGAAGCGGCAAATCAGCAGAACCGGATCGTTTCATTTTTTAGTGATTGTAAGGGAGGGAGGGTGGTTATACAAAGGTATTTAAAAAGCTTTAATAGTCATAAAATCGAAAGTCATAAAGTCAAAAGTAACCCCCATTTAAATTCTAAATTTCAAATTTTTATGTGATCAGTAAGAACTCGCAACTCAAAACCCCAAACTCGAAACACTTTTAGCTAACTCAGAATCCAAAAGTGAAATATTAAGCCTTTTGTAAGTTTAATCTTTATTAAATGAGCTAAAAAACGCATCATTTTTGGCAACTCAAAATCCAAAAGTGAAATATCAAGCCGTTTTTAGGCAAAAAAAGGAAGCATTGCAGCTTCCTTTTCATGGGTATTAATCTTTTTTGTTGTCTTTAAATTTATCCAGCAACTTGCGTTTAAAATCTTCTTCGGCCCATTTAAGCTTCAGTATTTTTTTCGCCCCAATGATGGGCCTTAGGTCGGCTATCAATTTCTCCCTGAGTACAAACAAGTCTTTATCAGCTGCTTGTAGTTTGTCAAGATGGGGCTGGGCTTCTTTGTCGGTCATTTTATCAAGGGCGCCGTCGCCTAACTTCTTAAAAATAGGTCGCATTTTATCGTGCCTTATAACATACACCTTGTCTTCATAAGCATTATATACCGGCCAGAATTTCTCTGATTCTGAGGTGGTTAGGCTAAGTTCAGTCGTTAAGAATGAGACCTTTAGCGCCTTAATTTGTTCCTTTTTCTCGTCATGATTTTGGCTAAAACCACTTAAAGTAAAAAGTAATAAGATTGGGAGTAAAACCTTTATTTTCATAGTGTTATTCATATAAGTAAACATCTTCATCAGATAAGTAATCTTTAATAGCATCGTCATTAAGTACAATAGACGCTTCCAGCTCTTTAATATCCTGTGAATCAAGGTGGTCTATCATATCATACGATGTTACGTTGGTTTGGTATACCAGGTAATTCTCTATAGCTGCGGTATCAGGCTGGGTTGTAGCCTGGGGGCTGTTATTCAGTAAAAAATAGCCTCCGGTAAGCATTACAACAAAGCCCGCTGCTGCCGAGAACCACACTGGTTTTCGCCTGTAAAGCGGTACAACTTTAATTTCCGGTGCAGGCAATTGCTGCATCAGTCTTTCGGTAAAGTTCTCAAAATAAACATCTTGAGGCGACGTAAGCCCTGACTTTATCTTGTGTTCTTCGTTTAATTTAAAATTGTTCATAGCGGTTAGACTTAATTTGTTGCAAAAGGTTTAATGGGTATTTATGTAATCTTCAATTTTTTTAACGGCATGGTGGTAAGAGGCCTTTAGCGCCCCAACAGATGTACCCACTATCTCAGATATATCTTCATATTTCAATTCTTCAAAATAATGCATTTTAAAAACCAACTGTTGCTTTTCAGGCAATGATGCAACTGCCTGTTGCAGTTTAAGTTGCAGGGCATCACCTTCAAAATATTCGTCGGCAACCAGGTTTTGCACGGCCTTCTCGTTTACTTCTTCGTTGGTGATACCGCCTTTTTTAGCCCGCTGGCTTATTAGCGTAAGCGACTCATTGGTTGCTATGCGGTATATCCACGAAAAGAGTTTACTCTCCCCCTTAAAGTTCTTCAGGTTGCTAAACACTTTAATAAGAGTGTTTTGCAGAACATCATCAGCGTCATCATGGTTAAGCACAATGTTACGTATATGGCTGTACAAAGGGCGGCTGTAGCGCGCTACAAGCTGCCTAAACGCTTCATTTTGCGTTTTAGGGTTAAGCAGGGCTGCAATAAATTGCTTTTCGTCGTCCAAAGTTAAAAACCATTTTTAAGTAAGACTAAAGTTAGGCTAAAAGGTTTAATTGTGTCCACATTTTATTTAGATCTTAGCATTTGCGGGGCTTTCAGCGTAATTTTAGAATATCTTATTCTATTTAGTTTTTAGTTTTGGCGCTAAGTTGTATTTTTGGGGTTTAAACACAACTATGGTTAATACAGTTATTTTTGATATGGACGGCGTTATTGTAGATACAGAACCCGTACACTACTTTGCCTACCACCAGCACTTTAAGCATCTTAATATAGATATCCCTGATGAAATGTACCATACATTTACGGGGTTTTCTACAAAAAACACCTACCAAAAAATTAAAGACCATTTTAATTTACAGGAAGAAATAGAAGCCCTTGTGCGCAGCAAGCGCGACTTTTTTAATGATGCTTTTGATATAAAAGAAGATTTGGAGCTGCTGCCCGGTGTATTGGATCTTATTAAAAACCTACATAGCAATGGTTTACAATTAGTGTTGGCATCTTCGGCTAGTAATGAAACCATAGGCAGGGTGTTTAAACGCTTTAATTTGCACCAGTATTTTGCGCATATTGTTAGTGGGGAAGACTTTCCGCAATCTAAACCGCACCCGGCCATCTTTTTAAAAGCTGCCGAACTTTCCGGCAACCCTGTAGCGCAATGTATTGTTATAGAGGATAGTACAAACGGAATTAAAGCTGCAAATGCTGCGGGTATTTACTGCGTTGCCTATGTAAGCGAAAACAGCAAACAGCAGGAACTCTCTATTGCTCAAAAGATTATAACAAATTTTAGTGAACTTAACACAGATATAATACATTCTATTAATTAGTTTCAGGTTTAAAGTTTCAAGTTTGCCGTAGCGAACCTGAAACCTGAAACCTGGAACCCGAAACTATAAAAATGATAAGAGCCGTAATTTTTGATATGGATGGAGTAGTGGTTGACACCGAGCCTCTTAGTCACAGAGCCAATAAAAAATTTTATGAATCGCTTAATATAAATGTTACGGACGATGTATATTCTACATTTATAGGCAATTCCGATAAAAATATTATTCAGAAAATAAAAGATATTTACAGTATTGATACCGATAGCGATGTGCTTGTAGAGCAGGGTTTAGGGTATTATTGTGATGCTTTTGATGCCGATGAAACGCTTGAATTAATGCCGGGCGTTGAAAACCTGATAATGGATTTACATGCTAATGGTGTGGTTATCCTGCTGGCATCATCATCATCTAAAGTGAAGATAGAACGCGTATTTAACCGTTTTGGGCTTAATCCTTATTTTAGTCATAAGATAAGCGGCCAGGACTTTGAATTTTCTAAACCACATCCCGCTATTTTTCTTGAAGCCGTAGCAAAATCGGGCTTTACAGCCGATGAATGTATTGTTATAGAAGACAGTACCAACGGTATTAAAGCCGCTAAAGCTGCCGGTGTGTATTGTATTGGCTATAAAAATGATGAACTTTCGTTACAAGACACTTCTTTGGCTGACACGATTATAACCGATTTCAGCCAGTTGAGTTATGAGAAAATCAGGGATATAAAACAATAGTTTCATGTTTTTCATGTTTAAAGTTTCAGGTTGAGCTACTCTCATATGTCATAATCGTACTAATTGGCAACTTCAAACCTGAAACCTGAAACTAAAATTAAACAAGTCCTTCCTTATAAACCTTTAATGCTCTTTCGCGGGCTTCCTTATGGTCTACAATTGGCTTATAGTCAAGGGCTTCAAATTCGGGCACCCATTTGCGTATATATTTCAGGTCTTTATCAAATTTTTTAACCTGTTCTGTCGGGTTAAATACCCTAAAGTAGGGGGCGGCATCTACACCACTTCCTGCGGCCCATTGCCAGTTGCCTATGTTGCTGGATTGCTCATAATCTAACAATTTCTCGGCAAAATAAGCTTCGCCTTTGCGCCAGTCTAATAGCAAATGCTTGCATAAAAAGCTGGCCACTACCATGCGTACGCGATTATGCATAGCACCTGTAGCATTTAGTTGTCGCATACCGGCATCAACCATAGGGTAACCGGTTTTGCCTTCGCACCAGGCTTTAAAATCCTTTTCGTTATAGCGCCATTTTATATCATCATATTTGGGGCGGAATGCCTTTGTAACCGTATGGGGATAGTGCCAAAGTATCTGCATAAAGAACTCACGCCATATAAGTTCCTTTAAAAAGGTTTCATTTTTACTTTGAGAAGCCTTATTCGCGATGGCCCTGATACTTACTGCTCCAAAACGCAGGTAAGCGCTAAGGTGCGATGTACCATCGGTAGCAGGAAAGTTACGGGTACCCTCATAATTATCAATCAATGGTTTAGATACGTCGTAAGGTTCCGGTTTGATATCCGATTCAGTAAAGCCAATGTCTTTTAAACCCATGTAAGGGTAAGAGTGCGTGGCAAAATCCTCAGCTTTAATAGCGGGGTGGTGTTGGTTAACGAATTTGTTTTTAAAGAGTTCGCGCCAGCGATTGCTGTAGGGTGTATAAACCACATATGGAGTTTCATCGCCTTTCATCACCTCGTCTTTTTCAAAAATAACCTGGTCCTTAAAAGTTTTAAAGGCAACATCGTTCTCTGCAAGCATATTATTTATTTCGCCATCCCTTTTACGGGCGTAAGGCTCATAATCATGGTTAGTATATACGGCGGTAATCTCATGTTCTTTAAGGAGTTTTTTTAACACTGCTTCCGGATAATCATGAAAAACTGCAAGCTTGCGGTTATGTTTTTTAAACTCGGCATTAATGTCATCCAACAATGCCGAAATAAACGTGACACGTGCATCGTCTTTGGGTAATTCATCTAATATGTTCTTATCAAAAATAAAGATAGGCAATACTTTTTCCCCCAATGCTATCGCTGCGCTCAGGCCGGTATTATCATCTATCCTAAGGTCGCGCCTAAACCAAAAAACTATCATGCATTTACAGGTTTAAATTCGCCAAAAAGTTCTACAAGCTTATTGTACCGATAAGCAAAAATTTCATCAAGCTTTGGTTTTACCAAAAAAGGGTGTACCAACCTGCCTAAAAAGCCCATAGGTACCTTATAATGTACAATGTCTTCCATTTCTACACCGCCGGGAATTTCCTTTAAAAAGTGTTTGTGGTGCCAAAAAGCATACGGACCAAAGCGCTGTTCGTCTACAAAAAAGTGTTTATCTGTTACATGGGTAATTTCTGTAACCCACTGCAATTTAATGCCAAACAGTGGCGTTATTGTGTAAACAATTATCTGGCCGGCAAACATTTTACGGTCGTCGCCGGATAGTGTATTAAAGCCCATAGAACTTGGCGTAATAACGGCAAGGTTTTTAGGGTCTCCCATAAAATCCCATGCCTGTTGCAGCGTTATGGGCAGTTTTTGAAACGTATGTACAGTATATATCATTTGTAAGAAAAATAAGGAGTGAAGTTACTAAAACCTGATTACACTTTGAAGGCAATGTAAACTAATTTCGGTTTTTTTTAACAAGCGTAAAGGGTTTAATTCTTAATTTCGCAGTTGCAAACTTTAATAAACAAAACAAACATGAAGAACATATTTTTTACCGCAGCCTTAGTGTTAGGCCTAATGGTAAATTCATCGGCACAGATCCAGACACCACAGGCGAGTCCGCAAGCGCTAATAGAGCAAACGGTGGGCCTTACAACTGTTAAAGTAGATTATTCACGCCCAAGCTCAAGAGGCAGGTCGGTTTACGGAGAGTTGGTGCCTTTTGGCAGGCTATGGAGAACCGGTGCTAACGCTAATACAATTATTACCTTTAGCGATGACGTTATTATAGGTGGTAAACCGGTAAAGGCAGGTCATTATGCACTTTACACACAGCCTAAAGCTGACAGCTGGGACGTGATTATTTATGACGATACCAATAACTGGGGCTTACCTGAAAAATGGGACGAGAAAAAAGAAGTGGTAAGGACATCGGTTAAACCGGAATTTTTAACCCGTAACGTAGAAACGTTAACTATAGGGGTTAACGCTCTTGAAAACGATTATGGTTTTCTTGAAATTGCATGGGAAAAAACAATGGTAGCTGTAAAGATAGAAGTACCTACTAAAGCTACTGCTCTTAAAAGTATAGAAGAGGCAATGAGTGGCCCTACAGCAGGATCTTATTTTGCTGCTGCTCAATATTACTACCAGTCTAACGCCGATCTTACCAAAGCATTAAGCTGGATCAATTCGGCAATTGAGAAAACTCCTAAAGGTGAAGAAACTCCATTTTATATCCTTAGGCAAAAATCGCTTATACAGGCTAAAATGGGCGATAAAAAAGGTGCTGTAGAGACTGCTAAGTTATCTTTAGCGGGTGCTGAAAAAGCAAACAACGCTGATTACGTAAAAATGAATAAAGACTCTATACAAGAGTGGAGTAAGAAATAATTTTCTCCCTAAAACAAAGAAAGCTGCCTTGATAGGCAGCTTTCTTTGTTTATTCTTTTATCCATGAGTTGTCCTGGTTATTGATGTCCGGTATAAAACGCCCCGGATCTATATCAACTGCTTTAAGTTTTTTAGTGGTGCGCAGCAAGTAATCCCACTCATTGCCACGCTGCCAAACTTCTACCGGCAGGGTTTTAATTTCGCTGCTGTTATCATCATAAACCACCTTAAACACAACAGGGGCAGGCATATCGCCTTTGTTGGTAAAGGTTATAATGTAAGCATCTTTAACTTCCGAAACTTTACTTATGCCAAGGTCTATGTTAGCGGTGCCGGTAAACCAGCCTTTCCAAAACCAGTTAAGGTTTTCTCCCGCGCCATTATCCATAGCATTAAAAAAGTCGGTTGGCTGTGGGTGCTTAAATGCCCATGCTTTAATATATGCTTTAAAAGCATTATCAAAGCGCTCATGCCCAAGTATGTATTCCCTAAGCATAATAAGGCCTGTAGCAGGCTTATAGTAGGCGGTAAAGCCCAAGTTCATAGAACGGGCAACATCGGGGTAGGTATCAAGTCCCTCCCTGTATTTTGATTTAAACCAGGCCACCCTGTTACGGCTTTTGGCAATGTCGCTTTTATATTCACCGTTATTAAAGTTAACGGTGCTGTAGTAGTTTATAAAGGTGTTAAAACCTTCATCCATCCATGCGTAGCGGCGTTCGTTAGAACCTACGATCATGGGGAACCAGTTGTGGCCAAATTCATGGTCGGTAACATCCCAAAGATCCGCACCCACGCTGTTAGCGCTGCAAAAAGACATGCCCGGGTACTCCATACCACCGGCATTACTTGCTACGTTAACCGCATTAGAGTAAGGGTATTCAAACCAGGTTTTAGAATAATGTTCTATAGATGCTTTAGTATATTCAGTAGAACGGCCCCATGCATCAGGACTGGCGCTTTCCTCGGTATAAACCGATTGTGCCACTGCTTTTTTACCACTCGGCAGGTTTATTTTTGCCGCATCCCATATAAAATTCTTTGCCGATGCAAAGGCGACATCGCGCGTGTTGTTCATTTTAAAGTGCCAGGTTACCTTACCGCTTTGCACCGGCCTTGTGGTAGTTGGTTTCCCTGCTTCATCTGCCGTGATAAGGAATATAGTTTTATCGCTGTTTTTAGCCTGTTCCCAACGGGTAAGCTGCTGTTTAGTGAGTACTTCATTAGCGTTTACCAATTCACCCGAGCCTGCTACGATATGATCATAAGGCACGGTTACTTTATAGTCAAAGTTTCCATATTCTACATAAAATTCACCCGCGCCAAGATACGGCTCCACATTCCAGCCTACAACGTCATCAAATACCGCAACGCGCGGATACCATTGCGCCATAGAAAAGGTAACCCCTTTCTCGGTAGTTAGCCTGCCCATACGGTCCATACCGGCTTCGGGTATTTTAAATTCAAAATTCATGCTTATTACAGCTTTACCACCTTTAGCTTTAAGCGGTTTTTCGAAGAAGACCTGCATACGGGTATCGTTAATAAGAAATTTATTAACATCATTACCCTTTACTTTAAGATTAGTAATGGCTATGCCACCATCTATATCGCCGCTGTAACGGTTGCCTTGTATAGGGGTAGTTAGTGTACCGCGGGAATCTTCGGTAAAGCGGTTTTGCTCTACATACATCCAAATGTAATTAAGTTCCTGCGGGCTGTTATTATGGTAGGTCATAGTTAGCCTGCCTTTAAGGGTGTTGGTTTTATCATCCAGTTCGGCCTCAATAGCATAATCGGCGCCGTTTTGCCAGTACTGCGGACCCGGAACTCCGGATGCCGACCTAAATTCGTTACCCCTGCGGTAGGTAACATCATCAAATTTTGACTGGTTGGTGGGTAATACTTCCTGTGCAAAAGCAGATAATCCCGTAAGGGTTAAAAGCATCAGTAATTTGGGTATTCTCATTGTAAGCATTAATTAGAAAGGCAATTTATAATCTTTGACAGTTTTTCACCCTGGTCGGCAGTAAGTGTATAGTCTTTGGTAAATTTTTTAATTGCACCGTTTTCAGTATCAGTATACTCTATAGAAACTTTTTTTATTTTTTTGGATTTTAAAACTCCCAATTCTTTACCGGTGTTCATTTGTTCTCCTAAAAAACAGGAAAAGTTACCTTTACAATCCAGTTCGCCCATGTGCTTAAGAACAAGTTTTGTGCCATCGGTAAATTCTAAATTCAACGGCGCATTTTTATTAATACAAATAGCTATGCGCTCTATCCTGCCAAAATTTAATATTAATGAGCTCGAACCCTTAATGGCATCTAAAGATACGCCCGTTTTAGCGGAAGCATCATCAAATAGCTTGATAGGCTCCTTTGCCGATGTCATTGTTTTACCGCCGGTGTATGTTTTTGTTTCAGTTAATAAGTTGCAGTCGCCATCGGCATACGCCCACGTTCCGTTACTGTTTAAAACTACTTTTTTTCCATCCTTTGTGGTTGCTTCGGTTTGTGCAACAGCCGAAATTGTAGCTACAAACAATGCAGCACACAATAAAATTTTTTTCATGTTAGATTTTAGTTTATGCAACAAATATAAAATACTTATACGATAAATAATGTTATACTGGTTACTTTTACCTACTTTTCAATAATGTATCGCATTAAATTTACCGTATAAAGCTATATTAAAACTGAAGTTTTAAGTACTTTTGCAGGAATTTAAAATGAACACATCCGTATACTCATGGATAAAATAATTTCTTTCTTTTCCTCCACACGTTTAATGGCCGTTCTTTTCCTTGTTTTTGCAGCATCTATGGGAATAGGCACGTTTATAGAAGATGCTTATAATACCGAAACCGCCCGTGTTTACATATACAATGCCTGGTGGTTTGAGGCTATTATGCTACTCTTTGTAATTAACTTTTTTGGTAATATAAAACGCTACCAGTTACACAAAAAAGAAAAGTGGGCTACACTACTCTTACACCTTTCTTTTATATTGATCATAGTCGGTGCTTTTGTAACCCGTTACATAAGCTTTGAAGGCATGATGCCCATTAGGGAGGGAGAGGCACAGAGTGTTTTTTATAGCGATAAGCCTTATTTAACTGTTTTTATAGATGGTGAGTACCAGGGCGAAATGCGCCGCCGTACTTTTGAGAAGCAGCTTTTGTTGGCCTCAAAAGAAACACCACTAATTGCAAGTAATCACTTTACTATTTCTAACGAGTTTAACGATATTCCGTTTGAAATTGAATATAAAGATTTTAAGCTTGGCGCTAAAGAAGTTATAAAAGAAGACCTCAACGGTGTGCAGTACATTAAAATGGTAGAGCAAACATCGGGCAAGCGCCGCGACCTTTATTTAAAAGAGGGCGAAGTGCAAAGTATTAATAATTTGTTATTTGCTTTTAATAAGCCTACTGCGGGTGCAATTAATGTTACAAAAACCGGTGATAATTATACCATTACCACACCGTTTGAAGGTAACTTTATGCGCATGGCCGACAGGATGCAGGGTGCAGTTGTCAAAGATTCTGTACAGCCTTTAATGTTCCGTTCGCTTTACAACCTTCAGGGTGCTATGTTCGTGTTTCCTGAGCGTGCTATAAAAGGTAGTGTAGCGTATGAAGGCAGTAAGGATTTTAAAACCAAAGAAGATGCCGCACTTACAGTTACTGTAAAATCTGAAGGTAAAGAAAAAGAGGTTACCTTATTAGGTGGCTGGCAAAAAATGGGCGTACCGGTATCGTTTAAACAGGGTAAGCTTGAATATACCCTAATGTATGGCAGTAAAACCTATGAGCTGCCATTCGCAATTCGCCTAAACGATTTTATAGCCAACCGTTACCCCGGTATGCAGGGGCAGGCAGGAGGATATTCTTCTTTTGAAAGTACGGTTACTGTAGAAGATAAACAAGAAAAAAACACCATAAATACCCGTATTTACATGAACCATGTACTGGATTACAGGGGCTACCGCTTTTTCCAGTCGGGTTTTGATGAAGATGAAAAAGGTACTAAATTATCTGTAAACCACGATTTTTGGGGTACGTGGATATCATACTCCGGGTACTTCTTATTATACTTTGGCCTGATGGCAATATTATTTGATAAAAATACCCGCTTTGGCGACCTCAAAGAAAAACTTGAAAAGGTTAAGAAAAAGAAAGCTGCGTTAACAACGATACTGCTTTTATTTTTTACCATAAGCGGTTTTGCCCAGGAGCATAACCACGAAGGCCACGATCATGCAGGGCATAATCACGAGGCACATGAAGAGGAAGTTTCTCACGAGCACCTTCGCCAAAAGCCTACACAAAAGCAATTGGATAGCGTTATCGAAGCTTTTAAAGTTAGCCCTGAGCATGCTGCAAAATTTAGCCGTATTGTAATTCAGGATTTTGGGGGCAGGATGAAACCGGCTAACACCTTTGCGTCGGAATTGCTGCGTAAAGTAAGCCAAAGCGAGTCATATAAAGATATGAATGCCGATCAGGTATTCCTTTCTATGGCTATGCTGGGTGAGGTGTGGTATGATGTACCTATTATATATTTAAACCGTAAGAATGACAGTATTAGAAAAATTGCCGGACTTGAAAAAGGTACTAAGTTTGCTGCCATGTCCGACTTTTTTGATGCGCGTGGCAATTACAAACTGGCCCGTTTGCTTGAGGAAGCCAACAGGGAAAAGGTTCAAAACCAGTTTCAGGTAGATTTTATAGACCTTGATAAGCGCATTAACCTGCTTAACCTTGCCATATCCGGACAGGTATTAAAAGTACTTCCTATACCTAATGATGAAGGAAACAAATGGGTTTCTTTCCCTGAGGCTGCCGATGGTAATATTAAAGGATTAGACAGTATAATAAATATAGTACCCATTTATTTTGGATCATTAGGCAAAGCTACACAAACCACAGACTACAAACTGGCTGATGACATGCTTGACGGATTAACCAAATACCAAAAGAGATTTGGTGCGAATGTAATGCCTTCAGATGATAAGATTGATGCAGAGCTGCTTTATAATAAGTATGATATCTTTAAAAAACTATATTCTTGGTATTTATATGCAGGGCTTTTAATGTTCCTGTTTGTTATCATAAAAATATTTAATGATCGTAAAAGTATCGCGTTAACGGTTAAGTTTTTTCACGGTGTTATATTTCTGCTTTTTATACTGCACACCTTAGGGTTGGCGGTACGCTGGTACGTATCGGGCCATGCCCCCTGGAGTAATGCTTTTGAGTCGGTTATATACGTGGCATGGGCAACCATGTTCTTTGGTTTAGCTTTTGGGCGAAAATCAGAGCTTACCGTTGCATCTACAGCTTTTGTAGTATTTATGGTGCTTATGGTGGCGCACTGGAGCTGGACCGACCCTGAGATTGCTAACCTTGTACCGGTACTTAACTCGTATTGGTTAATGATACACGTTGCGGTAATTGTGGGTTGCTATGGGCCGTTTACATTGGGTATGATATTAGGGTTAGTGTCACTTATACTTATGTTATTTACTAACAAAAACAACAAGGTAAAGATGGATCTTACCATCAAAGAAATTACCTATATAAATGAAATGGCCTTAACCGTGGGGCTTGTAATGCTTGCCATAGGTAACTTTTTAGGTGGGCAGTGGGCAAATGAAAGCTGGGGCCGTTATTGGGGCTGGGATCCTAAAGAAACATGGGCGATGGTAAGTATTATGGTATACGCTTTTGTAATACATATGCGTTTTGTACCGGCTTTACGCGGTGCCTGGATTTTCAATTTCTTTAGTGTTCTGGCATTTGCATCTATATTAATGACGTATTTTGGTGTAAACTTTTACCTTACCGGCCTGCACTCTTATGCAAGCGGAGAGATACGTACCCCAATGTACTTTTTTTACATGGCTGTAGGTGTTATTTTATTGGGTGCACTTGCTTATATGCAGTATAATAAACATTTAAAAAAGCAAAGCATCAAAAAATAAATTTTTAGTACATTTATATAAAAATATAGAAATGAGAAAATTTGCATTATTAGCCTGCGGGCTAATGCTTATGGTAAGCTGCCAAAATCAGGCACAAACTAAACCCGTTGCCTCCAAATCTGATAATAAAAAAGCGATGGCTAAAGAAACAATCTACCAGTTTAAAGTTAAAGACCTTTACGGCGAGGAGTTTGACTTTGCCTCATTAAAAGGTAAAAAAGTAATTGTTGTAAATACCGCCTCTAAATGCGGGCTTACTCCGCAATACAAAGACCTTGAGGCGCTGTATAAACAATATAAAGATAAAGGCCTTGTAATTGTAGGTTTCCCGGCAAATAACTTTGCAGAGCAGGAGCCGGGCACAAGTAAAGAAATTGCTACATTTTGCCAGCAAAACTACGGCGTGTCTTTCCCTATGATGGATAAGATCTCTGTAAAGGGCAGTGATATGGCGCCCTTGTATAAATTCTTAACAGAAAAAAGCAAGAATGGCTTAGAGGACAGCGAAGTGCAATGGAATTTCCAGAAATACCTTATTAACGAAAAAGGTGAACTTGTAAAAGTTATTGCCCCTAAAACCCTGGTTACAGAGCCTGAGGTTTTAGACTGGGTTAAATCGTAATAACAAAATATATCATACAAAACTGCTGTTGTTACATGTGTAGCGGCAGCAGTTTTTTGTTGAATTTTTTAGAATACTTTAAATGAAAAGAATAGCAGTTTTTTGCGGATCGAGTTTTGGGACTGATAAATTATTTGAAGAGCAGGCTTATTTGTTAGGCAAAACATTAGCCAAAAGAAATATGGGAATTGTTTATGGCGGCGCTAATGTAGGCCTTATGGGAGCCCTGGCCGATGGTGCTTTGCAAAACGGTGGCGAAGTTATTGGCGTATTGCCTCATTTTTTGAGGGATAAAGAAATTGCGCACCAAGGGCTTAACGAATTGATTTTGGTAGAAAGCATGCACGAGCGCAAAACTAAAATGAACGACCTGTGCGACGGCGTGATTGCCCTGCCCGGTGGCTTTGGCACCTTTGAAGAGTTTTTTGAAATGCTAACCTGGGGTCAGCTGGGGCTGCACAAAAAGCCAATGGCTTTGCTAAACATTGATGGCTTTTATGATGCCTTGCTGCAAATGGCAGATATTATGGTAAGTAAAGGTTTCCTTAAAGAGATTAACAGGCAAATGTTATTATCAGGCAATACAATAGATGACGTGCTTCAAAAAATGGATAATTATCAGGCACCGGAAACCGGTAAATGGATAAATAAAGAAACACTTTAAGACGAGCGTTTATAAACCTCTTGTTCTGAATTAAGTTCGTACCCATTTAGCAAAATTTTATAAGCTTTTGTTATGCTTATTCTTACGGTAGTGGTAAATTTGTAGTAGTAAAATTTACTGCACTGCTCAATATATAATATAAGAATATACTTAATGATTTATCCTAAAATACCTTTAGCGCAAAGCATTATACAAATATGCCTTGCTAAAGGAATTACTGATATTGTAATATCTCCCGGGTCGCGCAACGCACCACTTACTATAGGCTTTGCCAATAATGAGGGTTTTACATGTTACAGTATTGCCGATGAGCGCTGCGCTGCATTTTTTGCCGTGGGTATGGCGCAGCAGCTTCAAAAACCGGCGGCTATAGTTTGTACGTCGGGTTCGGCATTGCTTAATTATTATCCGGCTGTAGCCGAAGCATTTTACAGCCAGATACCCCTAATTGTTATTTCTGCCGACAGGCCGCACGATAAAATAGATATTGGTGATGGGCAAACCATCCGCCAGGAAAATGTATTTGCCAATCATATTGTATATAGTGCTAATTTACTGGAAGATGCCTCTGCAGAGAACGATACGTTAATAAATAATGCAATTGCCATATCTAAAATAAAAAGAGGCCCGGTGCATATTAACGCGCCATTTGAAGAGCCGTTGTATGAAACGGTAGATCAGTGTTCTGTTGGGGTTGAAGTACATTACTCGCCCATTGAAGAAACATTATTTGATGGCGAAATATCTGAATACGTGGAGCGATGGAATGTGGCTAAAAAGAAACTGGTGTTAGTAGGGGTAAATTATCCTAACAGTATAGAAGAAGCTATTATTGCGCAACTGGCGGCCGACCCATCGGTTGTAGTAATGACCGAAACTACGTCTAACCTGCACCATCCTTCATTTTTAAATAATATTGATACTATTATTACTCCGTTTACAGAACAGGATTTTGAGGCATATCGCCCGGAAATACTGCTTACTTTTGGCGGAATGGTGGTTTCTAAACGTATTAAAGCATTTCTTAGAAAGTATAAGCCGCAAATGCACTGGCATATCGATTCGCTTAGGGCCTACGATACCTTTGGGGCACTCAGCAGGCATATTGAAGCCGAACCGAACACCTTTTTAAAAGAATTTTTGCCGCAAACCCTCCCTGTTGATAGCGATTATAATAAAATAGCACAGGAGCTTAAGGCATTCAGGAAAGAAAAGCACGATGCCTACCTTGCCAAGATTCCGTTTTCCGACTTTAAAGCTTTTGAACTGATATTGCCTGCATTGCCGGATAATTCGCAATTGCAGATAAGCAATAGTTCGCCTATACGCTATGCGCAGCTGTTTGATATTAAGCCTTCTATTGAGGTGTTTTGTAACCGCGGCACCAGTGGCATAGATGGTTGTACATCTACAGCCATAGGTGCTGCACTGGCAAGCCAGAAAGAAACGGTGCTTATTACCGGCGATGTTAGCTTTTTATACGATAGCAATGCGTTGTGGAATAATTATATATCTAAAGACTTTAAAATTATTCTTATAAATAACGCAGGTGGGGGTATCTTCAGGATATTGCCGGGCCATGCCGAAACGCCAGTGTTTAATACTTTCTTTGAAACCACACATAAATTAACAGCAGAGCATTTAGCTAAAATGTATGGTTTTGAGTACAGTACTGCATCAGATGAAGCAGGTTTGCAATCAGCTTTAGAGGTATTTATGGGCAAGTCTGATAAACCTAAAATTTTAGAAGTATTTACCCCAATGCTGGAAAACGATAAGATATTGCTGCAATATTTTAAGGAGTTGGTGTAACCTCTGGCATAAAACAGAATTGCACCGGCATAATACTTTAATCTTCGTACCTTTACCGCTTCAACAACTATAGAATGATCGAATTAGGAAAATATAATACCCTAACCATAGCGAGGGATACCCAGGTAGGGCTTTATTTAACCGATGGCAAAGATGATATACTTTTGCCAAACAAATATGTACCCGAAGAATTTGAGGTAGGCGACGAGCTTACTGTTTTTGTGTACCTTGACCAGGAAGAACGCCCTGTAGCCACTACGCTGGAACCCTATATTTACCTTAATGAGTTTGCGCTGCTTCGCGTAAGCTATACCAATAAATTTGGCGCTTTTATGAACTGGGGCCTTGAAAAAGATCTTTTTGTACCTTTTAGGGAGCAGGCGCGCCCTATGGATAGCGGCAAACGTTACCTTGTACACATGCACCTTGATGAAAAATCGGGCAGGCTTGTAGGATCGAGCAAGCTGAACCAGTTTCTTACTAACGAAGAGCTAATGGTAGAAGTAGGTGAGGAAGTAGACTTGATAGTATCGCACATTACAGATCTTGGTATTAACGTGATTATAAACGAGCAACACAAAGGGCTCATGTATCTTAATGAGGTGTATGACGACCTGCGTACAGGCGACAGGATTAAAGGATATATTAAGGCTATAAGGCCCGATAATAAAATTGATGTAACCCTGCAAAAACCCGGATTTGAAGGTATTGAGCCCAATGCTGAGAAGATACTTGACGAGCTAAGGGCAAGCCGCGGCTTTTTACGTTTAAATGATGACAGCCATCCTGAAGATATAAAGACTGTGCTGAAAATGAGCAAAAAGAGCTTTAAGAAAGCTATTGGTACACTTTATAAGCAAAAGCTTATAGAAATTAAAGAAGACGGTATTTATTTAGTAAAATCCTAAGTTGGCATATTTTCTAAATAAATAAAAGTTAACGATATTTGCTTTTTAATCTACTAAAACAATGATGAATAAAAATACTGTCCTGGGCTGGGCTACTTTTATAATGATACTTATGGGGCTACTGCTTGTATGCTTGGGAGCTTTTAGGTATGATGATATTGCAGGCTATGGTTTTGGAGCTGTAGGCTTGGGTTTTTTTGCTATTGCCTGGGTTTTTAATGCGTTAAAAGGCCGCGTATAATTCGATTAAATTATCAATAAAATATAAATATTAAGAAATGTCAGACGATAAGAAAGTAATATTTTCAATGTCTAAGCTGGGTAAAACTTATCCCGGCGCTAACAAACCGGTACTAAAGGATATTTACCTTAGCTTTTTTTACGGAGCTAAAATTGGTATTCTTGGTTTAAATGGTTCGGGTAAATCATCATTGTTAAAAATAATTGCCGGGCAGGATAAAAACTACCAGGGCGATGTGGTTTTTGCACCGGGCTATACAGTGGGCTACCTTGAACAGGACCCTATTTTAGATGAAACTAAAACTGTAATTGAAATAGTGCGCGAAGGTGTGGCTGAGACAGTTGCGCTTTTGGAAGAATTCAATAAAATAAACGACAGCTTTGGCGATCCTGAGGTGTATGAAGATGCCGATAAGATGGAAAAACTAATGGACCGCCAGGCGGTGCTTCAGGACCAGATAGATGCATCGGGCGCTTGGGAGCTTGATACTAAGCTGGAAATCGCAATGGATGCGCTACGAACACCAGAGCCGGATACCCCTATAAATGTGCTTTCGGGTGGAGAGAAAAGGCGTGTGGCTTTATGCCGCCTGCTTTTGCAACAGCCGGATGTATTGCTATTGGATGAGCCTACCAACCACCTTGATGCGGAAAGTGTACTGTGGTTAGAACAGCATTTACAGCACTACGCAGGTACCGTAATAGCCGTAACCCACGACCGTTATTTTCTTGATAACGTTGCAGGCTGGATCCTTGAATTAGACAGGGGAGAAGGTATTCCGTGGAAAGGTAACTACTCTTCATGGCTTGACCAGAAATCTAAGCGTATGGAGCAGGAAGAGAAAACAGCTTCTAAGCGCCGTAAAACATTAGAGCGCGAGCTTGACTGGGTTAGGCAAGGGGCTAAAGGCCGCCAGACCAAACAAAAAGCGCGTTTACAAAACTATGATAGGTTATTAAACGAAGACCAGAAAGAACTTGACGAAAAACTGGAAATTTACATACCTAACGGGCCAAGGCTTGGTACTAATGTAATTGAGGCCAAAGGCGTTGCTAAAGGTTTTGGCGACAGGCTATTGTATGAAGACCTTAACTTTACGCTTCCCCAGGCAGGTATAGTAGGTATAATCGGGCCAAACGGTGCCGGTAAAACTACCATCTTTAAAATGATCATGGGTGAGCAAACGCCGGATAAAGGTGAATTTGCTGTGGGTGAAACCGTTAAGATTGCCTATGTAGATCAAAGCCACTCTAACATCGACCCTGAAAAAACCATTTGGGAAAACTTCTGTGATGGTCAGGAGCTTATCATGATGGGTGGCAGGCAGGTTAACTCCCGCGCATACCTTAGCCGTTTTAACTTTAGCGGCAGCGACCAGAATAAAAAGGTGGCTACACTATCGGGTGGTGAGCGTAACAGGCTTCACTTAGCCATAACGCTGAAAGAAGAAGGTAACGTATTACTACTGGATGAGCCTACTAACGACCTTGATATTAATACTCTGCGAGCACTTGAAGAAGGTTTGGATAACTTTGCAGGCTGCGCAGTAGTAATATCTCACGACAGGTGGTTCCTGGATAGGGTTTGTACCCACATACTTGCTTTTGAAGGAAACTCTGAAGTTTACTTTTTTGAAGGAAGCTTCTCTGAATATGAAGAAAATAAGAAGAAACGCCTTGGTGGTGATTTAACGCCTAAGCGCATTAAGTATAAAAAACTTATAAGAAACTAAATACTAAAATCCCACGCATTGCGTGGGATTTTGATTTTTATAAGCATTTATATTATAATTTAAGATATACAAATAAAGCTTGTAGGAGTAAATTAAGCGGTATCATCCACCAAAGCCATTGCAGGGTATTGGCCTCAAATATATCCCATTCAAGCTAAAATCTTTTACACTTTCCAGGGCCTGTAAATTCTGTATATGCTTTTCTATCTATCCTTACTGCTTACTAAAACAAAAATGTAACCGATTTAAAAAATAAAACCCCGCAATGCGGGGTTAATATTTTGTATGTTCAATATCTTTTTAGAAGCGGAAACGTATACCTAACGCGATATCTGGGCCGAAGTTATCACCCCTGTAATCGTCGTTAAAATAAAGCTCCGGCCTAAAATCTAATGATAGTTGTAATGGAATATCAAAATTATATTCAATACCTAAATCACCTGCTGCAAATAAGAATGTACCATTATCATCGCCATCAAAATCGCCCGGGCCTTTGTAATCGTAGCTCCATGTACCAACACCGCCACCTACACCTGCATACCAGTTAAAACCGCCTTCAATATTCCAAACCCATTGGTATAGGGCAGCAAGTTTAAAAGCATCATAATCGTTAGACTGACGCCATCCTAAGTCAAGCTCAAGCCTGTTGTCAGATGAAAATTTACGTTGGTAAGAAAGCTCTCCACCAAAACCGTCGTTGTCTCCAAGACGTAGTCCTAATGCATTTCTTTCCTGTGCCTGTGAGCTAAATGCTAATCCTATTAGCAGAAAAGCAGATAAAATAAGTTTTTTCATAATGGTGTTACTTTAGTTGTTTTATTGAAGCAAAGATATAAGCAACTTTTTTGTAGGAATATCATTATGTTAAACTTTTAACAGTTATCATTTTGTTAAAAATATTACTGCACACTGTAGGTATCTAATATTTCCTGCTGTGTTTGTGTACCCGATGATGGCAGGCCAAACATACTTGTAAACTGGCTGGCAAATAGTGCCGACACCTGATATTGAAATGTTGTGTTTACATGCACCATACCAATGTCTTTAGCGTAGTATTGCGATGATATCGCAACGTCCTGTGCAGGTAGCAATGTTATGGTAGAACCCTCAAAACTTACACCTATAGAAAGGTTTAGTTTTGTTTCCACTCGTTTAACATCGGTATAGGTTTCTCCACCTATTGTATAACTTTCAAGATTTTCTTTTGCAGTTGTAGCAAGTGAGTAAGTAAAAGTAAGTGGTAACTCATTATATACCTGTTCAAAACTGCCGCTGACATTGCCCAGCTCGCTATTTACCGATGCACCTGCATCAAGTATTACAAGGTTAGTTACCGGAATATTTATTGGGAACTCTTCAATAAAGTTAACTGCTGTAGTGCCCGTAAGCATTAGCTTGCCTCCATCGTTACGAACACCGCCGTTAGCAGATAACGCTGCCGAGAAAAATCCGTATGCTAACGACCCTGTTTTAAATTTTGTATACGTTGTGCCGCTTATTACAGTATCGTTTGCTACATATAGCGAGTCCCTGCCTGTTTGAAATGAACCGGGAACATCATATACCCAATAATTACCTGTATTTAAAGGTAAATAAACATCGGCAGATGCTGCAGGGTTGTTACCACTGTCGTCATCAGAACACGAAACCATAAAAGTACTGACCGCTAATAATAGGTAAAAAGCTTTCTTCATGTGTTGAGTTAGTTTAAGTTAGGTTGCTAATATAACTCAACATTTTTAAAGTACCTTATTTTCCGTTAAAAATCAACGTAGCAACAAGCTGTTCGCCCATTAAGGCATTTTTTAACGATTCGCCTATAAGGGCAGTATCCAAGTTAAACGTTTCTTCTTCTTCAACTTTTAAGGTATCGTCGTGTCGGTAAAGTTTCCAGCTCTTTTTATTGTATTCAAGAGCCGTTAGGTTTTCTATCCAGTCGCCGGAGTTAAGGTAGGTAACTTTACCTTTTTTGTTTTCTTTTACCTCTAATTTCGGCTCATGAATATGGCCACATATTACGTAGTCGTAGTTATTTTCAATAGCAAGATCGGCAGCAGTAGTTTCAAAGTCAGATATAAACTTAACAGCTTTTTTAACACTCGCCTTAATTTTTTTAGAAAGGGAGTAAGGTTCGCGGCCCAATTTTACTAATATGTAATTTATAAAACGGTTTAATAATATAAGGTAGTCATAACCTATACCGCCCAGTTTAGCGATCCACTTAGCATGGTGTACAGAGTTATCAAAAATATCACCGTGAAAAAACCATGCTTTTTTACCGTCAAGTTCCAATACCACTTTATCTACTATAGAAAAATTTCCCATAGAGGTGTCGCTAAATTTACGTAGCATCTCGTCATGGTTGCCGGTAATGTAGTATACCTTAGTGCCCTTTGCAGCAAAATCAAGCATTTTTTTAACCACTTTTAAATGTGACTTAGGGAAATAGGATTTCCTGAATTGCCATATATCTATAATATCGCCATTAAGGACAAGGATTTTAGGCTTAATTGCAGAGAGATAGGCTAAAAGTTCTTTAGCATGGCAGCCGTAGGTACCCAAATGAACATCAGAAAGTACTACAAGGTCTACTATCCTTTTTTTCATAAGATGTTTTCTGCAAAATAAACCTATATATATAAGTAGAAATTTAAGGGAGGGTTAATAAAATGTTTACAATAACCGTTAAATATTAAATTTAGCGCTTTGCCTTTTTAATAGTACATTTTTACGGAGTATATTTGTTAAAAACACATAGCATGGCAGGAAATACTTACGGACGCAAATTTACTTTAACCACCTTTGGCGAATCGCACGGGCCGGCCATAGGCGGTGTTATAGATGGCTGCCCACCTAATATTCAACTTGATTTTGATGCTATACAATACGAGCTTAACAGGCGTAAGCCCGGGCAATCGGCAATTGTAACGCAGCGCAAAGAGCCGGATGAAGTACAGTTCCTGTCGGGTATTTTTGAGGGCAAAACCACAGGTGCGCCCATAGGTTTTATTGTGCCTAATACCAACCAAAAATCTGACGATTATTCGCATATAAAAGACGTATACCGCCCATCGCACGCAGATTACACCTATGATGTTAAGTATGGCATACGTGACTATAGGGGCGGGGGCAGGAGTTCTGCACGCGAAACTATAAGCAGGGTAGTGGGCGGTGCTATTGCCCGCCAGGTATTGCCGCAGGTTACTATAAATGCGTTTACATCATCTGTTGGAGATATTTTTATCGATAAGCCGTACCAGGATCTTGATTTTTCGCTTATAGAAAGTAATGCAGTGCGCTGCCCTGATGCTGCAACGGCTGCAAAAATGGAAGATTACATTAAAGAGATACGCAAGCAGGGCGATACTGTAGGTGGTACCGTTACCTGCGTTATAAAAAACGTACCAGCAGGCCTTGGAGAGCCGGTATTTGATAAACTGCATGCCGAACTGGGCAAAGCTATGCTGTCTATTAACGCCGTAAAAGGGTTTGAGTATGGCAGCGGTTTTTGTGGCGCAAAAATGAAAGGCAGCGAGCATAACGACGCATTTAACGCCGATGGCTCTACAAAAACAAATCTTTCTGGTGGTATACAGGGTGGAATAAGCAACGGTATGGATATTTATTTTAGGGTTGCTTTTAAGCCTGTAGCTACCATAATGCAAACGCAGGAAACTATAAATAATGCCGGAGAAATTGTAGAAATGCAGGGCAGGGGCAGGCATGACCCGTGCGTTGTACCCCGTGCAGTGCCAATTGTAGAGGCTATGGCAGCGCTTGTGCTGGCTGATTTTTTCCTGATTAAATAATAGTTATTAAATTGTTTACTTTGTAATTAACTGTAATTGTATAACTTAACGAAGACTATTCATAAAGTAAATTGTTTATTTTTAAATTAAAATTAGCGGATAAACAATAATTCCAAAATTAAATGATAATATTTTCTTAAAATTTACTAAAACTGCTTTATTTATAAAGCTTTAATTTTTATTTTTGGAAAAACTTAATTTATATCATCATGAAAAAAAATCTACTTTTAGCCTCTTTATTAATGGGGTCTTATTTTACTGCTAATGCTCAAACAACATTATTTACCGATAGCTTTGAAACATATGATGACTTCCTGATCGAAGGTTTCGGAGATTGGATTACAGTTGATAATGATGGATTGGATGTTTATTCAGGCGGTGGTGAATTTAACTGGGAAAATAGAGCTGTACCGCAGGCTTACATTATTTTTAACCCTGAAGCTGCTGAAGTTAGTGACGCAGTTGAAGGTGAAGATGGTTCTGAAGAGAGCAGGGATTTTGCGCCTAGAACAGGCTCAAAATATGCAGCATCCTGGGCCGCTGTTCCGGCATCTGCTTCAGAGGGTAATGATGATTGGTTAATAAGCCCTGCTATCACTCTTGGCTCCACGGGTAATACTGTAACTTTTTATGTAAAATCATTGTCTGATTCTTACGGCCTTGAGGAGTACAATGTTGGTATTTATGCCGGCCCTGGCACACCAGATGCAGGTGATTTTGAAATAATAAGAGATACTGAAGAAGCTCCATTTGGTGAGTGGGAAGCGGTTACCATTGCAATACCAAGTGACTATGATGCTCAATCGGTAAGAATAGGTATACATAATGTAGGTGTAGACCATTATATGTTTATGGTTGATGATTTTTCTGTAACTACAACAGGAACTGTAAGCGTTAAAGATGTACTTGCATCTAAATTCTCTGTGTCTCCTAACCCAGCTACAAATGTAATCAACATCAACAATGCTGAAAATATACTTGTTAACAATGTATCTATCGTTGATATCAACGGACGTACAGTTAACTCTAAATCTTTTGATGGTGTAGCTTCTGCTCAAATTAACATTTCTAACCTTGCAGCTGGTGTTTATATGATGAATATTGCGTCTGACAAAGGAGTAATTACTAAAAAGATTATTAAGAACTAATTGGTACTTAGTACTTTATATAAAACAGGCGCTAATGCCTGTTTTTTTTTGCTTTATATCTTAATTTTTTGTTTTTAATGAGTATGTTTTCATAAATTTGACAAATTAAAACTAAATAAAATGAAAAAAAATCTACTTTTAGCAGCCTTTTTAATGGGGGCTGTATTTACTACAAACGCTCAAACAACATTATTTTCGGATAACTTTGATAGTTATGAAGATTTCATTATCGATCCAATAGGTGATTGGACTCAAATCGACAATGATGGTTCTGCTACTTACGGAATTGAAAATGAAGATAACGTATCATATATCTTTGATAATTCAGGATATACCGGTACTGCAATTATTTTCAACCCATCAGCTACTGAACCTGCATTAGAAGATAACTGGGCTCCTTACTCTGGTAACAAATCACTAAACTTTTTTGCTGCTACAGACGGACTCAATGATGATTGGTTTGTAACACCTCAAATAACATTAGGTTCTACGGGTAACACAGTAACTTTTTGGGCTAAGTCTATAACAGATACTTGGGGATTAGAGCGTATAAATATTGCTGTATCAACAACAGGTAATGAAGATTCTGAAGATTTTACAATTATTTCAGGTGATGATTATACTGAAGTTCCTGCAGGTGAATGGACTCAATTTACTTTTAACCTTGATGATTATTCTGGTGAACAAGTTTATATAGCAATTAACTATGTAACAGCAGATGCTTTTGCTCTTTTAGTTGATGATTTTGCTGTAAGTACTACGGGTACTGTAAGTGTTAAAGATGTTCTTGCATCTAAATTCTCGGTATCTCCAAATCCTGCTACAAATGTTATCAACATTAACAATGCTGAAAACATCCTTGTGAGCAATGTATCTATTGTAGATATCAACGGACGTACAGTTAACTCTAAATCTTTTGATGGTGTTGCATCTGCACAAATCAACATTTCTAACCTTGCAGCTGGTGTTTATATTATGAATATCTCATCTCATAAAGGTACAATTAGCAAGAAAATTGTTAAGAACTAATTTATTTTCAATATTTTATATTAAACAGGCAGTAATGCCTGTTTTTTTTTGTCATAAATATTTTAAAGTTGATGTTTGTTACATTTTTATTTATAAATTTGGGCAAATTAAAAACTAATACAATGAAAAAAAATTTACTATTGGCCGCATTTTTAATGGGGTCTTATTTTACAGTTAATGCACAAGATGTTATTTTGTCTCAAGACTTTGAGGGTACACCTACAGGTTGGTCGGTACTTGACTTTGATGGTGACGAAAGTACATTTGGTTTATACAATTCAAGTACAGGTATTACTGCTCTTGGTTTTACTGGTAAAGTAGCTGGGTCTGGTAACTTTACGGTAGCGAATAATGCTGCTGTGCCGGCACCAGATACTGACAATGCTATTTGGACACCTGAAGTAGAAATTCCAACTGATGTAACCGCCACGTTTAGCCTAAGGATGGGGTCTGCTGATGTTGAGGATGGCGCTGTAGCTCCTTACGAAATTTATGTTTTAACAGCAGAGGACGTTGCTGATTTTACTGATGAGACAACTATAGGAGAGATTATGGAGGTTTTAGATGCTAAAACACCAATAGCTTCAGGCACTGCTGCAAATCCATCTACGGTAGAAAATTTTGATCTGACAGATTTTGCCGGTCAAACTATTTCGGTTATTATCAGGCACCGCGATACTGATGGGTTAGCCTATTTATTTATAGATGATGCAACTTTTACAACTCAGGAAACGGCTGGTCTTAAAGATGTAACTGCTTCTAAATTATCAGTTTACCCTAACCCTGCTACAAATGTTGTAACTGTAAACGGTGCTGATGCTCTTGTAAACAATGTTGCTATCGTTGATATCAACGGCCGTACTGTAAAATCAGTTAAATTTGCTGGTGTTGCTGAAGCTCAGGTAAATGTATCAGATCTTGCTTCTGGTGTTTACGTTATGACTATCGCTTCTGACAAAGGTACTACAACTCAAAAAATCGTTAAAAACTAATTATTAGTTTAAAACTTTTATAGAAGGCTGTCTAATTTTTAGACAGCCTTTTTTATTCTACAAGTTTGTGTATCGGCAAAATTTAGCAATTTTAACAGTGATATTTCACTTTCGGACTCTGAGATCCGATAAAAAACGCACTAAATTCTGCTAAAATATTTCACGCTACAAATAAAATATAAAAGCATTAAAAAAGGCATCCGTAATTCGGATGCCTTTGTCATTTTATGTCTAAATTCCCTATTAAGAATTCTGTGTTTTAAGCAAGCTCGAAATCTGTTCGGCAAGCTCGGTACCAATTCGGTCCTGCGCCTCAAGTGTAGCAGCGCCAATATGTGGGGTAAGCGATACTTTAGGGTGCATCAGTACTTGTATAGCCGGTTTAGGCTCGTCTTCAAATACATCAAGGCCTGCAAAGGCAACCTTGCCGCTGTCTAAGGCATCAATAAGGGCAACCTCGTCTATAACACCACCACGGGAAGCATTTACAATACCCACACCGTCTTTAAGTTGCTCAAACTGTTCTTTGCCAATTACATAACCGCCATCTTGTGCAGGTACGTGTAGGGTAATAAAATCGGAGTGCTTAAATATATCTTCAAGAGGCTCAGTAACAATGTCTACGTTAATAAACTGGCCGTTGTAAAAGTCAACACGAATTTCGGCACTTCCTACAAACTTATCGGCAGCAATAACACGCATACCTAAACCTAAGGCTACACGCGCTACAGAGCGCCCTATACGGCCAAAGCCGATAATACCAAGGGTTTTACCCCTAAGCTCAATACCGTTAGCATAGGCTTTCTTAAGGCCTTCAAAATTGGTGTCGCCCTCAAGCGGCATATTACGGTTAGCATCGTACAAAAATCGTACACCGCTAAACAGGTGCGCAAAAACCAGCTCGGCAACCGAATCTGACGATGATGCCGGGGTGTTTATAACGTGAATGCCTTTTTCGCGGGCATAGTCAACATCTATATTATCCATACCAACACCACCACGGCCAATAATCTTAAGACCCGGGCAGGCATCTATAATGTCCTGGCGCACTTTAGTGGCACTGCGCACCAAAAGCACGGCAACATCATTAGTATTTATATAGTTAGCCACCTGTTCCTGGGCTACTTTTGTTGTAATAACTTCAAAACCGGCATCCTCAAGGGCAATAACCCCACTTTTAGAGATACCATCGTTTGCTAATATTTTCATGTGATATTTTAGATTTATGATTTTAGATTTCAGATTTATCCCAACAGTGGCAACCTGTAACTTTAAACTTGAAACAATTTTAAACAGACTTCTCTAACTCCTGCATAGCATCTACAAGTACCTGTACGCTCTCTAAAGGCATGGCGTTGTAAATAGAGGCACGGTACCCACCAACCGACCTATGGCCCGGCAGGCCACTTATGCCTTTGCTTTTCCACAATTTATCAAACTGCTCTGTGTGGGCTTCGTCTTTAAGTAAAAAGCACACATTCATTTTAGAGCGGTCTTCTGTATTGGCAGTACCCACAAACAAGGGGTTACGGTCTATCTCATTATAAAGCAGTTCGGCCTTCGCGTTGTTCTTAGCTTCGGCAGCAGCAATACCGCCGTTGTTTTTAAGCCATAGCAGGGTAAGATACGAGGTGTAGACTGCAAAAACCGGTGGCGTGTTATACATGCTCTCTTTATCTATGTGCTGTTTGTAATCCAGCATAGAGGGTATAGCCCTGCCGGTTTTGCCCAGCAGCTCTTCTTTAATTACAATAAGGGTAGCGCCTGCAGGCCCCATATTTTTTTGAGCACCGGCATAAATGATCCCAAATTTTGAGAAATCAAGCTCACGCGAAAAAATATCCGAACTCATGTCGCAAACCAAAGGCACATTTACATCAGGAAATTGTTGCATTTGTGTACCAAATATGGTGTTGTTGCTGGTGCAGTGAAAATAATCAGCATCGGCAGGAACGGTATAATCTTTAGGAATATACGAGTAGTTATCTGCTTTAGAAGATGCTACAACTTCGGTCTCCCCAAAAAATTTAGCTTCCTTTATGGCCGCCGCAGCCCATGTACCGGTATCAAGGTAGGCAGCCTTACCGCCTTCTTTTAATACGTTGTATGGTATCCTTGCAAACTCAAGGCTGGCGCCGCCGCCTAAAAATATAGCCTGGTACCCTTTGCCTGTAAGGTTCATAAGCTCTAATACTAAAGCCCTTGCCTCATCCATTACGGCAACAAAGTCTTTACTACGGTGTGAAATTTCTAATAACGAAAGGCCTGAGCCATTAAAATCTAAGATGGCCTGTGCCGATTTTTCGAATACTTCCTGAGGCAGGATTGATGGGCCTGCGCTAAAGTTGTGTTTTTTCATTGTGTTGTGTTGTTGTTGCTTAAAAAGTGACGCAAATTTCTTAATTATAGAATGAATATCAGCAATTTATTTTGCAAAAAAATCGACTAAATTTTTAATAAAAAGGAAATTGTATCAACATTATCTGCATAATCTGACAGGCCCGGCTGCTGTGTTATCCCAAAAGGAATGGCATTTGGCAGGGCACTGTTGCCTACAACGCACTGAATTTGTTCGTGTTCGGCCTCTAAACGCTGCAAAACGTTGTTTATATCATTATAATATTCGTAAAAGATGCTCGAAATAGGGGAGGCGTAGCTCGTATCTTCTTTAACGGTAAGGAACTCGTTATCCAGTATCTTAAAATTACTCATTAAAAAAACCGCCTTGTTATAGTCGTAATTATTGGCATACTTTTCATAATGAATTACATCACGGTACTCGTACATCGCTTCAAAAAACGCAGTAAAGTCGTAAGCCGCAGGTACAAAAAGTTTAGAAACGTTGCGGCAGCCAAGCCCAAAATACCTAAAAATATCTTCGCCCAGGGCAACCAACTCGTCTTTAGTCTCATTGCCGGTAAGCACCGCAACCGAGTTTCGGTTTTTACGGATGATGGATGGCTTATCTTTAAAATAATACTCAAAATAACGTGCCGTGTTGTTACTGCCGGTGGCAATAACCGCATCAAAGTTTTCAAGTTTTTCTTCGGTAAAGGTAATACGGTTGGCAAGGGCAGGCTCTACAGCAACAAGGTACTTGCCTAAAAACGGCAGCAGGTATTTATCGTTAGATGACAATTTTACCAGCGCATTATGTCCGGAAACAATTACCGATAAAAAATCATGAAAGCCAACTAAAGGTATGTTGCCTGCAAGTATTAGGGCTACTGTTTTAGGTGTTACGCTGTTAAGGTCGTATTTAGTAAGCCAGTTGTCAAGGTTTTCTTCGGTTAGCGCATTTGCCCATTGCTGCACTGCAAAATACACCTGTTCTTGTGTAAACCAGCGGTTGTGCGACTGCGATAATTCTATTAAAGCTATAAAATCGTTGTAAAACAGGTCGTTATAAAGTACGTTCTCTTTCTGGGCATTGGCCTCTAAGGCAAACTGCGATAGGAATTTACCCAGCTCTGTAAACGCTTTTTTTGTTTCTGTTAACGTCATTATGTTTGTTTATGAATGGATTTGGACGTAATTTTGCTGCAAATTTACGTATTAATACTAAACAAAGCTATGGCAATCATTATAACAGACGAATGTATAAACTGCGGGGCCTGCGAGCCCGAGTGCCCAAACACCGCTATTTATGAAGGTGCGGATGACTGGAGGTACAAAGACGGTACTAAATTGAGAGGAAAGATTGTACTGCCAAGCGGGGAAGAAGTGGATGCTGATGCGCCTTTTAACCCGATATCTGACGATATATATTATATAGTGCCCGATAAGTGTACCGAATGCAAAGGTTTTCATGATGAGCCGCAATGTGCTGCCGTTTGCCCGGTAGACTGCTGCGTGCCCGATGATAACCATGTAGAAAGTGAAGAAACCCTGCTTAACCGCCAGGCATTTTTACACGGAGATGAATAAATTTCAGATTTTAGATGTTGGATGATTTGATTTTAGATTGTTCGATTTATAATTTTTATATCACTCTATTAAAATTTGAGATAATTAAAAGCATAAAAAAATCCTGAAGGCACTACACTTCAGGATTTTTTGTTCATAGCAATCTTAACTCAACTTATTTTTGAACTTTAGTGAAGGTCTCAACTGTAACACCATCGGTTTTATCATCGTATGTTTCTACAACAAAATTTCCTTCGTTATTAAAATATCCTAAAGAAGTAACTGTGTTAGATCGGTAGATGTACTGGTTGTTGCGCGTTCTTCTTAACTTGGCGTATTCTACATTATCAGGTGTGGTAATTCTATATCCACCTTTATCGGTAACAAAAATATAATCTTTACCGCCCATCTGGTAATTGCTTATTTGGCCAATTCTGGCATTAAAACCTTCATCCCTCACTACCGATGTAGAAGATTGTACCTGAGGAGCAGTCTCATAAGCCTCTTTATTTAGCTTTTTAGATTCGGCATCTTTAAGTTCCAGTTCGCTAACAGCTTGGGTATTTTTGGTTTTAACCAACTTTTTAGGGGTACCTGTACCATCGTTAACCGTAACGGTTGTAGTTGTGGTTTCGTTGGTAACATTTTTATTAACCTGCGCAGTGGCGCTTAGCCCAACAGCAAGTAGTATTGTGATCGCGAAATTTTTCATTGTGTTGTTATTTAATCATTTATACTACAAAGGTACCAGCGTAATGTTAAATAACTTCTTACAAAAACATAAAGTAATGGTAAAAGTCAACTTGTTAAATGTTTGAAAGTTGCAACTTAAAATATTACAGCATAGTTATGTTACTTTACAACTTTACAACTTGCAACTTTTTAACTTTAAATAGTTATATTTGCACCCTCAAAAAACAGTATATACATGAAAGCAGGTATAGTAGGATTGCCTAACGTGGGTAAATCAACACTTTTTAATTGTTTGTCTAACGCTAAGGCACAGAGTGCTAACTTTCCGTTTTGTACCATAGAACCTAATATAGGCGTGGTAAACGTTCCCGATCCAAGGCTTCAAAAACTGGAAGAACTGGTAAACCCTGAGCGTGTACAGCCTGCAACTGTTGATATTGTAGATATTGCCGGTCTTGTAAAAGGCGCCAGCAAAGGCGAGGGCCTTGGTAACCAGTTTCTTGGTAACATAAGGGAGTGTAACGCGATTATACACGTGTTGCGCTGTTTTGATAACGATAATATTATTCACGTAGATGGCAATGTAAACCCTATACGCGATAAAGAAACCATAGATATAGAGCTTCAGCTAAAAGACCTTGAAACGGTAGAAAAACGCCTTGAAAAAGTGCGCCGTGCTGCTAAAACAGGTAATAAAGAAGCCCAGGCCGAAGAAGCCCTGCTTGACAGGATTCGCGAAACGTTGCTACAGGCAAAATCGGCACGTACAGTTATACCTCAAAACGCCGACGAAGTAGAGCTACTGGAGAGTTTTCAATTAATAACAACCAAACCGGTACTTTACGTTTGTAATGTAGACGAAGGTGCTGCAGCAACAGGTAATGCTTATGTAGAGCAGGTGCGCGAACTGGTTAAAGACGAAAATGCAGAGGTAATGTTCCTTGCTGTAGGTACAGAGGCTGATATTACTGAATTAGAAACGTATGAAGAGCGCCAGATGTTCCTGGAAGATCTTGGCCTTAAAGAACCGGGATCGTCTGCCCTTATTCGTGCGGCTTATAAATTATTAAACTTACAAACCTACTTTACCGCCGGTGTTAAAGAGGTAAGGGCATGGACCATAAACGTTGGCGATACCGGGCCACAGGCTGCGGGTGTTATCCATACTGATTTTGAAAAAGGGTTCATCCGTGCCGAAGTTATAGCGTATGAAGACTACGTTACTTATGGTACCGAAGCTAAAGTTAAAGAAGCCGGTAAACTTAAAGTAGAAGGTAAAGAATACATTGTTAAAGATGGTGACGTTATGCACTTTAGGTTTAACGTGTAAATAGTATTGAGTATTAAGATCTTAGTATTTAGATGAAACCTGTTGGAAAATATCCGGCAGGTTTTTTTTATTGCTGAGAAAGCTTCTCTATTTCAACCCTTAATAATGGTAAATGATTTGTTTTTATTGCCCAAACAACAGAATCATCAATACTATCATAAGCATGAATTAAACGGTTTCTAAAGTTTACAATTTCTCTTGAATAGGATAGTTGGTAACCTGTTTGTTCTTTCTCGAATTTATTTACAGCCTCGCCAATTATTCCTAATTGCCTTTCTACAGCGCTTTTAGTCTTTAAATCATTTTCATATTCAAAAAAAGTAGTGGTAGATTTTAAAAAATCTTCTATCATATCTGTTGCAAACAATATATCAAACAAATATTTACGAGCTCTTTCTGTCATAAATAAGTTGTTTAGTGCTGTCTATTTGTTTTTGAAGATATGGATTACGCATTTTGGCAGATGTAAGTAAATCTACTTTTCGGGAAAACAATTTTTCAAGGTCTGCCCACAACATCATAATATTCTCGCCTTTTTTAACCGGATTTTCTTCTTCTAATTCTGCTAAAAGGTCTACATCGCTTTTTTCAGAATTAAAACTTCCATCAGATAAAGAACCAAATACAAAAAGCCTGATTACTCTGTATTTTTCACAAAGTTCAGTCAGTTTATTTTTTTTGCTCTCTATTTCTATTGGTAATGCCATGCTTCAAATTTATGAAGTTTAGCCCAATATTAAATATTTTTTATAATTATTCTTACTGCGTATAAATATTGGCCCAATTATCAAAAGTCATTTCAAATTTTATTTCGCCTTTACCGTGCATGCCAATTTCTATCCAGCCAGATTTTCTGTAAAAAAGTTCGGCCCTTGTACCGGGCGCAGTACCCAACCATACAGTATTTTTTGTTTGGCTAAAATACCAGTTAAGCATTACATCGTGCAATTTCCGGCCAATGCCTTGTTTGTCAAATCCGGGCTGGACAAACAATGCCCAAATGTTGTTATCTTTAAGGTCGGCAATAGAAAAGCCAACAATTTTTCCGTCAATTTCACAAACCCAGCCTTTCCCTCTTACGGTCATAAATTCCTCACAATCCTGGTCGGTTACAAGGTCCGGGTTTGAGAGCGGGTTTTCTATAACAGAATTTCTAACTTTCTGAATTTGTTTTATGTCGCTTACAAGTGCCTCACGAATTATCATATCTATATTGATTATTTGATAAGTTGTAATCTGTACGAAAATAAGAAAATTCACATTGCTAACAAGTAAAAGTTACTGTAGTGTAATAACTCACTTTTTCTTACATTAGCCTAACAATATCAAATAAACACTATGAAACTATTAGCCTTTGCCGGAAGCAGCAGCAAACACTCTATAAACAAACAACTGGCAACCTATGCCGCCAGCCTTTTTAATGATGTGGAAACCGAGATACTCGACCTTAACGATTACGAGCTTCCACTATTTAGTGTAGATAGGGAAAAGCTTATTGGCCAGCCGCCCGTTGCCCGTACTTTTTTAGATAAGATAGAAGGTGCTGATATTCTGGTAATCTCTGTTGCCGAACATAATGCTGGGCTAACCGCTGCCTTTAAAAATATTTACGATTGGGCATCACGCCAAAAAAAGCTGGTGTACGATAATAAGCCATTGTTATTAATGTCTACTTCCCCGGGCAAGCACGGCGGTAAAAATGCACTCGAAGCAGCTAAAATTAGCCTTGCATGGTACGGAGGCAACATACGTGCAACCTTCTCGCTACCCAGCTTCGAAGAAAATTTTGATAAATCGGCCGGTAAAATATCCAATAAAGAGTATGATGATGCGTTACAACAAATTATAACCAATTTTGATTATGGGCAAAAAGCTTAAGCGTGTTCTAAAATTTATAGGCAAGTTTGTACTGGCCATTTTCGCATTTATCGTAGTTTACTTATTAGCGGTTCTTATACTTTCGCATATCCCTGTAAATACCAAGCCCGAAAAGGGTGGGGATGTAGCTATTTACATCAACTCTAACGGGGTGCATACCGATATTATGGTTCCTATCAAAAATAATATAAAAGACTGGACCAAAGATATCCTGTACACACAAACCAAAGCGAAGGATAGTGTTGCCACCTATATGGCATTTGGCTGGGGAGACAAGGGCTTTTACCTTGATACGCCTGAGTGGAGCGACCTTAAGGCCAGCACGGCATTTAAAGCGGCTTTTTATTTGGGTACATCGGCCATGCACACCAAGTTTTATAAAACGGTTAAGGAAGATAATGAGTGTGTTAAGATTATGATAACTCAAAAAGACTACCAGGATTTGGTAAAGTACATTAGCGAAAGCTTTCAATATGATGAAGGTAAAAAAGTACTCTGGATAGCTAACCAAAGCTATGGCAAGTACGATGCTTTTTACGAAGCCAACCGCAAGTACAGCCTGTTTTACACCTGCAATACCTGGGCTAACAATGCCCTAAAATCAGCCCACCAAAAGGCTGCATTATGGACACCCTATGAAGGGGATATATTTACGCATTATCGCGAGTAAGTTACATAGTTGCAAAGAGCTAAGTTTCAAAGTTTAAAACTTATAAGGTACTCTGCAACTTAGCTACTTTGCAACTTAGCCACTTTTTTTTTTGGCAAGATATTTGAATATTGTAGGGCATGAAAAAGATATCTAAACTCATTTATATAACACTTTTGCTCATTTCAGGCATGGTACATGCCCAGGATTTTGCAAAAGTAGACAATACCGTTAAAGCCTACCCCAAAGTATTTTCTGATACCGATAAATTTGCTAATCAGGTTAAAGCCGACTTTAAAACGGATGCCGATAAGGCACGCGCCATATTTACCTGGATTGCCATTAACGTACGCTACGACCTTGCGGCTTATGGCGTTAATGAGCGCCCTGTGGCATATAGTTTCCGCACGCAGGAAGAAAAACTGGCACAACAAAAAAAGTTTAAGGAAGATCTCGCTATCAAGACGCTAAAGTCTAAAAAAGGGGTTTGTGAGGGATACTCCACGCTATTTGCCGTGGTGGCCGAGAAAGCCGGCTTGGAGGCGGTTATCGTTCCGGGAACATCAAAATCGCACCCGGCGCACATTGGCAAGGCACCCGGCGCTAACGACCACGCTTGGAATGCCGTAAAAGTAAATGGCGAATGGAAACTGCTGGATACCACCTGGGCATCGGGCGTTGTAACAGGGGAGAAGCCTGCTTTTGAATTTAAGTTTAACGACGGCTATTTCTTTGCCGAGCCTAATGTGTTCTTCCTGAACCATTTCCCTGATGATAAAAAATGGCTGTTAACCAATAAGACGGAGCAGGATTTTGCTAACCTGCCGCTATATTACGGTAATTATCTTATGGATGGCTACACCTTTACAAGCCCGGATATGGGCTCGTTCAGCAATCAAAAAACAAGTGTTATCCCGTTTAAGATCAAAAACCTGAAAGCAGGCGATAAAGTACATTACGCTTTTAGCAAAGACAGGATAATTAAAGAGGTAAACTATACTACAAATGGCGGTATTGCTGAGTTTGATGTGCCTGTGCAGGCCAACATTGCCGGTACGCTAACCATTTACATCAACCAAAAATCAGTTGCGGGTTACAGGATAAACAAGTAACCGTTCTTTCTAAAAATCAGGAGCCGGAATGTTAAGGAAAATTAAAAATTTTCTTTGCTTCCGGCTTTCATTTTTTCTGCATTTGCGCTATATTAGCAGAAAATCCACAAAATTTTATGGCCGAGGAAAATTTGTATACCGAAGACAACATACGTTCGCTCGACTGGAAGGAGCATATCCGTATGCGCCCCGGTATGTACATTGGTAAGCTGGGCGATGGGTCGTCTCCGGATGATGGTATTTACATATTAATTAAAGAGGTGATAGACAACTCTATAGATGAGTTTGTTATGGGCACCGGTAAAACAATAGAGGTTACGCTTAAAGACAAAACCGTTAGTGTACGCGATTTTGGCCGTGGTATTCCGCTGGGCAAAGTTATCGATGTGGTTTCTAAAATGAACACTGGTGGTAAGTACGACTCAAAAGCATTTAAAAAATCGGTCGGCCTAAACGGTGTAGGTACCAAGGCGGTTAATGCCTTGTCTAATTATTTCAGGGTAGAGTCGGTTAGGGATAACCAGCTAAAGGCTGCCGAATTCTCTGCGGGTAACCTTACCATAGAGGAGGCGGTTGTAGAAACTACCAAGCGTAAGGGTACCAAGGTGACCTTTACCGCAGATGAAACCATTTTTAAGAATTACAAGTACCGTAACGAGTACATTATAAAAATGCTTAAAAATTATTGTTACCTAAATACAGGGCTTACAATAATTTACAATGGCGAAAAATACTTTAGCGAAAACGGGCTAAAAGACCTCCTTGGCGAAACCATTGCCGAGGATGACCGTATTTATGATATCATCCATCTTAAAGATGAAGATATCGAGATTGCCATGACACACAGTAAAACCCAGTACAGCGAAGAGTATTATTCGTTTGTAAATGGGCAAAATACTACGCAGGGCGGTACGCACTTAGGTGCCTTCAGGGAGGCTATTGTGCGCACTATAAAAGAGTTTTACAACAAGAGTTTTGAAGCGTCAGACATTCGTAAATCTATCGTGAGTGCTATAAGCGTTAAGGTGGAGGAGCCTGTATTTGAGTCGCAAACCAAAACCAAGCTGGGCTCTACCGATATGGGGCCGGAAGCACCATCGGTACGAACCTTTGTAAACGACTTTGTAAAGAACAAGCTCGATAACTTTTTGCACCGCAACCCGGAAACGGCCGATGCATTACTTAAAAAAATACTACAGGCCGAACGCGAGCGTAAAGAGCTTAGTGGTATTCGTAAATTAGCAAAAGACAGGGCTAAAAAAGCCAGCCTTCACAACAAAAAACTGCGCGATTGCCGCGTGCACTTAACCGACTCTAAAAATCCGCGCAGTTTAGAAAGTACCATGTTCATCACTGAGGGGGATTCGGCTTCGGGGTCTATTACCAAATCGAGGGATGTTAACACCCAGGCGGTTTTCAGCCTTAGGGGTAAGCCGCTAAACTCGTACGGTATGACCAAAAAGATCGTGTACGAAAACGAGGAGTTTAATCTTCTGCAGGCTGCATTGGATATTGAAGAAGAAATGGAGAACCTGCGTTACAACAACATTGTAATTGCAACGGATGCCGACGTAGATGGTATGCACATCCGCCTGCTGTTGATAACCTTCTTTTTACAGTTCTTTCCGGAGCTGATAAAAGAGAACCATTTGTACATTTTACAGACACCGCTTTTCCGTGTGCGTAATAAAAAAGAAACTATTTACTGCTACAGCGACGATGAGCGTCGTGCTGCCATAGAAAAACTAAAAGGAAAGCCCGAGATAACCCGATTTAAAGGTTTGGGAGAGATATCTCCCGATGAGTTTAAACACTTTATTGGGCAAGACATAAGGCTTGACCCGGTTTTGCTGGATAATGCCACATCAATCCAAACCCTGTTAGAATTTTACATGGGCAAGAACACGCCCGACAGGCAGGAGTTTATTATCAATAACCTTAAAGTAGAACTTGATGTTGTTGGGGAATAGGAGAAAGCAATCAGTTTTCAGTGGCAGTTGGCAGGCAGTAGAGGCGCATAGAATGCGTCTTCACAAAAAGGAATAAAAATATTTCAAATACCGTTTGAAAGAAATAAATGAGCGAAGACAATTTAGAGCCTTTAAAAGAAGGAGAACATTTTTACAATAGAGAAGACAGTAGTTCAGAGTCGGGCGATGTTATTACCAAAGTAACCGGTATGTACAAAGAGTGGTTTCTGGATTATGCTTCTTACGTTATCCTTGAGCGTGCCGTACCTGCCATAGAGGATGGGTTTAAGCCCGTGCAGCGCAGGATTATGCACTCGCTTAAGGAACTTGACGATGGCCGCTACAACAAGGTTGCCAATGTAGTGGGGCATACCATGCAGTACCACCCGCACGGCGATGCCAGTATTGGCGATGCAATGGTGCAAATAGGCCAGAAAGAACTGCTTATAGATACTCAGGGTAACTGGGGTAACATACTTACCGGCGATGGCGCTGCGGCGTCGCGTTATATAGAGGCGCGCCTTTCTAAATTTGCGTTAGAGGTACTTTATAGCCCTAAGATAACGCCTTGGCAATCATCATATGATGGACGTAGAAATGAGCCTATAAACCTGCCTGTAAAGTTCCCGTTGCTATTAGCTCAGGGTGCCGAGGGTATTGCCGTGGGTTTATCTACCAAGGTGCTTCCGCATAATTTTAACGAGCTTATAGATGCGTCCATAAAAATATTAAAGGGCAAGCCATTTACCATATATCCTGACTTTCCTACGGCGGGTATTGCTGATGTTAATGCCTATAATGATGGTGCCCGTGGGGGCCGTGTGCGTGTGCGTGCTAAAATTGCACAGTTAGATAAAAGTACCCTTGTTATTACCCAAATACCTTTTAGTACAAATACTACAACCTTAATAGACAGTATACTTAAAGCGAACGAGAAAGGTAAGATAAAGGTTAAAAAAATAGAAGATAACACGGCAGCCGAGGTTGAGATCTTGATTCACCTGCCGCCGGGCGTATCTCCGGATAAAACCATCGATGCACTATTTGCCTTTACTGCCTGCGAAACATCGGTAGCGCCGCTGGGCTGCGTTATCGAAGACCATAAACCGTTGTTCGTGGGGGTATCGCACATGCTTAAGATATCTACCCACCGCACGGTCGATTTACTTAAGCGCGAGCTCGAAATCCAATTAGATGAGTTAGAAGAAAGCTGGCATTTTCAGTCACTGGAGCGTATATTTATCGAAAACCGCGTATACCGCGCTATTGAGGAAGAAGAAACATGGGAAGGCGTTATCAAAGCCATAGACGAAGGCCTTAAGCCTTTTACCGGTCATTTAAAACGTGCTGTTACAGAGGAGGACATAGTACGCCTTACAGAGATCAGGATTAAGCGTATCTCAAAATTTGATATTGACAAAGCACAGGAAAAAATCGAGGCGCTGGAAGGCGAGATAGAGCAGGTTAAACACCACCTGGAGCACATTATAGATTTTACCATTACTTATTTTCAGGGACTTAAAGACCGTTACGGTAAAGGCCGTGAACGTAAAACCGAGTTACGTAGCTTTGATACTATCGAGGCTACCAAGGTGGTATTGCGTAACACCAAACTTTACGTAAATAAAGAAGAGGGCTTTGTGGGTACCGGCCTTAAAAAAGACGAGTACGTTGCCGACTGTAGTGATATTGATGATGTTATCGTATTTTTACGTAATGGCAGCATGATGATCACTAAAGTAGATGTAAAAACCTTTGTGGGTAAAGATATTATACACGTTGCGGTGTTTGATAAGAACGATAAGCGCACTATATACAACATGATCTATCGCGACGGCAAGTCGGGGCCATCGTATGTTAAGCGATTTAATGTGTCGGGAGTAACACGCGATAAGGTGTACGATCTTTCTGCCGGTACCGCCAACTCTATGGTACTTTATTTTTCGGATAACCCTAATGGTGAAGCCGAAGTGGTTACTGTATTATTGCGCCAGGTAGGCAGCGTTAAGAAGCTTAAATTCGACCTTGATTTCTCTACCATAGCCATTAAAGGGCGTGCTTCCCGTGGTAATACGGTAAGCAAATATCCCATCAAGAAAATTGAGCTTAAGGAAAAGGGTATCTCTACCTTAAAACCGCGAAGGGTTTGGTTTGATGATACCGTACACCGCCTTAATGTTGATGGCAGGGGAGAGCTGCTGGGTGAATTCCGCCCTAACGACAGGCTGCTTATTATCAACCAGAGTGGCAAGGTTAAAACCATTATACCGGAACTTACAACGCATTTTGATGAGGGCATGATTGTGTTGGAAAAATGGGTGCCTAAAAAGCCCATTTCGGCCATTTATTTTGATGGTGAGAAAGAACGTTATTTTATAAAACGATTTTTGGTTGAGAATGAAAATAAAGAGGAAACCTTTATTACAGAGCATCCTAAATCGCAGCTGGAAATAGTATCTACCGATTACAGGCCTTTGGCCGAAGTGGTTTTTGCTAAGGTAAAAGGCATCCAGAAAGAAAACCTTACGGTTGACTTGGAGAATTTTATTGCCGTAAAAGGCATAAAAGCAATTGGTAATGTGTTAACTGCCGATAAGCTAAAACAAATAAGCCTGTTAGAACCCTTGCCTTACGATCCGCCTGTGGAAGAAATTCCGGAGGAGATGGAAGTTAGGGGCGAAACGGATATTACGGATGATAATGATATAAACCTTGATGATGACGGACAGATAACCCTGAGTTTAGAGTAACATAAAGCACCTGCCCTAAATAGTATCTAACTTTTTGGGGCAGTTTACAAAGATACGTTATATTTAAAATTTTTATCTTCTAATAACCTAATTGCCATTTGCCAATAATATCATTGCAGTAGGGAAAAAAAATATAGTGGCAATAATGAACGGGAACAGTGTAGATAGGATTTTTCATGGCTTACGATTGATTGAAAAGTAAATTTAGCAACTATTTTCATTCAATAGATAGTAAGCCTCTGTAATGCTGTTGCTAATTAAAATCCTATTTTAATGCTCTTAATTAATGCATTAAACAGGGCTGTACAATCTTCTTCGGTTTGCCCGTCTTGTAAGTTGATCTGGTAAAATTTGTTCTTATAAGGTAAAGAATACGATCGGCTCCTTATCTTCATAACCGTTCCGTTTTTAAGGTCGAGGGTAAATTTGCACGAAAAATAAAGCCCCTTAACGCCGCCTACGGTTACAACCTGAGGGGCATCTATAATTTCAAGGTCGGGAAACATTTTTTTAAGGTCGGATGTATTGGTTACAGCCGCTTTAAAAGCTTCAAAATTTGTAAAAGGGTTAGTGCGCAATGTAACTTTTACTGTTGGGATAATGCCTTTATGTGCCTTAATGGGATACTTGTAGTAGGATGTAACCAATACGCCATTTTTTTCCTGTTTTAAAAGCTCATCCAGTTTTTTCTGGCCTGCACCTGCTTTTTCAAGGTTTTTCTGGATACTTTCAGATGTTATTTCAATCCAGCGCTCCGGTTTCAGGATAGAAAAACCATATGCTTTGCTGTTAAATGTTTTTTGGGCTAAAGCGGTATGTGTTCCGACAAGCAAGAGGCAAAGAAGTAATATGTTTTTCATAAGGCAAGTTTTCATAAACAAACATAAATAAAAAAAGGCATCCGTTAAGATGCCATATATTTAAAATTTTACAGTCTGATTAATTCGTTCAGAGGCTTCCTCATGCTTTATTACAGACGAGAATAGATTGCCGCGCTTCGTTATACTACGCTCGCGAAGACGGTAATGGGTATTGCAGGTTCCATTTTTCACGCACCGTCTTTGAGGAGGAACGACGAAGCAATCTGAATTATTATCTTATATATAATCATTATCATGAAACCCAGATTTATCTACATTGTAATAAATTACACAAATACAAATTGCTTGTATGTAGGCGTAACCCAAAATGCAAAAAAGCATCCATGAAGATGCTTTTTTATATGTAATCCAATTAAATCTGACTATATAATTTAATCTGTCCAAAGGCCTGATACCTCGTTTTTAAGGTAGGCAATGGCTACGCTGCTTGGGCTTTGCTTATCAAACAGGTCGGTTAGCATCACCTCGCGCAGTTTGTTGGCTGTATCTACACGCTCGCTCATGTTGGTTTTACGAATGGTTTGTATGGTGGCGTTCTTGGCAGTAGTAATAATATCCCAGCATTCTGCCGAAATGTAAATTTGCTGTGTAAGGTTGTGCTCAAATTCCTGCTCTATCTGGCCAATTATGTACTCTTCATAATCATGCTTGTTAGATGATTGCGGCGAAATACGCACCAGTAGTTTTGCAGGGTTAATACGCTCCAGGAACAAAATAAGCCTTTCGTAAGCCTGCAGGCGAAGCGGCAATGCTGTTTTTTGGGCTTCTTTGTGTATTACATAACGGCGGCGGCCTTCCTCATTATCGGTATGCATTTTAAAAAAATAGTACGCCACAAGGCCGGTAATAGCGGCAGGAACAATATACAGGATAAGCTCTATAAGTCGGGTAGTATTCATAAATATAGTTAAACAGTTAAGGTTAGTAATGGTAACGTAAATTAGGCTTATATAATTGTGAAAAGCGAAAATAACGAAATAAGTTATAATTTGCAGTTGCCCTCTAAAAATAATTTTAAGGCTACCTTTGGTTTAACGATATATTTATGAAACAGCGCCTAATTTATCTTGTAATTGCCCTGCTTACCATAATTACAGGACTGCTGGCAAGGCACCGGCAGGATTTATTTCCGGATATGGTTAACCTGTACCTTGGCGATGTGTTGTACGCTTTTATGATGTACTATTTCTACAGCTTTTTGCTGCCCCATACCAAAAGTTTGCACAGGGCTGTTATTGCTTTGGTAACCTGCTATGCTATAGAGGCTTTTCAGTTGTATGAAGCGCCTTGGGCCACAGCATTGCGTGCTACACTATTTGGCAGGCTGGTGTTGGGGTCGGGTTTTTTGTGGAGCGACCTGCTGGCGTATTTTATAGGAATAGTTTTAGCCTTTTGGCCAGACAGGTTTTGGCTTGCTAAAGATGGTGCAGTTGCCTGATGTATGTCGGGTAAAATAGTTATTTTTGCATTTCTCAAAGCTACACAATGGACATCCACAATTATATAAGCCAGTTAAACGAGGCCCAGCAGGCGCCAACCCTTCAAAAAGACGGGCCAATGATTATTATTGCCGGTGCAGGATCGGGCAAAACAAGGGTATTAACCATACGCATTGCCTACCTAATGAGCCAGGGCGTAGATGCGTTTAACATCCTGGCGCTTACCTTTACCAATAAGGCGGCAAAGGAAATGAAAAAGCGTATTTCCGATATTGTGGGCAGTTCTGAAGCCAAGAACCTTTGGATGGGTACGTTTCACTCCATCTTTGCCAAAATACTGCGCTTTGAAGCCGATAAGCTGGGCTTCCCTTCTAACTTTAGTATTTACGACAGCCAGGACAGTGTGCGCCTTATAAGCTCTATCATTAAAGAAATGCAGCTTGATAAAGATGTTTACAAGCCCAAACAGGTACTTAGCCGTATATCATCGTATAAAAACAGCCTTATAACCGTTAAGGCGTATTTTAATAACCCGGAGCTTCAGGAAGCCGATGCAATGAGCAAAAAGCCGCGCCTGGGTGAAATTTACCAGCAATATGTAGACCGTTGCTTTAAAGCCGGAGCGATGGACTTTGATGACCTCCTGCTGCGCACCAATGAGCTGCTTAACCGTTTCCCGGAAGTACTTGCCAAATACCAGGACCGTTTTAGGTACATACTGGTAGATGAGTACCAGGATACCAACCATTCGCAGTACCTTATTGTTAGGGCACTGTCGGATAAATTCCAGAATATATGCGTGGTGGGCGATGATGCCCAGAGTATTTACGCGTTTAGGGGGGCTAACATTAACAACATCCTGAACTTCCAGAAGGATTATGATGGCGTGCAAATGTACCGCCTGGAGCAAAATTACCGATCGTCTAAAAACATTGTTGAGGCAGCCAATGCCATTATAGATAAGAACAAGACCAAACTTGATAAAGTGGTGTGGACAGCCAATGACGATGGCCCGCGCATAAAGGTACACCGCAGCATGACCGATGGCGAGGAAGGCCGTTTTGTAGCCAGCACCATTTTTGAAGAGAAAATGCAAAACCAGCTTAAAAACAGCAGTTTTGCCATTTTATACCGTACCAACGCACAGTCTCGCGCAATGGAGGATGCCCTCCGTAAGCGCGATATTCCGTACCGAATTTACGGTGGCCTGTCGTTCTATCAACGCAAGGAAATTAAAGACGTACTGGGTTATTTAAGGCTTGTTATTAACCCTAAGGATGAAGAGGCGCTAATGCGGGTTATTAACTACCCGGCACGAGGTATTGGCGACAGCACCCTCGAAAAACTTACTGTAGCGGCTAACCATTACGGGAGGTCGGTTTTTGAGGTCATGGAAAATATCGATAAGATAGACCTGAGGCTTAATGCCGGTACCAAGAACAAGCTACACGATTTTGTGATGATGATTAAAAGCTTCCAGGTTATTAACGAAACCCATGATGCCTTTTACTTGTCGGAACATATAGCCAAAAAAACAGGGCTTATACAGGAGCTTAAAAAGGATGCAACACCTGAGGGTATTGCCCGTATAGAAAATATTGAGGAGTTATTAAACGGTATACGTGACTTTATAGAAGGTCAGGTAGAAGTGGACGGCGCAAGGGGTGCATTATCTGAATTTTTAGAAGATGTGGCCCTGGCAAGCGACCTTGACAAAGATACCGGCGATGACGACCGCGTGGCGCTAATGACCATTCACCTTGCAAAGGGGTTAGAGTTTCCGCACGTGTTTATTGTGGGGATGGAGGAAGACCTTTTTCCGAGTGCCATGAGTATGAACACCCGTAGCGAGCTGGAAGAAGAACGCCGCCTTTTCTATGTGGCCCTTACCCGTGCCGAGCACCAAGCGTACCTTACATATGCACAATCACGTTACCGCTGGGGCAAACTGGTTGATAGTGAGCCATCGCGCTTTATTGAAGAGATAACCGATAACTTTTTAGAATACCTTACACCGGCCGAGACCAATTACCGCTACAAGCCCATGATAAACACTGATATTTTTGGCGATGTAGATAAATCAAAGCTTAGGCAGGTAAAGCCTGCTAACGGCACGCCACCAAAATGGATTACTGATAACGACCCAAAACCCGATATGGGCATACGCAGGCTTAAACCTATGGCAACCAATGCGCCTAACAGCCCGGTAGCACACGACAGTAAGCTTGCAGCAGGTAATGTAGTAATGCACGAGCGTTTTGGTAAAGGCAAGGTACTTAACCTGGAAGGCGTAGGCGCCGACAGGAAAGCTGAAATTCAGTTTGAGGTAGGGGGTATCAAAAAACTGTTACTTCGTTTTGCAAAGCTTGATGTTTTGGAGTAAATATATTGCGGGTTTTGAATTGTGGGCTACGAGTTGAAACTTTGAACCGAAACTCAAAACCCACAACTTATTTTCTCTTAGCCTCATTTTCCTGCACCCTAAAGGTAACAATACGGCTTATCAGGTCGATAGGCAAATCTTCATTTATTGGAAACTGCACCGATCCTTTGCCTTGTTTATAGTGGCTTAGTTCGGCTTCAAACTCTTTATGGCCTGTGGGCGTGGCATAAAAACCTATATGGTTTTTGCAACCCGCAAAATACACCAATGGCTTACCGTTTGTTTTATAAGCCGGCATGCCGTAACTAATGCTTTCCTCTGCCCGTGGAGCGGCACTTAGTATTGTTTCCCTGATTTGCCACAACAGTTTTTGGGTAGCAGGAGGAAAGTTTGCAATGTAAGAATCTACAGGGTTCATAATAATCTACAGGGTTCATAATAATCTTTTGTGATTACAATGTACTACAGGCAGTCTACTTTATTAAGAACCTGATCTGATGTTGCATTTTTGTTTTTGTAGCGCCATACGCCATCGCTGCTTTCGGCCATTTCGCCAAATTTCACTTTAGCCTGCCCACCGTCTATTGTAAAAATAAGTTCTTCTTTATTGGTCGTGCCTTCGGCCAAAGCCTCACCAATAGCGGTAACGGTATTTCCGCTTATTACCCCTTTAAATTCGGTTATTTTTTTGTCTTTTTCGGCAGGCAGCCATTTAAAAGTTCCTACAACGCTATCGCCACTTTTAGTAAAATTAAGTACTATACTGTCTTTAGAAACTACATTTAAAAAGCATATTTGCTCAGGCGCCTCAGCAACCGGCGCTTCTGCCTCAACAGTAGTGTCTTCAATAACAGTTTTCTCTTCTTTTTTCTGGCAGCTGAACATCAAAATTCCGGCAGCCAGTAGCATCAATTTATTTTTCATGGTTTTTGTTTTCATAAAAGTAAGGTTTAACCCATAAAAAAAGAACTCTGTTAAGAGTTCTTTAATATATAAGCTATTTTATAAAACCGGTATTATCTATCGTCTTCATCATCCTCATCGTCTTCATCATCAGCAATGTCGCGGCTGCTGCCTTCGCCATCCTCATCATCTTCATCCGGATCAAGTTCAATTACTTCTTTTGCAGGCTCATCATCGTCGTCATCCTCGTCATCGATTTCAAGCTCTTTTAATGCATCCATATCATCTGCCGGATCATCCATATCATCATCGTCAAAATTCTCGATCCTGTCGGCTAATTTAGTGCTCACCTTAACAAGGTATATGGTATCTTCCGTTTTTACTTCAACCGCTTCAATTGTTTCGTTCTTGGCGTTTTTAAAACGGATTATATGCGAATCGTCATATCCGTCCGGAAACCTTTCAACCAGCAAGGTTAAAATTTCGTTGGTCAGTTTAGCGTAATCAACAATAACTCTTTTCATAAGTCAACTATAAATCTAATAAGTAAGCAAATATAAGAGGTGCAACGATAGTTGCATCAGATTCTATAATAAATTTTGGTGTATTGATGTCTAATTTACCCCATGTTATCTTTTCGTTAGGCACAGCGCCAGAGTAGGAGCCGTAACTTGTGGTAGAATCAGATATTTGGCAAAAATAGCTCCAGAAAGGCACATCGTGCATTTCCATATCTTGATAAAGCATCGGTACAACACAGATAGGGAAATCTCCCGCAATACCACCACCAATCTGGAAGAACCCAACGCCATTGCTGCTGTTTTTAGAATACCAGTCGGCAAGATACGTCATGTACTCAATACCTGATTTCATTGTAGAGGCTTTTAACTCGCCTTTTATAACATATGAAGCAAAAATGTTACCCATAGTACTGTCTTCCCATCCCGGTACTATAATTGGCAGGTTTGCTTCGGCAGCGGCATACATCCAGCTGTCTTTAAGATCAATCTCATAGTATTCTTCAAGAACACCGCTTAACAGCAATTTGTACATAAACTCATGCGGAAAGTAACGCTCGCCTTTATCATCGGCATCCTTCCAAATTTTGTAAATGTGTTTTTGCAGGCGGCGAAAAGCCTCATGCTCCGGTATACAGGTATCTGTAACACGGTTTAGGCCCCTTTCCAGCAAATCCCACTCCTGCTGAGGGGTAAGGTCACGGTAGTTAGGCACCCTCTCGTAGTGTGAGTGGGCCACAAGGTTCATGATATCTTCTTCAAGGTTTGCGCCGGTACATGATATAATCTGTACTTTATCCTTACGGATCATCTCGGCAAAAATCTTACCCAGTTCTGCCGTACTCATGGCACCTGCAAGGGTAACCATCATTTTGGCGCCGTCCTGCAATTGCTTTTCATAAGCTTTTGCAGCATCTACAAGTGCCGCTGCATTAAAGTGCAGGTAGTACTTTTCGATAAACTGGCTAATTGGTCCTTTATTCATTTCTGTAAAGTTTGTTTGTTGTAAATATTCAGTAAATCTTTATTTCTTCTCGGTAGTTGTATCGCTGTACCCTAAAATTTTAAGTACATCTTCGGCCTTCTGCTGTTCGGAGAAAATCTCTGTAGCCAGGAAGCCGTTCTCGTCGCGGTCTATCAGGATGTGTTTAGGCTGGGGGATAAGGCAGTGGTGAAGCCCTCCGTAGCCGCCTATGGTTTCCTGGTAGGCACCAGTGTTAAAAAAACCAATGTACAATGGCTTATCGCGGTTGTATTTAGGCAGGTAAATGGCATTTAAGTTTTGCTCAGAGTTGTAATAATCGTCGCTGTCGCACGTCATTCCGCCTAAAAGCACACGCTCATACTGGTCGTTCCATCGGTTAATGGCAAGCATAATAAAACGCTTGTTGATGGCCCAGGTATCCGGCAGGGTGGTAATGAAAGATGAGTCGATCATATTCCATTTTTCCCTGTCATTTTGTTGTTTTTGATAAAGCACCTGGTAAATAGCACCGGCACTTTCGCCAACGGTAAACGAACCGAACTCTGTAAATATGTTAGGTACATCTACTTCGGCCTCATCACACGCAATTTTTATCTGATTGGTAATCTCATCAATCATGTATTGATAATCATACTCAAAAGCAAGCGAGTTTTTAATTGGGAAACCACCACCTATATTAAGGCTGTCAAGGCTTGGGCATTCTTTTTTAAGGTTAATGTACACCTTTAAACATTTAGAAAGCTCGTTCCAGTAATATGATGTATCCCTTATACCGGTATTAATAAAGAAGTGAAGCATTTTAAGCTCTACATTCTTATTTTCCAGTATTTGCTTGCGGTAAAAAGGCAGTATGTTTTTGTAACCGATACCTAATCTTGAAGTATAAAACTCAAATTTAGGTTCTTCTTCGGCAGCAATACGTATGCCGATTTTAAACTTACCGTTTATTTTTTCCTGTAACAGGTCAAGTTCTTCGTAATTGTCAATTATCGGAATGGTTTGCTTGTGGCCATTGTTCATTAGCCTTGCAATATTCTCTATGTACTGGTCTCTTTTAAAGCCGTTGCAAATTACATAAGTATTCTTATTTATTTTACCCGACTCTAACAGTTTTTCTACAATGTTAACATCAAATGCAGCAGAGGTTTCTATATGAATATTGTTTTTAAAAGCCTCATTCATAATGTACTCAAAGTGAGAACTCTTAGTACAGTAGCAATAGTAGTATTTACCATCGTACTTGTTTTTTTCCATCGCATTCCTAAACCAGCTTTTTGCCTTGCGGATGTTAGATGAAATTTGCGGCAGGTAGGTAAACTTTAGTGGAGTACCGTACTGCTCAACCAGTTTCATCAAATCAATATTATGAAACTGTAATGTATTTTCTTTGCTAAGTGTAAACTCTTCTTGTGGAAAGTAAAATGTTTGGTTTATTAAGTCGAAATATTTTGTGTTCATTTTAAGGTATAATGTAAGAATTAAAAAATAGTGTGTGTAGTATCCTATAATTATAGCCTCAATTTCAAACCCTTAAATTAGCATATCGTATCTGGAGCTTTTCGCTGCAGTTTGTACCCAGGTATAAAACCACTTCCCGGTGTATATTCCTGAAAGACAATACAGGCAGCAATATTGTAGCCAAAGACTCATATTTCCTGTTGGCCCCAAAGAGGGAAAACATGTCTTGTTTTATTTTCATCAGGGCAAATGTAAAAAATAATAGTTCGTATTTAAAAACAAATGTCTTAAAAAAATGTTAGTTTTGATAGTCTTTAAACGCATTGATAATAAGATGGTTATCAATTAATTTATCAATAACTGCATTACCAATACCTTCCAGCAGTACAAATTGTACCTTTCCGGCCTCATTTTTTTTATCGTGTATCAGTAAATCTATAATTGCTGTGATGTCATCAGCAGTAAAATCTACCTTAGGGTAAATAGAATTTATAACGTCTTTAATCTCGGTATATTCGCTTTCTGTAATGAGGTTTTTCTCTTTAGAAAAATATGCTTCCAGTATCATACCTATAGCAATAGCCTCGCCGTGCAGCAGGGTTTTTTTATTTTCATTTTCAAGGAAATACGACTCAATAGCGTGCCCCATAGTATGGCCAAAGTTGAGTATTTTGCGAAGGCTTTTCTCTGTAGGATCCTGTATTACCACCTCATTTTTTATTTGAACCGACCGGTGAATTAATACCTCTAAATCAGTTAAGGATAAATTGTTTAAGTCTAAAAAATTATTCCAGTACACGGCATCGGCAATCAGGCCGTGCTTAAGCATCTCTGCAAGCCCCGATCGCATTTCTTCGGCAGGGAGGGTTTCTAAAAACTGTGTATCTATAAGTACCGCAATAGGGTTGTTTATAACGCCAACCTGGTTTTTAAGGGCACCAAGGTCTACACCGGTTTTGCCGCCCACAGAGGCATCAACCATAGCTAACAAGGAGGTGGGCACATTAATAAAATCAAGCCCCCTTTTAAAGGTAGATGCTGCAAACCCGCCAAGGTCGGTCACCACGCCGCCGCCTACATTTATAATAAGGCTCTTACGGTCGGCACCCAGGTCGGTAAGCGCATGCCATACCTGTATGCAGGTTTCAATGGTTTTATTAGCCTCGCCGGCATCAAACTCTATAATTTCTAACGGAACCTCTGTTGCTACCTGAGATAAAAACTCCGGCAGGCAGTGCTGCGAGGTATTTTCATCGCTTATAATAAATATGGTGCTGTAACTGCCCGGCAGGAGCAATTGTTGCAGGTAAGTGTAGCAATCATCATTAAAATATATAGTGTAGCCCGTGCTTTGTATGTGCTGCATTACAGTATGGTATTAAAGAAAGCGCAAAATAAAGTATTTTATATCATTAATTATTATGTAGTATTTATATTTGCACAAATTTTTTGAAAACAATGGAAAAGATTTTCAACAATACGGCAGCTGCCTTTGCTTTAAAAAGCGATACCGAACTGGACAGGGCTTATTTTTTATTTAAGATGATAGCCTCAGAGCCTTTGGTGCGCATAGGTACCGCTGTTACTAATTTTGCGCTTAAAGCCCACCTGCCTGTTGAAGGCCTTATCCGTGCTACGGTGTTTGACCACTTTTGTGGCGGAACAACCGAAGAAGACTGCCTGCCCGTGGTAGATAAAATGTTTACCAAAGGGGTATCATCAGTCCTGGATTACTCTGTAGAGGCAAAGGAAGATGAGTCTGAATTTGATAAGGCCCTTGAAAAAACCTTGAAAACCATAACATTTGCCCAAGAAATTAAGGCAATACCTTTTGCGGTGTTTAAGCCTACCGGATTTGGAAGGTTTGCACTATGGCAAAAGTTAGGGGAGGGCAAAACCCTTACTATTGAAGAGGCCGCCGAATGGAAGCGTGTTACCGACCGTTTTGAAACGGTTTGTAAAGCAGCGCATGAAAATGATGTGGCCCTGCTTATTGATGCCGAGGAAAGCTGGATGCAGGATGCAGCCGACGATCTTGTGGCCGATATGATGGCTAAATATAATAAAGAGCGTGCTATAGTTTTTAATACGCTGCAAATGTACCGTTGGGACAGGCTTGATTATCTTAAAAAATTGCATGAAAGGGCTAAGCAGGAAGGTTTTTATATTGGTATGAAAATAGTTCGCGGTGCTTATATGGAAAAAGAGAACAAGCGTGCTGCCGAAATGGGTTATATATCTCCTATATGTATCTCTAAAGAGGCTACCGATGTTAATTATGACGCTGCTATAGATTATATGGCCGACCATATTGACAGCATGGCCATATTTGCCGGCACACATAACGAAGAGAGCTCTTACAGGCTTATAAAGCTTATGGAACAAAAGGGCATTGCTAAAAATGACCCGCGTGTATTTTTTGGGCAGCTGTATGGAATGAGCGACAATATAAGCTTTAACCTTGCGGCTAATGATTACAATGTAGCCAAGTACCTTCCGTTTGGGCCGGTGCGCGATGTTATGCCCTATTTAATAAGAAGGGCAGAGGAGAACACATCGGTAGCCGGACAAACCAGCCGTGAGCTTAATTTATTAGCAACTGAGCGTAAAAGGAGAAAGCTGGAGGAGTAATTTTGTGGCTTTTAACCACATTTATTGTAGACTTTTCTACATTTTGTGTAGACTTCCACAGTTTTTCATATATAGGTAAAATATGTAAATTGCTGTTTTTTAATTATTTAATCGCGTAAAAGGATAGTTTTATGTATTGGTATGGTTATTTCATATGTATTAGTATAACAATAAATATAAATACGTCATGAAAAATTTATTTCTATCAGCCGCATTAATGTTGTCAATAGCAACTTTCGCACAGACACCAGAACAGAATACTAATACAACAACTGCTCCGGCGCAAACCACGCAAACAGCACCACAACAAGCTGTAACGCCGCAAACACAGCCAGCAGCAACAGCAACTGATGCTACTACAGCAACCGCTTCAGCCGATGAAGGTTTTAAAAAGATCGCACAATCGGAAATTGCAATAGATGTGCTAAGGCCGGCAGTTAAAAAATATGAAGGCTTTTCTCTTGTTGAGGCAATGGTAGCCGAAGACGGTAGCCAGTACAAACTGGTACTAACAAAAGATGGTAAAGATGTTGCTGCCTATTTTAAGAGCAATGGAGAATTTATAAAAGAAGAGACTGTATAACAATTAGTTATTGTCTTTTTACACAAAAGCGGGAGATTTTAAAATCTCCCGCTTTTGTGTTTATATAAGTATGTACTAGTAATATAGCCTGAAGTCAAGCAACTTACACAGGGTGTAATGCTTTTGGTGCAATTCTTCTACAATTTCTATTATATCATCTTCATCCTCAAATAAGCTAAAGAAGGCTTTATCAAGGTTACTGCTGGTTATGTTGCTGTAGGCATCGCCATAACCTGAAATTGCCTTTGCGCCGGTAATATCTAAAAAGTATTGTGCCTCTTCCTCAGTTAAGTCTAACACTTTAGCATTTGCAAAGTGCAATATCTTGCCCTTCATCCTGCCTTCAAAAATCTCGGCTATTTCTTCCAGGCTGTAATAATATCCGTTAAGGCAAATGTTATTGCTTTCTCCCTGCATAATAAGATATATAATTTCATAATTTTTAAAATTATGATCGTCATACAGAAGTGTATTTAAACTTTCCTCCAGACCCTCGATGGTATCGCAGGTTTTATAAATGCTATCAATACCTTGTTCAAAAGCTAATTGTTCTAAATTTTCAAGTGTTTCGGTAGTGGTGTTTATCTCTGTATCGGGCACGGCCTCAAGACAGAAAATAAATTTCTCATAATCCATAAATCATGTTTTGCAATATTCATTAACTAACAAATATAAGTTTTTATTAAAGATGGCGTCTTATACTTTAGCGTACTTTGCTTTGAGTATTAACCGTTATATTTGATTAAAAAGTGAACATGGAAACCCATTTAGAACATGATATTATTTTGGAAGATAACGTTGCTTATTTAAGGCCGTTGCAGGCAGGCGACATTGAAAACTTAATAGAATTTGCCGAAAATGAGCCTGAGCTTTATAAGTATTCATCGGTACCTACTACAGGCAGGGAGAACCTTACTAATTATATTGATCAGGCACTACAGAGGAAGGACACTAAAACCGAATATCCTTTTATTATTTTTGATAAGCGTACTAATGAATATGCCGGTACAACGCGCTTCTATGATATACAGCCGAATCAAAAAACGCTGCAATTGGGTTATACATGGTATGGCGGGCGTTTTCATGGCACAGGGTTAAACAAGCATTGTAAGTTTTTGTTATTGCAATATGCTTTTGAAACCTTACAAGTAGAACGTGTGGAGTTTAGGGCTGATAACGACAACGTAAGAAGTATTGCTGCCATGAAAAGCATAGGCTGCACTGTTGAAGGTGTTATGCGTAACCATATATTTCGGCATGACGGCACGCGCAGAGATACTATACTATTAAGCATACTGCGCGATGAGTGGTTTAATGGCGTAAAAGAAAATCTTTTGAGGAAAATATCTAATTAAATATAATCCTGAAAGGCACAATGTTTATAGCCTTTTTTTCTATCATAAGTTTCAGGTCTTCGCTTAAAAAGTACCATTCTTCTTCGTTGTAATAAGCCGGGTCTTTCTTTTTAATGTAAATATCAATGGTAGGGGTATAGCCCACGTTATCATCAAGGCTGGTTTGTATGCCGTTTTTAACTTCTATAGTAGTTATGGCATCGCCAAAATGATTCTTGCATAAAATAATAATGTCCTGTCTTGTAACCACCCTTTGGTTAGATACCAAATTTTCTCTAAAAGCATATATCTTATCAGAGTTAGAAAGCTCGTCTTTACCGCCCTGCGTTGTAGATAAAAGTACTATGTTATCTTTCTCAAAGTCGCTGCCTTTGTGCAGTACAAGCCTCGAAAAAGTGTTTATATTGTTGGCCTTTTCGCCATTGGTGGTCCAGTATTTTACAAAAAGGTTGCCTTTTTCTGTACTGTTCTTGGTATTGAGTACCAAATACGGGTTATTAATATTCTGCATTCCGGTTTGCGAGAGCTTATTCCTAAACCTGGATATTACCTGGTTGATCTCTTTTAGGTTAGTATCGGTAAAATCGTTGCCAAGCCTGGAAAATGCCGCAGCCTCATCTCTAATAAGGTCTATAAGGTAGTTAATCTCTTCGGTAGCGTTGCGCTCATCAAAACGGGCAATACCGCCAAACCTCAGGTAGGCAAAATCATCGTCTTTTTGGGTCTCGCTGTTTTTTACAATATCAAATTCTTTGTTCTTATCATCGGCAACCGAAAAAAGCTCTAAAAAGAAATCTTCGTTAAGGCTTAACGGATAGATATTTAACAGGTTTTTTATACTGCCCTGTATCTCATTCAATTTCTTATTTATAACAGGGAAACAGTTGTTGGCGCAATAGATCTCAGATAATATGTCGCCACCAATTACATTGGGGAATTCTACGCGTAGCCAAAGTAGTTTTTCATCGGCCATGCGTTTAAAATCTTCCGGTACCAGGATGCCGCGCAGTTCCTGCGGCATGGTGTAATCAGCATCGGTGAGGTTAATAATATTCTTTATAGTAATAAAGTTACGGCTGTAAAAGTCGTTTACCTGCTCCTGTGTTTTTTCTATATGGTAAAAATCTTCCCTGAATAATTCGCTGGCATCGCCGGCGTGGTTATGGTCGTTATTATAGCCCTGAGCGGTTTCCAGCTGATAATCGTTAAAGAACCATTTGGCCTTAGGCAAAAAGTGGAAAAACGTATTCCTGTTGTTAATATTTTTTAGGTAAAAATAAAACATCAGGTCTTTAATAATGTCTTCGCCCTGGTGCTTAATACCCAACCATATAATGCCGTGCGGCGTAGGGTTAATAAAATTATTGGCATTAATCGATTCTTTAAACTGCTCTTTGGCAATCTCCATAACGCCGGTAGGCAGCACAACATAGCTCAGTTTGTTGCGGGTAAGCTTTACAGGGATGGTTGGCCCAAAAAAGTAGTTTTTTATAACACTTTCGGTAGGATTATAGGGGTTGGTTTCCTTTTTTTGGATGTAAAACTGATGATAGTTATTTAAGGTAGCCTCGTTCTCAATAGGGTAAGCCTTTAAGATAGCCCTTGCCGGAGTTGCCTTGGCCGATGCTGTAGGTGTAAGTATATCTACAAGGCGTTCGGTCATCCTTCTCCTGCTGGAAAATATTTCGTTGCTTATTTTTTCCAGTTCTTTGGCGCAAACATCAAAGAGCAGGTTTACAATGGGGTCAAACACATTTTCGAGTTCAATATCAGTATACCCCCATTGTTTGGCGGCGCGCTTAAGCAATCTGTCCTTTATCTGGTCTTTTGATAGTTGGTTCATTGTGAATTATTTAAAGGAAAAAGGCGCTAAAAAATAAGAGCTCTTGTAATAATAGGGTTGGTTGGTTTTGTTTATAATGCCATACACTACAATATCAAGGCGTTTTTTTACCCTGATGTTCTTGGTATAGCTAACAGTATATTCGCTTACGGTAAGGGTAACATCGGTCACTGTAAGGCGGTGCTCGTAATGCTTTACCTTTTCATGTACCGATTCTTTAATCATGTCTTTCAACTGGTTGGCGTTGGCCAGCAGGTTAAAGTCGGTTTCCCAAATAATGGTTCCAAAATCGGTATCGTACTTATACTCCCCAAAAATGGTGGTAATAATAAGCGATATATACTGCGCAAGCGACTCTTCTATAGTTACCTTACGCAGGTTTTGCCCCGCCGAAAGCGCTTTAAAATCAATAGGTATTTTATAATAAAGATCCTTCATGGTGGTGTATCTCAAATTTTATCTCTTCGTTTTCATCAAGGCTAACCTTTACCGTATCTCCTTTTTTTAGCTCGTTGGCTATGATCATCCGTGAAAGCGGCCTTTTTAACTGGTTGCGAATATTACCTTTAATGGGCCTGGCACCATATTGCGGACTAAAGCCTTTTAAAGCAATGAGTTCCCTGTCGGCCTCGTTAATTTCCAGTTGTATATCCAGTTTTTCCAGCAGTTGTACCAGTTCTTTTTTAAGGTGGATGTTAAATATCCTCGATACGCTGCTTTTGCTGATAGGTGCAAACGGAATAATTTCGGTAAGGCGGCCCAGGAATTCCGGCCTAAAGTGCCCTGCCATTAATTGTATCAGGTCGTTAGATTTTGGTATGATATCCTTCTCAAACGACTGCACTATATAATCCGACCCGATGTTTGAGGTAAACAGTATTACTGCGTTAGAAAAATCGCCCTCTTTGCCCAGCCTGTCGTGCAGCTTGCCCTCATCTAATATTTGCAGGAATACATCAAAAACCGACTTATGGGCTTTTTCAATCTCATCAAATAAAACAATAGAGTAGGGCTTTTGCCTGATCTTATTTACCAGTAGCCCGCCTTCTTCGTAGCCTACATATCCCGGAGGTGCACCATATAATAATGCCGCCGAGTGCTCTTCTTTAAACTCTGACATGTCCAGCCTTATAATGGCATTTTCATCGCCAAAAAGAAAATCAGCCAGTGATTTGGCAAGCTCTGTTTTTCCGGTTCCTGTGGGGCCTAAAAAGAAAAACGACCCTATGGGCTGACCCGGTTTTGTTAAGCCCGAGCGCGACTCTAAAATGGCGTCTGCAACTACTCTTACGGCATGGTCCTGCCCAATAACGCGTTGCTTTAAAGTGTTCTCTATATCAAGCAGCCTTTCACGCTCGTCTGATTTTACCTTGCCTGCGGGGATGCCCGTAATACCCGATACCACTATAGATAAATGCGCCGGCAATACAACGTTGTCCTCGCCATTCATAGTTTCTAATTTTTCCAGCATTTGCTGTAAATGGGATAACCTTTCGGTTGAATCTAGCAGTGTAAAATCGCTTGAAGAGCTTTCAGAATCCTCTAAAAACTTACCGGTTTTGCCCTGTATATCGCTGTGCAGCCAAATGGTTTTTTCATCCAGTTCGGTTGCATCCGTAACGTTTTGCAGTTCTTCGACCTGCTTTTGCAGGTTGGGTAAATCTTTGCCAATAGTTTCTTTTGCTACTTTTAAAGATGACATTGTACGGTCTATAAGATCAAGCGCCGAATCCGGCAATGATTTCTCTTTAAGGTAGCGTTTAGATAGGCGTATTGCTTCTTTTAAGCCTTCCTCGTCTATCGTAAAGTTGTGGTGGTCCTGATAGTGATTAACGATGTTTTTAATCATGCGTAGCGCCATATCCTGTGATGGCTCGCTTATTTCCAGTGTTTCAAACCTGCGGGAAAGTGCATCGTCTTTTGCCAGCGTTTTCCTGAATTTCTCTGTAGTTGTCGCCCCAATAAAGGTTATGATGCCTTTAGAAAGTTCCGACTTAATAATACCTGCAATACCCGACCCCTGATTGGCATCAAAAAGTTCGTGAATATCATCTATAAACAGTACGGGCTTTTCGTAATTGCGCAGCTCGTTAAAAAGCTTTTGCAGGCGGTCTTCTACCTCACCCTTATAAGAGGCACCGGCAAATAAAGAACCTGTATTGAGTTCAAAAACAATCGCGTTATTAAAAGCGGTAAGCGTGGTTTTATTGGCAATTTTATTGCAAAAGCCCTCTACAAGGGTAGATTTACCTACGCCTGTTTCGCCAATTATTATAACGTGTGGTTTAAGCTTTCGGCTTAAAACCTCTGTAACTATCTTAAGCTCCTCGTCACGGCCTATAATATTGGCAGCAGGGGTCTCTTTGTAATGTTGTAATTTGTTGGTGCAGTATTTATCTATTACAGATGTACTGCCCGCAGTACCTGTTTTAGATGCAGCAGTTGGCTTAGGGCTGTCCTGACCTGCGCCAAATGCTTTTGTAATATCGTTTGCAGATAAAGGCAGCGACTTTAACTGATCGTGTGAAAAACCAACACCCGGAGTTACAAGTGCGCTTAAAACCGATGCAAAATCTACATCCTTACCACCTTTGCCGGCAAGTTCTTCGGCTTCATCAAGAACCGTTGTTACGCTGCCATCGGGTTCGGCATTATCGGTAGGGCGGGGTGCTTTAGGGTATTCGCTAATGCGGATATCTGCCCACTCATCTAAATAAAAAACATCGATGCCTGCTGCATCCATTTCTTTTAAAAAATTAAATTGCGGATTAAGCAGCGCCTTAAGCAAATGCGCCGGATAATACTTTGCATTAGTATTGGTTTTAGCCAGTTGCTTGGCAATGTATACGGCCTGAACTATATCTTCTGTAATCATAATCAAGGTGTTGGTTAAGGCCTGCGGTTAAGTTGCCTTGCCAGTTCAAGGTCTCGTATAAGGTCTTTATTTTCTTCCTCATACGATTTTATCTGGTTGTTAAGAAGGTCTATTTCCTTTTTAGAATCGTTAACCTGCAAAAGCGCTTTTTTAGCATTTACAAGGTTCTTGATTATTAGTATGGTGTTATCGTACACTTTAAGTTCCTGGTCGGTATCGGCAGGTATCTTTTCGTTTAGTTCTACCAGCTCAAAATTTATTTTTTGCTCTATAAACTGAAAACTCTCGGGCGCCTTATCCAGCGAGTCTACCATCGTGGTTATCTCTTCTACTTTTTCCGAAAACTGTTTCTGGAATGCAAACTGCTCAGTTATCTTATCGTTTTCCTGCTTTAATAACTCATTCTCTTTTAAGGGGAGTTTAAAATTATAGAACAGGGCGGCAATTAATACCCCCGTTGTTATAACAAACATTAAAAGGAACAGTAAAAATGCCGAAAGGCGTTCTTTTTTATTTAAGATATCCATGATGTTGTATTTTTCTATTCAGCTAAAAAAGAAAATGAAGAGTTGTTATCGTTATTATTATCGGAATTGCCAAAGAAACCGCGGGCGGTCTTATCGTTCTGCACCACATTTTCATTTACAAAAATGCCCGTATCGCGTTTTTTGCCAATATAATCCAGCTGATTAAGGATATTAAACAGGTATTCTGATTTAGTAATAAAGGCATTAACCTGTGTAACCACAGGGGCAATATCAAAAGCGCGGTATTTTATATTAATGGTTTCAGAGAACAGCCGCTCGTAATCACCACTGGTGGTATCCGTCCACTCGGAGAAATAGTTGAAAAGCATCTCCTTACCATCACCACTAAAGGAGTCAAAGGTGTTTTTTATAATCCTGGCAAGGCTTACAACATTATTTAAAACCTCCATAGGCCTCATGCTAAAGCTTATCCATTTGTTTTGGTTAATATGCTGCCCGGTAAACATCATGATCCTGCCGCAGGCTTCAAAAACCATATTGGCAATAAGGTTTTCATCCTGGGTATTGTTCCTGAAACGTATTTTTTGAGATATCTGTACCGCGTTAATTTCCAGCTGCTTAAAGAATGCCTCGTAATTTTCGAAAAGGTTTACAAGTTGCGGATGGCTGTTTACGGTTAGTGCAGGGGGTATAAAATCGGTCACGATCTCAAAACTACCCGAAACCGACCTGAATTTTGCCAGCGGAAACTGCATGCTCCCGATATTGTTCTGGTTAACCTCGGCCTCTACAACGCTGGTTAAAAAATAGCGTGGGAGGGCATTGGGAAAACGTGGTGGAACTTCCTCCATGTTCTGCTCGCCGGAAGGTATCCTTTGATACGGGTCTATATTTAACAGCAGGTAATAGGTGCTTTCCCTAAAATCAAAATCGCTAAGCTCTATTTTTTCGCTAAACTCGCCGGTGTAGTCGGTAATTTCTATACGGCCGCCGCCAGGGGTAACCGCTTTTAAAAATTTAATGGTAACGCTAAGCTCGTTATGCGCATCTATAGATATAGCATACTGAAAAGGCCTTGTAAGGTTTGTGGTTAACAGGCCATAATTAAGGTTATTAACGCCAATATTTCGGGCATCCCTAACCATATCTTCTATATTATCCTGAAGGGTAACAAAATGGTTTTTGTTAATCTTCATTCCGTCTATCCAGTTAACCGGAAAGTGTGTTATATTTTCAGCCATTATTGTTGGTTTATATACGTTGGCAAATTATTGTTTCTCCGTCTTTAATATTGTTGGTGTCTACAGCAAGTTCAGGGTCAATATATTCCGATGATCCAAACCATTTCGGCTTGGTATAAAAATACCAACCGTAGGGCTCATTGGCATCATCTACAAAGTGTATCCTGCTGTTAGGATTTTTCTCGTTATAATCATTTATAAAATAATAGAACAGCTTGCCAAATTCAAACGCGCGCGGGGCCTTAACCTTAAAGTTGATGATCTGTTTTTCGTTAGCCTTTTTCTGGAAGATAAGGTTTACGATTATAACGTTGCGCATGTCTGATATCTGAGGGGCCGGATACCTGCCGCTAACAGGGTAAAACCAGCGCTTGTGCAGTTTGGCGGGTATAGATACAGCTGTTTCAAAAAGTACGTAGCAAAAAGTAGGTACAATAAAGGCAAAAGCAGCGCCGGTTAGGTAAAATACATATTCTAACTCGCGGAAATGGCTTACTATCATGACTATAAACGCCACTAAAAATACAGCCGAAACTATAGCTATTGCCAGTTCTTTATAAATAGCCTTAGCCTCAAATTTTTTAAAATACAGGCGGTAAAAGGTTAAGTGAACCGCACCTGCCGCCAGCATGTATACTTGTAATGATATAAAACGGTTGGGTAGCGTTGTACCTTTTAAATTGTATAAAATAGCCCCGAATATTAAAAAAACCAGTCCCTGAATAACTATATAGATAAAATACTTTTTCTTTTCCTGCCTAAACACAGGGGCCTTCATGCCTATAAATACGCACATCATCATTGCAATGGCAATAATAAGCACGATGTACACTAAAATTTGGCCGCCACCTATCTGGTTTAAATATTTTGTCATTATTATAATACTGTTGAAATTCCTAATCTGGATTTATAAAGTGTATCGTCCATGCTAAACAGCTCATCTTCGTGGTTTAAAGAAATAATAAAGCTAAACTGCGCATGAAAAGGAATAAATAAATTAAAAAATGTATTTAAGAACGCCTCAAGTACCTGGCCATTAAAATAATACGGCAAGTTATCGGGGTTTGCCAATGGGCCAATTTTAAAATCGTATTTTTTTAAAAAAATGTTCTCGCTGCTTTCCAGCGTAGTGTTAATACCCATTATCATGTCGGCATTCTGGTTTTCAACATCATAAACGCGTTCCAGTTTAATGTTAGATGTTTTATAAGTAACCTCCTCTAAAAGTATGCTTTGCAGGATACTGCAAATGTGGACTATGTCCTGATTATTGCTGCTTTTTTGTTTCATAAAGGCATAAAACAGTTTAACTACCAATACATCGGGAATAATGGCATCTACACCCAGTATGATCCTTATGATATCGGCAACGCCACCAGTGTTCATAGAAGCAAAAAAATGCGACTCGTATTTTTCTATATCATGCCTAAAGCGAAACAATTCATTTTCCAACGGATTGTAAAAATGTCGCGCTTCCTTTTCTTCGCGCTTTCTTTTTTTAAATTCCTGCACGGGGTCTTCGCGCTCATCATTACCGCGGTAATTGTGGGTAAGGCTCTCGGGCATTATATCATAAATGCTGTCGCGGCTTACGGCAATGTTTAAAATATCGGGGTCGTTAATATCGTTAGTAACATTTAAAATGTCCTTGCTGTACTTTCTAAAAAACAGCCCGCTATTTTTTATAACAATATCTGCATCGTCACTGCCATATTTAATTAGGGCATCAAACAAAAGTTCTGCCCTTACATCAAACGGAGTGAGATGCTTAAAGTTTTCGGTTAAAAATGGGTTAATATCCATGGCACTATTGCGCAAAGCGTCCTGCAGTAATAAAGTTTTTTTCCCAATACGGCTTTTGTAAGCTCGAAATTTCGGTTCCTCCATACCGGTTAGCCGAAAAAAAACGGTCGTTCTGTAAATAGATGCCTACATGCGTTATGATTTTTTCATCGGTAATCCTAAAAAAAACAAGGTCGCCTTCCCTAAGGTTCTCAGTTTGCTTAAACAATTCAATTTTTTTATCCATTGCAATGTCAGATGCCGTGCCCGATAGGTTTTTGCCATACACATAGCTGTAAAGCTCTCTCATAAGGGCAGAACAGTCTATTCCGTTTCGGGTAGTACCGCCATAAATATAGGGCGTGCCTTCCCAGGCTTTAATAAAATTATACAGCTTAACATTGTATATCTGGGGCTCTGTAACAGCCAGCTTTTTTGCAAAATACTGCTTGTCATTATCTGTAAGGGTTGTACTATATATTGGCTTGCCTGATTTGTCTTTTTTAAGGGTAGATTCCGTCGCTACCTGCTCATCAGTTATTACAAATTCTTTCTTACTCTGGCACCCCATTGCCCACATTGCCGTCATTACAACCAATACTGTTTTTTTAAACATTAATTACTAAATTTTACTATTAAGGCTTATCATTTAAACACTATTCAGAAAGTAACTATTATAGGTTTTTACTTTCAAAAATAACATCCTGAATTTTGGTTCAGACTACAATTGTGATGTTAAATTAGTACGTTTTTATGTTAATCAATTGCTTTTAACTTTTTATTAAAACGAATTTAACGTTCTCTAATTGCTTGGTTTTGAAGCATTAATAAGCTATGTTAATTTTGACAAAAATGTTTGTTAAAGTGCAGCCTACATTAAAATTTAAATCTTTGTTTTGTTACATAATTAGCAGTTTTACCAAAGAGTAATTGTACTTATGTTAAACAATTACCTACAATTTAAATGAAATACTCAGAATTTAAATGAATAAGGGACCGCAAATAAAAACTCATTTTGACTTAAAAGTTTTACTCTTTATGGGAGGACTATTACTATTGTCGGGTGTTTTGCTTGCCTTTAAAATGAACAGCGCCAGCAATTGTACTGTTAACGATTTTAAGATAGATGCACCATCTTTTAAAGCCGGCGAACTGATTACATTTTCTGATATTTCTGATACGGGTTATGAGTGGACATGGAGCTTTAATGACGGTACTCCGGTATCGTACCGCTCTAAAGTTGGACATGCGTTTTCCGGCCCTGGTAAATACAAAGTAAGGCTGGTTATAAACAACACCTGTAACGTAGAAAAAACGATTACTATTGTGCCAAGGGTTAATGTGGTAAACACAGCAATATTGCCCAAATTTTTTGCCCCTAAAGTGGTTAAAGAAGGCGAGCAGATACAGTTTAAAGATTCTACTGCTAATGCCACCTCGTGGGAGTGGCGTTTTGAGGACAGCTCTAAAATAAACTCGATAGATAAAAACCCTACTTACACGTACCGTACACCGGGAGAAAAGGTGGTATCGTTAGTGGTAAACGGCGATGTTAAAAATGTTCAGTTTGCAAAAATCACTGTGCTGCCTATTAAAAAACAGCCAAAGGATATCGTTTCTGAAAGGATAAAACGCCGCAACAGCGTTAGGGTAGACCCCGTTGAAGAATATTACAGCAACGTGCCCGATGCCCCTAAGCGCAGTGCCGAGATACCCGGAATTAACGAGGTTAAGCTGGAAGGCCTGATAATGGGTGTGGCAGAAGACAAACTAACCTACCAAAACCTTACACGATATTTTTGCAGCGATGCCCTGCCTTTGGTAGAGCTTAAAAAAGGCAAGGTAATAACGCTGGAATCACTGGATAAAGACATCCGTAAAAAATCGATAAAGATCAGGAGTATAGGCCTTGTAAGGGATGCCGACGGTTGTGTAACAATGATTAAGATAAACTACAAGTTTAAGGGCCTTTTTTAAACTAACCTTTTTATAAATATTAATACAAGATACAATGGCAAATTCATTTTCAAATAGTTACGGTATTGGCGGTAACGAGGTAAGGCAGGAAGGGCAGGAGAGTATACTGGAGATCCCTCAAAACAAAACACTTATAGCGCAAAAACTTACTCCTAATACGCCTGCAAGGCCGGAAATTGTTACAGGCCTGGAAACGATGGACGAGGTCTTTGAGCACTATAACCCTAAGGTTAAAGTAGCTTTTGAAGATAACAACGGCCACATTACAAGAGAAGAGCTTGCTTTTAAAAACGTAGGCGATTTCTCTATAAAAGGCCTTACGGCGCAAAGCCCTTTCCTGTTAGACCTAAAAACCAAGAATGAGCAGTACCAAAAAATGATAAAGCAGCTTAAAACCAACAAGGTGTTAAAGCTTGCCTTACAGAACCCGGAAGCAAAACAATCTATTATTGATGCGATAGAAACACTGATTAAAGAGATAGAACAAACCGATAAATAATTAGCATTATGATAAATCAGGAAGGTGCTAAGGCATCAATAAACAATATACAGGAGACTAAAACATTAGCTCCTGCAACCCTTGAGCAAAGCTTAGATTCATTTATTCAGTACGGTGGTTTCGACCTTTTAGAGGGCGCTATAGAAGGCGTGCAGAATTTAAACCCTGAGCGTAAAGCACGTAAAAATATATTTTTAAGCGAATCAAGCAAAAAAGCCGAGCGCGCCGAACTAAAAACGGTGCTAAAACTTTGGGCAGAGTCGTTAAAGGCATCTGATAATCTTTTGGACCTTGTGGCAGAAACTACAAAAAAATCAGAGGATACAGAGGCAGCCCTAAAGAAAAACCTCGCTGCGGCCGTGGCAGAATCGCGCGAGCTGGAAGAAAGCTACCGCACACTATCGTTATTTTACAAAAATACCGAGGCCAGCAAGCTTAAAAATATCTCGATAATGAATGCCGAGCTGGATCAGTTAAAAGACCTTGACAACTCACGCTTTATAGATAATATACAGGAAGAGCTTGTAAATGGTTACGACCGTTTAGACCTTAGGCAAAATTACTCATTACTGGTTATACCGGGTTATCTTGGCTCTAATAAAGTAATTGAGAAATGGGGTAAAATAGCTTATGATAACAAAGTAATGCTTATTACCGATTTTCAGCACCTTGATGAACCGGATGATGTTATGGAAATGTTCGAGTCGGCTAACCTTACAGGTGGCGATACGTTCCGTTCTAACGTTATGATGGCATGTAACTGGCTTGTGGGCAGGGGCAAACATGATGAGATAGACGAGGAGGATCACCTTTACGTTCCGCCATCTACAGCGCTTGCCGGTAAAATATATAATACACTAATGTCTCAGGTTACTGCCGGTAAAAAATTTGGTGGTATTAACGAGGTAGATGGTGTAAAATTCGACCTTAAAAAGAGCGAGATAGCCAACTTAGAGAACCTTGGGCTTATACCTATGGTTAACGAGTATGGCAAAGTAATGGCGTTCTCTGGCAAAACGCTCTTTAATGGCGATAACCTTGGGCTGCAAACCTACTCGGTAGTTCGTGTGTTTGATTATGTTACTAAAGTATTAATGGACTTTTTAAACAGGCGTGCTTTTGAGAATTTTAACGCAAAAACACGTAAAGAGATATTAAACCAGGTGGTAAAATTCCTTGATAATGTTACTGGGCCTGATAAATTAATCGAAGATTTTGAGGTTAAAAGATTTGAGCAGGACCCTAACCAGAAAGACAGGATTTTTCTTGATATCCGATTAAAGCCTTACTTCCCGGCCAAGAACTTCTTAATTAAAATGGATGGGCAAAAAGGCGATGACGGTAACGAATGGGATACCGAATATGCGGAAAATTAAAACGCGCATTTTTTGAATTAAATTCAGTTAATAAATAATTAAACAACACATTTACAATAATTTAACGTATATAAATGAGATTGTATCAAAATAATTACGTAAATTAGATATAAGATAGCACATAATAAATCACCCTACTTACTTCCAACTTCCTTATTAAATTATAAACTTTAAATATTTTATTATGTCATTCAAATCAAAACTAAAAGTTGGCGGAAAAGAATTAAACATTCTTAACGCATCGTACAATCTTCACCAGGAAATAGACGCAACCGGCCGCCCATCATCAGTAACCCGTGGCGGAACTATCGATCTTACTGTAGAGTCTACAGGCGATTCATTCTTCTTTGAATGGATGACCAATAACTTCGAAAGAAAAGATGGTTCAATCCAGTACGTTAAGCGTGATACTGACGCGAAACTGAAAGAAATGAACTTTAAAGAAGGTTATCTGGTTAACTACAAAGAAAGTTTTAACGCTGCAGACGGCAGCCCGCTTACAGAAACCTTTACAATATCTGCAAAAGAACTTTCATGCGGTGGCGGCGAGCACGTAAATGAATGGGTGTAATTAAATTACAATTTACTTATTTAAACTAATAATAAAGGGTTTGGTTTGCAAATCATCCCCTTTATTATTGTTAGTTATTGTTTTAATTTAAACCATTTATATATGTCATTTTTAGCAAAGCTTGAAATAGATGGGGAGGTTATGAATGTGTTGGAATTTCAATGCACTCTTGGCCAGGATACCGATAAAAGCGGTAAACCATCGGCAGATCCCGCAGGCGGAAAAATTCGTGTAGTTATTGAGTCTACAAAAAGCACCATGCTTTTTGACTGGATGGTAAGCAATTCTCAAACTAAAAATGGCAAACTAACCTTTTACAGGAGGGATGCGATTTCTAAAATGCGCGAACTGCAGTTTAAGGAAGGTTACTGTATTAGGTACGACGAGGTTTTTGTTGCCTACAACACAATGTCTATGAAAATTGAGGTAGTTATATCTGCAAAAGAGATCAACATGAACGGGTCTCAGTTTGCAAGGAACTGGCCTCTCAAATTCTAAGGGCTATGGACGAATTAGAAACTAATTTTTTTGCAGGCTTAAGCTGGCACTTTGGTGGGGGTAAACCCTACATGAGTGGTACCGCGGGCATTGGCATCAGTAAGCGTATCAATTCGGTACAGCCGGGTGTAAATTTCTCGGTTAACTTTTACAATGGTGGTATAGGCACGTTGTCTAACAGCAGTAAAATGAATTACGATACCGTTTTTACCGGCAAGATAACCGCAGGCTCAGGCCGGGGCAACCCCATGAGTGTTTACCCGCTGCATGTAGATAGCGGTACCGGTATGGAAGACCGTTTTCAATACTCGGCAACCATTGGTACCAACCTTATCCTAAACAACAGCGGCAGGAACCAACATGTAGGCTTTGTACAGCTCCGCGCAGGCGATTTTAGTTTCCAAACCTATAACGACTTTGGTGCTTTTAAAAAAATAGGCATAGCTGATGGTTATGACCGTTGGTGGACAGGCGGCGGCAATTTTACCTTTGGCGCAAAGAACAGTCCGTACCAGCTTATAATTGCCAGTGACGTGTTTACAGCCGATACCGATTCTTTTAGTGAAACCGACAGACTGGCCGCAGAGCAAAGTCTTGAAAGTTTTAATAAGACAAATACAGGTAATTGGTTTGAAAGGACATCATCACGCGCATTTGATTATACGCCTACTACGGCCACAGAAGTAGATTCTGATTTTTTAAAGCGAAGCCGGAATAATACCCCGTGGGATGCCAATATGCATTCGTTTGACCTTAACCAGGGGCGCACCTCGTTTAGGGGCCATACTCCCGAGGGAAATTTTGGTGTAAATGGGTTGGGTGCAGGGCATATGTATTCTCAGGAAATTATACACCGTGCCATTAACTTTCACCTTATACCGTCAGAAAGGCCCAACTATTGGGAGTTTCAGGTTACGCCAAAAATGCAAAAAGGGTTTTAAATGAAAAAGTATACCATGGTTATTTTGGTAGGGTTGTTTTTTTCGTGCGCTGCAAAGCATTTTAGTAAAGGAGACTATACTTTTTATGATGAGAACTTCAGGCTACAGCCCGATGCACCCTTAAAAACCAATGGTGTTTACGTTTTAGAAAGTATATGGACTGATGCAAACGGAGATACTACCAAAAAGCCTGATGTGCATAAGTTTTACAGATTTTACAACACCGGACAGTGTAACTTAGTGGTAGACCCTGATAATAAGATTAGCACTAACCAGCAATATATTGAGACAGTAAAAGCTGCATCGGATAATAGTGATAAAACTTTATTTGAGGCCTATTATAAGCTTCAAGGCGAAAAAATAGTGATACAAAGCTTGCAGGCACATCCTGTAAAGCAGTTTGAATACAAGTACGGTTATATAGCTAATGAACAATTAGTTATAGTAAAAGCCACTATTGATGGAAAAGGGAAATTTGAAGATAAATATTTTACAGATTATTACAAGGAGACTTACAAATTTGCGCCTATAGATAATTTAAACGATTACCCTAACTGGTAAAAAAATGCTGAAAGGTTTACGTATAGTGTTGTTATTGGTACTTTTTCCTGTGGTTATGGCCGCTCAGGAGGAGGGCTTTACGCAGCAGGATTTTGATGATGTATACCTCAGCGAAATTAAAGAAGAGAACATGCAGCTTTCGGCCAGGATAAAAACATTTCCAGATGCTGTTAAAGAGGTAAACAAACAGGCTGCACAAGCCATACGAAATAAAGATTATAAAGCGGCGCTACGCTTTGCTAATAAGCTGGACAGCATAGACCCAAAAAATGCCGACATAAAGAATTTTAAAGGCAAGATGCTTGCAAAAACGGGCGATTCAAAGCAGTCAATAAAAGCATTTAGTGATGCCATTAAGCTAAATCCTGATAACAAATGGTTTTATATTAATAAAGCAGGGGCCCAAGCCGATGCCGGCATGCATGCAGAGGCATTGCTTACAATACAGGAACTAAACAGCCGTTTCCCACAATGGAGTATAGGCTACAATTATAAAGGGGCATTATTGCACGCCCTTAACAAAGATAAAGAAGCTGTAGAGGCCTACACTACAGCCCTTAAAAATAAGCCCGAGAGTGCACTTATTGCCACCAATTTAGGCGATTTGCAATTGCAGTTAAACAATAAGCCGGCGGCAGTAGAGGCTTACAATAAAGCCCTCTCCCTGCAACCGGACTATAAAAGGGCACAGGAAAAATTAAATGTTGCTAAGGTTAATTAATCTCATTGAACTGTACGGGGCGTATGCCACAGGTTCATAAAAATATAATGCTATGCCAATAAGCACACAAATAAAGATACAGATAGCAGGAGAAACACTAACACGTTTTTCGAGGCTTGTAATAGACCAAAAGGTACATACCCACCACAGGTTTTCGCTGTTGCAGCCGCTGCCTAAAGAGTTTGTAGACCAGGCTATAGATAAAGCCCAGGGCTATATAGGGCAGCCTGTTAAAATTGATATTACGCCCACCAGCATGTCCACACAGTCGCCTTTAGTGTTTAACGGTATTATTACCGAAGCGCAACTGGTAAGGACCGCAGGGGCATCGGGTGGTATTATAATTAATGGTTACAGTCCTACTATTTTACTTGAGGGCGCGCCTACAACCCGCTCATTTAGCGACAGCACTCTGGCCGATGTTGTAAAAGAGGTATTAAAATCTTATCCGGATGATAGCCTTAAACCTTCGGTAGAAGTACAAAAAGACACATCATTACCCTATACCGTGCAATATGCCGAAAGCGATTTTAGCTTTGTGTGCCGCCTTGCCCAAAAGAAAGGGCAATGGCTGTATTACAATGGCGAAACACTTCGTTTTGGTGCACCACAATCTAAAACATTAACACTGGAGTATGGCCGCTCACTGCATTCTTTTAATATAGAAATGCGTGCAAAATCGCTTGGCTTTGAGTACATGGGATATGATGCCTCTAACGGCGAAACCCAAAAGGCCAGCTCTTTTGAAGTCAACTACCAGGCGCAGGGATATTCTAAGTCGGTATTTGAGGCTTCTAAAAAAATGTTCCCCAACACTTCTACCTTATTATATTCTAACGCTGTAGAAGAGGGCAATTCTAAAACACACCTTACTGACAGGGTTACCACGCAGTTGCAATCACGTGCTGCCGACCTTGTTACGGCTAAGGGAGATTCTGATGAAACAGGATTGCGCATTGGTGATGTGGTTACTATAAAAGAACCGTCTTTTTCGTTAACCGGCAATGTGCTGGATGGGCTTCAGGAGCAAAATTTTGGCAGTTATATAGTTACCGATATTATGCACGTGTGCGATGAGTCCGGCAACTACCACAATACATTTGATGCCGTGCCAAACACGGTAGCAGCACCGCCTTATGGCAACGTACACAGCATACCTATTGCAGAGTCGCAACCGGCAGTAATTGTAAATAATGATGATCCCGCCGGGCTTGGCCGGGTTCAGGTGGCATTTGCATGGCAGCAGGAGGCCGGTAAGAACACCCCGTGGATACGTATGGTTAACGGACACTCCGGTAGCGGTAAAGGACTTTATTTTATCCCGGAAGTTGGCGAAGAGGTTTTAATAGGTTTTGAGGGTGGCAATGCCGAAAAGCCTTTTGTGCTCGGTGCCATGTATAACGGCAGCGCAGCCAGCGGCTATGCTACATCGGGTAACAACAATAAGGTTATCCATACACGGTCGGGTACAAAGATGATCTTTAATGATGATGAGGGCAGCGTACTAATTGAAGACCCAAGCGGCAACACATGGTCTATGGATGGGCAGGGCAACATCAGCGTAAGCGCACCTAATGATATTGTAATGACGGCAGGAGGAAACATCTCTATGACGGCGGGCCGTGACATCAATTCATCGGCGGCAAATAATATTATTGAGAGTGCCGGTATAGATAAATTTACATCGGTAGGTATGATGCTAAATACCTTTGTGGGGGGCAGCAGCATGATGAATGTTGTGGGTGATATGACCGAATATATTGCCGGGAATGTAGAGTCGCATACCGAAAAAGACAGGCTAACCAATAGCAAAGAAGGTATGGAGACCAGTACTGAGGGTGAAATTGCCAAGCATTCTCAAAAAGAGATAAAAATGAATAGTGCCGAAAAGGCTAAACTGTTTTAACAATGACCAGGATACGTAATGTTGGCGGCAAGATAACTGAAACTACCGGGGGTAATGAGACACTTCACGCCGGTAAGGATATTATTTATAATGCCAGTAAAGCTATAAACATTAAAGGGAACAACGGGGTTGTTTTTGGGCAGCCCGGCCAGTTAACTGATTTACGTATCACTAAACTGGAAGGTCCATATGATGAGACCGGCAAGCTGGTTTCTGAAATTAGGGTGGGCCAGAGCTATTCGTATTTGGCTACACCAACCCGAACGCCCACCGCATCTGAAGTATTGCTGCTAAAATGGGCCGCAAAGATTGACGATGGTGAAATTACCGAGATACGTGCGGGCGGTGTACACAACCAATTATCCAATGGGAAAATTACTGTAGGTATAAGGGTTAATTCTGAATTTAAGAATGTAAAGATATACGCTTATTTTAAAGCAGCCAGCGAGAGTGTGAGTGTTTCGGCAACCGGTAAAAGCAGGTACCCTATGCTTGTTTTGCAAGGATCGAGAAGAAAAGGTAAAAACAGGGAAAACACAGGGACAGCCTTAGATATGCTTGCCGGTGATTACCCTGAAAATGCTGCAGGTTTTGAAAAGCTACGAAAACAGCTGTACGATGAGACCTATAATTTAGAGGCGCAGGACGGATGGTTTGATACCCCAAGGGCAGATAATGCCAAAGCCGATTCTGATAATAGGATGAAACAGGTTAAGGAATATTGCAATAAATCTGACGATGAGCTTTTCAGGATCTTTAAAAGCGAGATACAGGGTATTTATTCTTCGGGAAAAATTGAAACCGTTGCCGGAGAAATGGTTGATAGGATGAAGAGCAACTCAGGCGGCGAATACACCAACAAAGATCTTACCGATGCAGTTATAGCCCACGGTAATTCTAAAACATTTATTGCTGCGGTTAAAAAAGTTGTAGACGAATACGTTAAAGAAAAGAAAGGCGAAATATCCGATCTTGAAATTACCGATGACGGTAAAGGAAAGCTTTACGATAAGCTGGTTCGCGATGGGGTTGATAACCCTAAATTCAGCGATTGGTTCAGCGGGCTTGGCATTACTATTAACGATGTATGGGCCTACCAGATCTATATAACTGATTATAAGGTAAATGGCAGTAATTACGAAATGAAGCTGGAATATATTTATTACGACCATTTTGGGTTAGATTATCCTGATATCCAAAAATATGATAAGAGTATATTTTACAGCTGGTTCGTATTGCAGCATTTTAAAGGCTACAAGCCTTTTATAACCAAGTTAGATATTGTTGGCCCTTTAAACGGCACATTTTAATTCTCAAAATGAAAAAAAAATTTGCAATAACAGCCTTACTAATTGCCAGCTTTATTAGTTGCACAAACAAAGATACTATGACCATTGAGCCTATAGATAAAGAACTTAACAGCCAGCTCTTAACCGGCGAGCGGTTAGATCCCAACCTTTTTAGCCGTGCCGATTTGTTGCAGTACTACCAGGTATCGGATACCGATGGTGTACCTCAGTCCGAAATTCAGGAGAAATTAAATGGTTTTGTAGAGAAGAATTACGATTTTAAAGAGGTAGCTAAATTCGCATCGCTTACAATATTTTTTTACAAAAAAGAAATGCTTACGGATTATGAACGAAGGGATCTGTTTGAGTCGGCAAGGGATAATGAAAGCGGATCGATAACAGGTCAGGATAATAATAAGCTGTCGGTAGTACTACTAAGACAAGTACCGGGCTCAGATAAAAAACTGGTAAGGCAGTTTACATTGTACGATAAAAATGCTGTGTTGCTAAACGCTACCGATACCCTAAATATCAACCAATAATACAATTACTATTTAATGCCAATACAAGTGCAGCCGGTACCGTTTAACAATAACTGTTTGTTTTTTAACCGTAAGGATTTTAGGAAGGCCTACGCTGTAGAAGTTATAATAGATATAGAAAATACAACGCCGCAGATAATAACCTACAGGGCAGAGGTTTTTTATAGTGTAAATAGTTTAGGACGCAGTGTGGCCGAGGTAATAACTACCGGTTTTTTAGTAAACAATAAAGCGCCGCAAAGCATACTGGAAGAAATGGCGGTAAAATGCCGTGAAACCCTTGGCAGGTGCGTGTTTGAAATAAATGTAAGGAACGAGATCATTGGGATAGAAAATTATTTTGAGATTCTTAAAAAATGGGATGGGGTTAAAGAGAAGCTACTTATAGAAAACACCGGCGAGATTGCCGAAAGGTATCTGGAGCTGTTTGAAGAAACCTTAAAAGATGCCGATGTATTGCTGGCAAAGCTTAAAAAAGACCCGTTTATAAATAACTATTTCTTTCCGGTGTATAACGATCCGTTTCATGGGTTGCAAAAGAAGGCTAAGGATAGCTTTACTTTTTTTAATATAGAATATGATGAGGATGTTGTTTTAGAAATAACTGAAGACGGAAATTTTGATGAATATGGCAATGCCACGATTATCAAACAGCTTGTAAATCAAAATAATGATGAACGTGCCATACCCATAGAGGTTTATGAAACCAAGTACACCTTAGACGGTGCACTGGCAATTAAAAGGATAGATGGCGTGTTCCTGAATTTTGGCAAGAGGTATTTGTATACCATAGAGCAGGTTAGTAGTAATGATGAGTCTTAAAATGTAACTATTATGGCACAAAAACATATAGTATGCCACGGCGCAATTTGTATGTGCAACTTTGGGGCATCGCCGGATAAGCTAATGGTTAAATCGCATAAAAAAGAATTTATAAATGATAGCGAAGGGAGTAAAAAACTCATAGCATCAGATAAAGACCTTGGGCCTACGTTCGAGAAAAATACCTTTGGCCCCTGCCAGAAACAGCCATCGGGGTCGGGTAATAAACCATGTCAGGCTATAGTTAATAAATGGAGTGGCTTTTATGAAAATGTAACCCTCGAAAACAAAGGCAAAGTACTTTTAGAGGATTCTAAAGGTACATGCCCCATAGGCGGCCCCGATTGTATAAAAATTACCTTTCATGGCCAGGCAAGCGCGCCTACGGCACAAAACGCCAAAGCAGCCAACCAGGACATAATGGGCGTTTTAAACCCCATGGTAGAAATGGAAGAGTTTGCCGAAGACGAAACACCTAATTACACCTAATGTTATGAAGGGAGTAGCAAAAGTTATTGGGCCTGCAAACCCTAAAATAGGAGAAACTAACTTTTATGAGGTAGCTTCTTTTCATCCCGGTACGGTAGTAACCAACCCTGCCAGTATAAAGTGGAAACTTTTCCAGTTTAAGAACGGTAAGTGGGTAGAAGTTGTTGGCCCCATAAAAACCGGGAAAAAAGTAACCTATAGTTTTCCGCAAAAGTGGTACGGCAAAAAACTGCTTATAGAAGCCTATTTGTTTGAACCGGAGGCTAAATCGCCACCGGGGCATATTGTACAGCCGGTATTAGGCGAAAAAAAGATTGTTAAATCAGAGATACTAAACAGCCAGGGCGGGCCTCTAACAGAAAAGCCTAAATATGGGCAAAGCATCCTGCTTAAGGTCACTACAGAGAACATGCCGGGCGATACCCTAAAGCTTAGTCTTTGGGAGCGCGATACCTTTACAGATAAAGGGCACGACCCTAATAACAACCAGCTGTTATGGTCGGGCGAGGCTAAGGTTTTAAAGAACAGCGGTGTTGTAGAGAAAAAGATAAACCTAACGCCGGAGCTAATGCGCCTTTCTAACAAAGGGTATCTTTACGAAGGCGGCGAGCACGAATATTATTTGCTGGTTGAAGCCAACAAAAAAAAGGTAATATCTTCTACAGCAGCGATAGCTAATCAGGAAGTAAACCTTAGCGCTAATAAACCTGCGGCTAAGCCCACTGCAAAACCGGCAGCTAAGCCTGCAGAAGAACCATCAATTGCCGATCAGCTTACGGTTATGGTAAAGAATGTGCTAAGCTGGGACCCGTTTAATATAAGGGGTACAAGCAAAGGTGTGGTAGAAGACCCGGGCGATAAAGAAAATAATAAGAAAAAAGGCAAGTGTTTTTGCAACAGGGATATAACACCCGATGAGCTTAAAAAAATGGTTAAGAATATTAGGGATACTACTTTTTACGAGGGTAAAACCATTACCTATTACCATCAGGAAAAGCTGTTTTATATTTATGCCAAAGTGCCGCAGGGAGACCGTACGTTTGCCAAATTTGCCGAGGTGCTTAACAAGGCATTCACTAAATATGATATTAATACCTGTGCCCGCAAAATACATTTCCTTGCCAATATGTATGTAGAAACTATGTATTTTACGGCAACCCGCGAAGGTAAGGGGATCAATAGCTTTAGATATGATCCATACAGGGGCAGGGGGTTCCAGCACTTAACGTGGAAGGAAAACTATGAAGCCTATAAAAAGGTGTCGGGTGTAGATGTAGTTACTGATTATGAAAAAGTTGCCGATGACCTTAACATTGCTGCCGATAGCGGTGCATGGTACTGGAAGAAAACCGGTATTAATGCCTACGCAGATAAAGACAGTATTTTTGATACCGCACGTTTAATTAACTATCCGGGGGCTAAAAAAAGTTCGTCTATCAATGGTTATGTAAACCGGGAAACTGCCTGGCGCGAACTCAAAAAAATATTTAATTATCCGCAGGACTGCGTTAATAAAACAGTTAAACCTGCACCGGCCGGTGTTATGTGCCCTACCTGTAAAACAGAGCATTTTAACCTATCCGGCAAGGTTACTTGGCAAACACAGTTTGACCCTAAATGGGGTACAAAAAAGCAGCAAAACTCGGCATGTAAAAAAACCTGCGATGCCATCCTTAACGCTTACGGGTTAAGCAGTACCTCTCCTTTAAGTAAGTATCAAACTGCTATGGAGAATAAAGACCATACGGCCTTGCTTATAGATACTAATGTATCTAAAATTGGGGTAAAATATTTAGACCTGCAGTTAAAAGAAGGCAACCCTGTACAGGTAGGGGTAGACCACGACCTTAATTACAGGAACGCATCTATCAACGAAGGTACGACCGACCACTTTATTGTTATCGTAGCAAAGTTATGCGATAAGGGCAGGGTGTATTATCGCTTTTATGATGTGGGGACCAGCCACGAAAGCAAAGGCAAGAGCGAAAACAACAGGCTGTATTTAAACCTGTCTGACTATTCGCTTAAAGGCACAACTGTATACAATGGTAATCATTATACCGTAACACAAATTAGAAATAACCATAAAAAATGAAAAAAATAGTATCGCTTTTATTAATCTTTATTTTACTATCATGCAGTTCTAAAGAGGCCGGGACTGATTATCACGGGGCGTGGCTAAGGGTTAAAAAAGTAAATGCAGAATATGTTTTGGTAGACTGCGGTTATGATGGCGAAAGTATTATTGCAACGGCTCAAACCATAATGTATAAAGGGGTAATGGAAGATGTTGATACTAAAATAGATCATACCAAACAGGAGGGCGATGCCACTATTTTGTTTATTGATAAAGAAGAGAAATCGTATTACAAATTTACATGGGCTAATAAAGATAAGGGCATAGCACAATGGGAAACTAAATACACCGATTCTCCGGCCGTTGTAAGTTACTTTGTTAACCAAACTAATAGTGATAAGATAAAGGTTGTAAAAGGCGGCGAGGGCGACTGTATTACAAGCGACGGCAAGGATGTGGGCGATGTTGTAAACGATTCGTTTAAAATAGGCGATGGCAGTAAAGTACTGTATGTAGAGGATGGCGATTGCATTTCGGTTAAAAATACAAAAGACGAAATGCTTTACGAGCGTTGCTTTGAGAACAGCATTGTAAAAATAAGGCAGATAAAGGGCAACCACTTGCCGCTAACCATCATTAACGGCAGTAAAAGTTTAGATATCGATTTTATGAGCCAGGGCGATGGCTGGGTATCAAAAACGGTTACATATTATAATGGTGAATTAAAAACAACGCAGGCTATAGAAGTAAGTATAAAGGATTTTGACTTTGATGCTGTTATAAGCAAATTCGGTAACCAGGAAGTGACGCCCAACTCAGGCAAAGCATCGTTAGAAGACCTAAAGGACAAGCAAAAACTTCATGATCTTGATATTTACAGCATTGCAGATATTTTAGCTGCTAATCCGTTATCTAACGCTAACGTTACAACATATAATGATGCGGCTTATAATCTTATAGAAAATGAACAATTTAATGAGGGCAGGATCATCCTCTTAGAGGTTGTAAAGTTTGCCCCTGACAGAACGGGTGCTTATTTAAATTTAGGCGATGCCCAATGGGGTTTTGATGATAAGGATAATGCTAAGGCTTCCTATAAAAAATATATCTCTTTAATGGGTAAAGCAACAGCTAAGATACCGCAACGGGCTTACGACAGGAGTAAATAATTAGAGTTAGTTATAAAAAAACGAAGCTGCACTTAGGTGTGGCTTTGTTGCATTATAAACACATTCAAAGTTGCTCAATCAGTAATATTGGTAAGAGAAACAGTAATTTGTATACTACAGTAAAGAATTATAATGAGGATATTTGTATCTGCACATTTATTGTTCTTTAGATTGTTTGAAATTCATAATTAATTGTTTGAATATCGTTAAAATAACTGACTGTGTAAATATACATTTGTTCCTTGCAGTTCATCTCTGCAATGTTTACAGTATCATCATAAAATGTATGAAGATAACATTACCATTTTTATTTAAAATATTTTTTATTTCTTTTCTGTTAATTACGGCTTCTGCTTCTGCACAGTCCGTTCATGAATATGACACCATTAAACGTGCCGATTCTATCAGGAGCCATTCGCTGGAAGAAGTTGTTATCTCGGCTTCAAGAATATCAGAGAGCATCCTGAAATCACCGGTAACTATAGAGAGCGTTAATAATGCGTTTTTGAGAAACACAGCATCGCCCTCTTTTTTTGATGGGTTAGAGAATATAAAGGGTGTACAGATGCTTACGCCAAGCCTTGGCTTTAAAATAATTAATACTCGTGGTTTTGCTAATACTACAAATGTGCGTTTTACGCAGCTTGTAGATGGGGTTGATAACCAGGCGCCACACATAGGTGCGCCCATAGGCAATGCCATGGGGCCGAGTGACCTGGATATAGAGCGTGTGGAAATAATTCCCGGATCGGCATCGGCTCTTTATGGGTTAAATGCCATTAATGGTCTCGCTAATTTCATAACCAAAGACCCGTTTACCAATACCGGCATAACGTTTCAGCAAAAAACCGGCGTTAATCATATTGGCGATTCTAATTCTGATGCTGCATTGTTTACGGAATACAGCTTACGTGTAGCAGAGAAATTATCAAATCGCTTTGCTTTTAAAGTTAATGGTACGTTTACCAAAGGTAACGACTGGATAGCCAACAACCGTACCGACTTGAATGCCAATGCTAATTCGGGTATAGGTATAGTTGGTGGTATTAACAACCCGGCATACGACCCGGTTAACGGCTATGGTAATGAATCATCTAACCGCCGCACGCTAACGCTTGATGGCAGGCGCTATGTAGTAGTGCGTACAGGTTACAGTGAGCAGGATGTAACCGATTATGATATTCAGAATATTAAGGCCGATTTAGGCTTGTATTATAAATTAAGCCCCAAAACAACTATTAGCTACACCTACCGCTTTGCCGATCTTAACAATGTGTACCAACGCGCTAACCGCTTTGCGCTAAAGGATTATATTTTACAGCAGCATGCCGTAGAGCTTAAAAACGATGTATTTCAGATGAGGGCTTTTGTAACTACAGAGAATACAGGTAAATCATATAACCTGCGATCTGCGGCAGAGAATTTAGACCGTAGGTTTAAATCGGATAACGATTGGTATGCCGATTATACCACTGCGTTTAATGGTGCATTAGCGGTACAGGGCACAAGTCCTTCGCAGGCACTTAACCAGGCACGCGCGGCTGCCGATATGGGCAGGCTGCAACCCGGAACCGCAGTTTTTAATACGGCGCTTAAAGAACTGGCCGATATTAATAACTGGGATGTTGGTGCTGCTTTACGTGTTAAAGATAAATTAGTGCATGGCGAGGCCCAGGCAGATATTTCTAAGCTATTGGGAGGTAACTTTAAAGAAAACACTGGGCTAAACCTGCTTGCGGGTGTTGATTACCAGGCTTATATTATTAAGCCCGATGGTAATTACTTTATAAACCCTGCCGAGGGTAAAACATTTGAAACCTTTAGCTACGGTAAAACTGGGGGTTTTGTACAGGCAGGCAAAACAATTTTTGATGGCCTTTTAAAATTATCTGCTACACTTAGAGTAGATAAGAATGACTATTTTGATGTAAAATACAATCCGCGGTTTACGGCCGTGGTTACTCCGGGAACCGATCAGAGTATAAGGATGTCGTACCAAAGCGGGTCGCGTTTTCCCAGTATATTCGAGGCGTTTTCTAATGTAAACAGTGGCGGGGTACGCAGGGTAGGCGGCTTAAAGGTAATGTCTAACGGTGTTTTTGAAAATGCTTACCTGCGCAGCTCTATAGATAAGTTTCAGGCAGCGGTTACCACCGATTTTAATAACGGAGTGCCTCTTGCCGATGCTATAAAAAATCAAAAAGATCTGCTTGTAAAAAACTATTATAGCTATTTAAAGCCTGAACATATTAGCTCTGTAGAGCTGGGTTATAAAGGCCTGTTTGCAAACAGGAGCCTTAAGGTAGATGCTGATTTTTACTTTAACAAGTACAACAATTTTATTGCCCAGGTAGAGATGAACATACCCAATACTACCGATGTAAACCAGATACCCACCTACCTTAATGACAGGAGTCAGCAAAGCCGTTACCGCATATATACCAACTCGCAAAGTGTGGTATACAATTATGGTGCGAGCCTGGGTTTAAGTTACCTGCTTGGTGCGCATTACACAATTAGTACAAATCTATCCTATGCTAAATTAAGCCGTACGGAAAATAACGATGGGTTTGAAGACGGCTTTAATACGCCCGAATGGATAGGCAACATTACATTTGGTGGCGAGGATGTTATAAAAAATCTGAGTTTTAATGTAACCTATAAACGCCAAAGCAGTTTTTACTGGAGGTCGTTTTTAGTAAACGGAAATGTTGAAGCTTACGGTACTGTAGATGCACAGGCAAACTATAACTTTTTTAAAGATAAGCTTAATATTAAGGTAGGGGCAACTAATATGTTTAACAAATACTACTATTCATTTTTAGGTGGTCCTTCTATAGGAGGGCTATATTATACAACGCTTACTTATAGACTGTAATATTTTAAAGTCAAAATAGTAAGGATAAACTATCAAAATCATTGCTTTTAATCATTTTAAGAAAATTTTAGCATGTATGTTTGAATTTTGCAAGTTATTGTTTGAAATTCATTAGCTTAATTCTGAATATTAAGTTAATTTTATACAACTTCAGAGATATTGTTTTTTTGTTAGGTAACAATCATAAAATAAGTAAACTATGTCAGTATTAAAAATCAATGGGCAGTCGTATACCATAGATGCCGATGAAAATATGCCATTGCTGTGGGCCATACGCGATATTGTAGGTCTTACAGGTACCAAGTATGGCTGTGGTGTGGCGCAGTGCGGTGCCTGCGTGGTACATTTAGATGGCGAAGCTGTACGATCGTGTGTTACAAAGGTAAGCAGGGCGCAGGGCAAACAAATAACCACCATAGAGGGCTTATCTAAAAACAACGACCACCCGGTACAACAGGCCTGGCAGGAAATAGATGTACCACAGTGTGGTTATTGCCACTCGGGACAAATCATGTCGGCAGCCGTGTTGTTGCGTGAAAATCCCAACCCGTCTGATCAGGATATAGACAATGCTATGGCTGGTAATATTTGCCGATGCGGTACCTATCCCCGAATACGTAATGCAATAAAAATTGCGGCCGAAATTCAGCGTAAAGCCACCAAATCATAAGTAGATAATAATCATATAAATACACACTTATATCAATAAAATCTACAATTATGAAAAATAAAGAAATAAACAAAAACGTCATACTCAAAAAAATAACGGTTTCGCTAACCGTAGTATTGCTAATGGGCGCATTAACCGCCTTTAGCTACAACACAAAATTAACATCGGCTAACAACTATATAAGAGTTCCGGATGCTACTCAAAAGAAAAAAGACAGCGTTGCTTCTGTAAAAGCATTTGCAAAGGTTTATAGCGTGCTTATGAGTCCGCGTTGTATGAATTGCCACCCTAAGGGCGATGTGCCGTTACAAGGCGAAGACAGCCACTTGCACACCATGCAGCCCAAGCGCGGCAAAGATGGTAAGGGTTTATATGCTATGAAATGTGCCAATTGCCACCAGCCCGAAAATTCGCCGGGGCTACACGCCCCGCCGGGTAACCCAAACTGGCATTTACCTCCTTCCGATATGAAAATGGTATTTGAGGGCAGGACTGCGCACCAACTTGCAAAACAGTTGATAGACCCTAAACAAAACGGGCATAAAGACATGAAAAAGCTTATTGAGCATGCCGATGATGGCTTGGTACTGGCCGGTTGGAAACCTGCCGAAGGTTATGCATTGCCGCCAATAAGCCATGCAGAATTTAAAAAAGCCTGGATTACCTGGCTTGAGAACGGCGCTTATGCACCTAAACCATAACCAACTAAATTTAAATGAGTATGCCATCAATTACAAATACATCAAAAAGAAATTTTTTGAAGATTGCAGGTTTAGGGGGCACAGCCCTTTATCTTGGATTATTCTCATCAAATTCAAGTGCCAGTGTAATTAACGCTTCAGAAATTGAAGGTGATCCACAGTCGGTCGAGTTAAATGCCTGGGTTATAATAGATACAAGCGGTAAAGTTACTTTTGTAGATCATCGTGCCGAAATGGGGCAGGGATCATACCATAGTGTGCCACAAATACTTGCCGAAGAACTTGAAGTAGGCCTTAACGACATTAATGTTGTATTTGGCCAGGGCAACAGAAAATATGGTAACCAAATTACCGGAGGTAGTTCTACCATACGATCAAACTACAAGAATTTCCTTAAACTTACCGCAAGCGCAAGGGAAATGCTAATAGCTGCAGCAGCTGCCAAATGGGCTGTACCCCACCAGGACTGTTACGCAGAGCTTGGGCACGTAATACACCGTCCTACAGGAAAAAGAGCACATTATGGCGAATTAGTGGTGGCAGCTTCTAAAATGGAAGTTCCTAAAGATGTGAAACTTAAAAAGCGTGCCGATTATAAATTGATAGGCAAGCCAATTCGCCGTATTGATACAAAACTTAAAACAAACGGAAGCGTAATATTTGGCCTCGATAAAAAATTACCGGGCATGATGTATGCGGCGGTTGAGCGTAATCCGAGGCTTAGGGGTAAAGTAAAAAGCTTTGATGCGACTAATGCATTAAAGGTGCCGGGAGTTACTAAAGTATTCAAAATAAAAATGCTGGTTTTTAAAACCTACCGCGAAGGCGTTGCAGTAATAGCTAACAGTACTTATGCAGCTTTTCAGGGTAAGAAAGCGCTTAAAGTAGAGTGGGACGATTCTGGTTTTGAACATATTAATACTGCCGATATTTTTAAGAGACAGGAAGAAAATGTAAAAACTAAAGAAGGGCTTTCTTATAAAAAGCAGGGCGATCCCGATAAGGCTATTGCTACAGCTGCTAGAAAGTTAGATGTAGTGTATCAAACCCCATATCAGTCGCATTATGCTATGGAGCCACTTAATTGTACCGCACATTACCAGGGAGACAAAATTGAAGTTTGGGGCCCCATACAGGCGCCTGACTGGGTGCAGGATGCGCTTAGTGGAGAATTTGGTATGCCTCGCGAAAAAATATTAGTAAACATGACATTTTTAGGTGGTGGGTTTGGCCGTAAAGCTTTTATGGATTATCCGCACGAAGCTGCCGTTATATCTAAAGAGCTTAACGGCCCTGTTCAGGTAGTGTGGAGCAGGGAAGATGATGCCACACAAGGGCCTTACCGCCCGGGCATAACCTACCGTTGCGAAGGTGCAATTAATAACGGCAAGATAGAGGCACTAAAATTCCGCATGTCCGGTCAGAACAATGGCCATTGGATGGGAGGAAAAAAAGATGAGGCAAATGATAGTACAAGTGAAGGGTTTTTGGCGCCATACTTTGATAATATAAAGAATATCAGCTTTGCCGATGTACCTTTTGAGATTCCTATTCCGAGCATGTGGTGGAGATCGGTATATGCATCTACCAACGGCTTTGCTTTTGAAAGCTTTTTAGATGAATTATCGGTAGAAGCCGGCAAAGACCCACTTGCGCTAAGAAGGGAATACTTAGATGAGCGTTGCCATAAACTTATCGATAAACTTGAAGAAGTGTCAGGCTGGAAAAAGCGTAAAAAAAATGAAGGCTATGGTGTTGCTATTACCGAATGTTTTTCATCTACAGTTGGTCATATTGTTAAAGTGTCGCGTCGTGATGGCGGCGGCGTAAAGATAGACAAAGTTTGGGCCGTGATGGATTGTGGGTGGTATGTTAACCCTGATATTATAAGGGCTCAGGTTGAGGGTTCTATAGTAATGGGGTTAGGTGCAGCGGCATTTCATGAAGTTACTTTTAAAGACGGTATGACCGAACAAAAGAACTTTTATTCGTACCCCATGCCGCGCATAAATGATATTCCACCTATAGAGGTATATGTTATGGATAATGCTGAAGATGCCGGTGGGGTAGGCGAGCCGGGATTACCTCCATTAGCCCCGGCACTTACCAACGCGATTTTTGACCTGACAGGCAAAAGGATACGAACGTTGCCGTTTAGTTTAGAGGCAGTTTAGAATTTAATAATGAAAGAGATAAGCGATATACTAAAAGCATTTTCGGCAGCAAATAGCGCGGGTAAAAAAACGGCTTTGGCAACGGTTGTAAAGGTTGAAGGATCTTCCTACCGCCAGCCCGGTGCCCGCATGCTCGTTACCGAAGATGGCCAGCTAACCGGAGCTATAAGCGGCGGCTGCCTGGAGGGCGATGCACTGCGTAAGGCGCTACTCGCCATTAACCAGCAGCAGAATAAGCTTATTACCTATGATACCAGTAACGAAGATGATTTAGAGTTTGGGGTTCAGCTGGGGTGTAACGGTATCGTCCACATTCTGTTTGAATATATTGATACTTCTAAAAGCAACAATCCTATACAATTGCTGCAACAACTGGAGGCAGCTCGTAAAGATGCGGTTGTAGTTACGTTATTTTCAATTAATAGGAAATCCGCCCAGCCGGGAACAGTTTTGTTTTACAGGGATAGGGTATCAATATCAAATACTGAATTTGATTATATACTATCTGATGTTGAAAATGTAATACAAAATAAAACTTCGATCATAAAAAAAGTTGAGGTTGATGAGGTTATTTACGAGGCGCTTATAGAATACATTGCCCCGCCGGTTGCCCTGGTAATTGCAGGTGCAGGTAACGACGTCAAGCCACTGGTAGCAATGGCATCATTATTAGGCTGGGAAGTTACTATTGCTGATGGCCGTGCCACTCATGCTACCACACAGCGCTTTCCACAAGCTAAAAATGTGTATTTGGCTAAGCCGCAGGAACTAATTACTAATATAGTTGTTGATAACAGTACATTTTTTGTGCTCATGACGCACAACTACAAGTACGATCTGGCTTTGCTTAAATTATTACTGGAAACAGATTGCAATTATATTGGCATCCTCGGGCCAAAAACAAAACTGCACCGTATGTTTAACGACCTGAACGATGAGGGAATTACGGTTACTGATGAGCAGCTCGATACCATTTACGGACCCATTGGCCTTGATATTGGCGCAGAGACTTCGGAAGAGATTGCGGTATCTGTCGTGGCCGAAATTAAGGCGGTTATGAGTGGCAAATTGGGCACATCGTTAAAATATAAAGAACAAAAGATACACACTGCTACACTGGTAGTTTAAAATACGGATTTATGATACAGGATACCTTTGGCCGTGTGCACGATTACCTGCGGATATCGCTTACCGATAACTGCAACCTGCGCTGCTTTTACTGCATGCCCGAGGAAAAGTACGCTTTTGCACCGGCAGCTAAACTGATGCAGGTACATGAAATTGAAACCCTTGCCAAGCTTTTTGTAGCACAGGGAGTTAAAAAAATACGCCTTACGGGTGGTGAACCATTGGTTCGTAAAGATGCCCCAAAAATTATTGAAGCATTGGGCAAGCTTGATGTAGAGTTAGCAATAACCACTAATGGTATTAGGTTAAATGAGATGCTGCCAGAGCTGCTTGCTGCAAATATTCGAGCTATAAACATTAGCCTTGACACCCTTCAGCCTGATAAATTTCTGAAAATCACGCGTCGTGATCTTTACCATCGTGTACGCAGCAATATTGAACTGCTTTTGCATCATGGCATCAGGGTTAAGATTAATGTTGTAGTTATGAAAGACCTTAATGACAACGAGATACTCGATTTTATTGCCCTTACAAAGCATAACAATATAGAGATCAGGTTTATAGAATTTATGCCCTTTGCAGGCAACAAATGGAGCAGTAACCAAGTTTTTACGCTGCATGAAATACTGTCTGAAATTGCCACAAAGTACGATGCCCTGCCTATAACGCCGGAGGCTAACGATACCTCTAAGCGGTATATGATTCCGGGGCACGTAGGCTCGTTTGCTGTAATAAGCACCATGAGTGCACCGTTTTGCGATAGCTGCAATCGTATGCGCCTAACGGCTGATGGCAAGCTTAAAAACTGCCTGTTCTCTAAATCAGAGACTGATTTGCTTAGTGCTTTACGAAACGGAGAAGATGTATTACCTTTAATTCACGAAAGTATTCAATCGAAGGCGAAAGCGCTGGGTGGCCAGTTCAGCGGCGTGTTTAAAAACATAGATACTTCTACCTTAGAAAACCGCAGCATGATAACCATTGGAGGATAATATGGCAGAAACAGGCATTATTATATTAGCCGCCGGTAACTCATCGCGGTTAGGAAAACCAAAACAATTGCTTCAATATAACAGCTATACATTACTGCGTAATACCATAATACAGGCAAAACTCCTGCCCGATAGTCCCGTTATAGTGGTAACAGGTGCGTATAAAAAAAATATTGATGAAGAGTTAGCGACCACTGCTGCAAAAGTGGTTTACAATCCTGAATGGGAAACAGGCATGGCCTCATCAATAGCAATAGGTTTACAACAATTGCGGTTATCTAACCCTCAGATAAAAACCTGTATTTTTACAGTATGCGACCAGCCATTTCTAACGGCACAGGTTTTTAAAAACCTGACTGATCAATATAAAACATCAGGAAGAGGCATTATTGCATCGGCGTATGCCAATACATTGGGCACACCGGTTTTATTCAGCAGTAATTATTTTGAAAAACTTGAAAACCTCAGTGGTCATGAAGGAGCCAGAAAACTGATACAGCTTTACAAAGATGATGTTGCCTTTGTAGCTTTTGAAAAAGGAGCTATTGATATTGATACAATTGAAGATTACAATAACCTTATTAGCCAATAATGATCTCAGTACAACAAGCAAAACAAATAATTCAGGATGCTGCACTGGCTCCTAAAATAGTAAAGCTTCCTTTGTCGGAGGCTTTTGGCTTTACCCTTGCAGAGGATATTATTGCCACGGTTGACATTCCTAATTTTGCGCAATCGTCTATGGATGGCTATGCGTTTAAGTTTGCAGATAAAGATAAACCGCTGAGCATCATTGGCGAAATGGCCGCGGGTGTTGCCAACCAGCTTACTATTGACACCGGACAGGCAACGCGTATTTTTACAGGTGCGCCGCTGCCACAGGGTGCCGATACGGTTATAATGCAGGAAAAAGTTGCTGTAGAAAATAAGCTGCTTACGTTGCAGGATGATAATTTATCGTTCGGGCTCAATGTTCGCCCTAAAGGCGCTGAGGTTAAAAGGGGCGAGCTTGCTATAGCAAAAGAAACCTATTTGTCGGCGGCAGCCTTGGGCTTCTTAGCAGGTATAGGCTGTACACATACCCATGTTTATGCTGCGCCAAAACTTGCCATTATACTTACCGGTAATGAGTTGCAGGAACCCGGCAAGCCGTTGGAATTCGGGCATGTGTATGAGGCTAATTCAGTTATATTAACCGCAGCCCTGCATAAGGCGGGTATAAACGATATAACCATACTGCGCAGCGATGATAACCCCGAAACATTAACTTCTGTACTTAAACAAGCCTTAGAAAGTAATGATGTTGTACTGCTTAACGGCGGTGTTAGTGTTGGCGATTACGATTATGTGGTTGGAGCTACACGGGCTTGTGGTGTAGAACAAAAATTTCATAAGATAAAACAAAAACCGGGCAAGCCTTTATTTTTTGGTACTAAGCATGATAAACTGGTTTTCGGGTTGCCGGGCAACCCATCGAGTGGGTTAACCTGTTTTTACGAATACGTGCTGCCCGCGTTAGAAAGATCAATGCATAAACAGGCGAGTGTGGTAGTTATAACTGCTACTGCTACCCATAATTATACCAAACCGGCTGGCCTTACGCACTTTTTAAAAGCTTTTTATACAGAAGGTAAAGTAACGCCTTTGCATGCGCAGGAATCGTTCAGGCTACACTCGTTCGCGCAGGCCAATTGTTTTATAGTTTTACCTGAAGATTCAACCGGTTGCACAGCAGGAAATACGGTTGAAGTTCACCTATTACCTTTATAATTTATGACAATAGAACTATTTTACGGTATAATTTTTTTTGTTGCCTTTTTATATGCAGCCGTAGGCCATGGCGGCGCCAGCGGATACCTTGCCCTAATGGCATTGTATGGCGTAGCGCCTGAAGAAATGAAGCCTACTGCTCTGATGCTTAACCTATTTGTATCGCTTACATCATTTATACAATACTACAGGGGCGGCTATTTTTTAAAGAAATTATTCCTCCCCATTGCTGCGGCATCCATACCCATGGCGTTTATTGGCGGCATGATAACGGTAGAAGAGAATATTTACAAGCGCGTTTTAGGAGTGTTATTATTGTTCCCTGTAATACGGTTTTTCTTTTTTAAAAATGTGGAAGACAAAGACCTTAAGCCATCCAACCTAACCATAGCAATAGTTACCGGTGCAGTTGTTGGTTTACTTTCAGGCATGATAGGTATTGGCGGGGGCATTATACTGTCTCCTATATTGTTGCTGCTTCAGTGGACTAATCAAAAGCAAACAGCAGCCATTAGCGCTGCCTTTATTTTTGTAAATTCGGTAGCCGGGCTGGGAGGGATGCTTACCCAGGGCATTAGTTTTACCGGTAATATGGTTATGTACATTGTTGTGGCCTTTATTGGCGGACTTTTAGGCGCCTATTTTGGGTCGAAAAAATTCAACCAAAATGTGTTAAAATATGTACTGGCCACCGTATTGTTGTTGGCATCCTTTAAATTATTATTTACAACTGCTTAATATTATGAGCATTAAAATTATAGCCTTTGGGCAAATAGCAGAAATTACCGGGCGCGAACTTATTGTTGAGGCTCAGGATATAAATGGCCTGCGTGCAGCATTACAGGCCCAGTTTCCCACTTTGGCCGAAAAAAAATATGCTATTGCAGTTAATAAAGTATTGGTTATCAACAATATATTGCTTAACTATAACGACACGGTAGCGCTTATGCCACCATATTCAGGAGGATAATATATGGAAAACCACAATACCCGTTACGCTCGCCATTATTCTTTAAAGGATTTTGGTTTTGAAAGCCAGCAAAAACTTGCTGAAGCCAAAGTATTGGTTATAGGCGCCGGTGGCCTGGGTTGCCCTGTGCTACAATACCTTACGGCTGCGGGGGTAGGCACTATTGGCCTTGCCGATGATGATGTGGTGTCACTTAGCAACCTTCAACGCCAGGTATTATATGCTACAGAAGATATTGGCCGCGCTAAAGCGGCGGTGGCCGCGGTAAAGCTACAGCAGCTAAACCATGATATCATCATTAATAGTTTTAAGATGTTGGTTAACAGTACCAATGCGTTAGAACTAATAGCAGATTATGACATTGTTGTAGATTGTACCGATAACTTTGCGGCCCGTTACCTTATTAACGATGCCTGTGTGTTGCTAAACAAGCCCTTAATTTTTGGGGCTGTATACCAATACGAAGGGCAGGTAGCCGTGTTTAATGTAGCCGATACTAAGGGTAATACAACCAACTACCGCCACTTATTTGCTACACCACCGGATCCGCTTGACGTGGACGACTGTAATGAAGCGGGAGTGCTGGGCGTTTTGCCGGGAATAATTGGAACACTTCAGGCAACTGAAGTCATAAAATTACTTACAGGAACAGGAGAGGTGTTGATAAATAAATTATTGACATTCAATATACTTACGTATAATAATTTTGTTATCGAGATACCTGAAAATAAAGAAATTGCTGGACACATTCCCGTTGATGAAAAGGCTTTTAAAGCCACCGATTACAACTGGCTTTGCGGTACATCTGTAAACGGTATTGAAAACCTTGTTGATGAAGTCTTTATGCAAAAAATCAACCTTCCGGATACGTTAGTTATAGATGTTCGTGAGGCGTATGAACTGCCAAAAGCAGATTTTGTAAACCTTAACATTCCGTTATCAGCGCTAAGCCAAAAAATACCCGAAATTAGTGAGAATAACATAATTTTGTTCTGCCAAAGCGGCAAACGAAGCTTAAAAGCAGGCCGATTATTATTAGATAAATTCGGTAATATTAAGAAAATAAGTCACTTACAGGGCGGAATCATCGCTTTACAAGAAAACATAAATGAATAAACCTATTAAAAATATATTTATGCAAGGGCCTGTAAACCCAGTGTTTATAGGCGAGAGCATTGCAAAGCACTCGTCTAAAAAAGATATTGGTGCCCATAGCATTTTTTTAGGTCAGGTACGTGCCGATGTTATAGACGATAAAACAGTAGTTGCTATAGAATATACTGCTTATGAGGAACTTGCGTTGCAGAAAATGCACGAGCTACGCGAAGAAGTTTTCGGCAAATACGATCTTACCTGCATGCATGTGCACCATAGCCTGGGCGAGGTTAAAGCTGGCGAGCTGTGCCTGTTTGTATTTACGTCATCCAAACATCGCCAAACGGCCATAGATGCCTGCGAAGAAATTGTAGAGCGCATTAAGGCAGAATTACCCATCTGGGGCAAAGAAATTTTTGAAGACCAATCCCATCAATGGAAATTAAATAGCTGATATGGTAGATATTACACACAAATCGTTCACATTACGTAAGGCCATTGCTAACGCTACGGTGCAAACATCATCACAGCAAACTATTGATGCCATAGAACAACGCAAAGTACCCAAGGGCGACATCTTTGAGTTTAGCCGTGCAGCTGCGCTCTTCGCCATAAAAAAAACCAGCGATGTTATACCGGATTGCCACCCATTACCTATAGAATATGCTGCAATTGCCTATAAAACAGAGGGTTTGAGTGTAGTTATCTCGGTAGAGGTGCATACCATTTACAAAACCGGGGTAGAGGTAGAGGCCATGCATGGCGCATCGGTTGCGGCACTGGTAATGTACGATATGCTTAAACCCATAGATAAACATGTTGAAATTCAGAATATTAGGTTGCTGGAAAAACACGGTGGTAAATCCGACCCTAAAAAATATTCAGAAAAGGGTTTAACGTGCGCTGTAGTAGTATGTTCTGACACGGCTTACCGCAGCGAAAAAGAAGATACATCGGGCAAAGCAATCGTGTCATTACTTGAAAAACAAGGGCTTACAGATGTTGAGTACACCATTATCCCCGATGATTTTGATACCATACAAACCACCCTTAAAAACTATGTAGCTCAAAATAAAGACCTTGTGATATTTACGGGTGGCACAGGCCTTTCGGCACGCGATGTTACCCCCGATGCCGTTGAACCACTGATAGATACGCACATTCCAGGCATTATGGAAACCGCCCGTGCCTACGGCCAGCAGCGTGTTAAAACAGCCATGCTATCACGTGGGGTAGCAGGATTTGCTGCTGATACACTGGTACTTACACTGCCGGGATCTAAAAAGGGCGCCGAAGAAACTATCGCCGCCCTATTCCCGCAGGTATTGCATGTGTTTGAAGTACGCGAAAACAGGCCACATTAATACTTAATGCGCTGGTTGTCTTTGGTTTGCGACTAATTCGGTTATCTTGGCAATTGTAGCTTTAATGTCGTCGGTAGTGGTAAACCTGCCAAGGCTAAAACGTATGGACGCCAATGCATCTGCATCCGTAAGTCCCAGTGCTTTAAGTACATACGATGGCTCTGTGGTTACTGCAGAGCATGCCGAACCATTAGATACTGCAATGTTTTGCAATGCGAGTATCAGCTTTTCTGAGTTTATTCCCTTGAAGCACAGGTTGATAGTATTGTAAAGGCGGTGTTTTGTGGTTCCATTAATAAATGTACCGTTTATTTTAAGTAACTCATTTTCAAGGTGATTACGCATTTCTTCAATATGTTTAGATTCTGTATCCATCTCATCTTCAGCTATTTTGCAGGTCTTTCCTAATCCAATAATTCCCGGTACATTAAGAGTACCATTGCGCAGCTTTCGTTCATGACCGCCCCCATGTTGCTGTACTTCAATAAGTTGACGTACCTTTGCCGATGCATATAGCGCCCCAATACCCTTTGGCCCATAAAACTTATGGGCACTAAACGGCATCAAATCGATGCCAAGCTGCTGAACATCAATAGGTAGCTTACCAACTGCCTGCGTTGCATCGGTCATAAACAGTGCACCTTTTGAGTGGGCAAGGTTTGAAATTTCGCTAACTGGCTGTATAACACCTGTTTCATTGTTGGCAAACATCACGCAAACCAGTAAAGTATCAGGCCTTATAGCAGTCTCTAATATGTGTAGATCTATTAAACCATACTGATTTACAGGTAGATAGTTTACCTCGAAACCATTGCGTTCCATATAGGCACAGGTATCTAAAACGGCTTTATGCTCTGTAGCCACAGTAATTATATGTTTCTTGTGTGAATTTATTAACCCTTTGATAGCTAAGTTAATAGCTTCTGTAGCGCCAGATGTAAAGGTAATTTCTTTCGGCCTGGCGCCAATCAGGTCTGTTACCTGCTCCCTCGCAGCCTCAACTGCCTCATTTACAGCGAGTCCGAATAAGTGGCTGCTACTTGCGTTAGCATAATCCTGTGTGAAATACGGCAACATTGCTTCTAAAACCCTGTCATCCAAACGGGTAGTAGCGTTATTGTCGAGATATATTATTTGGTTATTTTGGGACATTCGGTTTCAAAAATTATGACATCAAGATACATAAAAATGAGTAATCTTGAATAAAGAAAATACTTACAATTAGTATATGAAAAGTGCTTAATATTTCACTTTCGGACTCTGAGTTACGCACTTTTTGCACTAAAAATATTTTCAATTGTAGACGACTTTAAAAGGATGTCTCAGTTAAGTAAAAACTTCATTTTTTATTTAGTGATGTGTTTGAGATAATCTTCTACCGTTTCATAATTTTCTGCGTGCAGTTTCTTTTTTAAACGCATTTTGCACGCCCTTACACTTTGAGGAGAAATCCCCAAAATATTTGCCATCTCAATCCCATTAAGCTGTAAGCGCATTAACACCATTATACGTATTTCGGCCTCAGTAACTGCTATACCACTTTGCCTTATCCTGCTAAAGAAATCGGGATAAATAGCCTTAAACCGCACCTTAAAGTTGTCCCAGCCATCATCGGTAAGGATTTTTTGCTCTAAAAGTTCAGAGACTTCCTGTGTTGTAGAGACAATTTCATTTTTAGGCTCTTTCTGTAACCTGCTAATAATATTATTCTTTTGGGCAAGGTCAACAATATACGTTTTAAGCTCTTCTTCTTTTACGCTTATAAGCTTTTTAGAATTATCAAGCTCTAACTCAAGCTGTTTCTTCCTGAATGAAATCAATGATAGATATCGGTAAACAAAAAATGCCGAAATAAGCAGTACCATAAAAACGGATACTAATAACAGTAGCAGCTTGTTATCGGCAATTTCTTTCTCATTTTGCAGGTTCTTTATTCGCAGGTTTTTAACTTCTACACCTAAATTTGCCTGGTATTGGGTTAGTAAATTGCTTTGGTTGGCCTCCATAATTTCTTTTTCAACATCATAATGCTTCTTAAAGTAATATAATGCCGAATCCGGCTTATGAAAAATATCGTAATTGCGCGACAGTTCCCGATACCCTTCGCTTATGCGCACTTTGCTATTAACTTTTAGGCTTAAATTAAGGCATTTGTATCCTGTAGCTAATGCCTTTTGCTTGTCACCCTGTTTTGCGTATACCGTGCTAAGGTTTTGATAGGCTGTTGCCATACCCTCGGTATAATTTATTTTTTCGCACTCTTTTAGCGAAAGAAGGTAATACATTAACGCCTCCGAAAAGTTATTGGAAAACCGGTATATCTGGCCCTGGTTATTATAGGCAATGGCCAAGTCGCGTGGCTCTTTGATTTCTTTAAACAACCTAATGGCCTCATTATTTTGATTGAAGGCTTCATTAAAATTGCGCTGCTCTTTTAGTATCAGGGCCCTGTTAGTATATGTTAAGCCCAAAAGCCTTTTCATGCCATTTTTCTCTGCCAGTGCAGCTGCTTCGGTATAGCATTCCATAGCTTGTGCATTGTTTTCCAGGCGCCAGTGTACCAATCCTAAATTATTAAGCAATGTAGCAGTTTGCGCTTCATCGCCGGATTGTTTTACCATTTTGTAAGCTTTTGTAAAATACTTTAGGGCTTGTTCATAATTACCCATGCGCCATTGCTCGTTACCCTGGTTGGTAACGAAATCAGAGGTTCCTTCAGCAAGCTCGTTTACCTTTAAAGGTTTAGTCTTATCAGTATTGGTTGTGCATGCAACAGCCAGCAGTAAAAAACACCACCATAGGATTATTATAGATTTTCTCATCAAAATTTTGCACATAGCTGCTGTAAACCCCAAATTTAAATCTTATAATAAAGTAAAACAAATAAGCCCCTGATATTATCGGGGGCTTACCATTTTTGATTGATGATGTTAACTATTTAATTACCATTTTACGGGCTTGTTTAAACCTGCCGCATTGTATTTGATATAAATATATTCCCGGAGTAATGCCTTTTGTGCTGATTTGTATTGCATTAGCACCCGAAGTATAAGTATCATCAGCAATATTTTTTATAAACCTGCCTTCTATACTATATAGTTTAATTGAGGCTTTGCCACCCTGCGTAAGATAAAAAGGTATTGTAGTAACATCCTGTACCGGGTTAGGATAATTTTGGCCCAATAAGTTTTTTCCGCTTTGAGGGTTAAGGTTATCCGGAATACCAAGAGTACCGTCATGCTGTGTTTCAAAAAAGTAAGTTCCTTGGTAAAATGCCTGGCTGCCCACGCTGCCGGCCAGCAGCAGCCTGTTATCGGCATGTGGTACAAGCCTTTCGCCGTAAAACTCGGCATATTCCGGCCCAACAAAAAATTCTTCTTCGGCATTTTCTCCATTGGCATCAACTGTAATTAACGATGCGATAGGAAAGGGGGCACTGTATATTTTATGCGGGAAAGGATCTGTTATAACCTGATCCATGATATAGCATACATCCGACCCATCTATATGAAAGTCGTTGTAATAACGCATATTTTCAGAGGCGAAATCCCAAAGCTGTTCGCCTTCCGGGCTGTATTTTATAAGCGCATTATGTATATCTCCGTTTTGTGCAATGCTATAACCTGTAACAGCAACAGCACCATTGCTAAAGGATTTTAAAGTGTAAGAACGTTCGTTCCTGTTATTGCCGCCATAGGTGTTTACCCATAACACATCGCCTTCAGCGCTTAGTTTTGTTGCTACAATATCTTCATCATAGGTGTCGTTATCCTGTGCAAAACCGTTAATGTAAATAGCACCATCGGTAGCTATATACAAATCAGTACCTGAAGTTGACTGGCCGTTAACTGTTACCGGGGTAATCCAGCCTGGGCTGCCATCATTATTAAATTGTACCACGGTAAGATTTACATCCTGAGATGAAAAATTACCGCTGCCGTGTGCACCGGCAAGTATAAGCCTGCCATTGGCATCAACCTTACCAGCATTTACCTGGTAAATATTGTTTTGGGCATTTGTGCCCTGCATATATGTTTTCCACGCCTGTGTACCGTCACTTTTAAGCTTAATCCCCACAAAAGCTGCATGCTCACTGTCTTCAGTTTCAAAAGCTGTGCCGCCAAGATATACCGACCCATCAGCTTGTGGCTCTAAAACATATACCTGCGGGTTATACAGTTCTATTTCGGTAGCCCAAAGTTCTGTACCTTCCGGCGAAAGCTTTTTAACCCTCAATACAGGAGGAGATTGCTCAAAGCCCGGTAAAAGGCATACATAGCTATTTCCCTGTGCATCAGCCCGCGCAACAATGCCTTCTGCTGCATTCCCGTTCTCGGTATTATAAATAACGTTCCAGGTTATTTGTCCTGTTGCATTGTGCTTTACAAGAAAATAATTAGCGTTTAGCATATTGTTTGCAAAGCTGTAATAACTGCCGGTAGATAGCGTGTTGCCGCTACCATCAGGAAAAGAATTGAGCATCGTAGCACTTGCCGACCCAAGGTTTGTGTAAACCTCATTCCATTCAGGCTCGGCTGCTGTAGTACCAAAAGTAGTTTTAACGGTTTCAAAAACAGCACCATCCTGGCTGTAAAATGAGTTTACCGTAAAGTATATATTACCGGCATCATCCAGCCCTGCACCGGCCATGTCGCCCATTGTGGCGGTTCCGGTAGCGGTACTAATTACAAATGCCGATTGCCCCAGCTCATCACCCTGTGGCGAATATTTATGTGCACGTGCCGCCACATCCTGAGTCCATTCTTCTTCACCCGGTGTCATTCCTTTTGCAGCTGTAACTATATTACCCTCTGCATCAAAAGATAAGGTAGTATTTACCGCCTCAATAAGATCGGTGGTTTCTTCAACCCAGTTTTCTACGCCATTGGCGGTGTATGATAAAAGTACCGTGCCATCATCAGAAAAGCTGCCTACGTGGCTACCTGCTACGTAGATAATATTATCCTGGGCGGCTATTTGCCAGCCCATAGTATAATCGCTGCCGCTTTTATGAGTGGCAATCCATTGCTGTTCTCCGTTTGCATTGTATTTTATGGTGCCTATACGGCTTAAAAAGGTATCAAAAGTACCGGTAACATAAATATTGCCATCAGCATCGGTAGTTACAGCATGTGCAGTAGAGTTTGTAAAGTCTGCAACATTTTCAGGGTCTGTGCTTTCGTAATTATATCCCTGTTCCCACAACTTAATTCCCTGCGGGTTGTATTTTACGGTATGGTAATTAAGCCATCCATCAGCGTTGGGGCTGTACCCGGTAACTATTACATTGCCGTTATCGTCAACGGCAACAGCAGTGGCCTCGTTCCAACTATCATCTTCGGCAGGATTCTCCGTTTGGCTCCACGCAAGGCTGCCATCAGTATTATATTTTAAGGTAAGATAATCTACCGTTGTGCCCGACCATGTAATACCGGTAATGTAAATGCTGCCATCGTTACCCACAGTTAGTGCGGCAGGTATCTCTATGCCCTGGGTAGTATTTTCAAACACGCTATCCCAAAGTTTATCTCCGGAAGGCGTATATTTAATAACGCGGATATCCATATCATTACCATTCCATTTAAGGCCTGCCGCTATTATATTCCCTGTGCCATCAAAAGATAAATGCATACCGTATTCTACAGCATATATGGCGGCAGCTTCCCGTTTTTGCCAAAGGGTTTCGCCCGATGCGCTAACTTTCATGGTAAAAAAGTCGCCACAAGGCTGTGTTACATTGGTGCTCCCACCAGTTATGTATGTGTTACCTTCACCATCTGTAATGGCAGAATAGGGCACGTTATTACCCTTGTCTATTTCACCACCAAAAAACTCATAGTTGTTAGTAAGGGTGCTGTATTGGGGTGTTGGTTGTATACCTATCTGTCCCAGCATTTTTAGCCTTGGATCTGTAACTTGTGTATTTTGCTGTTGAGGAACAAAGGTTTTCCACTTAGATAATTTAGATAGCGCACCATTTGCGGCAGATGCCTGGTAACCTTTTTGGTCTTGAAATTGTGCGGTGTTTTGCGCGCTTGCTTTAGGAATAAGCAAAACAAATAAAACAATGGTAATATAACAATTGGATAATTTCATAGCATGCAATTTTTATTAGTAGTGCTGTAAATTTATTGTATTTACTGGGTATCCACGTATTGATAGTGTTGACAACAGTGTAGACATTATGCTGACTAAATGAGATTTGAACTAATATTTGCCTTATTAGCAAAACTTTGGTATCATAAGTGATACTGGTAACATTTGTATATCAAAATGATAATACCTTTGTTGAAAATTTTAAAGTAAAAAATAAAATGTCAACACTAAAAGGTAAAATAGCCCTGGTAACAGGCGGTAACAGTGGTATAGGATATGCCGCTGCAAAAGAATTAAAAGCACAAGGAGCAGAAGTTATCATTACAGGCAGAAGAAAAGATGCTGTAGAAGACGCTGCTGCAAAACTTGGTGCTACAGGATTGGTTGCAGACCAGGGACAGGTTTATGCAATTGAAGAGCTTGCCGCGCAGGTACAGGAAAAATTCGGAAAAATAGATATTCTATTTATAAATGCTGGTGTATTAGGAGGAGCAGGTATTGAAGGCGCAACAGAAGCCGATTTTGATTATGTGATCGATGTTAACTTTAAAGGTGCTTACTTTACACTAAGCAGGTTTATACTACTTATAAATGATGGCGGATCGGTAGTGTTCCTATCCTCTAATGTTGCCAGTATGAATGCTGTTAATTCTTCTATATATTCTTCCAGCAAGGCAGCCCTTAATGCTGTTATGAAAATAGCTGCTGTAGAGCTTGCTCCACGAAAAATAAGGGTTAATGCTGTAAGCCCCGGGCCAACACAAACGGAGATATTAAATAAACTTAATATAGATGAAGCTTCCCGCAAGGGTTTAGACGACTGGATGGTAGAACGCATTCCGCTTAAAAAAATAGGTACAGCCGATGATGTAGCAAAATTAGTGAGTTATTTTTCGAGCGATGCCGCAAGCTTTATAACCGGTGCAGAAATCGTGATCGATGGTGGTATGAGTTTATAAGTTGCCTAACAAACTAATTCTAAAAATGCCTCTGAACACAATATGTTCAGAGGCATTTTTAATTTAAAAGGACTCATATGTGCGTTAAGCTTCTTCACCGAAAAATGATAAAGATGGCAAATGTCTAACTCAGGAGGTAATCTGTCCGCTTCGGCTTTTTTTCAATTCTGTAAAAGGCGCTGTGTAAATACCTTTGGGTAAGAATAACAAACAAGTTTAAAAATTATACATACAGATTTATGAGAACAACAGCAACAAAAACAGTACTTACGCTTGCGGTTTTACTACTGGCTATAACAGGAGGTTTTGCACAAAATAAGCCACAGTTATCTGCCAGGGATGTAATTGGTGTTCCTGCTATTACACCGGTAATTGCAGAGCCCGAAGCTAAATTAATTGTAGATGCACCACTTGCAGCAGAGCTTGCAAAAGGAAAAGTGATTATTCAATACCGTACAGAAAATCTTAAGATCGTTCCGGTTTATGGAGAAGCGGGCCTGAAAGTATCGCCAAGAATAGGCCACCTGCATATTACAGTAGACAACCTGCCATGGCATTGGGCCGATGCCAGTAATGAACCTTTAATAATAGTAGGCATGGCCCCCGGTAAGCACACTATTTTATTTGAGCTGGCCGACACTACCCATCATGTTTTAGCTAAACAGCTTATATCCTTCGAAATTCCTGAAACGACCACTAATCACTCACACCATTAATTATATAACCATTAAACTTCAGATATGAAAACTATAGTAAAACATAAACCAGCCACACTCTTATCAGCTTTAATTTTCGTAATGATGCTGCTTTCAATCCCGGCTTTTTCGCAAAACGCAGCTACAAATGTAAATCAGCTTGGTACTTTAAAACAAATTAATGCGGGCGTGCTTAATGTGGGCTACGCCGAAGCAGGCCCCACCAATGGCCCCGTAGTTATATTGTTGCATGGCTGGCCGTATGATATTCATAGCTTTGATAAAGTTGTACCGCTGCTTGCAGTAAAAGGGCACCGCGTTATTACGCCCTATTTAAGGGGGTATGGCACAACAACATTTTTATCAGCACAAACACCAAGAAATGGCCAGCAGGCGGCAATTGCGACCGACATTATAGCCCTTATGGATGCCTTAAAAATAAAAAAAGCCACCATTGCCGGTTTTGACTGGGGCGCACGTACCGCAGATATTATTGCAGCTTTGTGGCCGGAACGTACTACAGCACTGGTATCGGTAAGCGGATATTTAATTGGTAGCCAGCAGGGCAATAAAGCCCCACTTTTACCAAAGGATGAATTATCATGGTGGTACCAGTTTTACTTTGCTACTAATCGTGGTGCGGCAGGCTATGCAGCAAATACTAAAGAATTTGCAAGGCTTATCTGGAAATCGGCATCGCCCGAATGGGATTTTGATGATGCCACCTTTAATACATCTGCCACCGCTTTAGAGAATCCTGACCATGTTGCCATTGTAATAGATAATTACAGGTGGAGGCTTGGCCTTTCTAACGGCGAAAAGCAATATGATGACATGGAAAAGAAACTGGCTGCTGCTCCTTTTATAATGGTACCCGCCATTACAATAGAGGGTAACGCTAACGGCGCCCCACACCCTGATCCTTCTAAATATGCCTCAAAATTTAAAGGCAAATACATACATCTTGACTTTGCAGGTGGGGTAGGGCATAACCCTCCTGCCGAAGCGCCCCGGAAATTTGCAGATGCTGTGCTACAGGCCTATCAACTTTCAAAAAAATAATTTAAACATAAAATAACAGATCATGAAAAATTTAGTAATTATAGATTCGCAAAACCAGGAGTTATCTGCTGTGGAAAAAGTGCTTTACACAGGAAAAGTAAATGTGTTAAACGGGCGCGAAGGTATAGCTATTAGCGATGATAAACGTTTAGACGTTAACCTTTCAGCTCCCGGAAGTAAGGGAACAGGCACTAACCCGGAACAGCTGTTTGCAGCCGGATGGTCGGCCTGCTTTATCGGGGCGATGAGGCATAACGCTGCGCATCTTCAAATACCTTTACCAAAAGATGTATCGGTTGATGCTGAGGTTGACCTTGCCACCGGAGAAAGTGGTTTTTCGCTACAGGCACGCCTCTTTGTAAACCTTTCCGGGCTAACCGAAAAAGAGGCAAAATTAGTAATTGAAGCCGCCCACCAAACATGCCCGTACTCTAAGGCTACACGTGGTAATATTAATGTTTTAGTGACTGCAATAATCTAATTCATCATTAAAACTATTAATTAAAAAGGATGCTTTGGTATCCTTTTTTTTAGGATCAATAATAACTGTATACTTTGGTATACCATAATGTAGTAAGCAAGATAATAAATTTTAACTTTGTTAGTACCACTATACAATTATTTAAACCTCCAACATACGTGGAAAAAAAACATTTAAAAATTTCAGCGGCCACGATCTGGACAAGTTCTGTCTTTTTAGGGCTGCTGTCATCTGTACCCCAGCTTGCATCGCATCAGTTTAACTGGGCCGAAGCCGTAGTAAATGCAGGTATTACCGCTGCCTTTGCTGTACTTATGTGGTATTTTAACCTTTATATACTGCCTGCACAAACTAAAAAGCAAAGGCAAAGCATTTCGTATCCTAAATTATTAAGTACCCTTGCCGTAGGTTTGGTAGTAATGTTTGGCCTGGCCTGGGTGCAGCAGCTTATTTTGTCGCACATTAACTTTGGCCCAACCATGCTTATGGTAGAGGTGCGGGGTATTTTAATAAACCTTGTGTTTTATATGTTCCTTAACCTGTTACAGCAAAACTATGAAAACCAATCGGTAAGCATGGAGCTGGAACGTATTAGGAACGATAATCTTGGCGCCCAGTATGAGCTGCTTAAACAACAGGTTAACCCGCATTTTTTATTCAACTCCCTTAATACCCTTAAGGCTATGGTAGAGGGTGCCGAAACCCAATCGGTAGATTTTATAATAAAACTCTCTGATTTTTACAGGTATACCCTGGAGAGCCGTAAACTCGACCTTATTCACCTCTCTGAAGAAATACAGATACTTGATGCCTACCTTTTTTTGCAAAAGGCACGTTTTGAAACCGGCTTCACTTTTAAAAACAACTTAAGTGGCGACGTTTTAAAAACGTTAGTACCTCCCTTTACGTTGCAGCTACTGGTAGAAAATTGCCTTAAGCACAATATAGTTTCTGCCTCTAAGCCGCTTAATATAAAGTTGTATAAGGATAACGATAAAATAGTTGTAGAAAATCAGGTGCAACTTAAAAAGGGCGACCACAATTCACTTGGTGTTGGCCTAACCAATATTAACTCGAGGTACAAACACCTGCTTGATAAGGATATAGAAATTTACGATGACGGAATAATTTTTAAAGTAAAACTCCCGCTTATATATGAATATCATAATTATTGAAGACGAGCCAAGAACAGCGCAATCTCTTGAAAATATTGTGCTCGACCTAAAGCCCGAAGCCGAAATTACAGGCCGGTACGATAGTATAGAGAGCTCTGTTAAAGCATTATCATCAGGCACACAGCCCGACCTGATATTTATGGATATACAGTTGGCAGACGGGCTGTCGTTTGAAATTTTTAAATCGGTACAAATAAAATGCCCAGTAGTATTTTGTACCGCATTTGATGAATACTCTCTTGATGCCTTTAAAAGTAATGGTATAGATTATATACTAAAACCATTTTCGAGGGAAAGCATCTGGGAAGCACTAAAAAAAGTAGATGAACTACGTAATTTCTTCCAGCAAAAATCTGCCCCGGACGTAAACGACCTGTTGGCAAAACTTAATCCTGCTACAGGGAAAAGCAGTTTTTTAGTATTTAAAAACCAAAAATACACTACTATTCAAACCCAGGATATTGCCTTTTTTTACATACGTAACGAGTCTACTTTTGCAGTATGTTTTGACAGGCAGGAATATCCCTTAACACAACCGTTGGCACAAATAGCCGGCATGGTATCTGCAAACCAGTTTTTTAGGGTTAACAGGCAATACCTCATTAACTTTAGCGCCGTTAAAGAAATTGAGCATTATTTCCTTAGGAAGCTATATATTAAGCTTGTTATAGAAACACCTGAAAAGCTGTTTATCAACAAAGAAAAATCGCATAGCTTTTTTTCATGGCTTGAAAACCGTTAAGTAAACTGAACCGGATTTTCCATTTCGGTTCAGGGTCTTATATGTCTGCTTCAGCTATATTTCACTTCAACAGGATGCTCCCGGATTTTAACTTTGGGTAAAATTAAAATCTAAAGAATATGAAATCTGTAAAAATTTTTAGCGCTACATTGTTAGCTGTCGTTTCTACTTTTTGTGTTGCAGTTATGGGCGCAAACTATGTTACAAAGCAACCCTTACCGGCATCCGGGCAAAATGGGTTTGCTGTTGTTGAATTATTTACTTCTGAAGGTTGCTCAAGCTGCCCCCCGGCCGACGAATTACTTGGCAAAATACAGCAGGAATATAAGGATAAGCCTGTGTATGTACTTGCTTACCATGTAGATTACTGGGACAGGATGGGGTGGAAGGATGCCTATAGCAGTGCCGCATATACACAACGGCAAAGCGAATACAGCCACTTGTTAGGATCGCAGCTTTACACACCCCAGGTTATTGTTAACGGCGAGGCAGAATTTGTAGGGTCTGATGAGCGTACTTTACGAGAAACACTTGTGCATGTTATAAACGGAAAAGCATCGGCTAATCTCGCAATTACTGCCCGGCAGATTAACGGCAGCCTTTTAATAAATTACACATTAACCGGTAATTATAAACCTGCGGTACTGCGCTTGGCATTGGTTCAAAAAAAGGCTGTAAGGCAAATTAAGCGAGGCGAAAACCAGGGCCGGACATTAACACACTGGCAAATTGTGAGGTCGTTAAACACATCTACAATAAGCGCTAACGGGAAAGGGAAATTGCAGTTGCCAATTCCAAAAGATTTTATTGAAAACGAATGGGAAGTTATAGCTATGGTTCAGGATCCTGCTACGGCAAAAATATATGCTGCAGCCAAAGCTACATTGGTGGTTAATGCCAAAGATGCTGAACAAATCAAAAAATAAAGGTATTTATATCACAGCCAGAAGTTGTAGCTAATACAAAAGGGCGGTAACATAAAGTTGCCGCCCTTTTGTATTAGTTATACACGTTGTTATTATGTATAATGTAAGTGATAGTGACTGTGCAATGCTGTTGTGCAATAACTTATCCACCATAAGCAGTATAATACTGTTATCTTTGATTATCACTATACTACTATAAATAAGCTTTCACTAAGCTGAAATTAGTTAGAGAGGGAAGGTTAATAGTGAATGCTCAATATTCTATACTCTCCTGTGTTCACGGTGTATAGTGTATTAAAACATAGGTATCATAAAAAGCAAAAAAAATCCCGGGTTGAGGCCCGGGAATGTGATAAATTTTAGAATTGTGCTTAACCTTATTTAGTTAGCTTTTGATAAGTAAAAAGGTATAACCTTCGGAACATGCTGTAAGATGTAGCTGCAATTATAAAGGCTATTACGGCATCGGCGGCAGCTTCCATTCCTAACACGCTGATCTTAGAAAAGAAAGCAAACAGGATGTCAAAAAAGATACCGGCATACACCCATTCTTTTAGCCTTAGTAACCTGTTTGGCGTTAATAAAACCAAAACACCTGCTATTTTAAACACACCCAATATGTAGATAAAGTAGGGAGGATAGCCTAACTGTTGAGTAATTTCCCATATTAAAGGATTGTGCGTCAGTTCAAAAATACCGCTTGCCCCAAACCAGGCAGAGATTAATACTGTACTTGTCCAAAAAATGATCTTAGTGGTTTTTGCATTCATGATTTCTATATTTTTTATTGTTTTACAAGACAAAATTACATAGAAATCAACCGCTGAGCGAACACAAAATAGCCGATGCAGACAATTTTAAACCTGATTTAGACATTGTAAGTATTGAATGATATTACAGCATTATCGTACTATTGATATTTATACTATCTAAAAATACCTGATCGTGAGAAACGGCTATTAATGTGCCTTTAAACTGATTTACTGCAGTAGTGAGTATTTGGATATTTTGTAGATCAAGGTTGTTAGTGGGTTCATCAAGCACTAATACATCCAGCGGCATATCAAACATTGTAATGCAGCAAAGCACGAGCCTCATTCTTTCGCCGCCACTTAATGTACTGCATAACTTATATATGCTGCTTTGCGGAAACAGAAACCGGGCAAGCAGCATGCGCACTTCATGTTCGGTCAAGTTAGAGGTATTAGCTTTTTGTGCCTGCTCAAAAACAGTAAGCGCGTTGTTAAGGTATGAGTAATCCTGATCTACATAAACTATATTTTTTGTAGCAGAGTATAATGTGCCGGTTGTAGGTAAAAGATGGCCGGTAAGCAACTTTATAAGCGTAGACTTGCCCGATCCGTTATTGCCCTGCAAAGCTATACGGCCGCCGCTTGTAATTTTAAAATCGATATTGTTATGCCAAATATTTGTGCTTGTATAGCTAAAGTTTAATTTATTTGCCTCAAAAAGCAACTTCCCTTTATGAAGTTCCGAATCTTTAAAATTAAAGTCCATTTTATCAATACCCGGCAGGTCATGCCTAAGACTTCGTAATTCAGTTGTTATTTCCTGAATTTTTTCGGCATGGGCATCTTTAGTTTTTGCGCTGCTGTTTTCGGCATTATTACGAAAAGTATTTAGCATTATACGGGCCACGCCCGATTTTTCTTTTTTACCCTTGCCGCGTGCATCAAGTTTTTGTTGGCGTTCGTTTATTTCGCGCTCTTTGTTTCGCGCACGTTTAAGGGCAAGTTCTTTATTATGTATATTGGTTTGCAAAGCGTTGCTTTCAGTTTGTTTTTGCGAAAGGTAAAATTCGTAGTTGCCACCATAATTCGCAATACCGTTCCCAGAAATTTCCGCAATCCTGTCTACCATATTCAATAATTTCCTATCGTGCGATACTGTTATTAAAGTTGTTGTTGTATTTTTTATCCATTCATACAGCATAGTACGCGCCTGGCGGTCTAAATGGTTTGTGGGCTCATCTAACAGTACCATATCGGGCTGATGGATAACAATACCGGCAAGCAAAACCTTTGTTTGCTCACCACCGCTTAACAAAGCCATGTGTGTATTGGGCGTTATATTATTAAGGCCCCAAAAATCCAGCGCTTCGCGGCAGCGTTCCTCTATATCCCAGCTATCTCCTATAATCTCAAGGTTGGTTTCAGTAACATTACCGTTAAGTATTTGCTTAAGTGCATTTAATTTTACGGCTACCTGTAAAGCATGGGCTACTGTAGCATTATTGTATTGCCCCAAAATTTGAGGAACATAATATGTAACAGCATTTGTAGCTACTGTACCACTTGATGGTTTAAGTTTTTTTGCAATAAGTTTTAGCAATGTAGATTTGCCTACACCATTATTGCCTACCACGGCTATTTTTTCGCCTTTGTTAGCCACAAAGTCTAATCCGCTAAATAGCGTTTCCTTATCAGGATGTATATAAGTAATTTTATGTAAAGAGAGCATGATTATATTCTTTCAGGAATTAATAATTACCGCGCAACATAGTGCCCGCGGTTTACTTAATTATTAGAAAAGAATTATTTAATCACATAAATGGTTGTAAAGACTATGCAAATGTATAAAATTCAGGAATTAATTTATATTAAAAAATATAGAATATATGGTATACATTTGTAACTACTATACTTAAGTATACCAAAAGAAATAAATATGGACAGAGACCAGGTTGAAGAATTACGCTCGCTACAGGATACACTTTATTTTATTGGAGGAAAATGGAGGATACCAATTATGAATTCTATATGCAACGGCAACAGGCGCTTTAGGGAAATTGAGCGCAGTATTCCGGGTATCACAACACGTATGCTCTCAAGGGAATTAAAAGACATGGAAGCTAACAAGTTACTAAAGCGAAATGTATATGCTGATACCCCGGTACTTGTTGAATATGAGCCAACAGAACATTGTCGTTCGTTTGGAAATATTATAAGTGAAATGATTAATTGGGGACGAAGCCACAGAAATGTTGTTGTTGAAAGAGAGGATTGTTAATACTTTTTTAATTCAAAGTAATATTCATCCATTCAAACCTGTATTTAATAAATTCTGTTAATGTAGGCTCAGGAACGGGATAATTTACATCCTCATATTTCTTAACGAGCATTGAAAGTATTTCCAGTTCGTCGGATTGTTCGTGTATAGATACAAATCTAACTAGATCAGTTAATAAATTCTTTCCAGTTGTTTTTTCACATCCCTGTCCAATGCTTCCAGATGGAAATTAAGTTTTCAAATATGTGTCCTACATCATTATGATATCTTGAAAAGATTTAACGATGACGTGTCCAGTTAACTTTTGCTAAAATTGTTTTCTCTATTATCTTCCGATTCAAAATGTCTCCACACCACTTAGACACTTTTATCCGGATCTATTTCCAATTTTGGTAATTGTCGCCGCAGTGAGGAGACAAGTGCGGTATTATTATATATGTTGTACTGTACCATACGATATCTGATTGGTTCAATATACCCGGATAATCTGACATTTGAAAATAATGAACTTCGAACCAGAAGAGTTAAAGAAGTGATTTAGCTTATTTATATGATTAACAGGAAATAGACGGATAAAAAAAAGGACAAAGAAGAAAAATACTTCTTTGTCCCCATTGGTGGGCAATCAGAGACTTTAATTGAACACCTAATACCACTTTTAAATCTTTTTAATGATATAAATAAAAGTGCTTAATTGTTGATATTTAGTGATTTATGTTTCAAATATGAATTTTCAGAAACACTGCGTGTTTTGAAATTATAATTAGGATCTATAAATATGTAAATTGAAATATTATTAAGTGAAGAGCAATATGGTAACAAGTTTATAAGTGTAAGGGGAGGAGTTGAACACTTTAAGCAAGGGAATTACACAGGCAATACATATAGCCTTTTTATCAACGCGCTCTTTAACATGGACGGTTTTGCCTAAACAAGGGTGAGGCCGCTGTGGAATTTACGCTGCCTGAAAATAGACAGAAAATCTTTGCAAATAAATCTTTAATTGTTGTAACGATTCTAAGCGAACATAATACTGCCTTCATCGTCTTTTAATTAAACGACTGCCTGAACATTAAAGGCGAAACATTAGTTTTTGTCTTGAAAAGTTTGCTGAACGATTGTGAATGTTCAAAGCCCAATTCATAAGCAATTTCCGAAACTGAAAGATTTGTAGTTGATAATTTTTCTTTAGCTTTTTCTATGATTGCACTTTGGATATATTGTTGTGTGTTCATACCTGTCAATGAACTTAACATGTCACTCAGATAACGTTGCGAAAGTTTTAATTCTGTACTGATATATTTTACGGATGGCAAACCATTTTTCTGGCTGTTTTCTTTTTCAAAATAGTTGTTTAACAGCTTGTCTAAAGAAGTTACGATATCATGATTGATTGCTTTCCGGGTAATAAATTGCCTGTAGTAAAAACGATTGCTATAATTTAGCAACAATTCTATTTGCGACACCAAAACATCTTGGCTAAAATGGTCAATGTTATTATCCAGTTCATTGGCTATTGTAGCAAACAAACTAGCTATAATTTCTTTTTCTTTTGCCGATAAAAATAATGCTTCTGAAACATCGTAAGAGAAAAAGCCATAGTGATGTATTGTTTTTCCTAAGGGATAATTTCGGATAAAGTCCGAATGGAAATACAATGCAATACCTTCATAGCTTTCCATGTTTTCGGGTGGAAAAACAACTTGTTTTGGCTTCAAAAATGCTAATCCGCCTTCTTCAAAATCGTAATATCCCTGTCCGTATTTTATTTGCCCTGTAAATGTTGGCTTAAAGGAAATTTTGTAAAAATCAAGGCTTACTTTTTGCCCCTTCGGAAACATTTCGATCGGAACATTATTGTAATCAACCAATGCGATCAAAGGGTGCAATGGCGCAGGAACTCCCAAAACACGCACAAGTTGCGATATACTATTAATGTGGTTTATGTTAGGTTGTTGTTGCTTTTTGTTTACGAATTTAATCAATTTTGTTTTGACGGACGAATAACAATGTCGCCAATTTCTACATCGTCAGGCTGGCTTATGGCATAAATTACAGCATTGGCAATGGCTATGGGATTTATAGCAATTTGTTCCATCCCTTTTTGAACAGCTGTTTTCATGTCTTCATTTTTTATGTTGTTCGCAAAGTCGGTTTTTACAAACCCGGGCGAAATGCCTGTAATGCGAATGTTTCCGTCGGACTCCTGACGAAATGCTTCTGCAATAGTGCGAATGGCATTTTTAGTCCCGGCATAAACGCCCTGCATTGGTACGATCTTTATACCCGAAGTTGAAATAATATTGACAATATGCCCCGATTGTTGTTGTTTAAAAACAGGAATTGTGGCAGCCATCCCATACAAAACACCTTTAAGGTTAATGTCGATCATTTCTTCCCAGCCATCAATATCCAATGCGTCAATGCGGCTTAACTGGCTAACGCCTTCATTGTTTACAATAACATCTAATTTTCCGTATTTTTCAAATGCTGTATTGACCAACCTAATCAGATCGGCTTTATTCTTTACATCAATTGTAGTACTGGTAGCTTCGCCACCTGTACTTTTAATTTCTTCAACAAGTTGTTGTAATTGTTCTGTTCGCCTTGCACCTAAAACAACCTTTACGCCGTTTTTTGCTAATTCTATAGCAATGGCCTTACCCATACCGCTGCTTGCACCAGTAATGGCTATAACTTTTCCTTCAGTATTTTGCATGGTTGTTCGTTTTTATTTGTCTATTTGTCTTTCTAAAACTTCGGGATAGCGATCGCCTACAAGTGTAATTCCGTTTACGGTTGTGTTTATTTTTGCAAGTTCATCAGCTGTTAGTACAATATTCGTACTGCCAATGTTCTCTTCTAAACGATGCAATTTTGTTGTGCCCGGTATGGGTGCTATCCAAGGCTTTTGAGCTAAGAGCCAGGCCAGTGCTAATTGTCCGGGCGTAACATTTTTTTGTTTAGCGATTTCGGAAAGTGCTTCCACTAAAACAATATTGGCTTTTATGTTTTCTTCGCTAAAACGGGGAATGACATTTCTGCGGTCTACATCTGCTAATTTTGAGTTTATGGTTCCTGTCAGGAAGCCTTTGCCTAATGGGCTAAACGGAACAAAACCAATTCCCAGCTCCTCTAATGTTGGTATGATCTCATTTTCGGGTTCACGCCAAAATAAAGAGTATTCGCTTTGTACTGCTGATACCGGTTGAATTGCATGTGCCTTGCGAATGGTATTTGCACTTGCTTCCGACAAACCAAAATATTTCACCTTACCTTCTTGTATAAGGTCTTTTACGGTACCGGCAACATCTTCTATCGGAACATTGGGGTCAACCCTGTGCTGGTACAGCAAATCGATGTAATCTGTCTTCAATCTTTTTAAAGATGCTTCGGTTACTGCCCTAATCGTTTCGGGCCTGCTGTCTAAACCTGTTACTGGCCTGGCATCTTTACAGCCAAATTTTGTTGCTATAATGACGTCTTTTCTATAAAGCTGTAATCCTTCGCCAACAAGTTCCTCATTGGTGTAAGGCCCATAGGCTTCTGCGGTATCAAAAAATGTGATACCTCTTTCAACTGCGTTGCGCAATAGTGTTATAGCCTCGTTCTTATCAAGACCTTTCCCGTCTAAAAAGTTTAAACCCATACAGCCAAAACCTAATGCGGAAACTTCTAATCCTTCATTACCTAATTTTCTTTTTTGCATAATTCTAATTTGAATTGTTTCTAAACCGACTTAATTTCAGGTACAAATTTCCCGATTGTCATTCAATGAAAAGTAGTCATGTTGGTAATTGTTGTAGTTAGATTTTCAAACGGTTTATTAAACATTATAAATTAGTCCGCTACTTTGATCTAACGATTAGAAAGTTTCCATAGCGTAGGTAGGTAACTCCAAGTCAAAATATTACGGTTATCATTTATACTTTCAAGATTTGCTAATTTTAAAATTAAATTACTTCCCTTTGAATTATGGGTAATAGACTTGTAATACCGTTAAAAATGAGCTAGTTTAGTACTAACGATGAGTGAGGTGGAACTGCTATTCAATAATTAGAGAGTACACAAAAGTTAATTTGTAGCGTCGATGACGTGTGAAATAATTTTAATGTAAAGCAGATACCAATAATAGTGTCAACAGCGATGTATTAGTATAGGCTAATTGTGATAATTTCCAACATTTAGATGTCATAAAATATATTTTACAATAATACTTAAAAATAATTACAATATTTATTCAACATTAGCCTCGTTATTTGCAAGCTGTTTATCCATAATATTTTTCAGAAATTTAGACTTGTTCTTTTTTACTTCTTTCAAATAAGGCAAACATCCATCAGGGTTGGATAAATGTTTATCTCCCCAAAGGGCTATTTCAATCAGAGCAGGTATTAATTCAACTCCTTTTGGGCTGAGCTTATAAAGCCCTTTAACTTTATTGTCTGGGTAAGGTAATTTACTAATAATTCCCTTATCCTCCAATAACTGTAACCTACTAGCCAATATATTCGTTGCAATTTTCTCTTCGGACTTTGTAAAGTCTCCGTAAGTACGGGTTTTGTACAGCATCAAATCCCGTACAATGAGTAACGACCATCGGTCCCCGAATATATCCAAAGATGAACTGATCGGGCAATCAGATCGATTTTCAATTAATTTCATATTTTACTCTTTTTTGCTTGCATATTGAAAGTAATAATATATTTTTACACTTGCAATTTAAAAGCAATTATTTTATTTTTTACTTGCATTTCAAAAGCAAATTTAATCATTTTATAACAAAAAAGAATAGTACATTATGACAAAGATTTTAGTGACAGGGGTAACAGGTGTAGTTGGAAAAGGTACAGTAGAACATTTATTAAAGAAAGGCGTTCCTGCAAGCCAGATTATTGGCCTTTCCCGTAAAAAAGAAGCAATTGAAGACCTTATTGCCAAAGGTATTGAGGTTCGTATCGGTGATTATTTCGATTATGAATCGTTAGTAGAAGCGTTTGAAGGTATTGACAAAGTAATGTTAGCTTTGTTCCCTTATAACATTTTTCGGTTCTGATAGCAATATTGCTTTACTGCCTCGACCTTTACGACAAAATTCAATATGAAGTTTACGATCAGTTCAGCATCATCACTCTCCAGATAATTTATGTTTGTTGAGCTTAAATCATGTTTTGAAGTTCCCCAAATGGTATTGTAGCCATGGGTGGCGGGTTGTAGCTGGATTGTAAATATATCCGTTGCAAGTGTTTTTTCCACCGTTAATGCATACTCAAATTCCTTAGCGGAAACGATACCGCAGATGCGCAGGAGGTTTTGCCTGTTATTATTCCAAATAAATACATCGTAATTATTTGATGCCGTTTTTATTTGGAATGCGCCTTCATTTTCATAGATCCTTACCCTTGGGAAATTTAAACGCAGTTCGTTATCAAGGTGTTCCCGCTAGTCAAAGCTGGTTTCATTTGCTAAAGGGCGGTCTTGTTTTTTAAGGTAAGTACTGTAAAAGTCGGTAATTTCATTATACTCTGTGGTATTCTGAGTCAGGTATCCAATGTCTATTGAGTTTATTTCCGAACTCAGTAGGAGGTTCATTGAGGTTACGATTGCTTTACTTTCATTAAAATAGAGCTTTGCATGCAGGTTTTCCACGGGAATGGGTGTAATACCAAGCTCAGTTACCTGGTCATAAGCTTCTTTTTCGCCATGGCGGATATAAAATTCAACGATAACATTACGCTCCTTAAGCTTCCTAATCTTGGCGACTAACTTATACCATTTGTCAAATTTGCAATAAGGCGAAACGATAACCACCTTTTCTTTGGCTTCATCAAGAAGATTCATGATCTCGCCCGAAATATTGTTTGGCTTTAAAAACTGCATGAAATTCGTTACTTTTTATTGGGCTAAAGATACTATTCTCTACGCTATCTTATATGGAATTCACGAAACATAATTAAATAAAAGAAGAAAATATACTATT
>NZ_VJVZ01000028.1 GCF_007097145.1 Flavobacterium zepuense | reverse complement strand
ATAACAAGTTCATTCTTTTTCTTTTGCACTGACAGGAAGGCAATTTTATCCTGACGGTTTATAGAAAAGAATTCTAAAGCAACATATTGCTTTCCCAAAAGCATATTTTCTACACTTAGAGCCATTAGTAAATAACGGTTGGTTTTATAAGTACACTAAGTTTTTTCCTGGAATCTTCACGCTTGCGCGAACTGAAAAGCCATTTAATGATAGGTATCCTTGAGAGCAAAGGCACGCCACTTCCTGAATCATTTTTTACCTTTTCTTCAAGCCCTCCCAAAACAATAAGGTCGCGGTCTTTTACACGTATAATCGAGGTAAATTCCCGTGAATTAATTCCCGGAGGGGCATCTTCATCAATTCGCTCGCCATTAAAGCTCGACTGTATTACTTTGATGTCAAGGGTTATTTGCCCGTCGCCCGATACCAATGGCCTGATAGTTACCGATAAGTCGGCATCAATGGGTTGGTAGTTTTTGATTTCAGAGGTTTGCGTTATTTGTGAGCCGTAATAATTCTGGCTGGTTACTACATAGTAGGTAGTCTCCCCGATAGAAAGGCTTGCCTTATGACCATTTAGCGTAGATAACCTTGGGGATGAACGTATTTTTATATTTCCGTTGGTTTCAAGCGCTTTAAGGCTTAAATAAAAGTTAGGTACTACAGAGCCTATGTTTAGCGAGCCAAATCCGTCAAAACCATTTATGATCTTATTAATGGTCTGTGCGCCTAAATTTATATCTGCCGTTGGGAATACCGTTCCGGTAGTCGTAGTGGGTTTATCACCTATACCAGCGCTAATACCGGTTTCAACTACTGCTGTCCTGCTTACCTCCAATAACATTACCTCTATTAAGATAACAGGTACAGGCTTGTCTATGTACTTTATGAACGATTCAAAACGTTGTATGGCATCAGCAGGGCCATTTACTAAAAAGCTGTTTAATTCTTTATCTATTTTTATATCAAGGTCTTTTTTGGCCTCATCTGGGATGATTGTAAGAATTGATTCTGACGGGGCGCTCTCGTTACCTCTACTATTCTGGCTTTGTTGGTTTTGCTGTTGCTGGAACCCATTATTAAGGCCGCCCGCAGAACCAGTATTATAGTTGGTAAAGTTAGTTTGTGTCCTGCCAACCGTTTTTTCTGAACTTGCCGGATCGCCCAGCAGCTCAATAGAACGATGCATTAGTGCAATTGATTTAATATTACGTACTGTAAGCTGGCTCTTAGTGCCAAAGTAGTAAATATTGTCTTTCTTCATAAAGGTGTAGTTATCACCTGTTGTGGCACTAACAGGGATACCATTGTTCATCCCATCACTAAATTGCTGTTGCCCGTTTTTATTTCCAGTGGTGGGCGCATTTGCCGCATTCGACTGGAACATCTTAATAAGGAGTTCATCAAAAGTGATATTTTTTGCCTTAACAGTTGCATTGCCTGCATTCTCTAACGGGCTGGCAATAAACATATCGATTTGCAATTCGGTGCCGATATCATAAATGATACTGGATATAGGAGTATTCTCGAAATCCACTTCAAGGAGTTGCCTGTCCGCATCAAGGATATTAAAGAAGAAATTAGAACGCCTCTGGCGTTGTGGCCTGCTCTGTCTTACAGCCCCACCTTTGTCGGCAGTGCTTGCAGCTGTTGCCCCGGCATTGTCAAACTTATCAAAAAGGTAAAAATTATCTCTTGATTTTGAAATAGCAAGGTCATTAGCATAAGCCAGTTTATTTAAGGCGGCATCAAATGGCATATTCTTTATATATACCGTAAGCAACTGGTTTTCCATACCCGGTGCAAATACCAGGTTTTTACCACTTACATCCATAATTCTCTTGAAGGCATCGTAGAGCTTGTCATCTTTTAAATTAAGTGTTAGGAGATCTTCACTAGGATCATAAGCTACATCAATAACTTTTTCAGCAGGGATTTCCTTAGGAGATTGATAGGGGCTGATGGCTAATATATTCCCGGTAAAGTCTACCGAGAGGTTATACTGCTTACACAAAAAGATAAGCAGGTCAGCCACTGTAACATCTGTAAAATTATTAACGATGTTGATCTGTTTAAGTGTAGGGTCAATACTAAGGTTTACCTTATGTACTTCAGAAACTGCAAGCAAAAAATCAGAAAGCGGTGCTTCCTTGATCTTGATGTTTACGCGTTCCATAAGGCCAGGTGTATCCGCCGCGATAGCCTCAATATGGTTACGGATCTGCTCAACCCTTGGGCTATCCTGCGCCTGTAGTAGTTGAGAAACCAATAGAAAAACGCCGCAAAGTAATAGTCTTCTCATAATTCTTCATTCGTGGCATAACTGCCATCTTCATTATTATTTTATTCCATAAGTAGAGCGAAAACCTCATCTACCGATGTTACACCTTCTTTTATAAGGTCTATAGCATTGCTTTTAAGCGTTTGCTTCTTTTTATTGTCGAGGTAGTCGTCTATGGTAAGCACATTAGCTTTGATGAGGCCCATGAGTTCTTTATCTATAGGTAAGATCTCATAAATGGCTTTCCTGCCGGAATAACCGGTATGGTGGCATTCTTCGCAACCAACGGCTTCAAAATGATGCGTTAGCGCAGCAGGTATCAAAAATCCTGTGGGGAAAAGGCCTGCATGGACAGTCTGTTTCGCTTTGCAGACATTACAAAGTTTACGTACCAACCGCTGAGCAATACTTACATTGAGGGTGCTCGCAATCAGAAAAGGTGGTATACCCATATCAATAAGCCTTGACACCGTGGCCCATGCCGAATTAGTGTGTATGGTTGAAAGTACTAAGTGACCTGTTAAGGCCGCCCTTATGGCCATATTGGCTGTATTTACATCACGTATTTCCCCTACCATTATAATATCAGGATCCTGCCTTAAAAAGGTGCGCAA
>NZ_VJVZ01000027.1 GCF_007097145.1 Flavobacterium zepuense | reverse complement strand
CGGTAACATATCTGAGACACGATGGAAAAATGCATCCGATAATGTGGAAAGGAGTTATAACTATAGTTATGACGAACTGAACAGGCTTAAAAAAGCAACTTTTAGGGCCAGTTTAAATAACGATAAGTATACCGAAGGCCCTATAACGTATGATAAAAATGGAAATATTATAAGCTTGGCACGCAACGGGCAAAAAAGCGATAATAGCCTGGGTCTTATAGACAACCTAAGCTATACTTATTTTCCGTACAGTAACAGGTTAAAAAGCGTTACCGATGGTGCTTTTAACACAGCCGGCTTTAATAATGGATCAACAGAGACGAACGATGATTACAAGTATGATGCGAATGGCAACATGACGCAAGATCTTAACAAAGATATAGGCGAAACACCAGACGAAGAAATAACATACAATTACCTTAACCTACCTACAAAAGTAATTGTAGATGCTACACATACGGTAGAATATATTTACGATGCGGCCGGAAAGAAACTGCAAAAAAAGGTTACGAACGGCGTCGGGAATGTGATGACCACGCTTTATGCGGGAGAATTCTTATATGAGAACGGCGTACTGCAATATTTCGGTCATGCTGAAGGTTATGCTAGGCGCGAATCTACTGGAACTTTTTCATACATTTACCAATACAAAGATCATTTAGGCAACGTGCGCCTAACCTACTGGAAAAATACAGGCACTAATGCTTTAGAAATAATAAGTACCAATAACTACTACGCATTTGGTATGGAGCATAAGGGTTATGGCGTTGCTCTTTCAACTAATTCAGCACAAAAAATTAAATATAATAGTAAAGAACTACAGGACGAATTGCAGCTAAACTGGTACGATTACCAGGCAAGAAATTATGATCCGGCTATTGGGCGTTGGTTCAATATAGACCCGCTAGCAGAAAAATCAAGGAGGTTCTCACCATATGTCTACGCATTAGATAATCCTGTATATTTTGTAGATCCAGATGGAATGATGGCTGAATCTCTTGACTCTGGCGATTTTGACGTTGATGTGGATTTGGGTTATAAAACTGTAAAAAGCAGTAAATTGTCAGCATCAGTTAGTTATACTGTTGGCGAAGAAAACAAGCCAACTTTAAATTCAAGCGGAAAAGAAAAAATAATAAATAATATGGCTGAATACCTTATACAAGCCAATAAGCCTGCTAATAAAAGTATCTATGACATGGACGATGACCATAAGAAATTTTACATTGCAGAAATGATTAAAAATGTTGCCCCATTACGAATTTTAGCAGAAGCTTCTGGAATAATTACTAAAAGTGGTGAAGTAAAAGTTGATTGGCAAGAAAAAATTGAAAAATTGCAAGCAAACGGTACATGGGCACAGGCAGAAGGGCTATACAGCGACACTACAAAACGCATTACAATCAGTGATCAGGCTTTTATCAATAATATGTCACTAGCAATCGTAATAGTGCATGAATTAGTACATGCATTTGACTATAGCCGAAATGGGATGATGTCTACTCTTGCAAAAGGGGGTTTGTCACAAAGTGCCATGACAGCGATTACAGAAGTAAGAGCTTACGAAATTATGGTATGGTTTGGTCATTCCTTAAATCCTGAACAACAAGATTTATATGATTTTTATCTGCAATCCGCTAAAGATACTGGTTGGCAGAAATATCAAATTAAAAGCTATCCCATATTTTTCAATAACATTCAAAAAAAATAAGTCATGAAGAAAATATTGAACACAACTTTATATATAGTATTATTTTATTGTATAACTGGATGTAGTAATACTAATTCAGTAGCTAAAGAAAAGGTAACAATTCGTATAACTAGTCCTGAAATTAATAGTTTGAAAAGAGATGATTTGAATTCTCGATTGGGATATAATAATGAACTTGAAAAATTAAAGGCACGAAACGTTTTAAATTGTGTGATTAAGAATAATTCGGACGAAAAACTATTATTTATTTTCGACCCAATTAGATTTCCGGCAGGTGCATTAGAATCTTGTGTCACCGATAAAAATAATATCGAAAAGAAACTGAAAAAAATCAATAATATACTCGGTGGTGAAGGTGAATCATCTCTTCAAATACTGAAATTAAAAAGGGAGTTAGTAAAATACAGGGATGACCAATATGAAGGCATGGACATACCCAACATTAATTTTTATGATGACTATCATAAAAATTCCTTTGTCCTGATGCCTGGAGAAGAAAAGGTGTTTAAATTAAAAATATATCTACCAATACTCACCCATAATCCGGCCAATTTTGATGAATTGCCATTTTCATATTACAATAACTTATCAAACTCTGATCGCTTTTCTTTAATTTATAGACTCGATCCCACAATTTACGAAAAATCACTGCCTAAGTGGGAATTGGAAGCACTCAAAAGAAATGGTATTAAATTTTATAAAGATAGTATTAAATCAAACTCTATTCCCATTAATCTATTAAACTGATCATTGTGGTTTAGTACAATTAAGATCAACAGTTTGCTTTGAAATAATTGAATACGGGTTACGTTTACTGCAACTTAACACTTAAACTTAATAGTTTTTATGCCACTGGGCATACTGGACATTGTTGAATCCTTTATTTAACAGGTAGTTAATTTTCCCGATAGCAAAAACATAAACTTATGAATAGAAAATATACTAAGAAGCTGCCGTCCTTTAACTTGCAGGAAATGCTTATCGTACTTGCGATTATTGGTATACTGTTACTTATAGCATTACCCAACCTAATGCCTTTAATTACGAAGGCAAAAAGTGTAGAGGCACAAACACAACTTAAGGCGATCTTTAATGCAGAAAAGCAATACTATTTCATGTATTCTAAATACAGCGCCGATTTTAATGAAATTGAGTTTGATGCGCCAAAGAGTATTAAAGAAAATGGCACGGCCAACTATGCATATGAAGTAATAGAAACATCAGATAATACCTTTAAAGCGAGGGCAACAGCCATAAAAGATTTTAATGGGGATGGTGTGTTTAATGTATGGGAGATAGACCAGGATGGTAATCCCAAGCAGGTAACTAATGATTGATATTGTACTAAAGTTAAGCCTTATTGCCCTCTTATTTGTTATTTTTTGGCAGGACAGTAAAGAACGACAGGTATACTGGTTTCTATATACGCTTGTAGGGGTTATGGCTTTTGCGTTACATGCAAGGGTTATCGGAACATTACCTACCTTTGCTAACTCAGTTATTAATCTGATACTGATTCTACTCGTTGTTGCTATCAGCTATGTATATGTTGTATTATTTAAGAGAAAAAGATTTCTTAACGATAGTATAGGGTCCGGCGATTTGCTTTTATTTTTATCGCTATCGATGACATTTGCAACTGTGGCGTTTACCTTACTATTTGTCTTTTCCCTGCTCTTCTCGCTTTTGTTACATATGATTTTCAAGAATAGGCAGGCTGACAAAACTGTTCCTTTAGCCGGTTATATGGCCTTGTTTTTTGCTGCCGTTTATAGCATCTCCTTTTTTACCGAACCTAAGTATCTGTTCTCTTACTAGCTATGAATGTAAATTTTAATTTACCTACCGAATTACAGCAACTGGTTAATGCCCAGCAGGCATACCATTACCGTATAGTTCCGATAGCAAAAGCAGGTAATACTATTACGTTCAAAACAGATAATGAGAATTTAGCCGGATTAAGGTCAGAGTTACTAATACTATTAAACCTTGCCGTAGAATTAGCGGAGGATACTACTGAAAACATTAACCGCTACCTTTCTACCAATTATAGAAAATCTTCAAGTAACCGGGTTTCAGAAATTCACTACTCCAATGATTTTTTAGAAAAAATATTATTGAGCGCTAAAGAAACCGGAAGCAGTGATATCCATTTTGAGCATTATGAAATGAAAGCACGCGTTCGCTTTCGATTAGACGGTAAACTCAAGGAACAGTTTCATTTAAGTTTGGAAGAATACCCTGTTATAGTCAACAAGATAAAGATTCGGGCACAACTTGATATTTCAGAAAAGCGCCTGCCCCAAGATGGCAGGATTACAGTTACAACCGAATATGAAGATTTTGATGTAAGGGTATCGGTACTGCCAACCTTATATGGAGAAAAAATAGTATTACGGATACTGAGTAAAGATACCAGCCATATCGAACTGGAGTCGGTGGGTTTTTCTGATGAGGAACTAAAAATATATTTAGAGAGTATCAGGAAACCTAACGGGATCGTTTTGGTATCAGGACCAACGGGTTCCGGTAAGACTACAACATTATATGCCACTTTAAAAAAGTTAAACCAGGACGATACCAATATTCTCACAGTAGAAGACCCTATTGAATATACACTTGAGGGAATCAACCAGGTACAGTTAAAAGAAAATATAGGGCTGGATTTTGCAGCCACC
>NZ_VJVZ01000026.1 GCF_007097145.1 Flavobacterium zepuense | reverse complement strand
AAAAAGCTTTGAAAAGCGAAAAGAAGTGTTACTTTTGCACCCGCAATAACAGCGAGCTCTTTACCATTATGACGCTATTGAAACACCAGTAATTGCTGGGGAATCGGATCAAAAAATAAATTTGAAAAAAGATAGCAAAACATTTGGAAGTAATAAAAAGTTTACTACTTTTGCACCCGCAACAGCGACAAAGTTCTTTAACAAACTGCAACACACAAAACGCCTTAATAAAAAGAAGTGCACCTTGTATAAGGAGTACGGAAAAGAGTAAAGGAAACCGGATTTAGCCTTTAGCAATAAAGGTTAAAAAAAAGTAAAAAAAAAGCTTGGATGATAAAGGTAAAAGATAGTATCTTTGCCCTCCCTAACCGAAAGGAAACGGGGTTCATTGCAAGACTGAAAAACTTTAAACGGGAGGCTGCTGAGACGAGAGTTTTGGCTCAGAAAAAAAGAAAATTTTTTTTTGAAAAAGCTTGTGGGTTTAAAAAGAAGTTGTAATTTTGCAGCCGCTTACCGAGACAGTCATTACGATGGAAACGGGAAGCGGATTGAAACAAGAAGACACGTTCATAGACATATTGGATTGACAGCATAAGAGAGAGTAAGAACTCTGTTATTATTGAAAAAGAAAGACCTGGCATAAAGATCGTAAAAATATTAAAAATATACGATGAAGAGTTTGATCCTGGCTCAGGATGAACGCTAGCGGCAGGCCTAACACATGCAAGTCGAGGGGTAGAGGCTTTCGGGCCTTGAGACCGGCGCACGGGTGCGTAACGCGTATGCAATCTACCTTGTACAGGGGGATAGCCCAGAGAAATTTGGATTAATACCCCATAGTATATAGAGAGGGATTCCTTTTTATATTAAAGTTCCAACGGTACAAGATGAGCATGCGTCCCATTAGCTAGTTGGTATGGTAACGGCATACCAAGGCAATGATGGGTAGGGGTCCTGAGAGGGAGATCCCCCACACTGGTACTGAGACACGGACCAGACTCCTACGGGAGGCAGCAGTGAGGAATATTGGTCAATGGGCGCAAGCCTGAACCAGCCATGCCGCGTGCAGGATGAAGCATCTATGGTGTGTAAACTGCTTTTGTACGGGAAGAAACCCTGCCACGTGTGGCAGATTGACGGTACCGTAAGAATAAGGATCGGCTAACTCCGTGCCAGCAGCCGCGGTAATACGGAGGATCCAAGCGTTATCCGGAATCATTGGGTTTAAAGGGTCCGTAGGCGGTTTTATAAGTCAGTGGTGAAATCCGGCAGCTCAACTGTCGAACTGCCATTGATACTGTAGGACTTGAATTATTGTGAAGTAACTAGAATATGTAGTGTAGCGGTGAAATGCTTAGATATTACATGGAATACCCATTGCGAAGGCAGGTTACTAACAATACATTGACGCTGATGGACGAAAGCGTGGGGAGCGAACAGGATTAGATACCCTGGTAGTCCACGCCGTAAACGATGGATACTAGCTGTTTGGTAGCAATACTGAGTGGCTAAGCGAAAGTGATAAGTATCCCACCTGGGGAGTACGAACGCAAGTTTGAAACTCAAAGGAATTGACGGGGGCCCGCACAAGCGGTGGAGCATGTGGTTTAATTCGATGATACGCGAGGAACCTTACCAGGGCTTAAATGTAGGTTGACAGGACTGGAAACAGTTTTTTCTTCGGACAACTTACAAGGTGCTGCATGGTTGTCGTCAGCTCGTGCCGTGAGGTGTCAGGTTAAGTCCTATAACGAGCGCAACCCCTGTCGTTAGTTGCCAGCGAGTCATGTCGGGAACTCTAACGAGACTGCCGGTGCAAACCGTGAGGAAGGTGGGGATGACGTCAAATCATCACGGCCCTTACGTCCTGGGCTACACACGTGCTACAATGGCCGGTACAGAGAGCAGCCACTGGGTGACCAGGAGCGAATCTACAAAGCCGGTCACAGTTCGGATCGGAGTCTGCAACCCGACTCCGTGAAGCTGGAATCGCTAGTAATCGGATATCAGCCATGATCCGGTGAATACGTTCCCGGGCCTTGTACACACCGCCCGTCAAGCCATGGAAGCTGGGGGTACCTGAAGTCGGTGACCGCAAGGAGCTGCCTAGGGTAAAACCGGTAACTGGGGCTAAGTCGTAACAAGGTAGCCGTACCGGAAGGTGCGGCTGGAACACCTCCTTTCTAGAGACACGGTCGCTAAGTCCTATAATAGGTAATGATAAAAGTTATTACTCTCGCTGTTAGTTCAAATAATACAAAGAAGAAGAGCTTTAATAAGTACAAAGAATTGAGTACAAAGTATAGAGATTGCGGATGCACTGCATCTTAATACTTAATACTGACTACTTGATACTTTAAATAGTCTCGTAGCTCAGCTGGTTAGAGTACTACACTGATAATGTAGGGGTCGGCAGTTCGAGTCTGCCCGGGACTACTAATTTACAAGCATCTTCGAAGGAAATTCTGGAAGTTATGGGTATGGATTATCATAATTCGTAATTCGTCATTCATAATTTAAAAAAGAATGGGGGATTAGCTCAGCTGGCTAGAGCGCCTGCCTTGCACGCAGGAGGTCATCGGTTCGACTCCGATATTCTCCACAGATCGGTTGATTTGTTAATATGGTTATTGGGTTATTCGTTCAAACGAATCAACAAATTACCAAATACACGCATCAACATTGATAAAAGTTCATTGACATATTGAGATAAGAAAAACAAGAAAAATATAGAAAGCATGTAAAGTTGTTTTTTGTTAAAAGTTTCAAGTTTAAGGTTTTCGAACCTGAAACGTGGAACCTGAAACGAATAACACGTAAGTACAATAAGCAAAATAAGGGCGTATGGGGGATGCCTGTGGCTCTCAGAGGCGAAGAAGGACGTGATAAGCTGCGAAAAGCTGCGGGGATCGGCACACACGAATTGATCCGCAGATATCCGAATGGGGCAACCCACTATGTTGAAGACATAGTACTCCGATAGGAGGGCGAACCCGCTGAACTGAAACATCTAAGTAGGCGGAGGAGAAGAAAACAAGAGTGATTCCGTAAGTAGTGGCGAGCGAAAGCGGAACAGCCCAAACCAACTTTGTTACGGCAAAATTGGGGTTGTAGGACCGGGATATTTCTTGCACAAAGAACTGGAAGCATCTGGAAAGTTGTATCAAAGAGGGTGATAATCCCGTACAGGTAATGAGTGTAAAGGATACCGGTATCCTGAGTAGGGCGGGGCACGTGAAACCCTGTCTGAATCCGGCGGGACCATCCGCCAAGGCTAAATACTCCTGAGAGACCGATAGTGAACCAGTACCGTGAGGGAAAGGTGAAAAGAACCGTGAATAACGGAGTGAAATAGATCCTGAAACCATACGCCTACAAGCGGTCGGAGCCCACAAGTTGGGTGACGGCGTGCCTTTTGCATAATGAGCCTACGAGTTACCGTTGCTGGCAAGGATAAGTACTTCAGGTATGGATCCGTAGCGAAAGCGAGTCTGAATAGGGCGCCATAGTCAGTAATGGTAGACGCGAAACCGTGTGATCTACCCATGGGCAGGATGAAGCTGTGGTAACACATAGTGGAGGTCCGAACCGGTTGACGTTGAAAAGTCTTCGGATGACCTGTGGGTAGGGGTGAAAGGCCAATCAAACTCGGAAATAGCTCGTACTCCCCGAAATGCATTTAGGTGCAGCGCAGCGTACAGTTTATTAGAGGTAGAGCTACTGATTGGATGCGGGGGCTTCACCGCCTACCAATTCCTGACAAACTCCGAATGCTAATAAATGATTACCTGTAGTGAGGGCATGGGTGCTAAGGTCCATGTCCGAGAGGGAAAGAACCCAGACCATCAGCTAAGGTCCCCAAATCTATACTAAGTTGAAAAAACGAGGTTTGTCTGCCCAGACAGCTAGGATGTTGGCTTGGAAGCAGCCATTCATTTAAAGAGTGCGTAACAGCTCACTAGTCGAGCGGACGAGCATGGATAATAATCGGGCATAAGTATAGTACCGAAGCTATGGATTTACAGTTTACTGTAAGTGGTAGGGGAGCATTCTATTCAGCGTCGAAGGTGTACTGCGAGGTATGCTGGAGCGGATAGAAAAGAAAATGTAGGCATAAGTAACGATAATGCGGGCGAGAAACCCGCACACCGAAAGACTAAGGTTTCCTCAGCTATGCTAATCAGCTGAGGGTTAGTCGGGACCTAAGGCGAACCCGAAAGGGACAGTCGATGGCCAACGGGTTAATATTCCCGTACTTCTTATAGTTGTGATGGAGTGACGGAGTGATGAAAGTACCGCGAACTGACGGAATAGTTCGTTGAAGCACCTAGCTATAGGTCCTGTAGTTAAATGCGCAGGATTTGGTGAAATGCGATAGTACTCGGAGTCTTCGGACAAAGAGATAGTGTACCTAAGGGCTTCCAAGAAAAACTTCTAAACTTAGATTATAAGAACCCGTACCGTAAACCGACACAGGTAGTCGAGGAGAGAATCCTAAGGTGCTCGAGAGATTCATGGCTAAGGAATTAGGCAAAATAGACCTGTAACTTCGGGAGAAAGGTCGCCAGCAGCAATGCTGGCCGCAGTGAAAAGGTCCAGGCGACTGTTTATCAAAAACACAGGGCTCTGCAAAATCGTAAGATGAAGTATAGGGCCTGACACCTGCCCGGTGCTGGAAGGTTAAGAGGAGATGTCATGGGCAACCAGAAGCATTGAATTGAAGCCCCAGTAAACGGCGGCCGTAACTATAACGGTCCTAAGGTAGCGAAATTCCTTGTCGGGTAAGTTCCGACCTGCACGAATGGTGTAACGATCTGGACACTGTCTCAGCCATGAGCTCGGTGAAATTGTAGTATCGGTGAAGATGCCGATTACCCGCAGTGGGACGAAAAGACCCTGTGCACCTTTACTATAGCTTAGTATTGACCTTGGATAAGTGATGTGTAGGATAGGTGGGAGACTGTGAAATGGCGTCGCTAGGCGTTGTGGAGTCATTGTTGAAATACCACCCTTTGCTTATCTGAGGCCTAACCCCGCGTTGTGGGGGACATTGCTTGGTGGGTAGTTTGACTGGGGTGGTCGCCTCCAAAAGAGTAACGGAGGCTTCTAAAGGTTCCCTCAGCACGCTTGGTAACCGTGCGTAGAGTGCAATGGCATAAGGGAGCTTGACTGAGAGACATACAGGTCGATCAGGTACGAAAGTAGAGCATAGTGATCCGGTGGTTCCGCATGGAAGGGCCATCGCTCAAAGGATAAAAGGTACGCCGGGGATAACAGGCTGATCTCCCCCAAGAGCTCATATCGACGGGGGGGTTTGGCACCTCGATGTCGGCTCGTCACATCCTGGGGCTGGAGAAGGTCCCAAGGGTTGGGCTGTTCGCCCATTAAAGTGGCACGCGAGCTGGGTTCAGAACGTCGTGAGACAGTTCGGTCTCTATCTACTGTGGGCGTTAGAAATTTGAGTGGATCTGATTCTAGTACGAGAGGACCGAGTCGGACAAACCGCTGGTGTATCTGTTGTCCCGCCAGGGGCACCGCAGAGTAGCTACGTTTGGAAGGGATAAGCGCTGAAAGCATATAAGCGCGAAACCCACCACAAGATGAGATTTCTTTTAAAGGTCGTGGAAGATGACCACGTTGATAGGCTATAGATGTAAAGGCAGTAATGTCATAGTCGAGTAGTACTAATAACCTGTAAGCTTATGTACGTCTTTTCCTGCCCCGCAAGGGGCAGGGAAGAACTTTCTAAATCAAAACAATTTTTCTTTATCTCAGTATGTTAATAATATTGGTTTACGGTTAACAGCTGTCAGTTGACAGGTCTGGTATCAGTAAACGCATTGCCCAAAGCAATGAACCTTTTAAGGTGATTATTGCGGCGGGGCTCACCTCTTCCCATCCCGAACAGAGTAGTTAAGCCCGCCTGCGCAGATGGTACTGCAATTTGTGGGAGAGTATGTCATCGCCTTTCTTTTTAAACCCCCTATCTTAAACGATAGGGGGTTTTGTTTTT
>NZ_VJVZ01000025.1 GCF_007097145.1 Flavobacterium zepuense | reverse complement strand
GGGATTGCAATGGAAATCCTTTTCGATACGAAAAGATTGGAGTGAAAAGCCCGGACCGCTTAGCGGGAATGTCCTAATAAAATGCCTTATATCATTCGTAATCCGAATCCCATAAGGCATTTATTATTTAAGATTAACCTATGCGAAGTGTATCGCGCAGGAGTTTACTTACCTACCATATCGTTGTACTGGCCTGAAGTAAGTAAATTGTTTATTTCTGACTGGTTTTTTATTTCAATCCTGATTAGCCAGGCCGTCCCAAAAGGGTCGGTATTAACCAATTCCGGCTTTTGCACCAGGGCTTCGTTGACTTCTATTACCTTACCCGCCACTGGCATAAAAAGGTCACTTGTAGTCTTAACAGCTTCCACAGACCCAAATACTTCGTCAGCTGCGAATGACTGGCCTACATTGGGCAATTCAACATACACGATCTCACCCAGTTCACTTTGCGCAAATTCGGTAATGCCAATTATGGCGGTGTTACCTTCTACCTTTAGCCAGGTATGCTCTTTTGAATACAACAGGTTTTCGGAAAATTCCATATTTGCTTTATTTTAGTTTGCATTTAGTAACCTTGATGCCAGCTCGTCCGGCAATGGGCTGTCAAAAATTGCCTGCATCGCCTTCTCAACATCATAAGGCACCCGCCTGAATTCTACGTGTACGGCTTGGGGATCACTTAGGCCACAATCTTCATCTATCGACAGCAGGACATAGCATCCGTGCGGGTTACCATCTTTGGGCTTACCAACAGAGCCGATATTGATTACATGCTTAACTTTATCAGCATCACGCAAGACCCGATGGTAAGGTTTGTGGGAGTGTCCAACACATAAAACGTCCGCTTTTGCCTCACGCATCATTTCAAGGATATAGTTTTCATCAAGCTCTTCCAGAACATATTCGTTTATACTCCGCGTGCTGCCGTGCGCCATTACTATAGTAATGTTTTGATCGTGCAAGCGGTATTCCAGTTTAATATGGGCAGGTAACGTGCTTAGGAAAGCTCGGTTATCCGGAGCAACCAATTCGTAGGCATATTCATTTGTTCTTAAGTCATGGTTGCCGGCAAGGGTGGCGATGCCGCGCCTGCGGACTTCGGCTATTACTTCATTAGGCCATATATTGTATCCTATCAGATCGCCCAGGCAATATACCGCGTCAAGCTTCTCACGGTCAAGGTCTGAAAGGAAAGCTTCAAATGCCGGATGGTTCGCGTGTACGTCTGAGAATAGTGCTATTTTCATCTTATCCGTTTCGTAGCATGTCGGCATATTCATTGGGCAGCGGGCTGCCCTCAACTGCTTTTGCCGCTTTTTCGATGTCGTAATCAAAACGCACAAATTCTACCCAGATGCTGTCCTTGTCTTTAACCGAACTGCCTTCGCTGATATGCAGTAATACATAACCACCGCGCGGGTCTTTGTCTTTGGGCTTGCCAACGGAACCAATGTTAATGGCATGGCGGTAATGTGTATCGGCCAAAATGGCTTCAGCGGGAAGTACCCTGTGGTAGGGCTGGTGTGTGTGTCCAAAGCACAGTACATCTGCATCAGCCTGTTCCATAATGCGCATGAGGCTTTTTTCGTCCCGGTCTTCAAAAAGGTATTCATTTACCTTACGGGGGCTGCCGTGCACCAAAAGTACGTTCAGTTTATCGCTGTTTAGCTGGAACTCTAAACGGATGTGCGCCGGAAGCGTGCGCAGGTAGGCCCGTTGCTCATCTTTAACTATCTCGTTGGTGTAAGCAATGGATATTTTACCCATTGCTTTTTCCTCGTCTGTCTTGTATGCACAGCCACAGTCGTCGCTTGACCGGCCAATGCCAAAGTCATAGTTACCGGCAATAGTGGGGATGCCCCGCCTGCGGATCTCATCAATTACTTCGTTGGGCCAGATGTTATAGCCCACCAGGTCACCAAGGCAATAGATGGCATCCGGCTTTTTTGCTTCCACATCGGCGAAGAAGGCTTCGAGGGCTGGTAGGTTGGAATGTATGTCGGAAAAAAGAGCGATTTTCATTATTCAGTTGTATTAAGTTTTTTAGAGGTGTAGTATTTTTTACGGAAGTAAAACGCAAGGTTCACCAAGGCGATCAGTGCCGGTACTTCGACCAGCGGACCGATGACACCTGCAAAGGCTTCGCCGGAATTGATGCCAAAGACACCGATTGCAACCGCGATAGCAAGTTCAAAGTTGTTACCCGTAGCAGTAAATGCTATGGAGGTGCTTTTGGAATAGTCAGCGCCAAAGGACTTTCCGATAAAGAAACTCAGCACGAACATGATGGCGAAATAAATGACAAGCGGTATGGCAATGCGCACTACATCAAAAGGGATCTGAACGATCAGGTTACCTTTCAGGCTGAACATGACCACGATAGTAAACAGCAGGGCAATTAGGGTTATCGGGGAAATAAACGGCACATATTGGTTTTGGAACCAATCTTCGCCTTTTAACTTGATCAGTACATAACGGCTGATAAACCCAGCCGCGAACGGTATGCCGAGGTAAATGCCGACACTTTTTGCGATTTCCCCAATGGTTATATCGACAGCCAGGCCTTCCAGCCCGAAAAGTGGCGGCAATACCGTAATAAACAGGTACGCATAGACACTGTAGAGCAGCACCTGAAAGATACTGTTCAAGGCAATAAGTCCCGCCGCATATTCGCGGTTGCCTTCCGCCAGTTCGTTCCACACGACTACCATGGCAATACAGCGGGCTAAGCCGATAAGTATCAAGCCTACCATATAATCCGGATGGTCACGCAAAAGGGTGATGGCAAGCACAAACATTAAGATCGGACCGATAATCCAGTTGAGGATAAGGGATGCACTTAAAACCTTGGTATCTTTAAAAACCTCACCCATATTTTCATATTTTACTTTGGCGAGAGGCGGGTACATCATCAGGATCAAACCAATAGCTAAGGGGATATTAGTTGTCCCACTCGAAAACGAATTGATAAAACCTGCGGATGAAGGGATGAAATAACCCACACCCACACCAATGGCCATAGCCAAAAAGATCCAGAGGGTGAGGTAGCGGTCGAGAAAACCTAACTTTTTACGTTCGGCCACGGGGGCACAGTTGTTTGCTGACATAATTGTTTTGTGTCTTAATAATTAATTGCAACAGTCCGGGCCGCAGCAGGCTTTAGCTTCAACAGGCTTCTCTGCATAAACGGTAATGCTGAATATACCGGCTTCCTTGCTTTGGTATTGCGCCACTTCTTCGTCAGATAAATGATCTTTCAGGATATCAGCAGGTATATCGATCACTTTTTCTTTTTGTATGCTGATGTTCTGAAAGCCATTTTGCTTTATCAGTTCGAGATAAGCCTGTTTTTGAATGGCACCCGATACACAACCGGCATACATTTCAGCACTATGGCGCAAGCCATCCGGCAGGTTGCCAATCAGTACAACATCGGAAATACTAAAATGCCCGCCGGGCTTCAATACCCTGAAGATATCTTTTATCACCGCATCTTTATTCGGCACCAAGTTCAGTACACAGTTGCTGACGGCCACATCAGCAACATTGTCGCTTACCGGCATATTTTCGATATCACCAAAACGGAACTCTACATTATTAAAGCCCAGTTTTTCGGCATTAGTGCGTGCCTTATCAATCATGGCTTGCGTAAAATCAATACCGATCACTTTTCCTGTTTCGCCTGTCTCCGCCCTTGCTATAAAGGCATCATTACCTGCTCCTGAACCCAGGTCGATTACAACATCACCTTTTTTTATTTTTGCGAACTGTGTAGGCAGGCCACAACCCAAGCCTAAGTCGGCATCAGCATTGTATCCCTCCATTTGCGAGTAATCATCACTCATGATGTTATATACTTCGGTGCTACAGCCTGTGGCCCCACAGCATGAGGCTTGGTTGTCTTCCTTATCCTGTAAAGCGATCTCACTGTATTTTTGCCTTACCAGTTCTTTCAGGTCTTTTTCAGATGTTTCCATGATATTACTTTTTATTGTATGATTGCAATATTGCGATTGATTTAAGCAAATTTTTTTAACAGCAGTTATTGGGGTCCTTATAAGATGCGAACAGGTTGCTGATTTCCTTCTGCAATGCTGCCCAGGCTGTCGGTTCAATACAATAGCACACGCTAACGCCTTCAATTGTTCCTTGTATCAGCCCCGCATTTTTCAGTTCCTTCAAATGCTGTGAAATAGTCGGCTGGGCTAAACCCAGTTCTTCCACAAGGTCACCGCAGATACAGGCCTTTGCCGCTATAATGTATTGCAGGATAGCGATCCTTGCAGGGTGCGCGATAGCCTTAAGCTGGATGGCCAGCTTGTTTTGCTCGTCTGTGAAAATTTCTGTTTTAGTTAGTCCCATATATATTGCAATATTACGATTAATATTTTAACGGCAACATTTATATCAAAAAAATATAATTATGTTTTTTCAGCGATAGATTTATGCAAAATGTAAATTTTGATAAAAATTTTGCAATGCAATTTTTATCTCACTTCGGTAACTTTACGCAGAATACTACTGCATAAGTTATGGATACCTTAGCATACTAAGAATGTTCTATCGCCTTTTTGACGAAATTTGAAAAATAGGGGGTTTTCCTTAACCTTAGCACATTATTAATCATATCCATCCAACGTTCTTTCGCCAGTTATTAAACTCCCTGTCAAAAGGGTGCAGGTTCTGGCCTGCCTTATGCACGACAATGAGGTCTTCATCGTGCGCCCTAAGTCGCAATGCTTCGCGCAGGCGTACCATTTCTGCCTTATCTTCGACCGGGTACATGCCACGGTCGTCAAACTGGGTACCATACTTCTGCGGCCTTCCTTCAAAATAGCATATCCTGTCATATAAGTACGCCTGGTTTTGCGGGCTTACATTATCACCTGCCTCTATGATAAGTGTGTAGCACCTTTTCATCAAAGCCGGTTCACTGATTGCATGCTGCACAATAAGCCATGCTGCTTCACTGGCTTGTTTGCCCACTTTTGAGGTTGTAGGATACCCGATAGCGTCAATGATCTCTTCCAGCCGTGCCGCATTGATTTTGTGAACCCGTTCCATATCGGGATTATAGCCCGGTGTAAGCTTACCTTCGTTTATAAGCTTTTCCCGATCATGCAGGTCGTGCTGCGCCATTTCTATCAATTCATTAGAAATATGTGTATTCATAGAAAAAGATTGATAAGTAGTGTAAATTCGAACATTCTCGACAAATAGCGGCAAAGGTGCAGCACTTCGATGATAAACATGGAAATAATGCCCCAAACGCCTTGATACAGTAAACAATTAAAGCATACCCATGTGGGTGCGGTTTTTGCTTACAGCCTTACTCAAAAGATATTGGGCGTGTTGCTTTTAAGACAATAGATTCATCTTTTAGGCTCGCTTCGTTTATCACGTAAAATTTATACTTTCCCATATTTTTGATTTGCAACGTATCAAAAAATACAGCAGCTACACCATATTTATTGATAAATTCAAGCGTGATTACAGCATCCTTATGTTGGGCAAAAAATAACCGGCTTTCAACAGTAATATTATTTTTCATGAAGTACGGGGATGTGTCATTCTGGGTGTTTAGATGAATTTGCCGCCCGCCTGAAGGTTCAGATAAAGTATAACCCTGCGCACCATATTTTTTATTACCCGCGCCACTAAAAGTAAACGTCTTGTATTCTTTACTTATACTGCCATCAGTTTCCGGCAGGACCAGGTAGATGGTGTCCTGATGTTTAAGGGTTTCTAATTCCTGTGAAAAGGCCGTTAAGGAAAACAGCAGCAATAAAACAGGGAGATACTTCATTAGGATTAGTTTTTTAAATCGAAAATAATCAAAAAAGCCATGCATAACAGGGTTATACCAAGATATTTCTTATAAGCTTTAAATATTAATAAAAGCCTCCCAACACTCGCTGCGGGAGGCTTTAACCTAAACCTTATCACACAGGGCTTGGTGCCCTGAATTACGAATATGCGTAAAATACGTCAGAATTAAAAATCGTCGTCTGCAAAACGGATCTTCCGGCGTAGGCGGGTAAAGAGGTAATCGTTGAGCATATTAAAGTAAATACCCTCAAACTGCGATTCCCTGCTTTCGGAGATACCGGCATTGCTCAATGCGACCTCCAGTAATATTCGGGATTGCAGGCTTTCTTCAATACCAACCATAGCGCCAAACATATCCTCATCGTTACTGCACAAGCGCAGCTCACGGTAGGTCCGGAAAGGGGCTATATCAACATGCATTTCTTCGCGGAAGATCTCTCCCAACTGGTCTTCGGCTTCCGGGTTGTCGCTATTGCCTGATATCATGGTAACCATTGCCATAAATCCCATGAAGCTTTCTTTTGTGCCCTGCCAGTTGACCTTCCAAAAGTCAGGGTTGCCCAATTGCTCCCTGAGTTCACTTGGCATCTCTAACCTTGAGGCGATCTTTTCCAGCGCTTGGTAGATTAATTCATCCGTTTCCATAGTCTCATTTTCCAGCCGCGCCATTAATACGGGGAGGGAAAATACGCTTCCAATATCGCCCAGTATTACAGCGATCGTCTCAATATCCCAGAAATTATCGGTGCGCCGCAGGACTTCCAGTAAAAACAGTTCGCCTTCTATTCCCGGTGCTGCCCGCAGCGCCTTAAGGGCTGAGGTGCGTTCTAAAAAGTCACCCTTTCGGACACATTGTTTTATGGGTTCAATGTTGGTACCGTCCGGCAACAGCAAGGGTTCAATATGGCTTAGCAATAGATCCCTTGTAATCCGGTCGGGGTCTTCCAAACCTTTAAGCAGGCAATTGGCTATGGCAAGGTCCGGCTTATCAGGGATTATCCGTTCCAAGACCAGCCGGGCAATGGAGCGTTTAAATAGGTCTTTTTCTGTTTCGATGAACCGGCAAAGCGCAGGCAGGTAGCTTAGGTAATCTTCGCGGTCCACAGCCCGGAAATTGCTGTCAAGCGAAAAAGGCGGCTCGCCGGGCAATACATTTCCCTTTAAAAGTTCAGTGATATAATGGTGGATGTCTGTCATTACGCAGGATTTTAGATGAGCAGATACCGTAAATTTATTGAATTATAGTGAATTTTTAGCTCATGAAATAAAAATTGAAGCACTTTTTACAGTGTCGGGTATCGTGGAGGCAGTATTAAACTTCCTGCGGTTGCAAATAATGGATGATGTTAATAAAAAGTTAAGTGCGGAAAATCCGTAATCACTGGATTCTTTAAACGACTACCTTTCATGTAGTTAACAAATAAATTCCAACTATCATGAAAATTTTACTAGCAATTGTGTTACTTGTGACGCTGTCTTCGTTTAGCCTGGGCACTAACCATTCAAAAAGCACAAATGAAGTCAATGTCACTGCCTATCGTGCAACGAATGACAATGGTACCCCAACCATCCTGACCGATGATGTGCATGCCTATTTTAACACACTGGCCTGCATTAATGCTTTCATTGCATCACATCCGGGCTATGTTAAAAATGGCAAAGTTTCTGTGCCGGAAGAGTGGGTACTGACCTGCATTTAATTTTGACAACTTTACTAAAGAAGGCTACCCGTTTAACTGGTAGCCTTTTTTATATTGGTTTGTGCTTCAGGTGAGAATAGTCGATAGCCATGTGAAAGTTTAAAAGCGCAACGATCCGTTACAATAGCGTCCCATCCCCTAAATATTTATCAAGGTGCTCGCCCTGCTTGAAAGGTAACTTGCCGACGATCTTATTGGATAAGGCATCGTAGCGCACTTCCACGTAAAAGTCATTGATACTGTAGAGCTGGTAATGTATTCTTTCAAAAATGATATTATCGATGTGTACACCAAGTAGCCAAACAGCCTGGTATTGTTGTTCATCATTAAGCAAAAGAAAATCGTACAGTTTCATTAAGGCAGGCAATTAGGATTACACAGGATATTTAAAATACTGAATGTTTTATTTTTCAAGTAATTTTAGGGTCAGGGGGTCGAACAGCCCAGCGAAATATCTGATCAGCACCTCGTTAAAAACGGGATCGGCACCTTTAACCTGGGCAAACAAGGTCATGGACGAGCGGAGTTTCAAATCATCCGGCGAACCAAAAATTTCATTAGCGGTCCTGCCTTCAACGGTCATTACGGCGCGTGATATTTCTATTAGGTTCTTGCCAAGCACAGGATGCTTTAGGTAATCAGTGGCCTCTGCAAGGCCTTCAATGGCATAGTAAATTGAA
>NZ_VJVZ01000024.1 GCF_007097145.1 Flavobacterium zepuense | reverse complement strand
TGATAAAAATGGCGACCTGATAACCGCAGGGCCGCCACGTGCGGATGTGGGTGCTGCAAATACAAATGCATTTATAGCAATACTCGAATCACATCAGTAGAAATTTACATTGTTGTACTCGAAATATTTTAAACTTAATAAAGTCTGAGGAGGTATTAAATACTTGTTATATAGTATCACCATTAGAAAGGACACATCAATTTTATAATTGATGTGTCCTTGTAAAAGCTTCTGGATTGTATTGGAATTATCACTAACAACGGATAGGTATTGCCCTTTCGGTTAAGTAGCTATGGTTTCCATGATCCCGATGTTTCCCCCAATGTGGCTCCGGCAGGAATTGCAGTTTCAGAAAATCCTGTAGGTGGATTTGTAGCGGTCACACTAACTGTGCAATTGTAGTCGTCATTTTTACACGAGTAATTAGCAGGTGGAACGGTCTGTACATAATTATTACCTATGTGGTAATACGTTACTGTAACCAATTTCTTTTTGGAAACATCCTCATTGGTTTTAAAGGCACTAAATCCGATTGCAAGAACCGCAACAAGCAGTCCTAAAGCAAATTTGTAAGAATTTTTCATAAGCGAATGCAATAAATTATTAATGTTTTTAGCCGGAAATGCTATGCCTTTAGAAGATATATAAAATTCAAACGCTGTAGCATCAATCAGTTTTTTGGATAAACGGGGTACAGACAAAGTGTGGTCTATAGGTAATCGGCGCTATCCTGGTTAGAGAGTGAATAAATAGGAATCCCTCAGGTGGGACTTTTTTAGCGGCAGGATAATTCCTGCCGTTTTCCATCATTGCGGCATCATCGGATGCCAACCGATCAGGCGAACCCCGGTACAACTCATGTACGGGCGCACCTTTGAATCTCTGCTTGCTCCATTTAGTCAGATGGTATTCTTCGCAGTAAGGGCATTGGTATACCCGCCGCTAAGCGGCCTTACCACGCCTGTGCCTGATGCGAAGCCCTGTTACCTTATCCAGGGAATGCCTTCTGAAATAAAAGATCATTTGTTTGGCTTCCCGGAGCGAAGGCAAAGAACTTTTCCCTGTTGCTTCACATAGCGGATACATACCACTGCGTTTTTGATATTTGGTTATTTATTCTAAAGGCAATAATTAAAGCTGTTTGTATTCAGGTTCAAAGTCTTGAAACGCTGTACTTGTCGGTATGTCAAATGTATGGGAATATTTTAATTCTAAAAAAGCACAAATTTTAACGGGGTGCGAGTTGTCGGTAAAAAGATACCAGTTAACATGACCTTTCAGCCAATGACAAATATATTCGTTACAAAACATACCGATGGATGCGAAAAAACATCTGTAACTGCGCTAATTCAACCATTTTTAAAGCTGTTCACCTGCTATATTTTTCCCAAATTGCTTTTTAAAACTCTCGACGTATTTTTTCGTAACAAAAAAATAGTCGGTACTTAGATTTTGAATCAACGATAGATATTCTTGCCTGATAACAATTGTAAGCTTATCGCGCGCTCCTGCTTGATAATCCTCAATGATACGATAGTTAATTAATATCCCACGACCAACCTGGTATATGCCAGCTTTCGCGTATTTATCAGCTAAATTTTCGATGGTCATTGCAAGCGGGAGATTATCACCGTACATCGTCACAAAGCGCACGAATTTTTCCTCCCGATAAAAATAAAGCACGTCTTTTGATGGCTGATAACGAAAGCTCCGGCCCTTATAAAAACCTTCAAGCAAAGGTTCCATATAGTTGTTGTTTTGGGAGGGCATTTCCTCCGTTTGTTTATCTTCAGAAAGACTGGGAAATTCTTTACTATTTGAAGTCAATATCAGGTAGTGTATCCAGTAATAACAATTTAATAAGAATAGCAAAATCATTACAACGGGCATTCCAGCACGGAAATAGCCATTGTACCATACATTCTGTCCGATTGCCAGGAAATAAATTCCGATAAACAGGAAGTCTATAAACGCTGCTACAAATATACCAAGGCAAATTTGGTAGGATACCCTTTCTAAAAAATGTTGACGCCAGCTGTATTTTGCATCGAGGCGAATGGAAGTATTGTGCACGAAAAAGACAAGTATCAGGGCGATAGACAAGCTAACTATTAAAGCGAAATAAAAGCGCGAAGATCTGATAGCAATATGTATTTCCGACCAACGACCGTGAAGGCAACTATAAATGGCTGCTGCAATAGCCGCCATTACAAGGAAAGGTTTGTTTTTGTAATCTACATTTTCCATAAGTGAAAATTTTTGCGCTTACCGATGAAAAATAAAATAGCAGACAAGAATATCAAAGCAATGGTAAGCGCCTAATTAATTATTAAAGTGAAAGGCATTTGTATAATAAATATATGCACACATAGTATTTTACAAAAACAAATGCCCTTAAATCAGATAAAGGGCATGTTCAATCGTTCAAATCGTTAGTAACAGGCTGCAATGTGCAGCCTGTTATAAATCACGGTCACTTCGTACCGTCAAGCTCACTGAGCCTTTGGCTGAGTTCTACCAAACCCGCCTTTTGTAGCGCCTCATCGGCAAGTGATTTTAGCTTCTGTAAATCATCAGCAGGAACGTTTGCCAGTATCCCTGTCTTATCATCTCCTTTATCGGACAGCCCCTTTTCAATAATTGCGTTAAGGAGCAAGACATCTTTTCGTGAAATCTTAAGGTCGATCTTCACCAATTCATTCATTCCAGGAGTACTCAATATCGTATCGAATACCTGGGCCACTACATTTGCTGTCATAATTACACATGTTTAATTGAACAATAAATTACTCTTGCAAAAGTAGTCTGCCTGCAAATACGCATCCTAATCGAAATTCGACCAGGATGGGTAAAATCCAAAAGGCCGCTTTACTTTTGCTTATGAGAACTGAATGTGAAAGTGAAAATGTGCGGTTATGGAATTCAGGAAAAAGAGGCTTATGATAGGTGAAGCTAAAGAAATGGACATGGTACATTGCCTGTCCCAATTATGTTATGAGCCGGTAAAGATCATCCGTAATGATCATTGGTACCACTCCCCATTGCGCGAGGAGCATACGCCATCGTTTAAGGTCAACCAGGCACTCAACAGATGGTATGACCACGGCATGGGCAAGGGCGGTAACCTTGTCGATTTTGGTGTCCTGTTTTGGGAGTGCAGCGTGGCAGATGCACTGGTAAAATTGTCCGGTGATTTTTCCTTTCAACAGCAACAAATTCTGCCGGTCAGATCAGCCGGTGAGCATCAAGGGAAGATCAAAATTTTGGATAGCTTTTTATTGTCTTCGTGGCCTTTGCAACGGTACCTTCAGCAGCGCAAAATCCCTCTCAAAATTGCAACCCAGTTTTGCTGCGAAGTGCGTTATGAACTTGGCGAAAAAGTGTGGTATGGCATTGGCTTTGAGAACGACCTTGGAGGCTACGAGATCCGTAACGCTTACCATAAAGTAAGCAGCTCGCCAAAGCGAATTACGACCATTCAACACGGTGCTACAAACGCCTTAATCTTCGAGGGCTTTTTTGACTTCTTATCTTTTATGGTAATCTGCAAAACTAATGAACATGATAATGCCGATTACATTATCCTAAACTCCCTTGCTTTCTTAGAAGGCATCCAGCCTTTATTAGACAGCTATAAAAATGTAAGCCTCTTTTTGGATAATGATGACGCTGGCAAAAATGCTGTTGAGCTGGCACTCACATGGGGCAAACAGTATCAGGATGAACGCAGATTTTATGAAGGATATGGCGATCTGAATGACTGGCTTATTAATTCACCGGGTGCATAAAAGTGCCGGCATTCCCAAATTAAAGCAGGCAGCCCTACATCTGGAAAACCTCCAAATGTACTATAGCCACGATTGGGCTTTTACAGCTAACAGATAATTTTTTTAAGCTTTCCGGGATAACCTGGAAGCAATCAGTTTGCCTGTACCAGCAAACGGCAAGATGAACCGGTGTCATACACCGGATATCTTGCCGCCCTTTACTCCGAAGTCGTGGGCGGGGTTTGATGAATTGATGAATGAGTTTGAAATGTGATAAATGATGATGTGATGGAAAATGAAAATTCAAACAGGACAAAGCGTATAATCTTCCGAATGAGCCCGGAGGAATACCAAAAGATCGAGCGAAGGTCAAGTGCCTCTACCTGCAAAAACCTCAGTGATTATTTGAGGCACTGCTTATTTGATAAACCTATAGTAACGATTTATCGCGACGGTTCAAAAGATGATTCCTTAACAGAAATGGGCAGGCTGCGACAGGAACTTAACGCTATTGGAAACAACTTTAACCAGGTAGTCAAGCGCCTCCATACTATCGACGAGCTACCGGAATTCAGGAACTGGCTAATGGTCTTTGAAGTGGAAAAACGTACACTTTCCAATAAGATAGACAGCATAAAAGAGCACGTCCAAAAACTATCTGAATCATGGTTGCGGTAGTAAAAACAGGCCGCTCGATCCACCGCATTTTCAATTACAATGAGAACAAGGTTAAGGAAGGAAAAGCAGAAATAATCGGCGCGGGAAACTATCCCTTTGACCCTGAGAAAACAAGTATCATAATGCGGCTGAACAGGCTGCTCAGGCAGATGGAATTACGGCCTGATATTAAGGTAAACAGCGTCCATATTTCACTCAATTTTGACCCCTCGGAAATCAACTTGCCTAAAGAAAAACTGATGCTGGTTGCAGAAGCTTATATGGAAAAACTGGGCTTTGGGAACCAGCCTTTTTTAGTGTACCAGCACCATGATGCCGGGCATCCACACCTGCACCTGGTTACCACGAATATTACATCGGATAGCAAGCGAATTAGCCTGCACCATATAGGTATAGAAAAATCGGAACCGGCACGCAAAGAAGTTGAGCAGCGCTTTGGACTTGTTGCAGCCCAGGGACAGAAGGAAAGCGCAGCAAATAAACTCCAGCCTATTTCGATAGGTAAGGTTAATTACGGGCGTATGGAATCGAAAAAAGCGCTTCAATTGATCCTGGAAAATATTGTAGCAGATTACAAATATACCAGCCTTGCAGAACTCAATGCAGTGCTTCGACAATATAATGTTCAGGCTGACCGGGGCACCGAAGGATCAAGGATATACAAGACCGGCGGATTAGTCTACCATATGCTGGATTCGGGTGGAAAACCCATCGGCGTTCCCATCAAAGCCAGCGCTTTTTATAATAAGCCAACCCTTAAACTTCTGGAGGGAAAATACAATGGCAACGAAGTAAAACGCATTCCTTATAAAGGAAAGGTTAAGAATGCCGTTGATGTTGCCTTACTCGGCGGTAAAACCCTCCTCAAGGACTTTGTTAATGCCCTTGGAAAGCAGGGCATCCATGTTGCCCTGCGCCAGAATGAAACCGGGCTGATCTACGGTATTACTTATATTGACCATACCACTAAATGTGTATTCAATGGCAGCGCGCTCGGAAAGCAATACAGTGCTAAAGCTATTCAGGAAAGATGCCTGCAAGAAGTACTGACGGGACAGCAATTGCCGGGTCAAGCAGTCCCGCGAAAAACTGGGTTACAGCCACACGCTGGCGCAGGTGCGGCAGAAACCAAAGATGTAGCAATTTCATCAAGTGCTGGTAACCTTTTAGATGCATTAATGCGACCTGAGTTTACCCCTGACTACCTGCCGCGCCCACTAAAGGGTAAGAAGAAAAAGCGCAGGAAAAATAATCGAAACAATAATAACCTGTAAAATCTAAAGTTATGGCCATGCAAACCGGAGAAAACGAACAGGCGCTGAGGAAAATACTGGATATGACCCGCCTGATAAGCATTGTGATCTTAGTGATCCATTGCTACTATTTTTGCTATGCAGCCTTTTACTACTGGGGGCTGACCAGTACTTTTAGCGACCGCCTGCTCGGCAACGTCTACAGGACAGGCATGCTCTCCAATTTTTATAAATCCAAGCTGATCGCCCTTGGCTTTTTGTGCATTTCCTTAATGGGTGCCAAAGGCCGTAAGGATGAAAAGCTGAACCATAAGACGGCTTTTGCCTATGTGGTCACTGGCCTGCTTTTATACTTTGCCAGTTACCTTGCCCTGAAGATGGTTCTCGAAGTGGACTATCTCGCTAAGGTATATATAGGTATTACCGGCATTGGTTACCTGCTTGTTCTTACTGGTGGCACCTTGCTTTCCCGCATTATTAAGAACAGGCTAAATAATAAGGATATTTTCAACAAAGAAAATGAAACCTTCCCGCAGGAAGAACGACTACTCGAAAATGAGTATTCGATCAACCTGCCTGCTCAATACATGTTAAAGGATAAGCAGCGAAAAAGCTGGATAAACATCATCAATCCATTCAGGGGAATTTTGGTGTCGGGCACCCCAGGTTCCGGTAAATCCTATTTTGTGATCAGGCACATCATTACCCAGCACATCCGCAAAGGATTTACCATGTTCATTTACGATTTTAAGTTTGATGATCTTTCGCGTATTGCCTACAATACATGGCTGAATAATAAAGACAAATACAAGAAAGCGCCATCATTTTATGTCATCAATTTTGATGATCTGTCGCGAACGCACAGGTGTAACCCCTTGGAGCCATCGGATATGACCGATATTACTGATGCAGCGGAATCAGCACGCACAATTTTAATGGGCCTGAACCGCGAATGGATCAAGAAACAGGGCGACTTCTTTGTTGAATCCCCCATCAATTTTCTGACCGCTATTATATGGTACCTAAAGCGTTACAAGGATGGTGAGTTCTGTACCCTGCCCCATGTGATCGAACTGATGCAGGTGGACTACGATAGTCTCTTTACCCTACTCAGGACAGAAAAGGAAATTGAAGTACTCATCAATCCGTTTGTCAACGCTTACCTCGCAGATGTGATGGAGCAATTAGAGGGGCAAATAGCCTCCGCCAAAGTAGCTATGGCACGGCTTTCTTCGCCACAATTATACTATGTGCTTTCGGGTAATGACTTTAGTTTGGATATCAATAACCCAGATGATCCGAAGATCGTATGCATGGGTAATAACCCACAAAAAATACAGATCTATGGAGCAGTGCTATCACTTTATGTAACCCGTTTAGTAAAACTTGTCAATAAAAAAGGCAGGCAAAAAAGTAGCCTCATATTCGATGAGTTCCCAACTATTTACCTCAATAATATGGATAGCCTAATAGCAACCGCAAGGAGTAATAAGGTTTCTACCTGTTTAGGTATCCAGGACTTTAGCCAGCTTCGTAAAGATTATGGGCGTGAACAGGCTGATGTTATCGTAAACATTATCGGGAATATTGTCAGCGGACAGGTTACTGGCGACACGGCAAAGCAATTGTCCGAGCGCTTTGGTAAAATTATGCAGGACAGGGAAAGCCTTTCGATCAATAGCGGCGATACTTCCATCAGCCGCTCAAAGCAATTGGAATCTGCAATACCACCATCTAAAATATCTGCTTTAAGTTCCGGTGAATTCGTAGGTATGGTAGCTGATGAACCTGATGATAAAATAGAACTTAAAGCTTTTCATAGTGAGATATTGAATGACCACGCGGCGCTCAAAAAAGAGCAGGACAATTATAAAGAGATTGAAGTGATTCGTAAGCTGGATAATACCATCGTCCAGCGAAACTATCTTCAGATCAAACAGGATATTCAGGATATTATCCGGTTTGAAATGGAGGCTTTACTTAATGATCCGGCGAAATCACATCTCGTAATTAAGAAAAAGTAACACTGATTGACTTATTTAATGATGGTTAGATAGTCGAGCTTATTAGATTTCCAAAGCTGTAATTCCTTTTCGGTAAGTGGAGTAATTGATATTATTTCATAAGTTTTGTCCACTGTTCCATTATCATTCACGTTTAGTTTTCCTTTTTTAATAGGAAGTTTTCTTAAACGCATTCGTACAATATCATTTTTCATTACCCTCGAAGGAAAGAGTTCATTATATGACCTTAGCTTAAAAAAGGTAGCAATTTTATGGAGAGCCCTAATGTTGTACTTAACTCTTGACTTCAAATTCTCGACACTGCTAACGTAACTGTCGCCAAGATCTATTTCCTGGGAGAGCTTAAGCATGGATAAGTACGGTTTATGTTTAATACGCATCTCCCTTACTCTTTCTATAATAAAGTAATCTAGTTCCAATATAATAATCTCAAAAAGTTCCTCTTCCATAAAAAAATAAAAGAGGAAAGGACGCTTATATATTACGAAGAAACACACATATATATGTGGTTATTTTTAAGCAATTTGACAAACGATCCGACTGGATACAATTTAGAGTTATTAACAATTTGAAATTGGCATGAATCATAACATAAGGACAGAGAGAGACAAAAAGGCCTATAGTTGTTAAAATCCACTCAATTCTTCAAACATTACATTGAATTTTACCTATTTAATTAATTTTTATGAATTTATTACAATATAAATTCTTGTTAATAATTCTTTAAAAAATCCCCATCAATGGGTATTGCCAGTAGATACATCTTCCCTAATTTTCGACTCAAAGAAGTATAGTCTTGATTTAACCAGTCAGGCATTACTCTATTACATCTGCAATCTTTATAACTTATTAGTTGAATCCTGATACGACGCTAATATAAAAGCTGGTGTAAAAATTTAATACCTAACCGCCTTTATCATGAAAAAACTCTGTTTAATTCTTGCCGTTTTTAGTTTTTCTAATGCATTTTGCCAGTTATCCACAGGTGGTGGCTCTACAGCTTCTATAACGTCTGAAATGCCGAATGTTTCGCCGCCATCGCCGACAGTTGCTTCACTTATGAAATTTGAAGAAGTGCCCGTAAATAATTACACAGGAATCCCTGATATTTCTATACCCCTATACAACATAGAGACTTTATCAAAGGATATAGCGCTAAATCTATCTTTAAAATACCATCCCTCTTCTATCGCTATAAAAGAGGTCGCTTCTTATACCGGCTTGGGCTGGAATTTGCTGGCGGGCGGAACTGTATCAAGGACTGTAAAAGGCCTCCCTGACGAGATCTGCCGTCCGGGTAATGCCAATAATTTTATCACGCCCAGGGTAGGTATATATAACTATGATATCTCTAACTCGCCGAATAAATATTATCAGGTAATGAATAACACAGCATCTGCGGGAGACAGGGCGCAATATTTATGGAGTGCTTTTGAAAAAGGAATTTTTGATAGTGAACATGACCTATACCAATACAATTTTATGGGGCATACAGGTAGGTTTTATATAAAAAAAAATACATCAAACAACCAATTAGAGGTTGTAAAGCTTGACAATGATAATGCTTTACAAATCGCGTTTACATACACGCATGATCAATCTAATGTTGTGCCATATGTGTTTTCAGGCTTTACCATCTATGATGATAAAGGTTATAAATACCTATTTACAACTCCTGAAACCACAACTGAAACAGTTGCTAATTTGACAACAGGTTGGGCTGCGAGTGATGCAGAGCAACCTCAATTGGTTGATCCGTTGACCTATATCAGTAGTTTTCATCTGTCCAGCATCGAAGACAACAATGGTAACCAGTTACTTTCAATTACCTATCAGGATGTAACTGAAGTAACGTCACGAAATGCCCTTACCTACCATACGACCCCAAATCCACAGACCCAAGCA
>NZ_VJVZ01000023.1 GCF_007097145.1 Flavobacterium zepuense | reverse complement strand
ATACAACAGGGATATTGCAACATACCTGAAAGACACTAAAAAAACGGTTGCCGTAACTGGTATGGTATTAGTACTGCCGGGAGAAGAATTGGCAAAAATTAAATCGGCTGATGCATACTACCTTTTAAACAGCCAGGATAAAAAATACACCATCGCACTTTATAAGGCCGGTAAAAAAACTGAAACTATTGAATTAGGGAGCGGTGTACCACTTGCCTATACCTTGGGCAAATTTTGTTGGGCTGTTGACGATAGGCAGCAATGGTACATTGGTGAGATCGTGGATGACAACAAGAGCTGTAAAGGCAACACCAAGAGCCATGTAAAGGATAAGGAAGATAAAAATTTATTTAAATTATAAGCAGCCATGAAAAAAATACTACTGCTACCGATGCTACTGCTTTTGGTTTTCTCGTGTGAGGAAATCTTATTGGAGGATGATATATCCGATGAAACTGTAAATTTGGTTGCTCCGGTAGACGATGCTGAATTTTATTCTACCGGCATAACATTTACCTGGGACCCTATAGAGAACGGCACCCAATACAGGATACAAATTGCCAGGCCCAATTTTACTGCGCCATTACAAATTATTACCGACAATGTTGTCGATACCACCTCGTTCACAACCCAGTTAAATGTTGGGGATTATGAGTGGCGCGTTAAGGCAGTAAACAGCGGATATGAAACGGCTTATTCCACCAGGTCATTAAAAGTATTGAGCAATGAAGATTTCCAAAATAATTCTGTAACACTGTCATTGCCTGCAAATAACACAATTACAAATGTCGCCTCACAAAATCTCATTTGGCAACCGGTAATTGGCGCTACCGGCTACCATATACAAATAGTAAATACCCAGTCTAGCACTTCGGTGTCAGAACAGGATACCAATGGGACTACATTTACTTATTTATTTCCCGAAGGGAGCTACCAGTGGAAAGTAAGGGCCGGCAATGGTGACCAAAATACATTATACTCATCGCGCACTATTTTAATAGACCTTACTGCCCCTAACACTCCCCAGCTAAATTTACCGGCTAACCTTACCAATACCTCAAATAACGATGTAACTTTTCAATGGAACAGGGTTGCTATTGCCGGAAGCGTCGAAAAAGACAGTATTTATATTTATAATAACAACACCCTTACTGATCTTGAATATAAAAACGAACAAACCAGCCCTTACAACACGGCTACCTTGGGAGATGGTACCTATTTTTGGTTTGTTAAAGCGTTTGATGCGGCCGGAAATGTAAGCCAGCAAAGCAGCGTATTTAGCTTTACGCTTAATTAAAAAGATGAAAAATAAAAGAAATACATACATACTATTAGCAGCGGTGCTCCTTATATGGGCTTTGCTGGTATACCAGTTTTTTTCTTTTACATCAGACGAAGCCATCCAGGAAGATGTCACTATAAATTTAAAGGTTAAGCCATTAGCTGTAAAAGAAAGGGACAGTATCTCTATTAATGTAAATTATCGCGATCCTTTCTTAGGCAAAGCCTATTTGCCGGTAGATCCTAATATACGAAAGGCCTTTATAAAGAAAAAGGCAATACCCAAAGAGCCGGTTAACTGGCCATCTGTGGTTTACAAAGGTATCGTGTCTGATAGTAAGGACAAAAAAAAAGTGTTTATGGTTATCATAAACGGGCAAACGTATCTGATGCACCAGAAAGATACTGAACAGCAAATTATCCTAAAAAATGGTAACCGGGAATACATAGATGTAACATACAAAGGGAACACGAATAAGATACTAATACAGCAATAAGTTGAAGATTAACTGGCAACATAAGTTACGCTCCGGTGCTTTACAATTTACTGTATTTATATCGGTAGTTATTGCTTTGGTCCTTGCCGGTGCCTTATTGCTTGCATACACACACCGCTTTTTTTTGGAACAATCTAAAGCTATTATAACTACTATCCAGTTAGCTGATACGGGTATTTCAGCACTGCTCGTAGAGAAAACCGCTACCCCTGATACTATTTTGCTAAATGTTCCTGACGTTCCTGACAGTCAAAAAGTGATAACCCATCTTTCGCATTGGGGCATTTTTGAAAAAGCATTTGTGAAGGCTACTCAAGGAAATAAAGAGTTTGTAAAATGTTGTTTAATTGGCAGTAGCATGACGGCAGAAAGTCGTCCCGCTTTATATCTTCAGGAAACGTTTAAACCGCTTGCTGTTGTGGGCGCTACACATATTGAAGGTAATGCTTATCTGCCCGAGCAGGGCCTTACTACGGGCAGTATTGCCGGACATAGCTATTACGGCAGCGAGATGATCTTTGGCGTGGTAAAAAAAAGCACTGATAGTTTACCTAAATTGAAATACGATTATAAGGCAGAGATTAACTATTACCTTAAAGAATTTGTGCCGGTAGCAGATAAAGGATTCATTCCGGTGCGGCCTAACTCCAATGTGATAAATTCCTTTAGAGACCCTGTAAAAGGGTATGTTTCGGAAGGCCCTATTGTATTAGCAGATATTACTCTAATCGGCAATATTGTAATACGGTCGGCCCAAAAAATAACGATACGAAGGACAGCGCTGCTAAAAGATATAATTATAAGTGCCCCTGTAATTATAATTGAAGATGGCGTTGATGGCAACTTTCAAGCAATCGCATCAGAAACTATAAAAGTGGGCAAAAATTGTCAACTACAATATCCTTCGGCACTTATTTTGTCATACGACGGCGTCCAAACCGGTGACGCAAATGACCTGTTCAGTAATAAAATAGCTGTAGATTCCGGTTCAACTGTTCGTGGATCGGTGTGTTACTTTGGCTCTCTCGCCGATTCTAATTTTAAGGCCAATGTCTACATAAGTAGTGACGTAACAATTAAAGGAGAGATTTATTGCCAAGGTAATTTGGAGCTTAGGGGAAAAGTAAAAGGAACGGTATATACTAATCAATTCATTACTAATGAGGGAGGCACGGTGTACGTAAACCATTTATACTGTGCTACCATAACAAACAAAGAGCTGCCAGAGAATTTTGGCGGTATATTGTTTGAAAACCAAACTAAATCGGTTATGAAATGGCTATATTAACAAAACTTAGGTCGGCAACTTTAATTGAGGCCCTTGTGGCTACAGTGCTTATTGTTGTAGTTTTTATTGTAGCCAGTTTGGTACTCAATAACCTGTTATTTAACTCCTTTTCACGTAACACACATGCTATAGAAAACAGGCTTTTTGAATTGGAATACAGTGCGCAACATAATACCATACAATTACCCTATTCTGAAGAGTTCAAAAACTGGCATGTTGAACTAATAAAACAAGAGTACCAAGGAAAACAATGGTTAAAAATTATGGCTGTAAAAAATGATAATAAGAACGAAATAACAAGAAACCGCTTATGTACGCTGCAAAACTAAAATCCTTTACACTCTCTGAAATGCTGGTGGTAATGATCATTACCGCCATTGTTGTGGGCATGGCCTTTAGTGTGCTTAGCCTGGTCCAAAAGCAGGTATATATTATTAAAAGGAATTTCGATAAAACAACAGAATTATCATTGCTGGAGCAAAGGCTTTGGCAGGACTTTAACTCGCATAACACCCTTAATTATCAAAATCAAAAATTAGTTGCTCTGTCAGATACTGACACAATAACCTATTCTTTTTCAGAAAGCTTTGTGTTGCGAAACACAGATACGATATATGCTAAATTACAAATAGAAAAGCTGTTATTTAATGGGCGTGAAGTAAAATCAGGATATACTGATGCAATTGGTATATCAGCAGAGGCGGAAATACCGGGATATTCATTTTTTGCTTTTTCCACTACCGATGCAACCCTAAATATGAATAAGGATGGCTTTTAAATTAGACAATATTCCGGCAGCGAAAGTTAAAAGTAATACCGGCAGTGATATTGAACGGCTACTAAAAAAAGAGATCACTCTTTTTGGTAGTGGGTTTAATAATAAAAAGAAACAATCTTTTTATCTGGAATTAGGTGTGCTGTTAAAAGCAGGCATTACGATTAAAGAAGCCCTGACACTTATCGTAGAATCCTTTAAAAAGCAGGCCGATAAAGAATTGTTTGAAACAGTTTTACAACAGGTTGTAAACGGAAAGCCCTTTTCAGATGCATTGTTTACTTCTAAACAGTTTTCTGAGTATGAATACCACTCGTTAAAAATTGGTGAAGAGACAGGTACTACTGCGCGCGTGTGCCAGGAGCTTGGGGTGTTCTTTGAACGCAAAAATGAGCAAAGACGCATTGTAATTGCTGCCCTTACCTATCCCGGAATAGTATTTTCTACAGCAATTTTAGTGGTGTTCTTCATGCTTAGTTATGTCGTACCCATGTTTGAAGGAATCTTTAAACAAAACCAAATGGAACTTCCTGCGCTTACCCGTATCATTATGAAGATGTCGACAATTACACAATCCTATGGGGTGATGATCTTTATCGTAATTATTGGTTTATTTTTTGCCAGCCGTTTTTTAAAGGACAATCATATCTATCGTAAAACCCTGCATTATTCAATGCTTAAGGTACCTATTTTAGGCCCTTTTACCGCCAAGGTTTACCTTGCGCAGTTCACACAGGCAGTAACATTATTAACATCATCCAAAGTGCCTATTCTTAACAGTATCCAGATGGTACGGCAAATGATACAGTTCGTTCCTTTGCAGGATGACCTGCAAAAAGTGGAAGAAGATATACTAAAAGGAAGCAGCCTTAGTGAAAGCCTGAAGCTAACCAGGCTTTTTGATCGCAGGATAATTTCCTTGGTCAAAGTAGCCGAGGAAACCAACCAAACCGAATATGTCTTTAACCAGCTTAATGAACAATATAATCAGGAAGTGATCCAACAATCCAAAGTAATGTCCACGGTTTTGGAACCTCTAATAATTTTATTTATTGGGGGTATTGTAGCTGTTTTGCTTGTTGCGATGTACTTACCTATGTTTCAATTGAGTAGTGCTATTGGGTAAATGTTAATCTTAACCCTTCAAGGTATTCTTAATCTCATTCATCCCCTTTTGCAATTGCAGAAACATCTCCGTAATTGATTCAGGGCTGATGTCATCAGGTGCAAATTCTTTTGTGGCTATGCTACAGTTGTATTCCCATATTTCTAAAACTTCGGAAATTTTGATCTCATAAGGCTTATAAAATGTATTGTCGGATTGCAGAGTTAGTTTTTTTGCTCCGCTACGGCTCAGCCTTTTGTAAACGATACCCTCGCTTTTGGTAAGCAGCACATAGGTCTTACCATCAATTACATCCCCTAAATTCTCAATATACCGGCTAACGATAAAGGAACCATCTTTATGAGGCGGCATGGAATCCCCCTCTACAGGGAATGCCCTGAACTTGCCATTTTTCACAAAAGGTAGGGTAAGGTGTTGCAGGCTTTCTATAAATTCCGGGTCACTGTAACTCGATAAATAACCGGCTTTAGCCTTATGCGATATTACCTCAATGACATTATCACCATTGGAGTCTACAGAGATGGGTAGCAATATCCTGTTATCGTCCAGCTTAAGTAGTTTCTCAAAATCTACCTTACGGACATCGACCGAGAGTAGCAGGTCAATGCTGCAATGGTAATATCGGGATAGTTTGAGCAACGCATCATGCGGTGCTTCACTATAGCCCAATTCATACTTGGCGTAGTTGGAACGCGGGATGCCGGTGGCCTCCGCCACCTTATCCTGGGAGACTTTTTTCTGCGTGCGCAGAAACCGGATATTATCTGAAAATAAGGACATAACGATTTTGTTCCGAATTAGAACAGCAAAGATATGTTTTTATGTTCCAATACGGACTAATTTTGTCAGGTATTAAATGAGGTGATCATGGACAGGGCAATTGTACATATGGACTTGGATACATTCTTTGTATCCTGTGAGCGGCTAACCAACTCTAAATTAGAGGGTATCCCGCTCGTTATCGGTGGTGGTGACCGTGGCGTGGTTGCTTCATGTTCCTATGAAGCCCGTATCTTCGGGGTCCGTTCTGCAATGCCCATGAAGATGGCCCTGCGCCTTTGCCCGCAGGCAAAAGTGATTAAAGGTGACATGGAACTCTACTCAAAATTGTCCAATACCGTTACCCAGGTCATTGAAGAAAAAGCGCCGCTGATGGAAAAAGCGAGCATCGATGAACATTACCTTGACATCTCAGGCATCGATAAATTTCACGGTTCTTACAAATGGACGAGCGAACTCGCGGCATCCGTGACCAGAGAAACAGGCCTGCCGATAAGCTTCGCTTTATCCGTGAACAAAACCGTTTCAAAAATTGCAACCGGTGAGGGTAAGCCTAAAGGCAACCTGCAAATTTCCGAGAATATGGTGCGCCCATTCCTAAACCCCTTATCCATCCGCAAGATCCCCATGGTGGGTGAGGCTACCTTCACCCTGCTCTCGCGTATCGGCATCCGGAATATTGAAACGCTTTCTGAAATGCCTGCCGAGGTCTTGCAGCAGATAATCGGCAAGAACGGTGCTGAGCTTTGGCGAAAAGCCAACGGTATTGACCTAAGCCCTGTAGAACCCTACAGGGAACGCAAATCCTTATCGACCGACCAGACCTTCCATGAGGATACCACCGACATCGTTTTCCTTAAAAGCATATTAGCGGGCATGGTTGAAAAGCTCGCGTTTAAGCTACGCTCTGAGCAGTGGCTAACCTCTACTGTGGTGGTGAGTATTAAATATTCGAACTTTGATACGGAGACAAAACAATGTAAGGTGCCTTATACCTCGGCAGACCATACTTTGGTGCGTGTAGTGAAAGAACTCTTTGACAGGTTGTACCAGCGCCGTATGACCCTGCGCAAAGTGGGCATACAGTTTGGCGGGCTGGTGCGCGGAACTTACCAGATCAACATATTCGAGGACACACAGGAAATGATGGCACTCTACCAGGCGATGGATAAGATGAAAAAGCGCTTTGGTTTTGATGCCGTGGCGCGTGGTGCCGGTATTATTTTAAAGTGTAAGTAGATGTACCTCAATTGCCATTCCTACCACAGCCTGCGCTACGGCACCATTCCTTTGCAGGATCTGGTACATCTGGCCGCTGCCTGCAAAGTTTCGGCAATGGCGCTCACTGATATCAATACGGTAACGGGTATCTATGATTTTATAAAATTCTGTAAAGCGGCAGGTATTAAACCACTTGTAGGTATAGAGTTCCGTTGCGACCACAAATTGTGTTACATTGGCCTTGCGAAAAACTGCCAAGGGCTTGGCGAGATGAACCGCTTTCTGACCAGGCACAATTTCGATGATACCCCACTACCACTTATTGCACCGGTTTTCGAAAATGTAATTATCATTTACCCGTTGGATAATGCCCCGGCTGTTCTACAGGATTATGAGTACATCGGTATCAGGCCGGACGAATTGTTGCTTTTGTTCCATGAAAAATGGAACAGCAGGCTGGATAAAATGGTGGCTTTGCAACCGGTAACCGTTCGGGGCAAGGAAGAATTCAACCTTCATAAAATACTTCGCGCCATTGACCTGAATATTCTGGGTTCAATGCTTAAGGAAAATGATTATTGCAATGCCTCTGAGATGATGGTTCCACAGGAGGCATTATTGGAAAATTATAGCAACTATCCTTCGATCACTAATAATACGCAAAACGTAATTGACCAGTGCCATTTTGAATATGAATTTGGCATCCCGCGCAATAAGAAATACTACACCGAAAACCGGAAAACCGATATCCAGCTTTTAACACGGCTGGCTGAGCAAGGCATGGTCAAAAAATATGGGGCTCACAATGCCGCTGCCAAAGCCCGTGTTGCCAGGGAACTAAAGGTTATTGATGAACTTGAATTCAGTGGCTATTTCTTAATCACCTGGGATATCATACGGTATAGCAACAGTATCGGCTTTATGCACGTAGGCCGTGGCAGTGGTGCGAACAGTATTATCGCGTATTGTTTAGGGATTACCGCTATTTGCCCTTTGGAACTGGACCTGTATTTTGAGCGTTTTTTGAACCTGAACCGCAAGAGCCCGCCGGATTTCGATATTGACTGGAGCTGGAAAGAACGCGACACCATCCTGCAATATATTTTCGACCGCTATGGAGCCGACCACGTTGCTTTTTGCGGCACCAACGTCGAGTTTAAATACCGCTCGATATTTCGCGAAGTAGGTAAAGTCTTCGGCCTGCCTAAAGAGGAACTGGATATGCTGGCGACCAAACCAATGGATACCCATGACAAAAACAAACGGGTGCGGCAGGTACACAAGTATGGCAAAATGCTGGCGAAGTTCCCAAACCAGCGCAGTATGCATTCCTGCGGTATTATTATTTCCGAAGAGCCAATTACCAACTTTACAACACTTGAAATGCCGCCAAAGGGCTTCCCTATTGTGCAGTTCGATATGCATGTGGCAGAAGACATCGGCTTTGAAAAGTTCGATATCCTGAGCCAGCGCGGCCTCGGCCATATTGATGAGGCGGTACGCATCATTGAAAAGAACCGGGGTGTAAAAGTCGATATTAGGGACACCAGTATCTGTATCGATGAAGCAAAATGCAATGAATACCTGAGCAAAGGCTGGACCATCGGCAATTTTTACATTGAAAGCCCTGCCATGCGTGGCCTGCTCCGTAGGCTACTTTGTAAAAGCTACAAGGTACTGGTGGCGGCTTCGTCCATTATCCGCCCCGGTGTGGCGCAAAGCGGGATGATGACCGAGTATATCTTCCGCCATAACAACCCCGATAAATTTGAATACTTCCATAAAGTATTTGAAAAGCAGCTCGGTGAAACATACGGCATCATGGTGTACCAGGAAGATGTGATCAAGATCGCCTTGCACTACGGCGGCCTACCGGCTGAGGATGGTGACATATTACGCCGTGCCATGAGCGGTAAAGGGCGTTCTAAAGAAGCGCTGCAAAAAGTGAAAGACCATTTTATTGAATGCTGTGCTGCGCAGGGTCATCCGCTGGAACTGAGCCAGGAGATCTACCGACAGATCGAATCCTTTGCCGGGTATTCGTTTTGTAAGGCGCATTCTGCTTCCTATGCGGTAGAAAGCTATCAAAGCCTGTACCTGAAAGTGTATTATCCTGTCGAATTTATGGTCGCGGTCATCAACAACCAGGGCGGCTTTTACCGTACGGAGGTTTATGTACATGAGGCGCGAATGTCGGGAGCTGTCATCCATAACCCCTGCGTTAATAAAAGCGAAAATGAAGCCACGCTTTATGGTGTTGATGCCTATCTCGGGTTCATGCACCTTGACGGGTTGGAAAGCAAATTGGCAAGTGCCATCATTGAAGAGCGCCAGCGTAATGGTGATTACCTTTCGCTTGAAGATTTCATTAACCGTATGCCCATTGGCATTGAAAGCATCCAGACACTCATTTTTATAGGCGCGTTCCGCTTTACCGGCAAAACCAAGAACCAATTACTGGTTATTGCGCGGCTGATCCTTTCAAATTTCAAACCTGAAGACCGCGCCATAAAGCTGATCCAGGAACCGGTTAAAGAATACAAATTACCGGCATTGGAACGCTCTGCCTTCGAGGATGCCTTTGATGAGATCGAGCTGCTGGGCTTTCCCGTATCCTGTTCGCCATTTGACCTGTTACAAACCCGCTCGCGAGGTAATGTGATGGCAAAGGACCTGCTAAACTTCCATAAAAAGCAGGTACGCATGATCGCTTACCTGGTATCCCGTAAGCATGTGCCGACCGTGCGCGGTGAAATGTATTTTGGGACCTGGGTTGATGTGAACGGGGAATTCTTCGATACTGCCCATTTCAATAATGTCCTGAAAACATATCCTTTTCAGGGGCCGGGATGTTACCTGCTTTTAGGGAACGTGGAAGTAGACTACCATTTTCCAACCATCACCATTACCAAAATGGCAAAGCTTCCCTTTATCCCTGATCCGCGTTATTCAAATGCCAATGAGCGGCAATATGAGGCGCACGGGCAGCTTCGCGAGGATATCAGCATGACCGACCGCGCCCCATATCCTCAGGAACAGGCAATTGGCCTGCCACGCCATAAAATGAAAAAAGTTTAAATTTGCCTTATAATT
>NZ_VJVZ01000022.1 GCF_007097145.1 Flavobacterium zepuense | reverse complement strand
CATTCTTGTCACATTCGCCTTCCGCACCGGGCTGGACAGGGAAGCGCACTCCGCCTTAGGGCTGTTAATCTGCGTCCCACAATAGGTCCACCTCATTTTCTGTGAGGGTAACAGCGCCATATTTTTCACATTCCGATACGATCAGTTCATTGACCGAAGAGCGCAATGGTGATTTTTTTACATTGGGGTATTCAGCCAGTACCAGGTGCAGGTATGTTTTAAATTCTTGCTTATCGGCATTTCTTTTGGAGGCATCGGCGATGATGGTATTAAGCCTGCCGATCAGGTGTTCTACCTCCGCGAACTCATCGTCGTCATCGGCCTTTTCATAAGACTCGTTGGGCGTAGTTCTTTCCGGTTCCTTAGTTGTTACATGACCAGTAGGCAAAACCGGTGGGACTTGTTTTTTGACTTTGCCTGACAGCAGGTTTTTAAGGTCACCGGTATAATACCTGATCCCGATGAAGCAATAATAAATCCCTGATACTATGGCAGCACCCCCGAGGTACTCTGCCCATGAAATGTTGGTAAACATATGCGCTCATTTTTATCGTTTCACAATCAACCCATTCATTAAGAGCGGGTTGTTTAACTGATTTCTGAGAGCAAAGTAAGGGCGAAAAGCAAGACGGGTAAATTTCAACTTTTAGTTGCAACCCTTTTTGTAACCCTGAAACCCTATGAAAACAATGGGCTTTCAGTAGAAAACTTTCGCAAAAAAAAGCTGGCTATAATTTAGCCAGCCCTTGGTGTTTTGTATTAGGGGGAAAATAATATCACTATCATCAGTGAACTGATATATAATAACTTACTATCTTTATGCAAACCACCTTATTATGAAAAGATTAATTACAGTGATGCTTTTCTGCGCCACGTTTTTTGCCGCTGCGCAGTCCGATTACCGTCAGGTAGTCCTTAAGAGAAAAGGTGAACTGCACACAAAAGTACCTGCGGTCGATAATAAGGTTGCAGATAAAGCGCTGCAAATTTCCAGTTATCTTTTTAGCAGGAAAGAATTTCAGGATTCTGTCGCCAGGCTGAGCTTTCCTTATTACAATCATTGTAAGGATTGCGGCCATGGAAAAAACAAGGAAGAGGTTATTCAAGGTAAAATTATATTGGATAGTATATTCAGGCGGCCGGTTACTGCTTTAGAATTATATATCGAACCTGTCGGAAGAAAGAAGCCACGATTGAGAAGTGACCCTGAGAATAATAAATGTTTTGGTTTGGGCAATACTTGCCCGGATTCTTATATAACCTCATACTACGAAAATATTAATTGTGATATGGCGCATGAATTACCTTTTTCATGTGCTTATGCTGTCCATATTTCCCATGAGTACCTCCATTTTGTAGGTTACTGTCATAAAACAAAGGATGTTAACACAGACATCGCAGAAGCAGTTGGCTGGATAGCTTATTATTTCATTAAAAAGTGGTATGATGGAAAAGATGCAGGATTAATGCAAATTTTAGCAGAAGTATGATGAAAACCGCGATAAATATCTTTACTACAATGTCAGTCAACAGAACCAGCCATGCTCATAAAAAATACGTAATCGTGCTTATGCTTTCGATGATTACTGCCGCTTCATACGCACAGAAAGACATCAAATCAAAGCTAATCTCGGGAAATTGGTATTGCGTTAGTAAACAATGCGCAGAGACAACCTCAAAGTTTGTGCCTACGGATAAATCCGGGATCTCCTATATTCTCGGTTATGTTTTCAAAAAAGATGGCAAAGTAAATACTCTGCACGATTCACATGGTAGCGGAACATGGCAAATTGATGGAACAAAAATCATCATTAAACTACCTCCCGCTACTATAACCTACACGCTCATTCCTGTAGACAATGCCTCATTTTTAGTGCTTAAGCAAGATGATTGCACATTATATTTTGTTACAAATTATAATCCAAGACGAGTCCTGCACTAAAGATATTATAGCCTTCCCCGTGGTCTAAATTCTATCTTAGCTTGTCTTTTAATTTTGGATCATTTAATCGGTAAGATGGAACAAAATCAAGATCTTTGTACAACTTCATAAGATCCTGTTGTGAAATTTCAATAAGTTGTGCGGTTAATGTATCGCCGCGGCCTTCTTCCCAAGCGCTTTGCCAGATGATACCCATGGTGTGGATACCGTTGGCAATAGTCTGTTGGGTATCTGGGCCAAAATTATCATATAGATCTTTTACAGAACGGTTTCGAATAAAAACATCAACGATATCTTTTGGCGGCATTAAATGATAAGTTTTCCACATTAATTCCAAAACCGCCCTGGCAGCGTTTTTACCACCGGTAAAAAGTTCATTTGGGTTAAGTGCTGTTATCTTCTCATTCGTCTTTTCTAAGAATCGCTCTTGTGGTTTTTTGATGTAGGCATCCAGCATTTTAGTTTCATAAGCAGAATGCACATCTTTGCCGCGTCCATCCGGATAACCGTCATGAAGTGAAGAAATATGAAGGGGCTGGCAAGCGTCACCAACATAATGCGACATAGTGCCACCGGCACAGACAAATTTCTGAAGTTTAATTTCGTCCTTATCATTTCCTTTAAGAACATCAACCATCTCATTATACATTTGCCAAACCCTGAATGGCAAGCCGCCAAGACGTTTTCTTGTTCTTCCCGAACCATCCAGCTCTGGCTTCTTCTCATCCAACTGGCTGTAATAGTCCAGCCATTTATCAACATCTAAAAAATCAGCATTAACATTACCATGACTGTCGAAACAAAGGTCCAGCAATGTTTTATTCTCATATACCTCAGCATGCTGGTCATCCATATCCGCAAAATGGTTGCTGCTGTCTTTCGGCCTTTTGGTGCGCCAGTACATATCCGCAACATCCGCCATCGGCACAAAAGCATCGCTAAACATTCCTGGTGCTACGTTGCCACTAATTAAATCGGCATCTCTTATCCCGATATTACCAGCATTTTTTTCCAAGAGTTCTTTTAATTTTACATTTACAACGACAAGATAGGCGCCGAAACCGATTTTAAAATGACCTTTTTTGCCCCAGGTAAAATCAAGATCCAAATTCCAGTCGCGTACTATATCTACGCCTAGGTCGCGGCATACATGGCTTAGGTTGGTGGCAAGTGCAAAACCGATTGGCCCCGTAACGCCTCCAGGTTTGGAAATGGAGCGTTGTCCCCACTGCATGGCGACAGGAAGATACTCGATTTTTCCTTCCTCATCAGCCCGTTCGATAGTCCATACTGTTCCTGAATCACCATGTTTTGTAGGCAATGTTTCCTGTCCATCCTTAGGGCCAATAAGGAAATCAGCAATGTAATCATACCCACCAATTGATTTGTAACGATAAAATAATGCAGCGATTTCGCCCTCTAGCTTCCCTGAAACAGCACCAAATGCAGAAACGTCGAGGCCAATGAGTTTTAAGCTTATATTTTTGCTGTGTAGATCGACAACTTTTCCCAGTCTCCCTAAACCAAAAATATCAGTCTTCCATTTATTGATATCGTTAATTTCTATCAGTCCTGCATCAACATTAATGAACAAATTCTCTTGCATCCAATCATGATAGACCGTTTGAAATTTGGTATTTCCGATGCTTATACCGCTACTTGTCCCTGCTTCAAAGAGCTCATCCCTTAAGCGGGTGTAGATTATATCTCCCGTACTACCCAGCACATGCTTATTGGTCAGTGCATAGTATTTATTACCATCAGTGACGATGCACCCGATAGAAGCTATTTTTTTGATGCCCTGGCTGTCAATTATAAGGGGATACCCGCCACCAATAGCACTATCCGGAAATTGGAGCTTGGTTTCATCTACAAGAATATCGCTTTGCTCTTCAACTGGGGCAGCGACAACACAAATCGGCACTATCCGGCCATCCGGCATGTAAATATTCTTGGGAATAGCCTGGTTATAGTCACCTTTTCTGAAATCGCTTTCGTGTAACCATTTTTCAACAAAAACAAGGATGCATGGCCATGATTCATCAACTATCATGGAATTGCTTAAAGTGCGTTCAGACTTTACAGGAGTCTTATGATCTATAAAGATCTTTCCATCCTTTACATTTTCCTGTCTAATTCGGTACCTGCCTATAGCTGTACCAACAACATTAACTTTACTCATTAAATGCACGTGAAAAAGGTCACGTGCTTCCAAAAGGTCTTTTACAGAGAGGTTGTTAAAAGAAGTTCTTTGTTCGATAATGTTTTTCATTGCGATAGTAAGGTTTATATCGCTCTAAATTAACTATTTAAATACTACAAAACCCTGTAAATCAGAATTTAATGTTTATTATTTTGTTAAGGTTTTAACAAATCAACTTCGGGACGGTACTTTTGATCATTAAGGTAACTCCCATATTTCAAGGCTCCCTTTTTACAATGTCCCATCCTGTATCAGATAAGGCGAAAATTGCAGTTTTTTTAAGGGGTTCGTTTAGGTTGTTTTTTGCCAATACAGCAAAAGGTGTAAGATTTTTGTAAACAACAGTATATTCGACAAGGATAGTGTTGTGCGCTTGATCGGGTATCAACGCAGTAATTTCCCCTATTCCTGATCAGCGAGTCTTACTTGTTGGATTTTATCTGAACGATCACCATCCGAAACGGATAAAAAGTAAGGTTTTGCTTTTTCGGTAAATTCAATATAAGGCTTTTTAGCGAGTACTTCCTTAATATTAAGTTTGCGGTTTACTATAACTAATCCTTGTTGTTCCAAGCCTTTATCAAGCACCTTTTTTGCATGGGCGCGATCACGGCAAAAAATGTAGTGTCCGGCAGCCCTTGGGTATGGTCCGTCCTTTTGTAAAAATTGAATAGCTTCTTCCGTAGTGAGTTCCTTTTGTGTGCAACCAGTAAGACAAAGAACTGCAATTAAGACAAATGATAGATTCTTCATAACTTTATAAATTTAATATTCCTTTATTTTCTTTATAATACGCTCCAGTGCCTCAATAGCAATGGCCTTGTCACGTTCTTCAGCAACATAAGATTGTGTACGCATCCCCTTGTAGGACAGATTTTCACTGTGAGGTGTCGAAAGATGAGGAACGATAGTTTTAAAAACCTCGCTTAGAGACCTCGCAACCAGTATCCTCAACTCGTCAGCCGCCCGCAATATTAGCCCTGTTTGATCCGAGGATAACTTTACTAATACCCGCAGTTGGTTTATTTCTTCTTTTTTGTCCCCTTTTTTTAAAGTTGTTACATCCTCCTGAGTAGTAAATGACCATTTTAGCTTCATTTCAAAATACCTGATTTCCTCATCAAACCAACCATCAAGTACTGTTCCTAAATGGTGATATCCAGGGTTGAGTACCAAACCTGGTTTTGGACGTATCTGCCGAAATGCCTTTTTGTAAAGTAATAAGGTGTCCAGTTTCTCTTTAGGCTCTATAAGATGATCGATATCCTGCGTTATTTTTTTGATGAGCAGCTTAATAAATGCTTTGCTATTGTAGTTAAGGTAAATAAGCATCTGTTCCACTGGTGTAAGAAGCGCTTCAGGTTCATTTTTCCAGCGTATCTCATTAAGGTGGCGGAGCAACTCATCTTTATATCGCAGGTCCCTGTAACGTATTTTGAAAGTTATAGGAATACCGGAGGCAGCAAAACGTCGTAATCTTTTAAAAAGTTCACCGGCCACCATCTCTTCAGGATGGGAGAGTATTTTTTGCTCGATAGTGTCCAGCCTGCCAACTATTTCCTTGCGTTTCTTTGAAAGTGAAACCATTGGAACCCGCTGTTCCAAGCTATTGTGCTCAGGGAAATAATCATGCAGGAACGCTATCATGGCCTCCAGTGCGTTGATGTAGCTATTGTAAAAGTCATCTGCAATCTTGGGTACCGCGTTTTGCAACTCCTTTTTAAGTAAGGTTTCATCAAGAAGCCGAGTCAGGCTACTGTTGTAACGCTGTATGAGCATCCTGATCTCTTTTTCCTGGCTGAGGGCAAATGCCTGTGTTTTTAAAAGTAATTGCAGCCGGGCTATTTCGTCTCTAAGCTGTTTGCCAAACAACCTGAGATTCGTCTCAGTCTTTTTAGTGCCTTGCTTTTCGAGGAATCTATGTGCAAGTAATTCCAAACCTTGCAAGGGATAATTGTAATGATTCGCCACTTCATTGGTGTCAATCTTCTCTTCGGGTAATGTATTCATTATAATAATTATTGTTTGGTTTCACCACCACAATAAGAAGCCCAATGCCAGAAACACAGTTTTTCAATGTTTTACAATTCGTTGTAAATGAGTTTTTTATCGATAATCTGCAATAAGTATTCACTTACGTAATTGGGGGAGTCAATCCAATTTGTGGGGAGTTCAACATTAATTATGGGGAAGTCAACATATTTTACACAGTTGATGTTGAGCAATTTGCCTTAGTAATCAGGGCGTGTAGGGTTTTCAGGCTAGTATTGTATCCAATTCTGTACCGCTTATCGATCCATCCAGGTCTTAAATGAAGTTACACGGTCCTCACTGACAATATGCAAACGCTGGTGTTCTTCAGGTATTTTTGTATCTGCCGGGTACAGTTCCGGTTCTGGAAACAGTTCAAGTGTTTTATTCTTTCCGCTCCTGTAAAACTTGCAGGAATTGTAGTTTACGATCATCCTGCGGTTGATCCTAAAGAACAGTTTTCTATCCAGCATATTTTCTAAATCTTTCAGAGGAATGTTTAGTTGGTGGCTCTCGCCAAGGGTGGCCATATCAAAAGTCCTCATAAATACACCGCCTTCCAGTATGAAGAAATAGCAGGCAGTCTCCAACTTCACGGGAATGGACTTAGTATGGCTATCCACTACAATAACCTGTTTTGTCGGGCTTTCGGTAACATAGGCAATAGTTAAATCATCATCGCTATTTTCTTTTATCCGATTGTTATCTCTCGGCGCTGTGACGTGTTTAAGGCGAATAAAGGAATTCAGGCCAAAATAATAAATATTGATCACTAATATCATCAGTACAACCAAGGTGTAATCCTGGCTGAGATAGCTTGTTTGGAAAATATTCCGGTCAAACACCCAAAAGAAAAAGGCAGCTAAAAAGAAGGCCAGTATTGAGGGAGCCCCAAATGCTACAAGCAATTGCCATAGAAGGCGAAGTAATGTATTGTTATGCCAGTCATATTTTCTGTCAAGGCGGACAGTCACGTAGTACACATATTGTATGAGTAACATTGCAATGATCCAGCTTCCAATAAAGCCCCTCAAATAGGAAATAGTAAAAAGCGCCTCAAAAAAGCCTTTATCGATGTTGTACATTACAATGATATGGGCTGCCACTGCTCCAAGGACCAACCTGAAATATCCGTCTTTATATTTTATTTCCAAATCACTACACTTTTCGCTTCATTAAATCGATACGTACGAATTTAACACTATCATTAAAAGCAATTATAATTAAACTGTCAATTAATAATGTGTCGCTTGACTCCGTATGGCCATTTAAGTATTATTGTTTTACATCAACATTTACACTTATGGCAAAAGCACCTTTCACTCCCGATGGCGTAGCTGCAAAAGTCGCAGAACTCTACGCCCTGAACCAGACACAATTAAATGCCCAGGCAGATTTAGTCCTTTCCAACTTCAAGGATTGGGTTGACGACAACTTTAATCTAACAAGTGCGCAAGGCACCTACGTAACTGCCCTTAACGGCACGTTTCTTAACGAATTAGCTATTGCAACTTCAGATAGCCTGCGAAAGCGACACACCGTTAAGCTTGATGCTGAAGATGGCGGTGATGGCGGCGAAGGAAGTAAGTTCTTCAGGTTTCAAAAATGCCTTAGGGGCACCTACAGCGCCGGGGCAGTAAATGAGGTTGTTGGGGAACTCTTATTGACAATAACCTATGAGTAGCCCTCGCATCCATTGAAAAACCAAGAAAAAGAGGCATAACATTATCGTTTATGCCTCTTTATTTTTTTAAATCATTATATTTAACAATCGCTTAATACTATTGACTTATTGACCGGATGAAATTAGTGCCCCAACATGATGAACTGGACCTGCTCGTAAGATTAAGGGATGGTGACCATGCGGCCTTCGAGGAAATCTACCACCTCTATAAAGCGAAGATGATCGCCAATGCACTGCGGCTACTTAAATCCCGTGAACTTGCTGAAGAACTCCTGCAAAACCTTTTCCTTAAAGTATGGGAGCAGCGTACAAGGATCGATACCACACAACCCCTCAATGCCTTTCTTTATAAAGTTGCCCAGAATATGGCTTATGATCTTTTCCGCAAGGTTAGCCGGGATAAAAAGTTGCAGGAACACCTGATCGCTGCAACCATAACTTCATACGACCATATTGAGAAACATATTTTCAGGAAAGAGAACCTTGAAGAGCTAAATAAAGCGCTCAGCTTATTACCACCACAACAGCAAAAGGTATTTACCCTATGTAAGCTTGAAGACAAAAGCTATGAGGAAGCGGGGCGGATATTGAACATCACACCAGGTACCATCAACAACCATATGCACAGGGCGAACCTGTTCCTGAAAGAATACTTCTCCAGGCGGTCACGTTCGGGCATAGCTGTTACACTCATCGCATCTGTAATTTGTGAGAGTTTATAAAATAAATGGGTACACTGTTAAAAGGTCCCCACTTATTCCGATAGTTAATTATCCAATATTACTTACCGAAAGATCACAAAGTAAGAAGTTGCTGCGATCTCTACATGCCTGAACAAGGCATTGAGTTATCAAATTAACAAGCGTAATTAAACGCAGGGTTTAGACGGAAGCAAATGAAACTATATCCCATTTACTTCAGCAAAATGTAGATGTCTAAAACACATCGAAATATTACTCAGTTGATATTTAATTATAGAATATCCTGTTCCAGGCTTTAAGTACAAAGCTGGTGATCTCTTTACGCGTCTCCAATGTTGAGGGCATCCTCTCATTTAAGATGAACTCCAGTTTATAAAAAGTATCAGTGCTGGTCAGCCCCTTCCTTGCGAAAAAAACGTTGATATAATTAAGTACATGGTATCCGTTTTTAATATCGATCACATCGTCATCTGACGAGCTTATTTCAGTAGCCACATCTTCCGGCCAATTGTAGGTATATCGTAGTGACATCTTTGTAAAAACAGGCATTGTATAGCATGTATTAGGTTATGTTGGGTTGTTGTTGTTTTGGAGGGTTACAAAATTACTTCATTACTAAGTTTTTATGTTACGGCTTTTCCACACATTTCTTATAATTAAGGACATTGAGACTTTCTAAACTGAAATATTTAGAGTAGTCAATAAAAAATGTTTATTGGCTGTATGTTTTTTACTCTTGCGGCGTATTACCAATAAAAAAGAGCTTTGGAAAGAAACGAGCGTGTTCGGGTCCTATTTGATAAGTACCTGACAAGTCAGATATCTGAAGAAGAATTAAATGAGTTACTTGACCATTTTAATATTTCTGAGGACAAGGGTATCTTAATGGAACTGATAAGCGAGGAGTTATCTAAAGAAAACACGCTTAACAATCAAGAGGGTATTATCGGTGATATTGATACCAGCCTGCAAAAGAAAATCTTTAGCAGGACAAGACCCGTAAGCAGGATCAGAAAATTACTCCCTGCCATTTCTATTGCCGCAATGATACTATTGGGGCTGTCCTTTGTTGGGATCATGTTGGTGATGCGGTCAAAAAAGCAGGAAAATGTAGTAGTTGTAAAAAATCGAAATGACATCGCTCCGGGCCGTAGTGTTGCCACTCTTACACTTAGCGATGGCAGTAAGGTAGATTTGAATAGCATAAAGAATGGCTCTATTGCAAAACAATCGGGTACCACAATTTCCAAAACAGCAGATGGACAGGTAATATATACTAATACAGGTAAATCACTAGCACTTCAGTACAATACCATTGAAACGCCTAAGGGTGGCGAATACCAGGTAGTACTTCCTGACGGAAGTAAGGTTTGGCTAAATGCCGCCTCGTCTTTGAAGTATCCTACCTCTTTTAGTTCACTAAAAGAACGCAATGTAGAACTGACCGGTGAGGCCTACTTTGAAGTTGCCCATAATAAAGCGCAGCCCTTTCGGGTAAAAACAGCAAAGCAGACCGTGGAAGTATTGGGAACTCATTTCAATATCATGGCATACTCTAATGAAGCAGGCACAAATACAACATTGTTGGAGGGCTCCGTAAAGGTTAGCAGTGGTAATAATGCAAAGATCATTAAGCCGGGCCAGGAAGCTATAGTACGGCAGGATATAAAAGTACAGGAAGCTGACACGGATGCTGCCATAGCCTGGAAAAATGGACGAACCTATTTTAAAAATACTGACATCCCAATGATGATGCGTACCATAAGCAGGTGGTACAATGTTGAAGTAATATACCAAGGCGAGGTAACCCATGAATTGTTTACAGGCGGTATTTCACGCAAATCTAATCTATCGAGCCTTGTAAAAATTCTGGCATCAAGTGGTATACATGCCAGCATCGAAGATCATAAACTGATTGTGAAACCCTAACCAATTTGCCTATGCTCAAATAAGAAGATCAAGTTTAGTTAATGCCCAACAAGGGCTGGGATTACTTCCAATAGTTCCGGCCCGGCAATGGGGCTCTTAAAATGAGCAAAAAAAATCCTTCTAACAAATTACTATTAACGCTAACACGGAATGAAACCTCTCTAAACTCCAACATAAAACACCTGCGAAAGCTGTCCGAAGGTTAATTAAGTAAACTTTCTCCTTCGATTCACCACATTTCTATCTATAAAATTTAACTACAGAACTGTGGTCTGGCCATGCTTTGCACTTTATTCAAATTTCAATACTTATAATAAAATTTTAAAAATTAGAACTATGCCATTACAACCATTCACCCCAGCAGGGGTAACCGCCAAAACAACTGAATTATACGCCCTATCTACAAGCCTGCTTAATGCCCAGGCAGATTTGGTAGAAGCCGATTTTAAAGATTGGATCAAAGACAACTTTTCATTAACCGCAGCTCAGATAACTTATGTCACGGGTATTAATGACCATGCTGCAAAATATTTTGGTGCACAATGTTCCGTTGCTTTCAGGGCTAAGCTAACAATTACGCTATCTGTCGGTGTGGAGCCTATTGATCCTGCGAATAAGTGGGTGGTGTCGCAAGACTCACTAATAACTTCAACCAATAGTGCCGGCGCATTGGAAACGATAGGTTCGCTCACCTTTAAAGTTGAATACCGTTCATAAACAGTCCTCATTTTTATTATTCAATATAGCTGTGTGTTTTTTCTTTTACGAGCGTACTACTACTAAAAGCATATAGCCTGATTCGCACAAATTGTGGTAACAAAAGTAACCTTTAACGTGTGTGGGTCCTCGACTAAAAAGGGCCGGGAGTGCTTCCAACACTCACCGGCCTAACGTGGGGCAACACCGGCGAGCCGGTTCAAATCCTTCTAACGATTTAACTATTAACCCTAACTGAAACAAAAGTATGCAAATTTTTACGCTCCCCCACAGGGGGCGGCTTATTAAAACACTTCTGATTATGAAGCTTATTGTACTTCTTATCTTTCTGGCTTGTTTTAAAGTGTCTGCCTCTGTTTATGCACAAAATATAACCCTTAACGAAACCAATGTGCCGCTGGTTAAAGTTCTTCGGCAAATTGAAAAACAAAGTGGCTATAGTTTTTTTTACAAAAATGAGCTATTGAAAAACACTAATCCTGTCAGCATTCATATTCAGGATGCTGAACTTGTTGATGTGCTGGAACGCTGCTTTTTTAACCAACCCTTAAGTTACGAAGTTGTAGATAATACGATCATCATAAAGCCCAGGGAAAAGACCATAAAACAAAAGATTAAAAGCTTTCTCAATATACCACTAAATATAAAAGGACGGGTTACCGACACAGCAGGCCGGGCCTTACCGGGGGCAGTCATAAAGATAAAAGGAACTAATTTTGCCGTGACTGCTGATGATGAAGGCGAATTTGAGATGAAAGGAGTAAGTGAAGATGCGGTGTTAGTTGTTACCTATATTGGGTATATTACCACTGAAGTGCCAGTTAGCGATATCAGTGAGAGTCAGCTAAGGATTGTGCTAAGATCGAACATTGCGGAATTAGAATCAGTTAATGTTGTATCAACAGGTTACCAAACAATCCCAAAAGAAAGGGCAACCGGGGCGTTTACTCAAATAGATACTAAAACGATCAACCGTAATGTAGGGATCAATATACTTGACCGCTTAGAGGGGGTCACCGGCGGATTAATACTAAACCGCGGACTGCCAACAACAATTGGAGCCAACAATCCAAAGCTTACCATCAGGGGCA
>NZ_VJVZ01000021.1 GCF_007097145.1 Flavobacterium zepuense | reverse complement strand
GCGGTATGTATTTATATTCGGCTAAAGCCGCTTGCCCTGCATACCTTGATCCCGTGGCTTAAGCCACGGGCAACAGATGCAAATAATAACAATCTGTGAATTGAGTGTAAACTATGTTGGCTTTGGCTACAGCCAAAGGGTTATGAGTGGAAATGGGATCTCGGCTTTAGCCGAATTTAAAAGATATTCCTATAAATTATCGCTTTGAAACCATTCTGCGAAAGAAGTTTCGGTTTCCTGTAGCCTTAGGGAGTGCAGGTTGATATTATTAGGCAGGCGGTCTTTAATTTTTTTTGCAAAATCAATCACCATATTTTCGCTGGTGGGCTGGTAATCTACCAAAATAACATGATGGTCGCGGCTTTTTAGCTCGTTAGCAAGCTCAATGTGTGGTGTGTTTTGGTTAAAAACGGTAGCATGGTCAAAAATATCTACAATTTCTTCCTTTACTATTTTTTTAAGATCGCCAAAGTCGATAACCATACCGTATTTTACATTGGTAGAATCGGTTATAGGTGAGCCTATCACGGTAACCGACAGTTTGTAACTATGGCCGTGCACGTTTTTGCATTTGCCATCGTACCCGTAAAGGGCGTGTCCGGTTTCGAAAGTAAACTGCTTGGTAATCCTGATTTTGCTCATTTGTATGCCTTTAAGGCTGCAAATTTACTAAATAATAGCCTTGGTTGTGCAGGTGAGCCAATCTATTGGTTTTACGATTATCTTTGAGTGCTCTTTAAACCTCATTAAAATGGATGAATTTACCCTGAACCCTTTGTATGAAAAGGTAATAGATGACCTTTCGGAACAGAAATATAGTATTGTAGATGGCTTTTTTACAGATACTGAAGTACAGGGGCTACGCGAGGGGCTGCTGGCTAAATTTGAAGCCGAACGCTTTAAAAAGTCGGCTATTGGCAACCAGGCGAATGAGCAGGTGCAGAGTGCTGTACGCGGAGATTATATTTTGTGGCTGGATGAAGCAAATGCTACTGGTGCCGAAAAAGATTTTTTTGATACCATTCAGGATTTTACCCAGTACTTAAATCGTACCTGTTATATGGGCATTGCAAAGCAGGAATTTCATTATGCGCTGTACCCGGAAGGTACCTTTTATAAGAGGCATTTAGACACATTTCAAAACGACAGCAGCCGTAAGCTCTCTATGGTTTGCTACTTAAACGATGAGGACTGGAAGCCTGAATATGGCGGAGAACTTACCCTATATCTTAATGAAAGCGGTACCGAAAAAGCACTGGATATTTATCCTGTAAAAGGCAGGGTAGTAGTGTTTGAAAGCCAGGTGCTGGAGCACGAGGTAAAGCCAGTAAAACAAAAGCGCCTGAGTATTACCGGCTGGCTTAAAACACGTTCGTACTAAGGTTTTAATTTTGCCAATGCCTGCCTTGAAAAATCGGATAGCACAAGCCTGCCTGATATTTTTGCGCGGTCGGCTAAGAGTGTATCCCAATCATCAGTGCCTTCCCACAAAACCTGTTTCATAGCGGCTAATGCCTCAGGATTATACGAGGCAAGCTTCGATGTGAAAATATCCAGTTCGGTATCCAGCTCTTTAATGGTCTCAAAAACCTTGGCATACAAACCTTTTTCCTGTGCCCAGTAGGCATTTTTCCATTCCTGGGCGGCAAGGGTTAATTCGCTTAAAGCGGCCTTGCCCATTTTACGTTCTACGGCAGGGGCAATAACAAACGGGCCTATGCCAATGGTAAATTCTGATAGTTTAATGGCACTGCCCTCGGTTGCTAAGGCATAATCGCACGCTGCTGCAAGCCCTACGCCGCCGCCAACTGCCTTGCCCTGTATACGCCCTATAATGAGCTTAGAACAGTTACGCATGGTATTTATCACGTTGGCAAAGCCTCCAAAAAATACAGCGCCCTCATCTAAAGTAGAAACCGCCAGCAACTCGTTAAACGATGCACCTGCACAAAACGCAGCTTCGCCCTCACTTTTTAATACAATAATGCTAACATCAGGGTTGTTGCTTAGCGTATTTATAGCTTCGGTTAGCCGCGCTAATAAGATGCCCGGAAATGAGTTGCTTGCCGGATGGCCAAATTCTATAGTAGCTATCCTGTTTTCAATTTTTGTATATAATGAGCCGTCAACTCGTTGCGTGGTTGCCATATTGATAATTTTAAAGTAAAAATAATGCAATTGATAAAACTAAATGCAGTTTTGTAAAAACTTTATATTGTATTTGTAAGTTCCGGCTTTTATGTTATATTTGCCATCTCAAAACGGGGGATTAGCTCAGCTGGCTAGAGCGCTTGCATGGCATGCAAGAGGTCATCGGTTCGACTCCGATATTCTCCACAAAAAATGAAGCCGTCTCAATTCTCAATTGAGGCGGTTTTTTCATTAGTGTCTTACGATATTATATTTTTTAAGGGATTATGCGCTATTTCCTTCTCAAGGTTTGTTCGCCAAAGCCATTAATCCTAATTCTACCTTTTCAAGCCCTCTTAAAATTGTTGTTGTGTAGGAGCTATAAAAACACAGGTTCTACATCGGCAGAGCAGTGTTTTCTTTTTTTGAGTTACTTCGCGATTATAACTATAAACCATAACCTTCCTTACCGAGGGCTTCAAGTAACAGTTGGGGATTTATTCATCTAAACTGAATTAGCGATAAGAAAGGGTACTACTCAGGGACTAATTCTTCAAAAGAATGAGGATAAGAGTTGACTGTGTTTGATTATAAGCTTAAATCTGTTTGTTTAATATATTAAAAATCAATACTTAAACTTATTTAAAAGTAAACTTTTCATAAAAAAATAAAAAGCAAGTCTCCTCAGTTTTAAGACTGCTTCTTTTTATTTGTTAACTCCTATCTTTACAAAAAATAAAACTATGGCAGCATTCCTAAAAATAGGGCATCGTGGTGCTAAGGGCCATTTACCCGAAAATACGCTGGCTTCTTTTGCGAAGGCATTAGAGTTAGGTGCCGATGGTATAGAACTGGATGTGCACGTATGCGCAACCGGAGAGTTAGTGGTTATTCATGATTTTACCGTAGACCGTGTTACCAACGGCAGCGGCGAAGTACATAAAATGACGCTTGACGAATTGAAAGCGCTAACCATAGATGAAGAGCATGCCATACCAACGCTTGATGAAGTGTTTGACCTGGTTGGTAAAAAATGCTTTGTAAACATAGAAATGAAGGGCCGCCATACAGCAAAGCCTGTAAGCGAATTTGTAGATGCCTATGTGGCTGATAAAGGATATGCATATACCGATTTTATAGTGTCCAGCTTTCAGCGGGAGGAGTTACAGGTTATGAGCGAGATCAATGCTAAAATTCCGCTAGGGGTCCTAACGCAGGCCAGTGTTACTCAGGCATGGCAATGGGCGCAGGAATTTCATGCCAAAGCCATACACCCGCACTTTACGCTGCTTACCGAAAGTAATGTACATAAAGCACAGCAGGCGGGGCTTAAAGTGTATACCTGGACCATGAATGAACAAGAAGATATAGACCGCATAAAAGCCTATGGTGTTGATGGCATAATATCAGACTATCCCGAACGATTATGAGTAAAAGTTACGATGTTATAATAGCCGGGGGCGGTGCCGCCGGATTTTTTACGGCTATTAATGTTGCCAGTGTTAACCCAAAACTTAAAATAGCCATTTTAGAGCGAGGTAAAGAAGTACTCTCTAAAGTGCGTGTTTCGGGTGGGGGCAGATGCAATGTTACCCACGCCTGTTTTATTCCCGATGACCTGGTTAGATTTTACCCACGCGGCGAAAAGGAGCTGCGTGGGCCCTTTAACCGCTTTTGCAGCGGCGATACTATAGAATGGTTTGAAAAACGCGGTGTGGAGCTTAAAATTGAGGAAGATGGGCGTATGTTCCCGGTGTCTGATAGCTCCCAAACAATTATAGATTGTTTTTTATCAGAAACTAAAAAACTGGGTATACATATACTAACGGGAGAGAGCATACAATCGCTTTACAGATCGGACTCGCATTGGAAGATCACAACCCAAAACGATACTTTTTTAGCCGGTAAACTGGTGATGGCAACAGGCAGTAATCCTAAAATGTGGGATATGATGCAGGAATTAGGGCATACCATTGTCCCGCCGGTGCCATCATTATTTACCTTTAATATAAAAGACCCAAGGATAAAAGACCTTATGGGTGTTTCGGCTTTAGCCACAGTAAAAGTCAAAAAATCAAAGTTGGAGGCTTCGGGTCCGTTACTTATAACCCATTGGGGTATGAGCGGGCCGGGCATACTGCGTTTATCAGCATGGGGAGCACGAGAGTTGTTTGATAAAAACTACCAGTTCGCACTTCAGGTAAACTGGCTTAATGATGTGGACATTGAAGAATGCGATGTTCTCCTGAAAGAACTCAAACAGGTGCACGCAAAAAAAGCGGTAGGTAAGAAATCGCCTTTTGATTTTCCTAATCGGTTATGGGAAAGCCTTGTGACAGCAGCCGGAATTTTACCTGAAACCAAGTGGGCAGATTTGACTAAAAACCAATTGCAGGCATTGGCTAATCAGTTAGTAAATGGCGAATTTCAGGTAAATGGCAAGAGCACATTTAAAGAAGAATTTGTAACCGCCGGAGGTGTAGAACTTAAAGAAGTGAACTTTAAAACGATGGAAAGCCGCAGGGTAGAGAACCTGTACTTTGCAGGGGAGGTTTTAAATATAGATGCGATAACAGGGGGCTTTAACTTTCAAAATGCCTGGACGGGTGGTTTTATAGCTGCTGAAAGCATCGCTGTTGTTACAATGTAGCAATTTTTGTGTAATAAATAATAAAAAGAGACGCCATAAAGCGTCTCTTCCTGTTTAAAATAGAATTCACAAATTAATAATTCCGTAGTAATTCAGTGCTAAAGGTATCATTGCTGCCAGTTGGTGGAGTTACAAAACCTTTGGTATATATAGTGTATATGCTTCCTGGGTATAAATCATAGGTAGCAGTGGTAAATAATGTTTCAACGGTAGCGGTATCGGTAAATGTAAAGGCGTGGCTTCCACTTGTTACATCTATAAAATCAGTTGCAGCTTTAAATTCAAGTCCGGTTGCAAAGTTTTGGCTGGTTGTAGTAACAGTTACACCTTCAGAATCAGGAGAAAGGTTAATAAAGCGTACATAAGCGTGGTTAGCTGCGGGATATTCCAACGAATCCTGATAAGTAACCAACTCAATGTCCTCAAAAGTGTTTACGGCAAAAGCACTAAAGTATTGGCCTGCAGTAAGCGTAATGTTAGAAGTTGCCAATGTTGTTCCCGCATCGTTCTTAACTGTCAATACCCGATCTCCTGTGTAAAAATTATAATACCCATTGGCCGATCCAAAATTCAGGGCCGAATTGTTTATAAGGTTCGCATCTGCATAAAAGTACAAGTCGCCGGAGTTTGGGCTGGCATTTGCAATAACTCCATAGGCGGTATCCGGAACTAAAGGAGTGTAATTGTTATTAACATCATCATCAAGATCGCAGGAGGCAAAAGATAATAAAGCGCCAATACCCAGCGCCAGTTTAGATAAAAAATTAAGTTTCATAGCTGTTGTGTTTAATTCTGCCTTATAGATGCAAATGATACCGTAAACGTTGCGTTAGGATAGTAATTTTAACTTTTTTAATATGTATTGTTTTGCTCAAATGTAAGAAAAACTTCATTCAGCACGCAACCTTTTACATTTGTTATCATCTAATAATAAACCATATACCATGAAAAAAATACTTTTACTTACAATTATCGGCATATTTGCTATGTCTTGTACCGGCGATGATTCAACAACCGTAAGCGACAGTGCTCAAAACAAAGTAGTGCTGCTACAGGTAGATTATTTAACCAATGCTTTTGAGGGCGGTAAAGAGCTTACTTTTCCCGAGGCAGATGACTTTACCATTAGTTACGATTACAATTCACCGGGCGATTTTGGGGATATTACACTAAAATATGATGAGCTAAACCAACCCCTCTTTGCCGGAGGCATTATTTGGATGGGTACCGGCGAACGCACTTTTCCTGAAGCGATAGACGGAGTTTTGTCATTCCCAGCTATAGGAAATACAGTTGCTATGCCTGATTTAGATGATTTTCAAATGATTAACTACACAGGTTATGAATACCCCGAAAACATAGCATATGAGCCATTATGGAATGCAGTTGATAACCTGCAAATAGTTAAAGAATATAGAGAGGCCAATCCAACTGCTAAAGTAAATGTATTTTTGTACACGCCAAGCGTAGGTTTTGGCAATCCTGCCGAATGGGATTATTACATCATCTTAAAAAATTAGAGGTAAACTATCCATATAAGATTATCCTGACTAAAAAATGCATGTATACTGATTTACAAAAATGCCCGGTTTTAAAAAGTGCTTAATATTTCACTTTTGGATTTTGGAATGCATAAAAGCACCCATTTTAAGTTACTGATAATCAATGCTTAAATTTTAATATTTCACTTTAGGTGCAAAAAATATTGTGCTTTTTACTATAATCTAAAAGAGTGTGTATAATAATTTAGCGGCAATTAGATAAAGGGCAGGCAAAATCGCAATTATTAAAATCCGGCTATTATAAAAATTACTGAAGCAACGGCTTCAGTAATTTTTGTATTATAGTGTCGTAACTTTGCAGAGAAATGTAATGGCAGGCACCTCCTTTATAAAATGTAGCTATTTGTAAAAAGAGACTGCGCTCTAAACTATTTATTCAGCCACCAAATGGCGCCGTTAAGTACCATAGCATAGCTAACCCAGGCAATGTAGGGTATAAATAAGTAACCGGCTATTTTGCTTACTTTGGTAAACTGGGCATAAGTTTCGTAGATCATCAGCCATAGCAATACAATTTCTATAAAGGCTAAAAGCGGGTTGTGCAGCCCGAAAAACAAATACGACCACAAGCCGTTCAGCACAAGCTGTATGGCGAAAAAAGTCAGTCCTTTTTTTGCGGTGTCGTGCTCAATTTCAATACGGCTCCATACCAGTCCGGCGGCAACGCCCATAAATATATAAAGGGTTGTCCATGCCACCGGGAAAGCCCAGTTGGGTGGCGTAAACGAAGGTTTGTTTATGGTAGTGTACCAGGTATTTACGCTTTCTTGTGTAAACTGGCTGGACAGGTAGCCAACAGCCAGGCACGTAACCACCATTACAAGTATTTTATATGTTTTAGACATTAGGTTGAGGTTTATTACAGGCAAATTTAGTTGTTATGAATATCATTTCTGCCACGAATCACACCAATTTCACAAAGTTTTAAATCGAAACATACATCTTGATAGTATTACTTCTAATTTTCACCAATTGTAATTCGTGAAAATTCGTGAAATTTGTGTCTGAATTAAAATGGTATCTTTGCTAAAAATTTAAAAACATGGTGTCCGAACAGGATTTTATACCCTCAGCCTACACAAACACGGTAGCTAACGGCAACTTCGAGTGGAGTGCGCCCAGCAACATAGCCCTTGTAAAATACTGGGGTAAAAAAGCCAATCAAATTCCGGCTAACCCATCCATAAGTTTTACGCTAAACAACTGCAAAACTATTACTAAGCTTGGTTTTGAAAAGAAACAAAGCAGTGATGCTTTTTCTTTCGACCTGTTGTTTGAAGGACAACCTAAAGAAAGTTTTAGGCCCAAAATTGAGAAATTCTTTGAAAGGGTAGCGGTGTATCTTCCGTTTTTAAACAACTATCATTTTACTATCGATACCCAAAACACGTTTCCGCACAGCTCTGGTATAGCGTCGTCTGCCTCGGGCATGGCGGCACTGGCCATGAACCTTATGAGTTTGGAACGCTTGCTGAATCCGGAAATGACCGATGATTACTTTTACCAAAAAGCATCGTTTTTAGCCCGTTTAGGGTCGGGTTCTGCCTGCCGAAGCGTTAAAGGCAGTGTAGTAGTTTGGGGAGAACATGCGGAGATTGAAGGTAGTTCTGATTTATTTGGGGTGCCCTTTACTGCTGAGGTCCATGATGTTTTTAAAGACTATCAGGACACTATTTTACTGGTCGATAAAGGCGAAAAACAGGTGAGCAGTACCCTTGGGCACGACCTGATGCACAACCACCCGTATGCCGAAAGGCGTTTCGCACAGGCACACGAAAATTTATCGGCGCTAAAAGCTGCGCTTACATTGGGCGATGTGGAAGCATTTATTAAAATTACAGAAAGCGAAGCACTAACCCTGCATGCCATGATGATGACATCGCAGCCGTACTTTATATTGATGAAGCCCAACACGCTGGAAATTATAAATGCAATTTGGAAATTTAGGGCAGAAACCGCTATACCTGTGTGTTTTACGCTTGATGCCGGTGCCAATGTACATATTCTTTATCCTGAAAACGTTAGCGTAAAAGTTTTGGCTTTTATTAAGGATAATTTGCTTGGCTATTGCCAAAACAGTCAGTACCTTTGCGACAAAATTGGGGCAGGGGCGGTTTTGATAGCTTAAACATTTGTTAAGCAAACCCATGTAACCAATTTTTACGTACCTTTATATATAAATAGATACATACGCTTACAATGAAAGGACCCTTATTTTATTCAAAAATATTGCTTTTTGGAGAACACGGCATTAACAAAGGCTCCAAAGGTTTGTCTATTCCTTATAATTTTTACAACGGCGGCCTCAGGGTAGATGATTCTGAAACTGAGCTTGCTAAAAAAAGTAACCAGAGCCTTAGGGGTTTTGTTACCTGGTTAGAGCAACTACAGGCCGAAGAGCCGGGCTTGGTTACGTTTGACCTTGCTACGCTAAAACTTAATGTAGAGGCAGGTATGTATTTTGACAGCAGTATACCGCAGGGCTATGGCATAGGAAGTAGTGGTGCGCTTGTGGCAGCAATTTACGATCAGTATGCTAACAATAAAATTACAATTCTCGAAAATTTAACGCAGGAAAAACTCCTTACGCTTAAAAAAATATTCAGCAGGATGGAGTCGTACTTTCACGGCACCAGCTCTGGCTTAGACCCGCTTAACAGTTACCTTAGCATCCCAATACTTATCAACTCACATGATAGTATAGAGGCTACCGGTATACCAATGCAAAACCTTGAAGGTAAAGGGGCAATTTTCCTTTTAGACTCAGGTATTGTAAAAGAGACCGCGCCAATGGTGCAGCTGTTTATGGAAAGCCTTAAAGACAAAGGTTTCCGTGCAATGGTTAAAAACCAGTTCCTTAAATACACCGATGCTTCTATCGAAAGCTTTTTGCATGGCGATGTTAAGGCACTTTTCTCAAATACAAAAAAATTATCTAAGGTTGTATACAACAACTTTAAGCCCATGATACCGGTCCAGTTTCATGAACTTTGGCAAAAAGGTATCGAAACCAACGATTATTACCTTAAACTATGTGGTAGCGGTGGCGGTGGCTACATATTAGGCTTTGCGCCCGATATTGAAAAAGCCAAAAATGCATTAACCGGCCATAAAGTAGAGGTAGTTTACCAGTTTTAATACGTGCAGCAAATCCATACAATACTCGGTACAATATTACAGTCCATACTAATAGGTTTTGGTATTGTAATTCCCATCTTTAGTTTGCTAAAAACATCTAACCTTAAAACGGTAGAAGCTAAAAATATTTTTATTTTAACGGCTGTACAGGCGGTAAGAATAGCAGGGTTGTTTTACTTTATCATCTGGGCGCTGGATACTTATACTATTTACAGCGAATCCATCGGATTAAAAGACGGTATGAATATCTTTAAATTCAGGCTGTTTGGTCAGTTCTGGATGCTGTACTGGTTGCCGCCGGTGTTTAGCCTTTTACTTACGCAGGCCTTGTGGATTAAAAAGATATACATGAAAAAAGTTGCGCTTATAACTTTTGCGCTGCTTATTTTAATACTGCCATCATATCCGTTCATACTATTGCTGTCATACTTAAAAGGTACCGATATTAGCGGTTTTAACCAGAACACGGTACTACAGCAGGTTCTTTATTACGTGCTTAGCGTGGTAATCTTCTTTTTTGTTACCGTTACCATAATGCTAATGGGTGGTAAGCTTAAAGAAAAAAAGTAAATCTTATAATTTAAAATACTATAGGGCCTCATTTATTGAGGCTTTTTTAATGCAATTAACAATTGTAAGGCTAATTACATTTATCTTTACATTCACGTTACAATACAATTGTAAAAAGTAAGTTTATATTTCTAAAAATAATCTATGGCATCCAGGAAAGCAAAACTGGTACTGATGAAAATCCTCAGCCTGTTTTCTGTAGTGCGCGGCTATAACATACCTGTTATTGCGCTGGCGCAGTACCTTTCGGCCATTTTTATTTTAGATAAGGAAAGCCGTGCGCTCGATGTTATTTTAGACATAAACCTTTTCCTTATTGTACTCGCATCATCGCTAACTATAGCATCGGGGTATATCATCAATAACTTTTACGATGCCAAAAAAGACCTTATCAACCGCCCAAAAAAATCGATGTTAGACAGGCTTGTGAGCCAGGGTACCAAGCTACAAGTGTATTTCGCGCTTAATTTTATCGTGGTGTTACTGGCATTTTTAGTGTCATGGCGGGCAGCTGTATTCTTTTCTGTTTATATATTCCTTATTTGGTTTTATTCGCACAAGCTAAAAAAATATCCGGTAATAGGTAACCTTACGGCTGCGTTTTTAGCGGTATTGCCGTTTTTTGGTATCCTGATGTACTTTAAAAACTTTTATGAGGTAATTTTTGCTCATGCCACATTTTTATACCTGCTCATACTTACCCGCGAACTTATTAAAGACCTTGAGAATATTAAAGGCGACCTGGTAACCGATTACCGCACCATACCTGTAATGTTTGGTGAAAGTATGAGCAAAACCATTATAACCACACTTACCTTTTTAACGGTAGTACCCGTGTACCTGCTTATAGATGTGTATGATGTGGGCTATATGGATATTTACTTTTATGTGGGCATGATCGTTATTGTATATTTTCTTTTCCAGTTATGGAAAGCTACCTCTCACGACCAGTACTTACAGCTTCATAATATACTTAAAGTGCTCATTGTAGCGGGGGTATTTAGCATTGTGCTTATAGATCCGCAGGTTTTAGTGCACGGCAGAAAGTTGTTATCTGTTATTTAATACTATCTTTGCAAAAATATTTAGCATTATGAACAGCGGTAACAGCAGGAAAGGCGGCGCAGGCAGAGGGGGCAATGACAGGAAAAAGAGCGGGTCTCCGTCTAAACCACTAAACAAATTAAGGAAACCGGCAGCGAAGCCTAAACCAAAGGCTGATGCCGAAGGAGACGGTACGGCTCCTAAAAAAGCGGGCTTTGTAAAAGGTTCTCCTGCGTATGAAAAAAGACAGGCCGAACGCAAACCGGCTGCACCTAAAAAGCCATCTAACCCGGATGAGCTTCGTTTAAACAAATACATTTCAAACTCAGGCGCCTGCTCACGCAGGGATGCCGATATTTATATAAAATCAGGTAACGTTAAGGTTAACGGTGTTGTGGTTACAGAGATGGGCTACAAAGTTAAACTGAGCGATAAAGTTGATTTTGATGGGGTTACGATTATCCCTGAGAAAAAAGAATACGTGCTGCTTAACAAGCCTAAAAACTTTACCACCAGCGGCGATGAGGATATGGATATGCGTAATGTTGCCGAGCTGATTCGCGGGGCAAGCAAGAGCAAACTGATGCCTATAGGCCGTATGGATAAGAATACTACGGGGCTTCTTATTTTTACTAACGATACCGATATGATACGTAAGTTTGGCCTGCCAAACCAAAAATCATTTAAAATATACCAGGTTACCCTTGATAAGAATTTAAGGTTTGAAGACCTTGAAAAAATTGCTGCCGGTGTAACACTTGATGGCCACCGCCTGTTTGTAGATGAGATAAGCTATATAGATGAGCAGCCTAAAACAGAGGTGGGTATTAAACTGCGTACTCAAAATATTAAAGTGGTACGTGCCATATTTGAAAGTTATAAATATGACGTTCTTAAAGTAGACCGTGTATCATATGCCGGGCTTACCAAAAAGAACCTTCCGCGTGGTAACTACAGGTTCTTAACAGAGCAGGAAGTAATCAACCTTAAAAATATTTAATGGAACCCCGCGATATAGAATACATTGCCATGCAGTGGTTTGATGCTTTTAATAACAGGCAATTAGACCGTTTGCTGAATTTATATGCTGTTGATGCCGAGCATTTCAGTCCGAAACTTAAAGTTAGGAAACCTGAAACTAACGGACTCGTAAAAGGGCATGGCGCTATGCGCGAATGGTGGCAGGATTCTTTCGACAGGCTGCCTACATTGCAATACAAAGTAAAGACCCTTACAGCAAATAACTACAGGGTTTTTAGCGAATACATCCGCTTTGTAGAAGGTGAAGAAGACATGCTTATTGCCGAAGTTTTTGATGTAGAGAATGGTAAAATAGTATTTTCCCGCGTTTACCACGGATAAAAAATACTTACATATATAAAAAATGCCCACGTTGTTTCGTGGGCATTTTTATTAGGGCAATAATGGTTGCGGTGCTTTCTTTTCGAGGCCTCTCTTTCTAAGCAAAGGCTCTATTGATGGTTCAGCACCTCTAAATGCTTTGTACATGGCATCGGCTTCGAGGGTGCCGCCGCGCTCCAGTATGTTTGTCCTGAACGATTTGGCGGTAGCCTTATCAAACAAAGAGGTGCCTTTAAATGCTTCAAAAGCATCGGTGTCAAGCACGCCGCTCCATATATAACTATAGTATCCGGCAGAATATCCGCCGTTAAAAATATGATTGTAATAGGTACTCCTGTAACGCGGAATGATAGATGGTATTAACCCTATTTTTTTCATGCTCTCCTCCTCAAAAGGTGTTACATTTTGGGTTAAGTCTTGCGTGCGGGCATGGTAATCAAGGTCAAGGTAGGTGGCGGCCAGGTATTCAACCGTGGCAAAACCCTGGTCGAACGTAGCCGATTCCTGCAATTTAGCTATAAGCTCATCCGGAATTACCTCGCCTGTTTTATAATGTTTGGCGTATAGCTTTAATACCTCCGGTTCGGCAGCCCAGTTCTCCATAATTTGGGACGGCAGCTCTACAAAATCAGTCGGAACGCTGGTGCCCGAAAGGCTTTCGTAATTTACGTTGCTAAGCAACCCGTGCAGTGCATGTCCAAACTCGTGGAAAAACGTTGTGGTTTCATCAAAAGTAAGCAGAGCAGGGGTGTCACCTGTAGGTTTGGTAAAGTTGCATACAATAGATATTATCGGGGCAATGCGTTTGCCGTCCTGAATTTTCTCTTTGCGGTAGGATGTCATCCAGGCACCGCCTTTTTTGCTCTCACGCGGATAAAAATCCATGTACAGTATGCCCACATGCTTGCCGTCGGCTTCGGTAACTTCCCAGGCGGTAACATCTTTTTGGTATACCGGTACATCTTTAACCTGCCTGAATTTTAGTCCGTACAGGTTTCCGGCAACGGTAAAAATACCTTCCCGAACGTTGTCAAGGCTAAAGTAAGGCTTCAGTTCCTGCTCATCAAGATTATAGCGCTGCTTACGGATCTTCTCTGTATAGTACCTCCAGTCATACGGCTGCACGGCATCGGTAATGCCATCGGCAACCATGAGTTTTTTAATGTCGGCTTCTTCAATCTTGGCTTTTTCCAGTGCCGGTTTCCACAATTGGTCTAAGAGCCCATAAACCTTTTCGGGAGTTTTAGCCATGCGCTCCTCCAGTACAAAATGGGCGTGGCTCTTGTAACCTAACAGCCGTGCTTTTTCGGCACGCAGGTTAGTAAGCTGAACGATATTAATTCGGTTATCGGTAGCATTGCCGTTATTGCCGCGGTTTTGGTAGGCAGTCCATATCTTTTTGCGCAGGTCGCGATTTTCGGCATATTGCAAAAACGGCATTACGCTGGCATTTTGTAGTGTAAACAGCCATTTGCCCTCTTTTCCTTTGGCTTTGGCATCATCGGCGGCAGCTGCAATAAGTTCCTGCGGAAGGCCTGCAAGGTCTTTTTTATCCGATACTACCAACTCAAAGCTGTTGGTGTCGGCAAGTACGTTATCGCCAAACTTAAGAGCTATCACGGCCAGTTCTTCATTAATTTTTCTCAGCCTTTCCTTTTGCTCCTCGTTAAGGTTGGCACCGCTTCTAATAAATGCTTTGTATTTCTTTTCAAGCAGCTTAGCCTCTTCACGGTTAAGCTTAAAGCCTATCTGGTTATCCCAAACGCTTTTAACGCGTTCAAATAATTTTTGGTTCAGGTAAATATCATCATTGTGTTTAGAAAGTTCGGGGGCCATTTCCTGTGCAAGCGCCTGCAGTTCAGGGTTGGTATGCGCAACGTTAAGATTGTTGAAAACGGTATTAATGCGTGTTAATAATGATCCACTGTTTTCCAGCGCCTCAATGGTATTTTTAAAGTTGGGCTGGGCATGGCTGTTGGCAATGGCATCTATCTCGCCCTGGTGTATGCGTATGGCCTCCTGCAGGGCGGGCTTAAAGTGCTCGTTCTTAATTTCATCAAACGGTGGTGCATCATAAGGGGTATCCCAAACGGCGAGCAATGGGTTATCTTCGCCTATGCTGCCTGATGTGTTTTCTCTGTGGCACGACATAAATATACTGGCTGTTATTGTTAAAATAAATAGTGTTTTCCTTTTCATAGGGTTTCAGTTGGGCATTATTGTAAAGTTACCTTTTATAAGGCATACTTACAAATATATACCGCATTTAAAGGGTTTTGTATTAAGGCTAAGTTAAATAGCAAATTACATTAATAGTAAAATGCTATCTTTATTTTAAGAATTGTATTACATTTATGCTATGAAGGTAAACGCAAAAAAAATAGTTTTAAAGTTTTTAAAATGGACCGGTATTTTTATAGCGTTCATACTCCTGCTTATGTTTTTAATTCCGCTCTTGTTTCCCGGGCAGGTAAGCGAGCAGGTTAAAAAAATAGCCAACAAAAGTTTAGCAGGCGAGCTTAACTTTTCTAAATCAAAACTCTCGTTCTTTACACACTTCCCATCGCTAACCGTAGCGCTGGATGATTTTTCCTTAAAGGGGTCGGCACCCTATGCTAATGATACCCTACTTGCTGCTGACCAGGTAGCTTTTGGGATCAACCTTAAACGCCTTATTTTTGATAATGAGGTAAAAATAGACGAACTGTATGTTAGCGATGCCTTTATAAATGTAATGGTTAACGAAAAAGGGGAGGCTAATTATAATGTATATGTATCGGAAGATAAGCAGCCCAAAGATCCAAATGCCGAAGGCCCTGCTATAAGGCTTGACCGTATAGATTTTGAGAATTGCCACATTAAGTACAACGACCTTTCGGCAAAAATGCTTGTAGATGCCCACGGCTTTAATTATGTAGGCAAAGGCGACCTTAGTGAGGATGTGTTCGATTTACAAACTGATGCTAATATCGATTCTATCGATTTTTCGTATGCCAATACCTATTATCTGCAAAAGAAGGAACTGCACGCCGACCTTATAACCCGTATTAATACCAATGCGTTATCATTTATACTGCAAAAGAATGAGCTTAAAATAAACAAGCTTCCGCTGGAGTTTACCGGTGTGTTTACCATATTGGCCGATGGCTATAAGATTGATATTGACGCTGCATCTGAAAATACTACGTTGCAGGACCTTATCTCTGTTATGCCGCCGGAATACCTTACCTGGGCAGAAGATACTAAGATTGACGGCCGTGCCGATTTGCTTTTCCGTTTTAAAGGGCGCTACAATGCGGCGAATAATCAACAACCCGATCTTGGCTTTACCCTAAAGGTACGCGATGGTGGCATTGTGTATAAAGAAGCACCTGCAAAACTGACCGATTTCCAAATGGATTTGGCTGCCTTTTTACCGGCACTGGATGTAGAGAAACTCAAGATAAACCTGAAGGCCTTTAACTTTAAACTGGGCGATAAAGATTATTTTACGGCCATGCTGCAAACCAGGGGCCTTAGCACTATGGCGGTAAAAGCAAAGGTTAAGGGGTCGCTCGACCTTAAAATGCTGGACGAGGCCATTGGCCTGCCTAATATGGATTTGCGCGGCAGTCTGCGTGCAGACATTACCGCTAACGGAGATTTTAATGCTGAGAAAAAATTGTTCCCTAAAACCAAAGGGGGCATCAACCTGCAAAAGGGCTGGTTAAAAACCGATTATTACCCTAACCCGATTACCGATATTACTTTTGTAACCAATGTAATTAATACTAACGGTACCTTTCAGGATTTAAAGGTTGCTATAACACCGGCATCTTTTGTGTTTGAAGGTAACCCGGTGTATGTAAATGCAACGGTATCTGATTTTGATGACCTGTTTTATGATGCCCGCATAAAAGGGGAGCTTAATATTGGAAGGATATATAAAGTGTTTAAACAAAAAGGGCTTGATGTTACCGGTTATGCCAAAGCCGACCTTACCCTTAAAGGCAGGCAAAGCTATGCCACTACAGGGCAATACAGCAAGTTGAATAATAAGGGTACGATTGTTTTAAAAGACATTAAAACAACATCGGAACTCTTCCCTAAGCCGTTCTTTGTTAACGAGGGATATTTTTCTTTCCATAATGAAAAAATGAACTTTGATAAGTTTACGGCGCATTATGGCAAGTCAGATTTTGCTATGAACGGCTATTTGCTTAATACCATTAATTACTTTTTAGAGTCGCACGGTACGCTTAGCGGTAACTTCAATCTTAAGTCAAAACTTATTAATGTAGATGAGTTTATGGCGCTGGAAGAAGGCGAAAATACCGACAGGAAACCCGAAGTAGAGCAGGTTAAAGAACAAAACCCTAAAATGAGTGGGGTAGTGGCTGTGCCTACCAATCTAAATGTGTCGCTTATAGCCAATGCTGATAAGGTAGAATATAACGGTCTTGTTTTAGATAAGCTCATTGGTAAGGTAGCAGTTACTAAAGGTAAAATACTTTTAGAAAATACTACCTTTAATATCATCGACTGTAATGTGGGTATTGATGCTACTTATGACGATGAAAATGCTATGGCTGCAAATTTTGACGCGCATTTTACTGCGAAAGATTTTAATGTAAAAAGGGCGTATAACGAAATACCTTTATTTCATGATCTTGTAACGGCAGCCGAAAAAGCCGAAGGGATAATATCTGTAGATTACCAGATTAAAGGTGACCTTGATGGTAATATGGGGCCTATATATCCGTCACTTAAAGGTGGTGGTACCGTATCGGTGCGCGATGTAAAAGTGAGCGGACTTAAGTTGTTTGGCGGGGTAAGTTCTAAAACAGGACAAAAAGGGCTTGATAACCCTAATATTAAAGACATCAATATAAAGACTACGATAAATAATAATGTTATTTATATAGATCCTTTTACTTTTAAGGTGGCAGTATTTAGGCCAACTATAAAAGGAACCACGAGTTTTGATGGACTGCTGGATATAAAAATGCGCCTTGGTTTGCCGCCCGGAGGTTTAATAGGGGTTCCTATTGTAATAACCGGTACACACGAAGATCCTAAAATAAAGGTGTTTAGTAAAACCGGCCAGAAAATTGAAGAGGCTCAATACAACGAAAAAACCAATACGGTTATTAAAGAAGAAAAACGCGAAAATCCTGCCAAGGATGATAGTGGTAAAGAAGTTAAGAAAGATAAGAAATAAAAAGAGGGGCTGTCTCAAAAGTGCTGATAATAGCACTTTTGTCATTCTGACGAAGGAAGAATCTCGAAACAAACAAAGATTTGAGATTCTTCACTGCATTTCATTTCGTTCAGAATGACACTTTTAAGACAGCCCCTTTTTGGTTTTAAGCGTTTATGGCTTCAACTTTTATGTCGTTGTCATTAAGCATATCCTTAAGCATATTCTCTATACCACTCTTTAAGGTAAACGTGCTCGATGGGCATCCGCTACATGCGCCTTGCAGAACTACCTTAACACGTTTGTCGGCTTCATCATAACTTTCAAAAGCAATGTTGCCGCCATCAGCCTGAACAGCCGGTTTTACATACTCTTCAAGTATATTGATGATCTTTTGTGATGTTACATCCAGGTTGTCAAAATAGGCTTCCTGTTGTTTTTCGGCCTGTGGCAGTTTCTGTATAAGCTCTTCATCAATAACTGTATTGCCGTTTTCAAGGTAAACCTTAATAAAGGAGCGAACCTCGGGTGTAACCTCGTCCCATTCATTAACCGCATATTTAGTTATAGATACGTAGTTCTCATCAATAAAAACTTCCTTAACAAAAGGAAATTTAAACAGTTCCTTAGCCAAGGGCGAAGCAGCTGTTTCATCAATGTTCTTAAACTCGGCACTCGTCTTGGTAAGCAGCTTGTTGGCCACAAATTTAAGCACGGCCGGGTTAGGGGTGCTCTCTACATATACGGTTGCAGGTAATTTCTTTTTAGTGACTTCGCTTTCCTGAACAATGATCCCTCCATTGTTTACAAAATCTTCAATTTGTTTTGCTACTTCATCCTGTACATCTTCCCACTCTACAATAGAATATTTTTCTATCCCTACAAAGTTGCCCGATATGTAAACCGTTTTTACGAACGGCAGGTAAAACAATTGGCGGGCAAGGGGGGAGTTAGCCGTGTCATCAATATTTTTGAATTCATAGTTGCCTTTTTGGGCAATAAAGTCAGAGAATTCAAATTTTACTATAGCGGCATTTTGTGTGGGCTTTATCGTGATATTTTCCATGTGTCTTAAATTTATGCAAAATTAGTATAAAAAAAATTAAACAAAGCAGGTAGGGTATTTAGTCTTACAGATGTTATGTTTAATTATATAATTAATTAAGTTATTTATCTTGTGCGTTTTAAGCTAATTTGTGATTTTTTAAAATTTAACAGGTAAAATAATTTCGAATAATCTATATTTGAAACTTTTATACTTTAATATTATATTAAGGTATATTTAATATTTTTTAACTATCGAAGTACATTAAAATTTGCTATATGAGGAAACTACTACTAACCCTGTTTTTATTGTTAGGCCTGCTTGGGGCTCATGCCCAGAGCGATGTTGTTGTATTTAACAACAACCCTAACATGAACTATGTTGCGGGCGAAACGCTTACGTTTACGGTCATGATCACTAATAATGGTCCGGATCCTGCTATAAACGTTAATATTAACTATCCTATACCTGCCGGTATACCCATGCCTGTTGGTATAACTAAGTTTTGGTGGACGGGCAGTAACGGATCATCGGGCACCAATGTTGCGGTAAATAATACTATTGCAACACTTGGAGTTAACCAAACCGTGTCGTACACTATTAATATTAAGATACCGGATGATTATACCGCTACGCTTAATCAGCCTACAGTAACCTACAAAACGCAAAGTGATATTCAGGTTGTAACTACAGATAACCAGCCAACTTACGTGGCGGGTTCTACAGTGGTTTATACTGTAACCGTTACCAATAACGGGCCGGAAGCAGCAACTAATGTACAGGTTAATAATGCTATCCCTGCGGGTATAACTACTTACTCATGGACAGGTAACAACGCATCAGGTTCAACAGCACTTGCTAATACTATAGCAACTCTTGGTGTAGGCCAAACTGTTACCTATACTGTTACCATAGTAGTGCCGGCTACATTTACCGGTAACCTTGTAAATACAATTTCTTACGTAGCAAACGTTACAGATCCTACTCCTGCATGTACTCAGTGTACGGATACTGATGTGCCCGATGCAGGTGCTAACCTTGTAATAATAACTACAGATAACCAAACCACCTACACAGCAGGTGGCAATGCTGTTTATACCGTGACCGTTACTAACAATGGCCCGGAAGCTGCTGCGGCAGTAAATGTTTCTGTACCGGTTCCGGCAGGTACAACCATGACGTGGACAGGTAGTAACAGTTCATCCGGCACAGGTGCTTTATCTGATGCGGTTGGGTCTTTAGCCGATGGTGCATCGGTAACTTATACAATAACTGTAGCAGTACCTGCGGCATATACAGGTGCGTTAACCTTAACAGCAAGTGCTACAAGTACTACTGCCGATCCTGATACAACATGTACTCAATGTTCTGATACGGATTACGATGCTTCATCGGCAAATATTGTAACAACAAAAACATTAGAGTCGGGTACAACTTATACTGCCGGTACTAATGCTATATACACTATAACTGTAACCAACAACGGCCCTACCGCTGCGCAAAACGTAGTAGTGAGCGATGTTGTTCCTGCCGGACTTCCTGCTGCACAGGCAACATGGATAGGTAGTAACGGTACAAGTGGCACAGGTAACCTCAATGATGTAATTGCTTTAATGCAAAACGGCGCTACGGTAACGTATACTTTTACTATTCCTATACCAAGCGGGTATGACCAGACTGCAAGTATCACTAATACTGTAAACGTAACCAGCGATACACCAGATCCTGTTCCTGCCTGTACAACCTGTACCGTTACAGCAACTCCAAATCCGTTAGCTAATATCGTTACGCTTAAAACTAACGGGCAAACATCTTACCTTGCAAATTCTCAAACTACATACACCATTACGGTAACCAATCCTGGTCCAAGCGATGCATATAATGTAGTTGTACAGGATAATAAGCCTTACTATATAGATGTAATGTCATGGTCGGGCAATGGCACAGGAGGCAGCGGTTCTTTTTCTAACACAATTCCTGTATTAGCTGCCGGAGAGAGTGTAATTTATACAGTGCAGATATTTATCCCGGATGATTATGCATCTTTTGTGGGCACATTAACCAATACGGCTGTGGTAACAAGCAGTACTCCAGATCCGGTACCTGCATGTCCTGGCTGTGTAGACTCTGATACTGCGCGCGGAAACTTTGTAACTACATCTAATACAGAATATACAGTTCCTGAACTTGTAGAAGATGTACTTATAGATGTTAACTGTGTGGGTATAGATAACGTTACCTGGAGCACGGGCTCTAACTTTGGCAGCCATAATGGTATTGCTTACTTTCACCGTAATAACAGTGCTTTCCCAATTCAGGAAGGTGTTGTGTTAACGTGTGGTAATGCAGTGCCGTCTCCCGGCAATCCGGGTGTTGATGGCCCTAATATTGAGACACTATCTGACGGCTCTTGGCCGGGTGACCCGGAAATACAAACCTATGTACCGGGTATTAACAATGATGCCTCGTGGATAAAGTTTAATTTCGTTCCCGTATCAGACAGCTTTAGCTTTAATTACTTATTTGCATCAGAAGAATATGGTACGCCAAGTTTTGAGTGTACTTATACCGATGTATTTGCATTCATTCTTACAGATCTTACTAATGGTACTTCAACTCCTGTAAACCTTGCAGTACTTCCTATTCCGGGTAATATAACTGTAGGTGTAACTACTGTTCACCTTGGTGGTGCAGGTTGTGCCCCGGCTAACCCAACATACTTTGGTCAATATAATACATTTGCGGCAGCTGCAACAGCTCCTATTAACTTTAATGGGCAAACTGTTGTAATGCAGGCAAGTGCTACGGTAGAGCCTAACCATACTTATTCTATTAAGTTAACAATTGCTAATGGAATAGATGGTGCCCTTAACTCTGCGGTATTTATAGAAGGCGGAAGTTTTGATATTGGCCAGCCGCAGTTACCGCCGGATATTACCCTTGGTAATGAGGCATTATTGCTTTGCTATGGCGATACCTACGATATTGAAGCTACTATTACTAACACCGATATGCTTGTTAAATGGCAAAAAAACGGAGAGGAGTGGATATATGATGAGGATGGCGAATTTTATGATGAGCCAACATTAACCATATCTGAGCCTGGAACTTATACGATTATGGGTTATTTTGAATCTAACCCGGACTGTTTTATATCGGATGATATTGTAATTGATTTCTATCCTGAAATTATCGTTGCCGAACCTTTAGACCTTACCGTATGCGGTAGCGGTACTACCGGTGTATTTAACCTAAGGGAAAACGACGAAAATATTCTTATGAATGGTCAGACAACTGATTCATTCGCTACGTCATACCATTTAACCGAAGCAGATGCTATAGATGGTTTTCCTTTTATTACTACTCCGTTAGCATACACGGCTGCAAATAATACTGAGATCTTCATCAGAATAGAAGATTACAACACAGGTTGTTTTATAGTTAAATCATTTACATTATTTGTAAATCCTGCACCACAGGCAGGTACTCCGAATGATCTTTTTGCTTGTGATACTGATAATAATGGTACAGAAGTATTTGATCTTACTACACAGGATGGCTTGGTTTTAGGTAATCAGGATCCTACCCAATATGTAGTGGCCTATTTTACATCTCCGGATGCTGCCGAGGATAATGTAGATGCTATTGCTGCTCCTGATGCTTTTGCTGCTACAACACAAATTATTTACGTTCGTTTAACTAATGTAGATGATGTGAACTGTTATTCTGTAACGGATTTCCAGATTACTGTTACCCCTCAGCCGGTTCTTGAAGAGGTTGAAGATGTGCAGGCTTGTGACAGCTATGTTTTACCGGAACTACAGGTTGGTAATTATTATACCGAAGCTGATGGTGAGGGCAACCTTTTAGATGCAGGTACCTCTATAACCCAATCTCAAACCATATACATTTTTGCACAGGAAGGTACGGCTCCAAATACATGTACTGCTCAAACAAGCTTTACGGTTACCATAGTTGATACTCCTGTTGTTGAGCAACCGGATGACGTAGTGGCTTGCGAAGGCTATGCGCTTCCTGTATTAACTGTGGGTAATTACTATACACAGAGTGGTGGTAACGGTACACAGCTTTTTGCTGAAGAGATTATTACTGAATCACAAACTGTTTATATATATGCTTCTAACGGAGATGAAAATTTTTCATGTTCAGATGAGAAGTTCTTTAGTATTACGATTGATACTCCTCCTGTAGTAGGAACAGCATCACCGCTTGAAGCGTGCGATGGTGTACCTAATGATTTTACTGCTCCTTTTAACCTTACTCTTGCGGGTAACGAAGTTATTGGCGGGCAAACAGGTTTAACGGTTACTTACCATACTACTTTAATAGGTGCTACTAATGGTACGGGAGCTATTCCTGCCGCGCAGTTGACAGCCTACAACAGCGAGAGTACACCAGTAACCCCTGTAGAGGAGCCGTTATATATTCGTGTTGTAGCGACAGGCAATACAACCAACTGTGCTACGGTAGTACCGTTGCAGTTAATAGTGCACGAAACCCCTGTGATCCCGGTAATAGAAGATTACGTAT
>NZ_VJVZ01000020.1 GCF_007097145.1 Flavobacterium zepuense | reverse complement strand
TATACGATAATCAATATGATATCTCAATTGTATGTAATTTCATCACATATTACTCACCATCACGCTCTAAATTCTCATTGAGCACGCTGGGTAACAATTGCGGAATAAACTTTATAAGCAATGGCAACAGCAGGCTGCCCCCGGGGAGCAGAAAAATAGTAAGTGATGGTACGGTCTTGCAAATTTCTAACAGCTGCTTTTTTACCTTTTTCTTTTCCTTTTCGTTTAGGTTGCGGTGGGTAGAGTGGGTAAGCAGCAGCATAAGCTCGCCATTGTTAGATAGCTCTTTTATAAGGCGCTTTTTGTTGCGGTTTATAAGCAGGGTAACGCTTTGTGCCGCATGGTCGTAAAAATGCTTTACAGGATTACTGTATTTAAAATAGGGGATATGCTTTTTATTTATCTTTATAAACACGTCAAAAGATGCCATACTCTCGGCAGCGGCATCATCACTAAGTCCAAGCCTTTCTGATAATGTATATAAAAAGTCGATCTCGCTTTGCTGTGCGCGGCCATCACTCCATATAGCCATCGCAGCCATATCCAGCAGGTAATTCTTTTCAGATTTCGACTCAAAATAGTCAAAGCCTGCTGTTTCCATATCGCCGGTATTAATTTGTGATAGCTTAGTATATCGAACAGATGATTCGAAAAGCTTAATGAGCAAATCATCATAATCGCTTTTATCCTCTTTGCTTTGCAGGGCAATGGTTACAATGCCCATAACCGTTTCTTCCAGCTTGCGCAGATACTTTTCAGGTATTTCGCTGTTCAGCAAAAACTGCCTGAAGGCAAGCACATCCATAAACAACAGCGCATTAGTAAGTATGTGGCTAAAGTTGCGGCTAATAATGTTGCTGTTGGTTTTAATGCGATCATCCAGTATATCTTCAAGCTCATGGCTTGCAGGGGCGGTGGGCAGCATTTTTTTAAGAAACTCATAACCACCGGGCTGCATTTCTTTATAAAAAATTATAGCTTTTTTTATAAAAGCAGGAGTATCCTCGTTATTCTCAATAAGGCGGTACACATCAAACAGTGCATTAAGCAGTGCGGCCTTGGTAACCTCTTCCGTAGTCCAGCCTTTGGTTTCGCGGGTATCAAGGTTAGTAAATGATAGTACATGCCCATATATAAAGCCGGTATCCCTAATTGCCCTGGACAGGGCATGGGAGTTGGGGTATACGGTAAGGCGGTTGGTAAGCTGGCCAAAAAATTTGTCTATCCAGCCGCTGGCACTTGGGTTTATCATTACTAACTACGTTGCTGCAAAGCTATGCATTTTTAAGGGTATTGAACAACAGTTAAATAAAACCTATAATTAATTTCGCGTTAATTGTGCTTATCTTAAATACGATACATTTGTTTTAACAAATATATTTTTTATGACACTAAAAGCAGGCTATCCATTTTGGTTAGTTAAAGACGGGTTGCCGTTTACGTTTCCCAAACTCGACCATGATGTAGAAACCGATGTCGTGATTCTTGGTGCGGGGATAAGCGGTGCGCTGGTGCGCTACCACCTTATAGAAGCCGGCATACAATGCACCACGGTAGATGCCCGAACCATTGGCCTGGGTAGTACCAGTGCCAGTACATCGTTACTTCAATATGAAATTGATGTGCCGCTCTATAAACTTACCGATATGATTGGCAAAGAAAAGGCCGAACGCTCCTACCAGCTATGCAGTGAAGCTATTGACAAGATTGGTGAGCTGGCTAAAAAGGTGGGTATTGAGTATTTTGAACGTAAAAAGAGCTTGTACTACGCTGCTTATAAAAAAGATGTAAGCTGGCTTAAAAAGGAGTTTGAAGCCCGCAAGGCAGCTGGATTTGATGTTATCTGGCTTGATGCTGATGCGGTTAAAAAACAATATGATTTTGAATGCTTTGGTGCCATATTATCTGAGCAGGGTGCGCAAACCAATGCCTATATGCTGGCACATTGCCTGCTGCAGCACAATGTAAAAGGTGTTGAGAACTGTATTTTTGACCGTAGCCCTGTAGTTGATATAAAGCATAGCAAAAATGGGGTAGTGCTTGCTACCGAAACCGGTTATACTATTAAGGCAAAAAAAATAGTGTATGCCACGGGGTACGAAGTGGTAAATTTTATTGATAAAAAAATTGTAGACCTGCTATCTACCTATGCAATAGTTAGTGAGCAATATAACGAGAGGCCGTTTTGGCACGATGAGGTTTTGCTATGGAATACGGCCGACCCGTACCTGTACATTCGCACCACACCCGATAACCGTGTGCTGGTAGGTGGCAGGGACGAGGACTTCCGTGACCCTGTCCGTCGGGATAAGCTCCTAAAGCGAAAAACGAAACAGCTTACCAACGATATTAACAGGCTGTTCCCTAATCTTGATTTTAAACCTGAGTTTAGCTGGACGGGTACTTTTGGATCAACCAAAGACGGTTTGCCTTATATAGGAGAATACAGTAAGCTGCCCAACAGCTATTTTGCCCTGGGGTTTGGGGGTAATGGTATTACCTTTAGCCTTATTGCCGCTGAGATGATTAGGGATCTTATATTAGATAAGGATAATAAAGATGTGCCTTTGTTTAGCTTTGACAGGTAATTGCAATCATTTAATATTTTGCTAACACTTATTGTGATATTGCTAACAACGCTGCCTTTATATAAGCAGTAATTTAGCTTTAAACAAAATAACAAAACATAACCTATTATGAAAAAATCTAATTTAATTGCAAAAATGTTTCTTGGTGCTGCTGTAGTTACCATGTCATTTGGTATGGGATCATGTAAAAACGAGCCAAAAACAGAAGACCCTAAAGAAGTAGCAGAAGATGCTAACGAAGAAAACCTTGATACCGAAGCTACCGATAGTTTAGAAGACGATTCTCAATACCTTGTTGATGCTGCCGAAGTTGATATGAAAGAGATTGAGTTAGGTAAACTTGCGCAGACTAAAAGTACTAATGCAGATGTTAAGGCATTAGCTGCAATGATGATTACTGCGCACACTAAGGCTGCGGCTGATACTAAAGCCCTTGCCGATAAAAAAGGCATTACACTACCGGCTTCATTAACTGAAAAAGGCCAGGATAAATATGCTGATTTTAATGATAAAACCGGCCATGATTTTGACAAGGCATATACTGATGCAATGGTAGACGGCCATGAAAAAACTATTGATAAGATAGAAAAAGCTTCAGAAAAAGCTAAAGACCCGGATATCAGGATGTGGGCTGCTAACATGCTGCCTGAATTAAGGAAACACCTTGAGCATTCTAAAATGGCCAAAGATAAAGTAGACGCGATTAAGTAATCAGCGTTTAATTAAAACACTGCTATGAGAAATATACTGTATATAATTGCCATAATACTGATAGTATTTTGGGCTCTTGGAAGCTTTGCCTACCATGTGGGCAGCGCACTTATCCATTTGTTGCTTGTTGTTGCAATTGTCATGATTTTACTGAACTTGCTAAGACGCAACAGAAGGCCCCTGGACTAACAGGAAACTTGGGCAATTTTAAACGCCGTTACGGATACCATCCGGAACGGCGTTTTTTTTATATTTCAATGTGTTTTCTATTTTGACTAAATGCAGCGAATTGAGGAATCTCAAAATATCGTGTGATATTTTTTCTGTGGTCAAAATGGATAAAATAATAGGGTTGATTTGCCACCTGATAACTATTTAGCAAAAAAGCCGAATCTCGAAGTCCGAAAGTGAAATATCAAGCTGTTTTTTGGCAAAAAAAATCCGCTGCAAGTGGCACACCTGCAACGGACTTTTAGTAATTAACTTAAAACTATATTTTAAAACGGGTAGTTGTTTTCGGCTATAATTTTAGCGGCAATGGTTTCCCTAAGTGCCACTACGTTAGGCATATTGTTGTATTTGGTAAAGCGCCTTAAGCCCATAAGCATCATGCGTTGCTCATCACCTTCAGAAAATGATGCTATACCTTCTTTACCTTTAGTGTTAACTAAGTCAACGGCATGGTACAGATACAGTTGCGCCATAGCTATTTGTTCTTTAACTGCATCGGCACCTTTGCTTTTAGCAAGTTTCTCTGTTCTTAATACAACCGACTCAGCCATGTAAATCTCTATAAGTATGTCACTTGCAGCCATTAGCAGTTGCTGGTGCTCATCTAACGCGGGGCCGTATTTTTTTACCGCACTACCCGCAACCATCAAAAATGCTTTTTTAAGCTTGCCAATAAGTTCTTTCTCCTCAGCAAAAAGCTCAGAGTAATCAGGGGTGTCGAATGATGGTATACCCACCAGTTCCTCAGCTACTTTCATAGCAGGGCCTAATAAGTCAACATGGCCTTTCATGGCTTTTTTAACCAGCATACCAACACTTAACATACGGTTAATCTCGTTAGTACCCTCGTAAATACGGGCAATACGGGCATCACGCCAGGCGCTTTCCATTGGTGTATCTTCGCTAAAGCCCATACCACCAAATATCTGGATACCTTCATCGGCACAATTCTGAATATCTTCAGATACTGCCACTTTAAGTATCGAGCATTCAATAGCAAACTCTTCAACGCCTTTTAATTCAGCATCCTGGTGACTGTCGCCATTTGCGACACGGGTATTAATACGGTCTTCAATATTTTTTGCAGCACGGTAAGCAGCGCTTTCTCCGGCGTAGCAGTTGGCAGCCATTTCGGCAAGCTTAGCACGAATAGCACCAAAATTAGCAATAGGTGTATTAAACTGAACCCTCTCGGTAGCATATTTAACCGAGTTGGCTATCGTTCTGCGTTGTGCATCAAGGCAGGCAGCAGCCAGCTTAATACGGCCAACGTTAAGGGCATTCATGGCAATTTTAAAGCCGTTGCCACGCTCGCTCAGCATATTTTCTACAGGTACTTTAGTGTCGTTAAAGAAAACCTGACGGGTAGAAGACGCCCTGATACCGAGTTTGTGCTCTTCCTCGCCAAGAGAAATCCCGTTAGCCGGATCGTTCTCTACTATAAAGCCTGTAATGTTTTTATCATCGGCAATACGTGCAAATACAATAAACACGCTGCAAAAGCCCGCGTTAGATATCCACATTTTCTGGCCGGTGATTTTGTAATGTGTGCCGTCTTCGCTTAAAACCGCTTTGGTTTTGCCGGAGTTAGCGTCAGATCCTGCGCCCGGTTCGGTAAGGCAATACGCGCCAAACCATTCGCCACTGGCAAGTTTAGGAACGTACTTAAGTTTTTGTTCTTCGGTACCATACAAAGTAATTGGCATAGTACCAATACCTGTATGGGCACCAAACGCAGTAGAAAATGATCCTGTAGCACCACTAATATAATCGCAAACCAGCATGGTGCTTACAAAACCCATACCAAGTCCGCCATACTCTTCGGGCACGGCCACACCAAGAAAGCCAAGCTCTCCGGCTTTGCGCATACTCTCTTCAGTAAGTGCGTAATCTTTTTTCTCAAAACGGTCTTTATTCGGCCAGATCTCACGGTCGATAAACTCTTTAACCGAGTCTCGCATCATTTGTTGTTCCTCCGAAAAGTCTTCGGGAGTAAACACGTCTTCACTACTTGTTTCTTTTACAAGGAATTGCCCACCGCGAGCCAATTGTTTTTCTAATGTGTCCATAAGAGCCCCCTAATCCCCAAAGGGGGAATACCTACCAGGGGTCAGTAGGATTTTAAAAGTTTCTAACCAGTAGATAAAAAACTATAGTTTATAATGCAGAATTAACTTTATCGATTGAGGTAAGAGTTCCCCCTTTGGGGGGTAGGGGGCCTATAGTAACTCATAAATCCCCGCAGCGCCCTGACCGGTTCCCACACACATAGTTACCATGCCGTATTTATTGCCTCGGCGTTTAGCTTCGTCAAATAGCTGAACCGATAGCTTAGCCCCGGTACAACCCAGTGGGTGGCCCATGGCAATAGCGCCGCCATTAACATTTACAATATCTTTATTGATACCCAGCTCTCTGACAACGGCAAGCGACTGCGATGCAAATGCTTCGTTAAGTTCTATAAGCTGAATATCTTCTAACTCCAAACCGGCAAGCTTTAATGCTTTTGGTATGGCTTTAACCGGACCGATACCCATAATTCTTGGCTCTACACCGGCTGCGGCGTAGCTTACCAAACGGGCAATAGGCTCTAATTTAAGTTCTTTAACCATCTCTTCGCTCATTACCAAAACAAAGGCTGCGCCATCGCTCATTTGAGACGATGTACCTGCTGTAACACTACCATCGGCAGCAAAAACGGGTTTTAGTTTAGCCAATGCTTCAAGAGAGGTATCGGCACGCGGACCTTCATCCTTTGTTACCGTGTAGCTTTTTGTGGCTTTTTTACCGTTAGCATCTACATATACTTGTTCTACTGTAATAGGTACTATCTGTTTGTCGAATTTACCTTCGGCCTGGGCCTTAAGTGCTTTTTGATGCGAGTGGAACGCAAATTCGTCCTGATCCTCACGGCTTACCTTAAACTGTTTTGCAACAGCTTCTGCGGTAAGGCCCATGCCCCAGTAATAATCTTCATGGCCGTTTTTAGCTGCTTGGTAATCAGGTACCGGCTTGTAGCCACCCATAGGGATATAGCTCATGCTTTCAGCACCCCCTGCTATAACGCAATGAGCCATACCACTCTGGATCTTAGCGGTAGCCATGGCTATGGTTTCCAGTCCGGATGCGCAATAGCGGTTTACCGTAACCCCCGGAACATCATCTACCTTTAACCCCATAAGCGATATAAGGCGCGCAAAGTTTAACCCCTGCTCTGCTTCGGGCATGGCGTTACCCACCAATACGTCATCAATTCTTGTTTTGTCGAATTCCGGCAACTCGTTCATCATAAACTGAATTACTTCTGCAGCCAGTTCGTCTGGCCTTTTAAAGCGGAACACACCTTTTGGAGCTTTGCCCACTGCGGTTCTGTATGCTTTTACTATATATGCTGTTTTCATAATAAGCCCCCTAACCCCCAAAGGGGGAATTCCTACTAGGGGTAAGTAGGATTATGTTCAGACCTCTCGTAATTCTTAAATTTTACAAATGGTCTTAAATTATTTTAATAAAGTTAGAGCGTATAGTTTCAGTATGAAAAGTTCCCCCTTTGGGGGTTAGGGGGCCTAATTCCTTAGCGGTTTCCCCTTAGTCAACATAAACTGTATTCTTTCAAGGGTTTTTCTTTCGCCTGTAAGCGATAAAAATGCCTCCCTTTCAAGGTCAAGAAGATACTGCTCTGTTACCAAAGTAGCTTCAGATAGGTCGCCACCCGCCATAACATAGGCCAGTTTGTTGGCAATTTTCTTATCGTGTTCAGATATGTAATGCCCGGCTTCCATACTATCGGTACCTACCATAAACATACCCAAGGCCTGTTTGCCCAGTACTTTTACATCTTTACGTTTTACCGGTTGGGTATAGCCCGCATCGGCAAGTAGTTTAGCATATTTTTTAGCCTCGGCAAGCTGCCTGTCTTTGTTTACCACTATAACGTCTTTACCTTTTTGAAGCACGCCGGTGTCAAAGGCCTCGTAGGCCGAAGTAGATACCTTAGCCATAGCCACGGTTAAGAAATACTCCTGTAACACGTTAAGTTCCACATCGTTTTTCTTAAAGGTGTCCGATGCCCTTAAGGCCATCTCCTTGCTACCACCACCGCCAGGAATAACCCCAACGCCAAACTCCACAAGGCCAATATAGGTTTCGGCAGCAGCAACAACCTTATCGGCGTGCATGCTCATTTCGCAACCGCCACCCAGGGTCATGCCATGCGGCGCAACTACTACGGGGATAGACGAATAACGAACCCTCATCATCGTATCCTGAAACATTTTAATAGCCATGTTAAGCTCATCATATTCCTGCTCTACAGCCATCATAAATATCATGCCCAGGTTCGCACCAACCGAGAAGTTAGCCGCCTGGTTGCCAATTACAAGTCCGTCGTACTCTTTTTCGGCCAGGTCAATAGCTTTGTTAATGCCTTGCAGCACACCGCCACCAATGGTATTCATTTTAGACTGGAACTCCAGGTTAATAATGCCATCGCCCAGATCCTGGATAATAGCATCGCTGTTACTCCATATTTTTTTGGTTTCGCGAATGTTGTTCAGGATAATGAATGCATCCTGACCCGGAATTTTCTTTTGCGATTTTGAGGCTAAGTCGTAGTAATACGTAGCGCCCTCTTTAATAGTGTAGAAGCTGTTGTTACCCGAAGCTAACATATCTGTAACCCAGGCGGCAGGGGTAAGGCCTTCGGCTTTCATAAGCTCAATACCTTTTTCTACGCCCACTGCATCCCAAATCTCGAACGGGCCGTTTTCCCAGCCAAAGCCGGCTTTCATGGCGTCGTCTATTTTATAAAGGTTGTCGGTAATTTCAGGTACGCGGTTAGCCACATAGGCAAACATGCCTGTAAAGTTTTTGCGGTAAAATTCGCCGGCTTTATCGGTGCCCTTAACAAGCACTTTAAAGCGGTTAATAGGCTTATCTATAGTCTTGGTAAGCTCTAAGGTAGCAAACGACGCTTTTTTAGCAGCACGGTACTCTAAAGTATCGAGGTCTAACGACAGGATATCTTTATCTACTTTTTTATAGAAACCCTGGCCGGTTTTACTACCCAGCCATTTGTTGGTCATCATGGTATTGATAAAATCAGGAACCTTAAACAGTTCGTGCACTTCATCATCAGGGCAATTGTCATAAATACCTTCGGCAACGTGTACCAGGGTATCAAGGCCAACCACATCTACCGTACGGAAGGTGGCACTTTTAGGCCTGCCAATAACGGGGCCGGTAAGTTTATCAACCTCTTCTATGGTAAGGCCCATATCTTTAGCCTGTTTAAAGAGGCTCATAATGCCGAAAATACCAATACGGTTACCAATAAAGGCAGGGGTATCTTTAGCTACTACCGATGTTTTTCCTAAGAATTTCTCGCCGTAGTTGTTTAAAAAGTCCAGTACCTCTGTTGAGGTTTGCGGACCCGGTATGATTTCGAAAAGTTTAAGGTAACGTGGTGGATTGAAGAAGTGGGTACCGCAAAAATGCTTTTTGAAGTCTTCGCTGCGGCCTTCGCTCATAAATTTTATAGGAATACCAGATGTATTTGAGGTAATAAGTGTGCCCGGCTTGCGGTATTTTTCGATGTTCTCAAAAACTTTCTGTTTAATGTCAAGGCGCTCAACAACAACTTCAATAACCCAATCGGCTTCGGCTATTTTGTGCATGTCGTCTTCGGTATTTCCGGTAGAAATGCGCTCTGCAAATTTTTGGTGGTAAATAGGAGAGGGCTTACTTTTTAACGAATTGGCCAAATGGTCGTTCACTATCCTGTTCCTCACAGCCTTATCAGTTAAACTAAGGCCTTTTTTTTGCTCAGCTTCGGTAAGTTCCCTTGGCGGGATATCCAGCAGGAGCACTTCTACACCTATATTGGCAAAATGGATAGCAATGGCAGATCCCATAATGCCGGAGCCTACAACGGCCGCCTTTTTAATAGTGCGTTTCATTCTGTTTTGTTTTTTAGTTTGGTTAATGCAACTTGCCAGGGCTTATTGCACTACGTAATATGTTTAATTGTTGATGCCTGAGCACCGTGTTTATTTATTTAGAATCGGCTTCATCATTAATAAAGATCTGCCTTTCAGATATCAGTTCGTTTATCTTCTCGGCCACCTCTATAAAATGATCCAGTTTTTCCTGAGAGATGTGCTGCCTTACAACATCGTTAAACTTTAAAACCCTGTCGCGCGACAGCTCCCTTTTTTCCTTGCCCAGTTTGGTAAGGTTAATAAGCACGCCACGCCCGTCTACCGGGTTTTTTTTGCGCGATATAAGGCCTTTGTCTTCCATGCTTTTTAAAGTGCGTGTAAGGCTTGTAGGCTCCATACCCATTTGCGGGCCAAGCGCAGTGCTTGGTATACCGTTGTCTTTATCTATAGAAAGAAGCGCAAACCCTACCGACATGCTGGCGCCATATTTAGAGGCTTCTTCATTGTACATTCTTGATACCGCCTGCCATGTTGCCCTCAGTATGTAATCTATTGTTTTTTCTTTCATAGTTAATTAGTGTTTCAAATATACAAATAAATTAGTATGCGTGCATATTAAATTAAAATTAATTTTTGGGTTCATAAAAAACTCCCTCTTTTTTTAGGGAGAATGTATATTTTATCCCTACAAGGTAAGGAATAATTTGTAAATGGGCTTTACATTAATGTTATTGCACTTGTAAAAGGTGTGTGCTATCAGCGTTGTGCCACTCGTGCTCAATATTGGTCATGAGCAGGGCATTGTCAAAAATTACCGACCCTTTGGGAATTTCATAGTGTTGCTTTTATCATTATGATTATAATAAATATCTATGTTTTAAGTAAATATAATAATTTTAGAGGATAATAGAAAACTCCCCTATTGGGGAGTATCATTTGTGTGTAAATAGTTATTACTTAAGACTTTGAATAACTTTCTCCTCAGCCTCTGTAGGCAGCAGGGTGTTGTTGGTTTTCCAGAATTCCTCGGTAAAATGAGTACCGGCAGTAAAAAGGCTTTTCTCTTTATACTTTAGTTTTTTGTCGAGATCAAACTCGCCATCCTTATAATCCATGGCAACAATATCGCTCACAAAATCAAAGGTATCATCCAGTTTATTGCCCATCTTAGCGTGAAAATTAGCCCTGTGCTTGTTATAGGTCATAATATACTTAGTGCCTTCTACTTTAAAGCCCGTTTTTTTAGACTCGTCCAGTAGGGTAAACTTCATAATAAGCGCATTGATCTCTGCAATGTACTTTTTATGCGCTTCACTATAGCTAATGTCCATTTCCAGGATGAGCTTAGTAGCAGGGTCGTACACCACAGTACCTTCCATTAATATCTTCTCAACTTCGGGTTTAGGGATTATCTTAATGATCTCTACCGATTTCCCGTTTTTATCCGTACGCATCCGTAGCTCAAAAGTATAGTTAGGGCTGCTCAGTACATTGCGGATCCCCTTAAAACTATACGCATCAGATATGGCATCGCGTACATCAAACAGGTACAGTGCGTCGGTCATTTGCTCCCTCTTGGTTGTGCCTGCATCTACAAGCCGTGAGGACCTGCTTTGTTTAACAAGCAAATCGCTTGCACCGCTTTTACGCTTAACATAGTAGTCCAACAGGCCATCTGCAAACTTGGTATACACATCGTTAACCTTAACAAATTCACGGTAGTAAGTATGCAGCAGCAGCGATTTTTCCAGCCGCTTGCGCGAATTGCCTACTATTTCCTCTAAAATTTCGTTAACCGGTCTATTCGTTACCACAACCTCTTCGAGCATAATACCGCCCGGCTCTAAAAATACCTCAAGGTTATCGTTGGATTTTTCGGGAGTAAAACTATATGTTTTATAGCTTAAGTGGCTAACGGTAATGCTTTTAGCGTTAGATGGAAGTATAATCCTAAAGCTGCCTTCTTCGTTAGCTACGGTACTAATATTGGTGTTGTCCACCGTAATGGTAGCCATGGCAACAGGCTCCAGCGTAGTGACATCTTTAATTACACCTTTAATAGTTTTTTGCTGGGCAAAGCAAAGGCCTGTGGTAAGTAATAGTAGTATAAGTAGTTGTTTCATAGTTTTATTGGTTGCGGCTAAAATAACTATTTTTACTGATTTACTCTACTAAAATGCTGTGGCAAAGGCATAAAAAACTCTCCGGTAAGGAGAGTTTAGATTTCTATTTTTCAGATGAATCACCACCATAAATCTTGTCGTAAAGCTTTTGGTATTTTTCTTTAACTGCCTTACGTTTAAGCTTTAAGGTAGGGGTCATTTCGCCGCTTTCAACACTCCAGGTATCAGGAGTTATCTCAAACTTTTTGATCTGCTCCCAATGTCCAAATTTCTTGTTGATGCCCTCAATTTCCTCCTGTATGCGGTCGTGAACTTCCTTGCTGTCCGCTATTTCCTGGTTAGAGCTAAGGTTAATGCCCTTGCGGGATGCCCACTGCTTAACAAACGCAAAATCAGGCTGAATAAAGGCAGCAGGCATCTTTTCGCCATCACCAATAACCATTATCTGCTCTATAAAGCGGCTCTGTTTCATGGCATTCTCAATAAGCTGAGGGGCAATGTATTTACCTCCGGATGTTTTAAACATCTCTTTCTTACGGTCGGTTATTTTAAGGAAACCATCCTTATCAATCAGGCCAATATCCCCGGTATGAAAATACCCGTCGGTCATAACCTCTTTGGTCTTTTCCTCGTCGTTGTAATAGCCCATCATCACATTAGGGCCTTTGCATAGTATCTCGCCGTCTTCGGCAATCTTAACTTCCACACCTTTAAGGGGTTTGCCTACGGTGCCAATTTTAAAACCACCATTGCGCTGGTCGTTTACTGCAATAACGGGCGACGTTTCCGTAAGGCCATAACCCTCCATTACAGGGATTTCTGCCGCTGCAAACACACGGGCAAGCCTTGGCTGTATGGCTGCGCTACCGCTAACCATAAGGCCTAATTTGCCACCTAAACCAGCCTTCCATTTGCTGAATATCAGCTTACGGGCAAGCCAAAGTTTAGCACCATACCATGGGCCGTTAACGCCATATGGCTCATACTCAAGGCCTACATCAACCGCCCAGAAGAATAGTTTCTTTTTGATGCCGGTAAGCGCCGAACCCTTAGCTATAATGGCATCGTACACTTTTTCCAGCAATCGTGGCACCGCCGTAATAACATCGGGCGATGTTTCTTTAATGTTATCTGTCAGTTTTTCAATGCTTTCCGCAAAATATATCGATACGCCGCAGTACTGGTAGATGTATAAGATCATGCGTTCGTAAATATGGCAAACAGGTAAAAAGCTTAGGGCTACGCTCTGGCCGTGTTCAAAAGGTACTCGTTCTGAGCTCATTAGCACATCAGACACGATATTTTTATGCGACAACATCACGCCTTTAGGCCTGCCTGTAGTACCCGATGTATAAATGATGGTAGCCAGTTCATCTTCCTTAATACTCTCTTTAATTCGGTCTACATCGTCTTGATTATCAGTGTCTTTACCCAAGTCCAGTATCTCATTCCAGTTTTTGCAGCCCGGCACTTTATCAAAAGAATACACCTCTTTTAGGTTGGGTACATTAGGCTTAACCGACATTATTTTCTTATACAACTCTTCATCCGACACGATGCAATACTGTGTCTCTGAGTGGGTTAGAATGTACTCATAATCTTCTTCAGATATGGTAGGGTATACCGGTACGTTTTGTGCCCCGGTTTGCAGTATGCCAATATCAACAATATTCCACTCGGTGCGGTTGTTAGATGATATAACGGCTATCTTGTCATTCTTTTGAATTCCCATACGTAAAAGCCCACGGGAGAAGGCGTTAGCCTTATCCAGGTACTCCTGCGTTGAGGTTTTTACCCACTCGTTTCCGTACTTAGTGACCAATGCCGCAGGCAGGTTATACTTTTTAAGCTGGTAGTACGGAAAATCAAACAGACGGGTTATATTATCCATAAATTTTTGTAAAGGTTTATCTATGCAAATTATGAAATTATATTTTATAAACCAATTAATTTAGGATGTGATAATTTTTAAATCGTGAGTCGCTGATTAAGCAATTTTGGGTCAAAAAAGGCTTAATATTTCACTTTTGGATTTCGAGATGCGCTAAAATAGGGTGTTTTAAGGGTATTTTTTGCGCTTTTTAGGCTAATATTTCACTTTTGGATTTTGAAATCGAATACAAAACTCCGTCTTCGCCATCAAAGTCAAAAAAAGCCGAGAATTCCATCCCAATTTTTTCCAAAATTCTTACAGAAGCCAAATTTGCGGTCATGGCCCTGCCAATAATTTTTAGGATGCCAAATTTTGTAAATCCGAGTTCGAGGGATGCTTTTGCGGCTTCGGTAGCGTAACCCTGATTCCAGTATTTTTTAAAGAACCGAAAGCCCAGATCACACTCCCCGGTGTCCTCCGAAAATTTTAGTCCGCACCATCCCAAAAAGGCACCATCCTCTTTCCGTATTACCGCCCAGCGCCCGTAGCCGTATTTTTTATAATGCCCATAGTTTTCTAAAAACTGCCGGGCAGCGTCAATAGTTTCAAAAACCACATCGCCGGTAAATTGAAGCACCTCCGGGTCCAGGTTAAGCTCATAAAAATGTTGCGCGTCATCAACGGTAAGTTCGCGAAGGGTAAGGCGGGGAGTGGTGGTAATTTGCATAGTTGGTTAATTTATATAAGTTTACCTTCTAAAATTTTTATTAAATCGGTGTAACCCACCTGTCTGGCGAAATCCAGCGGGGTTTTGTTAACGTTGTTAATGCTGTGCGCATCGGCACCGTGGCTAAGCAACAGTTTTACAATCCCGTAGTCTTTAGATTTTTGCCCATTAAAAACGGCAGTCCACAAGGGGGTGTTGCCATAGTTATCTTTAAGGTTTACATCGGTACCTTTATCTAATATAGCCCTGGCTATGTTATAGTTGCTGTATAGTGCGCAAAAGTGCAGCGGCGTTTGCCCGTTACTGTCCTGCGCATTTAGAGCAATACCACGGTTAATCAGGTTGATAGCCGCGGCCTCGTTTCCATTAATTATAGCCCCAAACAAAGCGTTTCTTTTGTAATCGTCTAAAGTATTGATATCAATGTCAATTGCTTTGTCCTTTGACGCTGAACCAAATAGTTTTTTTAGCAGACTCATAGATATTAATTTTTAAAAACCCCATTAAAATTTTCTATTAATCTCAACAGTTTTACTCGCTCTTCCCATCCGTTACTTTAGCATCAGTATAAGTTCCAGATGCATGCGAGTTTAACTGCAATTTACAAAAGATGTAGGCATGGATTACATATCTACCCTAATTCCAACTCATATTTGCACAATCTTTTATAATTACTATATTTACCCGCACAAACCATAACCCTACCATGAAACCATGTACCCGATGCGGCAACCTGCTTGCCGATGACGCCACCTACTGCGATAATTGTAATACAGAGCAGCCTAAAAGATTTGACGAATTTGAAATACAGGTACCGCAAAGTGCTACCTTCCTGAAAGTATTGTGCATACTGACTATAGTGGGCGTTGCTTTTACTTTGATAAGTTCGGCAGTATCGCTTACTATGGATGCCGGGGCACCGATTGAGGGAATGCAGTCGTTTTATATTGTGGCATTTGTAGCTGCCCTTGCTAAACTTATAGCTGCCATTTTAATGCTGCAAAGAAAGCTTATGGGCCTATACGTCTATTCGGTAGCAGCCGTAATAGCTATTGCCATTCAAATATATTCGGTTTCCTTAACAGCAGATTATATGAACGCCAAGATGGGCGATATGGGCGATACCATTCTTATTGCGACCACAGCAATTACAGTTTTAATAGCGCTTACTTTTTTAATATTATACTGGCTGCCTGTAAACAGAAAGCTTTTGTCTTAGTTTACCATAAATAGTTTAAACAACAACGCCCTGCATAATGTAGGGCATTGTTGTTATTGGTATGAGCCTGATGCTCGTTTCGTCTTTCAGATATTTACTATGTAGAGAAGGTTTAATTAATTTCCTTAAAATAGGTTTCTCTCGCCCTGTCAGTTAAGGTGTAATATCTTCTTTCACCTATTTTTTGATCAATAGTTTTCTTTTCACTATCAAGTAATCCTAAGTCCCTTAACTTTATCGATCTTTTTGAAACCTTTTGATACGTGCAATCTAATTCCTGTGCTAAAGAAGATGGATATTGAGGCTCTTCAATATTTAAGGAATTTAATAAACTTATATCAAACTCTGGAATCTGAATACTCTCATCTACGTTCGGAATTTCAACTGATACATGTTCTATTTCACAATTCCCCTTTCTGCAAATAGGGCATAGCATATTAAATAATTGTAGACTATTTAGTGTTTCATAGCTAAATATGTGACTACATTCGGCGTTTTGACATCTGATCTGTTTTGCATTGGATATATATTTTTTAATAATTTCAGTATAGTTAAATCGCCTTTGTATAACATATTTTCTGTCACTTCCTCTACCATAAAAAATATCTTCTTTCATACAAAGCCCGTAATTCAGAGTAAAGAAACTCATCAAGTTTTGACTGTCTTGATCTTTTTGCTCATTGTATTTTGTAATGAAAAAATTTAGTTCAAGAGATGAAATAATGTCTTCAAATTTATTATCAATGTAAAAATGGCTAGTTGGCGGTTTTTCCTTGTCTAATTGAAAAATTTTAGATTCCAAATTTGGAATCTCTCGCTTGTTACTTTTCGAGGCGGCAATAACACTTTGCAAAAGTTCTTTGAGATGATATTTTTCAAGCTTAATTGAAAATGGTTCTCTCATAAATTTATTTTGCGAAAAATAGGGGTTGATAGAATCTGAAAAATATTTCTCAGAAGCTAATTCTAAATCACGTAAACTAATACGTTCATCTTTAGCTATACTATTTTGATATGAATACCATAGTATCCACCCTACATTTCTTGGAACACTTGCAGTAATATCGAAAAGCATTTTATAATAGTCCTCGATTGGGTTTTTTGACGTATCAAAAAAATATTCAGGTAATTGGTGACAGAAATATGAAATTCTAGTTGTTAATAGCTTTTTTACGCTTTTTTGCGCTTCTGCCTGAATATCGGTAACCTTTCGTGACTGATATAAATCGTAGTAGTCCAATCTAATTTGTTCAATCTTTTGAGGGTCTATATCTCCAAGGTATATTCTTCCCGGATATGCAGCAATTTTAAATTTAAAATATTCGTCGGACCAATTATTTAAAGGTGAAACAATTGTATCTACAAATACTTTCATAGCTCTTTCTTCTATCTCTGAAAAATCATCAAGACAAATAACTACATATTTTATACCTATTTTGTTCAAAAGAACCTTTATATTATTGAGGATTACTGTGGGGTTAAAACATTTTAACAATATTTCCGAATACTTTTCCTCCATACTACTATTACTAGTTTGCTGTGAGGAATTAGTCTGCTTTGCTGAAAAATCTATAGAGGGATTTTGGTTTATATTTAAATTAAGACCTGATGTATTTTCAGTTCTTTTTTCAATATTATTCTGAGCCTCTTGGCTTACATTTTTTTCTTTTAATATCTGTATATCTATATATTCATTTTTTTCAATTTCGTCGAATATATTGTCTAATTCAATTTCGTAAGTTTTTTTATTTGGTCCAAATAATTTTGAAATATTAGCTAGGAAAAATTTTATTGTATTAGTTTTTACCTCACTTTTTATTTGATCAATTATTTGTTTCAGGAAGGTTTTATAAATTAAATATTTTTCTAGGTCAACATTAGTCATTAGATTTCTGTAGGGACCTGAATCATAAGTAAAATTCTTAGATTGCTCGAAGATTGTTTTAACGTCAATATACAAAGATAATTTATCATTATCTTTTCTATATTCATGTTGTAACCTTGCAATAATAGTAGATTTCCCTGTCCCTTTCCTACCAATTAACATTGTTGTATTAGGTCTAAGACATGACTTTAAAACAAACTCGCCATCTAATGGATCGACGTATAGTTCTTCAATAATATCGTCATCATTATTTATATCTGATAAATCTGCCCTGCGGCTTTTCTTTAATGAGTCAACCATTAAATAAAAGCTGTTTTTTTCATGGTCATTAATTTTCATAAAGTCTTTCTATTTGATTGCAATTTAGATATTTTATTTAAATAAAAAAACGCCCCCATTCCTGGAGGCGTATATCATCTATTATCTTCTGTCTTAAGGTCAAATAACTAAATAACCAAATTAACGCTTTTCGATCCACTCACGGGCATTAACAAACGCTTCGTGCCACGGCGAAACCTCGTCGGTGCGGCCTTCCGGGTAGTACGCCCAGTTCCATTGGAACATAGAGCGCTCAATGTGCGGCATCATAACCAGGTGGCGGCCGTTATCGCTTGCCATCATGGCAATATCAAAGTGGCTGCCGTTAGGGTTAGCCGGGTAGCCTTCGTAAGCATATTTAGCCACCACGTTGTATTTATCTTCTTGGTACGGCAGTTCAAACTTACCTTCACCGTGCGAAATCCAAACACCCAGGGTGCTGCCTGTGAGGGTGCTAAGCATAACCGAATTGTTTTCCTGTACCTTAACCGATGTAAAGCCGCTTTCGTGCTTGTGGCTATCGTTAAAATGCATGCGTGGCTTAACCTCGTGGTTAGGGTTTATAAGGCCAAGCTCTACAAAAAGCTGGCAGCCGTTACATATACCTACCGATAGGGTATCTTCCCTGGCAAAGAATTTCTCAAGGGCAATTTTAGCCTTTTCGTTATAAAGGAAAGCACCCGCCCATCCTTTAGCCGAACCCAGTACATCGGAGTTCGAGAAACCACCCACGGCACCAATAAACTGGATATCCTCAAGGGTTTCACGGCCCGATATAAGGTCGGTCATGTGTACGTCTTTCACATCAAAACCGGCAAGGTACATGGCGTTTGCCATTTCACGCTCAGAGTTACTACCCTTCTCACGAATAATAGCGGCTTTAGGCCTTGGCTTGCTGCCATCTAACGTTACCTTTTTACCTGTAAAATGAGCAGGGAAGGTGTATTGCAGCGGCTGGTTTTTATAGTTGTTGTAACGCTCCTGTGCTTTTTGCTTACCACTTTGTTTCTGGTCTAACAGGTACGATGTTTTAAACCAGGTATCACGGGTTTCGGCCACATCAAAAGTAAGATTGGCGTCGCCGTTTTTAACGGTTACTGTATTGCCCTCTTTAGGCGTACCAATAAGCGTAAAGGCTACATTGTTTTTAGCCAGTTCGGCCTCTATAGAAGCATCCGCCTGAATTACAATAGCAATGTTCTCTGCAAACAGGGCTTTAACCGTATCAGCCTCGTTAAGGTTGGTAAGGTCGTACTCTGCACCAAGGTTAACCTGTGCAAAGCTCATTTCAAGCAGGGTAGTAATTAAACCGCCGCTGCCTATATCGTGGCCCGCTGCAATTTTACCCGCTTTTATAAGATACTGAATTACGTTGAATGTGTTTTTAAACGCTGCTGCATCTTTAATCGTGGGAACTTCGTTGCCGACTTTATTAAGAACCTGCGCGAACGATGATCCGCCCAGTTTGTAGGTATCGCCACTTAGGTTGATGTGGTAAATGTTACCGCCATCTTTTTTAAGAACCGGCTCTACTACCTTACGGATATCGCTACAGTTACCTGCGGCAGAAATTATAACCGTACCCGGGGCAATAACATCGCCATCAGGGTATTTTTGTTTCATTGATAGCGAATCCTTACCCGTAGGTATATTGATCCCTAATTCTATAGCAAAATCGCTACAGCCCTGTACTGCTTCGTATAAACGGGCATCTTCGCCTTCGTTTTTACAAGCCCACATCCAGTTAGCCGAAAGCGACACGCTTTTAAGTCCGTCTTTTAACGGGGCAAAAACAATGTTAGACAGCGCCTCGCCAATAGAGTTACGGCTACCCGCAACCGGGTCTACCAGTGCCGAAACCGGCGAGTGGCCTATGGTGGTTGCTATACCTTCTTTACCGGCATAGTCTAACGCCATAACACCTACATTGTTAAGCGGAAGCTGAATAGGCCCGGCAGTTTGCTGCTTGGCAACTTTACCGCCCACACAACGGTCTACCTTATTGGTTAACCAATCTTTACAGGCAACAGCTTCCAGCTGAAGTACCTGGTTTAGGTACTCGTGTACTTTTTCCTGAGAATATTCCGGGTTAGCGTAGTTGGCTACAACCGCAGTATCGCTCATTATAGTTTTTGGCGATGAGCCAAACATATCTTCAAGGGCAAAATCCATTGGTTTTGCATGAGTGGTAGCGCTCTCAAAAGTAAATCGGTGATCGCCCGTAACATCACCTACAGCATACATTGGGCTACGCTCACGGTCGGCAATGCGTTGCAGGGTGTCAATATCTTTTTGTCCAATAACAAGGCCCATACGTTCCTGGCTCTCGTTACCAATTATTTCTTTAGCCGAAAGGGTAGGGTCGCCCACCGGCAATTTATCAAGGTCTATTTTACCGCCGGTTTCTTCCACGAGTTCCGACAGGCAGTTTAAGTGCCCGCCCGCACCGTGATCGTGAATAGAAACTATTGGGTTGTGCTCGCTCTCTACCAAACCACGAACGGCGTTGGCAGCACGTTTTTGCATCTCCGGGTTGGAACGCTGTATCGCGTTAAGCTCTATACCCGAATTGAAAGCGCCTGTATCGGCAGATGACACTGCTGCACCACCCATACCAATACGGTAGTTTTCGCCACCAAGTATCACTATTTTATCGCCCACCTGCGGTTTTTGTTTTGCCGCCTGGCTTGCTTTACCGTAGCCAATACCACCGGCAAGCATTATAACTTTATCAAAGCCCAGTTTGCGTGGCTTTTCTTCTCCCCCTTGGGGGGAGTTAGAGGGGGCTTCGGTATGTTCAAATGTTAGTACCGACCCTGTAATAAGCGGCTGCCCAAATTTATTACCAAAGTCAGACGCTCCGTTAGACGCTTTTATAAGGATATCCATTGGGGTTTGATACAGCCAGTTGCGCTCGTCCATACCGTTTTCCCAAGGCCTGTTTTCTTCAAGGCGCGAGTATGATGTCATATACACCGCCGTACCTGCAAGGGGTAACGACCCCTGCCCACCGGCAAGCCTGTCGCGAATTTCGCCACCGGCACCTGTTGCAGCGCCATTAAAAGGCTCTACAGTAGTAGGGAAGTTATGTGTCTCAGCTTTTATCGAGATAACCGAATCAAATTCTGTTACCTGGTAAAAGTCGGGTTTATCAGCCGTTTTAGGGGCAAATTGCTCCACACGCGGCCCTTTAACAAAGGCAACATTATCTTTATAAGCCGATACGATATCGTTAGGATTTTCTACCGATGTTTTTTTGATAAGCTTGAATAACGATGAAGGTTTCTCTTCGCCATCAATAACAAACGTACCATTAAATATTTTGTGGCGGCAGTGCTCTGAGTTTACTTGGCTAAAGCCGAAAACTTCAGAGTCGGTTAGTTTCCTGCCCAGTTTAGTGGCAAGGTCGTTAAGGTAATCTACCTCTTCAGGGTTAAGCGCAAGGCCTTCCTGCTGGTTGTAAGCGGCAATATCCTCAATTTCAAGGATAGCTTCCGGCTTAATGTTTATGGTGTAAATGTCCTGGTTAAGGCCGTTATACTTTTGAGAAAGCATCGGGTCAAAACTTGCGGTAGCTTCGTCGGCCTTTTCAAACTCCTCAATGCGGATAATGCCTGTAATGCCCATATTCTGGGTAATCTCAACGGCATTGGTACTCCACGGGGTGATCATGGTGGCACGCGGACCAACAAAAAAATCCGTAAGTACGGATTTTTCTATTTTATGAGCGTTGCCAAAAAGCCAGTTTAATTTTGAAATATCCTCTGCCGAAAGTTCGTTTTGCGCCTGTACCGCAAAAACCGTATTGGTCTGGTTTCCGAAGAAATGGATCATTTTTATGTGTGTTGTTGTTTAAAGGGGCAAAATTAGTTATTTATTAGTAATTAGGCAATAGCAAGTTGAGAGGTTATTTGTAATCATATTCAATATTCTGTAGTTCATTTCTATTTAAGAGAATACTTATATCCGAGAGGTCTCCTAGATATAGTTTTATGGGTTCATTATTGGTATTTGCTATCCAATACCTTATTTCTTTTTGTTTTTCGAATTTTATCGATTTATTAAAAACGTTAAGATCACCCTCATATATTTTATCATCATAATATAAAACAGGATGAAATTCGAATTGTAATTGCTCTTTTTTGATGGCTGCTTCCATTCGCCTCAAAAACTCAAGAGTGTCAAATATATATATAGCATAATCACCCCAGTCAATTGCACTCAAATCTAAATCTAATTTTTTAAAAGTCTCTGAGGGTTCAATAGTTTTTGTTTCCACGCCATATAGGCAGTACAAGTTGCCCTTGAGATTAGGATTTTTTAAATGTATCTGACCTTTGTCACTTAAAAATGTTTTATCTTTAAATTCAAGTTTAATATTTTTAGCCTGAATTAATTTAATATCGCCGTCATTTGGATCGGCCATTAAATTTTCTTGAGGAAGATTTTGAAAGTAATCAAGGGTATTACAGAAAATTTCTCCATCATAGAATAATTTCTCCATAAACTCCTTGTTTCCAACTTTAATAAAAGAGCAGTAATATTTTTGTTTTTCCTCCATTTTAACGCTTTAAAAATTCTTCTCAATAAAATCTATAGCGTCCTCATATGGCGTATCAGACCATCCGCCTGTTTCGAACAATAAGCCGTCAAAATTCCAAATGCCAATCACATCATAATAGTCAAGTTCTATAGATATGGTTTTACCATTTTTTTGGTAAATAGCTACACTGCTATTTCCAACTATGATACCTGCACATTTGCCAGTAATACCTACCGCTTTGTAAAATGTAAGGTGTTTAAATATTTCGGGTAATTTTTGCGCTATTATTCGGTATAAATCTTTTCCAAAACCGTCATAACGTTTGGTACAGTCGTGAAAACTCTCCTGTTCAAAAATTTGGCAATCGCCTAATAATTCTTCGGTTACTAAATCCATATTAGCAAAATAATGTATTTATAAGTTAAAAATCCGGCTACTAAGCCGGATTATGTTATTTGTGAAAATTCGTGTCTAAACCTTACTTCCTCTTCATTAAAATTTCCATGCTTTTGTATTCTTTACCGTCTTTGGTGTCGTAGGCAACAAGTTTACGGGTGTTGGCATCAACAATCGTATAAAGCTCCCTGAATTTAACCGTTTTGCCGGTTAGTGGATCGGGCATATCGCCTTTAAAGGTTACTGTTTTTGTAGCAGGGTTGTACGTGCCTGTGGCAACCATCATACCCGTACCGCTGTTATCTATAAAGGTTGAAGTAAACTCTTTAGACTTGTTGTTGTAAGCTATCGTGTTCTTAGCTTCCCATTCCATACCCATAAGATTGCCCTTGTAGGTTACTTCCTGATAGCGGCCGCCCATTATCATTTTAGACTCTGATGTAGATTTACTCGTCTCGGGCTTGGCATTAGCGTCCATCCAAAACGTCATTTCTACATCCCATGTCCCGGTTTCGTCGGCAAGCATTTTGTGCATGTCGCCGGGGGTAGCATAGGCTTCCCAGGCTTTTTGCATGGCTGCTTCTTCTTTAGTTTGTGCTGTTGCGCTGCCTATGGTAAGGCATAGTGCAAGCACGCTAAGTGTTGTAAATAAATTTTTCATAATGTTGGTTTTACGTTTGTTAGCCTAAAATTATGAAAAATAAAGTTATAATTTTCCTAAAATTACTCGGCAGGTTCGGCCTGGCTTTCATAGGCACCTATATCAGCCCCCGTAGCTGGCCTTGATGCTCCCGTAATATCAAACGGAACCTGTGCAGCAATGGCAGGATCAGCAGTGCCTTCCGCGCCGGGAAATTCCGGCGTTCCGGTAGTATCGGTAAATAAGTTGAACTTATTATTGTCAGGGTCTTCAAAATTAGGCGTGTTGCGTGTAGAACTACGGGCTAAAATACAGCCATTGTAAGCAACAACAGTTGGCTCGTTACCTGTGCCTGCATCGCCGGGGTACAAATCTTCATTCCTAAACTGGTTTGTACTGTCTACCAGTTTAATAAGGCAGTGATTAAAAATTATATGGAAACTATCGCTTGTAGATTGCTTTTCTAACGATAGGCCTACGTTACCCGACCCATACATAATGCAATTATCAAAATTAGCGGTCAATTCGGCAGGGTATACGGTGGTTTCATCCTGAATGTAGTCATTTACAAGCAGCGGAACCTGGTTATAGGCATTAAAGTAGTTGGAAAAAGTACTGTGTTTAAAGTTATAGAGTCCGCCATAAATTAAGCCTACAGCAGCCTGCCCGGCATTACCTGCCACTAAGTTATTGCCCGAAATGTTAGAGGTATACGCCAATATACCAAAGTTAGAGCAGTTGTAAATTTGCGAGTTGTCTATTTGTAGCTTAGGAGTAGTATTAGCATCAATACGTTGCGATAAAATGCCCACCGTAGCATTTTTAAGCGTAAGGTGATTGATGGTATTATCGGCACCCGACATTAATAATATAGCACCCCACTGACCCGGTACATCGGCAAAATCGGGTTCCAGGCGGTCGCCTTCAAAAACTACCTCATTATCATTAGTCCCAGCAGTGGAAACTGCCCCATTAATATTTAACGTGGCCCCCGGGCGTACCATTAAACCCGAATCGGCATGAAAATGTACTCTCGCCCCGGGATTTACTGTAAGGGTTTTACCTGTAGGCACGGTGGCATAACCATATATTACATATGGTTTTGTATTGTTCCAAATCAATTCGTTATCATGGTCGGCCTCATCTAAATTAAAGCCGTAAACATAAGTAGCTTCGCCATCATCGGTAAGTTCATCATCGTAACGCACGGCCTCATATTCGCCCTGATCGTTACGCTGCGGGAATAAAAAATACGCATCCTGAACAAGCGTAACCAGTTCTACCTGCTGCTGGCCTGCGCTCCCGCTAAACTGAATTTGGTCGGTATACAAAAACGTAGTATTGTTGTTAGTGTATTCGCTATAATCTATAGTAGTTTCTATAAACACAAACATACTGTCTTTTGCCAGCAGCTCTACATTGTTAAATACCTTGCCGGGAACACCATCTACCATAAGGCGGTATTTAGAGTTTTCGCCCTGACCCAGTTTTATGCTGGGTATACTAATATCTTTATCGCTGCGGTTGTATACCTTTAATGTATAAGTGCTGGATCCAATGTTACTAAACACAGTATCAAGGTATACGGTGTCGCGGGAGAATTCAAGTCCGGTACCATTACTGGCTTCAAACTCAAAATCATCACGGCATGAAGTAAAGGTTACAGCAAAGCCTAATAAAAGTAATAGTAAAAGATGACGCATATAAATAACAATTTTTGGTAAAAGTAGCTATTAATTCTAAATTTTTAAAAGCAATTGTAGTGTTAACGCAGCAAAAGTAATTTTAGTTTAAAAATGCGGGTCGAAAGTCATCAAGTCTTAAAGTGGAAAGTCGTAATGTCATAAAGTCTTAAAATCTAAAGTCAAAAGTCCGAAAGGTACCCATCCCAACCTCCGTTCTCCTTTGGAGAGGGGGTTGGGGGCGAGGTCGATCGGTCAAAAGTTCAAATCAAATCCATTCCACGCTCCTTCATTTTGAGATTAGAGTAAGCTCTTTTGACTTTATGACTTTTAAGCCTGAATGGCTTTAGACTTTAAGACTTTCGACGATCTTATTTAGCTTTCGACTCTTTTCCCTACTTTTACACTTTAAACTTATACCAATGGCTTTTGATAAAGACAAGGCACTAAAAATGTGCAACGATTACAGTAAAAATACCCTTATGGAAACCCTTGAGATCGTGTATACCGATGCCGGAGAAGGTTTTCTTGAGGCTAAAATGCCCGTTAACCCGCGCGTACATCAACCTATGGGGCTGCTGCACGGTGGGGCAAGTGTTGCTCTTGCCGAGAGTGTGGGCAGTGCCGCATCGCTTATGTTTGTAAATCCTGAGTTGCAGGAAGTGCGCGGCATAGAAATTTCGGCCAACCACCTGCGTAGCAAGCGCGATGGCGTTGTAACCGGAACGGCACGCATAGTGCACCAGGGCAGGAGCCTGCACTTGTGGGAGGTTAAAATTACCGACGAACAAGGCAAACTGATATCGCTTTGTAAAATTACAAATATGGTACTGCCAAGAAAACGTAATGTTTAGCCACTAATTTCACGAATTGCACCAATACTTTATCTTCAATTTTAATTTGTGAAATTGGTGTAATTCGTGGCAAAAGTATTTTTATGACGCATTTATTTTCCCGACTTAAAGAACAATTACAAACAGGGTTTCCGTTCGCGGTTTACAGCAAGCCCGGCAGTACCATAATAAACGGTGTATTTCAGAATGACAGTTCAATCCACGCTGTAAATTATAACGGCAGCGGATTTGTATTTGCACCATTTGCCCTGGGCAAAACCGTATTTATTCCCGCCCACGCGGCCGATATTATTTCGGCTGAAATGGACTTGGATGTAAACATTCCTGATGCTCCTCTACAGCCGGCCATTGATGTTAATGCCAAATCTCATTTTGAAAAACTTGTGGTGCAAAGTGTAGCGGCGATTAAAAGCGGTGCATTTCAAAAACTGGTGTTATCGCGTAAAGAACTCGTACATTTGGCGGAAGCCGATGTTGTAGCGATTTTCCAAAAATTGCTGGTAACCTATCCTAACGCGTTTAGGTACTGTTTTTACGATCCGCAAGCCGGATTGTGGATGGGAGCCACGCCAGAGCAGCTTTTAAAGGTAGAAAACCATACCCTGCATACCGTTGCCCTTGCGGGTACTCAACTGTATAAAGCAGGGGAGGAGGCCGTTTGGGAAGAAAAGGAAAGGCAGGAACAAAAATTTGTGACCGATTATATAGTCTCTGAACTTGCAGATTATACTGCCAACGTAGACACTACCGAGCCGTACACCTTTAGGGCAGGCAACATCGTACACATTAAAACGGATATTTCGGCAGAGCTTAAAGATGTTGATAGTCTGTATGCAGTTATTAATACCCTGCACCCCACGCCAGCCGTATGCGGACTGCCAAAGAGTAATGCTAAAGAGTACCTGTTAGCGAACGAAGACTATGACAGGGAATACTATGCAGGCTTTTTAGGCGAGCTTAACCACGACTTTGCAATCGGCCAGCCTAAAACCGACCTGTTTGTTAATCTGCGCTGCATGAAAATTCAGGACGATACAGCACACCTATACATAGGTTGCGGTATTACTACCGATAGCGACCCTCAAAAAGAATTTTTAGAAACCGTAAATAAGAGCATGACCATGCGTAAGGTAATTTAGCAATCTGCAAATATCTTAAAGTATCAATTAAAAGATAAATTTGTGGGAATTGGTGTAATTCGTGGCTAAATTTGCAGCCGAATTAGATAATACAATAATGAAATTAGATATACTTGTTTTTGGCGCGCACCCCGATGATATTGAGTTAAGCTGTGGCGCCACAATAGCCAAAGAAATAGCACTTGGTAAAAAAGTAGGCATTGTAGACCTTACCCGTGGCGAACTTGGTACACGTGGCACAGCCGAAATTCGGGACAAAGAAGCAGCCGATGCTGCAAAGATTTTAGGAGTGAGCATAAGGGAGAACCTTAAATTTAGGGATGGCTTTTTTATAAATGACGAAGCGCACCAACTGGAGGTTATAAAAATGATTCGCAAATACCAGCCCGAAATTGTAATAGCCAACGCTATAGACGACAGGCATATAGATCATGCAAAGGGCAGTAAATTAGTGTCGGATGCAGCATTTTTATCAGGATTACGAAGAATAGAAACGCAATATGATGGCGATGTCCAGCAGGAGTGGAGGCCAAAACTGGTATATCACTACATACAGTGGAAAAACCTTACACCCGATTTTGTGGTAGATGTAACCGGGTTTATGGATGTTAAAGTGGCATCGTTAATGGCATACAAGTCGCAATTTTATGATCCCAATAGTACCGAGCCGGTAACGCCCATTGCTACAAAAAACTTTAAAGACAGCATACTTTACCGTGCAGCCGACTTGGGCAGGCTAATTAATACAGAATTTGCCGAAGGTTTTACTGTAGAAAGGCATTTGGCAGTGAACAGTTTAGCCGATTTGATATAAATTTGTTGTAAAAAAGTGTAATTTTTGTTTGCAAAAACGGTTAAATAAATTACATTTGCACTCGCAAAACAAATGGTGATTGTAGCTCAGTTGGTTAGAGCGTTGGATTGTGGTTCCAAAGGTCGGGGGTTCGAGACCCCTCATTCACCCTAATTTATGAGCCTCTTAAGTAATTAAGAGGCTTTTTTTATGGTTTTTTTTGCTCTACTTATTATATAAAAGCACTGCTGTATAATCCAATATAATTTTGTACTATTATACTAACTATTAATCAACATAAAAATGGACTATTCTGCTTTAGAATCTGATTTTGAATGTGCGTGCGATGATGTGATTAAAAACCTGGGTAACCAATATAAAACAGGATATCAATCGGGCGGTTTGGGTATGCTCGAAGCTTTTTTTGATCTTATAAAATCCGAGTTTGATAAAGCGGCGCAATTATTCATACAATCAAATAATATTTCAGAAAATCCTGATGCGCTAAAACTTATTCATACCATTGCAAAAAAGCATGCCAAGAAATGTGTTGAGTTTTATGGCAGGGTAGTTTAAGATTAGAGATTTTTAATTTAGATACGAAAAATTTTACTAATTTTAAGTTAAATTTTATAACTGGACTGTAAAACCAATTTGTTTATTTTGCCGTAAATTAAAATTTACAATAGAAGTATAAATGGAGTTTAATTATAAACAGTTAGAAGGGCAGTTGGAAAAGGTGTGTAGTGATGTGCAAAAAGATTTTCATAAAAAATTTAATAGCGACATATATATATCGGCTGGTGGTTCTAAACTCGAAGCCTTTATAAACGACCTTCAAAAAGAATTCGAAAATACCGCCGTTGCATTTTTATCTAAACACCGCTTGGAAAAAGATACTGAAGCAAAACGCAGGGTATTTAATATAACCAAGCTCTACGCAAAAAAGTGTATAGAAGATTTTAGTAAAATATAAAACTACACAATAGACAACAATGGCTTTGCAATGCAGGGCCATTGTTGTTTAAACACACTCCTTATATATAGTAGTATATTATATAGATACACAAGCCGGGTTTACCCGGCTTTTTTTATACCTATATATAAGGAGTGTGCTATTTAGTACAAGCCTGTATATATAGCTATACCGTCCTTCGCTCCCCACTTTGGAGAGGGGCCGGGGGAGAGGACAAGCATACCTATATATATAAGTAGTAATAAAGCTTCGCGAAACTTTGCGTCTGCTTTGCGGAATTCAAAACCCCTAATTCGTGCCAATAGGTAAAATATGTGTCTTATTATATATAAGAGTATAAACATTGCGTGATAAGAGCCTGCCTGTAACAAAAAGTAAAAAAACTTTCTCACTCAAACTTCACGTTAACAAACAGTTAAGAAAAGTGCGATAAAAAAGATGCAATTAAACGAAT